>NZ_CP084398.1:440000-3577500 GCF_024611115.1 Sphingobium sp. CFD-1 | reverse complement strand
CCATCGGGCGCATTGGCTTTTCTGGCGGCCTTGATGCTCTGCGCGCGCGGAACGCTGATGGAATTGGTCGGCCTGATCGTCAGGCGAACGCCCCCGGTGCAGGCGCCCGCCTGAAATCGCGAATCAGGCCGTCTGGATATAGTCCCGCAGCGCGGCCGCTTCCGATTCGATCCGGTCGATCCGATATTTGACGAGATCGCCGATCGACACGATTCCCACCAGCGATCCGTCGACCAGCACCGGCAAATGGCGAATGCGCCGCTTGGTCATCAACGACAGGCCGTGGATGATCGGCGTATCCATATCGATCGTGATGGCCGGCGCCGTCATTATCTCCCCCACCGTGCGCTCCAGCGCGGATGGGCCATGCTGCGCCACATGATAAAGGAGATCGCGTTCGGAAAAGATGCCGACCACCTTTCCTTCGTCAACCACCGGAACGCAGCCGATCCGGCGCTCGGCGATCAGCTTCACCGCGGCAAGAACGCTCTCTCCCGACTGCACCTGAACGACATCGCGTCCCTTATATTGCAGAATCGCAGCGACCGTCATGACCCCTCCTCCTTTTCAATAGATTGTGCGTCACATCTTGATGATCCCACTTTCACTC
This sequence comes from Sphingobium sp. CFD-1, assembly GCF_024611115.1. Classification (NCBI taxonomy): domain Bacteria; kingdom Pseudomonadati; phylum Pseudomonadota; class Alphaproteobacteria; order Sphingomonadales; family Sphingobiaceae; genus Sphingobium; species Sphingobium sp. CFD-1. The sequence goes on along the minus strand of NZ_CP084398.1, from coordinate 3,576,890 downwards.
CCCAAAGAAAAGGGATGAGACGCAAGGAAGCTCTGGATGATCCGCATATAGCGGCCACGGCATGGTCCCGGTTTCGCCGGGTCATGGCGTGGATGGCCCTGGGCGGCGCGCTTTGCGTGGTCCTGGCGCTCGCCTTTCTCACCATATGGACCGGTCCCATGCCGGTCCATATGGTGATAGCCACGATTATCGGCGTATGGTTGACCTTCATGCTGGGCACGGGCCTTATGGCGCTGGTCTTCCTGTCCAGCGGGACGGGGCATGACGAACAGGTGATGGACCGGATGAAGGACGAATTTCCCCTTGATGACTGATCCCGAACGCGAAGTAGTGCTGCGGGTCGTTCCGCACATCATCGACATCAACAGCAACGGCCATATCTTCGGCGGATGGGTGCTCAGTCAGATGGATATTGCGGGCGGCATCGTCGCGGGGCGAATCGCGCAGGGGCCAGTGGCGACCGTGGCGATCGAAAGCATGAAGTTCATCTCCCCCATCCTGCTGGGCGATATAGTGTCGCTCTATGCTTATGAGGAACGGCGGGGCCGCACGTCCATCGGCATCCGCATCGATGTGGCGGCGACACGCGGCAAGGACCAGCGCAAGGTCGATCTTACCAGCGGACTCTTCACTTTCGTGGCGCTGGATGAGCATCATCGCCCGCGCCCCTTGCCGACAGGTTAGACGCCAGCACTTCTTCTATTCGCGAACCCGATATTCCAGTGAAGCGGCCCCGTTGGCGGGAATAACGGCTTTCCATAACCATCGCCCGTCGCGCCGGGCAAGTCGACGCGATGGAGAAACCAGTCTGGCCCCTTCAGCATCGGCGATCTCGATTTCCGCCGTCGCGGGGGAAGAAGCCGCATTGGCCAGGGTCAGGCGCATCCCCTTGCCCCACCTCTCCTGCACAATGGTCTGTTGCGTGGTTTCTCCCGCTTCGACACGGATCGTTTCGCCTTTGGCATAGTCGCGCATCTGCGAATCCGCCAGCAGCAGCGATTCATCGCCGCGCGGCGCGAAAATGGCGATGCCGCCCGACGGCAAAGGCACGCCCGCCCCCCGATCTTCCCTGTTGTCGAACCGTATCATGCGGTGGAGGGGGCGTGGCTGCGGGCTTTCGTCCGAGGCCAGCAGCTGCGCGGCATAATAGGATTCAAAAGCGATGCTATCCCTGTGCAGCAGCGCGACCTGCTTTTGCGCGTTGGGATTGATGTCGACAGCCATCGGCACGCGATAAAGTTTGAGGTCGCCCAGCTCTTCCTGCCGGGCGACACGCTGCGACGTTACGACGATATCCTCCGCCATCCGCGCAGCCATCATGGCCGGGGCGGCCATCGGAGGCGGGGCAGGTTGCGGCGCGCCGCCCATCCAGCCGGGGGCAGCAGCATAGCCTTCAAAGCGCCAGCATCGCAGCATCAGCCGGGGAGACGGCGCGTCTTCCACTAGCGCATCATAATCCGACGTCCGGTTCAGGCGCCCGGCCACGGCAAGCAGGCTGGCCTGCGGAAAAGCCGTCTGGTTGCCATTGGCCACGGTCAGCCATGCGAACAGGTCCATCGACCGTCCATCGGGCCTGATCCGCGCCACATAGTTCGCCGCCCAGTCGAAGCCGGTGGCAAGGTATGTCAGCGTCACCTCCGTCTCGGCCGCAGCCGGACTGTTGGTCGTTACCGACAATGTAGGACGAATCGACAAATCGGGCGGCAGCGAATCATAGGTGACGGTTTCCGGCAGGCCGGAGCAGCGCAGCCCCTCCACGCCCTGCTGCGTTTCCAGCACCAGCGCTTCACTGGAGGCGGACCGGATGATGGCGTCCTGCTCCGTCACCTTGCCCGTCGCCGGATCGGTGCGGCGCAGGTGGACGGTGCGCCCCAGCGTGCCGTCGACCAACGCCGCGGGCGAAAGCAGTTTCGCGTCACGGTTTTTCTGGACGACACCGCCCGGTAGCCCCGTGACGACGGCACTGACCGCGATCATCCCATCAGCCACGCCTTCGAACCGGATCGTCGATTCGCCTGCCGGAAGCGTGATTCGCCTTTTCTCGCTTATAAGAGCGAAGCCTTCCGGAAATCGGGGATCGATTGCGCCTTCGCCGCGATCGGGATTGCGATAGACGGTCACCGATGCCGATTCGGCCAGGGTCGATGTCACAACGGTATGCGCTCCGACCGATGCCGGAAACAGGGCAAGCAACGGAAAGAGCCAGCGCCGCACGAAGCTGGTCAATAGCGGGTTTCGAAGACAGCCGTAACGGTCGCCGTCCCATTGGCGGGAACCGTCACCGTCCAGCGCGCCGCATTGCTGTTGACCCGGCGAGACGGCTGGCTTTCATTGACGATCCGGGTGTCATCATAAATGAAATCGAGGCCGGACTGGGTGAGTTCGACCGTGACCGGATCGGCCTTGGCATTGGTCAGGTCATAGCGCATGTGCGACCGCCATTTGGCCGGCGACAAACGCTCGCGCTGTTCCACCACCGGCTTCACCTTCACATCAAAGGCACCGCCGGTGGACAGCGCGAGTTCGCTCCCCATCGGCGTATGGTCCACGCTGTTTTCACCAATGAATTGCGGCGCGCCCGATGCATCCTTCATGTAAAAGCGGACCGTCCCCGCAGGCAGCGCATCGCCCAGCCCGCCGGTGCGCGAGGTGGAAAAGGTGACGACGCTGCGCGCGCTCTGCGGTTCGTCGGAACTGCTCAGCCATGCATTGTCATAGGCATAGCCCGCCTCGGCTGGAACGGCCTGCACATCCAGAAAGCTGACCTGCTTGGTCTGCCGCTCCGCAATCGTCGTGCGGGCGGCCAGCGGATAGAGATAGAAATCACCCAGCTGCTCGCGCGCGGCCGTTTCGGTTCCGGCGGCGCGGATATTGGTCCGGCGCACGGGCGTATAGCGCGCCGACCCACCCTGATTGACGCTGCCCGCCACCAGCAGCGTCCGGGCATTGTCATAGGCCGTACCCGAATTATTAGTAAGCGTGATCCAGCCCTGCACGTCGATCCGGCCTGCCTTGGCATCGAACAGCGCGACATAATCCGCACTCCAGCCCAGACCAGGGGTCAGATAGCGGATCGCGGCCGGACGCGTTCCGGCCCGCGCGCTGTCCACCGTCACGGAAAGGGTCGGACGCGCCCGCAGATTGGCGGGAACACGGTCGAAAATGACGCGCACCGGCAAACCATCGTCGCGCAGCACCTCTATCCGGCTCCCGATCTGGAGCACCGTGCCGCCATTGACACCCAGCACCTTGGCCTGTTCCCGCACCTCTGCGCCGGTCGCGGGATTGGTGCGGACAATGGTGACGGTCTTGCCCACCGCCTTTTCCATCAGCTTGGCCGGGGACAGCAGATCGAAATCGAAATTCTGCTCGACGATCGAGGCGCCGTCCGCCGCAAAGGAGAGGGTTTCTGGGCGAATCTGCGCGGACACGTCGGGAAACTCGATCTTGCTGACGCCCGATGGAATGGCGATCTGCCGCACGTCCTGAATAAGCGCGAGATTATCGTTATAGATGGTGACGGATACATCGCCCTGCGCCGAAGCACCCGTCGGATCGGAAGAGGAAGGCTGCGCGAAGGCGGCGACAGGCAAAGCGAACAACAAGGTGGAAAACAGACGAACGGTGTGCATCAGGATCGGCTCCCTCCCCGGCGGCTGATCCGTTCTGCCTCATTACGGCCGATATGCAAAGCGCACAAAAAAAGGGGATGACCGGAAATCCGCCATCCCCTTTTCTTTTGGTTTCGATGGTCGCGATCGAAGCGCGAGGCGGCGATTACTCCGCCGCCTGGGTCGCCGCACGAGGGCGACGGGTGCGCTTGCGGGGCGCTTCGTCTTCCGGTGCCTCGCTATCATTGTCGGCCCGCGCGATCGACGGGGGCAGCACAGCAATATCCAGCCCCTCGGCCTTTTCCTCCGCCGCCTTGGCTGCATCCGCCTTGCGTGGACGACCCCGGCGGGGGCGTGGCGCTTCGGTTTCAGGCTGAGGTTCCGGCGCGGTCACGCCGGCCGGCGAAACATCCTGCGCGGGCAGCGGCTGCTCGGGCGTTTCGGCAGCGGCCGGACGTTCCCGGACGTTCCGGTCACGCCGCTCACGTCCTTCACGGTCGTCGCGCCGTTCATCCCGGCCATCCCGGCGGCGGTGATGGGGCTGGTCAGCGCGCTCATTCGGCTGCTCGACATGCGCGCCTTCGCCCTCGTCGCCCGCATCGACATCTTCGCCATCATCGTCGAAATTCTCATCATAGCGGCGGAAGCGCTGTTGCTGCTCTTCCTGCCGGGCGCGATTGTCGGCGAGGACGCGGAAATAATGATCGGCGAACTGAAGATAATATTCAGCGTTCACCCGATCGCCCGCCATCTGGGCATCACGCGCCATATTCTTATATTTTTCAAGAAGTTGTGCCGCGTTTCCCCGCGCGCGACTGTCGATCCGGTTCCCGTTGTCGCCGCCGCCCCGGTTGCCATTGTTGGGACGCCCGTTGTTCCGGCCGCGATTGCGGCGACCGGCCTGCCTGTTGTTGATCAAGACCTGGTCCTTGCGTTCACTATGATAAAATTTACTGAAGACACTGTTCAGTCGCCATTCCCCAGCTCGGCCCGCTTATCAGGCCGTATAGCTCCGCCGGACAGAGATCCGCATGGACCCTTGCCCTTAGCTGCCAGAGGCATCGGCATGCCGCGCCATCGTGACTTTAAGAAGCGGGAAGACGGCCATTTCCATCAGCGGCCTAGCGGCCAAACCCTTAAGACAGAGCCGTCCCTCAGGTCCATGTAGTGTCTTTGATCCCATAAACCAAGTGATTTTCGCTTGCGTCCCCGCAATTCCTGCCATCAACGGAGAACCGGCTTGCGAACCACAAGGCACCGATCATGTCCGGCAAGATCGCGCCGAACCTCGACAAGCAATCCCGCGGCGGAAAAGAGCGCTGAAACGCTCTCCCGCTGGTCATATCCGATCTCAATCGCCGCCATGCCGTGGGGCCTCAGCAAATGAGGCAGTTGAGGGGCGATGCGGCGATAGTCGTCCAATCCCTCAGCCCCGGCGAACAATGCGCCTTCCGGCTCGTGCAACACATCGTCCGACAAGGCTACGCTCCTGGCTATATAGGGCGGATTGACGAGGATGAGGTCGAATGTTTCCCGAACGCCTTCCGCCCAATCGCCGATGCGGAAGGCCGCTCGCCCGGACAGACCGAGGCGAGCGGCATTCTCTTTCGCCACGGCCAGCGCGCCGGACGATATGTCGATGCCCAGACCGCGCGCCATCGGCCATTGATCCAGCGCGGCGAGCAACAAGGCGCCCGACCCCGTGCCTAGGTCGAGCACATCGGCAGGCGCATAGTTCCCAAAATGCTCAATCGCCGCCTCGATCAGCGTTTCGCTGTCGGGCCGCGGGATCAGAACGTCCGGCGTCACCCGCAGGCTGATGGTCCAGAAGTCGCGAACGCCCGTGATATAAGCAACCGGCTCCCCGGCGAGGCGGCGTTCGATCAGCCGGTCAAACGCAGCGGGAACGGCAAGGTCGCGCTGACGCAGGAGCAGATCGCCCCGCGTCAGGCCCAACGCATGTGCGAGCAGCAGCTCCACGTCGAGACGGGGCGTGTCGCTCCGCGCGCCGAGCAAAGCCGCCGCAGCGCGGAGCTTTTCGGCGATCGGCGCCACGATCAGCCCACACCATCCAGCTGGGCAAGGCGCGCGGCTTCATCCTCCGCCACCAGCGCGTCGATGACTTCGGACAGGCCCGGCCCTTCCAATATCTCCGGCAGGCGGTGGAGGGTCAGGTTGATGCGGTGGTCGGTGACGCGGCCCTGCGGGAAATTATAGGTGCGGATGCGTTCGGAACGATCGCCCGATCCGACCATCGCCTTGCGCGCGCCGGCCTGTTCGCTCTGGGCGCGGTCGCGCTCCAGTTCGTAAAGACGGGCGCGCAACACCTGCATCGCCTTCGCCTTGTTCTTGTGCTGGGATCGCTCATCCTGCTGCGTCACGACAAGGCCGCTCGGCAAATGGGTGATGCGGACGGCGGAATCGGTCGTATTGACATGCTGACCGCCAGCGCCCGAAGCACGGTAGATGTCGATCTTGAGGTCGCCGTCGGCGATCTGGACGTCCACCTCCTCCGGCTCGGGGAGGACCGCGACGGTCGCGGCGGAGGTATGGATGCGGCCCCCGCTTTCGGTAACAGGCACGCGCTGGACGCGATGGACGCCGCTTTCGAACTTCAGCTTGGCAAAGACGCCGATGCCGGTGATGCTGGCGACGACTTCCTTGAAGCCGCCAACTTCCGCGGCATTGGCGGACATCATCTCCATCTTCCAGCCCTGCGAATCGGCATAGCGCTGATACATGCGGAACAGGTCGCCCGCGAACAGCGCTGCCTCATCGCCGCCGGTGCCGGCGCGGATTTCCAGCATGGCCGGGCGCGCGTCGGCCGAATCGCGGGGCAGAAGTTGCAGCGCGAGGGCACGCTCGGCGGCGGGCAACTGCGCCTTGATATGCTGCATCTCTTCCTGCGCCATTTCACGCATGGCGGGGTCGACCTCCGCCCCCTCGCCGCCCGCCATCTGCTCCAGCGCGAGGAGTTCCTGCCGCAACCGCCGCACTTCATGCGCGGCCCTCGCTACCGGCTCGATCTCGGCATATTCCTTGGAGAGCCGCACAAACTCGTCAGGAGGCAGGTCGGCGCGCGTCATCGACGCTTGCACTTCGTCCCTGCGCGCTTCGATCTGCGCGATGCGTTCGGCGGAGATGTGCATCAGAGCGCCGTCAGCTTGCCCACGAGCGTATCCAGCGCCACCGCCTGCTGTTCACCTGTGCCCAGATTGCGGACGGATGCTTCGCCGCGCGCCAGTTCATCGTCGCCCAGGATCACCGCCCAGGCCGCCCCACTCGCATTGGCGCGCTGCATCCGCTTCTTCATATTGCCACGATAACCCATATCGCAGGCGACGCCGGCGCGGCGCAAGTCGGCGATGATGCCTGTCGCCTTGGCTTCCGCCGCCTCACCCATCGGGATGACGGCCACGTCGATGCGGGCGATCTCCGGCAGCTCGACCAGCATCGCGAGCCGCTCGATCCCTGCCGCCCAGCCGACCGCCGGCGTGGCGGGACCGCCCAGATTTTCGATCAACCCGTCATAGCGCCCGCCACCCAGCACCGTGCCCTGCGCGCCCAGCCTATCGGTGATGAACTCGAACGCGGTGTGCCGGTAATAATCCAGCCCGCGCACCAGCCGGGGATTGCGTTCCCACGCCACGCCCGCCGCGTCGAGGCCGCTCGTCACTTTCTCGAAGAAGCCGCGCGCTTCGTCGGTGAGATAAGCATCAATGTCCGGCGCGCTGTCCGCCACGGGGCGATCGCGCGGGTCCTTGCTGTCGAGGATACGCAGCGGATTGCGATGGAGGCGGTCGAGGCTGTCCTCCGAAAGCTGTTCGCGGTGCGCCTCGAAATGCGCGATCAGCGCGGCGCGCCAAGCCTCGCGGCTGTCCGCATCGCCCAGCGTATTGAGAGTGAGCGTCACGCCTTCGGATACGCCCAGTTCCCGCAGCAACTGATCGGCGAAGACCAGCAGCTCCACGTCCGCGCCCGGCTCCCCCGCGCCGATGATTTCGGCATCGAGTTGGTGAAATTGGCGGAACCGGCCCTTTTGCGGGCGTTCGTAACGGAACAATGGGCCGTGCGTCGCGACCTTCAGCGGCGCATATTGCTGCCAGCCTTCGGTAATATAGGCGCGCGAGATACCCGCCGTGAATTCCGGGCGCAGAGTGATGCTGTCGCCGCCCCGGTCCTCGAACGTATACATTTCCTTTGACACCACGTCCGTGCTCTCGCCCAGCGAGCGGGCGAACACCACCGTTGCTTCGAACACAGGGACTTCCACGCGCTCAAAGCCATAGAGCCGGCGCACCCGATCAAAGGTCGCGACCACATGCGCGAAACGCTCCTGGAACGCTTCGGGGGTGCCGCCCAGCATGTCCTGCGTGCCGCGCACCGGGCGCGGCGTTTCTATTTTCGCCATGGCACGGGCCCTTAACCGCAAACAAGCTGCAAGGAAACGCGCTTTTTTATCGCATAATGTCGTCAGGCCGTTGCAGGGTGGACGAGGCCGCTTCGCGCCGCCATGCTGACGCCATCAGGCCGACCGGCCAGTCCTTTTCGGAGACGTCCATGATCCGCAGCCTTGCTGCCGCCCTTTGCCTTTCCACCGCCGCCGCCAGTCCGCTCCAGGCGCAGGAAGCGATCCGTTCCAAACCAATGGCCCTGCCCGTCAACGACGCCACGCCCGCGCCGAAGGATGTGCCCTATCCCGGTGGCACGATCCGGCTGGAGGTGGACGCGACCGATACGGTGCAGCGCATTTTCCGCGTCAAGGAAACGATTCCCGTCGCGGCCAGCGGTCCGATGACCCTGCTGATGCCGCAATGGTTGCCGGGCAATCACGCGCCGCGCGGGCAGATCGAAAAACTCACTGGCCTTACCTTCACCGCCAATGGCAGGCCGCTGGCGTGGAAGCGCGATCCGCTGGATGTCTACGCCTTTCAGATCGACGTGCCGCCGGGCGCGAAAGAGGTCGCCGCCCAGTTCCAGTTCCTGTCCGCCACCGCCCCCAATCAGGGCCGCGTCGTGGTGACGCCCAAGATGCTCAACATCCAGTGGGAAGCGGTGTCGCTTTATCCCGCCGGTTATTTCACCCGCCAGATCCCGGTGCAGGCAACCGTCGCCTATCCCGCCGGATGGCAGGCCGCGACCGCTCTGCGCGGACGGCGGAGCGGCAACAGCGTCGCCTATGACGTGATCGACTATGAAGCCTTGCAGGATTCGCCGGTTTTTGCGGGAAGCCATTTTAAGGCCGTGGACCTTGGTAGCGATGTGACGCTGAACATCGTCGCCGACGATGCGGACGAACTGGACTATAAGCCGGAGCAGATCGCCAAGCACAAGAAGCTGGTGGCAGAAGCCAAGGCGCTGTTCGGCAGCATGCATTTCGATCATTATGATTTCCTGCTCGCCATCACCGACGAGATGGGCGGCATTGGCCTCGAACATCACCGCTCATCGGAGAATCAGGTCGAGCCGGGCTATTTCAAGAATTGGGATTCGGGCGAGGCGCTGCTGGACCGCAACCTGTTACCGCACGAATTCACCCATAGCTGGGACGGCAAGTTCCGCCGCCCGGACCTGCTGTGGACGCCCGATTTCCGTACCCCGATGCAGGACAATCTGCTGTGGGTCTATGAAGGGCAGACGCAGTTCTGGGGCTATGTGCTGGGCGCGCGGTCGGGCCTGTTCTCCAAGCAGGAGACGCTGGATGCTTATGCCCAGATCGCGGCGAAACTCGACACGGCAAAGGGCCGAGAATGGCGGCCGATGGAGGACACGACGCTCGACCCCGTCATTTCCGCGCGCCGTCCGAAAGGCTGGGCGAGCTGGCAGCGGTCCGAGGACTATTATAATGAAGGCCTGATGATCTGGCTGGAAGCCGATGCGATCCTCCGCCAGCAGACGAAGGGCAAGAAAGGTCTGGATGATTTCGCCCGAGCCTTCTTCGGCATCAATCCGGGCGATTGGGGACAGGTCGTCTATAATCGGGGCGATGTCATCAAAACGCTGAACGATGTCGCGCCCTATGACTGGGCGGGCTTCTTCCAGAAACATGTGGATGGCACGACGCGGGAAACGCCCAAGGGCGGCTTTACGCTGGGTGGCTATCGCCTTGCCTATGGCGACACGCCGGGCAGCATCACCAAGGCCGTCGAGAGCGCACAGAAGGTCGTGGACCAGAGCTTCGGCCTCGGCCTCACAGTCAAGAACAGCGGGGAAATCGCGTCCGTGGTCTGGGACAGCACCGCTTTCAAGGCTGGCCTTGCGGTCGGTTCCACCATTGTTGCGGTGAACGGCAATGAATATTCAGCCGATGTCTTCAAGATGGCGATCAAGAACGCTACCGACGCCAGAACGCCGATCCAGATCATCGTCAAGCAGGACAAATATTACCGCACTTTGTCTCTCGCATATTCAGGAGGCCTGCGCTATCCGCGCCTCGAAAAGACAGGAGAGGGTGAAGGCAGCCTCGACCGGCTGCTCAAACCGAAAACATAATCACCCGCAAACCCACGCGAAACAAAGGCCACATCATGAATATCGAACTGATCCCGGTCGGCGACGATCCGCCCAACAGCCTGAACGTCATCATCGAGGTTCCGGTCGGCGGCGAGCCCGTCAAATATGAGTTCGACAAGGCATCGGGCGCATTGTTCGTGGATCGTATCCTGCATACGCCGATGCGCTATCCCGCCAATTACGGCTTCGTGCCGCACACGCTGTCGCCCGACGGCGATCCGCTCGACGCGCTGGTCATCGCGCGCTCGCCCTTCATTCCGGGCAGCGTCGTGCGCGCGCGGCCCATCGCGGTGCTCAATCTGGAAGACGAAGCCGGCGGCGATGAAAAGCTGGTTTGCGTGCCGGACGACAAGACCTTTCCCTATTATACCGATGTAGGTGAGAAAGACGACCTGCCCGGCATCGTGATGCAGCAGATCGAACATTTCTTCACCCACTATAAGGATCTGGAAAAGGAAAAGTGGGTGCGGATCGGCACATGGGGCGGGGCAGAAGATGCCCGCCGCATCATCCTTGAAGCGATCGAACGCTATCGGGACAGCAAGAAGGCCTGAACCTTCTGCCACTATGTCTCGCAATAAGGGCCGCGGCGGCATGTCTCCGCGGCCCTTATTCATGCCTTAAATCAACCGGTCCGCTTCCAGGGCCAGGGCCGGCGTATCGCCGCCCGCCGGCGTCCGCGCATGGAGCCGCGCGTCGGCCTGCGCCAGCCGTTCAACGCCAATGGCCAGCTGCTCTTCCGGCAAGGCGAAGGGCAGGCGCAGGAATCGTTCGAATGCGCCGCTGACGCCGAAACGCGGGCCGGGCGCGATCCGCACGCCATGGCTTTCAGCCAGCGCCGCGAGCGCCGTGGCTTCGGCGCGGGGCATTTCCGCCCACAAGGACAGGCCGCCCGCAGGCGATTCGATCCGCCAGTGCGGCAGATGCCGTTCCAGCAGCGCCAGCAGATGATCGCGCCGGTCCCGCAGCAGCGCCGCGCGCGATCCCAGTCCTTCTCCCGCATCCAGCAGATGCGCGACTGCAAGCTGCTCTACGACCGGGCTGGCCATATCCATCGTCGTACGCAGCCGCCCCAGCGCCGCGATGGTCTGCGGATCGGCGCGAATCCAGCCGACGCGCAGCCCGCCCCAATAAAGCTTGCTTGCCGAACCTAAAGTAATGACCTGCCGCCCCGAAGGATCGTGCACCGCGACCGGCGCGGGCGGGGTAAAGTCCAGACCCATCGCCACCATCGTCTCGTCGATGATGAGCGGGGTATGCGTGGCGGTCGCGACTTCCACCAGCGACCGGCGCGTCACCGGGTCCATGCTGCGGCCGGTAGGATTGTGGAAATCCGCGATCACATAGGCAAAGCGCGGCGCCGTCTGGCGGAAGGCCGCTTCCATCGCGTCAATGTCCCATCCCTGCATGGGGAGGCCCACCGGCACAGGCACGACATGCGCGCGTTGCAACGCCTGGATCACATTATGATAGGTCGGGTGATCGATCACCACCCGGTCGCCCGGTCCGGCCAGCCACTGTATGAGCAGGGAGAAGCCTTGCTGCGCGCCATTGGTGACGATGATCTGGTCCGGGCTGGTGGGACAGCCACGCCGCTCAAAATCTGCCGCTATGGCGCGCCGCAACGGCGGCAAGCCCAAGGGATCATAACCCAGGTCGCCCAGAAAGGCGGGCAACATCTCAACCGCCGCCTGAATGGCGCGGCCCACACCGGGCGCGGCAGGAAGGGCCGCATGCGTCCAGTTGAGCAGATTGCTTCCGTTCGCTGCATCAATATCCGGCAGAACGGGCGCGATTCGACCGGCGGGCAGGCGGGTCACGCTGCCCGATCCCTGACGGCTTTCCAGATAGCCTTCATCCCGTAACCGGTCGAACGCGGCAGCGATCGTCGTGCGGCTCAACCCCAGCGCAGCCGCAAGTTCGCGTTCTCCCGGCAAGCGGACGTCCAGACCGACGCGGCCATCCAGCACCAGCATCCGCAAAGCCTGCGCCAATTGGCGGTAGGCTGGTTCCGGACTGTTTTCAGCGCGCCATGCGCCCAAAAGGCGGAGCAGGGAAGGTGGCCTGAGAAAAGATGTGGACATGGCAAACGGATCCAATTTTGCATGATGACCGCGCCATTATCGAACAATGGCCATTTTGTAAAAGGCCATTGGCAGGGATTTAAGACTGTAATTGGAAAATCACGGGCGAAACGGGCCCACTGGGATGTTTCCTTCCGGCAGTCGAGGGGAGATCGACCATCCGGGCATGGCCTAACCAGCGATCAGGCGTATGAACGCGCTCGATACCCAACCGCTTTCGCAGGGGCCGTCATAGGGTTGCTTGCGGTCCACGGGAGAGGAAACGCCGCAATCCTCCGGACCGGCGGCATTCTCCGCCGTCTGCGCTGGAACGGCCGGGGGAATGACCACGCCCAGCCATTTCTGGTCGAGGCTGCGGGTGCAGATGAACGCCCGGCTGCCTTCCGCCATTCGCCCGGTTTCCTGCGCTTCGTCAAAGGGCGCGGCGCGCACCGCCAGTCCCCTTGCGCCTGCCCGGACCACCTGCCCCAACCCGCCGCAGGCGTCGAGGCGTGAGCCGTCCTCCCCAATGGTGACAGGCCTTGTCAGGTGGGATTCCAGACGGGTTTCCGGCACGCTGTCCCGCGGCGCGCCCGCTATCGAGCTGTTGGGCAATTCCTCCAGCACGTCGCTGCTGTCGGAACAGGCGGAAAGAAGAAGAAACAGGGAAATCAGGCTTCGCATCATCCCGTGATAGACCGTGCCATCGCCAAGCGGAAGAAGGCATGTTTCGCTTTAGTTTCGCGGCCCGACTCCCTATATGCTCGTGTATGAGCGAGGAAACCCAGAACAGCCCCAACAGCAACAGTTACGGCGCCGACAGTATCAAGGTCCTCAAAGGGCTGGATGCGGTGCGGAAACGCCCCGGCATGTACATCGGCGACACCGATGACGGGTCCGGCCTGCATCACATGGTGTTCGAGGTCAGCGACAATGCGATCGACGAAGCGCTCGCCGGGCATTGCGACCGAATCCTCATCACGTTGAACCCCGAAGGGTCGATCAGCGTCGAGGATAATGGGCGCGGCATTCCGACCGGCATCCACAAGGAAGAGGGCGTGTCGGCCGCCGAGGTCATCATGACCCAGCTTCATGCCGGCGGAAAGTTCGAGAATACATCCGACGATAACGCCTATAAGGTATCGGGCGGCTTACACGGCGTCGGCGTGTCGGTGGTGAATGCGCTCAGCGAATATCTGGACCTCAATATCTGGCGGGACGGCCAAGAGCATTATATGCGCTTCGCCTATGGCGACGCAGTCGCTCCGCTCAAGGTGATCGGCGCTGCGCCCGAAGGCAAGAAGGGAACGCGCGTCACCTTCCTCCCTTCGATCGAGAAGGTTCCCGGAGACGGCGGCACGTTCAAGAACCACACGGAATTCGATTTCGAGAAGCTGGAGCATCGCTATCGCGAACTGGCGTTCCTCAATTCGGGCGTGCGCCTGTTCCTGATCGACGCGCGGCATGAGGAGAAGAAGGAAGTCGAGCTGTTCTATGAAGGCGGCATCGCGGCCTTCGTCAAATATCTGGACCGCAACAAGACCGCGCTGATGCCCGATCCCATCGCCATTGCAGGCACCCGCGACGATGTGACCATCGACGTCGCGCTGGAGTGGAACGATAGCTATTATGAAAATGTCCTGTGTTTCACGAACAACATCCCGCAGCGTGACGGCGGCACCCATCTGGCGGCGTTCCGCGCGGCGCTGACCCGGACGCTCAATAATTATGCGGACAAGTCGGGGATGCTGAAGAAGGAGAAGGTCTCCCTCACCGGCGAGGATATGCGCGAAGGCTTGACCGCGATCGTTTCGGTGAAACTGCCCGACCCCAAATTCTCGTCCCAGACCAAGGACAAGCTAGTCTCATCCGAAGTGCGCCAGCCGCTCGAAAGCCTGATGGCCGACAAGATGGCGGAATGGCTGGAGGAAAATCCCGCGCATGGGCGCATGATCGTGCAGAAGGTGATTGACGCCGCCGCCGCCCGCGAGGCCGCGAAGAAGGCGCGCGAGCTGACGCGACGCAAGGGCGTGATGGACATCGCCTCCCTGCCCGGCAAGCTCGCCGATTGTCAGGAGCGCGATCCGGCCAAGTCCGAACTGTTCCTGGTCGAAGGCGATTCGGCGGGGGGGTCGGCCAAGCAAGGCCGCAACCGGCACAATCAGGCGATCCTGCCGCTCAAGGGCAAGATCCTGAACGTGGAACGCGCCCGTTTCGACCGGATGCTGTCGTCCAAGGAGATCGGCACGCTGATCCAGGCGATGGGCACGGGCATCCGCGACGACTTTAACCTGGAAAAGCTGCGTTATCACAAGATCGTCATCATGACGGACGCCGACGTCGACGGCGCGCATATCCGCACGCTGCTGCTGACCTTCTTCTATCGCCAGATGCCGCAGATCATCGAGGCGGGCCATCTCTTTATCGCTCAGCCGCCGCTCTACAAGGCGACGCGGGGGCGGTCCGAAGTCTATCTCAAGGACGAAGCCGCGTTGGAGCAGTATCTGGTCGACAATGGCGTCGAGCATATGGCGCTCGACACCAGCGGCGGCACCCGCACGGGCGAGGATCTGCGTTCGCTGATCGAACATGCGCGGCGAATGCGGGCAGTGATGCGCTATGTGCCGCGCCGCTACAATCCCGCGATCATCGAGGCGCTGAGCCTCAATGGCGCGCTCGATCCCGAACTGTCCAACGCCGAACAGGCCGCGCGGCTGGCCAGCAGCGTCGCGTGGATGGGCGCGCAGGACGAGGAAGGCAAATGGAGCGGTCGAATCGCGGAGGAGGGCGGCTTCCACTTCGAACGGCTGTGGCGCGGCGTCACCGATCATCATGTCATCGAACATGGCTTCATCGGATCGGCCGAGGCGCGCAGGCTGCACGCCATCGCGGCGGAGGAAGCGGGCAGCTATCTGACGCCCAGCCGTCTGGTAACGGCCAAGGCCGCGCTGGCCGCGGAAGAGGCGGGCGAGGATGACCTGCCCGCCGCGACCAAGGGTTCGAGCATCGTCACGCGGCCGAGCGAGCTGCTTGACGCAATTCTGGCCGCCGGGCGCAAGGGGCTGGCGATCCAGCGCTACAAGGGGCTGGGCGAGATGAATGCCGAGCAGCTTTGGGAAACAACGCTGGACCCAGACAACCGCTCCATGCTGCGGGTGGAAGTCGAACAGGCGGACGTGGCCGATGAGATTTTCACCCGGCTGATGGGCGATGTAGTCGAACCACGGCGTGAGTTCATTCAGGACAATGCGCTGAACGTCGCCAATCTGGACGTCTGATCCCGTGCGCGATGCGGATCGGCCTCGCTGCGTCTGGGTGGGGACGAACCCGCTATACCGCGCCTATCATGACGCCGAATGGGGTGTGCCGGAGCGGGATTCGCGGATGCTCTGGGAAACGCTGATGCTGGAGGGATTCCAGGCGGGCCTCTCCTGGATCACCATCCTGCGGAAGCGGGAGGGGTTCCGCGCTGCCTTCGCCCAGTTCGACCCGGACAAGGTGGCGGCCTTCGATGCGGCGGATATAGAGCGGCTGATGGCGGACCCCGGCATCGTGCGGGCGCGGGCGAAGATCGAGGCGACGATTCGGGGCGCGCAAATCTTCTGCGAGATGCGAGACCGGGGCGAAGCTTTTTCCGACTATATCTGGTCCTTCGTCGGCGGCGCGTCGATCAGAGGCGATGGCGTCACCGTCCACGCCCAGACGCCTTTGTCGGCGGAGATTTCCAAAGACCTCAAGAAGCGCGGCTTCAAGTTTGTCGGGCCGACCATCGTCTATGCGTGGATGCAGGCGGTGGGGCTGGTGAACGACCATGCCGCGCATTGCTTCCGGCGGGACGCGGCGTGAGGGGCGCGCTGCCCTTGATGCTGGCGCTGGCGCTCGCGGGATGCGGGGGGAAGGGCGAGAGTCCGGCCGCGAATAACAGCGCGGGTGCGGTGGTGGCGCCGATTGTCGATGGCGGTGAAACCCAGAATGAAATGGCGAAGGGAAAGGGTTTGGAAAATCCTGTTCCAACTGTTCCAACTGTTCCACGTGAAACGCCGCCGGTCCCTGTGTTGGAAACAAAAGCCCCGGAAAGGGCGGAATATCGTGCCATCGGGACGGAGCCTTTCTGGGCGGTGACGGTGCGCGGGTCGGTGGCCACGCTGCAACGGCCGGACAAGGTGCCGATACGCTTTGCCGTGGAGCGGGAGGATGACCGGCGCACCCTTCGCTATCTGGGCGAAAGCTTCACCATGACGGTCAGCCAGGGGCCGTGCAGCGACGGGATGAGCGACGCCATCTGGTCCGACCGGGTGCAGATCGCGTTCGGGGAGGGCACTCTAAAAGGGTGCGGCGGGGAACGGGATGACGATCCGGAGGCTGAAGGCCTGTAGACCGTCCCAAGGCGGCATTTGCCTTACCTTCGCGCGGTGGAAGGCTTTGCCATCCAAAGATGGTCAGGCGCGGTGGAAGGGCTATGTTCCGCGCTATCCTGCGGGCGGCACATACCCCCTCATCCAGCTATGGCCAGGCAGCAAGCTGCCAAGCCTGAGCAACCTCGGCCCGCGTCACGCGCCTTTAAACCGCCCTCAAGGGACGGGGGATTAACGTTACGCCCCGATCTACCCAAAACCCTGGCCACGCCGCTTTCCACCGTCACATTGCAGGGCTTGCGCCTTCGCATATATGGTCCGTGCCGCGGGGATAGGGGTGGCCGCAGGCGCGGCAGGCTATGTGGGCGCCGGGCTTCAACCCATGGCCCACCGCCACACGGTCGTCGAAGACATAGCAGTCGCCCCGCCAGCGGCTTTCGGGTTCCGGCACATCTTCCAGATAGCGCAATATGCCGCCGCGCAGGTGATACACCTCTTCAAAGCCGCGCGATTTGACGAGCGCGGTCGATTTTTCGCAGCGTATGCCGCCCGTGCAGAACATCGCGATCTTTGGCTGACGCCCTTCATCCCGCAGCTTTTGCGCGAAATCGTCGAACCAGGCGGGGAAGTCGCGGAAGGAGCGGGTGCCGGGGTCGACGGCGCGCTCGAACGTGCCGCAGGCGACTTCATAAGCATTGCGGGTGTCGATGACGACCGTGTCGGGATCGGCGATCAGCGCATTCCATGCGGCAGGGTCCAGATAATCGCCAGCCTTGTTCGCCGGGTCGAGATCGCCCGCGCCCAGCGTCACGATCTCCGCCTTCACCTTGACTTTCATGCGGGCGAAAGGAGCCTCCGCCGCCGCCGCATATTTGACGTCGAGGCCGGCGCAGCCGGGCAGGGCGCGGATATGGGCGACCAGGGCTTCGATGGCCCGCGCGCTGCCCGCCACGGTGCCGTTGATCCCCTCCCGTGCGAGGATCAGCGTGCCGCAGGTACCCAATTCCGCGGCGCGGGCGCGCAGGTCCGCCGCCAATCCCTGCGGATCGGGGAAGGTCGCGAAGCGGTAAAGCGCGGCGATGATATAAGGCGCGGTTTCGTCCATGGCGCGCCTATAGGGGTTTCATCGCGCTCTTGAAAGCCGGGGCGGCAAGGGGCATAGCCGGTGCATGGTTCCCCTTTCGTTCGCAGGTCATGACTTTCTGGCATTGCCGGAGGCGGCGCTGTTCTGGCCCGCCCGCGGCGCGCTGCTGGTGGCCGACCTGCATTTCGAGAAGGCGAGCTGGTATGCGCGCTTCGGGCAGTTCCTGCCACCGCATGACAGCGCCGCGACGCTGGACCTGATCGAAGAGCTGGTGGCGCGGACCGGCGCGAAGGCGGTCTGGTCATTGGGGGACAGTTTCCACGATGCCGACGGCGCGACGCGGCTGGACAAACGGACGCGGGAACGTCTGACGGCGCTGACGACGCGGCTGGACTGGCTGTGGATCACCGGCAATCATGATGCGGACGTGACGCACATGCCCGGCGGACGCAGGCTGACCGAGGCGGAGGTGGACGGCGTCTGCCTGCGCCACGAAGCGGTCGCGGACGATAGCCGACCAGAGATTTCGGGCCATTTCCATCCCAAGCTGCGCGTGTCGCTGCGGGGCCGCCATGTGTCACGCCGCTGCTTCGTGGGCACCCAAAACAAGCTGATTCTTCCCGCGTTGGGCAGCCTGACCGGAGGGCTGGACGCCCATCATGGCGAAATAAGGCGCGCGTTGGGGCCGGGCGCGATCGCCATGGTGCCCCTTTCCGACCGATTGCTCCGCTTTCCGATAGGATAGGCGGACGTTACGGAAACAGGAATTTAACCACGTTGCGGTTAAGCAACATGTCATGCGAATCAACAGAGCGAACTGCCAGAAAGACCCGGAAAAGCAGGGCTCTATTGCTTTCGATAGACTGTGGCAGCATAATCGCGATCATCCCGACATGAACGAAATCATGCGGGACAGGAGAGGACCGACCATCATGAAACAATATGGCCTTTGGCTGTCATCCGCCGGCGTGGTCGCGCTGGTGGCCGCGATCCCCTTTGCCCACGCTCAGGACCAGACAGCGCCGCAGGCGGCGGTGGATCAGGATAGCGTCAACATCATCGTCACGGCGACGCGGCGCGCCAGCCCATTGTCGGACGTCCCCATCGCCGTATCGGCGGTGTCCGCGCAGGCGATGCAGAATAGCGGCGCGACCGATATCCGCGCGCTCAACCAGCTTGCGCCCTCCATGCTGATCTCCTCCACCGGATCGGAAGCCAATGCGTCCGCCCGTATTCGCGGCATCGGCACGGTGGGCGACAATCCGGGGCTGGAAAGCTCCGTCGCGGTGTTCATCGACGGCGTCTATCGCTCACGCACGGGCGCGGGCCTCACCGATCTGGGCGAGATCGAGCGCGTCGAAGTGCTGCGCGGGCCGCAGGGCACGCTGTTCGGCCGCAACGCATCGGCGGGCCTTATCAACATCATCAGCAAGGCGCCGGAGTTCACGCTGGGCGGCAAGGCCGAGGTGACTTACGGCAATTATGATTACTGGCGTCTGGCAGGCCGCATCACCGGGCCGGTGAGCGACAGCATCGCGCTGGCGCTGGATGGCGTCTGGTCGAAGCGGGACGGCTTCTACAAGCTGGTCGACGCGGCGGGGGACAAGGTGGGCGACACCAATGACCGCGACCGTTATTTCCTGCGCGGGCAGGCGCTGATCGAGCCGAACGACGCGCTTTCGATCCGGCTGATCGGCGATTACACCAACCGCGACGAAAGCTGCTGCGGCGCGGCATATGTCGAAACGCGCGAGCGGGTGCCGCTGGCTGGCGGTGGATATGGGACCAACGACTTCAACCGCATCGCCGCCATCATGCAGGGGCAGGGCGCGGTGTTCCACGACGATCCCTATGACCGCAGGCTGACGATCAACGAGGATCGCAACTATGTCAGCAAGCTCAAGGATTGGGGCGTTTCGGGCGAGATCAATTATGATTTCGGCGGCGCGAAGCTGACCAGCATCACCGCCTATCGCGATTACAAGTCCAAGGATTATGGCGATTACGATTATAGCGGCGCGGACCTGCTCTATCGCGATCCGGGCACGTTCCGCCAGTTCAAGACCTTCACGCAGGAATTGCGGTTGCAGGGGTCGGCCTTTGGCAATGCGCTGGACTGGCTGGTCGGCGGCTATTACGCCCATGAAAAGCTGACCTTGCAGGACAATATCCGCTTTGGCGCGGATTATGGCCGGTTTTCCGCCTGCCGCCTGATGGCGGGGGCCGGGCCGACCAGCAACCTGACGGAAGCGCAGCTCATGGCGTGCGGCGCGAACCCGCTCGCCACCTCCGCCCTGATCGGAGGCACGCAGGCGCAGCTCAATGCCGGGCTGACCAACGCCTTCATCAATGCGGGCATGGACCCCGGCGTGGCGGCGGCGCAGGCGGGCGCGATCTCCACCGGTCTCGGCAACGGGTTGAGCGCGCTGGCCGCCATCCCGGAAGGGACGGGCGACGTCGCCTCGCGCTATTATCAGAAGAGCGAGAATTGGGCGCTGTTCACCCATAATATCGTGCATATCACCCCGCAGCTCGATCTGACGCTGGGGCTGCGCTACACGCATGAAAGCAAGCGTTTCTCGGCGGATTTCAATAATAACAACGCGACCTGCGCGGCGTTGCAGGCATCGGGGCTGCCGGGCATCGCGACCAATCCGCAACTGGGCAGCGCGGCCGCGCTGGCGGGCGGCATATTGACGCTGGGGTGCCTGGGCAACGGGTCGACGGGCCTCAATGCGCTGGACCTGCATGACCGGATCAGCGACGGCGAGTTTTCCGGGACCGCCGTGCTGTCATGGAAGCCGCTCGACGCGCTGCTGCTCTATGGCAGCTATTCGCGCGGGTATAAGGCGGGCGGCTATAATCTGGACCGCTTCCAGCTTGGCTCGACGGGCCTCAATCCGGTTCCGGCGGTGTTTTCGCCGCGCAGCAATGCGGACGTGACGACGCTGCGCTTCGCCGCAGAGAAGGTCGACGCGTTCGAGGTGGGCCTCAAATACAGCCAGCCCAAATGGAGCGCGAACATCGCCGCCTTCCGGCAGGAGTTCAGGAATTTCCAGCTCAACACCTTCAACGGGACCAGCTTCATCGTCCAGAACATCAATGGCTGCGACGGCGACTTGAGCGCGGCGCGCACCTGCGACAAGGGCGACGTGTCGCCGGGCCTTGTCAGCCAGGGCGTGGAACTGGAATTGACGGCCAGCCCGGTGCGGAACGTCCGCATATCGGGCGGCATGACCTATGCCCGCGCCAAGTTCGCCAACCGTCTGGTCGGCAGCGGCGACGGTAGCGTGCCGCTCGATCCCGCGCTGTTCCTGCTGCCGGGATCGATCAACTCGCAGGCGCCCGAGCTGGTGACGACCGCCAGCGCGGCGTGGACGCCGCAGATCGGCTCCAATGGGCTGTCGGCGCTGTTCTATGTCGATGCGCGCATGACCGGCGACTTCAACACCGGGTCCGACCTGTTCCCGGAAAAGGAGCAGGACGGCTTTTCGGTCGTGAACGCCCGCATCGGTCTTCGCGGGCCGGAGCAGAAATGGGCGATCGAGTTCTGGGGCCAGAACATCTTCAACGCGAAATATACGCAGGTGGCCTTCAGCAGCCCGCTCCAGTCGAGCAGCCCGGCGACGTCGACCACCGGGCAGTTCGCATCGGGCGGGGTGATGGCGAACCAGCTTATCTCCGCCTATCTGGCGGAACCGCGCACCTATGGGATCACCCTGCGCGGGTCGTTCTGATCCAAAGCCCGTCGCACTATGGGGCGCGGCGGGCTTTTTCGCGTCAGGGACAGAGCATTTTCAAGTCAGGCGGGACAGCTGATGACTCGGGAAATGCGGCAAACAAACAAAATGGAGCGTGATCCGATTCAACTGGATCGGATCACGCTCTAAGCGCGGGCGCCGAACAGGGCGGTGCCCACGCGAATGTCGCTCGCGCCCAGCATGATCGCGGTTTCGAAGTCGCCCGACATGCCCATGGAAAGTCGCTCCAACCCTTCCTCCCGCGCCATTTTGGCGAGCAGGGCGAAATAGGGGGCGGGCTCGCCTTCGGCCGGGGGCACGCACATCAGGCCCAGCAAAGGGACGTCTGCTTCCCGCGCGGCGGCGATGAGGGCGGGCACATCGGCGATGGCGCAGCCGCCCTTCTGCTCCTCCGCCCCGATATTGACCTGGATGTAACAGGGCACGCGGCGGCCGCCGGCGTCCATGGCTTTGGCGAGCGCCGTCAGCAAGGACGGACGGTCGAGCGAATGGATCACGTCGAACAGGGCCACCGCGTCCGCCGCCTTGTTCGATTGAAGCTGGCCCACGAGGTGAAGGCGGATATCGGGATATTCCTGACGCAGGGCGGGCCATTTGGCCTGCGCTTCCTGCACGCGGTTTTCGCCGAACACGCGCTGGCCCGCTTCGATCAAGGGGCGGATGGCGTCGGTTTCCTGCGTCTTGGACACGGCGATCAGGGTGATGGCGTCGGCGCTGCGTCCCGTGAGGCGGGCGGCGCGGCCCATGGTGTCGCGCACGGCGGCAAGGCGGTCCCTGGCTTGTGTGATGGCGGTCGTCATGGCGGCTGCTATAGGCGAGGGTCATGGAACATCGCCACCGCAAAAAACCGCCGACGATCTGGCTGATGACGGATGAGCGCGTGGATGGGGCGCTCCAGCTTGCGGCGGCGGCGCGGCTGCCCAGGGGCAGGGGCGGCATCGTCTTTCGCCATTATCGCACGGCGCCGGACGAGCGGCGGGCCTTGTTCGCGCGGTTCCGGGCGATTGCGCGGCGGCGGCGCCTGCTGCTGATGCTGGGCGGCGATGCGCGGGAGGCGGCGGGATGGGGCGCGGATGGCTGGCATGGCGGGGATCACAGGCGCGGAAACAGGCCGATGCTCCACAGCGCACCCGCGCACGGGGCGGTGGAGATCAGGGCGGCGGGCCGGGGGAAGGCGGACATGCTGTTCCTTTCGCCGCTGTTCCCGACGCGCTCGCATCCGGACGGGCGGGCGCTGGGCCGGGTCCGATTCGCGATGCTGGCGCGGCGGGCGGGGGTTCCCGTTATGGCATTGGGGGGCGTGAAAGCGCGGCACAGGCGTGGCCTTCGCGCACTGGGCGCGGCGGGTTGGGCGGCGATAGACGGGTTGATGGATTAGATTGGTTGGTTGGTCAGGTTGGAGTGGCTAACGGGCGTCTGCGCTATCCTCATTGACCACGCCATGCGCCTTGCGCGAAGTCGAAAGCGGTCTCTGCGCCAGCAGGAAGTGACCTATATTCTCCGCAAATAACGTCCAAGTTACCGCCTCTTGATTGCGAAGGCTGCTGGTCGCCGGGCATTGATCCAATTTGATGAGTACCAAAATATGATTTGCTGCCTAGAATCTGTGCGGTGCTGGCGGAGCAGTCTACACGGAAATCGATGACGTCATAATATGGAATTGAAGGACCAAGAGGATTGTCCTATGGCACCGTTACCATAGCTGCCTCAACGATAGATCCAGACCGGCGAATGCCACCCGCGTCGAGTCCGATTACAATATCTGTGGTCCGACGTATCTCGCGCCAATCATCGGCGTAAGCGGCGACGGTGACGAATAATGAAGCTGATAGCACAACGTATTTCGACAGCGACCAGCGCAGATGGAGGTGCATAACGACTGCCCAAAACGAAAGATAAGGCTGAATAACGGGTGGTGCGAGTGTCTGCAACTGGCCGATTCTGGCTCGGGCAGCTTTCTTGGCAAATCGGCGCGTCAGCTTGGCAGTGGAGCTATGTAGCGCCCAGCCAACGATGGAGAGCGGACACCAATATCCATCCGGGCTGAGAGTTCGCTTGACTTGAAACGCCTCGCGCTCCTGTCAGATCAGAGGACAGAACTTGACTCTTGCCTTCGCAGGAGCACGATTCTCACTTGATCCAAGAAATGTCATAAGCTGGCTTTCAGGCAGGCATTATTAACCCTGTTCAGAGGGCGGCCATAACTAGCAGCTCAGGCGATCAGAATTTGAAGACGGTGCCGAGATAGACGGCCTGATTGTCCTGCCGGTCGTCGGTCATCGGGGTCAGTCGGCCCGCGACGCTGTTGTTGTAGCGGACGCCCGCCGTGACGTTCAGGTTGCGCGTCAGCGAGTAGGAACTGGCCAGATCCAGCGAATAATCCTTGTCCGCGTTCGGATTGCGGACGGCGGTGGCCGGATCGCGGCGGCTTTCGATCAGCACCTTCGTGCTGAAGCGATCCTTCTTGCCCTGATCGAGCGAGAAATTCTTCGCGTCGACCATGGTTTCGACCGGAACCGGGTCCAGCGCCTTGTGCCCGACCGAATCGGGCAGCGCGAATTTGCGCCAGTTGTGGGTGGCGTTCAGGCTGAATGCGACCGGCTTGATATCCACCGCCGTCAAGGTGCGGGTGACGGCCACGCGATCATTGTCCGCGCGCACCATCACCGTCACGGACCGCTGGCCGCTGAGCGAGCCGCTGGTGGGCGTGAAGCGGAAATTCTGACGGCTGGCGGTCGCCGCGATCCGGGCGTAGGCCGCCGCGAGTCGGGGATCTTTGGTCGTCGGCGTGAAGGAAGAGATGCTGCCCAGCGCGCCCAGCGACACCGGCATTTCCGTCCGCAGCCGGACAAGATCGGTCGCCGCGCCAATGGCAGGAGACAGCATGAAGCCAGCCACGGCAACCGCCGCGCCCGCCAATGCCAGATATCCCCTTTTCACGCGCATGATCGCGACTCTCTAACCCCCGAGCTACATTTGACGGCCATTACACATGAAAACCGGCGGAAAGCTAGAGCGCGGTCCGCTTTTTGTCCGGCCTGTTGCACAGAACACACAATGTTTCATCGGCGCACGCGATGACAAGAGCGGCGGTCCCCCTTGCCCAATGGCGCGGGTCGACTATAGAAGCGAGGCGTTTCTGGTCATTTATATATAGGACATACTGATGGTCCGCCGCTTTTCCCTTCCTGTTTCCGCCGGTTTGATGCTGGCTGCGCTTCTGCCGCTCACCGCCTGCGGCGGCGGGTCGAAGGAGCGTCCCAAGGCCGATCTCGCCGCGTCGAAGATCACCACGATCGGCGTCAACAGCTATTTGTGGCGCGCCAGCCTGGACACGCTGTCCTTCATGCCGATGGTGCAGACCGATTCCAATGGCGGCGTCATTGTCACCGACTGGTATATCAATCCGAACAGCCCCAATGAGCGGATGAAGCTGACCGTGTCGATCCTGGATCAGGACCTGCGGGCCGACGCGCTGCGCGTGGCGGGCAGCCGTCAGGTCAATCAGGGCGGCCAGTGGGTCAACGCCCCGGTGGAAGCGGCGACCACGCAGAAGCTGGAGGAAATCATCCTCACCAAGGCGCGCGACCTGCGCCGCATGGCGATTGCGGGCTGATCCACCCTTCCTTCTCTTTTTCTTTCAGGACGGGACCGGGCTGCCGCGCGCAACCCCGGTCCCAAAGCATTTTGAGGACTCGACATGCAAAGGCGCTTCAACCCGCTTGAGGCCGATGCCCGCTGGCAGGCCGTCTGGGATGAGAAGCAGACGTTCAAGGCGTCCGACAGCAGCGACAAGCCGCGATCCTATGTGCTGGAGATGTTCCCCTATCCGTCCGGGCGCATCCATATCGGCCATGTCCGCAATTACTCCATGGGCGACGTGCTGGCGCGATTCCGGCGGATGACGGGGCATGAGGTGCTGCATCCGATGGGCTGGGACGCGTTCGGGATGCCCGCCGAAAATGCGGCGATGGAGAAGAAGGTGCATCCGGGCGAATGGACCCGCTCCAACATCGCCAACATGCGCGCGCAACTCAAGAAGCTGGGCTTCGCCATCGACTGGAGCCGGGAACTGGCCACCTGCGAGCCGGACTATTACGGCCATGAACAGGCGCTGTTCCTCGACATGCTGGACGCGGGCCTGGTCTATCGCAAGGAAAGCGCGGTCAACTGGGATCCGGTCGACATGACCGTGCTGGCCAACGAACAGGTGATCGACGGACGAGGCTGGCGATCCGGCGCGCTGGTGGAGAAGCGCAAGCTGTCCCAGTGGTTCCTCAAGATCACGCAGTTCGCCGACGATCTGCTGGAGGGGCTGAAGGCGCTCGACCAGTGGCCCGACAAGGTGCGGACCATGCAGGAAAACTGGATCGGCAAGTCGGTGGGGCTGCAATTCCGGTTCCAGCCGGTCGCGCCGTTCGATACCGACATCGAGGTTTATTCGACCCGGCCCGACACCATTTTCGGCGCGAGCTTCGTCGCCATCGCGGCGGATCATCCGGTGGCGCAGGCGGTGGCGGCGGGCAATGCAGAGGCGGCCGCCTTCATCGAGGCGTGCAAGGCAGGCGGCACCACGGCGGCGGAGCTGGAGACAGCGGAAAAGCTGGGCTTCGACACCGGGCTGTCGGTGGTCCATCCCTTCGACCCGGAATGGAAGCTGCCGGTCTTTATCGCGAATTTCGTGCTGATGGATTACGGCACCGGCGCGGTCATGGGCGTGCCCGCGCACGACCAGCGCGACCTTGATTTCGCGCGCAAATATATGTTGCCCGTGGAACGCGTGGTCGCGGCCGAGGGCGACGAGGCCAAGGCGATCCACGACGAAGCCTATACCGGCCCCGGCCGCCTCGTGAACAGCCGCTTCCTGGACGGGATGGGCGTGGAGGAGGCGAAGGCCGAGGTCATCCGCCGCGCCGAAGAGGGCGGCTGGGGCGCGGGGCAGACCGTCTTCCGCCTGCGCGACTGGGGCGTATCGCGCCAGCGTTACTGGGGCACGCCGATCCCGGTCATCCATTGCGACGATTGCGGCGTGGTGGGCGTGCCGAAGGACCAGCTTCCCGTCACCCTGCCCGAAGATGTGAGCTTCGACATTCCGGGCAATCCGCTGGACCGGCACCCGACCTGGAAGCATGTCGATTGCCCGCGATGCGGCAAGGCGGCGCGGCGCGAGACGGACACGCTCGACACCTTCGCCGATTCAAGCTGGTATTTCATCCGCTTCGCCAGCCAGCCCAAGGACAGGCCTTTCGACCGCGAGGTGGTCGAGAAATGGCTGCCGGTGGGACAGTATATCGGCGGGGTCGAACATGCGATCCTGCACCTGCTCTATGCGCGTTTCTGGACGCGGGCCTTGCAGCATATGGGACAGTTGGGCTTCGCCGAGCCGTTCACCGGCCTGTTCACGCAGGGCATGGTGACGCATGAAACCTACAAGGCGGGCGATGGAAGCTGGCTTTCGCCGGGCGAGGTGAAGAAGTCCGGCGACGATTATGTCCATATCGAAAGCGGCGCGCCGGTCACGGTCGGCCGCGTCGAGAAGATGTCCAAGTCCAAGAAGAATGTCGTCGATCCCGATGACATCATCGCCCAATATGGCGCGGACGCGGTGCGCTGGTTCATGCTGTCCGACAGTCCGCCCGAACGCGACCTGCCCTGGACGGAAAGCGGCATCGAAGGATCGTGGCGCTTCGTCAATCGCTTGTGGCGACTGTTCGGGGAAGCGGACAAGGGCGCGGAGGGGCAGGACAAGCCGCTCGACCGCAAGCTGCACCAGACCATCGACGGCATCGCCAGGGATATCGAGGCGCTGAGCTTCAACAAGGCGGTGGCGAAGATCTACGAACTCGCCAATGCGGTGGAGAAGGCCAAGCCGTCGGCCTCGCGCAGCGCCGCCATCCGCACGCTGGCGCTGCTGGTCGCGCCGATGACGCCGCATCTGGCCGAGGACGCCTGGGCCGCGATGGGCGAGGAGGGACTGATCGCCGACGCGCCATGGCCCGCGGTCGATCCCGCGCTGCTGGTCGACGATGAAGTCACCATCGCCTGTCAGGTGATGGGCAAGCTGCGCGACACCATCACCGTGCCCAAGGGGACGCCGAAGGAGGAACTGGAAAAGCTCGCCCTCGCGGCGCCCAACGTGGCGCGGACGCTGGACGGTGCGACGCCCAGGAAGGTGATCGTGGTGCCGGATCGTCTGGTCAATCTGGTGATTTGAGAGAGGAACCGTTCGCCCCAACGCCCTTCGACAAGCCCAGGGCGAACGGATATAGGATTGTCCCATGAAGCGCATCATCCCCCTGCTCGCCGTCACGGTTCTTCTCTCCGCCTGTGGGCTGAGGCCCGTCTATGGCGGGGGCGGGCATGGCGCGGTGGCGCAGGCGCTGGGCAATATCGAGGTGGAGCCGATTGAAGGCAAGAGCGGCTGGCTGGTCCGCAACGCGCTCAACGACCGGCTTTCCACGATGAGCGGCAACGGCCCGTCCTACAAGCTGGTGGTGAAGCTGGACGACCAGATCAGCGGCTTCGGCCTGCGTAGCGACGCCGCCATCACGCGCGAACGGCGTACGCTGCGCGCCCGTTACCGGCTGATCGACGGGGCGACCGGCGCGCAGGTGCTGGACGACACGGCCGGGTCGGACGCGGGCATCGACGTGACCTCCAGCGAATATGCGACCATCGCGGCGGAGGACACGGCGCTGGAACGCTTGTCGCAGACCATCGCCGACCAGATCGTCGCGCGGCTCGCCATGTTCGCGGCGCGGAACCAGCGTCATGAAGGCCAATAGAGGCCAGATCGAAAAGGCGCTGGACGCCCCCCCGGCGGATGTCCGCTTCTTCCTGCTCTATGGCCCCGACGAAGCGGGCAGCATGGCGCTGGCCAAACGGCTGGAGCGGGCGATGGGGCCGGAAGCCGAGCGTATCGACCTGGACGGCGCGACGCTGCGCGACGATCCCGCCCGGCTGGCGGACGAGGCGGCGTCCTTCTCCATGTTCGGGGACAAGCGGTGGATTCGCGTCAACGGCATGGGCGAGGAGTCCGTGCCGGCGCTCCACGCGCTGCTGGAAGCGGAGGCGGCGGGCAATCCGGTGATCGCGGTGGCGGGCGCGCTCAAGGCCACGTCCAAGCTGGTGAAACTGGCGCTGGACCACAAGCAGACGCTGGCCTTCATCTCCTATCAGCCCGATGCGCGGGAGGCGGAGCAGATCGCCGTCGCCATCGCGCGGGAAGGCGGGCTGCGCCTGCCCACGGAACTGGCGCGACGGATCGTCGACCTGGCCAATGGCGACCGCGCGTTGATGAGCGGGGAGATCGAAAAGCTGATCCTCTATCTCGACGCTGCGCCCGACCGTCCGCAGGAAGCGACCGCCGAAGCGCTGGACGCCCTGTCCGCCGACAATCCCGAATCCGACGCCGCGCCGCTGGTGAACGCCGTGCTGGGCGGCGATCTCAGGGCCATGCACAAGGAACTGGGGCGACTGGCGGAGGTCGGCGCGGCCATGGCGTCCGTCCTGCGCCCGCTGCTGACCCGCGCCATGCTGCTCGCCCATATCCGCGCCGATTTCGACCGGAGCGGGCGGCTGGAGGCGGCGATGGAGGCGGCGGGAAAGGCTGTATTCTGGAAGGAAAAGGGCGTCGTCACGCGGCAGGTGCGACTGTGGGATGCGTCGGGCATCGCCCGCGTCATCCAGCGCCTGGCGCAGGCGGAACGCGCCAGCCGGAGCGGGCGCGGCCTGGGCGACCTCATGGTCCGGCACGAGCTGCTCACCATCGCCCGGCAGGCCGCGCGGGAGCGATAGGAATATGGCGCGCCGGATGGCGGATTGGTGGGGAGCGGACTGTCCGCCATTCCCATCTCCGTTCGCCCTGAGCGAAGGTGGAATGGCCGAAATCGGTCGCCCCGCGACGTGAATTTGCAAACTGCGTCATGCCCAGGAATATAGCGCATCGGCATGGCTTGATCGGCTGCCCCGCGCGCGCCATATTGCGGCCATGGACAAGCTGAACCTGACCGAAGAGGAATGGCGCAACCGCCTTCCCCCCGAACAATATCATGTCTTGCGGGAAGGCGGCACGGAGCGGGCCTTTACCGGCAAATATAACAGCAACAAGGCCGACGGCGTGTATTTTTGCGCCGGTTGCGGGGCGGAGCTGTTCGATTCCGAGGAAAAATATGACAGCGGATCGGGCTGGCCCAGCTTCACCGCGCCGGTGGATATCGACGCGGTCGACGAATTGCGCGATTCCAGCCATGGCATGATCCGCACCGAAGTGCGCTGCGCCAAATGCGAGGGGCATCTGGGCCATGTCTTTCCCGATGGGCCGGGAGTGGGCGGCCTGCGCTATTGCATGAACAGCGCATCGCTGGACTTCAAGCCGCGCGACGAGGCGAAGTAACCGTTCATTACGGGTAAAGCCGCGATCCTCTTGAGACCGGCAGAGACTTTTTGAGGGCCGACGCCGGATTTGCGCTGGCTCCCCTTTCCATTAGCGCGTATCCGGGGCGGCACGGACATCATGGCAAGATCGGGCAAGAGCAAGGAACCGCCGGGCACGGCAAGGCTGTGGCTGATGCGGGGCCTCAAGGCGGGCCTGATCGCGCTTGTCGCCGCCGTGGTGGCGATCGTCGTGGCGGTCGTCATCGCGATGCAGTCGCTGCCGGATTACAGCAGCCTCAAATCATCGCCCAACGGCCAGATGATCCGCGTCCATGCGGCGGACGGCAGCGTCATCGTGTCATTGGGGCCGAGCTTCGGGCGCTGGCTGTCCTATGACCAGATCCCGCAGGTGATGGTCGACGCGATGGTGTCGACCGAGGACAAGCGTTACTATCTGCATCCCGGCGTCGATCCCATCGGCATGGCGCGCGCGGCATGGGTGGCGCTCGAAAACCGGGGCAAGGGCCGCCGCTTGCAGGGCGCGTCCACCATCACCCAGCAGGTGACGCGCAACATCTTCCTCAACAACAGCTATAGCTGGGGCCGCAAGATCCGGGAAATGGTGCTGGCGCTGGCGCTGGAACGCAAGTTCAGCAAGCGGCAGATCCTGGAGCTTTACCTCAACAAGGTCTATTTCGGCGGCGGCGCATACGGCATCGACGCGGCGAGCCGAAAGTTCTTCGGCCATCCCGCCGACAGCCTCAATCTGCCGGAAGCGGCGATCATCGCGGGGCTGGTGAAGGCCCCCTCCAGCTACTCCCCCACCGCCGATGCGGAGGCCGCCATCGGCCGCGCGGGCGTGGTGCTGGACCTGATGCAGGAAAATGGCGCGATCAGCGCGGCGGAACATGCCAGCGCCAATCTGGCGGATGTGAAGATGGCCCCCGAGCCGCCGCAGAACAGCGTGCGTTACTTCACCGACTGGGCGCTGCCGCAGCTCGACACGCTGATCACCGAACCGAATGAGCCGCTGGAGGTCTATACCACCATCGACCTTTCCATGCAGCGCGCCGCGACCGCCGCGATCCAGGCCAATGTGCCCAAGGGATCGCAGGGGGCGCTGGTGGCGCTGGACCGGGACGGGGCGGTGCGGGCGATGGTCGGCGGCCTCGACTATGTGACCTCCAACTATAACCGCGCCACCACCGCGACGCGCCAGCCGGGTTCGGCGTGGAAGCTGTTCGTCTATATGGCCGCGCTGGAGGCGGGCTATACGCCCGATACCGGGGTCACGGACGAGCCCGTCACCATCAACGGCTGGTCCCCGCGCAACAGCAACGGGCGCTTTTCGGGTGATATCGATGTTCGCACCGCCTTTGCCTATTCGGTCAACACCGTGGCGGCGAAGCTGGGCGTGGAAGTGGGCTTCCCCACCATCGCCGACATGGCGCGGCGCTTCGGCATTTCGACGCCAGTCAACACCCATCCGTCCATGGTGCTGGGCACGTCGGACGTGCGGCTGATCGACATGACCCGCGCCTTCGCTTCGGTGGCGCGCAAGGGGATCGCGGTCGCGCCCTATGGCATCACCAAGGTGACGACGGCGGACGGACGCCTGCTCTACGAGCATCAGGACGACACCAGCCGCGTGCTGGTCGCGCCCTGGGTGGCGGCGGGGATGACCGACCTCATGCAGACGGCGGTTTCCACCGGCACCGGTAAGGCGGCGCAGATCGGGCGGCCCGTGGCGGGCAAGACCGGCACCACCAGCAGCAACAAGGATGGCTGGTTCCTGGGCTTTTCCAGCGGCATCACGACGGGCGTCTGGATGGGCCGCGACGATGCGCGGGCCGTGGGCGGATTGCAGGGCGGCCGCGCGCCGGCCCATGCCTTCGCCGATTTCATGAAGGTCGCCGTCGCCAAGCGGCCGGTCGAGAATTTCGATACCCAGGTGACGCTGCCCGAATGGCAGCTGGAGCCGGACGACGAAGCCTATTATGGCGCGCCTGATAATGGAATGGGTGGGGGCATGATGGTCGATGAAAACGGCCTGCCGCTGGAACGCGCCCAGCCGGACGAGCCACAGGCCGACAATCCGGATGCCGATGCCCGGCCCGATCCCGCCGACCGCCCCGCGCCGCAGCGGCTGGACCAGCAATGGATCGATCAGGTACTGGGCCGCGACCGGCAGCGCCCGGCGCAGCAGCGGCCCGATCCCTAGAACGACAGGAAGCTTCCCGAAGCGGGGTGCCGTATGGCAATTATGGGCGGTGAACGGACGGTCCGCCATTCCCATCTCCGTTCGCCCTGAGCGGAGGTGGGGTGGCGGCCATTGGCCGATAACAGCCATCGCTCCCAATCTCGGCGCGGTTTTACCCCGCGGGCGTGGCGGCCGCGGCGAAGCGCGATTTTTCCAGCCAGCCCATGTCCGGCAGCAGGAAATCGACCCTTCCCCTGCCGAAATCTATCGCGACCCGGTCGAACCCCTTGAGCGCGTTGATGCCCAGCAGCAGCGCGGGCTTGTCCGCCAGCCCCAGTTCGGCAAAGGGGGGGGCATCGGCGAACAGCAGCGGCAGATCGCGCAGCGTGACGCGGCCCAGATGCACCTCGCGGATCTTGCCCACCTGACCGACCAGCGTGCCGCCGGTGACGCTGGTCAGGGTCGCCTGTTCCAGCTGCGGCGCGCGTTTCTTGCGGATCAGCTTGTTCATCAGCGCCATATTGCCGACGCTGAAATTAGTGCCGGTGTCGAGCACGATGTTCACCGCCATCCCATTCACGTCGGAATCGAGCAGGATAAGCTGTCCATTCTTCCGCCGCGCTTCGACGACGATGGTGTCGGGATCGCGGGCATAGCGGCTTTTGCTTTCGCTGATCTCCATCCGCCCCCTCCGGAAATCGAGCAGCAGCCGCTTGGATTGCAGGCTGTCGAGACCCAGCAACCCCGGCGCGCCCAGATGCGCGCCGTCGAGCACCGGCGCCTCTATATCGCGCACTTGCGAATCGCCGAAGCCCAGGGTCGACAGCGCCACCGTGCCGGTTTGCAGCCGGTCGGTCATGCTGAGCACCGTGACGGGATCGCGCACGGGAAGCGCCAGCCGGTCGGCCAGCTCGCGCGAAATCACCGTGCGCTGCGATCCTGTGTCGATAATGAAGTTCCACGGCCCCTTGCCGCCGATATGAATGGGAATGGTGACGCGATCCTCGGCGGGCGGGCCGGTGCGGACCAAAGCGGGCGGAACGGCGGGATCAAGCGAGGGCGTTTCCTGCGCGGCCAGAGGCGGGCACAGCGTCCACAGCATTGCCACCATGGGAAGGAGGCGGCGCATATCCCTCATCCTTTCGCTTTTCCGCCTTATACCATGGCGCGGGCGGGACGGTCCATCGCCGCGATTGCGGCACCGCCGGTCGATCGGCACCGGCAGCGCCGCCAATTTTCCATCAGAAAGGGCGATGTCCCGCCTTGACGGCATGGCAGGGCCATCGCTAAATGCTCTTCACTCACCCGCCCGTCCGGCGCGGGACGTTCCCAGCCATCTGTTTGCCGGGCTTTTCTCCATATAACTGTCTTTCACGACACTCTATCCATCGGACCGACTCGCATGCACCTCAAGGATCTCAAGAAGCAGCCACCCGCCGACCTCGTCACCATGGCGGAGGAGCTGGGCGTCGAAGGTGCATCCACGCTGCGTAAGCAGGACCTGATGTTCGCCATCCTCAAGGCCGAAGCGGAAAATGGCGAGCAGATCATGGGCGAAGGCACGATCGAGGTGCTGCCGGACGGCTTCGGCTTCCTGCGCTCACCCGAAGCGAACTTCCTCGCCGGTCCCGACGATATCTATGTGTCGCCCAACCAGGTCCGCAAATTCGGCCTGCGGACCGGCGACACGGTGGAAGGCGAAATCCGCGCGCCCAAGGACGGCGAGCGTTATTTTGCCCTCACCAAGCTCAACACCGTCAATTTCGACGATCCCGATGCGGTCCGTCACCGCGTCAATTTCGACAACCTGACCCCGCTCTATCCCGAACAGAAGCTGTCGCTGGACACGCTGGACCCGACCGTCAAGGACAAGTCGGCCCGCGTCATCGACATCGTTTCGCCGCAGGGCAAGGGACAGCGCACCCTGATCGTCGCGCCGCCGCGCGTCGGCAAGACGGTGATGCTCCAGAACATCGCCAAGGCGATCACGGACAACCATCCCGAAGTCTTCCTGATCGTGCTGCTGATCGACGAGCGGCCGGAAGAAGTCACCGACATGCAGCGCAGCGTGAAGGGGGAGGTCGTGTCCTCCACCTTCGACGAACCCGCGCAGCGCCACGTCCAGGTCGCCGAAATGGTGATCGAAAAGGCAAAGCGCCTGGTCGAGCACAAGAAGGATGTCGTCATCCTGCTCGATTCCATCACGCGCCTTGGCCGCGCCTACAACACGGTGGTCCCATCGTCGGGCAAAGTGCTGACCGGCGGCGTCGACGCCAATGCGCTCCAGCGGCCCAAGCGCTTCTTCGGCGCGGCCCGCAATATCGAGGAGGGCGGTTCGCTGTCCATCATCGCCACCGCGCTGATCGACACCGGCAGCCGCATGGATGAAGTCATCTTCGAAGAGTTCAAGGGCACCGGCAATTCGGAAATCGTGCTGGATCGCAAGGTCGCGGACAAGCGCATCTTCCCGGCGCTGGATGTCGGCAAGTCCGGCACCCGCAAGGAAGAATTGCTGGTCGACAAGGGCAAGCTCAGCAAGATGTGGGTGCTGCGCCGCATCCTGATGCAGATGGGCACCATCGACGCCATGGAATTCCTGCTCGACAAGATGAAGGATTCCAAGACCAACGAAGATTTCTTCGATTCGATGAACCAGTAAAGCACCGGGCGGTCGGGATTCCAGAGCATCGGATCAAAACCGCTCCGCTTTTGTTTTGCTATGACTGTCGAGCCGTCAGATGGGCCCATCTGACGGGAAATCGCTACAGGGGACGTTAGGCCATTATGATCGACCTTTTCGCCACCGCTGCCGCCGCGGCCCAGGGCTTTGGTTCTCCAGCCGACATCTGGGGCCATATCGTCAATGATTTCAGTAACATAACTTCACCCGCCGCGCTGGCTGCCTTTGGCCAGGTGCTGATGATCGATATATTGCTGGCAGGCGACAATGCGATCGTCGTCGGCGCGCTGGCCGCCGGCCTGCCCGTCGCCCAGCGCCAGCGGGTCATCATGATCGGCATCATCGCCGCTCTGGTGCTGCGTATCGGCTTCGCGCTGGTGGTGACGCAGCTCATGCAGATCGTCGGCCTGATCCTGGCGGGCGGGCTGCTGCTGCTCTGGGTAAGCTGGAAGATGTGGCGCGAGCTGCATCCCAAGCGCGGCCTCGACACGCCCAACGATCCGACCGACGACGATGTGTCGGGCCTGCGTCCCGCCAAGAGCTTCGCCGCCGCCGCATGGGCCGTTGCCGTGGCGGACGTGTCGATGAGCCTCGACAATGTGCTCGCGGTCGCGGGCGCGGCGCGGGACCATCCCGGCATCCTCATCATCGGCCTGATCCTGTCGGTCGCGCTGATGGGCATCGCGGCGAACATCATCGCCAAATATATAGAGCGGTTCCGCTGGATCGCCTATCTCGGCCTGATCGTCATCCTCTATGTCGCGCTCAAGATGATCTATGACGGGATCGTCGATCATCAGGTCGGCATATTGACGCTGTTCTGATTGGCCAGATCATAGGTCCGCAAAAAGAGGGCGGAGCCGCTATGGCTCCGCCCTCTTTTTTTGGGCGGTGACTTCATGTGCCAGTCTCTATGCCGAACGGCGGCAGGGGGTGGATGGCGGACATGCTGCTCGCGCAGGCTGGGCAGTCATAGCGGGGGAGGGAGCCGGTGCGGCGCTGCCCCCCCTCACGCCACTTCGCCTAACTCACGCTTCAGGGAATGAGGACCGTGGCGCCTGTCGTCCGACGTTCTTCCAGCGCGCGCTGCGCGTCCGCTGCATCGGCAAGCGCGAAACGCTGACCGATGGAGGCCCGAACCACACCGCGCTCCATCCGGTCGAAAAGGCGAGCCGCCGTCGCGGCCAGTTCCTCCGCCGACGCGATATAATCGAACAAAGTGGGGCGCGTCACATAGAGCGATCCGCCCTTGCTGAGGTCTAGCAGATGGACTGGCGGCACCGCGCCGGACGCATTGCCATAGCTGACCATCATACCGCGCCGGCGGAGGCTGGCGAGAGAGGCGTCCCAGCTATCCTTGCCCACGCCGTCATAAACGACGTCCACGCCCTTGCCGCCGGTAAGCTCGCGCACCGTTGCGGCAAGCGTGTCGAAAGCGCCATGCAGGCTGTGATCCGCCTGCACCGTCGCGGCTTTTTCGGCGGAGCCGCAATGCGCGACGACGATGACGCCCTTGTCGCGCAGCCATGGGACGAGCACCGATCCCACGCCGCCCGCCGCGGCATGAACCAGCGCGACCTGCCCGGCGGTCAGGGCAAGCGTGTCTTCGGCCAGATAGCAGGCGGTCATGCCCTTCAGCATCATCGCGGCGGCGTCTTCCAGCGAAACGCCGTCGGGAATCCTGACGACGCGATTGGCGGGCACGATGCGGTGCGTGGCATAAGCGCCAAGCCCACTCGCGCAGCCGACCCGGTCTCCCACCGAAAAGCCCGTGACGCCCGGTCCGGTCGCCACGATCCGCCCCGCGCCTTCCGCTCCCAGAGCGACCGGAAGCGGGGCGGGATAAAGGCCCGTGCGGTAGTAGATGTCGATGAAATTGAGGCCGACGGCTTCCTGCGCGATCAGCACTTCTCCTTCAGCGGGCGCGCCGGGATCGAAATCCTCGCGCGCGATCACCTCCGGCCCGCCATGACGGCGGGCCACCATCCGCCAGCCGCCGCTCATCGGATGCCCCTGTCAGGCCAGATGCGCGGCGAAGAAATCCGCCGTGCGCCTGTCGGCCAGCTGCGCGGCATCCTCCATCCGGCGATTGCCCATTTCAGCGGCAAAGCCGTGATCCAGCCCCTCATAATCATGCAAGGTGACGTGGCGATTATCTTTGAGACCCGCATGCATCTTTTGCTGGACCTCCGCCGGGACGAAGCCGTCGGCGGTCGGGATATGCAGCATCACCGGCTTGCCGATGGCGTGGCTTTCCCCGAGCAGATTGTCGATCCCGACGCCATAATAGCCGACAAAGGCATCGCCATCGGTGCGGCATGCCGACATGAACGCCAGACGGCCGCCGAGGCAATAGCCGACCAGACCGATCTTGCCGCCACCGATTTCCTTGCGCGTGAATTTGATGGTGGCTTCGATATCGCGGACGCCCTTGTCCTGA
This sequence comes from Sphingobium sp. CFD-1, assembly GCF_024611115.1. Lineage (NCBI taxonomy): Bacteria > Pseudomonadati > Pseudomonadota > Alphaproteobacteria > Sphingomonadales > Sphingobiaceae > Sphingobium > Sphingobium sp. CFD-1. Next base: position 3,539,807 of record NZ_CP084398.1, on the reverse strand, counting down.
TCGAACTGGCCGAACAGACCCAGCCCCCGCTCCATTTCAGCGGCAATATCGGGGTCCAGCTCGATATGGGGACCAATCCGCCAGAACAGGTCCGGCGCGATGGCCAGATAGCCCGCTTCCGCCCATTTGTCGCATTTGCGGCGAATGCCTTCATTGACGCCGAATATTTCCTGGATGACGACGATGGCGGCCTTGGGCGTTCCCTCGGGACGAGCGACATAGGCATCGAACTGCGCGTCGCCCTCCAGCGTGGAAATGGGGGTGAAGTCTGCCATGGGGGAATCCTTTCCATAGGGATCTTGTCGGCACATAATGGCCTTTCCAGCGGCCCGCGCAACCCACTCTCCGCGCCAAAATATTTGCACATGCGCCCGTTCTTGCGGCATGAAGGCTGCACTTGCGCGACAGGATAAGGGAAGTGATTATGAAGGTGACCGTCGATGTGGATTGCACCCCCGCCGAAGCGCGCTCTTTCCTGGGGTTGCCGGACGTGACCCCCATTCATGATAAATATATCAAGACCATGCTGGACGGCTTTGACGGCATCGGCAGCGCGGAGCAGATGGAAACGCTGTTCAAGAGCTTTTCCCCGATGGGCGATGCGGGCGTGCGGATGTTCCAGCAGTTGATGAATATCGGTCTGGCCGGGGTCGGCGGCGGCACCAATGGCGACAAGAAAAAGGGCTAAGTGACCGACACGATCTTCGCCTTGTCGAGCGGTGCGCCGCCGGCTGGCATTGCCGTTATTCGCGTGAGCGGCCCGCAGGCGGGACCGGCCTTGCTGGCGCTGGCCCACCGATTGCCGCCGCCGCGCATGGCGAGCCTGAATCTGCTGCGCGATCCGCGCGATGGCGCGCCACTTGATCGGGCTCTGGTGCTTTGGCTTCCCGGCCCCGCGACGGTGAGCGGAGAGGATATGGCGGAACTGCATTGCCATGGCGGCCGGGCGGTGATCGCCGGTGTCGAAGCCGCGCTGGGCGCGATGGCGGGACTGCGCCGGGCCGAACCGGGCGAATTTACGCGGCGCGCCTTTGAAAATGGGCGCATGGACCTGAATGCGGTAGAAGGGCTGTCCGATCTGCTGGCGGCGGAAACGCAGCAACAGCGGCGCGCGGCGTTGATGATGGCGGAAGGCCATTTTTCGCGGCGGATCGACACATGGCGCCATCGCTTGCTGGACCTGTCCGCCATGGCGGAGGCGGCGCTCGACTTTTCCGATGAGGACGATGTGCCCGACGCGCAGATCGAAGAGCGAATCGGCGCGGGTATCGAATCGCTGGCGGAGGATGTGGCCGCCATTCTTTCCGCGCCGTCGGCGGAGCGGTTGCGCGACGGTGTTCGAGTCGTTCTGGCCGGACCGCCCAATGCGGGCAAATCGACCCTGCTGAATGCGCTGGTCGGGCGGGAGGCCGCCATCGTTTCCGACATCGCTGGAACGACCCGCGACCGTATCGAAGCGCCGGCAGCTATTGGCGGCATCGCCTTCCTCTTCACCGACACGGCGGGTTTGCGGGAGAGCACGGCCGACAGCATCGAAGCGATTGGCATCGACCGGGCGAGGGCCGCGCTGGAAGGGGCGGACATCATCCTGTGGCTGGGACCACCCCAGGACACGCCGCGCAGCGATGCCCTGTTGATTGGCGCGCAATGCGACCGGGTCGATCATGCCGGGCATCCGGGTTTGGCAGTGTCTGCGCGAACAGGGGAGGGCATGGAGAATCTGGTGGCCGCGCTCCTGCGGCAAGCGCGGACGCTTTTGCCGGGCGAAGGCGAATATGCGCTCCACGCGCGCCAGAGGGAGGGCGCGGCGGCGCTGCATCGCCACCTGAGCGCAGCGGGACACACGACCGACCTGCTGGTGCTGGCGGAAGAGCTTCGGCAGGCCCGGCGCGCCATTGATGCGCTCACCGGACGCGCTGGTACGGAAGATATGCTCGACCGGCTTTTTTCGGGATTCTGCATCGGCAAATAGATGACTGTTCCACGTGGAACAGTTTTGACCGGCGGGGCCGGAATCTGTTAAGGCGCGTCCATGCGAACAAGCTATGATGTGATCGTGGTCGGCGGCGGCCACGCCGGTTGCGAAGCAGCGGCGGCGGCGGCGCGCAAGGGCGCGTCCGTTGCGCTGCTGACATTCGAAAAGGCCACGGTCGGCGCGATGTCCTGCAATCCCGCCATTGGCGGATTGGGCAAAGGCCATCTGGTCCGGGAAGTGGATGCGCTGGATGGCCTGATCGCGCGCGCGGCCGATGCGGCAGCCATTCACTATCGCATGCTCAACAGCAGCAAGGGCGCGGCCGTGCAGGGACCGCGCGTGCAGGCGGATCGGAAACGCTATCGGGCCGCCATCCATGCGCTGCTCGCGGCGCAGTCCGGCCTTGAGATTGTCGAGGGCGAGGCCAGTGAATTGATCCTCTCGCAGGGATCGGTCGCGGGTCTGGCGCTCGCGGATGGCCGCCGATTGGAAGCCAATGCCGTGGTGCTGGCGACTGGCACCTTCCTCGGCGGCAAGCTTTTTCGCGGCGAGGACATGTTGGCGGGCGGACGAACCGGAGAACGCGCGGCGACGGCTCTGGGCGTGCAGCTCCGCGCGCTCGACCTGCCCATTGGTCGCCTCAAGACGGGAACGCCGCCGCGCATCGACGGGCGCACCATCGACTGGGGAGCGCTCGAAGAGCAGCCATCGGACAGTGCCGCATGGACCATGTCGACGCTCTCCACCGGACGCGTCCTTCCGCAGCTGAATTGCGCCATCACGCGAACCAACGCCGATACCCATGCGATCATCCGCAACGGGCTGGGTCGCTCCCCACTGTTCAGCGGTGCGATCGAGGGCCGGGGGCCGCGCTATTGCCCCTCCATCGAGGACAAGGTGACGCGCTTTGGCGATCGCGACGGCCATCAGGTTTTCCTGGAGCCGGAAGGTCTGGACGATCCGCTCGTCTATCCCAATGGCATCAGCACGTCGCTTCCGGCGGATGTGCAACTCGCTTTGGTTCGGTCCATGCAAGGATTGGAGCGCGCGGAGATCGTGGTGCCCGGCTATGCCGTCGAATATGACCATATCGATCCGCGCGCGCTGGATGCCTCGCTGGAAGTGCGAGCGATACCCGGCCTGTTCTGCGCGGGCCAGATCAATGGCACGACCGGCTATGAGGAAGCCGCCGCGCAGGGACTGATCGCTGGCGTCAACGCCGCGGCCCGCGCACGCGCCGAAGCGCCCATGATCCTCGATCGCGCCAGCAGCTATATCGGCGTGATGATAGACGATCTGGTTTTGCAGGGCGTGACCGAACCCTACCGGATGCTTACGGCGCGCGCGGAATATCGTTTGCGATTGCGGGCCGATAATGCCGAAAGCCGTTTGGGCCAGATAGGCATGGCGCATCGGGTCTTGGGTGCCGAGCGGCTGGCGCGGCTACAGGCACGCCAGGAAGCCCGGACTACTATCGAGGCCGAATTGGCGCGAGCCATGACCGCCACGGAAATGGCCAGGGCTGGCGCGACCGTACGGCAGGATGGAGCACGGCGTTCGCTGTTCGAATGGGCGCGCTTTCCGGAAGTGGATCGTGGCCTGCTCCTGACGCTGGCACCATCGCTCGCCAAGGCGCCGGATGATTTGCGCGACGAGATATTGGAGGACGCGCATTACGCGCCCTATCTGGAACGGCAGGAAGCAGAGATCGCCGAGCTTCGCCGCAATGAGCGCGTGTTCATCCCGGCCGATTTCGATTTCACGTCCATCGGCGGTCTTTCCACCGAGATGATCGAACGCCTCGAAACAGCAAGGCCGGATACGCTTGCGGCGGCGGGCCGTATTCGCGGCATAACGCCAGCCGCCCTCGCCGCCATCCTTGTCCATGTCAGGCGAGTGGCGGCGTGACGGAGGAAGAGGCTCGGGCTTGGATTGCGGATCAGTTCGCTGTTTCACGTGAAACATGGGACAGGCTGGAGCGGTTTGTTGCCATGCTACTGGTCGAGATGGAGCGGCAGAATCTGATCGCGGAATCGACGCGCCCTCATGTCTGGGCGCGTCATATCGTCGACTCGGCGCAGCTGCTGACATTCACCGGCGATGCTCCTGACGGACAATGGATCGACCTGGGATCAGGCGCGGGGTTGCCCGCCATTGTGGTGGCATTGCTCACGGATCGCCCGATATTGATGGTCGAATCGCGCCGGAAGCGGATCGATTTTCTCCAGGCCGTAGTGGATGAGCTGGGCCTTCGTCACGCGGCAGTATTTGCAGGCCGTGTGGAAGTCGTTCCGAAAACGGCGGCGGCCATTATCAGCGCACGCGCCTACGCCCCTTTGCCGCGCCTTCTCGAAACGGCGATCCATCTGGCCGATGAAAAGACGCTTTGGGTGCTGCCAAAAGGACGAAATGCACAAAATGAACTGGAGACGGCGCGCGCGGCGTGGCAAGGTATGTTCCACGTGGAACGCAGCGTGACCGATGCCGATAGCGCCATCATCGTCGCGCGCAACGTCAAATCCGTCAGGAGGAAGGGCCGAGGATGATTTGTATCGCCATCGCCAACCAGAAGGGCGGTGTGGGCAAGACGACCACCGCCATCAATCTGGCCACCGGCCTCGCCGCTACCGGCCTGCGGGTGCTGCTGGTCGATCTCGACCCACAAGGAAACGCCTCGACCGGTCTGGGCGTGAACCATGCGGATCGCGCTCAATCCAGCTATGACCTGCTGGTGGGGAATTGCGCTCTGGACGATGCGGTCATTGCGACGCGAGTGCCGAAACTGGATCTGGTGGCGGCGACGCAGGATCTGTCCGGCGCCGAAATCGAACTGATCGAATATGAAGAGCGCACGCATCGGCTGGAGCGCGTATTGGCGGAAGCGCCGCCGGGGCGCTGGGACATCTGCCTGATCGATTGCCCACCCTCGCTCGGCCTGCTGACCATCAATGCCATGGTCGCGGCGCAATATCTGCTCGTCCCCCTGCAATGCGAATTTTTCGCGCTGGAGGGACTTTCGCAACTGCTTCAGACGGTGGACCGGATCAGAGGCCGGTTCAATCCCGGCCTGTCGATCATGGGCGTGGCGCTCACCATGTATGATCGCCGCAACCGGTTGACCGACCAGGTGGCGGATGATGTGCGAGCCTGTCTGGGCGATCTTGTTTTCAGCACGGTGATCCCGCGCAATGTCCGTCTTTCCGAAGCGCCGAGCCATGGCGTGCCCGCTCTGATCTATGATTTCCGCTGCTCCGGTTCGGATGCCTATATGCGGCTGGCGCGTGAACTGATAGCGCGGCTTCCGCGGCAGGAGGAGGCGGCTTGAGCGAAGAGACCAACGACAAACCGAAGACGGCAAAGCGTGCTCATGGATTGGGTCGCGGTCTTTCGGCGCTGCTGGGGGATGTGCAAAGGGAGGAGCCGATCGCCCCTTCGGCGCCCACTGCTTCCGCCAAGGCCGTGCAGAGCATCGAAGTCGCCCTGATCCAGCCGCACCCGGAACAGCCGCGCCGCCATTTCGACGATGCGGCCTTGCAGGAACTGGCCGATTCCATCGCAAAGCGCGGCGTGATCCAACCGATCATCGTGCGCGCCCATGGCGGCGGTTTTCAGATCGTCGCGGGCGAACGCCGTTGGCGCGCGGCCCAGCGGGCGCAACTGCATCGCATCCCCGCCATCGTCCGGGATTTCGATGAACAGGAAACGCTGGAAATCGCGCTCGTCGAAAATATCCAACGCGAAGACCTCAATCCCATCGAAGAAGCGGAAGCCTATCGCAAGCTGATCGGCGAATTCCATCACAGCCAGGAAGCTTTGGGGCGAATCGTCGGCAAGTCGCGCAGCCATATCGCCAATCTGATGCGCCTGCTGGACCTGCCGCAGCCGGTGCAGCAGGCGGTGATGGAAAGCCGCCTGTCGATGGGCCATGCCCGCGCCCTGATCGGCGTGCCCGATTGCGAGACGCTGGCCCAACAGGTGGAGCAAAAGGGCCTGTCCGTCCGTGACACGGAACAGCTTGTCCGCCGTGCCCGAACCGGCAACGACAATGCATCATCGCGACCGCGTGCGGCCGTCCCGTCCAGCGGAAAAGATGCGGATATTGCCGCGCTCGAACAGCATCTGGCCGACATATTGGGCCTGAAGGTCGAAATCAGCCATGGCGATACGGCCGGGGCTGGCGGCACGCTTTCGCTGCGTTATTCGAATCTCGATCAACTCGACATGCTGTGCCAGCGCCTGTCGGGCGAACGCATCTAGAAAGCCCCGTCATTTGGGAATCGCGCCGTTTTCCGTGCGTTCCCCCTAGTCTTTTGCCCGCCCAGTACCTAGCTTGCTGGCATGGCTGACATGCAATCCACCAACGCCGCCGCGCCCGCGATCATCCGCCGCCTGGATTATCGCCCGCCCGACTGGCTGGTCCCCGATATTGCGCTGGACTTCGATCTGGACGCATCCGCCACGCAGGTCCACGCAGTGCTGTCCATTGTCCGCAACGGCACGCATGACCGGCCCTTGAGGCTGGAAGGCGATGGCCTCCTGCCAGTGGAGGTCAAGGTGGATGGACGCACATTGGGACCGGAAGAATGGGCCCTGGATGGCGGGACGCTGGTTGTCCCCCTTAACGGCCAGTCCCATCAGGTCGAGACGCGAGTGGAGGTCGCACCGGACAGCAACAGCAAGCTCATGGGCCTTTATGCCAGCGGGGGCCTGCTCTGCACCCAGTGCGAGGCGGAGGGTTTCCGCCGCATCACATTCTTCCCGGACCGGCCTGATGTGCTGTCGCGCTACACCGTCAGGATGGAAGCGGACAAGAGCCGCTATCCTGTGTTGCTCGCCAATGGCGATCCGGTGGAAAAGGGCGATCTGCCTGGCGGTCGTCATTGGGCGCGCTGGACCGATCCTTTTCCCAAACCCTGCTATCTCTTCGCGCTGGTGGCGGGCGATCTCGCCTGCAACGCCGACCGCTTCGTGACGATGAGCGGGCGCGAAGTCGCGCTCGGCATCTGGGTCAGGGAAGCGGACCTGCCCCGCACCGCCCATGCGATGAAGGCCCTTAAGGACAGCATGGCCTGGGACGAGCGGGTCTATGGCCGGGAATATGATCTGGACGTATTCAACATCGTCGCCGTGGCCGACTTCAACTTCGGCGCGATGGAGAATAAGGGTCTTAACATATTCAATTCACGCTATATTCTGGCCGATCCGGAAACAGCGACGGACCTCGACTATGATGGCGTGGAAGGGGTGGTCGCCCATGAATATTTCCACAACTGGTCGGGCAATCGCGTCACCTGCCGCGACTGGTTCCAGCTTTCGCTGAAAGAGGGCTTTACGGTTTTCCGCGACCAGAGCTTTTCCGCCGATATGGGTAGCCATGCGGTCAAGCGGATCGAGGATGTCCGCATCCTGCGCGCCGCCCAGTTTCAGGAAGATTCGGGGCCGCTCGCTCACCCGGTCCGGCCTGAATCCTATATGGAAATCAGTAACTTCTACACAGCGACCATCTATAACAAGGGTGCGGAACTGATCCGCATGATGGCGCTGATGCTGGGATGGGAACGCTTCCGCGCCTCCACCGATCTCTATTTCGAGAGTCACGATGGGCAAGCCGCCACCTGCGAGGATTTCGTCCGCGCCATGGAGGAGGGAGGCGGCATCGACCTCAGCCAGTTCCGGCTGTGGTATGAACAGGCGGGCACGCCCCATGTCCGCGCCATGCTGAACCACGATCCGGCCACCGGCACTGCCGAACTGCTGCTGGAGCAGGCCGTGCCGCCAACGCCGGGTCAGCCGGACAAGAAGCCGATGGCCATTCCGATGCGCGTCGCGCTGTTCGACCCGGCAAGCGGGCGGCATCAGGGCGATCAATTGCTGATGCTGACGCAGGCGAAGCAGAGCTTCCGCTTCGAAGGCTTTTCCTCTGCCCCGATCCTGTCGATCAACCGCGGCTTTTCCGCGCCCGTCATCGTCGAAACCAACCGCAGTCAGGCCGATCTCGCCTTTCTATCGGCCCATGATGACGATCCGTTCGCCCGTTATGAGGCGATGCAGCAGTTGATGGTGAATGTGCTGATCGGTCGGATCGGCGGGCAGGCGGTCGATGAGGATGCTGTTATTGCGGCGATCCGCGATACCGCGACCGATCCGCAGCTCGACCCCGCCTTCGTCGCCGAAACCATCCGCCTGCCGAGCGAAGCCTATCTGGGCGATCAGATGCCGGTCGTCGATCCCGACGCGATCCACGCCGCGCGAGATGCGCTGCAACAGCGTATCGGCGAAGCGCTGGAGCCGCTGTGGCGCGACATCCATGCCGGGACGAAGGCCAATGCCTTCTCCCTGTCCCCGGCGGCCAAGGGCGCTCGCAAGCTGCGGAATATCGCGCTGCATTACCTGGTGGCCTCGGGCGCGCAGGATGGCCCGCAAATCGCCTTCGCCCAGTTCCATGAAGCCGACAACATGACCGAACGCCAGGCGGCGCTCGCAACGTTGGCGAATGGCGCCAGCGACGAACGGGAAGCGGCGCTCGACATCTTCTACAATCGTTATCGCGACGATGCGCTGACGCTGGATAAATGGTTCCAGACGCAGGCTTTTGCCTTTCATCCCAACACAGTGCAGCTGGTGGCGGACCTGCGGGAGCATAAGGATTTCACGCTCGCCAATCCCAACCGGGTGCGGTCGCTGTTCGGGGCGTTCGCGGGCAACCAATGGGCTTTCCACCACCGTTCGGGGGAGGGCTATCGGCTGGTGGCGGACTGCATCATCGCGCTCGACAAGATCAATCCGCAGACGGCGGCGCGGCTGGTGCCGCCGCTGGGACGCTGGCGGCGCTTCGACGAGGCGCGCGCGGCGATGATGCGCGCCGCGCTGCAGCGCGTTCTGGCCGAACCCGGCCTGTCCCGCGACGTGACCGAGCAGGCGAGCAAAAGTCTGGAATGAGAGTGGGCGAAGCGCGGGTTTCAGGCATAGCTTTATCCTTCTCCGCTTAGGGGTCGGCCAGAGGCGCGTAACTCTAGGCGCGTGCTTCTGGCCGAGGTCGCGCAGGATTGGCAGCTTGCTGCTTAGCCGTAGCTCGGAGCGGGAGCATGCGCCGTTTGCTGGATAGCGCGCAGCTTCGCCTTCCTCCCCCTCTTCCAACTTCGTCCCAAAAGAATGGCCGCAATGAGCCGAAATCTCGCCTTAAGGCTGGGACACCGTTGACAGCCAGGCTGCCACATCCGCCGCCACCTTATTCGCCGCCGCATTGAGCGGCGCGCCCACTGTGGCGGCGCCGATCTTGCCATTCACCGGCTGCTGGGCCGTGAAGCGTTGCCGGGCAAGGATCGTTCCGCCGGGATTGGCGAGGATCGCGTCATAGGTCACGATGGCGGTGCGGCTTTGCTCGTCGATGCCGAAATCCACCAGCGCACCCATCAGCCTTTGCCCTGGCACGCCGGAATATTGGCCGGGGTCCAGCACGATCCGGCTGCCCGTGGCGGCGATCGTTTCGGCGAGCAGGCTCTGAAACAGATGGCGCGGCGTGTCGGACCATTGCACTTTGGTGACATAAGCGACGGAGGTGGGCGATACGCGCACCGGAACCCGCACCGTGTCCAGTATCTTGGGCGCTTCGGGATCGGCGACGACCAGGCTGAGAGCCTGCCCCGCATTGACCGGAGCGCCCGGCGCGACGCGCTGCGCGGCGCTCAGCGAGAGGAGTTGCTCCGGCGGTTTCGCGCCGAAGGACACGCAGCCCGTCAGCATGAAGCCCAGCGCCAGCGCGGCAGCGCCATTGAATTTCAGGTGGAACATCTTCCGGCTCCCTCGTCTTAATTCTTGTAATCGGGCAATTTGGGCGATCCGACCAGCGAGCCCGCACCCTGCTGGTCGAGCTTTTCGGCCACGCCGCGGAAAGCGCGCGACATTTCGCGCAGGTCGCGGACAAGCTGGTTCACTTCCGGCATGGTCTGGTTGCTGAAGGCGTGAACACCCGGCTGCGCTTCGGCGATGGTCTTGTCGAGCGTGTCGATGCTGCGGGTGGCGGATTGCACGCTCTTACGCAGGTCAGCCATCAGCGGACGGCCTTCATCGTTCAACAGCGAATCCGTGGTCGCGGCGAGCTTGCCGATATTCTCGGCGGCGATGCCCGTCCGTTGCACGGCGATGCGCGCTTCGGCCAGCGTCGCGGCGATTTCGGGGCTGCGATCGGCCATTGCGCCCGTCACCTTCTCCACATTGGCGAGGATGCCGGCGAAAGACTGCTGATTCTTATCGCTCAACAGTTCCGTCAGCCGCTCGGTCAGCGTGGACAGCCGTTCGAGCAGTTGCGGCGCATTGTTGAGCAGCTCGCCCAGCGCGCCGGGCTTGGTGGGAATGATCGGCACGCCATCGGGACAGACGGATTGCGGATTATCTTCCGGGCATTTAATCGGCGGCGCCCCCTTGACCGCGCCGTCCAGCACGATTTCCGAAACACCGGTGAAGCCCACGCCCTGAATGGTCGCCGTGGTGCCAAGCAGCACCGGCGTCCCTTCCTTCACGGAAATGCGGACCTTCACGAAGCCGGGATCGCGCTTCCACAGCTCGATCTTCTCGACCTGCCCCGAAGGCACGCCCGAATAGTTGACGCTCGACCCCTTGGCGAGGCCGTTCACCGACTGCTTGAAGAAAATGTCATATTCCTTGTTCTCGCCGTCCGAAAGGCGTGAGAACCAGAAGGCGGCGATCATGATCGCGGCCAGCAGCAGCAGCGTGACCGTGCCCACCAGCACATGGTTGGAGCGGGTTTCCATATCCTATCGCCTTCCGTCCGCTTGGGTTTCGGCAGCGGTCTTGCCGCGCTCGCGCTCCACCGCCGCCGTGGCGGCGCGGCCGCGCGGGCCGTTGAAATATTCCTGTATCCAGGGATGGTCGGTCGCCAGCAATTCGTCGATCGTACCCACCGCAATCACCTTTTTATCCGCCAGCACCGCCACCCGGTCACAGATCGAATAGAGCGTGTCGAGATCATGGGTGATGAGAAAGACGGTCAGGCCCAGCGTCTGCTGCAACCGTCGCGTCTGATCGTCGAAAGCCGCCGCGCCGATGGGGTCCAGCCCCGCCGTCGGCTCGTCCAGAAACAGAAGGTCCGGGTCCAACGCCAATGCGCGGGCAAGCCCGGCGCGCTTCCTCATGCCGCCGGACAGTTCGGCGGGATATTTGGGTCCGGCATCAGCGGGCAGGCCGGTCATGCGGATCTTGTAGGCGGCGATCTCATCCCGGAGCTGCGCGCCGATATTGGGATAATATTCCCTGATCGGCACTTCCACATTCTCCGCCACCGTCAGCGTGGAAAACAGTGCGCCGCCCTGAAACAGCACGCCCCAGCGCTTGCGAATGGCCAGGGCTTCGTCATCCAGCCGCCCGATCATCGGCTCGCCAAAAACCTCGATCTCGCCCCGGTCGGGAATCTGCAGGCCGATGATGGCCCGCATCAGCACCGACTTGCCGGTGCCCGATCCGCCGACGACGCCCAGGATTTCGCCCTTGCGTACGTCGAGGTCCAGTCCGTCATGCACGATCTGATCGCCGAAGCTGGTGCGAAGGTCGCGCACGCAAATGGCGATGCCATTGCCCTCAACCGCCTTTTCGACGCGCTCTTCCTCAACCGATTCGATTTCCGCCGCCATCAGTTCCAGCCCACCCAGGTGAAGAAGACCGCGAAAAAGGCGTCGATCACGATGACGAGGAAGATCGCCTGCACCACGGCGGAGGTGGTTCGCAAACCGACTTCCTCCGCATTGGCCTTGACTTGCATCCCCTGAAAACAGCCCGAAATGGCGATGATGAGGCCGAACACCGGCGCCTTGATGAGGCCGACCCACAAATCGGTGATCGGCACCACTTCACGCAGGCGCTGAACAAAGGTGATCGGCGGAATGTCGAGCGCAACCGCGCACAGGAACCCGCCGCCGATGACCGCGATGACCGACGAATAAAAGCCCAGCAGCGGCATCATCACCACCACCGCCAGCGTGCGGGGCAGCACCAGCGCCTCCATGGGGGAGACGCCGATGGTCCGCATCGCGTCCACTTCCTCGGTCAGCTTCATGGTGCCCAGCTGCGCGGCGAAGGCGGAGCCGGAGCGGCCCGCCACCATGATCGCCGTCATCAATACGCCCAGTTCGCGGAAGGTCAGCCGGCCGACCAGGTTGATCGTCAGCATCTCCATGCCGAACTGGCGCAACTGCACCGATCCCTGCTGGGCGATGACGATGCCGATCAGGAAGCTCATCAGGCCGATGATGCCCAGCGCCGACACGCCCACGACCTCGAACCGCTGCACCACGGCATTGACGCGGAAGCGGCTCGGATGGCGGATCACATTCCAGGCCGCCACCAGCGTCGCGCCGAAAAAGCCGAGCAGGCCGAGCAGGGTCGCGCCCGAGTTGACGACCGCTTCGCCGATTTCGCCCAGCACGCGCTTCAGGGGCGACACATGTTCGGGGCGGATCGCCACCGGCTCGTCCAGTTCGCCGACCGCCGCGATCATCCTTTCCGCATCGGCGCTGCCGCCGCCGACGGGGCAGTCCAGCCGCTTGGCGGTGCGATGTACGGTCCATGCGCCGATCGTGTCCATATGATCGACATCGGACAGATCGATGGCGCTGATCGGCCCTTCCAACGCGTCCAGCCGCGACGGCAGGTCGTGCAGGCAGGCGATGGTGAGCGTGCCGGAAAGCCGCACGACCGTGCCGCCATCGCGCGTTTCCTCAGCAAGTTCAGCGGCTTTGTTCATGCGTCAGGATTAGTGGTCCATTATCGGTTGCGCGGCAAGCCGAAACGGCCCATCCGCTAGGATAACGAAGGGTAAGGGCAAAAAGTTTCGATAGCGGCATGACGCACAGGCTGGCGATTTACGACATGGACCGGACGGTCACTTATTCGGGCACCTATACGGGCTTTCTGCTGCATGTGGCGCGGCATATGGCGCCCTGGCGGCTGCTGCTGTTTCCGGGCGTGGTCCTGATGATGCTGGCCTATGTATTGAAACTGGTGACGCGCCAGCGGCTCAAGGAAGTCAATCAGGGCCTGATGATCGGCTGGAATGTCGAGCGCGCGAAGCTGATGCCGCATGTGGAAAGCTATGCCGCGAAGGTGGTGGAAGGCAATGTCCGCCCCGGCGCGCTGGCGCAGATCGCGCGGGACAAGGCGGACGGATGCACGCTGGTGCTCGCCACGGCCTCCTACCGCCTCTATGTCGAACCGATCGCGCGGCGGCTGGGCTTCGACGCGGTGATCGCGACCGATCATCTGAGCCAGGATCTGCGCTATGTCCGCGCCCGGATAGCGGGCGAGAATTGCTACGACACCGGTAAGCTCCGCATGATAAAGGCGTGGATGGCGGCGCAGGCCATCGACCGCGCACAAGCGCATATCCGTTCCTATTCCGACCATGTGTCGGACGCGCCGATGCTGGAATTTTCCGACGTGCCCCACGCCGCCAACCCGCACAAGCCGCTGGCGAAACTGGCGGCTGAACGCGGGTGGCCGCGGGTCGACTGGCCCTAGCCCTCCGTCGCCCGCAATGCCTGCGCGAAGTCGGCGATCAGGTCGTCCGCATCCTCGCAGCCAATGGAAATCCGCACCATATTATCGCCAATGCCAAGCGCCTTCTTGCGGTCCGCCGGGACGGACAGATGGGTCATCGCGGCGGGATGGCTCGCCAGCGTTTCCGTGCCGCCAAGACTGACCGCCAGCTTCGCGATCTTGAGCGCGTCGAGGAAGGCGAACGCCTCCGCCTCTCCACCCTTCAGATAGAGCGAGAAGGTGGAGCCCGCTCCCGTGCAATGGCGGCGGTAGATGTCCGCCTGCCGATCGGTTTCGGGGAAGCCGAGATAGACGACCTTCTCCACCTGCGGCTGGTCCTTGAGCCAGGCGCAGACCTTTTCCGCATTTTCGCCCGCGCGGCTCATCCGCAATTCCAGCGTCTCCAGACTCCGCAGCAGCATCCACGCCGAATGGGGGTCGAGGATGGTGCCGATGGTGTTCCGCATCAGCCGGACGGTGTTGATCAGCGCATCGGACCCCAGCACGCCGCCCGCGACCAGATCGCTATGTCCGCCCGCATATTTGGTGAGCGAATAGATGACGAGGTCCGCCCCATGGCTGAGCGGATGGTGCCAGAGCGGCCCAAGGAAAGTGTTGTCGATGGCGATCGGCGGCACATGCTCCGCGCCCGCGAACAGGACGTCGCGCCGCGCGGCGACCGCTTCCAGATCGACCAGCACATTGGTCGGGTTGGCCGGGCTTTCGAGGTAAAGCAGGGCTACCCGCCCCATGCCCTTCGCCTTTTCGATGACTGCGCCGATCTCTTCTTCGGTCGCACCCGCCGGGAAATCGACCCACTGCACCCCGAACCGCCCCAGAATGCGCCCGATCAGCGATTCCGTCGCGGCATAGAGCGGCGCGCTATGGACGATCACGTCGCCCGGCTGCACCAGCGCGAGCAGGGTGGTGGCGATGGCGGACATGCCGCTGGAAAAGAGCAGAGCATCCTCCGCTTCCTCCCACACGGAAAGCCGGTCCTCGGCGATTTCCTGATTCGGCCCGTTGAAGCGGGAATAGACGAGGCCCTCCGCGCCGCCGGGGCGGATGCCGGTCACGCCCTCGAAATGCCGCTTGCCCGCCGCCGCGCTTTCAAAGGCGAAGGTGGAGGTGAGGAAGATCGGCGGCTTCAACGATCCTTCGGACAAAGTGGGGTCATAGCCATGGCCCATCATCAGCGTCGCGGGCTTCAGCTTGCGGCCCTCTATCTCCATGATGGGGGCCTTGGGATGGCGGCGGTTGTGGGAGGGTTCTGCGCCGGTCAGCTCGGCTTCGGTTTCGCCGGTCATAGTCGGATACTCCTGCAAAATGCGGCGTCTGGAGCGCCGCTGTCATGGCGCGAGTGTAACGCATGAGGACGCGAAAGAGCCAGAGGCGCGGCGAAACATTATTTCTTCTGCTGGTATTATTATTCTGTTCGTCGCGGCCGGAAGTGACAGGGCGGTCGCGCCTTCCTACATCTCCATCATGGACGCACGCCTTCCCGATCCGCTGGAGCGATGGTTCGCGGATCGCGGCTGGCATCCGCGCCGTCATCAGCGCGATATGCTGGAGGCGGCGCGCCGGGGCGAGCACACGCTGCTCGTCGCCCCGACCGGCGCGGGCAAGACGCTCGCCGGGTTCCTGCCCACGCTGACTGACCTTATCGAAAAGCCGGCCGACGGCCTCCACACGCTTTATGTCTCGCCTTTGAAGGCGCTGGCGGTGGACGTGCGCCGCAACCTCCTCACGCCGATCGAGGAGATGGGTCTTCCGATCCGCGTCGAAACCCGCACCGGCGACACGCCTTCGGACCGCAAGGCCCGCCAGCGCGCGCGTCCACCGCAGATCTTGCTCACGACGCCCGAATCGCTCTCATTGCTGCTGAGCTATCCCGACAGCTTCCTGATGTTCGCGGATTTGAAGACCGTCATCATCGACGAAGTCCACGCCTTCGCGACGCAAAAGCGCGGCGACCTGCTCAACCTCTCGCTGTCGCGCCTGCAGGCCATCCATCCTGGCCTGCGCCGCGTCGCCCTTTCCGCCACCGTCGCGGATGTGGACGCCTATCGCGCCTGGCTCGCGCCCGATGGCGACATCAACGCGGTCACGCCCGTCATCGGCGAGCAGGGGGCGGCCCCTCATGTCACCATCCTCATTCCCGAAGGCAGCGTGCCATGGTCCGGCCATAGCGGCAAATATGCCGCCAAACAGGTGATGGCGGAGATCGAACGGCGGCAGACCACGCTCGTCTTCTGCAACACGCGGGGCTTGGCGGAGCTGATCTTCCAGTCGCTCTGGTCGGTGAACGACGCGAACCTGCCCATCGCCATCCACCATGGCAGCCTGTCCATCGAAGCGCGCCGCAAGGTCGAAAGCGCCATGGCGGCGGGCAGGCTCCGCGCCCTCGTCGCCACGGCTAGCCTCGACCTGGGCGTCGATTGGGGCAATGTCGATTGCGTGATCCAGATGGGCGCGCCCAAAGGCTCCTCCCGCCTGCTTCAGCGCATCGGGCGCGCCAATCACCGGCTCGACACGCCTAGCGAGGCGATCCTGATTCCCGGCAACCGCTTCGAATATCTCGAAGCCCGCGCCGCGCTGGACGCGGTGGAATCGGGCGAGCGCGACAGCGACGATTTCCGCCCCGGCAGCCTCGACGTGCTGGCCCAGCATGTGATGGCGATGGCCTGCGCCGCGCCCTTCCGCGAGGAGGAACTGCTCGCCGAAGTCCGTTCCGCCATGCCCTATGGCGCGCTGACGGACGAAGCCTTCGCCCACGTCCTCCATTTCATCGAGGGCGGCGGCTACGCCCTGCGCGCCTATGACCGCTTCAAGCGGCTGACGGGGGAACCGGACGGGACATGGCGCGTCTCCCATCCCCGCTTCATCCAGCAGCATCGCATGAACGCGGGCATCATCGTCGATCAGCCGGTGCTCGACGTGCGGTTCGCCAACGGCCGCAAGCTGGGCACGGTGGAGGAGGGGTTCGCCGCAACCCTGCGCCCGGGCGACAGCTTCTTCTTTTCCGGCATGGCGCTGGAGACGGTGCGGATGGACACCACCGACCTCATCGTCCGCGCCACGTCGAAACAGGCGCGCATCCCAAGCTGGGGCGGCACTCGCATGGCCATGTCCACGCGCCTGGCCGACCGCGTGCGGCGCTTCCTTGCCCAGCCGGAGGAATGGCACCGCTTTCCGAAGGACGTGCGCGATTGGCTGGAGATGCAGAAATATCGCTCCGCCCTGCCGCAGCCGGGCCAGCTATTGATCGAAACCTTCCCGCATGAAGGCCGCCACTATCTCGTCTGCTACAGTTTCGAAGGGTGGAACGCGCATCAGTCGCTGGGGATGCTCCTCACCCGCCGCATGGACGCGCAGGGCCTGATGCCGATGGGGTTCGTGTCGAACGATTATGCGCTGGCGGTCTATGGCCTCAAGCCCGTCACCGACCCGCAAAGCCTGTTTTCCGCCGACATACTCGACCATGAATTCGTGGAATGGGTCGAGCAATCAAGCCTGCTCAAGCGCGCCTTCCGCGACGTGGCGGTGATTTCCGGCCTGATCGAGCGCCAGCATCCCGGCAAGCGCAAGACCGGGCGGCAGGTCACATTCTCCACCGACCTCATCTACGATGTGCTCCGCAAATATCAGCCCGACCATCTGCTGCTGAAAGCGGCATGGGCCGACGCCCGCGCGCGGATGACGGATGTGGGGCGTCTGGGCGACCTCATAGACCGCGCCGCGTCCACCATGCTGCACATGCCGCTGGAGCGCGTCAGTCCGCTGGCAGTTCCGGTCCTCATCCTCATCGGCCGCGAGCAGGTGGCCCAGCATGCGGCGGAAGATGCCCTGCTGATCGAAGCGGAAGCGCTGATCGAGGAGGCCATGCGGGCGGACTAGGGTGTTTGAGGAGGATTTGAACATCCACCCTGGGCCAATCCGCCTTCTTACCCCACGAAGCGATGCAGCGCCGCCCCATGCGCTCGCAGCCATGCCCGCGCCGGGCGGGGGTCGCGGCCCAGCAGGCGGGCGTGGGCCGCGTGGAAGGCGGGGCTGTGGTCCATGTGGATCAGATGCGCCAGTTCATGCGCGACGGTCGCCTGTCGCACTTCCGGCGGGCAGAGGATCAGCCGCCAGCTATAGCGGATCGTCCCGTTCGACGCGCAACTACCCCAGCGGCTGCGCGGATCGCCCACGCCGACCGACCCGACCGCCAGCCCATGCTGTGCCGCCAGCTCCCGCGTTTCGCTTTCCAGCACCGCCTTTGCCTGGCCCTTGAGCCAGCGCAGCACGCGCGCGCCAACCGACTCTTCGGCCCCGCCCAGCAGCAGCCGGTCGCCTTCCAGCCGGATCGTGCGCGATGCGCCGGGGGTCCAGCATATCCGCACATCCCGCCCCTCCAGCGGAAAGACCGCGCCGTCGCGCAGCGTCGCCATGGCCGGGCGGGCCGCCATCTGCGCCCGCACCCAGCCTTCATGCCCCTGCGCCCAGCCGAGCGCCCGTTTCAGGCTGGCGCGCGCGGGGAGGGAGAGGCGCAGTTCGCCCCGCGCCGCGTCCAGCGACAGCTTGTAGGCGCGCGCACGGGCGGAGCGGCGCACCCGCACCGGAACCGCGACGCCGTCGATCAGGATCGCGGCTTCGTCAGATTTCCCGGTCGACAAGATGATGTTCCCAATCGCCCGCATCCGCTTCCGCCACGGTCCAGCCGCGCACGGATTCGCCGGCACGGTGGACGGCTTCCCGGTCGCCGCTGATGAGGTAATGCCATGCGGGCAGCGGCTTACCCTCTCCCCGCAGGCGATAGGCGCAGGTGCGGGGGAGCCAGCTTATCGTCTTCACCTTTTGCGGTGTCAGGCGCACGCAATCAGGAACGAAGCGGCGGCGGTCCTTGTAGCTGGTGCATTGCCCGCTGTGCCGATCGAGCAGGCGGCAGGCGACATTGGTGGGATAGATGCGGCCGGTATCCTCATCCTCCGCCTTGTGCAGGCAGCATTTGCCGCATCCGTCGCACAATGCCTCCCACTGCGCGCGGTCGAGCTGATCGAGGGGTTTTTCCCAGAAATCCAATGCCTCACTTCACCCATTTTTCAAGGGACGCGAGAACATGTTCCGGCGCGCCCTCATCCACGTCCGGCGTGGCCGGATCGTCCACCGGCACCAGCGCGATCGGCGCGCCGTCCGGACCGAAGAGATAGGGCGTGCGGCTATGTCCGACCAGATAGTCGCTTGCGCCCTGCGACTCCTCGCGATGATAGATGACGGCGAAATCCTTCGCCACCTTCGCGATCTCATCCGGCGTGCCGGTCAGGCCGATGAGGCGCGGGTGGAAGGCGTTTACATAGGTCTTGACCGTGGCGGGCGTGTCGCGCTTCGGATCGACGCTGATGAAGATCGGCTGGACCTTGGCGGCGAGGGCGGGCTTTTCCTTCTCGAACCGGGCGAAGGCCTGCATGATGCGTTGCAGGTCCACCGGGCAAACGTCCGGGCAATAGGTATAGCCGAAATAGACGAGGCGATACCGGCCCTTGAAATCGTCCCAGCGGACTTTCTTCCCATCCTGATCGGTGAGTGTGAAGGGCCCGCCGATCCGAGCCCCCACCAGTTCGCCCTGCGGGCTTGATGCATTGTCCGCGCCGCCCATATTACAGGCGGCCAGCAAGGCAAGGACGGGCAGGGCGGCAAGGGTCAGCGCTTTGTTCATGGCACCGCCAGCCATGCCCTGCTAAGGCCGCATTTGCAAATCCAACGGGGCGTGACAGCATGAAGAGACGGTTTTGGAGTGTGCGCGGCGCGGCGCTGGCCTTGGCGATGCTGTCCCCGACGGCGGCGCAGGCGCAGTTTTCGGACGCCTACAACTTCCTGAAAGCGGTCAAGGATGTGGACGGGCAGAAGGCGATGGACCTGATGCAAAAGCCCGGATCGACCATCGTCAACAGCCGCGACGTGACCACCGGGGAAACCGCGCTGCATCTGGTCGTCGCCCGGCGCGACAACACATGGCTGAGCTTCCTGCTGTCGAAGGACGCCAATCCCAACCTGACCGACAATCAGGGCAACACCCCCCTGATGGACGCCGTGCAGGCCCGATTCGAGGAAGGCGTGCGGACCTTGCTGTCGTTCGGGGCGCAGGTCGACAAGACCAACAGCAGCGGCGAAACGCCCCTGATCCGCGCGGTGCAGTTGCGCGATGTGGCGCTGGTCCGCCTGCTGGTGGCGCAGGGCGCCAATCCCGACCGGCGCGATACGCTGGCGGGCATGTCGGCGCGGGACTATGCGAAGCGCGACGGCCGCACGCCGGGCCTGGTCGAAGCACTCGACAGCGCCAAGCCCAAGAGCACGGCGCCCAGCGGACCGGTGCAGGGACCGGTGTTCCGCTAAGGCCAAATCGCCATTCAGTTCTAGCGGGCTGCGAAAGGCGAATGGCCCTAGCCGTTACCAGCCGATCTCCGCCGCATGGTCGGGGTCGGCCAGCGCGGTCAGCCGCCGCGCCGCACGCCGGGCAAAGCGCAACGTCTCCGCCTTGCGCCGCGCCGCCGCCAGCGCCTCTATAGGGGCGGGGCGGAGCAGTTCGGCATCATATTGATCGGCGACGATGAGGCCCGTGCGCGACGGCCACAATGCCTCGCTGTCGAACAGCGACAGGTCGAAGCCCGACGGCACAGCCCAATAGAAACGGTCGCAATAGTCGAAATAATCCGGCCATTTCATGTCACCCAACAGATCGGCGCGGCTGCACTTGATCTCAACGATGGTGATGCGTCCGGCCCCATCCAGCGCCATGATGTCGGCGCGGCGGCCGTTGGGCAGCGGCACTTCCAATATGCCGCTCATGTCATGGCGGAAGAAAAGACGCAGCGTCCCGCGCGCCACGGCCAGCGCCGTGCCGTCGGTCAGCGGAGAACAGCTGTCATTGGCGGCCATGTCGTTCATGCCCGATCTTTAGAACAAGTCATGAACATATGAAAAGGCCGATTCGGAACGCTTCGTCCCGAATCGGCCATGCATCTTCCTGCTGAAAGGATTCAGCGGTAGAAAATATGATTGTCGATCGACGCCAGCTTCGCCTTGCCCCAGCCCGGCGAAACGCGGCGGGCGTGGAAGAAGAGCGCGCCTTCCGCCTTGCTGTCCCAGCTATCTTCCATCGCGATCTGGGCGATCGCCACGGCTTCGCGCCAGCTTTCGCTCGCCTCGGGGATCGCGGGCATGGAGCCGCCACGCACGAAGCTGAACTGGCTGGGCTGATAGACGACGCCGCACAGGCTGTTGGCGAAGCGACCCGATTTGGCGCGATTGATGACGACGCGCGCAACGGCCAGCTGGCCTTCCAGGCTTTCGCCCTTGGATTCGAAATAGACGGCCCCGGCCAGACACTTCATGTCGCCTTCCAGGGCTTCCGCCGGGCCATGGGCGTCGACCAGAGCGGCCAGGCTGTAGCCCTTGGAGGAACCATCGGTGGAATAGGGTGTTGTATCGGAAGCCAGCGGCTGCGCGATTTCGCGCGGCGCGGCAAAGATGACGGCGGGCTTCTGCCCAGCCGAAGGCGCTGTATTCAGCGCGGAGTCCGTGGGAAGAGTTCCGGTGGACGAGATAGCCTCACTGGCGGAGGACATATCGGAAGCCGTGACCGCTGCGGCGGTGGACAAGGCAAACGCCGCAATGATCGCGGCCTTCAGACGAAAACTCATTACATCTCAAAAACGTGCGGTTATTGGCCTGAATCGTCCGTTTAAACCCGATATTCTGAGACGTCCGGCCGCCCCCCGTCTGCGTGTTTACCCTGTTCGTCCCCCCTGGACGGCCACGGCAACCTGCGCGTTCAACAAGCGTCGAGGGGCCTCTGCCCGCGCGCACAAGGTTAGTCAATCATGAACAGATCGTTTCAGCGGCGAATCGTTCCGCATCCGCGATATCAAGTTCGATTATCCACAGATCGGGGTCAGACCGGCGGCGGCGCTCAATATATTGTGCGAGCGCTTCCCGGCCCTTATCCGGCGCGGGACCGCAGGCAGCGAATCGATAGCCACCGGCATAGTCGGGCACCCGTTCGAAAAGGCCGTTTTCCTGCCCTTTTTCCAATGCCTGGATCAGGATGACGCCGCTGGTTGCGTCCCCCTTCACCAGCACGGTGGCAAAGCCGCCCGCCGCCGCCGCCCGCCGCACCAGCACGCCGACCAGCAGCGCGCTTGTAAGCCGGTCAGCCGGCATAGCCGGGCAGGGAGGAGAGCGGATATTGCGAGCGCATGAAGGTGCCCGTGCCCCGGCCCACTTCCTCACCATCGGAATCGACGAGGCTGGCTTCCGCGACATAGACGCGGCGCTTGCCGCTGATCCAGCGGCCTTCGGCCCGGATGCGGCCGGGATGGATGGGCCGCGTGAACAGCAGGTTGAACGCCGTGGTCAGCAGGAAACGATCGCTGACCAGACTGTTGGCGGCATAGAAGGCCGCATCGTCCAGCATCTTGAAATAGACGGTGCCATGAACAGCGCCCGCCGCATGGAATTGTCCTTCGTCGACATCGAATTCGATGATCGACCGTCCCGCTTCGAGGATTTGCAGATCAGACCGGAACATCCGGTTGATCGGCGCCGAACGATAGAGATTCTCCAACGCGCGGAAATGCGCGGCTTCGCCGCTCGCGCCGGGCATCGACTCAGGCTGCGTCACGCGCCTCGCCACCGGCCAGCAGGGCGTAGAGCGCCTCCGCCGATCCCGCGCCGCGCAAGCGCGTCACCTGACCGTCATCGCGCAGATAGCGCGACACCCGCGCCAGCGTCTTCAAATGCTCCGCGCCGCTGTCGACGGGCGAGAGCAGTGCAAAGACGACGTCGACCGGCGCATCGTCCACCGCCTCGAACGCCACCGGCGGGTCGACCAATACGACTATGCCGCACATCTTCTGCAGATTCGCGATCTTCGCATGGGGAATGGCCACGCCGCCGCCAAAGCCGGTCGATCCCAGCTTTTCACGCTCAAACAGGGCTTCGGCCACATGCTCCGCGTCCAGGCCATAGGCATCCGCCGCCAGCACCGCGATCTTCTGAAACAACTGTTTCTTGCCGTTCGCCGTCAGACCCGTTGCGAGCGCCTTGGGCGAAAGGATGTCGTTGAAATGAACCATGTCCAATCCGGAACCACCGGGCCGCGCTTCAACCATGTGGGAAATATGCACGAACCGGATCAGTAAAGTCCGGCCCCATAGGGCGCATGGCGGACCAGGTCAACCTGCGCCCCGAGACGGGGCCGGATCATTCAGGAGTCAGCCGCGCGGCTCGACCCAGCCGATCGTGCCGTCCTGACGGCGATAGACCATGTTATAGGCCGCCGTTCCCGCATTGAGAAACAGCAGCGCGTTGGTATTACGCAAGTCCAGCATCATCACCGCGTCCGACACGCTGGCTTCGGGGATGTCGACCCGCGTTTCTGCCACGATCAGCGGTGCTTCGGCCGGTTCCTCCTCATCCTTCACCGAAGCGAAGATGGTGTAGCCCGCACCGTCCAGACCATCCAATCCATTCACCCGCTCCGCTTCGGCGGCGGCGGCCTGAGCATGACGGTCCTTCAGCCGGCGCAGATAGCGGCGCAATTGCTTTTCGATCCGCTCCGCCGCCTGATCGAAGGCAGGATGCGCTTCCTGCGCCTCGCCCGAACCCTTCAGGATCAGGCCGGTCATGACATGGCAGACAATATCGCAGTGGAAGGCGCCATGCGGCGCGGGACGGAATGTCACATGGGCCGAAAGGGTGCGGGAAAAATACTTCTCGGCCACCGCTTCGAGCCGGGTCGTGACATGCTGCTTGAGCGCGTCGCCCGTATCGACCTGATGCCCGGAAACCCGAATGTCCATATGCCTTCTCCTTATTCTTGCCGGGTCGCGGGACGAGCGGCCCGGTTGGCGTGAAACGAAGGAACAGGCCCGGTCAGGCCGCCTCCGCCTCATCGAGCCAGAGCGGCTTGTCCAACGTCGCAATGAACGCAGCATGCCGTTCCAGCTCCTCCGCGCTTGCCTGAAAGACGCGCGCGGGACGTACTGGCCGAACGGCGGCATTTTCCGCCAGTTCCGCCCGGATAGTGTCTTTCGCTTCCTCCTGTGCAAGACCAAGGCCGATCTGACGGCCCCCGGTCAGTTCGATGTAAAGCTGGGCCAGCAATTCCGCGTCGAGCAGCGCGCCATGCTTGATGCGATGGCTGCGGTCGATGCCGTAGCGAGTGCAGAGCGCATCCAGGCTGTGCTTGGCGCCGGGGTGAAGCTGCCGTGCGATGGCGACCGTGTCGATCATGCGGTCCATCGACACTTCCGCCCGCCCGCACAGGCGCAGTTCATGGTTGAGGAAGCCGAAATCGAAGCGCGCATTATGCGCGACCAGATGGCTGTCTTCCAGAAAGGCGAGCAGTTCCTCAACCCCGCTTGCAAAGAGTGGCTTGTCCGACAGAAAAATATCGGAAAGGCCGTGCACGGCCTCAGCCGCCGCGGGCATGGCACGTTGCGGGTTGTAATAAGCGTGGAAGGTGCGGCCGCTGGGCACCCGGTTCAGGAGTTCTATACATCCGATCTCGACCAGCCGATCGCCTGATGCGGGGTCGAATCCTGTGGTTTCGGTATCGAAAATGATTTCGCGCATCGCCCTCTTAACCGAATCTGCGTCCACCACTATCTGCCTGTCTTCGCGCCAAGGCAAGCGACCAGACGCCTGACCTGTGCCCTGGTGTCGGCAAATGTGGTGCCGGTATGGATGATATGGTCCGCCCGCAGCCTTTTTTCCACGTCAGGCGTCTGCAAATGCAGGATTTTCCGGAATTTCGCCACCGTCATGCCGGGCCGGGCGAGCACGCGCCTGCGCTGCTTCCATGCCGGCGCGGTGACGACGATCACGCCATGGAGCCTGCGGTCCCAACCTTTTTCGAACAGCAGCGGGATATCCAGCACGACAAAAGCGCGAGAGCGATTTTCGCGCAGGAAGCGAATCCTTTCTTCCTGCACCGCCGGATGGACGATCGCCTCCAGCGCCTTCAATGCCTGGGGATGACCGAACACCGCTGCGCCCAGCTTCGCCCGGTCCACGCCCATGGGGCCGGTGGCGCCGGGAAAGCGCGCCTCGATCGCGGGGAGGAGCTTGCCGCCCGGTCCTTGCAGGCGGTGCACTTCCGCGTCGGCGTCGAAGACTGGCACGCCCTCGCGCCGCAGCATGGCGGCGACGGCGGACTTGCCCATGCCGATGGAGCCGGTGAGGCCGTAGACCTTCATGAATCGCCCATCAATCCGCCGCGAGCAGCAGGGCGCGCAGTTCCTCGTCCCTCTCTCGCGGGGCCTGCGCGTCGAAAAAAATGTCGAAGGCCAGAGCCGCCTGCCCGATCAGCATTTCAAGGCCGTCCAGAGTCTTGAGGCCCCGCGCCCGCGCGGCTTTCAGCAAGTCCGTCTCCAGCGGCGCGTAGACGATGTCATAGACGGTCGCGCTGTCCGGCAGGGGCGCAAGATCCAGTTCCAGCGGCGGCTGCCCCACCATGCCGAGCGGGCTGCTGTTCACCAGAAGATCGGCAGGAGGGAGAGGACGGTCCATACCGATCACCTCGCCCTTGATCCCGGTGCGGTCGAGCAGCGCCTGCCCTTTGGCCGGATCGCGCACCATGACAGCGATGTCCATCACACCCAGACTGGCCAGCGCGAACAGGATCGCCCGCGCCGCGCCGCCCGCGCCGACGAGGACGGCGCTCTGCCCCTTCCACTTGTCGCGCAGCAAGGGCTGGAGGAATCCGCCCGCATCGGTATTGGTGCCAACCAGCGGCCCACCGGTTTCACAGGCGATGGTGTTCATCGCCCCGATCCGCTCCCGCACGCCGCCCGGATCGTCGGTATAGTCCATCACCGCGATCTTGTGCGGGATGGTGACGTTGCACCCCAGCCAGTCCGGGTCGGCCCGCCGCTCCAGGAAATAGGCGGCGAGGCCGTCGGGCTTCACATGGGTCTTGCGATATTCCGCCTCAATCTCCAGCGATTGCAGCCAGAAATTATGGATGAGCGGTGATTTGCTGTGCGCGATCGGATCGCCGATCACTTCGGCATAGGGGAGCTTGTCGGTCATGCCGCCAGAACGCCCCGCACGCGCAGAAAGTCAAGCAGAGGGAGCAAGGGCAGGCCCTGAATCGCGAACTGGCTCCCCTCCACCTTCGCGAAAAGCTGCGCGCCCGGTCCTTCGATCCGGTAGCAGCCGACGCACCAGCGACATTCCTCCCAATCGGCATCGAGATAGGACTGGATGAAAGGCTCGGATAAAGGCCGTACCGTCATCCGCACCCGCTCGACATGCCGCCAGATCGGCTCGCCATTGAGCACGATCAACGCCGCGCTGTGGAGATGATGCACCCGGCCCGACAGCAGCTTCAATATCTGCTCGGCATCGGCGCGGTCGACCGCCTTGTCGATCATCGCGCCATCATCGAGGCTCAGCGTCTGGTCGCAGCCCAGCACCAGCGCGCCCGGCACCCGCCGCGACACGCGCAGCGCCTTCAGTTCCGCCAGCGCATCGGCCAGCGCCCGCGCATCCAGGCCATCGGCGCGCAGCGCTTCCTTCGCCGCATCCTCGTCCACGCCCGGAGACAGCGCCTCGAACGGCACTTGCGCGGCGGTGAGGAGCGCCCTTCGGCTTGCGCTTTGCGATGCCAGCACGATCATGCGTCGCTTCCTCCCTCAGCCAGCAGGCGGTCGTTGAACAGGTTAATGATGGCGGCGGCTGCTTCCTCGATGGAGCGGCGGCTCATGTCGATCACCGGCCAGCCATTGTCCGCGAACATGCGCCGGGCGAAGGATAGCTCCTCCTGAACCTTTTCCAGATCGACATAGGACGTCTCCGGCGCCTGATTCAAGGAAAGCAGACGATTGCGGCGGATCTGCACCAGCCGTTCGGGGCTGACGGTCAATCCCACGACCATCGGATGCCGCAGCGAATAGAGGCTGCGCGGCGGCGGGGATTCAGGAACCAATGGGATAT
This sequence comes from Sphingobium sp. CFD-1, assembly GCF_024611115.1. NCBI lineage: Bacteria > Pseudomonadati > Pseudomonadota > Alphaproteobacteria > Sphingomonadales > Sphingobiaceae > Sphingobium > Sphingobium sp. CFD-1. Next base: position 3,513,304 of record NZ_CP084398.1, on the reverse strand, counting down.
TGGCTGTCTTGTAACCGCGATTGGCGAGATAGATGGACGTCGGCGTCTTGGACGCGCGCGACACACCCGCCAGCACGATGTCGGCTTCCTCCCAATTTTCATGTCCCACGCCGTCATCATGGGCGATAGTGAACTGGATCGCCTCGATCCGGGCGAAATAGGCTTCGTCCAATATATGCTTGCGCCCCGGCCGGTTGCGCGTTTCCTGCCCCAATATGTTCGAAAGCGCGTCCGTCACGGTATCAAGCGCCGCGACATGGGGCAGACCCAGCGCCCGGCAGCGCGTCTCCAGCCTGCGCCTGAGCTGATGATTGTTAAGCGTGAAGAGGACGAGACCCGGATTGGCCGCAATATCCTCCATGATCCGGTCGAGATGGACGTCCGACCGCACCATCGGCCAGAAGTGACGGATCGCCTCCACATTCTCGAACAGGCCGATGGCTGCCTTGGCGATGTTTTCCAGCGTTTCCCCGGTGGAATCCGACAAAAGATGCAGATGGATGCGCGTCATGGCATATCTCTGTGGATGTCCTGTGGATAAAGCAAGGGACACTATGGGGATGAAATCGCCTCTCCGTATCGCTCCCCGATAGCCGGATAGTTATGCACAGCCCTTCAACAGATCCGATTTTTCACCCACAGCCTGTGGATAATGGGGATAAGATCGCTGACTCGGATGGGAAAGCATGTCCCCATGGAGTCAAGCTGTTGGCAAAACCGGGCATAGCGCATAAACCCCGCTGCCAACCGCCCATCTATCTCCATCATCCTTTCAGACTCTATATATAAAGAGAATATATGTCCGGTCTCCAAGTCGTGCCCAAGCCCTTACTGGCGGTCCTTAAAGGGGAGCGTCAAAGCGTCCCGCCCATGTGGCTCATGCGCCAGGCAGGCCGTTATCTGCCCGAATATCGCGCCTTGCGCGCGGACAAGGGCGGTTTCCTGGAACTGGTCTATGATAGCAGCGCGGCGGCGGAGGTCACAATCCAGCCTTTGCGCCGCTTTGGCTTCGACGGCGCAATCCTCTTTTCCGACATTTTGATCGTGCCCTATGCCATGGGGCAGGACCTCTGGTTCGAAGCGGGGGAAGGACCGCGGCTTGCGCCGATCCTCGCCGAAACAGACCTTGAGGCACTGAAACCCGATTTCGGGCGTTTCGAAGCGGTCTACGAGACTGTGCGGCAAGTGAAGGCGGCGCTGGACCCTGCGGTGACATTCCTTGGCTTTGCAGGCAGTCCCTGGACCATTGCGACCTATATGGTGGCAGGACAAGGCAGCAAGGACCAAGGCGCGGCCCGTCGCCTTGCCTATGCCGATCCGGCCCGTTTCGGCGCGATCATCGACGCCATCGTAGAGGCCACCGTCGTCTATCTCGACGGCCAGATCAGGGCAGGGGTGGAAGCGGTGCAGCTTTTCGACAGCTGGGCGGGCAGTCTGGCCCCGCTTCAATTCGAACGCTGGGTGATAGGGCCCAATGCCCGCATCGTGGAAAAGGTGAAGGCGCTGCACCCGGACGTGCCGGTGATCGGCTTTCCCAAAGGCGCGGGCGCGAAGCTCGTCGATTATGCGCGGGGCACGGGCGTCGATGCGGTCGGCGTCGATGAGACGGTCGATCCCCATTGGGCCGACCGCGCCTTGCCGGAAGGACTGCCGGTGCAGGGCAATCTCGATCCGCTCGCGCTGATTGCGGGGGGCAAGGCGATGGAGCAGGCGGTCGACACTATCCGCGCCGCCTTTGCGAACCGTCCGCATATCATGAACCTGGGCCATGGCATTTTACCCGACACGCCCATTGACCATGTCGCGGCGCTGATTAGCTATGTGCGCGAAAGGGAGACTGCCTGATGGCCTATCTTGGCGCCGCCTATCTCTGGGTGAAGGCCGCTCATCTGATCTTCGTCATCTTCCTGATGGCGGGCCTGTTCATGATGCCGCGCTTCTTCGTCTATCACCAGCAATGCGCGGTGGGATCGGACGAGGACCACAAATGGATCGACCGGGAACGGCGATTGCTCAAGATCATCCTCAATCCCTCGTTGCTCCTGGTCTGGATATTCGGGTTGATGCTGATGGTGGAGATCGGCGCCTGGCATTTCGGCTGGTTTCACCTGAAACTGCTCTTCGTGCTGGGCCTGTCGGGCTATCATGGCTGGATCGCGGGCTATGCGAAGAAGCTGGCGCGGGGCGAACGGCCCATGACCGACAAGCGGCTCCGCCTGATGAATGAAATTCCGGGTGTCGCCGCCGCAGTGATCGTGATCGCGGTGATCGTGAAACCGTTCTAACGAACGGATTCTAGTGGAAGAACAGCCAGAGCAGGAGAATGATGGGAATAGGCACGCCGATGAGCCAAAGTAGAATGCCTTTTCCCATGTCGCGCTCCTTTCATCAGTTCATCGAAACAACGGCCAGCCCGTGTCGCAAGTTCCATTGGTGAATGGAAATGGTTCAGGGGGTAAGCGGCGGGTTCGATGAAGGATTACCTGCTGTTGGACAGGCATTATTCCTCCATCGCTGCTCTGCGCGTCCTGCTTGATTGGCGAAGCCTGCGCGGTTCTAGGCTGGGTCGACCGCAATATTGTCGATCAGGCGCGTGCCGCCCATCTTTGCCGCGCCCAGCAGGCGGGCCGGGCGGTCCAGCACTGTCATCGGTTCCAGCGTCGCCGCGTCGCACAGCGTTACATAATCGATCGGGTCGAAACCGTGGTTCGCCAGCATGGCGATGGCCTTGGCGAGCGCGGAGTCCACGCTTGCGCCCTTTTCCATCTGTCGCTTCGCTTCGCCCAGCGCGCGCGGGAGTGCCAGTGCCTGCTTGCGTTCTTCTTCGGTCAGATAGGTGTTGCGGGACGAGAGGGCGAGGCCGTCCTCGGCCCGCTGCGTCGGCAGGCCCACGATCTCGACAGGCAGGTTGAGGTCGATCACCATTTGGCGGATCACGGTGAGCTGCTGGTAATCCTTTTCCCCGAACAGCGCGACATCGGGCTGGACCTGATTGAAGAGCTTGGTAACGACCGTCGCCACCCCGTCGAAATGGCCGGGCCGGGCCGCGCCGTCCAGCCCCTCCGTCACGCCCGAAAGGGAGATGTTGGTCGAAAAGCCCGCCGGATACATGACATCGACCGTGGGCGCCCACAATATGTCCACGCCCGCTTCCTGCAACATATGCGCGTCGGTGGCTTCCCGCCGGGGATAGGCGTCCAGATCCTCGTTCGGCCCGAACTGCCTGGGATTGACGAAGATCGATACGACGACATGCTTTGCCCGCCGCCGGCCTTCCTCCACCAACGCCATATGCCCGTCATGCAGCGCGCCCATGGTCGGCACCAGGGCGACAGATTTTCCGTCGCGCCGCAGCGCCAGAATCGAGGCGCGGAGGGCAGGAAGGTCACGCAGGGTTTGCACGGGAAGAAAGGCTCCGATAAGGGCGGGGGTCAGGGGCAGATCATGCTAAGGCATGGCCGCGCACGACGGTCAAGAATCAAAGCGACAATCAACGGGGTTATCAAGGTCCGATGGCGAACGCCCAAACGCATCTCATCGTCTTTGCCAATGAAAAGGGCGGGACCGGCAAGTCGACCACGGCGGTCCATACCGCCATTGCGCTGACAGCGCTGGGCCACAGGGTCGGCATGATCGACCTCGACCCGCGCCAGCGCACCGTCACGCGCTATCTGGAGAATCGCGGCGAAACAGCCCGGCGGCGCGGGATCGATCTGCCCACACCCGACTATGCGGTGTTAAAGGGCGACACCATCGAGGCGCTGGAGGAGGAATCCGCCGCCGTCGCGCAGGGCAAGGATTTCCTGATCGTCGACACGCCCGGCCGCGACGACGCCTTCGCCCGGCACATGGCGGCGCGGGCGAATACGCTGGTCACGCCGATGAACGACAGCTTCGTCGATTTCGACCTGATCGGGCAGGTGGACGCCGAAACCTTCAAGGTGCGCCGCCTGTCCTTCTATTCCGAACTGATTTTCGAGGCGCGCAAGTCCCGCGCCAAGGCGGACGGCGTGTCGATCGACTGGGTGGTGCTACGCAACCGCGTCCAGCATCACGACGCCCGCAACAAGAAACGCGTGGGCGACGCCCTCATGGAACTGTCCCGCCGCGTCGGATTCCGCGTGATTCCGGGCCTTTCGGAGCGCGTGATCTTCCGCGAACTATTCCCCTCCGGCCTCACCCTGCTCGACAAGGGGCATCTGGGCGAGCTGGGCGTCAGCCACATCGCCGCGCGGCAGGAACTGCGCGAAATGGTGTCGGGCCTTGCGCTTCCCGAACGGTCGGACGCGCTGTCGATGGACCTGATCGGCGCGGCCTGATGGGCTGGCTGGCGATTGCGCTGATCGCCCTTGCGGGCTGGCTCATCTGGACGGGGCGGTTGCAACGCATGACGGTGAAGGACGGCATGGCGCTCGGCGCGGCGCTGGTCGGCGCAGTGATGGCGGCCAAGGGCAAGCCAGTGGCTGGCCTGCCATTGCTGGTCGGATCGGCGCTGTTTTTCCTTGCCCGCAGCCGGAAGGGCAGGGCGCAAGGCAGGCCTCCGGTCGTTCCGGCCACCGCCGAAGGGCTTGCGCGGGCAAGAGCCCTGCTGGGCTTGCCGCCGGAAGCCGACGCAAAGGCGGTCAAGGCCGCCCATCGCCGCCTGATCGCATCGGTTCATCCCGATCACGGCGGCACCGAAGCCTTGGCGGCCGAGATCAATGCGGCCCGCGACCTGTTGCTCCGACACCTCAAGAGCGGACCGGGTCAGGCTTGACCCGGACCAAGCGGACGGGGAGGGTCATTCCATGACTCACAGTTTTCATCCCACGCTGCTGCGCGAATATGACATGCGCGGTGTCGTCGGCGAAACGCTGGGAGAGAAGGACGCCTATGCCGTAGGGCGCACATTTGGCACGCTGGTCGGGCGCGCGGGCGGATCAGCGGTCGCGGTTGGCCGGGACGGGCGGCTGAGCTCCCCGATACTCGAAACCGCGCTGGTCGGGGGATTGACGGATAGCGGCGTCGACGTGCTCCGCATCGGCCTTGGCCCCACCCCAATGCTCTATCATGCCGAAGCGGAGCGGGATGTCATGGGCGGCAGCCAGATAACCGGCAGCCATAATCCCCGCGATCACAATGGCTTCAAGCTGGTATTTCAGCATCGCCCCTTTTTTGGCGAGGATATCCAGAAACTGGGGGCGATGGCTGCCGCGGGCGACTGGACCGAAGGCGCGGGCAGGGTTGAAACGGTCGACCTGCTCGACGCCTATGTCGCCCGGCTGATGCAGGGCTTTGACGGGCGCGCCTTCCGCATCGGCTGGGACACCGGCAACGGCGCAGCCGGTCCCGCCGTGGAGAAGCTGACGCAGCTCCTGCCCGGTGAGCATCATCTGCTCTTCACCGAAGTAGACGGCAATTTTCCCCATCATCATCCCGATCCGACCGAAGACCGGAATCTGGCGGACCTGCGGGCGCTTGTCCGCGACAACAAGCTCGATTTCGGAGTGGCTTTCGACGGCGACGGCGACCGCATCGGCGTGGTGGATGGTGAAGGGCGGGCGATTGGGGGCGATCAGCTCCTTTCCATCTTTGCCGAGGATGTGCTCAAGGATCGTCCAGGCGCCACCATCATCGCCGATGTAAAGGCCAGCCAGGCCCTGTTCGATCGCATAGAGGCGCTGGGCGGGGCTGCGCTGATGTGGAAGACGGGACACAGTCTGATAAAGTCCAAAATGAAGGAAACAGGCAGTCCGCTCGCGGGAGAGATGACCGGCCATGTTTTTTTCGCGGACGATTATTATGGTTTCGACGATGGTCTTTATGCTGCCGTCCGGCTCATCCGCACCGTCACCCGTCTGGATCGGAGCGTGACGGACCTGCGCGACGCGATGCCTGAGATGGCGAACACGCCGGAACTTCGCTTCCCGGTGGTGGAAAGCCGGAAATTCGCCGTCGTGGATGAAGTGCTGGACCGTCTGCGCGCGGCGGGAGCAGAGGTGGATGATACCGACGGCGCACGGGTCCGCACGGCTGACGGGTGGTGGTTGCTGCGCGCGTCCAATACACAGGATGCGTTAGTGGCCCGCGCTGAGGCGAAAGATGCCGATGCGTTGGTCCGGCTGGTCGCTTCGCTTGATTCCCAGCTGGCCGAATCAGGGGTGATTCGCGCCTGAATGGGACGCTGAAAGCCCCTTGCTGCGAAAATGAGCTGAATATCGGATAGTTTGCGCTTCCGTCTTTCCGTTACGGAAATCAGTATATTTTCTTACGGTTGCATAAAACGCAATCCATTCCGCTTTCTTCGCAATTGTGAAGAACTGTGCTGCGCTGCACAAGGAACAGGCCTTTCAGGCATCCTCTCCTAAAACTTTACAAGCCGTCCTTCGGGGCGGCTTTTTTTTGCCTTTCGGTTTTCTCGCGGCAGGCGCCCTTGCCGTAGCGTCCATGTCGGCCCGTCCCGACTTCCATGGGCGGATCATGTGATGAAGCGCGTCCGCCAGCACTGGAAATTAACCATAAGGCTGCTATTCGCCCGCTTAAGCCTCCGTCTTGAAAAGGCGGGCCAAGGAAGAACCAAGCTGTTCCCAGTGGAGGATGCCATGTTCCGAAACCACCGCGCCCTGACCATGATGCTGTTTTCCAGCGTGTTTGCCTTGCCGGTCCCGGCCTTTGCCGGCGGATTTTACCTTCAGGAACAATCGCCCAAGGAAACAGGGCGCGCTTTGTCCGGTGGCGCGGCGGCGGCGGACGATCCGTCGATCGTCTATTTCAACCCGGCCGCGATGACGAACCTGCCCGGTATCCAGACGTCGGTGGGCGGCGTGGCGCTGATGGCTTCGGCGCACCAGACCAATCGCGGATCGTCCCGCACGGTTCCCGGCCTGCCCGTTTCGGTGCCTGTCACTGGCCCATCGGGGGGCAATCCGTTCGACAAGGTGATTCCGATCCCCAGCTTCTATGCGACCGCTCAAGTCACCGATCGCCTCTGGCTGGGTCTGGGCGTCAACGCGCCTTTCGGCCTGAAACTGGACTATGACGATGGGTTCTTCGGGCGGTACGACTCCCTCTATACCAACCTCAAAACCTATAATATCCAGCCCTCCCTCGCCTATAAGCTGAATGATAATTTCTCGGTCGGCGGCGGCGTCGACGTGCAATATGTGAAGGTCACGCTGACCAACGCCCTGCCGCAGCTTTCGCCGCTGTTGGCGGATGGCGAAGCGCGGGTGAAAGGCGACGACTGGACCGTCGGCTGGAATGCGGGCCTGTTCTACACCAATGGCGACACCCATGTGGGCGTGCATTACCGTTCCGGCATCCAGCACCATTTGCAAGGCACGCAGACCGTCAGCGGATTGCAGGGGTTGCTGGCCGGTTCCAACGGCGAAGTCAGCGCGGCCGCGCCGCTCGACCTGCCCGACATCGTCACGGTCAGCATGATGCACAAGCTGACGCCCCGGATTCGCGCCATGATCACCGCGCGCTGGTACAACTGGTCGGTGTTCAAGGGCATCGCGATCACCTCGCCCGCCGGCACCAACGTCAAGGAACTGCATTACAAGGACAGCTACAGCGTCGGCGTGGGCGGCGAATATGACGTCAGCCCGGCGCTGACGCTGCGGGCGGGCACCATGTTCGACCGCACGCCGACCAACCCGCAATATCTGACCACCCGCGTGCCGGACGGCGACCGCGTGTGGCTGACCGGCGGGGCGACGTGGAACATCTCCCCGGCCTTCGCGCTGAACCTCAGCTACGCGCATACCTTCGTGGAAAAGGCCAACATCATCCGCCCGGACATTTCCTATCAGGGCACGCCCGCCGCCATCACCGCGACCACCCTGTCGCAGACCAGCGGCAATGCGGATCAGCTGGCCGCATCCTTCACCGCGCGATTCTGACGCGGCGCTTCTAACCGGCGCGATAAAGCACTATAGGAGGCTCCATCATCACGGAGCCTCCTTTTCATGTCAGACCATAATCCCGGCCTGCGCCCCTGGCGCGACATCGCCCGGCGGCAGTCGCGGCAGATCATGGTCGGCAATGTGCCCGTCGGCGGCGGCGCGCCGGTGACGGTGCAGACCATGACCAACACGCCGACCTTCGACGCAAAGGCGACGATCGACCAGATCCGCCGCTGCGAGGAGGTGGGCGTCGACATCATCCGCGTGTCCTGCCCGGACGAGGAATCGACCGCCGCGCTCAAGCAGATCGTGCGCGCCGCCCGCGTGCCGATCGTCGCGGACATCCATTTCCACTATAAGCGCGCGCTGGAGGCGGCGGACGCGGGCGCGGCCTGCCTTCGCATCAATCCGGGCAACATCGGCAGCGAAGCCCGCGTCAAGGAAGTGGTGGACGCGGCCAAGGCCAATGGCTGCTCGATCCGCATCGGCGTCAATGCCGGCAGCCTCGAAAAGGACCTGCTCGAAAAATATGGGGAGCCTTGCCCCGAAGCGCTGGTCGAAAGCGCGCTCGACCATATCAAGCTGCTCCAGGACCAGGATTTCCACGACTATAAGGTCGCGGTGAAGGCCAGTGACGTGTTCCTGGCCGTCGCGGCCTATATGCAGCTTGCCGAGACGGTGGATTGCCCGCTGCATCTGGGCATCACCGAAGCGGGCGGGCTGATCGGCGGCACGGTGAAAAGCGCCATCGGCATCGGCAACCTGCTCTGGGCGGGGATTGGCGACACGATCCGCGTGTCCCTGTCGGCCGAGCCGGAAGAGGAAGTGCGCGTCGGCTATGAGATCCTCAAATCGCTGGGCATCCGCACGCGCGGGGTGAAGGTGATCAGTTGCCCAAGCTGCGCGCGGCAGGGCTTCGACGTGATCCGCACCGTGCAGGCGCTGGAGGAAAGACTCCAGCATATCCACACGCCGCTGTCGCTTTCGGTGCTGGGCTGCGTCGTAAACGGACCTGGCGAAGCGCGGGAAACCGACATCGGCCTGACCGGCGGCGGGGCGGGCAAGCATATGGTCTATCTGTCCGGCGTCACCGACCATACGGTGCAGGATGAAGACATGATCGAGCATATCGTGAAGCTGGTCGAAGCCAAAGCGGCAGAGATCGAGGCGGACATGACCGACGCGGGCCACCCTGAAGCCGCGGAATAAGCGTTCTTCCGCGTCATGCCCCAATCCCGTTCCTTTGCCATTCCCTTCCTGATCTGCTGCGCGGGAGTCGGGCTGTTTTCGATCATGGATGGGGTGATGAAAGGGCTGAGCCTTTCCATCGGTCTTTATAATGCGCTGTTCTGGCGGGCGCTGGTCGGCAGCCTGCTGGGGCTGGCGCTGATGCTGGCCACGCGCCGGGGATGGCCCGCCCGAGCGGTGCTGCGCCTGCACCTGATCCGCGGTCTTGCCGTTTCGCTGATGGCGCCGCTCTTCTTCTATGGCCTGATGCATCTTGCGCTGGCGGAAGCGATCGCGCTTTCCTTCATCGCCCCCCTCATCGCCCTGTATCTGGCGGCGCTCCTGCTTGGAGAGCCGGTCGGGCGGCAGGCCATTGGCGCATCGCTGCTGGGCCTGGTCGGCGTGGGCGTGATAGTGGCGGGACGGGTCAGCGGCGATTATGATCTGGACGCGCTTCTCGGCGCGCTGGCGGTGCTGCTTTCGGCCGTGCTTTTCGCATGGAACCTGATCCTTCAGCGGCAACAGGCGCAACTGGCTTCGCCGGTCGAGGTGGCTTTCTTCCAGCATCTCGTCATGCTGGGCGTGTTTTCCCTGGCGGCTCCGTTCTGGGCCGCGAACCCTCCGCTCAAGGCCGTGCCGTTCATCCTGCTGGCCGCTGCTTTGGCCTTCACCTCGCTTGCTCTTTTGGCCTGGGCCTATGCACGGTCGGAAGCGCAGCGGCTCATTCCCGTCGAATATAGCGCTTTCCTGTGGGCCGCGCTGATCGGCTGGCTTGTCTTTGACGAGGAGTTGTCGGCGGGCACCGTCGCGGGCGCGCTGCTGATCGTGGCGGGATGCCTGATCGCCGCGCGCTTCAAGCCGAAGGCGTCGCCGCTGGATGCTCTCCATGTCGAACCGGGCGTCGCATGAAGGACAGGGTATGAGCATCATCATTCGCGACGCGGTTTCCGCCGACATCGGCACGATTCATGGCTTCATCCTTGCGCTCGCCGAATATGAGCGGCTTGCCCATGCGGTGAAGGCGGATCGCGATATGCTCCAGCGCTATCTCTTCGGGACGCGGCCCATGGCGGAAGTGCTGATCGCCGAGCAAGATGGGAAAGCTGTGGGCTTCGCGCTTTTCTTCCACAATTTCTCGACCTTCGAAGGGCGGCCGGGCCTGTATCTGGAAGATCTGTTCGTCTTGCCCGAAGCGCGGGGAGCGGGCGCAGGCAAGGCGCTGCTCGCCGGGCTGGCGCGGCTGGCGATCGAACGGGACTGCGCGCGGCTGGAATGGTCGGTGCTGGACTGGAACGCGCCCTCCATCGCCTTTTACCGCTCCATCGGCGCGAGGGCGCTGGATGAATGGACCGTCCAGCGGCTTGACGGTGCCGCGCTCCAGGCGCTTGCGATGCGCCATCAACCATAAGGGTGTTGTTCAGGACGAGCCGATAGGGCGGACTCTTGACGCGGACTCCCTGCTCGGCGCATTGTGCCGAAACGGAACATTTGGGGGACATAACAAGCCATGGCCGTGAGCCGCGGAGCCAAGCGCACGCCGGAATGGCGCGAAATGCTGAAACGCAGCCTGATCCGCAGCGGCGCGCTGATCGGATCGATTACGCTTGTGCTGGCTACGCTGTTTCTGGCGCTGGCGCTGCTCAGCTACACGCCCAGCGACCCGTCCATGAACACGGTGGCGGGCGATCATGTGAAAAATGTGATGCAGGTGCCCGGCGCATGGGTCGCGGATTTCCTGCTGTGGCTGCTTGGCGTTCCCGTGGCGCTGATATTGCCGCTGATGGCGATCACCGCCCGCCGCCTGTGGGGCGATCAGGATATGAGCGGGTGGAAGGCGCAGTTCGGCAAATGCCTGATTGGCATCGTTCTCATCGGCCTCGCCCTTTCGCTGTTCCAGCCCGATCCGCTGGTCGGATTGCCTGCCGGTTGGGGGGGCGTCATCGCGCTGGTGTTCGCCCGAGGGATTGCGAGCCTCGCGGCGCAGGCCGCCACGTTCCAGGGCTGGATCATCGGCGCTCTTGTTGGCCTGGCGTTCATTGCGGGCCTGTTTGTCTGGTATCGCAGCCTGGCATTGGAAAAGCCTATCCTGGCGCTGCGCCGGCCGTCCTTGCCGCGGTTGAACCTGCCGCGTCCGGCCTTTGCGCTGGCGGGCGGACGCATGGCTGATGAAGATGAGGAGGATGCGTCGGGTGAACGCGTAATTGCGCCGCGCAAGACCGTCTCCAACGAACCCAAGCCCCCGATTACCATCCAGACGCCCAAGCCCGCTCCCGCCCAGCGCCCGGTCGCGCCCGTGTCGCAGGACGATCTGTTCGGCAACAGTTCGCTGCCATCGCCCGACCTGCTCAATCCGATCCCCGCGAGTCAGGGGCAAAAGATCGACAAGGCGGCGCTGGAACGCAATGCGCGGTTGCTCGAAAGCGTGCTCGACGATTTCCATGTGAAGGGGAATGTCGTCGAGGTGCGGCCCGGTCCGGTCGTCACCATGTATGAACTGGAGCCCGCGCCCGGCATCAAGGCGAGCCGGGTGATCGCGCTCGCCGACGACATCGCGCGCAACATGTCGGCGCTGTCGGCCCGCGTCGCGACGATTCCGGGACGGACCGTCATCGGCATCGAACTGCCCAATGCGAACCGGGAGGGGGTATCCTTCCGCGAACTCATCACGTCGGAACAGTTCGGGCAGGAAGCCACGCTGCCGATCATCCTGGGCAAGAATATTTCGGGCGAACCGATCATAGCCGACCTCGCGCCCATGCCGCATCTGCTGATCGCGGGCACTACCGGGTCGGGTAAGTCGGTCGGCCTTAACGCCATGATCCTGTCGCTGCTCTATCGCATGACGCCGGATCAGTTGCGGCTCATCATGATCGATCCCAAGATGCTGGAACTGTCGACCTATGACGACATTCCGCATCTCCTCTCCCCGGTCGTGACCGAACCGGCCAAGGCGATCCGGGCGCTCAAATGGGCGGTGGAGCAGATGGAGGACCGCTATCGCATGATGGCGTCCATCTCTGTCCGCAACCTCGCCAACTATAATGAGAAGGTGCGCGCCGCCAAGGCCAAGGGCAAGCCCTTGGGCCGCCGTGTCCAGACCGGCTACGATCCCGAGAGCGGCAAGCCGATCTATGAGGAGGAGCAGCTCGATTTCCAGCCGCTGCCGCAGATCGTGGTGGTGGTGGACGAGCTGGCCGACCTCATGATGACGGCAGGCAAGGAAGTCGAATTCCTGATCCAGCGTCTCGCCCAAAAGGCCCGCGCGGCAGGCATCCACCTGATCCTCGCGACGCAGCGTCCCTCGGTCGACGTCATTACCGGCGTCATCAAGGCGAACCTGCCGACCCGCATCAGCTTCTTCGTCACCAGCAAGATCGATAGCCGCACCATCCTGGGCGAACAGGGAGCGGAGCAGCTTCTGGGCAAGGGCGATATGCTTTATATGCACGGCGGCAAGGGGCTGATGCGCGTCCATGGTCCCTTCGTGTCCGATGACGAGGTGCGCGTGGTCGCCGATCACTGGCGCGCGCAGGGCCAGCCTGATTATATCTCCGCCGTGACCGAGGAGCCGGAGGAAGGCAGCTTCGCGCTCGACGGCGTTGACCTGGGCGACGACAGCCCGGACGCGCAGCTATTCCGCAAGGCGTGCCAACTGGTGTTCGAGAATCAGAAGGCCTCGACAAGCTGGCTGCAGCGGCAATTGCGCGTTGGCTACAACAGCGCGGCGCGCCTTATCGAACGCATGGAGGAAGAAGGACTGGTCGGACCGCCCAACCATGTCGGCCGGCGTGAGGTGTTGCGGGATGAAAACGGCAATCCGCTCTGACGCAACAGGATCTGGCGTTTCCGTATATCCATTTATTCCTTCGAAATCAGTTATCTGTGGGAGCGATTGCGAAATATGCAATCGTCATGCTTCCTTTCGCAGTTGCGGGATTTCGGGGGATCGGCCAACAGGGACTTGCCTTTCAGGCATCCTCTCCTAAAACTTTTCCAGGCTGATCTTCGGATCAGCCTTTTTTTTATCCGCGGCAGGCTCTAAGCACAGGACGCTGCTGCCGCGCCGATAACATAATTGGAGCGGTGCCGCCGGAAAGACCGGCAAGGCGAGGCGGGAGCATGGGGGATCGAGCCGGTTTGCCGTAACGGCTCTCCCCCATTCGATAATCATCCTCGCGCAAACGGCCATCGTCATTTGGGGAACGTGCGGGTTCACGGCGGGTTCAAGCCCCAATTCCTATCCTCAAGTCCTGAACAAACCGGAGAAGAATGCATGAAGCGGGTGATAACGCCCCTGGCCCTGGCTCTCTCTGCCGCCCCGTTGGCGCTGCCGATGATGCCCGCCGTGGCGCAACAGAGTTCGTCCGACCTGTCGCAGGTCAATGCCTATATCCGCGCAGTCACGACCATGACCGCCGATTTTTCCCAGACGGATCGCAACGGCCAGACCCTGACCGGACAGCTGACGCTCAAGCAGCCGGGCAAGATCCGGTTCCAATATCAAAAGGGGGTGCCGCTGCTGATCGTCGGCGACGGCAAGGCGCTCACCATGATCGACTATGAAGTGCGGCAGGTACAACGCTGGCCGATCGGCAATTCGCCGCTGGGGGCGCTTATCGACCCTTCCAAGGATCTATCGAAATTCGGCAAAGTGGTCCAGACCGGCGATCCCAATGTCCTGTCCGTTCAGGCGCGCGATCCCAAGCGGCCGGAATATGGCACGATCACCATGATCTTCAATCGCGATCCTTCCTCCCCCGCGGGCTTGCAGCTTTATGGCTGGGTTGCGCTGGATTCCCAGAACAACCGCACCGCCGTGCGCCTTACCAACGTGCGCTATGGCGTGCCGGTAGCCGATTCCGCCTTTCGTTGGGTCGACCCCAGGCCGAAAGGCCGCGCGCCGGGCGGCTAACCGGGCACCGCATGCGATGGGCGGAAAACTTTCCAATACCGTTCATCTGCGGCTCATATCGAGGGCGCTAACAAGAACTCCACGGCGAGAGTGAATACCGGGATTTCCCCCCTGTTACCCGGAACCCGCTCTCGTCGCAAAGCGCTTCAAGGGCGCGATCGAGACCCCCGTTCCATGCCCCCGGAGCGGGGGTCTTACTTTGAAGTGGTCCGCTATTCCGCTCCGGCGGCCCTGGGAGACGCGCTTGCCTGCGCTTAGGTGCTCACGGACCTATATTCCGCTGTGCTCCGATGCTCGGAAATCATGCCACTCAGACCCACCGGAACAAAATATCGCACCACCCCTGGTTTGACCAAGCGAGCGGCGGCTGCCCTTGCACAGCGCGCTGGACGGTCTTAGGGGATCAGCATGTCCCAAACTCTCAGTATCGCGTCCTGGAACATCAACAGCGTTCGTGCCCGGCTCGACATTGTCGAGCGTTTCCTGACCGAAGAGTCCCCCGATGTCCTGTGCCTGCAGGAAACCAAGGTGGTAAACGATGTTTTTCCCGCAGGCCTGTTCCGGCAGCTTGGCTATAATCATCAGGTGCTGAACGGCCAGCGCATGCATCATGGCGTGGCGATCCTGTCCAAGGTGCCGATCCGCGAGGATGACCGGCTCGACTGGCAGGCCAATGGCGAAGCGCGCCATGTCGGCGTGCGGCTGGAAAATGGTGTGCGGATCGAAAATGTCTATGTGCCCGCCGGCGGCGACGTGCCCGACCGGGAGATCAATCCCAAATTCGGGCAGAAGCTGGATTTCCTGGAGCGGATGATCGAATGGTCCGGCGCTCTCGACAAGCAGCCGACGATCCTGACCGGCGATTTCAACATCGCGCCGATGGAATGCGACGTGTGGAGCCACAAGCAGCTTTTGAATGTAGTCAGCCATACGCCCATAGAGTGCGAGATTCTGGCCCGGCTGCAGGCGTCGAACGATTGGATCGATATCGGGCGGAAATTCTTTCCGGCACCCGAGCGGCTCTATACCTGGTGGAGCTATCGCGCGCGCGATTGGGCCGCGTCGGATCGGGGGCGGCGGCTCGACCATATGTGGATGACCGCCGATGTCGCGCAACAGGCGGTGAGCCATCGCGTGGTCGAGCCGATCCGGGGCTGGACGCGCCCTTCCGATCATGTGCCCATCATAACCGAATTTGCCTTCTGATGACGGCGCGAGACGCAGCCAAGGCGATCGACGCCCTGCGGCGCGGCTGGGCCGTGACGGTGCGGGCGGACGACGGCGCGCTGCGTCTGATGGCGATAGAGGGCGCCGACGCGGTGACGCTCGCCGATTTCGATCCGGCGGGAAAAGCCGATATCCTGATTTCGGCGGCGCGGGCGCAGACATTGAAACTCGCCAACCAAATCGCGGCGGCCGACCCCGACATGCCGGTGCGGATTGAGCGCGCGCCATGGATCGACGGCGATGTCGCCATGGCCATCGCCGATCCGGTGCGCGACCTGGATTCACCGCTCAAGGGTCCGTTCATGGCGACGGCGCTGGGCGCGCCGCTGGCGGCAAAGGCGGCGCTGCGGCTGGCCCGGCTGGCGGGCATCCTGCCGGCCTATTTCGTAACGGAAGAAGCGCAGGGCGGTGCAGAGGCGGAGGTCGGCGCGCAGGATGTGGCCGATTATGACGATGCCGCGCATCTGGCCATCGCAACCCGCGCGCGCTTGCCGGTGGCTGCGGCGGAAAGCGCTGAGATCATAGCCTTCCGCAGCCCCGATGAACCGCGCGAACATGTCGCGCTGGTCGTGGGCAAGCGCAATGACACGCCGCCGGTGATCCGGCTGCACAGCGAATGCCTGACCGGCGATGTGCTGGGCAGCCTCAAATGCGATTGCGGGCCACAGCTGCATCAGGCGTTGCACCAGATCGCCGATGCCCAATGGGGCGTGCTGCTTTATCTGCGGCAGGAGGGACGCGGCATCGGCCTCGTCAACAAATTGCGCGCCTATGCGCTGCAGGATCAGGGCTTCGATACGGTGGACGCGAATGTCCGGCTGGGCTTTGCCATCGACGCGCGGGATTTTTCGGTCGCCGCGCGGATGCTGGACCTGCTGGGCATTGGCTCGGTGCGGCTGCTCACCAACAATCCGAACAAGGTTGCGGGGCTGGAGGCGGCGGGGATCGAGGTGTTGGAGCGTCTACCCATCATCCTGCCCGCCAATCCGCATAATGAACGCTATCTGGCGACCAAGCGCGACCGCACCGGTCATCAGTTATGAGCCTGATCCATGTCGACAGCGCGGCGCGGCGCCTGCGCTTCGGCGGGATGGAGATGGATTGCGAGATCGGACGCGGCGGGGTCTGCCCGGCGGCGGACAAGAGGGAAGGTGATGGCTGCACGCCGCTGGGTCGCTGGCCGTTGCGGGGTGTGCTGCTGCGACCCGGCCGCGTCGATCCAACAGGGGTGAAGCTGCCCTGGCGGTGGATTCGCGAAGGGGATGGCTGGTCGGACGACTCCGCCGATCCCGCCTATAATCGGCCTGTTCGCCTGCCCCGTCCCTTTTCAGCGGAAAGCTTGTGGCGCAATGACGATGCCTATGACGTGATCGTCGTCCTTGGTCAGAATGACGCGCCGCCCGTGCCGGGGGCGGGCAGCGCCATCTTCTTCCACCTTTATGAAGGGCGGCCCACGGCAGGATGCATTGCGGTCGATCGCGCGGACATGGTGCGCCTTCTGCCGTTGCTTCAGCCGGGCGACGGCATGGAGATCGCCTGACCGTTCAGGCGCGTTCCAGCGTCTTGCTGATCTCTCCGCTCGCCGCTTCCACCAGCCGGCGCGTGAGCGTTTGCAGACGAGTCTTGCTCTCGATCTTGCCGCCCAGCAGGTCGGTGACGTAGAAAGTGTCCACTGCCCGCTCGCCATAGGTGGCTACATGAGCGCTGTGCACCGTAACCTTTGACTGGAACAATGCGTTGGCGAGGCTGAACAGCAGCGCCGGGCGATCCCGCGCATTGATCTCGATCACCGTGAAGCGGTTCGACGCCTTGTTGTCGATCAGCACATTGGGCACGATTTCAAAAGCATCCGCGCGAATACGCGGCAGCGGGCGCGCCGCCAGCTTGGTGATGAGGCGATGGCGGTTGGAAAGGGAATCCTCGATCGCGCGTTTGATCCGTTCGAGCTGGTCGGGACCGTGGAACGCGCCGCCCAGCGGGTCCTGCACCAGGAAATTGTCGATGGCGACGCCGTCGCGCATGGTGTGGATGCGCGCGTCGATGATGTTGCCGCCCGCCAGATGGATTGCGCCTGCCACGCGGTAGAACAGGCCCGGATGATCGGTTGCGTAGACTGTCACCAGCGTCGCGCCGCGCTGCGGATAATATTGGGCCGCGATCGACAACGGCGCGTCCCCTGCTTCCAATATATGCTCGGCATTGTGGATCAATATGTCCAGCGGCTCGGCGATCCAGTAGGATTCAGGCAGCCGCTTCTTCAGCGCCTCGAAACTCTCTTGGGGCAGGTCGAGCGCGTTCTCCAATGCTTCCTGCTTCGCCAGGACGCGCTCGCTCCGCCCTTTCTGCTTGTGCCCCAGCCGCAGCACTTCCTCGGCGGATTCGTAGAGATCGCCCAGCAACTGCCTCTTCCAGCTGTTCCAGACCCCCGGCCCCACCGCCCGGATATCCACCACCGTCAGGCATAGCAGCAGCTTCAGACGTTCCGGGCTTTGCACCACCTCGACGAAATCGAGGATGGTCTTGTAGTCGGACAGATCGCGCCTGAAAGCGGTGTCCGACATCAGCAGATGATAGCGCACCAGCCAGGACACGGTTTCCGTCTCCGCCGCTGTCAATCCCAACCGGGGACAAAGCTCTAGAGCGATCTGCGCCCCCAATATGCTGTGATCGCCGCCGCGCCCCTTGGCGATGTCGTGGAGCAGCACTGCGACGTAGAGCGTCCGCCGCGAAATCAGCTTGGACATCAGGTCGGCGGAGCGCGGATGGTCCTCGCTCAACTCGCCCTTTTCGATGCGGGACAGGAGGCCGATGGCGCGGATGGTATGCTCGTCGACCGTATAATGGTGATACATGTCGAATTGCATCTGCGCGACGACGCGACCGAAATCGGGAATGAAGCGACCGAATACCGAAGATTCGTTCATCCAGCGCAGCACCGTCTCGGGGTCGCGGGGGGAGGTCAGCACGGCTAGGAAGGCGGCGTTGGCGCGCGGGTCTTTTCGCACCTTTGCATTGATGAGTACGGCGTCGCGGCTGGCGGCGCGCATGGCGCTGGGATGGATGGAAAGGTCGTGCTTGTCGGCCAGCGCGAAGATTTCCAGCAACCGCACCGGGTCTTGCTGAAAGAAATCGTCGCTTGGCAGGGCAAGCCTGCCCCGATCCAGCACGAAGCCGTCCAGTTTCTTGGGACGGCGGAAGAAGGAAGGGACATAACGCCGTCCCTTGGGCGCCATCTGATCGTCCAGATGGGCGAGGAACACCGCCGTCAGGTCGCCGACCGTCTTGGCGTTCAGGAAATAATAGCGCATGAAGCGTTCCACCCCTGACAGGCCGTGCCGTCCGGTGAAATGCATCCGCGTGGCGGTTTCGAGTTGCAGGTCGAAGGTCAGGCGATCCTCCGCCCGCCCGGTAATCATGTGCAGGTGGCAGCGCACGGCCCAGAGGAAGTCCTCCGCTTTCTGGAACTGGCGCAACTCGCTTTGCGTCAGCAGACCCACATCGACCAGTTCGGCGACCGAGCGCACCCGGTTCACATATTTGCCGATCCAGAACAGCGTGTGCAGATCGCGCAGGCCGCCCTTGCCTTCCTTCACATTGGGTTCGACGACATAGCGGCTGTCGCCCATACGCTTGTGCCGCTCTTCGCGCTCGGCAAGTTTTTCGGTGACGAAGGCGCGGGCATTGCCCTGCATCACTTCGGCGTCGAAGCGTTTGGAGGTTTCCTCATAGAGTGCGCGGTCGCCCCAGATATAGCGCGATTCCAGCAAGGCGGTGCGGACGGTCAGGTCCGCCTTCGCCATACGCATGGTTTCGTCGACCGAGCGGCTGCTATGCCCGACCTTCAGCCCCAGATCCCAGAGCGAATAGAGCATGGATTCGATGACCTGCTCGGTCCAGCCGGTCGGTTTCCAGGGGGTG
This sequence comes from Sphingobium sp. CFD-1, assembly GCF_024611115.1. Lineage (NCBI taxonomy): Bacteria > Pseudomonadati > Pseudomonadota > Alphaproteobacteria > Sphingomonadales > Sphingobiaceae > Sphingobium > Sphingobium sp. CFD-1. Next base: position 3,494,134 of record NZ_CP084398.1, on the reverse strand, counting down.
ATGAAGCCGATGTCGACATCGCTATGGGGCGCCATCTCGCCCCGGCCATAGCCGCCCACGGCGATCAGGACGATGCGCTCGCCTGTGCTGCGATTGCTGGCGGGATAGAGATAATGGGTGGTGGCGTCGTAGAGCAGCCGCAATATCTGATCGACCAGAAAGGCGAAGGCCGTCACCGTTTCACGGCCACGGGTCGGTTTGGCCTCCAGCCTGCGGGCGATTTCCTCCCGGCCCGAATCCAGCGCGGCCTTGAGTTCTCGTACGATTTCCCCGCGCAGGCGCATCGTATCGCCCTGGTGCGCCTGCGCCAGAAGCGTGATGCGGTCGGAAATCGCGCGCCGGTCGATAATGGTCCGGCGTGATCCAAGGGCAGGGAATTGCATCACCATCTGTTTGTTATCTAATGCTCGTCCCGCGCTGCCGCCAGTTGTTTCAGCCGATATATGTGATCGAGCGCCTCGCGCGGGGAAAGGGCGTCCGCGTCGATGGCGTCGATGGCTTCGCGCAGGGGATCGGCGTCTGCCTCCTCCTGCGCGGCAGCGGCGGCGAAGAGGGGCAGGTCGTCCAGCCCCGCCGCGATGCCGCCGGTCTTGGCCTTGCCTGCTTCGAGGCGCGCGAGGACGTCCTTCGCCCGCCTGAGCACGGCGGCGGGAAGGCCCGCAAGGCGCGCCACGGCAAGGCCATAGCTGCGATCGGCGGGACCGTCGGCCACCTCGTGCAGCAGGACCAGATCGCCTTTCCACTCCCGCGCGCGGACATTGTGGAGCGACAAGGATGGCAATGTCTCCGCCAGCCGGGTCAGTTCATGATAGTGGGTCGCGAACAGGCAACGGCATCGATTGACCTCATGCACCGCCTCCACCACGGCCCACGCCAGCGCGAGGCCGTCATAGGTCGAGGTGCCGCGCCCCACTTCGTCCAGGATGACGAAGCTGCGCTCCGTCGCTTGTGAGAGAATGGCGGCGGTTTCCACCATTTCCACCATGAAGGTGGACCGCCCACGCGCCAGATTATCCGATGCGCCGACGCGGCTGAACAGGCGATCGACAAGAGTGAGCCTGGCCGCCTGCGCTGGCACGAAGGCGCCCGCCTGCGCCAGGATCACGATCAGCGCATTCTGCCGCAGGAAGGTGGATTTACCGCCCATATTCGGCCCGGTGACGAGCCACAGCCGGTCGCTTTCATGGAGGCGGCAGTCATTGGCAACGAAGGGCTGCCCTTCGCGCCGCAACGAGTCCTCCACCACCGGATGCCGCCCCCCTACGATGTCGAGGCACGGTCCCGCGCCGTCGTCCGCCACGAAATGGGGCCGCTGCCAACCGCCTTCCGCTGCCCGTTCAGCGAGCGCCGCCGCTACATCCAGCCGAGCGAGCGCATCAGCGGCGCGGGCAATATCGGCTTTGCGCGCCAGCGCAGCGGCGATCAGTTCCTCCAGATGCGCGGCTTCGGCCGCCAGCGCATGCGCGCCCGCCTGCGCGACGCGCCCCGCTTCCTCATGCAGATCGACCGAATTGAAGCGCACCGCACCGGCAAGCGTCTGGCGATGGGTGAATCCGCTATCGGGCTGCATCAACGCGTCGGCGGCGCGGGCAGGCACTTCGACATGATAGCCCAGCACGCCATTATGCCGGATCTTGAGCGAGGAAATGCCGGTCTGCTCGCGATATTTGGTTTCCAGCGCGGCGATGGCGCGTCGTCCGTCGCCTGCCATGCGGCGCAGTTCATCGAGCGCGGGGTCGTAGCCATCGGCGATGTAGCCGCCATTGGCCGTTTCGGTCGGCGGGCTCAGGACCATAGCGCGGGAAAGGGCATCTACCAGTTCGCCATGCCCATCGAGCGCGGGGAGCAGTTGCGCCAGCAGCACCGGCTGATCGGAAAGCCTGCCCAACCGTTCGCGCAGCAGCCGCGCTTCGCCAAGCCCGTCGCGCAGTTGCCCCAGATCGCGCGGGCTTCCCCGGCCGAGCGCGATCCGGCCCAATGCGCGGCCGATGTCAGGCAAGGCGCGCAGCGCGCCGCGCAACTGGTCGCGCAACATCGCATCGTCATGGAAAAGCTGGACAAGGCCCAACCGCGCCTCGATCATCGGCTGGTCCATCAGCGGCGCGGCCAGATCCTGCGTGAGCAGCCGCGCACCTGCGCCCGTCACGGTGCGGTCGACCGCGCCCAGCAGGCTGCCTGCCCGCGCGCCCGCCATGGTCGCGATGATCTCCAGGCTTTCCCGCGTGGCCGCGTCGATGGCGACATGGGCGCCCCGCGTCTTGCGCTGCGGCGGCGCGAGGAAGGGCAGCTTCCCCTTGCCCGCATGGTCGAGATAGCCGATCAGGCCCCCCATCGCGGCCAGTTCCGCCCGGTCGAACTGGCCGAACCCGTCGAGCGTCGCGACCCCGAACAGGCGCTTCAACGCCGCTTCGGCGCGGCTGCTGGAAAAGGCGGCCCGGTCGAAGGCATGCATGTCGGGCAGTTCGATCTCCGCGCCCTGCGCCACCACCGTTTCGCTCGGCCGCAATCGCGCCAGCTCAGCGGGCAGGTCGGCGGCGCGCAGCGTCATCGTTTCGAACCGTCCGGTGGAGATGTCGGCGGCGGCAAGGCCGATCTCCTCCGATCCCTCGCCGCCCACGCTGGCGATCGCCACCAGCATATTGTCGCGCCGTGCGTCGAGCAACGTTTCCTCGGTCAGCGTGCCTGCCGTTACATAGCGCACGATGGCCCGCGCCACGAGCGCCTTGCTCCCCCGCGCCTTGGCCTCCGCCGGGGTTTCTGTCTGTTCGGCGATGGCGACGCGATGCCCGCCCTTGATCAGCCGTGCCAGATAGCTTTCCGCGCTGTGCACCGGAACGCCGCACATCGGGATCGGCGCGCCGTCATGCTCCCCCCGGCTGGTGAGCGCGATGTCCAGCGTGGCGGCGGCTGCCTTCGCATCGTCGAAAAACAGTTCGAAAAAATCGCCCATGCGATAAAAGAGCAGGCAATCCCGCGCTTCCGCCTTGAGCGAGAGATATTGCGCCATCATGGGCGTTGCCTGGGAAGCGGAGTTATCCTTCGATGCGCGCATGTCTTGCGGATAGCGGCAACGGGCCGCGCAGGAAAGAGCACGAAAAAGACGTTTCTCGCGCTTGCCCACAAGAGTGCGTTGCCGCTAGGGCGGAGGAGATCAAAGCCGGAGATAGTGGGACGATGACAGACAAGTCGAATGTGGAGTTTTCGGAGCGCGAGGCGCTGTTCTTCCATTCGACCGGGCGTCCCGGCAAGATCGAGATCATCGCGTCCAAGCCCATGGCGACGCAGCGCGACCTTTCCCTTGCTTATTCGCCCGGCGTCGCGGTGCCGGTGCGCGCCATCGCGGAAGATCCCTCCACCGCCTATGACTATACGGCCAAGGGCAATCTGGTCGCTGTTATTTCCAACGGCACGGCGATCCTCGGTCTCGGCAATCTCGGCGCTCTCGCGTCCAAGCCGGTGATGGAGGGCAAGTCGGTCCTCTTCAAGCGCTTTGCCGATGTCGATTCCATCGACATCGAACTCAAGACCGAGGATGTCGACCGTTTCATCGATGCGGTGGAGCTGATGGAGCCGACCTTCGGCGGCATCAACCTTGAAGATATCAAGGCGCCCGAATGCTTCATCATCGAACAGACGCTCAAGGAGCGGATGAACATCCCGGTCTTTCACGACGACCAGCATGGCACCGCGATCATCGCGGCGGCGGGGGTCATCAACGCAGCGCTGCTGACCGGGCGCGAGATGAAGGACATGAAGGTCGTGGTGAACGGCGCGGGCGCGGCCTCCATCGCCTGCACGGAGCTTATAAAAGCGCTGGGCGTGGCGCACGACAATGTCATCATGTGCGACAGCAAGGGCGTGATCTGGCAAGGTCGCACCGAGGGCATGAATCAGTGGAAGTCGGCCCATGCGGTGAAGACGGACGCCCGCACGCTGACCGAAGCCATGAAGGGCGCGGACGTGTTCCTTGGCCTGTCGGTCAAGGGCGCGGTGACGCCGGACATGGTGAAGCATATGGCCGACAAGCCCATCATCTTCGCCATGGCGAATCCCGATCCGGAAATCACCCCGCCCGAAGCGAAAGCGGCGCGGCCCGACGCCATCGTCGCGACGGGTCGTTCGGACTATCCCAATCAGGTCAACAACGTCCTGGGTTTCCCCTTCATCTTCCGGGGCGCGCTGGACGTGCGGGCGACGACGATCAACGAGGCGATGAAGGTCGCCGCCGCGCAGGCCATCGCCGAACTGGCGCGCCAGCAGGTGCCGGAGGAAGTCGCCAAGGCCTATGGCAAGGCGCAGATTTTCGGTCCTGAATATATCATCCCCGCTCCCTTCGATCCGCGCCTGATGGAACTGGTGCCTTCCGCGGTCGCGCAAGCGGCGATGCATACCGGGGTGGCGCAAAAGCCGATCGCGGACATGGCCGCCTATCGTCATTCCCTGAAAGCCCGGCTCAATCCCACGACCTCGGTGCTCAACTCCGCCTATGAAACGGCGAAGGCCAATCCCAAGCGCGTCGTATTCGCCGAGGCGGAAGAAGAAGTCGTGTTGCGCGCGGCGATCCAGTTCCGCGAAATGGGCTATGGCATTCCGGTGCTGGTGGGGCGGCAGGACGTCTATGACAAGCTCAAGGCGCTGGGCGTCGGTGATCCGGAGAGCTTCGAGCTGCACAACAGCGTCAATTCGCCGCTGGTGCCCGAAATGGTCGACATCCTCTATGGCCGGCTCCAGCGCCGGGGCTATCTGCGCCGCGATTGCGAGCGGATGGTCAACCGCGACCGCAATATCTTCGGCTCGCTATTGCTCAAGATGGGTCATGCCGAAGCGATGATCACCGGCGTCACCCGTCCCTATGCCCAGACGCTGCGGGAAGTGAAGCGGGTGATCGATCCGGCGGCGGGCCACACGCCCTTCGGCATTCATATCATGGTGTCGAAAAGCCAGACCGTATTCCTTGCCGACACCACGGTCCATGAACGTCCCAGCGCGCAGGAACTGGCCGATATTGCTGAGGGCACGGTAGCTGTCGCCCGTCGCATGGGACATGATCCGCGCGTCGCCTTTCTCTCTTATTCCAGCTTCGGCAATCCGCCCGGCAGCTTCCTGGAGAATGTTCGTGACGCCGTCCAGGTGCTCGACGAGCGCAAGGTGGATTTCGAATATGAGGGCGAAATGGCGCCCGATGTGGCGCTCAACCCCGCCGTGATGAAAAGCTACCCCTTCAGCCGCCTGTCGGGTCCGGCCAATATCCTTGTCATGCCGGGGCTTCAGTCGGCCAACATCTCCGCGAAGCTGCTACGCGAACTGGGCGGCGCGTCGATGATCGGGCCGATGCTGGTCGGCATGGAAAAATCGGTGCAGATCGCGACCATGGCGTCCAACGCCTCGGAATTGCTGACGCTGGCTGTGCTGAGCGCGGGCGGTATCGCGCTGTAGGGCGCGCTGCCGCTTGCCCGATGGCGGGCGCGCCTGGCATGGGCGGCAGTGTCAGGAAGAATGGAACCGATCGTTCATATGGCTGGCGGCACGGACATAGTCAGACGCGCCTGACCTTCAGCACCTCCGCGACATCGTTGCCGTCGAGATAATCTGGCATATAGGCGAAATCGCCAGCCTTCTGCCGCTCGACCAGCGCATTGTAGCGGCTGCGAAAATGCAGGCCAGCGGCGTCGAACCGGGTTGAGAAATCGGCCTTGCCGGGGTCATTCAGATAGCGCGGGTTCTGCGGGTCCAGCATGGCTTCGTCCTGCGCGGCCACCGTCGGCCCGGTCCGGGGCCAGGCGCGGCGATAGGCCGGCGAGTCGCATTGCTGGATGCCAAACACCACGCTGGCACGGGTCATGAAACGGGACTCGGGTGTATTGCTCTGCATCAGCGGCATGGAGGGCGCGGCGCTATAGTGCGAATGTAGGAAGCATACGCCGCTGCGGATGAAGACATGGGTGAAGACATGCTGGTCCTGGAAAGGCGCGGTGATGCCCAGCACGTCCCGCTGATAGTCCGACGTCTGTTTGTTCCGGATCGTACGGATCATCGTCACCGTTTCGGATGTCGATTCGAAACGGACCGTATCTTCGTCCGAATCCTCCGGGCCGGAGAAGTTGCGATGGACGAAATCGATATGGGTGAGGTCCAGTATATTCTCCAGCACCAGCTCGTAGGTGCAGTGGAAGAAATTGGTGTCCCGCGCATAGCCGGGTTGCAATCGGTCGCGCGGCAGGAAGGGGATGTCGGGCATGAAGGCGTCATCCGCCTCGGCCGGATCGCCATGCCATATCCACGCGAAGCCGTAACGGGCGATCACCGGGGCCGCCGGACCCGAAGCGCTGTCGCGGTTGGCGACGATCCCCTCGCCGGTCCTGCGGATGATATAGCTTTGCGAATGGATCATGCGGCGGATGGGCATTCTGCCCAATTCGGCCAGATGCACCAGCGGGAACCAGGCATGGCTGAGCGCGAAACTGCCTGGTGTCCAGGGAACCTGTCGGGACGCGGCCGGGTCGGGCGCGGTGGCATCCATCGTCATGGTCATGGCATCGATCCTCTCAAACAGCCGACAACGCCTGCCAGTCGGGCAGGGCAGCGACACGGGTGCGGGCGACGGCCTCTACATCGAGCGACGGGCGGATGGCGATGGTAGCCGGCTTGCCCCTGGGGCCATCGGTCGCCCAGCCCGCTAGCTGCACCTGCGTCACCATCGCGCCTTGCGGCGTGGCGGCCAGGAAGGCAGCTGCGATCATAGTGTCCGCTTCGTCCCGTAACGTGACATGCGTGGCGGCTGTTCCGGCAGCGACGGTAACGCGCAGGGTGAGCGGCGGGCTGGAAGGCAACCGGTCAAGGCGCTTGCCGGACCAGACCGCCCCGAATTCGCTCACTATCGCACTTTCCTCCCGGCGCGGATCGCCCCAGCGAAAATCGTCGAGCAAGCGTATCCCGCCGATAGACAGCAGAACGCCGGGCCGGTCCAGCATCAGTGCCGCATACATGGCGTGTGGACAGGGCAAGGCGCGCGCATGCCGGGCCGTTGTCGCTCCTACGGGCGCATCCATCGTGGCCGATGGCTCGTTCCCCACGTCCCCTCTGTCGCCGGTCCAGACGAAAACGAAGCCGTCGACGATCCGGGTGGCAAAGGGACGGACACCGAAATTGCCGGGCACCTTTTCCTGCGCTGAAAAATTCGGGATGGCTCGGCACTTGCCGCTGGCCCCTTCGTAACGCCAGCCATGATAAGGGCATTGCACCAGTCCCTCCGCCGTCACCACGCCCAACGACAGTGGCGCGCGCCGGTGGGCACAGCGATCCTCCAGCGCGGCGACTGCGCCGGTGCCATCGCGGAACAGTACCAGCGCCAGATCGCCAACTTTGACCGCAACCGGCCTGCTGGCCGGAATGTCCGCTTCATGAGCTACTGCCCACCAATAGGGTCGCGCTGTCATGGCCTAGAGTTCCACGCAGGCCTGTTCATAATCGAGCCGGGGATTGCGAGGGAACAGGCCCTCCGGCGTGCCATGACCGATATTGCACAGGAAGTTGGATTTCCAGCCCCGTTCCGCCAGTAATTCCCGGTCCACCCCCTCCAGGTCGAAGCCCGACATGGGGCCGCAGTCGAAGCCCAGCGCCCGCGCCGCCATCATGAAATAGGCGCCCTGGAGCGTTGAACTGCGAAAACCCACCTCGGCGATCAGCGCGTCCTTGCCCGCGAAGGTGGCGCTCATGTCGCGCGAGGGGAAAAGCTGCGGCATTTTTTCGTGGAATGCCATGTCCCAGGCGATGATGACCGTGCAGGGCGCGCTCATCACCTTGTCGACATTGCCGGGAAAGACGAAGGGCTTCAGCCGTTCCTTACCCTCTGCCGTATGGACGAAAAGGAAACGGGCGGGATTGGTGTTGGCCGTGGTCGGACCCCATTTCGACAGATCGTATATGGCCCGGAAATCCGCCGGCGACAGCGTTTCCTGCCGCCAGCTATTATGTGTCCGCGCCTCTGTAAAAAGCTGTTTCAACGCTCCGCCGTACAATTGCAACGCCCGCTCCCCTTTCATTTGGTTCAAATGCCCCCGAACTTCTTCTTGAAGCTGATGCCGAAGGTGCGGGGATCGCCGGTTATGAGATAGTTATAGCCGATCGACGACTCCAGATTGCTGGCGATCTCATAATAAACCTTGTCGGTCAGGTTGCGGCCGAAGATCGCGACCTCGGCATCCCATGCCTTGATCTCATAGCTGATGCGGCCATTGACCAGCGCATAGGCTTTTTGCGTAACCTGGCTGACAGTTGGCGTTTCGGGCACCAGTTCGATCTTCGAGCGATAGCTGCCGTCGAGCTGGAAGGCCAGATCGCCCGATTCCAGTGGCACGACATAACGGCCGCTCAGGCCCGCCGTCCATTTGGGAATGCCGAAGCTTTCGTGCGACCGGTCGCCTGTCGCGGTCAGGAATCTCTTATATTTCGCGTCGGTCAGGCCAGTCGATCCGCTGAGGGTGAAGTCGCCCAGATGCAGGGTCGATTCCAGTTCGAACCCCTGAATCCGTCCGCTTGCGGCGTTATTGACGAAGGTTTGCGGCCCGCCCGCGGTCGCTACCGATGCGGAACGCTGGATGCCCTTATAGTCGTCATAATAGGCCGCGAAGTTGAGGCGCAGCATCCGGTCGAACAGGTCGGACTTGAAGCCCACTTCATATTCGGTGACTGTTTCCGGATTGAAGGAGGAAAAGCCCTCAATCTTGTTACGACCGCGCAGATTCCAGCCGCCGGTGCGATAGCCGCGTGCGACCTTGGCATAGGTCATTATCCCGGGTGTCGCCTTGTAATCGAGCGAGACCAGCCAGGACGGGTCGGAGAATGTCGTACTGAACTTGCGCGGACATTGGCTGTTGGGCCCACCGGCGATCGTGCTGGCATAGCCGCCCTTAGGCACGGCGCACAGGCCCGCTGTGGTGTTGGCGACGATGAGCTGCCGGTCGTCCACCGAATAACGCGCGCCCGCCGTCAGGCGCAGGCCGGTCGCCAGTTCCGCCGTCACCTGCCCGAACCCGGCATAGGTGTTGTTCCGCACCCGTCCGTCGGTGACCGAAGGATTGGCTGCGCTCAGCATCGGAAGGGCCACGGAGGGGGAATATTCGCGGCCCGATTCCAGGCCCATATAGACGCCGGCCACCCATTGCAGGATGCCGGTCTTGCCCAGCACCTGCCATTCCTGACTGAAATAGCCATCCTGGGGCGTCAGGCGCTCGGCGGAGATGATGTCGAATGGCGTCCCGTCGGCGTCGCTGTAATTCGCCCGCTTGAGATGCTGGTATCCGGTGATCGACCGGAAACTGATATCGTCGGTGATCTCGAAATTGAGGTCGAGGCCCACGCTCCAGGATTCGAAGAAGGAACTGGTATTGCCCAGCACCCCGCTCTTGTACGGATCGCCCCCCACATAGGAGGCAAGAATGCCCGATGCCTCGGTCAAGCCTTCGGCAGTCAGCGGCAGGCCCAGTTCCAGGGCGACCTCCGCGACGGCGTTGCCGCCCGGTATCGCGGTCGGCGCGAGACCGGCAAGCTTCACGATCGGGCCGTTGTTCGATCCGCGCTGATAGCTGCCGCTGACCGTCGCGGTGATGCGGTCGCCCAGCTGGGCCTTCAGCTTGGCGCGCAGATAGGTGGAATTCTCGTTCGCAAGATCCTGGCCGGCGGCATTCTCGCCATAGCCGTCATGTTCGCGATGCTGCGCCACCACGCGCAGCGCCACATCCTGTCCGAGCGGCACGTTGGCGATGCCGATCAGCTCCCAGGCATTATAATTGCCATAGCTCGCCTCGACCGAAGCGCCCATCTGGTCGGTCGGATCGTTGGAATAGATGCTCATCGCGCCGCCGGTCGTGTTGCGGCCATAAAGCGTGCCCTGCGGCCCGCGCAGCACCTCGACCCGTGCGACGTCGACCAATGCGTTGCGTAGGCCCATCGTGCGGGGATAATAAAGATTGTCGACATAGATGCCGACCGATGGATCAACCGTCAGCAGGATGTCGTTCTGCCGCTGGCCACGCAAGGACAGGTTGAGCGCCTGGGGTTCCGAAGCGGATTCCTGCAGGAACAGGTTGGGCACCTGCTGCTGCACGTCGGCGATGCTCTGAACCGATTGGCGTTCGAGGGCCGCGCCGCCGATCGCCGTCATCGAAATGGGCACGTCCTGTACATTTTCCGCGACCTTGCGCGCGGTGACGACGATGTCGTCGCCAGCGGGCCGTTCTATTGCGGGCTCGTCCTGAGCAAAGGCCGTGCCGGCCAGCGGCAGCAGCATGGCCGCGATGGCGCAGCCGGACAGATAGGTTGCGGTTGGATGGCGCATTTCAATTCTCCCCTTTTCGAGCGTCCGATGTGTCCCGGGATCGCACTCGATCGACATGGCGGCGCATGGACTGGCGCCGATTGGCGATTTAATCGAACTGATCGACGATTTCGTCAAGAAAAAAATATGATATGTCAAATCAAAGATAATTGATCCACTTGACGGCAAAACGGGGCTGGCGAGGAGGCGGTGTCCATGCTAGCCAAACCAGCATGACGCTCCTTGAAAGCAACCAGACCCTCAAGGCCTATGACCGGCTGCGCGCCGAATTATTGTCCTGCCGGCTTGAGCCGGGCGACCGCATCAACGTATCCACCTATTCCCAGTCGCTGGAGGTCAGCCCCGGTGCGGTGCGGGAGGCGTTGTCGCGGCTTATTGCGGAAGGGCTGGTTAAGTCGGAGCAGAACCGGGGCTTTCGCGCCGCCGATCTCGCGATCGAGGATTTCGTCAAAGTGACGGAGGCCCGCACCGCGATTGATTCCCTGTGCCTGCGCTCTTCGATGGAAAGCGGCGATGTCGAATGGGAATCGAATCTGCTGGCGGCTTGCCATCGCATGGAACGGCGACTGGAGGCGCTGGACGGATCGCCTGCGGCCGACGATCTGTTCGCCGAAGCGCATAGCGCCTTCCACAAGGCGTTGGTCGCCGGGTGTCAGAATGAATGGCTGCTATGGATGCACGACCTTCTCTATGCACAGGCTGCGCGCTACCGCCAGCTCTGCATGCCGGTAGCGCAGGACAAGCCCCGCTTGCACGCCTTCCAGGGCGAATTCATCACCACCGTTTTGGCGCGCGACGGCGACCGGGCGATCGCGCTGCTTCAGGATTATTACGGATCGGCGCGGGATATCGTCATCGATGCGCTCAAGCAGAGCGGCCAGCTCAAGCTCGTATCCGACGCCAGAGCCTGATCGGCATCCGGTAATCCATAGGGCGCCTTTTTCTCCCTTCGCCATTCATTCGGCTGGCGGCAGCAGGCCCTGTTCGCGCCAGCGCCCGATCCAATATGCCATGCGGTCTTCGGTATCCATGCAGTCGGTAAAGCCGGCCTGCCGCAGCCGGACCGTGCTGGTCAGCATCGTGCGCTGGCAATTGCCCAGCAGGAAGTCAGCCAGCGCCCCGGATTCGCCCAGGAACGCCATTACGTCTTCCGATGCCCTCAAGCTGTGCTGCCGGACGATGTCTGCCCAGATGGCCCCCCGATTCTGGATATAGGCGCGCACCGACATGGGATCGTGTCCAGCGGGCGTGATGCCGAAGATGCGCGCGAGATGCGGCCACATGTCAGGCCAGGCGTAAACGTCGCCATTGGCGATATTGAAAGTCGCGTTGCAGGCCGTGGGCGCCATGGCCGCCCACTCGATCGCGCGGGCCAGCAGATCGACGTCGATCACTTCCATGATGCCATGATTGTCCGCAGCGCCCGGGAAAGGTAGATTCAGCCCTTCGGCCCGCCGGATCGCGGCGAACACACCGATGGCAAGGAAGGCGTTCAGATTGCCGCCCGGCCCGCCGCCGGCGATGGAGGGACAGCGAAACACCGTCCAGCGCAGCGTCTTGCTGGCGCGGGCGCGCAGATGATCTTCCTGCCGGAAGTAGAAATCGTCGATCGGCGGGCGGGCATGCGATTCCTTGAGCGGGACCGGTATGTGCCAGCCGGGCACATGCGGGCCATAAGCCTTCGTGCCGTGCACGACCGTCACCTGTTCCAGCCCCGGAGCGTGGTCGATCAATGCGTCAAGCAGGTTCGCGAACATGGCGCCGTTGCGTTCCGCGTGCCTGGGGTCGGACCAGCTGGCCACCAGATCGCCCGGCGTTTCGTTGACGGCGGCATAGACCAGATGCGTCGCATCCGGCAGCGACGCCGCGAGCGTGCGGCACGCATCCGCATCACGCAGGTCGATCGGCAGGAATGTCGCCCCGGGAATGTCAGCGAACGGCTTGTTGCGGGACAGGCCTATGACGTCCCAGCCGCTGGCTGCAAACTGGCGCGCGGCAGCATGGCCGACAAAGCCCGAAGCGCCTGCGACCACCACCTGTCTCTTTGTCCGCGCTGCCATGGAAAGCTTAGTAAAGGATCAGGCTCGCCAGACAAGTGGCAAGGCGGTTGGCTGAATCTGTCCAGCGGTGTCGGCTGAAGTTCTTTGAACACCTCGAAGCCGATCATGGCGAGCAACGAAGCGGCGATGGCAAGTCTTATATCAAGGTTCGATTTGTAGGAGCCGCTTGCCGCGCGTTCAGGCCAGAGGCCGCAGCGGCGCGTGTTCCAGACACGAGGGCGCAGATTGCGCTCTCGCGCCAGTTCAGGGTTGCGGCTGTGGTGATTCTGATCCCTCCAGCAGAGGATGAGGTTCATCATCCAGATTCTCATCGAGTGGCATTTCGCGGCGGCCCCATCGCGCATAAAGCGTCGGCAGCACGAAAAGCGTCAGCAGGGTAGCCGAGATAAGGCCGCCGATAACGACCGTGGCGAGGGGCTTTTGTACTTCCGCCCCCGCTCCCGTGCCCAAGGCCATCGGTACGAAGCCAAGGCTAGCTACGAGTGCGGTCATCACCACGGGGCGCAGCCGCTGGATAGCGCCGGTGCGGGCCGCCTCGGCCCGATCCATGCCCTTTCGCATCAGCTCCTGGATAGACGACACCATGACGAGACCGTTCAGCACCGCGATGCCGGACAGTGCAATGAACCCCACCGCCGCAGAGATGGAGAAATCCATGCCCCGAAGGAACAGCGCGAGCACGCCGCCTACCAGCGCCATCGGCACACCGGTGAACACGATCGCCGCATCCCGGGCAGACCCCAAGGCGCCGTAAAGCAGCATGAGGATGAGGATGAAGCAGGCCGGGATCACGAGTTGCAGCCGCTCGCGCGCGGAGGCGAGATTTTCGAACTGGCCGCCCCATTCCAGATAGGCGCCCGCGGGAAGGCGAACCTCCTTAGCGATGGCTGCCTGGGCATCTCCGACAACGCTGGAAATGTCGCGGCCCCGCACATTGGCCTGCACCACGACCCGGCGTTTGCCATTTTCGCGGCTGATCTGATTGGGACCATCCACGACCTGGATGTCGGCGACACTGGCCAGCGGCACAAACTGGCCATTAGGCGCCGACAACTGCACCTGTACGCAACGTTGTTTTACGGTCATATCAAACAACATAAAACACGAGCACCAAAACTCCTTGGGCGCGCCGAGGGCACCAAATCAAACCACTCTTCTTAGCTCATCTAAGTAGTCGCTCCACCACTGCGCCATTCGCACACGCTCATCCCAGTAAAGCCCGCGATGATAGGCACCGCGCGTTGCGTTGCTCTCTCCATGGGCAAGAGCCCGTTCGATCGCATCCGGGTTCCAAAGTCCGCTCTGATTGAGAAGCGTCGAGGCCGTGGCGCGAAATCCATGCGCGGTCACCTCGTCCTTGTCGAAACCCATGCGCCGAAGCGAGGCGTTCAAGGTGTTCTCGCTCATGGGGCGCGAGTGCCCATAGGCTGAGGGGAACACATATGTCCCGGAGCCGGTAAGGTCGCGCAATTGGAGGAGCATGTCTTTCACCTGTCGCGACAACGGCACAGCGTGGGGCCGCCGAGCCTTCATCTTGGCGGCAGGCAGGTTCCAAATTCCTGCCTCAAGATCGAACTCGGACCATTCGGCATGACGCAACTCCCCCGGTCTGACAAAGACATGCGGGGCGATCTGCAGGGCGGCCTTGGTTACGGGGCCTCCAGAGAAAGCCTCGATTGCGCGAAGCAGCTCGCCGAGCTTGGCAGGTTCGAGGATAGCCGCGTAGTGCTTGGCCTTGGGAGTGGTGAGCGCACCTTTGAGCAGATGGGCAGGGTCTGAACTGCATCGTCCGGTTGCGGCAGCGTACCGGAACACCCGACTGGCGAAAGATCGACACTTCTTGGCCGTCTCATATCGGCCGCGCATCTGCACGCGCATCAGAGCTGCTAGTAGCATTTGCTGATCGACCTCAGCGATTGGCATGGTGCCGATGGCAGGCTCTAGCTGCTCAAGAAACCAATGCGCCTTGCTGACCGTCGCTTCGGCGCGCGCCTCCCCGACCATTTTTGTCTCGATATATTCGCGGGCCACCGCAGCGAATGTGTTCGCCGCGCTTATCTTGGCGGCGACCTTGCCGCGCTTACGCTCAAGTGCGGGGTCCATGCCCCCGAGCAGTTTTGCCTTCTCTTCGTCACGCTTCGCGCGGGCATCTTTGAGTGAGACAGTCGGATATGCCCCCAGCGCTAGGCGCTTTTCCTTCCCCCCAGCGCGGAACTTCCAGCGCCACAGCTTTGAACCGTTGGGGAAGACTTCAAGATATAGCCCGTGGCTGTCTGCCTTGCGATAGTTCTTCTCGCGCGGCTTTAATGCCCTGATTTCTGTGTCTTTCAGTGCCATCTGGGGGCACCGAAATTCGCGCAATGGGGACAATTCGGGGCATATGCCCCCTCTGATGCCCCCAAAAGCGAGTGATTTTTGACGAACATACGCGGACGCTCCCGAACGTTTCGGAGCAATTTATCCCAGAATTCCGTGGGTTTCTCAACCGTTCGCGAACATTGACGAACAGGTAAATGGTGCCCAGAAGAGGACTCGAACCTCCACGACCTTGCGATCGCCAGCACCTGAAGCTGGTGCGTCTACCAATTCCGCCATCTGGGCACGGGGTAGGTGGGCGCGATTAGCCGTTGGTCGGGGGGCTGTCAATCATATCCGCCGCATAATTTTTCTGACTCCGCGCATCGGACCTTCTAAAGGGTCGGGAAAGACTTTCATCCCGCAGGAGGATCAGATTCCGGATATCCCGCCATCGTCGCCCCCTTCCTTCTTTCCGCGCCCCGATGGGCTGAAGCTGGCCTATCGCCATCGCGCCGGGAAGGGCACCACCATCGTTTTTCTGCCCGGCTATATGTCGGACATGGAAGGCGGGAAGGCTGTTGCGCTGGATCGATGGGCGGCGGAAACGGGGCGGGCCATGCTGCGGCTGGACTATGCGGGAAATGGCGCGAGCGAAGGGATGTTCGAGGACGGCACGCTGGCCAGCTGGCGTGACGATGCCCTGTTGCTGATCGATGCGCTGACGCAGGGGCCTCTGCTGCTCGTCGGATCGTCCATGGGCGGATGGCTGGCCCTGCTGATCGCGCTCGCCCGGCCGGATCGGGTGGCGGGGATCGTGGGCATAGCGGCGGCGCCCGATTTCACCGAATGGGGATTTCCGCAAGCCGACCGGGCGACGCTGGCCGCGCAAGGCCGCCTCGTCGAGCCGACGCCTTATGGCGATCAGCCCTATGTAACGACGCTCGGCTTCTGGGAATCGGGACAGGCGCTCAGGGTGCTGGAGGGCGAAATCGCGCTCGATTGCCCCATCCGCCTGCTCCAGGGTCAGGCCGATCCCGACGTGCCGTGGGAAATCGCGCTGCGGATCGCGCGGCAGGTGCGTTCATCCGATGTGCAGACGCTGCTGATTAAGGACGGCGATCACCGCCTTTCGCGCGACAGCGACATCGCCTTGTTGATCCGTACCGTCGCCAGTCTGCTGGACAATTTCTGATGCCCTTCCTTCTTCCCCTCCTGCTGCTCATACCCCAGGCCTATGATCCGGAGATCGAGGCGGTGATGAACCGCAAGCGCAAGGAGGCCGTCGAAGCACGCGCCGCCGCTGCGGAAAGCGCGCCCGCGCCCCGGACATCGGAAGAGGCGAAGGACGGCATGATCCCCGTCCCGCCCCAATATGCCGCACCTTTTCAGGCCTGCATCGACGCCGCGCTCCAGTCGCCCGAGCAGGGAGTGGCCTTTGCCGAGAAATGGCGGATCGAAGGCGGCAACTTCTACGCCCGGCATTGCATGGGCTTTGCCTATGCGCGCGCGGAACGCTGGGCGCCCGCCATCGTCGCGCTGGAACAGGCGGCGGACGAGGCCGAACGCACCGGCGAAATGGCGCAAAGCGCGCGGCTCTGGGCGCAGGCGGGCAATGCTGCGCTGGCGGGGGGAGACGCGGCCAAGGCAAAGGCGGATTTCGACGCGGCGCTGGCGCGCGGATTGCCCGACGGGATCGAAAAGGGCGAGGCGCATCTGGACCGCGCCCGCGCCCTTGTCGCGCTGAACGATCATCAGGGGGCGCGGGATTCGCTCGACATTGCGCTGGAACAAGCGCCCAAGGACCCGCTTGGCTGGCTGTTGTCCGCCACCCTGGCGCGTCGCATGGGGGAAATGCCTTTGGCGCAGGCGCATATCGCCCGGGCCGTTCAACTGTCGCCCGATGACGCCTCTGTGGCGCTGGAGGAAGGCAATATCGCGATCCTCACCGACCATGCGGATGTCGCGCGCTCGGCCTGGCAGCGGGCCGTCAAGCTGGCTCCTGAAGCGCCCGCTGGCAAGGCGGCGGCGGATAATCTCACCCGCCTCCCGCCCGCGCCCTGACCGCTCAGTTCAGGTAGAAATCGACGGTCGTGACGACGCGTACCTTCTTGTAGGGCGTGTCGCTCGACCCCTCCGCTTCGCCGTCGCGCGGCTCGATGGAGAAATAGCCCTGCGTGGCGCTCTTGATGCCGCCAACGCTGGCGCCGCTGTCGCGCGCGAACTGTTCGGCGGCGGCGCGCGCATCCTTGGTCGCGGCGGCGACCATCTGCGGCTTGACGTCGTTGAGCTTGGTGAAACTGTAGCGCATCCCCGATCCCTCCTGCACCGTCACGCCGCGCCGGACGAGGTCGAATTGCTGCGCCACGGCCCGCTGCGCGCGGGCAATATCGGTCGTGCGGAGCAGCATCCGCTGCGTGATGGTGATGTTGTTGACGCCATTGTTCATATATTGGTTCACGCCCGCGCCGATCGGCGTCAGCGCATCGGCCTTGAAGCCGAGGCTCGCGAAATAGGCTTTCAGTTCCTTCGTATTATTGTCGATCTCGGTCCGCACCGTGGGCAGGTCGAAGCCATTGGCGGAATAGCTGATCGACCATGTGGCAAGGTCGGCGGTCACATCCTTTTCCGCAAGGCCGCGCACGGTGACGGAGCGATCCGCCGCCTTCGCGCGCTTGAGCCCATCGCCCAGCAGATAGCCGCCGCTCACCACGCCCATCGCCAGCAATCCCGCGCAGCCCAGCAAAACCTTGTCCCGCATTTCCAGCGCCATGCCGATCCTCCCTCTTCCTTCACGGACCAACCCGTCCTATCTTGGAAAGGTTCCTGCCGCGCCTGAGATGAACCGTTGCTTATCGTGACGAATGGAGTTTCGCTTGCCCAAATATCTGCACACGATGATCCGCGTTGCCGACATCGACAAGACGATCGCTTTCTTCAACCTCCTCGGTCTTGAGGAGCAGAAGAGGTTCGATAATGAGCAGGGGCGCTTCACGCTGGTTTTCCTGGCCGCGCCGGGTGACGAGTCCGCGCAGGTCGAACTAACCTACAACTGGCCCGCGCAGGACGGCAGCGCGCCGGAAGATTATGCCGGCGGGCGCAATTTCGGCCATCTCGCCTACCGGGTCGAAAATATCTACGAGACGTGTCAGCGCCTGATGGATGCCGGCGTGACGATCAACCGGCCGCCGCGCGACGGGCACATGGCGTTCATCCGCACGCCTGACAATATCTCCATCGAACTGTTGCAGGATGGCCATCTGGAACCGGCCGAGCCGTGGGCGTCGATGCCCAATACGGGAGTCTGGTAAACCATGCTGGAAGTCGTCCGCGTTCCCGTCCTCTCCGATAATTATGTCTGGCTGATCCACGATCCGGCCAGCGGGGATACGGTCGCGGTCGACCCGGCGGTGGCGGAGCCGGTGCTGGATGCCGCCGCGCAGCGGGGCTGGACCATCGGCCAGATCTGGAACACGCACTGGCATGGCGATCATGTCGGCGGCAATGCGGCAATCAAGGCGGCGGCGAAGGATTGGGGCGGCTGCACGATCACCGGCCCGGCGGCGGAGGCCGCGAAGATCGGCACGCTCGACCGGACGGTCGGGGAAGGGGACAGCATCCGCATCGGCGATCATGTCGCGCAGGTGATGGCGGTTCCTGCTCATACGGCGGGCCATATCGCCTATCATCTGGCCGATGACGGGATCATCTTCGTGGGCGATACGCTGTTCGCCATGGGCTGCGGCCGCCTGTTCGAAGGCACAGCGGCGCAGATGTTCGCCAATATGCAGCGCTTTGCCGCCCTGCCGGGCGACACCACCGTCTATTGCGCGCATGAATATACGGAGTCCAATGGTCGTTTCGCCCTGACCGTCGAGCCGGACAATGCAGCCCTGCGCGCAAGGATGGAGAGCGTCGAGGCCGCGCGGGCGCAGGGGGAGGCGACCGTGCCGACCACCATCGCCCTGGAACGGAACACCAATATCTTCATGCGCGCGCACGATGTAGCGGAATTGGCGCAAAGGCGCGCGGCAAAGGATGCCGCCTGACGGTTTTTGCTCTATCCTGGCGTCTTGAGAACAGGAAACAGGAGAGTTCGTCATGCGTCTCGGGATCATGCTTGCACCGCTGTTGCTGGGGGCTTGCGCGGGGAGCTATGAAGCGCCCCGGCTGACGGAAAAGCAGACGGCGGAACTGGAAAAAGCGCTCGCTGGAAAAGTGCCCGGCGAAAAGGTGAGCTGCGTCACCATGCGGCCGCAGGGCAGTTTCCGCGTCATCAGCGGCAATATCGTCCTCTATAGGATGAGCAGCAAGCTCATCTACAAGAATGAGTTGATCGGCAGTTGTCCCGGTCTGACGCGCGGCGACACGATGATCATCCGGCCGTTCGGATCGCAATATTGCCGGGGCGACATCGCGAGAAGCGCGGACCTCACGATCGGCATGACCACGGGAACTTGCGCGCTGGGCGACTTCACCCCTTATCGCACGCCGGGCAAATAGCGTCCGCTTGGCGGTTATGGGGCGAGCGGATGGCCCCCTTTCTCCATCCCCGTTCTTCCTGAGTAGCCCCTGAGCCTGTCGAAGGGGCTACTCAGGAAGAACGAAGTGAGGCGGGAATTTCCCTTATTGGCCCAAAACAGTCCCCAGCGCCTATAAATCTCTACGCCTTATAAAGCGCGTCCAGCCGCTCCTGATAGCGTTTGCGGATGACGTGGCGGCGGATTTTCATCGACGGGGTCATTTCTTCATTCTCGATGGAGAAGGGCTCGTCCGCCAGGATGAAGCGCCGCACCCGTTCGATCACGGACAGGTCCTGGTTCACCCGGTCCACCGCCGCCCGCAGCGCTGTCAGATAGGCCGGATCGCTCTCGACCCCTTCAACGCCCTTGCCCTGCGCCGCTGCCCATTCGCGGGTCCATTCGGCGTCCGGCACGATCAGGCCGACCAGATGCGGCCGCCGGTCGCCCGACACCATGGCCTGCCCGATTTCGGGTTGCAGCGTCAGCATCCCCTCGACCTTCTGGGGCGCGACATTGTCGCCCTTGTCATTGACGATCAGGTCCTTCTTACGGTCGGTGATGCGGATGCGCCCGCGCGCATCGATCTCGCCAATGTCGCCGGTGTGCAGCCAGCCGTCCTTCAGCACCTTTTCCGTTTCCGCCGGATTGCGCCAGTAACCGTGCATCACCAGTTCGCCGCGCGCCAATATCTCGCCATCCTCGGCGATTCTGACTTCCACGCCATCCAGTGGCGGGCCGACCGTGTCCATGGCGATGCCGGCGGCGGGCCGGTTGCAACTGATGACCGGTCCCGCCTCCGTCTGGCCATAGCCTTGCAGCAGCGTCAGCCCCATCGCCTCGAAGAACAGCCCGACATCGGGATTGAGCGGCGCGCCGCCCGACACCAGCGCCTTCATCCGCCCGCCGAAGCGCTTTGCCACCTTGGGCCTCAAAGTCCGCGACAGCAGCGCCTTCATCGGCAGGTCCAGCACCGATTTCGCGCCGCGCTGCTCCTTCGCGGCGATCCGTAGCGCCTGTTGCAGCAGGAAATGGGGGAGCTTCCCCTGTTTCTCGATCGACTTGATGATCCGCGCGCGCAGCACTTCGAACAGGCGGGGGACGACCACCATGATGGTGGGCCGCGTCTCCTCGATATTGGAGGCGAGTTTTTCCAGCCCTTCGGAATAATAGATTTGCGCCGCCAGCATGATCGGCAGGAACTGCCCGCCGCTATGCTCATAGGCGTGGGAGAGGGGGAGGAAGGACAGGAAAACCTCGTCATCCCATCCGAAATCCTCCGCAACCAGCTTTGCCGCGCCCTCGATATTGCAGAGGATCGAGCCGTGATGCTGCATCACCCCGCGCGGCGCGCCGCCCGTGCCGCTGGTGTAGATGATGCAGGCCAGATCTTCGCGTCCCGCCGTCTGTTCCAGCGCGCAGGCCTCGATATCGGTGGGATGCGCGGCGATCAGGTCGCTCCACAAATGGCAGGCGATCTGGCCTTGCGCCCCGCGCACCGGTTCCATGCCGATCACGAAGCGCGCCTGCGACCGCAGCACGGCGGGCATCAGCGTGGCGGCGAGTTTCGCGGTGGACACGATCACCGCCTGCGCCCCGCTGTCCGTCAGGATATGCTGATGATCGCGCGTGGTGTTGGTGGTGTAGGTCGGCACGGTGACGCCGCCCGCCGCCATGATGGCCAGATCGGCGATGCAGAATTCCGGCCGGTTCTCGCTCACCAGCATCACCGGGTCTCCGGGTTTCAGCCCCTGCGCCCGGAGCGCGCTCGCCAGCGCCGCCACGTCATAGGCGACGTCCGTCCAACTCATCGAACGCCATGCGCCGTCCTTCTTGCGCCACAGGAAGGGGGCGTCGCCCATCTCCTTCGCGCGCGCAAAGAACATCGTCACCAGATTGGGAAAGCGTTCAATTGCCCTCAAAGGCCCACTCCTGTTATCGGCCCGTTCCGCCGCGCGCCTGTCGCCCGTGCAGCTATAACGGCGCTCTGCCGTAACGGCCATGCTGTTTTGGGGTTTCAGTCGAACAGGCCGTCCTGTGATCCGGCGGGCGGATTGAGGCCCAGATGCTTCCATCCCGGCCCGTTCAGGCAGCGCCCCCGCGCCGTCCGGGCGATGAGGCCAAGCTGGATCAGATAAGGCTCGATCACTTCCTCGATCGTGTCGCGCGGCTCCGAAAGCCCCGCCGCCAGCGTTTCCACGCCGACCGGCCCGCCGCGATAGATGTCCGCGATCATCGTCAGGTAACGCCGGTCCATCAGGTCCAGCCCCAGATGATCGACCTCCAGACGGCTGAGCGACGCGTCCGCTACCTTCGCGTCGACGGCCGCCGCGCCCGCGACATTGGCGAAGTCGCGCACCCGGCGCAGCAGCCTGCCTGCGATGCGCGGCGTGCCCCGCGACCGGCGCGCGATCTCCACCGCGCCGTCGGGGGTGATGCCAAGGTCCAGCAATCGCGCGGCCCGCCGCACCACCAGTTCCAGTTCCTCCACCGTATAGAATTGCAGCCGCACCGGAATGCCGAAGCGGTCGCGCAGCGGCGTCGTCAGCAACCCCTGCCGCGTCGTCGCGCCGACCAGCGTGAAGCGGGGCAGGTCGATCCGCACCGACCGCGCCGACGGCCCCTCGCCGATCATTAGGTCCAGCGCGCGGTCCTCCATCGCGGGATAGAGCACTTCCTCGACCGCGGGATTGAGCCGGTGGATCTCATCCACGAACAGCACGTCGCCTTCATCCAGATTGGTGAGCAGCGCGGCAAGATCGCCCGACTTGGCGATCACCGGGCCGGACGTGGCGCGGAAGCCCACGCCCATTTCCTTCGCGACGATCTGCGCCAGCGTCGTCTTGCCAAGGCCGGGCGGACCGAAGAACAGCACATGGTCCAGCGCCTCGCCGCGCCCCTTCGCCGCCTCGATGAAGATACGCAGATTCTCCCGCGCCGCTTTCTGCCCGATAAATTCGTCGAGCGTCCTGGGACGTAGCGCCGCGTCCACATCCTCAGCGCGGCGGGTGGAGGCGATCAGGCGGTCCTCGTCGCTCATTTCGCCGCCTTCCGCAGGGCGAGGCGGACGAGGGCGTCAAGGGTTGCCTCCTCGCCCAGCTCCTCTTCCGCCGCAGCCACTGCCGCGCTGGCTTCGGCGGGGCGGAAGCCCAGATTCTGGAGCGCGGACAAGGCATCGGCACCATATCCGCCTGCCGAAATCGAAACGCCGCCCGACCCCAGAGGCCCGGCGGCCGTGGGCGCCACGCCGATCTTGTCTTTCAGTTCATTGACGATCCGCAGCGCCAGCTTGGGGCCGACGCCATTGGCCCGCGCGACCATCGCCTTGTCGCCCGCCGCGACCGCGCGGTGCAGTTCCAGCGGTTCCAGCGCCGACAGGATGGCCAGCGCCACCCGCGATCCCACGCCCTGCACGCCGATCAGCAGGCGGAACCAGTCGCGCTCCTCCCCCCGCGCAAAGCCGACGAGGCGGATCGAATCCTCCGACACCAGCATTTCGGTGTGCACGGTCACGGCTTCGCCCACCGGCCCCAGCGCGGCCAATGTGCGCGACGATGCACCGACCAGATAGCCCACGCCGCCCACGTCGATGATGGCGTGGTCGATGCCGGTGCTGTCCAGCCGCCCTTTCAGTTTCGCGATCATGCCCCGCGCCTTTTGGTCATGATCTGTTCCTTACAGCCAAATGCGCGCCGCGCCACCCCTCAATATCTTCCCCCTCTTGCATCGCGCGCGCTTTGCGCCTTCCATGCGTGGCATGAAAACATCCCCTGTCTTTCCGTGGCGCTATGTCATGTTCCTGGCCTTGCTGGTCACGATCGCGCCGTTCGCGCTGGTGTTGCCCTGGCATGAAGCGGCGATGGCGGGGTTCGATGTGGCGGCGCTGGCCTTCCTGCTCTCCACCATAGCGCTGCTGAAGGCCGATCCGCAGACGATGCGCCGCAACGCGGCGGCCAATGACGCCAATCGCGAACTGATGCTGATCCTGACCGGCATCGTTTCGCTGGTCATACTGGTCGCAGTCGGCGTGGCGGTCATGCAGCATGGCGGGCCGGATCGGGCCGTCATCGCGCTAGTGCTGGCGACGCTGGCGCTGGCGTGGCTCTTTTCCAACCATATCTATGCCTTGCATTATGCCCATATCTTCTATGTCGCCGATGAAAAGGGGAAGGACAAAGGCGGCATGGATTTCCCTGCCACCCAAGAGCCGCGCTATTGGGATTTCATCTATTTTTCCTACACGCTGGGCATGACCTTCCAGACGTCGGACGTGTCGATCAACGTCATGGAGGTCCGCCGCGTGGTCATCTTCCACTGCATCGCGGCCTTCGTCTTCAACCTTGGCATATTGGCCTTCACGATCAACGTGCTGGGCGGATAGGGGCAGCGCCTTCACGGCTTGATTACCATTTCGCCCTAAAGTCGGGACCATGACGAATCCCGCTGCAGTCCGCCCCAAATCCGCCGTCAGCCATGGAGTCGGCCTTGCTGGCCTCGCCGGGCTTGGCCTGTGGACGCTGATTGCGCGGCATTATGGCATGGATGGTCCCAATGCGGGCCTTGCCGCCGTGGCCGCCTGCGGGGTGCCGATGGTGCTGTGGTCGCTGATCGTGGACAAGGTGCACCGCAATGCCTCCACCGGCATCGACTGGAAGGGCGCGGCGCGGCCGTGGAGCGAGGTGCGCGACATCAGCCTCGTCAAGATCGCCGGCCTGTGGGCGACATGGCTCGCCCTCGCCATCTTCTACTGCGTCGCGCGCTGGTATTGGGACGGCAATTACCGTTTTTCGATGGATCTGTTCATGGTCGCCGCGCCATGGCTGTTGGTGCTGTCCGTTCCCTATGTCATCTGGCTCGACCGGCGTTTGATCGATCCGCGCGACGCCAGCTACGCCTTTGGCCAATGGGTGATCGGCGGATCTGCGGGCGCGCCCGACATGCGCGAAGTGGCCAATCATGCGCGGGCATGGGCCGTGAAGGGCTTCTTCCTCGCCTTCATGGTCTCCATCGTGCCGGGCAATTTCGCCAGCGTCGTCCAGTGGCGGATCGACGAAGCCTTTTCCCATCCTGTAGCCTTGGCGGCGTTCCTGATCGCGGTCATGTTCATGATCGACGTGTGCATGGCGACGGTCGGCTACATGCTGACGATGAAGCCGCTGGATTCCCACATCCGCACGGCCAATCCCTATCTGGCCGGATGGGTCGCGGCGCTGATCTGCTATCCGCCCTTCGTGCTGATGGGGAATGGCGGCCCGCTCGATTATCATGCGGGCGGCGCGGAATGGGATATGTGGACGGAAGGGCACACGGCGCTGCAATGGTTGCTGGGCGGCTGGCTGGTGCTGCTGACCGGCATCTATGCCTGGGCGACAGTCGTGTTCGGCATCCGCTTTTCCAACCTCACCCATCGCGGCATCTTGACGCATGGCCCCTATCGCTGGACGCGCCATCCGGCTTACCTCTCGAAGAATCTGTTCTGGTGGTTCTCCTCGCTGCCCTTCCTCACGGTTTCAGGCAGCCTGACCGATCTGGTCCGCAACTGCGCGCTGCTGGCAGCCACCAATGCCGTCTATTTCTGGCGCGCCAGGACGGAGGAAAAGCATCTGTCCGCCGACCCCGATTATCGCGCCTATAGCGAATGGATGGAACGCAACGCGCCCATCCCCCGCTTCTTTGCATGGATCGCGGGACGGAAAAGGCCGGTCGAAGGCGATCTTCAACCGGCGGAATGATCGTCAGAAGCTTTCTTCGGCATAGATGCGGCTGATGTCGCCGCCCCACTCGCCATGATAGCGTTCCAGCAGCCGTTCGGCATGGGTGCGGCCTGAAGCCACGATCTCGTCCAGCGCGGACAGATAGCCTGTTTCATTGTCGCCCGCCGCGTTGAGCCGCCCGCGCGCCGCCAGCCCGCTCCGCGCAATGTCCAGCACCTGCCCCGCAATGTCGCGCAGCTTGCGCCCGCCTGCGATCGGCGCGTCGAGGCCCAGCTTGGGCACGGAATCGCGCAGCACCTGCCGCTCCTCCATGGTCCAGTCCTTGACCAGATCCCATGCCGCATCGAGCGCCCCTTGATCGTAGAGCAGCCCGACCCACAGAGCAGGCAGCGCGCAAATACGATTCCACGGCCCGCCATCCGCGCCGCGCATCTCCAGAAAGCTTTTCATCCGCACTTCGGGGAAGGCGGTGGATAGGTGATCCTCCCAATCCTTCTCGGTCGGCTTTTCGCCGGGCAGGGCAGGGAGCTTGCCCGCAAGGAAATCGCGGAAACTTTGCCCCGCCGCGTCGATATACCGGCCGTCGCGGTAAACGAAATACATCGGCACATCGAGCGCATAGTCCGCATAACGCTCATAGCCGAAGCCGTCCTCGAACACGAAGGGCAACATGCCCGTGCGGCCGGGGTCGGTGTCCGACCAGATATGGCTGCGATAGGAAAGATATCCGTTGGGTTTCCCTTCGGTGAAGGGCGAATTGGCGAACAGCGCCGTCGCCAGCGGTTGCAGCGCCAGCGACACGCGGAATTTCTGCGCCATGTCCGCTTCGCTGCCATAGTCGAGGTTGGTCTGGATCGTGCAGGTCCGCAGCATCATGTCGAGGCCCATCGACCCCACGCGCGGCATGTGGCGCAGCATGATGCCATAGCGCCCCTTGGGCATGATCGGCAGCGCGTCGCGCGTCTTGTCCGGCCACATGCCAAGGCCCAGGAAGCCCAGGCCCAGCATGTCGCCCACATATTTGACCTGTTCCAGATGGCGGCCCGTTTCGGCGCAGGTCTGGTGCAGATTTTCGAGCGGCGCGCCGGAAAGCTCCAACTGTCCCGCCGGTTCCAGGCTGATCGTGCCGTCGGGGCCGGACAGGGCGATGATATTCTCACCCTCGAACACCGGCTGCCAGTCATAGCGGGTAAGGCCGATCAGCAGCGTGTGGATGCCGCCTTTTTCTTCGTAGGATGGGGCATGATGATCCTTCGCCGAATAGACGAATTTCTCATGTTCGGTGCCGATCCGCCAGCGATCCTTGGGCTTTTCGCCCTTGGCAAAGGCCGCGATCAGCTGATCGCGGCTTTCGATGACGGGATCATTTCCCCCTGAGTCGGTTCTGGTGCTCATCCCCCGCCCTTAATGCTTCCCCCACGCGCGTCAAACAGCGAGCGCGAGCGCGACAGATAGGGCGCGCGCGCAAGGGCTTCAATCCCATTGCGGAATGAAACTATTGCCAATCCCCATTCAGCGCCATCCACGCCGATGTCGCGGCGATGGCGGCCGTCTCCGCGCGCAGGATGCGCGGGCCAAGCGAGACGGCGATGGACCGGGGCGCGGCCCGGATGGCGTCCCGCTCCGAAGGATCGAATCCGCCCTCCGGCCCGATCAGGAAAGCGGCCGGCCCGGGATGCGCCCGCAAAGCCTGCTCCAAAGGCGCGCCGCCCGTCTCGTCCGCGAAGAACAGCCAGCGATCATCCGGCCAGTCGCGCAGCAGCGCGTCCAGCTTCACCATCTCCCCAAGCTCCGGTAGCGCCGTCCGCCCGCATTGCTCCGCCGCCTCCACCAGATGCGCGCGCAGCCGGTCGAGGTTCAGCCTGTCCACCACCGCCCGCCGCGTCAGCACCGGTTGCAGCTTCGCCGCGCCCAGCTCGCACGCTTTTTCGGCGATCAGGTCGATGCGTCCCTTCTTGATCGGCGCGCAGCACAGCCAGAAATCGGGCACCTGCTCCAGCGGCCTGGTCCGCGTCTCGCAGACCAGCACCAGATCGCGCTTGCGAATGTCGCGCGCCCGCGCCGCCCATTCACCCGATCGCCCGTCGAACAGCAGCACCACATCGTCCGGTTTCACCCGCATCACGCCGATCAGATAATGGGCCGCATTGCCCTCCACCGGCACGGCGACCCCTTCGCCCAGCGGCGTTTCGACATAGAGGCGCGGCGCGCTTTGCGGCGGCCATGCGGGGGTTGCGGTCATTTGCGTCTTTCCGTTTCGCGGGCATCGCCCTAATGCCGCTCATGTCGAGCGAAGTCGAGACGCGCCGCGCAAACGGAGAAACGGCAAGTGGAACAGATCGTCCCCGACAGCGAAGCCCGCGGCCTCGTCGCGCGCCTGCCCGCCCTGCCGCGCGCGCTGGCGCTGCTGGCGCGGCTGGACCGGCCGATCGGCTGGTGGCTGCTGTTCTGGCCGGGCGCGTGGAGCGTGGCTCTGGCCGGCGGCGCGCGGCAATGGCCGCTGATCCTCTGGCTGCTGATCGGCAGCATCGCCATGCGCGGTGCGGGCTGCGTCTTCAACGACATTGTCGACCGCGATCTCGACCGGAAGGTCGCCCGCACCGCCGCGCGTCCGTTGGCGAGCGGCGCGGTGTCGCTGAAAGCCGCATGGGTCTGGCTCCTCGCGCTTTGCCTCATCGGCCTCGCCGTCCTGCTGCAACTGCGCCTTTACGCGCAGGTCGTGGCGCTGGCCTCGCTCGCCCTCGTCGCGGCCTATCCCTTCATGAAGCGGATCACCGGATGGCCGCAGCTATGGCTCGGCCTCGTCTTTTCCTGGGCCGCGCTCGTCGGCTGGAGCGAGGTGGCGGGATCGCTCACCCTGCCGGGCCTTCTGCTCTATGCCGGAACCATTTTCTGGGTCGTGGGCTATGACACCATCTATGCGCTGCAGGACCGGGAGGATGACGCGTTGATCGGCATAGGCTCCAGCGCGCTATCCATGGGCCGCCATGTGCGGGGCGGGGTGATGCTCTGCTATCTTCTCGCGCTCGCATTGTGGAGCGCCGCCATCTGGCAGGTCCGGCCGCAATTACTGGCGCTCATCGCGCTCCTCCCCATGGCCGCGCATCTGCTCTGGCAGGTCGGCACCTTGAGGGAGGATGGCGCGGACCCGCTCGTCAAATTCCGTTCCAACCGTTTCGCCGGACTGCTCATGTTCCTGGCCTGCCTCGTGGTCGGCAACGCATGAGCGCCCCGACCCAGGGCCAGGATTGCTGGCGCATCGCCCCAGCCACCCAGGCCAGCGTCATCATCGACGCAGACGCCTATTTCCGCCACGCCCGCGCCGCGATGCTGAAAGCGACGAAGCGGATCATGCTGATCGGCTGGGATTTCGACGCCCGCATCAGCCTCATCCGCGAGGAGGATGCGAAGGACGGCGCGCCTGTCATCATCGGCGATTTCATCCGCTGGCTGGTGGAGCGCACGCCGGACCTCGAAATCTACCTGCTCCGCTGGGACACCGGCGCGTTCAAGTCGATGCTGCGCCCGTCCAACCTGCTGACGACGCTGCGCTGGATGGCGCATCCCCGCATCACCGTGAAGCTGGACAGCCATCATCCGGTCGGCGCGTCCCATCATCAGAAGATCGTGGTGATCGACGATTGCTTCGCTTTCTGCGGCGGCATCGACATGACCGCCGACCGCTGGGACACGCGCCACCATCGCGACGACGATCCGGGCCGCAGGCATCCCGACGGCACGTCCTATGGCCCGTGGCACGATGCGACGACCGCGCTCAAGGGGCCGGTGGCGGCCGCGCTGGGCGATCACAGCCGCGCCCGCTGGAAAGGGGCGGGGGGCGACGACCTGCCGCCGGTCGAGGGCGTGGACGATTGCTGGCCTGACGCGCTTCCCGTCCAGTTCCGTGACGTGGATGTCGCCATCGCCCGCACTGCGCCGGAAATGGACGACCAGCCGCCGGTGAAGGAGATCGAACGGCTCTACGTCAACCAGATCGCGGCCGCCAGACGTTGCATCTACGCCGAAAGCCAGTATTTCGCTTCCCGCCGCATCGCCGAAGCCCTTGCGGCGCGGCTGGGCGATCCGGATGGCCCGGAAATCGTCATCGTCAACCCGCAGCAGGCTGACGGCTGGCTGGAACAACAGGCGATGGACACTGCCCGCGCCCGCCTGTTCGAGGCTTTGAAGGCGCGCGATACCTACAATCGCCTGCGCCTCTATCATCCCTTCACCGCGCGTGGCGAGCCGATCTATGTCCATGCCAAGATTCTGATCGCCGACGACCGCCTGATCCGCGTCGGCTCCTCCAACATGAACAATCGTTCGCTTGGCCTCGACACCGAATGCGACATGTCAATCGACACGGCGCTTCCCGCCAATGACGGTCAGCAGGCGACGATCGCCGCCATCCGCGACGACCTTATCGCGGAGCATCTCGACCTGCCGAAAGAGCGCGTCTCCGTCCTCATTGCCGAGCGCGGCCTGATCGCGGCGATAGAGGAATTGCGGACCAAGGCGGGCCGCACCCTGCGTCCCTATGAAACGCCCAATCTCAACGACGTGCAGCAATGGCTGGCCGACAATGAAGTGCTGGACCCGGAAAATCCCGACGAGATGTTCGAGCCGGTCACGCAGCGCGGCCTGTTCCGCCGCATCGAACATTGGGTGCGCCGCGATTGAGGCGGGCCTCTACTCCGCCGCCAGCAAAGCCTCCGCGCCGCCCAGGCTGACCGACACCAGGCGGCTGACGCCGCGCTCCACCATGGTCACGCCGAACAGCCGGTGCATCCGCGCCATGGTGACGGCATTATGGGTGACGATCAGATAGCGTGTCCGCGTCTGCCGCACCATCGCGTCCAGCATGTCGCAGAAACGCTCCACATTGGCGTCGTCGAGCGGCGCGTCCACCTCGTCCAGCACGCAGATCGGCGCGGGATTGGTGAGGAACAGCCCGAAGATCAGCGCCACGGCGGTGAGCGCCTGCTCGCCGCCCGACAGCAGCGTCAGCGCGGACAGCCTCTTGCCCGGCGGCTGCGCCATGATTTCCAGCCCCGCCTCCAGCGGATCGTCGCTGTCGATCAGTTCCAGATGCGCCTGCCCGCCGTTGAACAGCGTCGTGAAAAGCTGCCGGAAATGCCCGTCCACCGCCTCGAACGCGGCCAGCAGCCTTTGCCGCCCCTCGCGATTGAGGCTGCCGATGGAGCCGCGCAGGCGATGGATCGCCTGGGCCAGTTCCTCGCTCTCGGCCCGGCTCTTCGCCTGCGTGGCGTCCAGCTCTTCCAGTTCCTGCGCCGCGACCAGATTGACCGGCCCGATCCGCTCGCGCTCGGCGGACAGGCGATCATGCTCGGCCTGTTCGGTCTGGGCGATGCGAATGTCGGCGCTGGCAAAGCCCAGCCGCTCGGGCAGCACCGGCGGTGGACATTCGAACCGCTCGCCCGACAGGCGGTTGGTCTCGATGCGCCGCTCGTCCGCCGCCTCGGCCCGCGCCACTGCCGTGGCCCGCGCTTCCCGCGCCGCCGCCAGCGCTTCCCCGGCCTCGCTCGCCCGCCGTTCGGCGGTCCGCAGCGTCGCCTCGGCCTCGGCCTCGGCCTTGCGCGCGGCGTCGGACGCCTCCGTCAGCGCCGCGCCTTGCTCCGTCAATGCGGCAATCGCGTCTGCCAGCCGCTCCGGCTCCTGCGCCATCCGCGCCTGCTCGGCGGCCACATCCTCGCCGCGTTTCGTCATCGCCGCGATGCGCTTCCCGGCCTCGCCCGCACGGGATTGCCAGCTTTTCGCATCGGCCTCCGCCGCCGCCATGCGTTCGCGGTCGCCGCTCAGCGCCCTGTCGGCCAACGCCCGGTCGGCCTGCAACTGGCTGACCGCGGCCCGCGCCTTTTCGCTCGCCTGCGACAGGCTGGCGACCAGAGCGTGGGTTTCCCCGCCATCGGGCATGGCGGCCCGCGCCGCCTGCGCCGTTTGCCGTTCCTGCGCCGCCGCATCGCGATCCCGCCGCGCGACCGTCAGCCGCTCCTCAATGCCTTCACGCCGCCCGGCCAGCCTTTCCAGCGCCGTCCCGGTCTCGTCCGCCGCGCGCAGGGCTGTCCGCAACCGCTGCTCCGCCTCGCTCAGAGCCGCCCGCCCGGACGCCAGCGCCAGCGCCGCCGCCTGCTCGCGCGCCTGCGCGTCGCCCTGCGCCGCCCGCGCCGCCTCGACAGCCCTGTCCGCTGCCGGGCGGACCGCCGCAATCGCGTCCAGCCGGTTGAGCCGGATCAGCCGCTCCGCCGCCGCCGCGCCGCCCTGCGTCGCGACATAGCCGTCCCAGCGCCGCAGCTTTCCGTCCCGCGTCACCAGCCTCTGCCCCACGGCCAGCGCCTGCCCCGCGTCACGCTCCGCCACGGCGACCTGCGCCAGCCGCCGCGCCAGTTCCGGCGGCGCGGTCACATGACCGGCAAGCGGCGTGCATCCCTCCGGCATGGCAGGATCACCTGCGGCCGGGGCGGCCCCGCCCCAGAATCGCGGCCCCTCCGTCCCGATCGGCGCTTCCAGATCGTCGCCCAGCGCCGCCGCCAGCGCATGTTCATAACCCGGCGCGGCCTTCAGCCGATCCAGCGCCCGGCTTTTCCCGCCCGCGCCGCTCTCCACCGCACGCCTCAGCGCCGCCGCCTCGCTATCCAGCGCCGCCAAAGCGGCCCGCGTGGATGACAAGGCGGTATCCGCCTCCGCTCGCGCCTCGCTCGCCGCCTGCCGCTCCGCATCGGCCCCCGCAATCACAGCTTCGGCGGCATCGCGATCCCGCCCGGCCTGTTCCTGCGCGGCCAGCGCCTCGGCGCGCTTCGCTTCCAGCGGCGCGGCGTCGGGCAGGGCATCGACCTCTGCTTCCAGCTTCGTTACCTCGCGTTCTGCCCGGTCCAGCCGCCCCTGCGCCGCCGCCAGGGCTGCCTCGGCCACGCGCAGTTCAGCTTGCTCGCCCGCCTGTTTGGCCATCGCCCTTGCCAATTCCACTTCGGCGTCGCGCGCCGCGTCCTCCGCTTTGCCGATCCGGGCTGCAAAGTCGGGGATGATCGCTTCCGTCCCGGCAATACGCGCCTTGAGCGTCGCGACTTCCTCGGTCAGCCGCGCCATCGCCTCCGCCGCGTCATGGGCCAGCGTCCCCTCGCGCTCGCGATCTTCCTCCAACTGCCGCGCCTGCGTGGCAAGGTCGTGCATCCGCCGCACCACACCGTCCCGCTCGCTCTTGAGCGCGTTGAGCCTGTGCCCCGCCTCATTGGCCGCATCGCGCGCCGCCTGCGCGGCGGAACGCCGTTCCGCCAGAGCCTCCACCGCGGCCTGCGCGTGGGCCGCCGCCGCTATCTGCGCTTCATGCGCCGCCACGACCGCGCCTTCCGCCTGCTTCGCCTCGGTCCGCGCCGCGTCGGCGCTCGCGCTCGCCTCGCGCCAGCGGGCGAAAATCACCCGCGCCTCGGCCACGCGGATCTGTTCCGACAGCCGGATATAGCGTTCCGCCGCCTTGGCCTGCCGCCGCAGGCTGCCCGCGCGGCTCTCCATGTCCGCCAATATCTCGTCCAGCCGGGTCAGGTTGCCCTCGGCGGCGCGCAGCTTCTGTTCGGCATCCTTGCGCCGCACATGCAGGCCCGCGATCCCCGCCGCTTCCTCCAGCATGGCCCGGCGTTCCTGCGGGCGCGCGGCGATGACGGCGGCGATGCGCCCCTGGCTCACCAGCGCGGGACTATGCGCCCCGGTGGCGGCATCGGCGAAGATGAGGGCGATGTCCTTGGCCCGCACGTCGCGCCCATTGGCGCGATAGGCGCTGCCCGCCCCCCGTTCGATCCGGCGGGTGACTTCCAGTTCGCCGTCCGCCCCCACATCGACGGCGGAAAAAAGCTCGCCCTGTTCCTGCACGGTCAGCAGCGACACTTCGGCGAAATCGCGCTGCGGGCGGCTGGCGGTGCCCGCGAAGATCACATCCTCCATGCCGCCGCCGCGCATCGACTTGGCACTGGATTCGCCCATGACCCAGCGGATCGCTTCCAGCAGGTTGGACTTGCCGCAGCCATTGGGGCCGACGATGCCGGTCAGGCCCGGCTCGATCCGCAGCTCCGTTGCGTCGACGAAGCTCTTGAAGCCGGACAGCTTGAGGCGCTTTATCTGCACGACCAGCCTCCGGGGCGGCGCGCCGCCCGGTCAGGCCGTGAAGAAGGAAGCCCCCCCGCCGTCAATCAGATCCCCGCTTCTTTCAGCTTGGGCTGCAACGATGCCCAATTCGCCACATTGTCCACCAGAACGCCGTTGATGAGGAAGCTGGGGGTTCCCTCGATCTTATATTGCTCATTGGCGGCCTGCACGCCCTTGGCCAGCTTTTCGGCCGCAGCGGTGTTGGCAAGGCACTGTTTCGCCTGATCTTCCGAAATGCCGCGCTGCTTGGCGAAGTCCACCAGCCCAAGGGCGCCCGCCAACTGGCCGAAACGCTGTTGCGGCGGCGCGCTCATCAACTGCTGATATTTGTCGTCGCCCAGCGCCTGCGCCTTTTCGAACATCGCATTCTGATTGGCGAAGAACTGCTCCGACAGCGGGTAGAATACGTCCTTGCCGCCACACGCCGCCAACAGGGCCGTCGAAATGTCGATGGGATCGCGCACGAAGGTGCGGAACTCGTAGCTCATCTTGCCGGTGTTCACGATGTTGCGGATTTCCTCCGACGCCTCGGCGGAAAAGTCGCGGCAGTGCGAACAGGTGAACGATCCATATTCCACCAGCTTCAGCTTGGCGTCCGGGTTGCCCATGACGAAATAGCCGTCAGGCGTTTCGTTGACGGTGTCGGCCCAGCTTGTTCCGGCGGGCGCGGCGACGGCGGCGATCGGTTCGCCGGTGGGCTTGGCGCTTTCATCCGTCTTTCCGCCACAGGCGGCCAGCGTCAGGGAAAGGGCGATAAGGGCAATGCCATGCAGGGCTTTCACGGGACGATCGGCTCCGTTGTGAGTGAATGTTGTTACCTATGCAGGTCTAGATCACTGCGGCGCGTCGGGCAATGCAGCCTGTAAGCGCATCCAGTCCGACCCTTGCACCAGCGCGCCGTTGATGGTGAAGGACGGCGTGCCGCTGATCTTCACCTTGTTCCATGCCTCGTCGGTCATCGCCAGCACCTGCTTCATCGAAGCGGGATCGTTGATGCACCCGTCAAGCTGGGCATTGGTGAAGCCGCGCTTGTTCATCAGGTCATAGAGGCCGGTCTTCTGCCCGATCTCGCGCAGCGCGGCCTTCTGGTCGGCGGGCCTGGCCGCGCCATTCTTGTCATAGACGGTCAGCTTGTCCATCCATGCGTCCTGATTGGCGAACAGCGCCTCATGATTGCCGAAAAAGCGTTTCGCCCCGCCGCATCGCGCCAGCAAAGCGGCCGCCAGATCATATTTGTCGCGCACGGCGTTGCGGACTTCGACGCTGAACTTGCCGCCCTTCACATAGCGTTCGCGCAGCGGCTGGCTGGCTTCCGCCACGAAATGCGCGCAGTGGCTGCATGTGTAGCTCACATATTCGACCAGCTTCGTGGGCGCGGCGGGATTGCCCAGCACATGCCCGCCAATGGGCGACAGCGCGACATGGCCGACCCAATTGGGCGCAGCGAGGGCCGCGGCGGGAATAGCGAGCAGGCCAAGGGCAAGCAGACGAATCTTGTTCATGATTATGTCCATAACGCCATGCCTCCTGAACGGAGGCGGAATGATTGGAATATCTGGATATTCCGTTTAGGGCGTGGCGAAAATAGGGGATTTTGGGAACCGGCGCGCGGCGTGCTTGCAGCATGTGAGCACCGGGAGCGCAAAAAGCGCCGATTTGCAGCCCGTTCCAAGCTGAATAGGGGCATATTCTAGCTGATCTTGGGCAAACCGCTCGTATTGGCAATCCCCTGCGCCAGCGATTCGAGCACCGCGCGCAATTCCGGGTCGCCAATGTCCCGCAGCGAATCGCCCAGTTCCATCGGCAGGGGCTTCAGGTTGCGCGGCGGCGGGCGGCGTTCCGGCTTGGCGGGCCGCACCTGCCCCTGCTTCATCGCGACCTTCGCGACGGCATTATAGCCGAAGAAGCGGTTCACCCGTTCGATGATGTCGGGCATCACATGCTGCATCATCGGCGCATGGCCGCTCATGACCGTCAGTTGCAGCGTCCCGCCCGCTTTCTGCCCCACCGGGAAGCGAATCGATTCGGGGACGGAAATATCCGCATAATGCGGCCCCACGATCTCCGCCCAGCGGGTGACGACGCTCGACTGCACGAAACCGAACTTGCGGAAAGCCGCCCGCCCGATGTCAGGCATCAGGTCCGCGATCTGCCGCGGGCCGCCCACGCGTGGACGTTCCGCCGCCGCTTCGGCGCGATTCTTCGCTTTGGGTGCTGCGGGACGTTCCGTCATGGCTCGCTTAATGGCATAGCGCCGCCATGCGCGTCGAGAGCAGCAACAGGAAAATCGCGAAAGACCTCCTCGCGCATTATGACGTCCACGCTCGCCGCCTGCCATGGCGCGCGCCGCCCGGATCGAACGAAGCCGCCGATCCCTATCGCGTCTGGCTGTCGGAAGTCATGCTGCAACAGACGACCGTGGCCGCCGTCGCTCCCTATTTCGCTCGCTTTACCGATCGATGGCCGACCGTTGCCGATCTGGCGGCAGCGGACGATGCGGAGGTGATGGCCGCATGGGCGGGCCTTGGCTATTATGCCCGCGCTCGCAACCTGCTCGCCTGCGCTCGCGCCGTCGCCCGCGATCATGGCGGAACCTTCCCCGATACGGAGGAAGGGCTGCGCGCCTTGCCGGGGGTGGGGGCCTATACCGCCGCCGCCGTCGCCGCCATCGCCTTCCGCCGCCGTGCCGTGGTGGTGGACGCCAATGTCGAGCGCGTCGTCGCCCGCCTCTTCGCCATCGCCACGCCGCTCCCTGCTGCCCGGTCCGAAATCCGCGCCGCCGCCGACAGAATCACGCCGGACGCTCGCGCAGGCGATTTCGCACAGGCGATGATGGACCTGGGCGCAACCATCTGCACGCCCCGCAACCCCGCCTGCGGCGTTTGCCCCTTGCGGGAGGATTGCGCGGCCTTCCTCACCGCCGATCCCGCCGCCTTCCCGGTCAAGGCCGCGAAAAAGGCCAGACCCCATCGCCATGGCCATGTTTGGTGGATTGAGCGGGCGGACGGCCATGTCTGGCTGGTCCGCCGCCCGGACAAAGGCCTGCTCGGCGGGATGCGCGCCTTGCCGTCCTCGGACTGGAGCGCGGCCGCGCCCGCTGCCACACCGCCGTTTCCCGCCCGCTGGAGCGCCCTTGCCGATCCCGTCACCCATGTCTTTACCCATTTCTCGCTTGACCTCATGGTGCATGTCGCTCGTGTGAACGGGGATTGCGTTCCGCCGGGGCAGGGTGAATGGTGGCCGCTGGGCACGCTGGAGCAGGCTGGCCTCCCCACGCTTTTCCGCCGCGCGGCCGATGCGGCGATCAAGGAGACGACCCAGGATGCATGGCTCTGAAGCCTCGGAAAAGCCGCTGCCCGGCTATGTCGGCAGCAGGCTGGACCGCGTCGACGAAATTCGCTCCAATCCCGCGCTGCTGGCCAAAACCTTCGCCGACCCCGCGGCTCTTTGCGTGCTGCTGGACGGCCTCGATCCTGTGGTCGTGGACGGCGCGCTCGCCATGGAACCGCTGCCTCCCGGCGCCGTGATGGAGGATTATGTCCTGCTCGGCGTCGATCCCGCCCGCATACCGATTTTCGCGCGCCTGATCGACCGGGCGGCTGGCAGCTTCACGCCTTCGGCCCGCAGCCGCGCCGTCGTGAACGAAGTCTCCCCCGATCAGGCCGCGCTTTATGCCGGCGCGCGCAGCCTGGTCGACTGGCATGCCCGCCACCGTTTTTGCGCGGCCTGCGGTTCGCCTACCGTGCCGCACAAGGGCGGCTGGGCGCGTCAGTGCAAGGGTTGCGATACCGAACATTTCCCCCGCGTCGATCCGGTCGTCATCATGCTGGCCGAACATCGCGGCCGCGTCCTTGTCGGTCGCCAGCATCGCTGGCCCCCGCGCCATTATTCCGCGCTCGCCGGGTTCCTTGAACCGGGCGAAACGATCGAGGAAGCGGTCGCCCGCGAACTCAAGGAAGAAGCGGGCGTCACCGTCCATTCGATCCGCTATGTCATGAGCCAGCCCTGGCCCTTCCCCTCGACCCTGATGATCGCCTGCATGGCGCAGGCCGATGACGATGCACTGACGCTCGACCAGACGGAGATAGAGGACGCCATCTGGTGCGACGCCGATCAGGTCCGCGCCGCTCTGGAAGGGCGGCCCGACGCGCCGTTTCTGACCCCGCCGCCGATGGCGGTCGCCTGGCATCTGCTCGATCACTGGCTCGCGCACGTTGCGCCCACGCGGGCAAGCGCGTAAGGGCCGAAACCTGTTTTCCATCTTTTCAGGATCGTCTCTCCTCCATGCTCAGCCTCGAAGAAGCCCAGTCGCGCGCGCAGGATCTGGTGACGGCCGCGCGCCGGGCGGGCGCGGATGCGGCGGACGCCATCTATGCCTGCAACGCATCGACCACCGTGTCGGTGCGTCTGGGCGAACTGGAGGATGTGGAACGCTCGGAAGGCGAGGAAATCGGCCTGCGTGTCTTCGTGGGCCAGCGTTCCGCCAGCATTTCCGGGTCGGACATGAACCCCGCGACGCTCGAAACCCTGGTCGAACGCTGCATCGCCATGGCCCGCGAAGCGCCCGACGACCCCTATGCCGGTCTCGCCCCCGAAGACCGCCTGCTCCGCAAGCGCCTGCCCCATCTCGATCTCGTCGATGAGGAGGAGCCGGAACCTGCCGCCCTGCGCGAACGCGCGCTGGTCGTGGAAGAAGCGGCCCGCACCATCCCCGGCATCACCAACAGCGAAGGCGGCGGCGCTGCCAATGGGCGCAGCCAGATGGCGCTTGCCACCAGCCATGGCTTTGCGGGGGCCTATGCGGGCACCAGCCATTCCACCTGGGCCAGCGTGCTCGCGGGCACCGGCGCGGACATGCAGCGCGACCATGCCAGCCACAGCGCCCGCCATCTCGAAGATCTCGACCATGCGGAGGAAGTCGGCCAGCGCGCGGGTCATCGCGCCGTCGCCCGCCTCAACCCCGTCCGTATCGAAAGCGGCATGCTGCCCATCATCTTCGATCCCCGCGTGGGGTCCAGCCTTGTCGGGCACCTGATCGGCGGCATCGTCGGTCCGGCCATCGCCCGCCGGTCCAGCTTCCTGCTCGACAGCCTGGGCGAGGCATTGTTCGATTCGGCCGTCACCATCATCGACGATCCGCTGCGCCAGCGCGGCCTGCGGTCGCGGCCCTTCGATGGGGAGGGGCTTCCCGTCGCGCGCCGCGCGCTGATCGACGCGGGCGTCCTGACCGGCTGGCTGCTCGACAGCGCTTCGGCCCGGCAGCTCGGCCTCGAACCGACCGGCCATGCCAGCCGGGGCGGCAGCGGCGCGCCGGGCGCGGGCGTCTCCAACGTCCATATGGAACCGGGCGCCATTTCCCCCGGCGACCTGATGGCGGACGTGAAGCGCGGCCTTTACGTCACCGAACTGATCGGCATGGGCGTCAACGGCGTGACCGGCGACTATAGCCGGGGCGCTGCGGGCTTCCTCATCGAAAATGGCGCGGTGACGCAGGCGGTGTCGGAGATCACCATCGCGGGCAATTTGAAGGATATGTTCCGCGCCCTGACGCCGGCAAGCGACCTCAGCTACCGCTACGCCATTAACGTGCCCACCCTGCGCGTCGACGGGATGACCGTTGCCGGGGGGTGAACCAGACATAGGCGCGCTGGTGTCGGTCGTGTCCCAAGCGGCCGACCGGGCGTTGGCGCTATGGGCCGGCGGTAACACGCAGGTGCGCCAGTGGGAAAAGACGCCCGGCCAGCCCGTCTGCGAAGCCGATATCGAACTCGACGCCATGCTGCGCGCGAATCTCTCCGCGCTCGATCCTTCGGCGGGCTGGCTGTCGGAGGAGACCGCCGACACCGTCCATCGGCTTGGCCAATCGCGCGTCTGGGTCGTCGATCCGATCGACGGCACCCGCGACTATCTGCGCGGGCGGCGCGGCTGGGCGGTTTCCGTCGCCCTGGTGGAGGATGGCGCGGTGCGCGCCGGGGTGCTCGCCGCACCCGCGCGCAATGAATTGTGGGTCGCGCAGGCAGGGCAGGGGGCGACTCGCAACGGCGTCCGCCTGCACGCTGGATCGCGCACGATGCTGGCGGGCGCGCGCGTGCCCGCCGATCAGCTTCCCCGCATCGACCGCGATCTTGCGACGGTGGAAAAGCCCAACAGCATCGCGCTGCGTATGGCGATGGTCGCGGCGGATGAAGCGGACCTTGTCGCCACCGTGCGATGGGGCAATGAATGGGATATAGCGGCCGCTGGCCTTATCGCGCAGGAAGCCGGCGCGATCGTCACCGATGCGCTGGGCGCGCCTTTATTCTATAACCAGCCCCGGCCCGCCGCTTTCGGCCTGCTCTGCACCGCGCCTGGCATCCACGCGGCGGCGACAGAGCGTCTGGCCCCGCGTGCGCGGGAGATATTGGCAGCAAACCCTAGAGCGTGATGCGTTAGATCTTGCCGTATTTGGCCTCGAACCCGGCAACGTCCCCGGCGGCGAGATATTTCGCCTGGTCTATCCACTGGTCGCGCACGGGACGGCCCTTGAAATTACCCAGCTTGGCGTCGATCGCGGCGAGATCGGCATCGGTCCACGCCGCGATCTGGGCAAAGCGCGTGACCCCCAGTTCGATCAGCAGCATGTTGAGCTTCGGCCCCACGCCCTTGAGCTTGAGCAGATCGTCCGGTCCTTCGGACGGCGCGGTGACGGCGGGCGATACCGGGACGACGGGCGGCGCTTCTACCGGCGCGGCGACGGGCTCGGTTTCCGGCACGGCTGGGATGATGGCTTCGACATCCACCGGCACCATCGGCACCGGCACGGCCACGGCCTTCGGCGCGGGAGGCGGTGGCGTTGAAGCCAGCGGCGCCGGTTTCTGCTCGACCGGCGCGGTGGATGCGGCATCGTCCGCCTGATCCGCCTTCTGCCTGCCCGACAGCAGGAAAACGATCCCGATAATGATCAGCAGCGCGATCAGCAGCCACAGGCCATAGTCAATGAAGAATTCCTGCATCCCTTCCGTCTCCCATTCCTACCCTTTACCCTATTTAAGAGCAGCTTGGCCTGTGGGACAAGGGCAATCAGGCCACGGTTTCTTCCCGCGCGACTTCCCGCCAGCCAATATCGCGGCGGCAAAAGCCGGTCGGAAAGTCGATCGCGTCGACCGCCGCATAGGCTGCTTTCTGCGCCTCGCGCACGCTTTGCCCCGTCGCCGTGACGTTCAGCACGCGGCCGCCCGCCGCGATGATCGCGCCGTCCTTTTTCGCCGTGCCTGCATGGAAAACCCGCGCGCCGCCTGCCTGCGCCGCGTCGATCCCGGTGATGACGCCGCCCTTTTCCGGTGTCCCCGGATAGCCATTCGCCGCCATGACGATGGTGAGCGCGGTGCGATCCGCCAGTTCCACCGGCCCCTGCTCCGCCAGCGTTCCGTCCGCGACCGCCAGCAGCAATTCCACCAGATCGCCGTCGAAGCGCATCATCAGCACCTGACATTCCGGATCGCCGAACCGGGCATTATATTCGATCAGCTTCGGACCTTCGTCCGTCAGCATCAGCCCGGCATAGAGCACGCCCGAATAAGGCGTCCCCTCGGCGGCCAGCGTCTCCACGGTCGGCCGGATGATCCGTTCCATCACCTGCTGCTCCAGCTCCGCCGTCAGCACCCGCGCCGGGCTGTAGGCGCCCATGCCGCCCGTGTTCGGTCCGGTGTCGCCATCGCCCACCCGCTTGTGATCCTGTGCGGAGCCGAAGGGCAGGATCGCGCTCCCGTCCGTCAACGCAAAGAAGCTCGCTTCCTCCCCGCGCATAAATTCCTCCAGCACCACTTCCTCGCCCGCCGCGCCGAACGCGCCGGAAAACATGGTGTCCAGCGCCTCCAGCGCCTCCTCCCGCGTCTCCGCGATGATGACGCCCTTGCCCGCCGCCAGCCCATCGGCCTTGATGACCACCGGCAGCGCGAAATCGTCCAGCGCCGCGATCGCGCCGTCCTTGCTGGTCACGCGTTCATAGGCGGCGGTGAGGATATTCGCGCGCTTGCACAGATCCTTGGTGAAGCCCTTGGAGCCTTCCAGCTGCGCCGCCTTCTTGCCCGGCCCGAACACCGGCGTCCCCGTCGCGCGCAGATTGTCGGCAAGGCCATCGACCAGCGGCGCTTCCGGCCCGATCACCACCAGCCCGATGGAATGGCGGATGCAGAAATCGACGACCGCGCGATGATCCTTCGCGTCGAGGTCGACCAATTGCGCGTGCTGCGCTATGCCCGGATTGCCCGGCGCGGCATACAATGTTTTGAGGCGCGGCGATTGCGCCAGCTTCCATGCCAGCGCATGTTCGCGGCCGCCGCCGCCAAGCAGAAGGATGTTCATGTCGCCCATGTCCCCGGATTTCGATGCCTATGACAGTTCGGGTCGCCTGTTAGCGGAGGAACGGGCGGGGGACAACGCGCCGCCGCTGTCCGTGAGCGAATTGTCCTCGCTGCTCAAGCGCACGGTGGAGGACCGTTTCGGCCATGTTCGCCTGCGCGGCGAGATTTCCGGTTTCAAGCGTGCGGCGTCCGGCCACCTCTATCTCGCGCTCAAGGACGATAATGCCGTCATCGACGGCGTCATGTGGAAAGGCAGCGCCGCCCGCCTGGCCTTCGCCGCGCAGGACGGGGTGGAGGTGATCGCCACCGGCAGGCTCACCACCTATCCCGGCCGCTCCAAATATCAGATCGTCATCGACCGGATGGAACTGGCCGGGGAGGGCGCGCTGATGGCGCTCCTCGAAAAGCTCAAGGCGAAACTGGCGGGAGAGGGCCTGTTCGACCGCGACCGTAAACGTCCCTTGCCCTTCATGCCGCGCACCATCGGCGTCGTGACCTCGCCCACCGGCGCCGTCATCCGCGACATCCTCCACCGCCTGTCGGACCGCTGCCCGACCGATGTGCTGCTCTGGCCGGTGCTGGTGCAGGGCGAAGGCGCGGCGGCGCAGGTGGCCCGTGCCGTGCGCGGCTTTTCCGCCATGCCCGCCGGTGGCGCGCTGCCGCGACCCGATCTCGTCATCGTCGCGCGCGGCGGCGGCTCCATCGAGGATCTGTGGAGCTTCAACGAGGAAATCGTCGTCCGCGCCGTGGCGGAATGTTCGATCCCGATCATCTCGGCCGTCGGCCACGAAACCGACACCACCCTTTGCGATTATGCCGCCGACATGCGCGCGCCCACGCCCACCGCCGCTGCAGAAATGGCCGTGCCGGTCCGCGCCGAGCTGTTGGCGATGCTGCGCGAACAGGGTCTCCGCATGGACCGGGCCGTCCGGCGCGGTGCGGCGCAGGCGCGCGAGCGGCTGGAGATGCAGGCGCGGCTCATGCCCACGCCCGACACGCTGCTCGCGCCCCAGCGGCAGCGGCTCGACCAGCTTTCCGACGCGCTCGCCAGCGGCCTGCGCCACCGCCTTGCCGATGCCCGGACGCATCTCAGCCAGGCAGGCGGGGCGCTTCGCCCCGCGCTGCTCCAGCAATATGTGAGCCGCGCGAAGGAGCGGGTGGACCGCCTGAAGCTGCGTCCCGACTATCTCGCTCGCGCGCTGGCGGAGCGTTCCACCGCTTTCGACCGCCTCTCGCGCCTGTTCGTCTCGCTCGATCCCGACCGGCCGCTCCAGCGCGGGTTCGCGCGCGTCATGGCGGGCGGCCACCTGATCCGCGACACGACCGCCGCCCGCGCTGCCGGGCAGGTCACGCTCCATTTCCGCGATGGAGAGGTGGACGCCGCCGTCGATGGCGCGCCGCCTCTTGAGAAGCCCGCCCCTGCGGCTATATCGATTCCGTCCCGCCCGTCCCGCAAATCGCGTAGCGAAGAGGAAATCCGGCAACAGGATCTGTTTTCCTGACGCCCCCGACCCGTGTAAAAGGCCGCCTGAAATGCTGATGTCCAACCGCGACCGCGCCGCCCGGCTGCATTATATGCCCTACAGCTTCCGCGTGTTGCAGGCGGGCGATCATGTAATCTGCGCGGTGACCGGGCAGAAGATCGCGCTCGAAAATCTGCGTTACTGGAGCATATCGCGGCAGGAACCCTATGCCAGCGCCGAAGTCTCCGCCCGCGCCGAACTGAAAGCCCGCGGCGAAGGATGAAGTTCTTCCTGGCGGCCGCGGCGTTGGCGTTGACCGCGGTCGCAGCGCCGTCCGCGCCTGCTCCGTCCGTTGCCGTCGCCGCTTACGATTTCCGCTTGTCGGGCGAAATGACGCAGGGCGGGGTGATGCTCGGCACTGCCCCATCGGCAACGGTCGATCTGCGCTTGAACGGCCAGCCCGTCCCCGTCGAGCGCGATGGCCGCTTCCTCATCGCCTTCGATCGCGACGCAGGCCCGCAGGCACGCCTCACCGCGCGCCTCGCCGATGGCCGCGTCATGGAGCGCCCGCTCACCATCGCGCCGCGCGCATGGCGTCTGGAGCGCATCAACGCCCCCATGCGTCCCACGAAAAGCACGGAAGCCTTCATGGCGATCCGCAAGCCTGAACTTGACCGCATCGCCGCCGCCCGCGCCACGATCACGGAAGCGCAGGGCTGGCGGCAGACGTTCATCTGGCCGCGCCGGGGCCGTATCTCCGGCCTGTTCGGCGCGCAACGCATCTATCAGGGCACGCCCGGCGCCTATCACAGCGGCGTGGACGTGGCGGGCGCGACGGGGGAGCCTGTCGTCGCCCCGGCCGACGGCGTGGTGATCCTCGCGGCGGACAGGCCCTTCACGCTGGAGGGCAATCTGCTGATGATCGACCACGGCCACGGCCTCAACAGCGCCTTCCTGCACCTGTCGCGGATCGACGTGAGTCCCGGACAGCATGTGTCCCAAGGGCAACGCATCGGCGCGATCGGCGCGACGGGCCGCGCCACCGGCCCGCATCTCCACTGGAGCATGAAGTGGAACGACGCCCGGATCGACCCGCTGTTGCTGGCGGGGGCGATGCCGTCGGCAGAATGAAACGACTCAGCCGACGCGCTTCATCCGCACGGCGCGATCATCTTCGATCTTGCCCATGAAGCTGCCCATGCTGGCGCGGCGGATTTCTATCGTCATGCCCGCTTTCGGAGTGCGGCGGATGATGGGTTCCGTCGTCATCCATTGTGCGCCGTCCTCCA
The DNA here is from genome assembly GCF_024611115.1 of Sphingobium sp. CFD-1. NCBI lineage: Bacteria > Pseudomonadati > Pseudomonadota > Alphaproteobacteria > Sphingomonadales > Sphingobiaceae > Sphingobium > Sphingobium sp. CFD-1. The sequence continues at coordinate 3,449,961 of NZ_CP084398.1, read as the reverse complement.
ACTGGATCTGCCATTTCCCATAACCAAGATTTTTGACCGAGGCGATGGTGGTCTGGATACGGGAAAACCCTTCTTCTTCCTTTTTCGCATCGTCGTCGCCGTCAAGGAAAGGCAGTTTGGGAAAGGAAAAGCCAAAAAGCGTCCGCCGCGTTTTGTGCAATTCAGCCTTGTCCAAAATCACGACTTCATCGCGATCCGATGCCGCCTGCATATCGGCGACCTGCCGATCAAAACAAGCGAGTCGTTGTGAATCCATTGCAATGTCGCGGCATTTCAGCAGGTCGGTGAAGATTTCGGGACGAGGCTGTTGAGGGGGCGCAGCGCGTGCATTTTGCAACGCCAGGCCGAAGGCGATGGCAAGAACAAGGACGTGTGATGTTTTGGTCAACGGCTTTCTCCATCGCTTCCCGGCAAATGCCAGAGCTAGCAAGCACCCGAAGCTCCCTGCGTCAAGAGAGGTGTCAAAGAGCCCGAAAAACCATGGAAATGGCATAATCGGTCAAGCAAAACTCCGTCGTCTGCAGCAATGAATATGGTCACCTGGGAACGTTGTAATAATATTGCTTTCCCCGATTTTTACCCCGGCGCCAGTTTGTTGCATTTATGATACAGCCCGCTGTAAAAGCAGTGCGCGCGCTGTGAGCGCGCTTTACAGATGACCCCAGTCCCGCGCAATTTCCGCCAATCCACAAGGGGAACGCTGTCGGGCATATCTCTCCTTAGGACCATAATGGGGGCAGGAAACTGCCTTCACTCCAGAGCAAGGGACTGGACCGTGAAGAAACTTTCGAAAACCGCGCTTCTGCGCGCCGGTGTCGCGCCATTCATTGTGGGCGCGATGCTTCCTGCTGCTGCATTTGCACAGGGCGGGGCCGCCGACGAAGGCGAAGCCACTATCATCGTTACCGGTTCGCGTATCGCGCGGCCGGACCTCGACCAGGCTAGCCCCATTGCGGTGGTGTCGGCCGAGCAGTTTGCGCTTAAGGGCCAGACCAACGTCGAGAGCGTCCTCAACGATCTGCCACAGGTCATGGGTTCGTCGACGGGCACGTCGAACAATCCCGGCGGCGGCATCGCGACCGTCGACCTTCGCGGCCTTGGCACTTCGCGTACGCTGGTGCTGGTCAATGGCCGCCGCTACATGTCCTATGACGTCAATCAGGTCGTCGACCTCAACACCATTCCGCAGGCGCTGATTGAGCGCGTGGACGTGGTGACGGGTGGCCGCTCGGCTGTTTACGGGTCGGACGCGATCGCCGGTGTCGTCAACTTCGTCCTGAAGCGCGACTTTGAAGGCATCGAACTCAATTCGACATACGAGCTCAGCAGCCGTGGCGATGGCGCGCGTTGGGACATCAATGGCACCATCGGCGCCAATTTCGATGACAACCGCGGTAACGTCACGCTTTCGCTCGATTATTACAAGCGCAAGGCGATCTTCGCCAGCAAACGTAGCTGGTCGCGTGACAGTTTCAACGATAACCAGGACGGCACTTTCAGCCCCGGCGGTTCCGGTTCGATCCCTGAGGGTCGTATCCAGGTTCCCGGCCTGAATGCCGCGCTGGGACTTCCGAACAGTGCAATCTTCTTCAACCCGGATGGCAGCCCGAGTGCATATGACTCATCGGCCAACGCCTATAACACCAATCCCGCGAACTATCTGCAGGTTCCGCAGGAACGCTTCCTCATCTCCGCGCGCGCGCAATATGAGGTGAGCAGCATCTTCAAGCCCTATATGGAAGCGCAATATGTCAACAATCGCGTTGACAACCTGCTTGCCGCGACGCCGCTGGGCAACTCCACCCCCTTTGGCACCGGCGTGAACGCAGGGTCGCTGGGCGCTTTCGACATCCAGGCGAATTCGCCCTACTTCTCGCCTGAACTTCAGGCTGCATTGAACGGTCTTGATACGGATGGCGATGGCTATGTCAGCGTCCCGGCCTATGGTTTCCGCACCTTGGGCCTGGGCGGCCGCCTCAATCAGGATGATCGCAGCGCTTTCCGGATCGTCGTCGGTGCGGAAGGCGACCTGGGAGCGGGCTGGTCCTATGACGGCTACTACATGTATGCCCGGACCAAGAATTCCCAGCGTCAGACGGGCAATGTTGCTCTGACCAATTTCCTGGCTGCGACTCGTACCGCTTTCCAGGATTCGGCCGGTAACATCTCGCCCTTCCCGTTCGCGGGTGAGCCCAATGGGGGCACGCTTGTCTGCTCTTCGGCCGATGCGCGTCAGGCGGGCTGCGTCCCGGCGAATCTCTTCGGCACGGGTAATCTTTCCTCCGACGCGGCCGCTTATCTCGGCATTGGCGCGACCAATCTGGAGGAATACACGACCCAGGTTGCCAGCGTCGCCTTCACCAACTCCAGCCTGTTCGATCTCGGCGCAGGCGGCGTCGGCGTCGCGCTCGGCGCGGAATGGCGTTCGGAACGGGGCAGCACCACGCCCGACACCTTCCTGGCATCGGGCAATGTCGGCGGCTTCAATCCTGGCGCGCCCACATCGGGTGGCTACAGTGTTCGCGAATTCTTCGGCGAAGTGAATGTTCCGCTTCTGGCCGACACCTTCGTGAAGCGGTTTGAAGTCAACGGCGCGGCGCGTTTCACGCATTATTCCAACGCGCCGGGCAATGTGTTCACCTGGGCGGCAGGCGCGCAGCTTGAAGTTGTCAAGGGCATCGGCTTCCGTGGCCAGTTCCAGCGGGCAATCCGTGGTCCCAGCGTCAACGAGCTGTATCTGGGGCAGACCGTCAGCTTTGACGGCCAGAGCGATCCGTGCGGCAATGCCGGTGTGACGCCGACCAGCGCATTGGGTCAGGCCTGTATCGCCAATGGCGTGCCCGCCCAATATGTGGGCGATCCGAACACCAACGACTCGAACCTGGTGAATCCGCCATCGTTCCAGTCGGGTAATGCGGATCTGCGCGAAGAAAAGTCGAAGACCTTTACCATCGGTGCGGTCTTGACGCCCGGCCTGTTGCCCGGTTTCAGCGCGACGGTTGACTATTACAAGATCAAGATCACGGGTTTCATCAGCCCTTATGGCCAAGGCAATATCTTTGCGGGCTGTTTTGACCAGGGCATTCAGTCCTTCTGTGACCTAATTTCGCGTAACTCGCTCGGTCAGGTGGAACGGATCGTCGACCAGAACCAGAATTCGGGTGGCCTCAAGACCGACGGTCTGGATATCTCGTTGGGCTACACCACGCCGCTGCCGTTCACGATTGCCGGCGATGAACCGAAACTGTCGCTGAACTTCAACGGCACGCGCGTTTTCAAATATGACTTCACGCCCGTCGTTGGCGTGCCGATCGTCAATGAATGCGTCGGCAAGTTCGGCGTGGCGTGCAGCACTTCGGTGCCGTCGGGCCAGCCGATTCCGAAGTGGCGCCATTCTCTCCGCACTACTCTCGACTTCGGTAAGATAACGACTTCGGTGCAATGGCGTTACACGGGCGGCGTGCGCGATGATGATCCGAACACCATCTATGCGGTGGAAAAGATCAAGGCTTTCAATTATTTCGATTTGGCCCTCGCGGCCGACATCACGGATAATTTCAGCCTCACCGGCACTGTGTCGAACCTGTTCGACAAGCGTCCGCCCTTCGTTATCAGCCAGCAGACCGGCGGTAACGGCGAGCAGTCCAACACACTGCCTAGCACTTATGATGTCCTGGGACGCTATCTCTCGATCTCGGCGAAGCTTCGCTTCTGATCCGCGTCCAGTCTATATTGGGAATAAGGGGCGGAGTGGGAACTCTGCCCCTTATTTATTTCTCGTGGAACGACCTTAGCCAGCCGGTGACTGAATAGCGGCGTTGATCGGCAAAGGACGTCACCAGACTTACACTGTGGTCTTGAGGAACGGAAAACAGACTCAGGCCGTTGAAGGTCGGCAGCCAGGCGGAGGCGGTTTCTCCTTCATGAAACATGAGCAGGCCGCCCCATTCAAATCGCCATGATCGAGTGAGGCCAAGAACATAGGCCGCGCGTCTATGCTTGCCGTCGATGGCGTCGTTATGACGCGACAGGAAATCGCCTGATCCATAAGCCGTGGCTTGTGCATCCACAAAGTCAACCTCTTCATCGCCCGTGATTTCGCGCATGAATTCGATAACAGGCCGGGAATTCATGAAATTGACGAAAAAATGCAGGATATCCTCCGGGTTTCTTTGACCTATATCATCAGGAACACGGATGGTTTCATAGCGATATTGGAACCCGTACCGGGCGCTATTCTTGATTGCTTCCTCGAGATTTTTGTTTCTATCGTCGTCAAAGGATCGCCTCAATTCTCGGGACAGCTCAAATATCCTGTCACCGGAATTGATGACTTGCATCCAGTCGGCACGTTGCACGAGAGCAGATAATAATGCTTCAGCAAAGGAAGAATCGAGAAAATCTGAAATTCTAACTCGTCCAGATGCCTTATAGGTATCTTTTATTATATCTAAATTAAGATTTGAATTTATCTTATAGGATATATTCATGATAATCTTACCTATATAGTATTATATTAATATAAATAACATAATAGATAGGAATATAATCTATATTATTTACACTAGGTGTAATTTAAATAAATCATTTTTATATAATTATAACTACGACAAATCGGACATTATATCATTTCTATTTTTATAAGATAGTTATAATATAATTTCTAATTAGCGCTATATGGAAACCCTGTGATAGATTTGCTACAGTTGGCAGCATAATCAACTGGAGTCATTTTCTCTGTCTTTACAGTTCCTCTCGCCATCCGCAGTTTCAAAGCCACTCATGCGCGGGATGCTGTCGGGCATAAATCCCTATCGCGTGATTGTTGAGAGAGCAGAACATTCTCTCGAACTCCAGAGCAAGGGACTGGACAGTGAAAATCATATCGAAAACAGCAAGTTTGCGGAACAGTGCTGGGTCGATCGCTATCGGCATGGCTTTGATTTCATCCTATGCCATGGCGCAGGAATCGACCCAAGGGGAAGATGAACCGATAATTGTCGTTACGGGTTCGCGTATTGCGCGACCGGAACTGGATGTCGCCAATCCCATCGTTGCGGTTTCTGCCGAACAGATCGAGCAGACAGGCCGTACCAACCTGACCGATATTCTTTTGCGCAATCCTGCACTTTCGGCTTCCACCGGCAGTTCGCTGTCCGGAGGCGCGGACGCGGGCTTTGGTGAGACGGGCGTCAACCTGCTCAATCTCCGCAATCTGGGGGAGGAGCGGACACTCGTTCTCGTGAACGGTAAGCGCCACGTCGCCGGCATCGCCAATTCGGCGGCTGTGGATATCAACACTATTCCCGAAGATCTGATCGAACGGGTTGACGTTCTAACGGGCGGCGCATCGGCGATTTACGGCGCGGATGGCGTGTCGGGCGTGGTCAATTTCGTGCTCAAGCGCAATTTCGAAGGACTGACCGCGCGCGCCCAATCCGGCATTTCGTCCAAGGGTGACGCAGCCAATCGCTATTTCAGCGTGACGGCGGGCAAGAATTTCGCGGAAGGGCGCGGCAACATTGCGGTTGCATATGAATATAATAAGTCCGATCGTCTTAGCCCCTTTGCGCGCGGATTTTCGGGAAATCCTGCGAAATATAGGGAAATCCTTCAGAATCAGGATGACTTGGATGATGATCCCAACGTTCCTGATCGGATTCCCTATAGCAATCTGACCTGGGCCGACAGTTCGCCCGATGGTGCCGTGGATCTCGATCTCGACGGCATCCCCGATTTCACCGGCAGCGGTCTTCCTTATGATCGAGGGCAAATCCTGATCGGCGGTAATGCGCGTGCGGTCGGCGGATCGAACACGCCGGTTGCCGGCTATTTCGGCGATCTTCAACCATCGCAGAACCGGCACATGTTCAATATGCTGGCCAGCTATGAATTCTCCCCCGCTATCCGCTTCTATGCAGAGGGCAAATATGTCGAGACCAAAGCCTATTCCGTGGCTCAGCCCAGCTTCGATTTCTTCACTTATCTTCAGCCGGACAATGCTTATCTGGCCGACCGGTTTGGTGCGGGCGCCGCGCCGGACGGTGCCTTGGTATCGCGTGACAATTACGACTTCGGCATTCGCGGCGAAACCGTAAAGCGCAAGACTAAGCGTATCGTGCTCGGCTTTGACGGCGCAATTACCGACAATCTCAACTATGATGTTTCCTATATCTATGGCGAAACCAAGGTCCGTAACCGTCAGACCGCCAATCTGATCGGCGACCGCTACTATGCGGCGCTGGATGCGGTGCGTGATCCTGTGACGGGGGATATCGTGTGCCGGTCGACGCTTGCCTATGGCGGTGTCATCGATCCGGATAATTTTGGCGGTCCTGCCACAACCTTCACGCCGGGCGCGGGTAGCGCCTGTCGTCCGCTCAATGTTTTGGGCAATGGCGTGGCCGATCCTGAAGCGCTCGCCTTCGTGCTGGCCGACAATGTCAGCCGCTCCAAGATTTCGCAGGAAGTGGTGACGGGGTCCGTTTCGGGCAACCTGGATTCGGTTTTCACATTCCCCGGCGGCGGTTCCTTCGGCTTCGCGCTGGGCGGAGAATATCGTCGCGAAAAGAGCCGCGAGACGCCCGATGCGCTGATTCAGAACGGCGAATTCCGTGACTTCGCTGCGCTACCTATCAGCGGCGGGCGTTTCAACGTGAAGGAATTTTTCGGCGAAGTGAATGCGCCGATCCTGTCCAATATGCGTTTCGCCCATCTGCTCTCGGTCGGAGGTGCGATACGTTTTTCCGACTATAGCACCGTAGGCAAGACGACCACATGGAAGGTGGACGGCATTTATGCGCCGATCCCCGATCTGCGGTTCCGTGGATCCTATTCGCAGGCGGTGCGCGCGCCCAATATCGGCGAACTGTTTCAGCCCGCGACGGGCACGTTCCTTCAGGTTCAGGACCCTTGCGATTTCAGGCGGCTGGATGAGGGCACGCAATATCGCCGCGCGAATTGCGCCACCATTTTGTCCGGCCTTGGCCTGACCCCGGACGAGATTGCCAATTTCACGCCTTCCACCATTCCTTCAGTCAATACGACCCGGCGCGGAACGACCGGCGGCAATCCGTTGCTGACGGAGGAGACGGCTAAGTCGTGGACGGCGGGCCTCGTGTTGCAACCCCGGTTCATTCCCGGTCTGACACTCACTTTCGACTGGTACGACATTAAGATCAAAAATGCCGTCAACACGCCTACGCCGACCGAATTGGCGCGGCTTTGCGTGGATCAGCCCACCGCCGAAAATGTGTTCTGCGAGAATATATTCCGTGATCCGGCAACGGGCTTCGTCCTGGGTGACGGCAACGATATCCAGCGTCGCATCGGTTTCAATGTGCGACCGCAGAATGTGGCCGCGCTGCGGACGGCAGGCGCGGATTTCTCCATCCGCTACGTGTTTTCGCCCAGCGAGAATCTCGGCACCTTCAATATCAACCTGATCGGTGGCTATCTGGACAGGAAGACGGAAGTTCCTTCCATCGGCGCTGAGATCGATAATGATATTTTGGAGGCTTACAATCCCCGGTGGCGCGGTACATTGGACCTGGTGTGGAAACTGAACAAGTTCACCGCCAACTATACTTTCACCTATTCCAGCAAGACCCGCCGCTATCTGACGGAGGAATTGACCGGCAATCCCGATCTCGTCGATCCTAAATATGTCTGGTACAAAGAGCTTCAGCAACATGACATCCGCTTCGCCTATGAAGTCGATGAAAGGTTCCAGGTTTATGCGGGGATCAACAATTTCACGGATCAGACGCCGGACCTGGGAGAACTCAGCTATCCGATTTCCGGTGTAGGCCGCTTCCTTTATGCAGGTGTGAAGCTGCAAACCGGCAAGCTGTTTTGAGCACAGTTTTCAGTATCAAAAGAAAAGGGGGGCATATGCCCCCCTTTTTTCGCTAAAGGGTGGGATCAAGCCACCCTCAACACCAACCCGCCATCGCCTTCCTCGACCTTCACCGTCGATCCGTCCGGCACTTCGCCGCGCAGGATCAGGTCGGCGAGCGGGTCTTGCAGGTAACGCTGCACCGCCCGCTTCAATGGCCGCGCGCCATAGACCGGATCGTAACCGACCCGCCCCAGCCAAGCCCGCGCGCCGTCCGTCAGGTCCAGCACCACCTTGCGGTCCTTGAGCAGCTTCTGCACCCGCCCGACCTGAATATCCACGATCGGCGCCATATGGTCCGCGCCCAGGCGGTGGAACAGGATGATGTCGTCCAGGCGATTGAGGAACTCCGGCCTGAAGTGGCTTCGCACGACCTCCATCACCTGCGGCTCGACATCTTCGACGTTCTGGCCGTCCGCCAGATTGGTCAGATACTGGCTGCCCAGATTGGACGTCAGCACGATGATCGTGTTGGTGAAGTCCACCGTGCGCCCCTGCCCATCGGTCAGGCGCCCGTCGTCCAGCACCTGCAACAGCACGTTGAACACGTCGCCATGCGCCTTCTCCACCTCATCGAACAGCACCACCTGATAGGGCCGCCGCCGCACCGCTTCGGTCAGCACGCCGCCTTCCTCATAGCCGACATAGCCCGGAGGCGCGCCGATCAGCCGCGCGACGCTGTGCTTCTCCATGAACTCGCTCATGTCGATGCGCACCATCGCGTTGTCGTCGTCGAACAGGAAGCCCGCGAGCGCCTTGGTCAGCTCCGTCTTGCCGACGCCCGTGGGGCCCAGGAACAGGAACGATCCCAGTGGCCGGTTCGGGTCCTGCAATCCCGCGCGCGAACGGCGCACGGCGGTCGCCACGGCCTTCACCGCCTCCTGCTGCCCGATGACGCGCTTGCCCAGTTCCGCTTCCATGGCGAGCAGCTTCTCGCGCTCGCCCTCCATCATCCGGTCGACGGGGATGCCGGTCCAGCGCGACACGACCGAGGCGATATCCTCGCTCGTCACCTCCTCGCGCAGCATCGCGCCCTGCGTGACATTCTGCGCCTCTTCCAGCTTGCGCTCCAGTTCGGGGATGCGCCCATAGGCCAGTTCCCCCGCTTTCGCGAGGTCGCCGCCGCGCTGCGCCTGCTCCAGTTCCAGCCGCGCGGCATCGAGCTGTTCCTTGAGCTTGCTTTCGCCCGCGATCTTGTCCTTCTCCGCCTGCCAGCGCTGCGTCAGTTCCGCCGACTGCTGCTCCAGATTGGCAAGGTCTTCCTCCAGCGCCGCCAGCCGGTCCGCCGACGCCTTGTCCGTCTCCTTCTTCAGCGCCTCCCGCTCGATCTTGAGCTGGATGATCCGCCGGTCGAGATTTTCGATCTCCTCGGGCTTGCTCTCCACCTCCATCCGCAGGCGCGATGCCGCCTCGTCCATCAGGTCGATGGCCTTGTCGGGCAGGAAACGGTCGGTGATGTAGCGGTTGGAGAGCGTTGCCGCCGACACCAGCGCGCCGTCGGTGATCCGCACGCCATGGTGCAGCTCATATTTCTCTTTCAGGCCGCGCAGGATGGAAATGGTGTCCTCCACCGTCGGTTCGCCTACGAATACCGGCTGGAACCGGCGCTGGAGCGCCGGGTCTTTCTCGACATATTTGCGATATTCGTCGAGCGTCGTCGCGCCGATGCAGTGCAGTTCGCCGCGCGCCAGAGCGGGCTTGAGCAGGTTGCCCGCATCCATCGCGCCTTCGGACTTGCCCGCGCCGATCAGCGTGTGCATCTCGTCGATGAACAGCACGATCTGCCCTTCGGCGCCCTTCACCTCATCGAGCACGCCCTTCAAGCGCTCCTCGAACTCGCCGCGATATTTGGCGCCCGCGATCAGGCTCCCCATGTCGAGCGCCATCAGCGTGCGGTCTTTCAGCGTATCGGGCACATCGCCATTGGCGATACGCAACGCCAGCCCTTCGGCGATGGCGGTCTTGCCGACGCCGGGGTCGCCGATGAGGACGGGGTTGTTCTTGGTCCGCCGCGCCAGGATCTGGATGGTGCGGCGAATCTCCTCGTCGCGCCCGATCACCGGGTCCAGCTTACCGTCCTTCGCGGCTTGCGTCAGGTCGCGCGCGAATTTCTTGAGCGCGTCATAGCGGTCCTCGGCGCTCGCCGTATCGGCGCTGCGGCCTCCGCGCAGGTCGTTGATCGCGGCGTTGAGCGCCTCGGCCTTCACGCCCGCCGCGGCGAGCGCCTTGCCCGCCGCCGTGGTGGAGGCGAGCGTCAGCGCCAGCAGCAGCCGCTCGACGGTGACGAAGCTGTCGCCCGCCTTCTGGGCGACCTGCTCCGCGCTGTCGAGCACGCGCACGGCGTCATTGTCGAGGCCCGGCGTCTGCTGCGCCCCGCTGCCCGACACGGCAGGTATCTTCGCCAGCGCCGCATCGGTATCGCGCACCGCGATCTCGGGCGATCCACCGGCGGCCTTGATCAGGCCCGCGGCCATGCCCTGCTGATCCTCCAGCAGCGCCTTGAGCAGGTGTTCCGGGGTGATCCGCTGATGGTTCATGCGGATCGCGACGGTCTGCGCCGACTGGAGAAAGCCCTTGGCGCGATCAGTGAATTTCTCGAGGTTCATGACATCCCCTTCGTAAAAGCTGTTCGCGATGTAGTGTTGCTAAAAGGCAACACAAGAGGCGTTACGCAAATATCCTATCCGGCCACGCCAAAAAGCCATCGCTTCGCCCTTTCATTCATGGTTTCGCCGCCTTGGCCTCGCCGGGCGCGAAGGCGTCGCCGAAGAAGTCCCCTTCATACCAGCGCGGAGCCTCCGCCGCATCGGCGATCTCCCGCGCAATGGCATAATTCACCCGCGCGAACTTCGCCGCCGCCTCCCAATGGAAAGGAAGGTCGATCTGGTCGGACGGCTTGTGGTAATCGGTCTTGAGGAAATGCTCGAACGCCGCCTTCCCCGGCCCGGCAAAGCCCGTCATCAGGAACACCGAAGGCACGCCTTCCTCGACGAAGCGATAATGGTCCGACCGCGTGAACAATCCCTCCGCAGGTATCGGATCGGGCGACAGGGCGATCCCTTCCGACTTCGCCGCCCGTTCCACGATCGGTCCCAGCGTCGAATGCTCCGCCCCAAAGGCCACCACGTCCTGAAAGTCGTAGGTCAGGATCGGCATGTCCAGATTGACGACGCCCACCAGCTTCCCGCCCGCTGGCAGCACCATGTTCTTGGCCAGATATTGCGATCCCAGCAACCCGTCCTCTTCCGCTGTCACCGCCGCGAACAGGATGGAGCGTTTCGGCCGCGCTCCACTCTCCGCAAAGGCTTTCGCTACCGCCAGCATCGTCGCGATGCCCGACGCATTGTCCATCGCGCCATTGTAGATCTTGTCCTTGCCGGGCGTGTCGGGCTTCACGCCCACATGGTCGAGATGCGCCATCAGCAGTACATATTCTTTGGCCAGCGCCGGATCGGAACCGGGCAGCACCGCCAGCACATTGCTGCTGGGTGCGTGCGTCACGCTGCTAGTCCGGTCGATGCGGACCAGCGGCTTCAGCGCAAATCCCTTGGGCCGCCCGCCCTTCTTCCCAGCCTCGGCCCGGACTGCCGCCAGCGTCCGTCCCGATCCGGCCAGCAAAGCCTCCGCCGCCGCGCCATTGGCATAGGCCGATCCTCTTATCCCCGGTGTGCGGACATAAAGCTGCCCATCGGGTTGCACCCATCCCACGCTGGGGTCGCTCGCCCGCTCCTGCAATCTTTCCCATGGCGTCCGCGCCAACATGGTAGGGCTGGGGATGGTGATGAGGCCGATGGCGCCCGCCTGTTGCGCTGCCCGCGTTTTCTCCGCCGCCAGATGGGCCCCGATCTCGCTTGGCATCCCCACCGGCGATCCCGACAGCGCGACTGCCCATTTACCCTTGAGATTAAGGCCCGCATAATCGTCGATCTTCTCCCGGTCCGACCGGAGCCCATAGCCGACGAAGACCGCGCCAGCCTCAAAACTTTGCTTCGGTTCCCGGCCAAACGCGCCAATCGCCACATCACCGCCATTGTCGAAACGCTTGCCATCGATGGTGAGCCCGGTGGAGTTGTTTTTGTCCAGTTTCGCCACCGCCAGCGACACCGGCTGATACCAGCTATCTGGCACGACCTGTTCCAGCCCCAGCGCGGTGAAGCGCGCCGCGACATAGCGCGCGGCAATATCGTAGCCCCGCGTTCCGCCATCGCGCCCTTCCAGCAGATCATCCGCCAGAAAGCTTATATCCGCGCGGATCGCGTCGGACGAAAAGACGGGCCTGTCCTGCGCTATGGCCATTGAAGGAATGGCAAGGGCAAGAGCCATAGCGGAAAGGGCAATACGAAGGGCCATGAGGAAACTCTCTGATGGTTGGGCCATCGAAACTATCCGCGCCGTCTGTGCTGTCCAGCGGAATGCGTATTGCGTCCATAAAACGCCCCGCTATGCTGCGGCGTAACTGGCCTTCTCCTTGGCCGCATGATCCACGGATTTTCATGAGGCGCTCATGACCTTTGTTCCCCAGTCGCGTCGTGCAGCATGGATGCTCGGCTTGTCTTCGCTCGCGCCCGCTTTGCCTGCCACCGCCATGGCCGCCCCTTCCGCCACCATCGCCGCGCCCGCGCCGCTTTCCAGCCTCGTGACGAAAGTCGACATTCCCTATGAGCAATTCACGCTCAAAAATGGCTTGCGCGTCATCGTCCATACGGACCGCAAGGCACCCGTCGTCGCCGTGTCCGTCTGGTACCATGTCGGATCGCGCTTCGAACCGGCGGGCAAGACCGGCTTTGCCCATCTGTTCGAGCACCTCATGTTCTACGGTTCGGAGAATGCGGACGGTCCCTTCTTCGGGCGGCTGGAAGATATCGGCGCGACCGACTGGAACGGGACGACCTGGTTCGACCGCACCAACTATTTCGAAACGGTGCCGACCGGCGCGCTCGACCGGGCGCTGTTTCTGGAAGCCGACCGCATGGGACACTTGCTGGGCGCGGTGACGCAGACCAAGCTCGATACCCAACGCGGCGTGGTTCAGAACGAAAAGCGCATGGGCGAGAATGAGCCATATGGCCTCGTCGAATATGCCCAGCTTGCCGCCATGCTGCCGGAAGGGCATCCCTATCGTCACTCCACCATTGGCTCGATGGCGGACCTGAACGCCGCTAGCCTGACTGACGTGCAGAACTGGTTCAGGACTCACTACGGCCCGAACAATGCCGTGCTAGTGCTGGCCGGTGATATTGATGTGCCGACCGCGAAGGTGAAGGCGGAAAAGTGGTTCGGCAATATCGCTGCCGGTCCCGCTCCACAGGATGTGGATGCCACCGTCCCCACGCTCGACAAGGATGTCGAGAAAGTGATGCACGACAATGTCGCCGCGACGCGCCTCTATCGCAACTGGATCGTGCCCGGTGTTAATTCGCCGGACCTGCAGCAGCTTGATCTCGCCATGTCCGTCTTCGGAGGGCTGGGCTCCTCGCGGCTCGATAATATCCTGGTGAAGGACGAGAAGGTTGCCGTCGCGGTCAAGGCCAGCATCCAGCCCTTCGAGAAACTTAGCATCGCCGAGATCACCGTGGACGTGAAGCCCGGCGCTGACCCGGTCGCGGTGGGCAAAAGGTTGGACCAGCTTCTCGCCGATTATCTGGCCAAGGGACCGAGCGCTGACGAAGTGCTCCGCGCCGCGACGCAGCAGGTGTCGGGCACGATTTCGGGGCTGGAGAAGGTCGGTGGTTTCAGCGGCAAGGCGGTGACACTGGCCGAAGGCGCTGTCTATTCGAACGATCCCGGCAAATATAAGAAGGACCTTGCCGCCTATGCCGCCGCCACCCCGCAAACGGTGAGGGAGACCGCTCGCAAGTGGCTCAGTCGCCCGGTCTTTTGCCTGACGGTCGCGCCAGGCGAGCGTTCGGCTGCGGATAATGCGCTGGCTGGCAATGCTACGCACAAGCCGGCTTATTTCCGCGATCCCAAGGCGCCCGCGCCCGCCGCCGCACAGCCGCCCGCGCCGACCAAGATCGCCGAGCCGCCGATCGAGCCGGTCGCCGACCTCGTCTTCCCGAAGGTCGAACATGCCAAGCTGAAGAACGGCATCCCCATCGTCTTTGCCCGTCGCGCGACAGTGCCGGTGGTGCGCGTGTCGGTGTCCTTCGACGCAGGTAACGCGGCGGATGACAAGGCGAAGCTGGGCACGGCGGCGCTGACGACCGCGCTGCTGGACGAAGGCACCAAGACGCGCAGTTCCGTCCAGATCGCTGAGGAGCAGGAACGGCTGGGCGCCTCCATCGGCGCGAAGAATGGCATGGATACCACCACGGTCGGACTCTATGCGCTGAAGCCCAATCTCGACGCCTCGCTGGGGCTGTTGTCGGACATCATCCGCAACCCGGCCTTCGATCCCAAGGAAGTGGAGCGGCTGCGCGGCCAGCTTCTGACCCGGATCGCGGCGGAAAAGACCGAACCCATGCCCATCGCGCAGCGCCTGCTGCCACCGCTGCTTTATGGGCAGGCGCATCCCTATGGCATCCCCTTCACCGGCTCCGGCACGGAAAGCGGGGTGAAGGCGGTGGTGCGGCAGGATTTGACCGCCTTTCATGACACATGGCTGCGACCCGACAATGCAACGATTTTCGTCACTGGCGACACGACGTTGAGCGAGATCATGCCGCTGCTGGAAAAGCGGTTCGGCGACTGGAAGGCGCCCGCCGCGCAGAAGGGTACGAAGCTGTTCCGCATGGACCGCATGATGCGCCCGGCCCGGATCATCCTGGTCGACAAGCCGCAAAGCCCGCAATCGATGATACTGGCTGGTGTGCTCACCAACAAGCAAGGCACGGATAATCCCGTCGATCTCCTCACCGCTAATGAGGTGCTGGGCGGCAGCACGACCTCCCGCCTCATCATGGACCTGCGCGAAACGAAGGGCTGGGCCTATTATGCCGGGACCGCGCTGCCCGGCGTCAAGGAGACGATCCCGCTGCTGGTCTATGCCCCGGTGCAGACCGACAAGACCGGCGAGTCGATTATCGCGGCGCGCAAGGATATCAGCGAATATCTGACCGCGAAGGGCACGACCGAGGCGGAACGCAACCAGACGATCAACAGCCAGATTCTCTCGCTTCCCGGCAGTTTCGAGACATCGACCGACCTGCTGGGGGCGATGATGCGGAACAACCTGCTCGGGCGGGCGGACAATTATTATGAGACGCTGCCCGGCACCTATCGCGCAATGACGGCTGCGGACATGGACAAGGCCGCGCGGGAGGCGATCGACGCCGATCGGCTGATTTGGGTCGTGGTGGGCGACGCGAAACTGGTGCGGCCGCAGCTTGACGCGGTCGGCCTGCCGGTGGAGATGGGCACGTTGGCCGATTGACGGCTGCACAAGGGAGACATGGATATGGCAGCAGTGGACGGCGCCTATGATTGCGTCGCGAAGACGCCGATGGGCGACCAGAACGGCGTCTTCACCGTCATCAGCGCGGGGGATCGCTTCAATGGCACCTTTGCGGGCATGATGGGATCGCTCGACGTCAAGGACGGCAAGGTCGATGGCAACAAGCTGACGTGGAAGATGGAGATGACGCTGCCGATGCCGATGACGCTGGAATGCGAGGCGGACGTGAATGGCGATGCCATCACCGGCACGATGCAGCTTGGCGCGTTTGGCGCGGCGGGATTTTCGGGTACGCGGCGGGGCTGAGCCAGGGACAAGGGATGGTCCGGCGAGTGCCGGGCCATCGCAAAGTCAAGAGGGAGATGGCGAAGGGAAAGCACTTCTTGACAATGAAGATTAGTTAGCTATCTAACTGTTTATGCCGATACTGGAACGCCAGCGCGCGCTTTCGCGGACATTTTCGCCTGTGGCGCGCGGGTGGCGCAGTCTGGCGGACCGGACGCTGGCGGAAATCGGTATTTCCAATTCGGCGGGCTGGTGCTTGCTTCACCTCGACCGGCTGGGCCCGGAAGCGCGCCAGATCGATCTGGCGGAGGCGCTGGAAATCACCCAGCCATCGCTCGTCCGCACATTGCATCAGCTGGAGGCGGCGCGGCTGGTGGAGCGATCGCCCCATCCCGACGACCGGCGATCCAACCGGCTGGCGCTAACCCCGGCGGGACAGGAACTGGTCGGCGCCATCATGGAGAGGCTGGATATACTCCGCAACGCGCTGCTGGAGGGTGTGCCGGACAGCGATATAGATGTCGCCGTCCGCCTGATGGAACTGTTGGGACGGCGCATAGCGGAACGGCGCGCGGAGCCATGAAAGAGCGTTTCGGATGGCCAGCAGCCCTGTTCGGGCTGAAATGCTTTCTGGCGGGCACGCTGGCGCTCTATATATCGCTCAGCATCGGGCTGGAACGGCCCTATTGGGCATTCCTGACCAGCTATATCGTCGCCCAGCCGATGGCGGGCGCCGTCATTTCCAAGGCCGTGTTCCGCATCGTCGGCACGCTGGTCGGCGCGATGTTCGCTGTCGCGATCGTGCCGCCGCTGGCCAACGCGCCGGAACTGCTGTCGCTCGCCATGGCGTCATGGCTGGCGCTTTGCGTCTTCGTATCCGTGCTGGACCGCACGCCGCGATCCTACATGTTCGTGCTGGCGGGCTACACCACATGCCTGATCGTCTTCCCGGACGTCGACGCGCCCCAAGCCATTTTCACCGTCGCCGCGTTGCGTGTGCAGGAAATCGTGGTCGGCATCCTGTGCGGCAGTCTGGTCCATGGCGTCGTGCTGCCCGGTTCGATCACCGGTGTCCTGCTCAATCGGGTCCAGACGATCCTGCGCGATGCGGAACGCTGGTCGCACGACGCCATCGCCATCGAACCGGTCGCCGGGCTGGACACCGAGCGCCGGCGGCTGGCGCAGGATGTCACCGAATTGCACCAATTGTCGATCCACCTGCCTTTCGACATCAGCCGGCTGGCGCCGCGCGTCCGCACCGTGCGAGCGATGCAGGACCAACTGTCGCTGCTGCTGCCGCTGGGCGCTTCGGTGCAGGACCGGCTGGCGATGCTGAAGGCCGCACATGAAGGCGCCATTCCCGCGCAGGTCGACGCGCTGATCGGCGACACGCGCGAATGGCTCCAGTCGCCGGGAAACGACAGCACCACCCGCGCCACGCGGGCGCAGAGGCTGATCGACCGCTGCGCCATGCTGGAACCGGAAGCGAGGGCGGATATGCGCTGGGCCGACATGATGCGCCTCAGCCTCTATGCCCGGCTCGCCACGTTGATCGCCGTGCATCGCGACTGCCGCGACCTGTATGACCAGATGGCGACGCACAGGCGCGCGCCGGTGACGGCGCGGGTGGCCGAACTGCTGGAAGGACGCCGCAGCCGCGAACTGCATCTGGATTATACCGGCGCGCTGCGCGCCGCGTTCAGCGCATTCGTCACCGTGGTGCTGGGCTGTGCGCTGTGGATCGGCAGCGGATGGAAGGACGGGGGCACGGCGGTCATGCTGGCCGGGGTCTTTCTTGCGATCTTCGCGGCGATGGACAATCCGCTGGCCCCACTCAAGGGATTCCTGATCGGCACGATCGTGGCGTCGGCCCTTGGCGCGCTCTATGGCTATGCGATCATGCCCCGGCTCGACGGCTTTCCCATGCTGGTCATGGCCTATGCGCCGCCGCTGCTGTTGCTCGGTTCGCTGATGGCTTCGCCGCGATGGGCGGGCATTGCGTTGCCGACGCTGCT
The DNA here is from genome assembly GCF_024611115.1 of Sphingobium sp. CFD-1. NCBI lineage: Bacteria > Pseudomonadati > Pseudomonadota > Alphaproteobacteria > Sphingomonadales > Sphingobiaceae > Sphingobium > Sphingobium sp. CFD-1. The sequence goes on along the minus strand of NZ_CP084398.1, from coordinate 3,432,371 downwards.
GGGCCTTGGCAATCCCGCGCTGTTGGCGGACCGCTATGTCAATGCCTTTGCCGCCTATGTGAACGGCGCCGTGGCGCAGATCGTCGGCATCTGGTTCGCGATCGTCATGGTGGGATTGTTGCAGTCGGCGGGTGTGGAGCGCGCGATCCGGCGGACCGTTCGCGCCGGCTGGATCGACATAGCCAATCGCGCCACGTTGATGAGTCCGCCCGACGTGCGCGGCTGGATCAACCGGATGCTGGATCGCATCGGGTTGCTTGCCACGCGTCTCGCGGCTGTCCGCAACCATAGCGGCAGGCCGCTCGACGACGCGCTGCGCGACCTGCGTACCGGCGTTTCCATCGGCGAGTTGCGGCAGTTGCGGCTGGACCTGCCGCCGGATCAGGGCGCGTCGCTGGGCAATGTGCTGGGCGGGGTCAGCCATTATTACCGGCGGCTCGATCCCGATGCGCCCGCGCCCCCCGCGCCCGATCTGCTGCATGACATCGACATGGCGCTGGGCGACCTTTCCGCCCATGGCCGGGCGTCGGTGCGGCGGGACGGCGTGCTGGCGCTGGTGAGCCTGCGCCGCACGCTGTTCCCGGACGCGGGCGGCTATCGGAGAGACATCGCATGACCGGAGAAATCGCCCTGGGCGGCGTCTACATGCCCACTTTGCTGCTGCTGGCGCTGATCGCGCTGATCCTGAGCTGGGCCGTGACCCGGCTGATCGGCGCCTTTGGCCTCTATCGTTTCCTTGCCTATCGGGCAGCGGTCGACCTCAGCATCTTCATCCTGATGCTGGGCGCGCTTGCGCTTATCGTCCCCACTCTTGGAATCCGTTTATGAACCGCTTGACCACGACGCTGATCCGCAGCGCCGCCACCATCATCCTTGTCATCGCCGCCGCGCTGATCGCCATCTGGATGTGGAATCATTATGAGCGCAGCCCGTGGACCCGCGATGGCCGCGTGCGCGCCGATGTGGTGCGGGTGACGCCGGATATTGGCGGGCTGGTGACGTCCGTGGCGGTGCGCGACAACCAGCGGGTGCAGGAAGGCGACCTGCTGTTCGTGATCGACCGGCCCCGATACGAACTGGCGCTCAGGCAGGCGGTGGCGCGGGTGGAAAGCGCGCAGGCGACGCTGGGGCAGGCACGGCGGGAAGCGCGGCGCGACATGGCGCTGGGCGATCTGGTCGCGGCGGAAGCGCATGAGCAGAATGTCGCCCGCGTGGCGACGGCGCAGGCGGCGCTGGCGGAGGCGATCACGGCGCGGGACGGCGCGGCGCTGGACCTGAAGCGCACGCAGGTGCGGGCGTCGGTCAATGGCGTCGTCACCAATCTGGACCTGCATCAGGGCGATTATGTGGCGGCGGGCAAGCAGGCGATGGCGCTGGTGGACAGGGACAGCCTGCGCGTCGAGGGCTATTTCGAGGAGACGAAATTGCCGCTCATCTGTCTGGGGGCGCCGGTGACGGTGCGGATGATGGGCGAGGAGCAGGACCTGCATGGGCGGGTCGAAAGCATCGCTTATGGCATCAACGATTCGACCCGATCGGATTCGGGCAATCTGTTGCCCAATGTGGAGCCGACTTTCTCCTGGGTGCGGCTGGCGCAGCGCATTCCGGTGCGGGTCAAGCTGACCCAGGTGCCCGCCGACATCAGCCTTATCACCGGGCGGACCGCGACGGTGACGGTGGAGCCCAAGGCGAAGGATGCCAAACCGGGGACGTGCCGCCATGCGTAAGCTGCTCGCGCCTCTGGCTGCGCTCGGATTGGCGGGCTGCGCCACGGCGGGGCCGGATTATCATGCGCCGGAACGGTCGGCGGCGACGGCGCCTGCCGCGCAGGGGGCTTTCCATGCGGGGGAGGGCGGGATGACCAGTCATGCGCCGCTGCCCGACCGTTGGTGGCGGCTTTATGACGATCCGAAGCTGGATGCGCTGGTGGAACAGGCGCTGGCGGCCAATGCCGACCTGCGCGTGGCCGACGCTAACCTGACGCGGGCGCAGGCGGTGCTGCGCGAGGCGCAGGCCGGGCGGACGATCGGCACAAGCGTGGAGGGCGGGGCGAGCCTGTCGCGGCCTTCGGGCACGGGGGAGAGCCTGCCGGGCGTGGTCGGCTATGATCTGGGGCTGAGCGCGTCCTATACGCTCGACCTCAACGGGCAGGTGCGGCGCGCGATCGAGGCGAGCAGCGCCGATGTGGAGGCGAGCGTGGCGGCGCGCGACACCGTGCGGACGAGCATCGCGGCGGCGGTGGCGCAGGCCTATGCACAGGTGTGCGCGGCCAATTATTCGCTGGGCGTCAACCGGCAGGTGGTGGCCTTGCAGCGCGATACGGCGGACGCGACGCGGCGGCTGTTCCGCGGCGGGCGGGGCACGGCCTTCGACGTCAGCCGGGCGGAGGCAGCGGTGGAAAGCAGCGCGGCGGCGCTCCCCGCGTTCGAGGCGCAGCGGCAGAACGGGTTGTATCTGCTCGCCACATTGCTGGGGCGGCCGCCTGCCGACTATCCCGCCGAGTTGGAAGGATGCGCGGCGTTGCCGGTGCTGGGGCAGCCCCTGCCGACGGGGGACGGGGCGGCGCTGATCCGGCGGCGGCCCGACATCAGGCAGGCGGAGCGCGCCATTGCGGGCGACACGGCGCGGCTGGGCGTGGCGATGGCGGACCTTTATCCCCATATCAGCATCGGCGGGTCGCTGGGGCTGTCGGGGCCGCTCAAGGATCTGGGCGGGGGCACGTCCTTCGGCATGGGCCTGGGGCCGCTCCTGTCGTGGAGCTTTCCCAACCGCCCGGTCGTGCGGGCGCGGATCGACCAGGCCGACGCGCAGGTGAAGGCGGACCTTGCCCGCTTCGACGGGACGGTGCTGGAGGCGCTGCGGCAGGCGGAGAGCGCGCTGGAAACCTATCGCCGGGACGCCGAGCGCGCCGCGGCGCTGGATGCGGCGCGGGACAGCGCGGCGGTGTCGGCCGGACAGGCGCAGCGGCTGTTCCGCTTCGGACGCGGGGATTTCCTGTCGCTGCTGGACGCGCAGCGGAGCCTGGCGGGCGCGGAAGCCGCGGCGGCGGCGGCGCGATCGCAACTGCTGCTGGATCAGGTCGCGATCTTCCTGGCGCTGGGCGGCGGCTGGGAGTGAGGGCCGACCTGCGCGAACCGGCTATCCCGAAACTTGCCCCGACACTGGATTGAGAAGAGTGGGCATGGCGTCGCCGGCCACCGCTGACAGGATGTTGTTCAGCGCCATATCGAACAAGGCGGTCAGGTTTTCCTGCGTATGCGCGATTTCGTGGCCGGTCAGTATCGCTTTGGGATGATGGCGCAGCGGGCTGTCCTTGGGCAGCGGCTCGACTTCGAACACATCCAGCGCGATGCCGCCCAGATGCCCGATGACCTCCAGATCGCAAAGAGCCGCTTCGTCGACGACGGCGCCGCGTGACAGGTTTATGAAGATGGCGCCCCTCTTCATGCTCAGCAGCCGTTTTTTGGTGAACAGTCCCTGCGTCTCCCCGGTCAAAGGGACAAGCGGCAGGACGATGTCGCTATTGGCAAGCAGGGTGTCGAGGTCGCACCGGATGACGCCGCCGCCCGGATGGGCGATGGGGCTGCGGCTAGAGACAAGGGTCCGGGCGCCCCATCCTTCGAGCCGCCCGACCAATGCGCGTGCTATGTTGCCGAACCCGATGATGCCTATCGTCTTGCCCTTGAGCATCCGGGCGGCGGGCGGGCCGGTGCGTATTGCCCCAAGGCGCAGGCGCGCCTGCGCTTCATGAATGTCGTAGAGGGACATCAGCATGAACAGGAACGCAGCTTCCGCCACGGTTTCAAAATTCTCGATCACATGGCCGTTTGCGACGGCGATGCCGCGCGCAGTCGCGGCGTCGATGTCGACCCCGTCAAAACCCAGCGAGGGCAGAATGATGGCGCGCAGCCGGGGAGCGAGATCCATGTCCCTGCGGTCGCAGGGCCTGGCAAACGCCACCAATATATCGGTATCCGCCCATTTGTCGTAATCGGATGGCCTGTCCAGATCGTATCGGCACGCGACATCCGCGCCGCCCTTCGGGATCGCCGCAGCCAGCTTTTCCAGAAATGGCCGGGCATTGTCCGGACCCGCGATCAGGATGTGCATCGGCTTTAACCCCTTCATTATCGACGGTGCAGACAATCAGCGCATGATCCGGCGGTCGATGGCAGCGCGTGTCAGCAATTGGCCCTGAGCGCCAAAATGCGCGATCCGTGCAAAATTGTCCTGAAAGGTCATCTCCTGTCATCCGCCGCCGTTCGCCGTTCTTCATTTTAGTGTCAGAACCGCCTCAACGGATCATTGTATCGGGAAGGATGAGGATGAGGATCAATGGCGAGGCATCGGCGCGGGCACTGGCAAGCAGATGACCGCCATGCCCGATGTCTATATTTATGACGCCGTTCGCACCCCGCGCGGCAAGGGGCGGCCCGATGGCGCGCTCCATGAGATTACTGCGCTTTCGCTTGCGGCGCAGGTCTTGCGGGCGATCCGCGACCGCAATGGGCTGGACACCGCGCTGGTGGACGATGTGATCATGGGCTGCGTCATGCCGGTCGGCGAACAGGGCAGCGACATTGCGCGGATCGCTGCCCTTGTCGCGGGCTATGACGAGCGCGTGCCGGGGGTGCAGGTCAATCGATTCTGTGCATCGGGACTGGAGGCGTGCAACATGGCGGCGGCCAAGGTCGCCATGGGCGAGGCGCGCCTTGCCGTTGGCGGTGGCGTCGAATCCATGTCGCGCGTCGCGCTGGCGGCTGACGGAGGCGCGATGATGGTTGACCCTGCCTTTGCCTTCGACCATTATTATGCGCCACAGGGCATCGGCGCGGACATGGTCGCGACGATTCATGGCTTTGGCCGCGAAGATGTCGATGCCTATGCGGTCGAGAGCCAGCGCCGCGCCGCATCGGCATGGCGCGATGGGCGGTTCGCGCGATCGGTCATGCCCGTGCTGGACCAGGCGGGCCTCATCCTCCTCGATCATGACGAACATATGCGCCCGCAGACCGATATGCAGTCCCTCGCCGGGTTGAAACCGGCCTTCGCGAAGATGGGAGAGCAGGGCTATGACGCCGTCGCGCAAGCCCGATATCCCGATATGGGGCCGATCAATCATGTCCATCATGGCGGCAATTCTTCGGGGATCGTCGATGGCGCCTCGGCGGTGCTGATCGGATCGAAGGCCGCGGGCGATGCCGCCGGTCTCAAACCGCGGGCACGGATATTGGGGACCGCATCTATCGGATCCGATCCGACGATCATGCTGACCGGGCCCGAATTCGTGACGCGCAAGCTGCTTGACCGGCTGGGCATGGCGCGTGACGACATCGATCTGTTCGAACTCAATGAAGCCTTTGCGGCGGTGGTGCTGCGCTACATCCAGGCGCTCGACATCGATCCGGCGAAGATCAACGTCAATGGTGGCGCGATCGCCATGGGGCATCCGCTGGGCGCCACCGGCGGCATGATACTGGGGACGATGGTGGATGAGCTGGAACGCTCCGGCAAGGAAACGGCGCTCATCAATCTGTGCGTCGGTGCGGGCATGGGCACTGCGATGGTCATCAGGCGCGTCTGACGGGAGGCGGAACATGGATAATTTCACATTGGACGTCGGTGCGGACGGCATTGCGATCGTCACCTTCGACATGCCGGGCCGGTCGATGAACATGATCAGCCATGCCGTGCAGCGAGATCTGGGCGCGCTGGCCGATACGATCCGCCGGGACAGGCGGATCATCGGCGCCATATTATGCTCCGGCAAGCCCAGCGGCTTTTGCGCGGGGGCGGATCTCAAGGAATTGCAGGCCGACATCGGGCGCTGGGGCGCGGCGGCAACGCAGGATGAATTGCGCGAGGCGTTGTTCGAGGCCAGCGATTTCAGCGGGCGCATCCGCGATCTCGAAACCGCCGGCAAGCCCCTGGTGGCAGTGATCGGCGGCGTGGCGTTGGGCGGCGGCCTGGAACTGGCGCTGGGGTGTCATTACCGGATCGCGATCGATGAGGACGGCTTGCGGCTGGGCCTGCCGGAAGCGACCCTTGGCCTGATGCCGGGCGCGGGCGGCACCCAGCGCCTGTTGCGGCTGGCGGGCATGAGCGCGGCGCTTCCCTATCTGCTGGATGGCAAGGCGATGCGCGTGGACGAGGCGCTGGCGCTTGGCGTGATCGATGAGAGCATGGAGCGCGGAAGGGCATTCGATCGGGCGCGGCAATGGATTGCCGAAGGCGGTCGCAATGCTGCGCCATGGGATGAGAAGGGCTATCGCCTGCCCGGGGGCGGACCGCACACAGGGGCGGGCTATGCGCTTTTTGGTCCGGCGATCGCTGCGCGGCGGGGGAACGAACGGCAGAACGATGCCGACGCCAATATCCTCAAGGCGGTCTATGAAGGATCGCAGGTGCCGATGGATGCGGGGCTGCGGATCGAGAGCCGGTATTTCTTCAATACGCTACGTGCCCCCGCCGCAGCCCGGAGGGTCGCGGCATTCCTGTCCCGCAACGCGAAGGCGCCTGCCGCCTGAATATCGATTGGCCCTAGCGCGGGATCGGCAATCGCATCAGCATGATCCCTGCCAGAATGAGGATCAGTCCGGCGATCTGCGGCGCCGTCAGTGACTGGCGAAAGGCAAGCCAGCCGATGAGCGCGAGCAGGGCAATCCCCACCCCGGACCACAGGGCGTAGGCCAGGCCCAGCGGGATCGTCCGCAAGGCCATGGACAGGCAATAAAAGGCCAGGACGTAGCCCGGGACCCCTATGGCGGCCGGGATGATGCGGATCACGGCGCTCGACCGCACGTTGCAACCTCGCCGCCCTCCATTATAGCTATCGCGACAAGCAGGTGCGCGGGTTGATCGTCGATCCGGTGTTCAGCCAGCTCGAACAGCTGGTGAATATCCCCAAGGCCAGGATCAACGGCTTCGAGCTGGAAATCACCGCCCGGCCGACCGAGGGGCTTACTGTCCGCAACGCCGTCACCTATGTCGATTCCAAGGTGTTCGATTTCACCGGCATCAACAATGAACGGGTGCTGGCGGACTATGCGGGCTCCGCGCGAACGTGCTGCTGAACAGCAAGACCAATGCGACGCTGGGCCATGCGCCGGCCTCCGTGATCCAGAGCTTCGCCACGCTTGACCTGCGCGCCGGAGTCAAGGCGCTGGACGATCGCTGGAGCTTCAGTATCTGGGGGCGCAATGTCACCAACAGCTATTACTGGACCAACGTTCGTCACGCAGGATGTGGTCGTGCGCTATGCGGCCAAGCCCGTGACCTATGGCGCGACGCTGAAGTTCACGTTCGACTGATCCCACGCATTTTGCCGGATATGGAGCCGCAGCCGGGCGCAACCGGCTGCGGCATTTTTATTTGCCCGGCGGCTGCATATATTTGCCTTTCGTCACGGCCCTCTTCATCATCGCCGGACACGGCAAAATCCGGGCGAGGAGAGTGATAGAGTGCAAACCGGTCTGTCGGCCTGGATTCTGGCGATCGTGAAGGCGCTTGAGGATGCGGGCGTCGATCCAGCCGCGTTGATGCACGAGATCAATATGGACGCGAGCCGTGTCGGCGACCTCAGCCACCGCTATTCGCAGGATCAGGTGACCAGCCTGTGGATCGCCGCCGTCGATGCGACCGGCGATCCCAATTTCGGTTTGAAAGTCGCGCGTCATATCCGTCCCTCGACCTTTCATGTCGTGGGCTATGCCATGTCGTGCAGCGCGACCTTGCGCCGTGCGGCCGAACGCTTCTCCCATTCCGCCAGACTGATTTCGGATTCGGCCGCGGTGTCGTTCCAGCGGGAGGATGAAGGCTATCGGCTGACGGTCGACCTCAATACGGGCGGTCGGCAGCCCATCTATCAGACGATCGACACGATGCTCGCCGGTTTCTTCCTGCTCTGCGAATGGATATTGTCCGCTCCGATCACCCCGGTCGAGGTGAGTTTTCGTCATCGCAAGCCCACGGATGACCAGGCCTATCGCGATGTTTTCCGTGGTCCCATCCGCTACGGCCAGCCGATCAACAGCATCCTCTTCCCGGTAGAGGTGCTGGAACGGCCCGTCCCGTCCGCCAACGAAGAACTGGCAACGATGCTGGACGAGATGACGGCCAAATATCTCGCCTTCCGCTTCTCCAGCCGTTTCTCCCGCAAGGTGCGCGATGCGCTGATCGGGCAGTTGCCCAATGGCGAACCCAGCAAGCAGGAAACCGCTCGCCTGCTCGCCATGACGGAGCGCACCCTGCTGCGCCGCCTGCGCGAGGAGAATACGACCTTTCAGGAGGTGCTGGATCGGCTGCGCGAGGAATTGGCCTATGATTATCTGCGCCGGCCGGACCTGACAGTCGAGAATATCGCCTATCTGCTGGGCTTTTCGAGCAGCAGCACCTTCTCCCGCGCCTTCATGCGCTGGACCGCGCAGCGGCCGAGCGTGTGGCGGGAAGGGCGGTCGATCGCGGAGCGCGGTCAGGTCGAGGACTGATCGGACGACGGACTTTTGGCACGATATGCCGGACCGCGTCACTCAAGGTCATCGCGCCCATGGTTGCTCGCCCTATTCTGTCGGAAACCGGCGACAAGGACCGGAAAACGGGAATGGGGATTATCATGGCATCCAGGGCACGCAGCGCGCCGGTCGATCGCCCGTCCCCCAACATTCCATCAACGGATGCCGCTCGGGTCGCAATGGCTCCCGACTCGTTGCGCTATGTGCGGTTTTGCCTCTGGATGGGGCCGGTTCTGCTTGTGCTTCTGGTCGTCTTTTTCGCCGTGCTTGGGCACAATATCCCCCCCTATTCGGCGGCGCTCCCGGCGGAGGAGATCGCCGCGCATTTCCGGCAGCACACCACGTCCGCGCGGATCGGCATGACTGGCATGATGGTGTCGGGCGTCCTCTATCTGGTGTGGGGCATGGGTATTGCGAAAGTGATGGAAGCGGCCGAGCGCGACAATGACCTGTTGTCCCGCCTGCAATTATGGGGCGCGGGCTTCACGACATTGGTGCTGGTATTTCCGCCCGCCTTCTGGCTGACCGCCGCCTTCCGGCCCGAAGCCGATGCCGCGATCCTCATGATGCTCTACGATGCGGGTTGGATCATGTTCGACATGGCCTTTTCGCTGACGATGCTGCAGGTCACGGCCTTCGCCATCTGTTTCCTCAACGACTGGCGCGCCGTGCCCCTTATTCCCAAGCCCGTTTCCTGGTTCGCGATCTGGGTAGCGGTCGTCTTCATGGGCTTTTGCTTCCTGCCCTTCTTCCCCGACGGTCCCTTTTCGCGCAGCGGCTTCTTCAATTATTGGGTGGAATTCTCCATCTTCTTCTGGGCGATGCTGATCCTGTCGATCTTCACGCTGCGCGCGCTGGCCCGCCTGCAACGGGAAGCCATGGAGCAACCTGTCCATGCGTGAAATGGCGCAGCATCGCTCCGGATCGGTTCCTGGCATATTGACCTTCATCGCTGCGGACACCGCGAATTTCATCCTGTTCTTCGGATATTTCATGGTCGAGCGCATGGCGCAGCCGGCGTTATTCGCGCGATCGGCGGCGATGCTCGATATCCGGCTGGGCCTGCTCAACACCGTCATCCTGATTACCAGCGGCTGGCTGGTGGCGTTGTCGGTCGAGGCGGCGCGAGCCGGGGAGATGGACAAGGTGCGGCGCCGCCTGCGGCTCGCGATCGGCGTCGGCCTGTGTTTCGGCGTCGTCAAGACCATCGAATATGCCGACAAGATGGCGCATGGTCTGACGCCGCAGACCGACGCCTTCTTCACTTTCTATTATGTGTTCACCGGCATTCATCTGCTGCATTATGGCATCGGCATCGCGCTGCTGGCGGCAACGCTCGTCCGGGCGCGGCGGATCGAAGCGGGCTTTGCCGGCTGGATCGAATCCTGCGCGCTCTTCTGGCACATGGTCGACCTGCTGTGGGTGTTTCTGTTCGCGATGCTCTATCTGCAGGGAGCCCTATGATGATGATGGCGTTACAGCGCGGGCCGACCGTCATCTGGTTGTTGTTGATGGCGGCGACGCTGGTGGGGGCGGGCAGCGCGGGCGCCGAAGGCTGGGGCTTTGCCCTCGTGATGCTGGCCGCGACGTTCAAGGCGCAGTTGATCGTGCGCTATTATATGGAAATGCACGCGGCTCCGCTGGCATGGAGGCTCGTCTTCGATGGGTTGGTCGGCCTGAGCGGCGCGATCATATTGGGATTGCACCTTCTGGCATAAGCCGGGCGTGCAGGGATCGCGCCCTCCTCAGTCAGCCGTCGACAGCGCCAGTTCAATGCCCTTGACCGATGTCCCGGTGCTCCAGCCGCCGTCGACCAGCAGGGTCTGGCCGGTGACATAGCTTGCATCGTCGCTCGCCATGAAATGGACGGCGGCGGCGAGTTCCTCGGGGCGGCCGATCCGGCCCAGCAGGGTAAAGACATTGGCGTTGCGCGCGACCATGTCGGGCGCTTCGTCCATTGCGAGCGGCGTGTCGATGATGCCGGGCGCGATGCAGTTCACACGGATGCCGCGCGGTCCATATTCGACCGCAGCGGTCTGGGTCAGCGAGATGATCCCTGCCTTGGTCGCGGCATATTCGCCCCATTGCAGGAAACCGCGCACCGCCGTGATCGACGATATGTTGACGATGGCTCCCCCGGCGGTCATGTGCGCCGCCGCATGCCTGATCCCGGCCTGCACGCCCAATATGTGCACGCGCCAGAAACGCTGCGACCTTGCCTCGTCCGCATCGGCCAAGGGCGCGGCGGCGGCGATGCCGGCATTGTTGACCATGATGTCCAATCCGCCAAAGCGTGTCACGGCCTCTTCGCAGAGGGCCGCCATCTCAGCGGGATTGCCGACGTCGGTTCGACGGAAGGCGCATCCCCATTGCTCCGCCAGAGCTTCGGCCCGCGGGCTGATATCGGCCACCAGCACCTGCGCGCCCGCCGCGCGAAAGCGTTGCACAATCGCTGCGCCGATGCCCGAACCGCCGCCGGTCACGATCGCGGCCTTGCCTGTCAGATCGAACATCAATGAAACTCCACTTCCACGGGCGCCTGCAGGCCCAGTTGCCGCATCAGCGCGGCCGTGTCCCAAAGGCTGCGTTCCAGCACGATCTTGCCATCCTTGAAGGCATGGATCGTCATGCCCTGCACCAGGGTGGTCTTGCCCTTCGCGGGCAGTCCCAGGAAATCGGAGGTATGATGGATTTCCCACGTCCATTCCAGGCAGCCGCCATGTTCGTCGCCATGATAGCGGGTGGCGTTGAAATAATGCCTGGACTTGTCAGGGTCGGCATTTTCGAACATCGTGAACCAGCGTCGCAGCTTTTCCCGGTCATTGTCGATGCGAACGCCGAAGTTCAGGTCCTCATATTCAAACTCTTGCGGGTAGTTGGCCATCAGCTCTTCCAGCCGATTGTCAAACTGTTCCAGCCAGTCCTGTTCCCATTCCAGGTTCATGTCCGCCTCCACGGCAAATGAAAAAACAGGCCCGGCGCATGGCCGGGCCCTGAGGGGGAGGATCAGAAATCGACGCGGGCTTCGAGACCATAGCTACGGGTCGGGCCGCGATAGTTGACGGTGAAGGTCGACAACAGCGGCACGACCTCCTGGAAATATTTCTTGTTGGTGATGTTGTCGCCATAGGCCGAAATTTCCCAGCCATTGGCGCTCTTGAGCGACAGGCGTGCCTTCAGCAGGGTCAGCGGATTGCGCTTGGTGCCGGCGAAATTGTCGACGTCCCACCAGATGGAGCCATAGCGGTTCATTTCGATCCGGGGCACCAGCGTCAACTGGTCGGTCAGGTCGATGACCTGGCTGGCGCCCAGGTTCAGCGTATATTTGAATGCGCCCGGCGCGACATTGCCGACCGCGGCCGGATTGCCTGCGAAGGCCGCGACCCGGCCGTGCGTATAGCCGTAGCCGCCGAACAGGTGCAGACCCATGGGCAATTGCGCGTCGAAGTCGATGTCGAAGCCCTTGAGTTTCACCTTGTCGATGCTGATCGTCGTCTGCAAACCGGCGGACGGCTGGAACTGGAATTGCTGCGCGCCGGAAATGTCGGTCTTGAAGACGGCGGCGTTGATCGACAGCCTGCGATCGAAGAAGCGCGCCTTCGCACCGATTTCATAGGAGGTCGAGACTTCCTTGTTGTAACCGTCCTGCACATAGATGTTGGCTGCATTGCCGCCCGCCGCATCGATCAGCGCCTGACGCGACCCGATGGGGTTGAAGCCGCCCGACTTGAAGCCCTTGCCATAGCTGGCATAGACGCTGGCCGTGGGCGCGATGTCATAGGACAGGCTGGCCTTGGGTTCGAACTGCTTGAACGTCCGCGACAATTTGCAGTCGTCGAACGCCGTGCCCTGCGCCACGCAATTATTGTAGCTGATGCCGGTCAGCGGATTGATCGCGGGAGAGGCCGCTTCGCGGATCGACCGCTTTTCCGTGTCGTAGCGGCCCGCAAGGTTGATGTGGAACTGATCGGTCACGTCGAACTGCAGGCTGGCGAAGGGCGCGTAGCTGGTCGTGCGATAGAGCGGATTGCTGTAGGAAACCGTGGTCGCCGGGTCGATCGTATCGCGATCGGCCGGCAGCGAGCCATTGGTGTCCAGTCCGATCTTGCTGGTCTGATCGCGCTCGAACCGCAGGATGTAGAAACCGACCTGCCAGCGGAAGCGATTGGCGCTGTCCGACGTCAGGCGCACTTCCTGAGAATAGTTGGTGTCTACATAGGTATATTGCTGCACCGTGCCGCCGCCCGCGAGTCCGGTGTCCTGCGGAATATAGGGCGGGGAATCGCTGCCGAAATATTGGTTCAGATGGTTATAGCTGGAAATGGACGTGATCTTCGCCCAGCCCATGTCATATTCCGCCTTGAAGGTCGCATCGATGAACTTCTCGCTGAATCCCCCGACGACGTTGGAGACGAACGGCATGTCGGTATTGTTCGCGTCCAGCGCGGTGCCGGGGAAGCCGCCGATCGGCAGGCCGACGAACTGCGCGTTATAGGCGCTGCCGCCGCCCTTGGAACGAAGCGCCGTCACCTTCAGGTCGGCGGTGAACGGCCCGTCATTGTCGTAGACGAGACGCGCGCGGCCACTGCTGTTCTGGAACCGCTGGACCTTCTCGCCAGTGGTCACGTTGGTGAATGGGCCGTCCGTATCGCGGAACGCGCCGGCGACGGAGAAACCCAGACCGGGCGCAAGCGGGCCGCTGACCGATGCGCTGGCGCGGGCCGTGTTGAAATTGCCATAGGCCGCGACGACATTCCCCTCGAACGTGTCGCCCGGCTTTTTCGTCGTGATGACGATGGCGCCGGCGGCGGCGTTGCGGCCGTAAAGGGCGCTCTGCGGCCCCTTCAGAACCTCGATCTGCTGGATGCCGAACAGGTCCTGGTTGAACGGCTTGACGCTCGACAGGGTGACGCCGTCGATGACGATCGCCACGTTCGGATCGGAATTGCGCACCGACGTCTGGCCGCGAATGTTGATATATGCCTCGCCCGCATTATCCTCGACGAAAGTGACGTTCGGCGTCGAAGCCAGGAAATCGGCGGGACGGGTGATGCCGCGTTCCGCGATCGCCGCTTCCGTGACGACGCTGACGGAAATGGGCACCTTGACCAGATTTTCGTTACGTTTGGTCGCGGTGACGACGATGTCGTCGAGTGTATTGCTGCTCCGCTGCGACTGCTGCGCGGGGGCAGCTTCCTGCGCGACCGCGGGCAGGGCAAAACCCGCCGATATCATGAGGCTTATAAGCGGCAGATTCCTGATACGTTTCATGGCGTCTCTCCTTCCCTGATAATTCGTCGCCGATTGACACGGCGTTTCTGTCGAACGTGATTTCAGAGTTGCCCTTTGAAGACAGCCATATCGCTTCGAAGAAAATGCCCCAGCGTGACAGGGGATGACCTAACGAGACAATAGATGAAAGCAGGCAATGGCGGATTTCTGCCATTTTGCGGTGCAGCATAACGGCGAATGGCGCAAAATGTCCGCGATTTTGGCACGAAAAGCAAATCGCGCGCCCGCTTGGCCATGGCCGCTTTTCGGTGCAGCCTTATCAATAGGCCAACGGCGCGCCGGATGAATTGCGCCGCAGGCGCGCACGGCAGGGGCGCCAGAAGAGGAGAGAGCAAATGAACAAGGATTGGGCGCAATATTGGATCGGCCTGTTCGCCGACGGCACCGATGAGCTGATGACGCTCTACAATCCGCAGTTTCAGTTCGAGGATGTCAATTTCGACCTTCGAATCAACAATGACCTCCCGGCGCTGCGCAAATTCTTCGAGGGCTTCGTCATCGAAGACCCGACCCAAAGCTATAACCGGTTCGACGTGTTCGATTATGTCGGCGACAATCGGCTGGGGTCCTTCCAGTGGACCTGGGAAACCAAACATGCCGGCGATTTCCTGGGCGTTCCCGCCAGGGGCAAGATCACAAAGACCCGCGGCGTCACCGTCATGGGGTGGGACGAAAATGGCAAGATCGTGTTGGAGCGCAGCATCTGGGATGCGGTTCCGGTCTTCCAGCAACTCGGCGTCGTCCCGGCGTTCAACACTGTTTCGGCGTGAGGCGGCATGACCTATAATCCGCTCGATCCGGCTGTCACCGCCAATCCCTATCCGCATTATGCCAGGCTGCGGGCCGAAGAACCGGTCAAATGGCTCGACATGATGCAGGGCTTCGCCGTTTCCCGCTGGGACGACGTCGAGGAAGTGTTGAGCGACGGCAAGACCTTTTCCTCCGCGCAATTCTGGCCGGCGTTGCTGGGCGAATATGATCCGGTGCCCGAAGTGCAGCCGATGATCTCGCTCGACCCGCCGGGCCATGTCCGCATCCGCAAGCTCGCCAACAAGGCGTTCGTGCCGAGCCGCGTCGGTGTGATGCAGGATCGCATCCGCAGCGTCACGCACGAACTGATCGACGCCATCTTCGCCAAACATGGCGCCGAAGGGACGTTCGATTTCGTCTGGGAATTTTCCGGCCTGTTTCCGGTCAGCGTCATCGCCGAAGTGCTGGGCGTCGACATCGCCCGGCGGGTGGACTTCAAGACCTGGGTGGACGATCTGCTCGCGGCCGGTAACCGCGCGGCCTATGGCCCCGAACGGCTTGCCGAGATCGAGCGCAGCTCGCAGGCCATCCGTGCCTATTTCGAGGAAGTCTATGACGAACGGGCCGCCAATCCCGGCCCCGACCTTATCAGCGGATTCATCCAGGCGGAGGTCAATGGCGAACGCCTGACCCGCAGCGAAGTGCTGAATATGGCGATCCTGCTGCTGATCGGCGGCGTGGAGACGACCACGAACCTGTTGGGCATCACCTTCGCTCACCTGAAGACCCATCCCGACATCGCGCAGGCGATCTGGGCCGATCCGGGCAAGATCCCGGCGTTGCTGGAGGAGATGCTGCGCTTCGACGGGCCGGTGCAGATGCTGTTCCGTCACACGACCTGCGATACGCGGCTGGCGGGCGTGGCCATTCCCAAAGGATCGCTGGTACTTCCGCTGCTCGGATCAGCCAATCATGACGAGCGCAAATTTGACCGATCCGAGGAACTGGTGCTGGACCGCAACCCCAAGGAGATCATGTCGTTCGGGCAGGGGCCGCATTTCTGCCTCGGCTCCTATCTGTCCCGCATGGAAGCGAAATCGGCGCTGGAAATCCTGACAGCCCGTTTCGAAAGAATCGAGGTGATCGGAGACACCGTGAAATGGTCCGATTCCTATTTCGCGCGTGGTCCCAAGACGCTGCCGGTCAGGTTCAAGGCACGATGAGCGGCGAGCCGTCGGCTGCTGGGGCGCCATCATCCATCCTGATCGACAAGCTTCGCGCCATATTGGGTGAGAGCGGCGTCCTGGCCGGCGCGGATGTTTCGAACCGCTATCCGGGTTATTTCATGGACAGGGTCGAAGCGGACATACTCCTGCGCCCGGAAACCACCGAGCAGGTGTCGCAGGTGATGGCGCTGTGCCACGCCGCCGACCAGCCGGTGGTCATCCAGGGCGGCATGTCCGGCTGGGTCCGCGCGACCCAGACGCGGCGGGGCGAGATCATCCTGTCGCTTGAACGCATGAACCGGATCGAGAGCGTCGATCCCGCCAACCGCACCGCCATCGTCCAGGCGGGCGTGATCCTGGAAAGCTTCCAGGACCATCTGGAACCCTATGGTCTCAGCTTCCCGCTCGATCTGGGTGGACGCGGTTCCTGCCAGCTGGGCGGCAATGCGGCCACCAATGCGGGCGGCATGAGGGTCATCCGCTATGGCATGATGCGTGAGCAGGTTCTGGGCATGGAGGTTGTGCTGGCCGATGGCCGGGTGCTGTCGTCGATGAACCGGATGATCAAGAATAACACCGGCTATGACCTGAAACAGCTGTTCATCGGCAGCGAGGGCACGCTGGGGGTCATCACCCGTCTGGTGCTGCGCCTGCGCGAGCGGCCGGTCAGCAGCAACACCGCGCTGGTCTGCGCCGACAGCTTCGACCGGATCGCCAAGTTGCTGCGCTATGTCGATGGCGCGCTCGGCGGACTGCTCAGCGCCTTCGAACTGGTCGACAACAGTTTCTACCGCGTCAACACCGGGGCCGGGCGCCATGCCGCGCCACTGGGGTCGGACAAGCCCTATTATGCGATGATCGAGGCGCTCGGTTCCGACCATGAGCGCGACCGCGACCTGTTCGAGGCGGTGCTGGCCGATGCAGCGGAAAAGGGCCTGTTCGACGACGCCATCGTCGCCCGCTCCGAAAAGGATCGCGATGCGATCTGGGGCATCCGCGAGGATCTGGAACATATCGTCCATGATTTCCAGCCCTTCTACGCTTTCGACGTAAGCCTGCCGGTCGGCGACATGGAAGCTTATATGGCGGAGGTCACCCGGCGGCTGAAAGCCATCTGGCCCGATGGCGGCATCGCCTTCCTGGGCCATGTCGGCGACGGCAATCTGCACATCGCCATTGGCGCTGGCGGAGCGGGCGATCGCGAACAGGTCGAAGCCTGCGTCTATGAACCGCTGCGGCCGATTGGCGGATCGGTGTCCGCGGAACATGGCATCGGTCTGGAAAAAAAGCCCTGGCTGTCGATCACGCGCAACCCGCTGGAGCGAGGGCTGATGCGCGACATCAAGCATATGCTCGATCCCAAGGGCATCCTCAATCCGGGCAAGATCTTCGCGGAGGAAGCGCCGTGAGCGGCAACCTTCGTTCCGGGCGGAAAGAGCCGAATATCCCCGGCTGTCACCTTTTGCACAGATATGGCGTCGCCCGCCCTGCCGTGGCGGAGCCCGATGCGTTAGGACAGGGGCAATGCCCCCGCGGACAAGGGGGCGCAAGGGAGTGGATATGATGAAAGTCGGTGAAATGTCGGAGCTGAGCGCGGAAAAGCCCCTCCGCGTGTCGCTGGGATCGGAAAAGATCCTGATATTCCTGGTGAACGGTGCACCCGTCGCCACGGCGGCGCGTTGCCCCCATGCCCATGGCCCGCTGCATCAGGGCGAACTGTGCGGCACGGTGCTGACCTGCCCCTGGCACGGCTGGAGCTTCGATCTGGTGACCGGCGAATGCGAGGAAGATCCCGACCTGCTGCTCCAGCGTTACGACGTGAAGGTGGACGGCAACGACATCCTCGTTTCCCAGGTCCCGGCATGACATGACTGGTCCCTCATTCGATTCCGCGCCCGGAACCCTGGCCCTGCACGGCTATCCGGTGAGCAATTATTTCAACACGGCGCGCGCTGCGTTGATCGAGAAAGGCGCGGACTTCACGATCGTTCCCACCCGCGCCAGCCAGGACGATGCTTTCCTGGCGGCGAGCGCGATGGGCAAGATCCCCTATCTGCGAACCCCCGCCGGTTGCATCGCGGAAACCATCGCCATCGTCGAATATATCGAAGATGTGGTGCCAGGTGTTCCCCTATATCCCGCCGATCCGTTCGAGCGGGCGCGTGCGCGGCAGATCATCAACATCGTGCAGCTTTATGTCGAGGCGCCATTGCGCTCGCTCTTTCCCGGCGTCTTCATGGGCGGCGTAAACGCGCCGGAGGCGATCGCGGCGGTCCGGCCTGTCGTGGAGCGCGCGATGGGCGCGCTTTCGCGTCTGATCGCGCCCGCGCCCTTCCTGATGGGCGCGCAGCTGACCCATGCCGACCTGTTCGCCTTTTATACGGTCGATTTGGGGGAGCGCGTCATGCGGTTCAGCTATGACGCCTCGCTGATCGATTCCGTTGCGGGCCTGCGTGACTGGCGCGATCGCCTGGCGATGCGCCCGTCCAGCCGCACTGTCCTTGCCGATTTTTACCCCGCCTTTGCTGCCTACCTCCACGACAAGGCGGCTGCCTGGCACGAGCCGGAGCCGAAAGAGACAACCCATGCGTGACGTGAAACTGGACGATAAATATACGATTGATGACGGCCGGGTGATCATGAGCGGCACCCATGCCTTGATCCGCGTGCCGCTGCTGCAGAAGGAAATCGACCAGCGCAACGGCCTCAACACCGGCGGTTTCATATCGGGCTATCGCGGCTCGCCGCTCGGGTCCTACGATATGGAATTGTGGCGGGCGAAGAAGCTGTTGGAAAGCCACGACATCCTGTTCCAGCCCGGCGTGAACGAGGATCTGGCCGCAACCGCGGTGTGGGGCACGCAGATGCTGGCCACCACGCCCGGCGCCAACAAGGATGGCGTCTTTGCCATCTGGTACGGCAAGGGGCCGGGCGTCGACCGGTCCGGCGATTCGTTCAAGCACGGCAATATTGCGGGCACGCACCCCCATGGCGGTGTGCTGATCGTCGCGGGCGACGATCATTCGGGCAAGTCTTCCACCGTCGCGCATCAAAGCGAGTTGGCGCTGATGCACGCGGGCATGCCGATCCTGGCACCGTCCAATGTGCAGGACGTTATCGACTTCGGCCTGCTGGGCATCGCGATGTCGCGCTATACCGGCCTTTATACGGGCTTCAAGCTGACCAACGAGACGCTGGAGCAGACCATGACGGTCGATATCCGCTCCGGCGATAATGGCCCGATCACGCCCGATCGCGGCGCGGCGCCTACCAACGGCTTTCACAATTATCCGACCCATCTCGATCGCATCGCATCGGAAACGGTGGTCAAGCGCTATCGCTGGCCGCTGATCGAGAAGTTCGTGCGCGCCAATCACATCGACCGCGTGCTGATCGACGCACCGGTCCGCAGGCTGGGTATCGTTTCGACCGGCAAGGCGGTGCAGGATGTGCGTCAGGCGTTGAAGCTGCTTGGCCTTGATGACGAAGCCGCCGCCGCGCTGGGCATCAGCGTCTACAAGCTTGGTTGCATGTATCCGGTGGAGCGGCAGGGCCTTGCCCAATTCGCCGCCGGCCAATCCGAACTCCTCTTCATCGAGGAAAAAGACCCGCTGACCGAGAATCAGGCCAAGGCGATCCTCTATGGCCGCCCCGATACGCCGCCCATCGTCGGCAAGCTGGACGAGGACGGCGTTTTCATGATCCCGTCCGACGAACAGCTCGAACCCGTGCAGCTCGCGCTCGTCATCGCCGAACGCCTGCGCCGGCTGGGTGCCGGGAACGCAGCACTGACAGAGCGCGCCGAACGCCTGTCGCGCCAGATGGAGACGATCGCTGCGCTCAAGCCCGTCGATGCGGCGCGCTCCCCCTATTTCTGTTCGGGCTGCCCGCACAATACCGGCACGCGTTTTCCCGAAGGCTCGATCGCGGCGGGCGGCATCGGTTGCCATGCCATGGCGATGTATTCCGGGCCGGAAATGCTGCCCAACACGCAGATGGGCGGGGAAGGGGCCCATTGGTACAGCCTCGCCTACTTCAGCGACATGAACCATATCTTCCAGAATATGGGCGACGGCACCTATTATCATAGCGGTCTGCTTGCGGTGCGCGGGGCGGTCGCGGCGAAGGTCAACATGACCTTCAAGATCCTGTTCAACGATGCCGTCGCCATGACCGGCGGCCAGCCGGTCGACGGGCCGCTGACGCCCGGCGACATCACGCGTCAGGTGCTGGCCGAAGGCGTGGTGCGCTGCGTCGTCGTCACCGACCGTCCCGACCTCTATGGCGCGCATAGCGGGCTGGGGGAGGGCGTGACCGTCCACCACCGCGACACCTATGACGCCGTGCAGAAGGAACTGCGCGATGTGCCCGGCGTCACCGTCATCGTCTATGAACAGACCTGTGCGGCGGAAAAGCGCCGCCGCCGCAAGCGCGGCAAGTTTCCCGATCCCGCCAAGCGGATGTTCATCAACGCGGCGGTGTGCGAAGGCTGCGGCGACTGTTCGGTCCAGTCCAATTGCGTGAGTGTCTGGCCCAAGGAAACCGAGCTTGGCCGCAAGCGGCAGATCGACCAGTCGAACTGCAACAAGGATTATAGCTGCGTAAAGGGTTTCTGCCCCAGCTTCGTCACCGTCCTCGACGCCGAGCCGCGCAAGCCCCAAAAGGCGCAGCTGGACGGCGAGGCGGACATGGCGCTGCCCGATCCGGCGATCGTTCCGCTGCATGACGGCGCCTATAACATCATGATTTCTGGCATAGGCGGCACCGGCGTCGTCACCATCGGCGCGCTGCTCGCCATGGCGGCGCATCTGGAGGGCAAGTCGACATCGGTGTTCGACATGACCGGCCTTAGCCAGAAGAATGGCGCTGTGTTCAGCCATTTGCGCATCGCTGAACGGAATGACGACCTTGGCGCGCAGAAACTGGGCATCGGCGAGGCGGACCTGGCGCTGGCCTTCGACGCGGTCGCGGGGCTGGCCAAGGAACCGGCGATCACATTGTCGGCCGATCGCACGAGGGTGGTCGTCAACGCGCGTGTCACGCCGACGCCAGCCTTCCAGCGCAATCCCGACCTGACGCTGGACCAGGGGCTGCTCGTCCGTCGCCTTAAGAAGATGTCGGCCGACCTGCATGGCGTGGACGCCACCGGCCTTGGCCTGGCGCTGTTGGGCGACACCATCGCTGCGAACCTCTTCATGCTCGGCTATGCGAGCCAGCTCGGTCTGCTGCCCGTCTCTCCGCAAGCCATTGAACGCGCGGTGGAGATCAACGGCGTCGCCGTCCCCTTCAACAAGGCCGCCTTCGCCCTTGGCCGCTTGCAGGCGATCGATCCGGCCCGCATCGAAAAAGCGGTGGTCAGCCATGTGCAGGAACTGGACTTCATCCCGCTCACGAAGCTGGAAGACATTGTCGCCCATCGCACGCAGCTTTTGACCGATTATCAGAACGCCGCATGGGCGCAGCGTTACCGCGATCTGGTCGATATCGTGGCGAAGGCGGAATCGCTGGCGACGCCGGGCAAGGATGAACTGTCCGTCATGGTGGCGCGCAACTTCGCCAAGCTCATGGCCTATAAGGACGAATATGAGGTCGCCCGCCTGCATGCCGACCCGGCGTTCAGGCAGCAGCTCAAGGATGCGTTCGAGGACGGCGCGAAGCTGCGCTACAATCTGGCTCCGCCGCTTTTTTCCAGGCGCGACGCGGACGGGCACCTGATCAAGCGGGAATTCGGCTCGTGGATGGGTAAGGCCTTCACCTTTCTCGCGCGCTTCAAGGGGTTGCGCGGCACCGCCTTCGACATTTTCGGCTATACGCAGGAGCGCAAGATGGAGCGCGGCCTGATCGACCATTATGAAGCGCAGATGCTCATGGTGGCGCGCCGCCTGACGCCGGCTAATTATGCCGCCGCTGTCGAGCTTGCCTCGCTGCCGGGGCAGATTCGCGGCTACGGCCATGTGAAGGAAGCCAATGTCGAGAAGGTGCGCGCGCTGGAACCCATGATCCTCAAGAAATTCGAGGATGCGGCCATCCTCGCTGCCGGTGCTCCCGCGCCGCTGCTCCAGAACGCCTGACAGAATGAACAAGACACCGGAGAGGTAGGACAAGATGGTCAAGATGCTGATCGACGGGGCGCTGGTCGATACCGCGCGCCATATGGATGTCATCGATCCCAGCGACGAGAGCGTCGTGGCGCAGGTGCCGGACGCCGGTGCAGCGGAAGTCGATCAGGCGGTGGCGGCGGCCAAGCGGGCCTTCCCGGCGTGGCGCGACAGCACGGCGCAGGCGCGCGGCGATGCCCTTGCGGCCATGGCCAGGGTCATCGCCGACAATGGCGACGAGCTGGCGGCGCTGCTCATCCAGGAAACCGGACGCCCCATGGCGCTCGCCCAGTTCGAGATCGCGCACCTCGCCCAAGGCTATCTGAACTATTATGCCAATCTGCGGATCGAACCGGAAATCCTGATCGAGGACGACACGCGCCGGGTCGAACTGCACAGGAAGCCACTGGGCGTCGTGGCCGCGGTGGTGCCGTGGAACGCGCCGGTCTTCATCGCCTGCAACAAGATCGCGCCGGCGCTGGCCGCAGGCAACTGCATCGTCGTCAAGACTGCACCGTCCACGCCGCTCACCACCCTGCGTCTGGGCGAACTCATCAAGGATGTCGTGCCTGCCGGTGTCGTCAACATCCTGTCGGGCGGCAATGAAGCAGGCGCGCATCTCGTCGCCCATCCGGACGTCGCCAAGGTCACTTTCACGGGATCGACCGGCACCGGCCGCAAGATCATGGAGGCGGCGTCGCCCACCCTCAAGCGGGTCACGCTTGAACTGGGGGGCAATGATGCCGCGATCGTGCTGCCCGACGCGGACGTGAAGGCCATCGCGCCCGCCATCTTCGCCTTCGCCTTCTTCAACAGTGGTCAGGTCTGCGCGATCATCAAGCGTCTATATGTCCATGAGAGCCTGTACGACGCCATGTGCGCGGAAATCGCGGCTTATGCTTCGGGCTCGAAGCTCGCTGGCGGCCGCGATCCCGAAGCGCAATTCGGCCCGGTCCAGAACAAGGCGCAATATGACAAGGTGCTGGACTATCTGGCGGGCGCGAAGGCCAGCGGCACGATCATCGCGGGCGGCGAACTGCCCGAAGGCCCCGGCTATTTCGTGCCGCTGACCGTCGTGCGCGACGTGGCCGAGGGGGATGTGATCGTCGATGAGGAGCCGTTCGGCCCTATCCTGCCGATCATCCGTTACAGCGACGTCGACGATGTGATCGCCCGCGCCAACGCGTCGCCCTATGCGCTGGGCGGTTCCATCTGGTCGAGCGACCCCGAAGCCGCCGCGAAAGTCGCGTTGCGCCTGGAAAGCGGCAGCGTCTGGGTGAACCAGCATTGCGCGCTCGATCCGGCCGTCCCCTTTCCGGCGAACAAGCAGTCCGGCTTCGGCGTCGAAGGCGGTATCGAGGGGCTTTATCCCTATACCGCGCTTCAGACCCTCAACATCGCCAAGGCGGCTGCGGCATGAGCATCCTCGACACGCTGTTTTCCGTCCAGGGGAAGACCGCCGTGGTGACGGGCGGTGCGAAGGGAGTCGGCGCGATGATCAGCCGCACGCTGGTGGAGGCCGGCGCGGACGTGCTGATCGTCGGGCGCGGCGTGCAGGCAGGCAAGGCTTTTGCCGCCAGTCTCGATGGCCCGGGCAAGGCGACCTTTCTCGCCCATGACCTTGGCACGACCGCCGGGGTGGAGGCCGCCGCGGCCGACATCGCCGGGCGGGTGCCCGCGCTTCACATATTGGTCAACAATGCCGGTCTGTTCAGCGCGGGGGCGATAGAGGATGCGCGCGCCGACCAGTGGGATCGCGAACTCGGCCTCAACCTGCGCGCGCCTTTCTTCCTGGCGCAGGCGTTGCTGCCGCAGTTCAAGGCTGCTTCCCGCCCGGGCGATCCCGCGCGCATCATTTCCATCGGTTCCATCGGGGCGCTCTGGGGCCGCAGCAGCAACGGCGCCTATGCTTATGGCGCCAGCAAGGCGGCAATCCATCAACTCACGCGCATGATGGCGTCGGACCTGACCGCGCAGGGGATTACCGTCAACGCCATCGCACCCGGTTTCTTCCCCAGCGACATGACCGACGGCTTCTTCGCGGCGGTGCCGGGCCTCAAGGACCAGATGATCGCGGGCATCCCTGCCGGGCGCCTGGGATCGCCGGAGGATATCGGTGGAGCCGTCCTTTTCCTCGCGTCGCGCGCGGGCGCTTATGTATCAGGCACGGTGTTGCCGGTGGAGGGCGCATTATGGCAGGCGTAACGCTTGAACAGGCGGCATGGCGGTTCGAGATCATGGACGTCATACATCGCTATTGCCACGCGGTGGACCGTCGCCGCTGGACCCTGATGGACAGCGTCTTCCACGAAGACGCCACCTATAAATTCTTCTCGATCGAAGGGACGTGGCGCGATTTCGTGGCGCAGGCGAAGGGACTGATCGATCCGATCGGCCCGACCCATCATCAGGTCAGCAACATCACCATTTGCTTTGACGGCGATACCGCCTGGAGCGAGACGTATCTGCGCGCCTTTCACCAGGTGCCGGCCGACTATCCGCCCTGGACCCTGTTCTCATTGGCCGGGGGCGGCGTCATCCTGATCGGGGGACGCTATATCGACCGGTTCGAGCGGCGCGACGGCGAATGGCGCATCGCGCATCGCCATGGTCTGCTCGACTGGCGGCAGGATCATGCCGAGGCCGACGGGGGCCTGGGGGCGACCCCGACTGAATGGCGCGGCCGCCATGGCGATGGCGACCCCTCCTTGCCGGTCATGGCTGGCTGGCTGTAATGGGAATGCCGACCACCATCGCGCTGCTGGAGCGCAAGCCGGGCATCACGCGCGATCTTTTCTCGCGCTATTGGCGCGACATCCATGGCGTGATGGCCGCCCGCATCCCCGGTTTTGAAAGCTATACCCAGCATCATGCGACGCCGCTGGAGGATATTGGCTCATCCATCGTCGAACCGTTCGAGGGCATTGCCGTCGTCACTTTCGCCGCCCCCGGCGACCGCGACGGCCTGATCCACAGCGACGTCACGAAACATATCCACCGCGACGAACAGAATGTCTTTCGCCGTGCCTTGCTCTACAATCTCGAAGCCGATGCCACGTCGATTTCCGGCGAGGCCGATCGTTCGGCGCTCGGCAGCCACTTTCTCGTCCTGCCGCAGGAACTGGATGGGAACGCCGTGGCGGGAGGGTTGACCGAAGCGGGTGCGGCCATGGTTGCGCTTCATGACCTGTGCGGCGCCGATCCTTCCGGGTGGAACGATACGGATGTCGAAGAGGGAGGCGCGAGCCGGCTGTTCGGAGCCGTCATCCAATGCTGGTGGTCCGATCCGGCGCAGGCCCATGCCGCGCTTCGTGATGCCGTGCGGGGCAGTAACGGGCAGATCGCATGCTATCGCACGGACGCACGCTATCCGATGGTTGAGCATGGCCGGCCGACGCTGATCGGCTTGCGCGGCCTGGACGCCGTTCGCACCATCAATGAAGCCCATGCCGCAAATCAGCGTGAACCCGAAGTCTTGCGCGCCATCTATGGCGATTTCGCCGGGTAAATAGCCGAAGCCGTCGCGCGCGGGCCCGGCTGTGTGTAGAGAATGCTCTGGCGTGGGCGGACTCGCGCTACAGACAATAGGGCCGGGAGGGGAAGCGCAATGGATCTGGGACTGCATGGGAAACTCGTGATCGTGACGGGCGCGACCGCGAATATCGGTCGCGCGATCGCGCTGGACTTCGCGGCGGAAGGGGCGAGCCTGCTCATCGTGGGCCGGGATGTGGCGGCAGGCGGACGTGTCGCCGCCGAAGCGCGGGAGCGGGGCGCGAGCGATGTCGTTTTCCTCGCGGCGGACCTGCTGGATGACGAGGCGCCCGCCCGGATCGCGGAGGCGGGGAAGGCCATCGGCCCGGCGGCCGTTCTGGTCAACAATGTCGGCGGAAATGCCGCATCGGGGGTGTTCGTCGAATCCGATCCGGCGACCTGGCAGGCGGATATCGACATCACCTTGATGACGACGCTTCGGGTCACCCGCGCGATCCTGCCGGACATGGTGGTGCGCGGCGCGGGGCGGATCGTCAACATCGGTTCGACCGCCGGCACGGTCGGCGATTATATGTTGCCGGTCTATTCCGCTGCAAAGAGCGCCGTGCACGGCTTTACCCGCGTTCTGGCGAAGGAAGTGGGCCAGCACGGGATCACCGTCAACTGCGTCGCGCCCTATGCCACCATGTCGGACGATCCGGCTGCCTACAGCCAGGGCAGCCGGTTCCATCCCGAACATGGATTCTTCACCAAGGCATTCGGCGAGGTGGACCCGGCCGAACTCGCCAAGCTGCAACGGACCGGCCCGCTGGGACGAACGACCGCGCGGCCGGAGGAAGTCGCCGCCGCCGTCCTCTATCTTGCCTCCGCCCGTGCGAGTTTCGTCACCGGGCAGGTGCTGCATGTCGACGGCGGCACGCTCCTCTGACACAAGATGCCGATTGGATCGGCCCGGTCGAGCCGGCGCCGGGTCGCCCTATCCAACAGGAGGTTGAGGGCGGCGGTTGTCCGGCCAATAGTGGCCGAATCACGAAGGGGGGAATGCATGGCCAGGGGCGAAGTCGTCGGCGTTAGCCGCAAGGAAGGGGGGCGATTGTCGTTGGCAATCGACGCCAGCGCCACATGCGCGCCGCCGATGACGCAAACATCCTTTTCGCAGCGGAAAGGCGCCTGACCATGCGGATCGGACGGAGGATCGCTTTCGCCGTGGCGGCGCTGGCGCCGATGGTGCTGTTGCAGGGTGCGCCGCAGCTTACCCCCCATTGGTTTGATCATGACCTGGCGGGTGTGCCCGTGGTCGTGTGGCTCGCGATCTGCTGGTTCGCATTGATGGTCGCGGCGTCCTGGGTGCCGCTGGGCGAGGATGACGGGGTATGAGCCAGATCCATTATTTTCTGGCCACCGTGGCCATCACCATCGCCATCACTTTCTGGGCCGCGCGGCGCAACAGCGGCCGGGCCTCCTTCTATGCCGCCGAAGGCAAGATATCGGCGCCGCAAAACGGCCTGGCCATCGCTGGCGATTTCCTGTCGGCGGGCACGGTGCTTGGCATTGTCGGGCTGTTCTTCGCGGTCGGCATGGATGCCGCGCCTTATCTGATCACGCCGCTGGCCGGGTTGTTCCTGATGCTGACGCTGATCGTCGGCCCGCTGCGCCGTCTGGGACGCTTCACGCTGGGCGACGTCGTCACCCACCGGATGGAATCGCCGCACATCCGTATCGTCATCGGTCTGTGCACGATCGTCATTTCGCTCATCAACCTCGTCGCGCAGCTGGTCGGCGCGGGCGCGCTGATTTCGATCGTGTTCGGCATTCCGTTCAATTTCGCGGTCGGGATCATCGCGGCGCTCATGACCATCTATGTCGCGTTCGGCGGAATGCTGGCGGCGACCTGGGTGCAGATCATCAAGGCGGTGATCCTGATCGCGATGGTCGCGGTGCTGGCGGCGCTCTGCATCGGGCGCGCCGGGGGCTATGCGCCGTTGTTCGACCTTGCCGAGATCAGCGCGCGCAGCCGCGACATGTTCGCGTTCGGCGGGCTTCAGCTGGGGATGTTCGGCGCGATCAGCCTTGCGCTGACGCAGGTGACCGGCATGATGGGGATGCCGCATCTGCTGATCCGCTTCTTCACGGTGCCCGACGAGCGCGCCGCCCGCCGGTCGCTGGTGATCGGCACGACGATCATCGGCATCGCGATGGCCACCGTCCTGCTGGTCCTCGGCCCGGCGGCGATCGCCTTCGTGGGCGGGGACGCATCGCTGCGCGACCCATCGGGCGGGATCATCGGCGGGACGAACATGATCACCATGCACCTGGCGCGGCTGCTGGGCGGCGACATGCTGTTCGGCCTGATGAGCGCGGTAGCCTTTTCGACCATATTGGCGGTTGTCGCCGGGCTGACCATCTCGATCTCTTCGGCCACGTCGCATGACCTGGTGCTGGGCTTTCGCAAGGGCCGGTCGCTGACCGAAGGATCGGAGGTCGCGATATTCCGCCTCGCCGCGCTGGTGACATCGGCGATCGGCGTGGGGCTGGCGATCCTGTTCCAGAAGGAAAACATCACCTTTTTGATCGTGATGGGACAGACGGTTGCCGCCAGCACCACCTTCCCCCTGCTGATCCTGGCGATTTACTGGCGGGGGTTGACCACCGCGGGCACGGTCGCGGCAGGGCTGTTCGGCCTGGTAACGAGCGTGCTGGGGATCGTCGCCAGCCCGGCCTTCTGGATGAAGGCGCTGGGCCATCCCGAGCCGCTGATCCCGACCGACTATCCCGCGCTGGTCACCGTTCCGGCGACCTTCCTCGTCGCATGGCTGGTTTCGACCTTCGTTCCCGCCCGTCCGGCACGCGCGGCGCAGGTCTGAACGCGCTGCCGGGCGGCGCTGGCCCGGATCAGCAGGTGATCTGCCCGCCGTCGATCACCAGCGTTTGGCCGGTGATGAAGCCGGCCGCGTCGGAAGCGAGGTAGAGGACCGCGCCGGCGATATCGTCCGGCGTCCCCGCCCGGCCGATCGGCGGCATGAAGGCGGCGATCTGTTCGGGCGGAAAGGCGGGGCCGGTGGACGTCATCTGGCCGGGCGTGGCGGTGTTGCCGGGGCAGACCGCGTTGACGGTGATGCCGTCCTTGACGACTTCCATGGCGGTCGCGCGGGTCAGCCCGGCGACGCCGGCCTTGGATGTGGAATAGGCAAGCAGGCTGGGCGCGGTGGCGTGGAATGCGCTGTTCGACGCGATATTGATGATCCGGCCTTTCGTGCCGTCGGCGCGCATGATCTTCACCGCTTCGCGGCTGGCGACGAACGGCCCGCGCAGATTGACGTCGATCATGCGGTCCCAGAAAGCGGTGCTGGTGTCCTCGATGAAATTGCGGTCCTGCAATCCGGCGCAGTTCACCACGATGTCGATCCGGCCGAAATCGGCGCGCACCTTGTGGACAAGGTCGGTCACGGCTTCGTCATCGGCCATGTCGACGATATAGCTGCGCGCGCTCGCGCCGCTCTCGCGCAGAGTGTCGGCCACGCTATCGACGCTGCTCTGAACGTCCGCAAGGGCGACCGCCGCGCCCACGCCGGAAAGATAATGCGCGACCCTTTCCCCCATGCCCTGCGCCGCGCCCGTGACCAGCGCCACGCGCCCGCCCAGTCCGAAAAGCGTCTGAAGATCGAGAGCCATGCACATCCTCCTGTTCTTTCTTTCGCGCAGCAGGCCTTCTGCGCGAAAGCGGCTCACCTGCCCGAAGAGGGGTAAAGGCGGGCGAAAGGCGATCCACAATCGGGAAAAAGGGAGAGTGGGCATGTCTGGACTGTCTGTTGCTGAAATTTCCGCCGATTCGATGATCGATCAATATGATCTGTCCGAAGAGATTCGCGCTGGCGTGCGGCCGGGGGTCGAGGCGATGCTGGCGGCTTTATCTGCGGAGCAGGGGTTGAGCGCGGAAGGACGGCAGCAGGCGCTGGCGTTGTTCCAGGATAATCTGCGCCGACTCGCGGCGGTTGATGCCGACCGCCGCCGCTATCCCGAAATCGCGGAGGTGCAGATCGAACGGCCCGTCTTCATCCTGGGCCTGCCGCGTTGCGGCACCAGCCTGCTGCACGCGCTGATCGGTTCCGATCCCGACGTGCGGACGCCGATGTCGTGGGAAGTCGCGCAGCCATCGCCGCCGCCCGAGGCCGCGACCTATGAAAGCGATCCCCGCGCGCAGGCCTTCGACGACTATGTGGCGGCGACATTCACCGGCAAATGGGCCGACATGCTCAAGGCGCATCCGATCGGCGCCTGGATTCCGCAGGAATGCGGCATGATATTGGAAACC
Source organism: Sphingobium sp. CFD-1 (assembly GCF_024611115.1). NCBI lineage: Bacteria > Pseudomonadati > Pseudomonadota > Alphaproteobacteria > Sphingomonadales > Sphingobiaceae > Sphingobium > Sphingobium sp. CFD-1. The sequence continues at coordinate 3,402,691 of NZ_CP084398.1, read as the reverse complement.
TCCTTCCAGAGCATCAATCCGCTGACGATGTTCCGGATTCCCGCCTATTATCCCTGGTATCTGAAGGCCGATACAAGCTTTGCCTACAAGGTGCACAAGATGTTCCTTCAGCAGCTGGCCTGGCGCAATCCGCGCAAACGGTGGGTGCTGAAGGTGCAGGAGCATGCCTATCATCTGCCGGAGCTTTTCTCGGTCTATCCCGATGCGATGCTGGTCCAGCCGCACCGCGACCCTGTGACCGTCCAGGCCTCCATCTGCCGCCTGATCGAAGTGCTGCGGAGCACGGCGATGGTCGAGCAGGACCGGATCGCGCTCGGTCAGGAACTGCTGCATCTGTGGCATGATGGTCAGGTGCGGATGATGGCCTATCGCAAGGCGAACCCCGGCGTGGCCATTCACGACATGCGTTACAAGGATCTGGCCGCCGATCCGGTGGAAGCGGTGAGGGGCGTCTATGCTTTTGCGGGCATCGACTTCACGCCCGCGACCGAGAAGGGCATTCGCGGCTGGCTCGCCGACAATCCCGCGGGCAAGCATGGCAAGCATGTCTATGCCCTTGACGATTATGGCTTGACCCAGGCGCAGGTTAGCGATGTCTATGCCGATTATATCGAAGCTTATCGGGATTATATCTGATGGCGGTAGACGTGACCCTGCCGGGCTGGGCGGATTATCTTGCGGGGATGGAGGACGCGAGCGACCTGCTCGCATTGCTGCGCGACCCGGCCGATCCGGCGTTGACGCAGGAGGCTCTGCGGCTGTTCTTCCTGGCGCTTTCGGGCGGGTTCTTCACGGCGTTCGCCGACCCGGACCTGCCCGACTTCGTGCCGGCGGTGAACACAGTCCTCAACGCCAGCATGACTAATCCGGACTTCATCTATAGCGCGGCCTCGATCGACGGCGAGGGCGTCTATCGGCTGAGCGGCGAGCGGGGCGAGGGCCTGTTCGTGCTGTTGGACACCGCCGCGGGCGGTTTGGGCGTGATGGACCAACTGGGGCCGTCATGCGGGACGATCGACATCGATTCGCTCGACATCGGCACGGATGGCCGGTTCGAACTGGTGATGAGCGCGCAGCGTCCCGACGGCTGGACCGGCAACTGGCGCCCGCTCGACCCGCGCGCCCGTACGCTCACGCTGCGGCAGGCGAGCTATCATTGGGGGGAGGGCCGCGATGGCCGCTTCGCGATCGAACGGCTCGACAGGCCGATCAGGCCACGCCGCCGGACAGCCGCCGAAATTGCCCAGAGGCTGACGGCGCTCGCGGGCTATCCCAAACGCTATGCCGGGCTGTGGATCAACGTCATCAAGGATCAGGCCGCCAAGAATCTGTGGAATCGCTTCGAACATGACGATTGGGCGGGGCGGGGCGGCGTAACGGGGCAGCATTATTATCAGGGGTTGTTCCGGATCGAGCCGGACCATGCGCTGATCCTGGAAACGGAGCTGCCCGAACGGGTACGCTACTGGAATGTGCAGCTTGGCGACCTGCTGTGGAACACGACCGACTGGATGAACCGGCAGTCGAGCCTGAACGGCGGCCAGGCCGAGATCGACAGCGACGGCAGGTTCCGTGCGGTGATCGCGCTGGAAGATCCGGGTGTTCCCAACTGGCTCGATCCGGGCGGATGGAGCGAGGGCGCGATCATGCTGCGCTGGACCGAGGCATCGAGCGGTCCCGAACCGAGCCTGAGACAAGTGCCGCTGGACGGGTTGAGGGCGCAGCTGCCCGCCGATACCCCCGCTATCTCAGCCGAAGAGAGAGACAGGCGATTGCGCCAGCGGCGCACGGGCGTCCAGCTGCGGCGGCGCTGGTAGGCCGCCGGGTCGAGGGGCGATGAACGAACCAAGGAGGGATCGGGATCGCCCGTCCCTTTTCGTCGCCTTATGTGGCCGGCCCCCGATCTTTACGGATAGCTGACTGTCTTGGGACGGCCCTGCGGGATCGGGATAAATTCCTGATCGTCGCCGGGGATCAGGGGAAAGCGCATGGCTTCCCAATCCTCGCGCGCCTGCATCAGGCGGTCGGTGGTGGAGGAAACGAAGTTCCACCAGACATGGCGTGGCGAGGTGAAAGCCTCGCCGCCGCACAGCACGACGCGGCCGCCATCGACGCTCATCAACGTGGCGCTGACGCCGGGGCGCAGCACATAGAGCGTCTGCGGCTGAAGCAACAGGCCATCGAGCGCCGCGTCGCCGCCGGAGACATAGATCGCCCGTTCGTCCGCCGACGGGTCGATGGGCACGCTGCCGCCGGGGGATAGCTGGATGTCGGCGTAGATGGTGTCGGCATAGGTGGTGACCGGCGCGCTCTGCCCCCAGAGCGTTCCCATGATGACGCGGGCGCGGGCGGAGCCGCTGTCGATGAGGGGCAAGCGGTCTTCCGCCACATGCTCGAAGGCGGGGGCCATTTCCTCGTTTCGGTCGGGAAGCGCAAGCCATGTCTGGATTGCCGACAGCTTGGAGGCGCGGGCGCGGTCCGTGTCCGGCGAGCGCTCCGAATGGACGATGCCCCTGCCCGCCGTCATCAGGTTGACCGCGCCCGGCTCGATCAGCTGCTCGGTGCCGAGGGAATCGCGGTGCAGGAACGCGCCTTCATACATGTAGGTGACGGTGGCGAGATTGATGTGCGGATGGGGCCGCACGTCCACGCCCTGTCCCGGCCCGATCTGCGCCGGGCCTGCCTGATCGAAGAAGATGAACGGGCCGACCATGGTGCGCTCCTTCGCGGGAAGGGCGCGGTGGACGCGGAAATCGCCCAGATTATGGCTGGTCGGCGTGATCGTTTGGATGATGAGGTCTTCCCGCATGGTCCATTCTTCCCCTTAACTGTCCCTATTCGCCCGGCGCCCTGGCCCGAATCGCCAGGGCGTGAACCTTGTCGCGCAGCAGGTCGGCCAGCGCGGCGTTGACGAGCCGCTGGCGCGCCACCCTGTTCTGACCGATGAAGCGGTCCGACACCACTTCCACCGTGAAATGGCTTTCGCCCGATCCGTCATGCCCGGCATGGCCCCGATGCGTTTCGCTGTCGTCGATGACGGCGAGATGTTCGGGCGACAGGGCAGCGCGCAGGCGGGATTCGATTTCCGTGGCCACTGGGCCTTTGGCTTGGTCAGTCATTTTTCCTATATAGGCCCTTTGCGTGAACTTGCATCAGGACAGTCTTGGCTAGCGATCCCTTTTCGACCCGCCGTTTCAACCGCTTCCATGGCCGTGTGGAAGGCAACCGCCCCTGCGCGGTCGACGGATGCGAGGAGCCGGGGGAATTCCGCGCGCCGCCGCTGGAAGGAAGCGCGTCCGGCCATGAAGGGCCGCGCTGGCGCTGGTTGTGCCTGGAGCATGTGCGGCAGTTCAATCAGGGCTATAATTTCTTCACCGGCATGAGCGCGGATGAGATCGCCGCCGCCCAGCGCCCCTATGCGGGGTGGGAACGGGAGACGCGGGCCTTTTCCTCCAACGCGGCCAGCCCGCCGCCGCGCTGGGCCGATTTCGCCGACCCGCTGGACGCCATCGGCGCGAAGTTCCGCGAGCGCAGAGCACAGGCGGAGCGGGCCAATGCGGCGCGGGCCGACGGCAGGTTCCTGTCGAAGGAGGACCGGCGGGCGCTGGAGGTCATGGGCCTGCCCGTCGATGCGGATCGCAAGGCGTTGCGGGCGCGCTATACCGAGCTGGTGCGGCGCTATCATCCCGACCATAATGGCGGTGATCGCAGTCATGAGAGCGCCTTGCAGTCCGTGATCGAAGCCTATGGCCTGCTCCGGAAAGCACCGGCCTTTGCATGAGGCGCCAGAGCCGCCCGGCAAAGCCAATTGCATCGGTCCGGCCCTGTTCCATCGCAAGCCGCCCTCTGTAGACAGCTTATTCCCTAGCCTCCCTCGACATGCGCTTGGCCTATGGTCTAGGGCTTGGCAGACTCGTTTGACCGAAGAGACATGAAGATGACCGACATTTCCAACGTCCAGCCCGACACCCGCGACGAGACGCTGATGGAAGCGCCCGATCGGGAAGTGGATGCGCGCGACGTCTTCGGCGTCGATGTCGACATGAAGATCCCGGCCTTTTCGCAGGCTGACGAGCGCGTGCCGGACCTTGACCCCGCTTATGTGTTCGATCCGGACACGACGCTGGCGATCCTGGCGGGCTTCGCGTTCAACCGCCGCGTGATGGTGCAGGGCTATCACGGCACCGGCAAGTCGAGCCATATCGAGCAGGTTGCAGCGCGGCTCAACTGGCCATGCATCCGCATCAACCTGGACGCGCATATCAGCCGCATCGACCTGGTGGGCCGCGACGCCATCGTGCTCAAGGACGGGCAGCAGGTGACGGAGTTTCGCGAAGGATTGCTCCCCTGGGCGCTGCAGCGGCCGGTCGCGCTGGTGTTCGACGAATATGATGCGGGCCGCCCGGACGTGATGTTCGTGATCCAGCGCGTGCTGGAAACCGACGGCAAGATGACGCTGCTGGACCAGAACCGGGTCATCCGCCCGAACCCCTGGTTCCGCCTGTTCGCGACCGCCAATACGGTGGGCCTGGGCGATACGACCGGCCTTTATCACGGCACGCAGCAGATCAATCAGGGACAGATGGACCGCTGGAACGTCGTGGTCGCGCTCAATTACCTGCCCGCCGCGACCGAAGCGCAGGTGGTGCTCGCCAAGTCGGGCGAATATGACCATGAAGGCGGCCGCAAGGAAGTCGAGAGCATGATCAAGGTGGCGGAACTCACCCGTCAGGGCTTCATCAACGGAGACATTTCGACCGTCATGTCCCCGCGCACCGTCATCAGCTGGGCGCAGAATGCGCTGATCTTCAAGGATGTGGGCTTCGCCTTCCGCCTCTCCTTCCTCAACAAATGCGATGAGGCGGAACGGCCGCTGGTGGCGGAATATTATCAGCGCGTGTTTGGCAAGGACTTGCCTGAAAGCGTGGCGCACCGGGCCGCCTGAACGTCCCGCCGGCAGGAGCATAGGTCATGATCGTCGTTGAACGGATTGCGCCCGATGGCACCGCGCATCGCATCAGCATTCGCGGCCATGAACTGATCGCGGACATGAGCGCGCCGGATGGCCATGATGAAGGCCCCGATCCGCATGACCTCTACGATTCCGCGCTGGGCGCGTGCAAGGCGATGACGATGCTCTGGTATGCCCAGCGCAACGGCATCCCGGTGGAAGGCATCCATGTGGGCGTCGTGCGCGACAATAGCCGGGAGCGGCAGGGCGTCTATCACCTCACTACCCGCATCGCCGTCAGCGGGCCGCTGACCGACGAGCAGCATGGCAGGCTGATCGCGGTGGCGGCGAAATGCCCTGTCCACAAGCTGATGAGCGAGGTGCGGACGGAAATCGAGACGATCGCCGTGCCGCGCGTGAGCGACCCGGAAGGCCGATGACCGAGCGTTCCGCCCTCGACGCTTTCAAGGATGTGCTGTCCGGCGCGGCGCGCTCCCTTGCGCGCGATGCGGAGGTGGAGGTGGGCTTTACCGCCGACGCGCCGCATATGGCGGGCAAGGCGATCAAGGTGCCGACGCCCGGACGCGCGCTGCCCGCCGATCAGGTAGCGCTGGCGCGCGGTTTCGCGGACGCCAATGCGCTGAAGCTGCGGCATCATAATGCGCGGATGCACAATGCGTCGGCCCCGGCGGACGCAGTGGCGCGCGCGGTCTATGACGCTGTCGAGCAGGCGCGAGTGGAAGCCATCGGTTCGCGGGCGATGGAGGGGGTGCGCGACAACCTCAACCACGCGCTCGACATGCGGCTGAAGTCCGATCCGATCCGGCGGGCGCGCTCGGCGGACGAAGTGCCGCTGTCCACCGCGCTGGCGCTCAAGGTGCGCGAGCGGCTGACGGGGCAGGCTGTGCCCAGGGATGTCACCGACGGCCTTGCCAAGGTGGATCAGTGGATCGAGGACAAGGCAGGGGCCGACCTGGATGCGCTGTCGCTCGCCATCGACGATCAGCGCGCTTTCCAGAAACTGACCGCCGCGATGCTGGAGCATCTCCAGCTTGTCGATGCCGATACGCCGCCCGAAACGGACGAGGACGAGTCCGAGCAGGAGGGCGAGGAGGAAGAGCAGCAGGAAGAAGGCGATTCCGGCGAGGATCAGCCCGGCGACAGCGACATGGACGCGCAGACGCGGGCCGAGGAGCAGGGCGGCGAGAGCGAGGACGGCGACGCCGACTATAGCGAGGAGTTCGACGCCGACAGCGAGGATGGCGGGGACGAGATGGGCGATGAGGGCATGATGCCCGTGCGTCCGAACCGGCCGATGGGCGACTTGCCGCCGGGCTTCGATTACAAGGCCTATACGCTGCTGCATGACGAAGTGGTGACGGCCGAAGACTTGTGCGATGAGGATGAACTGCTGCGGTTGCGCGGCTTCCTCGACCAGCAGTTGGTGAGCTTGCAGGGCGCGGTGACGAAGCTCGCCAATCGCCTCCAACGACGGCTGATGGCGCAGCAGTCGCGGTCGTGGGATTTCGATCAGGAGGAAGGGCTGCTCGACGCGGCGCGGCTGGCGCGGATCGTGATCGATCCCACGCGCTCGCTCAGCTACAAGATCGAGCGGGACACCGAATTCCGTGATACGGTGGTGACGCTGCTGATCGACAATAGCGGCTCCATGCGCGGGCGGCCGATCAGCATCGCGGCGATCAGCGCCGACATCATGGCGCGCACGCTGGAACGCTGCGGCGTCAAGACGGAGATATTGGGCTTCACCACGCGCGCGTGGAAGGGCGGGCAGAGCCGGGAGGACTGGCTGGCGGCAGGGCGTCCGCCAATGCCGGGACGTCTCAACGACCTGCGGCATATCGTCTATAAGAAAGCCGACGAGCCATGGCGGCGGGCGCGCAAGAATCTGGGCCTGATGATGCGCGAGGGCCTTTTGAAGGAAAATATCGACGGGGAGGCGCTGCTCTGGGCGCATAACCGGCTGATCGCGCGGAACGAGGAACGTCGCATCCTGATGGTGATCTCCGACGGCGCGCCGGTCGATGACAGCACCCTGTCGGTCAATAGCGGCATCTATTTGGAGCGGCATTTGCGGCAGGTGATCGAATGGATCGAAAACCGATCGCCGGTGCAGTTGGTCGCCATCGGCATCGGCCATGACGTGACGCGCTATTATCGCCGCGCCGTCACCATCATGGACGCCGAACAGCTTGGCGGGACGATGGTGGAACAGCTCGCGGGTCTGTTCGACGAAGATTAACCGGCTGCTGTGCCGGGCAAGGTCCGGCTCTCTCCCCTGGAAAGGCCCGGACCCGGATTTCCCGGTGCGGACGGCCCTGAAAAGGAGAGTGTCATGAGCGTCGCCTTTCGCCGCGAAAGCGATGAGGAGCATCTGGAACCGACTTTCGAGATTCCCATTCCGGCCGGCCCCAATTGGGTGACGGCGCGGGGCCTGCGGCTGACGCGGGAGAAGGTGGAGGCGCTGGAAGCGGTTTCCACCGAGGGCATGGCCGAGGAGGATGCGAAGAAGCTCAAGCGCGAACTGCGCTATTGGCGCACCCGGCTGGCGAGCGCGCAGGTGCAGCCGGCGGCGGAGGGTGATGCGGTCGCCTTCGGCACGCGCGTCACCTATCGGCAGGGCAAGCAGGACAAGACCGTCCTGATCGTCGGCGACGACGAGGCCGAGCCGGCGGAAGGACGCATCGCCTTTTCCGCGCCGCTCGCCCGCGCGATGATGGAAGCGGAAAAGGGCGAAAGCGTCGATTTCGGCGGCAAGGCTGGTTCGCTCAGGATTTTGAAGGTCGAGGTGATTGGGGAGGAATAAGGGGGCTAATAGCCGCCACCCCAACTTCGTTCAGGGCGAACGGAGATGGGAATAGCAGACAGTCCGCTCCCCACCCAAACCCGCCATTCCGCATACAGGTTGGCAAACGCTATCACCGCCAAAAGAAAACGCCCCCCGACCGAGCCGGAGGGCGTTTCCATTTCCATTGGTCGCGGTTCAGGCGTTGCGGCTGGCCTCGAACAGGAACCAGGCGCGTTCCTCGGCCTGGTCGGTCCAGTCGTCGACAATGCCTTCGGTGGCGTTGTCGCCCGCTTGCGTGGCGGCTTCCTTGGCGGCGCGGAGCGCTTCGACCAGCTTCAGATTATCCTCGCGCAGTTCCTTCAGCATGTCGGTGGGATTGACGAAATCGGCGTCATTGTCCTTGAGCGTCTGGTGGCGCGAAATATCGCCGATCGACCGCAGCGTGGTGTTGCCCGTCTTGCGAACGCGCTCCGCGATGAGGTCCGTGGTGGCGAGGATCTGCGCCGCCTGATCGTCGAACATCAGGTGATAGTCGCGGAAATGCGGACCGGACACATGCCAGTGGAAATTCTTGGTCTTGAAATAGAGCGCATAGCTGTCCGCGAGCACGCCGTTCAAAGCCTCCGCCACCGACTTGGTCGCGTTGCTCTTGAGGTCGGTCGGGGTTTTGAGGTTGGAAGCAGTCATGCCTGTTTCTCCTGTTGGCGAATGATTTCGCCCTTATAATGATCCAGCGTGCCGAAGGTGCCATAAAAGTGCCCCGGAAGGGCTTTGAAATTATCATTCACGCTGATGGAAACATTCGATCAGAGCAGCGCCAGCGCGGAGAGGGCGGTGATCGCGCCGGCCAGCAAAAGCACCCCTCCGCCGCACAGGCGGATGGCGCGTATCGGCAGGGCGGCCAGAAGCGGATCGCGCAGCAGGACGACCGGGACGCAGGCCGCGATGATTCCGATGGCGCCCCCGATGGCGGCGAGCGCCGGGTCGGCGGTGCGGGTGGCAAGGCCCAGGATCAGGAATTGCGGTCCGTCGCCAAAGCCCAGGATGAAAAGGCCGAGCGCGGTGGTGAGGAATGCGCCGATCTTCCACCCGTCGAGCGGATCGGGCGCCTTCACCGGCCAGAACAGCCCCAGTCCGAGGAACAGCAACGACAGTGCAAGGAACAGCAGCCGCGCATCGGAACCCAGCATCGGGCCGATATAGGCGCCCGCGGTCGCGGAAATGGCGGCATTGGCGATGGCCGCGACGACTATCCCTGCGATCACGGCGCCATTGCGGTTGAAGCGCGTGGCGAGCGCCAGCGCCAGAAGCTGGCTCTTGTCGCCGATCTCGCCGATCAGGCAGCCGAGCAGCGCGATCAGCAGGGCGTCCATCGGCGGCGTCGAACCCCTTCGTTCAGGCGCGCAGCGGCGACGCGGACGCGGGCGCGACCGTCAGATGCGGCGGAAGCGACGGCATTTCCGCCGCAATCGCGTCACGCAGGAAATCGAGATAGGACAGCACCACAGGCCCCAGTCCATGCAGCGAAAGCGCCGATTCCAGTGTCGCGGCCAACCCTTCCACCGTATCGATATGGAAGGCGCGGGCGATGTGGCGGATATGATCCACCTCATCGTGAATGCGCGGCACGGATAGGTGGCCACGTTGCCCCGCCAGACCGTCGACCCGCCCCAGCAGATCGGAAAGTATGGTTTGCATCGGATCATGTCGCATGGAGAAGACTCCCCTGTCCTGTCGCTCCGAAGATCATCCTGCGCCTGTTCTGGTTAACGGCGCGTAAAGCGGCATGGTCGCGGATCGACATGCTTCCCACATGGGGAGCGCGGGCTGGATTTTCGAGCGGCGGCGCGCGGAAAAATGGGTCGGGCGCAACGGTTTCGTGAAGGCGGCCATCGGTCTTTCCCTTGACAGGCCGCCGAATCTGCCGCATGGGCCGCCACTGAAACGGGGCGGTCCCATGGGGCCGCTTTTCTTTTTCACGAGATTCACAGGACTTTAGGGCCATGGCCAAGCCAGCAACTGTCAAGATCCGCCTCGTCAGCTCGGCTGACACCGGATTCTTCTACGTCACCAAGAAGAACCCGCGCACCCAGACCGAGAAGCTGAGCTTCCGCAAATATGATCCGGTCGTGCGGAAGCATGTCGAATTCAAGGAAGCCAAGATCAAGTGATCCGGTGGACGGCGTAATGCCGTCCCGGTCGCAGGATTGAGGTTCCGGGCCCTGCGCCCCGAACGAAAAGGCCCGTCCCATCAGGGAACGGGCCTTTCCTTGTTGGCTGCGCGATAAGAAGGAAGGGGGGACGGGCAAGGCCATCCCCCGAGCGGTCAGGCGCCGACGGGCTTGTCGTCGCTGCGACGCACGACGATGGTGGATGATCGCGGTTCCTGACCCGATACCGGCCAGTCGCCGGTCGGATGCTGGATGTTGACGAAGAAGGTCTTGAGGTCCGGCGTATAGGCAAGGCCGGTGATCTCGCAGCCGGTCGGGCCAACCAGGAAGCGCTTCGATTCCTTGCTGTCCTGGTCGATGTAGAACATCGCATTGTGGCCGAACACATCCTCGATGCTCTTGCCGGTGACGCCAGAATTGCCGGGGATGCTATGGTCGGTCTGCACCCACAGGCGGCCCTGCGGGTCGATGCGGATGCCGTCAGGGCTGGAGAAGGTGTCGCCTTCGATGTCGCCCACCAGATTGTCGCCGCCCGACGCCAGCGCCGGATCACCCGCCAGCAGGAAGATTTCCCAGCTGAAATCGGTGGCCAGCGGCGAATCGCCGGCTTCCTTGAACTTGACGATATGGCCGTGGAGGTTGCGGACGCGCGGATCGGCGGGAACGGTCGATTGACGGCCGCTATTGTTGGTGAGCGTCACGAAGATGGCGCTGTTGTCGGGCGCGACCGTGATCCATTCCGGGCGATCCATGACGGTGCCGCCAGCCACGCGCGCGGCGCTCTGGCAGTTGACCAGCACTTCGGCCTGGTTGCGGAAATCGACCGGCGCGGGCGCGGGCGGCGTGGTGCTCTGGCTGACATTGCCCGGATCGGAAGCGCCGACCGTCAGGCCGTTGCGCCCCTGGGTCAGTTCGCGCCATTCGCCGCTGCCGTCCGCGTTGAAGCGCGCGACATAGAGCGTGCCATAGTCCAGCATCCCGGTGTTCGCCCCGCGATTGTCGGCGCTGTAGGCGCGGTCGCACACGAACTTGTAGATGCAGCCCGGCGTCGAATCGTCGCCCATGTAGAAAGCGACGCGGCGGTCGTCATTCGTCATGTGGGCGACATTTTCGTGGTTGAAGCGGCCGAGCGCGGTGCGCTTGGTCGGCGGCGCGAGTTCCTGGAACGGGTCGATTTCGACCACCCAGCCGTAATTTTCCTCCGGCTGCGTCGGATCGAGATAATTGTCCGTCGTTTCCTCGCAGGTGAGATAGGTGTTCCAGGGCGTGCGGCCGGAGGAACAGTTGTTGAGCATCCCCTTGATCGTGCCCGACAACAGGCCTGCGGCCGGACCGCCCGCGCGATAGCTGCTGTTGCCGGTATAACGCTTGTTATGGCGGGAATCGGCCTTGACCGCCCATTTGCCGTCCGATCCCTTGGCGATTTCGACCACGCCGATGCCGACGGCGGACAGCGCCAGCTTTTTCTGGTCGGCGCTCGCGGTCGCCGCGTCGTAGGCACCGGACATCAGGATATTATAGTCGGGAAGCTCGAAATTGAGCGCCAGCAGGCCGCCCGTGTTGGGATCGATGCCCGACAGTTCGAAATATTCCATGCCGTCATGATTGCCGCCGCACCATTTTTCAGCGTCGGCTGGCGCCGGATAGCTGCCCGAATAGGCCGTGCCCGCTTCGATCGAATCGCCTGCCTTCAGCAGCACGTCGACAGTGTAGCCATTGGGGACGGTGACCGTGTCGTCCATGTTCGCCGCGACGGGCGCGAAGGCCACGTCATAGCTGGGCGTGGGGGTCGGGGTCGGCGTGGGCGTGGGGGTCGGCGTGGGGCCGGCATCGTCGTCGTCGTCATCGCAGGCGGCCAGCGTGCCCAGCATCGGCAGGATCGACAGGCCCAGAAGGCCGTTCTTCAGGATGGTGCGGCGGCCCGGATTGGCGGCGACGATGGTTTCCAGGCTGTTTTCGCCGCCGGTGATGCGCGGCTGCGCGTCGCGATAAGGCGCGCGCGCCTCGTCAGTCAGATGAGACATGGATATACCCCTGTGTTGTTCCAGGCCGTCGGCCCAGCGCCGCGTCCCTTGATGCGGCGGGGTGGCAGACAGGGATGACAGGGACGCTTCGGGACAGGGTCAGGGGCGTGACCGTCCCATGACAATTATGCGACGGACGGGATGGGCCGGTTACAGCAGCGCGTTCACCTGCTCCACGAAGCGCAGCACGGAAATGGGCTTGGAGACATAGGCTTCCGCTCCAGCGGCGCGGATGCGGTCCTCATCGCCCTTTCCGGCATAGGCGGTGACGGCCATGATCGGCACGGCTGACAATCCTTCATCCGCCTTTAGCGAGATGATGAGGTCGACGCCGCTGACATGGGGCAGATGGATGTCCATGATGCACAGGTCCGGCCGGAAATCCCGCGCCTGCCGCAGCACGTCGCGCCCGTCGCGCAGGGGCAGCACTTCATGCCCGTGCGCGCGCAACAGGTCGCAAAAAAGTTTGAGATTGAGTTCGTTGTCCTCGACAACGAGCACGCGCTTTGCCACCAGTCACCCGCGTTTTCAAAAAAGGCCTTATGAAAAACGTCATAGCCCTGAAAGGCGCGTAGAGAAACCGTCATGCGAGCCGATACCCACAATAGCAGGAAGGATGGCGCGGATGCGGCCACGCTGGCGCTGATGGCGCTCGCCTGGACCGTGGGGGATGAGCGGAGGGCCGACCGGCTGCTGGCGCTGACAGGGCTGGACGCCGATGCCCTGCGCGCCGGGATCGGCGATCCGGGCGTTCTGGGCGCGGTGCTGGGTTTTCTGGCCGATCATGAGCCGGACCTGATCGCCTGCGCGCAGGCCGTTGAAACGACACCCGAGGCGCTGATCGCCGCGAAGGAGGAACTCAGCCGATGACCCGTCCCCTCATCATCACCGATTGCGATGAGGTGCTGCTGCACATGCTTGTCCCTTTCCGGGAGTGGGCGGACGAGGCGCATGACCTGCATTTCGATTTCGACCGATTGAAATTCGCCGACGCGCTGCGCCACAAGGAAAGCGACGAGCCGGTGACGCGGGAGGTTGTCTGGACGATGCTGACCGCCTTTTTCGACGATGAAATGGGCCGGCAAAAGCCGATCGACGGCGCGATGGAGGCCCTGGCCCGCCTGTCCGCCGTCGCCGACGTCGTCGTCCTCACCAATATCGACGAACGGCACCGGCAGGGGCGAGTGGATCAGCTTGCGGGGCACGGGCTTCACGCTCCGGTCTTTTGCAACCATGGTCCCAAGGGGCCGCCGCTGGCGCGCATCATCGCGGATCGCAATCCTTCCGTGGCGCTGTTCATCGACGATATCGCCGAACATCATGCCTCGGTCGCCGAACATGCGCCGGGCGTGTGGCGGCTGCATATGGTGGGCGAGCCGGAACTGAAGGGCAAGATTCCGCCCGCCGACATGGCCCACGCCCGGATCGACGATTGGGCGCAGGCCGAAACATGGATCGCCGCGCGCCTTGCCGAAGGCCCGGCCCCGCATGATATTCCCCTTAGCGATGGAGCCAAGTGATGAGCATTGAAGCCCGCCTCAGCGAACTCGGCATCGTCCTGCCTCCGGCCGCCGCGCCGGTCGCCGCCTATGTGCCTGCTGTCGAGGTCAATGGCCTGCTACATATTTCCGGGCAGATCGCGCTGGCCGACGGGCAGCTCATGACCGGGCGGCTCGGCGATACCGTCAACCTCGACTATGGCGTCCGCGCGGCGCGGGCCTGCGGGCTCAATCTGCTGGCGCAGATGAAGGCGGCGCTGGGGAGCCTCGACCGGGTGGAACGGATCGTGAAGTTGGGGGTCTTTATCAGCAGCGCGCCGGACTTCAGCGACCAGCCCAAGGTCGCCAATGGCGCGTCGGAACTGATGGTCGATGTCTTTGGCGATGCGGGCCGCCATGCGCGCAGCGCCGTGGGCGTGCCGGTGCTGCCGCTCAATTCAGCGGTCGAGATCGATGCGATCGTCCTTGTCCGGCCCGCGGCCTGAGCGCCTGGCTTTCCTGACCGAGCGCCCCTTCGCCCATCGCGGGCTGCACGGCGCGGGAATCAGCGAAAACGGCATGGCCGCATTCGATGCCGCCATCACCGCCGGTTTCGGCATCGAATGCGATGTGCGGTTGAGCCGGGATGGCGTGCCGGTCGTCTTTCATGACGCGATGCTGGAGCGGATGACGGCGGCGGCGGGTCGGGTCGCCGAACAGGATGCGGCGGCGCTGGAAGGCATGAAGCTGCCCGACGGAGGCGGGGTGCCGCGCCTCTCCGCGCTGCTGGCGCGCTGCGCGGGCGGCACGCCGCTGCTTATCGAGATCAAGGTCGACCGATGGCGCGAAGTCGCGCCGCTTTGCGCGGCGGTGGCTGCGGCGCTTGCCCGGCAGGCGGTGTCGATGGCGGCGGTCATGTCCTTCAACCCGCTGGCGGTGCGCTGGTTCGCACGGCACGCGCCGGACATCGTGCGCGGCATGGTGGTGACGCAGCAGGACAAGCCGAAGCTGCGCGGCCGGATCGAACGGGCCCTTGCGCTGGCGCTTGGCCATCCCGATTTTATCGCCTGTGATATTCGTGACCTGCCATCGCCCTTTGCCGCATATTGCCGCCGAAAGGGATTGCCTGTGCTGACGTGGACCGTTCGCGGCGCGGCGGATCGCGCCCGCGCCGCTGCCCATGCCGACCAGATCATTTTCGAGCGCGCCGATGACTGAGGTGGTCGCCCGCGTGGCCGAAGGCGTGGCAGCCCTGTCCCGCGCGGAATGGGACGCCTGCGCGGGGACCGCCAATCCCTTCATAAGCTGGGATTTCCTGACCGCGCTGGAGGAATCGGGCAGCGTCGGGCCGGGCACGGGCTGGCAGGCGCTGCCGCTCGTGATAGACGGGGCGGATGGGCGCATTGCCGCCGCCGCGCCAGTCTATGCCAAGGCGCACAGCCAGGGCGAATATGTGTTCGACCATGGCTGGGCCGAGGCATGGCAAAGAGCGGGCGGGGATTATTATCCCAAGCTCCAGATCGCATCGCCCTTTTCCCCCGTGCCGGGGCCGCGCCTGTTGCTGCGCGAGGAGGCGCAGGCGCCCGCGCTGATCGCCGGGATCGAAACGCTGGTGGAGCGCAACGGGCTTTCGTCGGCCCATGCGACCTTTATCGCGCCGGAGCAGGTGCCGCTGTTCGAGGCTGCGGGTTGGCTGATCCGGGAGGACAGCCAGTTCCACTGGACCAACCAGGACTATCGCGATTTCGCCGATTTCCTCGCCAGCCTGTCCAGCGCCAAGCGCAAGAATATCCGCAAGGAACGCGAACGCGCGGTGCAGGGGCTGGACATCGTCCACCTGACCGGCGACCGGATCAGCGAGGCGCATTGGGACATATTCTGGGACTTCTATCAGGATACCGGCGCGCGCAAATGGGGACGCCCTTACCTGACCCGCGCCTTCTTCTCCCTGCTGGGGGAGCGGATGGCGGACCGGGTGCTGCTGATCCTGGCGCTGCGCGACGGGCGACCGATTGCCGGGGCGCTCAACCTGATCGGCGCGGATGCGCTCTACGGGCGTTATTGGGGTTGCACGCAGGACGTGCCGCACCTGCATTTCGAGCTATGCTATTATCAGGCGATAGACGCGGCCATCGCGCGCGGCCTTGCCCGTGTGGAGGCGGGCGCGCAAGGCGGGCACAAGCTGGCGCGGGGCTATGCGCCGCAGCCGACATGGTCCGCGCATTTCATCCCGAACCCCGGCTTTCGCCATGCCGTGGCGGACTTTCTGGCCGCCGAACGCCGCGACGTGCAGCGCGACCGGGAATGGCTGAACGAACGGACGCCGTTCAGGAAAGCGGATTGCTGAATCCGATCAGGCGGCGCGCAGCTGGGTCGAAGCGATCCAGGCGCGCGCCTGACGCTGGGCCTGGGCGATTTCGCGCGCGGTCATTTCTTCGGCGATTTCCGCGCGCATCGTCTGCCCTTCGTCACTGCCCTTAAGCGCGGCGAGATTAAACCATTTATGCGCTTCGACCAGATCGATGGGCATCCCGCCCGTGCCGCAGCTATAGGCCACGCCCAGTTCGAAACAGTCTTCCGCCGTTCCGCGCGCCGCATCCGCCAGACGGCTTTCCATAAGGAACTGCGCGCTCCTGCTACTATTCGCCATAACCGACCTCCCCCTTCAAGGATTTGACTTCACGGTTTGCAACGAGGAACAGGTTGGACCGCCAGGCGATAAAAAATGGTTAACGCCTTTTGGAGCTTTCACTTTTATCGCCCAGTCCTGCCGGACGGTTTCACGGTTAACGCGACATCCGCAGGGGGCAGATAATGGTGGCGCGGTGCATCGATTGTCCGCATAGCCACCCCATGACCAAGACCCCTTCCGAAACCGCGGCCGTGCCCCCCAGGGACATGCATTTCCGCGAGTTCGTGCTGCTGTGTGCCGGCCTGATGGCCATGAATGCCTTGTCGATCGACCCGATGCTCCCGGCCTTGCCCGATATTGGGCGGGATCTTGGCATTCCGCGCCCCAATGACCGTCAGCTTATTATCAGCATGTATTTCATGGGGCTCGGCATAGGGTCGCTGCTGTTCGGCATCCTGTCGGACCGCTATGGGCGCAAACGGGTGCTGGGCAGCGCCATGGTGCTGTTCATCCTGTCTTCGATCGCCTGCGCGGGCGCGCACAGCTTTGCCATGATGTTGGTCGCGCGGACCTGCGCGGGCTTCTTTGCCGGGGCGAGCCGGGTCATCACCATCGGCATCATCCGCGATCGATTTCGCGGCGATGCCATGGCGCGGGTCATGTCCCTGATCTTCGCCGTCTTCATTCTGGTCCCGGTCATGGCGCCCAGCATGGGACAGGTGATCCTGTGGTTTGCGCCATGGCGGTGGATATTCTGGACGCTGGCGCTGCTGGCGACGATGATGCTGCTGTGGATGCTGTTGCGGTTGCCCGAAACGCTCAGGCCCGAAAACCGGATCAGCATCAGCGTCAGCGGCATTGTTCGCCGTGTCGGCGGGGTCATCACCCATCGCAGTTCGATCGGCTATATGCTGGCGAGCGGCGTGGCCATGAGCGGCCTTATCGGGTTCATCCTGTCGGTGCAGCAGATCATGTTCGACATATTCGATGCACGCGCCATCTTTCCGATCGCCTTTGCCGTGATGGCGGGCAGCATGGGGGTCGGCAGCCTGATCAACAGTCAGCTGGTGTCGCGTTTCGGGGCGCGGCGGCTCAGCCAGGGCGCGCTGATCGCGTTCATTCTGATCGGCGGCACGCATGTGGGCGTCATCCAGGCGGGCTGGGAAAGCCTGGGCTCCTTTCTGGTGCTGCAATCGCTGACGATGCTCACCGTCGCCTTCACCGCTTCCAATTTCAGTTCGATTTCGATGGAGCCATTTTCGCGGGGGGCGGGCATCGCGTCCTCCTTCCAGTCCTTTCTGACGACGGCGGTGTCGGCTTCGCTGGGCAGTCTGGTCGGTCATGCCTTTGACGGCACGGTGCTGCCGCTGGCGCTGGGGATGGTCTGCTTCGGGTGCGTGGCGCTGGTGATCATCGTCTGGGCGGAGCGGGGGAGGATGTTTACCCGCCCCAACAATGCTGCCCTGCGCGAGGTGGAATTCTGATCCCGCCTTTACTGAACGCCAAGCGTTACTGAACGAACGTCAGTGACAGGTTTTCCGCATTTTTGGGAATGTCGATCCGGCTTTCGTTGATCGACGCTTCCTCGCCGGGCCTGAGGCGGGTCTTGTCCGCCTTGGTCGTCCAGCTGAAGACGAGGCGGTTCTGACGGTCGCGCAGTTGCACCAGCACTGGCGGCACCGGCAGCGCCTGCTTGCCGCTGTTCACGATGCGCGCGCCAAAGGCGAAATATTCCTCGCCCGTGGGCAGCTTGCGCCGCTCGGCGGGCTTGGAGAGGTAGAAGAGCAGGTCGGGATCGCCTTCATCGGGGGCCAGGCCCAGGCTGACAGCCCAGCTTGGCGCGCCAAGATAATAGAGCGCGCCACCTGCCGCGGCGACGATCAGGCAGAAGGCGATGGCGGCATAGGTCGCCAGCTTGAGCGGATTGCGGCGCGGCTTGAAAGGCGGGACGGATTCGAACTGGCTCTGGTCGGCGGCTTCGGCTGCCGGCGCGCCTTCATAGATATTGTCGAAACGGCTTCCCGGCGCGGCAAAGGCGGGCGCGGAAGGGGGCGCATCGGTTTGCGGGTCTGTGTCTTCGGACTCGGCCTGCGCGACTGCGGCGGGAGCGGGCGGCGCCGGTTCCTCGACGATGTCCGGCTCTGGCGGTGACGGAGCCGCGGCGGGCGGGGGAGGAGGTGGTGGAGGCGGCGGTGCCGCGACCGGCTCCTCGCGCGGCGCGGGCGCGGGGATGATAGGCGCTTCCTCACGCGGCGGGAGGGCGGGGCCTTCCTGGAACCAGCTATGCTTGCAGGCCGCGCAGCGAACCTGGCGGCCGTTCGGGCCGACGGCGCTGTCCGGCACGATATAACGCGTCGCGCATTGGGGGCACACCAGGATCATTACGCTTCATAGCCATGGCTTGGACTCGCGCGCAAGCGGTCAAAATCGGCGGGCGCGCACGAACGCGACTCGCGGACTTGCGCGGCGCGGGCTTTACGGCAGCCCGCCCGCTGTGCCATGGCTGCGTATCAGGGGCAGAAGGGAGCGCGTCAGCGCCGGTTTTACGATCATGTCGGCCATCGTCCAGTTCGAAAATGTCGGCCTGCGTTACGGGCTGGATAGCGAGACGTTGTCCGACGTCAGCTTCTCGCTGCATGGCGGCGGTTTCTATTTCCTGACCGGCGCATCGGGCGCGGGCAAGACGTCGCTGCTCAAGCTTCTTTATCTGGCCCAGCGGCCCAGCCGCGGCGTCATCCGCCTGTTCGGGGAGGATGTGGTGACGCTCCCCCGCAAGCGGTTGCCCGGCTTCCGCCGCCGCATCGGCGTGGTCTTTCAGGATTTCCGGCTGGTCCCGCATCTGTCGGCCTATGACAATATCGCCCTGCCCCTGCGCGTCGCAGGCATGGAGGAGGCGGAGGTCGACGCGCCGGTCTCCGAAATGCTGAACTGGGTGGGGCTGGGCGACCGGGGACAGGCGCGCCCCGCGACCCTTTCGGGCGGGGAGCAGCAGCGCGTCGCCATCGCCCGCGCCGTCATCGCCCGGCCGGAAATATTGGTGGCGGACGAGCCGACCGGAAACGTCGACGCCGACATGGCGAGCCGCCTCATGACCCTGTTCGAGGCGCTCAATCGCCTGGGCACCACCATCGTCGTCGCAACCCATGACCTGCCGTTGATAGGGCAGGTGGCGGGCGCCCAGATGATGCGGCTGGACAAGGGGCGGCTGGCCGATCCCACCGGCGCGCTGCGCTATCCACCCCTGTCGCAGGGCAATGGCGGATGAGCGGAACGAGGGACCGCCGCGCCGCTGCCGCCGCGCGCCATCGGCTGCTGCCCGAAGGCCGGGTGGCCGGACCGATGCCGTGGATCATCGCGATCATGATGTTCCTGACCGTGCTCGCCGCCGCCGCCGGGCTGGGGCTGGGCGCGGCTGTCCGGTCGATGAGCGCCGACCTTGCCGGGCGGGCGACGGTGCAGATCGTGGAAGCCGGTGCGGAGGCGCGGGACCGGCTGAGCGCGCGCGTGGCGCAAGCATTGCGCGGCGCCGACGGTGTGGCGCGCGTGGAAGCCGTCGAACCGGCCACGCTGTCGGATCAATTGCGCCCCTGGCTGGGCGAGGATGCCACAAGCGGCGACCTGCCCATTCCCGCATTGATCGACGTCACGCTGACGGCGGGGCAGGCGGATGCGAAGGTGAACCGCCTGCGCCGCCTGTTGTCGGGCCTCTCGCCCAAGATACGAGTGGAGCCGCATGCCGCATTCCTGTTGCCGCTTGCGGGGCTGTTGTCCGCGCTGGGGTGGCTCGCGGCCGGGATCGTGCTGCTGATGGCGCTGGCGACCGGCGCGGTGGTCGTGCTCGCGGCGCGGGGCGCGCATGACAGCCATCGCGGCACTATCGAAGTGCTGCACCTGATGGGCGCGACCGACGTGCAGATCGCCCGCCTGTTCCAGCGCCGCATCGCGCTCGACGCCATGCTGGGCAGCTCGCTGGGATTCGCCGTCGCGGCCTGTGTCATCCTGCTGCTGGGCGCGCGGCTGATCGCGACGGGATCGGAATTGCTGGGGGCCGTGCATCTGCCGTGGAGCAGTTGGGTCATGCTGCTGACCCTGCCGGTGGGCGGCATATTGCTGGCCATGCTGGCGGCGCGCTGGACGGTGCTGCGGGCGCTGGGGCGGGCGCTATGATCGTGCGGCTCATCGCTGTGTCAATCCTGGCCTGGATGCTGGGTTTCGCCTGGTTCGCGATTTTCCTGCCGCAACCGCTGGATGGCAGGCCGACCGACGCCATCGTCGTGCTGACTGGTGGAGCGGGGCGGATTGACCGGGGCCTTGTGCTGTTGCAGGAGGGCGCGGCCAAGCGGATGCTGATTTCCGGCGTGGACCGTTCCGTCCGCCCGGTGGAACTGGCGGCGGAATATAAGGTGCCTGAAAAGCTCTTCACCTGCTGCATCACCTTGGGCCGCGAAGCCATTGATACCCGCTCCAACGCCATCGAAACGGCGCGCTGGCTGGAACGGCGCGACTATCGCACCGTGCGGCTCATCACGACGGACTGGCACATGCGCCGTTCTGCGCTTGAACTGCGGCAAGCGTTGCCGGGGCGCGTGACCATTGTCTATGACGCGGTGCCGAGCCGCCCCAGCCTCACCATGCTGGCGCGGGAGTATAATAAATATCTGCTGCGGCGCGCGGCGGCGCTGATCGGCATCTGACGGTCCCGCTATGATAACCGCCCTGCGTTCCCTTGCTTTCCTCATCGTCTTTTATGGCGGATCGCTGCTGTTCGTGCTGTCGGCGATGGCCGCGCACTGGGTGGCGCCGGGCGCGGTTCAACCTATCGCGACAGGATGGGGCCGGTTCCATCGCCGCTGCGCGCGCTGGCTGCTGGGGCAGAAGGTGCGGGTGGAGGGGGAATTGCCACACGGGCAATATCTCTACATCATCAAGCATGAATCCATGTTCGAGACCATCGATCTGCTGTGCCTATTTCACCGACCCGCCATCGCGGCGAAACGCGAACTGCTCGACATACCGCTATGGGGTGGGCTGGCGCGGGATTATGGCCTGCTGCCGGTGGAGCGCAGCGCGGGAGCGAGCGCCCTGCGCGCCCTGCTCGCCGCTGCGAGGAAGGCGAACACGCAGGGGCGCCCGATCTGTCTCTTCCCCGAAGGCACGCGCGTCCCTCATGGCGAAGCGCCGCCCCTGCGCGCCGGTTTTGCCGGGCTTTACGCGTTGCTGCGCCTGCCGGTGGTGCCGATCGCGGTGGACAGCGGGCGCGTGTCGCCGCGCGGGCATTTTCTAAAGCACGCGGGAACGATCACTTACAAGGTGGGGGAAATCGTGCCCCCCGGCCTCGACCGCAAGGACGCCGAAGCGCGGGTCCACGCCGCGATCAATGCGCTCAACCGATTGCCTGATCGATCCTAGTGCTCGCGCCCGAAATCGGGCTTGGGATCGTCCTGCCCCTGTTCGATGATCGACCGGCGGATCGCGCGAGTGCGGGTGAAGAGGTTGAACAGCGCATCCCCATCGTCCCAGCGGATCGCCCGCTGCAACGCCGACAAATCCTCCGAAAAGCGTTGCAGCATTTCCAGCACCGCATCCTTGTTGGCGAGGAACACGTCGCGCCACATGGTTGGATCGGACGCCGCGATGCGGGTGAAATCGCGAAAGCCGCCCGCTGAATATTTGATGACTTCGGACTGGGTCACATTCTCCAGATCGCTGGCCGTGCCCACGATGGTGTAAGCGATCAGGTGCGGCAGATGGCTCGTCACCGCCAGCACCAGATCGTGATGCGCCGGTTCCATCGTTTCCACATCCGCGCCGATCCGCCGCCATAGCTCAGAAACACGCTCGACCGCCGCCGGGTCGGCGTCGGCGGGCGGCGTGACGATGCACCAGCGGCCCTGGAACAGCGTGGCGAAGCCCGCTTCCGGCCCGCTATTCTCCGTCCCCGCGACCGGATGCGCGGGAATGATCGTGCGCCCCGGCAGCGCGGCGCTGAGCTGCGCCAGCACATCGGCCTTGCACGATCCCACGTCGCTGACGATAGCGTCGGCGGGCAGGTCGTCGGCAAAGTCCGCCGCCGCCGCGCCCATCGCCCGGACTGGCACGCACAGCACCACCAGATCCGCGTCCGTCACCGCCGCGCCCGCTGTGTCGGTGATGTCGTCGCACAGGTCGATGGCGCGCGCGATTTCCCGCACCTGCGGATCGGCGTCATGCCCCGTCACGCGAACGGTCGGCATATATTGCCGGATCGCCCGCGCGAGCGATGAACCGATCAGGCCAAGGCCGATGACGGTGACGCGCGAAAAAGGCAGCATATCAGGCCGCTTCCGCCATGGCGCGCAGCTTCGCGGCGACCGCCCGGACCTGTTCTTCGGTGCCGATGGTGATGCGAAGACCGTTGGCCAGATCCTGCCCGGCGAGCCAGCGGGTCGCGAACCCTTCGTCCATCAGCCCCTGCATCGCGGCCTGCGCGCTCAGCCTGCCGTCGAACAGGATGAGCAGGAAGTTCGCCTTGCTCGGCACGGCGCGCAGGCCGTGGTTGGACAGGGCGGCGACTTCGCCCGCCAGCCATGCGCGCCAGCGGCTGTTGTGCGCCCGGCTGGCTTCGACCCAGGCCATATCCTGCACGGCTGCCGCCGCCGCCGCCTGTCCGGCGGTGGTGACGTTGAACGGCCCCCGGATGCGGTGGAGGATGTCCACTACGTCCGCGCTGGCATAGCCCCAGCCGATACGCTCGGCGGCAAGGCCATGGATCTTGGAAAAAGTCCGGGTGACGAGCACATTGGGAGCGGTTTTCGCCAGCTCCAGCCCGCCATCATCCTCATCCGCATCCAGATATTCGGCATAGGCCTGATCCAGCACCAGCAATATGTCGGGGCGCAGCCCGGCGTGCAGGCGCGCGATTTCCGCGCGCGGGGTCATGGTGCCGGTCGGATTATTGGGGTTGGCGAGGAAAACGACCTTCGTCCGCTCCGTCACATGGGCGAGCAGCGCATCCACATCGGTTGCATAGTCGGCGTCCGGCGCCACCACCGGCGTCGCGCCCACGCGCCGCGCCGCAATGTCGTAGACCGCAAAGCCGTATCGGACATAGAGCACCTCATCGCCCGGCCCGGCATAGCCGCTGGCGGCGAGATGCAGCAGCTCGTCCGATCCGGTGCCGTAGACGACCCGCGCCGGGTCCAGCCCATGCACCCGCGCGATCGCCTCGCGCAGCTTCGTCGCGGCGGGATCGGGATAGGTGGCGAGATCCGCCGAAGCGGCAACCAGCGCCGAATGCGCGGCTGCGCTTGTCCCCAGCGGATTTTCATTGGCGGACAGCTTGATGAGCGGGCGGCCGTCATCGGACATGGCCTTGCCCGGCACATAAGCGGAAATGCCGAGAATCCATTCCTTGGGAGCAGGGTGTGTCATGGCCGGGGCTTTAGAGCGATTTCGAGCCGGATGGAAGCATCTGCCAGTGCGGAAATTCGCCTCCTTTTCCCTTGGGGGAGGGCAGACAGGCCGCTTCCCACCCAAACCCGCACCCCTTGCAAGCTAAGCGTCAGGCGACAGGCGTTACCAAGGGCCGCCCCGAAGCCCAGGCGTCGAGATTGGCGAGCACCAGATCGGCCATGGCCTGCCGCGTTTCGACCGTGGCACTGCCCTGATGAGGTTGCAGCACGACCTGATCCATGTCGAATAGCGCCGTTGGCACATGCGGTTCGTTGGCGAACACGTCCAGTCCCGCGCCCGCGATGCGCCGGTCCGTCAGCGCCGCGACCAGCGCGTCCTCGTCGATCACGCTGCCTCGGCTGATATTGACGATGACGCCTTTGGGGCCAAGCGCCTCCAGTATTTCCGCGTCGACCAGCCTGCTCGTCTCCGCCCCGCCGGAGGTCGCGACCATGATGACGTCGCTCTGCCGTGCGAAGTCGATCCGGTCGGCGACATAGCGATAATGGGTGTCCGCCTGCGGGCGGCGGTTGTGGTAGAGGATTTCGCCCGCCACCGGCTCCAGCCGCGCGGCGATGGCGCGGCCGATGCGGCCCAGCCCCAATATGCCGATCCGCCGTCCGGTCACGCGGGCGGAGAGCGGCACGCCTTTGCCCCGCGCCCATGCCCCCGATCGCACCATGCGGTCATAGGCCGCGATGTTCCGCGCCGTGGCGAACAGCAGGCCGACGGCCAGGTCCGCCACATCGTCGGTCAGCACGTCTGGCGTGTTGCTGACGCGGATGCCCTTGGCGCGGGCATGGTCCACGTCCACCTTGTCATAGCCCACCGAAAACAGCCCGATCATTTCCAGCCGGGGCAGCGCGTCCATGATCGCCGCGCCCGCGCCCACCGCGCCGAAGCTCACCAGCGCGCGGGCGTCCTTTACCGCAGGGCCGAGCGCCGCCGGATCGGCATCGGCGGCCACTTCCAGCACATGAAAGCGGCTTTTCAGGCCCGCCATCAGATAGTCGGAAAGCGAACCATAGGCGATGACGGGAATGGCGCGATGATCGGTCATGGCCCTTCCCTAGCGGCACTTGCAGGCGGTATCCAGCCATGCCGCTTTGCATTTGACAGCGCCGGACCCGCGGCTTAGCGCCAGGATCATGGCGACCATTCCCTCGCATGAAGACAGCCGTTTCGGCCTTCGCCGGCAGGTGCGCCTGACCGGTCCCTTGCGGCTGGACAGCGGGGCGATGCTGGGTCCGGTGGACATCGCCTATGAAACCTATGGCGCGATGAACGCGGACCGCTCCAACGTGATCCTGATCTGCCATGCGCTGACGGGCGATCAATATGTCGCTTCCGACCATCCCCTGACCGGTAAACCGGGCTGGTGGTGGCGCATGGTGGGGGAAGGAAAGCCCGTTGATCCGGCGCGGCATTTCATCGTCTGCGCGAACGTCATCGGCTCCTGCCTCGGCTCCAGCGGCCCGGCCAGCATCGACCCGGCGGCGGGCGAACCTTATGCCATGCGATTCCCGGTCATCACCATCGCCGACATGGTGCGGGCGCAGGCGATGTTGCTCGACCATCTGGGCGTGGAGCGGCTGGCGGCCGTGATCGGCGGGTCGATGGGCGGGATGCAGGCGATCACCTGGCCGACGCTGTTCCCCGACCGGGTGGAAAGCTGCATCGTGATCGCATCCACCGCGCGTCACAGCGCCCAGAACATCGCCTTCCACGAAGTCGGGCGGCAGGCGATCATGGCCGATCCCCACTGGCGCGGCGGCGATTATTACGCGGACGGCGTGGTGCCCAGCGCGGGCCTGGCCGTCGCCCGCATGGCCGCGCACATCACCTATCTGTCCGAAGCGGGCCTCACCGAGAAATTCGGCCGCCGTCTGCAAGGGCGGAATGCCAAGACCTTCGGTTTCGACGCCGATTTCCAGGTGGAAAGCTATCTGCGCCATCAGGGATTGAGCTTTGTCGAGCGGTTCGACGCGAACAGCTATCTCTACATCACCCGCGCCATGGATTATTATGACATTGCGGAGGATCATGGCGGATCGCTGGCCCGCGCCTTCACCGCCAGTAAGGCGCGCTTCTGCCTCGTCAGCTTCGATACGGACTGGCTTTATCCCACGGCGGAATCGCGCGTGATCGTCCATGCGCTCCATGCCTCGGGCGCGCAGGCGAGTTTCGTGGAGCTGTCCAGTCCCTTCGGCCATGACGCCTTCCTGCTCGAATGTCCCGAACTCAACCGGGTGGTGGACGGTTTCCTGAAAGGCGGCCGGGCGTGAGCGCGCCTCTGCGGCCCGATCTGGCCCTGATCGCCCGCACGGTGACGGTGGGCGCGCGCGTGCTGGACGTGGGCTGCGGCGAGGGCGCGCTGATGGCGGCGCTGCGCGACGCCAAGCAGGTGGACGCGCGGGGACTGGAGATCGACGGCGGCAATGTCGCCTCGGCCGTGGGGCGCGGCCTGTCGGTGGTGCAGGGCGACGCGGACATCGACCTGGCCTATTATCCCGACCAGAGCTTCGACTATGCGATCCTGAGCCAGACCCTGCAAACGACCCGCCGGCCCGACCGCGTGGTCGAGGAATTGCTGCGGATCGGCAAGCAGGCGTTCGTCTCCTTCCCCAATTTCGCGCATTGGCGCGGGCGGCTGTCGCTGATGTGGGGCGGGCGGATGCCGGTGACGCGGCTATTGCCCGACACATGGTATGACACGCTCAACATCCACCATGTGACGGTCGACGATTTCCGCGCGCTGGTGAAGGAACGGGGCTGGACCATCGATGGCCAGTGGTTCCTGAAAGGCGACAAGGAAACCACTCATGCGAACGCGAACCTGTTCGCCGAACATGCGGTGTTTCTGCTGCGGAAATAGCCTCGTGGAGGGTCAGCGCTCCCGGGTCGCGCTGAACTTCACGTCGGGGTGGCGTTCCTGCTGATAGCTGACGTCCCACGCGCTCTTCGCCATGAAGACGAGGTTGCCGTCGCGGTCCCGGGCCATGTTCGCGCCGTTGAACGACACCAGTTCCCTGATCGCGGCGTCGCTCCCCGAAATCCAGCGCGCCGTGTCGAAGGGCGAAGGTTCCAGCATGGCGGCGACCTTATATTCCGCCTCCAGCCGCGAGATCAGCACGTCGAGCTGGAGCTGCCCCACCACGCCCACGCTCCACGCGCTGCCGATTTCAGGATAGAAAACCTGGATCACGCCTTCTTCGGAAAGGTCGTCCAGCGCCTTGCGAAGCTGCTTGGTCTTGGTCGGGTCCTTGAGCGCCACGCGCCGCAATATTTCCGGCGCGAAATTGGGCAGGCCGGTGAAGCGCACGCCTGCCTTCTCCGACAGCGTATCCCCCACCCGCAGCGTCCCGTGATTGGGAATGCCGATGATGTCGCCCGGAAAAGCCTCGTCCGCGATTTCCCGGTCCTGCGCGAAGAAGAGGATCGGCGAATGGACCGCGATCGGCTTGCCGCTGCCCGAAGGCGTCAGCTTCATGCCCCGCCGGAACTTGCCGGAGCACAACCGCATGAAGGCGATGCGGTCGCGATGCTGCGGGTCCATATTGGCCTGCACCTTGAAGATGAATCCGGTCACTTCGCTGTCCTCCGGCTCCACCGGCGCGGGCTCGGCGGGCTGGGCGCGGGGCGGCGGCGCGTGCTGGCTGAGCGCGTCGATCAGTTCGTTGACGCCGAACAGCTTGAGCGCCGATCCGAAATAAACGGGGGTCAAATCGCCATGGCGATAGGCCGCCAGATCGAAATCGGCATAGCCGCCCACGGCCAATTCGGCCTCCTCACGCAGCTTTTCCAGTCCCTCCGCAGACAGATGCTCCGTAAGGGCATCGTCGCGCAGGCCCTCGACAAAGACCTCCTTGCCCTCGAACTCCTTGCTCGGCCCGCTGGGCTGGCGCAGGCGGTTCTTCGCAAAGTCGTATATGCCCTCGAACGTGCCGCCCATGCCGACTGGCCAGCTCATCGGGCACACGTCCAGCGCCAGCGCGTCCGCGACCTCGTCCAGCAGGGCGAAGGGGTCGCGTCCTTCCCGGTCGACCTTGTTGATGAAGGTGATGATGGGCACGTTACGCAGGCGGCACACCTCGAACAGCTTGCGGGTCTGCGGCTCGATCCCCTTGGCGGCGTCGATCACCATCACCGCCGAATCCACCGCCGTCAGCGTGCGATAGGTATCCTCGGAGAAATCCTCGTGCCCCGGCGTGTCGAGCAGGTTGAAGGTGACGATGTTCCCGTCCCTGTCCGGCCGTTCGAACGTCATGACCGAAGACGTCACGGAAATGCCGCGCTGCTGTTCGATCTTCATCCAGTCGGACCGGGCGCGCCGGTTCGCGCCGCGCGCCTTGACCTCGCCGGCCAGATGGATCGCCCCGCCTTCCAGCAGCAGCTTTTCCGTCAGCGTGGTCTTGCCGGCGTCGGGGTGGGAAATGATCGCGAAGGTGCGGCGGGAAGGTGTCGTCATGGGCTGCCCCTATAGCGAAAATTGCCGCCCGCGCCAGACGCGCTCTCAATCCACCAGCGCCACGTTCATCCGGAACTGCCGCGATGCGCCGGGGGCAAGGCGCATGATCCCCGGCTTGTCCCACACATCGCCGGTAAAACCGACCGGATCGGCCATCCCCGCCCACGGTTCGACGCACAGATAATGCGCGCCCGGCTTTTGCCACAGGCCCAGCCATGGCGTGTCGGGAAAGTCGATCTTCAACCGCCTGCGTCCCGGCACGCCCCAGATCAGGCTGCGGCTTTCCAGCCGGTCCCAGATCAGCGCGTCCCCTTCGAACATCGCATGGGTCGGCGCGAGCGTGTCGCCCTTCACCGGCGAGGCGACGCCGTCCCGCCCGATCAGGCCGGGTTCATGCCCCACCTTGCGGATTGGCGCGGGTTCGGCTTTCTCGAAGACGATGCGATGGTCCTCGACGCCGCCGCCATAGGGCAGGGGCCAGGCGAAGGCCGGATGATAGCCGAAGGAAAAGGGCATGTCCGCCCCGCCCCGGTTCCTGACCGTCGCCGTCATGCGGAGCGATGCGCCCTCCACCGCAAATCCCATGTCGAGCCGGAAATCGAACGGATAGGCCGCCCGCGTCTGCGCGTCCGATTCCAGCCGGAAGGTTGCGCCATCCTCCGTCCGTTCCACCAGCGCAAAATCCCTGTGCCGCGCAAAGCCGTGCTGCGGCATGGGATATTCGTGCCCGTCCAGCCGGCAGGCATCGCCCCGCGATCGCCCGACAAAGGGAAAGAGCAGCGGCGCGTGGCCCGTCCACCAGCGTGGATCGGCGTCCGTCATCAGCGCGCGCCCCTCCGCGTCCGTCAGCGACCATAGTTCCGCGCCCAGGGGGTGGATGGCGGCGCACAGCCTGTCCGAACCGATGCCAACCAACTGTTCCGTCATGGGCTTCTCCTGCTATGCCCGGTTGCATAGCCGGTGGACGTCCCCGTGTCTGCCGGTGCGATGCAGCATTTCGAAACGGAACCTATTCGACGGTCCTTTTGTTCTTTTGGCAGGGAGATATGCATGATGAAGATGATTGGAACGGCTACGCTTTTTCTTGCGCTGGCCGTCCCTGCCTTCGCGCAGGAAAAGCCGGAAAAGAAGGACGACACGCTGAACAAGGCCGGTCAGATCGCTACCCAACCAGTGCGCGACATTGGTCTGGACAAGGACAAGATTCCCGAAGTGCTGCAAAGGGCGGTCGAATATCCCTATGCGCCCCCGGCTTCGCGCACCTGCAAGGCGCTCAATGCGGACATGACCGAACTGAATGGCGCGCTGGGGGCGGATTTCGTCGCCGACCGGCAGGAAAATGAAAACCGCACCGGGAAGATCGCCGAAGCGGTGGGTAGGACCATCGTCAACACGCTGATCCCCTTCCGCGGGCTGGTCCGCGAAGTCAGTGGCGCGGCCCCCGCTGAACGGCGGCTGGAAGCAGCGGTGGCGGCGGGCATAGCGCGGCGCGGCTATCTGCGCGGCATGGCGGTGGAGAAGGGATGCAAGATCACGGCAACCGTGCCCCCACCCCCGCCCAAGGAGGAGAAGGACCGCAAATAGGCGGCGTTCCTCCTTGCATCTTGGCGGCTGTGTGGCTTGCGGCCTTGCGATGGCTGTTATCGGCTATTTGCCAACCACCCATATCCGTTCGGGCTGAGCCTGTCGAAGCCTGTCCTGAGCGACGCCGCAGGGCGTCGAAGGGCCTTCCGCTGGGCCTCCCTTACGCCCTTCGACTTCGCTCAGGGCGAACGGAGATGGGAATGGCGGACAGTCCGCAATCCACCATCACCGCCACTCAGAGCGCCCTTTCAGCAAAGGGGATGGGCGGAGGCCGTCTTGTTGGGATGGGAGCGAACGCTCGATCCGAAGGAAGTCGACGTCCCCAACCCACCCAAACCGCCATCCAGCGCAGCGATGCAGGCACCATAACCGCCTATGCTCCGGGTCACAGGCGCATGCATCCCTATCCCCGCAACGTCCCGCCCAGCTTCTCCGCCGCTTTCACCACTGCGCTGCTGATCGCGTCCAGCTCTTCCTGAGAGAAGCTCTTTTCGCCCGGCTGCAACGTCACTTCGACGGCGAGCGACTTGTGTCCTTCCTCCACGCCCGGCCCGACGAACATATCGAACAGCCGCGCCTCGACAATGGCCTTCTTGTCCGCGCCCCGCACGGCGCGGACCAGCGCGTCGGCTTCCAGCGCCTGCGGGACGAGGAAGGCGAAGTCGCGCTTCACCGCCTGCAGCGCGGGCGGCGCATAGGGGGCGCGCATGAAGCCCGTCCTGCGCTTCGCCGGGATCGCGTCGAGAAAGATCTCGCCCGCGACGACTGTGCCGGTCAGCCCGAACAGCCTGGCGAGGCTGGGGTGCAGCACGCCATATTCTGCCAGCACTGTCTTGGGGCCAAGCCGCAACGTGCCCGACTGGCCGGGATGATAGGCGCCCGACGCTTCGCCGAAGCTTTGCAGGTTCGCGACCGGCGCGCCGGCGGCGGCGAGCAGGGCGGTCACTTCGGCCTTTGCGTCATGCGCGCCGAACGGCTGCGCCTTGCCCGTCTGCCAGCCGCGGGGCGTCTTTTCGCCCGCCAGCACGAAGCCGACGGTGGCGCGTTCCCAGCTTCCATCCTTCTGGCCGGTGAAATAGCGCCGCCCCAGCTCGAACAGCCGCACGGAGGCCGCGCCGCGATCCATGTTGCGCCGCGTGGCCGACAGCAGGCCGGGCAGCAGAGAGGGCCGCATGACCTTCAGCTCTTCGGAAATGGGGTTGGCCAGCGTCCAGTCGCCGCCGCCCACGGATGCGGCTTCCTTTTCGGAGAGGAACGACCAGTTGATCGCTTCGGCCAGCCCCCGTGCGGCGGCGGTGCGGCGCACGCGGCGCTCGACCATCTGTTCGGCGGTCGCAGTCGGCCGCGCCACGCCCGGCGCGCGGGGCAGGGGCGTGGAGGGCACCTTGTCCAGCCCTACGATCCGCACGACTTCCTCGACGATGTCGGGCCAGCCGTCCACGTCGCGCCGCCATGTCGGCACGGTGATCGTCCACGCGCCCGCCTCTCCGGCCACGCCGAAGCCAAGACTTTCCAATATGCGCTGCTGCTCGTCCGCGGCGACATCGACGCCCGCCAGCGCAAGGCATTGCGCCGGGTCGTAAGAGATCGTGCGGGGCGTCAGCGGCGGCGTCCCAGCGCGAGTCGGTTCGCTGGGCGTCCCGCCGCACAGCTTCACCACCAGATCGGTCGCGATCGACAGGCCGTCGTCCAGGAAAGCCGGGTCCACCCCGCGCTCGAACCGCCCGCGCGCGTCTGAGGTCAGCGCCAGTTTCTGCCCGGTGACGGCGATCCGCTCCGGCGTGAACCAAGCGCATTCGATCAGCACATCGGTCGTGGCGTCGGTGGCGCCCGAATGTTCGCCCCCCATGATGCCGCCAATGTCATGCACCGCCGCATCGTCGGCGATGACCGTCATCGTCTCGTCCACGGCGTAGGTCTTGCCATTCAGCGCCAGCACTTCCTCGCCCGCCTTGCCCTTGCGCGCGACAAGTCCGCCTTTCAGCGTCGCCATGTCGTAGACGTGCAGCGGTCGTCCCAGATCAATCATCACATAGTTGGTGATGTCGACCAGCGTGCTGATGGGCTTTTGCCCCACCGCTTTCAGCCGCCGCGCCATCCATTCGGGCGACCGGCCGTTGGCTACGCCCCGAACGGTCCGCGCGAAGAAGGCGGGACAGCCCTCGACATCGTCCGTCCGCACGTCCGGCGCCGGCCCTGAACCCTCGATCACCGGAATGGCGAGCGGCTTCATCGTCCCCAGCCCCGCGGCCGCCAGATCGCGCGCAATCCCGCGCACGCCCATGCAGTCCTGCCGGTTGGGCGTGATGCTCACGTCGATCACGGGGTCATCAAGCCCCGCCCATGTGGCATAGACCTGCCCCACCGGCGCGTCCTCGGCCAGTTCGATGATGCCGTCATGATCCTCGCCCAGTTCCAGCTCGCGGAAGGAGCACATCATGCCGTTCGATTCGATCCCGCGAATGGCGGTCTTTTTCAGCACCATGCCATTGACCGGCACCACCGCGCCTTCGACGCCGAACACGCCGACCAGCCCGGCCCGCGCATTGGGCGCGCCGCAGACCACCTGCAAGGGGTGCCCGTCGCCCTGATCGACGGTCAGCACCTGCAACTTGTCGGCCTGCGGATGGCGCTCTGCGGTCAGCACCTTCGCGATGCGGAACGCGCCAAGCTTTTCCGCCGGGTTTTCCACATCTTCGACCTCAAGGCCGATGTCGTTCAGCGTCTTGAGTATGGCGGACAGGTCCGCATCGGTATCCAGATGCGTCTTGAGCCAGGAAAGGGTGAACTTCATGCGCCGACTCCTCCGCTGAGCGTGGGAACATCCAGCGCGGAAAATCCATAATGCCGCAGCCAGCGCAGATCGCCGTCGAAGAAAGCGCGCAAGTCGTTCATCCCATATTTGAGCATCGCCAGCCGGTCGACGCCGGTGCCGAAGGCGAAGCCCTGCCATTCATCGGGGTCAAGTCCGCAGGCTTCGATGACGCGGCGGTTGACCATGCCGCTGCCCAGCACTTCCAGCCAGCCGCCGTCCGGCGCATCGCCGTCGCCGCCGATCACCCGTTGGCCGTTGGCCAGCGTATAGCCGACATCGACCTCCACCGACGGTTCGGTGAAGGGGAAATAGCTGGGGCGCAGGCGCAGCACGATATCCTCGCGCTCGAAGAATGCCTTGAGGAACGTCTCCAGCGTCCATTTGAGGTGGCCCAGCGTGATGCCCTTGTCGATCACCAGCCCTTCGATCTGGTGGAACATCGGCGTGTGCGTCGCGTCGCTGTCGGATCGATAGACGCGGCCCGGCGCGATGATGCGGATCGGCGGCGGCGTGGCCGTCATCGTGCGGATCTGCACCGGGGATGTGTGGGTGCGAAGCAGCATCTTCGTCCCGTCGGGCGCATCAGGGAAATAGAAAGTGTCGTGCATCGCCCGCGCCGGATGCGTCTCGGGAATGTTGAGCGCGGTGAAATTATGCCAGTCGTCCTCGATCTCCGGCCCGGTCGCGACGGAAAAGCCGAGGTCCGCGAAAATCTCCGCCAGTTCGTCCATCACCTGCGATACGGGATGCACCGACCCCTGCGGCCCGATGTCGGCGGGCAGGGTCATGTCGATCCGCTCCGACGCCAGCCGCGCGTCGAGCGCCGCCTGCTCCAGCGCCGCTTTCTTCTCGGCCAAGGCGGCGGTCACGGATTCGCGCAGATCCTGGATCGGGGGGCCTTTTTCCAGCCGTTCCTCCGGCGACATGGAACCCAGCGTCTTGAGCAGGCCTGTCACCACGCCATTCTTGCCCATGGCGCCGACACGCAGCGCCTCGACGGCTTCCAGCGTGTCGGCATTGTCGATATCGGCCAGCAGGCCCGCTTTGAGTGCGCTGATTTCGGTCATGATCTTCCCATAGCCCATGTGGCTGAACGTGCCCGCGCCTTAGCGGGGCGCGCGCGCCAAGAAAAGGGTCAGGCGCGCGTGCCCAGCAATGCGCCCCCAAAGCCGATGAACAATGCACCCGTCGCCCGGTTGAACAGCCGCTGCCGGTTCGCGGGCGCAAGCCAGCGCGCAAGGCGCATCCCGCCCAGCGCATAGGCCGCATACCAGAAGCTTTCGATGGCGACGAAACTGGCGATCAGGATCGCAAGCTGTGTCCAGAACGGCCGGTCCATGTCGATGAACTGGGGAAAGAGCGCGGCGGCGAAGATGATGAGCTTGGGATTGGAAAGGCCGGTCAGCAGTCCGCTCGCGAACAGCGCTCGCCCGGACCGGCCCGCCCTGGGCGCATGACCGTCCGCCGTTCCCACCGGCGCACGCCACGCCTTGACCCCCAACCACAGCAGATAGGCGACCCCGGCATAACGCAACATGTCGAACAGGCGTGGCGACGCCTTGAGCAAGGCCCCCAGTCCCAATGCCGATGCGGTCAGGCACAGCAGCACCGCGCTCATCAGGCCCATCATGGTGGCAACCGCGCGCTGCGGTCCGTGATGAATGCTCTGCGTCATCACATGCAGCATGTTCGGGCCCGGCGTGGCCGAGATCAGGAAAACCGCCGTAACATACAGCCACCAGAGATGAAGCGACATGGACTGGTCCTCTCAAAGGCAGAAAGCAGGTGGCGGATCGCGGTTTCGGGCGGGGAGCGGAACGGCAGCTTTCCTCCGCCCTGCTCAGGGCGAACGGATGTTCATGTTTCGGCAAATGTCCGAAACTGGCCGCAATCCGCCCTTCCGGCCCTTCCCAAAACAAAAGGGCGCCGGAAGCTTCTGCCCCGGCGCCCTTTTTGCGATCGGATGATCGACTGGTTCAGGCCGCGGGCAGCGCAGCCTTCGCCTGGGCGATGATGGCGCTAAACGCCTCGCCTTCGTGCATCGCGATGTCGGCCAGAACCTTGCGGTCCAGCTCCACGCCGGCCAGCTTCAGGCCGTGCATGAACTGCGAATAGGTCAGACCTTCCGCGCGGACACCGGCGTTGATGCGCTGGATCCACAGGCCGCGGAAGGTCCGCTTCTTCACCTTGCGGTCGCGATAGGCGTACTGCCCGGCCTTTTCGACGGCCTGACGGGCGATGCGGATCGTGTTCTTGCGACGGCCATAATAGCCCTTCGCCTGTTGCAGAATCCTCTTATGCTTCGCCTTGGTGGTCGTGCCACGTTTTACGCGTGCCATGTGCCTCTACTCCTTACTTCAGGCCGTAGGGCGCCCAGAGGCGCACATGAGCCACGTCGGCATCGGACAGGACCGACGTGCCACGATTCTGGCGGATATATTTCGCATTGTGGCTGATCAGGCGGTGACGCTTGCCAGCGACGCCGTGCTTGACCTTGCCGGAAGCGGTGAACTTGAAGCGCTTCTTCACACCGCTCTTGGTCTTGAGCTTGGGCATTTTCGTCTCCTTTTTCAGCGCGACGATCTCGGACGGCCACGGCAGCCCTTTTTAGCCGGGCAGTCCTTCCTTAAATATCGCGAAGGGCGCGCCATAGTCACAAGGTGGCGGGAAAGCAAGTGATTCGGAATGTCTTGCCTGACCCGCTGCCCGCGCCGCTGGATAAGGAGCAGGCGGATGTCGGCGCAGACTATCCACGATCATGCGGTCGGCCGGGCGCGCTGGAGCGTGCTGACCGGCGACATCACCCGCTGCGAAGTGGACGCCATCGTCAACGCGGCGAACGGCACCTTGCAGGGCGGAGGCGGCGTGGATGGCGCGATCCATCGCGCCGCGGGGCCGGACCTGCTGGCCGAATGCCGCACGCTGGGCGAATGCCCGACCGGCGAGGCGCGGATCACCGGCGGCTATCGCCTGCCCGCGCGCCATGTGATCCATACCGTCGGCCCGGTGTGGCAGGGCGGGGATCGGGATGAAGCACGCCTGCTCGCATCCTGCTATCGCGCGGTCTTTCACCTGGCGCGGGAAAATGGGCTGCATTCGCTCGCCTTTCCGGCGATTTCCACTGGCGCCCATGGGTTTCCCGGCAGCGTGGCCGCGCAGATCGCCGCTCGGACGGTGCATGAAGAACTCCGCGCGACGCCCGATTCCTTCCGGCATTCCTGTTCGTCTGTTTTGACGATCCGATGGCGGCGCTGTTCGACGCAGCCATGCAGGACGCGACGGAAGGCTGCGATGGATGGGCCTAATGGCCTTCATGCCCCTGGGCGAGGGCTTCGATGATGTCGTCGACGCGAGCGGGGTCGCCCACCGCGATCACGCGCCCGTCGCTCTGTGCGTCGATGGGTTCCCCGGCCCAGTCGCACATGCGGCCGCCCGCTCCCTCCACCACCGGGACGAGCGCGGCGATGTCATGCAGCTTGAGGCCCGCCTCGACCACGATGTCGACATGGCCTGACGCGACAAGGCCGTAATTATAGCAGTCGCCGCCCCACACCGTGTCGCGGCATTGCCCGGCGAGGCGCGAGAAATGTTCGCCTGTGCAGCCGGGAAAATATTGCGGTCCGGTGCTGGCGACGATGGCTTCCTCCAGCGACCGGCAGGCGCGTGTCCTGACGGCCTTGCCGTTGAAGGTCGTCGGCTGTCCCGCCATCCCGGCCCAGCGTTCCTTCGCGATGGGCTGGTCTATGATGCCGACGGTCGGCCACCCCGCTTGCGTCAGCGCGATCAGCGTGCCGAAGATCGGCCGCCCCGCGACGAAGCTGCGTGTCCCGTCAATGGGATCGAGCACCCACACCCGCTCCGCATCCTCCCGCGTCGCGCCATATTCCTCGCCGATGATGCCGTCACTGGGACGTTCCTTTTCCAATATCGCGCGGATGGCGGCTTCGGCGGCCTTGTCGGCTTCCGTCACCGGCGACCTGTCCGACTTGAACTCCAGATCGAAGCGCGCGCGGAAGAAGGGGCGGATGGCTTCGCCGGCGGCATCGGCAAGGCGGTGGGCAAGGGTCAGGTCATCGCGGGTCGTCATGCGTTCCCGCCTAGCGGCAAAGCGGGCTTCGCGCTAGGCTGATGCAATCCCGAGTCCTGCCAGAGGAGGGCAAGATGCCCGGTTCACCCGTCATCCCGTGCCTGCGCTATGCCGCTGCGCCCGCGGCCATCGACTTTCTGTGCGACGCCTTCGGTTTCGAGCGTCACGCCGTTTATGAAGATGCCGACGATCCGGCCATTATCCATCACGCGCAACTGGTTCTGAACAGGGGCATGGTGATGCTGGGCAGCGTCAAGGACATGGAAAACGAATCACTCTACACATGGTCGACGGCGCGCGATCTGGGCGGCGTGACGGGCTGTGTCTATGTCGTGGTGCCCGATCCTGACGCCCATTGCCTCCACGCCCGCAATGCCGGTGCGGTCGTGGTGCAGGAACCGCAGGATAATGAGGGCTATCCGGGGCGCGGCTATACCGCGCTCGACCCGGAGGGCTATGTCTGGAGCTTCGGCAGCTATGATCCCTGGGTGGAGGCTTAAGGCTTCGGCAACCTCGCGCCGCTAGGCTCACCCCGCAAAGGCAAGGGGGGAAGCGCAGGTGGCGCTGATCGGCTGGATATTGAGTTTTATCTTCCTGTTCGCGGGGCTGGCGCTGCGGCAGGACATGCCGGACGGCGGATCGGGCATCTTGTCCACGCTGTTGCTGGCGATGGCGCTGCTGGCCTGCCCGATGCTCTGGCGCGACAGTCCGCTGGGCATTTCGCGCGGTCAGCGGATCGCCGCCGCGCTCATCCTGATCTTCAGCATGCCTTTGATCCTGTTGCCCACCGCCTGAAAAAGTCGCGCGGCGCGACTTTTCCCGCGCGACCGTTCAGTCGAACAGGCTGGAAACTGAGCTTTCGTCCGCAATCCGCTTCATCGCTTCGCCCAGCAGCGGGGCAATGGGCAGGTGGCGGATGCGACTGGCGTTGCACACGGCCTCGCTGCCCTGGATCGAATCGGTGATGACCAGTTCCCTGAGCGCGGAAGCTTCCACGCGCGCCACCGCGCCGCCCGACAGCACGCCATGGGTCACATAGGCGGCGACCTCCTCGGCCCCCGCTTCCTTGAGCGCGGCGGCGGCGTTGCACAGCGTGCCCGCCGAATCGACGATATCGTCGATCAGCACGCAAAAGCGGCCTTTCACGTCGCCGATGATGTTCATGACTTCCGATTCGCCTGCCCGCTCGCGCCGTTTGTCGACGATGGCGAGGGGGGCGTTGTCCAGCCGCTTGGCGAGCGCGCGTGCGCGCACCACGCCGCCCACGTCGGGCGACACGACCATCAGGTTGCGGTCGCCGAAGCGGGCCTGGATGTCCGCCGACATGACCGGCGCGCCGAAGAGGTTGTCGGTCGGGATGTCGAAGAAGCCCTGTATCTGCCCCGCGTGCAGATCGACGGAAAGGACGCGGTTGGCGCCCGCCGTGGTGATGAGGTTCGCGACCAGCTTGGCCGAGATCGGGGTGCGCGGGCCGGGTTTGCGGTCCTGCCGGGCATAGCCGAAATAGGGGATGACTGCCGTGATTCGCTTGGCCGACGCGCGTTTCAGCGCGTCGATCATGATGAGCAGTTCCATCAGATTATCATTGGTCGGATAGCTGGTGGATTGCAGCACGAACACATCTTCGCCCCGGACATTCTCATGGATTTCCACGAAAACCTCTTCGTCGGCGAAGCGGCGGACGCTGGCGTCGGTCAGGGGAATCTCGATATAGTCGGCGATGGCGGCTGCCAGCGGCTTGTTGGAATTGCCGGACATCAGCTTCATGGCGAAAACCCCGTGACGAAATGATGACGATAGCGGAAAATCGAGGCCCCTTTAGCGGCGCAAGTCCCCTGTGGAAAGGCGCTTTTGCGCCTTGCGATAAAATGCTCTAGGGCCGGCGCATGACGGACAAACTCGTGATCGCCCTGGCCCAGATGACGCAGAGCGTGGGCGACCTTGCGGCCAATGCCGATGCGATGCTGCAATGGCGGGAAAGGGCGGTGGGCGCGGACCTCATCGTCTATCCCGAATTGCAGCTGATCGGCTATCCGCCTGAAGATCTGGTGCTCAAACCAGCCCTGGTCGATCGCGCCAATCATGAACTGGACCGGCTGGCGCAGGCGACGGCGGATGGCGGCCCGGCCATGCTGGTGGGCACGGTGGTCGCTTCGCAAGGGGTGCTGTTCAATGTCGTGGCGCTGCTGGAAAATGGCGCGGTCACGGCGATCCGGCAAAAGCGCGAGCTGCCCAATTATGGGACGTTCGATGAAAAGCGCCTGTTCGCGCCCGGCCCGTTGCCCGCGCCGATCGACTTTCGCGGCGTCAGGCTGGGCGTGCCGATCTGCGAGGATATCTGGTTCCCCTTCGTCACCGCGCATCTGAGGGCCGAAGGGGCGGAAATCCTCATCAGCCCCAATGGCAGTCCCTATGAAATCGACAAGGACGATCGCCGGATCAATGTGGTCGCTGGAACGCGGGTGCGTGAAACCGGCCTGCCGCTGGTCTATGTGAACCGGGTCGGCGGGCAGGACGAACTGGTGTTCGACGGCGCCTCCTTCGTCATGAACGGCGATCTTTCCATCGCGCAGCAGCTTCCCGACTGGGAAGAGGCGCTGGTCCTGACGCAGTGGGAAAAATGGGACGGCCAATGGGTCTGCCTGCCCGGCGCGCTGCATGAACTCGATCCGCGCCCCGCCGACATATACAATGCGATGGTGCTGGGGCTGCGCGATTATGTGAACCGCAACCGCTTTCCCGGCGTGGTGCTGGGCCTGTCGGGCGGCATCGATTCCGCGCTTTCCGCTGCCGTGGCGGTCGATGCGCTGGGCGCGGACCGGGTGTGGTGCGTGATGATGCCCTCGCGCTTCACCAGCCAGGACAGTCTCGAAGACGGCGAGGCATGCGCCAGGCTGCTCGGCGTCCGCTATGACAGGATTCCCATCGAACCGGCGGTCGGCGCGTTCGACGCGATG
Source organism: Sphingobium sp. CFD-1 (assembly GCF_024611115.1). Taxonomy (NCBI): domain Bacteria; kingdom Pseudomonadati; phylum Pseudomonadota; class Alphaproteobacteria; order Sphingomonadales; family Sphingobiaceae; genus Sphingobium; species Sphingobium sp. CFD-1. The sequence continues at coordinate 3,363,287 of NZ_CP084398.1, read as the reverse complement.
CTGGCGGACGTGTTTCACGATAGTCAGCGCGACCTGACCGAAGAGAATATCCAGTCGCGCATCCGCGGCGTCACGCTGATGGCGCTCTCCAACAAATTCGGTCACATGCTGCTCACTACCGGCAACAAGAGCGAGATGTCGGTCGGTTACGCTACCATCTATGGCGACATGGCGGGCGGCTATTCGGTGTTGAAGGACGCCTACAAGACCACGGTGTTCGACCTGTCGCGCTGGCGGAACGGGAATGTGCCTTCGCTTGGCCTTGGCCCCTCCGGTCCGATCATGCCCGAACGCGTGATCACCAAGCCGCCCACGGCCGAACTGCGCGACAATCAGAAGGATGAGGACAGCCTGCCGCCCTATGAGGTGCTGGACCCCATCCTCTACGGCCTTGTCGAGGAAGAGCTGTCGGTCGAGCAACTGGTCGCGCGCGGTTTCGACCGCGACACCGTGGCCCGGATCGAGCGGCTGCTCTATATCGCCGAATATAAGCGGCGTCAGGCTCCACCCGGGGTAAAGCTGGGCACCCGCAATTTCGGGCGCGATCGCCGCTATCCGATCACCAACGCCTTCCGCACCTTGTAAGTCACTGGAAAAGGCCATTCGTCCTGAGTAGCCATCGGGCTTGTCGACATGGCGTATCGAAGGGTGCTTCGATATGGGACTTCGACTTCGCTCCGCATCTCCTCGGCACGAACGGGAAATAGATATGACCGTCATCACCCGTTTCGCGCCGTCGCCGACCGGCCATCTCCATGTCGGCAATATCCGCGCGGCGCTCCACAACTGGCTGTGGGCGCGCAGGAGCGGGGGGCAATTCCTGCTGCGGCTGGACGATACCGATCTGGAACGCTCGCGCCCGGAATATGTCGAGGCCATCCGCGCGGACCTCCAATGGCTGGGCCTCGCATGGGATGGCGAAGCGCGCCAGTCCGACCGCTTCGCCCTTTATGAGGAAAAGTTCGAGGCGTTGAAGGTGTCGGGCCATGTCTATCCGGCCTATGAAACGCAGCAGGAACTGGAGCTTCGCCGCAAGATCCTGCTGGGGCGTGGCCTGCCCCCGGTCTATGATCGCGCGGCGCTGACCCTGACGGCGGAACAGATTGCTGCCCATGAAGCGGAAGGGCGCAGGCCCCATTGGCGCTTCAAGCTCGACCATGCCCGGCCCATCGTCTGGACCGACCTGATCCGGGGCGATCAGCAGTTCGATCCGAAGCTGCTGTCCGATCCCGTGATCCGCCGCGCCGACGGTTCATGGCTCTATATGTTGCCTTCGGTCATTGATGACATGGCCATGGGCGTGACCCATGTGCTGCGCGGCGAGGATCATGTCTCCAACACCGCCGCGCAGATTCAGATGTTCGCTGCCCTCGGCGCGCCGCTCCCCGCCTTCGCGCATGAGGCGCTGCTGACCGGCAGCGAGGGGAAGCTGTCCAAGCGCCTCGGTTCGCTCGGCGTGGCGCATTTCCGTGAAGCGGGGCTGGAGCCGATGGCCGTCCTGTCCCTGCTCGCACGTCTGGGCAGCAGCATGGCCATCGAACCCTTCACCGATGTGCAGCCGTTGATCGACAGCTTCGATTTCGCCCATTTCGGCCGCGCGCCAGCGCGATTCGATGAAGCGGAACTGGCGAGCCTCAATCAGAAGATCGTGCATATGCTGCCCTATGCGGCTGTGGTCGACCGTCTGCCCGATGGCATGGGGGAAGCGGCATGGGAAGCGATCCGCCCCAATCTGGAAACCATAGGGCAGGCCGCCGACTGGTGGCGCATCGTCACCGGGCCGTTCGAAGCGCCCGCGCCGGATATGGAGGATCGCGATTTTCTGTCCACAGCGCATCGCCTTCTGGCGGATATGGATTTCGACGGCGGTGCGTGGCGCGCCCTGACCGAAGCGCTCAAGGGCCAAACGGGCCGCAAGGGCAAGGCGCTGTTCCTGCCTCTGCGGCGGGCGTTGACGGGCATGGACCACGGCCCGGACATGGGCCAGATGCTCTCGCTGATCGGGAAAGAAGCGGCATTGGCGCGGCTCAGTTCGGGCGCATAGCCTCCAGCGCGTGGCCCACCGCCAAAATGCCTTCAGGCGCGGCGGCGAAACCCATATGGGTGCAATCGACCTCGATCGCCCGGTCGCGCTCGCCTTTTCGTCCCCGCGCGCATTCGGGCAGGATCACGCCGTCGCGGGCCGACCACAGCGCCACGGTCGGCACGGGCGGCTTTTCCTCGCGGCGGCAGGCGAAGGGCGGATCATCTACGGAAAATCCCGAAACCAGTTGATAAAGCCGCCATGCGTGATTGGCGCGGGGATCGCCGGAAAAGGGCGTACCCATCGTCACCACCCCGCCGACCTTGTGGGCCGCGAACTTCGCATATTCGCGCGCGAACAGCCCGCCAAGGCTCCATCCCACCAGCGTCACCGGTGCGCCGCTAGACCGGCGGATGGCGTCGACGCGCCGGTCGATCTGTTCCAGACTATCGGGGCGCGGCCCCAGATTGCGGCCCAATCCCCAGCCATGCGCGTCGAAACCGGCAGCGTTCAGCACATCGCGGAGCGGCTCCATCCGCCGTTCCGCCGCCATCAGGCCGGGGATCAGCAGCACATGCCGGCCATCGCCCCGAAGCGCCCCGGCCAATGCAGGCAGGCTTTTTCTGGTGCGCGCCATGTCGAAGGGAAGCGCCGCATTGCCCAGCAGATGCGGGAGCGGCGGACGCATGGCCGGTTTGGGATTGCCCGGGAAACGGCCCTTCCAGAAATTCGCGATGGCGTCCGCATAGGGAGGCACGATAATGTGATCCTTCTCAGCCCAAGGGCAAAGGTGACATTCTCGTGACAAACGCGGCAGCCGTCCATCGGTTTCACCGCAGGCTGAACTCGATTCGGCGTTTGTGACAGATCAGGGTGCGGGGGGTGCGGCCTGTCCCATGGCGCTTTCGCCCGTTCCACGCAACTGGCGCGGTTCCAATATGGCCGCCGTTTCGATAAGATCGAGCGCCCGGCGCGCCTCCAGATAACGTCGCGCCAGTTCGATCCACCGATCCGCGGTGGCGCGGTCGGGCATGCGCTGCACTTCCAGCAGCGCCGCGTCGACGCGGCCCGCATCCATATCGTGAATGGCGCGATCCATCGCCGCCTGCGGACGCGGCGAAGGCGTGGATGCCTTGCGAATGGTGATCAGTTCGCGCGCTTCATGTTCCAATGCCTGCCACCAGCTTGCGTCGCGCGGCGGGGATGTCACCTCGCCAGCGATGCTGGTCAGGCCGCCGCGCAGGTCGCCCAGCGTCACCGGCTCCCGCGCGGCATTGATGATCGTGGCGACGGCGCGCGGTTGCGCCTGTCCGAAACGCAGGCGCAACTGGCCCTCGATATAGCCGAGCGGCGCGCCGTTATCGAGCGCCCGCCGCGCCGCGAAGGCGACCAGCAGCCCCTCCGCGCGGGTCGCATTGCCGGACGCGGCCTGCGCTTCCACGGTAATGCGGTTCAGCCTTTCTTCCAGTTGCACCACGCGGCTGTCGAGCATCTGGGCGGCATCCGCGCTCAAGGGCCCCATGGCGGTCGCGGAGGACAGGGCCGGGCCGCCCGGCAGCGATGCGGCCGCCTGAAGCTGCGCGGTTGGCGTCATCCAGCGTTTCTGGATCAGCGGCATCGTCCAGATGGTCAGCGCGACGCCAATGGCGAAGGCCAGCAGCAAAAGGATCAGCATCAGCCATGGAACCCGACCACGCGCCTGCGGCGGGGGTGGCGGAGGGGCGATCACGACGCTTTCCGGTTCGCTCATCGGCGGCTTTTCTTCCATGTCGGGCAGTTCATTCGCACAATCGGCGGGCAAGAGCCAGCATCCTGTCATCATCGGGCCGCTCGGCCGCCTGAACGCTGGCCCAGCCCTCGCCGCAGGCTGCCAGCGCCGCGTCACTGATGGCGACAATATGCAGCCTTCCGCGCCGCTCTTCCGCGATCAGCGCGGACAGCCGCTTTCCCGCGCGCGGTGAATGGACCATCAGAACCGCTTCTCCGCCGGTAAGCCCGTTCAGCCCGTCCGCCGCCGTTTCGATCATGGCATAGACGGCGATCGCGTGAAGGGTGAGCGGCCCCGGCTCTATGGACGCGGTGTCGACCCCACCGGGATGGAGCACGGTTCGATAGCCATCCGCCGCGATCCGCGCGGCAATGGCGCTGCCATCGGTTTCGCCCGCCGTCACGGCGTCGAAGCCCGCCGCCTCCATCGCCGTCGCCGTTGCGCCGCCCACGGCATAAGCGGGCAGGGCGCGATACTGGTCCAGTTGCGGACCGGCCATCCGCACGGTTTGCGCGCTGGTCAGCAGCAAGGCGTCGAACCGCCCCGGCGACGGCGCCGCCCAATCCAGCGCCCGCGCCTCGAAAAGAGGGCAGGGATGAGCGGTCAGGCCCATGCGCGCGGCTCGCGCCGCCGTCCTGCCCGCCCCCGGTTCGGGCCGCAGGATGATGAGCGGCCTCACGCTTCGAACAGGGCGCGCAGGGTGGGGCTGGCGCGATCCAGCAGCGCCCGGCCCATCGCTTCCCCCGCTTCCTGGTCGCCGCGTGCGATCCGTGCTTCTTCGGCCACCCTTTCCTGCCCGTCCGCGCTCAATATCTCGGCACGCAGGTGAAGGGCGGCTCCGTCCACCACGGCCAGCGCCGCGATGGGGGAATGACATGTGCCGCCCAGCCCTTTCAGCACAGCGCGTTCCGCCATCACGCAGTCGAATGTATCGCTATCGTTGATCGCGGCGAGCAGATCCAGCATCGCCCTGTTGTCGCTCAGCGTTTCGATCCCCACCGCGCCCTGCGAAGGGGCGGGCAGCATGATGTCGAGGGGAATGAGAGCGCCCACATCGCTCTGCCCCAGCCGGTCCAGCCCGGCGGCGGCCAGCAGCGTCGCATGGGCCTCCCCCGCCGCCAGCTTGCCAAGGCGCGTGGCGACATTGCCCCGGAACAATATGATCCGCGCATCGGGCCGCAATCGCCGGACCTGCGCGGCGCGGCGGGGGGAACTGGTGCCGATCACCGGACCGGCGGGCAGCGCGTCGAAACTCTCCGCGCCGATCAGCTTGTCGCGCACATCCGCGCGGGGCAGCATGGCGGCGATGCGGATGGCGCCGGGGCGGATCGTCTCCACATCCTTCATCGAATGGACGGCAAAGTCGATCTCGCCCTCCACCAGCGCCCGGTCCAGTTCCTTGGTCCACAGCGCCTTGCCGCCGATCTCCGCCAGCGCCCGATCCTGAATCCGGTCGCCGCTGGTCTGGACGATCACCGTTTCGATCGCCTGCTGCGGCCAGCCGGAATGGGCGCATAAAGCCTGCGCCGTCATGCGCGCCTGCGCCAGCGCGAGCGGGGAGCCTCTGGTGCCGAGGCGCAATGGTCGATCACTTCCTGTCATATGCGGCTTGCTCTAATGGCCGGGCGCATTAGATGGAAGCGGCAATGACGATCATCCTCGGTCTGGAATCAAGCTGCGACGAAACCGCGGCGGCGCTGGTGACGGCCGAGGGGAAGATCCTTGCCCACCGCCTCGCCACGCAGGAGGACGCACATCGTCCCTATGGCGGCGTCGTGCCCGAAATCGCGGCCCGCGCGCATGTGGAGGCGCTGGCCCCCCTGGTGGAGGCCGCGCTTGCCGATGCGGAACTGACGCTGGACGATGTGGACGTGATCGCGGCGACGGCGGGGCCGGGCCTCATCGGCGGGGTCATGGTCGGCCTCGTCACCGGCAAGGCGCTGGCCCATGCGGCGGGCAAGCCCCTGGTGGCGGTCAACCATCTGGAGGGTCACGCGCTCTCCCCGCGCCTTGCCGATCCGTCGCTGCAATTCCCCTATCTGCTGCTGCTGGTGTCGGGCGGCCATTGCCAGTTGCTCCATGTGCGCGGCCCCGGCGATTATGCGCGCCTTGCCACCACCATCGACGATGCGGCGGGCGAAGCCTTCGACAAGACGGCGAAGCTGCTCGGCCTGGGCTTTCCCGGCGGCCCGGCGGTGGAGAAGGCGGCGGCAAAGGGAAATCCCCGCGCCGTGCCGCTGCCGCGCCCGCTGCTGGGCACGGACGATCCGCATTTCTCCTTCGCGGGCCTCAAAAGCGCCGTCATGCGCGCCGCCCAATCGGGCCAGCACAATTCGGAGGATATCGCCGCCAGCTTCCAGCAGGCCGTGGTCGATTGCTTGATCGACCGCACCCGTCGCGCTTTGAAGGCCAGCCCCGGCATCACCGCTCTGGTCGTCGCGGGCGGGGTCGCCGCCAATCAGGCGGTGCGCGGCGCGCTGACCGCGCTGGCGGGCGAGTTCGACCTGCCCTTCGTCGCGCCGCCGCTCTGGCTTTGCACCGACAATGCGGCGATGATCGCCTGGGCCGGGGCGGAGCGTTATGCGGCGGGTTTGGTGGACGATCTTTCCATTCCGGCCCGGCCGCGCTGGCCGCTCGACCCGGATGCGGAAAAGGCGCGCGGCGCGGGGGTGAAAGCATGAAGGCAGGCGTGATCGGTGCGGGCGCATGGGGCACGGCGCTGGCGCAATTGCTGGCCGCCGATGGAGCGCATGTGCGGCTCTGGGCGCTGGAGCCGGAAGTCGTGGAGGCGGTGAACCGCGACCGTGCCAATCCGCTCTATTTGCCCGACATCCCGCTGAACGCCGGGATCGAGGCGACCCGCGACATGGCCGACATGGCCGACCGCGATCTGCTGCTCGTCGTCTGCCCCGCCCAGCATCTGCGGAGCGTCGTGGCGCAGGCGCCTGCGGGCGTGCCGCTGATCCTCTGTTCCAAGGGGATCGAAGCGGGCACCCATTTGCTGATGTCGGAGGTTGCGGCGCAGGCGCAGCCCCGATCGCCCATCGCCGTGCTCTCCGGCCCGACCTTCGCCAGCGAAGTGGCAAAAGGCCTGCCCACGGCGATCACCCTGGCCTGCGCGGATGCGGCGCTTGCCGCGCGCATCGCGGCGCGGATCGCGCGCCCGGCCTTCCGCCCCTATCTCTCGGACGATGTGATCGGCGCGGAGATCGGCGGCGCGGTCAAGAACGTCCTCGCCATCGCCTGCGGCGTCGCGGAAGGAGCGGGGCTGGGCCTTAACGCCCGCGCCGCGCTCATCAGCCGGGGCTTTGCGGAAATGACGCGCTTTGGCCTTGCGCGCGGCGCGCGGGCGGAAACGCTGGCGGGGCTTTCCGGGCTGGGCGATTTGGTGCTGACCTGTTCTTCTACCAACTCGCGCAACTTTTCTTTGGGCAAGGGATTGGGCGAGGGGCAGCCTGCCGCCGCACTGCTCGCCCATCGGCGCACCGTGGCGGAAGGGGCGTTCACCGCGCCCGTGTTGCGGGAAGCCGCCCGCGCATCGGGCGTCGAAATGCCGGTGGTGGAGGCGGTTTGCGCCCTGCTGGAGGATGCCGCGCCCTTGCCGCAGGTGATCGACGCGCTGCTCGCCCGCCCGATCCGCGCGGAATAAGTTCGCCGCGCTGCCTTTTATCTTTTATATCCGGCGCCAATGACAAGACGACAGGGGGATCATAATAATTTGGCGGCCGACGCAGCCCCTTCCGCACCGCAGGACGACATTGCGGCGCTTGCCAAGGGCGGGCGCACCAATATCTTCGGTTTTCTGCTGCGTCTGGCCGCGCGCCTGCCGTTCCTGTTCATCGCCGGGCGCTGGTATGGCGCGGATGCGCTGGGCCGCTTCGCTTATGCCGTGCTGGTGGTGGAGTTCATCGCGCAGCTTGCGACGCTGGGCCTGAAACGCGGCCTTGCGGGCGCACTGGCCCAGACCAAGCGGCCCCATTCCCATGTCGTGACCGACGCGATGGCAGTGACGTTGATCGCTTCCGTGGCGGGGGCGGGGCTGCTGGTCGTCTTTCCGCAGGCCATGTTTCCCAATAGCGGCATCAACGGCCTTGACCGGCTGCTGGCGTTGATCGTCATCGCGGTCGCCGGATCGGACGTGGCGCTGGCCGCCTGCGCCTATCGCTTCGACATCGGCGCGACCGTGCGCGCGCGATCCATCATAGAACCATGGGCGATCAGCATCGGGGCGTTCGCCTTCGCCTTCTATTCGACCCGCGACGGCCTCATCCTCTCCTATGTGGTGTCGATGATCGCCGCGCTGGTCGCTTCGATCATTCCCATGACCCGCCATTATGGCATTCCCTATGGCTGGCGGCCCGATGTGGGGCGCCTGTGGCGGCTCGCGCGCCGCAACCTGCCGCTGGCGGCGGCGGATGGCGTCGAATGGGGATCGCGGCGGCTGGACATGGCGATACTGGGCCTCTTCGTGAGCCCGGCGGTGATCGGTATCTATTATGTCGCGCAGCAGGTCGCCTCCCTGCCGCAAAAGCTCAAGACCAGCTTCGATCCGATCCTTGGCCCGGTCATCACCCGCAATCTGGCGGAAGGCAACCTGACCGCCATCGCAAAACAGGTGAGTCAGGTCGGCTTCTGGATCATCGCCGCGCAGGCGGGGATCGCCTTGGCGCTCGGCATCCCCGGCGAAGCGGTGATGGGCCTTGTCGGCCCGCATTTCGTCGGCGGCACCGGGGCGCTCGCCTTCCTGCTGCTGGCCGAAGTCGTCGCGGCCACCGCCGTGGTCAGCGAATCGGCGCTGGTCTATATCGCGCGACACCGGAACCTGATGATTTCCCTGTTCATGATCGCGCTTCAGGCGGGATTGAGCTTCATCCTCATCCTCGTGGCGCGGCGGATGGGATGGTCCGACATGGTCACCGCCGCCGCGCCCGCGCTGGCCCTGTGCATGGCGCTGGGCGTGGGCGCGCTGGTCAAGGCGCGGCTGCTCTCGCACCTGCTGAACGCCCCGATCAATGCATGGCGATGGCCGCTGCTGGGCGCATCCGCCATCGCCTGCATCGTGGGTGGAGCCTTCGTCGCGCTGCCGAGCCATTTCGAATGGGTCGAACTGCTGTTCGGCATCCCGGCGATATTGGGCGTCTACGGCCTCGTTATCTGGCGCTGGGGCTTCGGCCCGGACGACCGGGCCTTGTTCCGCAAGGCCGCCTGATTCAGCCGAACAGCTTCGCTCGGATCAGCTTCAGGTCTTCCTCCGGCCGCGCACCCCAGTGGGAAATCACTTCCGCCGCCGCCGCCGCGCCCAGACGCAGGCAGTCTTCCACGCCCATCCCGTCGATATGCGCGGCGAGGAAACCGGCGGCGAACAGGTCGCCCGCGCCCGTCGTGTCCACGATCTGCGACACCAGCGCGGCGGGCACTTCGTAACGCACGCCGTCGACCACCGCGATCGCGCCCTTTTCGCTGCGCGTCGACACCAGCACCGGCACCTTGGGCGCGATGGCGGCGACGGCTTTCTCGAAATCGTCGATCTGCGCGAGCGACTGAATCTCGCCCTCATTGGAAAAGAGGATGTCGATCTGTCCCGCGTCGATCAGAGCGGCGAAATCCGCCCGGTGCCGGTCGATCACGAACGTGTCGGACAAGGTGAACGCCACCTTGCGCCCCGCGCCCCGCGCCGCGTCGATGGCCGCGCGCATCGCCTTGCGCGGCTGTTCGGGATCCCACAGATAGCCTTCCAGATAAAGGATGCCCGCCGACCGGATCAGGTCCAGGTCCAGCGCCGATTCCGGCAGGAACTGCGATGCGCCCAGAAAGGTGTTCATCGTCCGCTGCGCGTCGGGCGTCACCAGGATCAGGCAGCGCGCCGTCGGCACATCGCCCTTCACCGGGGGCGTGTCGTAATGGATGCCCAGCGCGCGAACGTCATGGGTGAACACCGCGCCCAGCTGATCGTCGCACACCTGCCCGATGAAGCCGCATGTCTTGCCGAGCGCCGCGATGCCCGCCAGCGTGTTGGCGGCCGACCCGCCGCTGATTTCCTTGCCCGCGTCCATGTCGGCATAAAGCCGCTCTGCCATGTTCGCGTCGATCAGTTGCATCGCGCCCTTGGTCAGGCTGCGTTCGGCGAGGAAGCCGTCATCGCTGCGGGCGAGCACGTCGACAATCGCATTGCCGATGGCGATAATATCAAGCGCGGGGGCGGAAGCGGTCACGCGGAATCCTTGTCTGATGGAGGAGGAGGGAAAGGATGATTGTGCGTTCGTCTCTACCGGCGTGGCCGCCCGCGTGCAACGGCGCTGATTGACGGCGCGGCCGGGACGGGGGATAGCGGGCCATGGTCATAGTCGCCGCCCTGCGCGCCTTCCCGATCCTCTTTCACGCCGCGACCCGCAGGCTGCTCGCCAAATCGCTGGCGCTGACGCTGTTGATCTTCGTCGCGCTCGGTGTTGCGCTCTGGGCGGCCTTCCATGCGGTGCGCCTGCATTTCGGCTGGGGCGGCGGGGGGCTGGCCGAAGCGGCGGCCACGGCCATCGCCATGATCCCGACGGGCTGGCTGCTGTTCCGCGTCGTCGCCATGGCGGTCATGGGCTTTTACGCCGACGACATCGTGATGGCGGTCGAGCAGGGCAGCTACCCCGAAGCAGCGCGCGAAGCCCGCCCCGTCGGCCCGGCCCGCAGCCTGCGTTTCGCGTTGGCCTCGCTGGGCCGGACGCTGGGCTGGAACCTGATCGCCTTGCCCGCCTATATCGCCCTGCTGGCGGTGGGTTTCGGCACCATCGGCCTGTTCCTGTTGCTCAACACCTATTTGCTGGGCCGCGATCTGGCCGACCTGGTGGAGCCGCGTCACCCGGCGCGCCCGCCCATCCCGCGCGGCAGCCGGTGGCTGCTGGGCCTCGTTTCGACGCTTCTCTTCATCGTCCCCTTCGTCAACCTGCTTGCGCCGGTGTGGAGCGCGGCTATGGCGGTGCACATGCTGCATGGCGTCAGAAGGAAAAGCGCATGAACCCGACCCGTCTCTTGCTGACCGGCCTGCTGTCGCTGCCGCTCGCCGCCTGCGGGGCCGGGACGGTGGTGCCCCAGACGCGCCAGCCAGCCCCGCCTGCCGGTCCGCCCGCCAGCGCTTTCATGAAGACCGGCCCGCTCATGGGCATGGACGCGAAGCATCTGACCGGGATGTTCGGCACGCCGCGGCTCGACATTCGCGAAAGCAGCATGCGGAAGCTGCAATTCGGCAATGGCCGCTGCGTGCTGGACGCCTATCTCTATTCGCCGGGGCGGGGGAAGGAACCGGTCGTGACCCATGTCGACGCCCGCGCGCCTTCGGGCGCCGACGTCGATCCGGCGAGCTGCGCTACATCCTTGCAGGGACGTTAGGGCCGATCGCCAATTCAGTTCTGGCGGGCTGCAAATGCGGTCTTTCCGTGCTTCTGGTGTTCACGGACTTGGTGTCCGCTGCGCGCCGGGTCACGCAATTCCACCATCTCCTGAATGGCATTGGCCCTAGGCCGAAAGCCGCGCGATCGCCCATGTCGCCGCTTCGGCCACGACAGGATCGCCATCGCTCGTCAGCGGTCGCAGCTTTGCGATCAGGCGCGGCTCGCCGCTGTTCCCGGCGGCGACGGCGGCGTTGCGGACCATGCGGCCGCGCCCGATCCGCTTGATCGGCGAGCCGGAGAAAATCTCCCGGAACGCCGCATCGTCCAGCGCCAGCAGATCCTCTATCGCGGGCGCGGCCAGTTCCGCCCGGCCCAGAAAGGCGCGGTTCGCCGCGGCGGCATCGGCGAACTTGTTCCACGGGCACACCGCCAGGCAATCGTCGCAGCCATAGACGCGATTGCCGATGCCGGGGCGCAACGTTTCCGGGATCGGCCCCTTATGCTCGATGGTGAGGTAGGAAATGCATCGCCGCGCATCGACCACATAGGGCGATGGGAAGGCGTCGGTCGGACAAGCGGTCTGGCAGGCGGTGCAACTGCCGCAATGATCGTGTTCCCCTTCATCCGGCGTCAGCGCGATCTCGCTATAGATCGCGCCCAGGAACAGCCAGCTTCCATGGGTGCGGCTGACAAGATTGCTATGCTTGCCCTGCCATCCCAGCCCCGCCGCCATGGCAAGCGGTTTTTCCATGACCGGGGCGGTGTCGACGAAAACCTTGAGCGCGCTGTCCTGCTGTTCGACCAGCCAGCGCGCCAGCGCCTTCAGTCCCTTCTTGACGGTGTCGTGATAATCCTTGCCCTGCGCGTAGACCGAAATCCGCGCCCGGTCTCCCGCCTTCGCCAGCGCTAGCGGATCGCGCCCCGGCGCATAGCTCATTCCCAGCATGATGACGCTGCGGACATCGGGCCACAGTCCCCGAGGCGATCCGCGTTGCTCCGCGCGCTCCTCCATCCACAGCATGTCGCCATGATGCCCCGCGTTCAGCCAGTCGCGCAGCCGCCGTCCCGCCATGGGCGCGGCGTCCGCCGAGGCGATCGCGCAGGCGGCAAAGCCCAGTTGCGCGGCCTGTCTTTTCAGGCGCTGTTCCAAGGTTTCGATTTGCGTTGGCATCGGCTGTCACTATTTGGGGAGCATATGACCGCTGATATGCCAACCCCGCAACCCGCCTATGCCGTCGAAGCCCACGGGCTTGTCAAGACATTCGGCGATTTTCGGGCGGTGGACGGAATCGACATCGCGGTGCCCGCCGGGACGATCTACGGCGTGCTCGGTCCCAATGGCGCGGGCAAGACCACCTTGCTGCGGACGTTGCTCGGCATCGTCGATCCCGACGAAGGCGAACGCACATTGCTGGGCGATCCGCAACCGCTGCGGCAATCGCGCCTCATCGGTTATCTGCCGGAGGAGCGCGGCCTCTATCCGTCGATGAAGGCCTTTGATGCCATTGCCTTCATGGGCGCGCTGCGCGGCCTGCCGCTCAAGGTCGGGCGGGAACGCGCCCGCGCCATGCTGGAGGCGCACGGCATGGGTGCTTCCGCCGACAAGCCGATCCGCCAGCTTTCCAAGGGCATGGCGCAAACCGTTCAGCTTTTCGGCACCATCGTCCACGAACCGCGCCTGATCGTCCTCGACGAACCCTTTTCCGGTCTCGACGCCATCAATCAGGGCAAGCTGGAGGTGTTGATCCGCGAACAGGCGCGGGCCGGGGTGACGGTGTTGTTCTCCACCCATGTCATCGCCCATGCCGAACGATTGTGCGAGCGCATCGCCATTGTCGCGGGTGGCCGCATCCGTTTCGAAGGGTCGGTCGCCCGCGCGCGCGACCGGTTGCGCCCGCAGGTGACGCTCCGCACGCGAGCGAGCGACGGGCCATGGCGGCGCGCCTTGCCGCCCGAAACGTTGGCGCAGGACGGAAACTGGCATTTCGCGCTGCCCGATGGCGGGATAGAACCGCTGCTGCGCGCCTTGCTGGACGGCAATGCGGGGATTGAAAGCCTGTCGATCGAACGGCCCGGCCTGCATGACGCTTTCGTTGCCATCGCCGGGGAATCGGTCGCCCGCCAGATGACGGAAGATCGGACGCGGGAGGACGCGGCATGAAGGATATATTGCGCGCCGCCATGGTGATTGCGCGGCGGGATTTTTCGGCGGTCATCTTCACCCGGACCTTCCTCTTTTTCCTGCTGGGGCCGCTTCTTCCGATCCTGATCGGCATGGCGTTCGGCGGCCTCAGTGAAAAGATCAGCACGGACAGCCTGCGTCCGGCGGCGGGGCTGTCGATGTCGCCTGACGAAACCGCCCGGATGCTCGCCGCGCGCGAAGCCGTCGCCCGCCGGATCGGCGCGGATCACATTTCCGCGCTGGAAAAGGCGCCATGGCCGGTCGATCCGCGCAGCCTGCTGGCGCATAGCGACGCGGGCTATGTGGCGGTCGTTTCCGGCTCGGTCGACCGGCCGGTCCTGACGGGGCAGCCGTCCGATATCGACCGGCTGGAAGGCGATGTCCGGTTGATCGCCAGCGCTGCCAAGACCCGCGCCGTGCTGCCCGAAGTGGATGTCGAACGGCATCCGGTCGCGCAAAGCGTCAGCGGCCAGACGCAGGCGCGGCTGACCATGGGGCGGGCGGCGCAAATCCTGATATTCCTTCTCACCATGCTGTTGGCGGGCATGGTGCTGTCCAACATGGTGGAGGAAAAGAACAACAAGGTGATCGAGATACTGGCCGCTGCCGTCCCCATCGACGCCGTATTCCTGGGCAAGCTGATGGCGATGCTGTCGATGAGCTTCATCGGCATCATTTTCTGGGGCGGCTGCGCGGTGGCGGGCTTGGCGCTTCTCGCCGGGCCGGGCTTTGCGCTGCCCACGCCCGCGGTTGGCTGGCCGGTCTTCATCCTGCTTGCGGTGCTCTATTTCGCCATGGCTTATTGCCTGCTCGGCTCGCTGTTCCTCAGCATCGGGGCGCAGGCGGCGACGGTGCGGGAAGTGCAGACGCTCAACATGCCCGTCACCATGGCCCAGATGGTCATATTCTTCTTCGCGACCTATGCCGTCGATCATATGGGGTCCGCGCCGGAAATCGCGGCGGCGGTCTTTCCCCTCTCATCCCCCTTCGCGATGATAGCGCGGGCGGCGCAAGATGGCGCGATCTGGCCGCATGTTCTGGCGCTGCTGTGGCAGGCGATGTGGGTCGGGCTCATCATCCGCATGGGCGTGTGGCTGTTTCGCCGCCATGTGCTCAATTCCGGTGCGAAGCGCCCGCTGTTCAGGCGCCGCTCAGCTCCGCGCGCTTAGCTTCGCTGCATGAACCGGCGGCAGTTCCTGAGCGGCGGCGTGACAGGCGCCGTGGCGCTCGTGTTATGGCAGTTCGGTCCGGGCCGGGCGGAAGCCGCCTATCCCTTCACCCTGTCCGACGCGGAATGGCGCAAGCGGCTGTCCCCATGGGCCTATAAGGTGCTGCGCCAGCGGGCGACCGAGCCGCCCTTCTTCAGCCCTCTCGATCGCGAGCATCGCGCGGGCACTTTCGTCTGCGCGGGCTGCGCGCTGCCTCTGTTCAGTTCAAAGACCAAGTTCGACAGTGGCACCGGCTGGCCCAGTTTCTGGGCGCCGCTTCGCAAGGCGGTGGGCACGTCACGCGACTTCGATCTGGGCACGATCCGGACCGAAGTGCACTGCGCGCGCTGCGGCGGGCATCTGGGCCATGTCTTTGACGACGGCCCGCGACCCACCGGCAAACGCTATTGCATGAACGGCGTCGCGCTGCGCTTCCAGCCCGCCTGATTGGGCGAGCCGACCGGCTTCTTCGCTTACCCTGTTCGCCCTGAGTCTGCCGAAGGGCGCACGCTAATCGCCGATTCATGGGGAAGGAGCTTCCGCTTTCACGGCAGCACGGCCATGATTGCTCAATGCCGGAAGTGGCGCATCCCGGTGAACACCATCGCCAGCCCGGCTTCGTCCGCCGCCGCGATCACTTCCTCGTCCCGGATCGACCCGCCCGGCTGGATCACCGCGCTCGCGCCCGCCTCGACCGCCGCCAGCAGCCCGTCCGCGAAGGGGAAGAAAGCGTCCGAAGCCACCGCTGAACCGATCGTGCGCGGTTCGGCCCAACCGGCCTTGTCCGCCGCATCCTTTGCCTTCCACGCCGCGATGCGCGCGGATTCAAGGCGGTTCATCTGCCCCGCGCCGATGCCCGCTATGCTGCCGCCCTTGGCATAGACGATGGCGTTCGACTTCACATGCTTGGCAACGGTCCAGGCGAACAGGCAGTCGGCCAGTTCCTGCTCGGTCGGCGCGCGTTTGGTGACGACTTTCAGCATGTCGCGCGTCACCCGGCCATTGTCGCGGCTCTGCACCAGCAGCCCGCCCGCGATGCTCTTCATCATCAGTCCCTCGCGCGCCGGATCGGGCAGGTCGCCGGTCAGCAGCAGGCGCAGATTCTTCTTCTTCGCGAAGATCGCCTTGGCGTCCTCATCGGCGGAGGGGGCGGCGACGACTTCGGTGAAAATGCCGCTGATCGCCTCCGCCGTGGGGCCATCGAGCGGCCGGTTGACCGCAATAATCCCCCCGAACGCCGAAACGCTGTCGCAGGCGAGCGCCGCTTCATAGGCTTCGATCAGCGTCGCGCCCGTCGCCACGCCGCAGGGATTGGCGTGCTTCACGATCACCACGGTCGGCGGGCCATCGCGAAACTCGCTCACCAGTTCCAGCGCTGCGTCGGCGTCGTTATAATTATTGTAGCTCAGTTCCTTGCCCTGCACCTGGCTTGCCTGCGCGATGCCGTTCGCGGTCGGCCCCACCGGCAGGTAAAGCGCCGCCGACTGGTGCGGATTTTCGCCATAGCGCAGCGTCGCGCCCAGCTTGCTCGACACGGCCAGCGTTTCGGGAAATTGCACCCCTTGATCGGCAAAGGCGAACCAGCTCGCGATCATCGAATCATAGGCCGCCGTCGCCGCATAGGCCTTGGCCGCCAGCATCCGCCGGAAATCATAGCTGGTCGCGCCGCCCTTTTCCGCCATTTCGGCGATCAGGCGCGCATAGTCGGCGGGATCGGTGACGATGGCCACGCTTTCATGATTTTTCGCGGCGGAGCGCACCATGGACGGCCCGCCAATGTCGATATTCTCGATGATCTCGTCCCGGTCCGCGCCCCGCGCCACCGTCGCGGCAAAGGGATAGAGGTTGACGATCACCAGGTCGATCGCGCCGATCTCATGCTCCTGCATCGACGCCACATGCTCGGCATTGCCCCGCACCGCGAGCAGGCCGCCATGCACCTTGGGATGCAGCGTCTTGACCCGCCCGTCCATCATTTCGGGAAAGCCGGTGAGGTCGGAAATATCCTTCACCTCCAGCCCCGCGTCGCGCAGCGCCTTGGCCGTGCCGCCGGTCGACACCAGTTCCACCCCATGCTTCCCCAGCGCCTGCCCCAGTTCGATAAGGCCCGCCTTGTCGGACACGGACAGAAGGGCGCGCTTGATGGTGACGTCTGCGGGTGAAGGGTTCATGGAGATGGGCTTTCCTGCTTTTCGGACTCGTCGGGACGATTTTGCCCAGCGCCTTAGTGCGGAGCGGGAGAAAAATACAGCCCCGTGGGCACTCTTCCCCGCCAGGCGGCATCGGGCTATGCCCGGCCCATGGTGAGAATAAGGGAATCGAGGGCAGAAGATGGCGCGCGCATCATCGCTATCTGGCGCGAAGCGGTGGACGTCACGCATGATTTCCTGACGGCGGCCGACCGCGCCGCGATAGAAGAGGAAGTGCGGGCCTTCCTCCCGTCCGCGCCGCTCTGGCTGGCGGTGGACGGTCAGGATCGTCCTCTCGGCTTCATGCTGCTGGATGGCGCGCAGATGGAAGCGCTGTTCATCGATCCGGCTTGTCGCGGTCAGGGCATTGGGCGCGCGCTGGTGGATCATGCCCTGACGCTCCATTTAGCGGTCACGACCGATGTGAACGAACAGAATGGGCAGGCTGTCGGCTTCTACGAGCATCTGGGCTTTGTTGCGACGGGCCGGTCGGACCGGGACGGGCAGGGGCGACCCTATCCGCTCATCCATTTGCGGATGGATGGCCGGGGTCTCACCCCACCCGCTTGAACAGCCAGCCGATGCTCGATCCGCCCGGCAGCGCCTCGCCGGTCACGACAAGCTGTTGCGTGGAATGCGGGCGTCCATCGGCATCAACCCACAGGCTTTCCTCGACGCTCAGCTTCCCCGCGCTCGCGCGGAATTGCCACAGCGCCCCCATGTCGATCCGCAGCAGCGCGCCCATGCCGTCCGCTGTCGTCGTCGGCTCCACGCCCGGCGCCAGATGGAACCGCAGTTGCAGGGGCAGGCGGGAGGGTTTCTTGCGTCGTTCCGCCGGGGTCAGCATATCCTCGCCCCGGATTTCCTTGCCATCCGCGCTCATCAGCAGCAGGCGGCGGTGGATATAGCCCATGCGCCGGACATAGCCGTCATGGCTCAGGTCCACGCGGCTGCCATTTTCCAGCTCCTGCCGGTTGAGTTCGACTTCCGTCACCCCCCGACCCAGCGTGCCGTCGGGCAGCAGCGCGGTCGAATTGCAGTCGTTCAGGATCAGCGTGCTGTGCGCCGCCGTGGTCCGCAGGCCCTGCGCCAGATCGCGGGTGATCCATTGCCCCTCCAGCGCCGCGCCGCCGCAATTGACGACCAGACGGTGGGGGCCGTCGCTGATCTCTATCGCGCCGGTCGATCCGCACCCCGCCTCCGCCAGCCGCGCGACGGGCGGCGGCGCGGCGTCGATCTGGGCCACGGTGGTGCCAGCCGCCAGCCGCTGATACCCCCATTCGCGTGCCTGCCGCAGCGGGCGGGTCCGCACGCGGCTGGCCTGGACCACGGCCTGCACTTGACCGGGCGGGATCGCGCCCGCGCCCTGCCAGTTGCCAAGGCCGCCGTCGCCATGGGTCAGCCCCAGCAGTGCGGGAATGGCGCGGGCCAGCCCTTCATGCAGGAAAGCCGGGGCCTGTTCGCGCCGCACGTCATAGACCGACGCGACCATCGACAGCAGCATGATGCCTTCCAGCTGGTCGATCGGCGAACGGGACACGATGCCGCCATCGCCGTGGAAGGCGCTGTCGATCGCGCGCTTCAGGCCTGCTTCGCCGAACACCTTGCGCGCCGCGCCGCCGGGGATCAGCATGGATGCGGCGACGATGGCGCCCCATGCGACCAGACGGGGGAGGCCCACGGGCGTCTTGTCCGCGATCTGGTCCAGATGGCGGGCCGTCCGCGCGATGCAGTTCAGCACCAGCGAGCGATAGACCAGATCGCTCGACGACAGGATCAGCGGCGCATGGGTCGTCCAGAACAGCAGCCGCCAGCCCGCATTGTCCGCCCGCCATGCCGGTTCGCTCGGCACGTCGGCATGGGCGGCCAGCCATTTACGCATCACATTTTCCGCCACCGGCGCGCCCTGTTCGCGCGTCGCGACGCTCGACAGGTCGCGCAGCCAGCGGAAGCTTTGGATATGGTCGACAAAGCCGGGGGTCAGGTCCAGCCGGGCGAAATCCAGCGTGTCCACGGGCTGCTTCATGCCCCGGAACAGGAAATATCCCGCGCGGATGGATTGCCCCGCCTGCTGGTCGCCGGGGATCTCATCCTCCGGCACCGCCAGCAGCTTCAGGGGATATTTGCCCTTCAGCCGGCGGCCATGCAGCGGCGTCTTCCAGCTGAGCAGATAGAAACGATTGGCGATCCGCTGGGTCAGCGACAGCCCCTTGTCATCCGCCAGACGGATGAGACGCTTGCCCTGCTCGATTCCGTCTTCCTGCTTCTCGGCCTCGAAATCCTCGGTTCCGGCCGCGTCGGAAGCGGAATGGGGGGGAAGGCGCTTGCGGTCCTTCACCCGCCCCTGAGCTTTCGGATATTGTCGGCATAGGCCGCCGCGCCGCCGCGGAAGGTCGCCGTGCCTGCCACCAGCACGTCCGCGCCCGCCGCGATGGCGCGCGGCGCGGTGGTGAAATCGATGCCGCCATCGACCTGCAAGCGGATGTCGCGCCCGCTCTTGTCGATCATCTTGCGGATCGCTTCGATCTTGCGAAGCTGGTTCTCGATGAAGCTCTGCCCGCCGAAACCCGGATTGACGCTCATGACGAGGATCAGGTCCACGTCATCGATCAGATAATCCAGCATCTTGGCCGGCGTGCCGGGATTGAGCACCACGCCCGCCTTCACGCCCAGGGACTTGATGTGCTGGACGGAGCGGTGGATATGCGGTCCCGCTTCGGGATGCACGGTGATGATGTCCGCGCCCGCCTGCGCGAAGGCGTCCAGATACAGGTCCACCGGCGAAATCATCAGATGGACGTCGAACGGCTTTTTCGTGTGCGGGCGCAATGCTTTCACCACGCCGGGGCCGATGGTGATGTTAGGCACGAAATGCCCGTCCATCACGTCGATATGGACCCAATCGCATCCCGCTTCGTCGATGGCGCGAACCTCCTCGCCCAGGCGGGCGAAGTCGGCGGAGAGGATGGAGGGCGAAATGAGGATTGGACTGGTCATTAACCGTTCGCCTTAGCGGCGGGAAAAGGGCAGGGCAACGCATCATTTGGCCTGTGCGCGCTTTCCACGGCCGTGACGCTAGAGCAGGTTGAAGGTCATCGGGTTCAACCCGCGCGAAGCCGCCGCGCCCTTTGGCAATATCTGTTTCACGCCATGCAGGGCGGTGACGGCGTCGTCGGCGATGATCGGCGCGGCGATCAGCCGCATCGCGCATTGCCCGCCTTCGGCCCCGTTGATGTCGACATCCAGCGTGAAACCGCGCCGGTAGCGAATCGCATAAGCCCGCAGCCTTTCCATCGCCTCACGCGAATCCGACACGTAAAGCGAAACGGTTTGTGAACGGACGAGCGGGCTATGCCGTTCCAGCCCGAAAATGTCGAAAACCCCGGCGGTCCAATTGAGCTTTTCGGTCGCAAGGTCGCAATGCCACAGGCCGATCCCGCGCTCCGCCAGCGCCGCGTCACTGCGGGCGATGCCGTCGTCCAGCGTCAGCGGCGCCAGATGGTCCCGCAATTCGTAGAGCGGCCAGCTATGATGCAAGGGAAGAGGCTCGATAGGGCGCATTGCGAAAGCCTATATATCAGGGGTTAAACTCTTGTTGCCGTCCGCTCCAGTCTGGCCACGAAAAATCCGTCCGCGCCGCCTTGCGCGTCCAGCGCGCCGGGCAGGGTGCGGACCCATCCGTCCTGCGTCGGCGCGATCCCGGCGGGCAGTTCGGCCACCAGCGCGGGGCGGGTCGCGAAATCCGGCCGCCGATCCAGGAAAGTCGCGATCTGTTCCTCTCCCTCCGCCTGCTCCAGTGAACAGGTGGCGTAAATGATCGTTCCGCCCGGCTTCACCCAGTCGGCGCAGCGGTCCAGCAATTCCGCCTGCAATTCGGCCAGTTCCGCGATTTGGCGCGGGCCGATGCGGTGCAGCACGTCGGGATGGCGGCGATAGATGCCGGTGGCGCTGCACGGCGCGTCCAGCAGCACCGCGTCGACAGGGGCATCGGGCTTCCATTGCCGCAGGTCGGCCTGCACGATATCGGCGGAAAGACCCGTGCGCTCCATATTCTCGCGCAGCCGCTCCAGCCGCTTCTTCGACTGGTCCACCGCGCTTACCCGCCATCCGGCGGCGGCGAGCTGCATCGTCTTGCCGCCCGGCGCGGCGCACAGGTCCAGCGCCGCGCGCCCTTCG
Organism: Sphingobium sp. CFD-1; assembly: GCF_024611115.1. Classification (NCBI taxonomy): domain Bacteria; kingdom Pseudomonadati; phylum Pseudomonadota; class Alphaproteobacteria; order Sphingomonadales; family Sphingobiaceae; genus Sphingobium; species Sphingobium sp. CFD-1. Next base: position 3,342,365 of record NZ_CP084398.1, on the reverse strand, counting down.
CCTGGTCCCAGCAGCCGCGCCGGGCAGGATGCCGCAATATCCTGCACCCACCAGGCGCCCTCGCCAAAGCCGGGCAGGTCCGTGATCGCGGCGCCATCGGGCAGGCGGACATGGCCGGGCGCAAGGCTGATCCCCCCCAGCCGCTCGGCCCATCTATCGCTATCCCCCGCATCGCGCAGGCTGACATCGACCGGTGGCCGCACGGCAAAGCTTCGCGCCGCCGTTTCGGGCATGGCCTCGCCCCATTGCGCCGCCCAGCGCGCCGCCACCTCCGGCGGGAGGGTCGGCGGATCGGGCAGGACCGGCTGCGCCCGCGTCACCGTGCTGAATACCCCATGGACCAGCTTGCGCGGCCCGCCATCGACCAGCGGCAGCGCCGTCGCAATGGCCGCATGGGGCGCCGTGCCGAGCGCCAGCACCTGCACCAGCGCGATCCGCAGCACCATCCGCGCCTTTGCGTCATCGGGCAGCGGCTGCCGGGTCGCCCCGTCGATCAAGGCATCCAGATCGGGCAGATGGCGCAAAGTCTCCGCCGCGATGGCATGGACCAGCGCCCGGTCGGCAGACGGCAGACCCTGCGCCGCGCCATGCAACGCCAGTTCCAGCGGATCGCCTCGCCGCAATACGGCATCGAGCAGCCTGAGCGCCGCGCGTCGCGCGGGCAGGCCGGGAATATCATCGGGTCGGGGGGATCGTGCCATCATTCGCGCCTAGAGCATTTTCAAGGCAGGTGGAATGACCTGACGCGCAGGAAATGCGGAAAGCAGGGCGCTGTCCCGCCCCGGTGCAAAGCTGCTTCAGTCCCGCCGCAAGGGATCGAGCGCGCTCGACCGCCTGCGCGTCGGCGCGGAAACCGGCGACAGCGCTGAAGCGCGGGCGGCGGGTGCGCTGACCACCGGCGCGCCCATTTGCGCCGCCATATCCTGCAAGGCCGCGATGCGCTTTTCCGTCGCGGGGTGGGTGGAAAACAGCTCGCTCACATGCGTCGGCACAATGTAAAGCTGCGCGGCGGCGGGGTTGCGCTCCGCCACCGGATTGGGAATCCGCTGCGCCTGTCCCGAAATCTTCGCCAGCGCGGAAGCCAGCGCGCGCGGATCGCCGCTGATCTGCGCGCCCGCCGCGTCCGCGCCATATTCGCGCGTGCGGCTGATCGCCATCTGCACGATCATCGCGGCAAAGGGAGCGACGATCACGGCCAGCAATCCGGCCAGCATATTGCCCTGCCCGTTCCCGCTGTTCCCGCGAAAGAACAGGCCGAAATTCGCCAGCATCGAAATCGCGCCCGCAATGGTCGCCACCATCGTCATGATGAGCGTGTCCCGGTTCTTCACATGGCCCAGTTCATGCGCCATCACGCCCGCCACTTCCTCGCGCGTCAGCATCGACAGCAGGCCGGTGGTCGCCGCCACTGCCGCATTGTCCGGGTTGCGCCCGGTGGCAAAGGCATTGGGATGCGGCTCGTCGATCAGATAGACGCGCGGCATCGGCAGCCCGGCTCTTTGCGACAGATCGCGCACCAGTCCGACGAATTCGGGCGCGCTCGCCTCATCCACTTCCCGCGCATGATGCATGGACAGGACGATCCTGTCCGCGTTCCAGAAGGTGAACAGGTTCATGCCAGCCGCCGCCAGCAGCGCGATCACCGCCCCGCCGCTGCCGCCCAGCGTATAGCCCAATGCCATGAACAGCGCCGTCAGCGCCGACATCAGCATCACCGTCTTGAAACCGCTCACTTGCACGATCCTCCTTTGCCGCCCAGAGTGCAGGCATGATAGGAATATGGGGTCGTCGCCGCTTCCCCGCAATCGAAAGGCCCATCCATGGGAAACTATAATGGTCAGCGTCCCGCGCATGTGAAGGCGCCCGCGCACCTCTCCAAAAGCCCGCCGGTGCCTCAGCCGGACCCGCTCGACAAGCCCTCCATCCAGACGGAGCAACTCAGCCCCACCCGTTATGGTGATTGGGAGAAGAAGGGTATCGCCATCGACTTCTGACGCCCGTCATTCACGGCCCGCCGATGATTTGGCACGGTTAACGATGATCCGTGCCCCCGACACGGGGGAGCGTCTGCCCCCACTCTAGCCATGGCTGCTTCCCTCCGTGCAGGGTTTCCCTTGTAAAACAAGGGTCGGGGTCACGGGTTTTGAATCTGGTTGCGGACGTTCAGGTGAAAACGGTTTCGGAATATGCGCCCGAGGACGCGGCGCTGCTGTGCGGTGTCGGGCGGCTGGTCTGCGCCTGGACCATGTTGGAACAGAGCCTGGAAAAGAAAATCGCGATGATGCGAAAGGCGATGGGCGATATTCGCACCGTGGGCACCCGCAACCGGCCCAGCATGGCCAAGCTGATGACGGAATTGCGGACCATGGTCACCATGCGCGATCGCCGCAACGCGACGGCGCTCAACGAAATTTCGGCGATCGAACGCGACATGCAGCGTGTCGATCGTTTCCGCGCGCTCATCATCGGCGGATTTCAGGAACCCGCGCCCGGCGGCTTCACCTGTCGCGATCCCCGGAACCAGCAGGTGCACATATCGCTTGAACAACTCGACGCGGAAACAAGCGCGCTGGAACAGATGGCGCAGCGCCTTCTGGAAGTCTGATTACCCGGAATAGTTCAGGAGTGGGATGCTTGACCTTTTCCGCGTGCGCGGCAATGCAAAGTCGTGCGCGCCGATAGCGAGAATGGAGAGTCATGTCGAATAAACCGATTCGCAAAGCCGTCTTTCCCGTCGCGGGGCTTGGCACGCGGTTCCTGCCCGCCACCAAGACCGTGCCCAAGGAATTGCTGCCGGTCGTGGACCGCCCCTTGATCCAATATGCGGTCGATGAGGCGCGGGAAGCAGGCATCGAGCAGATGATCTTCGTCACCGGGCGCGGCAAGGGCGCGATCGAGGATTATTTTGACATCGCCTTCGAATGCGAAGTCACCCAGCGCGAACGGGGCAAGGATCTTTCTGCGCTGGAAGGCACCCGGCTCGATCCCGGCAACGCCGTGTTCCTGCGGCAGCAGGAGCCGCTGGGCCTTGGCCACGCCATCTGGTGCGCGCGCGACATCGTGGGCGACGAGCCCTTCGCTATCCTGCTCCCCGACGAATTTATGAAGGGCGCGCCCGGCCGGGGCTGCATGAAGCAGATGGTCGACGCCTATGACAAGGTCGGCGGCAACCTCGTCTGCGCGCTTGAAGTGCCGATGGAGCAGACGCCCAGCTATGGCGTGATTGATCCGGGCGCCCGCGACGGCGCGCTGACGGAAGTGAAGGGCCTTGTCGAAAAGCCCGCGCCGGGCACCGCGCCTTCCAACCTGATCCTGCCGGGCCGTTACATCTTGCAACCCGATGTGATGAAGATCCTGGAAACGCAGGAAAAGGGCGCGGGCGGCGAAATTCAGCTTACCGACGCGATGGCTTCCCTGATCGGCCGGCAACCCTTCCATGGCGTGACCTTCGACGGCCGCCGCTTCGATTGCGGGTCGAAAGCCGGTTATATCGAAGCCAATCTGGCGTTGGCGCTGGACCGCGAAGACCTGAGCGACCACATCCGCGCCTTCGCGACCGCCGAACTGGGCCTGGCCAAGGTCGCGGCGGCGGCCTGACGACCCGCCCTGCCCCCTCCCGCGTGCGGGAGGGGGCAGGCGTGCCTCTCGGAGCCAACGGCTCTCCGCTCGTTTGAAGCGCCGCCGGGAAACCTGATGTCGCGCTGTCCAGCGCCGGGCGATGGCATGGGATGGGTAGCGGACAGGGTTCTCTGGCCGAAACTGGCCGCATGGCACCCCGTGCCAGCGGACCAATGGCCCGCAACGAACGCCGCCCCGCCGCCCGGCAAAAAGGGCAGGGAAGCCATCGCCGCCCCGCCCTTCAAAAGGCTTTTGCGCTGTTCGGATCGTCAGAACGGCACTTCATCATCCAGATCATTGTCGAAATTCGGCCCACCTGCGCTGCCCCGGCCGCCACCGCTGCCGCCCTGCGAACGACCGCCGCTCGCGCCGCCACCGCCAAAGTTTCCGCCGCCGCCGCCGAAATCGTCATAATCGCCGCCGCCAAAGCCGCTCGAACCGCCGGACCAGTCGCTCCCGCCCTGCGAACGGCCACCGCCGCCCTGACCGCCGCCGCCTGGCGCGCCGTCCAGCATGGTCAGCACCGCGCCCGGTCCTTGCAGCACCACTTCGGTGGTGTAGCGGTCGTTGCCCGACTGGTCCTGCCATTTGCGGGTTTGCAGCTTGCCCTCGATATAGACCTTGCTGCCCTTACGCAGATAGCGTTCGGCTACGCCTGCCAGCCCTTCGGAAAAGATCGCGACGCTGTGCCATTCGGTGCGCTCCTTGCGCTCGCCCGAATTGCGGTCCTTCCATGTTTCGGAGGTCGCGATGCGGATGTTGCACACCTTGCCGCCATTCTGGAAGCTGCGGACTTCCGGGTCCGCGCCCAGATTGCCGATCAGAATGACCTTGTTAACCGAGCCCGCCATGATCCCTCCGAAGCGTATAAAGCGGTCCTTATAGAGCGCGGCGCGAAGCCGTCTACTCCCCTATGACAGGCCGAGCGCGGTCGCCGTCCAATATGTCGCGCCCGCGGCCAGATAGGCCAGCACGAACAGATATCCGACCATGAAGGCGGGCCATTTCCACCCATTGGTTTCCCGCCGCGTCACGGCGATGGTGGAAATGCATTGCGGCGCGAAAATGAACCAGGCGAGGAAAGCCAGCGCGGTCGGCAGCGACCATTTGTTCTTCAGCCGCTCGCCCAGGCTCTGCTCCAGCTTCGCCTCATCGTCGCCCGCGTCGATGGAATAGACGGTCGCCAGCGCCGACACCGCCACTTCCCGCGCCGCCATCGCCGGGATCAGCGCCAGCGAAATGTCGCGATTGAAGCCCACCGGCTCCAGCACGACGTTGAGGCCGCCCGCGATCCGTCCCGCGATGCTGTGGTCCACCTGGCTGGCGGGATTGCCGTCGGGCACGCGGGGGAAGCTCAGCAACACCCACAATATGACGGTGGAGGCAAAGATGATCGTCCCCGCGCGCTTCAGGAAGATGATCGCGCGCTGCCACAGGCCCAGCGCGATGTCGCGCGGGCGCGGCCATTGATATTTCGGCATTTCCATCAGGAATCCGCCGCTTTTCCCCTTGGTCACGGTCATGCGTAACGCCAGCGCCACCAGCATCGCCCCGATGATTCCCGAGACATAGAGCAGGAACAGCACCAGCCCCTGCAGGCCGATGCCCCATCCAACGTCCCGCGCCGGGATGAAGGCGCCGATGATGACGGCATAGACCGGCAGCCGCGCTGAACAGGTCATCAGCGGCGCGATCAATATGGTCGTCAGCCGGTCTTTCGGATCGGAGATGGTCCGCGTCGCCATGATCCCCGGCACCGCGCAGGCGAAGGAGGAGAGCAGCGGGATGAAAGCCCGTCCCGACAGGCCGACCTTCGCCATCAGCCCGTCCATCAGGAAGGCGGCGCGGACCATATAGCCCGTCGCCTCCAGCATCAGGATGAAGAAGAACAGGATCAGGATCTGCGGCAGGAACACCACCACCGATCCCACGCCATTGATGACGCCGTCGACCAGGAAGGACCGGAATATGCCGCTGGGCAAGGCATCGCTCACGATATTGCTCGCCGCTTCGGCCCATCCCTCGATCATCGCGATGGGCGCTTCCGACCAGGCATAGACCGCCTGGAACATGACGAACAACAGCCCCAGCAGCAGCAGCAGTCCGAACAACGGATGCAGCGCCACCCGGTCCACCGCCGCCGTCAGCCGCCGCGACGGCGTTTCCCGCACGATGGCCGCCTGCGCGATCCGCCGGGCTTCATGTCGCAGCAGATCGAAATCGCGTCCGACGATGACGGCGCGCGCGGCCATCGCCGGCCCGTCGATCAGGCTTTCGAGATCCTTGAGCAGATGGTCCAGCCCGCGCTTCCGCACCGCGACAGTGGGGATGACCGGCACGCCCAGTTCGCGCGACAGCACCGCCGCATCCAGTTCCAGCCCGTCCCGCGTCGCCAGATCGACCATGTTGAGCGCCACCACCGTGGGCAGCCCCAGCGCGATCAGTTCCAGCGCGAACCGCAGATGATTGTCGAGATTGGAGGCATCGACCACCACCACCAGCGCGTCGGGCCGCTTTTCCCCATCCTGCCTGCCCAGGACGACGTCGCGCGTGACTTGTTCATCGGGGCTGGCCGGGGACAGGCTGTAGGTGCCGGGCAGGTCGACCAGCTCCACCGGCCGCCCATCGGACAACGACAGTCGCCCGGCCTTGCGCTCCACGGTGACGCCCGGATAATTACCCAGCTTCTGCCGCGCGCCCGTCAGCGCATTGAACAGCGCGCTTTTTCCGGCATTGGGATTGCCGACCAGCGCGACCAGCGGCATGGCGCTCATGCGACCGTTCCTTCCGGTCCGGTGCGGACGGTGATCGCTTCGGCATGATTGCGCCGCATCGCGATGGTCATGCGCCCGACCTTGCAGGCAATGGGACCGCGCCCGAACAGGCCGCCATGGTGCAGCGCCTCCACGCTGGCGCCTTCGCACAGGCCGAATTCGCGCAGCCGCTGCCCTTCCGTCGCGGAAAGGGCGTTCCAGTCGATAATGTCCACATAGGCGGGTTGTCGCAGCGGCAGGTCGGTCAGGCGCAAGGAAGGGCACTCGTCACAAGGTTTTGCGAGTGACTATCAATTACTATTGGACATGGCCAGTGCGAATCCGTCCCCGGCGCTCAGACTACGGGATAGCGCAGCCGCCCGATGAACCGCGAAAGGCTGAGCCGTTCGCCGCCGCCCGCTCCCTTGAAACGGGCCTTGGATCGCTCGAACCGCATCACCTCTTCGATGCGCCGGGCCAGGAAGGCGCGGCTTTCGGTGTGATCGTCGCTCTCATCGTCCAGAAATACCAGCAGCGTGGCGGCATAGACGCCCCCCAGCGTCATGCGCTTGCTATAATGGGCGAAGTCGGTCGCTTCGTCGCCCGCCGCGCGCCACATCGCATCGGCGGCGCGCCAGCCCAGCTTTGCTGCGCGGAGGCCGTTGCGGGGCATGGCCATGATCGCGATGGCCCGGCGTAACGCTTCCCGGTCCGGCGCAAGCAGGGCAAGACGCGCTTCGACCAGAGCGGTGATCCGCGCGCGGATGGACAGGGCGGCGAGCGTCTGGGCGGAGAGGGAATCGGTCATCCGCGTGTCGATGCTGGCGAACCAGGCGTCGATCATATCCATCGCCCCGCCCGGAAAGGCGAGCGCCGCAATATCCGGGTCTATGCTCTTTTCAGCCGCCGCCATGGCGATGGCTTCATCCTTCCAGCCATCGAACGCGGCGTGGCGCGGGAGCAGGGGCGCAAGGGCGGCCCGCATTTCGTCAAGGGTAAGGTCGGCGGTCATGGAACCGCTTTAGAGCATTGGCCCGACAAGTGGGAACCCGTTTTTCGCTAGGGCTGGTCCCTGACCCTGGCCGACCAGGGAAGCCGCACGAGGATCAATGCCGCGGCAATCGCCATCATGCCGACCAGATCGGTCACGCTCATCCGCTCATCGAACAGCAGCCATCCGACGACGGCTGACACGGCGGGCTGGATCATCAGGCTCAATCCCAGCACCAGCGGCGAAAACCAGCCGATCGCATAGGTCAGCAGCCCCTGTCCGATCAGTTGACTGGACAGCGCGAGGGCGATCAGCGGCGTCCAGTCCGCCGGCATGACCTGCTCTCCCGCCGCGATGGATATGATCAGCAGCGGACCCGCGCCGGACAGGCTGGCGATGGCCAGCACCGACCAGCTGTCGAGCCGCTGCCGCACATCCTGCACGCTGATCAGATAGCCGGTGTAGAGCAGCCCCGCCATCAGGCAGAGCAGGTCGCCGCGCAAATAGCGGGGCGACAGTTCATAGCTTCCCCCCATCAATATCCCGCCGCCGACCAGCGCCAGCAACAGTGCCGCAAGCTGAGGCCGGTGCAGCGCCTGGCGCAGGATCAGCAACCCCCATAAAGGCAGCACCAGCGCACTGATATTGCCGAACATGGTCGCATTGGCGACTTTCGTATGGTGGATGCCCGCATGCCATGTGGCGAGATCCGCGGCGAAGAAGAGGCCCGCCAATATCATCAGGCTCCATTGCCGCTTGCCCAGCGACGCGGTTCGCAGGCGGGGCAGGGCGAGGAGGAAGAGGAAGGGGGTGGCCAGCGCCAGTCGCCAGAAGGCCGCCGCAATCGGCCCCACATCGCTCAGGCGCACCAATACCGGACCCATCGCCAGAAAAATATTCGCAAGGACAAGGGCGGGAAATGCCATGGGCGGCACATGTTTTTGCATCATGGGCATTGAACCGGCCATGGCGGCTCCCTAGCTGGCTTCGGCACCCATGTCCCGTTTCAAATTGAAACTGTATGAAGGGAATATCCATGCCGACCCTGTTCGATCCGATCTAGCTTGGCGCCATAGCCGCGCCCAACCGAATCCTGATGGCCCCGCTCACTCGCGCGCGGGCCACGCGCGACCATGTGCCCACGCCCCTGATGGCGGACTATTACGCCCAGCGCGCGCAGGCGGGGCTCATCATCAGCGAGGCGACCGGGATTTCGCGTCAGGGGCTGGGCTGGCCCCATGCGCCCGGGCTCTGGACGGAAGAGCAGGTGGAGGCATGGAAGCCCGTGACCGAAGCGGTGCACAGGGCAGGCGGCAGGATCGTGTCGCAGCTCTGGCATATGGGCCGCCTCGTCCATTCCAGCATGTCGGGGCAGCAGCCCCTGTCCTCCAGCCCGATCACTGCGCCCGGCGACGCCCATACGAATGCAGGCAAGCAGCCCTATGAAACGCCGCGCGCGCTGACGGTGGATGAAATCCCCGCGCTGCTGGATAGCTATGCGGCGGCCGCCCGCAACGCCATCGCCGCCGGGTTCGATGGGGTCCAGATCCATGCCGCCAACGGCTATCTGATCGACCAGTTCCTCCGCAACGGCGTCAATCATCGGGACGACGACTATGGCGGCAGCCCGGAAAACCGCGTCCGCCTTTTGCGCGAAGTGACGGCCATCGTCGCCGATGCCGTCGGCGCGGATCGCACCGCTGTCCGTCTTTCGCCCAATGGCGAATCGCAGGGCACCGATGACAGCGACCCCGCCAGCCTGTTCCCGCTCGCGGCGCAGGCGCTCGACCGGATCGGCATCGCCTTTCTGGAACTGCGCGAACTCCATGCGAATGGCAGCTATGGCAGCAGCGACGTGCCACGCCAGTCGCCGCTGATCCGCCGGCATTTTTCCGGCCCGCTGGTGCTCAACAGCGATTATGACGCGGCGCGGGCGCAGGCGGATCTGGACAGCGGGCTGGCCGACGCCATCAGCTTTGGCCGCCCCTTCATCGCCAATCCGGACCTGCCGCTGCGCCTGCGCCGGAACGCGCCGCTCAATGCGTGGGACATGGAGACATTCTACAGCGGCGGCGCGGAAGGTTACGTCACCTATTCCGCGCTGGAAGCCGCCTGAATATCAGCCCTCGAACCGTTCCCGCAACTTCAGCATGGCGATGGCGGCCTTGGCCGCCTCGCCGCCTTTGTCCTTTTCGGTGCGGCGGGCGCGGGTGAGGGCCTGCGCTTCGTTCTCGACCGTCAGGATGCCATTGCCGATGGCGATGCCGTCCATGCTGAGCGCCATCAGGCCGCGCGCGCTTTCGTTCGACACGACTTCGAAATGATAGGTTTCGCCGCGGATCACCACGCCGATGCCGATAAAGCCGTCATAGCGCCCGCTTTCCGCCGCCAGCGCGACCGCGCCGGGGATTTCCAGCGCGCCGGGCACGGTGACGACATCATATTTATGCCCCGCTTCCTCCAGCGCGGCGCCTGCGCCTTCGATCAGCAGGTCGTTGAGATGGTCGTAGAAGCGCGCCTCGACGATCAGGAACTTGGCCATGCTTAATTATCCTCCGGAAGCGTGATGGAGCGTTGGCCGACGACGGCCAGGTCATAACCGTCCAGCGCCACCAGACTGCGGTGGCTGTTGGTGAGCAGGATCATGTCATGCACGCCCAGTTCGGCAAGGATCTGCGCGCCCACGCCATAATCGCGCAGTTCATCGTCCATGCCTGAAGGAGCCTTGCCCGCATGGCGCTCCAGAAAGCGCGTAATGAATTCCGATGTGCTGCCCCGCGCCGTCAGGACGACGATGATGCCCGCGCCCTCTTCACCGATGATCTCCATCGAATGCGACAGCAGGTTGCCGCGCGCGCCGGTCGCGCCATAGATATCGTCCAGCATCGACATCTGATGCATCCGCACCAGCGTGGGTTCGTCCGGAACGATATGTCCCTTTTGCAGCACGAGCTGATCGGTCTGGGTCGCCTTGTTGTAGAAGCTGATGGCTTTCCAGTCGCCGCCCCACCGGCTGGTGAAGGTCGTTTCCGCGCGCCGTTCGACCATATGATCGTGGCGGCGGCGATAGGCGATCAGGTCACGGATCGTGCCGATCTTCATCCCATGCTTCTGCGCGAAGGGGATGAGGTCGTCGAGGCGCGCCATGGTCCCGTCATCCTTCATCACCTCGCAGATGACGCCGGAAGGATTGAGACCGGCGAGCCGGGCCACGTCGACCGCCGCTTCGGTGTGGCCCGTGCGGACCAGAACGCCGCCATCCTTGGCGACCAGCGGAAAGACATGCCCCGGCGTCACGATGTCGTCGCGGCTTTTCGAACCGTCGATGGCGACGGAAATGGTGCGGGCGCGGTCGGCGGCGCTGATGCCGGTGGTGACGCCCTCGCGCGCCTCGATCGACACGGTGAAGGCGGTTTCATGCCGCGTGCCGTTGTTGCGGCTCATGAGGTCCAGGCCCAGCTCGTCCACCCGGCTTTTGGTGAGCGCCAGGCAGATGAGGCCGCGGCCATGCGTCGCCATGAAGTTGATCGCATCGGGCGTCGCCATCTGCGCGGGAATGACCAGATCGCCTTCATTTTCCCGGTCCTCGTCATCGACCAGGATGAACATGCGGCCGTTGCGGGCTTCGTTGATAATCTCTTCCGGGCTGGCCAGCGCCGTGCCGCCCGCGCGCCGCTGGAGATAGGTTTCCAGCTTGCCCAGCGTCTCGGCCGTAGGGTTCCAGTCCGTCTCGCCCAGACGGCGCAGGCTGTTGGCGTGCAGCCCGGCGGCGCGGGCAAGGCCCGACCGGGACATGCCCCCATCGGTGACGAGCGAACGAAGGCTATCGATTAATGCGGCGGACATGGAAAGCGACTCCTCGCTCGGAATGACATGATGAGTCATATTTCACACTGCAATGTGATAATTGCAAGTGGAAATCACATTGAGCGGTCGCGAAGAGACTGCATGCGGTCCAGATAACGGGCCAGCACATCAATCTCCAGATTGAAGGCGCGGCCTTCCGGCAGGGTTTCCAATGTCGTGGCGGCGGCCGTGTGGGGAATGATATTGAGGCCGAAATGGGTCGAGCCGTCCGGCTGATCCTCCACGCTGTTCACGGTCAGCGAAATGCCATCGACCGTGATCGAGCCCTTGGCCGCGAGCGATGGCGCAAGTTCGGCGGGCGCGCGGATGACGAGGCGGATGGAATCCCCTTCCGGGGTGGCCGACACCAAAATGCCCACGCCGTCCACATGGCCCGTCACGATATGCCCGCCCAGTTCGTCGCCCACCTTGAGCGCGCGTTCCAGATTGAGCTTGCCGCCCTGCCGCCACAGGCCCGGCGCGGTGCGCGCCACCGTTTCTGCGGACATGTCGACGGCGAACCAGTCCGCGCCTTTTTCCACCACCGTCAGGCAAGCGCCCGAACAGGCGATGGAAGCGCCGATCGCGACGCTTTCCATGTCATAACCGCAATCGATGACCAGCCGCAGGTCGCCGCGCTGCTCGGTGGAGCTTATGGTGCCGATGTCGGTGATGATGCCGGTGAACATGGGTCGATGGTCCTGAACGTCGAAAATCGGAAACTGTGAAACGCGACTTAGAACAATGCGCGGTAAAGCGAAACCACCTCCATTGCCCTGAGCGCCGCCCATAAAGCCGAACGGTCGGTTTTCGGCCAATGGCCGCCACCCCACCTCCGTTCAGGGCGAACGGAGATGGGAATAGCAGACAGTCCACCTTCCACCCAAACCGGCCAGCCACTATGCCCCGCGCGCTGCCGCGTAAACCTCCAGCCGGTCGACGCCCAGCCGTCTTTCGTCGGTCAGCGTCCATTTCCCATGCGCCTGAGCCAGGTCGGCAAGGCCGATGTCGCCCAGGGCCGGCAGCCCGTCGCCGATCAGGATCGGCGCGCGATAAAGCAGCAGCCGGTCGACCAGCCCGGCCCGCAGGAAAGCGGCCGCCGTCTGCGCGCCGCCCTCCACCAGCAGATGATCGACCCGGTCCAGCGCGGCAATATCCTCCGGCCGCCTGATCCGCTCCCAGCCGGAAGGCGCTTCGCCCCGGCTGAGCAGGATGCGGCGGGGCGAGCGGCTTTCCATCCCCGGCAGCCGCACATCGAGCCGCGGCGCATCGGCGCGCAGCGTGCCGCCGCCGACCAATATGGCGTCATGCCGCGCCCGCTCCAGATGGGCGTGCGCGCGCGCGTCCGGCCCGGTGATCCAGCGGCTCGATCCGTCGGGCAGCGCGATCCGGCCGTCGAGCGACAGGCCCAGCTTCAGCGTGACGGCGGGCCGCCCCAACGTCTGTCGCAGCACGAAACCGGCCATGGCGGCGCGCGCCTCGGCCTCCATCAGTCCCATTTCGACGATGACGCCATGATCGCGCAGCCATGCCGCGCCCTGGCCGTCCGTGCGTGGATCGGGATCGCGCAGGGCGATGACGATGCGCCGGATTCCTGCGCGCGCCAGCAGGTCGGCACAGCGCGGGCCGCGTGGGGACAGGTGAAAACAGGGCTCCAGCGTCACATAGGCCGTCGCGCCATGCGCCCGGTCCATGGCCTGTTCCAGCGCCTGCGCCTCGGCATGGGGGCGTCCGCCTTTCTGCGTCCAGCCGCGCCCGACGATGCGTTCGTCCCTGACGATCAGGCAGCCAACATTGGGATTGGGGGTGGAAAGGCCGCGTCCCCGCCCGGACAGGGCGATCGCCGCCGCCATGAAGCGCCGGTCGGCGGCGGGATCGGCTTTGCCATCGGCAGGCGGCATCATGGCGCTCAGGGCTGGGCCGCTCCCGTTGCGGGCTGTTGCCCCGCTTCGGCCTTGGCAAGCCGCGAATCGAGCTGGGCGTTGATCTGTTTCAACGCTTCCTGGCGGCGGGAACGGTTGCGCGCTTCATCCTCGCGCCAGTCGATGCCGAACATGTCGGCGACATGCTGCATTTCCTTTTGTTTCGTCTCCAGCGCCGCTTCCCTTTTGGCCAGTTCCATCTTCTGTTGCAGGATGATCGCGGCATCCGACCGGTTGGTATCCCAACTCTGCACATAGATGATCTGGTTGCGCGTCGGCATGGTGTTGGTGTTCGCGTCCAGCACGAACACCCATATGATCAGCCAGGTGATCGCGACGGACAGGCCCAATATCGGCCATTTATGCGGACGTTGCGCGCGGAAATAGCTCCACAGGTCGTGGAGCGCGCTCCTTGGAGAAGCCGGACGGGGGAAAATCGCCATCGCGCTCATATAGGACAGGAGCGGCCCGGATGCAAAAGGCAGTGAAACCGGTTTTTGCATCCGGGCGGCATCGCGTCCCGTTCAGTTGTTCTGCAAGCGGAAATGCACGGTCAGCACCTTGCTGCTGGCGACTGGGACGCCATCGCGAGTCGCCGGGGCGAACCGCCATTTCCGCAGGGCATGGCGCTGCGTCGCCAGCCAGAAGGCGTCGTCCGAGGCGGAAAGCCGCTCGATAGCCGTCACCCGGCCGTTCGCGCCGATCGTCACCCTGACCTTCACCGATCCTTCGATCCCCTGCCGGATCATCGTGCCCGGATAATCGGGCTGGAAGGCGGCAAGCGCCTTTGGATCGATGGCCGCATCGACGAAAACGGGCAGCGCGGGCGGGTCGGCGGGCGGATTCATGCCACCGCTCACCATGCTGCCGCCGTCCCCTTGCGACGGGCCATCCGTTCCGGTCAGGGCGTCGTTGAAACCGCCCAGCGGGACAATCGTCTCCGGCGCGGTGGGCCGTTCCATGGTGGGCTGACTAGGCTTGATGTCCGTCTGCTCCGGCGGCGCGATTTCGGGTGGCGGCGCATCCAGGGGAATGTTGGTTCCCTGCAAGGTGGTGGGAATGAATGTTGTTATCATCTCCCTGGGCATCAGCAGGATCGCGCCCACGACGATCGCATGGACCGCGATGGCGCCGCCAATGCCGATGGGTGATCGCCTGCTGCCGCGATAGCCGGACATGGTTGCGCCGCTCGCCGGTCCCATTGTAATCGAACCCATGACTGCATCCTCTTCACTCGACATGCCTCTTTTTGAGACTGTGTAACATTACACCATACCATAATGATATGTTGCAACATTAATTTTCGGTCGAGCGACTGAAACCGCGTTCCCTTCTATGACTCCCTCTGGACTTCACACAACCAAGGCTCTGCTAGAACAGACTGTCGATGGCGTGGATCGCCAGCCCCACCAGCCCGCCCACCAACGTGCCGTTGATGCGGATATATTGCAGGTCGCGACCCACGGCATTTTCCAGACGGCTGGTAACCGTGCCCGCGTCCCAGCCCCGTACCGTTTCGCTCACCAGCTTGACGATCGAATCGCCATAGCTGGCCGTGGCGCCGACCGCTGCCCGTCGTACAAAGCGGTTGATCGGTCGCCGCAGCCGCTCTTCGCTCTGAAGCGTCTCGCCAAGTTGCTTGAGCGCCTCGCCCAACCGCCCTGCCATGGCCTTGCCCGGATCGCGCACCGCCCGCAGCATCCCGGCGCGCGCCTGTTCCCACATGCCGTCGATCCAGCGCTGCATGGCGGGATTGTCGAGAATCTCGTCACGGACGCGAGCGACCTTCGCCTGCATCCCGATATCGAACTGCAGGTCGGCGGCCAGCTTTGCCATGCCTTCCTCCGCCTTCAGGCGCAGACCGTGGCCCGGATCGTCCGCCATGTCGGCCAGCAGCTTTCGCAGCCCGTTCAATATAGCGCTGGCAAGGTTTTCATCCAGTCCGGTCCAGCGCATGATCTTGCCTGCGCGTTCATGCACCATCTGGCGGATGAGATGCTCATTCCCTTCCAGCGTCCGGTCGGCCCATCGGATGATGCCGTACATCACGGGCGCGTGCCGCCCGTCGCGCATCGCCGCTTCCAGTGCCTGTCCGATCAGAGGGGCAAGGTTGACCGCGCGCAGCCGCTGGCCGATCGCGCCCTTGACCATGCCGCCCAGCCGTTCCTGGTCCAGCGTCTCCAATATCTCGGCCGCCAGCCGCGACGCGCCTTCGCGCAAGCGTCCGTCCCCACCGGAGGGACTGGCAAGGAATCGTCCGGCCGCCGCCGCCACATCCAGCCCCCGCATCCGCCGCGCCACGACGGCGGGGGTCAGGAAATTGTCGCGCAGAAAGAGGGCCAGCGTGTCTCCGATCCGGTCCTTGTTGCGGGGGATGATCGCAGTGTGCGGGATCGGCAGCCCCATCGGATGGCGGAACAGAGCCGTCACCGCGAACCAGTCGGCCAGACCGCCGACCATGGCCGCTTCGGCGAACGCCTGGACGAAGCCGATGGCGGGATGCAGGTGGACGCTGGCGCGGGCGGCGAGGAAAAGCGCCGCCATGAGCAGCAACATGCCCGTTGCGACCAGCCGCATGTTGCGGGCCGGATGGGCTGGCATATCGCTCAGGGGCCGGGTCACGCGGAGCAGCTTCATGGCTCTCCAACGGTTACGCCACCGTTTCGTTCAGGCAAGCCCTTCTTTTTGTATCCGTTCACTCGGCTGGCTGGGTCTGGCCGGCATGGGCCTTGTCGTCGCCCGTTTTATAGGTCAGCAGCCGTCGGCTCAGGCGCGGGCCGATCCATTGTTCCGCGCCCAGCGCCAGGCTGAACGTTGCGGGCACGATCACCAGCGTGAGCAGTGTCGAGAGCAGCAGGCCGCCGATCACGGTAACGCCCATGGGCGCACGCCATGCGCCGTCGCCGCCCAAGGACAGGGCCGTGGGCACCATGCCGGCCACCATCGCGACAGTTGTCATCACGATCGGCTGCGCGCGCTTGTGGCCCGCGTCCACGATGGCTTCGAACTTCGGCACGCCCTTTTCCATTTCCTCCAACGCGAAGTCGATGACGAGGATGGAGTTCTTGGCGACGATCCCCAACAGCATCAACAGGCCGATGAACACCGGCATGGATAGTGGATTGCCTGTCAGATGCAGCGCCAGCGCGCCGCCCAGAGGCGCCAGCAGCAGCGATCCCAGATTGACGAAGGGCGGCATGATCCGCTTGTAGAGCAGGACTAGCACCGCCAGCACCAGAAGGATGCCGGACACCACCGCGATGACGAAATTCACGAGCATTTCCGCTTCGAACTTGCTGTCGCCCGCGTTGATTTTCTGCACGCCCTGAATCTTGCCCTCCAGCACGGCCTTCATGGTGGGCAGGGCATTGATCTTCGCCGTGGCCTGGCTGGTCACGATGCCCGGCGCCAGATCCGCGCCGACCACGACGCGGCGGATCTGGTTATAGCGCCGGATCTGCGTCGGGCCGGAGCCGAATTCGATGTCGGCGACGACCTTAAGGGGGACCGAACCGCCGCTCACCGTGGGCACAGGCATGTTCGCGATCGTGGCCATGTCCCGGCGGCTGCCCTCCTGCACGGCGACGCGGATCGGGATTTGACGGTCCGACAGCGAGAATTTCGCGGTGTTCTGGTCGATTTCGCCAATGGTGGCGACGCGGATGGTGTTACTGAGCGCCGCGGTCGTCACGCCCATGCTGGCGGCAAGGTCGAAGCGTGGCTTGATGACGATTTCGGGCCGCTGCATGTCGCCATGGACGCGCGGTGCGCGGATTTCGCGGATGCCCGCCATTTCCGAAACCAGCTTGTTGGCGGTGTTCTCAAGCAATGCGGGATCGTCGCTGCCCATCATGATGACGATGTCGCGACCGAAACCGCCCCCCGACTGTGACTGGAAATTGACGCGCGCGTCAGCGATCTGCTGGAATTTGGGCGCGACCTTTCGTTCCCATTCGACCGACGATATTGGCCGGTCCTTCCGCAGGGTGAGGAAGATTTCCGCCTCGGTCGTTTCGATATTGGCAAAAGCCGCTTCGACGACATCCTTGTCTGCCGCCAGCATGTCCGCGACGCGGCGCGCGACCGCGGTGGTCTGCTGCAAGGTGCTGCCGGGCACCGTTTCGATCTGCACCTGGCTGAAGTCGGTGTCCATCGTGGGTTGGAAGGCCATGGGCAGCGTTCCGAAAGCGACAATCGTCGATAGCAGCGCCAGCAAACCGATGGCGACGGTCCAGAGGCGATGATCGCGCAGCCATGCGGTATGACGCGCCATGCCGCCCTTGGCGCGATGGGCTATGGCGCGCCGCTGATCCAGCGACCAGCGCAGCACGGCCATATAGCGATCCATCAGCCAGCCCTCGCCATGGCTTTCCTCGCCATGGGCCTTCAGGAAATAGGCGGCGATCATGGGCGTGACCAGACGCGCCACGGCAAGGCTGAGCAGCACCGCGACCACGACGGTGAGGCCGAATTGCTTGAAGAACTGGCCGGACAGGCCCGGCATCAGACCGACCGGGAGGAATACCGCCACAATCGCCATCGTCGTCGCCAGCACCGCAAGGCCGATCTCGTCCGCCGCGTCTATCGCTGCCTGATAGGCCGTCTTGCCCATGCGCATGTGGCGGACGATATTCTCGATCTCCACGATGGCATCGTCGACCAGCACGCCTGCAACGAGGCTCAGCGCCAGCAGCGAAATGCTGTTCAGCGTGAAGCCCATCATGTCCATGAACCAGAAGGCCGGGATCGCCGACAGGGGGATGGCCAGCGCGGATATCATCGTCGCGCGCCAGTCGCGCAGGAACAGGAACACGATGACGACCGCCAGCACGGCGCCTTCGATCATCGCCTGCATGGCGGAATGATACTGGTCCTTGGTGTAATCGACGCTAGTGTAGAGCTGCTTGAAATGGACCTTGGGATTTTCCTTTTGCAGCGTGTCGAGAATCTTGATCGCTTCGTCATAGACGGTGACGTCGGACGATCCCTTGGCCTTTTCCAGACGGAAGCTCGTCACCTGCCGTCCGTTCATCAAAGCGAGCGAGCGTTGTTCGGCATACATGTCGCGCACTGCGGCCAGATCGGCCAGCTTTACCGTCCGTCCGCCCGAAATGCCGATTTGCGTTTGCCCCAGCGCGTAGGCATCCTTTGCGTTGCCAAGCACGCGGATGGCCTGCTCTGCGCCAGCGATTTCGGTGCGGCCGCCCGCGGCGTTCAGGTTTACCTGCTGTAATTGCTGGTTCACCTGAGCCGCGGTCACGCCGTGCGATTGTAGCTTGGCGGGGTCGAGTATGACCCGGATTTCCCGGCTGACGCCCCCGCCGCGCGTGACCGCCGCCATGCCTGGTACAGCCAGCAATCGCTTTGCCACGGTATTGTCGACATACCAGGACAATTCTTCCAGCGTCATGTCGGTGGCTTCCGCGCCGAAATAGGCGATCGGGCCGCCATCGATGTCGACGCGTCTGACCTGCGGTTCCAATATGCCTTCCGGCAGGTCGCTGCGGATTTGATCCACGGCGTTCTTCACGTCGTTGACGGCGCGGTCGACCGGCGTGCCGATCTCGAACTGCACATTGGTGAGCGATTGACCTTCCGACACTACGGAGGTGATTTCATCGACCCCGCTGATGGCGCGGACGGCCGCCTCCACGCGTTGCGTGACCTGCGTTTCCAGTTCGGTCGGTGCGGCGCCGGGCTGAAGCACCGTGACGCTGGCCATCGGGAAGCTGATGTCAGGCTGCTGGTTCACGTCCATGCGGCTGAAACTGACGAGACCCGCCAGCAATAGCGCCACGAACAGCACGATCGGCGATGTAGGGTTGCGGATAGCCCAGGCGGAGATGTTGCGAAAACTCATGACGGCCTTTCTCGCCGGACTGATCCTGCTGTCGGACAGCGGTTTGCGAACCGCCGCCGCTGTATCACTGTGTCTTGCGGAATTCCGGCTTCACCTTCTGCTTCGGGGTCAGGAAGGCGCCCGCCGTTTCCACGATCCGTTCACGGCCCGTCAGGCCGCTTTTCACCGACACGCCCGTATCGGATACTTGGCCCACGATGACATTGCGACGTTCCACCTGATTCCTGCTGTCGATGATATAGACGTAATTGCCTTTGTCGTCGCTTTGCACCGCCGATTCGGGGAGAAGGGGGGACTGACCCGATCCGCTCACGATCGTGGCGGAAGCGAATCCGCCGGGACGGATCGCGGCATTATAGGCAACGGCGATGCGGGCGATGCCCTGCCGGCTTTGCGGATCGATCACCGGCGATACCTGCCAGACCCGCCCAGCGAACTGCGCGGAGCCGCCAACTGGCTTCACCATGGCGCTGTTGCCCGGCCGCAGCGTCGCCAGATCGTCCTCGCTGACCTGCGCCAGCATTTCCATTTCGCCGCCCTTGGCCATGCGGAACAGCACGCCGCTGCCCGCGCCGACGATCTGGCCCGGCTCTACGTCCCGCGTCAGCACCAGCCCGGCGGCGGGCGCGCGAATGTCCAGCCGTCCGTTGCGCGCGCGCTGTTCGGCCAGTTGCGCGACAGCGACGTTCACGCGGGCCTGCGCGGCATCGCGGGTGGCCGTGCGCTGGTCGATATCCGCCTGGCTGATGAAGCCGCGCGCCACTAGCGCCTTGGCACGATCCAGTTGTGCCTGGGCGAGCTTAGCGTCGGCGCGCGCCACCTCTATCTGCGCGGCCAGCGAACGCGCCTGCTCGGTCTGCACGGAGCGTTCGATCACCGCGAGCGTCTGGCCCGCGCGCACCCAGTCGCCCGGTTGCACCAAAACCTGCCGCACTTCCCCGCCTTCGCCGATGACGCCGACCGGCATTTCGACGCGGGCCGCCAGCGAGCCGGTCGCGTTGACGGTGCGTTCGACGTCTGACGAACCCGGGCTGATGACGGTGACGGCTGGAATGGTCTGTGCAGCAGAATCGTCGCCTGCTGCCGGTTTTCCATGCATCGACAGCCAGAGCGCCAGAATGATGAGGGCGATGGCTGCGCCCGCTGCGATCGGCAGCCACCGGCGCCCGCCGGGCTGAATCGACCCATCGTCGACAAGCGCGGCGTCCTCGCTCGCCAGCGGAGTTTCGTAATTCATGCCGATTCCATCTCTCCGGCGCGGTGCCTGTTTCGGGGCGCTGTATTATATGAATATATCACTGGTCTCAAGCCCCAATATCATGGGATAAGAGCGGTCGGCAAAGCGATTCTCGACAGCGGCGGAACCTGCTCTTGCAAGAGGTCGCGGGCGTGATGCAATCGCTTTGGTGAAGGGGCGGATGGAGGCGCATATGGAATTGATGGGATGGATTCTCCTCGGCTTGCTGGCTGGAGCGGTGGCGCGGCTCATCATGCCGGGCCGCGACCCGGGCGGTTGCATCGTGACGATGCTGCTAGGGACGGCAGGCGCCCTTCTGGCTGGTTATGCCGGGCGGCTGGCGGGCTTCTATGGCCCCGACGAGTCCGCCGGTTTCATGGCCGCTATCGTGGGATCGGTCGTCATATTGGCAATCTATCGCCTGTTCGCGGCGCGCCGCTGACGGAGCGGAAGAGTGACGGGAAAGGGCCGCCCCATCCTCCTAAGCGGGGGATAGAGCGGCCCTTTTTTGCGATCCAAACAGGGTGCCTTTTTTTAACGCACCGATCCGCGTCTTATCAGATTCACGATCGCTAGCAGGATGATCGCGCCGACCAGCGAGACGAGGAAGCTGTATACGGTCAGTCCGTCATTGATCGACCCGCCGCTGAAGATGAGGCCGCCGACGAACGCGCCGACAATGCCGACCACGATGTTCAGCAATATGCCCTGTTGCGCGTCGGTCCGCATGACCATGCTGGCGAGCCAGCCGATGACACCGCCGACGATAAGCCACAAGATAATGCCCATATTTCTCTCTCCTTGCACCAGCGCCCCCAAGCGGGTTGGCTGATGCATTCAACGGAGAAAGCGGCTTTCCGTTCCTTGAGAAAAATTTCGCCTGAAAAACGATTCGCGCATGCCCGGAGCGCCTGACATAAAAAAGGCCGCAGGATGCTGTCCCGCGGCCTTTCTTTCCGGTGGAGAGCGCCTGCTCAGTAACGCTGCTGCCGTTCGTAGAGGGATTTATAATATTGGATGCGGGTGACGCGCAGGCCATGCATGCCCGACCGGTCGACCGCGCGCTGCCAGCTTGCGAATTCTTCCAGCGTCAGGTCATAGCGTTTGCACGCTTCGTCCACGCTCAGCAGCCCGCCATTCACGGCGGCGACTACCTCGGCCTTGCGGCGCACGACCCAACGCGTTGTGTTCGCGGGGGGCAGGCTGTCCAGAGTCAGGGGTTCTCCGAGCGGCCCGACGACCTGTGCAGGTCGGATTTTCTGGTTTTCAATCATTCTAACCCTCAAATAGCGGCACTGGCATTGCCGATTTTGGAAAGTGGTTCCCTTATGCGCGTCAGCCCTGAAGATCGGCTAAAGCGCCACGGTAAACACCTCTTTCATCATCCTTGCCTCCCCTTAACCGGCTTGCGACCAGCGGGTTGAAGCTGCCCCCAAGGTGAACGGCCTCGATCATGCCGCCGAAACGTGGCGCGAAGATTCCCGCCAGTTCCTGAACCCAGTCCTGCATTCCCTCCTGCCCCCGCAAAAGGCCCGCCACGGCCTGCGCCGTCGGGCTGGCGGCCTGCGCCGCAGCCGATGTGGCGCGAAGCAGGGGCCATACCGGCACATGCGGCAGGCTGACGGGTCTGGCGTTGGCGGAACTGAACCCGCCGCCTCGAATGAATCCCAAGTCCATGGCAGGGGATGTAGAGGGAAAAGGATAAGGCTCGGTAAACCCGCCAACGGTTCGTCGCATGTTTTGCGGGCATGTTTCCGTTGACTGCGAGTGGGAATCCCGCTGGAACCGGAGGGGAAGGGCGACTATATGCGTGCCCATGCAGCCAGAATTCCAGTTGCCCGAGCCGCTCGATGCGCGGCGCATCGTCGTTGCCATGTCCGGCGGTGTGGATTCGAGCGTGGTCGCCGCGCTGGCCGCGCGCACGGGCGCGGAAACCATCGGCGTGACCTTGCAGCTCTACGATCATGGCGCGGCGGTGGGCCGCACCGGAAGTTGCTGCGCGGGGCAGGACATCCGCGACGCGCGCGCGGTCGCCGACCGGATTGGCATAGCGCACTATGTCTTTGATTATGAAAGCCGGTTCCGCGATTCGGTGATCGCCGACTTCGCCGATGAATATATGGCTGGCCGCACGCCCATCCCCTGCGTCAAATGCAATATGGGGGTGAAGTTCACCGACCTGTTCCAGATCGCCCGCGACCTTGGCGCGGACTGCCTCGCGACCGGCCATTATGTCCGCCGGGTGGTCGGGGCGCAGGGCGCGCAGCTGCATCGGGCCGCTGATCCGGCGCGCGACCAGAGCTATTTCCTCTTCGCCACGACTCAGGCGCAACTTGATTATCTGCGCTTTCCCCTTGGGGGCCTGCCCAAGCCGCAGGTGCGGGAGATCGCGGCGGATCTGGGCCTGTCCGTGGCGTTGAAGCCCGATAGTCAGGACATCTGCTTCGTGCCCGATGGCGATTATGCGAAGATCGTCCGCAAGCTGCGCCCGGATGCGGATGAAGGGGGCGACATCGTCCATGTCGATGGCCGCATATTGGGACGGCACAAGGGCATGATCCATTACACGGTCGGCCAGCGCAGAGGGCTGGAGATCGGTGGCCAGCCCGATCCACTCTATGTCGTGCGGCTCGATGCCGAAGGGCGGCGGGTAATCGTGGGGCCGAAAGCGGCGCTGGCGGTCGACGCTGCGCGTTTGAGCGATATCAACTGGCTGGGTGGTGATTTTACCGGGCCACTCACTGCTAAGGTCCGTTCCATGGCGAAGCCCGTGCCAGCGCGGCTCGACGGTGATCGGCTGGTATTCGATGCGCCCGAATTTGGCGTCGCGCCGGGCCAGGCGGCGGTGCTCTATGCGGGCGACCGGGTGCTGGGCGGCGGCTGGATCGCGGCGACCGAAGCTGCAATGGCGCAGGCTGCATGAGTATTGTTTACTATGTGCCGCGCGGCTAAGGCGCGAACGTCATGACTCGTCCGCTCACATTCGCCATTCCCAAGGGGCGCATCCTCGAAGAAGCGCTTCCCCTGCTTGTCCGCGCCGGTATCGAGCCGGAGGCGGAGTTCCATGACAAGAAAAGCCGGGCGTTGCGCTTCGCCACCAACCGGCCAGACGTTTCGATCATCCGCGTGCGCGCTTTCGATGTGGCCACCTTTGTCGCGCATGGCGCCGCGCAGATCGGCATCGTGGGTTCCGACGTGGTGGACGAGTTCGATTATTCCGAACTTTACGCGCCGGTCGATCTCGCCATGGGCCATTGCCGCCTGTCGGTCGCGGAACCCGCTGGCCTTGCCGATGAAGATGAGGCAGCGATGAGCCATGTCCGCGTCGCGACCAAATATCCGCACCTCACCCGCAAATATTATGAGGCGCGCGGTATCCAGGCGGAATGCGTGAAGCTGAATGGCGCGATGGAGTTGGCCCCGTCGCTCGGCCTGTCACGCCGTATCGTCGACCTCGTATCGTCGGGCGCGACGCTGAAAGCCAACGGCCTGGTCGAAACCAACGTCATCATGCAGGTGTCGGCGCGGCTGATCGTCAATCGGGCAGCCTATAAGATGCGCTCGGCGGAACTCGCCCCTCTGGTAGAGGCCTTCCGCAGGGCCGTGGGAACGAAAGATGCCGCTTAGACTGGGTAGCCAGGATGCGGATTTCGCCGCTGCTTTCACCGCGCTGGTCGATGCGCGGCGTGAGGCGGACGAGGACGTATCGCGCGACGTTTCCGCGATTCTGAAGCGCGTCCGGACGGAAGGCGATGCCGCGCTGGCCGATTATACGGCGCGTTTCGACCGGCATGATTTGAACGTTAGCGGCTGGGCGGTGACGCCTGCCGAATGCCGCGCTGCGCTGGACGGCATTTCAACCGAACTGCGCGACGCGCTGGAACTCGCGACGGCGCGCATCACGGCCTATCATGAAAAGCAGAAGCCGCAGGACGCCGACGGCGTGGATGGCGCGGGCGTGCGCCTCGGCGCGCGGTGGAACGCGGTGGATGCGGCCGGCCTCTATGTGCCGGGCGGGCGGGCCGCCTATCCCAGCTCCCTGCTGATGAACGTCATTCCCGCCAAGGTCGCGGGCGTATCGCGCATCGCTATGGTGACGCCAACGCCGGGCGGGGAGATCAATCCGTTAGTGCTGGCCGCCGCCAGCATCGCGGGGATCGAGGAAATCTGGCGTATAGGCGGCGCGCAGGCGGTAGCCGCGCTGGCCTATGGTACGGACCGGATTAGGCCCGTCGATGTCATCACCGGCCCCGGCAATGCCTGGGTCGCCGAAGCCAAGCGCCAGCTTTACGGTGTGGTCGGCATCGACATGGTGGCCGGGCCGTCGGAGATCGTGGTCGTGGCGGACGCGAAGAATGATGCCGAATGGATCGCCGCCGATCTTTTGAGCCAGTCGGAACATGACCCGACCAGCCAGTCGATCCTCTTCACCGACGATGCGGCCTTTGCCGACGCCGTGGCGGATGCGGTGGAGCGGCAGATTCCCCAGCTTTCGACCCATGCCGTGGCTGAGGCGAGTTGGGCCGCCAATGGTGCGATCATCCTCGTGCGCGATTGGGAAGAGGCGATGCCTCTGGTCGATCGCCTCGCCCCCGAGCATCTGGAACTGGCCGTGGACGATCCCGACGCCCTGTTCGCGCAGGTGCGGCATGCCGGGTCGGTGTTCCTCGGTCGCATGACACCGGAAGCTGTGGGCGATTATGTCGCGGGGCCGAACCATGTGCTGCCGACCGGGCGGCGCGCGCGTTTCTCGTCCGGGCTTTCAGTGCTCGATTTCATGAAGCGCACCAGCTTCCTCAGCCTGGATCAGAGCGCGGTCAGCGCCATCGGTCCCGCGGCCGTCGCGCTGGCGCGGGCGGAGGGCTTGCCCGCCCATGCCGCGTCGGTAGCACTGCGATTGCAATAGTTTCCGTTCGTCCGAACGGCTATGGGAAGATACATGAACGAACGCTCCAAATCCCGCTCCGCTGCACGCCTTGCCGCGGTTCAGGCGCTTTACCAAATCGAGATGGAGGGCACGCCGCTCGCCGCGCTGCTGCATGAATTCCATCAGCATCGCCTCGGCGCGACCATCGAGGATGTGACCTACGCGCAGGCGGAGGAGGCGTTTTTCGATGACATCGTTTCGGGTGTGGACAAGCGCCGGGACGAGATTGATGGCCTGATCGCCGCGCGTCTCAGCAAAGGCTGGAGCCTGAATCGCCTGGACAAGCCGATGCGGCAGATCCTGCGCGCGGGGGCTTATGAACTGCTGGCGCGCAAGGATGTCGCGACCGCCACCGTCATCAGCGAATATGTCGATGTCGCCCACGCCTTTTACGACAAGCGTGAGGCGGGCTTCGTCAACGGCTTGCTGGATGCGGTCGCAAAGGATGTGCGGAAGTAAGGCGGAAGCAGGGAACGTCGCGATTTTCCCAGCGAGGGGAGTTAGGTGTCGCCCATGTCCGCTGAATCCCGCTTCCTGTCGTTGTTGCGCGCGGTCGCAACCGATCCCGCCGCGCGCGGGTTGGCCGACGACGTGGCGCTGCTGGAGATCGGCGGCGTTCGCCTGATCCTGACCAACGACACCATGGTGGAGGGTGTGCATTATCTGCCCGGTGATCCGCCCGCGGACATCGGATGGAAGCTGGCGGCGGTAAACCTTTCCGACCTTGCCGCCAAGGGCGCACGGCCCGCCGGCTGCCTGTTGAGCTATGCGCTGTCAGGGGATGAAAGCTGGGACGCGGCCTTTCTCACAGGGTTGAACGAGGCGCTGAATCGCCACGCCATGCCGCTGCTGGGTGGCGACACGGTGAAGATGCCGTCAGCTGCGCCGCGCAGCTACAGCCTGACCGCCATCGGTGAGGCGACCGGCCCTGTCCCGGCGCGAAGTGGGGCGCAAGCGGGAGACCGGCTCTATGTGACGGGGCCGGTAGGCGATGCGGGCGTGGGGCTGGAACTTGCGCTGGCTTCTGCTGTAGCTGCGGGGCCGCTGGTCGAAGCCTATCGCCGCCCGCGCCCCCGTCTTGCCGAAGGAGCGCTGCTGGCGCCGCATGTCCATGCGATGATGGACGTATCGGACGGCCTTTTGCTGGATGCGTCGCGCATGGCTGTGGCGAACGGGTTAGCCGTGACCATCGACCATATCCCCCTTTCTACCGCGCTGGAAGCTGTTCGGGGCGGCAGCACCGCAACGCAGATCGCCGCTGCGCGGGCGGGGGACGATTATGAACTGCTCTTTGCCTTGCCCGCCGCGATGAAGCCGCCGGTGCGCGCCATTCCCGTGGGCCACTTTTCGGTGGGAGCGGGCCTGACGCTAATGATCGACGGGGCGGTATTACCTTTGCCCGATCGGCTCGGCTGGGAGCATGACTGAATTTCGGGTCATATCATAACGGGTTGACGCAGCCTTTCCGCTCTGTAGCTTCGCACGATCCTGTTTTCAGCCCGGTTGGACTGCCTGATGTGCGCGACCCTGATGCTGAGTGATGCGGTGCCCGATGCCGGACATGTCTGTTTCCGGCCGCCCGCCTTGACGTTCTTCGCCCGTCCGTCATCCCTGCGGAGCGGCCGATGCATCTCATAATAGGGGGAGAGGAACATCCATGCAGATTGTCTATATCGCCATAGGGTGCGGCCTGCTGGCCGTGCTCTACGGCCTTTTCACCAGTCGTCAGGTATTGGCCGCATCACCCGGCAATGACACCATGCAGGCCATAGCGGGCGCGATCCAGGAAGGGGCTAAGGCCTATCTCGGCCGTCAATATACGACCATCGCGCTGGTCGGCATCGTTGTCGCGGCGCTGGTCTTCTTCTTTCTGGGGACCACATCGGCCATAGGCTTCCTCATTGGTGCGATCCTTTCGGGGGCAGCGGGTTTCATCGGCATGAATATTTCCGTGCGCGCCAATGTCCGCACCGCTGAAGCGGCGCGGGGCACGCTCCAGCAGGGATTGACCGTCGCCTTCCGCGCCGGGGCTATCACCGGGATGCTGGTGGCGGGTCTCGCCTTGCTCGCGATCAGCGTCTTCTACTGGTATCTAACCGGACCGGCGGGCCATGCGCCCGATGACCGGCTGGTGATCGACTCCCTGGTGGCGCTGGCGTTCGGCGCCTCGCTGATCTCCATCTTCGCGCGTCTGGGCGGCGGCATCTTCACCAAGGCGGCTGACGTGGGCGCGGACCTTGTCGGCAAGGTGGAAGCAGGCATCCCGGAGGATGATCCACGCAACCCGGCCGTGATTGCGGACAATGTCGGCGACAATGTCGGCGATTGCGCGGGCATGGCGGCGGACCTGTTCGAAACCTATGTGGTCACGGTCGGCGCGACCATGGTGCTGACCGCGCTGCTGATTAGCGGCGTGGACAATGCCTTCCTTCACAAGCTGATGGCCTTGCCGCTGATCGTGGGCGGCGTGTGCATCATCACGTCCATCATCGGCACCTATATGGTGCGCCTCGGCGCCAGCCAGTCGATCATGGGGGCGCTCTACAAGGGCTTCTGGACCACCGCGATCCTGTCGATCCCGGCGCTGTATTTCGTGACGCAATATACGCTGGGCGATCTCAACAAGGTCTTCGGTGCGGATCTGGACGGCAATGGCGGTTATACCGGCATGGCGCTGTTCTGGTCGATGATGGTGGGTTTGGCCGTCACGGGCCTGATCGTGTGGATCACCGAATATTATACCGGCACCAATTACCGCCCGGTCCGCAGCATCGCGCGGGCGTCCGAAACCGGTCACGGCACCAACGTCATCCAAGGCCTCGCCGTTTCCCTTGAAGCGACCGCGTTGCCCACGCTGGTGATCGTCGTTGGCATCATCGTGGCCTACAGCCAGGCGGGCCTGATCGGCATCGCCTTTGCCGCCACGGCCATGCTGGCGCTTGCCGGGATGGTGGTCGCGCTCGACGCTTATGGCCCGGTGACGGACAATGCGGGCGGGATCGCGGAAATGGCGCATATGGACGACAGCGTCCGGGTCAAAACCGACGCGCTCGACGCCGTGGGCAACACGACCAAGGCGGTGACGAAGGGCTATGCCATCGGTTCGGCGGGCCTTGCCGCGCTGGTGCTGTTCGGCGCCTATACGGAGGATTTGAAATTCTACAACACCGCGCTTGGCCTCACCGAGCCGGTCGATTTCAGCCTCTCCAACCCCTATGTCATCGTCGGCCTGCTGCTGGGGGCTTTGCTGCCCTATCTGTTCGGCGCGATGGGCATGACGGCGGTGGGTCGCGCTGCGGGCGATGTGGTCAAGGACGTGCGCGATCAGTTCGCCAATGACAAGGGCATCATGGACGGGACTTCGCGCCCCAACTATGCCCGCACCGTCGACCTCGTCACCAAGGCCGCGATCAAGGAGATGATTGTGCCCAGCCTGCTCCCGGTGCTGGCGCCGATCGTCGTCTATTTCGCGATCAGGGCGGTGGCGGGGACGGCCAACGGCTTTGCGGCCCTGGGTGCGTTGCTGCTGGGCGTGATCGTCTCCGGCCTGTTCGTCGCCATTTCGATGACCTCGGGCGGCGGCGCATGGGACAATGCCAAGAAATATATCGAGGATGGCCATCACGGCGGCAAGGGCAGCGAAGCCCATAAGGCCGCGGTGACGGGCGACACGGTGGGCGATCCTTATAAGGACACGGCGGGGCCCGCCGTGAATCCGATGATCAAGATCACCAATATCGTCGCGCTACTGCTGCTGGCGGCACTGGCGCACGGCGTCTGAATAGGGGCGGCCAAGGGGCTGCCGGACTTTCCAGTCCGGTGGTCCCTTGCTGCGCCGCGCTTTCGTGTCCTGAGGGGCGCGTCACGCTATTCTTGCTCCCATAGGGACCGACGCCTATAGGCTCCGGTCATGAACAGCGAACCCCATCGCTCGCAACTGGCCGCGCTGGAATCGCGGGGCCGCCTGCGCCGCCTGATTTCCCGATCTGGTCGCGACTTTGCCTCCAACGATTATCTCGGCCTCTCCTCCGATCCGATCATAGGGCAGGCGGTGGCGGATGCCGTGGGCCGGGGCGTGCCGGTGGGATCGGGGGGATCGCGCCTGCTACGAGGCAACGCGCCCGAACATGAAGGGCTGGAGGCGAAGGCCACCGATTTCTTCCGCACCGAGGCCGCGTTGTTTCTGGCCAACGGGCTGCTCGCCAACATGGCTTTGCTGTCCGCTTTGCCGCAGCGGGGCGACCTGATCGTTGCGGATGAGCTGATCCATGCCAGCGTCCATGACGGCATCCGCCTGTCGAAGGCCGCCGCCGTCTTTGCGCGACACAATGACGCGCAAAGCTTCGCTGACCTCATCGCTGCCTGGCGCGTCGAGGGCGGCAAGGGCCGTGTCTGGATCGCGGTGGAAACGCTCTATTCCATGGATGGAGACATGGCTCCATTGTCCGATCTGGCCGAAATCGCAGCGCGGCACGACGCCATGCTGTTGCTGGACGAAGCACATGCGACCGGCGTCTTCGGCCCGGTGGGCAGGGGCCTTTCGGCCGGGCTGGATGGCCTGCATAATGTCATCAGCCTGCACACTTGCGGTAAGGCGATGGGGGTGGAGGGCGCCTTGATCTGCGGCCCGCGCCTCTATGTCGATTATCTGGTGAACCGTGCGCGGCCCTTCATCTTCTCGACCGCGCCATCGCCGTTGATGGCGGTCGCCGTATCGGCGGCGCTCGACCGGATCGAGGCTGCCGATGACCACCGCCAGCGCCTCGCCGTGTTGCGGCAGGACGCGGCGGAGGCGATCTGCGCGCCGCTGGGCCTTCCGACGCCCCGCAGCCAGATCATCCCGGTCATATTGGGCAAGGACAGCCGGACCATGGAGATCGCGAGCGCGCTGCAACAGGCTGGTTTCGACGTGCGCGGCATCCGCCCGCCGACCGTGCCGCCGGGCACCAGCCGCCTGCGTGTTTCGCTGACGCTCAATGTCGGGCGCGCCGACGTCGTGGCGCTGGGTGAGGCGTTGCAGCAGGTGTTGGCATGAGCGTGTTCGTCGTGACCGGCACCGATACGGGCATCGGCAAGACGGTCTTTTCCGCCGCGCTCGCGGGCGCGCTGGGCGGCTATTACTGGAAGCCGATCCAGGCGGGTATCGATCCGGAGGGCGACAGCGAAACGGTGGTGCGGCTCTCTGCCCTGCCTGCCGATCGCGTCTTGCCCGAAGCCTATCGGTTGAGCACGCCTGCGTCGCCGCATCTGGCGGCGCGGACCGATGGGATAGAGATCGGCCTCGATAGGCTCGCGCTGCCCCGCGTCGATGGCCCGCTAGTGGTGGAAGGTGCGGGCGGCGTGCTTGTGCCGATCAGCGAGACGCTGCTGATGGCCGACCTGTTCGCGCATTGGGGCAAACCCGTAATCCTCTGCGCCCGCACTGGCCTCGGCACGATCAACCACAGCCTGCTCAGTATAGAGGCGCTACGGGGAAGGGGTGTCCCGATTGCGGGAATTGCCTTTGTCGGTGATCCCCATGCGGAAAATGAGCGGATCATCCCTGCGCTGGGAAAGGTTATGAACCTTGGCCGTCTGCCGCACATTCCACAGCTCGACCCGGCCGACTTGGCGGCCGCCTTTGCAAGCGGGATAAAATTGCCCGGCGTCTGATCTCCGCCGAACTGCAAGTCGCAAGCTACTGCTATTTTTCGACAAACGACATGGACAACGGGTTCACCGGCGTTTCAAGTCTCTTGCATGTCGGTCGCCCGAGCGCGGCCTTCAAGCAAGGGAAACAGGCATGAAAAATCTTCTTTTCGGTGCGGCGATGTCGGCGCTGGCGCTGGCTTCTTCGGGTGCGATGGCTGATCCGGCCCCGCAGGCGGCGGGCAACGCCGCAACCGCTGCCGAGACTGGCAAGGCGACCTATGGCAGCTATGGTTTCGACACAGCGGGCATGGACCAGTCGGTAAAGCCCGGCGACGATTTCTACGACCACGCCAACGGCACATGGGCGAAAAACACGCCGATTCCGGCGGACAAGTCCAACTATGGCGCGTTCAACACGCTGGACGACCTGTCGCGCGAACGCACGCGCGGCCTATTGGAAGCGGCGCAGGGCGACCCAGCAAGCAAGATCGGCGCGGCCTATGCCAGCTATATGGACGCCGCCGCCGTGGAGGCGAAAGGCCTTGCTCCGATCAAGCCGTGGCTGGCTGAAATCGGCAAGGTGAAGAACAAGGCCGATTATGTCGCGTTGGCCGCCAAGGCAGCGCGCGCGGGGGTTTCCGGCCCCTTCGGCATCTATGTCGGACAGGACGACAAGGACCCGGAAAGCTATATCCTGACTCTGCGCCAGGATGGCCTCGGCCTACCCGACCGCGACTATTATCTGGAGCAGGACGGCAAAATGGCGGCGATCCGCACCGCCTATGTCGTCCATCTGGAAAAGATGCTGACGCTGGCCGGCGAAGCCAATGCCAAGGCGCGGGCAGAGGCGTTGATGGCGTTCGAAACGGAAATCGCCAGGATCCACTGGAGCCAGATCGACAGCCGCGACGCGGACAAGACCTATAACAAGATGACGCTGGCCGAACTTCAGAAGGCCGCGCCCGGTTTCGACTTCGCGGCCTTTCTGGCGGCCAACAGGCTGAAACCCGAAACGCTGATCGTGTCGCAGCCTAGCGCCTTGACCGGCGAAGCAGCGCTGATCGCCAAGGCACCTATCGGCGTGCTCAGGGATGCGCTGTTGCTGCGGAGCCTCCATGCCTATGCGGATTATCTGCCCGACAGCGTGGCGAATGAGGATTTTGCGTTCTATGGCACCACCCTGTCCGGCACGCCGCAACGGGAGGACCGATGGAAGCGCGGCATCGACTTCCTTAAGGAATCGCTCGGCGAGGAAGTGGGCAAGGTCTATGTCGCGCAATATTTCCCGCCGGAAACCAAGGCGGCGATGGATGCGCTCGTCAAGAATGTGATCGCCGCCATGGCCCGCCGGATCGACGGCCTTGCATGGATGAGCGGGGAAGCCAAGGCCCGGGCCCACAAGAAGCTGGCCGCCTTCACGCCCAAAATCGGCTATCCCGAAAAATGGCGCGATTATGCGGGTCTGACGATCGAGCGCGGCGACCTGTTCGGCAATGCAGAGCGGTCGAACGAGTTCGCCTTCGACTATGAAATGAACAAGCTGGGTAAACCGGTCGACCGGCAGGAATGGTTCATGACGCCGATGGAGATCAACGCCTATGCCAATTTCGGCATGGTGGAGATCGTCTTTCCTGCCGCCATCCTGCAACCGCCCTTCTTCGATCCCCATGCCGACCCGGCTGTGAACTATGGCGGCATCGGCGCGGTGATCGGCCATGAACTCAGCCATCATTTCGATGATCAGGGCGCGAAATATGATGAGACGGGCAAGCTCAATCAGTGGTGGACCGATGCCGATGTCGCTGCCTTCAAGGGGCTGACGGACAGGCTGGTCGCACAATATGACGCCTATGAGCCTTTTCCCGGCGCGCATGTGAAGGGAGCCTTCACGCTGGGCGAGAATATCGGCGATCTGGCGGGGTTGGCCGTGGCGCTCGACGCCTATCACGCCTCGCTGGGCGGAAGGCCTGCTCCGGTGATCGACGGGACGACCGGCGACCAGCGTTTCTTCCTGGGCTGGGCGCAGGTGTGGCGGCGTAATTATCGCGAGGCGAACCTGCGCCAGCGACTTGTCACCGATCCGCATGCGCCGTCGCAATATCGCGCCGATATCGTGCGGAACTTCGACGGCTGGTATAATGCGTTCAAGCCCGCGGCGGGCGGCAAGATCTATCTTGGACCCAAGGATCGGGTCAAAATCTGGTAAAAGCGGAAAGGAGCGGCGGCTGCCCGGCGCTCCTTTTGTTTCCCCTTTGTAAAGAGGCATTTTTGGGGTGACGCGTTCGAGCCAGTCGGGCTAGCGTCTCCCGCATGGAACATCAGGCCCTTGTCATCGCGCTTATCGGTATATTGGGGATTGGCGCGCAGTGGATCGCCTGGCGTACGGGTTGGCCCGGCATCGCGTTGATGCTGGCGGCTGGCGTGATCGCCGGACCTGTCACGGGCCTCATCAATCCGGAACATACGTTCGGCGAACTGCTGGAGCCGATGATCTCCATTGCCGTCGCGCTGATCCTGTTCGAAGGGGGGCTTAGCCTCAATTTCCGGGAATTGCGTAAGACGGACGGCGCGGTGACGCGTCTTGTCCTGCTGGGTGCGCCGGTCGGTTGGGTGCTGGGCGCGCTGGCCTGCTATTATGTAGCGGGGCTGGTATGGCCGGTTGCGATCCTGTTCGCGGGCATTCTGGTGGTGACGGGACCGACCGTGGTCCTGCCATTGCTGCGTCAGAGCAATATCGCAGCCCGCCCACGCGCCATCCTGAAATGGGAAGCCATCGTCAACGACCCGGTGGGCGCGCTTCTGGGTGTCGTCACCTATGAATATCTGCGTCGCATCGGAGAGGGCGGAACGCTGGCAACGGTCGCCGTTTCGCTGATCGCGGCGGCAGTCATAGCAGGGCTGATCGGCTGGCTGGCGGCGCGCGCGGTGGCCTGGGCCTTTCCGCGCGGGCATGTACCGGAATATCTGAAAGCCCCGGTGCTGCTGGTTGCGGTGATCAGCGTATTCGTGCTGTCCAACGCCATCCAGCAGGAAACCGGATTGCTGGCGGTGACGGTGATGGGCATCGCGCTGGCGAACATGCGGTTCGATTCCCTGCGTGATATCCATCCATTCAAGGAGAATATCACGGTCTTGATGATTTCCGGCGTGTTCGTGCTGTTGTCGGCCTCGCTCGACCTTGCCGTGCTGCGGCAGTTCGAATGGCGCTTCGGGGCGTTTCTGCTGGCGCTGTTGTTCCTGGTGCGGCCAGCGACGGTGCTGCTCAGTCTCGCCTTCAGTCCGGTGCCATGGAATGAGCGTCTCTTCATCGCGTGGATCGCGCCGCGCGGTATCGTGGCGGTTGCGATTTCAGGGCTGTTCGCGCTCAGGCTGGACCGGCTGGGCTATGCGGACGGATCGATCCTCGTCACCTTGTCCTTCGCGGTGGTGGTTGCGACGATCCTGGCGCATGGCTTTTCGATCCGGCCGGTCGCGCGCCTGCTCAAGGTGACGGGAGCCAGTGATCGCGGGCTGCTGATCGTCGGTGCGACGCCGTTCAGCCTGAGCCTCGCCGATCAGCTGCGTCAGTTGGACGTGCCGGTAATGATCGCCGACAATAGCTGGCAGCGGCTCGCGCCCGCGCGGCAATCGGGTATCGCTACCTATCACGGCGAAATCCTGGCCGAGGCGACCGAGGAGCGGCTGGACTTGACCCAGTTTCAGGTATTGGCCGCGGCGTCCGACAATGAAGCCTATAACGCCCTGGTCTGCAATGAGTTTGCGCCGGAGGTGGGCCGCGACAATGTATATCAGTTGGGCGACGCGAGCGACGATGAAGACCCTCGTGCCCTGCCTGAATCGTTGCGGGGACGTGCGCTCTTCGGCTCGGGCCTGGGCGTGGAGGATATATTGAATCGGGAGGCGGCGGGCTGGACTTTCCGCAAGACGCGGATCAGCGAGCAGTTCGGTTTCGAAGACGCAAGGGCCGATCTGCCCGACGGGGCGGACATGCTGTTGTTGCTCCGCAAGGCCGGCGCGCTGCGCTTTTTCACCCATGCGTCGCGGCCGACGCCGCAGGTGGGGGATACGATCCTGTCCTATGTGCCACCGGCGCATGGCGTCCATGAAAACGGAAAAGGAGAGGAAGCATGACGATCCGCGCCCTGCTGCCTGCGCTGACCCTGTGTCTGGCTGCGGCGGCTTGTGAACAAAACGGGCCGGAAATCCCCAATTCGGCGCAGGCCGCTGCCGAAAATGCAGCTGTGACCGCCAATGAGGCCGACAATGCCGCCCAGGCGCCACGGTCAATACTGCGTCCCGAGGTTGTTACTGAGCCGGAGGAGGAAAAGGTCGAACCGGTGCATGCGGCAATCGGCTTCGGTACATCGGGCCTCAAGCTCGACGATGTGGGACGCGGCGCGTTGGATGCGCTGTTGGATGCGCCTGCCATGAAGGCGGGTGGTTCGATCACCCTGCGTGGCCATAGCGATACGCGTGGCTCGGACGGCGACAACCGTGTCGCTTCCCGCATTCGTGCGGAAGCGGTGCGGGATTATCTGGTGAAAAAGGGCGTGGCGAAGGATCGCATCACCCTTGTCGCGCTGGGCGAAACCCGACCGATAGCGCCCAACGCGCATGAGGATGGCACCGACGATCCCGAAGGGCGCGCAAAGAACCGGCGCGTCGAAATCGACATCGCGTTGCCGCCGGACGATAGCCCGCCGCCGGTCGTGCCGACGCTTCCTGCCGAAGCAAAGGCACAGAAGGAATAGCCATGGCCGCGCGGCTGCACTAAAGCGCGCGCATGACTTCTCCTGTCTGGCACCCCTTCCACCAGCATGGCCTTGGTGAGCCGATCCCGCATGTCGTGCGGGCGGATGGCGCCATCCTTCATCTCGCTAGTGGCGGGACGCTGATTGACGGCATTTCAAGTTGGTGGGTGACGACGCACGGCCATTGTCATCCCCGCATCGCCGCCGCCATCGCGGAACAGGCCGGGCGGTTGGATCAGCTCATCTTCGCGGGATATACGCACGGACCGGCGGAGGAAGTGGCGCGTGGGCTGATCGATCTGGCGCCCCGCGCGGCGGATCGTGATCCGCTGGCCCATGTCTTTTTTTCCGACAGCGGCTCCACGGCGGTTGAAGTCGCGCTGAAAATGGCGCTCGGCTATTGGCATAATCTGGCGCTCGATGGGTTGGCGCAGCCCCGGCATCGCATCCTTGTTCTTGAACATGGCTATCATGGCGACACGATCGGCGCGATGTCGGTGGGGGAGCGGGGGGTCTATAATCAGGCATGGAGCCCGCTGCTGTTCGATGTCGGCACCATTCCTTATCCCGCTCCGGGGCGGGAGCAGGCTACGCTCGATGCGCTGGAAGCTGCATGCACCGCGCCGGAACTGCCTGCCGCTTTCATTGTCGAGCCGCTGATATTGGGCGCGGGCGGGATGCTGGTCTATCCGGCGCATGTCCTGCGCGATATGGCGGCGATATGTGCGCGCCATGACGTGCTGTTCATCGCGGATGAGGTGATGACCGGATGGGGCCGCACTGGAACGCTCTTCGCCTGTGAGCAGGCTGGCGTTGTGCCGGATATCATGGCCGTGGCGAAGGGCATTACCGGCGGCGCGATCCCGCTTGCGGCCACGCTCGCCACGCCGCGCATTTTCGACGCGCACAAATCGAAGGATCGCGCGCGCCTCTTCTATCATTCGTCCAGCTATACCGCTAACGCCATCGCCTGCGCCGCGGCCGTCGCCAATCTCGCCATCTGGCGGGAAGAGGATGTGTTAGGCCGAATCGCGACACTGTCCGAAGGAATGGCGGCGCGGCTGGCTGAACTGACGCGCCGCCCGGCTTTTGCCAATGCCCGCCAGTTGGGCGCCATCGCCGCCATCGACCTGATCGCGCCGGATGCCGGTTATCTGTCCGATCTCGCCCCGCGCCTGCGCGCCTTTTTCCAGGAACGTGGCCTCTTGCTGCGTCCATTGGGCAACACCATCTATCTGATGCCGCCTTATTGTCTTGATGCGGACCAGCTCGATCGTGTCTTTGCAGCGCTCGCCGATGCGGGCGAACGCTTCGGCGTGCGGAGTTGACTTTCATTTTCTACATTTTGGCGCTATGGCGGCGCGATTTTTCGACATTGGGATATTATGGCCAAAGAAGAACTGCTTGAAATGCGCGGACAGG
This sequence comes from Sphingobium sp. CFD-1, assembly GCF_024611115.1. NCBI lineage: Bacteria > Pseudomonadati > Pseudomonadota > Alphaproteobacteria > Sphingomonadales > Sphingobiaceae > Sphingobium > Sphingobium sp. CFD-1. Next base: position 3,305,407 of record NZ_CP084398.1, on the reverse strand, counting down.
TTGTGGAGCTTCTCCCCAACGCCATGTTTCGCGTCCGGCTTGAGAATGATCACGAAATTCTCGGCCACACCGCTGGAAAGATGCGTAAGAATCGCATCCGTGTGCTGGTCGGCGACGAAGTGCTCGTCGAGCTGACCCCTTACGACCTGACCAAGGGTCGGATCACCTACCGCTTCAAATAAAGCCCGATGCGGCTCATCCTCGCTTCCGCCTCTCCCCGCCGCCTTGCGCTGTTGGGGCAGATTGGCGTCGTGCCCGCAGCGGTGGACCCGGCTGACATTGACGAACAACCGCGCAAGGCTGAACTGCCCCCTCATTATGCGGCGCGGGTCGCGGCGGAAAAGGGGGTGCTGGTGGCGGCGCGCCATGCCGATGCTTTGGTCCTTTCCGGTGATACGGTCGTGGCAGCCGGTCGCCGCATCCTGCCCAAGGCGGAAAGCGAGGAGGAAGCGCGTGCATGCCTCCAACTGCTTTCGGGCCGCCGCCACCGCGTGTTGAGCGCGGTTACGCTGATCGATGCGGACGGCAAGGCGCGCCATCGCCTTTCCACCAATATCGTCATTTTCAAGCGGCTCGATCGGGTGGAGATCGACGCCTATCTCGCCAGCGGAGAATGGCGTGGCAAGGCGGGTGGTTACGCGATTCAAGGCCGCGCCGCTGGCTTCATCTGCGACATTCAGGGCAGCCATAGCGCCATCGTGGGCCTGCCCCTTTATGAAACGCGGGCGTTGCTGCGCGCCGCCGGTTATCCTTGTGATTGAGGTGCCCCATGGCTGAATGGCTGTATGAAGAAGGCATTGGTGAGGCGCGGGCCGCACGGATCGAAAAGGGGCGCCTGGTCGAGGCGCTGGTCGAACGCGAAGGCGAGGCCGTGCGCGCCGGAGCTGTGGCGCAGGGGCGCCTGATCCGCACGGTCATTCCCAAGAAGCGGGGTATCGCCCGTCTCGTATCGGGTGAAGAAGTGCTGATCGAACCCATCCCTCCCAAGATCGCGGAGGGTGCGACGGTGCTCATCGACATTCAGCGGGAGGCAATCCCCGAAGAGGGCCGCCCCAAGCTGGCCAAGGGTCGCATCGCGCAACCCGGCTCAAAGGCGCAGCCCGGTCCCACTTTGCTGGAGCGTTTGCACCAGACGGGCATATCCATCGTCCCCTGTCCCGCGCATGAGGAAGATCGGCTCGAAGCTCACGGCTGGAGCGAATTGATGGAAGAAGCGATGGCGGGCGAAGTCGGCACCGAAGCTGCGGCGCTGCGTATTTTCCTCACGCCCGCCATGGTGCTGATCGATGTCGACGGCAGCCTGCCGCCCGCCCAGCTTGGCCCCAAGGGCGCGAAACTGGCGGCGCAGGCGATTCGCCGCATGGGCCTTGTCGGCTCGGTCGGCATCGACCTGCCGACGATGAACAACAAGGATGAACGCGTCATTGCAGCCGCGCAGATCGACAAATATCTGCCGCTGCCTTTCGAGCGCACGGCCGTCAATGGTTTCGGCTTCATCCAGATCATCCGTCGCCGTGAACGGGCGAGCCTGATGGAGATATTGCGCGCCGATCCGGTCGAAACGGCAGTGCTAGCGCTGCTGCGGCGGGCGGAACGGCATGGCAATGGCGGCAGCGTCACGCTGACGGCGGCCCCGGCCATCATCGATCGCTTGCACAAGGCGCCGCACTGGGTCGAGCAACTGGCACGGCGCCGGGGCGGAGCGATTACCTTGCGTGCCGACCAAGCAGTCTCCATATTGGCTGGCCATGTCGCCTAAAGCCTCTTCCTGCCCGATCTGTGGCCAGCGGCCCGCCCCCGAAACTCGCCCCTTCTGTGGAGAACGGTGCCGGGATCGCGATCTTTTGCAATGGTTGGGAGAGGGCTATCGCGTGCCCGGCGCTCCGGCTTCCGGGGCACAAGAAAAAAGCGGCGATTATGGGGTGGACAGCGACCCCGATTGATGCCTATAGGCACGCCTCTCTGACGGCTGGTGTGAATAACATTGGCCTCCCATGCCCGGGTAGCTCAGTTGGTAGAGCATGCGACTGAAAATCGCAGTGTCGGCGGTTCGACTCCGTCCCCGGGCACCATTTCCATGTTCGCCAAGTCCCGCGAATGATTGAGAAAACCCCAGAAAACTGCTAAAAATGCCCACGAAATGGCCGGGTCTGTTCGGTCATGTTCGCCAGCAATCACGCTCTTTTGGGGGTGTCGCAGGGGGTGGACGGCAAACTGGCTGATCGAAATACCCCCAGATTGTGGCGATGATTTGGGGGTGGCCAAAATGGCGCTGACAGATACCACGATCAAAAACGCGAAGCCGAAGGCAAAGCCTTACAAGATGGCGGACGAAAAAGGGCTGCATCTGCTGGTGCAGCCTTCCGGCGGCCTGCTGTGGCGGATGAAATATCGAGTGGATGGCGCGGACAATCAGGGCCAGCCGAAGCGAATCGAAAAGCTGCTGTCGTTCGGTAGCTATCCCGAAATCAGTTTGAAGGGTGCGCGGGCGCTGCGCGATGACGCCCGGAAGAAACTGGCCGAAGGTTTTGATCCCGGCCAAGCGAAGAAGGAGGCCAAGATTGCGACCATGTTGGGCGCGGCCAACAGCTTCGGAGCGGTGGCAGAGGAATATATCGCCCGCATGGAGCAGGAAGGCCGGGCGCAGGCCACTATGGACAAGGTGCGCTGGCTGTCGACGCTGTTGATCCCTGCTATCGGCGCGCGTCCGGTCGCTGAAGTGACGCCGCATGAATTGCTGGCCGTGCTGAAGAAGGTGGAGCAGGCCGGAAAGCGTGAGACGGCGGGGCGGATGCGCTCCTTCGCCAGCCGCGTTTTTCGCTATGCAGTTGCGACCGCGCGGGCCAGCAATGATCCGGCGCACATGCTGCTGGGCGCGCTGGTGCCGCCCAAGGTGAAGCATCACGCGGCCATCACCGATCCCAAGGCTTTGGGGGAACTGCTGCGCGCGATGGATAGCTATCAGGGTCAGCCTGCGACGCTCTACGCCTTGCGTCTGACGCCGCACATTTTTCAGCGACCCGGTGAAGTGCGGCAGATGGAATGGTCGGAAATCGACTTCGACAACGCAGTCTGGACGATCCCGGCCAGCCGCATGAAGATGCGCGAACCGCACCATGTCCCCTTGTCCAAGCAGGCGCTTGCGATCTTGCGCGACATGCAGGCTTTGACCGGACGTGGCACCTATGTTTTCCCGTCTATCCGGTCGGCGTCGCGGCCTATGTCGGAAAATACGATCAACGGGGCACTGCGGCGGCTTGGCTATGGCGGCGATGAAATGACCGCCCATGGCTTTCGATCGACGGCCAGCTCGCTGTTGAACGAAACTGGCAAGTGGAACCCGGATGCGATCGAGCGCGCCTTGGCGCACCGCGAAGCCAACCAGGTGCGTGCGGCCTATCATCGGTCAATCTATTGGCCTGAGCGGGTGCAGATGGCGCAATGGTGGAGCGATCATCTGGATATGCTGCGCCAAGGGGGCGAGGTAGTAAGGTTTCCCAAGACCGCCAGTGTGTGAATGCCGGGTATGTTCGTTAAGGTTCGCTAATGCTTGCCGCATTTCCCTGCTGCGTTAACGTGCCCGCATGGATGATAAGTGGATTAGCGCGGCTGAAGCATACGACCGCGTGGGAAAGGTTAATCCGTTTCGGGCGGCGGAGGCGATATGCAGCCGGGCGCATGACGGGATCATCACAGCACGAGCGCACATGTTGATCTTGGGTGACAGGCGCATCGAAGATGCAAATGTTCCTGCGGATTTTTGGTGGGCGAGGGGACATATGGTATCAGCGCAGCTATTGCATCCGGCAACGTTCGCCCTGAAATGGTCGAGGCAGTTGAAGCGATCATGCACCGCAAGGCCGTCTATGAAGATGGCGCAGCAACCATTGATGGCAAGAGCATCGCTGACTTTGCAATGGGCTACTTCACACAATGAAACGCTGACGCTGGATGAAGAACAAAAGCGCCTTAAAGATGCCCAACCTAAGACAGTTTCAGTTTTCGTAGAATCGGCTGAACCGTCTTCGACAGTTCATAGAACCGAAGAGCATCCAGTCTCGTAACGGCTTTGGCATGGACTGCGGCATTTCTAACATGCCGCATTTCATCTAGCAGTTCTGCGAAGTTACTTGGGACCAGCCCTTGTTTGACCAATTGCTTTCCGAGTTGCGAAACGCCAATGGGCCGCAACCCTGAAACAGTGATGGCCATTTGCGATGCAACCTCTTCCATCGCCTGCTCAATATTACGCCATATATCTAAGATCGCGAGGGCCGGTTCAACATCGAGCAACTGTTCAAAGCGCAGGTCGGGATCATCTGGATTGTCAGGCGTCAGGTTCGACCCTTCTAGGTCAATATGCCCGATTGAAGCAGCTACTTGCTGTCCGGTCTGCTCCGCTTCTTCAAGCTGCCGATCTATGGTGATCGAGCCATCGCCCCAACTGGCTTGCTTGATGTTGTTTATGAGCGCCGTGAGTGGCGTCCTGAACATCAAAAAGACCAGACCGACGACTACCGGCCAAGCCAGTGATCCAACAAGCGAGGAAACAAATTCCATCCATCCAATGCCCTGATCCGGCGCACCGTTGAAGCTGAAATTCACGTTCACGCTCCAAGTTAGCGAAGGAAAAGTGCTGCGATTGCAGCAGCGGCAGCCAACCAGATTGGCGTCGTTAGCTTGTTCACTGCGCTTTCAAGCCGCGTGATGGCATTGAGCGTCTGCGTATGCTCAATAGGCGGCTCAGGTGGCAACAATTCGGCTTTGCGCCGTTCCATCCTGCGCTGAGATTTCCGCGTGTCAAAGTCTGGTGACCAATCGTTGTTTCTCCACACGATAGTCGCGCCAGTGACCGGAAGCTGGCCTTTTCCATCCCATTGGATAGAACGGCCAAGCGTCTTCTGTTCAACGCTGCCTTCTGGAAAATCCACGCTCAAACCGATGTTGAATGTCGGCTTCTCCTTGGAAAGCATCTGCTCGCGAACCAAGTTGAAATTATCCCGGCCAATTCCAACCCAAGCCGTTACCGTGGGGCGGTCATCATTCACCACACCATCTGAGGTTTTTACCGGAGGGTAATAGTTCAGGCGTCCAAGGATCGGTTCGCCATCATTTCTTGCTGCGCTTTCAGAAAGCCATTTTTCATCCACCGGATATAGCGTGAACATGATCGGACAGTCGGTCAGACGCCAGCCAATTTCCTCTTCCCTTTCCCGGTCATCCTCTTCCTCGTCGTCAAGCAGCGGGACTAGATGCTTCTCTTCGCCGATAGTGATGTGCAGGGAAAAAAGAGTGGCGAAGCTGGACCACGAACATTTTAATTCAATGCTAATGCCGTCCAGCCTTTCGGGAGAAGCGCTGCTAACAAAAACCCTACCCCCAGATGGGCTAAGTTCCAATTCAACATTGCGGGCCATCGCACCGATAAATTCTTTCATTTCTGCGTCGGCCATAAATCCCCTGAGAACGGCGGAGCAATATTCGACCACGCTAGCGGCGGGATAGTCCTGCTGCGGGCGGCGTAAAAGTCGTCCACCTTGAAGCCTTTCTGCCAAGTCAGGGAGGTGTGGGGATCTACAGCGTGGAACTTTATCTTCAGGTCCGTTTGGCTTGCGCGGATGGCATGAGCCAGCGGGCGGCGGCGAAGCGTTTCAATGTGTCGCGCGACACGGTGCGCAAGATGCTGTCGTTTTCATCGCCACCGGGTTACCGGCGTCAATCTGTCCCGCAGCGCCCGAAGCTGGACGGGTTTGTGGCGATCATTGATGGATGGCTTGAAGGGGACCGCTGCGTCCCGCGCAAACAGCGCCATACGGCGAAGCGGGTATTCGACCGCTTGCGCGCCGAGCATGGTTTCACCGGCGGCTATACGATCATCAAGGATTACATCCGCGAGCGTGAGCAACGCAGCCGGGAGATGTTCGTGCCGCTGGCCCACCCGGCGGGGGATGCGCAGGCCGATTTCGGGGAAGCGCTGGTGGAGATCGGCGGGGTGCAGCAGAAGGCCTACTTCTTCGCACTCGATCTGCCGCACAGTGATGCCTGCTATGTGCGGGCCTATCCGGCGGCGGTGGCGGAGGCTTGGGTTGACGGACACGTTCATGCCTTCGCGTTCTTCGGCGCGGTGCCGCGTTCCATCGTTTACGACAACGATCGCTGCCTTGTGGCGAAAATCCTGCCAGACGGCACGCGCAAGCGTGCCACGCTGTTCAGCGCTTTCCTGTCGCATTATGTGATCCGCGACCGCTATGCCCGTCCGGGCAAGGGGAACGAGAAAGGCAATGTGGAAGGGCTGGTAGGTTACTGCCGCCGCAATTTCATGGTGCCGATCCCGAAGTTCCCGACCTGGGAGGCCTTCAACCTATGGCTGGAGGAGCAATGTCGCAAGCGCCAGCAGGAGAAGGTGCGCGGGGAGAGCGAGACGATCGATGAGCGCTTGCAGCGCGATCTGGCGGCCATGCAGCCTCTGCCCGCTACACCCTTCGAGGCCTGCGATCAGACGAGCGGGCGGGTCTCCTCGCAATCTCTGGTGCGCTACAGGACCAACGATTATTCGGTTCCGGTAGTCTGGGGCCATCAGGAGGTCTGGATCAGGGCCTATGTCGATGAAGTGGTGATCGGATGCCGCAGCGAAGTTATCGCCCGTCATTCTCGTTGCTATGCCCGCGAGGAGGTTATCTTCGCCCCGCTCCACTATCTCCCGCTGATCGAGCAGAAGATCAACGCATTCGACCAGGCCGCGCCTTTGCAGGGCTGGGATTTGCCCGAAGCGTTCACGACACTGCAGCGGTTGATGGAAGGCCGCATGCACAAGCATGGCAGGCGTGAATATGTACAGGTGCTGCGCCTGTTGGAAACGTTCACCCTCGCCGATCTCCAGGCGGCGGTGGAACAGGCCATTGATCTTGGCGCCATCGGCTTCGATGCCGTCAAGCACCTCGCCCTGTGCCGGGTCGAACGCGTACCGCCCAGGCTGGACCTGGACGTCTATCCCTTCCTGCCACGCACAACGGTCGAGAAGACCTTTGCCAGAGCCTATCTGAGCCTGCTCTCCGACCAGCAGGAGGCCGCATGAGCGATCAGACCCCGGAGCTTCTTCTCGCTCACAATCTCAAGGCACTCAAGCTGCCTACGTGCCTGCGAGAGCACCACAAGCTCGCCCGGCAATGTGCCGCTGAAGGCGTCGATCATATCCGCTTCCTCGCCCGCCTTGTCGAGATGGAGATGATCGACAGGGAGCGTCGTATGGTCGAGCGGCGCATCAAGGCCGCGCGCTTCCCCGCCGTCAAAAGCCTCGACAGCTTCGACTTCACCGTCATCCCCAGGCTCAACAAGATGCAGGTGCTCGAGATGGCGCGCTGCGAGTGGATCGAGCGGCGTGAGAACGCCATCGCTCTGGGGCCATCGGGCACCGGAAAGACGCACGTAGCGTTGGGGCTCGGACTGGCAGCATGCCAGAAAGGGCTGTCGGTGGGCTTCACCACTGCGGCGGCGCTGGTCAGCGAAATGATGGAGGCGCGCGACGAGCGGCGTCTCCTGCGCTTCCAGAAGCAGATGGTCGGATACAAACTGCTCATCATCGACGAACTGGGCTTCGTACCGCTCTCCAAGACCGGCGCCGAACTGCTGTTCGAGCTGATCTCCCAGCGTTACGAACGCGGCTCCACCTTGATCACCAGCAACCTGCCCTTCGACGAATGGACCGAAACCTTCGGATCCGAGCGTCTCACAGGCGCGCTCCTCGATCGCCTGACCCATCACGTCAGCATCCTCGAGATGAACGGCGAAAGCTATCGCCTCGCTCACAGCCGGGCCCGCAAGGCCAAAATCAGACCCTGAAAAGCAAGCCAATGCCGGGGGGAGTGGCCCTCGGGCTACGCCCTCACGCCACTCCCCCCGGCGTGTAACACGATGGCCTGGTTTTACGCCGCCCCATGGCCGACTTTTGCTCCGCCGTTGACAATCCCCCTTTGATTTGCCTTTCTTAGCAGCCGACCAGCCCGTTTCCAGCCTCTAGCTAAATACTTCGCATCGGTTGGGCCGTGTGAAACGCGGCAGGGCCGCACCCTAGATATTCGCGCGACCTTTCGTGGCTTCCAGCAGGGGCTTTACGACAAGCCAGAATCACGAAAAATTCGGGGCAGAAAAGAACGGTGGGGGTGCATTTGGGGGTAGATTTAAAATCTACATTTAGAAAATGTAATTATATCAACATATTACTGGAATAATTTGGCTCCGTCCCCGGCACCACCTTGATGTTCGCCAAGCCCCGCGAATGATTGAGAAAACCCCAGAAAACTGCTAAAATACCCGCCGGTCGGACTTATTCGGCCATGCGAATGCTTCGCGTCGACGAGGAAGGCGACCTGTCGGCTATCGTTTCAAACCGCATGCGGTTAACAGCGAGAAGGTGGCTTATGGCGACCGCGCTTGATTAACGCTTAATGATGCGCTTACCAGCGGTTTGAAGCGAGAGCGAGGCGCATCGCAGCGCCCCTGCCAGAGGATCAATCATCCGTCATCCGCTGGGGATGGAACTCCTTCCCCCCCAAAAACCGTGACGCGGCATGATCTCAACCAGTGCTCACGCGGACATGATCTCCGTATAATCGGGATATTGCACTTTGGAGAGTGCGCCGCCTTCCACCGGAATATTGGCGCCAGTGATATAGCGGGCTTCGGGCGACGCAAGAAACAGCGCCGTAGCGGCCACATCGGCATATTGTCCTACGGAACCGATCATCGTCGTGCGGCCGACAGCGCGATCGAGCGCATCGTGATCGAAATCGGCGGGCAATGTCGATACGTCGTCTTCGTCCGGCCGCACGGTGCCCACCACGATATTGTTGGCTCTTATGCCATGGGCCGCATAGTCGTTCGCCAACTGGCGTCCCAGCGCGTCCATTCCCGCCTTCGCCATGGCATAGGCGCCCATGTTGGGAAGCGCGCGCGTGGCTGGCATCGCCGAAATGTTGAGGATTATTCCATAACCACCCTCAACCATGTGAGGCACAGCATATTTGGAACACCAGAAAGCGCCGAAAAGTCCTATACGCATGGTCTGCTCGAAAACGGCGCTGGGCAGACTATGCAAGGGGCCGAAACCAAATGCTTCAGCGGCGGGCCCGGCATTGTTGACCAGGATAGAGATGCTGCCAAATTCGTCGACGGTGGCGTTGACCAGCGCGCGCACATCCTCCTCCCTTGCAACGTCCACGGCCATATATTTCGCCGCTATGCCGATGTCCCGGAGCGCCTGTTCCGCTGCTCTGCCCGTATCGCGATTGCGGCCTGAGAGCATGACGTTGGCGCCGGCCTCGGCAAAGCGCCGCGCAATGGCAAAGCCGATGCCCGACGCGGAACCGGTGATCAGTGCAGTCTGGCCTGACAATGGCATGGTCATAGATGATCCTTCGCATGGTGCAGGAAAGGAATATGGGCGGAGTGCCAAAAAAGCACCACCCGTCAGATGCCTGCCGTGCCCCATCACCAGTGGAATGTCGCCGTTGCGCCGTATGTCCGCGGCGCGCCGGGGAAACCCATGGCCGGACCGAACGAGGTATAGAAGGTGGAGACGACGTTCAGATAGCGTTTGCTGCCCAGATTGCGTCCCCAGAGCGCGATTTCGACGTCGGGCCGGTTCAGCCGCAGCGCGACCTTGCCGTTTATCAGGCCATAGGCGGGGACAGTGCCGAATTTGTTCGCCTGTTGGTAGACGAGCTGGACATCCGCGGGCTGCAAGGGGGATGCCGTGTCCTGATAGAAAGCTCTTGAGGCGACATAGGCGTAGTCAGCGTGCAGCGTAACCGTGCCGATCGGAATATCCAGGGTCTGCGTGGCGCTCGCGCTGAATGTATATTTGGGTGACTGGGGCACTGTCTCATCCGTGCGGTCGACGATGACCGGCACGCCGTTGACCAGCTGAGTGCCAAAGAAGGACGTATAATTTGCGTGGAGATAGGCGCCGGTTCCACTCAGCTCCATGCCTTTCCAGGGGACGAGCGTCGCCTCGACTTCCAGGCCGTAGGTGCGCGCGCTGCCTGCATTCTGCACATATTGGGTGATGCTGTTGAAAACCGGGTCGAAAGCGTTGACGATGCGCTGGACCTTTTGCTGCCATGAATAGAAGATCGCGGTGTTGGTACGCAGCTTGCGATCGAACAGGTCCATTTTAAAACCGGCTTCGACGTCGCGCACATTTTCGGGATCGAATGCGGGAGAGATTGTGTCGCGGATGTTCCAGCCACCAGCCATCGAGGCACCGCTCGTCTTGGCGTAGATGAACAGATTGTCGGACGCCTGATAATCAAGCCCGAAAGTCCAGGCCGGATAGTGGAAACTGCGATTGCGCGTTTGATTGCAGGGGCCGCCGGGCACATCACGGATGACTGTGCAACTCTCCGGGTCGTCCCGATCCGCCAGGCTGTGGATGACCACTTTTCGTCCATCCCAGGTATAGCGGAAGCCGGCGGTGACCCGCAGTTTATCGGTCAGGTGATAGTTCGCCTGAGCATAAAGCGCGGTCGAGCTGTTGCGTACGTTGCCGTCGGTTCCCGTCGTCACGACTTGCGCCGCCGGTCCTGCGGGATTGAGGAAGCCGAACGATTGGGAATGGTTGATCTCCCTGCCGCGTTCGATGAAATAATATAAGCCACCGATCAGGTCGAGCTTGCCTAATGTCGTGGAGAAATTGGTTTCCTGGCTGAACTGCTTCTGCGCGAAGCGACCGTCGAACGCGACCAGATTGGCTGGAATGCCGCTGATATCCTGGGCGTCGCGGATCAAGCTCTGACGATAAGCGGTGATCGACTTCATATGGATGTCGCCGAAGTCGACATCGAGATTGGCCGATAACCCCTTCGCGCTGCCGATATCGTATGGCTCGTCGAATTCCGGTTTTCCGGTGTTCGCATAGCCGAAATATTGCCGGAAATTTTCCTTCGTCGTCACATAGTCGGCCGGGTTGATGCCGACCATGCCCAATGCGTCGCCTATGGTGAAGCCGGGCGCCAGCTCAAATCCGGAGTTGAAGCCAAGCAATGTCTGCTGCTGGCCGCTGTCGCGATAATGGGAATAATCGCCGGAGATGATCAGCGTCAGCGGAACCGCGTCCGGGGACCAGCGTATGGCCGCGCGGCCATAATAGTCGCCTTTCACGTCGCCCGCAGGCCGGTCGTCAAGGCGCGGATAGCTGCCATAGCCATCATGCTTCTGGAAACGGAATACCCCCCGAACAGCGAGTTCGTTGCTCAACGGCACGTTCAACACGCCCTCGACCAGCCGCTGGCTGTAGTTGCCGACGCCGAGGCGCAGCAATCCTTCGAACTTGTCCGATGGTTTGTTGGTTGTAACGCTGAGAGCGCCGCCAATCGTGTTGCGGCCAAAGAGCGTGCCCTGCGGACCACGCAGGATTTCCACGCGATTGACGTCGAGCACATCGACGTTCGCAGCAATCGGACGCGCGATGTAAACGCCGTCGACATAGACACCCACGGCGGGGTCTGAATTCGTGCCGGGGGAATTCTGCGCTTCTCCGCGAATGGCGAGTTGGGCTTGCGTTGGCGCGCTGGTTCCACCCACGCCGATGGACAGGTTCGGTGCGCGGCCCTGAAGATCGCTTACCCCCATGACCTGCTGGCGGGCGAGCGATTCCCCGCCCAGGGCGGTAACCGCGACCGGCGTCGTCTGCAGGCTTTCATCGGTTCGCCGGGCCGTTACAATGATATCTTCGACACCGGTGGAGGTGGAAGCCGACGTCGCGTCGCCAGTCCGGGTCGCTGGCGCGGTGTTCTGCGCCCACGCCGGCGTGACAACCAACGCGGCCGCCGCCGCCCCGCAAAGCAGGTTCATCGTTTTCATCCCTCTCTCCCATTATCTCGCGGTCTTTGCCCGTGTTTGTTCAAAGCATTGTAATAATTACGTCATTCCGGCCACCGCCGCGTCAGCGCATCCCAATCGGCGTCCGCAAGGCGTATGACCTTGGTTTGGGGCAGGACTAGTTTGGCGGGATGAATCCAGCGCGACATCATGTGGCCTTGGACATGCCCCAGCGTTTCGAGCCAATTGCCCGCAGCGGGTCGTTGGTCGGACACAACGAGCGTCATGCTGCCGTCTGCATTCGCGATGGCCTGATTATTGTTGAGGAGGATACGGCCCTTCGTATAGTCGAGGGACTCGAGCCAGAAATTGTAGAGACACAGGTTCCATGCTTCATGCACCGGTACCTCGGGCCACTGGATGGCCAGCGCCTCACCTTCCGCAAGGTCGAATGACCCCCAGAAATAGGCGTAATTGGGATCTCCGCCCAACGACAGCATGAAATCCTGATCGACGCGGGGAAGCGTGTTGGGCTTCCTCCGCATCGCGGCCGCCAGGTTGAGAAAAGTACGCCCGGTGTTCTCGAAGAAGGACTGCGCCTGCTCCGACCGGGCCAAGGCTTCGGTCAGGAGAGGAGGAGCCTGCATGATTTTGCCGATCGGCGCGATTTTGAAGGACATCTCCCTTTCGCTGGAACGGTCGGCGAAGGTTTGCCGCACCATCACGCTGTTGGTTTCGGGGTCCATATGGACGCCGTTCGCTTCTAGATTTTTGCTGCTGAGAACGACTCTGAAATTTCCGTCGGCGTCGGTCTGAACATCGGGACCGTCCAGCACGCCGGTGATTTCATACTTGGCGTTCAACGACATCTTCGCCGTGGTGAAGTTGAAATAGTTTACGCTGCCGACATTGCCGACAATCTCATATTCTCGCGTCCCGTCCACATATGCGAGCGCGTAGAGACTGTCGGGATTGTCCAGGCCCCATTTGAGATGTTCGTTATATACATTCGCGAGAAAGGGGTCTTGCGGATCGGAATATTCGACGAACTTCTCGATCCCGCTCCGCAGTAATCGTGTTAGATAACGCAGCCCCTCTGCCTGCGAGACGGCGTCGGCCTGTTCCGCGGTCATCAATATGTCCCGCCCAGCGTGCATAAGCCCGGTGCAGAAGGCATCCCACCGCTTGATTGCATCGCCGATTGCAAGTTTCGTCATGGCTTCGCCCTAGGCTTGGATCGGCCGAAACACATGGCCAATCAAAAATATGTTGATGATTACTCGGAAATTTCAGGCATTACGCCGAAAAATGCCTCATATCGTGCGTAAACATTTCTTTCATCTTGGACGACGTGATGAGGTGTTAGCTCATATTCATGTTTACCGAACTTACCTTTCGTCTTTTGTTCCAAAAATTGGAGCATATTCTGCTCGACTTCTGGCAAAAGCTGCATATCGAGATCATCGTAGATCTTTCTGATCGACGCCATGGGATCGGTCATGAATTCCGCATAGTGAAAATTGGCGAAGCGGCCGCGCGGCAGATCGCCGCTTTCGATCAGGGCGATCACTTCGTCCCAAGCCGCAGCGCGATCCACCGCCGAAGATAGCGACCAACTTTCGCGTCCGCCATTGCCCCAGGGATTGTCGGTTCTCAGCCAGTATAATGTGCCCATGACGCTCACGACGGAGTCTGCCGTCACCAGGGGGTCCCGATGCGTAAAGATCACGCGCATGTCGGGAAAGACCTGCAGTATCTTGCGAAGGTGAGGGAGGTGCGATGGGCTTTTCATCAGCCAGTGGCGCCCCTGATGCTGCGATTGGAGAACTTGCAGCGTGAGCTTCTGCCACTCCAGTGTCTGGGTCAGATCCTGCGTCTTCAGATAACGAGCATATGACGGAATCTGAAAAGCGATCGTGAAGACGTCGGACAGGAAGGCCGGATATTCAGTTTCCAGACTCTCCACCGGGAGTTCCGCGCCAGACTTGTGGGCTGACTTGAATTCGGGGGTCATTTCTTCAAGCAGGTCGTTGTAAGAGGCAGCGCGCGCGTTTCGGTCCTCTACGTCAGTGCTTCCCACCTCTGACGGTGCACAGGGAAACAGCGCCTCCGATTTGGTGACGACCTGAAACTGCGGATCCTGCGCCAGCACCTCGAACAGTATCGTCGTACCCGAACGCGCATAGCCGGTGATGAACAGCGGGCGGTCGATCGGCCTCTGCACGATCTCGGGCGACGTCTTGGCGGCCGCGACCATCCGCAACCGGGCCTGAAGATACATCAGCAATTCGCATCGAGTCAGCAATCTGCCGGCGAAATGGAGATCGGCCTCGTCATCCAGGGCATGCGCCAGAACCTCAAGATGCTGCCGCCAATCGCCTTCGCCGAAATCTTCAAGACCAGTGGATTCAATCGCTTGGGCGATCAGGGATTCTGGCTTTAGCGGAATGATCGCCCTGACATCCAGGCCTTCGCCAAGAGCGTTCAGCTTCGCCATCCATTCAGGGCGCGGCGCCGGCTTCCAGGCCTCGCGCCGGTCATAGGTTTCCCCGTGCATTCCTCATCCCGCTTGTTTCTAATTATGGGGGACGTTATGCATAATTATAGGAGTCAACTCCAACGGCATTTGTTGACCTCGAGTCAACCTGCAGGCTGGAATGTATGAAACGGACGGAATGAAACGCGACAGCGCCGTGACGATCGCCCGCATCCTGGACGCGGCGGAGCAGGAGTTTTCGGCTCATGGCTTGCTTGCAGGTCGGGTGGATGAAATTGCCCGGCTTTCCGGCTGCAGCAAGCAGCTCGTCTACCGCTATTTTGAGAGTAAGCATGGCCTTTATCAGGCGGTGCTGGACGATATTTCGCGACGTCATGAAGCCCATTTGATCAGGCAGGATTATGATAGCCTGCCGCCCATTGACGCGCTGTCTCTGTTCGTCAGCCGCCTCTTCGATATACAGAAGCGCAACGGCGGGCATGTCATTCTGGACCTTGCCCAGCAACAGGAAAATGACGAACACCCAATCTATTACAAACAGTGGCCGCAACTGGTTGGCAAGATTGTGGCATGCTTGGAAAAGATCATCGAACGGGGGCGCGAAGCTGGCGACTTTTCGGACGATATCGAAACCGACGATCTCTTGATACTGATCAATGTCATGACCAACGGTTCGATTTCCTTCGGGCGTTTCATAGCAAAGATGATGTCAAAGGACATGACGCAGGATCAGGCCGGACATTATATGGAAGAGCTTGGTCTCCTTTTCATCCTCAAGGCCATGCGCAAGATGCCGGTCACGGTGGATGCCTGATCCGACTGCAACGACGCGGCACACACCGCCCATGGCCAAATAGTGTCACCAGACGAGCCGCAGTTGCTCCACATGAATGACATTGCCCAGGAAAAAGGGAACCCTGAAGCCGGGCTCTATGGAAAAGGACGGGATCGCGGCCAGGAATTCCTGCATGGCGATCTGAAGCTCTCTGCGCGCGAGATGCTGGCCGAGGCAACGATGAATGCCGAAGCCCAAGGTCAAATGGGAAGGCTTGCGGTCCAGCCTCACTTCGTTGGGCTGATCATATAGATCGGGGTCGCGGCCAGCCAGCGGGGTTGACATGGCGACATAATCGCCGGGCATGATCGTCACCCCATCCAGAGTATAGGGATTGCGGCATATCCGCAGGGTGGTGACGGCTGGATAGGCGCGAAGCAGTTCCTCGATGGCGACGACTACCTTCGAGGGCTGGGCGCGCAGCATCTCCTGATCTTCGGCATGGGTGGCGAGATGATGAAAATGCAGACCCAGATTGGCGGTCACGGTATCCAGGCCGCCCAGATAGAGATTCATGCAATGGCCGAACACTTCCTCATCGGTCCAACGCCGTCCATCCACTTCCAGTTGGAGCGTCTTGCTGATCAGATCGTCACCCGGATTCTTCTTTCGATCGGCGATCGCTTTCAGCAAATAGGTTTTGACCGCCCGCACGGTGATCGCACGGCTGCCATTGTCGTTGCTACGCAACAATATATTTTCCCATTCCAGGAACTGGTCGATTTCGGCCAGCGGAAAGTCCAGCAAATCCAGAAAGATCGTGACCGGAAAGGGAATAGCGAAATCCTTCACGAATTCGCAATGGCCCTTGTCCTTGAACCTGTCGACGTAATGGCGGGCGCGTTCACGAACGCGTCCATCCAGAGCGGCCATTCTCGCAGGCGAAAAGCCCGGATTGAGAGCCGTGCGGAATCCCGAGTGGCGGGGAGGATCCAGTTCGGTCGGGATGATGTCCCAATTTTCACCGATCAAGCTCGCGAGTTGAGTATTCCCCTGCTTGTAGAAATTTTCCGTGTCGTTGTAGATCGCGCGAATATCGGCAGCGCGACGAATGACCCAGCCGGGCACGGGCCCTTGCAGCACGTTGCGCGCATAGAATATGTCGGGGCCTGCGTGGATCTGCGGAATGACCGCATCATAGGGATTATCGTATGTGATTTCACGGTCGAAGAGACGGCATTCACGCACTCTCTCTGACGGAATATGCGCGGGTATTGCCTGAGCAGTGGTAGCCATTTGATCCTCCGTCCTGACGCTGCTTGTCTCCCCGCTGCTGCGGGGCGGCGGGCATTTGTCGTCGGACATTAATCTCAAGTCGTGGATATTCAATATACTTATAAGAATAAGTGATTATTCTTATATAATGAATAAATGGTAGAGCGACTAGCTGCCATGCTCGGCAATAGCATTGTCGATGATGCGTACCAAAGGCGAAATACGAGGAAAGCCGACATAAGGCAAAGCCGTCAGGAGGACGGCTTGCAGTTCATCCGCGTTCAACTCCCCGTTACGCAACGCTGATTTGGAGTGGATTTCAAAAAGAGAGGAATCCGCGCCCAATCCGGCGATGATGCCCAGGACGATCAACCGTTTGTCACGAAAGCTGAGTGTTTCATTGCCCCAGATGTCGTTGAACATCTTCATGGCCAAGCCGGACAGAGCCTTGCTCTCGATAACGGGAGGCGGTGCAATAACGTCGCCATAGCATTTTTCGAAAATCTCCTTCCCACGCGCAATCATTTCATCTTCAGTCATCGCTCATCCTTCTCGATCAATGCCGCCGCCAGCCATTGCCGTAGTGATTGGCGCTGGCGGGGCTTGTCATACCATGGGAGGGGAACGCTCAGGCCTCGGACGTAGAGGTCAGTGCTGGAATTATCCTCAGCTCTTCAGGAATATGTTCTGCGCCTATCCTGCGATCAATTTCCTGATGATACCAATATAACGCACGCTCCTGACGTCCCATTAATACTCCCGGCATCAGGCCGCTTGCCGCCGCGCGCTGCAGGCTGGCGAAGAGTCGCAGATCCTCCGCTAGGATCGCTTCGGTATTGCGGCGCATGTCCTGCCAGAAGTCTGCGTCGGCCTTCCCGTTGCTCTTCCAGCCGAACAGTGGCGCCTCCATAACGCTCGTGTTCGGACTCACCGGCCAGAAAGTCTGCCAGGCAAATCCGACGGGATCCAGCGCCGTAAAGCCATTTGGGAAGAAGGGCAGGCCCATGGTTGCTTCCCTGAATTGCTGAGCGGTTTCTCCGTCGGCGGTCCTGTCGGTCTGGAAAACGGTTTCACCCTGCTTCTTGCGGGTAAGGAAACGGGCATGGCCATTGCGTAGCAGGGTCACATCGAAGCTTTTGGAATCAAGATAGGGTGCCAGCGATACGGCGTGCACCGTGTTGACGTGATAAATTTCCAGGAAATTGTCGTAGGCGACCTTCCAGTTGCATGGCATCTCGACAGTGATCCACTGCTTGACCTCCATTTCCTCAAGGGGGAAATCTTCCATCTGCGCTGCCATCGGCGCTAGAAAATCCGCCAGAGGTTCTGCGCGCTGGTCCAGATTCAGGTAGATCATGCCGCGCCAGATCTCACACCGCACAGGGATCAGCCCATGCTCCGCCTTGTCAAGGCAGGGGAAGTCCTGCTGCTCGGGCACGGACTTCAGCCTGCCTTCAAAATCATAGCCCCAGGCGTGATAGGGGCAGACGAACCGGCGAGCGTTTCCTTTGGGCTCCAGCAACAATGCCGACCCGCGGTGCCGGCAGATATTATGGAACGCACGCGCCTCGCCATCCCCGCCACGACTGATGATGATCGACAGGCCGACCTTTTCAAAAAGCTTGTAGGAGCCGTTATCAGGCAACTCGCTGACATGGCCGGCATGCAGCCACGTCCTTCGCCACAGATGTTCCATTTCCAGATCATGGAAGCGTGGATCAGTATATCGACCGGCGGGCACAGGCCGCATCGCGGCAATCTGGTCCATCGACCCAGATCGTGTTCCATTGGAAGTCGCGGGGGTGTCCTGGCTTGCATGAGTGCCGTTCATCGCTTCTCTCCCTTGATCAACAGATAGTGGATCGACTCTCGCATCGTTTTCAATATCATATATGTCATCTATGATTATGCATAGCATGATCGGTTGATGCCAAAGCTAGGCGTAGTATATTCATATATCAGGATTATTTTTCATTCAGATCGATCAGGGGCAATCCTGTCAGGACCGCTTCATCAAAGTCATCGCTGCAATACAGCTTTAGGCTTGATGTGGTATATCATGCACGATAGCCTGAAATTGCATGAATGATGATGCGCCTCGATGTTGTCTGCATATGGCTGGCAAGCGCTCCGCGCCATTCCTCGTTCTGCAACATGCAAAAGAAAAATTGAGAAGGAAATGCCTGTGGAGCGTTTGGACGGACGGGTAGCGATCGTGACGGGCGGCGGCGGTCGCATCGGAGCCGCGACTGCGCGAAGGCTGGCGAGCGAGGGCGCGAAAGTGATCGTCGCCGATCGGTCGCGAGAAGCGGCCGAAAGCGTGGCCAGAGACATTGGCGATTGCGCTCTGCCCTTCATATTCGATGCCGGAGAACCGGAATCGATCCGGGCCATGGTCGAAACGACAGTCCAGCGCTTCGGCCGGATCGACATTCTCCACAATAACGCCGCCTTGCTCGACGTAGATTTCCTGAACAGCGACACCGATGTGGTGAACATATCATTGCCGGCTTGGGACAAGACCATGGAAGTCAATGTCCGCGGCTATGTCGTCGCATGCAAACATGCGATCCCCCACATGCGGGCAGTGGGTGGCGGCGTCATCATAAATACTTCGTCAAACGCGGCCCTGGCCGGTGACAGCGCGCGGATCGCCTATGGCGCGTCGAAGGCTGCGATCAACGCGCTAACGCGGCACATTGCAACCCAGCATGGCCGCGAGAATATCCGCTGCAATGCGGTGTCGCCGGGCCTCATCACCGATCCCGAACTGGAGGCGCGCTTTCCAGATTTGCATGCAGTCAGCGCGCGTCACACCCCATTGCCGCGCTATGGGCGAGGCGAGGATATGGCGGCGCTTGTCGCATTTCTTGCTTCGGATGACGGATCGTTCATCACGGGTCAGGTCATATGCTGCGACGGAGGCATGTTAGCGCATCAACCCACTTATGCGGATATCATCGAAAATCCGTCTCTCTAGCGGGAAACCTTGCTTGGATGTTGGAGATTTGCGGCCCTCCGCTTGCACTGCGGCTATAGCTCTTATCTACGAAGACCTGTTACAATCCCGTGATCGAAGGGACGGGTAAAGTGAACTTAGTGAAATCGAGGGATTTGGAAAGCGGCGGCATATCCCTGGAAAAAAGAAAGCCGAACCGGCGGGGGCGACCGCGGATTGAGGACGGGCCGGTGCTTGATCGCGAAAGACTGGCCGCGACCTTGCTGGACATCGCGCGCCACGAAGGCGTGACGGGTCTTCAGATGCGACCCGTGGCATCGGCTTTGGGCGTGTCCCCGAAGGTTCTTTACGGTCATGTGACTGACAAGCAGGGCATGCTCGAAATTCTGGTCGAAACGATTCTGGACGCCTGCATGCCCGACGTCCGGGACAAGCCATGGGACGAGACCTTGCGTGCGATGGCCGGCGCGTTGCACCAGGCATATAAGCCGTTTCCAGGTGTGCTGGATGTAGTTCTGGCGCAAGGCTGCGACGTACTGCAGCAACCTTATACGAAGTGGTTCCACGCCACGGCCCATGCTGCGCTGACAAATGCCGGCATACCGCAGAAAAAAGTCTATCACGTCTTTGTTCGATTTGCCGTCATCGTGATGGGCAGCGTGCTTTACGAGGAGAGCAATGCACGCAGCGCCGACCCGTCAGAATCCCAGGAATCGTTAGATCAGTGTTTTGAAGAAAATGTCGAAATGTTCCTGAAAGACGTTGAACGCATGGCAAGCGACTGCGCCGGAACCGATGGATAAGCCGCAGGCCGGCACATCATCGCTTTCCGGTAGGAACATCGCTGCCGCCACCCACCGGGTGGCGGCATTCTTCAATCAGAATCGCACCGTCACGGTGCCGCCATAGGTGCGCGGAGCACTGGGGAACTGCTCGCTGGACCCCAAGCCCGTATAGCTGTTGAAGGCGTTGCTGAACCATTTCTCGTTGGCCAGATTCTTGCCCCAGATTGCAAATTCGATGCCCGAATCCATCTGTAAGGAAATCTGGCCGTTCACTAGAGAATAAGCCTTATTTCGCGCAGATTCATTACCGATCGCAACCGCTGCCGCCTGTGCCGGATCGCCAGTGGTAAAGTAATCGAAATAGCGTGCCGCAGTATAGGCATAATCGATATGGAACGCCAGCTTGCCGCTATCGATGTCGAAGGTCTGCGTTGCGCCAGCGTTCGCGGTATATTTGGGCGCCTGGGTTACAGGCTCCCCCGAACGATCGACCGGAACAACCAGACCGTTGACAAGCTGGTTCTCCGTGCGACTGCCCCTGACATACGCCGCGTGCAGATAGGCGGCGCTGCCGGTCAACTCCATGCCCCGCCACGGGATCAGCGTGCCTTCAAACTCGACGCCATAGGTGCGAACCTTGCCGGAATTGCTGACAAACTGGGTCAGCTGGGTCTGCCCGTCGCCGTCGACAAATGTTGTGGTGACGATGCGCTGGACCTTCGACTGCCAGGCATGGAAAAACGCAAGGTTGGTCCGCAGCCGGCGGTTAAGAAATTCGCCCTTGATGCCAACCTCAACGTCCTTGACATGCTCGGGGTCGAAGGCGCTTGAATATTCCGGTGGCACGGGTCGGCCATTATAACCGCCTGACATCGACGCTCCGCTGGTCTTGGCATAGACAAAAATGTCCGGTGACAGCTTATAATCAATGCCTGCCGTCCATGCGGGATACTTGAATTTCACCTTGTTGGGGTCGTCGCAGGGAGCAACGCTCGCCGGCAGCCCGGCATTGATCCCGCCGGAACAGATTGGATCTGCGGCGCGATAATCGTCAACGCCATGACGATTTATGAAGCGCGTATCCCAGGTGTACCGTATGCCTCCCGTGATACGCAGGGAATCCGTGGCATTGTAGTTCACCTGTGCAAACACACCCTTGGACTCGGCATAATAGTTGGCGAGGCTACCACGGAAATTCTCTGCGGGAGTATTGTACAGGATCGCCGATTGGGTTTCCTCCGTACCTGATTCACGGAAGTAGTAGATGCCGCCAATATAATCGAGACGGCCCAGACTCCCGGAAAGCTGCAGTTCCTCGCTGAACTGATGATTGTGGTAGATGCTCACAAAGCCACCCACGCCGGTTGGCGTTCCCGACAGATCCTGGCTGTTGGCGCTGTGCGACTTGCGATAGCCCGTGATCGACTTGATCGAAACGTCACCCAGATCGATGTCGAGATTCGCGGTAATCGAACCCGCCTTGGTCAGGCTGAAGGGGTTGTCGATCTTTGGGTCGCCCGTTTGGGGCGCGCCATAGACCGTGCGCCAGCTGTTCGACAGGAGGAATTGACGCTGATCGGCAGGCACGAATTGCGGATTCAGATATTGGGTAATCGGCCCGGCATTGCCGAAGTTGAAATTCTCATAACCCGGTGTTCCCGCCTGGGAAAGGGCATAAAAGGACGCGAGCGCGCCGTCGGGGTTGATGGCGACGGTGGAAACGCCAGCGCCATGATCCCGATAATGGGTATAATCTCCGATGATGTTCAGCGTCACCGGCAGCGACGTCGGTTCCCACTTCAGCGATCCGCGGAGATAATATTCGCCATCGACATCGCCCTGCCGGCGTCCAAGGAAGGGATTTTTGAAATAGCCGGCATGACGGTCGTATCGACCCGCGAAGCGGGTAGCGAGTTCATCCGTCAAGGGAATGTTGACAACGCCTTCGACAAGCCGCTGGCCATAATTGCCCGTGCCCAGCTTTGCATAACCTTCGAAACGGTCGGTCGGTTTTTGCGATGTGAGGTTGAGGGCGCCGCCCGTGGTATTGCGACCGAACAGCGTCCCCTGCGGGCCGCGCAGGACTTCGGCGCTCGCCATGTCCAGAAAACCCAAATTGCCCACTACCGGGCGCGCCACGTATACGCCGTCGATATAGATTCCAACCGATGCGTCGGAAAAGGATGTTGGGCTGTTCTGAGCCTGACCACGGATCGCCAGGAAGACCAGCGAGCCGGGACCGGTGCCGCCGCCGCCCACGCTCAGGCTGGGCGCCGTGCGGCCAAGATCCGAGACCGAGGCGATCTGGCGCTGTACAAGGCTTTCGCCGCTAAGGGCTGTCACTGCCACAGGCGTGGTTTGCAGCGCTTCACTTGTGCGCCGCGCCGTGACCACGATATCCTGGAGTTGGTCTTCAGATGCAGTCGATGTCGCCTGGGGCGTTGCGGTCGAAGTTTCTCCCGCCGCTTGGGCGGAGGCCGATTCCGCCATCGCCAATGCGGTGATCGCTACCATGGCGGAGCCGGACAGGAGGCGCTTAAACAGTCTGTTATGCTGCATGTTCAAATTCTCTCTCTCTCTCACTCATTTTGACAGAGGCCCAGCCGTTTTCACGGGAGCTCTGTTCTCGTTGAAGTCGTCATAGAAGCGATGGCGGCTTGGCTTTGCCGGCTCGATCAGCCCGCCAAGAGTGCTTCGATGGAGCGAAGTGGCTCCTCGCCATTCCAGTTCAGATGCAGCGCGTGAAGCCGTTCGGTAATAGCGTCATATGCGATGCGATCGAACTCGAGCACTTCCAGAAAACAGCCGATCGTATCGCGCGCGTCGAAGAATGCGTTTCGCCCCATTCCGGGTAAGTGCAGGGAGAGCGCTTCTACAAATCCGCTCGCTCGATACGCCTCGCACTGGGCGTCATAGGCCGCGGCATCCAGCGGCTTGATGCTTGGGTAGATGTGATGCAGCGCGCCTTCGCCCTTCACGTCCAGCACTTCGCGAATGATGGACGGTGCAGCGTTCGCTGGTTGCAGCAATTCAATTAAAGTCGTCCCTAGGAAACCGATCGCGGACCGAAACGCATCCTCGGCCGGTTCGCCCCGGTAGCGGTTCCCTGGACTTGGCTCGAACGCCATGACGATGAACGGACCCGCGCCGGTAGTCTTTGCCCACCGGTCGACAGCGGCCTCGATATTTTCCGTGACGAAGCAGATCTCCGTCACGCTCCCGATCGGCACTGGCATGGACTTGTCCTGACTAAATCGGTTGCTTGGCAGCGGTTTCGATCTTGCGCTCGTAAAGGTCTCCACCGAAGACCTGCCGGACGTAGAAGGTATCGAAATATTCGTGCAGCCTGATGATACGGTCGCCTTCGAATTCGACGACATGGTGATAAGTATTGCAATAGGTTCGGCCGTCGGGGAAGGCCATGTCGCCCCGGAGTTCGACGGCAACCTTGTTCCCTTCAGCGACCGTTCCCATTACGCGCAGGTCATGCTTGGTTAATTGACCTTCCGTCTCGGTCGCCAGAGCGCGGACTCGGGCATGTGACAGTTCGCCTTGTCCGATGATCCACCATGTGGCGTGCGGATGGAAAGCTTCGTCTGCATCGACCCACCGATTTTCGGCCAGCGCGATCATAGCGTCACATGCGCGCTTACGGAGAAATTCAAGCCTGTCGTCCATAATCCGCTCCTTGTTGACCTGGGGTGTAGATTGTCGTGCTGTTATACTTCAGCGCTGCAGGATATGATGGCTCAATACAACGAAGCCGATATTGGCGGTGAGGAGGCTGATACCGCTTGCGAACAGTGTGAGCGCGATTGTGAGAGCGCCCAAGACCGCTATGAACCGGCGCCACAGAGGCCAGGCGGGGAAGCAAACAATCCGATGATAACCAGCGCCGCGCCATCCAGGCCCAGGAGGCGGACCGCTTGCTTCCCGCGCTGACTGACGACTGACTTGCATGAAACCCACTCCGTCGGCTGTTCACGCTTCTATGGCGCGACTCGCATTCGTTGGACCTCAAACTTCTCCTTCGTCGGCCGGAATGCAAATTAAAAATAATACCTTGTTTCCTTTTTATAGTGGAATATTATGCATAGATTAGGAATCGAGGCCCTGAAGGGATGGCGCTTGGAGAATCCTGCGCTGCCGTGCATCCTGACGGAAGTAGCTCGTATAAGTGACACACACAGGAGTGAGGATGATGGAGCTGGATGTGGAGAAGGCCCTGGCCGAATTCGATGTCGGCTTGGGCAGGATGCACCCCGATGAAGATATAATCCGTACGGGCAAGGTTGCTTCGGACACCTATTTGTCGAAAAATCGCTTCGATCAGGAAATGGAAGTTTTCCGTCGCGTCTGGCTCAATGTTGGCCTGGAATCCGACGTGCCGAAACCTGGCAGCTGGATCGTCCGGGATGTCGAAGCCGGAAAGGCGTCGATACTCATAGCCAGGGGCCAGGACGGGATCATCCGCGCTTTCCATAATGTCTGCTCCCACCGCGCGCTGAAGCTGGTTTGGGGCGAGCAGGGATGCGACTCCCAGTTCGTCTGTCCCTATCATGCCTGGAGCTATGCGTCGGATGGTCGTCTTCGCGGCGTGCCTGACCGGGCCGCTTCCTTCCCTGACCTGGATTTTGCAACCTCCGGCCTGACCCCGATTGCGATCGAAGTCTGGAAGGGCCTCATCTTCATCAATCTCGATCCCGAACCCGCGCAAACCCTGCGCGATTTCCTCGGTGGGGTCATGGATCTGCTCGAGGATACGCCTCTCGACCGGTTCCGCTATACCGCCCGGCTTTCGGGCGTGGTCCAGTCCAACTGGAAAGCGGGGTTCGACGCCGCCAGCGAGGGCTATCATGTCCGGGCGCTGCATGCCGACAGCGCCAAGGATATGGTGTGTTCGCAGAAAAATCCGCACGTTCATTTCGTCTCGCTCGACGTTTATGGCCCCCACAGGCGAACGTCCAACACGCGAAACCCGGATTTCGTCGTGCCGGAGAGCAAGCCCATCCAGAAGCTGATATTCGAGGCCGTGCCGCAGGTGACAGTCGCCGATGCGGCGGAACGGGGGGCTTTCGACGTCGCCGGCCTCAACCCGACGCAGGATGAGGATTGGAGCAACGAACAGATATCCATCTTTCCCAACTGTATCCTCAGCCTTGCGATGCACGGGTTCTGGACGATGCATTACTGGCCGATTTCGCCCGACAGCTTTCGCTGGGAGGCGCATTACCACTTCGCCAAGTCTCCGCAGACATGGACCGAGCGTTTCGGCATGGAAGCGAGCGTCGCGTTCAACCGGGACATCTCCAGCGAAGATATCGCCTGCACGGAAAAGCAACATACGGCGATGGAGTCAGGCGCGAAGCCATTCATCCAGTTCGGGATTTACGAGATGATCTGCCGCCACCAGGCCGCGGTGCTGGAAAGCATCGTCAATGGCAGCCATGCGACCCCCATGGTCCTGGCAGCGGAATAGGAGCGCAACTCATGGCCAATTTCAACCAGGCGCTGCCCGCAGCCTTTGCCGATTTGCAGTCTTTCGTCCCGATCTGGGGTTCGCTCGAAACGGCGGAAGCGCGCTATCTCCAACGGCAGGCCTCCCGTCAGGAAGAGCTGCGCGCCTTCTATGACGCGATGGAACCCAGGATCAGGGATATCCTTTCCTATCTGGATGACTTTCCTGCCGATCATGATCTTCCGGCGTCCGAACATGCGCTGTTTCAACTGGCGCTTGGGCTGACGGAGGCGGCGGCCGCCATCGAGGTCTATGGCGCGCCTTGCGTGCCTTTTGTCGATGCTCCACACCATGTGAAGATCGACTGGAACGATGGCGTCATCTGAGGCGAGGTCCACTTGGAACCTCGGATAATAATGAGAATTGGGTAGAGATCATGGCCAAACTGATGACGTTGATAAAACGGTCGCCGGACGTTTCCGCAGAGCAGTTCCGCAGTTATTGGCGAGACATCTTCCTTCCCCAGCTTCGTGCACTACCGCTTTGTGCCGATTCCTTGTCCCGGGCTGTTCATCATCATGTCGTGCCGAAAGACGTCCGTAGCGGAGAGGGCTTCACGCCGCAGGATTGGGCGGGCGTCGGCTGTTACTATTTCGACAATCATGATGATCCACAGACATTGCTGTCGACTCCCGCTTTTCACGATTTGTTCGCGGATTCATCACATATTGCCAAAGCCACCCATCTGATCGTCGATGAAATCTGGATGTATAATCGCGACAAGTCCCATCTGCCGCTTAAGATGTTTTCCTTCTTTAAGCGACTGCCGCGCTTTACGCGCGCGTTCGCCCATGAATATTATCTGACGCTGCACGCCGATGTTGGGGCGTCGATCAACAAGAACCGGACTGTACGTTATATCCAGAATCACGTGCTTCAGACCTACCGCAATCCCGACGCTGAATATGATTTCGATGCCGGTCCGGAAATCTGGTTCAAATCGATGGAGATAGCCGACGATCTTTTCGCGGATGCCGAAGGGATGGCCATCCTGAGCGCAGACGAAGAGCGCTTCTGCGACAGGCCCTATAATATATTCTTCATGACTGATGAGCAGCAGGTCTTCTCACGCGATAATTAGGCGGCGTAAAAAGACCCGCAATAGCCGCTTTCCCCAATGCCTCTCGGACTGTCCGTTACGGGATGGCTCCGCCGACATTGGGAGCGAGACGATCGACCAATATGGCGCTGGCCTCGTTCAGGCCGACCACCTCGACAGCAATGCCATGGTGTCTCATCTTGGTCACAACGTCCTCGAGCGCGCCAACGGCGGTGACATCCCAAAAATGGCTGGCGGTCAGGTCAATTCGCACGCGGCGCACGGTATCGCGCAGATCGAATTGATCCGCGAAAATATCGGCGCTGGCGAAGAATATCTGGCCTGACACCGTATAGGTTCGCGTGTCGGCTTCCTCATCATGGTGCGATGTAACCCGCATCAAACGCGTCACCTTGAAGGCGAAGAACACGCCGCTGAGCAACACGCCGACCGCGACGCCGGCCGAGAGGTCGTGGGTTGCGACTGTTACAACCACCGTTGCCAGCATAACGACGCCTGAAACCTTGGGATGGAGCGCGAGGTCGCGGAACGACCCCCAGGAGAAGGTGCTGATCGACACCATGATCATGATCGCTACCAGCGCGGCCACGGGAATCTGCGCCACCCATGGGCGGAGCGGCACCATGATGACAAGCAGGAACAGGCCCGCGACCAGCGTGGAGAGCCGCCCGCGCCCACCATAGCGGACATTGCCCACCGTCTGGCCGATCATGCCGCAGCCAGCGATGCCGCCGAACAGCCCCGCGGCCACATTGGCAAGGCCCAGGCCGGTGCATTCCTGCGCCTTTGAACTGGTGGTTTCAGTAAGATCATCGACGACGCTGGCGGTCATCATCGATTCAAGAAGGCCGACTGCTGCCATGGCAAGGGCATAGGGGGCCACGATTTTGAGCGTTTCCCATTCGAACGGAATCGCCGGGAGCGTGAAGGAAGGCAATGAAGCGGGCAGGCGACCAAGGTCCGCAACGGTGTGGATCGGCATAGGAAAGACCAGGCTGATCGCGGTCAGTATGACGATGCAGATGAGAGGCGAGGGAATGACGGTTGTCACCCTTGGCACCAGATAGATGATCGCGAGACCGCCCGCGATCATGGCATAGCTGTGCCAGCTGACATTCAGCATCTGGGGCACCTGTGCCGAGAAGATGAGGATCGCAAGCGCATTGACGAAGCCGGTGCGTACGGATCGCGAGACGAAACGCATCAGCACGTCCAGCTTCATGAGGCCGAAGGCGATCTGCAACAGTCCGGCAAGCAGGGTGGCGGCCAGCAGATATTGCAGGCCATGACTGTGGACCAGCGCGGCTGCGACCAGCGCGACTGATCCGGCCGCGCCGGAGATCATCGCCGGGCGCCCTCCCGTGAAGGCGATCACGATACCGATCATGAAGGAGGCGAACAGTCCCACTTCCGGGTCGATGCCTGCCACGAAGGAGAAGGCTATAACTTCTGGAATCAGCGCGAAGGTGGCGACCATTCCGGCCAATATGTCGCGGCGTGCATTGCCCGCGCCGCTAAACCATTGGGCGCGGTAACGTGAAAGAGATTGTGCATTCATCAGGAGGGACCAGCCGAAAATTCAGGCATGTCGCGAAGAGATGTGGCGGTATGTCATCCGGCCATGCGACGCACGTTGTCCGGCGGATCGGCGGCCGGAATAGCCACCCGGAATTTCACCGGGTCCATACGA
The DNA here is from genome assembly GCF_024611115.1 of Sphingobium sp. CFD-1. NCBI lineage: Bacteria > Pseudomonadati > Pseudomonadota > Alphaproteobacteria > Sphingomonadales > Sphingobiaceae > Sphingobium > Sphingobium sp. CFD-1. Next base: position 3,277,031 of record NZ_CP084398.1, on the reverse strand, counting down.
ATCCGCTTCACCTAATACAGGCGGCACCAGCGCACAACCTTGTCATAAGGTGAAGGGATGGCCGGCTTGGGGATGGAGCCAGTGCATATTCGTTCCGCACATCAAACAAGGACATATGCGGCACCCCGTAAATTTGGCCGATGCGACTCGGCTGGCCGAAAGGCGGGAGGTTGGGAGGGTTTCGATGGCAATTTCACTGATTCAAAAGCCCACCGGCGGCGAGCGTGCTCAGCGGCGCCTCGTCACTCCATCGCCGGAACCGCACGTTGCCCCGAATGGTTCAGCTTGCACAAGGAGAACAGAGATGAAGATGCGTGGAATGAATGTCGCGGTTATCGCGACGCTGGTGCTGACGGGCGCTTCGGTATCGGCCTGCCGTGACGGACGACCGGGCTATAACAGCGATCGGCGTCATGGCCATGACCGGGACCACAGGCATGATCGGCACGACCGCCATGGTCGCCATGATAGAAATGATAGAAGCTGGTCCCGCTGATCGGCCTTCTCTTGACCGATAACTGGAGGATGGCCGGTTCTGCGGATTTGGCGATCTACGTGGCATGAGACACCGGTAAGTCCTATAACGATGATGGATTCTGGCCGGAAGGAAGCCCCAATGCCCAATATGATCGCGATGGCGGTGCCGCATGCGGGCGGCAAATTCGAACGTATTGAGCGTGACATTCCCAACCCGGCTCCCGGCGAACTATTGATCGAGGTTCATGCCTGCGGCGTATGCCACAGCGATGCACTGACGGTCGAAGGTCATGTTCCCGGCATCGCATATCCGCGCGTTCCGGGACATGAAGTGATTGGAATTGTGGCTGCCGTTGGAAGCAATGTTGGCGGCTGGCAGGTCGGCGACCGTGCCGGGGTGGGCTGGTTCGGTGGCTCTTGCGGCCATTGCGTTCGCTGTCGCCGGGGCGAAGCCTTCGCATGTGAGGTCATACAGGCCGTTACCGGCGTCACCCGTGATGGTGGCTACGCGACCCACCTTGTTGCCGATGCCACCGCCGTTGCCCATGTCCCCACCGATCTCGACCAGATCGAATCCGCACCGCTCCTCTGTGCCGGGATCACTACCTTCAATGCGTTACGCAATTGCGGGGCGGGGCCTGGCGATCTCGTTGTCATTCATGGCGTCGGTGGGCTGGGTCATCTGGGCATTCAATTCGCCCGGCGGCTTGGCTTTTGCACCGTTGCGGTTAATCGCGGCCGCGGCAAGGAAGAACTCGCGCGGAAGCTGGGCGCCCATGACTATATCGACAGCGAGGATGGCGATGTCGCGCAGATATTGCAGCAGATGGGCGGCGCACGCGCGATCATTGCAACCGTTACCAGTGCGGACGCCATGCGGGCCATCGTGGGAGGGCTGGGCCCTAACGGCGTGATGATGGTGATCGGGGCAGTCGGAACCTTCCCGGTCGATACACTGGATCTGCTCGGCAAGCGCGCGGCGGTGAAGGGCTGGTATTCGGGCGTGGCCGCGGATTCCGAGGACACGCTCGCTTTCAGTAAACTCAACAACGTGAGTTCAATGAATGAAATCTTCCCGTTCGAGGAAGCCCAGGCGGCCTATGATCGCATGATGAGCGGCAAAGCCCGATTTCGCGTGGTGCTGAAAATGCGCTGATAATATCGGCAGTGGTTGGACGGCCGGACCGACGTCATCTTCGTGACCAGCAAGGAAGTTCGATCGGCCCTAGCGTGCGGCGGCGGCCTTCTGTTCCTGCGAACTGTCCACATCCCAGGCATGCAACGTGGGGAGGACTGACGAGGCGAACAGGCGAATAGCCGCTTCCTGCTGTGCGTGCGATCCGATCGTGAACACCAGATCGGTGACGCCGACGCCGCAGTCGCGCAGCGTCGCGAAGCGATCAATCACCGTTTCCGGAGACCCCAGGAAATAGGGCTGGAGGATCAGGGGAACGACCGGAGGGCCGCCCATGGTCTTCGACTGAATTCTCGACTGCTGCTCTGCCATTGCACCGAAATGTGCTTTCATGTGCTCAGCAGCCTGCTCGTCTGTCGGCGCGACATAGGCAAGGCCGCGATAGATCACATGGTCGGGCGTCGGCGTCCATCCGGCAACGGCCGCCCGTGCGTGATAGAGTTCCACCCAGTTCTTCACCACCTCGGGCGGAGCAAAGGAGAAGGCGATCCCTAAGCCGCGCTCGGCGGCGAAGGCGATCGACTCTTCACTGTTCCCCGATCCGTAGACCACCGGATGCGGTTGCTGTATCACACGAGGCCAGGTCGATATGGTGCTGAAATTATAGTGCTCGCCTTTCCAGGCGAACGGCTCCTTCTCGCGCCAGGCTTTCAGGATAAGGTCGATGCCCTCCTGGGTCATCCCACGGGTCTGGTCGGACGGTGTATCGTAAGTGCCATGTTCATTGGGGGTGCCGCGCAGGAACAGGGTCACCAACCGCCCGCCGGTGAGGATGTCGAGCATCGCCAGCTCTTCCGCCAGCCGCACTGGATTGTTGAGCGGCACGAGCGGGCCAAGAAGTGCGATTTTCGCGCGCTTGATGCGTTGGCTGGCGGCCGCCGCGAGCACAACGGGGTTAGGCGTCATCTGATAGGGTGCGTAATGATGCTCGGAAAAGCTGATCCAGTCGAAGCCCAAATCCTCTGCCAGGCAGCACAAATCCAGCCATCGTTCCACCGATGCCTGTGCCACCGATGGATCGCAATAGCTCGGAGAAGCGGGCCAAATCTCTATTCCTGGAGCCGGGCCGTCATAGGACGTCATCCCCAGAAATGAAACCTTCATCGCCGCTTCTCCCTACTGCTATACAATCGACCTATCACCTCAGATCGTCAATGTCGAACATAATTATGCATTATCCTTGAGGCAGTCCCTCATCGTTGATTCATGGCTTGAACCATGCCCATATAGTGATCCATGCGCCCGTCATGGGCAATGCCCAGCAGGCCAGCGAGCATCGACGCCGCCGGATTGTAGACTGCCACCTGATTGTCTGCAGGAAGAGCGCCCGCCTCGATGAGGATGTCCGCCGTCCGCGCTATGACGAGCGCCATCCGCAGAGCCGCCAGCACTTCAAAATAGGCTAGTTCGGCGACCGGACGGCCAAGGGCCCGTTCAAATATCGCAACCTGCTCATCCCGGTTCGGCATGCCCGCCGGGAGCGGATTCCCGGCGGCCAGCATCCGGTCCACCACGAACCACCAGCCCAGGTCAATTTCAGCGGGGCCGACGGATGCTGCTTCGAAATCCAGCGCTGCCGTGACCGACCCGTCCGGCCCAAACAGCAGATTGCCGGGATTGGAATCGCCCCAGAGCAGGCCGATGTCCGCCACGGGCGGCCGATTGTCTCGAAGGAAGGCCATCGCCTGATCGATGACCGGATGCGATTTTTTGCACGCCAGATTCCGCCATGCAGCGATCCAGCCCAGATAATGCTCCAGTCCCGGCGCGCCGTAGGGCGGTGACAGAAGGAAATCGAAGCCGTCGCGCCAGTCCAGGCGATTGATCTGCGCCATCGTCTCGAGCGATTGGCGCCATGCGCGGGCGCGCTCCGCCGGGTCCAGCTCGATCAGCAGACCGGCCACATGATAGCTGGGATATTGCGGCAAGGATGCGCCGTCCGTCTTGCACATCACCAGGAAAGGCGCGTCGAGAACCGTGCCTTCTACATCCCATCCCAGGATATCGGGCACCGGGACGCCTCGCTGGGCCAATGCCTCCATCATCCGGGCCTGTCGCTCGATCGAAGCGTCGAGAAAGATGTTCCTTCCCGGATGCTCGATCCGCAAGACGATATCCGCCGCGCCTTTTTCACTCTGAACGGACAGGAGCAGGGTATCTGCGGAAAAGCCGGTTTTCGGCTGCCCGATGCTGACGATATGACAGTTCGCACCAAGTTGCGTGTGCGACGAAAGCCACGCGTCCAGCCGCGACAAGTCGCGCCGCGTTTGAGCCATGCCTACCTCTTGCGTTCCGGCTGCGTTCAGCCGATTTTGACGACAAGTTTGCCGACCACCTCGCCCGACTGGCTGACGGCCAGTGCCTCACTGACGGCGTCGAGCGAATACTCTCCCGCGATCGGAATCTGGACCTGGCCACTCGCAACAAGGGCGGCCACGCTCCCCAGCGCTTCTGCGGTCGGGTGTCCGAAGACCATCATTCCCCGCACGCCGAGCGCTTGGGCATGTTCCTCGGACGGGGGCTGAACCAGGCTGACCAATATGCCGCCTTTTGCCAGCACGGGCCAGGACGCTTCCTGGGTAGCGCCTCCTACGCCGTCCAGCACGACATCCATCTGCCCCGCCTGGGTCGCCCAATCCTCTTCACGAACCAGCGCGATGTCGGCGCCAAGGCCACGAACATGGTCCTGCGTGGCCCGGGACGTCACCGCCGTAACATGGGCTCCGCGCGCTTTCGCCAACTGGATCGCCAGGCTGCCGACGCTGCCGGCCGCCGCGTGCACCAGAAGCCGCGTGCCAGCCTTTACTTCTGCCGTATCCAGCGCAACCGTCGCAGTGGCGGCGGCCACTGGCAGCGCGGCTGCCACGACCAAGGACATCCCATTTGGCACGCGGGCAAGCTGATCGACCTTGAGCAATGCGAACTCCGCAAAGCCGCCGGTTATGCCGGGTGACCCAAAGACCGCGTCGCCTATTGAAAGGCCTTGAACGTCCGCGCCCAACGCTTCGATTGTCCCAGCGGCATCATTTCCCAGCGTCGCGGGAAAGGTCAGCGGGGCCGCTTCTGCGAGATAACCTTCCCTGATCTTCCAATCGACCGGATTGACGCCAGCGGCCGCTACCTTCACCAGCACCTCTCCGGGCCCCGGACTCGGGATGGGCACGTCGACTATCTTCAGGACATCTGGCCCGCCATAGGCAGAAATCTGCGCTGCCCGCATGATCTTATCCTCTCAAATCCCCGCTCTTGGCCCGAGGCTATGAGGCGCGCACCGAAGGGTCAAGCGCATAATCATGCATGAACCCATTAATTATTTTCGATGGGCGGTCGGTCACGCCAAGGCGGCGAACTGCCGCATGCCGGCATCAGTCAGTCTGGATCGCTCTGGCAGGGCGACGCGGCGTTCTTTTCGGTTTTATCGAGGCATTGGGCTGCCGCGCCGTTGCCGCCGGGGCTTGAGGCTTTGGTGGCGAAGTCTCGTGAATCTGTTCTTCGATGAACTGGGACACTTTCTCGTAATTCTCAACGCTGAGCGCGACTACGCGATCAACGTCGCGGGCGAGGACGGCTTTCAATATCTGCTCATGATGCGGATTGAGGTCGAGCTCGAATTTCGCGAGCGACATATAGATCTGCCGGTATCTTGCATTTTGCGTATATAGAAGGCGCCAGGACCAGAGCAGCCATGGATTGTCGGCAGCCGCCAGCAGGGCTTCGTAAAAAGCCAGGCGTTCATTGGCGTAGGAATTGAGTTCTTCCTTGCCCTCCACCACCAGTTCCAGCGTCCGAAGGGCGCGGTGGTAGGCTGCGATCAGGTTGAGTTCCCATTCCAGATCGCCATTGACGATGGCGGCCCGCAAGCATGGCAGTTCGATCGCCATCAGCGCTTCTGTCAATTTGCGGAAGCCGGTCGTCGAGACCTGGGAAACCCGAAAGCCGCGATTGCGCTCGATTTCTACCAGCCCTTCGGCAGCCAGGCGCGAAAGCGCCTCTCGCACTGCAGCCTGGCTGAGCGTCAGCTTCTTTTGAAGCTGCGAGATGTTCAGCCGCACTCCGGGCGAGAGTCGACAGGAAATGATATCGGATCGCAAAATTGAATATGCGCGTCCGGTGATGCTGCTGTCTTCCATCCCATCGCCTTAGATCGAAGGCAAAAGGAGTTCAAGGGTATGCATAATATGCGGATTTCACGCGGATGGCCGACGGCGCGATCATCGGCCGTCCGCGTGAAGCGGTTCCTGCCTATTCGATGACGTCGCCCCGCCCGCTGGCTTCCAGAGCGATCATGTCGGCAAGTTGGGGCTGATGCGCGAGATGGCCGCCATCGCACTGAATGGTCTGCGCGGTGATGTAGCTGGACTCGTCGGCCGCCAGGAACGCTGCCAGCGCGGCAATATCTTCCGGTTCGCCCAGGCGCGGCGTGACGACGTGCCGATGGATCGTTTCCGCAAGGACCGGGAAGCCCTTCATTTGTTCGGTCAGGATGACGCCCGGGGCAATGGCGTTGCAGCGAATGCCCTGGCGACCGTGCTGAACGGCGATATATTTGGTCAGCGTGATCACGGCGCCTTTCGACGTGCCATAGGCGATACGCACATTGTCCCCGGCAAAGCCGGAATCGGATGCCGTGTTGATAATCGAACCCGTGCCGGCCTTTATCATGTGGGGGATGGCATAACGGCACCCGACCAATATGCCGCGCACATTGATCGCCATCGTCTTGTCCCACACCTCCAGCGGGATATCGATCGACGTTCTGTCCTGTACGTGCATCTTGTGATCGGTCAGCGCCGCATTGTTGAACAGAATGTCGAGCCTGCCGAATTTCTCGACCGTTTTGGCGATGGCGGCTTCGATCGAGGAGTCTTCACTTGCGTCATAGAACATGCCCACGGCATTGGGGCCAAGGGCATCGGCGACTGCCAGCGCCCGGTCTTCGAACAGATCCGCGACGACGACGCGCGCGCCCTCTGCAATGAACCGCTTTGCGCTCGCTGAGCCGAGCCCCCCGGCGCCGCCCGTTATGATCGCAACCTTGCCTTCAAGCCTGTTCATCTTCCTGCTCCTTTTTCTTTCTGAACCGTGAGTTGCAACCATCGGGTCGATTGCCGATCCGAAATGCAGCTATCCAATAAAGCCCAACGTGCCGGCTGCATGCACGAAAGGGATGATGCCCCTCTATATCCATTGCGCGGTCACTGGCGATTATGACGTTCCAAGCAGCCGGAAGGGCCGTGCGGAACGGTTGACATCATGCATAACAAATTTCATCATGCAATATACCGATAAATGCAGAAAAACCGGCAACAGGGAATGGCGGCGGTCCGGCAAGCCAACCGATGTTGAAAACGGACGCAAGGAGGCAAGGATGACGATAGCGCATGAGGTGCATGTGAAGGCATTTCTGGACGGCTTTCACGAGGGCCGGCCGGACTTCAAGAAGCTCCTCGATACATATTTCAGCGATGATGCTTTCTACCAGCCTTTGGTGCCCATGCGCGTGCCTTCGCGTGGTCGTGAGGCAATCCGGGCCGAACTGGAACGGCAATATGAGTTCTACAGCGACTGCGACTGCATCATCCATGCAATGGGTTCCAGCGATTCCCATGTCTTCACCGAGCGGACCGACACGGTCACGCTGAATCATGATAGCAGGCGTGTCGAAACGCGTCTGAATGCCGTGTTCGATATAGACGCCAATGGCAAAATCTGCGGCTGGCGCGAATATTATGACTCGGGCGATCTCATCAAGAAACTGGGTGTCACGATGGATCAGTTCGAGCAGATCATGGCGGCTGCCTGACCGCAAGAAACATACTGCACGGAAATGGAAGACGATCATGGGTACACAAGAGAATAAGCAGATCGTAACCCGTTGGCTCGAAGCCGTGAACAGCGGTCAGAATGAGAAGATCCTCGACCTGTTGACGGAGGATTTTCTATTCAAGACCATGGCGCGCAGCCCGGAATGGCTCAAATATCGTTGGAACAAGGAGCAGTTCGCTGCGGCGCCAGAGGCGCAGTCGACCTTGCTGGAATCGCCGATCAGGATGGAACAGGTAAATCTTATCGGTGACGGCGATCTTGTCGTATTGGAAGCGCAAACCGATGCCTATCTCAAAAACGGCAAGCATTATGACAATGCCTACAGCCTGATCTTCCAATTACGCGACGGGAAGATCGAGGAGGTGCGCGAATATAGCTGCAGCCACCTGGTGGTCGAATGTTTCGGTGAGTTCAATCCCGATAATCCCGCGGCGGCCCGGGCTGGCAAAGCGCTCACGGACTAGTCACCTGGAACTGAAGTAAGCTACATTGTATATGCTTCTTGTTGAGCGCAGGAGGCATGGATGGTCGGGCGTCAGGCGGACAAGTTGGTTTTGAGTGCAGCTGATCGCATGTTCCTGGAATCGCAGGTTCGGCGTCATAAGGCCCCGCGTTCACTATCGGACCGCTGCCGGATGGTACTGCTGTGCGCGGACGGGCTGCAGAGCAAGGAGGTTGCCGAGCGACTTGGGGTTCACGAGCATACGGTCGGCAAATGGCGTCGCCGTTTTGCGCAAGCCGGGATTGAAGGCCTGACCGACGAGTATCGGGCGGGCCGTCCGCGCACGGTGAGCGACGCGCAGGTGGCGCAGGTGATCGAGCGCACGCTGAACACCACGCCCAAGGACGCGACGCATTGGTCAATCCGTTCGATGGCAGCCGAGGTCGGACTATCGCACACCACCATCCGGCGCATCTGGGGCGCATTCGGTCTGCAGCCACATCGGTCGGAGACGTTCAAGCTGTCGAGCGATCCGCTGTTCGTCGACAAGGTGCAAGACATTGTCGGTCTTTACCTGTCGCCTCCGAACCGCGCGGTGGTGCTATGCGTAGACGAGAAATCGCAGATCCAGGCCCTCGATCGCGAGCAGCCGGTCCTGCCCATGGCGCCTGGTGTGCCCGAGCGGCGCACCCATACCTACGTCCGCAACGGCACGACATCGCTGTTCGCCGCGCTCGATATTGCCACCGGCGCCGTGATCGGAAAATGCTACAGGCGACATCGCGCGACCGAGTTCCTCGACTTTCTCAAGCAGATCGATGCAGCCATGCCTGAAGGCCTTGAGGTCCACCTCGTGATGGACAACTATGCCACTCACAAGACGCCCAGGATCAAGGCCTGGCTGGCACGCCGCCCGCACTGGCACGTACACTTCACGCCGACGTCGGCATCGTGGATCAATCAGGTCGAGCGCTGGTTCGCCGAGTTGACGCGCAAGCAGTTGCAGCGAGGCGTCCACCGATCAACGGCCGAACTCGAAGCCGATATCGTCGCTTTCATCACCGCTCACAACGAAAGACCCAAGCCCTACAAGTGGGTCAAATCCGCCGACGATATCCTCGCCTCGGTTAGGCGCTTCTGTCAGAAAACAATGAGCCGAACTTCGGATTCAGGTGACTAGGGGATAATCGACATTCTATTCCGGCGGGGTTGGAAATGGCGTTGGAGTGGGCATTTGCCTCGCTCCACAAATGCCTGAATGTCGATGCCTCCTAAATCCCCTTCAACTCCTGATCGGCCGATGCCGGATAGAGAGTGATCGGGACATTGTGGAAAGACGAGCCCAGATAATAAGCATGCCCGCCCGACCGCAATGCGCGTTCGCTGAGTGAGAATCCTGACTTTTCAAGCATGGCCCGCTGCCGTTCAACATCTTCGTAGATAAGGTCGATCGATGCCAAAGGTGGGTGGAATTCTGCATGAAAGGGGGAATGGCCCTCCACCAGTCGGACACGATGGGCGCCGCTCAGTCCGGCAGTGCCCAGACCCATAGGATCGCAAGGCACGAAGGTCATATCGAAAAAGCGTTCGAGATCCCGCGCGGTGTCCGCCATATTTTCCACCACCAACGTCACCGCGCCCACTTTGGGCAAGGGCGCCAATTCCAGTTCGGCGAATGGGCCCTGTTCGCGCATTTGCATCTCATTGTCGCCTGCCGTGCAGACCATCAGCGGAATATTATGAAAATCCCTGCCGAACAGATATTCGTTCGCCGCCGGCGCGGGCAGGAAATTGGTGACCACCGGCTGATAGCCCCCTGCAACAAGTCTGTCCGTAGTCGCATCGGCGCTGGTTACGTCCATGGCGACTTCAATCAGCCGCCCTTGACTTGCAAAGGGTAATTCCTCGTGCGGTTGAATGCCCATCAGGCCATGTTCGCCAAAGGCCACGCTGAACGCCGTGAATTGCTCGTCCAGCTTCGGGCTCACGAAATGGAGGCCCAACAGCGCCGCCGCGTCACGGGTGAAGGCATCAAGATCGTCGACCACCACCGCAATCCGGCAGAATTTTGGAACATAGGTCATATGCTTCCCTCTCCCAGCGCGTCACCGCGCGGCTTTGATCGTGGCCGCGCCATATTTATCTTACCGGGCGCGGCTTCTGAAGGGCTGGATGGGCAACTGTCCGGCCGTTTCAGTCTCAATATACAGCCGGCTTTTCAACCCACCAACAGGCGTTCCTCGCCTGTCACGAAGCTCAGCATTTCCCCCGGGCGCGAGAATTTTTCCTCATCCGGCCGTATCACGGCGAGATAATCCTCGTGGGTATACATGGCGATGAAGTCCTCCGCGTCGGCAAAGCCCATGTCGGCGGCCATCGGCACGAAGCGATATTGCGCCAGCCAGTCTCCCATCTCCAATGTCGGAGTGGGTCTGCCGTGAAACTGCGTATAGCGCGTCAGCATGTTCCACGTTTCCGGCACGGTCTGGGCCACGACGGGATGCACATTGGCCCAATAGCTCTGCGCTTCTTCCAGCGTCAGCGTGTCGACAATGTCGCCCGCTGCCAGAAATTTGACGACCGATCCCGAATCCGGTTTCGATGGCACGACCTTGGCCAGCCAGGCGACCCCATCTGCGGCGGAAACGATGCTCGCGGCGAGCGAGCGCAGCGCTGTATCCTGCGACAGCGCCTTCATCGCAGCCGCGGCATCTTCCGCCGTATCGAACCAAAACTCCGCCATGCCATCGAACTGAGGCGGAAAAACCGCTCTTACCTTCTCGCTCAGCGCCGTTGGCGGCACGTCGAGGATCAGTTTCCGCAATGTCCCCAGGTTCTGCAAAGCGTCCCTGATCGCAGGGACCAGTTCATCCTGCCAGCGCCGGGAAAACTGCGCCTCATCGAGCGCGCTCTGCCGGTTCACAAGTGTCGTCACTCTCCACATGGGGCTTATCCTCAAATCGACCGGTTGGCGGGATCGGCGGCGAAATTTTCCAGAACCTCGGAGAAATAGGGCATATGGTCGGTGATGCCACCATCGACGACCATGACCTGTCCAGTCATGAATCGACCATCGTCGGAGGCCAGAAATGCTACCGCGGCGGCGATGTCGCGCGGCGCGCCCAGATAGGGTGTCAGCTTGTGCTTTTCGATTCTGTCGAGTTGTTCCTGGGAATTGCTTTCGTAGACATTGGGAGTCACGACCAGGCCCGGCGAGACGACGTTGCACCGGATGCCCTGTTTGCCATATTGCGTCGCCGTATACAGGGTGAGGCAGTTGATCGCCGCCTTCGAAGATGCATAGGCCGGGCCATAGAGATCCCCGCGCAGCGCGGCGCCCGAACTGGTGTTGATGATCGACCCGCCGCCATTTTTGAGCATCAGCGGTATGCCGTGCTTTATCATCAGCATGGTGCCGCGCGTATTCACCAGAAATGCGCGATCCCAAATCTCCGCTGGCATGGCGGTTATGCCCATATCCAGCGCCATCTGCTCGCCGCGCGTATCGGCCGCATTATTGTGCAGGACATCCAACCGACCATGCTCAGCCTCAATCGCGGCGAAGAAGGCGATGATGCTCGATTCCTCGGCAAGATCAAGGTGGAGCGCGGTTGCCTTGCCGCCATCTGCAACAATGCTTTGGGCGACCTTGTTCGCGCTGGCGGTGTTGACGTCGCCTATGACGACTTGAGCGCCCTCGGCCGCAAGACGCCGGGCGCTGGCCTCACCGATGCCGCCCGATCCGGTGACGACCGCCACCTTGTTTGCCAAACGGTTCATGCTTTTCCTCTCCAGTCCACTTGCAGATCGCCTTTTGCGCGGTGTTCCTTTGCTTTACCGACATCCACCAGCCGTCCGTGTTCGGATCGTCATTCAATATGGTCGATGCCCCTGCCGATCATGCCAGTAAAAGGTCGCGGCATGGCTTTGGGGAAGTATGAAGATAATCTGCAACATACTCAATAGTGCATATTGGTGGTATTTTTGCTTTCTGAGTATCGCATTTATGAAATGCCGTGCGGTCGCTGACCGGATGCTGCGAACAGGCAGCAGATGCTCCCATGACCTTGCGCTGGATGCGGCATGACATGCCGGACCCGGCTCGTCGAACTGCCGGGCGCGGATGCTGGATATGGCCTTCGGGATCAAAGGCGGAAGAATGGGCCTTGATGGCCGCCGCGGGTCATTGTTCTTTCCGCAGCACAGATTCCGCCATCATGCCAAAGCCCACCCCGATGATCGACCAAAGAACCCCTTGCATGGCTATGGAGGCGACCCGAAAGTCCCATAGCACGGTCGCCGGGAAATCATTGGGCACCTCGTTGATCTCCGGCAAAACGGCCTGGGCTATGAAAACCGTCACGATATAAATGACGACGGCGCCGATGCTGCCGTTGAAGCCTCCGAATTTTTCGGCAAGGCCACGCCCAAGGCTGAAGGCGATGGCGAGAGCTGCCAACGACAGTCCGATTGCTGCAAAAAAAGCTGCGGTACGAAAGCCGACCGTTTCATGCAGGCCCACCGCTGGCGGCGTCGGTGGATATTTGAGCGCGGGCACCAGGGCGACGGCAAAAAATGCCGCGATGGCGAGCAACAGGGACAGGGTGCGTGGCCCGATCATGCCGATACGGCCGTAGGCGGCAGCGAAGACGAGTGAGAAAATACCCCCTACTGCCGCGCCGTAAAGCGTTATCGCCGTCAGGAGGCCCAGGCCTTTCTGTGTCGCGCGGCTGACCAACTCAGCTTCTTCCGGCACGCTCATGCTCGCCATGTCCGCATGCGCCATATGTTCGTGGGCAGTTGCGAACCCTATGGCCAGATCGATCGATGGCTCAGCGAAGGCGCGGGCGAACAGGGTGACAAGCACGGCTGCGATGATTCCCGCGATCATGCCGCGGATGAGAAGGCTTCTGCTCATGACGAATTCCGCCTCAAAGCGATGCCCAGGCGATCGGAATCGATCGCTGATCGGGAAATCGCGGTAAAATAGGGAATAGATGCGGCCGATCTGATGCAGTCGGATCGCAAACCGCTCTAGTGGCAGGGGAAGCCCAAAAGATGCCGACCGTCATGCACGAATTCGTGCACATACATACCCTTGAACAACGAAAAGGCGCCTTGTTCGGTGCTGACGAAATAGAGGAAGATCAGCGCCAGCAGCGTACCGAATATCGCCCAGGGCAGGATTTCGCGCAGTGGTATGGTGCTGCCGCCCTGCAGGGGGATGAAGATGTCTTCGGCAAATAGCGTCGTGGTGGCCATGATGATGCTCCTTTCGGGATTTTCGCGTCCCGCCGGTGTCCGTTCGCCCGAGGAAGGTCTGACTTTCACCCGCCCCCTCTCGACAGAGATAGGCAGCGGACGATAACAGTGGCGCGACCGTGCCGGAATCTCACCGGCTTCTTCCTCGACCTTGCCCGCACGACATAGGATGGAACCGGGCGCAGCGTCAACGTCTCCCGGGAGGATCGACTGATCAAGCGCCTGAACCTGCTCTGCCACGCGGCGACGCCATCTATGCGCGAAGGCGGTTTTCCGGCGCCCGGCGAAGCCGTCGATGAAGGAGGATCGCGCGCGACCGCTGGATTGCGCCTGCCCCGCCCAACCCCCAGGACTATCGTCACGAGTCCGATGGCTGCGGCGCAACAGACGGCCGATCTTTTGGGAGTGGCCGCGCAGGTCGAGCCGGCACTGCGGGACATCGATCATGGCGACTGGGCGGGACGCAGCTTCGCGGACATTCACGCGCGTGATCCAGGCGCCTTCGCTCGCTGGCTTGCCGATCCGGCACCCGGCGCGCCGGGCGGCGAAACGATGGCAATGCTTTTGTCGAGGGTCGGAGCATGGATGGATGGCATCGACGGGGATGTGCTCGCGATCACCCATCCCATGGTCATCAGGGCCGCGATCGGCGTTGCGCTCGACCTGCCGCAGCAGGCATTATTGCGAATAGACATCGCGCCGCTTTCCAGTGTCACCCTGTCGTTCAACCGTGGCTGGCGGCTTCAGGCACTCCGCCCCCTTTGACTGTCCGTATCCGTGGCGCTTGCGATCCGCCTGCATCTGGCATATTGGCTGCGCGTCCTTGCGGAAGGCTCCGGCTGGAATCGGGGACAATGATCGCGCTGGTGGCCTTGTGAGAGGCCTTAAAAGGGAATGCGGTGCGGATGGATGCATCCATCCAATGCCGCGGCTGTCCCTGCAACTGTAAGTGGCGAGTGCGATGTACATGTGCGGACGGACATAACGACCCGAACCGCCAGCCACTGGGCCGGACGCTAAGTCATGCGAGGCCTGGGAAGGCCGTGCATCAAGCGATGACCCATGAGCCAGGAGACCTGCCGGCGTCTGGTCGCTCTTGCCCTGGCCCAGGGGATGGCCGTGGCACGGTGAACTCCGTCTGAGCGACGAACGCGCGGCAGGGGCCGCATCGGAGACGTGCGTCGGCCGCCCATTGGCGTCCGGTCGCCGCGCGTGCCGACCGTTCGTGAACGGCACGCCCCTGTCCAACGTCGATTGGACGCCGACGGGGGACTGTCTTGAACCATATCATCCTATCGCGGCTGGCTTTTGCCGCCGTTCTTTCTTTCACCGCGACACCGGCGCAGGCCGAAACCAGCGACGATGCGGACGGCATCGTCGTTACTGGCAAGAGCCTGGAAGAGCTGCTGCCCCAGCAACTGTCCCGCTATGGCAGCGATATCGAGACTGTTACGGACAAGCAGGTGCGCGACGGCGGATATGTCGATGTTGCGCGCGCGCTGCAGACGGTGCCGGGTCTCTATATCATGCCGGGTTCCGGGCCGTTCAGCTATGTCGATATCTCACTCCAGGGGTCGCGCACGCAGGACGTGCTGTGGACGGCCGACGGCATCCGCCTGAACAACCGGCTTTATGGCAGCACCTCGCCCAACGACACGCTGCCCGCCAGCATGATCGAGCGCATCGAGGTGCTGAAGGGTGGCGAGAGCCTCTTCTACGGCACGCAGGCGGCGGCTGGTGTCATCAATGTCGTGACGCGCAGCTTCACCGATTCCTTCAACGGACAGGTGAATGGCAGCGTCGACAGTCGCTCCGGCGTCAATCTCGACGGCTATGCGCGGGGCAGCATCGGCGATCACAAGTTCGTGGTCTATGCCTCCCGCAACCAGGCGGAAGGGTATCGCCCCTACAGCGTCATGCAGCCCAGCGCGACCGACCGGAAGCGCGGCTATCGCCTGTGGTCGGTAGGCGGCAAATATCAGTTCGATTTCACGCCAGACCTGCGTCTCAACCTGCAATATCAGCACACGGAAGCGAAACTCGACAATCTGAGCGCCTCGCGCGTCAACACAAGCCGCAACGACCGCAATGAAGAGATTGCGAGCGCTCGCCTCGATTATACCGGAAGCGACACGATCCAGTTCTTCCTCAAGGGCTATTTTCACGACTGGAAGACGGCCTATGTCCAGATACTCAATCCTATTCCAGCCGGACCGCCGATCGTGGTTTATCCGGCTGGCACCTTCTGGGGCTATCAGGACTATGGCGGCAGCGCGGTCGTAAAACTGCATCCGCACCGCGGCCTTGAATATCTGATCGGCTATGATTTCCAGAATTTCAACGGCCGCGACGACGTGTTGCTGATCGGCAAGATCAGCGAACAGGTGCATGCCGGCATCCTTCAGGTCCGTACCACCGATGAAATCAGTGACCGAGGCCGGATCGCGGCTGGAGCGCGCTATAATGAAAGCGGCGGTGCGAAGAAGACGATCTGGAACGTCAGCGGCCGTTTCGACATCAGCGACACCCTCTATGTCGAGGGCATTGGCGGCACATCCTTCATCCTGCCTGATGCATCGTCGCTCTATGGCATCGACCCGTGCTGTGAGATCGGCAATCCGAACCTGAGGCCGGAGCAGAGCCTGAACATCAATCTGACCGTAGGTGGAGTTTTTCCGCTGGCGGGTGGTGCGCTCAACTGGAAGACGACCTATTTCCAGCGCAGGATCACCAACCTCATCGACACATATTATGGTGATCCAGCCTTTCCCAATGGCACGTTCATCAATGTCGATACCCGCGTGAAGGTGCGCGGCGCCGAGTTCCAGATCGACGCGACGCTGGCGCAGGCCTGGCATATCAATGCGAGCTATACCTATACCCGGGCTCGCGACGGAGGTTCGACAACCCAGCGCGACAGAACGCCCCGGCAATATGCCAAGGGCGCTATTGCCTATGCGCCGGAAGACTTGCCCTTCGGTGCCAATGTCGCGGTGAACTGGGTCGGCGACGCCTATTCCTCGCCCTTTGGCTTCCCGCGCCAGAACTATGGCAATTACACGACCCTCGACATCGGCGCGCATCTTTATGTCGACGGCGCGGCGCGGCGGCATCGCTTCGGCGTGAATGTGGAAAACGCCACCGGCAAAGAATATGCGACGCGCGGTTTGGGATCGGCTCCCGCCGATGCGGGCGGGCGCTTTCTTTATTTCCTGCGCGGCGTGCCCCGGACGCTCCGGGTCAGTTACGGCCTGAGTTTCTGACGCTGTAATGCTCCGCTCGTTTCTCTTCCTCCATCGCTGGTCCCGCTTATTGCGGGGCAGCGGCGTCCCGCCACTTCCCGCTGCGGTAACCTTTGTCACAGGGATGGCGTTCGCAAGGCCGGGCGCAATTCCCGGGCCGAGCGCGGCAGGAGGAGACGCGAGCGGCAAATCCACCGTCACCCATGCCCCCATCCAACAAGGAGCGAATGCTTGAGCAAGATACCCACCACGGTGATCACCGGTTTTCTGGGCGCGGGCAAGACCACGCTCATCCACCATCTCCTCCAGAATGCGAAGGGCCGCAGGCTGGCGCTGATCGTCAATGAGTTTGGCGATGTCGGGGTCGATGGCGAATTGCTGCGCGGCTGCAATGAGGAAGCCTGCCCCGAAGACGACATCGTGGAACTGGCCAATGGCTGCATCTGCTGCACCGTCGCCGACGATTTTCTTCCGACCATGCAAAAGCTGCTCGACCGGCCCAGCCCGCCCGAACATATCATCATCGAAACATCGGGTCTCGCATTGCCCAAGCCGCTGGTGAAGGCTTTCCAATGGCCCGACATCCGAACTCGCGCGACCGTGGACGGCGTGGTGGCGCTCATCGACGCCGATGCCGTCGCCGCTGGCCGGTTCGCGACCGACGAAGCGGCACTGGCCCTCGCCCGCGCTGCCGATCCGTCACTCGATCATGACAGCCCGCTGGAGGAACTGTACGAGGATCAACTCGCCTGCGCCGATCTCGTCATTCTCAACAAATCCGACCTGGTCGATGACGATACGCTGAGCCGGATCGAGAGCGATATATCGTGCGACACCCGCGACGGCGTGAAGATCGTGCGGGCCGATCATGGCGCGGTCGATGCCAGCATATTGCTCGGACTGTTCGCTGGCGCCGAGAATGATCTGGAGGCCCGTCCATCGCATCACGATGCCGAGCCGGACCACGATCATGACGATTTCGATAGCTTCGTCGTCAGGGGCGGCGAGGTCGCCAGCATCGATCCGCTTCTCGCGGCCATGACGCCCCTGATCGCAGCTCACGACATCCTGCGCGTCAAGGGCATTATCGCGATTGAAGGCCGTCCGGCACGGATGGTGATCCAGGCGGTAGGCCCGCGTATTCAGCACCATTTCGACCGCGCGTGGAAGTCCGAAGAGGCGCGCATCTCGCAACTGGTCGTGATCGGCCAGAAGGGCCTCGACCAAGCCGCCATCGAAAACGCTCTGACGGCGGTGCTCCTCTGATGCACCTGCTGGCCGCCACGCCGGGAAGCGTCTCCAATGGCGATGAGGCGATCGACCTTGGGCAATCGCCCGGCGAGATCATAGTCCTGACGGTGGCGGACAGCGAACTGGCCTGCTTCGCCAAGGCGGCGTCCATGCTCGGTGGCGAGGCGCCGTCGATCCGGCTCGCCAACCTGTTGCAGCTCAAGCATCCCTATTCGGTCGATCTCTATGTCGAAAAGGTGATCGCCCACGCCCGCTTCCTGTGCGTCGTCCTGTTGGGAGGCAAGGCTTACTGGCCCTATGGCGTCGACGAGATCGCACGGGTCGCGCGTGAGAAAGGGATCGCCTTTGCCGCCATCGCCGATGGGCGCGAACCCGATCCGTCACTCAATGCCGCCTCCACGGTGCCCCGGGAGGTTAGCGAAAGACTGCGGGATTATCTGCGCCAGGGCGGCGTCGCCAATGCCGTCAGCTTCCTGCGCCATGCCGCGCGGCTGATCGGCCGCGACATCGGTCCGCCCGATGATCCCGTGCCCGTTGCCGACGCAGGGCTTTATCTTGCGGGTGTCGAACGTCCGACGCTGGACGATGTGCGGGCGGGCTGGACCGACGGGCGGCCGGTGGCGTTGCTCTGCTTCTATCGTGCGCTGATGATGGCGGGCACGCTCGATGCCGTCGATGCCCTGGTGGCCGCGCTGGCGAGCCGGGGGCTGAACGTCCTTGCGGTCCATGTCCGGGCACTGCGCGAACCCTTCGCGATCGACTGGTTGCGGGGCCTTATCGCGGCGATAAAGCCCGACATCATTGTGAACGCAACCTCTTTCGCGGCCTCGTCGCCCGGCGAAAGTCGTGTCGCAGGGATCCTTGAAGATGCCGACTGCCCTATCCTCCAAACGGTGTTCGCCGGTGTGGAGCAAGGCAATTGGGCCGACAGTCCCCGGGGTTTGGGGCCCCGCGATCTCGCCATGAATGTCGCGCTGCCCGAGGTGGACGGCCGCCTCTTCACCCGCGCTGTCGCCTTCAAGGCGGTCGAGCGGTTCGATGAAAGGACGCAATGCGGCATCGTGGTACCGCGGGTCGCGCCCGACCGCGTGGCTTTCGTTGCCGATCTTGCAGCCAACTGGGCCGCCCTGCGGCGCACGCCCGTGCCGGAGCGGCGCGTCGCGCTGGTCCTTGCCAACTATCCCAATCGCGACGGCCGGATCGGTAATGGCGTCGGCCTCGACACGCCCGCCAGCGCGGCCGCCATCCTCACGGCGCTTCGAGAAGCCGGATATAGCGTCGGTGACGCTCCGGAAGACGGCGCGGCGCTGATGGCGGTCATGATGGGTGGCGTGACCAATGCGCCCATATCAATGAATCGTCAGCACGAAGTCAGTCTGCCGCTCGCCGATTATCATGTTGCGTTCGACGCTCTGCCCGGTGAGGTCCGCGATGCCGTGACAGAGCAGTGGGGCGCCCCGCAGGACGACCCCTTCGTTCGCGAGGATGCCTTTCATCTGCCCGTTCATCGCTTCGATCATGTCGTCGTCGCGGTGCAACCGGCGCGCGGCTACCATGTCGATCCCAAGGCGACTTATCATGACCCGGCGCTGGTGCCGCCGCACGCTTATCTCGCCTTCCACTTCTGGCTCCATCGCGCATTTGGCGCGCAAGCCGTCGTTCATGTCGGCAAGCATGGCAATCTCGAATGGCTGCCCGGCAAGGCGCTGGCGCTGTCGGGCACCTGTTTCCCTGAAATCTGCGCTGGTCCGGTGCCGCAGCTCTATCCCTTCATCGTCAATGATCCGGGTGAAGGCACGCAGGCGAAACGCCGGATCGGCGCCGCCATCATTGATCATCTGACGCCGCCCCTGACCCGCGCCGAAAGCTATGGCCCGCTCAAGGCGCTGGAGGTGCTGGTCGATGAATATTATCTCGCCGCCGGGATGGACCCACGGCGGATCAACCATCTCAGGATGGAAATCCTCGATCTTGCCCGGTCGCAAGGCCTCGATGCGGACGCGGGCGCCGTGGGCGACGGTGACGCAGCGCTCGCGGCGCTCGACAATTATCTGTGCGAATTGAAGGAAATGCAGATCCGTGACGGGTTGCATATCTTTACCCGGTCGCCGGAGGGGCGGCTGCGCGCCGACCTTCTCATCGCCCTGTCGCGAACGCCGCGCGGTCATGATCATGCAGGACAGGCATCGTTGCTTCGTGCGATGGCGGATGATCTGGCGCTTGGTTTCGATCCGCTGGATTGCACCATGGGCGAGGCTTGGACCGGCCCCAAACCGGATAGATTGGCGCGCATGTCCGACGCCCACTGGCGCACGAAGGGCGATACGATCGAGCGCCTCGAACTGCTCGCCGTAACGTTGGTGGACGGTGCGCTGCCAACGGGTCCGGCGTCGGCGGCGGTCATGCGGTCGGTGCTTGGCGATCTGGCGTTGCGCGTCGATGCCTGTGGCGCGGCCGAGAAATCGGCGTTGCTGGCGGGCCTGGACGGGCGCTTTATCATGCCCGGCCCCTCCGGCGCGCCGACACGCGGGCGGCCCGATGTCCTGCCGACGGGGCGCAATTTCTACTCGGTGGACACTCGTTCGGTCCCCACCGCCACCGCCTGGGAACTGGGCCGCCGCTCCGCGCAATTGTTGATCGACGATTATCTCCAGCGCGAGGGAGAATATCCCAAGGCCATGGCGCTGTCCGCCTGGGGCACGGCAAACATGCGAACCGGCGGCGACGACATCGCCCAGGCGCTGGCTCTCATGGGCGTGCGCCCGCGCTGGGACTGGACGTCGGGCCGCGTGATCGGTTTCGAGGTCATGAAACTGGCCGAGATCGATCGCCCCCGCGTCGACGTCACCTTCCGCGTTTCGGGTTTCTTTCGCGATGCCTTTCCCGAGCAGATCGACCTGCTCGATTCGGCGGCGCGCGCGGTCATGGCGCTGGACGAACCGCAGGAGGATAATCCTGCCGCCGCCCGTCATCGCGCCGAGACCGCGCGCCTGATCGATGAAGGGAATGACGCGAAGGCGGCCGCTCTGCGCGCCGGTTTCCGCATATTCGGGTCGAAGCCCGGTGCCTATGGCGCGGGCCTCCAGGCGATGATCGACGAGAAAATCTGGCATGATCGGGCGGACCTCGCCAATGTCTATCTCGACTGGGGCAGCTATGCCTATGGTGCGGGCGTCGAGGGCGATGCGGAGCGCGAACTGTTCACCGCGCGTCTGACTGAGGCCGATGCCGTGATACAGAATCAGGACAATCGTGAACACGACCTGCTCGACAGCGATGATTATTACCAGTTTGAGGGCGGCATCGCCTCGGCGGTGGAGCATCTCTCGGGCAAGCGTCCGCGCGCCTATCACAACGATCACAGCCGTCCAGAACGCCCGGTAATCCGGACGCTGGAGGACGAAATCGGCCGTGTCGTTCGCGCCCGCGTCACAAATCCCAAATGGATCGCCGGCGTCATGCGCCACGGCTACAAGGGCGCGTTCGAGATCGCCGCGTCGGTGGATTACCTCTTCGCTTTCGCCGCGACGACCCCTGCGGTCCGCGACCATCATTTCGACGCCGTCCACGCCGCCTTTATCGAGGATGAGGCGGTGCGCGCCTTCATGGCGGAGGCCAATCCCGCGGCCCTTCGCGAAACCGCGGCCCGGCTCGCCGAGGCGCTGGAGCGCGGCATGTGGAAACCCAGATCCAACAGCGCGGGCCTGTTGCTCGCCAACCTTGCAGGAGCATGACGATGGTTGAACGCACCGAAGAGCGGCACGCCGAGAAGATGAAGAAGAAGCAGGCCGCGCATGACAAGATCGTCGCCGCCAAGACGATCGAGAAAGGCCTGCTGGTCGTCCACACCGGCAAAGGCAAGGGCAAGACGACGGCGGCGCTCGGCATGGTCGTGCGCGCCATTGGTCACGGCAAGAAGGTTGGCGTGGTCCAGTTCGTCAAGGGCGCGATGGCGACCGGGGAGAAGGCTGTATTCGACGCCTTCCCGGGGCATGTGGAATTCAAGCCGATGGGCGAGGGGTTCACCTGGGACACGCAGGACCGCGCCCGCGACATCGCCGTTGCGCGTGAGGCGTGGGAAGAGGTCAAGCGCATGATCCGCGACCCGGCCTATGATATGGTGCTGGCCGATGAACTCAACATCGTCCTGCGCTACGATTATCTGCCGCTTGACGAGGTTCTGGAGGTGCTTGGCGGGAAGCCGGAGATGACCCACGTCATCGTGACCGGCCGCAATGCGCCCGAAGCCCTGATGGAGGCTGCCGATCTCGTGACGGAGATGACCCTGATCAAGCACCCCTTTCGCAGCGGCGTGAAGGCGCAGGCCGGAATCGAATTTTAATCAACGCTTGCGTGGGGGGCGAAGAAGCGGACGGCCGGTTTTAATGGCGGTCAAGCTGCCGGGCCAGGCTTTGGGCGGCCATGACATAGGCCGGTCCCCCACATACCGTCCATGCCTGGGGCAGGTGCAATCGCTTGATCCCGTTCAGCGCGGGGTGATGGAGCATTTCGGTGCCGAGATCCGTCACCCTGTCGCTGGCATCCTCGATGATAATATAGTCCGGTCTTGCTGCGATCATTTCCTCCAACGACATCCGGGACAAGGCGGGCTTGCCCAGGCGGGTCGCAAGATTGACGAGCCCCATGCGCGCCATCAAATCGTCTACGAGTGTGCCGGCGCCTGTCAGATAACCCCGGCGCTGATAATAAGCGGCAACACCGCGAGGGCGCTTGGGAGGAAGCCGGGCGAGCGAAGCGTCCATATTGCGGATCAATGCCTCTCCGCGGTCCCCATGGCCAACGGCGGTGGCGATTTCCCTGACCTGACGCACAATGTCTGCATAGCTTTTGGCGGACGGCAATTCCAACAGGGGATATCGCCCCTTCAATGCCGCGCGGGTTTCCATCCGGCGACTTGGCGATGCGACCAGCAGATCGGGGTTCAGCGTAAGAACCTCCTCCGCCGATCCGCGCATGACAGGCAAGCGATCCGCGGCGGCGGCCCCGGCGGACATGGCCCGGTCGCGTGACAGATGTGTCAGTGCGGCGATTTGCGCCGGGTCGGCAATGGCCATCAGATATTGGTCAGCGCAAAGATTGAGGGAGACAATGCGCTGAGGTTTGTAGTGATGCTCGTTGGTGCCCTGCGATGCTACCGTGCTTGTCAGAAAGCATGAGATGAGAATCGCAATATAGCCCGAGCATCTTGACATGCTAACGATTCAAACCTCAAAATTTCCATCAGGAGCCAAGGCTCGAAGACTATCGGTCGGCCAGTTGGATCGTTGGCGTTGCGCTACCGGATCATATTGGCGTTGAGCAAGCTGAAACCGCTTTATCGCTCTCACGCCAATGTCGGCCACGGTTATGGCCAGCGTATAAATATGGCCGAGCGTAATGATCAAGGACGCATGGGTGGGGAAAAATATCTGCTGCGATGCGGAAAGCCACCCCTATGCGATTGCTACTTGGCGAAGCGCATAAGAGGAGGTGGGGTCATAGGTGCGCTTTGGCGACTGCATGCCCGGCTCAGCTATGTTTCCTCTGATTCACCAAGCCGCAGGGAAAGCCGATCTCGCCTTCATCCCCGGGAACGCTGAGCGCATGGGGTTTCATGACAGACTGCCCGCCACCTCGCTTTTGTGTCGGCCTGATCCGGCCGTGGTCCGCGATGACGGCATAAAGTATTACAAAATTTATTAATAGTAATATCTCACTAGACAAGGCCAAGAAATCGAACGATGCTGCGATGCGAAAAGGGGACGAATCATGGTCGGATCGATAAGCAGGGCAAGCAAGATCGCATTGATAGCCGGAGCGTTCCTGGCCGCGTCCTGCTCCCGGCAGCAAAATGGCCCAGCGGAGCAACGGCACGAATTCAATATCGGATGGTCGATCTACGCGGGCTGGATGCCCTGGCCTTATGCCCAGCAGGCCGGAATCGTGAAGAAATGGGCCGACAAATATGGCATAAAGATCAATATCGTTCAGGTGAACGATTATATTGAGTCCGTTAATCAATATACGGCCGGTAAATTCGACGGCGTGACCGCCGCGAACATGGATGCGCTCACTATTCCTGCCGCTGGCGGCAAGGATACGAGCGCCATCATCGTTGGCGACTATTCGAACGGCAACGATGGCGTCCTGTTGAAAGGCGCGGACAAGATCAGCGCCATCAAGGGGCGGCAGGTCTACCTCGTCGAGCTTTCCGTATCCCATTATCTGCTTGCGCGCGCGCTCGCTTCGAGTGGTCTGGCGCTCAAGGACGTCAAGACCGTGAACACGTCCGACGCTGACATTGTCGGCGCATTCGCAAGCCCCGACGTCACCGCGGCCGTCGCCTGGAACCCGCAGCTTTCCGTCATGAGGGGGCAGGCCGGGGCAGAACAGGTCTTCAGTTCCGCCGACATACCGGGCGAAATCCTCGATCTTCTGGTTGTCGACACTGCCACGCTCAAGGCCAATCCCAATCTGGGCAAAGCGCTTGCCGGTATCTGGTATGAGACGGTGGCTCTCATGAAGCGTCAGGACGCTAAGGGCAAGGAGGCGCGAGCGGCGATGGCGAAGCTGGCGGGGGCGAAGCCGGAGATGTTCGAAAATCAGCTGTCGACCACCTATCTCTATTCCGATCCGAAAGCCGCCGTGGCGGCGACCTCTTCCCCGGCGCTCGTCACGACCATGACGCGTGTGCGCGATTTCAGCTTTTCCAAAGGGCTGTTCAAGGGCGCATCGTCCGCCGATGCGGTGGGCATGGCTTTCCCCGGCGGCAAGACCCTGGGCGATCCCGGACGTGTGACGCTGCGCTTCGACGACAGCTATATGAAGCTCGCCGCCGATGGGAAACTCTGATCCTGTCCGACTTTGCTTGATTGAGGCGATGTGACGACCATGCGTTGGGTAAACCGTCAAATGCGGCGAAGCGACCGCCTGCTTCTCGGACTGGTGCCGATCCTGCTGCTGCTGCTCTTCTATGTGGTCATGGCCGCGCAGCGCCATGCCGCCAATCCGGCGGACAAGATATTGCCTTTGCCCAGCGGCATGGCGGAAGGCATGTCCGCGCTCCTCTTCGAAGCCGATCCCTTGTCTGGCCAGTTCCTGTTCTGGGCCGATACGCTGGCGAGCCTCCAGAGGCTGGGCATCGGCCTTGGCATCGCGACGCTGCTTACCCTTATAGTCGGACTGGTGCTTGGCACGCTGCCGCCGGTGCGCGCGACCTTCGGCCCGTTGGTGACGGGCATAGCCGTCATTCCGCCCATTGCCCTGCTCCCGATCCTGTTTATCGCCCTGGGATTGGGGGAAACGGCGAAAATCGCCCTGATCGTGTTGGGAATCGCACCCGTCATGGTCCGTGACATAGCGGCCCATGTCGCCGCCCTGCCGAGAGAACAGATCATAAAGGCCCAGACATTGGGCGCGGGCAGTTGGCAGATCATGATCCGGGTGGCTCTGCCGCAAGCGATGCCGCGTCTCTTCCATGCAATGCGCCTGGCCCTCGGTCCGGCCTGGGTGTTCCTCATATCGGCGGAGGCAATCGCATCCGACGTGGGGCTGGGCTACCGGATCTTCCTCGTTCGTCGCTACCTCTCCATGGACATCATCATCCCTTATGTCGCCTGGATCACTCTGCTGGCGATCCTGATGGACGTGGCGCTTACTTTCCTCAGCCGCCGCTCCTTCCCCTGGGCACATGGAGAAAGCCATTGAGTGCGCTCCTCAGCCTTCGCGACATCTGGGTCGAATATGGCGACAAGATCGTCCTCGAAAAGGTGGACCTGGATATTGCCGCCGGTTCGTTCGTCTCGATCGTCGGGCCTTCGGGGGCGGGCAAGAGCAGCCTGTTGCGCGTCATCCTCGGCCAGGAAGCGCCGACCCGTGGAACCATCCTTCTCGACGGGACGCCTCTTGCGCCGGAATGCGGGCCGGATCGCGGTGTCGTGTTCCAACGCTATTCGGTGTTTCCTCATTTGTCGGCGCTCCGAAACACGGTTTTCGGATTGGAGTGCGCGCAGGCTCGCTTTTCGGCACGTCTGTTCGGCAAGGCGCGCCGTGCGGCCCTGGACGAAGCGGCCGCGATGTTGGCGGCCGTGGGCCTGGGCGACAGCCTCCACCTTTATCCCGCGCAGCTATCCGGCGGTATGCAGCAGAGACTGGCGATTGCCCAGGCGCTCATCAAGCGACCCCGCATCCTTCTTCTAGACGAGCCGTTCGGCGCGCTGGACCCCGGCATCCGATCGGACATGCACGCGCTCATCACGCAGCTTTGGCGCGATTATTCCCTGACCATCATCATGGTGACGCACGACATCCGGGAAGCCTTTACGCTCGGCACGCGCGTCCTGGCGCTCGACAAGCGCCGTCACGATCCCCACGCCCCGCATCGGTTTGGCGCCACGGCGGTCTACGATCTTCACCTGAAGGACCGGAACGATCGCGCCGCGGACGAGGATAAAAGTATTACTATTGACAGTATTGGTAATAATGAAGAGGATGCGGCATGAGCTCCGAACCCCCTAGTCTCGCCCGGCTCAGCATGAGCCTTCCCGCAGAGCTTTTCCGGCAACTCGATATGATGGTGGAAGAGCGCG
The DNA here is from genome assembly GCF_024611115.1 of Sphingobium sp. CFD-1. Taxonomy (NCBI): domain Bacteria; kingdom Pseudomonadati; phylum Pseudomonadota; class Alphaproteobacteria; order Sphingomonadales; family Sphingobiaceae; genus Sphingobium; species Sphingobium sp. CFD-1. The sequence goes on along the minus strand of NZ_CP084398.1, from coordinate 3,250,748 downwards.
AACTGCCTTCCCGCTCGCAGTTGATCGCCGAACTGATCCGCCATGCCCTTGCCGAGCACGAAGCGCTCATCCGCCCGGACGAGATGCTCGCGGGCACGATCACGCTGGTATATCGGGGTGATCGCGGCCGCGTGCGGCATCAACTCGCCCAGATGCAGGCCGATTATCTCAAGGAAGTCATCTCCGCGCAGCATGTGTTCCTTGAAGACGACCAGTCGCTGGAGGTTCTTCTGGTGCAGGGCCCTGCCGTGCGTTTGAAGACTTTGTGCGACGCCCTTCGACGCGTTCGCGGCGTGCAGCAACTCCAGCTTGTCACCACGACCGCGCTCCTGCCACCGCTTTACGAGCAGGAGGCCGAATGAGCGAGCCACTGGCCAATCCCCTGGCGGCGCGCGATCATGCCCGCGCCATGGCGGGCACGGTGGTCGAGGCGATGCCGGTCCTTCCGCCGGTTGCCGCCGACCTTCCCCAGGACGTAGCCGCCGATGATCTGCTGTGGGAGGAAACGGTCGCGGCGGGCGGCTATGCATCGCGGCGGCTGGCGCGGGGATCGCGGCTGCGCCTCATCGACCTCAAGGGCGACGCCTGCGCTTCCCTGCTGATCTTCAACGCGGCTATGCCGAGCGAACGTCTCAACGTGGCGGACACGGTGAAGGTGCAGTGGAACGCCTATCTGGGTGCGGGCAAGCTGCTGCTGTCCGATATGGGACGCGTGCTGATGAGCCTGCTGGAGGATGGGGCGGGTACGCACGACGCCTTTTGCGGCACATCCAACGCGGCGACCAACGCCGAGAAATATGGCGAAGGCCGGAACAGCGGGGCCTTTCCCAACGGGCGCGACCGTTTCCTGCTCGGCGCGGCCAAACATGGGCTTCAGCGGCGCGACGTCCACCCGTGCATTAATCTGTTCAAGGGCTCGCGGATCGCGGCGGACGGGACGATTACACCGCTGGTCGGTCCCTTCGAGCCGGGCCGCGCCGTGCTCCTACGGGCGGAGATGGATGTGATCGTCGTGATCGTGAACTGCCCACATGTGCTCGATCCGCGCGAGAACTGGTCCGTGACGCCGCTGCGTGTTTCCGCCTGGCGCGGTCCGGTAGCGGCTGCCGACGACCCCATTCGCAACGCCACGCCGGAGGGCCTGCGCGCCTTCCAGAATGTCGAAGACTATTTCCGCCTCTAAGCGAGGAACATACCAGCATGAGCGCTGATCCCCATATCTCTGGACTTCCCGGCACCGTGATCCATGACGAGGTCGTGCCCGCGCGCGCTCCGTGGCTCCGCCATATCGGCGCGGGCCAGACGCTGCGTATCGTGGACCTGGAGGGCAATCAGGCCGTCGATTTCCTGCTCTATTCCGCCGCGGACGACACGGAACGTTACAGCGCGCAGGATACCGTCGCGGCGCAAGGCAGTCTGTTCCTGCGCGCCGGAACGGTGCTGCGGTCGAACGAGGGGCGGCCGATGATGACGATCGCCGCGAGCGCCGTCGACTATCACGACACCATCGGCGGGGCCTGCTCCTGTGAATCGAACACGCTGCGCTATGGCCATCACACCAAGTCCCAGCACGCCTGCGTGGAGAATTTCCTGGAGGCGAACCTCTCCGAAGGGCGCGGTAAGCGCGATATCGTCTCCAACATCAACTTCTTCATGAATGTGCCGGTCGAGGAGGATGGCGCGCTCGGCATCGTGGACGGCATTTCGGCGCCCGGCCTGACGGTCGACCTGCGCGCGGAAATGGACGTTGTCGTGGTCGTGTCCAACTGCCCGCAGGTCAATAACCCCTGCAACGCCTTCAATCCCACCCCCGTCCGCATGATCGTCGCCGCATGAGCTTCGACACGGTCCTGATCGCGAACCGGGGGGCGATCGCCACCCGCATCATCCGCACGCTGCGACGCATGGGATTGCGCTCGGTCGCCGTCTATTCTGAAGCGGATGCCGGTTCCCTCCATGTCGCCCAGGCGGACGAGGCGGTGTGCATCGGCGCGGCCCCGGCGTCGGAAAGCTATCTCAACAGCACCGCGATACTGGAGGCAGCGCGCATGACGGGCGCGGGGGCGATCCATCCAGGCTATGGCTTCCTGGCCGAGAATGTGGAGTTCGCCGAAGCCTGCGCCGCCACCGGACTCGTTTTCATCGGTCCCACGCCCGAAAATATCCGCACCTTCGGCCTCAAGCACAGCGCCCGCGCGCTCGCGGCAAGCCATGGGGTGCCCCTTGCGCCCGGCACCGGCCTCCTGACCGACGAGGAGGAGGCTGTCCATTCGGCGCATGAGATCGGGTTCCCGGTCATCCTGAAGGCGACGGCGGGCGGCGGCGGCATCGGTATGCGCGTCTGCGAGGACGAAGCAGCCGTGCGGCAGGGCTTCGCCGCCGTGGCGCGGCTGGGCGAGGGCAATTTCGGTGACGCGGGCGTCTTTCTGGAACGCTATGTCGGCCGCGCGCGCCATGTCGAGGTGCAGATTTTCGGCGACGGCGCGGGCCGCGTCATGGCGTTGGGCGAGCGGGACTGTTCGCTCCAGCGCCGTAACCAGAAGGTTGTGGAGGAAGCCCCCGCGCCGCTGTTGCCCGACGACGTGCGCGCCGACCTGATCGCGGCGGCCGTCCGGCTTGGCGAGGCGGCTCGCTATCGCTCGGCCGGAACGGTCGAGTTCCTCTACGATGCCGACCGGCGGCAGTTCTTCTTTCTGGAAATGAACACCCGCCTTCAGGTCGAACATGGCGTGACCGAGGAAGTGACGGGCATCGACCTCGTCGAATGGATGGTGCGCGGCGCCGCGGGAGACTTCACCTTCCTCGACGCGAAGCCGCCCATGGCGCGGGGCCATGCCATACAGGTCCGCCTTTATGCCGAAGACCCGGCGCTCGATTATCGCCCCACTTCCGGCACGCTGACTGCCGTCGATTTCCCTGCCGACATCCGCGCCGAAACATGGGTCATGGCGGGCAGCACGGTAAGCGCATGGTATGATCCGATGCTGGCCAAGCTGATCGTCCACGCTCCCACGCGCGCGCAGGCGGCGGCGGCGATGCAGGCCGCGCTCGATGCGAGCCGGGTGGACGGGATCGAGACGAACCTGCGCTGGCTGCGCGAGGTGGTCCGCAGCGCGCCCTTCGTCAGCGGAGAGGTTTCGACCCGTGTCCTTGACGGCATCGGTTATAACCCCCGCAGCATTCGGGTCATCAGCGGCGGCACCGCGACGACCGTGCAGGACTGGCCGGGTCGACAGGGTCTTTGGGCGATAGGCGTGCCGCCATCCGGCCCGATGGATGACGAATCTTTCCGTATCGGCAACCGGCTGCTCGGCAATGCGGAGGGGATGGCGGGGCTGGAGGTGGCCATGACGGGCCCGACCCTCCTGTTCAACACGCCGGCGCGCATCTGCCTGACCGGTGCGGACTTCGGCGCGACGCTGGACGGCATGCCGGTCGCGCGCGGCACGGCCCTCGATGTCGGGGCAGGGCAGACATTGACCCTCGGCCGCGCTTCCAGCGGTGGCATGAGGGGCTATGTGCTGTTCGCCGGTGGCCTCGACATCCCGCCCTATCTGGGTAGCCGCAGCACCTTCGAACTGGGTCAGTTCGGCGGTCATGCCGGTCGCCGCCTGCTTGCGGGCGACACGGTGCATCTGGGCATGGAAGCGACGGGCGACGCCCTGCCAGCGGTAAGCCTGCCCGAACTGGGCGGGGAATGGACGCTGCGCGTGCTCTATGGTCCTCATGGCGCGCCCGATTTCTTCACGGACGACGACGTCGGCGCTTTCCTCTCCGCCGATTGGCAGGTCCACTATAACAGCAATCGCACCGGCGTCCGCCTCGTCGGGCCGAAGCCCCGATGGGCGCGTACGGACGGCGGCGAGGCGGGGCTGCACCCGTCCAACATCCATGACAACCCTTATGCGATCGGCGCGGTGGACTTCACCGGGGACATGCCGATCATCCTGGGACCGGATGGACCATCGCTGGGCGGCTTCGTCTGCCCGTTTGTGGTGATTGCGGCCGACCGCTGGAAGATCGGACAACTCAGACCCGGCGACCGCCTCCGCTTCATGCCCGTGACGATAGAGGATGCGGCGGCGGCCGATGCGGCGCAGCGCGCATTCGTCGGGAGCGGCCTGACCCCGGCCTCAACCGCCCCGCGCAGCATCGCCGTCCTGTCCCCTATTCTGGCGCAGATCGATGAGACGGAAGGGCGGCCGCGCACCATCTATCGCCAGCAGGGCGATCGCAACATATTGGTCGAATACGGCCCCATCGTCCTCGACATCGAACTGCGTATCCGCGTCCACGCCCTGATGCAGGAACTGGAGCGGCAGGCGCTGCCGGGCATCGTCGATATCGTGCCGGGCATACGCTCGCTGCAATTGCATTTCGATGGCCGGGACATGGACCAGCAATCCGCGCTTTCGGCCTTGATGGCGGCGGAAGAGCAATTGGGCGATCTCGCCGATTTTTCCATCCCGTCCCGCATCGTCCACCTGCCGCTCAGCTGGCGCGACCCCGCGATCATCGAGACGATCGAGAAATATATGGGCGCGGTGCGCGACGACGCGCCCTGGTGCCCGGACAATATCGAGTTCATCCGCCGCATCAACGGCTTGCCCGATGCCGATGCGGTGGAAAGCGTGATCTTCGACGCCAGCTATCTGGTCATGGGTCTGGGCGACGTATATCTGGGCGCGCCGGTCGCGACGCCGATCGATCCCCGGCACCGGCTCGTCACCACCAAATATAATCCCGCTCGCACCTGGACTCCGCCCAATGTCGTGGGGATCGGCGGCGCCTATATGTGCATCTACGGGATGGAGGGGCCGGGCGGTTATCAGCTTTTCGGCCGGACCATTCAGGTATGGAACAGTTATCACCAGACCGACGCCTTCGCGGATGGCAAACCCTGGCTGCTGCGCTTCTTCGACCAGATTCGCTTCTTCCCCGTCAGTGCGGAGGAACTGGCGGAGTGGCGTCGCGATTTTCCGAGCGGCCGCCGTTCGATCCGGGTGGAGCAGTCCGAATTTCGCCTCGCCGATTATCGCGCGTTCCTGAACGACAATGCCGCCGCCATTGCGGCGTTCGAGGCGCGGCGTCAGGCGGCATTCGATGGGGAACGCGCCGAATGGCAGCAGCGCGGCGAGTTCGACCGCGCGGAGGCGCTGGACGAAGCGGTCGCGCCGTCCGCCCCCGCCATCGAAGTGCCCGAGGGAGCCGACCTGATTGAAGCCCCCTTTGGCGGCAGCGTCTGGAAGCTGCTGGTCGCGGTCGGGGACGAGGTGAAGGCAGGCGATACCATCGCGGTCATAGAGATGATGAAGATGGAATGTCCGGTGGAAAGTCCCGGCACGGGAACGATAGCGGCGCTCTACATGCAGGAACGGCAGTCTCTCCTGCCCGGCGCGCCGATGCTGGCGCTGAGGCGGCATTCATGAGCGCGTCGGCCCGGCAGAGCGCCGCCGCCATCGCCGCTGCCGTCCATGCGGGGCGGACCAGCGCCGTCGCCGTGGCCGAGGAGACGATGGCCCGGATCGAAGCCTATGACGCCGTCCAGCCGCAAATCTGGATCAGCCGCGCAGCGCGGGACGATCTTGTTTCCGCGGCGCGAGCCATCGACGCCCGCGTCGCAGCGGGCGAAGTCCTGCCGCTGGCGGGCGTCCCCTTCGCCGTGAAGGACAATATCGACGTCGCCGGATTCGACACCACGGCGGCTTGCCCCGCCTTCGCCTATCGCCCGGAAGCCTCCGCCACGGTCGTCGAACGATTGCTGGCGGCCGGCGCGCTTTGTGTCGGCAAGACCAATCTCGACCAGTTCGCCACGGGGTTGAACGGCACGCGCAGTCCCTATGGGAGTCCCCGCAACGCCTATAATCTCGCCTATGTCAGCGGTGGATCGAGTTCGGGTTCGTCCGTCGCCGTGGCGGCGGGACTGGTTCCCCTTGCGCTTGGCACCGATACGGCGGGATCGGGCCGCGTTCCTGCTGCCTTCAATCATCTGATCGGGTTCAAGCCCAGCAAGGGACGATGGAGCACCAGCGGCCTCGTGCCCGCGTGCCGCACGCTCGATTGCATCACCGTATTCACCAATGACACGAGCGGCGCCCGCATCGTCGACGATGTGCTGGCAGGCTTCGATCCGGCCGATCCTTATTCCAAAACGCTCGCGAACCGGCCGCTTGGGCGCAAGACCATCGGCGTGCCGCGCCGCGACCAGCGTATCTGGTTTGGCGATAGCGAGTCCGAATATCTCTACGACTGTACGCTGGAGACGCTCGCGGGGCTTGCAGACATCGTCGCGATCGACATCGCGCCGCTCCAGGAAGCGGCGCAGCTTCTCTACGGCGGCCCGTGGGTTGCCGAGCGGACCGCCGCCATGGTTGGCATATTGGCCGATAATCCCGATGCGGTCGACAAGACCGTTCGCCAGGTGGTCGAACAGGGCGTGGGCATGAGCGCGGTAGACCTGTTCAACGGCATCTATCGTCTCGCCCAGCTCAAGCGTCATGCGGACATGCTCTGGACGGGCATCGATCTGCTGGTTTTCCCGACGACCGGCACGACCTATCGCGTTGCCGAGCTTCTCGCCGCGCCGGTCATGCTCAACAGCAATCTGGGCGTCTACACCAATTTCGTGAACCTGCTGGACATGGCTGCGGTGGCCGTGCCCGCCGGAATACGCGCGAACGCCACCGGGTTCGGGATCACCCTGATCGGTCCGGCCGATAGCGACCGCGCTCTGCTGGAAGCGGCGGATGCGTATATCGCGGCGTCGGACCTTCCATCCCCACCGCCTCTCGATCTGGAGGGTAAAGTGCAGACTGTGAAGCTCGCCGTCGTCGGCGCCCATCTGAAGGACATGCCGCTGCATTGGCAACTCACCTCACGGGATGCCAGGTTCATCGGCGCATTTGAAACCGCGCCCCATTACAGACTTTATGCCATGGCCGACGGCGTGCCGCCCAAGCCCGCACTTGTGCATAGCGAGGATGGCGGACCGATCGCCCTTGAGGTGTATGAACTGGGCGTCGCCGAATTTGGCAGCTTCGTCGCGGAGGTGCCCGCGCCGCTTGCCATCGGCACGGTGACGCTGGCCGACGGGAGCAGCGTCAAGGGCTTTGTCGCCGAACCACGCGCCATGACGGGCGCGCAGGACATAACGAGCCTGGGCGGATGGCGTGCCTATATGGCGCAGCGCGATTAGTGGAAGTTGGCGAAGAGGGGGCAAGACATGCGAAAGCTTGGTATGATGCTCATGGCGGCGGTTGCGGGCTGTGCCTTGATGCCGTTTGCCGCACGGGCGCAGGATGAACAGGTTATTCCCGTGCCGGGCTTTGCGGACTTCCTGGCGGTCGACGGAAAGACCGTCTGGGTCACGAACGATGGACGTGTGGAGCAATGGTCGCGGCAGGGCAGGCTTGCCGAGGTCGCCATGTCCAAACCATGCGGCGCCATGGCGATAGCCCATCGCGCCCTGTGGGTTGCCGATTGCAAGGATGGCACGCTCAACCGGATCGATACGCGGACCGCGCGGATAACCGCTTCGATCCCCACCGGAATCGCCAACCCCATGGGGGAGCTTAATGTGGTGGCGGGCGCGGGATCGGTCTGGGTCGCGAGCGATGAAAAGGGTGTGGTTGCCCGCGTCGATCCGGGGACCAACCGCGTGAGCGCATCCATTTCCGTGGAGCCGGGCACCTATTATCTCGCCTTCGGATACGGATCGGTCTGGGCGGTCAGCAGCAAGCGCCAGACGCTCCAGCGCATCGATCCCCGAACCAATGTTGTCGTCAAGAGCGCGGCCTTGGGCAAGGAACCCGGCTTTCTCGCCGCCGGGGCTGGCGCGGTTTGGGTGCAGGAGCAGGGCGATGGCACGGTCGCCCGCATCGATCCCCTGACCGGCGAACTATCGGGCCGCGTGAAGGTCGCGGAGACTCTGAAATATGGGGATATCGACACAGGCGGCGGCAAGCTGTGGCTACGCACCACGGACGATCAGACATTCGTCGTGATCGAACCGAAGACCATGACGATCCGGGCGCGGGTGGGGAAGGCAAGCGGCAGCGGCGCGCTGCGATATACGCGGGCGGGCCTGTGGACGACGGCGCATGATCTGCACACGCTGTCCTGGTGGCCCGATCCTGTGAAGATCGGTCACTGACCGACCCGTGCAGATCCGTTCCGCAATCGCGAGACTACGTCGTGTAACGGGAGGCCATCCGAACTTGCGAGTTGGTCGAGGCGTCGATTGATAATCAGGGATCGGACGCCCCCAGCGCGCGGCGGATTTACCGGATACTGACAACCAGTGAGGCGAGTTCCGTGACATGGCCCAATAGCCCGATCGGAAGGTCGGCCTTGGCCGTGGTTTCTGCGTGGGTTTCAGGATCGAGAAGAGTGACCCTGATCGTCCGGGCCAGGGGTGCCGACCATGCGCGCACCGTTTCGATCGGCAGGCGAACCCGCCAATGGCGCTTGCCTTCCACCACCACCGCATGGCCATTGATGCGGACCATGGACGCCGCATCGTCGCGCTGACCGGAAATAAGGAGGCAGCTTCCGGAACGGCATGACACCAGCCGCGTGCTCGGCTCGGCCGCGGCCGTTGCGGGGGATGCGATGCAGGCGATGACCGCCGCGCCCAGCGCCAATGCCTGTTTTCCTGTTCGATATGCCATGGCCGGTTCAGGCTCCTTGCAAGGCTGGAAAGGATACCGGGTTAAAGCCGATGCCGGCTTCCTCGAAGAAGCGTTTCACTGGTTCCAGGACATCCACGTGCCGTTTCCAGCGCGCGACCGAGTCCGCATAGATCGGACGGCGGACCTGCGCGGCGCTGGGCGTTGAAACAGGCGCGCGATTTGTGTGGAACGACAGGCAGGTATTCGACCACTCCAACCCGCAATGCGCGAGCAGCCGCCGCGTTTGCCCTTCCTGATCCGCGATCAGATCCTCATAGCGGATTTCAAGCACGCGCCCGGGCAAGACCGTGCGCCAAAATGCGATCAGCCGATCGAAACGGGCGTAATAGGCGGCGATGTCGAGCAGGTCGTAGCTATAGTCATAATAGCGCGAGCCGATCGCGAACAGGTTGCGGAAATTGCTGAGCACCGTGTCCATCGGATGACGGCGGAGGCACACGATCCTGGCCGAGGGCAGTGACCGCGCGATAAAGCCCGCATAGTGGAAATTGCCCGGAAACTTGTCCGTGAACCTGCGGGCGGGATCGCGCCGGTGATGACGTGCTCTTTGCAGATAATCGCGCCGTATATCGCGCATGTCGCTGCTCGCGGCCGCCATGATCGTCTCGGGGGCCATGACCATGGGGCCGCGCGTCCCGGCCGCCTGTTTCACCGCAAGTGGCATGGCCTGCAATTCCCCGGCGCTTTCGACATCGGGATGCGATGACAGGATGCGATCGACGAGCGTGGTTCCGGTGCGCGGCATGCCGATGATGAAGATGGGCGCATCGCGGGACGGCTCCGTCGCAGGAGCCTGTGCCAGCGTCGACCAGCTCGCCTCCACGGCGTCGAAGACGGCGGCGTCGCGCGCGAAGGCATAGGGCAGGGCCCTGCGATGCTCCGCATTTACCGCCATAAGCCTGTTCAGCGCCTCGACCGGCTGGCCGATATCTTCCATCTCCTTTGCCAGCGCGTAGCCGAGCAACAGCCTGCTGCGGCCATCGCGTGCATTGGCATAGGTCCGCGTCAGCCGCTCGACATGATTATCCTCCCGCGTCTGCCTGCGGATGCTGGTCAGGAGATGATGGGCGCGCGCCTCGTCCGGCGCCAGCGCGATCAGTGTCTCCAGCGCTGTCTCGGCCTCGGCCACTCGCCCCAGAAAGTTCAGGGTCGTTGCCTGATTATAGCGGAATTCCCTGTTGCGCGGTTCCAGCCGCACCGCCTCCGTGAAATGAGACAGCGCGGCGGCGTGGTCGCCGAGGCGGGCATAGACGCAGCCCATGGTATCGCGGCTGAGCGCATCGGTGGGGAGCGTCTGCTCCGCATCCCGGAGCATCGCGGCGGCGTCGCCATCCCGCCGGATCAGCACGAAGAGTTTTGCAAGCTGCGCGCGATATTCGCCCTTCGGGTCGAGCATGACCGCCCGGCTGACATGCTGGATGCCGGCCTGGACGCGACCCGCGCCCGTTTCCGCCACGCCGAGCAGGAAATGGCCTTCGGCATCGCCGGGGTCCGCAGCCACCAACGCGGCGGCAAGCCGGTGCGTCGCGTTGAGGTCGCCCCGGAAGAGGGAGTCTCGTGCTGCACTGACCTGCCCGGCGCGTGTTGCCATCATGCCGCCGTTGCACCTCCCGCCGTATCCAGATTGCGGCTGGACGCGGCGTTGTCATTTTGCTGCCTGCCCGCCGCAGCAAGGGACTGCTCTCGCCTGGCTTTCATCCGGTCGATCAGAGGTTGCACCGGAAACATCGTCTGTTCCCAGATCGACAGCCGCTTGCGGTCGTCCTGCCCGACAATGGCTGCTTCGCCCTCGCGATAGGTGCCGAACAGCCGGTCGAGAAGGATCAGCGAATTGCCATAGTTGCAGCGGGTGCTTTCATAGTCCGTCGAATGGTGCAGGCTGTGGTGCCGGATGGTCGTGAAAAAGAAGGAATACCAGATGGGCGGGTCGGATCGCACATTGGCGTGCGCGAAGGTCGACACCACGCCCAGAACATTGAACGCGCAGAACATGGCGGTTTGCTGGATGTCGAAAAGCGCGACCAGGCTGAGGCTGATGAGGAACAGTTCGATGGGATTGCCCACCGCGCCCTTCGCCGCGTTCAGTTGCGTGATGTGATGATGCGGCGCGTGGGTCAGCCAGAAGGGATGCCAGTTATGCATCAGCCTGTGCATCCAATATTGGCCGAACTCGATGATGAAAATGACCATGGCGACCTGCACCAGGAAAGGCAGGTGCGTGATCCATTCGGTGCTGATGCCCAGCGATTGCTTGGCTGCTTTCAACGGATCTTCGGCCAGCTTTTGCGAAGCCCATGAAATCGCGGTGGCGCTCATGACCACATAGAAAAGATCCGTGAAGAATTCCTGCCTGTTCATGCGCCAGCCGGCATGCCGTTCGGCGACCCATTCCAGCAGCAGCACGCTTGCCGTGATGAGCGGGGACATCACGGCGAGCGTCCATGGATTTTCGAGCAGGGCATCGGGACCGAAGGCCCAGAACAATAGGACCATCGCGATCATCGCGGGGGGCACCAGGTTGAGCATGGCTTTTTTCATGACATTCCCGTCTGGATGGCCGCGCCGCCTGTTGCGGGCGTCAGGAGGATTGTGGGGTGGATTGGAATTTCGGTGAGCGCATTGCATGCTGGGCAAGGCTTCGCGGCGCTGCGGCGTCGAAGAGGTAGGTTCCGGCATAGACGCAGCTTAATGTTCCCACCTGTCATGCCGCGTGCCGCCGATGGCCTGGGCCCTGGCGGAAATGCCCTCCAGAAGCAGCCGAAGGGCCGCCGCACCGATCATCGCGGCGCGTCCGCCAAGGCCATGCCTGCCCTCAGGATGAAGAATCGCTTTCCGGCTCAATCGCATGCCACACTCCCTTCAGTGTGTTGAAACTGAGCCAGGGCGCGTCAGGGCGGCAGGCGCAAATTTGCGATGAAAGGCATAGATTTACATTATGACCTGCGCTGCGCGCGGATGCGTCTCACGACCTCGTCCAGGAAAAGCTGCGTGGCCGTGTCTCGCGCCGGATCGAGCCGGGCCAGGAGAAAAATGTCGTAGGACGGCTCGAAATCGGCATGGAGCATCGGCCAGAGCCTGCCCTTGGCGACATCCTCCTTAACCGCGAGGACGGGGAGAAAGCCGATGCCGACCCCGTGAACAATAAGGCGCCGCGCCTCGTTTATGTCCTCTGCCAGCCCACTCACCTTGGCGCCGAGCCTATAGCGCCGGCGCAGATGGGTAATCGTCTCGATCTCATCCTCGCCGGTCAGCACGAACCCTTCGTCCCTGAGTTCGTTGAGACGGCTGACATGATAGCCAAAGAGAGGATGGCTGCGGGCGCAATAGAGCTGCTGACGCTCGGTGAACAAAGGTTCGTAGACCAGGCTGCCGCGAACATTGCTGTCATAGCCTACGCCTATCTCCACTTCACCTCGCTCCAGCGCGTCGAGCACCTGACGCCAGGGAGAGACGCGGATCTCTATATGAATGTCAGGATTGCGTCTGTGGAAGCTCGCAATGGCCTCGTCGAACTCGGGAGAAACGAGCGCTGACACGATCTGGATACGAACGATGCCTTCGACGCGCTTGGTGGCCTGCGCGATCTGATGCGGCATCATCCTGGCTGATTCCAGCATGTCCTCGCACAGCGCCATCATGGCCTTGCCCGCCGCCGTCATCTCCACGCCTGTGGCGGAGCGGTGCAGGAGCGTTGCCCCGACCTGATCTTCCAGCCGCTTGAGTGCGGCGCTGATGCTCGGCTGTTGCTTGTTGAGTTGCCGCGCGGCCGCGCCGATGCCGCCGGCCCGGACGATATCGACGAAGGTCCGCATCAGGTTCCAGTCGACACGGCTCGCGAATTTCTTGTCGGTCAACGGTGTCCGGTCGCTCATAACCTGTCTTTCCTGTCGATCCCAGACCTTCGGGGATGGATGTCGGCTTGCAGAATAACGCCGCGTGCGCTCAGGGCCATAGATCAAATCGATGCAAAGCCTGAAATAGGCGTGAATGTCGCTATGGGCCGCCGGGATCGCTTACGATCAGCCCGACTTGGCCGCCCAGGGGAAGGCGAAATGACCGCAAATGACTGCTCGGCCTGGTTGGCTTCCACAATCTCGCGCGGCGGCTATAAGCGGGCTTTTGCTGGTAAAGCTGGTCTTCAGCGGTGTTTGCAATATTCTGGCGGGAACATGCGGGCCGGAAATCGACATTGGCGCGAGCGAGAGGGTGGACGATGTCCGATGAGATGAGACAGGCCGATTTTGGTGGATATCGCATGCCGGGCAAAATCAGTCTTCAGCATCTGCGATATCTGGTCGCCTTTGCAGAGCATCGCACGCTGACCGAAGCCTCCGCCAATCTGAACGTGTCCCAGCCCGCCATTTCCCGCGCATTGAAGGAATTGCAGGCCGAACTGGGTTGCCAGTTGCTGCGGCGCGTCGGCCGCAGTCTGGAACTCACCACGGCAGGTCAGCGGGTGCTGGCGAGCGCGCGGCGCGCGCTCGCGGCCATCGACGACATGCAGCGTGTCGCCGGGGAGCAATCGGCCCATGTGTTGCGTATAGCGACGCTGGGCGCGATGGCGGCGGGCATGGCGCCCGTTCTGGAACGCTTCATGCGTAAAGAACCGCTGATCCGCATCCAGATCCAGCATATGGCGCAGGATCACGAGATGTTCGACCAGTTGCGGCGTGGCGATGTGGACGTCGGCTATTGCGGTCTTGTGAAGAGGCCGCGCGGCCTTTCGATTACGCCGACCCGGCCGCTCGGTATCGTGCTGGCCTCTCCGATCGGTACGGATTTGCCCGATGCGGTCCGTTTCGCCGATCTTGACGGGCTCCCCATGGTCATGCCGCCTTTGACGGAGGAGCGCCGGCGGCTGTTCGACGATCCCTGCTCCCGTGCCGGCGCCTTGCCCGACATCGTGCTGGAAAGCGGCGACACGACGACTTTTCTCAGCAGTATCCAGGCCGGCATCGCTTCATCCATCATGTGGGACGTCAATGCCGTTCAGTCGACCGACATAGAAATCCGCCCCTTCGATCCGCCGCGTTTCCATCCGGTCGGTTTCGTCCATGTGTCGAAACCGACTGCGCTGGTTCGCAAACTGTTGAGCCTGTCACGGAAAGTCGAACGCGAACGCGAACGCACCGCGAGCCGTCAGCCGACCGCGCCGAAATATATGTCGCAGGTTATCGAACTACCCTAATTATAACTGCTGCCATTCTTGTTTACGGCCGGACGCCTGCCCCATGAATGTCTTGCATGAGACCCGGACATAGCCGGGCCGTCACGCCGCACCTCGCGGGGGGAGCGGCAGGCGATCCGTGAAGGGAGAGCGATGATGAAGAACGCAAGGTCCGATTGGGAGGGTGTCGCCGCTTCGGGGCCTGATGCCGGCCTGTTCGCGAAGAATTCGCTCCCCGAAGGCATCGGCACGATCACCACCCTGACCCGGTCCGCGATTTCGGTTGGTATCTCGTCATCGCCGCGCTGAAACATGCGATGCTCGCAATAAGGGACTATGGCGATGGCAGGGTCATCGAAACGCTGGAGGTGCCGCCGGATTTTGCGATGGAGCACCTTCATTTTTCCACCTCGACCGTCACGCAGCCAACACGCTGGGCAACGGATGAAGAACCCCTCGATAAAGGATAATGGGACATGGCACTGACCGAAGCGGCGAACAGCTATGCCGATAATGTCGAATTGCTGAGTGTTTGGCTCCGGGACGAACTGGGATGTTCCGACATCGCTCTCGACAAGCAACGCCGCTGGCGTCCGGTCTGGCACGCTCGCGCCCGGCAAAATGGCGTGACGCGCGAGTTCCTGTTGAAAGGCGACCGGACCTGGCCCACCCATCCCTATCCGTTGGACTATGAAATGCGGATGCAGCGCACGCTGCATGAAAATGGCATTCCCATCCCGGCCATTCTGGGCATGTGCGACCGCCCGAACACCATCGTCATGGAATGGATCGACGGCGGACGCGATCCGGGCCTTGTGCAGCAGGCGATCGAAAGCGCGTCGGTGATGACCGACGACCGCTGGGCGGCGTCCTTGCGCTACATGGAAATCCTGGCTGACGTCCACCGCATCCCCTACCAGAAATTTGCCGAAGCGGGCGCCGACGTGCCGCAGGGCGCGCAGAACATCGCCATGCATAATTATGAGCGGTTCCATGCCATGACGCAGGCGCAGGGTGTGACCGATCCCATTCTGGAGTTTTGTGTCCGCTGGTTGCGGCGCAACTATCCGCGCAACCGGCAATCCATTTCCTTCGTCACCGGCGATTGTGGGCAGTTCCTGTCCGACGGCCCGCGCGTGACCGGCATATTGGATGTGGAGATCGGCCATCTGGGCGATCCGATGCGCGACCTTGCCTGTTTCCGGGGCCGCCATCCCATCGAGAATATGGGCGATGTCCCCGCGCTGTTCCGTCATTATGAAAAGGCGATGGGCGTACCGCTCGATCATGATGCGATCGCGTTCCACACAGTCGCATTTCTGGCCGAGGCCATTTATGGCCCGCTGTTCGGCCTGTATGAAACCGGACGCGGCGGCGACTGGGTCGAGGCGGCGGTGCAGGTGCCCATGATCGGACGGCGCTGCATGGAGGCGCTGGCCGAGATATTGGAGATTGAACTGGATGAAATCCAGCTTCCGCCTCCAGCGCCTGCGGATCGGGACGAACTGGCGCTCCGCAAGCTGGCGGCAGAGATCGACCGTCTCCCTGAAAGTGAGGCGCTGCAAGGGTGGCAGCGCAATATCCTTGCGTCCATCCCGCACTATCTTGAGCAGAAGGCCCGCTATCGCGACTGGCTGCGGGAGGAGGATCTGCGCGATCTGGAAAACCTGCTCGGCAAGCGTTTCGACGACGTTTCCAGCGGCGATGATGCTCTGATGCATTTCATCGCGGCCAGCACGCCGGAGCATGACATCGCCCTGACGCGCTTTTTCCACCGGCGGATGTTGCGGCAATGTCTGGTGATCGCCGGCGCCGATGCATCCGCCGACCATGTCCTTCTGGCACGGATGGAACCGCTGGTGCGAGGGGAGGCTGCACGGCAAGGCTGACGGGCGTTTTTGGCGGAGGAGAGGCGCGACCTTTGGTCGATGGACGGCGACCATATCGCCATTTCCTGCCATGAACCCGCCAGTTGGTCGCGCACGCGGAGCGGTTGGACGTCGATCAGGTCAGGATGAGCACGCGCGCATCCTGGCCATGGGATGATTTGACGACGACATTGCCCGCCAGGTTCACGAACTCGATATCGATTTTGGCTTCGCCGATGGAAAGGTTGCTGAGCGTCAGCATGTCCAGAAAGTCGGGCAGGGTCGGTTCGATCAGCCGGACCCGCTGCGCGTCCGTGTCGAAATTCAGACCCAGGCTTGCCTGGATGAGCAACAGCGGAGCGGCGGCCGACCATGCCTGCGGGCTGCATGCGACGGGATAGAAGGTCGGACCCTGCGCCCGTCTGCGGGGAAAGCCGCAGAAGAGTTCGGGCAACCGCATCTGGTCGACATAGGTGGCTGCGGCAAAGAGACCCTCGAAAACCGTCGCCGCTTCCTTCCTGTAGCCATAGCGGGAGAAACCCGCCGCGATCAGCGCATTGTCGTGCGGCCAGATCGACCCGTTATGATAGCTCATGGGATTATAACGGGCTTCCGTCGATGCGACCGTGCGGATGCCCCATCCGGAAAAGGACGCCGGGGCCATGAGCGATCGCACGACCGCGTGAGCGCGATCCTTCCGCGCCAGCCCGGCAAAGAGGACATGGCCGGCATTGGACGACCGAACGCGGCAGGGGCGTTTCCGTCCGTCCAGAGCCAGCACATAGGTGCCAAGCTCCTCATCGAAGAAGGCCGCGTCGAATGTATCGCGCAAATGGTTCGCCCGCTCCACATAATGGCTGGCCCGGTCGACTTCCCCCAGCCTGGCGAAGATCGCGGCGGCGGCGTTCCATGCGCCGAACACATAGGCCTGCACCTCGGCGAGCGCGATCGGCCCCTGTGCAATCGTCCCGTCGGCATGGAAGATGGAATCGTGGCTGTCCTTCCAGCCCTGATTGACCAGACCCGCGTCCGTCAAACGGCCATATTCGACGAACCCGTCGCCGTCCCTGTCGCCATAGACGTCGATCCAGTTCAGGGCCGCGTCGAGGTTATCCCTTATCCCCGCGATAAAGGAGATGTCGTCCGTCCGTTCCAGATAGACGCCCGCCAGCATCACGAAAAGCGGCGTTGAATCGATGCTTCCATAATAATGGCGGAAAGGAACCTCGCCCAGTTCGGCCATTTCGCCATGGCGCACTTCGTGCAGGATCTTGCCCGGCTCGGCATCGGCCGCCGGATCGAAATCCGTCGCCTGATGCGCGGCCAGATAGCCCAGCACCCCGCGGCTGATCGCCGGGTCCAGCCAGAGCGTCTGCATCGCGGTGATGAGCGCGTCCCGCCCGAAAATCGTGCTGAACCATGGAATGCCGGCATAGGGATAGGGACCATATTCGGTCTCGGTCGAAAGCATGGCGATGTCCGCGACCGCGCGGCGGGTCACTTCGTTGAAAAGCTGATTGGAAGAATGGATGGTGGCGCCGCGCGCCAATGCCTGCCGTGATCCCTGCATGGCTTCGCGAAGGGATTTCAGGAAACGCTTGGGCAGGTCATCGTCGGACTGTTCGGCCACGCAGCCGATCCGCATGAAGATCGTGCACCGCTCCGCCGGGGACAAAGTGATGTCGAAAAGGGCATCCGTGGCCGTCAGTTGCCGGGGGACCGGATCGAATTCGATCTGGGTAACGCGATCCTGATCGTCCCGGCCTTTGTAGCGAAGGCATACTGTATCGGACTGTATTTCCGGTTCCATCATCGCGCCGCGCCGCAGGCGAACGGTGCCCCGGATCTCGAACAGATCCCGGAAATCGGCATCGAAGCTGATGCCGACCGTCATCTGCCGTGTCTGCTTGTCGAAATTGCGGATGGTGATGCGTTCGTAAACGGCGCTTTTCCACAGGAACCGGGTCCGGCGAAGGTGGATGAGGTCATGTTCGACCTCCACCCGGCCGTCCGCCCCTATGAAATCGGGATTGGCCAGATCGCAGGTCAGCATCGTGTTGTCGTCCCGCAGGCCCGAACTCAGCAGGATGGGGCGCTGCCCGTTCACCGTCAGGAACAGGTGGGAGAGGTGCCGCGTGTCGCGATAATAAAGCCCCTCCGGACTGCCTGGCCCGGAAATGGCGTCTCCGCTGTGGTCGAACACGGCGAAGCTGTCGCCATGTTTCAATGTGCGCGGGCGGCGTTCGTGCAGCGAAGCGGTTGCCGGGATGAAGAACTGCGTGTTCATCTGCGACAGCCTCTGTTCCAGGTCCGCATTCGCCAGGTCGGTTTGCGACTGGATGGATGATGCCATGGGCTGTCCTTTACGCAACGATTTGCAGGTCGGCTTCTTCCCCCAGCTGACGACGCAGGCGCGCTGCTTCCATGCGCGCGCCGGGCAGGCCACGATAGAGCGAGATATAGTCGCGCGCCATGCGTTCCGCAGTGAAACGTGCATCAAATGCGGCACGGACCCGCCTGCGGTCGAGATCCTTCAATCTTGCCACGGCCGCCACCGCTTCATCCTCGCTCTCGACGATGAAGCCGGACACGCCCTCGTCGATGATCTCCGGGACCGATCCGCAGCGAAAGGCGATGACCGGCGTGGCGCAGGCCATGGCCTCGATCATCACCAGCCCGAACGGCTCGGGCCAGTCTATCGGGAAGATCAGGGCGCTTGCCTGCCCCAGAAATTCCGCCTTCTGCCGTTCGTCGATCTCGCCGATGAAGCTGACATTGGGATGGCGTTCGATCAGCGGCGCGATTTCCGTTTCCCAATAGTGCCGGTCGACCGCATCGATCTTTGCCGCGATACGCAGCGGCATACCCGACCGGGCGGCGATGCGGATGGCCCGGTCCGGCCGCTTTT
This sequence comes from Sphingobium sp. CFD-1, assembly GCF_024611115.1. Taxonomy (NCBI): domain Bacteria; kingdom Pseudomonadati; phylum Pseudomonadota; class Alphaproteobacteria; order Sphingomonadales; family Sphingobiaceae; genus Sphingobium; species Sphingobium sp. CFD-1. The sequence continues at coordinate 3,232,115 of NZ_CP084398.1, read as the reverse complement.
CGGGGGAAATGCGCCCCAGAAACGCCAGATAGCCATGACCTGGCCCCAATTGCGGCGGCAGCAGGTCCGCAGGCAGGCCATGATGGATGGTCCCCGCCCAGGTGACGGGCGGCATCGGCAATCTTTGATGGTCGGAGATAGACACCAGCGGATGATGCGGAAACACGCGATAGAAAGCGGGGAGATCGGGCAGATCGAGCCGCCCGTGCAGCGTCGTCACGGTCCTGTCCAGGCAGTCCCGCACCATGGGCATGTGCAATATGTCGATATGGAAATGAAGCGCATCGAATGCGTCGGCGCGGCGCATGACCGCTTCCAGCAGCATCATATGATAGGGGATCGGGTCGATGACCTTTCCATTCAGCCGCAACGCCATGTCCGTGACGGGGACGAGTTCCGCGCTCGTTCGGGAATCCCCACTGGCGAACAGGGTGACGTCATGGCCCTGGCGGACCAGTTCCTCGGTAAGATAGGATACGATCCGTTCCGTGCCGCCGTAAAGTTTAGGAGGAACACTTTCCGCCAAGGGCGCAATCTGGGCAATCTTCATCCATGAATCCTCACATGGCTGGCCCATCGTCGATAGCGGTCATTGGCCCGACATCATCCGGAACGACCCTCCCTATCGGAGCAGTTTCCGATTCTGGGGAGGAAAGGGGATGGATGTCTACAGGCTGATTGTGTTTCCGATATCCAACTCCGACCAGTTTCCTGGGAAAAACGTTCATTCTGGCCATTTCGCGCACGGGAAAAGCACGGCTCGGAGATTGTCCCCTCACCCGTCTTCGCCACGATGCTGAAATATACGCTCTTATAACGATAGGGGGGACGAGACGTTCCCATAAATCGTGCTGATCTGGATCAACGTGCAGGACAGGCATCCGGCAAGGAACGCGCCGCCCGCGGATCGGTCATTCCAGCTTCATCGGCATTGGAAGAATATTGCCCGCTGGCCAATTGCGGGAACAAGCGTCATGATTTCCGCAATATCACCATGGCAGGCCGGGCGTGCCCATGGCGCGCCGGGGAAACCGGGAGAGCAAGGTCATGATTGTCGGTACCGTCAGGGAAATCAAGAATCACGAATATCGCGTCGGCCTTACGCCGGAAAGCGCGCATGAACTGGCGGCGCATGGCCATGACGTGCTGGTGGAAAGCGGCGCGGGCGAAGGGATCGGCGCGCATGACGCACTTTATGAGCGGGCCGGCGCGCGCATCGTCCCGGCCGCCGCCGAAATCTTCGCCACGGCGGAGATGATCGTGAAGGTGAAGGAGCCGCAAGCCGGGGAGCGCGCCATGCTGCGGCCCGGCCAGATCCTCTACACCTATCTCCACCTCGCGCCCGACCCCGAACAGACTCGCGACCTCATCGCGTCGGGCGCGACCTGCATCGCCTATGAAACGGTGACCGACAACAGCGGCGGCCTTCCGTTGCTCAAGCCGATGAGCCAGGTCGCGGGCCGCATGTCGATCCAGGCGGGCGCGACCGCGCTCGAAAAGGCGAATGGCGGGCGCGGCGTGCTGCTGGGCGGCGTGCCGGGCGTGCTGCCTGCCAAGGTCGCTGTGATCGGCGGCGGCGTGGTCGGCTTCAATGCCGCGCAGATGGCGGCGGGCCTGGGCGCGGACGTCACCATCCTCGACCGTGATCCGCAGGCGCTCGAACGGCTCGGCATGTATTTCGAGGCGCGGGCCAAGACGCGCTTTTCCAATCGCGCGAACCTCGCCGAATGCGTGGCGGAGGCGGACCTTGTGATCGGCGCGGTGCTGATCCCCGGTGCCGCCGCGCCCAAGCTGGTGACGGCCGAAATGCTGAGGACCATGAAGAAGGGGGCGGTTTTGGTCGACGTCGCGATCGATCAGGGTGGCTGCTTTGAAACCAGCCATGCGACCACCCATGCCGAACCGACCTATATCGTGGACGGCATCGTCCATTATTGCGTCGCCAACATGCCCGGCGCGGTGGCCCGCACCAGCACCTATGCGCTCAACAATGTGACGTTGCCCCATGCGCTGCGGATCGCGGATCTGGGCTGGAAGGAAGCGATGCGCCGCGACCCGCACCTGCTCGCGGGTCTCAATGTCTGGGATGGCAGGATTACCTATCAGGCGGTGGCCGAAGATCTGGACCTTCCCTATACTCCGGCGGAACAGGCCATCGCCTGACGTTCCTCAATCCGCGTCCGGGTTACGGAAATTGAGCCGCCGCGTCACGGTATAGTCGAGCACGCCCACCAGCAGATAGCTGATCCACTGTTTCGCCAGCGTCAGCGGGCCGCGCTGCGCCTTGTAAGTCTCCAGCGTGATCCGGCGGCTTTCCTGCGCCTGCCGCGTGATGAAAGCGCGCATCGCTTCGGCAAAGGGCGCATCCTCCACTTTCAGCATGACTTCCAGATTGAGGAACAGGCTACGCATGTCGAAATTGGCCGATCCGATATAGACCGCATCGTCGATCACGATCAGCTTCATGTGCAGCTTGCACGGCTGATATTCGAAAATCTCCACGCCCCGCTTCAGCAAGGGGCCATAGAGCAGCCGCGCCGCCGCGACGGTCGCGCCATTGTCTGACCGGGCGGGCAGGATGATGCGCGCGCCCTTGCGCCGCGCCGCGCGGGCGATCCGTTTCAGCATCCCCCGGCCCGGCGAGAAATAGGCTTCCACCATGTCCACCCGCCGCGCCGTCTCCAGATCGCGTTTCACCACCGTCGCCCAGGGGCTGAGCCGGCGCGTCGGCCCGCCGATCAGCCAGCGGAACGGCGATCCTTCCTGGCGCCGCGACCGTTTGCCCCAATGCCGCACCAGCCCGCGCAGCAGGCGGAAGCTCTGCTTGCGCGTCGACACCCATCGCCAGAGCTGACCATACCACAGCGTCATCGCCTCGGCCTGCGGGCCGTCGATCATCAGGCCCAGATCGTGCCAGCAGTCATCTTCCGGCAGGCCGAAATAGCTGTCCTCCACATTGAAGCCGCCGATCAGCAGCCGCCGATCGTCGGCGATCGCCATCTTCTGATGATTGCGGATCAGATAGCGGGTGGAGCGCCGCGCCCCGAACCAACCGAAATGCCCGCCTGCCTCGATCAGCGGGTCGAAGAAGCCGGCCGGCGTCTTGCCCGATCCGAAGGCGTCGATCATCAGCGTCACGGTCACGCCCCGCGCCCGCGCGGCGACCAGCCGGTCCAGCACCAGCCGCCCGCTATGGTCATCGGCAAAGATATAATAATAAAGCTTCAGGCTCTCGCGTGCGCCGTCGATCAATTGGATGAGAGCGCCGCGCAACGCCGGGCCATGATCGATCACGCGCAGATCATTGCCGTCCAGCGTGAAGCGGATGCCGTCCGTCTCCTCGGGCGATGGGGCGGGCTGGTTGGTCGCCATGCCCCGTTCATGCGCTCATTCGCCGCGCTTGGCCATAGGGGCGGGAAGTCCGGTGCTGAGTGACGATCATGGGTGAAGAGCGACTGCGCGCCTCCCTCCCCGTTCGTCCTGAGTAGCCACTTCGATAAGCTCAGCCCCGACTCAGGGCGAACGGACGTTTATGTTTCGGCAAGCGTCCGCAAACGGCCATCGCATGGACGTTGCCGCGTCAACACGGCGATTCCCTTTCATTGACTCTGCCGCCACGGCCTGTTAGGCGCGCGTCTCACGACTCTCATTCCTTGTTCAGGAGGCCCTGTTGGCCCGAGTTACCGTCGAAGATTGCGTCGACAAGGTTACCAACCGTTTTGATCTCGTCCTTCTTGCGGCGCAGCGCGCGCGCGAGATTTCCGGCGGTGCGGAACTGACCCTTGATCGCGACCGCGACAAGAATCCGGTCGTCGCCCTGCGCGAGATCGCGGAAGAAACCGTCCTGCCCGTGGATCTTCAGGATTCGCTCGTCGGCTCGCTGCAAAAGGTGCAGATCGATGACGACGACACGCCCGATGAAATCGGTTCGATCGCCCAGTCGGCGGAGGCGCTGCGCCTGACCGCCGCCGCGCCGCCGCGCAACCAGAATATCGGCGGCGATTACGACGGCTGATCCTCAACGGTTCGGAGAGGGAATGAGGCCCGGACTGCACTGGCAGGACCGGGCCTCACTATTTTTGCGCGCTATGCAGGCGTGCTTACCGCCAGTGCCTGCACGTCACGCCCGCGCCGGATCGCCCGCGACCATGCGCGTAACCTCATAGGTCATCACGACTTTTTCATCCTGATTATAAATGGTGACGTCCCATTTCACGATGGCGCGGTTACCCTTGCTCGTGGGGCGGATGTCGGTGGTCTCCAGCACGGCCCAGATGGTGTCGTTGACCAGCACGGGCGCCACCACCTTCATATGGACATCCAGCAGCGCGAGGCCGACGCCCTGGATCGCCGACTGGAAGATCAGCCCTTCGATGAAGCTGTAGGTGAGCGCCCCGGGCACCAGCCGCCCTTTCACCGCCCCCTGATAGGTCGCATCAGTGAACAGCACTTCCACCATGCCGGTGGCCGAAATGAAGTTCACCAGATCGGCTTCGGTGACGGTGCGGCGCCATGTCTTGCCCTTTTGCCCCACCGCCAGTTCCTGCCAATAGGCGCCCCGGCCCAGTTGCGGAATGGAATCGAATGCGCTCACTCATCTGCTCCTTGGATCGTCCATATCGATCGTGGCGGTGTGGTCGCCCGCCCTTCCTCCTGCATGTAGTGCGCCTTCTGAACGGCCCCGAAAACAGAAAAAGGCCGCGTGCACCCGAAACGGGGGGCGGCCGGTCCGACAGGATCGGATTTTCCATGGTCCAACTGAACATATTGACAAGCTCCCCTAAACAGGATGATCCATCGGCATGACCTTGAAGGTCTGACCGGAGGCCGTCGGGGGACGGCGTCCTGCAATGGGGGGAATGATGGGGGGCTGGAAAAGACTTTCGGCATGGGCTGCCTGCGCGCTGATGATGGCGTCACCGGGCCTCGCGCAGGAAAAGACCGGGGTGAAATCAGGCTTCATCCTCCCGCCGGGCAGCGCCCGGATCGTGCTGATGCGGCCTTCCGTCATCGTCGGCGCGCAATCGACCGGCGGCATGTTCGAACCCAATGCCGATTGGACGGATGAGGCGCGCCGCAATATCGACCGCGCCATTCAGGATATTCAGGGCCAGCTTGGCAACAGCGTGGCCGCCTATGACAGCGAAGCGGAGGAAGCAGGCGCGCTCAGCGGCGAATATCGCTCGCTGTTCACCTCCGTCGCGGATTCCGTGCGCGAATATCAGTTCTTTCCCGGCAACCGCCTGCCCACGAAAAAGCGGGACAAGGGCTTCGACTGGAGCATTGGCACCGATGTGGCCGACCTGCCGGGCCTCAGCAACGCCGACTATGTCCTCTTCATTTCCACCGAGGATCATTATGGCTCCACCGGCCGCAAGATGCTTCAGATCTTCGCGGCCATGGGCGGCGTGTCCGTCCCCACCGGCCTGCACAAGGGCTATGCGGGCCTTGTCGACGTCAAGACGGGCGAACTGGTTTGGCTTAATGCCGATCTTCAGATGGGCGGGGATGTTCGCACTGCCGACGGCGCGCAGAAACGGGTAGGCCAGTTGTTCGAGGGCTTTCCCGGCCGAACCATGCCTCTGGCCCAAAACGCCCTGCCCGGACCCGCGCAACCGTGAAAAGGGCGCTGCTGGCGCTGGCCATGGCGCTAGGCCTGCCGGGCACGGGCCACGCCGAAACCTTCACGCTTCCGCCTTTCACGCAGGCCTATGAACCGCAAGGTGTGGATGAGCGCGGCGCGTGGATGATGGCGGATGAGCAGGAAAGGCTGCTGCGATCCTCGAAATTCGTCATCAGGGACGATGGGCTGAACCATTATGTCCGGGGCGTGTTCTGCCGGACTGTCGGGCAGGACCGGTGCGCCAATGTCCGCATCTATGTGATGCGGATGCCGGAATTCAACGCGACCATGTATCCCAACGGCATGATGACCGTCTGGTCCGGCCTGCTGTTGCGCGTCCAGAGCGAAGCGGAGCTTGGCGCGGTGCTGGGCCATGAATTCGGCCATTTCGAAAAGCGCCATGGCGTTTTCGGCTTCAAAAACAAGCGCACCATGTCCGACGTTATGGCGTGGATCGGGGTGGCCGCGCCGCAATCGGCGGGCTTTCAATATTCGCTTCTGGGGCAGGTCTATGCCTTCAACCGGGAGCAGGAGAGGGAAGCGGACATGGTCGGCGTGCAATATCTCGCCGCCTCCGATTATCCTTCCTCGGCGGCGGCGCGGGTCTGGCGGCGGCTGATGGCCGAACAGGACGCCTCGGCCTCCGCGCGGGGCCGCAAGGCGAAGCATGGTTATGCGGCGGGCTATTTCGCCAGCCACCCCAGCGAACTCTCCCGCGCCACTACTTTGGAGGCTGCCGCCGTCCGCTATGGGGATGAGGGCGACGAAGGCCGCGCTGCCTATGCTCAGGCGCTCAGGGACTGGCTGCCCGAATTTCTGGGCGACCAGATCAAGCGGAATGATTTCGGCGGGTCCGATTTCATCCTCGATCAACTCGCTTCGGACGGCTGGACCGGCTTGCTGCTGTTCGCGCGGGCGGAACTTTACAGCCAGCGCGGCAATCCCCGCGACTATGTAACCGCCGCGCAATTTTACGAGCAGGCTATTGAAAAGGGCTATGCCGCGCCAAAGGCTCTGCGCGGGCTGGGTCTGGCGCAATTGCGGACCCAGCAGACCGAACAGGGCAAGGCGTCCTTGCGCCAATATCTTCAGCAATCGCCCGACGCCAGCGATGCCAGTCTCATCTCCTCGCTGATCGGGAATTAGGGTAAAATCATGAAAATCCCATATCGCTTCGCCGCCGCTGTCCTTGTCGTGACGAGCGCGCCCGCTCATGCCGGCAATCGCCTCATGCCTGCGGGCACGCCCGCACAGATCGCGGGCACGCCGCTGTCCGTCACCCCGCCGATCGACTGGAACCGGCTCGGCCTGCGGCCCGGCAAGTTCGCGGAGACATGGACGCTGGACGGCGACAGGCTCAACAAGGTCGTTTTCTTCTCGGGCGTGCCCGCCGGATCGCCCCTGTTCCGCGAGATTGACCGGAAGAACCGGCCGCTGCCCACCGTTTCCGCCGCCATGCTGGCCACGGACATCCCGGTGCTGCTGGAAAGCAGCTATCGCATCGTCATGGACACCGCCCTGTTCCAGGTCGACGCCATGGCGCCCGCGTCCGTCGGCGGCCATGACGGGCTGCGTTTCTCCTATAGCTGCACCCGCCAGAATGACGAGCTTCGGCGGAAGGGCGAGGGCAGGGCGGCACTGGTCGGGGGCAAGCTGTACATGATGCTCTATGAAGCGCCTGCGCTCCATTTCTACGACCGGAATGTGGAAGATTTCCACAAACTCGCGGACACGGTGAAATTCTGAACGCCCTTGAGGCGCGGACTTCCCTATCCCGCTCTCACGCCAGGCAATCGGATCGCCAGATGCAGTCCCGAGCTTGACGGGACAATTTTGATCATGCCCTGATGAGCATGGACAATCGCCCGCACCATGCTGAGGCCCAGTCCGTGACCCGGTTTCGAGCGGGTCGGGTCCAGCCGGACAAGGCGCTCGAAAATCTTTTCCCTGCCATTTGCGGGAATACCGGGGCCGTCGTCCGCTACCGTCAGAACCGCCGCGCCCTGTTCAACGGCGAGCGTGATGATGGCGTTAGCTCCATCGCCTGCATGGACGAGAATATTTTCCAGCATATTGGCGATGGCGCGCTTGAGCAATTGTGCATCGCCGCAGATGGTGACGTCGTCCAGCATAGCGGTGATGGTGCGGCCTTCGTCGTCGAACGCCGGGCGATAGGCTTCGACGATGTCCGCGACGATCTCCGCGAACGGCAGGAGGATGAAGCGCTTGCGGACGGCCAGGCCCTGCACTTCCGAAATGCCGAGCAAGCCTGCGAAAAGGTCCAGCAGCGCGTCCATGTCGGCGATCGTTCGTTCAATCCTGTCGGCCGTCGCCTCATCGGGCGCTGCCCGCATCAGGGCTTCCATGTCCTGCCGGATACGGCCCAGAGGCGTACGCATGTCATGCGCGATGTCGCTGGAAACCTGACGCAGCGACAGCATCAATGTTTCGATGCGGCCCAGCATGGCGTTGAGGATCATGGAGATGCGATCGAACTCGCTGCCCGAACCGTCGATGGGAACACGGCGCGTATAGTCGCCTTCGATGATGCCCTGCGCGGCTCCGCTGATCAGCACAAGCCGCCGGCGGATCAGCCGTCCCAAGGCGATGGTGCTGACGGTCCCGGTGAGCAGGATCACGCCCAGCCCTGCCAGCGCCACCAGCAGGATGCGGTCGTCGGCGCGGCTCAGCGCATCGCGATCGCCGGCAACGACGATCTGTCCGCCATCCGGCAGGCTCCGGCCCAGCGCCTGCGCTTTTCCGGTCGAGCCATCGGGACGGCGGATGGGAAGAAACTCGGTCCATCCGTCCGGCGGAAGCCTGGGGATCAGCGATCCGGCGATCCTGTTCCCCTTCGCATCGGACAAGGCATAGAGCATCATGCGCCCTTCGCCGCCCGCCCCGGCGAGATAGCCCGTTCCGCCGGTTGTCCCGCCATCGCGCATGTCCACGAATTGCGCCAGCGCCGCCGTGCCGTGCGATGCATGATATTCAAGCAGCGCATCCATCTCCAGTTCGATCCGATGATCGATCTGCGCCTCGATTTCGCGGTGGGAAATGAAGATCGCGGCAGCGCCCAGCGCCAATATGACCAATCCTGATATGCTGGCGGTCAGGATGGACAGGCCCTTTATGGTGCGGGGGACGATCATGCAGTCATTGTCCGCCGCTGACGATCATGTAGCCCGATCCGCGAATGGTCCGGATGATATTGTCGGCCCCGCCCTCGTTCAGCTTGGTGCGTAGCCGGCTCATATGCGTTTCGACGATGTTGGTCTTGGGATCGAAGCCGAAATTCCAGACCCGGTCGAGCAACATGGTCCGCGTGACGAGCCGATCGGCATTGCGAAGCAGATATTCCAGCAGGCTGAATTCGCGCGGTTGCAGGTCGACCGTGCGACCATCGCGCTTCACGGTGCGCCGCACGAGATCCATTTCGATACCCCCGACGCGCAGCAGGGTCTGTGCATCGCCTCGTTCGCCGGGCGGCGGCCGCCGCGCCAATGCGCCAAGGCGCGCCGCCAGCTCCGCAAAGGCGAAGGGTTTGATCAGATAGTCATCCGCGCCTTCTTCCAGCCCGGCGACACGATCCTCGATTCCCGCCATGGCGGACAGGATGATGGCGGGGGACTGGCATCCCGCTTCGCGCGCCAGCCTGAGCATGGTGAGGCCATCAAGGCCCGGCACCATTCTGTCGAGGACGAGAATATCGAAGGCTTCGGCCAAGGTCCGCGCGAGCGCGGCTTTCCCCTCGCTCTCGGCCACCACCTGATGCCCCAATTCCGTCAGCCCGCGCACCAGATAGTCGCGCGTCTCCCTGTCATCTTCCAGCAGCAATATCCGCATCGCATCCGACCGTACATTTCCGTCCTCCATGCTGCAACGACCCCCGTGTAACATTGGCATTTCTATACCATTTCCCAATGTTGTTCGATTTGATGGACCTTGTGCCGCGTATCAGTAAACACGCCGAAGCTGCGAGTCATTATTATTAGCTTTCTCATTAAGGGGCAAAAATGGCGGAAATCATGGATGGGCCTGATCGCTATATGCGCCATGCGGCTGGTCCGGCTGCGTTCATGGAGGCTGGCCTGTCATGAAGTCCGGACATATCCTCGCGCGGCGCAATGTGCATGAGCGGCAGGTGATTGCGTGCCTGCGCGGTGGCCTCACCTTCGAATTGCGCGACATTCCCGATGCGAAGGACGCCTTTTCCAATCTGGCCGACATGGCGCAGCGCCGCGGCGCGGTCATCTTTGCCCGTGAATCGCCCTTTGTCGGCGATGCGGAGATCGAAATTCTGACACGGATCGCCGCTGCCCAGCGCTTGGGAAGGCGGGCTCCCTCACATGGGGGTGGCATGGAATGCGATGCGCTGCTGCGCTGCGCGACGGTGCTGCGCGAGGCCGGCATCTGGCTGCCGTTGGCGGCATCGGCGGGCGGTTCGCGTCGGCAGCCCGAGCGTGGGGCGTTGGCGCGCCATCGGTTCGCAAAGGGTGAGGCGGTGCGGGCGCGGGCCTTGTCGCTTGCCCGATCGCGTCAGGTCGCCAGCACGGAAGAATTCGCGGCCGTTGGCGTGTCCCGTCAATATGTCAGTCAGTTGTGCAAGAACGGCTATCTCGAGCGTGTTCGATATGGCTGGTATCGCGCGGCGCCCGTTTCGGATCGCGGCTTCGCGGCCGATCGCTACGCACGCGCATAAATATTCAACGGGGCCGGAAGCAACCGGCCCCCTCATCATGCCGAAAAGGGGCAAACATCGTGAATCTGAATGAACCGCGCCATCGCGCGTCTACTGCCAGCAGCTTTCTGGCCTTGAGCTGCGTAGGACTATTCGTTTCCGCTGCGCCGGCTATTGCTCAGTCCGCCGATCAGGCTTCGTCCGATGACGGCCAGAGCCGCAAGCTGGGCGGGATGGTCGTCACCGACACGGCGATCGATGAGCAAGGCTATAAAGTCGACAAGCCGGACTCGCCCAAATACACCGCGCCGCTGGTCGACACGCCCCGGTCCATCACCGTCATCCCGGCTTCCGTCATCAAGGACACGGCCTCGGCGTCGCTGACCGAAGCGCTGCGGACGGTGCCGGGCATCACGCTGGGCGCGGGCGAGGGCGGCAACCCGCTGGGCGACCGCCCCTTCATCCGCGGCTTCGATAGTCAGGCGAGCACCTATCTTGACGGCGTACGCGACCTTGGCGCGCAGAGCCGCGAAATATTCGCGATCGAGCAGATCGAGGTGGTGAAGGGTTCCGACAGCACGACCGGCGGTCGTGGCGGCGCGGGCGGTTCGCTGAACCTGGTATCGAAGACGCCCAGGGCCGACCGCTTTATCGCGGCGAGTGGCAGCGTCGGCAATGCCGATTACAAGCGCGCCACCATCGACATCAACCAGCCGCTCAGCGATTTCGTGGGCGTCCGGCTGAACGCCATGTGGCACGATCAGGATGTTGCGGGCCGCGACGACATCTGGTCGAAGCGCTGGGGCGTCGCGCCCTCGCTAACCCTTGGCCTGAACGGTCCGACCCGCCTGACCTTCAGCTATTATCATCTGCACACCAGCGAATTGCCGGATTCGGGCATCCCCTATCTCTATACCAACGGAAACGCGCCCGCTGGCGTCACCGAAACCGGACCGGCGCGCGATTTCACGACGATCGGCGGCCGGGAGATCAGCGTGCCGCGCGGCGCTTATTACGGCCTCAAGTCCCGCGATTTCCGCAAGACGGATGTCGACAATTTCACCATCCGCGCGGAACATGACTTCGGCGGCGTGACGCTTCGCAACACGTCGCGCTATGGTCGCAGCACGCAGGGCTATGTCTGGACCCAGCCTGACGATCAGCAGGGCAATGTCTACGGCACTGACGCCGCCAATCCGGCGACGGCGGGCGGCTATGTGTGGCGGCGCACGAACACGCGCAATGGTTATGCGGAAGGTCTGATCAACCAGACAGACCTGTTCGGCACCTTCAACACCGGCGGTATCAAGCACAGCTTCGCGGCGAGTGTCGAATTCAGCACCGAAAAGACCGCCTATGGCAGCTATGTCTCCAACGCCGCCACCGGCGCGCCGATCGCCACCGGCTCCACTCTGACGCCGCGCTGCTCGGTGGAGATGATCGCGCGCTATAATTGCACGACGGTCGACGCGCCGAACGCGTCGGACCCGTGGGTCAGCTATGCCAGCGACACGTCGGGCGTGCTCGCCACGATCGAGAAGAGCCTGCCCAAGACGCGCACCATCGGCGAAACGACCACCAAGGCGGTGTCGTTGTTCGATACGATCACGATCACCGACGCGCTGCTCATCAATCTGGGCGGCCGCTATGACCATTATGAAACGAAGCTAAGCCCCGGCCTTGCCGTGGATTCGACCGACAACCGTAGTTGGATCTCGCGCAAGGACGATCTGTGGACCTATCAGGCGGGCCTTGTGTTCAAGCCCGCTTCGAATGGCAGCATCTATGTTTCGACGTCGACTGCCGCCACGCCGCCCGGCTCCTTTCTGGGTCAGGGCAGCGAATCGAACGGCCTGACAGCGGGTCGCTCGGAAGTGCTGGCGAGCCTTGACGACCTGAAGGTTGAAAAGACCCGCTCCTATGAAATCGGCACCAAGTGGGATCTGTTCGGCGACAGTCTGGCACTGACGCTCGCCGCCTTCCGCACCACGACGAAAAATGCCCGCGCGACCGCCGAAAACGGCTTGGTCACGTTCATCGGCGAACGGCGGATCAAGGGCATCGAATTCGGCTTCAACGGCAACATCACGCCGGAATGGAACGTGTTCGGCGGCTACACCTATATGGACTCCAGGATCGTGGACGCGGGCTATACCGCCACGACGGTCGGCGGCGTCACGCTCTACGCGCCCGCCGCCAGCACGGGCCGGCAGTTCCCGAACACGCCCAAGCACAGCCTGACGGCCTTCACCAACTACAAGATCACGCCTGCCTTCACTGTCGGCGGCGGCGCGATCTATATGAGCAAGGTCTATGGCGGCTATTCCGACACCCGCACCATTCAGAACAACGCGGTGGTCATCACCAAGTCGCTGGCGCGCATGGTGCCCAGCTACTGGCGGTTCGACGCTAACGCATCCTACAGCTTCAATGATGCGGTCAGCCTTCAGGTCAACGTCAACAACGTCTTCAACAAGCGTTATTATGACAAGGCTTATGCGGCGCACTATGCCAATCAGGCAGCGGGCCGGACCGCCATCGCGACGCTCAACATCAAATATTGAGCTTGCCTGCTCTCCTCGGAAGGCAAGATGGCCCGCCCCGCAAGGGGTGGGCCATATTCACGGGAGTCAATGCATGTCGCCCCATCCGAAACTGATCGCCATGAACGAAGCGGATCGCGCCGCCGCGCTCGCCGGGCCGCCGGAAGAGGTGGCCGCCCTGCTGCTGGAGGCGGCCGAGGCGGGCCATGCGGAGGCGCAGTTGCTCATCGGGCAGCTTTATCTCGATGGCAAAGGCGTGGAACGCAATCCGGTCGAGGCGCTTCGATGGTTCGGCATCGCGGCCAAGGACGGCAACGTCATGGCCATGAACATGGTGGGGCGCTGTTGCGAGCATGGCTGGGGCGCCGCCATAGACAAGAGCCTGGCCGCTCAATGGTATGGGTCCGCAGCGGAACGCGGTCTGGACTGGGCCATGTACAATCTCGCGACGCTGTATTCGCTGGGCGAAGGCGTCAGCGAAGACAGGCCGGAAGCCCTGCGTCTCTTCGAGCAGGCGGCCGCGCTCGGCCATGCCAAATCCATGAACATGATCGGCAGCTTTCATGAGGATGGCTGGGTCGTCGAGCGCGATATCCGGCAGGCCGCCCGCTATTATGAAATGGCGGCCAAGGGCGGCGATTTTCGCGGCCAGTTCAATCATGCCCGCATGTTGATCGATGGTGGCGACATCGCGGGCGCGCGGCTCTGGCTTGCGAAAATGTCGGAGACGGCCACGCCCGCTTTCCTGGCCAAGACGAAAATATGGATGGCTGCTCAATCCGATCCCGTCTGGCAGCAGGCGTTAAGCAGCATGCAGGCGCGATAGCCTTCCCGGATCATTTGCATTAGCTGCCGTGAGATTATTCGCCTCGTGCATGCCCCTTTTCGCGAAAGGAGGCATGCACGAATCTACATGGGGGGCGAGGGCGCGGGATCGGCCCGGGTGGAACAGGCCGCTTCCAGCCTGACCCACCCGTCTGGCGATTTTACAGACCGTCAAGGCCCTTGCTGACCAGGACATTCACCGCAACACGGCGGTTTTGCGACTTGCCTTCGACGGTATCATTGCTCGCCAACGGGTCCGCTTCGGACATCCCGGACGGGGTAAGCATGCGATAGGGCTTCCAGCCGCACACCTGCTGAAGATAATTGACGACGCGACCGGCTCGCTTTTCGCTCAGTTCCTGGTTGAAGTCGGAGCTTCCGGTAGAATCAGTGTAACCCACGACAAGCAGCAGGGCGTTGTCCATCCCCTCAGCAGCGGTTGCCGTGGCGCAGAGATCATTTTTCGCCTGAGCAGACAGCACGGCCTTGCCAGTATCGAAGTTCACATTGGTCGTGCTTTTGATATTATATTGATCGATGTCGCCCACGCGACCGCGCAGCGCCTCTGTCGCCGCGGTCTGTTCCGCAAAACCCTGTGCGGTGCCGTTATGGATCATGGATGCGGTCTTGAGATCCTTGTTCTTAAGATCGAGCTGGCTTGCCAGCAGGCCACTGCCCGATTGCACCGTCTTGATGGTGACCGGCAGGCCATTGAGCAGCGATTCCGCGGCAAGCTTGCTGCGATGGAGGCCCAGGAATCCCCCGCTGGCCTTGATCCGGGTGGCATCATTAACGGCGATAGCCGTGTTGGTGCCGTCAGAGGCGGTGACTTGTATGCTGTCGCCGCTGCGCGCGGAGATAATGCCTTCGATCTCCGGCCCTTCGGCCAACTCAGCCGTTTCAGGCGAAGGCGGCATATGGACCGTCGCCGAAAGGTCGGCCTGGGACTGGTCCTGCGATTCCTGCGCGGCCAGGCTGGCGGACGCCGTGGCGGTAAGCATGGCCAGCGACAAGAGAGCCCTTGGGGTCTTGGAAACGACAATCATTGCGATACTCCTTCAAACTCGACCGGCCGTGCCTGCATGATCGCCGTTCTCGTCCGAACGTCGTTCCCGCGATGGCGTGTCCAACTCTCAGACTCCCTTTGACCCTTGCTGCGTACGATGCGCCGCATCGATGCCGCACTTGAACGACCTGGATTTCCTGCGTGTTCGGACCAACCTTTCTAGCGCATGAACGCCGCCAGTAACGCCGGGCGCCGCGGGGGTAATTGGAGCACCTCTTGCGGCGAACTGATGTAGATTGCGCCACACGAACGGCCTCAGCGCACAAGGAAAATGGAAACTATGCTTCCCGGTCCCAAACATTCGCCGGTGCATCTTCGGGTCTGCTTCGGCGAACCCCGGACCGGTCCTGAATGACCGGAACGGCGCTTCGTGGCCGATCTGCCGCGGCGATCCGGTCGCTGCGCGCCGATCTCATCTGGCGCGCGCATCGTGTTGAGGGGTTTTCAGCCGCTCGATCTGGGTGTTCGCGCGCAAGGGTCGCGCATCGCCATTCGCGACCACGGACAATCCTGCCGCATTCGGCAGCCCGGGCCATGCATTGAACGCCTGATGTTACGGCTTTACCTCAGAGCGCGTGACCAACCCGTTCGATGCGGGTGGTGGCATCAACTCCCTGATCACGCCCCAATAGCCCCGCGTAACATGCGCGTCCGCCGCATAGGCCGGGTCGGTCATCAAATGGGCGTGCAGTCGGCGCAGATTGGTCCAGGGCACTGACGGGAACAGATGATGTTCCAGATGATAGCTCACGTTGAAGGGCGCGATCAGAAACCGGTCGAGGAATGTGGGGATGACGGTGCGCGTGCCGTTGAGTTCCCGTTCGTCGGCGACGCCATTATGTTCGGCCATTGCCCGAATCCGATTGAAGACATTGGCCCAGATGAAAAGCGGGATCATCAAAAGGCCCAGTATTTGCCAGCGAAAGGGCGACCACAGGATCAACCCGTAAAACAGCACGGCCCAGACCACATAGCGGATACGCAGAGCCAGGCGAAAATCGAAACCGAAGCGTTTCGGATTGTGAAAATTGGCGAAGGGTGCCCAGACCCGGCTGTCGCGCGCCATGCGATAAAAATTGAGACCGATCACACTGCGGACCAGCAACCAGGTCATGGCGGCGCCAGTTTTCGGAAAATGCTGGTCGGGGTCCCTCCGCTGGACGCGATAGTCGCGATCACGCAGGGTGTTGGTGTAGCGATGGTGGTGCATGTGGTTGGCGCGGTACAGATCGATGCTGAAGCCGAGCGGATAAGCGACGAAAATGTCGCCAATCAGATCGTTGAGGCGGCGATTGCTGAACAGCATTCCGTGACATGCGTCGTGCATCATCACCGCCAGGCATTGAATGCGCGATCCGATGACGAAACCGGCCAGCAGGTAAACCGGAATCCGATCGACATGGATCGCGATCGCGCCGGCTGCGATCATTATCACCCACTGCAGGACGAGCAGCAGTGCGTTACGGCGGTTGTCGATCACGGAAAGCTCCCGGATCAGCGCCAACGTGCCACGCCGCGAATATCGATATCCGGGAGGACGCTCATTGGCGATCTCTTCCATGAGGATAGGTCTCCGGCTGCCACACAAACTTGGGACGGACGCTATGGTTGGCGCGTTCCGACGTCAAGCGCGCAGGCCCATCTTCGCGGTCCGGTCCAGCGCCCGGATAAGGTGGGGAACGGGCGGATACTTCTTACAGGCATCACCGGCATCGGTGGCGGCAATATTCGCCAGCCGGATCAGGATCGATCGCCATCGGATCGCACGGCAGCGGCGTCTCAGGTCTGCTCGCGCTCGAAAGGGCGGGCGCATCGTTGAACGGGGGCATCGCTGATGGCCGGAATAGCCACTTCAGAGTCCATTAAGACCATGCATGGCCAAACAGCCGATCCGGGCAGCTAGGCTCCCGCCCGGATCGGTCTTGCAGGTTAGAAGCCGTACTTCAAAGTCGCGCGGACATTGCGCGGCTCGCCATAAATATAGCCCCCGAACCAGCTGTTCGTGTTGTAGTAACGCTTGTCGAAGACGTTGTTCACATTGATCTGGAGCGATAGCTGTTCGGTGATGTCGTAGGCGCCCATCAGATTGACAAGCCAATATGCCTTCTGCCCCACCTTTTCCGTCTCCCCAGTGCCAGGATTTTCCGCCGTCTGGGGCGGGCGGCTTTCCCAGCGAACCGAGCCGCCGAGGCTGAAACCGCGCAACGCGCCGCCAAGCTCATATTTCGTTGCCATGCGGAACACCTTGCGCGGCTGATGTGCCTGTACGTCATTGCCATCCGCGTCCGTTGCCTTGAAGTGGCTCCAGCCCGCGCTGATGTCCCAGCCCGGCAGCACCTCACCCTGCATTTCGAATTCATAGCCCTTCGACACCGTGCCCATCGCGGGCTTGGACGCCACATCCGTGGTGCCCGGCACGAAATAGCCGATGTCGGGAACGGCGAAATTATCCTGCTCGATGCGGAACACCGCTCCCGACAGGCGCAGCCGACCGTTCATCAGGTCCGCCTTCAGTCCCGCCTCGTAGTTGGCGCCTTCCAGCGGATCGAGATAGCGTCCGTTGCGGTCGCGTGCGGTCTGCGGATTGAAGATGCTGGTGTAGCTCGCATAAGCGGACAGGAAATCGTTCAGGTCCACAATCACCCCGGCATAGGGCGTGAACACATTCTTTTTCTTCAGGCGGTATGGCTCGGCCGTGTAGAGCGCTTCTTCCTCGTCTCGCACCCAGGTGCTGAGTCGGCCGCCGATAATCAGCTTTACCGGGTCCAACAGCTGGGACCGCGTCACGCCGTAGAGGGCAGTCTGCTTTGTCGTGCCGATGCCACTCATCCGGAAGCGCGGTCCCCATGTCGGCTCAGGATAGCTGCCGTCCCATGCGTTGAAATCGCCGACCGGCGCGACTGTGGCGGGATCTGGATCACGGTTGGTCCAGCCCGTCTTCAGGTGATTATACATCGCGCCCACAACCAGTTCATGCTGGCGACCGAACAGGCTGTAATGGCCTTTCAGCTGGAGGTTGAGGTTCCACTGCTTGGGCTTGGTGAGATACCAGTAGGGCCAGACATTCATGCCGATGCCTGTGGCCTGATCCGGGCTGCCCCATAGCCAGATAAGTTTGGAATCTTCGGTCTGCTGGAAATAGGAGACATCGCCCTTCAACGACCAGCCGGTCGCCAGATCCTGTTCGATCGTCAGGAAGGCAGAGGTTTCGGCCGTGTCCCAGGCGTTCCAATCCGCGCCCGTGGTCTTCGAGCGGGACCATTTTGCGACCGTGCCATCGGCATACCAATAGGGCAGTTGCGCCCACATCACGCCGTTGCGCTCATCCTTCTGGTAACTCGCCCCCGCGCGCAGCCGCGTGTTCGGCCCCAGATCCGCGCCGATCACGCCGTACAGAGTGAAACCCTTGCTGCTTTCCAGGTCTACGAAGGCATCCTGCTGGTACACTTCAGCCGCGAAACGGACGCGCACCGATCCATCGCCGGTCAGCGGTGTGCTGACATCCGCCGTTGCCGAGAAATGGTCCCACGATGCCGCTTCAAGCGTCACGGTACCTGTCAATTCGCGTGCGTCAGCCTGTCGGCGCACCATGTTGATCGAGGCCGATGGCTCACCCGCGCCCTGCAGCAGGCCGACCGACCCGCGAATGACTTCGATGCGATCGTAGATCACCGTGCTGCTTTCCTCCAGCCCGATATTCCCTGTTGCGAAGGGCAAACCATCGAGCTGAAAATTGGTAATGTCGAAGCCACGGGCCGACAGCAGGTTGCGGCCCCGGTCGACGCGCTTGACGGATAGGCCGGTGGTATATTCCAGCACATCGGCAACGGTCGATGCCGCCTGGTCGTCAATCTGCTCACGCGTGATGATCGTGAGCGACTGCGGCGTTTCACGCGGGGTCAGGTCAAGCCCGGTAGCAGCGGCATTCCTGTCCGTTCCGCTGCCATAAACGATGATGGTGCCGTCTCCAGACCCGCTTTCGTTGCGATTCTCCGCGCTCTCCTGCGCGAAAGCCGGCGCTGAAAGAAAACTTGCCGTCAGCAAAGCGAACCGAAAAGCCGGAATAACAGAACGAACCACGATACCCCCTTCGAATGTCTCCAATGTGACAATCGGCGGGCACTTACCTTAATATGCAAATGATTCGCAATATACTAATATTCGCTATTCCACAGGAGCGAGACGCTTCAGCTTCCCCCTGTATGATCGGTCTCTTCCGCCACCCGCGCCCGAACCGGCCGGATGTTGACGGGAACGGCGGACATGCGCGGCATTGCATTGATCGGTTCGAGATTGCGATCCGTGCTGATCAACAATCCGGTGTTGGCGCCGTCGCGATCATAGCTGGTGTCGCCGGGAAGCCCGCCCCAACCGTGCGTCATCTGTATGACGCCCGGCTTTACCCCGGCGTCCGCCTCGACCGCGGCAGGGATCATGCCCGCGTCCGAACTGATTTCGATCCGGTCGCCATTGACGAGGTCCATTGCGGCGAGATCGGCGGGGTTCAGATAAGCGAAGTTGTATGGCATCCGCTTGCGTATCCCCGGGATGTTGCGGTGCGCGGAATTCTGCACGTCGCGGATGCGGCGCGATGTCAATCTGTGGCTGAAGATGGCGCCATGGCTGTGATAGGCGCCATGACTGTCCCGTTCGTCGAGAATCTGGCGAAGTTCGGCGACGATGTCATCCGGCGCCACCGTAAAGCGGCCGCTATGCCCGTCCGATGCTGGCCCGACATATTGCGGCGTGCCTTCGTAAATGCCGCCCATTTCATCCGCCTTGATCTGCGCGAAGGGGACGGGCGCATGGCGCGCGACGATAGCGAGCAGCCTGTCGGTTGTAGGCTTGGTGGCCATGTCGAGCGGCACGCCGTCATAGACGAGATCGAGCCCCAGCCGCTTGGCCAGCCCCCAATAAATCTCCCACTCGTCGATCAGGTCCGAACCCGCCGGTGGCGCCGCGATCGCGGGCGTGTAACGAGCATAGGGTTCGGCATACAGGCTCTCATAGAGGAACATCGTCAGATCCTCGCGCTCATACCCCATTTTTGGCGGCAGGATGTAATGGACCAGTCTTGAAGTCTCATTCATGAAAGGCTCGATGTTGACGAGCAGATCGAGTGTCTCGATCGCGCGGAGCATTTTTTGCTGATCAGGAATGACATTCACCAGATTGGAGCCGTGGCTGATGAAGCACCGGACCTGGTCGGCGCCAGGCGCCAGGATCTCGTCGGCCATGATGCCGCCCATCATCTCGTCGCCGAGCATCCCATAGCCACCCACCCGGCTCTTGAAGCCCTGCTCCCAGCTGCGCCCGGCAGGGATTACCTGGGCGCGCGGATCGCCGCGCGCGCGGAGCACGCCGGGGTTCACGACGCGCTCGCCCTCCCGCTGATACCGCCCGCAGATCACATTCAGCGCCTCGATCAGATGATCGGACAGGTTGGAATGCGGCGCCATGCTCGGCCCTGTGCCGGCATAGGCTCCGCCACGCTGGCATTCGACCGCGAACAGCCGCGCCGCCGCGCGCAGATCGGCAGGATCGATTCCTGCGCGCGTGGCCACATAATCGGGGGTGAACGGGTCCACGGCCGTCCGCAGGATTTCGAGATCCGCGACATGATCCCGGCAGAAGGCCGCGTCTTCCCAGCCTTCGTGCAGGATGATGCGGATCAATCCTGCCGCGATCGTCGGATCTTCGCCGGGATAGGGCTGGAGGAATATATCGGCGAACGCCGCCGTCTCGGTCCGGCGCGGATCGATCACGATCAGTTTCATGCCGCGCGCGCGCGCCTCTTTCATCCGCTTGGTCGGATTGGTCATGTCGAAATAGCTGTTGGTCAGCGACACGAGCGGGTTGGCGCCGAACATCATGCGTACGTCGCTGTCGCGCAGCGGATGGCGCGGCGCGTTCCAAAAGCCCATCCGCCCCGCCGTTACCGATTTGGCGGATTGATCGATCGTATAGGTGGTGAAATGCTTGTGCGATCCGATCGCCGTCAGAAATGCGGGCAACATGCTGGTCGCGGATGCGTTGAGAAAGGCGCCCGTGCCCCGGAAGCCGCCGATGGATTCCCCGCCATATTGCGCTACGGTTGCCCGGATCGTCGCGGCAATCTCGTCCAGCGCGGTTTCCCAGGCGATCGGCGCGAACGAGCCATCCGGTTGCCGCTTGAGCGGTCGCAGCACGCGATCGGGCGCGTAATAGGCGGCGGAAGCCTCCAGACCCTTGATGCAGGCATAGCCCGTGGTCATCAGGTCATCCCGGTCGCCACGCACCTGGACGACATGATCCTCGTCGTCGAGCGTCACGCGCGTGCCGCAAAACGGCATGCAGAACCGGCAGAAGGACTTGACCTCTCGCATAACGCTCTCTCCTCGGCGGACGCTCTCGTCGCGTCCTTGCGTTGAGCTATAGCATATTTCTCGGCTGAAATGCCCCGTGCGCTGCCTGCCCCAAGGCAGGCTGTTCAGGATGGTCGGGAATGCGGGCGCTGATCCAGCCATGGGGCTATGATGTCGAGAACCGCAGGCCGGTTGTGAACCAGGCCTAAGCCGATCCCCTCCGCCATATCATGCGGCGCTATCTGGCGCTGGATTGGGTTGCCGATCCGGCCGACCGGCTCAACGCTCCATGCGCGCCCTCACATCGCCCGAAGGCGAAGCTCCCGTTCCCATGAAGATTGAATGGTGCGGTCGAGATGCCATTCAAAGCGCCGGGATTGCAACTAAATATATGAAATAACTATATTTTATTTTACAGAATTTCGCCCTGAACTACTAGTCCTGACCCCCCATTGTGCCATTTGTGCCAAGGCCGCTAGCAAGATTGTGCCACTTCAAACGGCAAGAAAGGCACGACTATGGCTACCATACAGAAGCGCAAAAAGGCTTGGCGGGTTCAGGTTCGGCGCAACGGTCAAACGATGAGCGCCACGTTCGATACCAAGGCCGAGGCCGAGGGTTGGGCTATCATAACCGAGAGTAAGATCATCGCGGGAATTGCTCCTGAGGTGATCCTGAATGAGCCGACAACGACTGAGGAGGTGACAGCGGCCGACGCCTTGAGGCGCTATGCTGACGAAGTTTCGCCAAACAAGCGTGGCGGTCGGTGGGAAAAGATACGGCTTGAAATGTTGGTCCGGCGGTTTCAGCTTTTCGACCGGCTAATCACTTCCATCACCGGCCCGGACATAGCGGACTGGCGAGATACTCGGCTGGTCAGCGTATCGGCCTCGACCGTGAACAGAGAGCTGTGCCTGATCTCGTCTGTCTTCACCCATGCCATGAAGGAATGGCGGCTGGGGTTGACCGCGAATCCTTGTTCCCAGGTCACAAAACCTCGCAAGCCGCGGGCTCGGACTCAGCGTGTTTCGGTTCCGGAACGTAAGAAAATCGTCTCCCAGTTGGGTTGGGACGGTGAGAGCCAGCCTACGAGTGCGTCGCATTGGGTCGCGTTCGCTTTCTACCTCGCCCTCGAGACCGCGATGCGTAAGGGAGAAATCCTCTCCTTGTCATGGTCGGACATAGATTTTGATGCCCGGCACGCACATCTTGATATGACCAAAAATGGGGACGAGCGGGATGTGCCGCTGTCGAAGGCAGCCACGGCATTGTTGCGAATCGTGGAAACGCGCGAGCCATCGGCGCGCGTCGTGCCGATACAAGCGGGACATTTCGATAAGCTCTTTCGCGAGGCGAAGACAGCTGTCGGGCTTTCGCATATCCATTTTCACGATAGCCGTCGCGAGGCGGCGACGACCATGGCACCAAAATTGTCCAACGTCCTGGAACTGGCGGCCATCACCGGCCACAAATCGCTTTCAATGCTACAAGTCTACTACAAGCCGAAAGCAGCGGATCTCGCGGCGCGGCTGGACGCATAAAACAGAGCATTATGGCGGTCTGAGCCGATCGGTTGCCGACTGTGATCTAAGGTTTAGTTTTCCTGCTGAGCATAGGCGACGATATGAGGATCGGCGATCTGACGTTCAATGAAGCCATCCCAATCCTCGACCCTGGCGATCAGGCTGTCACGCACCTGCTCATGTGTTGGCAGCATGAAACGGTCGGCTCGGATCGTCGTGGCCCACCCGGGGCCCCAGACCATCACACGATAGGGCCGCCACGACCCGATAACCGATCTCGTGCTCATCCTCGACGATATTCGGCGGGATATGTATCAATCCGTCCACCCCTTCCGCGCGCGCTACATCGGCATCATTACGCAGATCGCCCACCACGATGTCGCTAATGCCGGAGCTCTTCAGCCGTTCGTCGGAGGCCGCGTTAGATCTGAGCGAGGGCAGTTGATGTCCCGCGGCGAGAAAATGGCTGATCGTGGGGCCTCCGACAAGACCTGACGCGCTCGTTATGAATCATCTTAATCCGTACAAATCGAATGCCTCAAGAACAACGCGGAGATAGCGGGAAGCGACCTAAGGCTTAATCCCAATTAAATCTAAGATGAATGATGCAGGACAAGGGCTTATCGCCTGACGGGAGTTCGAGGGGGAGTTCTGCGGCGCATGTATCTCTTGATCAACAGCAGTTCGTGCTCTTATGGTAGAGCGTCGAAACCCACTGCGCAGTCTTTATTATTGTTTACGTCACGCGGATGCCACCTCTCAGCGATCACGATCTCGCTGACCATGCAGTCTAGCCATTGAACGAAAGTCAGCATGTTATTCGGTCTACTTCTATAATCAATTTAGCTTACCGAGTGCAGCCCAGTCTGCGGAATACAATAGGTCCGGGGTAGTGCTGCAGCAACTGCATACGAAGCGTGATCGTGGTGTAGAACAGTTGGACCAATGATGCTTCGTGCAGCGCTGCTTTTGTATTTACGAATGCCTCGAGCGCGGCCTCTGCATCCGTCAACGAGACGAAGCTTCGCCCGAGCAACCTCTCGATGGTGGCGAGTTCACGCCGTTCGATTTCTGGCCCGATCGCATCGACGCTTTGCGCATAGCGTGCGAGCGAAAGCGCACGATGCTCACGCAGCAGTCCGTCCGGCGGAGGCAATGTCTCAGCTATCGCCACCAGATCGGCCAAAGCCTCGCTGTGGCGTGTTGTTTGGGGCACTAGCACCGGCACTGGATCTAGCGTGATGCCTAGAATTTCGGCCAGCACTTCAAGCGCGGCGCGCGCGCAACCAAGTTCCCAGGACATATATTCCACCAGCGCTGGATGCGGATGCGGGATGCGCATCATCGCACCTGTCATCATCGGCACTGCCAAGAACGAAACTAGCGTGTGGAATTGCAGCACGGGCCAGTCGATCGCCTCACCAGATGCTGCCGCATATACGTCGATCAGCCGGGCAAGCCCGCCGATCGGCTCGTTGATGTCGCGGACGCGGATCGAGGCGAGATCCATCATCGGATCGCCGACATGTGCCATTTCGAGATCGTAGATCGCGGTGATTTTCGCTCCGTCATGGAAGAATTGCGGCGCATCGGCGACGAGCAGCACGGCACGCGTGCGGTGCGTGGGGATGTTGCGCAGGATCCAGCCGCGCATGAACTCGATCATCGGCTCCGGGCCGGCCTTGTTCTTCACATAAGTGGCGTCGGCCAGCCGGAAATAAGCGAGCGCGATATCCTCGGCCGTGTCGGGGATCGCCAGACCCGCGGCTTCGGCCTTGATCGTGTCGATCCGGTGGATTCTCGCCAATATCTCCATATATCTTTCGATCATCGCATGAAGCGCAGGATCGCCGTCGGCGCCACCATGAAAGGGATGATCGTCCAGCGCGGCCATCACGATCGCCTCGGGATCTTCGCACCAGCCATAGAGTTTCGGAACCGGAATGCCCTCGCCATCCAGCAGGCGGAGCACCTCATATTCGGCCCGCAACGGTCGCGTTTCCAGCCCGGCGCCCCGATCCGATCGGAAATGGAGCTTCACCTCGCCGCTGGGCGTCTGCGCGACGACGTTCCACGACGGGCGCCAGCGCTCGAGCCGGACGATCTCGCGCACGGTGCCGCCCAGCGCATCCTCCACCCAGCGGGCGATGCCGGCGTGGACGGTAGTTTCGGCTTCGGTCTGCTCGATCATCATCGTCAGAACCGATAGGTCGCGGCGACGCCATAGGTGCGCGCCTGGCCCGGAAAGCCAGTGGTCACGCCTGCGGCATTGTAGAAATCGAGGATGTAGGAATTATATTTTTTGCCGGTCAAGTTGCGTCCCCACAGGCTGAGTTCGATCCCCGGATTGTCGAGTGTCAATCCGATCGTGGCGTTGAGTAAAGCATAGCCCGGCTCGCGCGACCGTTCGTTCGGGAAGAAATATTTGCGCGATTGATATCCGTAGTCGGCGTGCACGCTATATTGGCCATAGGAAGCCGGGATCAAATAGGTGCCGGCAATATTCCAGGTGAGGTTCGAGACCTGGGTGAACGGCTCGCCTGTCCGATCGCCGGTGGCGTCGCTGAAATCGACATATTTGGGATCGATCACGCCGATCGTGCCGGACAGTTCGAGCCCCGTCACCGGCACCGCGACGATCTCCAGCTCGGCGCCGGGAATGCGCGACTTGCCGATCGACTGGGTGAGCGCGACCGGCGCGCCCGTCGCATCGGACGTGATCGGCCGCTGCATGTTGCGATAATAAGCGATGAAGGCGGCGGCGTTGATCCGCAGCTTGCGGCCCAGCAGATCGGCTTTCAGGCCGATCTCATAATCGGTCACCTTCTCGGGATTGAAGCTTTCGAGATTGGCGGTGGTCTTGTTGAAGCCGCCTGACTTGTGCGCCATGCTGGTGCGCGCATAGCCGAACAGCGATGAGCTGAACCGATAGTCGGCGCTCAGCGTGTACGAGAAATAGTCGTTCGATTTCTCGCGGTTCGCCTCGCAGGTGGCCGCATCTGAGACAAGCACGGGATTGGTGACGCAGAAACCGCCGACCAGGTTGTGCGTGGTCACCGCGCGCTTGTCTTTGGTGTAGCGCAGGCCGGTCGTGACGCGCAGGTTCGGCGTCACATTGTAATTGAGCTGCGCGAACGGCGCGAACGACTTGTGATCGATCCGGCCATTATAATCGACGGCTCCCCCAAACACGTTGAACCGCTCGCTGCCATATTCGTGGAAATAGAACAGCCCCGCGATCCAGCCAAGATCGCCGATCTTGCCGAAGATCTGCGCCTCCTGCGAGAATTGCTTGATCCTGCCGATTGTGTTGTTGGTGAAGAAGGGAATCGGCGTCGTATCGAAATCGTCGAGCGTGTCGAGCTTATAGCCGCGATAGCCGGTGATCGCCTTGAACGTGGCCACGCCGAGCGGGACCTCGAGCGTGGCGCTGGTGCCCCAGGACTTCAGGCGCGCATAGCTGCGCAGATCCGACGAGGTCGTGTAGAAGGGGCTCCGGACAACGGCGTCCTGATTGCCCAGCAGCGCCGGATTATAGGCCAGCAGATGTTCGAGCGGGCCATTGTTGTCGCGATCGAAATAGTCGCCGACAACCGTCAGAGACCAGCCGTCGGTCGGCGCTATCCGGAGCGAGCCGCGGACATAATCGGTATTGTCGTCGCCCACGCGCCGCCCGAGATTGATGTTGCGGCCAAAGCCGTCATTCTGTGCATGGCGATAGACGATCCGCGCCGCGGCGGCGTCTGCGATCGGCACGTTGATCAGGCCCATCAGTTCGCGGCTGTCATAGTTGCCGATCCCCGCCTTGACGAGCCCTTCCAGCCGGTCGGTTGGCTTGTTGGTGGTGATGCTTACCGCGCCGCCGGTAGTGTTGCGGCCGAACAGGGTACCCTGCGGCCCGCGCAGCACCTCGACCTGGTTGATATCGATCAGATCGAAGCCGCCGGCGATCTGCCGCGCGATATAGACGCCGTCGACATACAGGCCGACCGACTGATCGACGCTGCCATCGCTGTTCGACTGGACCTGCCCGCGCAAGGTGATCGCGACGCCCGAATGGCTCTGCGCCATCGATAGGCTGGGCGCCGCCTGCTGGATCGCGGTCACGTCCACGATCTGCCGGCGCGCGAGCGCATCGGAGGTGAGCGCGGTCACTGCAAGCGGCGTGGTCTGCAATTTTTCAGACGTCCGCCGGGCGGTGACGACGATATCCTGCACGCCGTCTTCGGGCGCGGCTCCGGCCTGACGGGCCGTCTGGGCCTGCACCGCTGCCGGCAACAAGGCGAGCGTCAGGACGATCATGGCCGGGCGGCCAAGCAGGTTCGTTCGAATCTTCATATATCCTCCCCTTCGCGATCGGCATCGCCGCCCGCATCGGGGCGATCGTGCGTCGCTATGTGTGAAAACCACCGTCGGCGGCGGCTCAGCTGATCGACGCTTCCATTTCGGCGCGGGTAACGCCCATCTGGCGGACCACCTCTTCCGAATCCCAATATTCGCGCCATGACGAGATGAGGCCGTCGCCATCGATCTCGAACACGGCGGAGAGCCGCGCGCTCACCGTCCGGCTGTCATGATGCAACACGACATGATCGGTGCGTTCGGTAAAGACGTGATTGCCGCCCGATCCGATCGCATGCACCTGGCACGTACAATCGCGATACATGCCGAACTGCCGCTCAATCCCCGCGCAGATCGCGTCCGCACCCTTGATTTGCACCGCCGAGGGCACCAGCGACCAATAGACCGCGTCGGGCGCGAGATAGCGCTTGAGCGCGGCGAAATCCGGCGGATTGCCTTCGTGGAAGGTCTTCAAAAAGGCCAGCACCGTGGCTTCGTTCGCTGCGCTCATGGTCCCCTCCGGAGTGTTGATTACAACGTTCACTTATTAAGATAACGCCGTTCACGCAAAGGGAATTTACGGAAGCACCGGGTTTGCCTCTTCGCCGCCGAGACTCTAACCCGGTATTTCGATCTGATTGCCAAGGTTGCGACATGCCCCAATTTCGATTCCCTACCCCCAATCCTGATGCTGAGGCACCTCAGCGAGGGCGGCGCGCGCGTACATCAGAAGCGAAGGATCTAGTCCGCAACAAATTGATCGAAACCGGTCGCGAACTGATCGCGATGGAGGGCGACACGCCCGTCTCGCTGCGGATGATCGCTAGGCACGCCCATTATTCCGCGGGCGTAGTCTATCGTTACTTCCCCGATCGAGCGTCGCTGTTCCTGGCGATTCGCGACGCCGAACTCGACGCCTATGTCGGACGCTTGCAGACGGTGTTCGATGCGCACGCCGATCCAGAAGCGCGGCTGCGCGCGGTTGCTGACGAAGGTTTCGCCTTTGCCAGCGAACAGGCGAACGCATTTGGCATGAACATGCTAACGTTGCTATGGACGCGCGCGCCGCAGGCAGACGGCAAGCCCGTGCGCATCCGCGATATATCGCCGTCGGCCGCACGGCTCCATGCGTTGTTCGAGGCAACGATCACGGGGTTGTTCTCGCAGATCGGCTGCACGAAGGTGCCGCCGGAAATGGCCTGTGCCAGCCTGATGGCGATCATCACTGGCGCGGTCTCGCTCCCCGGGGGAAGTACGCACAAAGATCTTCCCGAGCGTCGCGAAGTGTTGTCAGGGACTATCGACGTCTTGATCGCTGGGTGGCGCCAAGCCGGCTAAGCATATTTAGTGATTGCATCTTGAGTGAACACCGTTATCCTATTCTGAACAGAGCAGGGTTCAGCGCCGGCTGCGTGAGCTTGACGTTGTAAAAAATAGAACCAGCGCCGCAAGGAGGGAAATGCTGCTGCGAGAACGAGGGTAGCGGTCGCGGGTCTGGGCGCCATCGCAATAGGTGCCGGCTCCCCCTTCATAAATCTTTAGCTGCGATCGACGGTATCGAATTGCCCAAGCCTGCCTCCCCCAGAGTGTGTGGACAGGCTTTCTGCTGACGTCCGACTCCAACTATCGATGAAAGCCTAGCTATGCTTAAAGTCCATCATCTCAACGACTCGCGCTCCCAAAAAACCTTATGGCTGCTTGAAGAGTTGGAATTGTCCTACGAACTTGTCGCCTATCAGCGGCACGCCGTGACCTTGGCTGCTCCGCCGGAGATGAAGGCCTTGCATCCGGTAGCCAAGTCTCCGATGATCGAGGATGAAAGCCGGATCATCATCGAATCTGGTGCGATTACGGAGCACGTGATCGAGCGCTATGGCGATGGCCGATTGGCCCCGGAGCCGGGCACCGACGCACATGAACGCTACCGGCAGTGGCTCTATTTCGCAGTCTCGTCCGGTATGAATGCTATTATGATCAAGGTCTATGCCCGCGCCTTCGGGCTAGCTGGCAGCCCGATTGATGCGGCGGCGGACACGCAGTTGGCGCAGGTCCTCGCCTATATCGACGCGGCGCTGGCGAGCGGCCCCTATCTGCTGGGCGAAGCTTTTTCGGCCGCCGATATACAGATGAGCTTTATTCCGGAAAATGCGCAGGCGCTGGTCCCGATCGACGGATACCGCAACATGGTCGCCTGGCTGGAACGGCTGCACGGCCGACCCGCCTTCCGGCGCAGCATCGAGCGTGGCGGCGACTACATGCTGGCCGGTGCTATCGGGCTTCGGGAGCAGGTGGCATGATCAATTGTTTGTCCGACACCGCCGACGGCGCTTTTGATATCGGGGCCGGCATAATGGCGCCCGACGCAGCGATACTGCGGGACGGACGGATCGCGGCCGACAGTTTATGGAGCGCGGCACAGCATGAGGCGGAGCGCGAAGCGATCTACCGGCGGTGCTGGCTTTACATGGTGCGGGAAGAGGATGTCCCGCTGCCAGGCGACTATGTCGTCCGCGATGTCGAGATTTGCGGTGCGTCGGTGCTGATCGTGCGGGGCAAGGACGCAATGCTGCGCGCGTTTCACAATGTGTGTCGGCATCGCGGTATGCCGGTCGCCGACGGTGCATGCGGCAAGGCCGAAGCGCTTCGATGCCCTTATCATAGCTGGACGTTCCGCCTAGACGGCAGCCTGAAGGCGATTCCCAACCAGAAGCGCTTTCCCACCCTCGACGCGCAGGATCTGGGGTTGGTACCCATCGCGCTCGACATGCATGCCGGTTTCGTATTCATCAACCTCGACCCGCAGCCTGCCATGTCGCTCGCAGCCTTCCTGGGCGGCATCGCCCCTTTGCTGGAAGCGACGACGCTGGCGCCGTTCGCGCACCGGGACAGCCTGACCTACGAAGTCGCGGCAAATTGGAAGGCGGGCCTCGATCCGCAATATGAGGGCTATCATGTCGGCACGGTGCATGCCCTGACGATCCGCGAGATATCGGTGACGCCGTCCAATCCCTTCTCCGAATTTCGCAAGATGGCCTTTGCCGGCCCTCATGCGGCAGGCTGGTCGCGCAGCAATCCAGACTGGCGACCGCGCGGAGACCGGCATGTGCAATCCTTTGCCGTGCAAACCATGGGCGGATTGGCCGGGCGGGTGAAGGGGGAGGGCTATCCCAATGCGGAAACGCCGGCGTCGCTCGCCGTTTTTCCGAACTTCATGCTGCACCCGGGGGCCGGTGGCTGGTTCACGCAGCAGCATTGGCCGCTTACCCCGCAAAGCCATCGCTGGACGGCGCATTATTATTATCACGCACCCGTCACGGCGAGCGAAAGGCTGGCCATCGCGCAGGCGACCGCGTTCGCCCGGGATTCGGGCATGGAGGATTTTTTGATCATGGCACGACAGCAAAAGGGGTTGGCATCGGGCGCGACGGATGGCTTCTATTATGGCGAAGCCGAAATGCTGCCGCGCCATCGCGCAGCGGTGATCCGCTCCGTGCTGGATGGCGTCCCGACGCGCATGAGGAGCGTGGCATGACTCCGAGCCTGCCGGTCGCCTTCGCCGATCTGGAACCCTTCGCCCACCTGTGGGAGGGGTTGGCTGGGATGGAGAGTCGCTATCGTGCGCGTCAGGACATGTCGTTCGATGCGCTGAAGCAATTTTACGACATCGCCGCGCCCCGGCTGACCGAAATCATGGCCCATCTCGACGGTTTCGGGGCAAGAGCTCTGCCTCCGGCCGAAGCACATCTCTATCGCGTCGCACTGGGATTGGTCGAAGCCTCCCTGGCCGTCGAGTTTTTCGGGGCCGCCCGGCTGCCCGGCGCGCCCTATCCGCATCATGTCGCGGTGGGCGGCCAGGCGGCACTTTCAGACTGACGATCCGGCGGTCCGCGTCCGGCTGGCGGCGATCAGGATGAGCGCCGCGACGATTTCCGATCCGATCGATGCGGCGAGCGCCGGATCGTAGCCGTCCATGCCGATCGAGACGAACCGCGCGACGACGAAGCCGGCGAAGATGATGCCGATGGACAGCAGCAAAGGCTGACGAACAAATGGTCGGCCCAGGGCATAGAGAATAATGCCTCCCATCGCCCAGAATGACCCCGCGTAGATCGCGCGTGCTTCATTGAGCCCGGCGCTTCCCCTGGGCGCCAGAGCGGTCATGTCGGTTACGGCCGTCGTCGCGACCAGCGCGTAGAAACCAAAGGCGATCAGCGCGACACCGATCAGCCCGGTCAATATATATAATAGCTTGGTCATGATATGGCTGCCCCTCAATGAATGGGATGAAGATCCGCCTTGCGGACCTCGACCGGAATGCCGTTCAGCACGGCGTTGCCCGAAATGGCGTCGACCAGGGGGCCGGGGCTCAGGACGTTGCTGTTGGTCCCGGCATGGGCCTGCGCGATCGTCAACTGTGTCTGCGGATCGCTATGCCCCCAGCCATGCGGCATCGACACGACGCCGGGTCGGATGTCGTCGTCAATCTCCAGCGGCACATGGATTTCGCCCGATGCGGACCTCAGGGTCACCAGGTCGCCGTCCGCCAGTGCATGGGCCGCCGCATCCACGCTGTGCATCTGCAGGGTGCAGCGGTCCTTACCCTTCACCAGCGTATCGATATTGTGCATCCAGCTGTTGAGCGAACGGAGATGGCGGCGGCTGACGAGAAGAAGGGACGGGGTCTCCGCGATCAATGCCTGTTCGAGCCGGGGAATATCAGACAGGATGAGCGCAGGCGCGATCTCGATCTTGCCCGATGCCGTCTCGAACCCTTCCTGGGCGCGGGGTATGGCGGGGCCGATGAGCAGGCCGTCGGGCTTGTCGCGGAAACTGTCGAGCGTGAGGCCATCCGCGACTGCGCCGAAGCGGTCGCCAAAGGGACCGCTTCGAATGGCGAGGTCCAGGATGCGTTCGGGGCCCCGATGCGGCAGAGCCGCGATCGCCATATCGGCGTCGATACCCCGGCCGGTCGCCAAAGCGCGGAAATAGCCGTCGTCCATCGCATCGACGTCCGCGTCCTTCTGCCCGCCGATGATCGCCCCGACGCGAGCGACCACGCGCCAATGGTCGGGGCGATCGGCGGCCGGGAAGACCGGCGGGGAATAATGGCCGCCGCTGGTCAGGCAGAAGACCCAGGACCACATGTCGTAATGCGCGCTCTCCAGCGAAGACGGGCTGGGGAAGATCACATGGGCGTGCCGCGTGGTCTCATTGAGATAATTGTCCATGCTGACCATGCATTCCAGCAGGGGCAGCGCCCGGGCCAGCTTGTCCGAATCCGGGGCGCTAAGCGCGGGATTGGCGCCGAAGGTCACCAGTCCCTTGATTTGGCCTTCGCCAGGCGTCGCGATCTCCTCGGCCATGCAGGATGCGGGGAACTGGCCCAGCACGGCGGGCACGCCGCGCACTCGGCTCTTGCCCATGACGACCGGCATGCCGGGGGGCAGGGTTGCCAGCATGTCCACCAGCGGCGCGACCGGGCGGCTCCACATGCTGCCACCGCGCCGATCCAGATTGCCGGTCAGGATCGCCAGCACGTCGACCATCCACGACGACAGCGTGCCGAAGCTTTGGGTGCAGGTGCCGATACGTCCGTATATGGCGGAGCGCTCGGTGGAGATCAGTTCGTCGGCCAGTGCCTCTATGACGCGGGCGTCGATGCCGCAAAAGGGTGCGACGCGCTCCGGGCTGAAACCGCCGACGAGCGTGCGCAGCGCGTCGAGCCCCTCAACCAGCCCGTCCAGATGGCGCAGGCGCACCGCGCTGCGGGCGAACAGGACATGGGCGATACCGAGCATGAAGGCGGCATCGCTGCCGGGTTTAAGCCCGATCCACTGGTCGGCCGATCGCGCCGTCTGGGTACGGACGGGATCGATCACGATGACGCGTCCGCCCCGCGCGCGTAGGTCGCGCATCGCGCCCATCACGTCCCGGTGGGAAAATATGCTGCCCTTGGACGCGGCCGGATTGCCGCCGAAAATGACGAACAGGTCGGTATTGTCCAGATCGGGAATGGGGATTTTCCATTCATTGCCGAACATCAGCATCGCCGACAGATTCTTGGGATGCTGGTCGACCGTGCCGGATGAATAGACCTGTTGAATGCCCGACGTGGCCAGCATGAGCCCGGAATAGCGCGACAGCGTCGCATCCTTGCCCGCCATATTGCCGCCATAGGCAGCGAAGGCATGGGGGCCATGGCGGTCGCGCACGCCTTCGGCCAGCATTTCCAGCCGTTCGAGCGCGCCGTCCCAGGATGCGCTTTTCCATTCCGTCCCGTCACGCACCATCGCCGTACGCAACCGGTCGGGATCGTGATGCAGTGCGCCGAGCGTCGTGCCCTTGGGACAGATATGACCCCGGCTCCACACATCCTGCTTGTTGGGACGCACGGTCGCCGCCCGTCCGCCTTCCACGGTCACGGCAACGCCACACATTCCCTCGCACAGAGGGCAGGTCCGGTGTTGCACGCTATCGTGGATCATCATCGCTGCCTGCTCCTAGCTGCCGAACCTGTAGGTCAATTGCAGACCGTAGGTGCGTGGATCGCCATAATAGACGGTGCTGGCCGGGAAGGAACTCAGCAATACCGATGGGCCTATCGGATATTC
Source organism: Sphingobium sp. CFD-1 (assembly GCF_024611115.1). Classification (NCBI taxonomy): domain Bacteria; kingdom Pseudomonadati; phylum Pseudomonadota; class Alphaproteobacteria; order Sphingomonadales; family Sphingobiaceae; genus Sphingobium; species Sphingobium sp. CFD-1. The sequence continues at coordinate 3,198,558 of NZ_CP084398.1, read as the reverse complement.
CTTGTCGAACAGGTTGCGGACATAGGCGGCGATGCTGATGCCGCGCTCGCCGATGTCGCTCAGTTCCAACCGGCTGTTGACGACATCGTAACCGGGCAGAGATTGTCCGAATTGCGCGTCATAGGCGGACGTATGATAAAGGTCGGCATTGAAGGTGAGTTCGCCGTCCATAGGCCGCACGGGCAGCACCGCGCGAAGGGCGGCCGTGCCGGAGAATTTGGGCGTGGGCAACGTGACCTGGTCCTTGGACAGCGTCAGCGGGCCGAAGGGTTTCACCTCGTCCACCTTCTGGTCGACATAGGCGCCACTGAAGCTGAAGCTCAGCCAGTGGGTCGGTTCGACAACCAGTTCCGCCTCCACGCCACGCACCGTCGCGTCCGACGCGTTGATCGCCAGCGACGTGCGGGTCGGCTGGTCGGGCGCCGTAGGCGGAATGCCGAGCGGGCGCACGTTGAAGAACTGGAGCGCACCCTTATACTTGGTCTGGAAGGCCGACACGTTGAAGCGGCCCTTCATGTCGCCCGCGCGCCAGCTGAGCTTCATGCCCAGTTCGATGTCGGTGACCTGCTCCTGATCCACCTTCTGATAGGGGCGCAGGTCCGGGCAATTGGCGCCGCCCAGGCAGGCGCCGACGCCGCCGGTGGTGAAGGGGGTTTCGAACAGGGGCGTGTTGACGTTGACGCCGCGAATGCCGCGACGCGACGTGGCGTAGAGGAACAGGTCGTCGCTCGCCTGATAGTCCAACCCCAGCGTCCAGGTGGCATAGTCCCCCTTGTTCTTCACGATGCCCGTGCCGTCGGGCAGGTTGAGCGCGGCCTGGTCGGCGCATTGCTTTTCGCTGAGCGCGCCAATCAGGCTATTGCCCGCGCAGGCCGCCACCTTGTCCCATGTGTAGCGGCCGCCGACATTGGCGGTCAGCCTGTCGGTGATCTTGAACCCGACCTGCCCGAACAGCGCCAGGCTCTTGTTGGTATAATGGGTCGTGCTGTAGTTGACCGCTTGACCATAGAGATCGATGAAGCTGAACTGCTGCGGGAAGTTGACGTTGATGCCTGTGGGGCGATCCTTGCTGTAGAAGGCGCCCGCGATCCAGTTGAGCCGGCCCATGTCGCCCAGCACCTGGAATTCGTCGGTGAAGAACTCCTTATTGGCCTCCGCGCCGGTATGGTAGATCAGCAGGCGCCCCTGAGGGCCGTTGAGCTGGCGCGTACCCTGGGTGTTGACGAACTGATAGTTATAGACGTTGCGATAGCCGAAGATGTTGCGGATGGTGACGTCGCCCAGGTCCAGGCTGGTGAGGTTGGTTATCCCCCAGATCTTGCGATCCGCCGCGACCTTCAACCCGCTGCCGTCATTGGCGAGGTCGTTCGTCACCTTGAACGGGCCATTGGCCTTCTGTTGCGCGGCCAGGCTCGCAAGGTCCGCTTCGTAAATGGCGGCATCGGCCGGTGTCAGGCCGAAGCCGCCCGCCAATATGGCGGTCAACACGCCCGCATTGTAGCGATAGGGCACTTCGGCGGCGGGCTTCTCACGCGCGCGGAAATAGTCGAAAATCAACGTATTGGTGAGGTTTTCGGTCGGCTGTAGCAGCAGCGACGCGCGGAAGCTCAGTTGGTTGGTGTCGTCTAGATCGGGATTGCCCGGTGTCAGATTCTTCGTACGGCCGTCGCGGTTGCGATATTGCGCCGCCACGCGCAGCGCGGCGACGTCCTTGGCCAGCGGTATATTGAGCGCGCCTTCCAGCTCCTTGTAGTCCAGATTGCCGTATCCGGCCTGGATATAGCCTTCCGTGTCGAAGGTCGGCTTCTTGGAGTTGATCAGCACCGCGCCGCCGATGGTGTTGCGACCGAACAGCGTGCCTTGCGGACCTTTCAGCACCTGGATGTTGGCGAGATCGAAGGTCGGAATATTCCCACCTTCCTTGGACAGCGGCACGTCGTTGAAATAGGCGACGACCGCGGGAACGCCTTCGCCGATCGGCAGCACGCCGAGGCCGCGCAGCGACAGCGATGGCTGGTTCTTGCCCCCTTCCTGCGAGAAGCGGAAGCCGGGGGTGAGCGTGGCGACGTCGCTCAGATCCTGCACCGATTTCTGTTCGAGCATTTCCGACGACAATGCGGTGATCGATACCGGCACGGATTGGAGCGATTCCTCCCGACGGCGTGCGGTCACGACGATGTCGTCCGTCCCGGTACGAGCCGAAGCTTGATCGGCGGCATCCTGTGCCGCAGCAGGTGCGGCGGTCGTCGCCAGAAAGAGCGCGCCCGTCGCGAGCGCCCGTATTTTAGCGGATTTCATAAGTTCATCTCCCCATCGCCACCTTTTTATCGATCCATGCTCAAGGCGCTTTGCCGGGATGGATCGCATCGGTGCCGGGGTTGAGATTAGGGCAGCGACCTGTCCGACACGACGGTCTTCGCTATCGCCGGGTGCAAAGACGCTATCGTTGAATCTATCGGCTCCAGACCAGGGGGAGTGCGTCCACGTGGATGATGTTGCTGAGGTAGAAGGGGACTTCGGATCCTGGCTTGATTGTGAATTCCGGGATGGCGCCGAGCATTTCCTGCATGGCGATCTGCAATTCGCGGCGGGCCAGATGGGCGCCCAGGCAGCGGTGAGGACCGTAGCCGAAGGTCAGGTGCGACGGGCGGCGGTCGAAGCGGACCTGCGTGGGCGCGTCGAACGCCTCGGGATCGTTCGATCCCAGTGGCGTGGGCATCGCGACCCGGTCGCCGGCGCGGATCGTCACGTCATGCAGGACGACATCCTTGCTGCAGATGCGGAAGGTAGTGACGGCCGCATAGGCGCGCAGCAGTTCCTCGATCGCCAGGGTCGCGCCGGCCGGGTTCTTGCGCAGCTCATCCTGCTGCGCCGGATGGGTCGCGAGGTGGAAGAAATGCAGGCCGATATTGGCCGACACGGTGTCGAGGCCGCCCAGGTAGAGGTTGAAGCAATGGCCGAACACCTCCTCTGCCGACCATTTGCGGCCGTCCACCTCCAGCTCGAGCGCGATGCTGATCAGATCGTCGCCGGGATTTTTACGGCGTTCCTCTATGGTGTGGAGCAGATAGGCCTTCACCGCGAGCGTGCCCTGTACGCGATCTTCCATGTCGTCGGTGTGCAGCAGGGAGAATTCCCAGTCCAGGAACTGCTGCATCTCTTCCTGCGGCAATCCGAGCAGATCGAGGAAGATCGACACCGGAAAAGGGACAGCGAAATCCTTGACGAAGTCGCACTCGCCCTGATTTTGGAACTTCTCGATATATTCGCGTGCGCGCAGGCGCACCTTGCCGTCCAGCTCGCCCATGCGCTTGGGCGAGAAGACCGGGTTCAGGGCATTGCGAAATTCCGTGTGCCGCGGGGGGTCCAACTCGGTCGGGATGATGTCCCAGCTCTCGCCGATGCCGGCCGCGAACCCGGTATTGCCGCGCTTATGGAAATTTTCGGTATCCGCGTAGATCTTGCGCAAATCCTCGGCGCGCCGGACGATCCAACCGGCCTGCCGGCCCGGAAAAACGTCCGTCCCGTAGAAGACCGGCGGACCTTCGTGCAGCTTGGGAATGATGTCCGTATAGGGATTGACCGTCGTCGATGTCCGAGGGGTCAATGCAAAGGGCATTACGAGGTCGTGCGGGACATTGTCGGGGACGTCGATCACAGTAGGCCTTTCTGGTCATTTCGGGCGGGCTCGCGCCAGCGCCATGAATGGCGCGGGCGCGATATTCCACGACGTATACTTCCTTTTCACGATCCGCCGAAGCGATACCGCATGCCGATGCCCACGACGCGCGGATCACCGGCATAATCCACCGCCACGCCCAGCCCGCCGGTCTGATACAGATCGGAGAAGCGGCGGCTGAGATACTTCTTTGCGGTCAAGTTGCGGCCGTAGACGTAGAGTTCGATCTGCGGGTCCTTGAGCTGGAAGGCGATACGTCCGTTGAGCAGGCCGTATCCCGCCGTTTCGCCCAGCGCATTTTCCTGCGCATAGGCCGCTTTGACCGCAGCGGTCTGCTGGTCCGCCGCAACGACAGGATTGAAGTGCTGCTTGCCGACATAGGCATAGGCGACGTGAAGGATCAGGTCGCCGGTCGCCATCGGGATGGTCTGAGTGGCGCCGATGCTGAACTGCTTCTTGGGCAATTGGGTGATGGGACGGCCGCTCAGATCGACCGTGCAGTCGTAGCGCGGCGTACCGCCCGCGCTGGCCGGCGGTGCGGCGGCACAACCGGCCAGCGCCGTGGCGCTGGTGATGCGCTGGACTTCCGAAATGCTGCCCGCCTTATACTTACCGTCGAGCAGCGAGAGATTGCCCGAAATCTCCATGCCGGCCCAGGGCGCGGCGACCACTTCGAACTCTGCGCCCCATACGCGGGTATCGCCGTTATTCTGGGTATATTGGGTCACGCCGACACCCGGCGCGACCGCATTGACGATGACCTGCGCATTGCTTTTCCATGTATGGAACAGCGCGACGTTGGTGCGCAGGCGATTGTCGAGCCAGCTTGCCTTGATGCCGCCCTCGACATCCTTGACCTTTTCCGGCGAGAAGGCGGGAAGCGAGCCCGCACGGATGTTGAAACCGCCCGCCTTGGCCGCGCCGCGCGTCGCGACATAGACGAAGATGTCGTCGGTCGCCTGCCAGTCGAGTCCCAGATTCCAGGCGGGATAGGAGAAATTCTTCGATTGCGTTTGGTTGCACTGCGTCGCGGTCGGCGTCTGATCCGGGTTGGCGAGATTGCAGTTCACGCCAAAAGGAGTGCCGGCGACTGGTGCGTTGGGCGCGAGCCCCAGCACCTGCTGGTTGTGGAGCACAACTTCACGACCGTCCCAGGTATAGCGGAAGCCGCCGACCGCACGCAGGGTATCGGTCAGGTTATAATAGAGCTGAGCATAGAGACCCTTGGTCGTGTTCTTCGCATCGCCGAAGCTGTTGCGGATCAGCCCGCCGAAAATCTGCGACCGGGAATATTCATATCCCGTTTCGCGCGATGCATAGCCGCCTAGGATATAGCTCAACGATTCGGTTACGTTGCCCGAAAGCTGCAATTCCTGCGAATAGGATTCGGAATGCGCGCCGCCATAGACCGACAGGACAGGCGCGGGTGATCCATCCAGGTCGATCAGGCCGTCGGAATCCGAATAGCGATAGGCACTGATCGATTTCAACGAATGCCCGCCAAGGTCGATATTGATCACGCCGGCAAAGCCGTAGGCCACCAGCTTGTCGAAGGGCAATCGGCTGTAGCGCGCCTGGATATCGGCCGGCAGTGTCGCAAAGACCGGGTTGGTCGTCGGGCGGATAAGCCCGCCGCCATAGGTGGTGTACCAATTGTCGGACGTGTGGATCGCACCGGCCAGCGCAGGCGCGAATGCCGCCAGCGGACCGGCGAACAGCAGCGGATTATAGCCGGCGGTCTGCGCCAGTTGGCCCTTGTCCGTGATCTTGTTGTAGTCGCCGCTCAGCGTGATGTCGAAGCCATTGCCTTCATATTTGAGCTTCCCGCGGGCAAAATGGCTCTTCTGGTCGCCGACGTCGCGGCGCAGACGGTCGTTCTCGCCATAGCCGTTGCGATCGTGGAAGTCGTAGACGAAGCGCGCCGCCAGGCCGTCGGCGAGCGGGACGTTCAGCACGGTCTCGACGTCCTTATAGGCATAGCTGCCCACCTCGCCCTTCAGGCTGCCTTCCAGCCGATCGACCGGGTCCTTGGACAATATGTTGATCGCGCCGCCTGTCGTGTTCCGGCCGAACAGCGTACCCTGCGGCCCGCGCAGCACCTCCAGCCGTTGAAGATCGTGCAGATCGGTCAGCCCCTGCGAGGGCCGCGCGATATAGACGCCGTCGATATAGGTGGCGACCGCGGGATCGTTGGCGATCAGCGGCTGGAGATTGCCCTGGCCGCGGATCGACACGAACGCAAAGCCGGACGTCGATGCCGACCCGGTCGAAATCACGACGCTGGGCGCGACGCGTTGAACATCCTGAACGCTGACGACCTGCGCCCGCTCGATTGCCGCATCCCCTAACGCCGTGACAGCCAGCGGGGTCGTCTGCAGACTTTCCTCGGTACGGCGCGCAGTGACAACGATGTCCTGCAACCCGACCGGCTGTTCTTCCGCACCTTGAGGTGCACTCGCGCTGGATTGCGCATTCGCCCCTTGAACGAGTGCGAATGTCAGGCTTGACAGTATCGTAGCCTGAAGCAGTCCGAATACTTTCATGCTTCCCCCCTACTTAACGTTGATCGGCCTTTGAGAGGCTCTTGATCGGGCAAGGTCAACCTATCGGGTGAGAGGGCGTAACAGGCTGGCAAACCAAGATCGCTGCGCCAAACATCTTGGGCCATTCTCTCGAAGGCCAAAATATTATGTGATAAATCAATGTCTTAAATAATCATCACGCCACAAGCCCGCTGCGTTGAGGGGGCGCCGCTTGCAGTCAGCATGGGGCAGGCATGCAGTCCATCGATAGCGATAGGAAAATCAAAGATATCTGGCCTGGCCTTGCGCCTTACGTGCATGCTTCTGGACGATAGCGCGGGGCGGGCGTATGTCGCTCGCAAGGGCCCCGTCGAATCGTCGGCGGCCTTCTACCCGGCCATGGATTTTAGCGATGGAGCAAGATCGAATATAATGGCTAGCCAATAGCCGCTGCCTAGCCGGATAGCCTGGACATAGACATCCCGGCAGGTTCAACGCGGGGCGAGGACCGACTTGCCAGGCTCGCTCATGATCGCCACAATCTGACATCGCTAAGGCGACGTGAACGCCCGGCCCTACCGCATCCCATCGAATGGCGGACCGGCAACGGCGGCCGCAACATGGCCAACACCTACCGATCCGCCCAAGGGATCGGGTTTACATTTCGGGTAGAGCGCCGGATGAACCCTCACAACGCAGCGCCATGCCGGAGGTGTTCGCGCGAGCGCTCGCCCCTTGGGAACGTGTCGGACCTTTAGGGGGCAAAAACAATGGCTTGCCCTGTTTCTCTGTTGACGGTGTAAGATACCGCTTCCAGGAATGTCTGCCATTTACCGTCGAACTGGCGGAGGCAATCGCTTTGTCGGATTGAAATTCGGGGTCGTGTGCCATCCTTCATGGCGATCGTGATATTCTGCGTGTCGATTTGCGCACCGAGCAAACCATCGGAATCAACCTCGAAAACTGGACTCTGAACTTCGAGACCGGAAAAGCTGTTGTAAAGCGGTCCCCAATAGGCAGTCACCTCTTCACGGGTTCGTAAGTTGCCGGGGTTAAACTCGCCATAAACTAGCACATCTTGTCCAGGCGCGATGAACTTCATGGCGGAATGCAAACCGACCTCGCGTAGCGCTTGTTCGGTCCAATCCACAATCCCGCGTCGGGCTGATTCAACATCTACGGGGACATTGCTGAATTTCGCGTCTTGCCAAGTCAAAGCTCCACGGACAGGCAAAGGATTCACCGTTGCTGTGTACGTCTGTCGATCCAAAGCCACGGAGATATGCTGTTGAATGAGTTGCCAGCGACCACCGATTTTCTTGAAGACATCAAGTTTCCGAAACTCTTTAGCTCCACCGCCAGCTTGATCCTTTACGTCATATCGAATCTGTGACGCACTGCAGGCAAAATTTGGAGTCGAAACCACGCTCATTTCCGTATAGCGGCCTTGGCCGCTGCGCAGCACGTCCCGATGGCCTCGGTAGGCGTCGATTACCTCTTGCCTGCCACGGCGAACCGATGGGGCATAAGCGTCGAGCAGCACGACATTATCCGCTAAAAGTCCGGACAGATCTTCTGCGTTGGCACTGTTGGCCAGCCGGCTTTCGAGCGCTCTGATGGCTTTTATATCGGCAGGTCGGTTCCAGACCGATTTCGCGCTGCCGGCCGCTGCTATGGACGGCTGCCCTGCCGTCACCAAGGAAAGGCTCATAATGGAAATGCGAACCAAGCGGCAACAGCCGTTCGACCAATGGACCATATCTCTCCCTCATTATCCAGACGCCGCTCCGCAATCGCCGCGTCGGCACGATGCTATGCATTGGTGCTGGCATTTGACAGAGCGGAACGGTATCGGCGAGATACGGAACGCTATCGATGACCGACGTCGAATTGCGAAATCAGCTACGGTTTCGATATTCGGCAGGCGTCATCCCTGTCGCTTTTCGAAAGGCAGCGGAAAAAGAAGCCGGGCTGGCGAAACCACATGAAAAGGCGACCTGCTTTATCATCATCCTGCGATCATCGAGCAGATCTCGAGCACGGCTCAAACGCTCATGCGCGATGAAATGCCGCAAGCCCATGCCGGTGGCACCTTTCACAAGCGAGGAGAGCGCACGAGGCATGACACTGCACCGATGCGCCAGATCATCTGCCGTCGGCAATTTCCCGTCCGTTTCGCGCAGTAACTGCTGTAGCGTTCGCAGCTGACTTGGAGAAAGCGCGCCATGTATGGCCGGCTCATCTCGTCCGGTCGATGCGGTCCGATGAAGGTCGCTGCAAAGCGCCTGCAGCAGCGACCGAACCATGAAATCGCTGTCGAATCCCGGTGAGACCGTCTCATCCGCAATCCGGCACAGTCCCGATTCCAAAAAGGCGCTGCGCAGGTTGAAAAGATGATCTCCGTCGAGATTCATCAGGTTCTGCAATAATTCCGGCCTGTCTTTCAACAGTCGGGGCCGAAAACAGCAAGACACCGTCCTGATGCGTCCGCCCTTCCATCGAGCGCGAATCCTTTGCCCGGGCGGCACGAATATGACCGCATGCGATGTCACATATTCGCCATTAGGGCGCGCATATTCGACATCTTCGTCGCGAAACATCATCCATTCAAGATAGAAATGGTCCGACAGAATGGCTGCTTCCCCTGCGCGCAACCATTTTGCGTTGTCGACACGGAGGGAATAATCCGCGCTGACGAGCGCGCCCTCGTTGCGGCCGGCGTACAGCCGTTCTCCCTTAAACGCTCGCTCCTGCTCCATATGCCTGCTCCTACCTCATCACCGGAGCTTATCGTTCCGGTGAGGCGACCGCCGAACCCGCCACTCGCCATTATCGAACCTTGATAATAGGATAACGGTGTTCACTCAAGGCATTTCAAACAGGCGGGCTTTCAGCGATTTGGGCCGATGCGAGTCCCAATACGGGCCCGATCTGTCTTGCCCCACGCGACGTTCCTCAAGATCGGGCTAAACGCTGCTTCAGCGATGCCTTCTTGAGATTCACCGATACAAGTCCGGATTGCAAAGGCAGCCGAACCAAGGGGAATATCGCGCGCACTTTGCTTGTGGTCATCGGGCCGCGGAAATGAAGGACCTGGGAATGAATGCCATTACGGCCGTCGAACTTGATGCCTATGATGACGTGGGGATGGAAAGGCTTAGGAAATTTGTCGAGACCGCAACCGGCGGCGTGATTGTCGAAATGGAGCGGCAAGTGCGTTGGCGTCCGTCCTGGTATGCAAAGCTGCTGAAAGATGGACGGACGGAGCAAATTTATCTGCGGGGCGACCGCACGGGCGATGCCGCCATTTTCCCCGATCTCAAGCGCGAAGCGGACATCCTCGGCATCCTGGAGCGGCACGGCATTCCCGTGCCGCATGTCTACGGTTATTGCGCCGATCCGCCCTGCATCGTCATGGAGACGCTCCCCGGCACGCGCGATATGGCCAGCGAAGAGGATGCGGTAGCGCGAGCGGCCATCGGCCAGGAATATATTCGTGCGATCGCGGCGATGCATGATCTGCCGCTCGACCCGTTCGTGGAGGCCGGGGTGAACCGGCCGTCGAGCCCCGAAGAGATAGCGTTGGTCGGCATCAGCGCTTATATGCCGCTCTATCGACGGACAAAGGCAAAGGCCGAACCTTTGCTGGAATTTGCGATTGGGTGGATGCGCCGCAACGTGCCTGCAAACCGCACGGACGCGCGCTTCGTGCAGTTCGACTGCGGGCAGTTTCTGTTCGACAAGGGCCGCCTGACGGGCCTTTATGATTTCGAGTTCGCGATGATCGCCGATCCTATGATGGATCTCGCAACGATGTTCATGCGCGAAGCCGTTGAGCCGTTGGGAAGCCCCTTCGAGGAACTTTGCGAGGAATATGCGCGCGCGTCCGGCAAGGCGGTGGACATGCGTGTAGTGCTTTTTCACACCTTACAGTTCGCGACCCTGGGCACGATGCAGTTCGCGGGTACGGTCGCGCGAGGCATAGCTGGCGACCCTCATTCCATCTATCTGGAATGGGACATCTCCCTGCGCGAGGTGATAGTCATCGCTTTGTCAAAGCTCATGGGGCAGTCATTACCGAATGTCCCCGCACTCGAAGCATGCAATGGAGAGCAAGCCGGACTGATCGCCAAGATCAACGATACGCTATCCAGCCTCAAAGGCGCGGAACCGATCGATCAGAGCTATAAGGAGCAGTTGCAAGCTATGCTGTCATTGCTGGCGCGTGTTGACAGCGTCGGCCCTGCCGCGCGCGATCTCGACCGGAAGGAGATCGGCGCGTTGCTCGGCGCGGACTTTGCCGACTTCGCAGAGGCGGAGCAAGCGTTGGAAACCCATATTCTGCAAGCACCTCCGGAGGAGGATGCCGCATTATTCCAAATGCTTGCGTCGATGCATGCCCGCCAGTTTCAGATTGCTGCGCCGACTGCGATCGCCAAATCCGCGCACGAAGTAACCCGAAGACAAAGTGCGGCTTGGGCGGGCATATAAAACACGCATGCGGACGAACGACACCGTGGATAAATAAGGAGAATAAGGCCGTGCGAACTCATGAAACAGCGCGCGGTTGAACGCATCGCGCTCAATCTCACGCAGGCGATCGAGATCCAGCCCGGAGCATTGCCGCAGCTTCCGCACCGGGATCAGGACATGTGGCGGGGTCCCAAGGGCAGCCTCGAATATCTCGTCAATGTGATGTGGCCGCTGACGGCCTTTACGCGAGAGAACGGCGGCACGCGGCTCTGGACCGGGAGCCATGGTGAGCAGGATATGCCTGTGCTTCCGGAAGAGGAGGCGGTGGTGCCGGTAGCCATGCCGGGTGACGCTCTGATCTTCCTTGGGTCGACCTTGCATGGTGGTGGTCGCAACGCCAGCATCGCGCCGCGTCGGGGCATAGTCATCAGCTATTGCCTCGGCTGGCTCAAGCCTTTCGAGTTGCAGTGGCTGGTTTATCCGCCGCAGGTCGCACGACACTTTTCGCCGGAACTGGCGGCCTTGGTCGGCTATGCCCAGCATCGCCCCAATCTCGGCAATGTCGAAGGCCAATGTCCATCGATCCTGCTGGGTGACCATGTTCCCGACCATTTGCCGGCGATCGATGCGCTGCGTCCCGACCAGGCCGAGGCCGCCGCGACGTTCGTGCGATCCCAGTTGGGTGAGATGGACTGAGGGTGGGCATGGAATCCCCCGATCAGACGGCTCGCGAGGCCGTGCTCCGGCGGGGGCCGACCGCCCTGGCGTGGGAGGTGCTGCGGCGCGACCCTGCCTATCGCGCCGCTCATGCCGCGTTGGCGGCAGCCCCGCATCCCGAAGCTGCCGCCAGCCCCAATTTCGTTGCCCGGTGGGGGCTGCACTTTCGCTGAGGATCCGGCCCAGAACTGTGCCCTGGTGCTGCCGTGTTGGTCGGCGGTCGTCGATCCGCGTGTCCTTGCCGTCAGGGCTTTGCCTTCCGCGGCGGAGACGCGGGCTTTCGACGCGCGGGCTGAGTCGACCCGTTTCGTGCGGGGACCAGATGGTGAGCATCTGGTCATCGACCGTGGCGGCGAGCCCATGCGGCTCGATGTATCCGAGGGCACCATGCTGGCAGGACCGGTCTGCCTTCGGTTCGACGTGGCGGACGATAGCCGGCTCGCGGTGAAGCTCGAAGCGATCATGGCGTTTCGCGCGCCAGCGGGCACCGGTCGCGCTTTTGCGTCATTGGCTCAGAAGCTGCAGGCCTTACATGCGGTCGATGCCCGCAACGCTGGCGCCAGCCTCAAGGAAACCGCCGAGTTCTTGTTCGGCCAGGGCGATTGGCCGGGTGACGGCGAACATCGCAAGTCCTGCGTCCGACGTCTCGTGGAAACCGGCATGCGGCTGATCCATGCAGGCCCGCGCGGTGTCCTCGAAAAGAAACGACGGGTCCAGTCAGCACCGCGAGCCTGAGAGATCTAAGCGAAGTCCGTCAGGACTCGATGAGCCGGCACGGCGCGATGTCCAATGCTTTGGCCAGCTTTCCCAGCACGGTGACACTTGCCGATACACGTGCGCGCTCGATCGAACCGATATAGCGCGCACTCAGGCCAGTAAGGTCAGCGATGTCTTCTTGCGTCAGGTCACGCTCATGGCGAAGTCGACGTAGGTTCGTCGCCAGAACATGCTTGAGATCCATCCAGATTGGGATCAGCCAACAGGAACGAAAGTTCTAGGAACGATAGTTCCTATTCGCTATGGTGCGCTAGCATGGTAAGTAGGTCCGACATGGATGGGATTGATCAACGGGCGCCCAGTGGAACCGACGTCGTCGATTATGACCGCCGTCATCTAGCACTTTATGCAGCCCTGATCGATGCGGACGATGCCGGCGCGCCGTGGGCGGAAGCCGCGCTGCTGATGCGCCTTGACGCCGCTGATGACGATGCCGAGGCTTGCTGGCGCTCGCACCTCGAGCGTGCGCGATGGATCGTTGGCGAGGGTTTGGCAATTGCCGTGGTGGCGTTCGGCCGCGAAGGTTCAATATCCTAGCATAAGCAATTGGGCGCCTCGCACATGGTGCGATCGCGCTCTACTTCGACCGGCGCTGGGACGCCGGTCTTCGCCGAGCCCCTGGCGGGTCTCGTCCTGACGGTGACGATCGCTGGCGTGGCAATGGGCGCCGCGCATTCGCGCGGCGGCGTTACTTGTGCCTCTCCCGGTACGGCGGGTGCGGGCGGCGCTCCCCGCTAGGCCCGGCGCGGCCTGCGGCAACCCCTCCGCTTCGCTTCGGGGTGCTCCTCTTCGTTCCGCCCTGACGGTGCCGCCGGCCGCTGGAGCCGGGCCTCTTGGTCGCGTTTCGCCGCCCACCCCCGCCTTCCGGGGAGGCTTTGTGCCTTTTTGGGTGGCGATGGAGGATAGCGATGCGAGAAGCCGCCAGCCGTCGTGCCCGCCGCAAGGGTGAGGGCGAAGATCGTCAGTCCGAGAATCGGGTGAAGCGGCAATATTATCTCCAGTCTGCGCGCGGCAACCGGCTTTTCGAGCTGGGCATTGGACCGATCGCGCTGGCGCTCTGCGGCGCCTCCGATCCGGCAACCCAGGCACGGATCGACGCGATGGTCGCCGAAAGCGGCCAGGCGGATTTCGCCGCGCGCTTCCTCGACAATGCGGGTCTCGACTGGGCTGCCGACCTCCTCGCCAATTTTCCCGCCCCCCAAGCACAGGAGTAATGTGATGCGTTTCCTATCCCGCAAATATCTTATCGCAGGCGCGCTCGGCGTCGGAGCCGCCGGTTCGCTCGTCTTGGGCCTGACCGTACCCTCGACACCCGCGCAAGCGATCGTCGTGTTCGACCCCAGCAACTATAGCCAGAACCTGCTGACGGCCGCACGCACGCTTCAGCAGATCAACAACCAGATCCAATCGCTCCAGAACGAAGCGACGGGCCTGATCAATCAGGCCAAGAATCTGACCCGCATCGACTTCCCGGAGCTGGAGGCGCTGACCCAGACGCTGCAGCAGGTCGATCAATTGATGGGTCAGGCCCAGGGCATCCGATTCCAGGTCACGGGCCTCGACCAGCAGTTCCGCCAGCTGTTCCCGCAAAGCTTCTCATCCGCGCTGCGGACCAATGATCAGGTCATCGCAGCACGCGCCCGGCTCGATACCGCGATGGCCGCCTATCAGCACACCATGACGGTGCAGGCGCAGGTCGCTGAGAATGTCGCGGCCGATGCGCAAACCCTGTCGACGATCGTCGCCAAAAGCCAAGGCGCCGAAGGGGCGCTGCAGGCCCAGCAGGCCACGAACCAGCTGCTCGCGCTGACCGCCAAGCAGCAGTTCCAGATCCAGAACATGATGGCTGCGCAATATCGCGCCGAGACGATCGAACAGGCACGCCGTGCGCAAGCCCAGATCGACGCGCGCGCCGCCACCTCCCGCTTCCTCGGTTCCGGCTCTGCCTACAGCCAGTTGCCCCCTGGCCAATAGCGCCGCCGGACAGGGCGATGGCGGTGTCGCCTCCCGCCGTCGTCCGCCGCGGGGCGGGGCTTCGCTCCCCCGGTCCCGCTCCGCGGCATCTCTTTTCGCAGGAAACGCTCACGTGAACGATCTCAATGTCATCGACCGCTTCATGCAGGCTTTCATCACCTACATCGATGCCGGCTTCGGCCTGCTCGGCGGTGACGTCCGCTTCCTGACCGTCACCCTGATCGGGATCGACATCACGCTTGCCGGGCTATTCTGGGCCTTGGGGGGCGATGACAATGTCATGGGCCGGTTCATCAAGAAGATCCTATACGTCGGGGCATTCGCGTTCATCCTGAACAGCTTTTCAACGCTCTCGGACATCATCTTTCGGTCCTTTGCCCAAGCCGGCCTTACTGCTGGTGGCGGTACATTGAGCGCAGCTGATCTCCTGAAGCCCGGGCGTCTGGCGGGCACCGGCTTCTCGGCGGCGTGGCCGCTGCTGGAGCAGGTCTCCCAGCTGATGGGGTTCACGACCTTCTTCGACAATTTCCTGACGATCGCCGTGCTGCTGTTCGCGTGGGCGATCGTGATCATCACCTTCTTCATCCTCGCGGTGCAGATGTTCGTGACGATCATCGAGTTCAAGCTAACCTCGTTGGCTGGCTTCATCCTGGTTCCATTCTCACTGTGGAACCGGACAAGCTTCCTCGCCGAACGCGTTCTCGGCAACGTCGTGTCGTCCGGTATCAAGGTCATGGTGCTCGCCGTAATCGTCGGCATCGGCTCGAACTTCTTCAGCGAGTTCACCGCGGCCTTGCAAGGTCAAGAGCCCGACATCGGCCAGGCGATGAGCTTGACGCTCGCCAGCCTGACCATCTTTGGGCTCGGTATCTTCGGTCCCAGCATCGCATCGGGTCTTGTCGCCGGCGCGCCACAGCTTGGTGCGGGCGCAGCCCTCGGGACGACTGTCGGCGCGGCCGGCATTACGATGCTCGCGGGCGGTGCCGCCGTTGGCGGCGTGCGGGCGCTTGGCGGGGCAGCCCTTGGTGCGGTCCGCGCGGGCACGTCGATGGGGTCGGCCGCGTTGACCGCATACAGCCTTGGCAAGGAAAACGCGCCTGAACCAACAATGGCGGCTGGCCTTGGCGGCGTCGCGCGCGCTGCTGGGAACGCTGCCCGCGAACGGGTCTCCAGCGCCCTCGGGCTTGGCGCGGCCGCGTCCGAAGGGCGGGCTGCGGCATGGAACGCCCTCAACCGGACCAGCAGCGGGGACAATTCGCAGGTTCCCAGCAACGGCGGCGCGCCTGCATGGGCGCGCGCCATGCGCAGTCAGCAGACTGCCCGCCATCACCGCCAGATCGCGGTCCACGCCCTCCAGCAGGGCGATCGCGGCGGCGCCTCCGCCACCCCCGACATCAAGGAAAGGGATTAGCCGATGTCCTTTAAACGCGCCGTCCAGCGATACGGACGAACCCCCGAGCCGGAGACGCCCTATCAACGCGCCGGCCAAGTCTGGGACGAGCGGATCGGATCCGCCCGGGTACAGGCACGCAACTGGCGACTGATGGCGTTCGGCTGTCTGGCGCTGACGGGCGGACTTTCATCCGGTCTTGTCTGGCAATCGACCCAAAGCCGTGTCACGCCCTATGTCATTGAGGTCGATCGTCTCGGTGAAGCCAGGGCTGTCACCGAAGCCGAGGCCGGTTATCGTCCGACAGATCCGCAGATCGCATGGCACCTGTCGCGCTTCATCGCGAATGTCCGCGGCCGGTCGCTCGATCCGGTGCTGGTTCGCCAGGACTGGCTCGAAGCCTATGATTTCACGACCAAGCGCGGAAGCCAGTTCCTTGGCGACTATGCGCGCGGCGCCAATCCGTTTGCCGCCATCGGCGAACGCACCGTGTCGGTCCAGGTCACCAGCGTGGTGCGAGCATCCGACCGCTCGTTCCAGGTCAAATGGACCGAGACCGCCTATGAGCGTGGCACCGAGGCCGGGACATCACGCTGGACGGCGATCCTGACGGTTGTGCTTAAACCACCGAGCGATGCCGACACGCTCCGCCGCAACCCGCTGGGCGTTTATGTCGATGCGGTCGACTGGAGCCGGGAACTCGAGTCCGCAACGCCGCCGGGATCATCGCCGCCGCCGACTCCTTCGTCGCCGGCAGGGCCAAACCTTCCGCTCGGATCGCCCCTCGATCCCAATCTTGCCGCGCCCGCGCTGCCTGCCTCGGAGTCACGCCCATGAAATTGATCTTTGCCGTGTCAGCCGTCGCCCTTGCGAGCGCGCCAGCGTTCGCCGAAATCGCTGCTTCGCCAAAAACAGTTGGACCTCTGGCGTCGCCCATCATCTCGGATTCGAAGCCCGCAGCCGGCCGCGCCCGGTTAAAACCTTCGATCAGCCCGGAAGTGGCGCGCGTCGCCGCTGCGAACCGGGCTGCGACGCAGGAACCCCAGGCGCAGGCGTTCGTGAACGCAAAGCAGGTCTTTCCGTTCGCTGAGGGGGCCATCTACCAGGTTTACACCGCGCCGGGGGCCGTGACTGACATAGCCCTTCAGGCGGGCGAAGGCCTTGTGGCAGTTGCCGCTGGCGATACGGTGCGCTGGGTGATCGGGGACACGACGAGTGGCACCGGTTCGGAGAAGCGCACACATATATTGGTAAAGCCGTTCGCACCCGGCCTAGCAACGAATCTCATCATTACGACCGACCGGCGGAGCTACCATATCCAACTCACCGCTACGTCGCGCACCGCTATGGCGGCGTTATCGTGGACCTATCCTGCCGATCAACTGATCGCACTGCGCCGGGCCGCCGAGCAGGCGGCTGCGGCCGCACCTGTCTCGGAAGGTCTTTCGATCGAAAACCTCCATTTCAACTATGTTATCAGCGGCGATCAGGCGACCTGGCGGCCGTTCCGGGCCTTCGACGATGGCCGGCAGACATTCGTCGAATTTCCGGCGAGCATCGCTGTGGGCGAAGCGCCACCGCTCTTCATCATTGGTCCGACGGGCGACGCCGAACTGGTCAATTATCGCGTCCGCGGCCGATTCTACGTCGTCGATCGCATCTTCAATGCGGCTGAACTCAGGCTTGGGACACGCAAGCAGCAGATCGTCCGCATCAACCGCGTTGCCGAGGGCAGTGCCGCGCGGAAGGGCAAACGCTCATGAGCGAAACTGTCATTCCTCCGGCGCCGAAGCTCGATCCCGAAACCCTGGCGATCCGGGCCAAGCCCGCTCGTGCGATCCGGTTTCGCCGAGGCGTCATCATCGCCATTGCCGCTTTGGGGTCGGTCAGCTTGGTGGCGGTGGCCTGGATCGCATTGAAGCCGCGCGTATTCAGCGCGGTTGCTGATCGTCAGGAGCTGTCGGAGCCGAACAATCGGCCATCGACCGACGCCCTGAATGGATTGCCGGCGACATATGGTGACACGCCGAAACTCGGCCCACCTCTGCCGGGAGATCTCGGCCGGCCGATCCTTGAAAGCCAACGCAGGATGGCGATGGAAACCGGAACGGGCGCCGATCCCTCAGTCGACCAAGCGGCTCAGGAGCGGCAACGCGAGCTCGCAGAGCTCAAAGCTGCCCGAGAGTCCGGCGTTCTGGTTCAGGGCCGGACGCCGTCATCGATCTCGGCGGTCCCCGGGGTAGTAGATGAGCCGACCCTGACCCCCACACCTGCTGAAGGCCCAGCGGCCGTTCCCGGTCGCGATCCGAATGCGCAGGGGCGCAAGGTCCAGTTCGTTGGGACGCTCGACCGATCGAGCGACGTCAATCCTCACACATTGACCGCAGCGCCTTCACCTTATCTTCTCTCGGCTGGCAGTGTGATTTCGGCGAGCCTGATCACGGGGCTTCGGTCCGATCTGCCCGGACTGGTCACGGCGCAGGTGACCAGTCAGGTGTTCGACAGTCCCACCGGCCGGATCCTGCTCATCCCACAGGGGTCGCGTTTGATCGGCAGCTATGACAGCGTCGTGGCGTTTGGCCAGAAGCGCGCACTGATCGTTTGGCAACGGATCATGCTGCCCGATGGCAGCTCGATGCGGATCGGCAACGTGCCGGCAACCGATGCGTCGGGTTATGCCGGTTTGCAGGACAAGGTCGATTTCCACACATGGGCGCTGCTCAAGGGGGTCGCTCTCGCCACGCTGCTGGGCGTCGGCTCTGAACTGACGGTCACAGGAGAAAGCGATCTGGTTCAGGCGATCCGGGAGTCGACCCAACAGAACGTGTCGCGCGCTGGCGACCAGCTCACCTCGCGAAGCCTCGACATTCAGCCGACCATCACGATCCGCCCCGGCGCGACCGTCCGGCTCGTCGTTCACAAGGACCTCATACTCGCGCCATGGCGCGGATAGGAGCGATCATGCCCGAACTTAAACTGGCGCGGCTGCCCGACAGAACGCCGATCAAGCTGGCGATTACCGTCACCCCGGACCTGCACCAGATGCTCCAGCAATATGCGACCCTCTACGCTGAGGCCTACGGGCGGAAAGAGGCCGTCGTTGAGCTGATCCCCGCAATGCTCGCTGCTTTTCTGGAAAGCGATCGGGCATTCGCCAAGGCTCGCAAGATCGTCGAAGAGTGAACGGGCATGACGGAAGACGACCGCCTGTGGACGCCACGAGAGTTGTCGAAATTCCTCGGCTACTCGGAGAGCACGATCTGCAGGATGGTTTCGCAATGCCCGGAAAAGCTACCGCCCCGTGTCGCAGCCTTGGCTCGTCCGCGTTGGCTTCCCGAGGTCGCGCGCGAGTGGGCTAGAACGAGCAGCGACCCACCATCGACCCGACTGGGGCGCCCCCGAAACATTCGATAAAATGAGGGGTGGTGCCGGCCGATTCACCGCGATTTAGAAACGCCCTGTAGCATTTCTGGGGGCTGGCAGTGTGCCAAACTGTGCCAAACCCCCGAAAAAACCCAATGAAATCAATGGGTGTTGGTGCGGTCGAGAAGACTCGAACTTCCACGGCCTTTCGGCCACAACGACCTCAACGTTGCGCGTCTACCAATTCCGCCACGACCGCACATTTCCGGGGAACCGGCGGGGCCGGTGCCTTGGTAGGAGCCGGCCCTTAGCAAAGGCTTTTTCCCTATGCAACAACCGATCTGCATATGCGTTACGATTGACGGGAACGGGTCACGACAAGAGGAGGCGGCCATGGCAAGAACCTTCTGGATCGCCGGGGCGAGCGCCACGGGCGCGGCGGTTCTGCTGGGCATGGGGCTAGGCCATTTCGTGACCACGCCGGAAAGGGCGCCACGCGTCGCGGAAACCGAAATGTTCGACGCGCCGGAGGATGATCTGGCCGGCTTCGCGCCCACCACGCCGGAACAGGGGCCGGCCGTCATCCGATGCACCGGCTGCGGTCCGACGCTTGCCGAGCGGCAGATGGCGGCGGACCAGGGCAACTGGGATGCTGACGGCATGATCCACGGCAGCACGGACCCGGTGGTGCAGGATTATATGACGTCCGGCGATGGGACGGCCATGCCGGTCGAGACCCCGCCCGCGTCCGCGTCTCGCCTGTCGCCCTCGCCGGAAAGATTAGCGGCGGGAGAAGACCCTTCCCCCGCCGCCATACCGAAATCCGTTCCGGTGAAGGTCCGCCCGACGCTCGCGCCGGCCGTCCCCGCCCAGCCTTGAAGCCGATGTGGCCTTATTCGGCCGCGACCACCTCCGCAGGCGCATCGCTTAGCGGATAGGCCAGCCGGTTCACCATCTCCTTGGGACAGACCTGCCAGAAATAGCGCCGCCAGCGGTCCCAGTCGTCCAGCACCGTGTTCGACCATCTGCTGTCGGTGGCGACCGCATGCTGGGCGATCAGCGCCTTCAGCTCCGTTTCCCAATGCGCGCTTTCCAGCCGCTGCCAGACGATGCTCTCCGGGTTAGCCTGCGCCGGGAAACTGCCCTCCTCGTCGAGGATGAAGGCCATGCCGCCGGTCATGCCCGCGCCGAAATTGGCGCCGGTCTTGCCCAGAATCACCGCTATGCCGCCGGTCATATATTCGCAGCCATTGGCGCCGCAGCCTTCGACCACGACCTGCGCGCCCGAATTGCGAACCGCGAAGCGTTCGCCCGCCTGACCCGCCGCGAACAGCTTGCCCGCGGTCGCGCCATAAAGGACGGTGTTGCCGATGATCGTGTTGTCCTTGCTCGACAGCGGGCTGGAGACGGTCGTGCGGACCACGATGGTGCCGCCCGACAGCCCCTTGCCCACATAGTCGTTGGCGTCGCCAAAGACTTCCAGCGTGATGCCCTTGCACAGGAACGCGCCCAGCGACTGGCCCGCGCTTCCGCGCAGGCGCACCGTCAGATGCCCGTCCGCCAGCGCCGACATGCCGAACCGTTCAGTCACGGCGGCCGACAGGCGCGTGCCCACCGCACGATGCGTGTTACGCACCGTATAGGTGAGCTGCATCTTCTCGCCCCGTTCGAACACGGCCTTGGCGTCGCGCATCATCTGCGCGTCGAGGCTGTCGGGCACTTCGTTGCGCCACGCGTCGAGGCTGAAGCGCCGCTGCTCGTCGGGCGCATCCACCTTGGCGAGGATGGGATTGAGGTCGAGGTCGTCCAGATGCTCCGCGCCGCGATTGACCTGCTTCAGCAGTTCCGTCCGCCCGATCACCTCGTCCAGGCTGCGGAAGCCCAGCCGCGCCAGAACCTCGCGCACTTCCTCGGCGATGAAGGTCATGAGGTTGATGACCTTCTCGGGCGTGCCGGTGAACTTCTGCCGCAGCTTTTCGTCCTGCACGCACACGCCCACCGGGCAGGTGTTGCTGTGGCACTGACGCACCATGATGCAGCCCATGGCCACCAGCGACAGCGTGCCGATGCCGAATTCCTCCGCGCCCAGGATCGCCGCGATCACGATGTCGCGCCCGGTCTTGAGCCCGCCGTCCGTCCGCAGCTTCACCCGGTGCCGCAGGCCGTTGAGCGTCAGCACCTGATTGGCTTCCGACAGGCCCATTTCCCATGGCGTGCCCGCATATTTGATCGACGTCTGCGGCGACGCGCCCGTGCCGCCGACATGGCCCGCCACCAGGATGACGTCGGCATGGGCCTTCGCCACGCCCGCCGCGACCGTGCCGATGCCCGCCTGGCTGACGAGCTTCACGCACACCCGCGCGCGCGGGTTGATCTGCTTGCAGTCGTAGATGAGCTGCGCCAGATCCTCGATCGAATAGATGTCATGGTGCGGCGGCGGAGAGATCAGCGTCACGCCGGGCGTCGAATGGCGCAGCTTGGCGATGAACTCCGTCACCTTGAAGCCGGGAAGCTGGCCGCCTTCGCCGGGCTTGGCGCCCTGCGCGACCTTGATCTCGATCTCCTCGGCCGATCCCAGATATTCGGCATGGACGCCGAAGCGGCCTGACGCGATCTGCTTGATGACCGAGTTCGCGTTGTCGCCATTCTCATAGGGCTTGAAGCGGTTCGCATCCTCGCCGCCTTCGCCGCTCACGGCCTTCGCGCCGATGCGGTTCATGGCGATGGCCAGCGTCTCATGCGCTTCGGGGCTGAGCGCGCCCAGCGACATGCCCGGCGTCACGAAGCGCTTGCGGATTTCCGTGGTGGCTTCCACTTCGTCGATCGGCACGGCCTCGCGGGCGAAGTTGAACTCCAGCAGGTCGCGCAGATAGACCGGCGGCAAATCCCGCACCCCGCGCGAAAATTGCAGATAGGTCGAATAGCTGTCCGTCGCGACCGATGTTTGCAGCAGGTGCATGAGCTGCGCCGAATAGGCATGGCTTTCCCCGCCGTTGCGCTGGCGATAGAAGCCGCCCACCGGCAGGCGCACGATCGCGCTGTCATAAGCGGCGTCGTGCCGCATCTTCGCGCTGTAGTGCAGCGAATGATAGCCTTCGCCCGAAATCTTGGCGGGCATGCCGGGGAACAGGTCGTTCACCAGCGCGCGGGACAGGCCCACCGCCTCGAAATTATAGCCGCCGCGATAGCTGCTGATGACCGCGATGCCCATTTTGGACATGATCTTGAGCAGGCCCTCGTTGATCGCCACCCGATAACGCTCGAAGCATTGCTCCAGCGGCAGGTCGCCGAACAGGCCGCGCGCATGGCGGTCAGCGATGCTGGCTTCGGCCAGATAGGCGTTTACCGTGGTCGCGCCCACGCCGATCAGCACCGCGAAATAATGGGTGTCGAGCGCCTCGGCGCAGCGTATGTTGATCGACGCATAGCTACGCAGCCCCTTGCGGACCAGGTGCGTGTGCACCGCCGCCGCCGCCAGCACGCCCGCAATGGCGACCCGGTCGGCGCTGACATGCTCGTCCGTCAGGAAGATTTCGCTACGTCCTTCGCGTACCGCCTGTTCCGCTTCCTCGCGGATGCGGGTGATCGCCGCGCGCAACTGCTCCTGCCCGCCCTCGGCCGGGAAGGTGCAGTCGATTTCCGCGACCGCATGGCCGAAATGCGCCTTCAGCCGCGTCCATTCGGCCGATGTCAGCACCGGCGAATCCAGCACCAGCACGTTGTTCTTCTGCGCGCCTTCTTCCAGAATGTTGTTGAGGTTCGAAAAGCGCGTCTTGAGGCTCATCACATGCCGTTCGCGCAAGCTGTCGATCGGCGGGTTCGTGACCTGGCTGAAATTCTGGCGGAAGAAATGGCTGACCGTGCGCGGCTTGTCGGAAATGACGGCCAGCGGCGTATCGTCGCCCATGGAGCCGATGGCTTCCTTCGCATCCTCGACCATGGGGCTGAGGATCAGCTCCATGTCCTCCAGCGTCATGTTGGCCGCGACCTGGCGGCGCGTCAGTTCCGCCTTGTCCCATTGCGGCAGTGCGCTGGGCGCCTGCGGCAGGTCCTCGACCGACATGAAGTCCTTGATGAGTTCGCCATAGGGCGCTTCGCCCGCGATCCTGTCCTTGATTGCGCGGTCGTCATAGAGTTCGCCTTCGAGCAGATCGACGGCGATCATCTGGCCGGGGCCCATGCGGCCTTTGCGGATGATGGTGGTTTCGGGCACCACGACCATGCCGGTTTCGGACCCCACGATCAGCAGATTGTCGCCCGTCAGCGTATAGCGCAGCGGACGCAGCGCGTTGCGGTCCACGCCCGCGACGACCCAGCGGCCATCGGTCATCGCCAGCGCGGCGGGGCCGTCCCACGGCTCCATCACGGAGGCGAGATATTCATACATATCCGCATGGGGCCGGGGCAGGTCGGCCTTGTCGCTCTGCCACGCTTCGGGAACCAGCATCAGCTTGGCCGTAGGCGCGTCGCGCCCGGCGCGACAGATTGCCTCGAACACGGCGTCGAGCGCGGCGGTGTCCGAAGCGCCCGCCGGGATCACCGGCTTGATGTCCTCGCTATATTCGCCGAATGCGAGGCTGGCCATCTTGATCTCGTGGCTCTTCATCCAGTTCTGGTTGCCGCGGATCGTGTTGATCTCGCCATTATGCGCCAGCGTGCGGAAGGGCTGGGCCAGCCACCATTGCGGAAAGGTGTTGGTCGAATAACGCTGGTGGAAGATCGCGACCCGGCTTTCGAACCGCTCGTCCTGAAGGTCGGGGTAGAAAACCG
This sequence comes from Sphingobium sp. CFD-1, assembly GCF_024611115.1. Classification (NCBI taxonomy): domain Bacteria; kingdom Pseudomonadati; phylum Pseudomonadota; class Alphaproteobacteria; order Sphingomonadales; family Sphingobiaceae; genus Sphingobium; species Sphingobium sp. CFD-1. The sequence continues at coordinate 3,174,893 of NZ_CP084398.1, read as the reverse complement.
ACAGCGATTCCGCCAGGAACAGCCCCTTGTAGATGATCGAGCGGCAGGACAGCGAACAGACGTAGAAATCGTTGATCTGCGCGGCGATCACCTTCTTCTCGATCCGGCGGCGGATGAGGTAGAGGTCTTTTTCGAACTCGGCCTGATCGCGTTCCTCGGGCATCGGCCCGGCGATCATGATCTGCTCGATTTCCGGGCGGGTGCGCTGCGCCTTCTCGCCGATGACCGACACGTCGACCGGCACCTGGCGCCAGCCATAGATGGTGTAGCCCGCGTCGATGATCTCGCTTTCGACGATGGTGCGGCAGGTTTCCTGCGCCGACAGATCCGTGCGCGGCAGGAAGATCATGCCGACGGCGAGCCGGTTGGGCATGGGCTTGTGGCCGCTGTCGGCGATGGCGTCGTCAAAGAAGCGCACCGGCAGGTCGACATGGATGCCAGCGCCGTCGCCGGTCTTGCCGTCCGCGTCCACCGCGCCGCGATGCCACACGGCTTTCAGCGCATCGATGGCGCTCACCACCACGCGGCGGCTGGCACGGCCATCGGTGGCCGCAACCAGGCCCACGCCGCAGGCGTCGCCTTCCATCTCCGGGTGATACATGCCCTCGGCAGCGATGCGTGCGCGCTCTTCGGGGCTGGCCATGAAAGGATTCTGCTCAGTCATCATTCGGTCCCTTCGTCGCTTGTCGAAGCGGCGTTGTCATTGAGGTCGCCGGCCTTCACGCCCAACAGCTTCGCCAGCCGGTCGCGTTCGGCTGGCGACAGGTCGGCAATCTTGCGGGGGGCGGGCAGGTCTTTGGTCGCCGCCTCCGCCTTTGCCGCGATGTCGGGCATCTTCTTCATCATCTCAGGCATGAAAGCCTGCATTTCGCGCATGATTTCCGGGTCCATGAACATCATCATGGATTCGCGGGCATACAGGTCGCCGGTCGGCGTCGCGAAAAAGCCGTTCAGCTCACCAAGCTGCCGCCCGTCGAACTTGCGGGCATAGGCGCGGGTCAGCGCGTCGCGCACCTGCGGCTCGAACCCGTTCATCAGGTCCGCCATGGACGCCATCATTGCGTCCATGCCCTTCTTCGTCCGCTCGCGGAAATGCGGGTCGAGTATCGCGCCGATCTCCGCCATGGATGCATCATTGAGGGTCGCGATCTTCTCCGACGGCACACCGCCGATGCGGGCGAGCTGCGCGAGCGGCATCTTCATGACGCCGTCCATCATGCTGTCCATCATCTTGGACATGGTTTCGCCCATCATCCGGCGATAGGTGCCGACAGGAAACACCTTGTCCACCACCGGCTTCGCCGCCGCGATCCGCGCGGGATCGGCCGCCTGCTCCTGCGCCTGTGCAAGAAGGGGGGCAGGGGCGGCGAAAGCCAGCGCGGCCCCCGCCATCCAGAACAGCGCCTTCTTCACGCCGCGACCCTTTCGCCCGCCGCTGCCTTGGCCTGTGCCTTGAGGTAACGGTGCATATGCTCGGTCACGTCGCGGCCATCGCGGATCGCCCAGACGACCAGCGAAGCGCCGCGCACGATGTCGCCCGCCGCGAACACGCCGTCCATGCTGGTCATCATCGTGCGATGATCGACGCGCAGCGTGCCCCAGCGCGTGACAGACAGGTCTTCCGATCCGAACAGCCGCGGCAGTTCTTCCGGGTCATAGCCCAGCGCCTTGATGACAAGGTCCGCCTCCAGCGTGTGCTCGCTGCCGGGGTCCGGCTCCGGCGCGCGGCGGCCCGAAGCGTCGGGTGAACCCAGCCGCATCTTCGTCACCTTGACGCCGGTGACATGCTCCGTGCCTTCGAACGCCACCGGCGCGGTCAGCCACACGAACTCGACGCCTTCCTCCTCGGCATTGGCGACTTCGCGCTGCGATCCGGGCATGTTTTCCCGGTCGCGGCGATAGAGGCACTTCACCGACTTGGCGCCCTGGCGGATGGCGGTGCGGACGCAGTCCATCGCGGTGTCGCCGCCGCCGATGACGACGACATTCTTGCCCGCCGCCAGCAGTGACCCGTCCTCATGTTCCGGCACCGCGTCGCCAAAGCCCGCCTTGTTGGAAGCGGTCAGATAGTCCAGCGCCTTCACCACGCCCGGGGCGCCCACACCCGGCGCCTTGATGTCGCGCGGCTTGTAGACGCCGGTCGCGATCAGCACCGCGTCATGCTTCTGGCGCAGCTCTTCCAGCGTGGCGTCGCGTCCGACCTCGAAGCTCTGGTGAAAGACGATGCCGCCGTCCTTCAGCCGCTGGACGCGGCGCATCACCACGTCCTTTTCCAGCTTGAAGCCGGGAATGCCATAGGTCAGCAGCCCGCCCGCCCGGTCGTGCCGGTCATAGACATGCACCTCATATCCCGCGACGCGCAGATATTCCGCCGTGGTCAGGCCCGCCGGGCCCGCGCCGATCACGCCGACCGACTGGCCGGTGGGGCTGCCGGGCACCAGTGGTTCGACCCAGCCTTCCTTCCACGCCGTATCGGTGATGTATTTTTCGACGCTGCCGATGGTGACGGCGCCATGGCCGGAAAATTCGATGACGCAATTGCCTTCGCACAGGCGATCCTGCGGGCAGATGCGGCCGCAAATCTCCGGCATGGTGCTGGTGAGGTTGGACAGCTCATAGGCTTCGCGCAGCCGCCCCTCGGCGGTCAGGCGCAGCCAGTCGGGGATATGATTGTGCAGCGGGCAATGGGTCGAGCAATAGGGCACGCCGCACTGCGAACAGCGCGACGCCTGCTCTTCCGCCCGGTCCAGAATGAAGCTGCGGCTGATCTCAAGGAAATCGTCCGCGCGATCCTGCGCCGAGCGTTTTTCGGGATAGGCCTGGCCCGTCCCCACAAACTTCAGCATCGGATTGTCACCCATAAGTCGCCCCTGGAAAATATTGCAGGCGCTCACATAGGCTCAAAGATAGGCAAAGTCACGCGGATTCTGGCTATTAGGTCAGCATAAGTTACCTAAAATCTAGCATCATTCATCTTTAATGCGAATGGATTGCAGGATAAAGCGTTTATATGGTTCCGAAACGGCCCTATCTTGCCGCCAGCCAGATCAATGCCGCCGTGCCCGCCACGATTCGATACCAGGCAAAGGGCGTGAATCCCCGCCGCGACACGAGTCCCACAAACCATTTGATGACCAGCAGCGCGACGATGAAGGAAACGATAAAACCCAGCGCGATGCTGCCCCATCCCACGCTGGCGCTGGTGATCTGATCGCCCTTTTTCAGCAGCTCCAGCGTGCTCGCGCCCAGCATGGTCGGGATGGCGAGGAAGAAGCTGAACTCCGCGGCCGTCCGCCGCTCCACGCCCAACATCAAGGCGCCCATGATCGTCGCGCCCGAACGGCTCACCCCGGGGATCATCGAAATGCACTGGATGAAGCCGATACCGGCCACTTGTAGCAGCGGAATGTCGGCGATGCCGTGATATTCCGCTTTCTTGACCATCCGCTCGATCAGCAGGATGGCGATGCCGCCGACGATGAGCGCCCAGGCCACGACCTGCGGCGCGCCCAGCAGCACTTCGATATAATTATGCAGCGCCAGCCCGATGACGGCCGATGGCATGAACGCGATCAGCAGGTTCCGCAGGAAACGCCAGCTCACCGGCTCCCGCCGCAGCAGGCCCATGGCGACCGCCCAGAATGTCCGCCAATACAGCACCACCACCGCCATGATCGCGCCGAGCTGGATCACGACATTGAACATCGCCCAGGTCGATGCGTCATAGCCCAGCAGTTCGCTGGCCAATATGAGGTGGCCGGTCGAGGATACCGGCAGGAATTCGGTCAGCCCCTCGACGATGCCGAGCAGGATGACCGTCAGATAATGCATGTCCATGGGGCGCTATGGTCCTCGGGTCAGGTTTTCGTTACGGGGAAAGCACGATTGTGCGCCGCACACATTGCCGCAGACCGCGCCGCCCGCAAAGCGCCCCAGGGGCAGCCGGTCGCGAGCGGCTTTCGTCCCGTCGATGGATCGGTTCAGGCCTTTACGCGCCCGGCGAAGCGGCCATGCCGGCGATAGCGCACCAGCCAGCCTTCCGCGACCGCGCCCATCGGTGTCGGCGCGATGCCCAGCGCCGCCAGCCCTTGCGCGTCCGGCGCGACCACATTGTCCTTTTGCAGCATCGCATATTGATCCCGCGTGATCGGCGCGCACGGCAGGAAGCCGAAAGCCGCGATCAGCGAGGCGAGCGGCGCGGGCACGGCCACCAGGCTGCGCTCGCGCCCGATGGCTTTGGCGATCCAGGCGTTCAACTCCATCATGCTCAGCACCTGCGGCCCGCCCAGTTCATAGGTCTTGCCGCCATGCGCGTCCGGCTGCGCCGCCGCATTGACGATGGCCCCCGCGACATCGGTGACGAACACCGGCTGGAACTTCGTGCCCGCGCCGATCACCGGCACCACGGGAGCCATGCGGATCAGGTCGGCAAAGCGGTTGAGGAACTGGTCTTCCGGCCCGAAGATGATCGACGGCCGGATGATGGTCGCGTTCGGAAAGGCCGCCTTGACCGCCGCTTCGCCCGCCGCCTTGGACCGGCCATAGGCGGACGGGCTTTGCGCGTCCGCGCCGATGGCCGACACATGGACCAGCGCCTTGACGCCTGCGTCCGCCGCCGCCTTCGCCACATTGGCCGCGCCCTGATGGTGCACCGCGTCGAAATCGCCGCTCAATATGCCGACCAGGTTGATGACGATGTCGCTGTCCGCGACGGCCAGCGCGACGCTTTTGGGCTTGCGGATGTCCGCCACGACGAACTGCGTCTGGCCCAGGCCGCCCAGCGGCTTGATCCGCACCGCGCCCGCCAGATCGCGCTGCGCCACGCGCACTCGCGCACCGCGCTCCAGCAGCGCCTGCGCCACCTGACGGCCCAGAAAGCCGCCGCCGCCGAACAGGGTAACCAGACTGTCCTTCATCACGCGTCCCATGTCTGAATAAGGGGGAAGACTCTTGGCCTCCCCCTTGCATCAGCCGCCGCCTGCTGACAACCGCCTTATATCATATCCAGCCTTGCAGACCGGCAATCATCCACAGGCCCAGAAGCAGGAACAGCAGCGCCGCGCCGATCTGAAGCGCGCGCATCGGCACCTTTTTCGCCAGCACCTCGCCGAACAGGACCGCGGGCACATTGGCGATCATCATGCCCAGCGTCGTGCCCGCCGTCACCGCGATCAGATTGTCGAAGCGCGCGCCCAGCGCCACGGTCGCCACCTGCGTCTTGTCGCCCATCTCGACCAGGAAGAAGGCGACCAGCGTAGTCACGAACACGCCCGCCTTCGACGGCGCCTTGAGCGGCGCGTCCTCGTCGATCTTGTCGGGGATCAGCGTCCACGCCGCCATCGCGATGAAACTGGCGGCCACGGCATAGCGGAACCAGTCCCGCGTCAGCACGCCCGCGATGGAGTGTCCGACCAAAGCGGCCAGGAAGTGATTGGCGAGCGTCGCGAACAATATGCCCATGATGATCGGCACCGGCTTTCGGAAGCGGGTGGCGAGCAGCATGGCGAGCAGTTGCGTCTTGTCGCCCATTTCGGCGAGCGCGACCAGCGCGGCGGAGGTGAGGAGAGCTTCCATTCAGATTTCCGGGGCCGGGCGAAGGTGAAAGACGCAATGCCACCGCGTCCTCCCGCCCGGCCGGACTGGAAGATGCGATGCCATTGGTCTCGCCCGATGCGCTGGAACCATATGTTCCCGCCCATCCCGTCCGCCACGACCTCTCGGCCGAATATGTTGACGAACGGCCCGTTGCAGAGTGATTTCGAAGCGGCTGGAACAGCCGCCGGCTCGGAAATCACGGTACGCAGAAAGCCCGCAACGGCTGGCTACTCCCCAGATGACGGGTCCGCCTTTAGGGCAGTCGTTTCACGAAGGCAAGTCATGGCCATGATGGCCGCGTTCCGACGGTTTGGTCAGCCGCTTTTCGATCGCCTGCCGCACGTTCCGCCGCGCGCCCAGCGCAAAGACGATCTCCGTCACGATGAACAGCGGTCCGATGAGCAGGCCGCGTATATCGTCCAGAAAGGCGGGCTTGCGTCCCTCATAGCCATGGCCAACCAGTTGCAGCGCCCAGCCCGCGATGAACAGCCCCCCGCCAGCCGTCAGCCACAGGCCTGTCGGCATCTGCGCGACTTCGATGCCCATCCAGCAGCCGATCACCAGCAGCGCGGTCATGATCGCCCCCAGCATTGCGTCCAGCCCCAGATAATAAAAGGCCGCCAGCGTCGATAGGGCGATGGCCGGCGTCAGGGAGATGGGATCGGCGGGCAATATCGGGCGTGAGAGCAATATGTCGACGCCCAGCACGATCATCGGGATGCCCACCATATGCGTGGCGACATTATGGGGATTGCGGTGATAGGCCGCATAGAGCGTCAAATGGTGGACCAGCTTGCTCATCGCTCCGGCTCCTCCTCCTTGGGCGCGATCTTCCGCCGCGTCCTTTCCGAAACCGATTCTGTCCCTCTTCGCGTCCCCCCGCAAGGAAATTTTCGCGATTTTCTGCCTTTGCGGGTGGGGGGTGGGTGGGAGCGGAGTGGCGACTGTAAGCGTTAAGAAGCAAAGGGATTCGACTTGCCATTCCCAAGGAGCAACATCTTGTGTTGAAGATGGCCTTCAAACGCACAAAATCATTTTTCTTGGCTGTCTCGGCGTCCAGTGCAAGCGCAGTATTGGGATGTTCGCTGCCTTCTCCCGATTATAAAGCGCCTCCCATTATTGAACAGGCGAGGCAGGGCATCCTACAGGCCGACGCTATAGTGGATGGAAAAATTGTTCGACTTGGCGGATATGATTACAGGGCAAAAAAGCCGATTCCGGTTATCCTGAAGGTAAGCAAAGTCTTCAAAGGGCCGAGATTGTCATCATTCTCTTTGAGAATACCGGCAGGAGGTTGTGAGATTTCCTTTCATAGGAAGGAGAAGGTCAGATTACTGCTTAGCGAGGCGAACGGCAGTTGGGCGGCCATCGAGCATCTAAATCTGCCTTACCCCATTTTCGGAGAAGCAAGTGAAGGTAGGATAGACTATCGCTTGCCCTATGCCCGAGCGCTCGACGAGCAGATCGGATTTCCTCGTAGCCTTGATACTGCTTTTACGCCCGCCGGGCAGTAAAAGTCATTTTTGCGGCTGCTTTTGGACGATTTGGAAAAATCGCTGAATCTCTAACCATGGTCGATTGCATATGAGCAGACCTATAAATCCTCCCCTGCAAGGGGAGGTGGCGAGCCGGAGGGTTCTCACGCTATCGGGAAGGCGCTATCTCTCCACCACCGCTTCGCGGCGGTCCCCTTTCCCTTCATGGGAGGATTTGAGGGGCCGCAATTGGCCGCCCCCCCTTAACAGGCCGTTGACGAAGTCGGCGGTGGCTGATTCAGTGCGGCAGTGGGATTGTCTGGCGGGTTAGCGGCGATGGCGATGGGGCGTGATAGCGAGGTCCAGTCCGATTTGATCGTGACGTGGGCGGAGATACCGCGTTCACCGGGGCATGTTTTCTACGACAAGCTCCAGAAGCTGCTGGCCGAGGCGGGCTTCGATGGCTTTGTCGAGAAGACGTGCAAGCCCTATTATGCGCCGCGGATGGGAGCCCCGTCGCTGCCGCCGGGCCGCTATTTCCGCATGCTGCTGATCGGCTATTTCGAGGGCATCGACAGCGAACGCGGGATTGTCTGGCGCTGTTCGGATTCGCTGTCGCTGCGGGAGTTCCTGCGACTGTCGAGCCGCGACAAGGTCCCTGATCATAGCTGGTTGTCGAAGACGCGGAGCCGCCTGCCGCACGAGGTACATGACCAGATCTTCGGCTGGGTACTGGCCCTCGTCGCCGGGCACGATCTGGTGAAAGGCGAGCGGATCGGCGTCGATGGCTCGACCATGGAGGCGAACGCCGCGCTGCGTACCATCGTGCGGCGTGACAATGGCGAGACCTACCGCGAGATGCTGGTGCGCATGGCGCAAGAGAGCGGCATCGACACGCCGACGATCGACGACCTTGTCCGGCTCGATCGCAAACGCAAGGGCAAGAAGCTGTCGAATGCGGACTGGGCGAGCAAGACCGATCCCGACGCGAAGGTCGCGCGGATGAAGAACGGCTCGACGCGTCTGGCCTACAAGCCCGAACACGCGGTCGATCTCGACACGGGTGTTATCGTGGCAGCGCCGATCCACCCGGCCGACAAGGGCGACACGACAACGCTCGACGCCACGCTGGAGACGGCAGCACGCAACCTCGCCGACATTGGCCTGGCGCCGACGTCCGGGGATCCCTGCGATCTTGTGACCGATAAAGGCTATCATTCGCGCGAGCTCCTCAAGGGTCTCGACGGCGACATCTGGAAGACGCGCATCGCCGAGCCGGCACCGCCGAATGGATATCTGCGCTGGCACGGCGACGAGGCTGCCCAGAAGGCCGTCTACGCCAATCGGTCTCGCCTGAAATCCGCCGTCGGACGCAAGGCGATGCGCAAGCGTGGTGAGATGGTCGAGCGTAGCTTTGCCCACGTCCTGGATCGCGGCGGCATGCGCCGCGCGTGGCTGCGCGGGCGCGAGAATGTTCACAAGCGTTATTTGATCCACGTCGCCGGGTTCAATCTTGGCATTCTCATGCGCGCCCTGTTCGGTTGCGGCACTCCGAGGGGCGCCAGGGGCGCATCCAAGGCATTCTTGTTCGTAGTTCAGACCGATGTTGCGCTCGTCATCGCCCTCGTCGCCGAGTTCGACGGAGAAAGGGCCATGCTCCTCATCGTTTTTACCCCTGAAGGCGCTGACAGACCCGGCTGAAAACCGACTTCGTCACCGCGCTGTTAAGGCTCGCCCTTCGACTCCTGCATCCGCCGTTCGGCGAACCATTGTTCCAGCATCTTGGCGGTGCAGCCGGTGAAGCCGTTGCTGCCGATGGCCGAGCAGCTTCCCGGCAGGGTTTGCCGCTGGACCTGTTCCATGGTCGCGACCTGGCTGCCCCATCCGGGGCCGCCCGCCGGTTCGGGTTTTTCGCGCAGTTTCTTGGGGATGCGATAGCGTTCGGATTCGGGCTTGCGCGCGCATACGACGATCTCGTCGCCCTCGCTTTTGGGGCAGGGGTCTTCGCCATAGACCACCAGCGTCGCCACGCGCTGCGGCGGATCGGCGGGCACGGGAGGCGGGGCAGGGGCGCCCTGCGCGGCTGTCCCCGCCAGCGCAGGCAGGGCCATCACCAGCAGCGAAGGCAACAGGGCACGAAAACGCATGACGTAAATCCTTCCGTTCGCCCCTATATCCCTCATATATATCCCCCATGCGCCCAATATGGGGGAAGCGGCCTTTAAGACGCCGCGGCCGTGACGGTTCCGTCAGGCCCTTCGTTCATCAAGGCTGATCGGGCGCGCCGCCAGTCGGCTCCCCGGCCTGCTGCTGCCGTTGCTGCTCTGCGGCCTGCGCCTTTTCATCGGCCACGGCCTGCGCCTCGATCGCCTTGCTGTCGGCGTCGATGGTGGAAAGCCGCCGTGCGCGCTCCGCCTCCACCAGATCCTTCCAGCTTGCATTATCGGCCGCCCGTCGTTCCGCCTTGGCCAGCCGCGCCAGCTGCGCGAAGCAGCCGGTCGCCCCGCCGCCGCCCACCGGAGAGCAGCTTTCCGTGCCGCTGCGGCCGACATATTCCATCGACCGCACCCGCTCGCCCCATGCCTGATGGCTGGGCTGGTTCGGGTCGCCGCGCAGCGGTTCGGGGATGCGATAGCGTTCCTCCTCGCCCTTGCGCGCGCACACCACGATGTCGTTGCCGGCGCTTTGCGGGCAGGGATCGTCGCCATAGACGATGACGAGGTTCACCTTTTCATTCTCCGGCCCCGCGGCGGGCGCGGCCTGATCGGCGGGGCCGGTCTGTGCCATGGCGGGCAGGGCGGTCCCCATCATCAGCAGGGCGGCGGCGAACATCGGCGTCTTCATCATGATAGCGTCCTTTCAGATGCGCTTCGAAAGCGCGATGGCGGCACGGCAACCCAGACGGATGGCGCCCGACAGGAGGGGATAGGCCGGGGCCTGCTCCGCGCCATGGGCCAGCGCAGTGTCGCGATGCTCGACTTCCTCCGCCTGAAAATCCGCGATGAGCGTGGAGAGTTCCGGGTCGTCCTGACCCAATTCCTTGAGCTGCTCGGAATAGTGGCGGTCGATTTCCGTTTCGATGGCGGCGGTGCAGGCCATGGCGGCGCGCGGGCCGATGGCCGCCGTCACCGCGCCCAGCGCAAAGCCCGCCACGCTCCAGATCGGCGTCAGCGCCGTTGGCCGCACGCCCCTGCGCGCGATCATCGCGTCGAATGTCCTGCGGTGCCGTTCTTCCTGCGCGGCCATGCCTGCGATCAGGCGGGCGTCGGGATGGCGGTCCCCCATCACCGCAAGCTGCCCCGCATAGATGCGCGTCGCGCCGAACTCGCCCGCTTGGTCCACGCGCAGCATGGCGGCGCGCGCCGCGTCGCTCGACCGGCGGCCGGGGCGGGGGAAATCCCGGGGCATGGTCGCGCTCATGCTTTCTGTGCTCCTTTGCGGCTCAGCAGCCCCAAGATGGCGAGCGCGGACCCAAGCGACAAGAGGCCGTTATATCCCGCCAGCGAAATGCCCAGCAAACTCCACGGCGCCACGTCGCAGCGCGTGATCGGCGTCGCCATGATCTGGTCGAGTATATCGGCGGAACTGCCGCCCCCCGGACTGGTCGAACAGGCGGTCAGCCCCTGCCACCAGCCATATTCGACGCCCGCATGGAAAATGCCGATCCCCCCGCTGATCCCGATGGCGATGGCCGCCAGCGCCGTGAACGCCGCGCTCCAGCAGGGCCGTCCCCTGACCGCAAAGGCCGCCGCCGCCAGCATGATCGCCGCCATGTGCGGATAACGCTGCCACCAGCACATTTCGCACGGATGCAGCCCGCCGACATATTGCGAGGCATAGGCCCCGCCCAGCAGGACCAGCGGAACGATCAGCGCCAATGCGCGGGCAAGGGGCAAATGCTTCATGACGCCCGCTTAAACCCCTGCGCGCCTTTCGTCATGCTGAACTTGCGGCAGGATTATTTTCCCATGCCGGTCCGCCGGGCGCGCGCGGCCTCAAACCATGCAACCAAAAGGCCGATGATGATTTGACTCGACGCCAATAGCCGCATGAGAAGATGTTCCCCGCAACCGATACAGGAAGGGCGCGCCGCCATGAGCGAACTGACCATCTGGACCTATGATTGGGTTCCTCCCGGCCCGCGCGGTTTCGTGCGCGACCTGCGGCTACGCTGGGCGTGTGAGGAAGCCGGTCTTGCCTACGCGATCGGCACGGTCCCGTTCGACGGGCGCGAAACCAATCATCTGGAGCGCCAGCCCTTCGGCCAGGTTCCGTTCCTGAACGATGGAGGGCTGGAGATATTCGAAAGCGGCGCCTGCCTCCTCCATCTCGCCCGCAAAAGCGACAGGCTGATGCCGCGCGATCCGGTGGGAGAAGCGCAGACACTGCAATGGACCATCGCCGCGCTCAACTCGATGGAGATGGTGACGGTGCCATGGTGGTTCCTGAAGATGACCGGTGGGGAGAGTGACGATCTCACCGGCTGGCTCGGCCAGCGCCTCGGCCATGTGGAGAGAATATTGGGCGAGCGGCCATGGCTGGCGGCGGACCGCTTCACCATAGCGGACCTGTTGATGGCCGATGTCCTACGCATCCCGGACATCCGCGCCTATGGCGACCGGCCGGCGAGCGAAGCCTATGTAACGCGCATCACCAGCCGCCCCGCCTTCCAGAAGGCCCGGACCGAACAGATCGAGCAGTTCGAGGCAGCTGATCGGGAGCGGGGGGAAGAAGGGTAGGGTGGTGCGGGGGTGGTTATTGCCGGAGCGTCTGTTAAGCGCCAATGGCGGTCTTTCCAGTTCAATAGTTTATTGCCCAAAGCTGCCGTCATGGCAGTCAGCAAACGCTTCTATACAAGGTGACACCTGACTGGACCCGACGCAAATACGCATTAAGGAAGTCGAAGAGGAACTGCCGCTTGGAGTTTGAGGGATGTGCTTCTCGGTTAGTGAGATTCTGCAATGTCGCTAATGCTGCAATCTGTTTTTGGATTTTTCCTGACAGCCATAGTTGGGGGGTGGATTGCCAACCGTTGGCAACAAAGAGCAATCAAAGAGGCGCGCTTTTTCGACGCCTCACGTCTCAGTTACGACAGGATGACTAGGGCAGCGGAAGATCTCTCAGCACTTTCGGGACGTCGCGTTTACGCTGCACAACGTGTTTGCCTGCTGGATGGGGCGGACAACGCTTTTCCGGAAGCAGTCGCTCAGTTCAGGAAAATCAATCTTGAATGGAATGAACGACTCATGGAGATTGAGTTATCGATTCGTACTCTTTTCCGCCATAGCCAACTCACATCCTTCGAAAATATCCAGCAACAAATGGCAAATGTCACCCGTGCGGTAGGGCAGATAGCTGCTGGGGATGAATCTATTTCGCGCAAACGGATTCTAAGCGATCTAGTGAAAATCAGGCATCGGCTGTTTCAATTTATTCAAGAGATGATCCGAGAAGCCGCGTTGCTGAATCGCCAAATGCATTTTGGTGTGCGAGTGGAATACGACTCGCATGGGCTGGATCGGCTTTCCAATCTAACACTGATCAAACTTCTGTTTGTATCGAGCATAGAGAGCGATTCCATAGTCCGCCCTCCTTCTGATTTTGGCATGCCAGTCAGCGCTCGGGAAGCGCGGCTTGGGATAAACGAGTAATGCTGCGAGTTGCGCTGCTTGGTCTAAGTTCAATTTTTCCAGGTCGGGCCAATATTCGTCGTCCAGAAAAAGGTCAGGAAAAAGCGCCCTCGCTCCATCACGAGCGCCTATCAGGCTCGTCCCAAAATAAGCGACTTCCACGTAGAGGCGTAGGATTTGAACTTTTGAAAGCCTCTTTTGCATGAATAGCACGCCTACCCATTCACGCACCTTTCGCCGTATGCTCCGCTCGTAACGGTTTGAGACGGTGCGGAAGAGTTGCATGTCGATAGTGCTTGCGCCCCCATGCCGTCGAAATGTCAACAGGCGAAGAATCTCTCGAATGACCGACATCCAATCGATGCCGAGATGATTGAAAAACCTACGATCCTCTAGAAGCAATACGATCTTTTCGAACTGCGAAAGGGGATTCGTTCCATCAATCCAGTCGTGCTTTCCCTCTATCTTCAGCAGCGTGCGATGCATCCGCAAGAGAGAAGGCCTTAGCGATGGGATTTTCGGGTAGGGCAAATCGGCGTCCTTCTGCTTGATCTATGAAGCCTGGGTAACGCTCTAAATACCGTGAGCAAAGATAGCGCAATCGGTGGATTTATACCGTCTTTTCCCGAGACAAGTTTCTCCTAGGGAGTGATGTCAGTTTACGCACTTTTCTAGCCTAAACTGACCGGTCGGCTCCCGGTCACAAATGGAAAAGATAAGGCATGCCGTGAATCGATACCTCCCCACCCGAAACCGCCGCCCGCCGCATATGTCCAGCCCGCCGGGACCAAACACCGATCCGCGCCTTAACGCTCGACGCCCTTCGCCTTCCCCCACGCCCGCGCGGCGGTGTAGCCCAGATAGCCCGTGCCGAAGAGGGCATAGAGCGGTTCCGGCAGCGCCTCCAGATAGGCGCGCATCCCCTCGACCATGGCCGCCGCCATGTGCGGCCGGATGCCCGCGATCAGGCCCATCGGCACCGACCACAGCAGCAGCCCATACATCATGTAGAGAAAGGCCGGCCGCGCCCGCCTGACCCATGCGTCGTCCGTGTCCGTTGCCTGTTCCTGCCTGCTCATATGGCCTCTCCTTAACCGATCCGGTTCGCCAGCCACCCATAGAGAAAGGCTTCATTGGCAGGCCGGCTTTCCGCCAGCGCGATATAGCGCTCCCCCTGCAACGCCTCGACCGCTTTCAGCAGCACGCGTTCGCCCGCCGATCCGCGCAGGGCCATGAACGCGCCGAGCGCGCCCAGCGTCTTCGCCCCGATCATCCGGTCCACCTTCAGGTCGGGATAATCCTTCTGGTTGCGATTGAGCGCATTGAGCGCCCGCTGGAGGAAGCCCGTCGCCACCGCCGGACCCATATTCACCCCGGTGTCGAACAGCTCCGCCGCCACCTCCGGCGCGATCTCCGCGGCGAAGGCATAGCCCGGCCGTTCCCAGTAAAGCCGCCGATAGATGCTTTCCGCCACCGCGCGCGGCATTGTCCGCATGTCCCCGACATAGCCATTGTCACGCGCCACGCCCTGCGTGATGCCCCAGTTGGTCGGCCCGCCGCGATCGGCCGGGTGATGGCTATACCCGCCCTCGCGTTCGATCAGCTCGTCGATCAACGCCGCAATGTCCATGTCCGCCTGTCCCCATGTTCCCGGAAAGGCGAATCATTTATCCCATATGGTTCGCTGTAGGACAGCAAAAACCACGCGGGTTCAACAAATAGGAAAAATAGGAGGGGCAAGAAACGGCGATCCCCTCGCCATCTCTCTCTTGATTTTGGTCGGGACGAGAGGATTCGAACCTCCGACCCCCACACCCCCAGTGTGATGCGCTACCAGGCTGCGCTACGTCCCGACCGGAGCCGCGGCACATAGATGCATGTTCGATAACATGCAAGGCCCTCGGTCATCGCTTTTTACGGCTTGCCTCATTCCCTAATCATATTGCCTCGCCGGTCCCGCTGTGTTAGCCGCCCGCCCTTGATCCGTGGGTGCCGCGCGCCCGCGATTTTGGACAAGAGAACAAGGCGAAAGTCCCACCCATGCTCATAACTCCAGCTTTTGCCCAGACCGCTGGCGGGCAAGCTTCCGGCGCTTCCATGCTGGTGCAGATGCTTCCGCTGGTCCTGATCTTCGTAGTCTTCTGGTTCCTGCTGATCCGTCCGCAGCAAAAGCGGATGAAGGATCACAAGACCAAGATCGAGGCAGTGAAGAAGGGCGATCAGGTCGTCACCGGCGGCGGCCTCGTCGGCAAGGTCGTCCGTGTCGACGACGTCTATGTCGATGTCGAACTCGCGCCGGGCATGAAGGTGAAGGCCGTCAAGGGCACCCTGTCCGATGTCGTCGATCCCATGACCGCCAAGCCCGCGAACGACTGAGCGAGCGATGCTGAACTTCTCGCGCTGGGCGGTCGCCGCGATCTTGCTGCCGCTGGTCATCGGCATCCTGTGTGCCGTGCCCAGCTTCCTGCCGGACTCGGCTGCCGAAAAGCTGCCCCGGTTCATGCAGACCCGCGTGAATCTTGGCCTCGACCTTTCCGGCGGCAGCCACCTGTTGCTCGAAGCCTCCACGCAGGACGTCGCGAAACAGCGGCTCACCAATATGGAGGAGCAGGTCCGCACCGAACTGCGCCGGGGTGATCCGAAGATCGCGGTCGGCGACATTTCCAGCCGCGACGGCAAGCTCAGCTTCATGGTTCGCGATCCCGCGCAGGTCGATGCCGCCGTCGAGCGCATCCGCCCGCTGACCCAGGGCGCGGGTCTCACCGGCCAGCGCGACTTCAATGTCGAAGTGGTGAACAGCTCCACCATCGTCATCACGCCCACCGATGCAGGCATCAACAATGCGGTGAAGAGCGCGATGGAAGTCGCGACCGAGGTTATCCGCAAGCGCATCGACGAAATGGGCACCCGCGAACCTACCATCCAGCAGCAGGGCGACAATCGTATCGTCGTACAGGTGCCGGGCCTTCAGAATCCCAAGGCGCTGAAAGACCTTCTGGGCCAGACCGCGAAGCTCGAATTCAAGCTGGTCGACGCCAACGCCAACCCCGCCGAAGTGGCGCAGGGCCGCGCCCCGGTGGGCAGCGAAGTCCTGCCCTATCCGGACAATCCATCCCGCGTGCCGGTGATCGCGGTCAAGCGGCAGGTGATGGTGTCGGGCGAGGATCTGACCGACGCGACGCAGGGCTATGACCAGAACAACCAGGCGATCGTCAACATCCGCTTCAATGGTTCTGGCGGTCGCAAATTCGGGCAGGTGACGTCGCAGAATGTCAATCGGCCCTTCGCCATCATCCTGGACGGCAAAGTGCTGTCCGCGCCGAATATCAATGAGCCGATTCTGGGCGGCAGCGCGCAGATCAGCGGTAATTTCACGGTCGAGAGCGCCAACCAGCTCGCCATCGCGTTGCGTTCGGGCAAGTTGCCGGTTGCGTTGACGGTGGTCGAGGAACGCACTGTCGGGCCGCAGCTTGGCGCCGACTCCATTCGCGCGGGTCTGATCGCCTCGGTTATCGCCGTGGTCGCCGTCGCGGCCTTCATGTTCTTTAGCTATGGCCGCTTTGGCGTCTATGCCAATATCGCCGTGACCATCAACGTGTTGGTCATTCTGGGCGTGATGGGCATTCTCGGCGCGACGCTGACCCTGCCGGGCATCGCCGGTTTCGTGCTGACCATCGGCACGGCGGTGGACGCCAACGTCCTTATCTACGAGCGGATTCGCGAAGAGCGGCGACGTGGTCGGGGCGTGGTGCAGGCTATCGAATATGGCTATAAGGAAGCCAGCCGTACTATCTTCGAAGCGAACGTGACTCACGCCATTGCAGGTGGCATCATGCTGGCGCTGGGTTCGGGTCCGATCAAGGGTTTCGCCATCGTGCTGCTGATCGGCATCGCCACCAGCGTATACACCGCCGTGACCTTCACCCGTGTGCTCGCCGCGTGGTGGCTGCGTACCAAGCGCCCGACCGAAATCAACATCTGACGGGGCGGGAGAGACAATATGAAACTGCTTAAGCTCGTCCCCGACAACACCAATATCGGCTTCGTCAAGCTACGGTACTGGGCGTTCGCGCTCACGGCGCTGCTGACGGTGCTGGCCGTTGGTGCGACCCTGCATCGCGGCCTCAATCTGGGCGTCGATTTTGTCGGCGGCCTGATGATCGAAGCCCGCTTCCAGCAACCGCCCCAACTCGACAAGGTCCGCACGACCGTCGACCGTCTGGGCGTGGGCGACGGATCTCTCCAGCAATTCGGCGATCCCAGGACGGTTCAGATCCGCCTGCCGCTCCCCGAACAGGGCGGGGCGGGCGCGGCCAACGCCATTGTGGAAAAGGCGCGCAAGGCGATGACGGCGGAGTTCCCCGGCGTCACCTTTTCCCGGTATGACACGGTATCGGGCAAGGTGTCGGGTGAGTTGATCCAGAATGGCGTGCTGGCCGTCATGCTGGCGGTGATCGGTATCGCGATCTTCTCCTGGTTCCGTTACGAATGGCAGTTCGGCATATCGACCTTCGTCGCGATCATGCACGACGTGTTGATGACGCTCGGTTTCTTCGCCATCACCCAGTTGGAATTCGACCTCAATATCGTCGCCGCCGTGCTGACGATCGTGGGCTACTCCATCAACGACAAGATGGTGATCGACGACCGCATCCGCGAGAATATGCGGAAATACCGCAAGATGGACATGAAGGCTCTGATCGACCTGTCCGTCAATGAAACGCTGCCCCGCACGGTCATGACCTCGGTGACGATCATGCTGGCGCTGGGCGCGTTGCTGCTGTTCGGCGGCCATGTGTTGCGCGGCTTCACCGCCGCCATGATGCTGGGCATTGTCGTGGGTACTTATTCGTCGGTCTATGTGTCCTCCTCGCTGCTGATCACCCTTGGCCTGACGCCGCAGGCGGGCGAGCGCAAGGAGCGCAAGTCCATCGCCGCGCAGGCTGAGCGGGTGGGACCGCGCGACGATGGGGCGCGGCCCTGAACGGCAAACGCACCGGAATAGAGCTGCGCCGTGATGATGCGGGGCAGGGGCCGATCGTGACCGGCTTTTGCGGTCGCGGCTTCCGCGTGAAAGACGATGTCTTCCCGGCCGGACTGCTGCTCAGTCCTTTAAGAGCATTGGCTTGGGACGAAGCGCGCAGCCCCGATGTGCTGACGGCTGCGGCCTTGGGTGACCTGTTCGACCTTGATCCCCGCCCGGAGTTTCTCCTCCTTGGAACGGGCGCCGGTTTGCGTCAACCTTCCCGCAGCTTCGTTCGCGATCTGGAAGCCAGGGGGATCGGCGTCGAAGTCATGGACAGCCGCGCGGCGGCGCGCGCCTGGGGCGTGCTCAGGGCGGAGGAACGCTGGATTGTCGCGGCGCTCTTACCTCTCTGATTCCATGCGCCTTGCGCTTTGGCGCGCATCTGCCTAGGTTTGTCATCAAGTACCGGAGCCTCCCGGCCCGGCGTTGATGAAGTGAGATACGGCCATGGTGCAGCACAGCCGCCCATCGCCGCAGAGTTCCGGCCCAGCCGGCCGTTTTTCGGGCAACCGCGCCCGCAACGGTCCGGACAGTGGGAGCAAGGCTGCGGTCATTCCTCCCCCAACCAAACGGGGCGCCCATATATCGCACCAACGCCATGCCTATGCTGCCATCGATCTGGGTACCAACAACTGCCGTTTGCTGATCGCCAAGCCGTCGTCGGACGGTTTCATTGTCGTCGACGCTTTTTCACGGATCGTGCGTCTGGGTGAAGGGCTGGCCGCCACGGGCTGCATCAGCGACGCGGCGATCGATCGGGCCATTGCCGCTCTGTCCGTCTGCGCTGAAAAGCTGCGCCGCCGTCATGTCACCCTGGCCCGCTCGGTCGCGACGGAAGCCTGCCGTCGCGCCACCAACGGGCAGGCGTTTATCCACAGGGTCTATCGAGAAACTGGCATAGCGCTTGATATCATCAGCGCGCAGGAAGAAGCGCGGCTGGCCGTGCTGGGCTGTCATGCGCTACTGGAGCCAGGCAACGGTCCCGCGCTCATCTTCGACATTGGCGGGGGTTCGACCGAACTGGTGCTGGTGGAAGCGAGAAGAAAGGGCACCCCGCAAATAGTGGACTGGATCAGCGCCCCATGGGGCGTCGTTTCATTGACCGAAAGCGAAGCGTTCGATCACGCCGATCCCGCCGAACGTTTGGCCGCTTATGGCCGGATGCGCGCGCGGGTCGCAGATGCGTTTTCCGCCATTGCACGCCGTCTGCCCCGGGATCAGGCGGATATCCGGTTGCTGGGCACATCGGGTACGGTGACGACGCTCGCCAGCCTGCACCTCAATCTGCAACGCTATGACCGGCATGTCATAGACGGGCTCATCGTTCCCTCCACGTCGATGCGCGCCATTTCCGCGCGTCTTTCCACTATGAACCTGGCGGAGCGGCAGAAGCTGCCCTGCATCGGTACGGAACGGGCCGATCTGGTCGTGGCGGGCTGCGCGATCCTCGAATCGATATTGGACATCTGGCCCGCTGCGCGTCTGGGCGTCGCGGACCGGGGCATCCGCGAAGGCATATTGCGTAGCCTGATGGAACGCGATGGAGGCATGATGTGAGGGGCGCGGGCGCTGGCAAGATTCGGGTGAAGTCGGCGAAAGGGCGCACGGCCCAATCGACCCGCTGGCTCGAACGGCATCTGAACGACCCCTATGTCCGCCGCGCCAAGGCGGAAGGATGGCGCAGCCGCGCCGCCTTCAAGCTGATCGAACTGGATGAGAAATTCCATTTCGTGAAGGGATCGCGCGCCGTCGTCGATCTGGGCGTCGCACCCGGCGGTTGGGCGCAGGTCGTGCGGAAGCTCAGCCCCAAGGCGAAGGTGGTGGGCATCGACCTGCTGCCGACCGATCCCATTCCCGGCGTCACCCTGTTCGAAATGGACTTCATGGACGACAAGGCGCCTGACCTATTGCGGGATACGTTGGGCGAGGCGCCCGATCTTGTGATTTCCGACATGGCGGCGAACACGGTCGGCCATCCGCAGACGGACCATCTGCGGACCATGGCGCTGGTCGAGGCCGCGGCATGGTTCGCGGTCGAAAATCTCCGCAAGGGCGGCACCTTCGTCGCGAAGGTTTTCGCGGGCGGCACCGACGCCGATCTCCTTGCCGTGCTCAAGAAGCATTTCACCACGATCAAACATGCCAAGCCGCCCGCCAGCCGAAAGGGCAGCGTCGAATGGTATGTCGTCGCGCAGGGGTTCAAGGGCCAGCCTGAAAAGCAGGACTGAAACGGCCATCAGAAAAGGGCAGGGGGGCTCTTGGTTTCCACGGTATCGACAGTGGCCTATCTCGGGCTGGAGGCGCGCGGCGTCGAAGTGCAGTGCCAGCTTGTTGCGGGTCTGCCCAATTTCATCGTCGTCGGCCTGCCGGACAAGGCGGTGGCAGAAAGCCGTGAGCGCGTCCGCAATGCTATCGCTGCCATTGGCCTGTCGCTCCCGCCCAAGCGGATCACGGTCAACCTGTCGCCTGCCGGCTTGCCTAAGGAAGGATCGCATTTCGACCTTCCCATTGCGCTGGCGCTGCTTGGCGCGATGGGCGTTATCGATGCGGAAACGCTGGCGGGCTATGTCGTCGTAGGCGAACTCAGCCTTGACGGGCGGATCGCGCCGACGCCGGGCGTGCTGCTCGCCGCGCTCCACGCAGGGGAGCGGGAGATGGGCCTTGTCTGCCCCGTCGCGCAAGGATCGGAGGCCGCCTGGGCCGGACAGGTCGAAGTCATCGCCGCGCCTGATCTTCTCGGTCTTCTCAATCATTTCAAAGGCACGGCCGCCCTGTCGCCACCGCAGCCAGGCGCGGTTGAACCGCCAGCCCGCACTGCGGATCTCAAGCAGGTGAAGGGACAGGAAACAGCCAAGCGTGCCCTGGAGATCGCGGCGGCCGGCGGCCACAATCTATTGATGATGGGGCCTCCAGGCGCGGGTAAATCACTGATGGCAAGTTGCCTGCCTGGCATCCTCCCCGAACTGACCCCCGGAGAAGCGCTGGAAACCTCCATGGTCGCAAGCGTCGCGGGCACATTGCAGGGGGGGAGGATCAGCCGTGCGCGTCCCTTCCGTGCGCCCCACCACAGCGCTTCCATGGCCGCGCTGGTGGGGGGCGGACTGCGCGCCCGGCCCGGTGAGGTCAGCATGGCGCATCTGGGCATATTATTCCTCGACGAACTTCCCGAATTCCAGCGGGCCGTGCTCGATTCGCTCCGCCAACCGCTCGAAACCGGCGAAGTGACGGTCGCGCGCGCCAATGCCCATGTCACTTTCCCGGCACGGGTTCAGCTTATCGCGGCGATGAATCCCTGTCGCTGCGGGCATCTAGGCGATCCGGCCCTCGCCTGCTCACGCGCGCCGCGTTGTGCGTCGGACTATCAGGCGAAGGTATCGGGACCGCTTCTGGATCGCATCGACCTGCATGTGGAAGTGCAGGCGGTGACAGGTGCCGATCTGGTCCTGCCCCCGCCCAGCGAGGGGTCTGCCGAAGTCGCCGCCCGCGTTGCGGCCGCGCGGACGATCCAGACCGAACGCTATGCCGGTACGCGCACCCGGACCAATGCGGAGGTGGATGGCGAAAGGCTGGAAGATGTGGCGGGTCCGGACGAGGCGGGACGGGAGTTGTTGGCGCAGGCCGCCGCCGCCATGAAGCTGTCCGCGCGCGGCTACACCCGCGTTCTGCGCGTCGCCCGGACCATCGCCGACCTTGCCGGAGCCGACCGTGTGGGCCGCGTGCATGTGGCCGAAGCGCTCAGCTATCGTCGCCGCCCGCCGGTGAACTGAATTCAGGCCGCGCCGTCGCTGGTAATCAGCTTCAGTTCGGCGGCTGGGGTTTCTTCACCGTCCCGGTGCGTCAGCCTTCCGTCGATCCGGCTGCCTGGTTCGATGGAAATCCGCCTGTAGGTTACATCGCCGGTGATCCGTGCGCTGCTCTCCACCGTCAGTTCCTCTGCCGTGATCGATCCGTCGACCAGTCCGGCGAGCCGGGCGCTGCTGGCTATCACATGGCCCATGATGTGACTGTCGGGGCCCTGCACCAGCGCGGCGCAGGTGATGTCGCCTTCGATCCTGCCATCGATATGGAGGTCAACCGAGGCGCTCAGATCGCCGGTGATGTTGACATCGCCGCCGATCAGCGAAAAGGGCGTTTTCTTAGCCCCGGTTGCCGATGCCGGCGAAACGGGCCTTTGCGATTTGCTGGATTTGGAGAACATCTTGCCGGGCCTCCAGGAAACGGCGGGGGTTGATGGGTTGGCCGTCGATACGCACTTCGAAATGCAGATGCGTGCCGGTCGAACGGCCCGTCGATCCCATGCGTCCGATGGCGTCGCCGCGCGCGACGGTCTGGCCCACGCGGCTCGAAAAACCGGATAGATGAGCATAGCGGGTCATCAGACCATTGCCATGTTCGACCTCCACCACATTGCCATAGCCCTGACGCTGTCCGACATAGACCACCTTGCCCTTGGCTGCGGCCAATATGGGCTGGCCATGGCGGCCGGGGAAATCCATGCCTGCATGGAAAGCGGCATGACCGTTGAACGGGTCGCGGCGATAGCCGTATGAACTTGTTTCCATCGGCGCCGTTGTCGGCTTGCCCGAAGGGATGGCGATCAGGCCGCTTTCAAGAAATTCCAGGCGGGACAGTGCGCTGGCGAGCCGGGCGAGTTCCCTGGGCATGTCCTCCCGCTCGCCAGGCCATGGCACGAAGGGCCCGCCCTGCGCCCGCGCGGCATTGCGGCTCAGGGATTCGGGATTAAGGCCGAAGCTGCGGATGGCGGCAGCGGCTTTGTCCGCGCGCCGCTCGACTGCGGTGGCGAGCAACAGCGCAAAATGCCGTTGCCGCGCATCGATCTTCATGAGGGGAGCCGCTTCGGGCGCCATACTTGTCTTTGTGGCCGGGCCGCCCTGCTCCGCGTCCTTCTTCGTTTCCGCGTCAGGAGAGCCGATTACCCGCGCCGATAGGGCGCCGCCTTCGGCACCGAAATGCGTCCGGTAGAGATCGTCCATGAAATCCTGGCGCTCTTCCAGATCCTGCGTCAGTTCTTCGACGGATTTCCGGTAATGTTCGACCTTGCTGGCCTTGCTGGCGACGGTTTTGCCTTGCTGCGCCAGCACGGCACGGTCATGTGCGACGGCGGCGCTGCCCGCCACCATGGCTATGGTGAGCGCGGCCCATCCAATCAGCAGGATGGACAATGCCCCCGCGGCACACAGCTGTAAACGCCGGGAAATCCGGATGAATTTCACCTGGCCGCCGGAGCGTAGGAAAATTTCTCTTTCCGGGCAAAAGGCTGCAAGCCTTTCCCTGAAGGAAATCCTCCCCTTCTTGCTTCGTTGCGGCAATTTGCGACCCCGTCCGACTCTTGATTATGAGTAGCGGGCGGCTAGCAAAAAGAATCCGGTTGGCGCGAATCCATCATTACGGACTCGTGACGAGTCGAGCGCTGGGCGCGGCAAAACGAGGAAAAGGCGTTTTGGTTCCTCTGTCGGCGAGAAAAATTTGTCATCAGCCAGCGAACAGGCGGCGGTCGATTCGCTGAAGCTCAGAAATCCGGGACGCGGGGACCGCCGCGCCCAACAGGAAGCCCTGTCCATAAAGACATCCGCCGGCGCGCAGATAAGCGAGCTGATTTTCATTTTCCACACCCTCGGCCACGGTGCGGATGCCCAAACTATATGCCAGGTTCAGCACGATGCGGACGATGGCGGCGTCGTCGGGATTGGTTTCAAGATCCCGGAGGAAGCAGCGGTCGATCTTGATGATGTCGATCGGAAATTGCGTGAGGTGGGAGAACGAAGCATAGCCGGTGCCGAAATCGTCCAGCGCGATGGAAATGCCGGCGGCGCTCAATCGTTGCAGATTATACTCCACAACTTGGCACGGTCATGAATATGCGTTTCAGCGTTGCGCCATTATTTGCCAGAGCGGCACGTTGACCACGCCTCCTTGTTAATGGGGTGGAGCGCATCCGGCCCGTGCTTGACCATAAAAGCCCGCTTCGCTATAGGCGCGCCAGCCCAGCGACCTGCGGCGGAAGGACTCGTCTTTTTTCCACGTTCGCCGGGCGAATACAGAGCTGAACATTGCCGGGTGCTCTTGCGGCTCCAGGGGGCGTTTGCCCGCCGGGGGCCTTTGCTGTTTGGAGATTATCTCTTCTTTCGGCCAGGAACGCGGGAGTGCGCGCGGTAAAGTAACTGAAAAAAGGTGAAGGGCTTCATGCCAACAATCAACCAGCTGGTCCGCAAGGGCCGCGAACCGCAGAAGGCCAAGTCGAAGGTCCCTGCAATGGATGCGAACCCGCAGAAGCGCGGCGTTTGCACCCGCGTCTACACGACGACCCCGAAGAAGCCGAACTCGGCTCTCCGTAAGGTGGCGAAGGTGCGTCTGGTCAACCAGCGCGAAGTCATCACCTACATTCCGGGTGAAGGTCATAACCTTCAGGAGCATAGCGTTGTGCTGATCCGTGGCGGCCGCGTACGCGACCTTCCCGGTGTGCGCTACCATGTGCTGCGCGGCGTTCTGGATACCCAGGGCGTCAAGGACCGTAAGCAGAGCCGTTCCAAATACGGCGCGAAGCGTCCTAAGTAAGAAGGGGAGACCAATAATATGTCACGTCGTCGTCGCCCCGAAAAGCGCGTTATCCTGCCCGATCCCAAGTTCGGCGATATCGTTCTTTCCAAGTTCATGAACAGCATCATGCAGGACGGCAAGAAAGCCGTTGCCGAATCGATCGTCTATGGTGCGCTGGATACCGTCGAGGCCAAGGCCAAGAAGGACCCGATCCAGATGTTCCATGACGCGCTGAACAATGTGAAGCCCGGCATCGAGGTCCGCAGCCGCCGCGTTGGCGGTGCGACCTATCAGGTGCCCGTCGAAGTGCGCCCCGAGCGCGCCCAGGCGCTGGCCATCCGCTGGCTTATCACCGCGTCGCGCAACCGTAGCGAAACCACCATGGCCGCCCGCCTGTCGGGCGAGCTTCTGGACGCTGCCAACAACCGCGGCAATGCGGTCAAGAAGCGCGAAGACACGCACCGCATGGCGGAAGCGAACCGCGCCTTCTCGCACTATCGCTGGTAAGCACTATATTGGGAAGCGGGGGCCATGCGGTTCCCGCTTCCCTGGTTCCCGTTCGCCCTGAGCTTGTCAAAGGGCTGCACGCCTTCCCGGGAAGGAAACAGGGCTTCGATAAGCTCTCCTGAGTGCAGTCGAAGGGCCGAACGGATTGAAGTTTCAGTCCCAAGTCTCAAGGTTTGACCGCCGCATCGCGGCAACGGAGTAACGATCATGGCCCGCAGCCATCCGCTCGAACGCTATCGCAATTTCGGTATCATGGCGCATATTGACGCCGGTAAGACCACCACGACCGAGCGTATCCTTTATTATACCGGCAAGTCCTACAAGATCGGCGAAGTCCATGACGGCGCCGCCACCATGGACTGGATGGAGCAGGAGCAGGAGCGTGGCATCACCATCACGTCCGCGGCCACCACTTGCTTCTGGAACGACCACCGCCTGAACATCATCGATACGCCCGGCCACGTCGACTTCACCATCGAAGTCGAGCGTTCGCTGCGCGTGCTGGACGGCGCGGTCGCCGCGTTTGATGGCGTGGCGGGCGTTGAGCCGCAGTCGGAAACCGTGTGGCGCCAGGCGGACAAGTACAAAGTGCCGCGGATGTGCTACATCAACAAGCTCGACCGCACCGGCGCGAATTTCTACTATTGCGTGCAGACGATCATTGATCGCCTGGGCGCTATCCCGGCCGTCCTCTATCTCCCCATTGGCGCGGAGTCGGACTTTGTCGGCCTGGTCGATCTCGTGCATGACCGCGCGATCATCTGGAAGGATGAAAGCCTGGGCGCCGAGTTCGAATATAAGGAAATTCCGGCCGATCTGGCCGACAAGGCCGCCGAATATCGCGAAAGGCTGATCGAACTTGCCGTCGAGCAGGACGATGAGGCGATGGAAGCCTATCTGGAAGGCAATCTGCCTGATGTCGATACGCTCAAGAAGCTGATCCGCAAGGGTACGCTCGGGCAGGCATTCGTACCGGTGCTGTGCGGCTCCTCGTTCAAGAACAAGGGCGTGCAGCCGCTGCTCGACGCCGTTGTCGACTACCTGCCCAGTCCGCTCGACATTGAAGACGTGCAGGGCGTCAAGATGGACGGCGAAACCCCCGACAGTCGCCCGACGAGCGACGATGCGCCGTTCGCTGGCCTTGCGTTCAAGATCATGAACGATCCCTTCGTCGGCTCGCTGACCTTCCTGCGCGTTTAT
Organism: Sphingobium sp. CFD-1; assembly: GCF_024611115.1. Classification (NCBI taxonomy): domain Bacteria; kingdom Pseudomonadati; phylum Pseudomonadota; class Alphaproteobacteria; order Sphingomonadales; family Sphingobiaceae; genus Sphingobium; species Sphingobium sp. CFD-1. Next base: position 3,148,902 of record NZ_CP084398.1, on the reverse strand, counting down.
TCGGGCACCCTGACCAAGGGCACCTATCTGAACTCGGTCAAGGACAAGAAGGAAAAGATCGGCCGTATGCTCCTCATGCATGCGAACAGCCGTGAAGACGTCGATACGGCCTATGCCGGCGACATCGTCGCGCTGGCCGGGATGAAGGAAACGACTACCGGCGACACGCTGTGTTCGGAAAAGCAGCCGATCATTCTGGAACGGATGGAATTTCCCGAGCCGGTGATTGAACTGTCGGTCGAACCCAAGACCAAGGCCGACCAGGAAAAGATGGGCATCGCCCTCAACCGCCTGGCTGCCGAGGATCCATCCTTCCGCGTCTCGACCGATCACGAATCGGGCCAGACGATCATCAAGGGCATGGGCGAGCTTCACCTCGAAATCCTCGTCGACCGCATGAAGCGCGAGTTCAAGGTCGAGGCGAATGTCGGCGCGCCGCAGGTGGCCTATCGCGAATATCTCGCGAAAAAGGTCGACATCGACTATACCCACAAGAAGCAGTCGGGCGGCTCGGGCCAGTTTGGCCGCGTCAAGGTGACCGTGGTCCCCGGCGAGCGCGGTTCGGGCTTCCAGTTCTTCGACGAGATCAAGGGCGGCAACATTCCGCGCGAATATATCCCGTCGGTGGAAAAGGGTTTCCGCGAAACGGCTCTGACCGGTCAGCTCATCGGTTTCCCGATCATCGACTTCGAAGTTCACCTGACGGACGGCGCGTACCACGACGTCGATTCGTCGGCGCTGGCCTTTGAAATCTGTGCCCGCGGCGCGATGCGCGAGGCGGCGCAGAAGTCCGGGATCAAGCTGCTCGAACCGATCATGAAGGTCGAAGTCGTGACCCCGGAAGAATATCTGGGCGACGTCATCGGCGACATGAACAGCCGTCGCGGACAGATCCAGGGCACGGACAGCCGCGGCAACGCTCAGACTGTCGATGCACTGGTGCCGCTGGCCAACATGTTCGGTTATGTCAACCAGCTGCGCTCCTTCACGCAGGGACGCGCGCAGTACAGCATGCAGTTTTCGCACTATGATGAAGTGCCGCAAAATGTCGCGGACGAAGTCAAGGCGAAGATGGCCTGACGATTTTCCCGACCGGCCTGCGCGAGCGGGTCGGTTTGGGGCTGGTAATCTAGAAATTTGCTGCTATGGACGCGCCTTCGCAAGGCGCGGCCGAGCGGTCAAACCACACAGCGGATTTGATTAGAAGGTAGGAAAAAATGGCGAAAGCTAAGTTTGAGCGGACGAAGCCGCACTGCAATATCGGCACCATCGGTCACGTCGACCATGGCAAGACCTCGCTGACCGCGGCAATCACCAAGGTTCTCGCCGAAACCGGCGGCGCGACCTTTGTCGACTATGCCAATATCGACAAGGCGCCTGAAGAGCGCGAGCGCGGCATCACCATTTCGACCGCGCACGTCGAATATGAAACCGAAGCGCGTCACTACGCGCACGTCGACTGCCCGGGTCACGCTGACTATGTGAAGAACATGATCACCGGTGCCGCCCAGATGGATGGCGCGATTCTGGTCGTGTCGGCCACTGACGGCCCGATGCCGCAGACCCGTGAGCACATCCTGCTCGCCAAGCAGGTCGGCGTTCCCCAGCTGGTCGTGTTCATGAACAAGGTCGACCTCGTCGACGACGCGGAAATCCTCGAGCTTGTTGAGCTGGAAATCCGCGAGCTGCTGTCGTCCTACGACTTCGACGGCGACAATATTCCGATCATCGCCGGTTCGGCCGTGAAGGCTCTGGACGGTTCCAACGACGAAATCGGTCGTGAAGCCGTTCTGAAGCTGATGGCTGCCGTCGACAGCTGGATCCCGCAGCCGGAGCGTCCGGTTGACAAGCCTTTCCTGATGCCGATCGAAGACGTGTTCTCGATCTCGGGTCGCGGCACCGTCGTCACCGGCCGCGTCGAGACCGGCATCGTCAAGGTTGGCGAGGAAGTCGAGATCGTCGGTATCAAGGATACCCGCAAGACCACCGTCACCGGCGTCGAAATGTTCCGCAAGCTGCTCGACGAGGGCCGCGCGGGCGACAATATCGGCGCGCTGGTTCGTGGCGTGGGTCGTGAAGATGTCGAGCGTGGCCAGGTTCTGGCTAAGCCCGGTTCGGTTACGCCGCACACCGAGTTCGATGCGGAAGTCTATGTGTTGTCGAAGGAAGAAGGTGGCCGTCACACGCCGTTCTTCGCCAACTATCGTCCGCAGTTCTACTTCCGCACCACGGACGTCACTGGTGAGGTTGTCCTGCCCGAGGGCACCGAGATGGTCATGCCCGGCGACAATGTGAAGCTCGGCGTGAAGCTGATTGCTCCCATCGCCATGGACTCCGGTCTGCGCTTCGCGATCCGCGAAGGTGGCCGCACGGTTGGCGCAGGGGTTGTCGGCACGATCTCGAAGTAATATAGGCACCAAGCGGCGCGAATCGCCTGATTCGCGCCGCTTGGAATTTTCGCCGCCTCGGATCGCCTTTCTCCGGCTCGCAGGAGCTAGAAGGGCAATGTTGAGGCGGTATATTTTTGGTTTGGCGCATTTTCTGAATCGTCAGCTGTTCCAGCTGACTGGAAAATGCTCTGGTTTTTGGCTCTTTCGCATCGGTTAGGGATATGGACAGCAACATCCGCATTCGCCTTAAGGCGTTCGATCATCGCGTGCTCGATCAGGCGACCGGCGACATCGCCGAAACCGCCCGTCGCACGGGCGCCCTCATTCGCGGTCCGATTCCTTTGCCGACGCGCATCGAGAAGTTCACGGTCAACCGTGGCCCGCATATCGACAAGAAGTCGCGCGAGCAGTTCGAGGTCCGCACCTACAAGCGTATGCTTGACATTGTGCAGCCGACGCCGCAGACGGTCGACGCGCTGATGAAGCTGGATCTGGCTGCCGGCGTGAACGTAGAGATCAAGTTGGCCTGAGCCGACAAGTCCCTGCTTTCCGAAAGGAGGGCAGGGTATCGGGCGTTTCGGGGTATCCCGAGGCTCAAACGACACAAGGGATACCGCGCGACTCATGTCGCGGTCCTGGTCCCCCGTCGCTGTTCCCGAGTAGGGGGTGGCATCCAACCCGGACGGGGTGATCTACACATTGGGTTGGCCGCGAAGGAGGAATCCGGAGCGGTTTTTTCGTTGGATACGCCCGCTGCTAAGGCGGGCCTCTATGGGAGTAATGGTGATGCGCACTGGCGTTATCGCTAAGAAAGTCGGGATGACCCGTCTGTTCCAAGAGGACGGACGTCATGTTCCGGTTACGGTTCTTGCCCTTGAGGGCAATCAGGTCGTGGCCCGCAAGGAAGTCGATCGTGACGGTTATGTCGCGGTCCAGCTCGGCGCGGGCGTCGCGAAGGTCAAGAATGTCGCCAAGCCGCAGCGCGGCCACTTCGCCAAGGCGGAAGTGGAGCCGAAGGCGCGTCTGGTCGAATTCCGCGTCGCCGAGGATGCGCTCCTCGATGTCGGTGCCGAGATCGCGGCCGATCATTTCATCACCGGTCAGCTGGTCGATGTTGCCGGTCACACCCAGGGCAAGGGCTTTGCCGGCGCTATGAAGCGCTGGGGCTTCGGCGGCATGCGCGCCACCCACGGCGTGTCGATCAGCCACCGTGCTCATGGTTCGACGGGTAACCGGCAGGATCCGGGCCGCGTCTTCAAGAACAAGAAGATGGCCGGCCACATGGGTGATCGTGAGCGGACCCAGCAGAACCTCGAAATCGTCCGCACGGACGTCGAGCGCGGCCTGCTGTTCGTGAAGGGCAGCGTTCCGGGCGCCAAGGGCACCTGGCTGACTGTCAGCGACGCCGTTAAGGTCGCCCGTCCGGCGGATGCGCCTTATCCCGCCAGCCTGAAGAAGGCTGACAACAGCAACGACAGCGCTCCTGCTGATACCCCGGCTGAAGAAGTCGTGGCAGTGGAAGCCACCGAAGGCCAGGAGGGCTAAACCATGAAGGTCAAGGTACAGACCCTCGACGCGCAGGCCGCCGGCGACCTGGAGCTCAACGATGCCGTGTTCGGCCTCGAGCCCCGCGCCGACATCCTGCATCGCGTCGTCACCTGGCAGCTCGAAAAGCGTCGCGGCACCGCCCGTGGCACCCGCGAGCGTAGCGACGTCGCCCGCACCGGCAAGAAGTTCGGCCGCCAGAAGGGTGGCGGCACCGCTCGTCACGGTGATCGCCGCGCTCCGGTGTTCATCGGTGGTGGTAAGGCTCATGGCGCCCGCGTCCGCGACTTCAACCCCTCGCTGAACAAGAAGGTTCGCGCGCTGGGCCTGAAGATGGCGCTGTCGTCGAAGGTCAAGAGCGGTTCGCTCACCATCATCGACACTCTCGACGTCAAGGACGGCAAGACCCGGGAACTGGTCGCCAGCCTCGCCAAGCTGAACCTCTCCAAGGCGCTGTTCATCGACGGCGACGCGGTCAACATCAGCTTTGCCAAGGCCTCGGCCAACATCGTCGGCGTAAACCTGTTGCCCGCCGTGGGCGCCAATGTTTACGACATCCTGAAGGCCGACTCGCTGGTGCTCACCCGCGCCGCGGTCGAAAAGCTGGAGGCCCGTTTCAATGGCTAAGAAGCAAGCCGCAACGGTTGACAACCGTCATTATGACGTCGTGGTCGCCCCGCACATCACCGAGAAGTCGACCCTTCTCAGCGAGAACAACGCCGTGGTTTTCAAGGTGGCGGGCGATGCGTCCAAGCCGGAAATCAAGGCAGCTGTGGAAGCGCTGTTCGGCGTGACCGTGAAGGCGGTCAACACGCTGGTGCAGAAGGGCAAGACGAAGCGCTGGAAGGGCAAGCCCTACAAGCGTTCGGACGTCAAGAAGGCGATCGTCACGCTGGCCGAAGGCCAGTCCATCGACGTCACCACCGGTATTTGAGGCAGGATAGATGGCACTCAAGCACTATAATCCGACGAGCCCGGCCCAGCGCGGCCTGATCCTCGTCGACAAATCCAGCCTGCATAAGGGCAAGCCCGTCAAGGCGCTGACCGAAGGCAAGCGCAAGACCGGTGGCCGTAACAACAAGGGCCATGTGACCTCGCGCGGTATCGCGGGCGGTCACAAGCAGCGTTACCGCATCATCGACTTCAAGCGTCGGCTGTGGGACGTGGAAGGCACGGTCGAGCGTCTGGAATATGACCCCAACCGCACCGCCTTCATCGCGCTGGTCAATTATCCCGACGGCACCCAGGCGTATATCCTGGCGCCGCAGCGTCTTGCTCCCGGTGACAAGGTCATCGCAGGCAAGAAGACCGACGTGAAGCCGGGCAACGCGATGGAACTGGGTCAGATGCCGGTCGGTACCATCATCCACAATATCGAGATGAAGCCCGGCAAGGGCGGTCAGCTCTGCCGTTCGGCGGGCACTTACGCCCAGCTGGTCGGTCGCGATCGTGGCATGGTGATGGTTCGCCTGTCTTCGGGCGAACAGCGCTACATCCGCTCGGATTGCATGGGCACCGTTGGCGCCGTGTCGAACCCCGACAACGCGAACACCAATCTCGCCAAGGCGGGCCGCAGTCGCTGGCTCGGCCGCCGTCCGCTGACGCGCGGCGTGGCGAAGAACCCGGTCGATCACCCGCATGGTGGTGGTGAAGGCCGCACCTCGGGCGGCCGTCATCCGGTCACGCCCTGGGGCAAGCCGACCAAGGGTGCGCGCACCCGCCACAACAAGGCGACGGACAAGTTCATCATCCGTAGCCGCCACGCCAAGAAGAAGAGGTAAGCGAGATGGCTCGTTCCGTCTGGAAAGGTCCGTTCGTGGACCTCAGCCTTCTGAAGAAGGCGGAAGCCGCGCAGGACGCCGGTGGCCGTGCGCCGATCAAGACCTGGTCGCGCCGCTCCACCATCCTGCCGCAGTTCGTCGGCCTGACGTTCAACGTCTATAACGGCCGCAAGCATGTTCCGGTGTCCGTCAACGAGGATATGGTGGGTCACAAGCTGGGCGAATTCGCTCCGACCCGCTACTTCCCCGGCCACGCCGCCGACAAGAAGGGCAAGCGCTAATGAGCAAGGAAAAAGCTCCCCGTCGCGTCGCCGACAATGAGGCGCTGGCCGTTGGCACGCAGATTCGCGGTTCGGCCCAGAAGCTGAACCTGGTCGCCGCGCTGATCCGTGGCCGGAAGGTCGAGGACGCGCTCAATGTGCTCACCTTCTCGAAGAAGGCGATGGCCGTCGACGTGCGCAAGGTGCTGGCCTCGGCCATCGCCAATGCGGAAAACAACCACAATCTGGACGTCGACGCGCTGGTCGTCGCGGAAGCATCGGTGGGCAAGAGCTTCACCCTGAAGCGCTTCCACGCTCGCGGCCGCGGCAAATCGACCCGGATCCTCAAGCCCTTCAGCCGCGTACGCATTGTCGTGCGTGAAGCTGGCGAAGAAGCGGAGGCGTAAGCACATGGGTCACAAGAGCAATCCGATCGGTCTGCGTCTTCAGATCAACCGCACCTGGGACAGCCGCTGGTTCGCCGAAGGCGCCGACTATGGCCGTCTGCTGCTGGAAGATCTCAAGATCCGCAAGTTCATCATGAAGTCGCTGCCGCAGGCTGCGATCTCCAAGGTGGTGATCGAACGTCCCGCCAAGCTGTGCCGCGTATCGATCTACGCTGCCCGTCCCGGTGTCATCATCGGCAAGAAGGGCGCGGACATCGAGAAGCTGCGTAAGAAGCTGAGCGCGCTCACGTCGTCGGACGTGTCGCTGAACATCGTCGAGATCCGCAAGCCGGAAATCGATAGCAAGCTCGTCGCACAGGGCATCGCCGATCAGCTCGAACGCCGCGTGGCGTTCCGCCGGGCGATGAAGCGGGCGGTGCAGTCGGCCCTGCGTCTGGGCGCTGAAGGCATCAAGATCACCTGCGGCGGCCGTCTGGGCGGCGCGGAGATCGCGCGCGTCGAATGGTATCGCGAAGGCCGCGTTCCGCTGCACACGCTGCGTGCGAACGTCGATTATGCCGAAGCCGAAGCCCACACCGCTTATGGCGTCTGCGGCATCAAGGTCTGGATCTTCAAGGGTGAGATCCTGGGCCACGATCCGATGGCCACCGACCGGCTGATGCTGGAGGCTCAGACCTCCGGCGTGCGCCCGGCGCGCTGAGAATAAGGTAGGTATAGCGTCATGCTGCAACCGAAGAAAATGAAGTTCCGCAAGACCTTCAAGGGTCGGATCAAGGGCGACGCCAAGGGCGGTTCGGCTCTGAACTTCGGCTCCTATGGTCTCAAGGCCATGGAGCCTGAGCGGATCACCGCGCGTCAGATCGAAGCGGCTCGCCGCGCGATCACCCGCCACATCCGCCGTCAGGGCCGTCTGTGGATCCGCGTGTTCCCCGACGTTCCGGTGTCGAAGAAGCCGGCCGAAGTCCGTCAGGGCAAGGGCAAGGGTTCGGTCGAATATTGGGCTGCTCGCGTGAAGCCCGGCCGCATCCTGTTCGAACTGGACGGTGTGCCCGGCCCGCTCGCAGCAGAGGCATTCTCGCGCGCCGCGATGAAGCTGCCCATCAAGACCAAGGTTGTTGCCCGCCTCGGCGACACCTCGCACCTGGAGGGTTAAGCCGTGGCGAACGTTGCCGACCTCAAGACCAAGACGGACGACGAACTGTCGACCGAACTGAACAACCTGAAGCGTGAGCAGTTCAACCTGCGCTTCCAGGCGGCCACCAACCAGCTGGAAAAGCCCAGCCGGGTAAAGGAAGTCCGCCGGTCGATCGCGCAGATCAAGACGCTGCAGACCGAGCGTTCGCGCTCGGCCGCGAAGTAAGAAGGAAACACACGATGCCCAAGCGCGTGCTGACGGGAACGGTGGTTTCCGACAAGACCGACAAGACGGTGGTGGTTCGCGTAGAGCGCAAGGTGAAACATGCGCTCTACGGTAAGATCATTCGCCGTTCGAAAAAATATCATGCCCATGACGAAGGCAACGCCTACAAGGAAGGCGAGACGGTCCGCATCGAGGAGACCGCCCCGATTTCCAAGCTCAAGACCTGGAAGGTCATCGAGCGGGTGGACACGCACAAGTCGCCTGAACAGGCGGCGTGAGGCTTAGTCACTGACCTATTGAGGTCGCAGGCGCAACGCGGGGCTGGCCTTTTCCCTGAGAAGAGGCTACAGGCCCGCGCTTCGTGCTTTCGAATCTTCCGGGTCGAGGCAGAAAAAATTCGGAACCGCCGGGCCAGAATCGTTCTGGGCTTTCCCGGTAGGCCAAATGAGAAGGAACCGGATCCATGATCCAGATGCAATCCAATCTTGACGTCGCGGACAACAGCGGCGCCAAGCGCGTCCAGTGCATCAAGGTGCTGGGCGGGTCGAAGCGGCGCTTCGCCAGCGTGGGCGACATCATCGTCGTCTCCGTCAAGGAAGCCCAGCCGCGCGGCAAGGTGAAGAAGGGGGACGTGCACCGCGCCGTCATCGTTCGCACCGCCAAGGACGTGCGTCGCGCTGACGGCAGCGTGATTCGCTTCGACGGCAATGCCGCTGTGCTTATCAACAAGAACGAGGAGCCGATCGGCACCCGTATCTTTGGCCCGGTCGTTCGCGAACTGCGCGCCAAGAAGCACATGAAGATCATTTCGCTTGCTCCCGAGGTGCTGTAATGAGCGCTGCCAAGATCAAGAAGGGCGATAAGGTCGTCGTCCTGGCTGGCAAGGACAAGGGCCGCAGTGGCGCTGTGCTCCAGGTGCTTCCGAAGGACGACAAGGTCCTGGTGGAAGGCATCAACGTGCATGCGCGTCACCGCAAGCCCGACCAGTCGAACCCGCAGGGTGGCATCGAGCGCAAGCCCGCGCCGCTCCACATTTCGAACGTGGCGGTCGCCGACAAGGACGGCAAGCCGACCCGCGTCCGCTTCGAGGATCGCGACGGCAAGAAGGTCCGCGTCGCCGTCAAGTCCGGTGAGGTGCTGTAATGGCCGATAAGTACATTCCGCGCTCCAAGGCGCAGTATGACGAATCCATCGTCAAGGCGATGACCGAGAAATTCGGTTACAAGAACGTCATGGAAGTGCCCAGGATCGAAAAGATCACGCTCAACATGGGCGTGGGCGAAGCGACCCAGGACAAGAAGAAGGTCACTTCGGCCGCCGAGGAAATGGAACTGATCGCGGGCCAGAAGCCCGTCATCACCAAGGCGAAGAAGTCGATCGCGCAGTTCAAGCTGCGTGAAGGCATGCCGATCGGCGCCAAGGTCACGCTGCGCCGCGAGCGCATGTATGAATTCCTGGATCGCCTGATCAACATCGCCCTGCCCCGCGTGCGCGACTTTCGTGGTCTCAATCCGAAGAGCTTCGACGGCCGTGGCAACTATGCCTTCGGCATCAAGGAGCAGATCATCTTCCCCGAGATCAACTATGACCGCATCGACAAGGTGCGCGGCATGGACATCATCGTGACCACCACCGCGAAGACGGACGAGGAAGCGCGCGAATTGCTGCGTCTCTTCGGCTTCCCCTTCCCGCAGGAAGAAGAGAAGCAGGCGGCCTGAATGCAGGCCCCGCTTCTCTCCCAACGCTTTAGCTAAGGAAGAGAACTTAAGTCATGGCGAAACTGAGTTCGATCAACAAGAACGAGCGCCGCAAGAAGCTGGTGAAGAAATATGCCGGCCGCTATGCGAAGCTCAAGGCGATCGCGAATGATACGACCGCTGATGACAGCGATCGTCTGATCGCGCGTCTGAAGATGGCGGAAATCCCCCGCAACGGCAATCCGACCCGCGTGCGTAACCGCTGCGAACTGACGGGCCGTCCCCGGGCTTATTACCGCAAATTCCGTCTCTGCCGCGTGCAGCTTCGTGATCTGGCCAACAAGGGCCTGATCCCCGGCGTCACCAAGTCGAGCTGGTAAGGATCATTTGAGATGGCATTGACCGATCCCCTGGGTGATATGCTCACCCGCATCCGCAACGGGCAGCAGGCGAAGAAGGACAGTGTTGTGTCCCCCGCCTCGAAGCTCCGTGCCCGCGTGCTCGACGTGCTTCAGCGCGAAGGCTATATCCGTGGCTATTCCGAAGAAGCTCTCGGCAAGCACCCCGGCCTGCGGATCGAACTGAAATATTTCGAGGGCCAGCCGGCGATCAAGCATGTCGCCCGCGTGTCCAAGCCTGGCCGCCGCGTCTATTCGGGTTCCAAGGAACTGCCGATCGTGCGCAATGGCCTGGGCATCACCATTGTCTCAACGCCCCGTGGCGTTCTGTCCGACGCCGAAGCGCGTGAGCAGAATGTCGGCGGCGAAGTGCTGGCGGAGGTGTTCTGATGAGCCGCATCGGTAAAAAGCCGGTCGCGATCCCCGCAGGGGTGACTGCGACCATCGAGGGCGGGCAGCTCTCGGTAAAGGGTCCGAAGGGCACCCTCGCCATGCCGCTGCGTGAAGAGATCAGCTACACGCTCGAAAATGACGGCATTTCCGTGCAGCCTGCGAACAAGACCAAAGCAGCGCGGGCCTTCTGGGGCATGCAACGCACGCTGGTGCAGAACCTGATCACCGGCGTGACGGAGGGCTTCTCCAAGAAGCTGCTGATCACCGGTGTCGGCTACCGCGCCAACGCGCAGGGCAAAAACCTGAAGCTGCAGCTTGGCTATAGCCATGATGTTGATTTCCCGGTGCCCGAGGGCATTGAGATCAAGACCCCGGATAACACCACGGTCGAGATCAGCGGTATCGACAAGCAGAAGGTCGGCCAGGTGGCTGCCGAGATCCGTCGCTGGCGTAAGCCTGAACCCTATAAGGGCAAGGGCATCAAATATGACGGCGAGTTCATCTTCCGCAAGGAAGGGAAGAAGAAGTAAGATGGCAAAGCTTTCCCTCTTCGAGCGGCGTCGCCGCCGCGTTCGCACCGCCCTCAAGGCGGTATCGGGGGCCAAACCCCGTCTCAGCGTCCATCGTTCGGGCCGGCACATCTATGCCCAGGTCATTGACGACGCGCAGGGCCGCACCGTTGCTGCCGCTTCGACCCTGGAAAAGGATGTTCGCGGCAAGACCGGTGCGAACGCCGAAGCCGCGGCCGAAGTCGGCAAGCGCGTTGCGGCTGCCGCGACCGCCGCTGGCGTCACCCAGGTCGTGTTCGACCGCGGTGGCTTCCTGTTCCATGGCCGCGTCAAGGCGCTGGCCGATGCCGCCCGCGAAGGCGGGCTGGAGTTCTGATCATGGCTGACGAAAACACCAATGAAGTCGTCGCGCCCGTCGAGGGCGTCGAGGCTGCACCGACCGAAGGTCGCGGCCCCGGCCGTGGCCGTGGCCGTGGCGGCGATCGCAACCGTGGCGAACGCGGCGGCCGTGGACGCCGCGACGACCGTCGCGGCAACCGCGACGAGGAGCAGGGCGAAGAGCTGATCGAGAAGCTGGTTCACATCAACCGTGTCTCCAAGACCGTGAAGGGCGGCAAGCGCTTCGGTTTCGCGGCTCTGGTCGTCGTCGGCGACGGCAAGGGCCGTGCGGGCTTTGGCCATGGCAAGGCGCGCGAAGTGCCCGAAGCCATCAGCAAGGCGACCGCCTCGGCCAAGAAGGCGATGGTCCGCATTCCGCTCAAGGAAGGCCGCACCCTGCACCATGATGGCCTCGGCCATTTCGGCGCGGGCAAGGTGACCGTCCGTTCTGCACCCGCCGGTACGGGCATCATCGCCGGTGGTCCGATGCGCGCCGTGTTCGAAAGCCTGGGCGTCGCGGACGTCGTGACCAAGTCCAACGGCACGTCGAACCCCTATAACATGATCCGTGCGACCTTCGAGGCGCTGGGCGAACAGACCAGCCCCAAGTCGGTGGCGCAGCGTCGTGGCAAGAAGGTCGCGGACCTTCTGCGTCGCGGTGGCGCCTCGGCCGAAGTCGCGCAGGCTGACGCCGAAGCGATTGCGGAGTAATCGATATGGCCCAAGAGAAAAAGACCATCAAGATCAAGCAGATCGGTTCGCCGATCCGCCGTCCCGCAGACCAGAAGAAGATTCTGATCGGCCTGGGCCTTGGCAAGATGCATCGCGTGGTGGAGCTGGAAGACACGGCGGAAGTCCGCGGTGCGATCAAGAAGCTGCCCCACATGGTGGAAGTGGTCGAAGGCTAAGCCTTCCGATCCGAAGAAATAGGACGGGAGAGGGGGAAACCCCTCTTTCGTTTTTTCGGCGGTTGCGCTAACGGCGCGGCCTCATTGGTCCCTTGGGGACAGCGCGAACATAGCGAAAGCGAGTGCACGATATGAAGCTCAACGAAATCAACGATAATGCCGGTGCCCGCAAGGGCCGGATGCGCGTCGGCCGTGGTATCGGCTCGGGCAAGGGCAAGACCGCCGGTCGCGGCCAGAAGGGCGCGAAGGCACGCTCGGGCGTCAGCATCAACGGCTTCGAGGGTGGCCAGATGCCGCTCCACATGCGGATACCGAAGCGCGGCTTCAACAACATCTTCGCCAAGGATTACGCGATCGTGAACTTGGGCGCGGTGCAGAAGGCGATCGACGCTGGTAAGCTTGACGCGAAGGCCACCATCGATCAGGCCGCGCTGAAGGCTGCGAGCCTCGCCCGTGGCGGCAAGGACGGCATCCGTCTGCTGGGCAAGGGCGAACTGACCGCCAAGGTCAGCTTCCTGGTCGCTGGTGCGTCGAAGGGCGCGATCGAAGCGGTCGAGAAGGCCGGTGGCAAGGTCGAAGTGATCGAGCTGGTGTCTGCCGCCGAAAAGGCGAAGGCCAAGAAAGGCACCGCCAAGGCCGCAAAGAAGGCCTGAGGCGCAGCCAAGACTTGCAAGCACGGCCCCGCTGCCCGATATGGGTCGGCGGGGCTATGCGTATCGGGGGAAGGCCATTCGTCGCGGATGGACAACTCCCCGTTCGACAGGGCGCTTCCCTCCCGCTAAGGGGTTAGCGATTCCGGCCCGAATTTTCCGTTTCGGGCAAGAATGATTTGAAGGGCAGCCACGATGGCATCGAGAGCCGACCAGCTCGCATCCAATCTCAGCCTGGCGAAGTTCAGCCAGGCAACCGACCTCAAGAAGCGCCTGTGGTTCACGCTGGGCGCGCTGATCGTCTTCCGTTTTCTGAGCTTTGTGCCGTTGCCGGGTGTGGATCCGACTGCGCTGTCGCAGCTTTACAGCCAGACGAGCGGCGGCATTCTCGACATCTTCAACACCTTTTCGGGTGGCAGCCTCTCGCGCATGAGCCTCATTGCGCTCGGCGTCATGCCTTATATCACCGCGTCCATCGTGGTGCAGCTCGGCGCGTCCCTCTCGCCCAAACTGGCGGCGATCAAGAAGGAAGGCGAAAGCGGTCGCAAGAAGCTCAACCAATATACCCGTTACGGCACGGTCGGCCTGACCGCCGTGCAGGGCTATTTCATCGCCGTTGGCCTTGAAAGCTTCGGCGCGCAATCGGGCGTGCAGGCGGTGGTCGATCCAGGGATGCTGTTCCGCGTCGCGGCGGTGGTCTCGCTGATCGGCGGCACCATGTTCCTGATGTGGCTGGGCGAGCAGATCACGTCGCGCGGCATCGGCAACGGCGTATCGCTCATCATCATGGCGGGCATCGTCGCCCAGCTTCCGGTGACGCTGGGCAATCTCTTCAAGTCCGGCCGCGAAGGGTCGATTTCCGGCCTGCTCATCATGCTCATCATCGTGCTGGCGCTGGGTCTGGTCCTGTTGATCTGCTACATGGAACGCGCGCAGCGCCGGGTGTTGATCCAATATCCCAAGCGTCAGACGCGGCAGGGCATCATGCAGGCGGATCGCAGCCATTTGCCGCTCAAGGTCAATACCGCGGGCGTCATTCCGCCGATCTTCGCGTCCTCGCTGTTGCTGCTCCCGCTCACCATCTCGCAGTTCGCGGGGCAGACGGTGGCCGGCGAAAGCAGGCTGGGTGATTTCGTGCTGACGCTGAACCAGTATCTGGCGCATGGCAGCCCGGTCTATATGGCGCTCTATGGCCTGGGCATCGTCTTTTTCTGTTTCTTCTACACCGCCGTGGTGTTCAATCCGGAAGAGACGGCGGACAATCTCAAGCGCAATGGCGGTTTCATTCCCGGCATTCGTCCGGGCAAGAATACCGAAAATTATCTGGATTATGTGCTGACGCGGATCACCGTGATCGGCGCGGCCTATCTGGCCTTCATCTGCCTGGTGCCGGAATTCGCGATCGCGCGGGCGGGCATCCCCTTCTATCTGGGGGGCACGAGCCTGCTGATCGTGGTCAATGTGACAGTCGACACGGTCACCCAGATCCAAAGCCATCTGCTCGCCCATCAATATGGTGACCTCATCAAGAAGGCGAAGCTGAAAGGCCGGATGCGCTGAGGGGCGCGCAGGCATAAGCGCAAGACAAGGGGAGAATGCGCGCAATGAATATCATTCTGCTCGGCCCTCCGGGCGCCGGTAAGGGCACGCAGGCCAGCCGTCTGGTGGAAGATCGGGGCATGGTCCAGCTCTCCACGGGCGACATGCTGCGCGCTGCGGTCAAGGCGGGTACGCCCGTCGGCCTCAAGGCGAAGGCCGTGATGGAAGCGGGTGAACTGGTGTCCGATGAAATCGTGTCGGGCATCATCGGCGAAGCGCTCGATGCGTTGCCTGCGGAAACCGGTGTGATCTTCGACGGCTATCCCCGTACGGAGGCGCAGGCCCATTCGCTCGACACCATCCTGGCCGAGCGTAATCGCATGCTCGACCATGTGATCGAACTGGACGTGGACGAAGATGCGCTGGTGGAGCGTATCACCGGCCGTTTCACCTGCGCCACCTGCGGCGCGGGCTATCATGACAGCTTCAAGAAGCCGAAGATCGAAGGCGAGTGCGACAAGTGCCACGGCCATGAGTTCAAGCGCCGGCCGGACGACAATGAAGAAACCGTCCGCACCCGCATGGCCGAATATCGCGCCAAGACCGCGCCGATCCTGCCGATCTATGAAGCGCGCGGCATTGTGTCGCGCGTTGACGGCATGGCGGACATGGACGATGTGACGGCTGCCATCGCTGCTATCTTGGACGGCAGCGCCGCCTGAATTATCTTGCCCTCTCCTTACGCAGGGGAGGGGTTCCATGCCCAAATGGCTCACGCTCTTGCTGGCGGGTTGTTCCTTTGCCGCCGGGCCCGCGCGATCCGAAGTGGCTGCTGCCAGCGACATTGGCTTTACCACGCGCAGCAGTGTGGACATCGCCGCGGATGCGGACAGCGCCTATGCGGTTTTGTTATAGCCCGCCCGCCGGTGGAGCAGCGAGCACTGTTATAGCGGCGATGCCGCGCACATGCAGCTTGGACCTCGCGCGGACGGCTGCTTCTGCGAAACGATGCCGGGCCGCGACGGCAGGCCCGCAGGCAGCGTCAAACATGCCCGCATCCTCTATATTGCGCCGGGGCGGCAATTGCGGCTTCCCGGCGCGCTGGGCCGCTCCAGTCCGAGGCGGTGACGGCTATTCTGGATTCACGATCGCGCCTGCGGAACGCGGCGTGCATGTCACGCTATCCTATCATGTCGGCGGTTATTGGCAGGGTGGACCTCGCACCATTGCACCCATGGTCGCCAAAGTGCTGGCCGAACAACTCGCAGCGTTCAAACAAGCGGCGGAACGGCCTGCGCCCGCAGGATCAGCCATCGTTCGTTGAAACTGGTTAATGGAAAAGAAGGTTAAGGCGCGCCGTTAACCTCGATATTAACGGATTCGTTGCTGTTATATTGCTATGGGCGGACATGGCTCGGCCTTCCTCCCCGCGCACTCGGCTTACGGAGCTGGACGCCCTGCGCGGGATCGGGGCGCTGTGCGTGCTCATTTTCCATTATTCCACGCGCTTTCAGGAATTGTTCCCGCAGGCGCAGCATGTGCCGTTCAGCTTCCCCGGCGGCAACTATCGTGTGCTGCTGTTTTTCTGCATTTCGGGGTTTGCGATCTTCTTCACGCTCGATCGGATACGCAATGTGCCCGATTTCGTGATCAATCGCGTGGCGCGGCTATATCCGGCCTATCTGGTGGCCATGATGTTGACGCTGTCGATCGAATATCTGGCGCAGGCGACGCAGCTTCTGATCGGGCCTGCCGCGATTCTCGCCAATTTCACGATGCTCCAGGGCTTCGCTTTCCTGCCGGAAGTGGACGGCGCCTACTGGACGCTGACGGTGGAGATTGCCTTCTACTTCTGCATGATCTCGATCTGGAAATGGATCGGCATCCGGCGGCTGGAGCCGGTGCTGGCCGCATGGCTGGTCCTGCGCTGGCTGTTCCATGTCTGGCCCGACATGCCCGAACGGATCATTATGCTGTTCGTATTGCGCTATACACCCTTCTTCGTGATCGGGATGCTGGCCTATCGCATATGGGCGGGGCAACGGACGTGGAAGCAGCAGACGCCCTATGCCGCCCTTGCCCTGTTGTCGGTGGCGACGATGGAGACATGGGACGTGACGCTGGTGGCGATCGTTCTCCTTCTTGCCTTCTCCGCACTGATCGTCGGGCGGCTGCGCTTCATCGCGCTGCGCCCGCTCGTCTGGATGGGGGGGATCAGCTATTCCTTCTACCTCATCCACCAGCATGTCGGCTTCGTCGTGATGCTCCGCATGGCGGATGCGGGTTATAGTCCGTGGATCGGGTTTGCCACGGCCTTTCTGGTGGCGCTGTTTCTAGGCACGGCGATCAATCGTCTGGTGGAAAGGCCTGCCGGGGAAGCGATTCTTCGCTGGTGGCGCCGCCGCTCTCGCGCCGCCATCCCCGAAGCCGCAGCCAGCCAGGCATAGAAAAAGGGCGCCGCCGGGTGTCCGGCCGCGCCCTTTCCATGCCATGCGCTGTGCTTACTGCGCCTGCGGAGCCGCTGCCGCCGCGTTCGCGGGCAGGCCGCCAAGCTGCGTTACCAGCTTGGTATAGGCGTCCAGATAGGCGAGCACGATCACCTGGCCGATTTCGGTGTTCTGGTAACCGCCACCGCCAGCCGCGGCGAGACCACCCATCCAGCCGACGCCGCCACCGCCGCCGAAGCTGAGGTCCGACTTGCGGAAATAGCCTTCTGTCATCGCCTCTTCCTCGGTCGTGCGGGCGTTCACGATCGACAGCGTGACATTGGCTTCTTTCTTCTTGATGGAAATGCCGCCAGCCAGCGCGCCCAGCGTCCGGCCGCCCAGGAAACCGCCGACCAGGCCGCCCAGCGCATTGCCGCCGCTGTTGCTGTTGGTGGTGACGATGTCGGGCTGCAGGAAATAGTCCGCCGCCTTCACCTGACCCTTGCCGAGGTTGGAACCTGCCTGCAATTCACCCGAATCCGCCATGGCGCGTTCCATGTTGCGGCTGGCCATCGAACGGCCGCGATTGACCAGGCCGAAACAGCCCGATTGCTGCACGAACAGCTTGATGATCGCTTCCGGGCTGCCCAGGCTCAGTTCACGCCACCACTGGTTGTCCGGCTCGACGATGGCCACCGTGCCCAGCCGCTTGGTGCAGCGGGGGATTTCCATCTGCTTCTTGGCCTGTGCCTGACGGGCCGACGAACCCTTGTCGGCGGCCATCGCGGGCGAAGCCGCCATCGCCAGACCGGCGGCGGCCGCCAGGAATTTCGTGAAACGCTGCATTGTCGAAAACCCCCAAAAAAGTTGCAGAATATCCCATGTGATGACGCGCAACCCGATCTTTACATGGCGTTCTATCACAACCATTTGCCGGTTCAAGCGGACGGCGCTGTCCCGATTGCGATTATGCCATGCCCAAGACTGGCTGACAGCCCATGAAATGGCTGCTATCGGCCCGCTCCATGACCGATCTTTCGCATATCCGCAACTTCTCGATCATCGCCCATATCGACCATGGCAAGTCGACGCTGGCCGATCGCCTGATTCAGCGCACCGGGGGGCTGACCGACCGGGAAATGTCGGCGCAGGTGCTCGACAATATGGATATCGAGAAGGAGCGCGGCATCACCATCAAGGCGCAGACCGTGCGCCTCGATTACACCGCGCGCAATGGCGAGAAATATGAGCTCAATCTCATGGACACGCCGGGTCATGTCGACTTCGCCTATGAAGTGAGCCGCTCGCTCGCCGCCTGCGAAGGGGCGCTGCTGGTGGTGGACGCCGCGCAGGGCGTGGAGGCGCAGACGCTCGCCAACGTCTATCAGTCGATCGAGCATGACCATGAAATCGTGCCTGTCATCAACAAGATCGACCTGCCCGCAGCCGAGCCGGAAAAGGTGAAGGCGGAGATCGAGGAAGTGATCGGCCTCGACGCGTCCGAAGCCGTCCTCGCCTCCGCCAAGTCCGGCATCGGCATCGACGACATCCTCGAAGCCGTGGTCGCGAAGATCCCCGCGCCCAAGGGCGACCGTGATGCGCCGTTGGAAGCGATGCTGGTCGATAGCTGGTATGATCCTTATCTGGGCGTCGTCATCCTCGTGCGCGTGATGAACGGGGTCATCAAAAAGGGGCAGCAGATCAAGTTCATGATCGGCGAAACCGAACATCTGATCGACCGTGTCGGCTGTTTCCGCCCCAAGATCGAACAGCTTGCGGAGCTGGGGCCGGGCGAAATCGGCTTCATCACCGCCCAGATCAAGGACATCAGCCAGACCCGCGTCGGCGACACCATCACCACGGTGAAGAACCCCGCGAAGGAACCGTTGCCGGGCTTCAAGGAAGTGCAGCCGGTGGTGTTCTGCGGCCTCTTCCCGGTCGATGCGAACGACTTCGAAAAGCTGCGCGATTCGATCAGCAAGCTGCGCCTCAACGATGCCAGCTTCTCCTTCGAGATGGAAACGTCCGCCGCACTGGGCTTCGGCTTCCGCTGCGGTTTTCTGGGCCTTCTGCACCTGGAGATCATTCAGGAGCGCCTGACCCGCGAATATGACCTCGACCTCATCACCACTGCGCCTTCGGTGGTCTATGACATCCATATGAACGACGGCACGACCCGGCATTTGCACAACCCCGCCGACATGCCGGACGCCAATCATATCGACTTTATCGAGGAGCCGTGGATCGAGGCGGTGATCTACTGCCCCGACGAATATCTGGGGTCGATCCTCAAGCTCTGTCAGGACCGGCGGGGCATCCAGAAGAACCTCACCTATGTCGGCGGCCGCGCGCAGGTGACCTATGAACTGCCGCTCAACGAAGTCGTATTCGACTTTTACGACCGCCTGAAGTCGATCAGCCGCGGCTATGCGAGCTTCGACTATCACCAGATCGGCACGCGGGAGGGCGATCTCGTCAAGATGGGCATCCTCGTCAACAACGAGCCGGTCGATGCGCTCAGCATGATCGTGCACCGGGGCACTGCCGAGTCGCGCGGGCGCGGCATGTGCGAACGGCTGAAGGATTTCATCCCCCGCCATCTGTTCAAGATCCCGATTCAGGCGGCGATCGGCGGCAAGGTGATCGCGCGCGAGACGATCGCGGCGATGCGTAAGGACGTGACCGCCAAATGCTATGGCGGCGACATCACCCGCAAGAAAAAGCTGTTGGAGAAGCAGAAGGAGGGCAAGAAGCGGATGCGCGAATATGGCTCCGTCCAGATTCCGCAGGAAGCCTTTATCGCCGCGCTCCGCATGGGCGACGAAAGCTAGAGACCGGCCCTACACATTGGCGTGCGCGCACCAGTTATAGGGTTGGGGCGCCCATGGCTGGGCTACGCCCTTGGCGATCATGATCTGTCCGATGGACACGCCGTCGCGCATCAGGATGCGCGCGGTCGGGTTGGAATCGGTGGGATCGGGCAGCGATTCGAACGCCCCGCCGTTAAGGATGCCGATAAAGGTGCGCGTCGCCTTGCCCGCCAGTTGCGCCTCCACGTCGCAGGCGGGAAACTCGCCGTCGGGCGTGCGGATATCGGACAGGTGGTAGGTCGTGTTGCCATAGGAAAACTCCCGCGGCGACACCACGCAGGCGGCCGCGCGCGCCGCGCCGCTGCAGGCATTGAATGTCGAGTTGATGACGATTCCGCCAAGGTTCCCGCCATGCTTCGATTCGGGCTGCGACCACAGCAATTGCGGTCCGATCGCGAGGATCGCGGCCGCGCCGCCCAGCAGCGCCAGAATCAGCGCCGTCAGTGGAAATCCGCTCTGCCGCTTTTCCTGGCCCGCTTCATGCAGGTTGAAGTGGCCAGCCTTGCGGTCGTCTATGTCGTACAAGCCGTATGCCATGATCCTTGCCTTTCACGCGGACAGTTTAGAATCAGGATGAAAAAATCCGGTTAACGCGCCGGTCGCGCCTGCTTGACGCCGGGGCGCCCCCCATGCGAAGTCGGCGCGGACCCGAGGAGCGAGCGATGAGCGAAACATGGCTGTATGACGAACATCCCGCGATGTTCCGGGCGCATCCCTTCCTCTTCCTGCTGCTGCTGATTTCGGTGGTTGGCATCCTCGCCATCGGCGTGTGGTGGGTGATGAACAAGGGCGAGCGACTGGCGCTCAGCGAACGTGAAGTGCTGATGGAACGCGGCCTGCTGGCCAAGCAACGTACCGAAATCGCGCTGTCCAGCATCCGCAGCGTGCGGATTACCCAAAGCTTCGGCCAGCGCCTCTTCGATGTTGGCAATGTCGAATTGTTCAGCGCGGGCGACGTAGCGGAAATCGCGATCAAGTCCATGCCGCGCCCCGGCCGCATCCGCGCCATCGCGGCCTCGCGCAATCTCGATCTGCTGCCCCAGCGTTAAGGGGCGCGCGCAAACCGCTTGACTTGCGGCTATTTATTACAACGATAAGGCATCAAGGGGCCACAAGAGTTCTCACAGGCAGGAGGACGCTGCGAAGGAACCGCCGCTCCGCATCAGGCGGACGGCGTTGCCAGGGAGCGTCGTGCATGGCCTTGCGTGTGATGCCTTCACTACCGGATCTGACGGCGGAGGAACGCGCCGTCGTCCGTCAGGCCTGCGGTTTCGCCTGCGTCCGCTGCGGCGTTACCATCTATCGCTATCTGGGATTACCGGAAGGGCGCGGCGCGACGCTGATGTGCCCGACCTGCCACGGCCTGGTGGAAGAAGGGCGGCTGACACCCGCGCAGGTCCAGAATTTCCACGCCAATCCGGTGGTGCGGCAGCGCCATTTCGCCCGCGACCGCCTGCCTTTTTCCAGCGATCTGCCGCATCTCGTCATCGGCGGGTCGCGCTTGCTCCGGGATACGCCCATTCCAATCACGGTGGAAGGGGAGCCGATCCTGATCTTCGCGCCGCCGCGCCGCAGCAATGGCGCCACCCGGATCAGCGTGCGGATGGGCGCGCCCGATGGCGCGCCGGTGCAGGTGGTGGACGGCAATGAATGGCTACCGACCGACGGCAGCTGGCACTTCATCCTGCGCGGCGACCGATACAGCATCATGGCGGCGCGTGGCGACGGCCTTGCGATCCTGCGTATCATCTCCCGCAATCGCATCGCGGTGGAGCATCTACGCACCACCATTCGCGGTCGCCGTCTGGAAGTGACGCCGGACTGGCTCGAAATCGACGGCCAACGCCATGTCGGCCGTGTATCCAGCAGCACGCTGATTGGGCTGGAATGCTGATTCGAGCACCCAGATGTCCAGACCGGACCGCGTCTACGTGCTCGCCCCGCTTCAGCCGCAGCGGGCCGAACCGATCACCATCTTCTCGTCATAGATCACGGTCAGCCGGTCGGGCCGGAAGTCCATCGTCATCGCCGTATTGGGCCCACCCCAACGCAGCGTTTTCGCGCCCGACGCCGCCAGCATCTGCGCGCCGAGGTCCGCCGTCGCGGTCTGACCCACGAAACCGGCGACGGGATCGTTACGGCACGGTCCTTCGGCCACGGGGGGCGGATTCGCCGGTCCTTCGCCGCCCGCGCCCGCACAGGCCGCCAACGGCAGCAGCATCGCCATCATCGCTAAACGCATCCTATCTCTCCTCTTCCGTGCGCGTCATCTTGAGCCGGCCATTATTCACCGCGAAGGCCAGCCGCCCTTCGACCAGATCGACCGCGTCCCGCCCGAACTGATCGTAACGCCAGCCTTCCAGGATCGACAGCCCGTCGCGCACGCCCGCCGCCAGCGCGTCGATATCGTCGGATCGTGCGATCAGGCGGGAGGCGACATTGATATCCCGCGACCGGATCTTGAGCAGCAGCTTGAGCAGATCGGCAACCAGCGCCCCGTCCTTGCCCAGTCCCGGACGGCGCGGCTCGCGATCGGGCATCTCGTCACGCGGCAGAGGTTGCGAAGCCGCCAGCGCCGCCATCAGCCGTCCGCCAATATCATTGCTCTTCCACGTCGCGGACAGCCCGCGCACCTTGCCCAGGTCCTCCTGGCTACGGGGCGGATGGCTGGCGATGTCGGCCAGCGTCTCGTCCTTGACGATGCGGCCGCGCGGCAGGTTCTTGTCCTGCGCCTCCAGTTCGCGCCATGCCGCCAGCGCCTTCAGCCGCCCCAGAACATCGGCCTTGCGGCTGGCGATGCGGACGCGCTGCCACGCTTCCTGCGGATCGTTGCGGTAGTTTTCAGGGTCGCACACCCGCTCCATCTCCTGATCCAGCCAGCCGCCGCGCCCGGTCTTGCGTAGTTCCTCCAGCATCATGGGGAAAATCTGGATCAGATAGGTGACGTCGCCAATGGCATAGTCGATCTGCCGCTTGTCCAGCGGCCGCCGCGCCCAGTCGGTGAAGCGCGCGCCCTTGTCGAGCTGCACCCCCAGCCATGCGTCGACCAGATTGCCATAACCGATCTGTTCGCCAAGGCCGAGCGCCATCGCCGCGATCTGCGTGTCGAACAGCGGATGGGGCGTCTTGCCGGTCAGGTTGTAGATGATCTCCAGATCCTGCCCGCCCGCGTGGAAGACCTTCAGCACATCCTCATTGTCGACCATCAGGTCGAGCAAGGGGGACAGGTCCAGTCCCGGCGCCTTCGGGTCGATGGCGGCGGCTTCATGCGGGTCGGCCACCTGCACCAGGCACAGGTCCGGCCAATAGCTGTTTTCCCGCATGAACTCGGTATCTATCGCGATATAGGGGGATTTGGCGATGCGGGCGCAAAATTCGGCGAGTGTCTTGCTGTCGGTAATCAGCGGATGGATTTGCATATGGTCTTCGATCTTATTATGGGCAGGCCCGCGCCCCGGCGGGCTGGTCGTTGTTCGACAATCCTGCTCTTAGCGGGGCCGCAACAATTTGTCATTTCCGTAAAACGCAGTGGGAAGAAACAGACGCCATGCACGCCTATCGCACTCATAAATGCGGCGAACTGACTGCCGCCAACGTCGGTGAGACGGTCCGCGTCTCCGGCTGGGTGCATCGCAAGCGCGATCATGGCGATCTCGTGTTCATCGACCTGCGCGACCATTATGGCATGGTGCAGATCGTCACCGAGGTGGACGGCCCCGTCTTTCAGGTAATCGAGAGCTTGCGCGCCGAAAGCGTCGTGACGGTGACGGGCCGCGTCGTCGCCCGCGCCGCCGAAGCGGTGAATCCGAACCTGCCGACCGGCGCGATCGAAATCCGCGCCGACGATGCCCTGGTCCTCTCCGCCGCCGCCGACCTGCCGCTTCCGGTTGCGGGCGAGCAGGAATATCCCGAAGATATTCGCCTGCGCTACCGCTTCCTCGACCTGAGGCGTGAGACGCTGCATGCGAACATCGTCAAGCGCACGAAGATCATCTCCGACATGCGCCGCCGCATGGAGGATGCGGGTTTCACCGAATATTCGACGCCGATCCTGACCGCGTCCAGCCCCGAAGGCGCGCGCGATTTCCTCGTCCCCAGCCGCATCCATGCAGGCAAATTCTATGCCCTGCCGCAGGCGCCGCAGCAATATAAGCAGCTTTTGATGGTCGCGGGCTTCGACCGTTATTTCCAGATCGCGCCCTGCTTCCGCGACGAAGACCCGCGCGCTGACCGTCTGCCGGGCGAATTCTACCAGCTCGACCTGGAAATGAGCTTCGTCACGCAGGAAGATGTGTGGAACACCATGGAGCCGGTGATCGCGCAAGTGTTTGAGCGTTTCGCCGATGGCAAGCCCGTGACCCCGGCGGGCAGCTTCCCGCGCATCCCCCATGCCGAAGCCATGCTGAAATATGGCAGCGACAAGCCGGACCTGCGTAATCCCATCCTCATCACCGACGTCACCGAGCATTTCCACGGTTCGGGTTTCGGCATCTTCGCCAGCCTCGTGGAAAGCGGCAGCGTGATCCGCGCGATCCCGGCCCCCGGCGCGGGCGCGGGTAGCCGCAAATTCTTCGACGACATGAACAACTGGGCGCGGGGCGAGGGCTATTCGGGCCTTGGCTATATCAACATCAAGGACGGCGTCCCCGGCGGCCCCATCGCCAAGAATCATGGCGAGGAAGCGACTGCGAAGCTCATCGCCGCGCTGGGCCTTGGCCCCAATGACGGCGTGTTCTTCGCGGCGGGCAAGGAATCGCAGGCGGCGAAGCTCGCGGGTCTTGCGCGCATCCGCGTGGGGGAACAGCTCGACCTCATCGACAAGGATCGCTTTGAGCTGTGCTGGATCGTCGACTTCCCCTTCTACGAATATGACGAGGACGAGAAGAAGATCGACTTCGCCCACAACCCCTTCTCCATGCCGCAAGGCGGGCTGGATGCGCTGAACGGGCAGGATCCGCTCACCATCAACGCCTATCAATATGACATGGTCTGCAACGGGTTCGAGATCGCGTCCGGTTCGATCCGCAACCAGTCGCCCGAAGCGATGGTGAAGGCGTTCGAACTGGTCGGCCTGTCCCAGCAGGATGTGGAGGATCGCTTCGGCGGCCTCTACCGCGCCTTCCAATATGGCGCGCCGCCCCATGGCGGCATGGCGGCGGGCGTGGATCGCATCGTGATGCTGCTCTGCGGCGCGCAGAACCTGCGGGAGATCACGCTGTTCCCGATGAACCAGCGCGCCGAAGACCTGCTCATGAGTGCGCCCAGCCCGGCGGAACTCAAGCAGCTTCGCGAACTTCACATCCGCGTCGTGGAGCCGCAGGCCAAGGCCTGACCAGACGCCTTCCGCGCAGGCTTGTCGAAGCCCTGTTCTTCTCTACAAGAAGGACAGGGCTTTGTTTTTGCAGGCTCGAAGGGAGGATGACGCATGGCCATCGACCTCAAGGACTATGAGAATAGTCCGAAGTTCACCGGCGATTATGACGCGGCGCTGGCCGACCTTCAGCATCGCCTCGCGAAGATTCAGGTCGCCCATGTCATCCACGACCGACGCAGCGTCATCCTGCTGGAAGGATGGGATGCGGCGGGCAAGGGCGGCATCATCAAGCGCATGGCCGCTGATTGGGATCCCCGCTATTATCAGGTCCACCCGATCGCTGCGCCCAATGAAGAGGAGCGCGATCATCATTTCCTCTGGCGTTTCTGGACGCGCCTGCCCGCCGGACGCAACATCGCGATTTTCGACCGAAGCTGGTATGGCCGGGTGCTGGTGGAGCGGGTGGAAGGCTTCTGTTCGAAAAAGGAGTGGAAGCGCGCTTATGACGACATCAACGCCTTCGAACGGCAGCAGACCGACGCCGGCAGCCACATCCTGAAACTGTTCGTCCACATCACCCAGGAAACGCAGGACAAGCAGCTCGCCGAACGGCTCGACACGCCATGGAAACGGTGGAAAACCGGCGCGGACGATTATCGTAACCGCGCCCGCCGCGCCGATTATCTTGACGCCATGCACGACATGTTCGCTAGGACCGACACGAAACATGCGCCTTGGCAAGTCATCGACAATAACCACCGCAAGACCGGCCGCATCGCTGCGCTCACCTATATCGCGGAGACGCTGGAAAAGCTGGTGCCGATGGATTTCCCGGAAGCCGACCCCGCCGTGGTCAAGCTTGCGCGCGAGGCTTTCGGCTATAAACCGTCGAATAAAATAACATGAAAACAGTATCTTGTAACAAAACTGTCATCAAATCCTAACGCCTCATTTACCACTGCGCCGCTAAAAGGCGCGCATGTTCGCGCCCTCACTTTCCGATGCCCTGCCGGCGCACGCGCCCTCATCGCTTCCTGTCGAGCATGGCGTGGCGATCCGGCTTGGCCGCCCGCTCAGCGAAGCGGTTGATCGCTTTCAGGACAATCCCGCGCTTCGCCTGCTTCCCGTGCTGGATGGGCAGGATCGTCCGGCGGGCGCCATTTATGAGCGGGACATGCGCCGCATCCTGTTCAATCCTTTCGGCCATGCGTTGCTTCGCAATCCCAGTTTCGGTGGGCGGCTGGACGATCATGTCCAGCCCTGCGCCTGCATCGACCGCGCCGCCAGCGTGGAGGCGCTGGTCGATCTCTATGCCGCGCAGGGACAAGGGTGCGAAGGGCTGATCCTGACGGAAGGCGGGCGCTATGCCGGGACGCTCGGCGGTCCGCTGCTGCTGCGTCTCGCGGCGGAGCGGGATGCGCGGCTTGCCCTGGCGCGGGTGGAACGGCTGGA
This sequence comes from Sphingobium sp. CFD-1, assembly GCF_024611115.1. Lineage (NCBI taxonomy): Bacteria > Pseudomonadati > Pseudomonadota > Alphaproteobacteria > Sphingomonadales > Sphingobiaceae > Sphingobium > Sphingobium sp. CFD-1. The sequence goes on along the minus strand of NZ_CP084398.1, from coordinate 3,122,625 downwards.
GCGGGTGACACGCGAAAGCGCCACGTTCCGCGCCGATATCGAACAGTTGATCGCCGATATGGTCGGCATGGCGGACAAGCTTTCCGCGCTCGCGACCGAAGCGGCGGAGCGGGCCGCCCATAATGGGCAGTCTTCCGCCGGCATGGCCGTCGCGGCGGCGCAGACCGCCGACAATCTTGCGGGCATCGCCGCTTCCGGCAGGGATCTGGCCCAGCTTTTCCAGTCCATGGAGGATGAAGTGCGCCGGGCGGGCGCCGCCATCCGCATGGCGGTGGAGCAAGCGCGTCTTGGTTCGGCCCAGAGCCGGATGCTCAGCGCGCAGGCGGACGGCATTGGCGAAGTCACCGCCCTGATCGACAGCATCGCGCGGGCCATCGGCATGTTGGCGCTGAACGCGTCGATAGAAGCCGCGCGGGCGGGGGAGGCGGGGCACGGCTTTGCCGTCGTCGCGCGCGAAGTGAAACTGCTGGCCGGGCAAACCCGCGACGCGGCGGCGGAGATTGCCGGGCGGATCGGCGCAATCCGCGGGACCGCCGCGCAAGTGGCGGAAGGTCACGCTCATATGGACGCGGCGATCGCGACGGCGGACCGCATTTCCGCCTCCGTCTTTCAGGCCGTCGCCCGCCACGGAGCGTTCAGCCGCGACATGGCCGCCAGCGTCGAGGAAGCAGGCGGCTCCAGCGATCATATCCGTCAGAGCGCCCGCCACATCAGCGACAATGCAGCAGCAGCGGTTGATGGCGCCGACACCATGCGCCGCACCGCCCATCAACTGGCGGACGAGGCCCACCGCCTCGACGCCCGCGCCAACGCCTTCCTTACCGCCATCCGCGCGGCGTAAGGGGCAAGGCGTTACGGCAGGCTGGCATTTGCGGGAGGAACAGGGTCACTCGCATCGGCGGGGGACACGATGATCACGACGCGGCGATTTTCCCGGCGGCCGCTAGCCAGATGATTGCTCTCCACGGGGACGCGTGCGCCCATGCCGACGACGCGCATGGCCTGCCGCGCCATGCCGCCGACCACCAGCGCGTCAGCGACGGCCTGCGCGCGCCGTGCCGACAGCGCCTCGTTATAGCTGGCCGATCCGGTCGAATCGGTATGTCCCTCCACTCTCGCGCCGTGAATGTCGACCGCGACCAACACTCGGGAAATGCGGCTTATGGCCGCTTGCTGTTCCGGGATCAGCGTGCTTTCGTCGGTCCCGAACAACAGGCGGTCGGCCATGCCGAATTGCCAGTCGTCACCGGCCGGTTCGAACCCCTGCTGCTGGAGCGTGGCGACCTGCTGCGGCGTGAAGCCGGCCTGCTGCGGTTGCGGCTGAACGGTCTGGCAGGCCGCCAGCGCAAACAGCGGCAGCAGGAGGGAGAGGGGATGGCGCATCATGCTTGTCTCGCGTCTGTCAGTCATGGGTTCCGGTCCGGCTGGCCTTGGCTGCATACATCGCCGCATCGGCGTGCCGCAGCAGATCGCGGGCGTCGGCGCTGTCGTCGGGATAGAGGGCGCTGCCGACGCTCAGCGATACGACGATGCTCTCGCCGCTGGGCAGCATGATCGGCTGCTCCATGCCCGCAAGCAGGCGGTGGGTAAGGATGGCCACATCCTCCCGCTTGATGTCCGGCGCCAGGATCAGCGCGAATTCGTCGCCGCCCAGCCGGAAAGCCTGATCGCCCGGCCGCAACACGGCGCGCAGCCGCGCGGCGATCACGATCAGCATCGCGTCGCCCGCATCGTGGCCGTGCCGGTCGTTGACCTGCTTGAAGCGGTTCACGTCGATATAGACGGCGGCAAAGGCGCCGCCATCGGCATCGGCCCGCGCCATGATGCCGGGCAGGACCTGCTCGAACATCACGCGGTTGCCCAGGCCCGTCAGCGCGTCGCGGGTAGCCTGCTTCTCCAGCATCCGGTTTTCGGACAGCAGGCCCGCATGCCAGTCATCCAGCTCATCCAGCAATGCGTTGAAGTCGCGGCCTAGTCGATCGATCTCCAATATGTCGGATGGGGGCACGCGCCGGTCGAACTGGCGGTCGGCGCGCACGGCATGGGCGACCTCCGCGATGCGCGCCAGCGGTGCAGTGACATCCTGCTGCAACCGCCGCGCCAGCATCTGCGTGGCTAAGACGGTCAGGATGAGGCAGGTGAGCCCCGCCAGCAGCGCCGCAAGAATATAGCGGCCCAGCCCTCCGGCGTCGCCGGACACGCGGACATGGGCGATGACATCCTGGCCCCGCCGGATGGTGGCCAGCGCGGGCGATGGCGCGAGCAGGCCGCCGCCCCTCGCGATCGCTGCCATCATGCCGCCATCGGGTCGTCGCCAGTCCACCAGCAGGCGGCCCCGGACGTCGCGGACTTCGACGGCGCGCACGCTTTCCGATGCGGCGACCGTAGCGATTCCGTCGCGCGCGGCCTGCATGTCATCAAAGACGAGCGCCGGTTCGACCGTATAGGCGACCGTCTGCGCGATCAGGGACAGGTTGCGCTCGGCATAGCCGCGAATGACCACGACCCCGGTGATGAGCAATGTCGCGCCAGCCATCAGCACGGCAAAGAGGATCAGGCGCATATGCACGCGCGCGAGCACTGTGCGAAGCGTCGGCATGGCGGGATCAGACGGAGCGGTCATGGCTCAATATCTCCCTTTCGACATGCGTAGCACGCGCGGGTCGATCCGCACCGCGGAACGCGAAACCGCATCGATGTTGAGCCGGAAGGAAAGGGTTTGCGGCGCGAAGATCAGGCAGAACATCGCACCGCTCCGGCAATCGGGATCGTCCTCAGCGATGGTCACGACGGGCTTGCCGCGCATGTCGCCGATCAGGCGGCCCAGCGGAACGGGAGCGAGTTGCCCGATATAGAGCGCGTCGCAGAGATTTCGCGCCGGATCGGCCGGACCGGACAGGGTGGACAGGTCGATTTTCGCTTCATTGGGCAGGTGGACCTCGTTCAGCCGGCCGGCATGGCGGGGGGCGCCTGCGACGCACAATCGGATGACGGGGTGTTCGGTCGGCCAGCGCGTATATTCCAATATGGCGCTGACCACGCGCGCCGCGCCCGAAGTCATGGAGTCCGTTCCACTGCCGACCGGCATCGCCACGGGCTGGAATGCCGAAACCGCCGAGACGGCGGCTGACGGCATCAGCAACAGGCAGAAGAACGACAGATGACGCAAAGCTGTTTACCCTCGGCTGTCCGCGGGCGTCCTCATAGTTGCCCTGCATGAAAAATACAGCATAAATGCTTGATACAGGATAAGTCAGGAAACGCGGCTATCTGCCCGGGCAGGCGATCGCAGGCGTCGCGCCTCCTATTCGGGATAGGCAATCGCCATCACCTCATATTCCTTCTCACCGGCGGGCAGCATCACCCGGCGCAGGTCGCCCACCGCCGCCCCGCGCAGCGCCCGCGCGATAGGCGTGCCCCAGCCGATTCGTCCCGCGCTCGCATCCGCTTCGTCATTGCCGACGATGGTGACGGTGCGGCGCTTGTCATCCTCGTCCGCGATGGTGACGGTCGCGCCGAAATAGACGCGGCCCTTGTCCGGTTGCGTCTTGGGGTCGACGACCTTGGCATCCTTCATCTTCCGCGACAGGCGGCGAAGCTGCCCGTCGATTTCCCGCATCCGCTTGCGGCCATAAAGATAGTCGCCATTTTCGCTGCGGTCGCCATTGCCCGCGGCCCAGCTGACCACTTCCACCACCTGCGGCCGCTCGACGCCCAGCAAATGGTCATATTCCGCCCGCAGCTTGGCAAAGCCTTCGGGCGAGATGTAGTTGGGATGCGCGGTCATGCCCGCCTCTTACCGCAGCTTCAGCCCGGTGTCTGCTTCCCCAGATAGCGGCTCAGCACCGCCGGACTTCCCCGGAAGCGCGCCCGTTCCGGGTTCATCGCTTCATAGACGACGGCATTTTCCAGCACCCGCTGGACGTAATTCTTCGTCTCGTAGATCGGGATATTCTCGATCCAGCGCAGCCAATCGCCGCCCGGCAGACGCGGATCGCCATTGGCCGCCAGCCATTTGTTCACATTGCCCGGCCCGGCATTGTAAGCCGCCACCGCCAGCGGATAGCTGCCGCCATAATAGCTCATCATCCGCTCGAAATAAGAAGAGCCCAGCATGATGTTATAGCTGGTGTCGGTGGTCAGCGATCCGGGATTGTAACCCATCCCCAGCTTTCCCGCCTGCTCCCGCGCGGTGCCGGGCATGAGCTGCATCAGCCCGCGCGCTCCGGCATGGCTGATGGCGGCGCGGTCGAACTGGCTTTCCTGCCGCGCTATGGCGTGCACCATGGTCCAGTTGGACTGGGCCGATGGCGGCACCGGCACGCGGGGGAAAGCGCTCTCGCCATAGCCGGTCAGGCCGCTGGATACCGCGCGGCGCCCCACCATCACGCCCATGTCCGGGCGGCCGATGCTCTTGGCGAGTTCGGCAGCCAGATAATGATCGCTGTCGCTATCGGCATTATTGGCGATGGCGCGGGCGAATTTGCTCTGATCCTCCCAATAGCCCATCGCGCCCAGCGCCCGCACGGCGCGCACGACCGAACGGTTGTTGAACGCGGCCCGGTCGGCGGCGGAGATCTCCACCGGCCTTTCATAGGCGGCAGGCGCCGGGATAGGACGGCTCAGCCGCTCCAGCGAAAGCTGCCCGTAAAACTGGTCGGGGAAGACTGCTGCCTGCTGGAAATAGCTGTTGGCCGCTGCCGTGTCTCCCGCTGCCAGCGCGGCCCGCCCGGCCCAATAATAGCCCTTGGACTGGGTCTGCGGCGATTTGGCGGCGGTGGCGTAGCGGCGGAACATGCCCACCGCATCGGTGGGCCGGTTGAGCTTATAGAAAGCCGTGGTCCCCGCCAGCCAGGCAAGGCTGGTATAATCGTCCCGCTCGCCGATCGGACGGCCGCTGACGTCCGTGCCCGGCGCATAGGCGTCGTCGATCTTGCTGGCGATGCCCCATGCGAAGCTCCACTGGCTGTCATTCGCCGAAGCGCGGGCCTGGTTCAGCAGCACCTCGTAAAATTTCTCGGCATTGCCGGGCCGGAAGGACAGGGTGGCGCGATTGGCCAGATATTGCCGCGCCGCGACCCAGTTGCCGGTGTCGCGCAGCCACATCGCCTTGTCCGCGACGAAGCCCGCATCGGTCGCGCCCAGCGCTTCGGCCGCCTGCATCTTCATCGCCGCGTCGGGCGCTTTCTGGCGGAAGGCGATCCGCGCCGCATAGACTGGACGGCGGGCGGGCGAGACATAGGCCAGCATCCGCGTCGCGCCCATCACGTCATTGCCCCACAGCAGGACGTCTGCGCGCTGGTCGTGATCGGCGGCGGTGAAGCCCGACCCGAACAGCGACAGGAGCCGCATTTCGTCCGTCGGCGCCAGCGATCCGCCGGTCCATGCGTTATGCGCGGCCGCCCGCGCTTCGTCCATGCGGCCAAGCTGCATCAGCGCCAGCGCGTTGCGCGCGTGGCCGACCGCCGTGCGCGCCGGAAAGCGGGCGAAGAAGGCCGTTACCTGCCGGGGATCATAGCTGTCGGGATTGATCCCGGTTTCCGCCAGCCGCCGCATCCGGTCCTCCCCCGGCCAGCCGGGATTGGCCATGATGAAGCTGGCATAGGTGGAAAAGCCCAGGCCGTCGCTCTGCTGCAGGGCGCGCCACTGGCTGATGGCGCCATTGACCGAGGAATCGGACGAAACGCCCACCCGGCTGCTGACCTGATTCCACTGGCTTGCGCTGCTGGGCGTGCTGCCCTGGCCCGGAATGGGCTGAACGACCGCGCTGGGCGGAAAGTTGGGATTGGACGAAGCCGGGGCATCCACCTGCGCGCTGGCGCTGGCGGTGACGAGCAAAAGGGCAATCAAAGGCATAGGAACCATTAAACCATCTGGGCAAAGGGGCGAACGCATTATGGACATAATCGCAATTGCATCCTTATCAGGCCCTGAATGACGCGCTATAGCGCGCGGTTCAAGCAAACAATGCCCCGGAAGCCCGGAGAATTGAAGGAGTAAAAACATGTTTTCCGGGTCCATACCGGCTCTTGTGACGCCCTTTCGCGACGGGGCGATTGACGAGACGGCCTTCCGCGCCCTCGTCGATTGGCAGATCGCGGAGGGCAGCGGCGGTCTTGTCCCCTGCGGCACCACCGGGGAAAGCTCGACCATGACGGTGGCGGAACATAATCGCGTGATCGCGATCTGCGTCGATCAGGTGGCGGGCCGGGTGCCGGTGATCGCGGGCTGCGGATCGAACGACACGCGCATCGCCCTTGAACATATGTTCGCCGCGCAGGCGGCGGGCGCCGACGCCGCGCTGGTCGTCGCCCCATATTACAACAAGCCGAATCAGGAAGGCGTCTATCGCCATTTCGCGTATCTGGCGGAACGCTGCGACCTACCGATCGTGCTTTACAATGTGCCCGGTCGTACCATCACCGATATCGGCGTGCCGGTGATCCACCGGCTGGCGCAGGATTATCGCACCATAGTGGGGATCAAGGACGCTACCGGGAATCTGGGGCGTGTCACCGCGCAGCGCCTCGCCTGCGGGCCGGACTTCTGCCAGCTATCGGGTAATGACGAAACTGCGCTTGCCTTCAATGCATCGGGTGGACGGGGATGCATCTCCGTCACCGCGAATGTCGCGCCGCGCCTGTGCGCTGAATTTCAGGCGGCCTGCGCGCGCGCGGACTGGACCGGCGCGCTGGCGCTGCATGACCGGCTTTATCCGCTGCACGACGCGCTGTTCAGCGATTCTTCACCTGGGCCTGTCAAATATGCGCTCACGCGTGTCCGGCCCGACATGCCCGGCGACGTCCGCCTGCCGATCACCTGGCCGTCGGAATCGAGCCGTGCAGCCGTCGACCGGGCGCTGGAGATCGCCGGTCTGGTTTAATGGGCCTGCGACCCCATATGTGGACCCTCTTGGTTAGTTCTGGAAATTATGGCCCGTCCCCGTCCTGAAACATTCGACAAGAAGAAGATCGTCGCGGAAAACCGGCGCGCGCGCTTCGAATATTTCATCGACGACGTGTTCGAGGCCGGGATCGCGCTTCAGGGCACGGAGGTGAAGTCGCTGCGCTTTGGCGAGGGCCATATCGCCGAAAGCTATGCCGAGGTGAAGGGCGAGCAGGTGTGGCTGGTCAACAGCAACATCCCCGAATTCAGCCATGGCAATCGCTATAATCACGAACCCAAGCGCCCCCGCAAGCTGCTGCTGCACGAACGGGAGATCGCCCGGATGCACGGAGCGGTCGAGCGCAAGGGGATGACGCTGGTGCCGCTGTCCATCTATTTCAACAGCCGGGGCAAGGCGAAGGTGGAACTGGCCTTGGCGCGCGGCAAGAAGACCCATGACAAGCGTGAGACGATCAAGGAACGCGACTGGAAGCGCGATCAGCAGCGCATCATGAAGGCGCACGGCTGATGGGGCCTAAAGCGAGCATGGGGCGCTTCACCCGCTGGTGGCATGCCAATGCCCCGACCCGCGAATCGCTGGAGAATAACCGCTTCCTTGCTCCGGTCGCGCATCGGGTGCTGGAACCCTCGCTGTGGCGCTTCACCCGCCGCTCGGTGCCGCGCGGCGTGGCGCTGGGGCTGCTGGTCGGCATTTTCCTGCTGATCCCCGGCGTGCAGATCGCGGGCGCGGCGCTGCTGGCGCTGCCTTTCCGCGCGAATATCCCCGTCGCTGCTGCGATGACTTTCCTCTCCAATCCCGCAACGACGCCGTTCATCCTCTGGGCTTCGGTCTATATCGGCAACTGGATGCTGGGCCGGACCGCCGATGCGTCGGGTTTCATGGCGCTCGTCAATGACCATGCGACGATCGGGCAATGGTGCGCCTGGCTCTTTTCGGAAGCCGCGCCCGCCCTGCTATTTGGTCTGGCGCTGATTTCCTTTGCCGCCGCGGCCATCGGCTATTTCCTCGCCGACTGGTTCTGGCGCCACCGGATGGGACGGAAATGGCATGCGCGCAAATTGAGGATTGGCAAGCGGCCTGAAAGCAGCGCATTGGAGGAAATCGCGCCTGTCTGATTGCTAAGGCAGGGCGCGGGTCCAGGGCGGGTGCAGGGGGAACGCGGGCATGGCCACGCGGTTGAAAAGTAGGGATGATGCGTGGTTGGCACGGCCACCCTCGCGCCTTGCCTTGCCGCTGCTGATCGTCGCCGCGCTGATCTCCGCTGGCCTTGTCCTCTATGCGGCGGGCGACTGGGCGCTGGGGGCCGGTTTTGGCGCTGCCGTTCTGGTGATCGCGGCGCTGCTGTCCTGGTTCCGCCATCTCTATCCCCCTGCCGCCGCCGATAGCGAGGCGATACCGGACTGGACGGTGGCGCGCGCGGCCGCCGATGCCTCGAATATGGCGATTGCCGTGACGGACCGGACCGGGCGGCTGGTCTGCGCCAGCGACCTCTTCGGGGAATGGTTTGCCGGTTATCCGACGCCGCCTGCCCTCATCACCGATGCCACCGCGACCGAAAAGCTTGCCGATGCCGCGCGAAAGGCATGGAAGGATGGCGAAGCGGCGGTGCGCGGCATGGCGCATGGCGCGCTGCGGCTGGATGTCGAAATCTGCCGCACCGGCCGCGCGGAGGATTATCTGCTCTGGCGCTTCACGCCGGTCCGGCAGCCGAGCGCGCTGGACGACGTGCATCGTCTGTTGACGGGGGAAGCGGGGCGGCAGCTTGGCGAAGCGGGCGTCATGGCCGTGCTGATCGGCGGGGAAGGGCGCATCCGCGCCGCCAATGGCGCTTTCCTGCTGCGCGCCGTCGGTCGGATCGACGCCAATGCCAATGGTCGCGATTTCGCATCCCATATGCGGGTGGACGACAAGGGGCGCCTTTTCCTTGCCCGCGAACAGACCGGCGGCCTGCCCCTGCGCTTGCTTCAGGTGCCGCTGCGCCGCGCGACCCAGACGGGCGGAGGGCGGGGCAGCGGACAGGATGGCCCCATGCTCCTCCTCCTCATCGACGAACCGGGCGGCGGTGGCGGGACATCGGCGCTTTCCTACATCGAAACCCTGCTGTCGCTGCTGCCCTTCGGCCTTGCCATGGCGGACCGGGACGGGCGCGTGCTCTTCCTCAACAATGCCTTTGGCCGCGCGGTCGGGCTGAAGCCCGGCGACAAGCCCAGCTATCCCGGCGATCTCGTCGTGCGGGAGGATCAGGCCGCCGTGGCCGACGCTGTGCGCCGTTTTGCGGTCGGCCCGCAAATGTCGGGCGACATTGCCGTGCGGATGCGCGGCCAGCCCGACGATCCGACCGCGCTCAGCCTGGCGGGCGTGCGCGGCCTTGGCGAAGCGGCGGTGCTCCTCAGCCTCAAGGACAATAGCGAGGAAAGCAAGCTCAAGCGGCAGGTGGCGCAGGCGACCAAGATGCAGGCCATCGGCCAGCTCGCGGGCGGCGTGGCGCATGACTTCAACAATATCCTGACCGCCATCATCGGCCATTGCGACCTGATGCTGATGCGTCATACGCCGGGCGACAGCGATTATGACGATATTCAGCAGGTCAAGTCCAACAGCAACCGCGCGGCCGGGCTGACCCGCCAGCTCCTCGCCTTTTCCCGCCAGCAGACGTTGCGGCCGCAGATTCTCCAGCTTCCCGACATCGTGGCCGATGTTTCCAACCTGCTCAAACGCCTGCTGGGCGAAAGCGTGAAGCTGGAGGTAAGCCACGGCCGCAATCTGGGCGCGGTGCGCGCCGATCCCGGCCAGCTTGAGCAGGTGATCGTGAACCTGGCCGTCAACGCCCGCGACGCCATGCCGCAAGGCGGCACGCTCAACATCCAGACCTACGCCGTGCCCGCCGCGCGCGTGCGCGAAATGCGCCATCAGATATTGCCGGCGGGAGACTACACCGCCCTGCGCGTATCCGACACCGGCCTTGGCATATCCCCGGACGTGCTTGCCAAGATCTTCGAACCCTTCTTCACCACGAAGGAGCTGGGCAAGGGCACCGGCCTTGGCCTTTCGACCGTTTATGGCATCGTCAAGCAGTCGGGCGGCTATATCTTCGCCGAATCCGATCCGGGACAGGGCGCGAGTTTCGTCATCTACCTGCCCGTCTATCAGGGCGCGGACGTCGATCAGGCCGCAAAGCCGCAGGCCCCCGTCCGCCGCAGCGAGACTTGGGGCACCGGCACCGTCCTGCTGGTGGAGGATGAGGACATGGTCCGCGCCGTCGCCGAACGCGCGCTCGTGCGGCAGGGCTATAAGGTGCTGACCGCCAGCGACGGCGAACAGGGGCTGGAGGTTCTGGCCGGGGAGGAGAGGATCGACCTGCTCATATCGGACGTGGTCATGCCCAATATGGACGGCCCGTCGATGGTCGCGCGCGCGCGCCAGATGTATCCGGATCTGCCGGTGCTTTTCATGTCGGGCTATGCCGAGGAACAGCTCCGCAAGTCGATCGACATCGCCCATGTCGCCTTCCTGCCCAAACCCTTCTCCGTCAGCCAGTTGGCCGAAGCCGCGCGGGATGCGCTGGCCCTGGGTCCGGGGGTGGAATGACCTTGCGCTCGATCAAGGCATTAGGGCTGGGCAAGCCGTATCCGATACGATAGCGAAGCGTTTTCTAACAGGGAAGGCTGGCATGTCGGACGGCAAATCCATCCTGATCGTCGAAGATGAAGCGATGATCGGCATGATGCTGGAGGATTATCTCGATACGTTGGGCTACCGGCTGCACGGGCTGGCGACCTCGGTGGAGGAAGCTTGCGCGTTTGCGCGGCAGGGCGGCTTCGATGCCGCGTTGCTGGACTGCAATCTTCAGGGGGAGAAAAGCTGGGCGGTCGCCGACATTCTCGTCGAAAATGCCATTCCCTTCGTGTTCGCGACGGGCGGGATGGCCGATGACCTGCCGACCAGCCACGCGGACCGGCCCACTTTGGCCAAACCTTTCACCATTGGGGCGGTGGAACGCGCGCTGGGCAAGGCGCTGGAGAGGAAATAGGAAAATTCCGTTCCCCTCTTGTTCTTATGGAACAAACGGGATACATGATGGCCAGGCGCCGGAAGAATCGGCGCGTTCCGCTTGACAGGGGACAGGGCCATGAACGCAACGCTCTCACTCATCGATTCCAAAAAGACAGGGACAATGGACAGACAGAAAGCATTGGAAGCGGCCCTTTCCCAGATCGACCGCGCTTTTGGCAAAGGTTCGGCCATGAAGCTGGGCAGCCGCGAAAAGATAGAGATAGAGTCGATTTCGACCGGCTCGCTGGGTCTCGACATCGCGCTCGGCATCGGCGGCCTGCCCCGTGGGCGCGTCATAGAGATTTACGGGCCGGAAAGCTCGGGCAAGACCACATTGGCGCTGCACGTCATCGCCGAAGCGCAGAAAAGTGGTGGCGTCGCGGCTTTCGTCGATGCGGAACATGCGCTCGATCCGGGCTATGCGAAGAAACTGGGCGTGGACATCGACGAACTGATCGTGTCGCAGCCCGACACCGGCGAGCAGGCGCTGGAGATCGTCGACACGCTGGTCCGCTCCAATGCGATCGACGTGCTGGTGGTGGACTCGGTCGCGGCGCTGGTCCCTCGCGCGGAAATCGAAGGCGAAATGGGCGACAGCCATGTCGGCCTCCAGGCCCGCCTGATGAGCCAGGCGCTCCGCAAGCTGACCGGGTCGATCAGCCGTTCGCGCTGCATCGTGATCTTCATCAACCAGGTTCGCATGAAGATCGGCGTCATGTACGGCAATCCGGAAACGACGACCGGTGGCAATGCGCTCAAATTCTATGCATCCGTTCGCCTGGACATCCGCCGCACCGGCCAGATCAAGGATCGCGACGACATCGTCGGCAACGCGACCCGCGTGAAGGTGGTCAAGAACAAGGTCGCCCCGCCCTTCAAGCAGGTCGAATTCGACATCATGTATGGCGAGGGCATCTCCAAGATCGGCGAGATCCTCGACCTTGGCGTCAAGGCCGGCGTGGTCGAGAAATCGGGAGCATGGTTCTCCTATGACTCGGTCCGCATCGGTCAGGGCCGGGAAAATGCGAAAACCTTCCTCAAGGAAAATCCCGAAATGGCGGATCGTCTGGAACGAGCGATCCGGGGCAAGACCGAAGAGGTCGCTGAAGGGATGATGGCCGGACCCGAAGCGGATGACGATGGCGAATAGGGGCTGACTGCAACCTCCGGTCGGATCAACCGGAGGCTGGTCGGCGCAAGACTGCCCGTCTCATGCTTCACGCACTGAAAAGGCCCGCCGCGCAAAAGCGCGTGGCGGGCCTTTTACATGGACAATCATGTCGTTTGTAAACCGGAGTGACTGAAGGGCCGCTTTCGGCCAGACCTTGCCGTTAAGCGGAACGTGCAAATGATAGAACCGCCTTTGTTTTGGGGACGGAAATGGCGGGTTCCGGCCATATAGCCGCCACCTCACCTCCGTTCGGGCTGAGCGAAGTCGAAGCCTGTCCTGAGCGCCGCCGCAGGCGGCGTCGAAGGGCCTCCCTTACGCCCTTCGACTTCGCTCGGAGCGAACGAAGATGGGAATGGCGGACAGCCCACCTTCCACCCAAAACCGCCATTCGGAATTGCAAGCGACATAATCGCCTTTCCTTTCGTCTCGGCCATATAAATGGCTGGAGCATCGCGGGGGAGGAACGGACACAGGACTGACCGGTTGTGTTGCGGGACAAGGGAAAGGGCAGGCATGCGCCTCGGAATCGAAACCGTGCTGGATTATGATTTTGCCGAGCCCGCCGATGTCCTGCTGGCGCTGGAACCGGCGGAAATGCCGGATCAGCATGTGGTGGAACAGTCCTTGACCATCCAAGGAGCGGGGCCTGTCTCCACTCTGGGCGGAGGCAGCGCCGTGGGCCGTCGGGCATGGACCCATGCGGGCGTGGGCCGGATGACGCTGCGTTACCATGCGACGGTGGAGGTGGAGCGGATCGCGCCCGATCTTTCGGGACTGCGTAAGTCGCCCTTGCCCGATTTGCCCGAACTGGTGCTCCCCTTCATCTGGCCCAGCCGCTATTGCGAGGCGGACCGTTTCGCCAGCTTCGTCGAAGGGCATTTCCCCGGACTGGAGGGCGGCGCGCTGGTGCAGGCGCTGGTTCAATGGGTGCGGGACAATCTGCGCTATGTGCCGGGCAGTTCGGACGTGACGACCAGCGCGGTCGACAGCTTCGTCACCCAACAGGGCGTCTGCCGCGACTATGCCCATCTGACCGCCGCGCTCATCCGCGCCTGCGACATTCCGGCCCGGCTCGTCTCCGTCTATGCGTTGGACCTCGATCCGCCCGACTTCCATGCCGTGGTCGAAGTCTGGCTGGATGGGGCATGGCATCTGGTCGATGCCACGGATCTGGCGCCCATCGAAACCATGGTCCGCATCGCCGTGGGCCGCGATGCGACGGATATCGCTTTCATGACGGTTTTCGGGGCCGCCTCCCTTCATCGCCAGTCCATCCGCGTGCAGCGGCTTTAGGCTTTTACCTTCCCATTAGCGCAAACCGGCGATTGACAGGGAAGGTCGCAGGCTCGAAAAGAACAAATAGAGAACATTTATGATGATCGAGTCGGCCCGAAACCTTGATGCCCTCAAGCGGCGCCTCGCCTCGCTGGATCGCGTGGTCAGGACGCGCCATGCCCATTTCCCCTTTGGTCATGCGCCCCTTGACCGGATGCTGGGCGGCGGATTGGCGCGGGGGCGGGTGCATGAATTTTTTGCCTGCGAAGGCGGGGAGGCGGCGGCCACGGGACTTTCGCTGATCCTTGCGCGCCTTGCGGGACCGCAGGCCACGACCCTGTGGCTGCGTCCTTCCGCCGCCGCGCGTCAGGGCGTGCCTTATGGGCCGGGGCTGACGGCTTTGGGCGTAGACCCGGCGCATCTGCTGATCGGCGTGATGCAGGATGAAGCGATGTTGCTGCGCGCCGCCGTGGAAGCCTTGCGATCTCCTGCTCTGGGTGCGCTGCTGCTCGAAATCCGGGGGCGGGCGCCGCAACTGGACCTCACCGCCAGCCGTCGCCTGACGCTGGCGGCGGAGCAATCGGGCGTCACTGCGCTGCTTTTGCGCCTGGATGCCGATCCAACGGCCAGCGCCGCCGACACGCGCTGGCGAGTGGGGGCCGCGCCTTCCGTGCCCTTGCCCGGAAACGCGCCGGGCATGAGCGCTTTCGATCTCACCCTGCTGCGCCATCGCGGCGGGCGGGACGGCGTGGCGTGGCGATTGATCTGGGACAATGAGCGAGGCCTATTTGGAGACGGGCGCGATGAACGCGATGACCATGGACGGCAGGGAGAGGGACGAGAGGGCGGCGCGCCGCTATCTCGCGCTTCACTTTCCTTTCCTGCCGTTCGACCGGCTGCGGATCGCGCGGCCTGACCTGTGGGCCGCACGGCCGGATGGCGCGCCTGCGGCCATGGTGGAGCCGGTACGCGGCGCGATGCGTCTGGCCGCGCTGGATTGCGCCGCGCTGGAACTGGGTCTTGCCCCCGGCATGACGCTGGCCGATGCGCGGGCGCGGGAGCCGGATCTGGCCGTGTTCGAAGCGGCCCCTCATGCCGATCAGGACTGGCTGGAGCGCCTGTGCGACGGCTGCGCCCGCTACACCCCCATCGCCGCGCTCGATCCCCCCGCCGGGTTGATGCTCGACATTACCGGCTGCGCGCATCTCTGGAACGGGGAAGCCGGATTGGTGCAGGAGGCCGCGGACCGACTGGAGCGGCATGGCATGACGGTGCGTCATGCGCTCGCGTCCACGCCGGAAGCCGCTCATGCGCTCGTCCGCTTCCCCATCGCTTCCGCGCCCAATGAGGAATCTGCCCTGCGCCGCCTGCCCGTCGAGGCGCTGTGTCTGGAGGAGGAAAGCGCGGTGGCCCTGCGCCGCGCGGGGCTGCGGACCGTGGGCGATCTGGCCGCGCGTCCTGCCGCCACGCTGGCCGCGCGCTTCGGAGAGGCGGCGGTGGATGCGCTCCATCGCCTGCTGGGTCTGGGGCAGCGCCCCCTCGCGCCCCGCCGCGCCCGTCCCGCCATCCGCGTGGAGCGCCGCTTCGTCGAACCCATGGCCCGTACCGTCCATGCCCTTGCCGTCCTGTCGGACATGATCGACGAAGCCAGCGCGCGCCTTGCCGAACGGGGGCAAGGCGGCCGCCGCTTCGAAGCGGTCTTCTTCCGCAGCGACGGCCTGGCTTTCCCCCTGCGCGTTGAAACCAGCCTGCCTGTCCGCGACGCGCCCGCGATCCTGCGCCTGATCGAGGAGAAGATTGACGGCCTGTCCGATCCGCTCGATCCCGGTTTCGGCTTCGACATGCTGCGCCTCACCGTGCCGCGCGCCGAGCCGATGGCCCCTACCCAGCTCGCGCTGGAAGGCGGCGAGGCGCGCCGGGAAGAAGGGATCGCCGCGCTGATCGACCGGCTTTCGATCCGGGCGGGCCGGATGCAGATCCAGCGCCTTCACCCGCGCGACAGCCATATTCCCGAACAGGCCCAGTTGGCGCTTCCCGCCATCGAAAGCCCCACGCCTGCCCCATGGGCGCGACAGGAGGCGGCTGGCGATCCGCCGCTGCGGCCGCTCCATCTGTTCGACCCGCCCCAGCCGATCGACGTTCTGGCAGAGGTGCCGGACGGCCCCCCCCATCGCTTCCGCTGGCGGCGGATGCTCCATGAAGTCACGCGTTACGAAGGGCCCGAACGCATCGCCCCTGAATGGTGGACGGCCCATAGCGGCATGGTGAAGGGCGAGGATATAGGGCGCACCCGCGACTATTATCGGGTGGAGGATGCGCGCGGCCGCCGCTACTGGATTTTCCGCCACGGCCTTTACGGGACGGAGGCGGCGCATCCCGGCTGGTATCTGCACGGCCTGTTCGCATGAGCGCCCGCCCTGCCGATCCGCCGCCCTTCGCGGAACTGGTCGCCGCCACGCATTTTTCCTTCCTGCGCGGCGCATCCCATGGCGAGCATATGGTGCGGCAGGCGATCCTGCTGGGCCTCAAGGGGCTGGGCATAGCCGATCGCAACACGGTCGCTGGCGTGGTCCGCGCCTGGTCGGCCCGCAAACGCATCATCGCCGACGCGCAGGAAGCCATGCTGGTGGACAAGCGGGCGCGGGAAGGCGCGAGCGCGGAACTCACCGGCCCTGAAAAGGCCGCCTGCGTGCCCGACATGAAGCTGCTGACGGGCGCGCGGCTGGTCTTTGCCGACGGTACGCCCGACATCGTCGCCTATCCCGCGACGCGGCGGGGATGGGGGGAACTCACCAAATTGCTGACGCGGGGCAATCTGCGCTCCATCAAGGGCGACTGCATCCTCGAATATGCGGACCTGACCGCCCATCTCGACGATCTGCTGCTGATCGTCCTGCCCTGTTCCACCGCGACGGAGCAGACCGCGCACAGCAATCCGGTGGACTATGAACAGGATGAGCGCCCTTCCCCGGAAGCCGTCACCCAGGGTCATCTCAGCCTCCTCCCGCCGCCGCCGCCCGCCGATCTGGAGGCTTTGCTCGCCCGCCTTTCCCGCCTCGCACCGGGACGGGTCTGGCTGGGCGCTGCGCTGCGCCGCGACGGACGCGATGCGCGCAGGCTGGCGCAATATCAGGCGCTATCCGCCCGAACCGGCGCGCCGCTCATCGCGACCATGGATGCGCTCTACGCCACGCCGGAGCAGCGCCCGCTTCAGGATGTGCTCAGCTGCATCCGCGAAGGCGTCACCATCGCGCAGGCCGGTCGCCTGCTGGAGGCCAATGCCGAACGCCATCTCCACGCGCCCGCCGCCATAGCCCGCCTGTTCCGCGCCTGCCCGCAAGCGGTGGCGGAAACCGTCCGCTTCCTTGCCCGTGTCGGCTTCACGCTCGACCAGCTCCGCTACGAATATCCGCATGAGCCGGTGCCCGAAGGCTGGACCGCCCAGCAATGGTTGGAGGAACTCACCCTCACCGCCGCCCATGCCTATTACGGCCCCCGCATCCCGCCCAAGGTCCGCAAGCTGCTGGATGAGGAATTCGGCCTCATCGCCAGCCGCAACTATGCTTATTATTTCCTGACCGTTCACGACATCGTCGCCTTCGCCCGGATGCAGGGCATATTGTGCCAGGGGCGCGGATCGGCCGCCAATTCCATAGTCTGCTTCCTGCTCGGCGTCACCTCCATTGACCCGGCCAGGCACGATCTGCTCTTTTCCCGTTTCGTGTCGGAGGAGCGGGGAGAGCCGCCCGACATAGACGTCGATTTCGAGCACGAACGGCGCGAGGAGGTCATGCAATATATCTATGAGCGTTATGGCCGCCACCGCGCCGGGATCGCCGCGACCGTCATCCATTACCGCTCGCGCAGCGCCGTGCGCGAAGTGGCGAAGGTGCTGGGGCTCAGCGAAGATATTGCCGCCCGCCTCGCCGGCACCGTCTGGGGCAGCTATTCCAGCGACATGGACGAAGCGCGCTTCACGGAGGCCGGTTTCGCGCTCGATAATCCCCGCATCGTGCAGTTGCGGGCGATTGTCGACCAGTTGCTTATGGCGCCTTTTCCCCGGCATTTGTCCCAGCATGTCGGCGGTTTCGTCCTGACGCAGAATCGGCTCGATGAAACCGTGCCGCTTCACCATGCCGCGATGAAGGACCGCACCTTCATCGAATGGGACAAGGATGACATCGACGCCCTTGGCCTGATGAAAGTCGATGTGCTGGCGCTGGGGATGCTGACCTGCATACGCAAGGCGTTCGACCTGATCCGGCAGCAGGGGCTGGGCGACCCGAAGCTGACGGTCGACATCGATTCCAGCGATCCCAGGGTCTACGACATGCTGTGCAAGGGCGACAGCATCGGCGTGTTCCAGGTGGAAAGCCGCGCCCAGATTAACATGCTTCCCCGTTTGAAGCCGCGCGATCTCTACGACCTCACGATTCAGGTCGCGATCGTGCGCCCCGGTCCGATCGAAGGCGACATGGTCCATCCCTATCTACGCCGCCGCTGCGGGGAGGAGAAGGTCGTGTTTCCGTCACCCGCGCCGGAATGCGGCCCTTCCGATGAACTCAGGGCGCTGCTGGGCAAGACCTGCGGCGTGCCGCTCTTTCAGGAACAGGCGATGAAGCTCGCCATCACCGCCGCGAGCTTCAAACCAGCGGAAGCCAACCAGCTCCGCCGCGCCATGGCGACCTTCCGCAATGCCGGCACCATCCACCATTTCCGCGACAAGATGATAAATGGCATGACGGCGCGTGGCTATGACCGCGATTTCGCGCAGCGTTGCTTCAAGCAGATCGAGGGGTTCGGCAGCTATGGCTTCCCCGAAAGCCACGCTTTGTCCTTCGCCCGCCTCGTCTATGTCTCCGCCTGGATCAAATGCCATCACCCGGCCATCTTCGCCTGCGCGCTGCTTAATTCGCAGCCCATGGGTTTCTATGCCCCCGCCCAGATCGTCCGCGACGCGCGCGAGCATGGCGTCACCGTGCATGACGTGGATGTGAATATGAGCGCATGGGACAATGCGCTCGAACCGCTGTTGCGATCCCGCGACATGGTGCGGGGAGAGGGTGAGGGGAGGGCGCTTGCCCTGCGGCTGGGCCTGCGTCAGGTCGATGGCTTCCGTGAGGATTGGGCCGCCGGACTGGCGCAGGCCCGCGCAGAGGGCGGCCTGTTCACCAGCATGGAGGATCTGGCCCGCCGCGCGAGTCTCCCCGCCCGCGCCCTGCGCCTGCTGGCCGATGCGGATGCCTGCCGTTCGCTGGGGCAGGACCGCCGCGCCGCTCTTTGGGAAGCGCGGCGCACGCCGTCCGACGAACTGCCCCTGTTCGCCGCCGCCCGCAGCCGTGATCCCGCTGCCCGCGAACTGGGCGAGGAGTCGGACGCCAGGCTCCCCGCCATGCCGCTGTCGGAGCATGTCGCGACCGATTATCAGGTGACGCGCCTGTCCCTCAAAGGCCATCCCATGCAGTTTCTGCGCCCGGTTTTCGCCGGGGAGGGCGCTCTGACCTGCGCCGGGGTGGGGGCCGCGAAGAACGGCGCGCGCGTTCAGGTCGCCGGTGTCGTGCTGGTCCGCCAGCGTCCCGGCAAGGGCAATGCCGTTTTCATCACCATCGAGGATGAAACCGGCATCGCCAATATCCTGCTTTGGGCGCGCCTCTTCGAAATGCAGCGCCGTCCGGTCATGGCGTCCCGCCTGATGCTGGTGGAAGGCGAGGTTCAGCGCAGCAAGGAAGGCATCGTGCATCTGATGGCGACCCGCGTGCACGACCGCACGGCTGAGCTTGACCGCCTGACCGATGGCCACAGCGCCCATCCCCGCGCCCGCGCTTCCAGCCACCCGCGTAACGTCCGCATCCTTCCCGGCTCGCGCGATTTTCATTGAAGGGCGGGTGAAAGCGCCGCTACGCCGCCGGACGGAGGAGGGGATGGCGCCCGCTTCCTCCCATCCAAAAGGGGGCAAATGCCCGCTGTCCCACAGGCCCGGTTGTCCGTGCGATGGCCTGACGCGCGGCCCTCTTGTCATCAGGGCCCAAATCGCCATATTCTCGTCCATCATGGACAGCATCATCACTTCGGCGTCGGCACGGCCTTTCCTCATGGCGGGCAATGATCAGGACGATCATGGCGAGGGCGCCGGTGGGCCGAATGTCGGCATCGCCACCCGGACGCGCACGCGCACCAAAAAGCCGTCGCTTTACAAGGTTCTGATGCTGAACGACGATTATACGCCGATGGAATTCGTCGTTCACGTCCTCCAGCATTTCTTCCGCATGGACATGGAGGAAGCGACCCGCGTGATGCTCCATGTCCATCAGCGCGGTGTCGGCATATGCGGCATTTTCAGCTATGAAGTGGCCGAAACCAAGGTCAATCAGGTGATGGACTTCGCCCGGCAGAACCAGCACCCCCTGCAATGCACGCTGGAAAAGGCCTGAGCCTGCCTCGCTCACCGGAATATCTCATAATAGATTGAAAATATTGAATAATATAGCGGATTCCGCCGATCTGCGGCATCCGTCCAGAACGCTTTCCTTCTTCACCTCACTCTTGGTTTCACTATCGCCCCATCCGGTCTAGACTGCCCCGGTGAGCAGCCAGGTCGTCGATCCCATTCATGATCTTGCCGTCATAGGCGGCGGCATCAACGGCTGCGGCATCGCCCGCGACGCCGCCGGGCGCGGCGCTTCCGTTCTGCTGCTGGAAAAGGGCGATCTGGCCCAGGGCACATCCTCCGCCTCGACCAAGCTGATCCACGGCGGCCTGCGCTATCTGGAACATTATGAATTCGCACTGGTCCGCGAATCTCTGTCCGAACGCGAACGGCTCTGGAGCATGGCGCCCCACATCATCCACCCGATGCGCTTCGTCCTGCCATGGGTGCCGGGATTGCGCCCGCGTTGGTTGTTGCGCCTGGGCCTGTTTCTCTACGACCATATGGGCGGTCGCCGCGCGCTGCCGCCCACGCAGTCCATCGACCTGCGCCGCCACCCGGCCGGAGCGCCGTTGCAGCCGGGCTTCGGGCCAGGCTATGTCTATTCGGACGGATGGGTGGATGACGCTCGTCTCGTCATCCTCAATGCGCGCGACGCAGCGGACCGGGGCGCCAGCATCCACACGCGCACCGAAGTCGTGAAGCTCGACCGGGAAGGGGAACATTGGACCATCCACGCCTGTCTCTCGTCTGGCGAAACAAGTCGTTTCAGGGCGCGGGTCGTCGTGAATGCCACCGGCCCATCGGTCCTTGCCCTGCTCGCCCGCGCGAATCAGTCCACGGATCGACATATGCGCCTTGTCCGTGGATCGCACATCGTCGTGCCGCGTCTGTTCGATCATGACTTCGCTTATTTCTTCCAGCTTCCCGATGACCGCATATTCTTCGCCATTCCCTATGAACGGGACTTCACGCTGATCGGCACCACCGACAGCGACCATCATGGTGCTCTCGACCATGTCACCGCCAGCGCGGAGGAAGTAGCTTATCTCTGCGAAGGCGCAAATCGCTACTTCGCGCGCCAGATTACTCCGGCCGATGTGATCTGGAGCTACGCCGGCGTGCGTCCTCTGGTGGATGACGGCTCCGGCAAGCCCGAGGCGGCCACGCGGGGCTATCGCCTCGAACTGGAGGGAAAGGAGGGCGAAGCGCGGATGCTCAGCATTTTTGGAGGTAAGATCACCACCTATCGCCATCTTGCCGCCGAAGCGGTGGACATGATGAAACCGTTGCTGCCCACATTGGCGGGGAAGGAATGGACTGCCTCCGCTCCCCTTCCAGGCGGCGATTTCCCGATGACCGGCCTTGCCGACCTTCTGGCCGGATTGTCGCGTGACTATCCCTTCCTCGATCCGAACTGGATTGACCGCATCGGCCGCGCCTATGGCACCGCTACCCGCCGCTGGCTTGGCGAGGCTAGGCGGCTGGACGATCTGGGCGTTCATTTCGGTCATGGCCTCACCGAAGCCGAAGTGGATTATCTGACTGCACAGGAATGGGCACAAACCACAGATGATATTCTTTGGCGGCGCACAAAACTGGGCCTGCGGTTCGATGCGGTTCAAACCTCGCCTCTTTCGCGCTGGCTGGAGGAAAGGTCATGACGGATCGCTTCATTCTCGTGCTCGACGCGGGCACCACGTCCACGCGGGCGATGCTCTATTTGCCGGACGGCAGGCGGATCGCGACAGCGCAAGCCGACCTTACCCAATATTACCCGCGTTCTGGCTGGGTCGAACAGGATGCGGAAGAAATCTGGCAACATAGCCTCGCTTGCGCCCGCCAGATGGTGGAGCGTGCGGGCGGCGTGGACGGCATCACGGCCATCGGCATCACCAATCAGCGTGAGACAGTCGTCGCCTGGGACCGCAGCAGTGGAGAGCCGCTGCACCGCGCTATCGTCTGGCAGGACCGGCGCACAGCGGCGGAGTGCGAGGCCTTGCGCGAAGCGGGGCACGAACCGATGCTCCAGCGACGCACGGGCCTTGTCGTCGATCCCTATTTCTCCGCCACCAAGATGCGCTGGCTGCTCGACCATGCGTCGGCGGTGGGGCAAACGGGTGAGCGATTGGCGCTGGGCACGGTGGAAAGCTGGCTGGTGTGGAAGCTGACCGGCGGGCTGCACATTACCGATGCCAGCAATGCCAGCCGTACCCAACTGATGGCGCTGGACGGCGACGGCTGGGATAGTGATCTGTGTGCGCTGTTCGGCGTCCCCAGTGCCGCTCTGCCGGAAATCGTCGATAATGCCGGTGTTTTCGGAGAGGCGCGCGCCGATGTCCTAGGCGGACCGGTGCCGATTTGCGGGCTGGCGGGCGACCAGCAGGCTGCGACCATCGGGCAGGCTTGCCTGCGTCCTGGTGATGCCAAGGCGACGCTGGGCACCGGCGCGTTCATCCTCGCGAATATGGGGGAGGCGATGCCTACGTCCCGTCATCGGCTGCTCGGCACGCTGCTTTATCGAATCGGGGAGCGCCGTGCCTATGCGCTGGAGGGATCGATCTTCGTGGCGGGGAGTCTGATCCAGTGGCTGCGCGATCGACTGGGGTTGATAGAGGCGGCGGAGGATAGCGAGGCCCTCGCCCGTTCCGTGCCAGACAATGGCGGCCTATTCATGTTGCCCGCGCTGGTGGGGTTGGGCGCGCCGCATTGGAGGCCGCAGGCGAGGGGCGCGATCACCGGCTTGACGCAAGGGAGCACACGCGCCCACATCGTTCGCGCGGCGCTGGAATCGCTGTCGCATCAGATCCACGATCTCGCCGATGCCTTCGCGGCGGACGGCGCGCCTTGGCGCCTCCTGCGAGTGGATGGAGGCATGAGCGCGAACGATTGGATCGTGCAGGATATGGCGAATATGCTGAACCTGCGCGTCGACAGGCCATCGGATGTCGAAACCACTGCATTGGGCGCGGCCATGCTGGCGGGGCTGGGAGCGGGGCTGTTCGGTTCGCTGGAGGAAGCCTCCTCCATGGCGTCGCAAGCGACGCGTTTCGTTCCGGATATGGGCGTCAAGGAACGCGCGGCGCGTCTGCGCGGATGGCACGATATGTTAGCGGCTCATGCCTGATATGCGCGGTCAAATCGATCAGTGAGGCAAATTTAATCAATTTCCCCCAAAATAGATTGAGGCTTAGTCTAGCTGCATCAACAGCCCAGGAGGATGACGATGGCCGATAAACCGACCATGACGACGAGCGCCGGTGCGCCGATTGCCGACAATCAGAACAGCTTGAGCGCGGGGCCGCGCGGACCGTTGCTGTTGCAGGATTATCAGCTGATCGAAAAGCTCGCCCATCAGAATCGCGAGCGTATTCCCGAACGCGTTGTCCATGCGAAGGGCTGGGGCGCCCATGGCGTGCTGCGTATTACCGGGGATATCAGCAAATTTACCAAGGCCAAGGTGCTTCAGCCAGGTGCGGAAACGCCGATGATCGCGCGCTTTTCCACCGTCGCGGGCGAACTGGGCGCAGCGGATGCCGAGCGGGACGTGCGCGGTTTCGCGCTCAAATTCTATACGCCTGAAGGCAATTGGGATCTGGTGGGCAACAACACGCCGGTTTTCTTCGTGCGCGATCCGCTGAAGTTCCCCGACTTCATCCACACGCAAAAGCGTCATCCGCGCACCAATCTGCGTTCGCCGACGGCTATGTGGGATTTCTGGTCGCTCTCACCTGAATCGCTGCATCAGGTGACGATCCTTATGTCCGACCGTGGATTGCCGACCGACGTGCGCCACATCAACGGCTATGGCAGCCACACCTATTCTTTCCTCAACGAAGCTGGCGAGCGCTTCTGGGTCAAGTTCCACTTTAAGACGATGCAGGGACACAGGCACTGGACCAATGAGGAGGCGGCCAATGTCGTAGGCCGCACGCGGGAATCGACGCAGGAGGATTTGTTCGAGGCCATCGAAACCGGCCATTTCCCGCAGTGGAAAGTGCAGGTCCAGATCATGCCGGAGCTGGATGCGGAAAAGACGCCCTATAATCCTTTCGACCTGACCAAGGTTTGGCCGCATGCCGACTATCCGCCGATCGATATCGGCGTGATGGAATTGAACCGCAATGCCGACAATTATTTCGCGGAGATCGAGCAGGCGGCTTTCTCTCCCTCCAACATCGTGCCGGGGATTGGCTTTTCGCCCGACAAGATGCTGCAGGGGCGCATATTCAGCTATGCCGACGCCCATCGCTACAGGCTGGGCACGCATTATGAGGCATTGCCGATCAACGCGCCGAAATGCCCGGTCCATCACTATCATAAGGACGGAGCGATGCGCTTCTTCCCCAACAATTCGAATCCGGCCGCCTATTATGAGCCTAACAGCTTTAACGGTCCGGTGCAGGACGAACGGTTGCGGGAGCCGCCGCTCAGGATTTCGGGCGATGCGGATCATTATGACCATCGCGAGGGGAATGACGACTTCAGCCAGCCGCGCGCCTTGTTCAATCTGTTCGATGATGCACAGAAACAGCGCCTGTTCGCGAACATAGCGGCCGCGATGGGGGACATTCCCGCCGAAATCGAAGAGCGGCAGTGCAAACTCTTCGATCAGGTCCATCCCGATTATGGCGCGGGTGTCCGGGTGGCGCGGACCACGATCAGGAACCGCAATCCCGCCATATCCGCGCCTACCGATCAGACGTTGGCGGACGCCTCGAACTGAAGAAGCGCCAGGGAAATCGACGCTCCCCTCCTTTGCGGGTTGGGGGGGCGTCCGCATAGATTGCGTTCCCTGTCGTGAGCATATTTTAACCAAGGGCGATTAGCAGGGTACGCGACATGCGTTCCTCTCTTCGCCTTTCTTCTCTGCTTGCGCCGGCGTTGACCGGAGGCATCTATTTTCTGGTCGCCTCCCTCTCTCTCATGACGTCGTGCTTTGAAGGTGGCATTGCTTTCATCTGGGCTGCCAATGCTTTTTTGATGGCGGAATTGCTAACATCGCAACGCGCTAACTGGCTGCGCGCGATCACGGCATGTGCCTTGGCCAGCGCCATTTCCACGGCCCTGTTCGGCATGGGGCCGGTTGCGGCGATCCCGATGATGCTGATGAACGTAGCCGAATCGCTTACGGTAGCGGTGATCTGCCGATATTGCGTTTCCGGCCGGAACATCATGGTGTCATTGGTTCCATTGGCGGTTTTCGTGGTTGCCCTATGTGGCGTGAATGTCGTCGTGGGCCTGGGTTCCGCTCTGGTCGCCTCGAATCTGACGCCAGCGTCCTTTGGCGACAGTTGGTTGCAATGGTGTTCTGGGCATGTGTTGGGGGGGCTGGTCTGCACGCCGGTGCTTGTCATGCTCATGCAGGGCGAATGGGCGCGATGGTTCCGGACCACGTCCCGGCTGCTCCGGCTGGAGTTGTTTGGCCTGCTCCTCCTGTTGGGGGGAACGACATGGTATGTGTTTCATCAAAATCATTACCCGCTGCTGTTCGTGCCGCTTTTGCCGCTGGTCATCATTTCCTTTCGCGCGGGTCATTATGGGGCTGCGGCGTCCATCGTCGTTCTCGCGCTCATGGGGGGCGCATCGTCCCTGTTCAATCATGGCTATTTGTCGACAATCGCGGCGTCAGCGGGCACGAAAACCCAATTCTTTCAGATCTATCTGGTTTTCAGCTTTCTCCCGTGGCGGCCGAGCTGAACGGACGGCGCAAGCTGTTCCAGATGTTGCGCGAAAGCGAAGCGCGATACCGAATCATCGCTGAACATTGCGGTGACATGGTTCTGAACCTGGGCATTGACGGCCGTATTCATTACGCGTCGCCCTCCGTTCTGGAACAGATCGGCTGTGCGCCGGCTTTGTTGATGGGGCAGCCGGCGGCCGACCTCATCCATCCCAAGGACAGGGGTCTCGTAGTCGCCACCTATCGCCGTGCGCTGGAACAGCCAGGCGACATCCATCGGGTCGAGTTCCGTCTTCTTCGCGCCATCGACGATCTCGATTGGTATGAGATGGTGGCGCGCGCCGTGATGGATGAGGAGAACGGGGCTACTGGCGTCGTTTGCACCGTTCGGGACATGTCCCGTCACAAGGCGCGGCAGCAGGCATTGCAGCAGGTGGCATCTCATGATTCGCTGACAGGAGCGACGAGCCGCCGTGCATTCTTGGAAAAGCTCGAAACGGAAATCGACCGGGTCGGAAATAATGTCCGTTCCTGCCTGCTGCTTTTGGACCTCGATCATTTCAAGGCGGTCAATGACTGTCATGGTCATGCCGCCGGCGATAAGGTTCTGGGCGTCTTCGTGGAGCGTTTGAAGCCCGGCCTGCGCGGCGAGGACTGTATCGGACGTCTGGGAGGTGAGGAGTTTGCGATCCTGCTGGCGGATCCGGATATCCGCCAGGCCAGTACTGTTTGCGAACGATTGCGCCATATGATGGCGGATGAACCCGTCTATCTCGACACCGGTCTGAGCGTGACCGTGACGTTCAGCGCTGGCTTGGTGGAACTTGATGGCGCTTTAAACGCGGCGGCGCTGCTGGAAGCTGCGGACAAGGCGCTTTATCGTGCCAAGAACAGCGGCCGCAACTGCTTGCATCTGGCTGCCTGACGCGCGGCGATCTATCGTCGTTTCACCAGCGAAAAAATCGCAATGATATATTGTAACCTATGCGGCTATCGCCTATGTAGCGGTCGTCATGCAGTTCAGCCTTCGCCAAGCCCTGTCAACAGGCCGGATCGACCGGATCGCCATGGGCCTGTCCGGGCTGTGTGTTGCCCATTGCTTTGCAACGGCTGTGATCCTGGGCCTGCTCGCTTCGGCAGGAGGTTTCTTCGCCAGTCCGTTATTTCATGAGACGGGGCTGGTGTTGGCGATCTTACTTGGGGCTGTGGCGCTCGGGCATGGAGCGGTGGTGCATGGTTTCATGATGCCCGCCGCTATCGGTTCGTTAGGTCTTGGCATCATGGCAGGCGCCCTGACGATGGATCATGGGTTGCAGGAAAGCGCCTATACCTTGTTGGGCGTAGCGATTTTGGCGCTCGGTCACGATCTTAATCATCGTGCGGGTCGCTAAAGCCGGCCATTCGCAGAACGCGGAAAACAAAAGAAATCAGGCGGTGAACGATTCATTCCAGTCGTTCACTGCCCTAGCCAGTATGAAGAAGGGGCCCAAGTGGCCCCTCCCCATAATCGGATATATTTCGTCAGGGACGCCTTTAACTGTCCTTGCGTTCCAACCGGTGTTCGCCCTTGACCCAGCGAACCGTGCCTGTGCTGGCACGCATAACCACGCTTTCCGTCGTGAGGTGGCCACCCGGCAGCCGCTTGACACCGTCCAGCAGTGAACCGTCGGTCACGCCGGTGGCCGCGAAAATGCAGTCGCCCTTGGCCAGTTCTTTAAGGTCGTAAATCTTGTCGAGATCAGTGATGCCCCATTTACGAGCGCGTGCGCGCTCATCATCGTTGCGGAACAGCAGCTTGCCCTTGAACTGTCCGCCCACGCAGCGCAACGCGGCGCAGGCCAGCACGCCTTCGGGCGCACCGCCCGAACCCATATACATGTCAATGGTCGTTTCGGGATTGGTCGTGGCGATCACGCCAGCCACGTCACCATCGGGAATCAGCATGATGCCGCAGCCAATGGCGCGCAGTTCCGTGATGAGCTTTTCATGACGTGGACGGTCCAGCACGCAGACGATGATGTCGCCTGGTTCCACGCCCTTGGCCTTGGCAACTGCTTCGACATTTGCCCTCACGGATTTGTTGAGGTCGATAATGTCTTTCGGATAGCCGGGGCCAACCGCCAGCTTCTCCATATAGACATCGGGCGCGTTGAGCAGGCCGCCTTCTTCTGAAATCGCGAGCACTGCCAGCGCATTCGGGCCAGCCTTCGCGGTGATCGTGGTGCCTTCCAGCGGATCGAGAGCGATGTCGATCTTGGGGCCCTTGCCGATGGCGTTACCGACTTTTTCTCCGATGTAGAGCATCGGCGCTTCGTCGCGTTCACCCTCGCCGATGACGACGGTGCCATCCATATAGAGATCGTTGAACGCCAGACGCATGGCTTCCACGGCGGCTGCGTCTGCCGCTTTTTCATCGCCGCGACCGATCAGCTTCGACGCCGCGATGGCAGCGGCCTCGGTCACGCGCACCATTTCCAGCACCAGAACGCGATCGAGAATCGAGCTAGCCTGCACCATGTCCATTCCTCTTTTGAGCGGTATTGGGGAGGGCGATACGGGGTCGGCTTTGCCTTGTCGAGCCATGTGTCGCGTATGCGACTCCTTTTGACGGTATGATGCAACAGATGGGCGTTTCCGGCGTTAGCAAATGCGGAAAAGAAGCAGGGTTGCCAGGATTGGTCGTTCCGCTGATCGTCGCCAGTTTTGCTGCTGGAGCACCGGCGTCAGCCCATCCTGTGCGCTTGCCGTCGTCGGCAATCTCGATTGTCCCAAACGCGCCAATCGCACCTTGCTGCGGTTGGGGGAGCCAGTTGAGGATATTTTGTTGCACAGCTTCTGGTTGCGCTGAATCCCAACTGGCATCAGTCGAGGATATGCATGACCATCGGAGTCTGGAGCAGGCTGTCCGATCCGGCAAGGCGATCCAGCGTTTCGCTTACGCGGCGCTCTTCCCCAGCATGGGTGACGATCGCCATCAGAACGCCGTCCTGCTGATTCGCGCCACGCTGGATCATGCTTTCAATGGATACGCCCGCATCCCGGGTCGCGGCAGCGATTTCCGCCAATACGCCGGGCCGGTCCTGAACCTTGAAGCGCAAATAGCTGCGTCCGATGCGATGGCCGGCGTCGGCCGGCGGCTGCGGACTGAGTGCGGCCACCGGCATGGCGAAGGCATCGCCATACTCATCGCGCGCGACGTCGATCAGGTCAGCGACGACCGCCGATGCCGTGGGGCCTTCGCCAGCTCCCCGCCCCTCAAAGAACAGGCGACCGACGAAATTGCCTTCCACTACCACGGCGTTGAGTGATCCGTCGACATGGGCAAGGGGGTGATCGGTCGGGACTAGCATCGGATGAACGCGCTGGAACAGGCCATCAGGACCATTCTCGGCCATGCCGACGAGGCGAATGCGATAGCCCAGTGCCGCGGCTTCGGCGATATCGGCCGCGATCACATGACGAATGCCGGTGATGGCGACATTGTCGAAATCCAGCTCAGTGCCGAAGGCGAGGCTGGCGAGGATAGTCAGCTTGTGCGCCGCATCCACGCCGTCAATGTCGAAGCTGGGGTCGGCTTCCGCAAAGCCGAGTTCCTGGGCCTCCTTCAACACATCGTCGAATCCGCGTCCTTCCTTCTCCATGGTGGTCAGGATGTAGTTGCAGGTTCCGTTGAGAATGCCGTAGACTCGGCTGATCTCATTGGCGGCGGCGCCTTCGCGCATGCCCTTGATGACGGGAATGCCTCCGGCGACGGCCGCTTCATATTTGAGCGCAATGCCTGCCTTTTCAGCGAGTGCTGCCAGGTCTAGCCCATGATGCGCCAGCATCGCCTTGTTTGCCGTGACAAAGGGCTTGCCCGCAGTCAGGCATTGCCGCGCCAGCGTCAGCGCAGGGCCATCAGCGCCGCCGATCAGTTCGACCACCACATCGATATCATCGCGCGCCGCCAACGTGGTCATGTCGTCCACCCATTCATAAGGGGATATGTCGACACCTCGGTCTTTGTTGCGGTCCCGCGCCGAAATCGCGACGATCTGGATCGGGCAGCCCGCGCGCCTGGCAATCAGGTCGCCGTTGGTCTGGAGCAGCCGGATGACGCCGCCGCCCACTGTCCCCAGACCAACGAGCGCGACGCGCAGCGGGGCATGGCGGTGGAGATTTGTCATGGCCTATCCTTATTCTTCCAGCAGGTCAGGGCCGCGCTGATAGCGGCCCTAACGCCATAGTCCAAGGAAAAGCAGGGAGCCTAGCGAACCTGCCTTGTCCTGTCGCATTGGCCCAGCGCTTGCATCACAAGCCGATAGTCCGCCTGTGCCGCTTCGGCATCGGGCACTGACAATGCCCGGATCGATCGGGGAGGAAGCGTGGGAGGAAGGGCGCAGGCAAGCCGGTACCAGAGCAGGCTGCCGGGCTGCGGCGGGCGCGCCGCTTCATCGACGATCTCGCCCAAGGCCACGGCCCATCGCGGTTCCTGACCGGGTCGCCTTATGATTGAGAGAGAGACAGGGTCTCCATTTTCCGTTCGAAGGAAAATCTGTGTCTCTCCTTCACCCGCTATGGTGCCCGACACATGGAAGGCATCGCCGGGTCCTATGATGCGGGGCGGAGCACCCGGCGCTACAAGCGCCGAAACAATATTCTTCACCTGTTCCATATCCGCGGAGGTGGCGGGAATCTGTGCATCCCGCGCGACCAGTTGGATGTCGCCCGGCCGCGTGCCTTGTCTCGCAAACAGTAGCATTTGGACCTTTTTCAGCTTGGCCGTTTTTCCCCGGGTGTCGATCGGCGCATCATATAGGTAGCTGACGGAGGGGCTGACGCCGCCCTCTCCGCGAATCAGGGCCATTACATCCGCTTCGATATAGAGGCGTCGATAGCCAGGCGGCACAACTCCGGCATGTTTTTCGGACAGGGGGATGCTGTTGCGGATAAGCACATGCGCGATGATGGGCGCCTCATCGGCAAGGTCGGCAATGTCCGCATAGGAGGGCCCGGAAGATACGATGGAGTGGGGGGACTCCGAGTATTGTGGAGCGGCTTGAGCAATCGGACTTGCCCAAATCAAAGGGTTTGAGGCGGAAATGAGGCATGCCCAAAGGATATTTTTCGACATGCCGGTAGATTTCTCTGTCTTCTTCATCATATGCTGGCAATCCGTTGCATCAATGTCACATGCAAGCCATTCCATGGCGAGATGCTAAGATTGTTTGTAAACGCAAACGGGTGAAGCGATAAAGCGTTTGCGTGGCGGAAGATGCCGCGATAGGAATTTGAAGGGTAGCAAATGGGAAGGATATAGGCCAAGGATGTCCGGGAGAGCCCGGCCGTCTTGGGTCGTTTTTGGCTCATTTGTGCATAACAACTAGTAAGCTGAGTTAAGGAGTGTCGTTGCCGAATGGCCTATGCTGACCACTCGCAAGGATCGAGTCGCACGATCTCGATCATTATCGTCGCCCTGATTCACGCTGTTCTCGGCTATGCCTTCGTCACCGGTCTTGGCATGAAATATGTCAAAAAGGCGGCGGAACAGCTGAATGTGATCGACGTGAAAGAGGAGCCGCCGCCACCTGATGAGGAGCCGCCGCCGCCGCCGCCAGACCAGCCGGTCGAGCCGCCGCCGGTCGTTGCTCCTCCGCCGATCGTGCAGACGCCGGCCCCTGCGCCGCCGATCCAGACCGTGCGTACACCTCCGCCGGTTTTCAATCCGGTTCCGGTAGCGGCCCCACCGCCGCCGCCGCCTCCGCCCCCGGTCGCGGCAAGCCGTGCAACGCCGCGCTCGGCGCCTGGTAGCTGGCTCAGCGATGCCGACTATCCAAGCCGCGCCCAGCGTGAAGAACGTTCGGGTACCGCTGGCTTCAGACTGGAAATCGGACCGGATGGTCGCGTGACCAGCTGCACCATCACCTCTTCGACCGGCCATTCCGATCTCGACGAGGCGACATGCCGCCTGCTGCCGAAACGCGCCAGGTTCAAGCCCGCCAAGGGTTCGGACGGCCAGGAGATGGCGGATACATATAATGGCCGCATCACTTGGCGACTGCCGGAGTAATTCAGTGACGGGAAGGCTGGCGACCCACGCCGCCTTCCCTTTCTTACGATCTATTTGAGAGGGAAGTCTTGAACATGTTGATGTCTATCGCAGCGGCCGCTGCCCCAAAGGCGGCCAATCCCTACGGTCTGATGGAAGCCCTCGAGCAGGGCGGCGTCATTGCCTGGACCGTCTTCATCATCCTTTGCGCCATGTCGGTCGGCACTTTCTACATCCTGTTCACCAAGCTGATCGAGCAGCAGAAGGTCATCAACCAGGGCAAGAAGGTCCGCGCGAGCTTCTGGCGTGCGCCCAGCCTGAAGGAAGGCGCGGCGAAGCTTGAAAAGAATTCGGCCTACAAGCAGATCGTCGATGACGGCATCAAGGCTCAGGAAGAACACACCAAGCTGACCGATCCGGTCGAAGCGCATGATTGGCTGCACGGCTCGCTTGCGCGTTCGGAAGCGCAGATCAACTCCAGCCTGGGTGGCGGCCTTGCCTTCCTCGCGACCGTTGGCGCGACCTCGCCGTTCATCGGTCTGTTCGGTACGGTTATCGGCATCTATCGCGCGCTCATCAAGATCGGCGCGGCTGGTCAGGCATCGATTGACGCTGTTGCAGGCCCGGTCGGTGAAGCGCTCATCATGACCGCCTTGGGTCTGGCCGTGGCCGTTCCTGCGGTGCTTGCCTATAACTTCCTGCAGCGCCGCAACAAGTCGATCGCGGAACAGCTCAACAGCTTCACCGTTGATCTGCTGGCTTATCTGGTTTCGAACGGTGCGGTTCGTCCGTCCGTGGCTGCCGCTCCGGCTGCTTCGGCTGCCAAGCCGGCCGCTGCGCCGAACAAGGCCTGATCGCTTGAAAAGTCGGTTCGGGAACCGGCGGGCGGCTGCGATCGCCTGGTTCCCAACCGGCCATGGGCCTCGCTTGGCGGGGCGCCATAGAGACGTATGTTAGGATATTATCAATGGCAATGAGTGTTGGCTCCGACGGCGGTGATGACGCCCCGATGTCCGACATCAACACGACGCCGCTCGTCGACGTTATGCTGGTGTTGCTCATCATCTTCCTCATCGCGGTCCCGGTCGTCGTCCAGACGGTTCAGCTGCAGCTCCCCAAGGTGGCGTTCGAGCCGACGACGACGAAGCCGGAAAATGTTTCCCTGTCGGTCACGACTGGTTCGGACGGTAGCTGCGCGGTGTATTGGAACCTGACCCGGGTTTCGTCCGATGAGCTGCTTAATCGTGCGGTGGCGAAGCTGGAAGCGGATATCAAGAAAGCGGGTGGCGTCGAAAATCTGACGCCGGAGGATTTGCCTGAAGTGCACATCCGCGGCGATATCAATACCCCGTATCGGTGCATCGGCGGCACCATCTACACGATGCAGCGCGCTGGTTTCCCGAAGGTCGGCTTCATCTCCGAACCTGAACCGGGCACCACCACGCAGCGGCTGTAAAAGTTCTAGGAGTATCGCCCCATGGCTATGAGTGCCGGAAAAGATGACGGCGAACCAATGATGGAAATGAACACGACGCCGCTTATCGACGTCATGCTCGTTCTCCTCATCATGTTCATCATCACGATCCCGATCCAGACCCACGCGGTCAAGATCGACCTGCCGCAGAATGCGCCGCCGACGGACAGCGTGATCGATCCCGTCAAGAACAAGGTCGCAATCGATCCCAGCGGTGTCATCACTTGGAACGGTTCCTCGATCGACCTGCTGACCCTGCGTCAGTATCTGCAGCAATCGCTGCGTCTGCCAGTTGAGCCGGAACTGCAGTTCCAGCCCAATGCCCAGACCCGCTATGTTGTGGTCGATCAGGTGTTGGCGGAAATTAAACGCGCTGGCGTCACGAAGCTGGGCTTCGTTGGCAATGAGCAATATGGGAACTTCTGATACCGCCGCCGCGCTGGGGAGAGGATAATCCTGCTTTCTGGCGTGTTGGAAGAGAAGTTTCTACCTGCCCAAAGGGCCGCTTCGGCGGCCCTTTTTTTGTCATGCATATACGCTGGGGGCTGCTCGTTAACTTTTTTGTTACGATGAAGGCCCATGTAAAAATGTGACATGACGCGACATCGGACCATCGATGCCGAACGGCAGCCAGGGCCGGATCGGAGAGGACGGGGGGCGGAACGGCGGTCCGTGTCGATCGATGTCAGGATTCGGCGGCCAGGCGAAAATTGGTTCACAAGCCGGATCACAAATCTGTCTCTCGCGGGCTTTCGCCTTCAAAGTTTCGCGAAGCTGACCCCTGGCAAGGAATTGTGGATCGCTTTACCAGGTTTCGAAGGGCGCCGGGCTATCGTGCTGTGGACGCGGGCGCATGAATCGGGATGTGCTTTCGACAGACCCCTACACCCCGCAATTTTCGATCATGTCATCGGACTGGCGCGTCAAGATCTCCTGAATTGAGCGAATTATTTTTGGGTCGGCGCAATGCGCCGGAATGTTCAGGCGGGCACGCCGTCTTGGAACTGCAACCGCGCCAATCGGGCATAAAGGCCGCCTTCAGCCACCAACGTGGCGTGATCGCCCTGTTCAACCACCTGGCCTTCATCCAGCACGACAATATGGTCGGCCGCGCGAACGGTTGCCAGGCGGTGGGCGATGACGATCGTCGTTCGGTTCCGCATCAGCCGCTCAAGCGCGTCCTTGACCAGCTCTTCCGATTCGGCATCCAGAGCGGAAGTGGCTTCATCCAGCAGCAATATGGGCGCATCGCGTAGCAAGGCGCGGGCAATCGAAATGCGCTGACGCTGACCGCCCGACAGACGCGAGCCACCTTCGCCCAGATGGCTGTCCAGCCCATCGGGCAAGGCTCGCAGAAAAGCTTCGGCATTGGCGGCCCGTGCGGCAACCCAGATCTCTTCATCCGAAGCGTCCCATCGGCCGTATCGCAGATTGTCACGCGCTGATCCTGCAAAGATGATGCTTTCCTGCGGAACCAGAGCGATCATAGAACGCAGGGTAGCCGGATCTGCCTGTGTCAGGGGAATACCGTTCAGGCGTATTTCGCCCGCATCCGGATCATAAAAGCGCAGGGCTAACTGGATCAGGGTCGACTTGCCTGCACCCGAAGGGCCGACAATCGCCATGGTCTGTCCAGGCGCGATATCCAGTGACACACCCTTGAGCGCTGCTTGGTCCGGGCGGGTGGGATAATGGAAATGAACCTTGTCGAACTCCAGTCGGGCACCGTCAGGAAGGTACGGAAGTGCTTTGGGCTGCGCTGGAGGGAGGATCTGAGGTTCAGCGGCCATCAATTCATGTAAACGGCTGGCCGCGCCGGCGCCGCGCAGAAGATCTCCCCACGTTTCCGACAGGGCGCCAAAAGCCCCGGCAACCAGGCCGCCGGTCAGCACGAAAGCGGCGATGCTTCCGCCCGAAAGCCGTCCTGCGGACACATCGACTGCGCCCTGCCACATCACGGCGGTGATCGATCCGAAAACCAAGGCGATCACCACTGCGGTCATAGCAGCGCGCAGCAAAATCCGGCGACGCGCGGTATCGAAACCTGCCTCGACCGTGCTGTCGAATCGCGCCGCTTCACGCTTTTCCTGTCCGAAGGCCTGAACAACTTTCATTGCGCCCAGCACTTCGGATGTCACGCTGCCAACATCGGCCAACCTGTCCTGACTGGTGCGGGACAGTTTACGGACGCGGCGGCCAAGGCTCACCATGGCCAGCACGATCGCTGGAATGCCCAGAAGGAGCAAAGCGGCCAGCTTGGGAGCCAGGGCGAACAGATAGACCAATCCGCCAATCCCCGTGACGATATTGCGGAGTGCCACCGATACGGTGGAGCCGACGACCTGGTCGATGATGGCCGTGTCGGACGTCATGCGTGATGCTATTTCGGAAGGACGGTTTTCCTCGAAGAAACGGGGGGCTTGCCGCAGCAGATTGGCCTGCGTGGCGGATCGTATGTCGGCGACCACCCGTTCGCCCAGCCATGCCACGAAATAAAAACGCAGTGCAGTGGCGATGGCCAGAATGGTGACGATCAGGAACAGATATTCGAACCAGCGGCCAATATCGCCGCCGCCAATGAAGCCCCGGTCGATGACCAGCCGGAAACCGGCCGGAATGGCAAGCGTGGCGGCGGAAGATACCAGCAAGGCTATGAGCGCTCCGCCGATACGGGAGGGATAACGCCGCGCGAAACCCCACACCATCCCGAGGCTGCCGAGGGACGGACGCTCGGCGGCGCGGGGCGATGACTGTGTCATATCATCCATGATGGCCGCGCTTAGCAGTCCAGCCCGCAAGCCTCAATGGCCGTCCCGACCGGACAGCCATTTAGGAGCGGACGTGTCGAAGGCAGGTGGGACCTTGGCTGCCGTGGGAGCCGTAAATCCCATCCACGACAGCCCTCCGTCGTCCTCAATAATCCTTCGAATAGCGCAGGTTTGCAGAGGACCCCGTATTAGTGCCGGTTTTCGACAGCAGGCTTAACGTCTTGGACAGTGCAATTTCGAGTTGGGTTGCCGTGAAGCCCTTGGGGTCGGTAATCACCTCCACATAGACATTGTTGGAGATATGCTGCCCGACCGCCAGCGACGTGCCGCGCCCGGTCGCCTCGTCCCCACCGACAATGCCGATGCGGTCGAGGCCGGAAGCGCCCTGCAACTTGCCCAGCGGATTGAGGCCCCCGCTGCCGCCGCGCAGGCCGTTCAGCGCCACCGCCAGTTGCACCGCCTGCGTCGCCGACAGGTTCGCCACATTGCTGCCGAACAGGATGCGCGCCAATATCTCGTCCTGCGGCAAGGTCGGGTTGGATATGAAGCTGATGTCGGGCCGCTGCGCCGAGCCGTTGACCGCGATTCCCGCTGTGACGGCGTCGATCTTCGTTTCCGCGCGGATCGCCAGCGTCGGGTTCATCATCTCCCCTTCAAAGGTGATGACGCCCTGTTCCAGCTCGAACTGATGGCCCGAGAAGCTGTAGCGGCCCCGTATCACCTCGATCTTGCCGACCACGCGCGGATTGGCGGTGGTGCCGGTGACGCGCATGTTGGTTTTCCATTCGGAATCGAGGCCCATGCCGGTCACATAGATTTCATTGTCCGCCCGCACCCGGATATCGAGCTTCCAGTCGGCGGGCTTGGCCGCCGCCTGCCGCGCCGCAATGCGCTGGTCCAGGATATCCGTGCCCTCGCCCTTGCGCCGCACGCCTTGCAGTTGGCGGATGTCGGTGCCGCCCTGCCACGCCACGCGGTAGCGGGTTTCGGGCAGCGACAGGTCGCCCTTGATAAGCCCGCCATCGGCCGCGCTGTTGGTGATGGCGAGCGTGCCGCTGACGACGCTGGTGATGGCTTCGCTGCGGGCGAGGCGGGCGCGGTCCATCTTCACCGCGATGTTCATCGGAAAGCCGCTGTCCGCCGCGAGGCCTACGGTCCCGCTCGCCTGCACGGTGCCGTCGCCCGCCCGGCCGGAAAAGTCCCTGATCTCCAGCCGGTCGTTGGTGAAGCGCCCGTCCAGCCGCATTTGCGTGACCCGCGTGCCGAACGTCTCATTTTCATAGGTCAGCGCATTGGCGCGGACGAGGCCGTTGATGCGCGGATCGTTCACCCGGCCGCCAAAGTCCGCCGCCACCGCGATCGGTCCCGTCAGCCGCTGATCGGCCAGCCCCGCGAAGGAGAAGAGCACATCGGCAGGCCCGGCATAGCGGATGCCTCCGCCCAGCGGCGCGGCCATCAGTTGCTCGGACCAGCTTGCACCCGGTCCGGGCGGCGCCAGCGTTGCGATGAAGCGGCCCAGCGACGCATTGCCGCGGCGGATGACGCCGCGCAGGTCGCCGCCCGCCGCCGTCAGCTTGCCTTCGACATTCATCGCCACCGGATCGGACACGGCGGTCAGGCTGGAGCGGCGGAAGTCGCTGATCGCCAGCCGCGTCGTCGCGATGGGGAAGGCGTTTCCTTCCTGCGCGAAGTCCAGCGTCCCCGTCGCCCGCCCGCCAATGCCGATGCCGGGGCTGAACATGTTGACGATGGCGAGGTCGAAATCCTTGAACCGCGCCTGCAACGCCGTGCGGTCGCCGAAACGGCCGGCCAGATCGACTTTCCCCTGCGGCAGCACCAGCGTCGCCGGTTCCAGCCTGTATCCACCCTGCTCGATGCGGATGATCGCGGGCTTGGCGAGGCGGAAGTCGACATTGCTCGCCTTGCCCTGCACCGCCACGGCATAGAGCGTGGGCCGCAGCGCCGCATTGACCGCTATGGAAAAGGGCACGCCGCTCGACCCGTCGGCGACAAGCTGCGCGCGGCCCCGCCCGCCCTGATAGTCGATCCTGGCCCGCGCCTTGCGCACGATATAGTCGCCATAAGCCGCGTTCGCCATCTGCACATCGGCCACTATGCGCGGCTGGTCCGTCAGCACCATGGAGGCGCTGACGAGCGCGCGCCCGATCACCACATCGGCCTCGCCCGGCAGCTTCGCATTGCTGGCGGCGGCGTTCACGTCGACGCCCTGCGCCTCGCCGACCGCCGCCAGACGAACGGCGCCGTTGATGCCCGATCCGTTCAGGGAAAGTTGGCCCGCGAACGGCCCTGCCTGCGTCTGGCGCAGTGTCCCCGCCATATCCACGCCCGCAAAGCGCGCCCTGGTCACGTCGATGGTGAGCGGTCCCTGCGCCGTGCGGATCAGCACATTGGCGAAGAAGGGGCCATAGTCAGACCCGCCCGTCGCCTCCAGCCGGTATCCCGCCGCCTCGCCGTTCAGCTTTGCTACCACATCGCGCAACTGCACGCCGACATTGGGCCGCGCCGCGCGCAGCACCGCCTGCGGCCGCTCCATCGTGCCGCGCACGGCCAGCGTCAGCGGCCCATATTGCTTCGACGCCGCCGCCGCGTCGAAGGTGATCGCGCCGTCCGTGTCATAGCTGCTGGAGCCGGACAGAATTCGGAAATTGGGCGCGGCGCCTTTGAGGCCCGCCAGCGTGAACTTGCCCTCCGGCGTCATGCCGATCCGCCCGCTCGCGACGGCGTTGCCGCCCAGGAAATCGCGCACCGACGCATTGTCCCATCGCGCGGTCCGCACGCCGAACTTGCCCGACAGGCCAAAGCCGCCCTTCGGCCCCGGCACCAGCTCCATGTCCGTGGTCAGGTTCACGATGCCGACGCCGTCGACCTTGTAATCATTGACCCGCCCCTTGAGCGCGCCGCGATAGATGGCGTTGTCGAGGTCGGCGAGGACAATGGCCGTCGCGTCGATCCGGTTGCTGTTGATCTTGAGGTTGTCGCTGATGAGCTTTCCGCCTGCATAAGCGAAGTCGCCCTTCACGCGCAGATTTTCGAGCAGGCCCCCAGCGGCGGCGTTAAGGCCCGTCACCCGCCGCGCCGTGGCGCTCACCGGGATGCGGATGCGATCCGCGTCGATCACCGCCCGCCCGCTGGCCTTCAATCCTTCGATACCGGTTGCGTCGAAGGCGAGCATGGCCGCCGTGATGTCATAGTCGACAAAGGGCGTCGCCATCGGCCCGTCGAGAATGACGGAGGCGCGCACGTCCCGGCCCTTCACCTTTTCCATGATCGCGCCGGGCGTCAGCAGCGCCGCGTCGATCTTGAGCGCGCTGAACCGGCTCTTGCCCAAGTCGATGAGGCCCTGCGCGTTCGCCGCCAGCGCAGGCGAACGCAATGTGCCTTTGAGGTTCACGCGCCGCTCGTTGAGGCCCGCGAACAGGTCCACGTCGAAGGCGGGAGTCGTCAGTCGGTCCACCGTCCCGGCAAAGACGAGGCCGGGCCGCAGCGGACCTTTGGCGGTGAAATTCCCATCCCGCGCCGCCAGTGCGATATTCGCAAGCTCGCCCTTGGGCGATGTCGCGACCAGCCGCCCGTCCCATGCCTGCCATGTGCCCTTGCCGTCGAGCGTCGCGGTGACGCCGTCGGTCAATCCCGTCATCGCCGCGATCACGCCGCCCTTGGGTGCGGTGAGCGTCCCCTTCATGGCGAGGCGGTTCTGCGCGGGCACGGCGTCCAGGCTCGCGGCCAGACGGTCGCCGCTGTCCACCACGGCATTGGCGGAAAGCTGCGCGCGCCCGTCCGCGATATGGGTCACGCCGTCGATGGCGATTTCCCGCTTCTGCCCGATGACGGGCTTGGCAAGGATGAACCGCGCCAGCTTCATCCGGTCCACGTCGATGTCGAGGTCCGGCAGGATCGGCGCGTTGGGATCGGTCGGCGTCTGGTTGAACTGCGGACTGCGCGCCAGCACCACCAGCGGACTCTCCAGCAACTGCACGGAAATATGATTGTTGATGTAGCGGAACGGGCGCCACACCACATGCACTTGCGGACTGACGGCGAACACGCCCTTGGGATCGCGCAGGACGAGGTCATGGATCACCATGTCGCTGTAGATCGACCCGTCGATCCGCCCGACCTCGATCGCCATGCCGGATTCCATCTTGAGCGCGGCGATCTGGCGGATCAGGAATGTCTTGCCCGGCTGGGTATTGAGGAACAGCAAAAGTCCTACAGCCAGCACGGCCAGCGCCACGACCAGGCCCGCCGCGCCGATGGCGATCTTCGCCCAGAGCGGACGTCCCGGACGGGCTGGGGGAGGGGGAGTATCGTCCGCCATCAGAATGCCTGCCCTATGCCGATATAGAGGGCGAATTTGGATTCGCCCGGCTGCCGGTTGATCGGCATGGCGATATCCGCGCGGAACGGTCCGAAATTGGTGTAGAAGCGCCCGCCTATGCCGACGCCGTACCGAATGTCGGAGAATTTGGGCATGGCGCTTTCATAGACCTGCCCCGCGTCGACAAAGGCGACGATGCCGTAATTGCCGAACCGATAGCGCCCCTCGACCGCGAACTCGTTCACGGACCGGCCGCCGACCGGATCGTTGTTCGCGTCCTTTGGCCCCAACTCCTGATAGCCATAGCCGCGCACCGATCCGCCCCCGCCCGCATAGATGCGCCGTGACGGGGCGATGTCGTCGCGCGCCGCCCCGGTGATCGTGCCCACCCGCGTGCGCGCCGCGACCACCAGACTGTCGGACACCGGGTAATAGCCCGCCAGATCGAAGGTCGCCCGGACATAGGGCGACACATTGCCCTGCAAGGAGGCTTCGGGCGACACGCGCAGATTGGCGCGGAATCCCTTGGTGGGATCGAGCAGGTCGTTCGACCGGTCATAGCCAAGCTGCATCGGCAATGCGCCGATGAAATAGGTCAGCCGCTTGGCGTCGCCCGTACTTTCGTCGACCGTGGTCTTTTCGTTCGAAAGCAGCACTTCGACGCCATAAGTATAAGTCCATCGCTTCTGGAAGATCGGCGTCGACTGGCGGGAGATGCTGGCGTTGAGGCCCAGGGTGAAGGCTTCATAGGCGTCATATTTCTGGTGATTGACGTTGACGCCCGCCTGGAACGTCCGGTCGCGCTTGCCTGCGTTGGACCGGCGGAAGGTGCCCGATACGCCCTGTTCCTGCGTCCCCGCGATCACCCCGCCGATCAGCGCGCCTTCGGGCGGGAAGAGATTGCGGTGCGTCCATGTCCCTTCGGCCCGGAACCCCTGCCCGGTGCCATAGCCCAGCTCGCCCGCCAGCGTGCGCGGCGGCCCGGCTTCCTGCTCGACATGCAGGTCGACATATTCCGTGCCGTCCGGTCCCGGCGCGCCGGTCTGCACCGGATCGACGGCGACGCTGGAAAACAGCCCCGTCGCCACCAGCGCGCGGCGCAGGTCGTCCACCTTGCGGCTGTCGTAAAGCTCGTCCGGCTTGAAGCGGCTGATGACTTTCATATGATCCGCGCCGAACGCCTGCTTCTTTCCGCTGGTGGCGATGCCCCGGAAGGAGCCGCGCGGTCCTGTTTCGACCGGCAGCGTATAGTCGCCCGTCACGGTGGCGGGATCGAGCAAGATATCGCGGTCCCCGACCTTCACGAAGGGATAGCCGTTCTCCGGCAGCTTGAGCGCGACATTGGCCTCCGCGCCCTCCACCTGCGCCGCCACGATATAATCGCCGGTCTTGAGCGGCAGGCTGTCGCGGATCAGGCCCGGCGGCACGGTCGGCCCCGCATTGATGACGATGTCGCCGATCCGGTATCTTTTCCCCGGCGTCACCGAAACCACTGCCTTCAGCGCGCCGTCGCCCGACTGTTCCAGCGAGGACAGCGCCGTTCCGTCATAATAGCCCTCCGAATAGAGCAGCCGCACCGCGAGCGCCTCATCCTCCTGCGCGCGGGCCTGCACCATGGCGGCGGTGTCCGCCTTGCCTTTGCCGTCGACCAGGGCGGAGGCTTCCCGGAATTCGTCTTCCAGTCCGGTGCCGTCGAAACCCTCCACCGAAACCGCATAATGCACGGCGGGCAGTTTTTCGTCGGGAACATCTTCAGCGACCTGCGCGGGCACCGTCACGCTGTCGAGCGCGGGCAGGGGCTGGGCCAGTTCTGCGTCGGCGGCCGGCTCGGTGGTGGGCGGCAATTCCCCGGGCGTTGCGGCGGTCTGCGGCATCTGCTGATCCAGCCAGCTGTCGACGGACGGCAGCGGCGATGCGGCGTCCGATGGCGCGTCGCCCAGAGGGGGCAGGCGCTGTTCGAACTGGTCGTCTGACAGGATCGGCTTTTCAGGCTCGGGCGCGGGCTGGTCTACATTGGCGGGAGGTGGTGTCTGGGCCATCAGAGTGGGTGGGCACGCCGCGATCATAGCCATGCCGATGGCATGCCCCATCC
Source organism: Sphingobium sp. CFD-1 (assembly GCF_024611115.1). NCBI lineage: Bacteria > Pseudomonadati > Pseudomonadota > Alphaproteobacteria > Sphingomonadales > Sphingobiaceae > Sphingobium > Sphingobium sp. CFD-1. The sequence goes on along the minus strand of NZ_CP084398.1, from coordinate 3,080,408 downwards.
CGGTTCTGCGCCTGTCGCCCGTCAATCTTTTGCCCCTTTCATGCCCGCTCTTTCACAGGAGCGTGGAATTGACAATACGCTCAATGTCTTGTGCAGGTTCCAAACCCGCTACGATCGACGGCGCGCTTCCCTCGGCGGCGGGACGGGTCTACAGCCGTGCCATGACGATCTCGCTGAACATCTCCCGCTCCATATCGGGCCAACCCTGGCGCTGGCGCGGGCAGGGGGCGGATGCCCGCGATCCCGGTTATCGCCCCGACGATCTGGTGACGCAATTGCTGCTGGCACGCGGCTGTCCGCGTGAGGCGGTGGAGGCGCACCGCAATCCCACCATCCGCCATTTCATGCCCGACCCCAGCCTGTTCCGCGACATGGACGCCGCCGCCGACCGGCTCGCTGACGCCGTGCAGCGTCAGGAGGATGTCCGCATCTTTGGCGATTATGACGTGGACGGCGCGACCAGCGCGGCGCTGCTGATCCGGCTATTGCGCGATCTGGGACTGAACGCGAAACCCTATATCCCTGATCGCCTGATGGAAGGCTATGGTCCATCGGGCGAGGCGCTGGTGCGGCTGGCGGGAGAGGGCGCGAGCCTGATCGTCACCGTCGATTGCGGCGCGCAGGCTTTCGACGCGTTGCTGCAAGCGAAGCAGGCCGGCGTCGATGTGGTCGTGGTCGATCATCACAAATGCGCCGCCGCGCTTCCCGAAGCCTTCGCGCTGGTCAACCCCAACCGCCTCGATGAAGCGGATGAAGCCGCCGCGCATGGCCATCTGGCGGCGGTGGGCGTGGCCTTCCTGCTGGGCGCAGCGCTGGTGCGGACATTGCGTGCGCGCGGATGGTTCGCGGCGCGATCCGAACCGCCGCTCATGGAATTGCTCGACATCGTGGCGCTGGGCACCGTCGCCGATGTGGCGCAGCTCAAGGGGCTGAACCGGGCCTTTGTGGCGCAGGGACTGAAGGTCATGGCGAAGCGGCGCAATATCGGCCTGGCCGCGCTGATGGACGCCAGCCGCCTTAGCCGCGCGCCGCTGTGCCATGATCTCGGCTTCGCGCTGGGGCCGCGCATCAATGCGGGCGGGCGCGTGGGCAAGGCGGATCTGGGCGTGCGCCTGCTGACGACCGAGGATCCGCTGGAAGCCGCCCGCATCGCGGCCGCACTCGACCGTCTCAACGAAGAGCGGCGCGCCATCGAATCGCTGGTGCAGGAACAGGCGGAGGCGTTGCTGGAGGCGCAGGGCAATCGTGCTGTTGCACTGGTCTCCGGTGCGGGCTGGCATCCCGGCGTCATCGGCATCGTGGCGGGCCGCCTTAAGGAGAAAGCGGGGCGTCCCGCCATCGTCATCGCCCTCGACGAAGACGGCATCGGCAAGGGGTCGGGCCGGTCCATATCCGGCGTCGACCTGGGTGCCGCCGTCCTCGCCGCCAAGGATGGCGGTCTGCTGGTCGCCGGCGGGGGTCATGCCATGGCGGCGGGCCTGACCGTTGCGGCGGAAAAGCTGGATGCGCTGATCGATTTCCTCGACGATCGCCTTTCCGCCGCCGTGGCCCGTTCCCGCGACGACCGCGCCCTGATGATAGACGCCGTGCTCGCGCCTGCCGGGGTCAATCCCGATTTCGTCGCGGCGATGGAAGCCGGCGGTCCCTATGGGGCGGGCTGGCCCGCGCCGCTCATCGCGTCCGGGCCCATGCGCGTCATCAAGGCGGATGTGGTCGGCAACGGCCATTTGCGCGCCATCATGGCGGGCGACGATGGCCGGTCGATCAAGACCATCGCCTTCCGCAAGGCCGAAACGGAACTGGGGCAGGCCATTCTCGCAGCGCCCAGGGATCGGCGGCTTTGGGTGGCTGGCCGGGCGAAGATCGACGATTGGGGCCCGCGCCCCGCTGCCGAACTCCATCTGGAAGACGCCGCCTGGGCCGATTGAAACAAAGCTGCATTTTGATGACCTAAGGGGGTTGACCGGCGCGAAGCCAACCCCTAATGCCCGCCTCGCTTCGCAGCATCGCTCAGGCGGACTGCATGTGGCCCCTTCGTCTAGCGGTCTAGGACGCGGCCCTTTCACGGCTGAAACACGGGTTCGATTCCCGTAGGGGTCACCACCTTGCTTTTGCAGGGTTTTAACTCTCCAAAGAGAGCCTCACCCCTTGAGGGAAGAGTTGCCAGCCAGATTTTACATACAGATTTCCGGTGGGGAGTGCTGGTCTGTGGTCCAATGATGAACGATCCTGTCCTTGGCGATCTTCCGGGCGTTTGCGCCGTCATGTGAGAAACTGATGCCAAATGAGCAGGCCTGTGCCCTTTAACGGACTGGACGCCCAATCCGATTACTGCTTGAGATGTCGGATATTGATGGCATCCAGGCGCCGCACGTAGATCGCGCGCGCTCCGGCTTCGACGCTGATTTCGAAATGATCGGTTTGCATTACGTCGATGATGTTAGTCGGGATGTAAGAAACAATATTCGTTCCGCCTTTGCGACGGAGGCTGTCAAATATGATGCCGGCCTTTTCTTCAGTCCGAATGACTTCTCCAAATTGCTGGGCAGCATCATAGCTGTCGGATCGATAAATATCTTTGAGACTGCTCTGTAGCGCACGAAGGTCGTGATAATCATCGCCAAGCAGCCTGGCTGAATAAGTCCGGTAGGTTCGGTTCATGCTCGGCACGTTGCGGGCGATCGCTTCGCGGCGCAGATGGTGTCCGACCTCCGCAGCCGCTGTCTCGATCTCGCTGGATGCATACCAGGCACCGAGATCCGGGCCGTTGAAGCGCATGCCCCGGGGGGCCGTATGCAGGAACGTGGCCATGATGACCCCGGAATTGGCGCGGCCATAGACCCATTGGGACTTGGGTAGCCGGGCCAGGCGATCGGCCACCAGACGGTCGTTGGTCCAGCCGGCAAGTTCCATGACGGCCTCCGCATCGGCTGCCGTGGCGACTGTGTCGAAGAGCCCGATCGGAGGAAAGCGGGATGGGATGAGGCGAAAGCTTGGATGCGGCGCGCTTGAAAGTGTGCCTGTCACTGGAATATGATCTCGCTATCCTCACAGGGCACGAAATCCGCTTCTGTGGCTGTTGGAGGCATGTAGAGACCTCCCCGCGCCGCATCGAGGAAACGACGGATGGTCATCAGGCCGTCCTGCGTCCCGTTGGTGGCTAGGTCGAGCGGCGGATTCCCGCCGAACGGGCGTGCATTATGTGGTTGGCGCAACCAGGCGACGCCTTCACGTTCTTCGGTGAAGAGTACGCGCAAAGCCTGATGGATGCCCAGTATTGCGGAGATGCGTGTCAGCACGTCGACATCTAGGGTGATCGAGCCATGCTCACGCGCCTGCTTGCACCAGTTGTGGAAGGTGGAGCGGGATGGATAGCCGAGGATCAAGCGGCGCTGCTGCTCCGTCAGGCCCCACAGATCGGCGATAACCAGGAAGGTACGCAAGGCTGGCGCGCTCAGGCGACGGCGGTTGACCGGCTCGAAACGGGAAAGATCGAGCACGGCAGGGCCGGCATTTATCGCTGCATCATTGGGCTGTTCGATCATCTTGCGCCTCCAGATCAAGGCATAGTCCATATTTGGACATGCAACAAGGGAAAGCAGCGATGCATTTTTGTAGCGGGCAATGCTCACACGGGCTGCGGCAGCCGGTCGAGATGCTTGTCCAGCGTGATCGGATAGTCGCGCACCCGCACGCCTGTGGCATTGTAGATCGCATTGGCGACAGCAGCGCCGACACCGCACAGGCCCAGTTCGCCCACGCCCTTCGCTTTCATTGGCGAGGATATGGGATCGACCTCGTCCAGGAAGATCACCTCCTGATGCGGAATGTCGGCGTGGACCGGCACTTCATAGCTCGCAAGGTCGTGGTTGACGAAGAACCCGAAGCGTTTGTCGACCGCCAGTTCCTCCATCAACGCGGCGCCGACACCCATGGTCATTGCGCCGATCACCTGGCTGCGCGCTGCCTTGGGATTGAGGATGCGTCCAGCCGCGCAGACCGCCAACATCCTGCGGATACGGGTTTCTCCGGTGAAGCCGTCGACTGCCACCTCCACGAAATGGCCGGCAAAGGTCGACTGCTGATATTGTTTGTCGAGATTGCCATATTCGATGAAGTCCTCGGCCACCAGTTCGCCGTTGCGGGCTGCATCGGCCAGTTGTGCGGTGCGATTGCCCGAACGGACCTGTCCATTGCTGAACTGCGCGTCGGTGGCGTTGAAGCCAAGCTGTTGCGCCACGGCTTCGCGCAACTTGACGCAAGCGGCATAGACGCCCGCAGTGGCGTTGTTCGCGCCCCACTGGCCACCTGATCCGGCCGAGGCCGGAAAATCGGAATCGCCCAGTTTCACGACGACCTGATCGAGGGTGATGCCCATCATTTCCGCTGCCGTCTGGGCAATGATCGTATAGCTGCCGGTGCCGATGTCGGTCATGTCGGTTTCCACCGTCACGATGCCCTGTGCGTCCAACCGGACCCGGGCGGCAGACCGGGTGAGCAGATTGTTACGGAATCCCGCCGCCACGCCCATGCCGACCAGCCAGCGCCCGTCCCGCACCGCGGCTGGCTTGGCGTTGCGGCGATCCCAGCCGAATTTCTCCGCGCCGGTGCCTAAGCATTCAACCAGTTGGCGCTGTGAAAAGCGACGCTGGGGATTGGCCGGATCGACCTGCGTGTCGTTGAGGATGCGAAATTGCACCGGGTCCATGCCCAGCTTTTCCGCCATTTCGTCGATGGCGATTTCCAGCGCCATCAGGCCCGGCGCTTCGCCCGGAGCGCGCATCGCATGGCCTTCCGGCAGGTCAAGCGTGGCAAGGTTCAATGCAGTCAGCCGATTCTCGCCCGCATAAAGCAGTTCGGTCTGTTGTGTGGCTGGTTCGGGCGATCCGCCCGGCAGATTGCCCGACAGGCTTTCATGCGCGATCGCCGTGATCTTCCCTTCGGGCGAGCAGCCGATGCGGATGCGTTGCCGCGTTGCAGGCCGATGCGTGGTGTTGTTGGCCATGAGGGGCCGGCTCAGCGCTACTTTGACTGGGCGGGCTACCGCTTTTGCGGCCAGTGCCGCCAGAACCGCGTCTGAACGGATAAACAGCTTTCCGCCGAAACCGCCGCCGATATAGGGAGAATCGAGGCGGACATTCTCTGGAGCGAGATTGAGCATCTTCGCGATCGCTCCCTTGCTCCACGCGATCATCTGGTTGGATGTCCATAAAGTCAGCTTGTCGCCTGCCCACGACGCGATGCTGGCATGGGGTTCCATCATCGCATGGGTTTCGTCCGGCGTGGTATAATGGGCGTCGATCTTCACCGGCGCGGCGGCAAAGGCGCTTTCGAAGTCGCCGACTCGTTTGATGCCGCTGCGCTCGTCCGCAGGTTTCGCATTGGAAGCCTCCGCCGCCAGATCGAACCGGCCGTCGCTACGCACATAGTCGACCTTGACCAATGCCGCCGCTGCGCGCGCCTGCTCGAAGCTCTCCGCAACGACGATCGCGATCGCCTGGTGATAATGCTGGATGTCGGGCCCGCCAAAGAGGTTGGCGAAGTTCATCGGGCCCAGCGGCAGCGGTGGCATGTCAAGCGTCGAGAGGATGTCGACCACGCCAGGCGCGGCGCGCGCATCCTTGAGGTCGATGGTGTCGACGCGGCCCTTGGCGATGGCTGATCCGACGATGAAGCCATAGGCCTGGCCGGGGGCCACATCGTGCCGTTCATAGGCATAGGGTGCTGTGCCGGTCGTCTTGAACTTCCCGTCGATGCGATCGGTCGGCTGGCCGATGACCTTGAGCTTGTCGATGGGATTGGCGATGGCGGGCGTGTCGAATTTCATCGTCTATTCCCTTGCCTGCGCGATCGCGGCCGCCAGCGTCCGTTCGACCAGAGTGAGCTTGAAGGCGTTATGTTCGGTCGGTCTTGCGCCTGCCAGAAGCTGTGCCGTCACGGCCTTTGCACCGTTGGGCATCTGGGCTTCGGCCGCCTCCACGCGCCATGGCTTCGGCGCGACGCCGCCCAGCGCGACGCGGCCGGTCCCATCCTTGTGGATGACCGCACCGACTGAAATCAGCGCAAAGGCATAGGAGGCTCGGTCGCGCGCCTTATAATAGATATGCGTCCCGCCGATCGGCTTGGGCAGCGTGACGGCAGTGATCAATTCGCCCTTCTCCAGCGCATTTTCCACATGGGGCGTGTCGCCGGGCAAGCGGTGGAAATCGGCGATGGGAATATCGCGGGTCGAACCGTCCGCCCGGATCGTTTCCACCGTGGCGTCGAGCGCACGCATGGCGATCGCCATGTCGCTGGGATGGGTGGCGATGCAGGCATCGCTGGTGCCGATGACGCCAAGCTGGCGGCTGAATCCGCCGATGGCGGCGCATCCGGCGCCTGGCTTGCGTTTGTTGCAGGGCAGGTTGGTATCGTAGAAATAGGGGCATCGCGTGCGCTGGAGCAGGTTGCCTGCCGTCGTCGCCTTGTTACGCAACTGGCCCGAAGCGCCTGCTACCGTCGCGCGGGTCAGAAGACCATAGTCGCGGCGGATGCGCGGATCGCTTGCCATGTCGCTGTTGGTCACCAGCGCACCGATACGCAGGCCGCCATCCTTCGTTTCCTCGATCCTGTCGAAGCCCAGGCCATTGACGTCGATCAGATGGGCAGGAGCCTCGATCTCCAGCTTCATGAGGTCGAGCAGGTTGGTGCCGCCCGCGATGAATTTCGCGTTTGGCGTATATGCGGCCTTGGCGGCGGCATCGCGCGGCGCGGTCGCGCGTTCGTAGGTGAAGGGCTTCATGCCTTCCCTCCTGCAACTTCGGTCATCGCTTCGAGGATATTGGAATAGGCGCCGCAGCGGCAGATATTGCCGCTCATCCTTTCGCGCATCTCTTCGTTGGTGAAGCCGGGTGCGTCCGTCAGGCTGGCGCTGGCATGGCTGGGGACGCCCGCCTTGATCTCCTCTAACACGGCAACGGCCGAGCAGATCTGTCCTGGCGTGCAATAACCGCATTGATAGCCGTCATGCTTGATGAAGGCCGCCTGCATCGGATGGAGCTTGTCGGGCGTGCCCAGCCCCTCGATGGTCGTGACTTCATGCCCTTCATGCATGACGGCGAGAGAGAGGCAGCTGTTGATCCGCTTGCCGTTGACGAGCACGGTGCAGGCGCCGCACTGGCCATGATCGCAGCCTTTTTTGGTGCCGGTGAACTTCAGATGTTCGCGCAAAGCATCGAGCAAGGTGGTGCGCGTGTCGATTTCCAGCGTTTCACGCTTTCCATTGACCGTGAACGAAAGCTGCGAGGTCATTGGCTTGCTCCGAGGCAGTGCGGCGTGCGCGGATGTTTCCGGCAAGGCGCTTGCCGCGACCGAAGCGCCGCTGGCGGCCAATAGCGTTCGTCGTGAAAGTTCAACCTCGCTGGTGCCTTCCATGCCTCATAGCCCTTCCCTGTCGGCGGGACGGCGCTATGCGCTTCGTCACCTACGGAGAAGCGATGTAATATCATGGGAACATGATAACCAACACTTCAATTGGGCATAAGTCATGCAAAATTTTCATGAAAGTGCCGGAAACCTACCCATCCATCGTTGGAGCAGCTTCTGATTGCGGATCGCTGACAGACGGTTCCGGCAGGGGTGGAGTATCGGCAGGCGGATTCTAATATGCGAAAGATTATCAATAGCATTTCTCTTGCCTCTATTCAGCAGGGTCGCTAACGGTCGCAACGGCCCGGAACGAAAGTATGGAGAAAGCCGTGTCGCTGGCTTGGCGTAAGTGGATTCGTATCCTGTTTGCGGGACCAGGTGCAGTCATCGTGACGCTTGTCGTCATGGCCGGAATGCCCCTCTGGCTTCCCGGCGGGGCTGCGGGTGTCGACAATCTGGTCTTGCCCCTGGTCCTGGCGCCCTTGATCTGGGCCGCGCTCTTCTTCCATGCCTGCCTTGACCGCAAGCTGGCGCGTGTGGGCATTGCCGCAATCGCCCTGCTGGTCCTGCATGGCGGACTGGTAGCATTCAAGTTACTCGGCCCGGTCCCCGTCGTGCAGGAGAGCCATTGATGATTCACCTGGAAAAGGACCAGACCAAGCTGATGGTCGCCGTCCACGGCTGGTCGGGCATCGTGCTGGGTTTGCTGCTCTATGCGGTTGTATTCACGGGCATGGCGGCGGTCTTTGCGGAAGAGATCGGCATCTGGTCGGCGGGGCACGTGGAAAGCCGGTCCGCGTTTGAACGGCCGATTGACGGCGCGATCCGGAGTTTGAGCGCCCGGACGCCGGAAAAATATCATGAAGGGGTCGATCTGTTCGAGATCGGCGACCATAATCTGGGGGCCTTCTTTCACCGGCATGAGACCGACCCGGACGGAACGTTCGTCAGCCGAGGCATATATTATCAGCTCGATAGCAAAGGAAATGTCGCCGCAACGCTGCACGGAACCGGGGAGGAAGTATTCGGCCCGCGCAACGATGACGCGCTCAGCAGCTTCCTTGTTGACACGCATGTTCGCTTGCATGTTCCCGATCCCTGGGGCCTGCTGCTGACCGGGATATTGGGTCTTGCCATGCTGGTCGCGGCCATTTCCGGATTGCTGATCCACCGGCATCTGCTCAAGGACATTTTTACCCTGCGCCGCCGGGCCAATCCCGTTCTGGTCGATCGCGATCGGCACAGCGTGGCCGGATCGTGGAGCCTGCCCTTTGCTTTCATCCTCGCATTCACGGGCAGCTTCTTTTCCTTTTTCGGCACGATCGGCGTGCCGGTCGTCGCCATGGCGGCCTTTGGCGGCAATGTTCAGGCGCTCAGCGACGCGGTTTTCGGCAATCCGGGGCCGCCCGATCCCAGGCCCGTCGTCATGGGCAATCTCGACCGGATCACGGCGGACGCCATACGCCGCACCGGAGAAATACCGACCTTCGTTTCGATAGAGAATTTCGGGCGCGCCGATGCAAAGGTGACCAGCTTCCACTCGCCCAAGGCTGGCGATATCGAGCCGGTGACACTGCTCTACGATGGCGCCAAGGCGCAATTCCTGCGGACCAAGCCCTCCATCGGCACCCGACCGTCGGCGGGCGGAACCCTGGCTGCCACCATGGCGCCCCTTCACTTCGGGAATTTCGCGGGTGTCCTTTCCAAGGCGGTCTGGTTCGGGTTGGGCTTTGCGATGTGCTACGTCACGATCACGGGCCTGCGCCTATGGCTTGTGCGCCGGCGTGAAACCATGCGCTCGCTTGAATGGCTGGACCGGACGGTGACGGTCGTGGGCTTTGGTTTGCCGCTGGCGCTGGTGGCGTCCGCTGCCGGGTTCCTCATCACCATGCCGCTGGGATCGGCGACGTTCTGGACGCCTGCGTCTTTCCTGATCGCATCGGGTACCGTGATCGCCGGCGGCTTACTATTCGGATCAGCAACGCTCGTGCGCGCCCTCCAGTTTGTGACCGGCCTCATCATGATGGCGCTTCCGCCCCTGCGCCTTGTTGCCGGGGGGCCGGGCTGGCCGGAAACGATCGCCGTCGGACAGGTCATCATTCCGGCCCTTGATCTTGCCTTTTTTCTCGCGGGCATGTGGACTGTCTGGCAGGCCACCAGGCAACGCGGGCGTCGCGGCGGAGCGGCGTCGTCTGCCTCTTCCACAATGGCCGTTGCATAATGATCTGGGCCTTTCTGGCGAGTGCATTCTCCGCGATCTGCATCCTTATCTTGTGTCTGGGCGATCCTAAGCGAATCCGCGTCGGGCGCGTGCCGAGGCGTGAATGGCGCCGGAGGTCGCGTCAGGCACTGAGCGTTGCGGCCGGTATTCCTGGCCTTCTTCTGGCGCTCAGCGGAGATGCCGCCGCTTTTCTGGTCTGGCTCGGGGCCTGCGCGCTCTGTGGGTGGGTTGTGGCTGTCTGGTTCAGTGCAGGCCGGCAGAAGATGGACTGACCTCTCCGCCGTGATCAGTCCTGCCTGGCCGGATCAAGACAGGAAAGAATCAATCCCTGGAGCCAGCGGAGGCCAGCGTCGCCCGCCATCCGGGTGTGCCAGAGCATGGTCATGTCCATATGACCGTTCGGTTCCCCGGCCTGAACGATAGCGATCTGGCCCGCCTGCGCGCTTTTGCGGGCAAGCTGGCGCGGCACCAGCGCGACAAGGTCCGTGATGGAGACGATGGCGATGGCTGTGAGCGCGTCATGGACATTGCTCGCTTCCCTGGTCACTTCGGAACCTCTGGGTAGGTCGCCGACCGATGTGGCGACGACAAGACGCTCCAGCCCGTTCTCCCAACTGAAAGCGCCATGTCCCGGAAAGGGGCGGCCGGTCGCGACTTGCAGCAGGCCGGAAGCCGGTACGGCTGCGAGCAGCGCGGGGTCGCGCACGACGGCATGGTCGGGCTTTGCGATCCAGACCATCTCCTCACGAAAGAGGTGCTGGCGCAACAGTCGCTTCGGCGCGCTGCCGAACACGCCAAGCGCGATGTCCGTCGCGCCATTGTCGAGCGAGGCAAGGAGATCGGAACCCAGCGCGTGGATGGAGAGCGAGACTTGAGGCGCCAGGGTGCGAACGCGCGCGATCAGATCCGGGATGAGCAGGGTGCAGAAATAGACGCCGGCGCCGATGCGGAATCGGCGGCTGGCGGTAGCAGGATCGAACGGCGCGGTCTCCAGAGCGCCGTGCAACTGGTTCAGCCCGTCCCGAATGCCAGGCGCGATTTCGATAGCGCGCGCGGTCGGCTGCAACCCACCGGCACGCCGCACGAACAGGGGATCGCCGATAGCCTGGCGCAGGCGGGCCAACGCGTGGCTGATCGCGGATTGGGTAAGGCCCAGCCGTTCCGCTGCGCGAGTGACGCTTTGCGTATCATAGAGAGTTTCGAACACGCGAAGAAGATTGAGGTCGATAGTTTGCATGAATATGATTCATAATAAAGCTGGCCAATAATCACTAGGCAGGGAATGTTGCTGCTCTATAGGCACGGGCGGATGCCGTTCAGGCCATGCTTTTATCCAATTTACAGGAACTCATCGTGCTCGATATGTCGCCGGATTCTCAAGCAGACGGAGCCTTTGATACGCCGCAACCCGAGCGTCCCTCGCTCAAAGCACGACTCCGTCGGCCACTGCTGATCGCCGCGCCGGTAGTGCTGATCGTCGGCGGGTTGATCGCCTATCTTTCCGGTGGGCGTTATCAGGAAACGGACAATGCCTATGTCCAGGCCGGGCTGGTCGCGATCACGCCCAATGTGAGCGGCCATGTCATCGCTGTCATGGTCCATGAGAATGAGGTGGTGAAGGCCGGACAGGTTCTGTTCCGGATCGATCCCGACCATTATCAGGCGGCGTTGCACGCAGCCCATGCCCAGTTGGCCGATGCCCGCAGCCAGGTTGCGGCGCGGCGGGCCGACTATGCCTCGGCCGATGCGAAGATAGAAGCGGCACAGGCCCAGCTCGATTATGCAACGCGCGAGGCCGCGCGGCAGAAGGATCTGCTGGGGCAGGGCATCAGCTCCCAGGATCAGTATGAACAGGCGGCCCTGGCCGTAAAGACCGCACGTCAGGCGATCGCCGGGGCGCGTCAGGACGCGGCGGGGATCAAGGCTGCGCTCTCTGGCCAGGTCGACGCGCCCGTCACCGATCAGCCAAGCGTGCGTTATGCCGCCGCGAACGTCAACGATGCACAGCTCAATCTGGACTATACCACGGTCAAGGCGCCGCAGGACGGCATCGTCACCAAGGTGAGCCAGCTTCAGGTCGGCGATTATGTAGCCGCCGGCCGCCCGGTCTTCACGCTGGTTGGCAGACATCTGTGGATCGAAGCCAATTTCAAGGAAAGCCAGTTGCGTTACATGCGGCTGGGCCAAGGGGCGACGGTGAAGCTCGACGCTTATCCCGACTATGAGCTTAAGGCGCGAATCAGCAGTTTCAGCCCTGGCACCGGCAATGCCTTCTCCTTGCTTCCGCCTGAAAATGCGACCGGCAACTGGGTGAAGGTCGTGCAGCGCTTACCGGTCGAACTGGAACTGGCGAACGCGCCGGCGGATCTTCCGCTTCACGCTGGGCTAAGCGCGCTGGTCACGGTCGACACCGGACACCGTCGGCATCTCTTCGGTTCGGCGCGAGCGACGGCCGCACCCTCGAAATGAGCGACGTCACCTATCCCGACGCCACGACACGCCGGTTCCTCACCTTTTCGGTGATGACCGCCACGATCATGAATGCGCTGGATAGCACTATCGCGAATGTGGCGCTGCCGCATATTCAGGGCAGCGTTTCAGCTTCCCAGGACGAAATCACCTGGGTTCTGACCTCTTATATCGTCTCCGCCGCCATCTTCACGCCGCTCACCGGCTGGCTGGCCGGGCGGTTCGGCCGCAAGCGGCTGATGCAGGTCTCGATCATTGGCTTCACCATCGCCTCGGCGCTTTGCGGCATTGCAACGAATATCGGCGAACTGGTCGCCTTCCGCATGTTGCAGGGTATGTTTGGCGCGGCGCTCGTGCCTATGAGCCAAGCCATCTTGCTCGACATCAATCCGCCGGAGCGGCACGGGTCCGCCATGGCGATCTGGGGCATGGGTGCCGTTCTCGGGCCTATCGTCGGTCCTGCCCTGGGTGGCTGGCTTACTGATAATCTGACCTGGCGCTGGGTCTTCTACATCAACCTGCCGGTCGGCATCGTGACCTTCATGGGCATTTCAGCCTTTCTCTCGGAAACGGAGGACGAGGAAAAGCGGAGCCTCGATTTCTTTGGTTTTGCGCTGTTGGCGCTGGGCATCGGCGCGCTTCAGTTGATGCTCGACCGGGGCCAGCAGCAGGACTGGTTCAGCTCCACGGAGATTTGGATCGAAGCGTTGGCGGCGGCCTTTTTCCTCTATCTCTTCCTCGTTCACATCATGACGGCGAAGAAGCCGTTCATCGAACTGGGACTGTTTGCCGATCGTAATTTCGTGCTCGGTTCGATTTTCGGTTTCTTCATAGGCGTGGTGGTGTTCTCGGTTCTGGCGCTTCTCCCGCCGATGCTTGAGCAACTCATGGGTTATCCGGTCGTGCTGACCGGGCTCGTAACCGCGCCGCGTGGTGTCGGCACTATGGTGTCCATGATGCTGGTCGGCCAGTTGATCCGGCGTTACGACACGCGCCTTTTGATCTTGTCGGGACTCATCCTGTGCGCGGTCTCGATGCATACCATGTCCGGTTTTTCGCTCGGCATGGACGAACGACCCATCATTATGTCGGGCTTCATTCAGGGATTGGGCACCGGTCTTGTTTTCGTGCCGCTCTCCACCCTTGCCTTTGCGACGCTGGATCAGCGTTTGCGTAATGAGGGCGCAGCCATGTTCACGTTGATCCGCAATCTGGGTTCGGCGATCGGCATTTCTGTGGTTCAGGCCATGACAATCCGCAACACCGCCACGGTCCATTCGCGTCTGGTGGAAGGCATCAGGCCTGATAATCCGCTGCTCAGCTGGCAAATGCCGGATTTCGACTTCAACCTGCCCTCGGCGGTCGCGCGGCTGAATGCCGAAATTACACGTCAGGCGGCGATGGTCGCCTATATCGATACCTATTGGGCGCTATTCATCGTGACGCTGTTGATGATGCCGATGCTCCTCTTCATGCGGTCGGCGCGCCACAAGCCGACCGAGGACGATTTCGCCTTCCATATGGAATGATATATGCGACATTCGCTTTTTCTTGCTCTTACTTCGGGGCTGATGCTGGCCGGTTGTTCCGCCGGTCCCGATTTCGTGCGCCCTGCCTCGCCCCCGACGCACGATTATATCGCGCCGGGCGCCACCTTGCAGACATCGCCCGGTGGCCCGGTCGCGCAACCCGGCGAGGGACCGGCATTGCGCTGGTGGGAATCCTTCGGTTCGCCCGAACTCAACGCGCTGGTTGATCGAGCCATGACCAATAACCAGAGCCTTGCGGCCAGCAATGCCACATTGTTGCAGGCGCAGGCGCGCATCGCCGCGGTCGCAGGCGCGCGCCTGCCGCAGGTGGACGCTCATGCACGCGCCGAACGGGAGGAGGTGAACCTTGCCGGTTTCGGCTTCGACCCGGCGGGCATAGGGTCCACAGGCGGTAATCCGATCTTCAATCTCTATTCCGTGGGCGGCGGCATCAGCTACGACCTCGATCTGTTCGGCGGCAAGAAGCGCGCTGTTGAACAGGCAGTCGCCAAGGCCGAGGCGCAGGCCCGTGAGACGGAGGCCGCGCATCTCGTCATTGCTGGACGGGTGGTCAATCAGGTACTCGCCATAGCCGCCACCCGCGCCCGCATCGAGACGACGACGGCCTTGCTTGCCGAGGATCAGCGCACGGTGGACCTCACCGACGCACGTCGCAGGGCGGGCAAGGGAACGATGGTCGAACTGTTGAGCGTGCAGAGCCAGCTTGCCAATGATCGCGGCGAACTGCCCCAACTGGACCAGCAACTAGCGGAGGCGCGCAATATGCTCGCAGTGCTGGTAGGTGTGGCTCCATCCGATCTAGGGTCGACCGATTTCACGCTTGCAAGCTTCACCCTGCCGGCAAGCGTGCCCGTAACGTTGCCGTCGGAACTGGTGCACAAACGGCCCGATATCCTCCAGGCGGAGGCGGAACTTCACGCGGCTACCGCTGGCGTGGGTGTCGCGACGGCGCGGCTTTATCCGAGCATCACCCTAGGCGCCACGATCGAACAGGGCGCGCCCAATGTCGGCCATATTCTTGACAGCGGTTTCCGTGCTTTCGACATTTTCGGCGGTATCACCGCGCCGATCTTCCATGGCGGCACGCTCAAGGCTGAACGGCGCGGGGCGCAGGCGGGTATGCAGGTGGCCGCCGCGACCTACAGGCAGACCGTTATCGAGGCTTTCGGGCAGGTGGCCGACCTGCTCCATTCCCTGAACAACGACGCCCGCACGGTCGACAATCAGCGCGAGGCGCTCGACGTCGCGGAACGGTCGCTCAATCTTTCCCGCAAGAGTTTCCAGGTCGGCAATAGCGGCATCCTGCAAGTGCTCGATTCCAACCGCCTGTATCAGCGCGCCACTTCATCACTGGTCGAAGCGCGGGCGCGCCAGCTTCGCAATGTCGCGCGCCTCTATGTGGCGACGGCAGGGGGCTGGGCGGCGCAATAGCTCCGGTCAATCCTCGTCTTCGGTTGGTCCCAGTTCGTCTTCCTCGTCATCCATTTGCGGCTCTCCCGCAAAGGCGTCGGTGTCGATCCGGCCAGACCGCACCATTTCCGTCATCCGGTCGACCAGGTCGGGCGCATCCTCGGGCGTGATCAGTGCGGGATTGGGCCGACCGCCATGTTCGCTGTCCTCGGCCAGGTCGGTGGAATTGGTCCGCGCAGATTCCGCCACATCCTGCGCCTGCGTTCCTGCTTCGGCCTGTTCGCTATTCTCTTCCGGTTCCTCTGGGGGAAGCTGACTCATGGCTTGATCCTTTCCGTTCTCGATCCTGCCGTTCCAACGGATCGCGCCGCCCACTGTTCCCGAAAGCGCTGGACAGCGGGTCGCCAACGGGGCAAGAGCCGCGCGATCCCTTTCCGCGCAGCATCGAAGGAATCCTCATGTCCCGCAGGCTGATATCTTCCGGTTCGCCGTTTGAGGCGCATGTCGGCTATTCGCGCGCTCTGGTTCAGGGCGACTGGTGCTTTGTGTCAGGCACTACCGGCTATGACCCCGACACCCGAGCCATGCCGGAACGCGTTGCCGATCAGGCCGCCAATGCGCTCAAGGTCATAGGCGCCGCGCTGGCGGAGCGCGGCTTTTCCTTCGGCGATGTCGTGCGCGTCAATTATTACATCACCGACCCTGCATATTGGGACGAAATCGCAGCGCCCCTGCGCGCGGTTTTCGGGGACATCCGCCCCGCTGCCACCTGCACCGTCACCGGCCTCATCGAGCCGTTGATGAAGATCGAAATCGACCTCACCGCTTTCAAAGGATAATCCGCCATGATCACCATGTATGGCATCAAGAATTGCGACACGATCAAGAAGGCGCGCAATTTCCTCGACAACAGCCGCGTTCCATACAGCTTCCACGACTATAAGGTGTCGGGCGTCGACGAAGCGGCGTTGCGCGGATGGGTGGACGAGCATAGCTGGGAAACCATCCTCAACCGTTCGGGCACGACGTTCCGCGCTTTGCCGGAAGGGGACCGCGCGCATATCGACGCGGACAAGGCGGTGCTGCTGATGATGGCGAACCCGTCGATGATAAAGCGCCCGATCCTGGACGTGGGGGGGCGCACCATCGTCGGCTTCAAGGCATCGACCTATGAAACCGCGCTGGAGGGTGCGGCGGCGTGAAGTGCGGCGCGCGGCTTCCCACGGAACCGCGCGCGCCATTATCGCCGTGCAGGGCGATGCCCGGATTTCTGCGCCCCGATCTTGTCAAATCGCGGACATGAGCGAATAACGGACCCATGCTTTCGCAGAAGACCCGCTATGCCATCCGCGCACTTCAGCATCTGGCCGATCGCTACCGTCAGGGCCCGGTTCCGCTTACCGAAATTTCGTCGCAGCAGAATATTCCCTCCAAGTTCCTGACGGTGATCCTGTCCGAATTGGCGCGCGAAGGGCTGGTGGAAACGCAGCGCGGGCGGGATGGCGGTTATTGGCTGGCCCTTGCGCCAGTCGACATCAGCTATGGCGATATCGTGCGGCTGACGCGTGGGTCGCTCGCGCTCACGCCCTGCGCCAGCCGTTTCGCGCACGAAACCTGCAATAATTGCCTGCCCGAATCGGAGTGTCGCCTGCATCGGGTGATGCTGCGTCTGCGTGACGAAACGGCCAAGGTGCTTGACGGCATCAGCCTGGCCGAGAGGTTCGACATGGAGGAAGCGGAGCAGGAACGATGATAGGACGATAGTTCTGGGGCAGGGCCTTGCGCCCGACCCGCCTCTTCGCCACATCGGGGAGCATGACCATGCCTCCGCTCAAAGCCACTATTATCCCTGTCACGCCCTTGCAGCAGAATTGCACGCTGCTCTGGTGCACGGCCACCAATAAGGGCGCCTTCGTCGATCCGGGCGGTGATCTCGACCGGCTCAAGGCGGCCGCCGAACAACAGGGCGTGACCATCGAAAAGCTGCTCGTCACCCATGGGCATATCGATCATTGCGGGCAGACGGGCATATTGGCGGAAGAACTGGGCGTGCCGATCGAAGGGCCGCATGAAGCGGACCGGTTCTGGATCGACCGGCTTGCCGAGGATGGCAGCCGTTACGGCATAAAAGGCCAAATTTTCGAACCGGACCGCTGGCTCCACGATGGAGATCAGGTGACGGTGGGTAATCTGGTACTGGATGTGCTGCATTGCCCCGGCCACACGCCCGGCCATGTCATATTCCACCATGCCCCCAGCAAGCTCGCCATCGTCGGCGATGTGCTGTTTCAAGGGTCTATCGGCCGTACCGACTTCCCCATGGGCAATCATCAGGATTTGATCGACGCCATCACCGGCAAGCTCTGGCCGCTTGGCGGGGACACGGCCTTCGTTCCCGGCCATGGCCCCATGAGCAATTTCGCACATGAACGACGGAGTAACCCCTTCGTTGCCGATGCAGTGCTGGCCTAGACGACGGCGGCCAGTGCGGGCGGCGCGGGGATTTCCCGCATACCGTAATAAGCGGCATAGAGCGCGGCGCCAGCCAGCGCGATCATGATGATCCATGTGGCAAGCGCCCCCATGGCGCGCAGACCGCCGCCGCTTTCCGCATCCATGCCCAGCCCATGGGCGATTCGCGCGATGGCATAAGCAAGCGCGCCGATCCACAACCACAGCGATGCGCCCAGCGCCATCTCAATGAGCGCAAACAGGATCAGGACGATCGGCGTATATTCGATGAAATTGGCATGGGCGCGCATCCGCCGCGCCAGCAGGGCGTTGCCGCCATCGCCGTGTATGGCCTTGTCGGCCATCCGGATTCGCACGCAGCGGCTCGCCAGCCACAGGTTAATGAGCGCGCAGGCGGCAGCCAGCGTCAGCGTGATCGGCAGTAGCATGATGTCCTCTCCCCCAGGGACGTGACGGGATGCCGCAGCATAAGACAGGAGCGAGCAGGGGCAAGGAAGGACTTGCGCCCCGGCTAAAAAGCGGTATAGGCGCAGGGCTTCGCGATCACCCGGGCCGCATGGGTCTGCGGCGCCTGTGGCGTCCGCATCCATCGGATTACGGCCAGTCGCACAACCAGATTTTTATTTACGGAATAAGGTGCCGACATGGCTGTCCCAAAGAGGAAAACGTCTCCCTCCCGCCGCGGTATGCGCCGCAGCCACGATTCGCTGCGCGTCGAAGCGTTCCAGGAATGCTCGAACTGTGGCGAATTGAAGCGTCCGCATAATCTGTGCGATGCTTGCGGCCATTATAATGGTCGTGAAGTCGTTGCCGTCGGAGCCTGACGACATTCTTTCCGCCGCAAAGGTGATCTGACGTGCCGAACCATCCGCGAATCGCAATCGACGCGATGGGCGGGGATGAAGGCGTTCGCGTTATGATGGCGGGCGTGGCTTTGGCCCGTCGCCGTCATGACGGCCTGCGTTTCATCCTGTTCGGTGACGAAACGCAGATCAAGGCGGCGCTCGACAACCACCCCAATCTGCGCGCGGCTTCCGAAGTCGTCCATAGCGATTCGGTGGTCGATGGCAGCGACAAGCCCAGTGCCGCCGTTCGCAAGAAGGGCAGTTCGATGAGCATGGCAATCGCTGCCGTGAAATCGGGCGATGCCGGGGCGGCCGTGTCGGCGGGCAATACCGGTGCGTTGATGGCGATGGCGAAGGTTGCGCTTCGCACCATGCCGGGCATTGACCGGCCCGCGCTAGCTGCGATGCTGCCAACGCTGGGCGATAACGATGTCGTCATGCTGGACCTTGGCGCGAACACGGAATGCGATGCGCGCAACCTCGTCCAGTTCGCGGTGATGGGTGCGGCCTATGCCCGCATCGCCTGCGACCTCGACCGCCCGCGCGTGCGCCTGATGAACATCGGCACCGAGGAACTCAAGGGCACCGACGAAATCCGCGACGCCGCCGCGATCCTGCGCGCCGCCGATGCGCTGCCGCTGTCCTTCGAAGGCTTTACCGAGGGCGACAAGATTGGCCGGGGCGATGTCGACGTGATCGTGTGCGACGGCTTTTCGGGCAATGTCGCGCTCAAGACCGCGGAGGGCACCGCCCGTTTCGTCACCGACCTGCTACGCAGGGCGTTCACCAGTTCGCTGCGCTCCAAGATCGGCTTCCTGATCTCCAAGCCTGCGATGCATCTGCTCAAACATCATCTCGATCCCAATAATCACAATGGTGCGGTTTTTCTGGGCCTCAACGGCGTGGTCATAAAAAGCCATGGAGGCGCCACCGACAAGGGCGTGGCCAACGCCGTCCACGTCGCCGCGCGCCTGCTGGAGGAAGACATCACCCGGCGCATCGCCGCCGACATGGCGGGGATCGAAGCCTTGTCCGCACCCTCCAAGCAGGAGCTGTCCGCAAAGTGATCCGCCGTTCGATACTTCTGGGCACGGGTTCGGCTCTGCCGGCGCGCAAGGTCACCAATGCGGAACTGGCGCAGACGGTTGACACCAGCGATGAATGGATTGTGGAGCGCACCGGCATCCGCGCGCGCTATATCGCGGGCGAAGGAGAAACTACCGCCTCGCTGGCGACCGATGCGGCCCGCGCCGCGCTGGATGCCGCGAAGCTGACACCACAGGACATCGATCTCATTATCCTGGCGACCGCCACGCCCGATCAGACTTTCCCGGCCAGCGCCACGCTGGTACAGGCGGCGCTCGGCATCGACGATTGCGTCGCCTTCGATGTGGCGGCTGTCTGTTCCGGTTTCCTCTATGCGGTGACGGTCGCCGACAGCATGATCCGCTCGGGCGCGGCCCGGCGCGCGCTGGTGATCGGGTCCGAAACCTTCAGCCGCATTCTCGACTGGGAAGACCGAGGCACCTGCGTTCTGTTCGGCGATGGCGCGGGCGCGATCGTGCTTGGCGCGGAGGAAAGCGCGGAGGGCACCCGCGGCATCCTCGCATCGAAACTCCATGCCGATGGCCGCCATAACCAGCTGCTCTATGTAGACGGCGGGCCTTCTACCACGCAGACCGTTGGCAAGTTGCGGATGAGGGGGCAGGAAGTCTTTCGCCACGCGGTCGTCAATCTCGCTTCCGTCCTGACCGAAGTGCTCGCGCTGGCGGACCTCACCCCCGCCGATATCGACTGGCTGATCCCGCATCAGGCCAACGCCCGCATCCTCGACGCGACAGCGCGCAAGCTGAAGCTGCCGCCCGAAAAGGTCGTCATGACGGTGGATCAGCATGCCAATACTTCCGCCGCGTCGGTGCCGCTGGCGCTCGATCTGGCGGTGCGCGACGGCCGGATCAAGACAGGTGACTTGCTCGTGCTGGAAGCCATGGGCGGCGGCTTCACCTGGGGCGCTTGCGCCTTGCGCGTCTAGCTCTTTCTCCTCCTTGTAAAGTCTAGTTTTGAAACGCTTTCTTGTCCTTATGCCACCTTGCAAAAATTGCGCTTCTGGGGCACCTTCATCAAAGGGGTACTAAACGGGGAAGTCATATGACGGGCAATGGAACCTTGACGCGGGCCGACCTTGCAGAAAGCGTCAATCGTCACATTGGCCTTTCGCGCGCCGAAGCGGCGGCGCTGGTGGAATCCATCCTCGAACATATGGCTGACGCGCTGGAGAGGGGAGAAAATGTGAAAATCTCCAGCTTCGGCACCTTCGTCCTGCGCGACAAGAATCAGCGTATGGGCCGCAACCCGAAAACGGGTGTGGAAGTGCCGATCGAACCGCGTCGCGTGCTGACCTTCCGCGCCAGTCAGGCCATGCGGGACCGCGTGGCCGGCGGCTGAACGCCGGTTTGCGTCTTTTTTAGCACATATCATGCATTTACCATGGTTGACCTTGGCTCAACTATGGGTGCAACATCTGCTTCATGGAAAAGGCAGAGGGTGCGTTTCTGACCATCAGTGAGTTGGCGGGTGAGCTGGATCTTCCGCAACATATACTGCGCTATTGGGAAACGCGCTTCCCACAGCTTCGTCCGCTGCAACGGGCGGGTAACCGACGCTATTACCGCCCGGCCGATGTCGCGCTGGTTCGCCGGATCAACCAGCTTCTCAATGTCGAAGGCTTCACCGTGCGCGGCGCGCAAAAGGCGCTGGCCGACGGCAATGGCGCATCTTCGCCAAAGTCGCAGCCGAGCCAGCCCGGAACTGATCTGCTCAGGCGTCTGGAGTCGATCCGCACCACATTGGCGCAGGCGCTGGGCGAGTAAGGGTCTATTTACAGCGAACGAGCATAGATCAGGTCGCGGAACGGCACGTCCCCGACCATGAAGACGGTTTCACCGATTTCCGCAAAGCCATGCCGCCCATAGAAACGGCGCGCTTTTTCATTCGCGAAATAGACGGCCAGCAGCAGGCGCTGCGCCTTTCGCGCCCGCGCTTCGGCCACTACCAGCTCCATCAGCGCGTCGCCATTGCCCCGCCCTTGCCAGCCGCTCAGCAGGTAAAAGCGCTTCAATTCTGCGTCCAGTCCTTTGACTACCGGAACTGGAAGGTCTGGCGGCGTCAGCAGCGCATAACCCACCGGTGCGCCTAGCGGCGTTTCGCCGATCAGCGCCGTCTGGTCGAGATCGCCCAGCACGGCGCGATAAAAGGCTTCATCATGAGCGCCAAGGATGTGGTCGATCAGCGCCTGGCCCGGATGATCATGGGCAAAGCTTGCCAGAAATGTCGCGCCGCCCTATATCGACAGAGCAGGCGCATCGCGCATTTCGGCTCTGCGCCAAAGGATCGGTGTCATCGAGTAAGCCTCAGCGCGTGCCCGGTCCCAAGGCGGGGTCCAGATCGCGGGGCCGGATGAAGCTCACCAGCGTCGCGCTATTTTCTGCCGCATCGGCCCAGCGGTCGATGGCCAGGTCCATGACGGCAAGGCTGGCGGTGGGGAATTTCACTTCCACATCCTCTCGTATCGGGCTGGCGCCATCGTCCGGCACCAGTTCCAGGATCAGTTCTTCAAAACCCGGATTATGCCCTGCCATCAGCGCGCTCCCCGTCTCCTCGGGCAGATCGCGCACCACGTCCAGCAGGGTCGCCGCCGACGCCAGATAGATGCGCCGGTCCCAATGCGCGTCCAGCGCTTCGCCATAACCCGCAAAGAAGGTTTCCAGCGTCTGTACGACCCGCACGGCGGGGGACGCCACGAGCCGGTCGAAGCGCATCTTCTTCGTCTGCGCGAATTGCCCCATCAACAGCGCCGCCTTTTCTCCCCGGCGATTGAGCGGCCGGTCAAAGTCGCGGGCGACCGGATCGTCCCAGTCGGACTTGGCATGGCGCAGCAGGGTCAGGCGCTTCATTCTCTCTCCGGGGCGGGCGGATCATGGATGATTCCCTGATCCCCTAGCCTCATGCCGCCGCCAAGGCCATCGCTATATTGCCCGCCGACGCTGACGGCGATGATCGCTTCGTCCAGCGTCAGACGGCGGATCGGCGTGCCGGGCGGAAAGGCGGACAGCAACCGGCTCGGCATAGCGGCGGACAGGATGACGAAGCTGCCCTTGTCCCCCGCGCGCCGGATGAGCCGCCCGAACGCCTGCGCCAGCCGCGCGCGGATCAGCCGGTCGTCATAGGCGCTCCCGCCCTCCGCCAGCTTGCGCGCGGCGTGCAGCACCGTGGGCTTGGACCAGGGCACCCCCTCCATCACCACCAGCCGCAGCGAATGACCCGGCACGTCCACTCCGTCGCGCAGGGCATCGGTCCCCAGCAGCGACGCGCGCGGATCGTCGCGGAAGATATCGACCAGCGTGCCCGTATCCATCGGATCGACATGCTGCGCGTAAAGCGGCAGCCCTGCCCGCGCCAGTCGATCCGCAATCCGCGCATGGACCGCCCGAAGCCGCCGGATCGCGGTGAACAGCCCCAGCGTGCCCCCGCCCGCCGCCTCGATCAGGCGCGCATAAGCCCCCGACAGCCCGGCAATGTCGCCCCGCTTTATGTCGGTGACGATCAGCACCTCGGACCGCGCCGCATAGTCGAAGGGGCTGGACGCTTCGAACCGATCCGCCCCGCGCGGCAGATGGGCCGCGCCGCAGCGCCGCTCCGCATTGTCCCAATCGCCGCCGCCCTTCAGCGTCGCGGACGTGACGACCACGCCCTGCGCGGGCTTCAGCACCGTCTCCGCCAGCGGCCGCGTCGGATCGAGCCAGTGGCGGTGGATGCCGATGTCGAACTCGCGTCCCTCGATCCGGTCGACCGCCAGCCAGTCCACGAAGTCCGCGTCCACCGGTCCCCCGATCCGCGCCAGCAGCGCCAGCCAGGCCGAAACCAGATCGCACCGCCAGTCCAGCGAAGCGATGGCCCCTTCGACCCGCGCCCGCGCCGAGCCGTCCAGCCAGTCGGGCGCATCCTCGATCACCGCTTCCAGCCGCTTGGCGAGCCGGGTGAGGGGCCGCAGCAGCGCATCCAGCGCCAGCGCCGCTTCCTGCGCGGCCTCTACCAGCGCGCCGTCGGGTTCGGCCAGTTCCGTCTCCAGCCCGTATCCGGCATCCGTCTCGCCATTGTCGCCCGCGCGGGTGTAGACCGTCCCGCGCACCGCCGAGAGCAGCGCCTCGACCGGCCCGAAAGGCTCGCCCGCGACGATCCGCTTGAGCCACTCGTCGGCGGGGAGCGCGCGCGCCGCGTCCGCCGCCATGCGGATCGCCTCGCCGCCCGCCTCGTCATAGCTCGCAAGATCCGAAAGCCGCGCCGCCAGCCCCCGCCGTCGTCCGCGCGAACCGCTTTCCGGTCCCATGATCCAGCGGCGCAGTTCGATGGTCTCCTGCCCCGACATCGCGACCGAGAAAGTCGAATCCGCCGCATCGAACAGGTGGTGGCCTTCGTCGAAGACGATGCGTTGCGGCTGTTGCCCGGTTTCCCGCCCGCGCGCGGCGTTGATCATCACCAGCGCATGATTGGCGATGACGATGTCCGCCTCCGCCGAAGCCCGCACTGACCGCTCGATGAAGCATTTCCGGTAATGTGGACAGCCCGCATAGATGCACTCGCCCCGCCGGTCGGTCAGCGCCGTGGAGCCGTTGCGCCGGAACAAGATCGGCAGCCATCCGGGCAGATCGCCGCCGATCATGTCGCCATCCTTGGTGAAGGCCGCCCAGCGCGCCACCAGTTGCGCCAATATCGCCGCGCGCCCCGAAAAGCCGCCTTGCAGCGCATCCTCAAGGTTCAGCAGGCAGAGATAATTCTCCCGCCCCTTCCGCACCACGACCCGCTTGGCCGCCATCACGGGATCGGGGAAGAGGCGCGGGCTTTCCCGGTCCAGTTGCCGTTGCAACGCCTTGGTATAGGTCGATACCCACACCGTCCCCTGTGCCTGCGCCGCCCAGAGCGAGGCGGGCGCGAGGTAGCCCAGCGTTTTGCCGATCCCGGTCCCGGCCTCAGCCAGCAGCATGTTGGGCTGATCGCGATGCGCGCGCGGGCGGAAGGCGGAGATGGCAGCGGCCGCATAGGCCTGCTGGCCGGGGCGCGGCTCCGCATCCATGCCGGTCAGGTGCGCCAGCCGGCCGAGCACCTGATCCTCCTCCAGCGCGATCACGCGGGCCGCGGGGCGCGGCGGTGTTTCCTCCCACTCGGGCAATTTGGAAAAGAGCCAGCGTTCCGCTTCTTTCGGCTGTGCGATCCGGCGCGCCACCAGCGGCGCCCATGGCCAGCGCAGCCGGTGCAGCGCCTGCGCCGCCGTCCACGCGCCCTCGCGTTCCTTCCATGTAGGCGATCCGATCCGGTCGAGCAGCCGCGCCGTCGCCATCTGCAACAGCGCGGGAATATCCGCTTCGCTGGCGATGGCGGGCAGGTCCAGCGCCTCGGCCAGCCCCTTGGGCGTGGGCACCAGGAAATGCGCGGGATAGACGAATGCCCACAACTCCAGCAGGTCGAGGCCATTCAGATCGGGATAGCCCAGCCTCTGTCCGGTGAGCGGCGCATTCAGGATCAGGGTCGGGGTCTCCGCCGCGCGGCTGATCGCCTGCCCCTTGGCGATGCCCTGGGTGTGATCCCCCTCCCGATGCCAGATGCCGCCATGGCTGGCATGGAGTGCGGGCAGGGCGGACGGGTCGATCACCCGTCCGGCTTAGGCGAGCCGGAACAAAAGGGAAACCCGAAAAGCGGTGATCGGGAGTCCGCGCGGCGTTTCAGGCTGCTTGCAGGGATGATCTTGCGATGAGTCGAACACCCTCGAAATTGTCGATCCGGCGATGGATGTGATTGGCGCCCTGGATCGACAAAGCAGCCAACGCCATGCCCGCGAAAATGTCGATCAGATAATGACCGCCTATGGGTAGCGCAGAGATGATCATGATGACGTTCAATAAAAGAAAAGGCCAGCGCATCCATGTCAGCGACCAGTAACCCCATGTCAGCAATACGGCTGAAGCCGCATGGAAGCTAGGCATGGTTATGATGCCCTTCAGATGATCAAGACCCAAAACGGCGTCCGTTCCGTTCCTTAATCCGTCCATGATTTCCCGCAGTTTCCAGTCATATTCCATGATGGGGCCAGGCATGTCCGCAACATTGATTCGATAAAAATCGAACGCGGCCACGGCAGGAAAAAAGGGAAAGAGCGCGACGGTCATGAGCAGGCAGAGGGCCCATGCCGTCAGGAAACGATAAACCATAGGCGTGGATCGGAAAATGCAGAGCAGCAGAAGCAGAAGTTGAGGTTGCCAGTTCAGCGTCATATACACTCTTGCAAGGAATTCGGACGCGATGGGATGCGCCTGATACAAGTGAATCATTGCCATCCAGTCAAAGCCCAGCATCTGATCCGCTTGGCTCAATGCTTCATCCGCATAAGGCAGGGCTGTCCGGGCCAATACTGCACAGGCCAGCGGCACGATCAGGGCGATCAGATAAAAGGTGCCGCTGGCCCAGACTAAGTGGCCTATCATCGGCATCTTTAGGCAGCTCAGGCGAAGTCCACATGCCACTATCACCGAAATCGCCAGGAAAATTGGGCCGAGTGCAGCGATATCCATGGAAAACAGGCCCGTGCCCACGCCGATTGCCGGGATGATAGAAAACACCGACATGACCAGCAACGGCGGGCAAGCGTGGAGAATGGGCGAACGAGGCTCTTCCTTATCGTGATTGGATAGGGAAAGGTCGAACGCCACAGACAGTCCTTCAATGCGCGGGCTTTTGGCGCGGAAGCCTGTCACCGGCATAGGACAACAGGGTTAATCCAGCGTAAACGGGCAAGCGTCTAGTTGGTTCGTGACACGGACCGACGTTAGCGGATGCGCCGTCCAAAGCCGCTTTGTATCAGCGGGGCATAAGGCGTCGTGGGCAGACGTTCATAGGCGGGTTGATAGGCCGCCATCGGTGCTCGCCGTGCGGCCCGCGCCATATGTAGCCGCTCCAGCAATGGCCCTTCGGTCAATTCATAGGGGAATCGGATTCCCATTCGGTCCTCTTCGGACCAACGGACCGTGCCGAACACGACATGGCCATCCAGATCGAGCTGGCACTGCGTTTTCGCGGGCAGGGAACACCCAACTACCTGTGCGCCGCCTTCGCTCAGATCGACGATCGTTCCCTCCAGACTGTCAAGCACAGTGGTGATGACAATCGGAATTTCGACTGCGATGCGGACACGGGCGCGCTGAATCTGCATGGCTCCTCCTTAATGCTCATATGAACTTATGAGGTTAATGAAGTCTGAAAACCGCTCGGATGCTTGATACAGATTTACCCCGAAAGGGCGTTTTCTTTCGGCCTGTTCGCCGCTACTGGCTTGGCTCATGACCGTTTCCGATATTCTCCGCGCCGCCGCGAGCGCATCCAAGGCCTGGCCCTATGAGGAAGCCCGCAAGCTGCTCAAGCGCTATCAGCAGGGCGCGCCTGAAAAAGGCCATATCCTGTTCGAAACCGGCTATGGTCCGTCGGGCCTGCCGCATATCGGCACCTTCAACGAAGTGCTGCGGACAACCATGGTCCGCAACGCCTATCATGCGCTGTCGGACATCCCCACGCGCCTGATCGCGTTCAGCGACGACATGGACGGCCTGCGCAAGGTGCCGGACAATGTGCCCAACCAGGCGATGCTGGCGGAACATCTGGGCAAGCCGCTGACGCAGGTGCCTGATCCTTTCGGCAAATATGAAAGCTTCGCGCATCACAACAACGCAATGCTGCGCGAGTTTCTCGACCGCTTCGGCTTCGACTACGAGTTCGTCTCCGCGACCGAACGCTATCAGTCAGGCGCGTTCGACGAAACATTGAAGCTGGTGCTGCGCCGCTATCAGGCGATCATGGACATCATGCTGCCGACGCTTCGCAAGGAACGGCAAGCGACCTATTCGCCTGTCCTCCCCATCAGTCCGAAAAGCGGCATCGTCCTTCAGGTGCCGGTCGAGGTGGTGGATGCCGATGCGGGCCTCATCCGATTCGAGGATGAGGGTGAAGTCATCGAGCAGTCGATCCTGTCTGGCGGCGCGAAGTTGCAGTGGAAGGTCGACTGGGCAATGCGCTGGGTTGCGCTGGGCGTCGATTATGAGATGGCGGGCAAGGATCTGATCGATTCGGTCACGCAAAGCTCAAAGATCTGCCGTGCGCTCGGCGGCCGTCCGCCCGAAGGCTTCAATTACGAAATGTTCCTGGACGAAAAGGGAGAGAAGATCTCCAAATCCAAGGGCAACGGCCTCAGCCTCGAGCAATGGCTGACCTATGGGCCGGAGGAAAGCCTTGCCTTCTACGCCTATCGCGAACCGAAGAAGGCGAAGCAGCTCCACATGGGCGTCATTCCTCGCGCGGTGGATGAATATTGGCAGTTCCGGGGCAATTACCCCAGCCAGCCGGTCGAACAGCAACTGGGCAATCCGGTCCACCACGTCCATGACGGTAAACTTCCGCAAGGATCGCTGCCAGTGACGTTCGGTCTGCTGCTCAACCTTGTCGGGGTGATGGGCGATGCGACCCGCGATCAGGTATGGAGCTATCTCCGCAACTATGTCGCGGACGCCAGCCCGGAAACCTATCCCGATCTCGACCGCCTGATCGGCCATGCGCTCGCTTACCATCGCGATTTCGTGGCCCCCACGCTCAAAAAGCGCGCGCCCGAAACCCATGAAGCGGCGGCACTGCGAAAACTGGATGAGGAATTGGCCGCGCTCCCTGCTGACGCCTCGGCGGAGGACATACAGAATATCGTCTATGCCATCGGCAAGGATGAGGCGTTCGGCTTCGCGGAGCTACGCAACTGGTTCAAGGCGCTCTATCAGACGCTGCTGGGTGCGGATCAGGGACCGCGCATGGGCAGTTTCATCGCGCTTTATGGCATCGACAACAGCCGGAAACTGATCGCCCAGGCGCTCTCCGCCTGAGGCGAGCGAGGGAACTTTTCGCGCTGCGGATCGTTTCGCGCTCGGTCCACCCCCTTTCGGACTGATGGCGTTTACGCGCCATCGGCCGCGCTCGCCTGGAAATGGGCGGCGCGGCCAAGGGCGGTGGCTTTGTTGTCGGGCAAAAAACAAACGGCTCCGGGGAAAGGGAACCCGGAGCCGTTCTTGCGTCAGCCCTTTGCGGAGCCGCGCTTACCAGAAAAAGCCGCGATGGACCTGCACAACGCGACCAGTGCGGCCATTCACCAGCAACACGTCATTATAATGCCGCACCCAGCGCAAATTGGCGCCCGGACGGGGGAGCCGATAGCGATAGGGATCGGCGATATAATAGCGCGAGCTGTAATAGGCCGGCCTCATCTGCGCGCCGACGTTCCAGCGCGAATAGCGGAAGGGCGCACGCCAGTTGCCGCCCCGATAAACATCGCGGTGCGTCCGGCGATAGTCGCGCCAGTCCTCGCGATATTCCTGCCGGGAATCGCGCACGTCGCGGCGCGCATCGCGCACGTCATGACGGTCGCCATGGCGCTGGGCCTGACGCAGGTCGCGCTGGTCCTGCCGGATTTCGCGCCGATCGTGGCGCAATTCGGAGGCCGACTGGGCCGTAGCGATTCCCGGTGCGGCGGTCGCTGCGATCAGGCCCAATATGATCAACTTACGCATAATCTGTCTCCATCGTCCGATTCGGAAAGGTGGGGGGATCAACCCTGCGGGCTGGTCGCCGGTTCCTTTGCCGGTGCCCCGCATATGCGCTCCGCCGTCTGAACCGAGCGGTAATGAAATAGTCAGGAATCAGTTATTTATGTCGCAGGATGTAACGGCCCGCAGAGATTTCAGGGCGCCCATTTGCGCTCGCGAAACCATTTTGTGACGACATATTTAGTGCCGCGCACGACTGGCCGCGCCGCATGCAGGCTATATTCGTTGGGCGCGCCGTCGAGATCCATATTGTTCCAGACCAGGACCATGCCTTCGACTGGTGGCACCATAAATTCGCATTTCGGGAAATGCGTTTCTCCGCCTTCCTCCACCCCGGACAGGTAGATCATTGCTGTCCAGCACCGCTGCCCGCCGCTTTTGAGCATGCGCGGCCAATAGCTGGCAGTGACCGGGAAGAAGTCGCAATGGACCTTATATTCCTGCCCAGGCGTATAGCGCTGTCCCTGCAGCGTCTCTCCTGTTTCGGGCGCGATGCCGGTGAGGGCGCAGATGCGCTGCGTGATCGTTTCGACCAGCGGACTCCATGGGCTGAGATGGCAGCTGTGGCTGGTGCGATACTCGGCATTGGCGCTGCCCGAAAAAAGCGTGGATGGCTGCGCGCCCGCATCGATCAGTTCGCGCAAGCCCGCACATTCCTGCGCGCTCAGGAAGTCTTGCCGCCCATAGATTTCCAGATGCGGAGTGTCGATCCGGTGCACCATGGGATTGCGGTCCAGCCGCGCCCGAATGGTGTCGCCGATGTGGGCGCGGGCAGCGGATGCGACGCCGCCATCGTCGATAATCTCGCTCATCGCGCCCTCCTGCCACCGGGGCCGCGCCCGGCGCAAATGAAAATGGCCCGAAGCGCGCGGCTTCGGGCCAAGTGGTTCCTGAAGGCCAGTTCAGGAAGTTCGCATCATCCGGCGCTTACCAGAAGAAATTGTGGATCACGTCGACCACATAGCCGTCGCGGACATCGACCAGCAGCGCGTCGTCATAGTAACGGACCCAGCGCAGCGTGCCGTAAGCGGGCGGCAGGCGGTAGGACCAGGGATCGTCCAGCCAGTAATTATTGGCATAGAGCGGGGCGCCCAGGAAAATCCCGATGGAAAAGCGCCGATAGCCATAGTCCCATCCGCGTGGCGCATAATAGCGGCCTGCCCGATAGCGATCGCCATAACGGGCGCGATAGTTGTGCCAATCATAGCGCCTGTCGTTGCGCCAGCCATTGTCCCAGCGCCGCTGGTTGCTCCAACGCGTCCGATCATCGAAGCGGTTGTTGGCGGAACCGCGATTCCAGTTGCGGTCGTCCCGGCCGTTGCGGCGGTTGTCGTTCCAGCGCCGGTCGTTGCCGTTGCGGCGATTATCATCCCAGCGGCGGTCGTCGGCGGCGCTGCGGCCATCGTTCTGGCGGTCGCGCCATTCCTGCCGCTGCGGCACATTGGAAGCGGCGCCGCGATCATTGTCGCGCCGGTCCCGGTCGTTCCGCGCGGTTCCCCCCTGCCAGCCGGGGCGCGCACCCTGCCGAACCTCACCGCGATTGCGGTCATTCCCGTTCCAGCGCGATTCGGCGCGTGGTTGCGGTGATGGCCTCACATCGGGCGCCGGACGATCCTGCCGTGCGCGCTGCTGCCAGTTCTGCGCGGGCCGTTCCGCGCGCGGTGTCGCGGGCCTGTCAGCGCGCACGCGTCCCGCGCTTCGCCCCGCATCGCCGCCGGGCCGGGCCTGGCCCTGCGCGTGACCGGATGGCTGCTCCATGCGGCCGCGCATCCGTTCGCCCCAGTTCTGGGCGTAGGCGGGTGCGATCCCGCCCAGCGTCGTCGCGGCCATCAGGCCCGCCAGCATGACTTTCCTCAGCATCGTCGTTGCTTTCCTTGCACGGGGCATAGCGCCCCTCGTGCCACCCTTATGCGGGCAAGGCGATGTCGCGGTGCTGAACCGGGCTGTCAGCGATTTGAAAGAATCGGCGGCAAGGAAAAGCGCTGCCCGCCCATTCATTTTTGGGGCTTCCGTCATTTCTGCGGAGGCAGGGATTGCAGGCATGATGAAACCGACAGATCAAGCGTGATTGGACAAGAGCGGAGGGGCCATTATGAACGTGGTAAGGACACCATTCGCGCGTCCGTTCATCTCGCATCGCAGGAACACCGCATGACCCGCATCCTTTCCGCAACCGTCGAACGTTGGCCGGTGGCGGGAGCCTTCATCATCAGCCGGGGTGCAAAGACGGTGGTGGATGTCATAGTCTGCGTGGTGGAGGGAGATGGGCTGGTCGGGCGCGGGGAGGGGACTGCGATTTATTATGAGGGCGAGAGCGCGGAAGGCTGCGCCGCCGCCATCAACGCCTATGACGGGCCACTCGACCGGCTCGCGTTGCTGGAAACCATGCCGCGGGGTGCTGCCCGCAATGCGCTGGATTGCGCGCTTTGGGATCTGGAGGCGAAACGGGCGGGGACGCCTGTGTGGAAGCTGGCGGGACTGTCGGAACCCGCGCCGTTCCCCACGGCCTTTACGATCAGCCTGCATGATCCAGAGCGGATGGAGGCCGATGCCCGCGCCGCCGTGGCAAGGGGGTTCTCCCTGCTCAAATGCAAGCTGACGGGCGAGGACGACCGTGCTCGCATTGCCGCCGTGCGGATGGGGGCGCCGACTGCTCGCCTGATCGTGGACGCCAATGAAAGCTGGCACGCGCTGGATATAGCGGTCGAGGCGCAGGCCTTGGCTGAGCTGGGTGTCGAAATGGTCGAGCAGCCAGTGCTGCATGGACAGGAAGGCCGCTTGTCCGGCGTCCGCGCGTCCCTGCCGCTATGCGCCGACGAGAGTTGTCATACGAGGGCCGATCTCGACCGGCTCGGCGATTTCGATGCGGTCAACATCAAGCTCGATAAGGCGGGTGGATTGACCGAGGCGCTGGCGCTTGCAGGGGAAGCCCGGGCGCGGGGTTTCCGGATCATGGTGGGCTGTATGCTGGGAACGTCGCTGGGCATCGCGCCCGCCGCGCTGGTGGCGCAGGGGGCGGACTGGATTGATCTGGACGGCGCCTTGCTGCTGGCAAGCGATCGGGATGGTGGCCTTTGCGTTCAGGACGGCCTGCTGCGCCCCGGAACGCTGTGGGGTCTTGGTCAGTAACCCAGCGTCAGACCGACCGCATAATATTTGGGACCGACATTGCCCTTCACCCGCAGCTTGGGGATCAGCGGCATGGCAAATGTTGCATAGGGACGGATATTGTCGCTGCTGAAACGCGCGCCGATCCCGATGGTGGCGGAAGCGGGCAGCGTATAGGCCGCCTCGATCCGGCCATAGAGCCGCTCGTCGCCATTGCGGAAATAGACGCCAGCGCCCGGCGTCAGGCTGAAACCGCCAAAACCCATGGCATAGCCCGCGCCGATTTCCGCACCCCAATGACCGTCCGCGCGCCCGTAATTCACTTCCGCGCCCAGCCCTTCGGCATGGGCGGCGGGCGCGATGGCGGCGATGACCAGCGCCGCTGCGCCGGTCAGGATTTTCGTGAAGTTCATATCCGGCTTCCCGCTTGTCATGCTTTCGGGGAGCAGTAGGGGCGACCGCCGCTGCCGCGCAACGCCTTGGGGATGAGGCGAGTCCCGTTCACGGCAGGCCGAATCCTGGATCAGGAGTGGCCGTCAACACGGATCACCGGCTGAACATCAGGATAGGGCATCACCGCTCTTCCATCCGGCGCGGCGGTGAAGCTGGTCTGCGTGGGATAGGCGAACTCGATCCCCTCGGCATTGAAACGCTTCCAGATGGCGAGGCCGACCTTGTGCCGCGACTGGAAATAATCGTGCCTGTCCGGGTCCGGCACATCGAAATTCAGCTCGAAATCCAGGGAACTCGCGCCAAAGCTGACCAGCCCCGCATTGACGAATATATGCCCTTCCTTCTCCACGATGTCCTTCAGCATGGCGGGAACGGCTTCGGCCTTGTCTTCCGGCGTCTGGTAAATGAGGCCGATCAGGAACTGGACCCGCCGCTGCGTCAGGGTTTGGAGGCTGGTGATTTCCTTTTGCAGCAGGTTCGCGTTGGAAATGACCTTTCGCTCGCCCGACACCGCTCGCAATCTCGTGCTTTTAAGGCCGATGCGCTCCACCCTTGCGGTCGTCTGGTCATAGGTGATGATCTCGCCCCGGCGGAACGGCTTGTCGAAGATGATGGAAAGCGCGGCGAACAGGTCGGAAAAAATGCCCTGCGCGGCCAGACCGATGGCGATGCCGCCAATGCCGAGGCCCGCGACCAGGCCAGTGACGTTGACGCCCAGATTGTCGAGCACGACCACCGTTGCGATGGCGAACAGGGCCACCGTCACCAGCACCCGGATCAGGGCCATCGCGTTGCTGAGCGTGTCGGCCTGACCGTCCTCTGTGGCTTTTCGCTCGATCAGGCCCAGGATGACTTCGCGCAGCCAGATCGCCACCTGGAATACGGCGGCGATAGTGAAAAGAAAGGTCACGGTCTTGTAAAATGCGGGCGGCGGATCGGCATAGCCGGCCACCAGCCGGGCGGAGACCATCACCATGAAGAACTGCGTTGTGCGGGCAAAGGTCCGGCCCAGCACATTGGATACCCCCAGATGATCGCCGGGCTTGCCTTTTATCCGGGTGCCGAAGGATCGCATCGCCGTCAGCAGCAGATAGATGACAATGGCCGCGCCCGCCGCGATCATGATCTGGACGGCGTGATCGGAAACCCATCCCGTCATCAAATCCCAGTCGTTACGCAGGTTCAGCGGCTTTCCGTCCAACCCGGTTATCGTCACATCCTTCTGGTCCGCCATGCTTGTCCTTCGCTCATGCCGTAAAGGAGGTCAGGCCGCCGCAGGCAGCGGCTCCTTATCCGCCAGCATTTCCAGCAGCGCGATCAACCCGCGCTCATGCCGCGACAGATAGCGCGTCCGGCGCGGCAAGCGAAGCCCTTCACGCCATTTGTCCTGGCCGTTCCTGCACAAGTCGATAAGCGCGGGATGGATATAGCTTTTCCGGCTGATGGCAGGGGTATTGCCCAGTGCTTCGGCGACTGGCGCGATCATCTGCTTGAGCGAGACCGGCCCTTCGCACAGCGCTGCGAAGGCGATGGTGGAAGCGCCCCAAGTGCGGAAATGCTTGGCGGTGAACGCATCGCCCATCGTTTCGGCGATATAGGCGTTGACGTCGCCGGAGGTGATCGGCCGCGCTTCCCCCGCTTCGTCCAGATATTGGAACAGATGTTGGCCCGGCAGGTCATGCAGCTTCCGCACGAAACGCGACAGCCGCCGGTCTGTCACCGTCATTTCGCGTAGCAGCCCAGACTTAGCGCGATAGCGCAGCATCAGCGAATGCCCCGCCATGTCCACATGGCGGCGGCGCAGGGTGGTCGCCCCGAAGCTCTTGTTGGTGGTGGCGTAATGTTCATTCCCCACGCGCAACTTGGCAAGGTCGAGCAGGCGCACCACGGCGGCGATGGTCCTTTCCTTCCGCATCCCGCGGCAGGACAAATCGGTGTCCAGCCGGGCGCGCAGGCGCGGCAGAGCAAGGCCGAAGGCGAGGCATCCGGCATATTTCTCCGCTTCCCGCTCGGCCCGGAAATCGGGGTGATAGCGATATTGCTTGCGGCCCCGGGCATCCTGCCCCGTCGCCTGGATATGGCCATAGGGGGAGGGGCAGAACCAGCAGTTCGTATAGGCAGGCGGCATGGCGATGGCGTTCAGCCGGTCGATCTCCTCCCTGTCGGTGATGCGCGTCCCGTCAACGCCGAAATAAGCCCAACCTCGCTTCAATGCCCGGCGGGTGATGCCCGGCTGGCTATCGTCGGAATGGATAATGGCATGTGCGGGCATAGAAGGGGCGGCCTTCCTTATCATCCCTGCAAACCCGCCGTTCATCGCTTCGTTCCGCAACACATGCTCGCCAGCATTGTTGTCGCTTCATTCTCACAGGCAAAAAAGGATCGTCCCATGCCCGCCATCGATCAGACACGTATCCTCATCATCGCGACAGACGGTTTCGAGCAATCGGAATTGTTCGACCCGCGCGACCAACTCATCGGCGCGCGCGCTACCGTGAAGCTCGCCTCGCCCGAAAAGAAGCCCATTCAGGGCATGAAACATGATGAAAAAGGCGCCACCATCACGCCCGATCTGACGCTCGATGATGTGCGGGTCGAGGATTATGACGGCCTTATCCTTCCCGGCGGCGTCGCCAATCCCGATAGGCTGCGTACCAACGGAAAGGCGGTCGATCTGGTGCGGGCTTTTGTCCATTCGGGAAAACCGGTCGCTGCAATCTGCCACGGACCTTGGCTGCTGGTGGAGGCGGACATCGTGTCCGGCCGGACAGTGACATCCTGGCCTTCGGTCCGCACCGACCTCGCCAACGCCGGGGCGAAGGTGGTGGATCAGGAAGTCGCGATCGACGGCAACCTCATCACCAGCCGCAAACCCGCCGACATCCCCGCCTTCGTCTTCGCATTCAGAAAGGCCGTGATCGAAGGCGTAACCGCCGCCGCCTGATGCCTTGCCCGGATGGTTACCGATCGCTCGCCATGATGCGCCGCCAGTTCGGAAAGGGATGTGTCAACCATCGCCGGCCGGGCTTCTCGACGCCATGGTGGAGCAGCATGGAGAGGAGGAACAGGAGCGACAGAAAGGCTGCTAACAGAACTGGCGATATGGCCGCGGCGTCTTCCACGAACATGATCTTGAAGACGATCCACGCCATGAAATGGGCGAGATAGGTCGCATAGCTGATCTCGCCCAGATAGACGAGTGGGCGCCAGTGGAGCGGATTTTTCCGCAAGTTGGATGCGTGGGCAAGCATCAGGATCAGGCAGGCGGCGCCCGCCGGGAACGCCCAGATCTCGCTGCCCACGCCCGTCAGCAGCCATAGGCCCCAGAACAGCGCCACGCCCCCCAGCGAAAGCAGCAGCGCCCGCCTGTCGCAATCCCGCCCGCGCAACCAGAAAGCGCAGAGCAGCGCGCCGCAGCCGAATTCGGTCAGACAGCGGATGAGGCCGTGGCGCGGAATGTCCATGCCCAATGTCGTCTGTCCATCCCATCGCAGCCAGAGGAAGAGGATGGCGATCAGCAGGATCATGCCCGCCAGCAGATTGGGTCGGCGCGCACGGCTGACAGGTGTCCACAGCATCAGCGCCGGGAAAAGCAGATAGGCGGCGAACTCCGCGCTGATCGACCAGGCGGGGTGATTCCAACTGAGGGATGAAGTCAGCCCCCAATTCTGCATCATCGCGACATGCAGCGGTAATTCAGCCCAGGGGAAGCCCGCTGTGTCGCGGCCGGTCAGCGTCAGGAGCAGGGCGAAGGCGACAGTGCCGGACAGGATCACGGCATAGAGCGGATAGATCCGGGCGAAGCGGCGGGCGAGGAATGCGGGAACGGCCGCCGCGCCCTCACGCAGCAGCCCGCGATGGGCCGACAGATAGATGACGAATCCCGACAGCAGGAAAAAAAAGTCGACGGCAAGATAACCCTTGCGCGCGACGGCCATCAACGGTTCTGGCAGCCAGGGCAAGCCGATCCGGATATGATAGAAGACCACCAGCCAGGCCGCGAGGCCGCGTGCGGTGGTCAGGCTACGCAACTCGCCCTTCATGCCACCACTCCCGCCAGCATTGGTTGCCGCGCCTGATTCTTGCGGAGGCGGGAAAGATAGGTGTCCAGACCGATTTGCAGCGACAGCAGCATGAAAATGAAGGGTTGGTAGGCGATGCCGATGAACAATGCGCCCAACAGGTAGACGAGATGTCCCTGTTGCAGCGCTAACGCCAGTGGCGCGATCCAGCCGTTTCCAGCTTCTGTATCGCGCAAATAGCGGCGGCGGATCGTTTCCGTGCGGACCAGGGTGACGATATGGATCAACGCCCAGAGCGCGAATCCGAAATAGCCCTGTTCGCCCAGCATTTCGAAATAGGCGCTGTGATAGGCGCGGCCCCGGTCGGTCACGATACGCGTTTCGACTCGCTTTCCGCCGCTGTCGGACACAATGCCGCTCGACAGATAGGTGAAGCTGTTCGCCAGATAATTGTCGAAGCCGCCGCCGCCTGGATGATCCTTCACATAGTCGATGGTCCACATCCATACGGCAACGCGAGTCGATGCGCTTTCGTCGCTTTGGTGATTTTCGATCGTCGACATGCGTTCGGTAAAGCTGGCAGGCAGGAAGGGGATGGCCATCAGCCCCGCGAGCATCAGCAGCGGGCCATAGACCATCTTTTTCCTGGAGCGCATCAGCGCCATTCCGCCCAGCAACAGGATGCAGAGCAGGCCCGTGCGCGTTTCGGTGCCAATGGGAATCAAAAGGCAAGCCAGGGTGAGGGCGAGCGCGAACAGCTTGACGCGCCGATCGGGCGGAAAGATCGTGCCGTGGTGCGCCAGCCACCAGATCAGCGGGATGATCGCGATCGCCACCGTGGAGATCGTGCTGCCTTCATACAGGCCGCTATTATTGTCGACCATCAGGTTGAGCACGCCATAGCCGCCGCCCGACAGCGCGGTTTTCATGCCCCCGTTTATGATGATCGTGCTGGCGCAGAGCACCATGAACAGAGCCAGCGCCTCGATTCGCAGCTTCGTGCGTAGCGTCACCGGCAGGAAAACCGCGAAGATCAGCGCCTTCCACACCCAGGACCATTTTTGGGACGCTTCAATGGGGAAATCCGCCGTCGCGGTCGTATAGGCGCACCAGCCAAGCAGGATCAGCAACAGCACCTGCCGGAAAGAGAATCGGCAATCCTTCTTGTCGTCCACCAGCAGCCACGCGCCGGTCGCCAATAGAAAGGCGATGGCTGAAATCGGGATGCTGTTGAGCAGGAAATAGCAAAGACGCTGGGGCGAAACGATGTCGATATAGGCATAGACCGCGATCAGCAGGAACGGCCGCCGGAAGCCCAGCAGGAAAAAAAGTCCCAGAAAAGCAATGAAGAACAGGTCACGCATCGCCGGACGGCCCCTTTGCTTCGGGATCGCGGTCCAGATCCGGGCGCGACAGCAGCCGGAAGGCGGAGAGCAGGATCACGCCATGGCTGATCAGCAGGGATAGGGTGTCGATCATCGTGGGTTGAAGGCTCCGCTACGCACGGGATTGTCCTAGCGCGGCAGAGTTGACGGGCCGTTAAACAATTTCTGGCAGAGAAATGGCCATGACGACGCGTATTCTTCATGTGCTCGACCACAGCTTGCCGTTGCAAAGCGGTTATACGTTCCGCACCCGCGCCATTTTGCGGGCGCAGATGGGCAAGGGCTGGGACGTGCGGGGAATCACCGGCCACCGCCATGGCGCGCCGGGGCCATTACAGGAAATCGTGGATGGGCTGCATTTTCACCGGACGCCCGGTGAGGCCGCGACCGGTAATGCCCTGCTGCGCGAATGGCGGGACATTGCCGCCCATGCCGATGCGATCGATGCGTTGGTCAGGCAATGGCGCCCGGACATCATTCACGCCCATTCGCCCGTGCTCAACGCCATCGCGGCCCAGCGAATCGCACGGCGGCACGGCATCCCTTTCGTTTACGAGATTCGCGCCTTCTGGGAGGATGCCGCGGTCGGCAATGGCACCGGCACCGAAGGCAGCCCCCGCTATTGGCTGACCCGCCAACTCGAAACCCATGCAGTGCGAAACGCCGACGCGGTCGCCGTGATCTGCGAAGGGCTGCGGTCGGACCTGATCGCGCGCGGGATCGATGCACGAAAGATCATCGTTTCGCCCAATGGCGTCGACATGGACCAGTTTGGCGCGCCCGTTGCCCGCGATCCCGCCCTGACCGGGAAGCTGGGTCTGGAGGGCGCGGATGTCGTTGGCTTCATCGGCAGCTTCTATGATTATGAAGGGCTGGACGACCTGATCGCCGCCATGCCCCGTCTCGTGCGGGCGCGGCCCAGGGCGAAACTGCTGCTTGTAGGGGGAGGGCCTTGCGAACAGGCGCTGCGGGACCGGGCAATGGCATCGCCCTTTGCCGATCACATCCTGTTCGTGGGCCGTGTGCCGCATGCACAGGTCGAGGATTACTATGCACAGATCGATG
Source organism: Sphingobium sp. CFD-1 (assembly GCF_024611115.1). NCBI lineage: Bacteria > Pseudomonadati > Pseudomonadota > Alphaproteobacteria > Sphingomonadales > Sphingobiaceae > Sphingobium > Sphingobium sp. CFD-1. Next base: position 3,041,316 of record NZ_CP084398.1, on the reverse strand, counting down.
TTCTTGCCTATCCGCGAAAGGCGATGCGGCTTACCGATCTGGTGACCCCCCTCAAGCCGCTGGAAGCCATGGCACAGGGCAGGCTTGTCGCCGCGTCCAGCGTCGGCGGTCATCGCGAATTGATCGAGGATGGCGTCACCGGCACCCTGTTCGCGCCCGACGATCCGGCAGCTATCGCCACCGCGCTGGCCGGCATGTTTGCCGACCGGCAGTTCTGGGATGAACGGCGTGCGACCGCGCGTGCCTTTGTGGAGGGCGAACGCAACTGGGCGTCAAACATCCTGCGCTATGAACCTGTCTATCGGGGCCTGCTGGCATCCGCCGCATCCGATGCGCGGGCGGCGGCATGAACGGAAGGTGCTGAAAATGGGACGGCGCAGGAATCGGAATAAAGCCGTGGCGATGGTGTTGCTGGCCGGTGCCGGCGCGGCGCTTGCCATGCTGTCGATGCCGGTTGGGCTGGTGGAAACGCTGATCGCGTCTACCGGCGTTTCGGAAATTCTGCCTGCCGCCGCGCCGCCTCTGGGCATGAAGGCGCGGCTGGCGCTGACGCTGTTCGCGGCGTTGATGGCGATGGGAATCATGGGAGCTATGCGCCGCGAAGGGCGGCTTTTGGCTTTGGAACATGGAGGGCGCCACGATGGCGTCCGGGGAGCAGGTAAAATGGGTTTTGCATTGTCCAGGCTGACAGCTTTCGCGCGGAGGCGGGAGCATCCTTCGGATCGATTCGGCCAGCCGGCGCTGCGCCGCGCGGACGCGCATCCGGATGCGCCCGCCCGCGCGCCGATCTTTGCCAGCCGCGACTTTGATGGTCTCGACATTTTCGGGCGGACCGGACTTGCGCGGTACTCCGAAACGGAAGGTGAAGCCGAAGCATTCGCCGAGGAAGCGGCTTCGCCGGTCGGCCTGACATTGCCAAACGCGCCGGAACCCCTGTCGGACGAGGAATTGCTCCAGTCGAGTGTTGGCTTGCCTCTTTCCGGCGTAGTCCTGAAAGAGGAACCGGACTTCGCCGAAGAAGCGGTTGAAGCCGCCATTTGTAGAGAGGTCGATCCCATCATCTCCGATGCGGGGGATGAACCAGCGACTTTCTATCCGGCGGAGGCCAGCGTGGTTTCTTCCGCAGAGCGGCTTTCGATCGCGGAACTGACGGCGCGGCTGGAGCGTGGACTGGCGGGACGCGCGCGCGTCAGGCAGGCGAGCGCCGGATCGCATCAGGTCATCGCAGACATGCCCGTCGCTGCCGCCGTGCCTGTGCGCGATGCCGTGGTGGAAGATGTCGACGCGGCGCTGCGCGACGCGCTTGGCACATTGCGGATGATGGCCGGGCGGGCGCGCTGAACATTCTGCAATCGACTCGAGCCGACCGCTTGCGGAAAGCGAAAGATCCTTGATGCGGTGACCGATCCAATCCGATCGTTCACCGCATCGAGCGACCCGCCACTCCCTTTTACCAATCCTCGATCGTTAGGGCGGCTAGTTCTATCTGGACGCCGTTATCCGTTGGCCGTTGATCGTCTATGGTGATGTCCGCGACGAAATGCCGATTGAGATTCCATTGCGCTTCTTCGATGCCATCTGCGAAGCGGTCGGCTCGGGTGGAAGCATCCACCCCTTCCAGCGCAAGAACGATGATATGCCGTCGTCCCTGAAACAGGGCGCTTGCCCAGGGGCGGCTGGTCGCGTGCAGGACGGTCGAGCCCGTTCCCGCCCGTTCCAACAATTGCGTCAACAGGCGCGGTAGAGGATCGCCTGAGCGATTTCCTATTGCTTGATTTCGGACCAAGTTCCGGCTTGTGAAGCCATGATCCACACTTGTCACAGGCCGACACTCCTGCGATATGTGTTCATGAAATGTTCTATTCTTTGCGTCACCCGCTGGCCCGGTTCGCGGCCCCTCCGCAGGTCGAAGACCAACCGAGGATCGCGCGCGCATTCACGCCCGAAACGGGTTGGCGCAATGTCATGTTCACGCAGGAATTTTTCGATCGCGCGCAGAATCATCGGTTTTCATTCTCCTCTCGGGGCCGACTCGCCCACTGCAAGTCGATAGGGTTATTCCTATCTCTAAAACGATTTCCTACTTGTCTAGGAAAATTCCTTTCATTATGGATGCAACATGATCGGTAATGGAGAAGATCCCAGGATTGTGCTGGATCGGCTGATTGCCGAGCGGGGAGAGAATTATGCCGACCTGTCGCGCCTGCTCAAACGCAACCCGGCCTATATCCAGCAGTTCATAAAGCGCGGAACGCCGCGCAAGCTGGATGAGGAGGACCGCCATATTCTGGCGCGTTATTTCGGCATTTCGGAGGAGATGCTGGGTGGTCGGGTCTCGCCTTCTCCCGGGCCATCGGCGCGTTCCCGTTCCATCCCGGCCATTGTCACCGTGCCGCGTCTGGCGCTGGGGGCCTCAGCGGGTGCAGGGACGTTGGACGAGGATGAAAGGGCGGCAGGCGTCATGGCGTTCGACGCCAACTGGCTACGCCATATCGGCGTCCGGCCGCAGCGCGTTTCCATTATTCGCGTCGATGGCGAATCGATGGCGCCCACGCTCAGCGATGGGGATGAGATCATGGTCGATCATGATGACGGCGTTGAGAGGCTGCGCGACGGTGTCTATGTGCTGCGGCTCGACGGCGTGCTGATGGTGAAGCGGGTGGCGCTGGGGCCGCGCCGGGGCGCGATCAGCGTGCTCAGCGACAATGTACATTATCCCGACTGGATCGATATCGATCCGGCGCTGGTCGATATAGTGGGCCGTGTGGTGTGGACCGGGCGCAGGCTGGTCTGATCGCCCGATCTTCCCTATCTGATGCCATCAGAGGTAATTTCGAACGATGATCGATAATGAAGCGGTGATCCGCAAGGCGATGGAATGGGGGGGGGCACCGCTGGCGCTGGCGACGGTGGTGTCGACCTGGGGCTCGGCGCCGCGCCCGCGCGGCAGCCATATGATCGTGCATGGGGACGGCCGCTTTGAAGGCAGCGTTTCGGGCGGCTGCGTGGAGGCCGATGTGCTCCAGCGCGCGGCGGAGGTACTGGCCGGGCGTCCGGGGCATTTGCAAAGCTATGGCGTGACGGACGGCGACGCCTGGTCGGCTGGCCTGCCCTGCGGTGGAGAAATCGGCGTGCTGGTGCAGCCTGTCTCGGTGGAGGGTTTCCCGCCCGGCCTGTTCGACCGGATCGCGGCCGCCAGTGCGCTGGGCCGGCCGCTCATCCTATCGACCGATTTGCAAAGCGGGCTCACGGTGGAAGGGACAGTCGAAGGGCAGTTCATCAACCGCTACGATCCGCCCCGGCGCTTGTTGATCGTCGGGGCGGTGCAGATCGCCCAGTCCCTGAGCGCGTTGGCGCAGGCCATCGGGGTGACGCCGATCGTTATCGACCCGCGTGGCCGTTTCCTGATGGAGGAGCGTTTTCCAGGCGTTGCGCTCGACGATCGCTGGCCTGACGATGCCGTCGCGGCTCATCATCCGGGTCAATCCACCGCTGTGGTGACGCTCAGCCATGACATCAAGATCGACGATCCCGCCCTGACCGCCGCTCTGCGCGCGCCGACTGGCTATATCGCGGCGCTGGGGTCGCGCAAAAGCCACGCCGCCCGGCTGAAGCGCCTTTCCGCCATGGGCTTTGCGGAAGAGGATCTGGCGCGAATAGATGGTCCCGCCGGTATGGACATCGGCGCGGTCGGCGCGGCGGAGATCGCTCTTTCCATCGCGGCGGGCATGATCGCTGGATTTAACGCCAACCGCTGAACCGCTTTTTGATTGCGGCTTTTAGCTGCGCTGGCCCATGGTTCAGCGCCATTGATCGTCTGAAAAATGCTAACAGCATTTCCCGCCATTTTTACCGCCATAGCGCGCCTCCTGCCGTTCGCGGAACAATTGCGTCTCGCTCAGCGGCGATGTGCCGGGATGATGTTCGCGCATATGGCGCAGATAGGCGTCGTAATCCGGTGCGCCGACCATGGCGCGCGCGATCTGCCGCAGGCGGGTGAGGAAGGCGCTCATTCCGCCGCCGCCATTGCCGCCGGGATTTCCTGCGCCGTGGGGCGATCCGTCCGCCGCGCGGCGAGGCAGGTGCGGATGGTGAAGAACAGGAGGGAGAGCACCACCGCCAGGAAGATCGCGCACAGTGCGGCGTCGATCCGGTCGTTGAAGACGATCTTCTCCATTTCCGCCATCGATGTGGCGGGCGCCAGCACTTCGCCCCGCCCGGCGGCTTCGGAAAATTTCGCGGCATGAGCGAGGAAGCCGACCTTGGCGTCAGCAGAAAACAGTTTCAGCCACCCCGCGCTCACGGTGCAGATCAGCAGCCACGCCGTCGGCGCCATCGTCACCCAAGCATAGCGGTCCCGCTTCATGCGGAACAGCACCGCCGTCGCCAGCATCAGCGCGATGGCCGCCAGCATCTGGTTGGAAATGCCGAACACCGGCCAGAGCGTATTCACCCCGCCCAGCGGATCGGTGACGCCCTGATGCAGGAAAAAGCCCCACGCGGCGACGCACAGCCCGGTAGCGACGAAACCGGGGATGGGACTGGTCGTATCCTTGAAACCTGGCACCGCCAGCGCGATCAGATCCTGCAGCATGAAGCGTCCCGCGCGCGTCCCCGCATCCACGGCGGTCAGGATGAACAGCGCTTCGAACAGGATCGCGAAATGATACCAGAAGGCCTTCATCGCGGGACCGCCGACGACATGGGAAAAGATTTCCGCCATCGCCACCGCCAGCGTCGGTGCGCCGCCCGCGCGGGATATGATGCTATGTTCGCCCACATCCTTCGCGGTCTGGAGAATAAGGTCCGATGAGATCGGGAAGCCCATGCTCGTTACGGCCGCCGCCGCGCTCGCAGCATCCGTGCCGATGACGGCGGCGGGGCTGTTCATCGTGAAATAGATGCCCGGATCGAGGATCGACGCACCCACCAGCGCCATGATCGCGACAAACGCCTCCATCAGCATCGCGCCATAGCCGATGATCCGCGCGTCGCCTTCGCTGGCGATCAGCTTTGGCGTCGTGCCGCTGGCGATCAGCGCATGAAAGCCCGACACCGCTCCGCAGGCGATGGTGATGAACAGGAAAGGAAACAGCCCGCCCGACCAGACCGGTCCCCCGCCGTCCACGAACTGCGTGACCGCATGCATTTTGAGCGGCGGCGCCATGATGACGATGCCGATGGCCAGCGCGGCGATCGCTCCGATCTTGAGGAAGGTCGACAGATAGTCGCGCGGCGCCAGCAATAGCCAGACCGGCAGCACGGACGCCACCGCGCCATAGCCGATCAATATCCAGCACAATTGCACCGGTGTGAAGGTGAAGGCCGGACCCCAGAAAGGCGACTGGGCAATGCTCTGGCCATAGACAATGGCCGTCAGCAGCCCGACCAGCCCCAACACCGACACTTCGCCGATGCGTCCCGGCCTGATCCAGCGGGTATAGACGCCCATGAAGATCGCGAGCGGCACCGTCGCCGCGACCGTGAACATGCCCCAGGGGCTTTCCGCCAGCGCCTTGACCACAATCAGCGCCAGCACGGCCAGAATGATGACCATGATCATGAACGCGCCGAACAGGGCGATGGTCCCCGCGACCTGCCCCATTTCCATGCGGATGAGTTCGCCCAGCGACCTGCCGTCGCGACGCATGGAGATGAAGAGGACCATGAAGTCCTGTACCGCACCTGCCAGCACGACGCCCGCGATGATCCACAGCGTTCCGGGCAAATAGCCCATCTGCGCCGCCAGCACCGGTCCCACCAACGGCCCCGCGCCCGCGATGGCCGCGAAATGATGTCCGAAGAGCACGGTGCGGTCGGTCGCGACATAATCCATGCCGTCGGCCCGGCGGATTGCCGGCGTCGGCTGCGCCGGATCGAGCCGCATCACATGCCGCGCGATGTAGAGCGCATAATAGCGATAGGCGACGAGGAAACTGCTGACCGCCGCCACCACGATCCACAGCGCGTTCACCGCCTCGCCCCGCGATACTGCGACCACGGCCAGCGCCACGGCCCCCACAATCGCGATCAGGATCCATGGAATGTGCCGCGCCATCGCTCTCTCTTGCTCGTTTATTACTTGGGTTGGCCGTACAGTAAGGGCGCGCGACCGAAAGACAATCGCCTCCTGCCCCTGGCGGGCGAACCTTTTGCCGTAAGCGCCGTTATCATCTGATCTTCAACCACCATGCAGACCGGAGGATGGACAGATGGCGAAAACCCGCAAATGGTCGCAGAAAGTGACTGAAGAGAGCGATGCGCTCGATCTGGAGCCTGATGTTTTCACCTTGCATGATCCTCATGAGATCGCAGCCTCCCTCAAACGCTCGGCGGAGGCCAGCCGCCACCGCAAGAGCGGACCGTTCCGTTCGGCCATGTCCATGCTGACTTTCTACATTAACCGCGCGGGGGAGGAGCTGGACGCGCACCAGCGCCGGATATTGGAGCAGGCCAAGGACGAATTGCGTGTAGCTTTCGGAAAGCCGCGTAAGGCCTGAATCTCATTTGTTTTCGATACGTGACCAAACCGCTCTCGCCACGGAAATGCAAAGAACATATCATAAACATTTACGATGTGAGTCGGAGTGACAACGGTGCAGCGTCAAGTTGGCAGAGCCTCGCTTTATCGGCTGTTCTTTGCACTCAAGCCGCCGCTCATGCTTGCACGTCAGGTCGATCGTTTCGCGGAAGGTCTGGCGGGGGAGGCTTCCCGCATTCATGTCGAGCATCAACATATGACGCTTGTCATCACGGAGGATTATGAGGCCTATCCTGATTGGGTGTCTGGCCGCTTGTTGCAGGTGGGCGCGACCGTCATGGCGGACCCGTTCGACTTGCGGCTCGATCATCTGAGCTTCGCCAACCGGTCGGTGGCGCTGCGCCCGTCCTGCGCCGTACAGCCCTTGAAGGCCCTGCAACGCGACCTCATGCGCGCCACGCGCGATGCCGGCGTGGCTCTGCGTGGCGAATGGAGCTTCAGTCCGCACCAAACGCTCTTCTATCGCGACGGGGCGGCGGGACAGCGCCGCATCGAAGGCTTTGGCTGGCGCGTGGAGGATTTCGTGCTGATTTGCAGCCATGTCGGCCGCACGCATCATGAGGAACTGGGGCGTTGGCCGCTCAGGGGCGGAGCGCAGCTCAGCCTGTTTTGACCTATGCCTAACGCTTGCGGACGAACTCCGCGCGCAGCACCAGTCCCTTTATGCCTTCATAGCGGCAATCGATTTCCTGGGAGTCACCGGTCAGCCGGATTGACTTGATGAGCGTGCCGCGTTTCAGCGTCTGGCCCGCGCCCTTGACCGTCAGATCCTTGATGAGCGTCACCTGATCCCCATCGGCCAGTAGATTGCCGACCGCATCGCGCACTTCCACGACATCGCTTGCACCCTGTTGCGCCGCCGCGTCTGTCGCGCTGATCCATTCACCGCTAGCTTCGTCATAGATATAATCATCATCGCTCATGCGACCGGCTCCTTATCCCTGGGTGACGCTTTCCAGCACCGCCGCGCGCAGTTCGGGCAGTCCCATGCCCTTTTCGCTCGACGTGGCGATGATTTCGGGATGGGCGGCGGGGCGCCTGCGGATGGCCTGCGCGGTCTTTTCCATCACCTCGGCCAGATGGCTGGCCTTCACCTTGTCCGCCTTGGTGAGAACGATGCGATAGCTGACCGCGGCCGCGTCCAGCATGTCCAATATGTCGGTATCTACCTCCTTGACGCCATGGCGGCTGTCGATCAGCACCAGCGTGCGCTTCAGCTTCGCCCGCCCGCGCAGGTAGTCGTTCACCAGGAACCGCCACTTTCGCACCATGTCCTTGGGCGCGCGCGCATAGCCATAGCCTGGCATATCGACGAGCCGGAAGCGCAGCGGCTCTCCCACGTCGAAGAAATTGAGTTCCTGCGTCCGCCCCGGCGTATTGGACGTCCGGGCGAGGCTGTTGCGCCCGGTCAGCGCATTAAGCAGCGACGACTTGCCGACATTGGACCGACCCGCGAAAGCCACCTCGTTCACCGCCATGTCGGGCAGGAATTTAAGGTCCGGCGCGGATTTGAGGAAGGCGATCGGCCCGGCAAAGACCTTGCGGGCTTCCTCGATCAGTTCGCTTTGTTCCTGTTCGGTCACGGGTTGGTTCACAAGGGCGGCCTATTTCGCTTCCGCCGTGCTCAGCTGTGGGTGACGTTTGTAGAGCCACCATTGCTGCGCCATCGACAGGCAGTTGTTGGTGATCCAGTAGACCAGCAGACCCGCCGCGAAAGGCGCCATGATGAACATCATCACCCATGGCATGATCGCGAATATCTGCTGCTGCATCGGGTCCATCTGCGCCGGGTTCAGCTTGAACTGGAAGAACATGCTGATGCCCAGCAGCAACGCCAGAACGCCGATTCCCAGGAAAGCCGGAGGCGTGAAGGGCAGCAGGCCGAACAGATTGAGGATATGCAGCGGGTCGGGCGCGGACAGATCCTTGATCCACAGGACGAAGGGCTGGTGCCGCATTTCGATGGTGAGCTGCAACACCTTGTAGAGCGCGAAGAAGATCGGAATCTGGATGAAGATCGGCAGACAGCCGGCCAGCGGATTGACCTTCTCGCGCTTGTAAAGCTCCATCATCTCCTGCTGGAGCTTGGGCTTGTCGTCCTTGTAGCGTTCCTGCAACGCCTTCATCTTGGGCTGCACGGCGCGCATCGCGGCCATGCTGGCGAACTGGCGCTGGGCGACGGGGAACATCAGCGCCCGGACCACGAAGGTCAGGCAGATGATCGCCACGCCGAAATTGCCGATATGCTGGAACAGCCAGTGGAGCAGGGCGAAGATCGGCTTTTCGAACCAGTAGAACCAGCCCCAGTCGATCGCCCGGTCGAACAGCGGAATCCCCGCGTCCTGATAGGCTTCCAGCGTCTTCACTTCCTTGGCGCCCACGAACAGGCGTGCGGTCTGGGTGATCGCCTTGCCCGGGGCGAGCATCACAGGGGGCAAGCTGTAGTCGGCCTGATATTGCGTGCCCGCGCCTTTGCGGAACTGGCCTGCAAAGGCTTCCTTCTGGTCGGGAACGAGCGCGGAGAGCCAATATTTGTCGGTAAAGCCCAGCCAGCCGCCGGTCGACTGGAAGCTCTGGGTCGACGGACCCTTGTCCAGATCCTTGTAGTTCACGTCATAATTGGCCGCGCCGTTGAACACGCCCATCGGGCCGATATGGATGGTCCAGGTGTCGGGATCATGAGGAATACCGGTTCGGCTGACATAGCCATAGCTTTTGACGCCAATGGCGCCCGCGCCGCTGTTCGATACTTTCTGCTGCGCGGTAATCATGTAATTCTGATCGACCGAATAGCGGATTTCGAATGTCTGGCCCGCACCATTGTTCCAGCGCAGGGTGACCGGGCTGGTCGGCGTCAATTCCGTATCGTCCGCCGTCCAGAGCGTGTTGTTATCCGGCGTCTTGACGCCTTCGCCCTGCCAGCCGAAGCCCGCGAAGAAGGCGTCCTGCGTGCCGCTGGGCGAAAACAGTCGGATGGCGGGTGAATCCCTGGAGATCGTCTCGCTGTAGGTCGGCAGCACGATATCGTCGATGCGCGCGCCCTTGAGGTTGATGGAGCCGGTCAGCTTGGGGGTTCGGATTGCAATGCGCGGGCCTTCCTTCAGCACCAGCGCGCGGTCGCGGATCGCGCTCGGCGAATCCGCCGCTGGATCGGCGCCCGGTTGCGGTGCGGGGACTTGCTTGCCGCTTTCCACTTTGGTTGCGGGCGGGTTGGCCGCCGGGAAGAAATGATTGGCGATATAGGGCCAGCCGAACAGGATCAGCGCGGTCAGGATAACCGCCAGCACAATGTTCTTCTTGTCGTCCACTTATCTCGGCTCCGCCGTAATCGTTATTCTGATGAGTCAGGGAACCGGGTCATAGCCCGATCCACCCCACGGGTGGCACCGCATTAGCCGCTTCGCCGCCAGCCAGCTACCCTTGATCGGGCCATATTTGCCGATAGCTTGAATCGCATATTCCGAACAGGAAGGCGCATAGCGGCAGGAAGGTGGCAAAACCCGCGAAGGGCCAAGCTGCCAGCCGCGCGCGATCAGGATGAGGATGCGGGAGATCACCGGCCTGCCTTGCGCTGTTCGGGAGCAGAGGGCTTGCTCTTGCTGTCGCGCCGATGTCGGGAAGGTGGCGCGCCTGCCTGCGAATCCGCGCGACGGATTTTCTGCAGGGCCTTTTCCAGTTCCTGCCGCAGTTTCATGAAATCGCGCTCCACGCCGTCCGCGCGGCCGATCAGCACATGGTCGGCCCCCGACACGCCATGAACGGGCAGGAGTTCCCGCGCGAGAACGCGAAAACGGCGCTTCATCCGGTTCCGGACGACAGCGCCGCCAATCTTCTTGGTGACCGTGATGCCATAGCGCATCGCCGGATTGCCATCACCGCGTTCGCGCACCAACAGGACGAAGCCTGGCATGGGCGCGCGCTTGCCGCGATTCGCTGCCAGAAAATCCGCGCGCCTGCCTATTACGGCAGGCCCTCGGTCCGGCACAGATTCGCGCGTCGCTTGGCTCAGGCGCTCAGGCTCTTGCGGCCGCGCGAACGGCGCGCGCGGATCACGTTGCGGCCGCCGGGAGTCGCCATGCGGGCGCGGAAACCGTGACGGCGCTTCCGAACCAGATTGCTCGGCTGAAAGGTGCGCTTCATCGTTCATTCCTCAAAAACAAATAGAGAATCGGGCGTGACAAAAAAGGGCCGCCGGTTGGCGACCGCATGTCAGGGGGGTGCCGATAGGCAAAAGGCCCGGTGAAGTCAATGGCGGAAGGTGCCTGGTTTCGCTTTGCGCGCGTCAGGAAATGGCGGATGTTTCGCGATGAAAAACCGTATCGCGCTTCACTTCCCCCGCGCCGCGCTCACCGCTTCCTTGAGCGCCTCATGTCCCACCGCGCCGTTCAGCACCTGATTGCCGATCACGAAGGTCGGTGTGCCGCTGGCCTGCAATTTCTGGGCGAGCGCGATGTTGGAGGCGATTTCGGCATCATATTTTTTCGACGCGATGGCGGCTTCGGCGTCGGCCTTGCCGATCCCGACCTTGGCGGCGGAGGCCAGAATTGTATCTCGCGTTACCCGGCCTGCATCGTAAAGCGCGCGGTGAAAGGGCATATATTGTCCGCGTTCCGCCGCCAACAGCGATACCTTGGCCGCATCGCTGCTCTCCTCAGAGAGAATCGGCAGTTCGCGATAGACGACCTTCAGATTCCGGTCCTGGCTGACCAGCTTGGCGAGATCGGGCAGGGAAGCCCGGCAATAGCCGCAGGCATAGTCGAAAAATTCGACGATCGTGACATCGCCCTTGGCCGCGCCTTCCCATGCGCCCGCATAGGGCGTTTCGAGAGCGCTGCGGCTTGATTCGATGGTGCTTTCCATCCGCTTCGACTGCAATTTCTCGATCGCCTGCGGGATGATTTCGGGATGTTCGAGAATATAGTCATGCACGATCTGCTCGATCGCGGTCTTATCGCCTGCATTCACGCTGTTTCCTGCCTGCATGGCAAGCGCGGTGCCTGCGGCGGCGGCAATAAAGGCGAAAGCGCCAAGAGTCATCTGCATGGTCCTGTTGGAAAGGGCCGCGCGGAAACCCGGCCGGTTGGAGTCCGTCATTTTTTCTTCCGTTGTTGCTCCACCGCGGCGCGCGATACCATGGCGATATCCTGTGCGCGCAGATAGTCAACAGTGCCGGGCTTTAATCCCTGCAGGGCGGCGTCGGCGCTTCGCATCGCCATCGCGTCCTGCCCCATCATCGAATAGCGTTCCGCCGTCGCCAGCGCCGCGCGCGCGGTATCCCCGCGTCGCTCATAGACGACGCCCAACTGATACCAGGCGAAGGGGTTTTCGCGGTCGCGCGCCACGGCATTGCGTAGCACCTGCTCGGCCTCGGCGAAATTGGCGTCATCTTCCGTCGCGATCAATGCATGGCCCAGCAGCGTGGAGATGAGGGGCTGGTTGGTCAGCTTCACTGCCTCGCGCAGGGGCGCGATGGCATCGGCGGGCTTGCCGCTTTCGAGCAGGATCTGGCCTTTGAGTTCCAGAAAATAGGGATCGTGCGGCATGGCGGCGAGCAGCGCATCCGCTTCCGCCAGCGCCTTTTGCGGATAGGCACTTTTGTGCCAGGCATAGGCCCGTGCATAATGGGCGGGGATAGTCTGGTCGCTTTCGGGATATTTTCGGAGCGTCTGGGTGGGTTCGGATACGAAGCCGATCAGCTTTGCCTTGATCCGTTCGAACCGCGCTTCCAACTGGGGATCGACCGGCTTGTCCCAGGCCGGATCGACAGTATAGACCTCGCGCAGCACATTGATGCGCTCGCCCGACAAGGGGTGCGTGCGTCCATAGCTGTCCTCCTGCGGGATGGCGAGGCGATATTCCAGGTTTTGCAGCTTCTTGAAGAATTCGAGGCTGCCCTTGCCCGAAACCCCGGCCTTGCTCAGATAACGCGCGCCCGCCAAGTCGGCGGAGCTTTCCTGCGCGCGGGAAAAGGCGAGGAATTTGCCCATCGCCGCCTGTTGCCCGGCGCCCAATATGCCCATGCCCGCTTCCGCGCCGCCCGCCGCGATGGCCGCCGCGCCCAATACCAGACTGAGCAGCGTGATGCCGGTCGCTTCCTTCATCCCTTCGGCCGAGCGGATGATATGTCCACCCTCGATATGGCCCAGTTCGTGTGCGACGACGCCCTGCAACTGGTTCACGTTATCGGCCTGCGCGATGAGGCCGCTATGCACCCAGACATATTGCCCGCCCGCGACGAAAGCGTTGATCTCTGGATCATTGATGACGAAGACCTGCACATTGCGGGGTTCCATCCCCGCTGCCTTGACCAGCGGACCGGACATGTCGGCCATGAAGGCTTCGGTTTCCGCGTCGCGCAGGATCTGCTGCGCCAGCGCAGGCCGCGCGAGCAGCGCGAAGGATGCCAGAAGAATGGCGAGGAAGCGAAGGCATCGGCCCGTCATGATGCGCGACCGGGCGAGGGCAAGGGAGGCAGGCATCGGCGTCACTCTGCCATGGCGCCGCTGAATACACAATGAAGCCGCGCTTTGAGCAAATGGAAACGCCGCCCCGTTCCGGCGTGGGCCGGGCACGGGACGGCGTTGTTCAAACCAGGCAATAGAGCTTATTGGCCGAAGGTGCGCTGCCACCAACCGCGCCGGGGCGAGCCGTTTTCCTCTTCCCCTTCGGCGGTTTCCGCGCCCTCGACCGAAGCCTCCACCGTTTCGGGCGCTGCTTGCGCGGCAATCGGTTCGATCACTTCTGCAGCCGCTTCCGGCGCAACCTCGGCAGCGATTTCCTCGACGGCGGCATCCGCCTTCTTGCGGCGGGTGCGCTTGGGCTTGGGCTTTGCTTCGGCTTCTGTCTCCACCGCAGGGGCTTCCGCCACGATCACGGTATCAGCCGTTTCGGCATCGCTCGCGGCAGGCTTCTTGCGGCGGGTGCGCTTGGGCTTGGCCGGAGCCGCTTCGGTGACAGGCTCCTCGACAGGCGCTTGCGCGACCGGCTCGGCATTTTCCGTCGCAGCCGGTTCAGCTACGGCTTCCTTCACCTTGCGAGCGCGGGGACGGCGGCGTGTCTTGGGCGCTTCCTCCGCGACGGGCTCTACAGCGGCTGCCGCTTCCGGCGCGACCACAGGTTCCGCTTCGGGGGCATTTTCGGCTGGTTCCACCGCTTCGGCGGTTTCGCTCGCAGCGTCACCAGCCTCCGCTTCGCCAGCCTCGCGCCGACGACGACCGCCCCGGCGACCACGGCGGCCACGCTTGCGGCCCGCTTCGCCTTCGTCGGCTCCTTCGCCTGCGGCTGCTTCGGCAATGTCTTCGCCAGCGTCGGCATCCACGTCCGCTTCGCCTTCTGCTTCTTCGCTCCCATCGGCAGCGGCCTGGCTATCCTGTTCGTCACGCGGACCACCCCGGCGACGACGACGGCGACGACGGCGACGGCCGCCTTCGCGTTCCTCGCCGCGTTCCTCACGCTCGGAGGAAGTTTCTTCCTCCTCGGATTCTTCTTCCTCCTCCTCAATCACGTCGAGGTCATCTTCCTCTTCGGCGAGCGGCGCATAGCTCACGACGCGCTCGGGACGGGGGCCGCTGGCCTCCACCGACATGCGCGCGCCTTCCACTTCGCCATCGGGCAGGATGACGATGGTGACGCCATAGCGCTGCTCGATCTCATCGAGTTCACGCCGCTTGTTGTTGAGGACGTAGAAGGCTGCTTCCTGGCTTGCGCGCAGCGTGACGATGCTGCCGCGACCGCGCGCCGCTTCCTCTTCCAGCATACGCAGCGCGGAAAGCCCCGCCGACGAAGCGGTCCGCACCAGCCCGGTGCCTTCGCAATGCGGGCATTGGCGGGTCGATGCTTCCAGTACGCCGGTGCGTAGCCGCTGGCGGCTCATCTCCATCAAGCCAAAGCCCGAGATGCGGCCGACCTGGATGCGGGCGCGATCGTCCTTCAACGCCTCCTTCATCGCCTTCTCGACCTTGCGAATGTTGGAGTTCATCTCCATGTCGATGAAGTCGATAACGACCAGGCCAGCCATGTCGCGCAGGCGAAGCTGCCGCGCGATTTCCCGTGCCGCTTCCAGATTGGTGGCGACGGCGGTCTGCTCGATGCCATGCTCGCGGGTCGAACGGCCCGAGTTGATGTCGATCGACACCAGCGCCTCGGTCGGGTTGATGACCAGATAGCCGCCGGACTTGAGTTGCACGACCGGGTTATACATGGCTGCGAGCTGGTCTTCGACACTGGCCCGCTGGAACAGCGACACGGCATCGGCATATTGCTTCACCCGCCGGGCATGGCTGGGCATCAGCAGCTTCATGAAATCCTTGGCGGCCTTATAGCCATGCTCGCCCTCGACGATGACTTCTTCGATATCCTTGTTGTAGATATCGCGGATCGCTCGTTTGATGAGGTCGCTATCATTGTGGATCAATGCGGGTGCGGCGGAATTCAGCGTATTTTCGCGAATTTCGTCCCACAGGCGCGCCAGATAGTCGAAGTCGCGCTTGATCTCCGTCTTGGTGCGCTGAAGGCCTGCGGTGCGGACGATGCAGCCCATGGTGGAGGGCAGCGCCATGTCGGCGATGATCGTCTTGAGCCGCTTGCGGTCCGCGGCATTGGAAATTTTGCGCGAAATGCCGCCGCCATGGCTGGTGTTGGGCATCAGCACGCAATAGCGGCCCGCAAGGCTCAGATAGGTGGTCAGCGCCGCGCCCTTGTTGCCGCGCTCCTCCTTGACGACCTGCACCAGCAGTACCTGGCGGCGTTTGATGACGTCCTGGATCTTGTAGCGGCGGCGCAGCGCCATGCGCTTGCGGCGCAGCTCGTCGGCGGCCTCGTCGCCGCCCCGGCCCCTGCCGCGCCCACGGCGCGCAGGCTTGTCGCCGCCTTCGTCAGTTTCGGCATCCTCGCCACCTTCATCATCTTCATGATGGGTAGCGACGATGACCTCCACGCCGTCTTCGCCGGTCAGCCCCTCTTCATCGTCATCGACCTCGGCGCGCAGCGCGGCCTCTTCCTCCGCATGGGCGCGTTCCTCGCGCAGCAGTGCCTCGCGGTCTTCGCGCGGGATCTGGTAATAGTCAGGATGGATTTCCGAAAAGGCGAGGAAGCCATGGCGGTTGCCGCCATAATCCACGAACGCCGCCTGGAGCGAGGGCTCTACGCGGGTGACTTTGGCGAGATAGATATTGCCCTTGAGCTGCTTGTGCTCGGCGGATTCGAAGTCAAACTCCTCGATCCGGTTTCCCTTGACGACCGCGACCCGGGTTTCTTCCCGGTGGCGCGCATCGATCAGCATACGCATTGTCATTTATGAGTCTCCGGCGTCGGCGGCCTGCGGCTGAGGGCCGGGCCGCCACGCGATAGTGAAGGGACGGCAGCATGGGCGTCGCCAGCGGCGCGGATTGCTGCATCGTCCGGTTTTGAAGGAAATTATGTGCGTCTGCTGCATCGGCATGGCCGGGCATTATGCCGGACCGGTCCATCCGCGCCGCATCGCCCGTTGCCGGGTTCAGCGGGGAATGGAAAACATGCCTCATGCAGCGTCAACCTGTTCGAACATCGGCGTCGCTGGAAAAGCGCGCCGATGCGTGCAAAAAATTGGCCCCGAAGGTATCGCTTTATCTGGCCACACTTATCGGAATGTGAATGGTTAGCAGCCAATGCGCGGCGGAGCAACGGCTGGTGGAAATATTCTCTCTTTTGCAAATTCTTGCGCCGGATCGCTGATCTGATCCATTGGCATGATCGTGCTGAAGATAGCGTTAACCGTCTCACTTTACGCCGGGACAAGAGGTGATGCTTAATGCCCGATTCAGCGTGGGGACGCGCTGGACGGATTTACGTCATGATATTTGGCTGGACGGCCAATGCCACTGCGTTGCACAAGCGGCGCATGCTTCAGAGCCTTGCCATGGCAGGCGCGATATTCGCGGCGGCTCCCGGTTTCGCGGGCGGCATTTCCGCTGTCGATGTGCAGGGCGACCGCGTCGTCGTGCGCTTCGACGACAGTGTGGAGGGCGCATCGGCCTTCCTGCTGGACGGACCACGCCGTCTTGCGCTGGACATCAGCGGCGCGCAGGCGAGGCGCGGGCAATCCTATGCAGGGAGCAATGCGGCGGTTGCCGCCGTACGCCAGGGGCAGTTGAACGAGGGCACCGCCCGCGTGGTGCTGGACCTCGCCTTGCCCGCGACGCTGGGCAATGCGCGGATCGCGCCCGATGGGAAGTCGCTCAGCTTTTCCTTGCAGGGGGTGTCGGATAACGCTTTTCGCACCGCGCTTGGCCGGGGTCGCACCCAATTCGACGCGCCCGCCCATATGAGCGCGCGGCCGCGTCAGCGCGTGCACAGCATCACCGTGCCGATCCCACGTGCCGCCAAGGGCGTGGCGCTGCCGCCGATCGAAGGGCCGCGCGATGGCGCTCGCCCGCTGGTTGTGATCGATGCGGGCCATGGCGGTCATGATCCGGGCGCGATCAATCCGCAGACGGGCAAGCGCGAGAAGGACGTGACGCTCGCCATAGCGCAGGCGATCCGCGACGAACTGGTGAAGGCGGGCCGGGTGCGTGTCGCGCTGACCCGCGACGACGACCGCTTCCTGGTGCTGCAAGAACGCTATGGCATTGCGCGCAAGCTGAACGCGGACCTCTTCATTTCCGTCCATGCCGATTCGGCGGAAAATGATACGGCGCGGGGCGCGACCGTCTACACCCTGTCTGAAACCGCGTCCGACCGCGAAGCCGCGCGTCTGGCGGCGCGGGAGAACAAGGCGGACATCATCAACGGCGTCAACCTGGGCGGGCAGAGCAGCGATGTTTCTTCGATCCTCATCGATCTGACGCAGCGCGAATCCATGAATATATCATCGAACTTCGCGCGGTTGTTGCAGCGGGAGGCGTCGCCCTATGTGCCCTTCCGCAGCGCCTATCACCGCTTTGCCTCACTCATGGTTTTGAAGGCGCCCGACATGCCGTCGGTGCTGTTCGAAACCGGTTATATCAGCAATTTCGAGGACGCTGCCTTCCTGTCGTCGAAGGAGGGGCAAGGTCGTATCGCGAAGGGCGTAGCCCGCGCCATCGAAGTGCACTTTGCCCGCAAGCTCGCCCTGCGGGGAAGCGGGGCGGGGGGATAGAGTCTGCACGCAATCCGCCGATCGGTGCTGGCATTGACCGCATTTTGACCGTAGAGCCTGCTCCATCATGGAAGAGGCTCGCCCTGAAACCGCCGCACCGTCGTCCTTCGCCTATCGCCTGCGCCGTGAGGCCGGGGGCATCAGGGACCGTCTTCGCCCCTTCTGGGGACGCCGCCTGTTCCGCTGGAGCGCGATCCTGCTGGGCGGCTTCCTGCTGGCGATATTCCTGTTCTGGCTGATCTTCGCGCGCGGCCTTCCCGACGCCTCCACCCTGCTGGAATATGAGCCGCCGCTGCCGACCATCGTGCGCGACATCAACGGCCAGCCGGTGCACAGCTACGCCCGCGAACGACGTGTGCAGCTTCAATATAGCGATTATCCGCCGCTCCTGATCCGCGCCTATCTGGCGGCGGAGGACAAGACCTTCTTCGAGCATCATGGCGTCGACATTCCCGGCTTTGCCGGCGCGGTGTTCGATTATGCCAGCAAGATCGGGTCGGGCCAGCGCGCCCGCGGCGGCTCCACCATCACGCAGCAGGTGGCGAAGAACCTGCTGATCGGTGACGAATATTCCCCCACGCGCAAGGTGAAGGAGATGATCCTCGCCTATCGCATGGAAGGAGTGCTGTCGAAGCAGCAGATCCTTGAACTCTATCTCAACCAGATATTCCTGGGCCGCAACGCCTATGGCGTGCAGGCGGCCTCGCGCGCTTATTTCGACAAGGATGTGGCCGACCTGACATTGCCGGAAATGGCCTATCTCGCCATTCTGCCCAAGGGTCCGGCCAATTACCGCCCGGAAAGCCCGACCGGCCATGAACGCGCGCTGGAGCGGCGCAACTGGGCGCTGGGCGAAATGCATGCGAACGGCTGGATCACGGCGGCGCAGCGCGATGCGGCCCGCGCCGCGCCGCTGGGCACGGTCGCCTCCCGCGGGGCGAGCTTCGAGGACCGGGCGGGTGGTTATTATATGGAGGAAATCCGCCGCCGCCTGATCCAGCGATTCGGGGAAAAGGCGGAGGACGGCCCCAACAGCGTCTATGCGGGCGGCCTGTGGGTCCGCAGCCCCTATGATCCGGCCATCCAGGCCAGCACGACGACCGCGCTTCGCAACGGCCTGCTGCGCTTCGACGCCGGGCGGGGCTGGTCCGGCCCGGTCGGCGAGATCAAGGTCGATAATGGCTGGGAGCGGGAACTGGCCGCCAGCTATGTCAGCGTCGATTATGAAGGCTGGCGCGTCGCCGCCGTCATCAGTCGCAGCGCGTCTTCCGCGCAGATCGGTTTTGCCGACGGCACCACCGGCACGCTGCCTGCCGGGTCGGCGCAGCTTTCCTATCGCAAGACCGGGGGTTCAGCCTTCTCCGCGATGAAGCCGGGCGACCTGATCGTCGTCGCGCGCAACGGGTCGGACTGGGCGCTCCGCAACATTCCCGAAGTGTCGGGCGGCATGGTGGTCGAGGAAGTCCATTCAGGCCGCCTCCGCGCCTTGCAGGGCGGTTTCGATTCCCGCCTGTCATCCTATAACCGCGCGACGCAGGCGATGCGGCAGCCCGGCTCCACCATCAAGCCCTTCGTCTATGCCGCCGCGCTGGACAATGGCATGACGCCCGCCTCGATCATCGTCGATGGCCCCCTGTGCGTCTATCAATCGGCCAGCCTCGGCCAGAAATGCTTCCGCAACTTCTCCGGCGGCGGCGCGGGGCCGCAGACGCTGCGCTGGGGCGTCGAGCAGTCGCGCAACCTGATGACCGTGCGCGCCGCCAGCCAGACCGGCATGGAGCGCGTCGTCCGCACCATCAAGGCAATGGGCATCGGCGACTATCAGCCCTACCTCTCCTTTGCGCTGGGCGCGGGCGAAACCACGGTCGAGCGGATGGTGAACGCCTATGCCATGCTCGCCAACCATGGGCGGCAGCTCAGCCCCAAGGTCATGGATTATGTGCAGGACCGGCGCGGCAAGGTGATCTGGCCGGAACGCTGGCGGCCCTGCGACGGGTGCAACCTGCCGAACTGGGATGGCAAGCCCATGCCCCGTTTCGGTTTTGAAGGGAAACAGGTCATGAACCCCATGACCGCCTATCAGGTCGTCCATATCGCCGAAGGCGTGATCCAGCGCGGCACGGCGACGGTCCTGCGCGACCTTAATCGACCGCTGTTCGGCAAGACCGGCACGACGAACGGCCCCACCAATGTCTGGTTTGTCGGCGGATCGCCTGATCTCGTCGCGGGCGTTTATCTGGGCTATGATCAGCCGCGCAGCCTGGGCGGCTGGGCGCAGGGTGGCCGCATCGCCGCGCCGATCTGGAAGGCGGCGATGGCCCCGGTGCTTGAGAATATGCCCAAGACGCCGTTCGTTGCCCCGGCAGGGGTGCGGATGGTCACGATCGACCGCCGTTCGGGCAAGCGCATCTATGGCGCGTGGCCGACCGATGAACCCAAGGCATCGGTGATCTGGGAAGCCTTCAAGCCCGAATCCGAACCGCGCCGCTCCATCCGCAAGGAGGAAGTGGAAGCGCAGGACAAGGCGGCTGCGGCCGGGGCAGCTTCCGGCGCGCGGCGTCAGCGCACCGACGCGGACTTCCTCCAGGATCAGGGCGGCATATATTGATATGCGGCTGGTTCGCGCTCTTTTCGGGTGCTAGAGGCCGCCGCAAGGAACTTTGGAGAACAGACCATGCGCGCCGAAGCGCAGCAATATATCGACCGTATCGACGCCGCGCTGGACCTGCTGCGCCGTTTCCTCGACTGGGACCGCGCGCTACGGCGGCTGGATGAGCTGAACGCCCGCGTCGAAGACCCGACGTTGTGGGACAATCAGAAGATGGCGCAGGAAGTGATGCGCGAGCGCACCCGCCTAGACGCCGCCATCGGCGCGACCCGCGCCATCGAGCAGGACAAGACCGACACCGCCGAACTCATCGAAATGGCCGAGGCCGAGGGTGATGAGGATATGGTCAGCGAAGCCATAGTTTCCCTGAAGGCACTTGCTGACCGCGCGGACGAGGACAAGATCAAGGCGCTGCTGGCGGGCGAAGCAGACGCCAGCGACACCTATCTGGAAATCCATGCGGGCGCGGGCGGCACCGAAAGCCAGGATTGGGCGGAGATGCTCAGCCGCATGTATCGCCGCTGGGCGGAACGGCGCGGCTACAAGGTGGAACTGGTAGATTATCAGGCGGGCGATCAGGCGGGGATCAAGTCCGCGACCTTCCTCATCAAGGGCGAGAACGCCTATGGCTATGCCAAGACCGAGAGCGGCGTGCATCGGCTGGTCCGCATCAGCCCCTATGACAGCTCGGCGCGACGGCACACCAGTTTCTCGTCCGTCTGGGTCTATCCGGTGATCGACGACGATATCGACATCGAGGTCAAGGAAAGCGACCTCAAGATCGACACATACCGCGCATCGGGCGCGGGCGGTCAGCACGTCAACACGACCGACTCCGCCGTCCGCATCACCCACGTTCCATCCGGCATCATCGTCGCTTCGCAGAACGACCGATCCCAGCACAAGAACCGCGCCACCGCGATGAATATGCTGAAGGCGCGGCTTTACGAGGCCGAACTGCGCCGCCGCGAGGAAGCCGCATCGACCGATTATCAGGCGAAGACGGAGATCGGATGGGGCCACCAGATCCGCTCCTATGTCCTCCAGCCCTATCAGCTGGTGAAGGATCTTCGCACCGGCGTCACCTCGACCGCGCCCGACGATGTGCTGGACGGCGCGCTCGATCCCTTCATGGCCGCCGCCCTGTCGCAGAAGGTGACGGGCGAGAAGGTCGATGTGGAGGATGTCGACTGATGCAGCGGCGCGGGGCGTTGGGAGGGGCATTGCTGTTCCTGCTGGCCGCCTGCGACATGCTTTCGTCCGGCAAGGACGACCGATCGCCCGCCGCCCGGCCTTTCCCGCGCGCCGACCGGCCCGTTGCCCCTATCGTCTCGACCCGCTGGTCCAGCGAAGAGGCGCGCGACCGGGTGCGCGAAGCGGATGACATTATGGACCGCGCCGGGATCAAGCCGGGCATGACCATCGCGGATATCGGCGCGGGAGAGGGCTATTACACCGTCCGTCTCGCCAAGCGCGTGGGCGTCAAGGGCCGGGTGCTGGCCGAGGATATCATGCCCGAAGTGATCGAGGCGCTGTCCCGCCGCATCACGCGGGAGGACTGGAAGAATGTCAGCGTGAAGCTGGGCGCGCCGGAAGACCCGCGCTTGCCCGAAAACAGTTTCGACCGCATCTTCATGGTCCATATGTATCATGAGATCGGCGAGCCATACGCCTTCCTCTGGCACCTCAGCCCCGCGCTCAGGCCCGATGGCGAGATCATCGTGGTCGACGCGAACCGCCCGACCGAGCAGCACGGCACGCCGCCGCGCCTCCTCTCCTGCGAGTTCGCGGCCATGGGGTTCCGGCTGGAGGAACTGATCCCCAAACCCACGGCGGGCGGCTATCTCGCCCGCTTCAAGCGTATCGCCGCGCGGCCCGATCCGGCCAGCATCGTGCCCTGCACCTATCAGGTTCAGGAATAGAAGGCGGTTGCTCTATTGCCGTCGCCGCCATCTTCTGAACAGGGAAAAGCCGACGAAACCGCTCCCCACCAGCGCCGCGATGGCGCCGCCCGCGGACGCCAGCGCCCATGCGCCTGCCGCGAGCAGGCCCGTCAGGAAATCGACGATGATGAGGGTGAGATGGATCATTGGATAAGGAAAAGCGGGGACTAGTCCCCCAGTTCCTTTGCTTCCTGATATTTCAGTTCCAGAAAGCGGTTCTGCGTCGCCAGCTTGTCGAGGTCGCCACTCGCCAGCGTCTCGCTCATCCGCGCGATTTCCGCGTCGATGACGGACAGCCCTTCGATCAGCTGCTTTTCGGGCACGCGGCCATTGCGTTCCTCGCGCCGCAGCGGCTGCGGGATCGACTGATAGCCTGTCACCAGTTCAGGCAGATGATCGGCCAGCAGCTTGCGAACTTCCTGCGCCGCCGGTTCCTGCGGATGGAGCCGTTCGAGTTGCGGCCCCAGCATCTCCAGCTTGACGCCGATGCTGTCCACCAGGGTCATAGCGGGCGCGGGCAATGCCCTGCGCTGGTTTTCCAGCCAGATTTCGGTCTTGAGGGGAAGGGCGGTGAGTTCCGTCTCGGCCAGCGCCTCCGTCCGCACCCGCGGCTCCGTCGGCAGCAGCGCGATCAGCAACACCGCCGCGATCATGACGCCCAGCGCCACCATGACCCCGGTCGTGCCCAGCGGCGTTACGAAACCCGCAGCCGCGCCCGCGACCAGCACCGCGACAATCGCCCAGAAGGCATATTTGACCTTCCGCATCAGTCCTGCATTGCGTCTTTGCCGGGCGCGGGCCGACAGGCTTTGTCCGCGCTCGCTATGGCGGCGCAGCACGGCCTCCGCATCGGCCAGCACGCGGTCGGAGCGCGTCATTAACCAAGCCTCCGTTCGTTTCGAGCGCAGTCGAGAAACAGGCGCGTAGACGGTTCTCGATATGCTCGAACCGAACGGGGCAGGGGAGCCTGCATCCTCACTCCTCGATCGCGCTCAGCAGCGGGTTGTCGCTCCGCGCTTCCTGCGCCGCCTGCGCCTGTCCTTCGGCCCGCGCGATATAGCCCTTCGACTTTTCGACCTCGTTCGACAGGGTGTTCACCGTCGTCTTCATATTCTCCAGCGCCTTGAGCTTGAAGGTGTCGATGCTGTCCATCGTATCGTAGATATTCTGGAAGGCGCGTTGCAGCGTTTCGATGGGAATGGTGCTGGACGCCGCCTGCTCATGGATCTGCGCGGTCTGGCTCTTGAGCAATTCACCGGTCGAATCGATCATGTTTGCGGTGGTGGTGTTGAGCGCCGTGATCTGCTCCAGCACCAGCCTTTGCCCGACCAGCGCCTGCGCCACCGTCACCGCCGTCCGCAGCGCCGCGACGGTCGTGGTGCTGGCGCGGTCCACGCCCTTCACCAACTCGACATTGTTCTTCTTGACGAGGTCCAGCGCCAGATAGCCCTGCACCGTCACCGCCATCTGCGTGAGGAGATCCTGCGTGCGCTGGCGGATATAGAAGAGCGCGCTTTCCCGCACCGCCTTCGCCTTGGCCGGATCGGTCGAATCCAGTTCCAGCGCCTTGGCCTCCAGCCGCGCGTCCAGCGTCTTGCTGATATGGATCATCTGTTCCAGACGGCCCATCGTAGCCCACATATTCTGCCGCTCCACGTCAATGGCGGCATTGTCCTTGATGAGCACGTCCTTGCCGCTGGCGAGGCTGCCCAGGATCGAATTGATATGGCTCTGCGCGCTTTTATAGCCATCGAAATAGTCGCGCATCCGGTTGCCGAACGGAATGATCCCGAACAGTTTCTTGCGCGTCATCAGGTTGCCGCGCTTGCCGGGATCGAGGTCTTCCACCGTGCGGCGCAGTTCGGCGAGGTCCGCGCCCACCTTATTGTCGCTGTCCATCGCCCGCACGGGCCGATCGAGGAAGCGATTGCTGTGCCCGGCGGCCTCCGCGATTTCCTTGCGGCCCATATTAGTGAGTTGATCGACGCGCTTGCCGAATTCCGGCGAGGCGGCGTCCTGCGCCACCAGATCGTCGATGAAGGCATCCACCTTCTCGTCCAGCTTCGATTTCTGTCCCTCGTCCAGCGGCACCAGCCCCGCCGCCTTTTCCGGCGAGACGGCCGGCACCGGATCGGGCGGCGTCAGGTTCAGCGTGTCGGCGGTGGCAGTAGCGGTGGTCGCGTTCGTGGCCATATCATCTCCTGTCGGTGTCATATGGATATAGAACACCGATGCTGCAAGGTCGACAGACAAGCAGGATAGGGGCTTCCCTTCCCCGCGACAACCGCGCAGCGTCCAGCGGCTTCGCGCAGCGTCTTGCCGCATCGCATCAATTCCTGTAAGGGCGCGCGCAATTCACTGGTCAGGCGCTGTGCCGGCCGGGCACCAGACCCCGAAGGCACTCGAACCCATGTCCCTGCGTAATATCGCGATCATCGCGCACGTCGACCACGGCAAAACCACGCTGGTCGACCAGCTTTTCCGCCAGTCCGGCACCTTCCGCGATAATCAGCGGGTCGAGGAACGGGCGATGGATTCGAACGACCTGGAAAAGGAACGCGGCATCACCATTTTGGCGAAGCCGACCTCCATCGAATGGAACGGCACGCGCATCAACATCGTCGACACGCCCGGCCACGCCGATTTCGGCGGCGAGGTGGAGCGCATCCTCTCCATGGTCGACGGCGTGATCCTGCTGGTCGATTCGTCCGAAGGCGCGATGCCGCAGACCAAGTTCGTGACCGGCAAGGCGCTGGCGCTGGGTCTGAAGCCCATCGTCGTCGTCAACAAGGTGGACCGCCCCGACGAGCGCATCCAGGAAGTGCTGGACGAGGTGTTCGACCTGTTCGTGACGCTCGAAGCGACCGACGAGCAGCTTGATTTCCCGGTGCTCTATGCGTCGGGCCGCAACGGCTATGCCAGCGAAGACCCGACTCGCCGCGAAGGCACGCTGGAACCGATGTTCCAGAAGATCGTGGATCATGTGCCGCCGCCGTCGCTGGATCAGGACGCACCCTTCAGCTTCCTCGTCACGCTGCTCGACCGCGACAATTTCCTTGGCCGCATCCTGACCGGCCGCGTCCAGTCGGGCACGCTGAAGGTCAACCAGCCGATCCACGCGCTCGACAGCGAGGGCAAGGTGATCGAAACCGGCCGCGCGTCGAAGATCCTGTCCTTCCGCGGCCTCGATCGTGTGCCGGTGGAGGAAGCGAAAGCGGGCGACATCATCAGCCTCGCGGGCCTGACCGTCGCGACCGTGGCGAACACCATCGCCGACACCTCGGTCAGCGAACCGATCCAGGCCCAGCCGATCGATCCGCCGACGCTGTCGATGCGCTTTGCTGTGAACGATTCGCCGATGGCGGGCCGCGAAGGCAGCAAGGTGACGAGCCGCATGATCCGCGACCGCCTGATGCGCGAAGCGGAATCCAACGTGGCGATCAAGGTGACTGAAGCTGCCGACAAGGACAGCTTCGAAGTCGCCGGCCGCGGCGAATTGCAGCTTGGTGTGCTCATTGAAACGATGCGCCGCGAAGGGTTCGAACTGGGCATCAGCCGGCCGCGCGTGCTGTTCGGCACGGACGAGGCGGGCGACCGCACTGAGCCGTATGAAACCGTCGTCATCGACGTGGACGACGAATTCACCGGCACGGTCGTCGAGAAGATGAACCAGCGCAAGGCGGAAATGACCGACATGCGCCCATCGGGCGGCGGCAAGACCCGCATCACCTTCTCCGCGCCGTCACGCGGCCTGATCGGCTACCATGGCGAGTTTCTGTCCGACACGCGCGGCACCGGCATCATGAACCGCCTGTTCGAGAAGTACGGCCCCCACAAGGGCACCATCGAAGGCCGCAAGAACGGCGTGCTGATTTCCAACGGCGCGGGCGAGGCGGTGGCCTATGCCCTCGGCCCGCTCGAAGAGCGCGGCGTGCTGATGGTGGGCGTGGGCGAGGCGCTCTATGAAGGCATGATCATCGGCGAGAACGCCAAGCCGGAAGACCTGGAAGTCAATCCGATGAAGTCGAAGGCGCTCACCAACTTCCGCGCCAGCGGCAAGGATGACAGCATCCGCCTGACCCCGCCGTGGAAGATGACGCTGGAACAGGCCATCGCCTATATCGACGACGATGAAATGGTCGAAGTGACCCCGCAGAATATCCGCCTACGCAAGCGCTACCTCGACCCCAACGAACGCAAGCGCATGTCCCGCGCCAAGGCGGCCTGATCTTTTAAGGGGAAGCGGTTCAAGCCGTTTCCCCTATATCTTTGGAAATATAGAGAATATTTCGCGGGTGGCGCTGAAAGCGCCAGTCGTTTTGTTTCTGTAACGAAAACTCTATCGCTCAAAGCGCGATTAAGTTATGGTTAATCCATGGGGGCAAAATATTTTCTGGCGGCTGTAATGGCCTGCGCCGTTTCGGCGTCTGCGGGGGCGCAGGCGCCGAAACCGGGAACGCTGGAAACCTATAAGGACTGGACCATCGGTTGCGACAATCGCGGCCGGTGCGAAGCGGTATCCTTGCTGGCGGAAGGCGCGGACTGGCCGGACAATCCGGTGATGGTGGGCATCAGCCGCGATGCCGGACCCGCTGCGGAACCCGAAGTCTGGGCCAGCCGGGACGCGAAGGGACCGGCGGAATATGCCTTCCTGGTCGATGGGCGCAGGATCGCCAGCACGACGGGCATGGATGGCGAGGCGAAGATCAGCGGACCGCAGGCTTCCGCGCTCGCCGTTGCGATGGCGCGCGGCTTCTCGCTGGAAATCCGCTCCGGCGCGAGATTGCTGGGCCGTCCTTCGCTCGCCGGATCGGGTGCGGCGCTCCGTTACATGGACGCGCAGCAGGGGAGGGCAGGCACCACCACCGCTCTGATCGCCACCGGGCCGTTGCGCGCCAACGCGGTCCGTCCGGCGCCGCTCGCACCAACAGTCATCCGTCTCCCCATTTCATCCGGGCCGGCGCCTGCGGCCTTCTGGCGCGAGGAACTGACGGCGCTGGGCAGTTTCACCGGCTGCGCGAAGGAAATGCGTGACGCTCAGCCCCTCGAACAGCATCGCCTGTCCAAGGCTGAAGCACTGGTGCTGGTGCCCTGCGGGTCGGGGGCCTATAATTTCACGTCTGTCCCGGTGATCGCCACGGGCGTTCCGGGGCGCCGCACCTTCCGCTTCGCGACTTTCGATTACCAGCCCGGCTGGAGCGAGGACGCGAAGCATCCCATGCTGGTCAATGCAAGCTGGTCCCCGCAGCAGGCGCGGCTGGAGAGCCATGCCAAGGGCCGCGGCCTTGGCGATTGCGGCGGCAGCGAATCCTATGTCTGGGATGGTATGGGCTTCCGGCTGGTCGAAGCCGCCGCCATGGGCGAATGTCGCGGCGCATGGCACTGGATCACCACATGGTCGGCCCGCATCGCCGAAAAGTCAGGCCATTAAAGCGACTTAGCGCGATGCGCCCGGCACCCATTTGATGTCGCTCGCGCCATTGCCGTTGAGACGCCGCGCCATCACGAACAACAGGTCGGACAACCGGTTCAAATAGGCCAGCGCCTGCGGGTTGATGGCGACCTCCGCCGCCGCAGCGGTTGCGCTGCGTTCGGCGCGACGTGTCACGGCGCGGGCAAGGTGGACGGCGGCGGCGGCAGGCGATCCGCCCGGCAGGATGAAGCTGTCGAGCGGCTTCAGTTCCGCGTTCATCAGGTCGATCTCAGCTTCCAGCCGCTTCACCTGGCTTTCGACGATGCGTAGCGCCCAGGGTTCATCCGCCCCTTCCGGCACCGGCGTGGCAAGGTCCGCGCCCAGATCGAACAGGTCGTTCTGGATCACCGTCAGCCACCGCGCTTCCTGCGCGTCGCCGATGGCGAGGCCAATGGCGAGGACGGCAAGGCCGATGGCGCTGTTCGCTTCGTCCACATCGCCCACCGCTTGCATCCGCGGCGCATGTTTGGGCAGGCGCGATCCGTCGACAAGGCCGGTCGTCCCCGCATCGCCGGTGCGGGTGTAGATTTTGTTCAGCTTGACCATGGCGTCAGCCAGTGCCCTTCATCAGCAGCAGGATCGCGACGATGATGATCGCCGCTGCCTGGAACAGGATGCGATTCATCATCATCCTGTTCTGCTTGAGGCTGGACCGGCTGGGACCGCCTTCGGGGGAGTTGAGTTCCTCCTTGGTGGTCTGGAGAAAAGCGACGATGCCCCGGATCAGCGCGAACAGCGTCGCGGCCATGGCAAGGATCAAGGCGATGACTAGCACGGTATTCATGGGCGGAGTCTAAGCCTGCCCCAGCGAAATGCCAACCGGAAAGCGCGCGGCGCGCAGATCGGCGGCGAGCGCGGCGGGATCGACGCCCTGCGCCCGCAGGTCCGCCAGAGCGATCGACCCGCTTCGCTTGGCGAGCCGCTTGCCGTCCGACCCCACCAGCAGCGGATGATGCACATAGGCCGGCGTCGGCAGGTCCAGCAGCGCCTGGATCAGCCGATGGATATGCGTGGCCGCAAACAGGTCTTCGCCGCGCAGCACATGGGTCACGCCCATCGCCGCATCGTCCAGCGTGCAGGACAGATGATAGCTGGCAGGGGCATCCTTGCGCGCCAGCACGACGTCTCCCGCCGGCAGCGGATCAGCGGCGATTTTCCGCTCTGTCCCATCACCCGGCGGAAAGGGAAGGGCGGGCCAGCGCAGCGCCCCCACTCGCGCTACCGCTTCGGCCATGTCTATCCGCCAGGCATGGGCATCGCCCGCCGCGATTCGCCTGGCCCCTTCCGCGCCGGAAAGATGCCGGCACGTTCCCGGATAGATCGCTCCCTCCGGCCCATGCGGCGCGCTGGCGCTCGCGGTCCACTGCGCCTGAATGTCGGCGCGGGTACAGAAACAGGGATAGAGCAGCCCCATCTCCCGCAATCGCTCCAGCGCCGCATCATATTGCGCCAACCGCGCCGACTGAAAGACGATCTCGCCGTCCCAGTCCACGCCCAGCCATTGCAGATCCTCGATAATCGCCGTGACATGGTCCGGTCGGCTGCGGGTGCCGTCTATATCCTCGATCCGCAGCCGGAACGCGCCGCCCGCGCCGCGCGCCATGTCCCAAGCCATCAGCGCCGACCAGCCATGTCCGATATGGAGCCGCCCGGTAGGGCTGGGGGCAAAGCGAATCACCATATGATGTGGTGCGACGGATTGAGTCATACCGGCTCTTGACGAAGGCGAGTGGTTAATGCTGTCATGCCTGCGTCACGTTTCCGGTCAATCAGCGGGTTGGCGAAAAAGGAGCGAAAAGGGGGTAGAAGGGTCTTATGTACCATCCCGACCTGATACGGCATCCGGAAAATTGTCCGGCGCTGGTGCTGAATGCGGACTATACGCCGCTCAGCTATTATCCCCTGAGTCTTTGGCCGTGGCAGACCGCCATCAAGGCGGTCTTTCTGGAGCGGGTGGATATTGTCGCCAGCTATGAACGCGAAGTCCACAGCCCCAGCCTGGGCATGAAGATTCCCTCCGTGATCGCGCTCAAGCAATATGTGCGCCCGTCCGAACACCCCGCCTTCACGCGCTTCAACCTGTTCCTGCGCGATCGCTTCGCCTGCCAATATTGCGGATCGCCCCATGACCTGACGTTCGACCATGTGGTCCCGCGCCGCGCGGGCGGCCGCACGACGTGGGAAAATGTCGCGACTGCCTGTTCACCCTGCAACCTCCGCAAGGGCGGCCGCACGCCCAAAGAAGCGGGCATGCGCCTCCATGTCCCGCCGATCCGCCCGACCAGTTGGCAGTTGCAGGAACATGGCCGGGCCTTTCCGCCCGGCTATCTGCATGAAAGCTGGCATGACTGGCTTTACTGGGACGTGGAACTGCTGGCCTGAACCGGGTCGGGATATGGTGGGCAGCCAGTCCAGGTCCATGTCCTTGTGCCGATTGGTATAATGGCCGATTTCCTCCAGCAGCGCCATGTCGAGCAGCGTGATGCGGCCATTGGCGCGGCTGATGAGGCCTTCCTGCTCCATCTGCCGGATCATCCGGTTCACATGGACGGAGGTGAGGCCGATGGCGTCGCCAATTTCCTCCTGCGTCAGCTTGAGGTCGAAACTGTCGGTGATGCTGTCATCGGTCAGCCGCAGCCGGTCGAACATGTCCAGCAGGAAGGATGCGACGCGCGCCTTGGCCGATGTCCGCCCCAGCGAGGCGAGCCGGTCGGTCATCGCCACCCGCTCAGCATTGGACAGCAGGAACAGCAGGGCCGCGACCCGCGGATATTCCTCCAGCAACCGGCGCAGGGCATGTTTGTCGAATGGACAGATGACTGCATCCGACAGCGCCACAAGCGATTCGGGCGCCTTGTTGTAGATTGTGCTGGCTGATCCGATGAAATCGCCTGGGAAGTAGACGCGCAATATTTGTCGGCTGCCGTCGGGCAATATCACGAAACTCATCACCCGCCCCTCACGCAGCACAAAGAGTTCCGTCACTGTCTCATTGACGCGCTGGATCATTCCACCGCGCCTGATCTTGCGCGGATTTTCCTCCAACCGGGCAAGAGCCGCCCTTTCCGCGTCGGACAGCGGCACATGCTTTCCCAGTCTTTCTGCGAAGCAGCTTGTTGCCACCAATAATACCTTTTTTGCCTGAATTGTCGTTACGATGGCAGAACGCCCCAGCAACTCTTTTGGCTGCATTTTCAGACCGTGCACTAAACTCGATTAAGGTTCCTTCCGTCGCTGCGCGATTATCGCGGCGGCGTGGTTTTCCGGCCTGCCTGCGCGGCGATCCGGTATCCATGCGCCTTGCGTGGCGCGCATTTCCCGCTATGAACCGAAGGCAATGGACCGCATTCACATCCGCGGCGGCAAAACGCTCAATGGCCGCCTTCCCATCTCTGGCGCGAAGAATGCGGCGTTGACGCTGCTGCCCTGCGCGCTTCTGACCGACGAACCGGTGACGCTCCGCAACCTGCCGCGGCTGGCCGATGTCGACAGCTTCGGCCATCTGCTGAACCAGCTTGGCGTGTCGACCATGATCGAAGGGGCCAGGCCGGAGGATTTCGGCCGCGTCATGACCATGCGTGCGGGCCGCGTCACCTCGACCGAAGCGCCCTATGACATCGTGCGGAAAATGCGCGCGTCGATCCTCGTGCTGGGGCCGCTGTTGGCGCGCGCGGGCGAAGCGCGGGTGTCGCTGCCGGGGGGATGCGCTATCGGCAACCGCCCGATCGACCTGCATTTGAAAGCGCTGGAAGCCTTTGGCGCGAAGATCGAAGTGACGGCGGGTTATGTCCGCGCCAGCGCCCCGGACGGCGGCCTGGCGGGGGGCATCTATACCTTCCCGGTCGTGTCGGTCGGCGCGACGGAAAACGCATTGATGGCCGCCGTGCTCGCCAAGGGCACATGCACGCTGGAAAATGCGGCGCGCGAACCGGAAATCGTCGATCTGTGCAACCTCCTGATCGCCATGGGCGCGCAGATTGAGGGCGTGGGCAGCGACAAGCTGGTCGTCCATGGCCGCGATCGGCTGCACGGCGCGACCTACCGCGTGATGCCGGACCGGATCGAGGCGGGCAGCTATGCCTGCGCGGTCGCGATTACCGGCGGCACATTGGACCTGATCGGCGCCAATGCCGACGACATGCACGCCATTCTTGCCGCCCTGCGCGACGCGGGTGTGCAGGTGGACGTGACGAAGGACGGCATCCGTGTCGCTTCCGACGGGAAGCTGAAGCCGCTCAATCTCTCCACCGCGCCCTTCCCGGCCTTCCCGACCGACATGCAGGCGCAGTTCATGGCGATGCTGACGCTGGCGGACGGGGCTTCGGTGCTGACCGAGACCATCTTCGAAAACCGTTACATGCACGTTCCTGAACTGGCGCGCATGGGGGCGGATATCGCCGTCAACGGCCGCACAGCCGTGGTGCGCGGCGTCGAGCGGCTGGTTGGCGCGCCGGTGATGGCGACGGACCTGCGCGCTTCGATGAGCCTGATCCTGGCGGGTCTGGCAGCGGAGGAGGAAACGCAGGTCAACCGCGTCTATCATCTCGACCGCGGCTATGAGCGGCTGGAGGAAAAGCTTTCCGCCGTGGGAGCGGACATCGAGCGGGTCAGCGATGGCTGACTGGCACGGCCTTGAGACGGACCGCGCGGCTGTTCTCGCGCAGTATGATCTCGATGCCGGGGGTTTTGCCACGCTCAACCGGATTACCGATTTCGCCGCGGCGCTGTGCGATGCGCCCATCGCGCTGGTCAGCATCGTGGAGGATGTGCGCCAGCGCTTTATCGCTCGCACCGGGCTGGAGGCGGAAGAAACGCCGCGCGAACTGTCCTTCTGCGCCCATGCGATGCTGGACGATGCCATTTTCATCGTGCCGGATGCGCGGCTGGATCCGCGTTTCGCCGATAACGCGCTGGTGACGGGGGCGCCCCATATCCGCTTTTACGCGGGGGCGCCTTTGGTCGATGAAGATGGCGTGCCGCTGGGCGCGCTCTGTGTCATAGAAGACAGGCCGCGCGCCGATCTGACCGCGCTTCAGCGGCAGGGCCTGACCCTCATGGCGCAGCAGGTGCTGGCCGCATTGCAAAGCCGCCGCCGGGATCGGGCCACAAACGCCCGGCAATTGCGCGATGCCGCAGCGCTGGCCGAAAGCAACGGCCTGTTCCGCACCCTTGCTGATACCATGCCGCAGCTTGTCTGGGCGGCACGCCCCGACGGCTATAATGATTATTTCAATGCGCGCTGGTATGAATATATCGGCGCGCCGGTCGGGTCGAGCGAGGGAGAGGGCTGGGTGGACATCCTCCACCCGGACGACAAGGACCATGCTTTGGACCGCTGGAGCCATTCGCTGCAAACCGGTGAGCCTTATGAGATCGAATATCGCCTGCGTCATAATGAGGGCGGTCATCGCTGGACGTTGGGCCGCGCGCATCCGATTCGCGATGACCATGGAAGGATCATCCGCTGGATTGGCACCTGCACCGACATCCATGAACAGAAGATGATGATGGAGGAGCGCGAAATGATCGCGCATGAACTGTCGCATCGCATCAAGAACATCTTTTCGGTTATCAGCGGGCTGGTCGGCCTGTCCGCGCGCGAACATCCCGAAATGGGGGCGGTGGCAGAGGATCTGCGCGCACGCATTCTGTCCTTGGGCCGCGCGCATGATTTCGTGCGTCCGCATGGGGAGCCCGCGCTGTCCAGGGAACATACGACGCTATGGGGCGTGCTGGACCAGCTTTTCGCGCCCTATCGGGACAAGGGCCGGCCGCGTTTCATCTTGTCCGGCGACGATCCCGAAGTGGATGACCGTTCCGCCACGCCCCTTGCCCTGCTGTTCCATGAGCTTGCGACCAACGCCGCCAAATATGGCGCGCTGTCGGCGGCGGGCGGGATTGTGCGCCTGCACGTCGCGCAGGAGGATGAGGACATCCGCATAGACTGGCGGGAGGAGGGCGGCCCGGCTGTCCCGCCGATGGAAGCGGAAGGGTTCGGGACAAGATTGATGTCGCTGAGCGTCGAGCGGCAACTGGGCGGGCGGATGACGCGGAACTGGCAGCCTGGCGGGCTGGAGGTCAGTGTATGGATTCCCCGCCGCGCCATGCATCGCGCGCAGCAAGAAAAGGCGTGAAACCGTCGGTCCGGCTTTCTTCCGGATCGCATTCTTCCGCAATGGCCTGCTTCAGGGCGGCGACGATGCAGTGTGGGCCGAAAGGTTTGGTGACGAAGCCGATGGCGGTGTCGGACGCTGCGCCGATCTGGTCGGGATTTGCGGTGACATAGATTACGCGCACATCGTGGCGGCTGGCCAGTTCCATGCCTATGCCCGGCCCGGTCGGCCCGTCGCGCAGATTCAGGTCGACAAGGGCGATGTCACACAGCGATGCGACCGCAAGCGCTTCTTCCCGGTCGGCGGCGATGGCTATCACGTCCAGGCCGGACTGTTGCACGATCTGCTCAATTTCCAGCGCCACGAAAATCTCGTCTTCGACAATCAGAACCCGTTTGGTCATTCCTGCACATTCGCTCCTTGATGCCCAATAATGCAGTTCTTCCCGTTCGGTTCCAACCGGGAAGGGGGTCTTCAGCCCGGATGGTCTGGAACGCTGCTGGTCCACAATGTCTCGAACGCCGTGCCCTTCATCAGCAGCACGGTAGCGGGATAGCCGGCCGAATCGGCTTTCTTCGCGGTGTCGGTCGCCATCTCGACAGCCGCCTCCTGTGTCGCGAAAGGACCGTAATAGCGGTTGTCGAGATTGATCTTCCACTGGCCGTCATGATTGAGGACGATGTAGCGGGCATGGGGCAGGGGCATGGGTGTTAAAGAACCTCCGTATTATAATGGTGCCAGGCCATGATCGCCGCGGCCCCCCGGTGCGGACGCCAGCGTTCGGCCAGATCGCGCATCATCTTCTCGCTCGGCCGTTCAGGCAGGCCCAATATGCGGCCGATGGCGATCTGCACGGCCAGGTCGCCCGCGGGCCAGATGTCGGGCCGCCCTTCCGCGAAGAGCAGGTAGATTTCCGCCGACCAGCGCCCGATACCCTTGATCCGCACCAACTGCGCGATCGCTTCCTCGTCATCGGCGGGCAGCGAATGCAGGTCGAGCGCGCCGCTCGTCACCAGTTCGGCAAGGCTGCGGGCATAGCCCTGTTTTTGACGGGAAAGGCCGCAGGCGCGCAAGGCGTCGAAATCCCGCGCCAGCAGCGCCGCCGGTTCGCATCCCGCGCCCAGTTCCGCTTCCAGCCTGCGCCATACCGCCGCCGCCGATGCGACGCTCACCTGTTGTCCCACGATGGTGCGAAGCAGGGTTTCGTAGCCGGCCGGTCGCATCCGCGTTCCCGGATAGCCTATGTCTTTGAGCACATCGGCAAAGCCGGGCTCCAGCGCGGCTATCGCGTCGATGCTTTCGCGCAACTGTTCGGCTGTCGCCACCATGAAATCGTTATCCGACCCTTG
This sequence comes from Sphingobium sp. CFD-1, assembly GCF_024611115.1. Taxonomy (NCBI): domain Bacteria; kingdom Pseudomonadati; phylum Pseudomonadota; class Alphaproteobacteria; order Sphingomonadales; family Sphingobiaceae; genus Sphingobium; species Sphingobium sp. CFD-1. The sequence goes on along the minus strand of NZ_CP084398.1, from coordinate 3,006,176 downwards.
ATTTTCACCGGCTCCTTCGCCAGAGCGGCGGAAATGTTTTCGAGGGGATTGAGTAAATGCCGAAGCTGATTGTAGTCAACCGTGAGGGCGAGGAACGGGCTGTCGATGGAGACAATGGCCTGTCGGTGATGGAAATTGTCCGCGACAATGGCTTCGATGAATTGCTGGCGCTGTGTGGTGGCTGCTGTTCCTGTGCGACCTGCCACGTCTATATCGATCCCGCATTCGCTGATAAATTGCCGGCGATGAGCGAGGATGAGAATGACCTGCTCGACAGTTCCGATCACCGCAATGAACAGAGCCGCCTGTCCTGCCAGATCATGATATCGGACGATCTGGACGGCCTGCGCGTCACCATCGCGCCGGAAGACTGACAAGCACGCCGTGCTCCTGCCTTTGCGGGGGCACGGTTCGCATTCCCGCCGGGTTTACGGCTTCACTCGCAGCGTCGCGCTGGGTGCATCGCTCGTCATCGGCGTCACTTTCCAGACGATCCGCTTGCCCTGCGGCGTGTCCTGCGCGCCGTCTTCCTGATTCTGCGCCACGATTTCGGCGTCGGTGGTCAGGGTGAAGGTGCCGTCCAGCGCCTTGGCCGCATCATCGTCCGAACCGCCCATCGATGGTCCCTGGCTCTTGTCATAGCTGGTGGAAAAGCCCGGCGCCTTCACCCGCAACCGATCGGCTCCGCGTAGTTCCACCGCCACGAAGGGCAGCACGATCTGCGCGTCCGTGTTGAACGGAAAGAGAAAGGCGTGATCCAGCCTGCCGCTGATCGCATAATCGATCTCGAACTTGTGATCGCCCATATAGCGCGCGGCGCGGAACCCCTTTTCCTTGGTCAGCGCTTCGGCAATCGCCTGCATTTTGGCGTCGTCGCCCGGGTTCTTGCGGTTGGCGAAGGATTGTTCGGCGGTTTCGTCCTTGATCCGCCAGATCCCCGCCATGTGGTAGACGCTGTCCTGCGTCGTGGGCGCGGCATCGTCGGTCGGTTCGTCGCCCAACCCGTCGGGGCCCGGCAGGTCCTTGCCCATGTCCGACGCGATAATCTCACCCTTGTAGGTGAAGGTGAAGCTGCGGTCGGCCCGGATGTCGAGCGTGGAATCGAACTTGCCCGGCGTCACCAGACAGGCGGACAGCAGCAACATGGGCAAGAGCGCGGCGACCGCGCGCGTCAGAACGGACATGACAACCCCCTGTCTTGCGTTTCTGCCGCTACCGGCTGGCGGCGGCGTAGAGCGCGATGGCCGCGGCATTGGAGACGTTCAGGCTCTCCATCCGCGGACTGATCGGCAGTTTAGCCAGAATATCGCAATGCGCCATGCTGTTATGCCTCAGGCCCTCGCCTTCGGCCCCCAGCACCAGCGCGACCCGCGATTCGCCGATTGCCTCGCCCAGCGTGGTATCGGCCTCTCCATCGAGGCCAATGCGCCAATATCCAGCCTCCGCAATCTCATCCAGCGCGCGGGCGAGATTCACCACGCGCACCCACGGCATGATTTCCAGCGCGCCCGAAGCCGACCGCGCCAGAACCCCCGATTCGGGCGGCGCGTGGCGGTCCTGCGTCACGATGCAGAGCGCATCGAACGCGGCGGCCGAACGAAGGATCGCGCCGACATTATGCGGGTCCGTCACCTGATCCAGCACCAGAACGGGCCTTTTGTCGTCCTGCCCAGCCTCCAGCGCATCGCCCAGCCATACGTCGTCCAATGGCTCGACCTCCGCCACCAGCCCCTGATGCGGCGCGTCCGACGGGACCATCCGCCCCAGATCGGCCACGTCGGCATAGACGATGGGCAGCACCGGCGGCAGTTCCAGCGCGTTCAGCGCATCGCGCGTGCCCCATATCTTACGCACCACGCGATCGGGATTCGCCAGCGCCGCGATCACGGCATGGCGTCCATAGAAGCGCGGATAATTGCCCTTGTGCCCCGTCGGGCGATGACCTCTTTTCTTCATGTCGCGCTCTTTTCACGGGAAGCATTGACAGGCAAGCCTCCTTTCGTCATTGAGCGCCCTCCAACCGGATCGGGCATCCCCGGAACGGTCAGGCGACTGGACAGGTGGCCGAGTGGTTAAAGGCAGCAGACTGTAAATCTGCCCGGGTTTCCCGTACGCTGGTTCGAATCCAGCCCTGTCCACCATCGCATATCCGGCGTGCCGCCTCTTTCGGGTTTCCGGCCCGCACGCTTCCCCTTTTTCCCGAGCCTGATTGAGCAGAAGGAACGCGCGGACATGGCGTGGCTAATTCTTGGCATCGCGGTTATCACCGAAATCATCTGGGCGCTCAGCCTCAAATGGGCCGCCACCGTCGGACATTGGCAGGCGTCGCTGGTGCCCATCACCCTGAGCTTCGTGAACATGGGCCTGCTGGCGCTGGCGATGCGGGGCCTGCCCGCCGGAACCGCCTATGCGATCTGGACCGGTCTTGGCGCGGTGGGAGTCATCATCGGCGGGGTGATCCTTTTCGGGGACAAGGTGACGCCGGTGCAGGCCGCTTTCATGGCGCTGACCGTGATCGGCGTGGTAGGGACCAAGCTGTTCGCTTCGGCGTGATGCGCTGCAACATGGCTCGGTTCATGCGTTCGGCGGACAAGCTATATTCATATGGACCCTGTTAGCCCGCCTTCATGAGCCTTGACCGCCGTTCCCTGCTGACCGCATCCCTTGCGTCTTTTCTGACCTTACCCCTGAGCCTCGCGGCGTCGCGACGGGCCTTTGCCCTTGCCGCCAGTGACGTGGCGCGGGTGGACGACCTTATCTCCCGCATGACGCTGGAGGAGAAGGCCGGGCAGATGACCTGCCTCGCCGACAGTTTCCGCCCGTTCAATCCGCCTAACCCGCAAGTGGGCATCCAGGACGAAAAGCGCCTCGCCGGGGAAATCCGCAAGGGGCGCGTCGGGTGCCTCTTCAACGGCATCGGCGTGGAGGGTGGCCGCCGCGCGCAGGACATCGCGGTCAAGGACAGCCGCCTCGGCATTCCGCTGCTTTTCGCGGGCGATGTGATCCACGGGCTCAAGACCGTCTTTCCTGTGCCGCTGGGCGAAGCGGCCAGCTTCGATCCGGAACTGGCGCGCCGAACGTCCCGCGCCATGGCGGTTGAAGCGACGGCGGCGGGCCTGCATTTGACCTTCGCGCCGATGGTCGACGTGGCGCGCGATCAGCGCTGGGGCCGCGTGGTCGAAGGGGCGGGAGAGGACGTCACCCTCACCAGCCTGTTCGCCGCCGCTCGCGTGCGCGGCTTTCAGGGGGGCGATCTGCGCCGCGCCGACAGCCTGCTCGCCTGTCCCAAGCATTTCGCCGCCTATGGCGCGGTGGCGGCGGGCCTGGAATATGGCAATGTCGACATTTCCGACGAGACGCTGCGCGAAACCCATATCCCGCCCTTTGGTTCGGCCTTCGCGGCGGGCGCACTCACGACCATGGCCGCCTTCAACGAGATCAATGGCGTCCCGGCCACCGCCGACCGGGAGCTTCTGACCGATCTGCTGCGCGGCGAGATGGGTTTCCGGGGTTTCGTCTTTTCCGACTATACGGCGGACGAGGAACTGGTCGCTCATGGCTTCGCGCAGGATGACCGGGACGCCGCGCGGCTTGCGGTGCTTGCCGGGGTCGACATGTCGATGCAGAGCGGCCTCTTCATCAAATATCTGCCCGATCTGGTGAAGAGCGGCGCGGTGCCCGAAGGCACGGTCGATGTCGCCGTCCGCCGCATCCTCTATGTAAAGACCGCCATCGGCCTGTTCGACAATCCCTATCGCTCGCTGGACGAGGCGGCGGAAAAGAGCCGCATCGCCACGCCCGCCCATCGCGCCCTGGCCCGCGAATCCGCGATCCGCTCGGTCGTGCTGCTCAAGAATGAAGGCGTCCTGCCGCTCGATCCCGCGAAACGGCAGAAGATCGCGCTCATCGGTCCCTTCGGCGAGGATAAGGCGAATCTCTACGGCCCGTGGGCTTTCTATGGCGATCCCGACAAGGGCGTGGACATCGCCACCGGCTTGCGCGCGGCGATGCCCGACCCCTCGCTGCTCACCATCGTCAAGGGCTGCGGCGTCCGCAAACCGATAGACGATGGCATCGCAGAGGCGGTGGACGCCGCCAAGGCCGCCGACATCGTGCTCCTGGCCATAGGAGAATCCCAGGATATGTCCGGTGAGGCCCAGTCCCGCACCGTCATTGAAATCCCCGCCGCGCAGCAGGCGCTGGCCGATGCCGTCGCCATGACCGGAAAGCCGGTTATCATCCTGCTCCGCCACGGCCGCGCACTGGCGTTGCATGACGGCGTGGCGAACGCGCAGGCGATCCTGGCGACATGGTTCCTCGGCTCCGAAACCGGCCACGCCATCGCCGACCTTCTCTTTGGCAAGGCGGACCCGTCCGGCAAGCTCCCCGTCAGCTTCCCATGGGAATCGGGGCAGGAGCCCTTCTTCTACGATCGCAAATCCACCGGGCGCCCCGTCACCGACAATGGCGGCACCGAATATAAGGCGCGCTATGCCACCACCGACAACAGCGCCCGTTTTCCCTTTGGCCATGGCCTGTCCTACACGCAATTCGCGCTGGAGGATTTGAAGCTCTCCGACACCGCGCTGCGCTGGGACCGCGCTATCGAGGTGACGGCGCGCGTCCGCAACACCGGCGACCGCTCCGGCAGCGAAGTGGTGCAACTCTACATTCGCGACAGGGTGGCCAGCCGCACCCGCCCGATCCGCGAACTCAAACGCATTGAGCGCGTGACGCTCGGCCCCGGGCAAAGCAGGCTGGTCCGCTTCTCCCTATCCCGCACCGATCTGGAATTTGTGGGGTCCGGCAGCAAGCGCATCGCCGAACCGGGCCTGTTCGACCTGTGGCTAGGGCAGTCTTCGCAAGGCGGGCTCCACGCGCAGTTCACCCTTTATGCGGAACAGGTGCCGGCCAAGAAAGGGTAGGAGAGACTGGTTTTGGGTGGAAGGTGGACTGTCCGCTATTCCCATCTCCGTTCGCCCTGAGCGACGCCGCTCAGGACAGGCTTCGACAGGCTCAGCCCGAACGGAGGTGGGGTGGCGGCTATTGGCCGAAAACAGTCACCCCGCTTTCTCTGCCGTCACCGGTTTCCCCCCGCCGCCAAAATAGGCTAGGGGGCCGCCATGCTTAACTTGAACGGTATCACCGTGCGCCTTGGCGGACGCACCATCCTTGACCGCGCCGGCGCCGCGCTGCCGCCGCGCAGCCGCGTGGGCCTCATCGGTCGCAACGGGGCGGGCAAGTCCACGCTGATGAAGGTGATGATCGGCCAGATCGACCCGGACGAAGGCAGTTGCGACATGCCGCGCGACACGCGGCTGGGCTATATCGCGCAGGAAGCCCCTGCCGGCACCGCCACCCCCTTCGAAACGGTGCTGGCCGCCGACAAGGAACGTGCCGCCCTGATGGCGGAGGCGGAGCATACCGAAGACCCCGACCGCCTCGGCCACATCTATGAGCGCCTGAACGCCATCGATGCCTATACCGCCCCCGCTCGCGCCGCCCGCATCCTCGTCGGCCTCGGCTTCGACGAGGAGATGCAGGGCCGCCCGCTCGATAGCTATTCGGGCGGCTGGAAGATGCGCGTGGCCCTTGCCGCGCTGCTCTTTTCCGAGCCGGAACTGCTACTGCTCGACGAACCGTCCAACCATCTCGACCTTGAAGCGACGATGTGGCTGGAAAGCTTCCTCAAAAACTATCGCGGCACCGTGGTCGTCATCAGCCATGAGCGCGATCTTCTGAACAATGTGGTCGACCACATCCTGCATCTGGAGGGGGGCAAGGTGACGCTCTACCCCGGCGGCTATGACGCCTTCGAGCGCCAGCGTGCCGAACGCCTCGCCCAGCAGGAAGCCGCCCGCTCGAAACAGCAGGCCGAACGGGAGAAGCTGCAGGATTACATCGCCCGCAACTCGGCGCGTGCTTCCACGGCCAAACAGGCCCAGTCCCGCGCCAAGGCGCTTGCGCGGATGCAGCCTATCGCGGCCGCCATCGAAGATCCGACGCTGGCCTTCACCTTCCCCAGCCCGCCCGAACTGCGCCCGCCGCTCATCACCATGGATATGGCGGCGGTCGGCTATGGCGACACGCCGATCCTGAAACGTGTCAACCTGCGTATCGACCCGGACGACCGCGTCGCGCTGCTCGGCCGCAACGGCAATGGCAAGACCACGCTGGCACGCCTGATGGCCGCGCAGCTTGCGCCCATGGAAGGCGCGATGAACAGCTCTTCCAAGATGAGCGTAGGCTATTTCACGCAATATCAGGTGGAGGAACTGGACGTCACCGACACGCCGCTTGAACATATGAGCCGCGTGATGAAGGGCGCGACCCCCGCCGCCGTCCGCGCCCAGTTGGGCCGCTTCGGCTTTTCCGGCGAGCGCGCCACGCAGAAGGTCGGTAGCATGTCGGGCGGGGAGAAAGCCCGTCTCGCCCTCGCGCTCATCACGCGCGATGCGCCGCATCTGCTGATCCTCGATGAACCGACCAACCACCTTGACGTCGACAGTCGCGAGGCGCTGGTGCAGGCGCTCAACGAATATTCGGGCGCGGTGGTGATCGTCAGCCATGACCGCCACATGATCGAACTTGCCGCAGACCGCCTCGTGCTGGTCGATGGCGGTACGGCGCAGGAGTTTGCGGGCAGCCTCGACGATTATACCGACATCGTCCTGCGTAAGGCGGACAGCAACGGCAGCGGCGGCGATACGCCCAGGCCCGACCGCAAGGCCGAAAAACGCAACGCCGCCGAATGGCGCGAAAAGCAAAAGGCCCTGAAAGCTGCCGTCAGCAAGGCCGAAAAGGAAATGGCGACCCTGGGCGCGGAACGCAGCCGCATCGATCAGGCGCTGTTCGATCCCAAGGCCGCGAGCGGGGCGGAGGCGAAGATGACCATGACTGAACTGATGGTGAAACGCGCCGCCGTCGAAAAGAAGCTGGAAGCCGTTGAGGAAGCCTGGATGGAAGCCAGCGCCGGATTGGAGGCGCTCTAAAGGGTCAGCGATATTCGGAAGATGGTGGAACGAAAATGGTGGGTTTTCGTGACCCGGCGCGCAGCGACCTATAGGGTCGTGAGCACCGGAAGTACGAAACGACGCCATTGGCAGCCGACCAGAACCGAAGGTCGCTGACCCTAAGCCTTCATTCGGTCCGGTCGGCGAGCGGACCCTCCATTCCGCCGGGGCGGCGCATCCGCGTCACGATGTTCCATGTGGCGATGAAAAGCGACGCAATCACCGGCCCGATGATGATGCCGTTCACGCCGAACAGCTCGATCCCGCCCAGCGTGGTGATGAGCACGACATAATCGGGTATCCGCGTCTCCCGCCCGACGAGGATGGGGCGCAGCACATTGTCCACCATGCCGATGATGAATATGCCGCAAAAGACGAGGATCAACCCCTTCACCAGCGCGCCCGTCGCCAGCAGGTAGATCGCGACCGGCACCCAGACGAGTCCGGTGCCCACGGCGGGCAATAGCGACGCGCATCCCATCAGCACGCCCCACAGCAGCGCGCCCGGTATCCCCAGCGCCCAGAAGGCGATGCCGCCGATCAGGCCCTGCACGATGGCGACGACCAGGCTGCCCTTGATGGTTGCGCGAACGACGATGACGAACTGCTGCATCAGCGCATGGCGCGGGGTGGCGCGCAGGGGCGCGGCCCTGTCGAGGATCGCGACCAGATTGCTGCCATCGCGCAGCAGGAAGAATGTGAGATACAGCATCACGCCCAGCGCCAGCACGAAACCCATGGCGCTTTGCCCGATCGACAGGGCTTGCCCTGCAAGCGTCTGGAAACTCGATGCGATGCCGTCGCTCAGCATGTCCCGCACCGTCGCGAAATTGGTGATGCCCAGCCGTTCCAGCCAGGCCGAAGCCCAATGGGGCAGGCTGGCCTGGAAACGGTCGAAGATTTCCGCGACATTGATCTGGCCCGATTGCAGGCGACCGTAAAAATAGCTCCCTTCCTGCACCAGCGCCATCGCCAGCACGATGGCGGGCACGATGACGATGACAAGGATAAGAAGCAGCGTCAGCAGCGCCGCGCCGTTGCGCCGTCCCGGCATCGACGCCAATAGTTGCTGGTTCACCGGCGCAAAGAGGATCGCCACGATCACGCCCCACAGGATCGCCGCGGCAAAAGGTTCGATCACCCAGGCAAAGGCGATGGTGACCAGCAGGACGAGGGCGAGAAAGACTCCGTCCTCGATGCGTGTGCTCGGCGGTTTTTCAGCATTCATGGATCAGCAAATGCCATGATTTCCGGCGGGAATCCATGGCTGCTCGCGGGTGCCGGCTCGATTGTCATTGCCGGGTGGCGGAGAAGCTGAAATCCACTGACACTTTGGGGTCCAGCCCGGTGCTGCTGGCCCCGTTCCCCACGCCAAAGGGCGCGCGGGCGATGGTCGCGGAACCCGCCACTTTCCGCGTCGCGCCGTCGCCTGACAGGGTGAAGCGGATGTTCTGCGGGCGGCTGACGCCCTTCAGGGTCAAGGTGCCCGATGCGCGATAGCTGTTCGCACCCGCCTTCTCCGCGCCCCTGGCCACGAAGCGCGCGGAGGGATGCGCCGCCACGTCGAAAAATTCGTCCCCGGGCAGCATCCCGTCCTTATAGGCGTCCCCGACGCTCGCGCTCGCAAGATCGATGTCGACGCGGATGTCGGCGGATTGCGGATGGTCGGGGTCCATCGCGATCTTGGCCGTCCATTTCGAAAAACTGCCGCTGATCGTCTCGCCGCCATTGCCGACTGAAAAGCCGACCCGCCCGCCGGGCTGGATGGTCCATGCGGGGGGCGGCCCGACTGGCTTTTCCTCCGGCTGGGCGGCGTTGTCGGCCCCTGCCGCTGCACTATAGGTTGCGTCGATGCCGTTCTCGACCGGCGCAGGCTCATTCTCCACCGCCTCCATGACATTCCCCGCCACCGCCAGTTGTGCTGCCTCTGCCGCTGGCTTGGGCGCCGGGGCGGGAAGGATCGCCTTGCCCAGCGCCAGCCCGCCCAGGACCAGCGCGGGCAACAGCAGGATCAGCACCGGCGAGCGCGCGGGCATCATCCGCCAGATCAGTCCATCGCGCAGCAGAATATGATGGCGGAGCGCCCCCGCCACATGCAGCAGGAACAGCGCGACGCCGATCCATGCGAGCAGGCCGTGCGCGCCTTCCGCCAGTTCGTGCCCGTGCATCGGCAGGGGCAGATGGGGTAGGGGAATGAGGCCGAAAATCAGCGTCGGCACCTTCACCTTGGCGGTCGATACCAGCGCCCATCCGGTCAGCGGCGCGCCGATCATGAAAAGATACAGCCCGCCATGAACCGTTTTGGCGAGCGCGCCCTGCCACCCGCCTTCGACCGGCGCGAGGCGCGGTTTCCAATATCGCACCGCGATCCGCGCCAGCGTGAGCGCAAGGATGGTGATGCCGATCGACTTGTGCAGCTGAAACAGGGCAAAGCCGCGCGCGCCCAGGCCCTCCAGCGCCCACCCGACGCTGATCTGGAAAGCCAGCAGGATCGCGATGGTCCAGTGGAGGAAGATGGCGGCAAGGCTGTATCGTTGCATCGGCACGCTCCGGGCAAAGGGAAGCGCAGGCTAGAAAGCCCCAGCGGCGAAGTCCACCATCCCGTGCGAAAACAGGGCGTGGCCCTCCCCTGTGTTAAAAAGGCCGCAGTTTCCGTAATAATGCGCGTGTCGCGATTGCATCGGCGGCTTGCGCGAGTATGACGAAAAGGATCACGCAGCGGAAAGCAGCAGATGGCAAAACCCGATTCCTGGCGTTTCAGTCCCGACGCCTATAATTTCGTTACCAGCATCGATACACGCTTCCAGGACATCGACACGATGGGCCACATCAACAATGTGGCGATATCGGGGATATTCGAAACCGCGCGCATCCGGTTTCACCATCATCTGGGCCGCCATCCGCAGGAACAGGGCGTGCGCTGGCTGGTCGCCGCCGTTTCCCTGAGCTTCATCGAGGAAGCGCATTTCCCCTATCCCTTCGATGTCCATTGCGCCATCGGCCATATCGGCCGCACGAGCTGGACCATCAGCTCCGCCGGATTCCAGAAGGGCGTCTGCGTCGCCACCTGCGACACCACCGTCGTCACCCATGGCCCGGAAGGACGTCGCGTGATCGACGGAACGCTGCGTGAAGCGATGGAGCGGAATTTCCTGCGTCAGCCGGACTGACCGCACGCCATCATGCGAAGCCGTGCATCCTTCGCGTCCACTGGAATGCGATGACCGCCGCCTTGGCCGGTTGGATCAGCAAAGTGCACAGGATGATCGCCAGGCCGGGCCAGATCACTGCCTGCCATCCCAGTGGAATGGAAAAGGCGGCGTTCACTTCTATCATCAGCGGCACCAATATGTGACCCAGCAGCAGGATGACGATATAGGCCGGGAAATCATCGGCCTGATGCACGTCCCAACGCTGGCCGCAATGGCTGCAGCTATGGACCGGCTTGAGATAACCCGCGAACATCCGGCCTTCACCGCAGGCGGGACAGCGCCCCCTTATGGCGAGCGCGAAAGCGGGGCCGAAAGGGCGGTCGGTCGGCCGCGATGGCTGTCTGTCGGTCATGCCCGTTCCGCTAGGCTGATTCGTTTTGCGCGGCAACGAAGGAATCTTCGGTTCCTTCCCTGGCGCTAACGCCTTCCGCGCTGGCCAAAGCCTGTTAAGAGGGCGCTATGCGCTTGCCTGGACCTTCTGAAGTCTTTGCCTTGTTCGACGATGCGCGCGCGCATAACGCCGCTCCGGCGCGGCTCTATCGCGACCCGGTGGCGACAATCGTGGCGCGGCATCAGGCTGAGGTGCAACCCGCGCTGGACCGTCTGGCGCAGGCGCAGGAGCAGGGCCTTCATGCCGCCGGGTTCCTGAGCTACGAAGCCGGGCTGGCGCTGGAAGACCGCCTGCACGCCATCGGCCTGCGTCAGGTGGAGAAAGCACAGCCGGGCGCACCGCCTTTGCTGTGGTTCGGTCTTTTCGAGGGATGCCGCCTGATCGCCCCGAACGAATTGGCGGATCTGTTGCCTCCCCCGTCGCCCGGCACGATGGCGGCGCCCCGGCCCCTGATCGATGAAGCGGCTTATCGTCAAGCCTTCGAGCGTGTGCAGGACTATATCCGGGCCGGCGATATCTATCAGGCGAACCTGACCTTCCCCTGCGACGTGACCCTTCCCGGCGATCTCATGGCCTTCTATGCCGCCGTCCGTCCCCGCGCCGCGGCGGGCTATGGCGGCGTTATTCGCACGGGCGGGCACGATATCCTGTCCTTCTCCCCCGAACTGTTCTTCACGCAGGTTCGCGGACAGCTGACGGCGCGGCCCATGAAGGGCACCGCCCCGCGCGATGCCGAACCGGCTCGTGACGCGGCGCTGGCGCGATGGCTGGAAAATGACGCGAAGCAGCGCGCCGAAAACCTCATGATCGTGGACCTGCTCCGCAACGATCTGTCGCGCGTGTCGCGGGCGGGCACCGTCACCGTGCCCGAACTTTTCCATGTCGAAACCTTCCCCACCGTACATCAGATGGTGTCCACCGTGCGCTCTCGCGTTCTGCCGGGCCTGTCGCCCGTGGACGTGCTGCGTATCCTCTTCCCCTGCGGCTCCGTCACCGGGGCACCCAAGGTGCGGGCGATGGAGGTCATCGACGCCATCGAACCCTTTGCCCGGGGCGTCTATACGGGCGCGATGGGCTGGATCGACCCGGAAGGGGACGCCGCCTTCAATGTTGCCATACGGACCATTTGCGTCGAAAAGGGCAGCGCCTTGGGCCGTCTGGGCCTTGGGTCTGGGATTGTGGCGGATTCCGACGCGGCGTCGGAATGGGCGGAATGCCTGGCCAAGGGGCGGTTTCTTGCCGATACTTGACTTCTCTCGTTTGTGAGGCTTTGCAATGGGTGCAATGGCATTGGCTGACGAACGCTTCGACCTTTTGGAAACCATGGCTTTCGATCCGGTCGAAGGCATCAGGCTGCTGGAACTGCATCTGGAAAGGATGAAGGCCAGCGCGGAGGCGCTCGACTTCGTTTTCGACCGGCATGAAGTGCGTAACGAGCTTCAGGCCGCGACTTTCCGCCTGCGTGAGAAAAGCCGCCTGCGCCTGCTGGCATCGCGCCGGGGCTCGATCGCGATCGAGGTGCGCGGTTATCGCACATGGCCGGAAGCGATCATGCATGTGGCCATCGTTTCCCGCGACGCGACCGCCGAGGATTTGCGTCTGCGGCATAAGACGACCGACCGTTCGATCTATCGCGATGCGCTCCGCCGCGGCGGCACCTTTGAAGTGCTGATGACCGATGATCAGGGCTTCCTGACCGAAGGCTGTTTTTCCACCATCTTCGTGGAGCGCGGCGACAAGCTGGTGACGCCGCCCCTGCGGCGCGGGCTGCTTCCCGGAATCCTGCGCCAAAGCCTGATCGACATGGGGGAAGCGGTAGAGGCAGATCTGCGCCCGCACGATCTGGAGGGCGGCTTTTTCATCGGCAATGCGGCGCGCGGCATGGTGGCCGCTTCGCTGGCGCGATAGCTTTCGCGCCGGGGCGGCAACACATGGTTGCCCCTGCGTCCGTTGCGGACTAAGGGACGCGGCGTCCGCCTTCTCGCGGACCTTGGGGATTCTTCAGAAAGATTGTCGTCATGAGCCAGACTTCCGCCGCCCTTGGCCGTATCCAGCCTTCCGCCACGCTCGCCATGAGCGCGCGGGTCAACGCGCTGAAAGCCGAAGGCGTGGACGTGATCGGCCTGTCGGCGGGCGAGCCGGATTTCGACACGCCCGATTTCGTCAAGGAAGCGGGGATTGCGGCGATTCGCAACAACCTCACTCGCTATACCGATGTGGACGGCACCGCCGATCTCAAGGAAGCGGTCGCCTTCAAGTTCAAGCGCGATAATGGCCTCGTCTACAAGCGCAGCCAGATCAGCGTGAACTCCGGCGGCAAGCACACCTTGTTCAACGCGTTGGTCGCGACCGTCGATGCGGGCGATGAAGTCATCATCCCCGCGCCCTATTGGGTCAGCTATCCCGACATCGTGAACTTTGCGGGGGGCACGCCGGTTTTTATCGAGGGTCCCGCCAGTCAAGGCTACAAGATCACCGCCGCCCAGCTTGAGGCCGCGATCACGCCCCGGACCAAGTGGGTGCTCCTGAACTCGCCCTCCAACCCGTCGGGTGCGGCATATTCGGCGGCGGAATTGAAGGCGCTGGGCGATGTGCTGCTGCGCTATCCCCATGTGATGGTGATGACCGACGACATGTATGAGCATGTCTGGTATGCGCCCACGCCCTTTGCCACCATCGCGCAGGTGTGTCCGGAGCTTTACGATCGCACCCTGACGGTCAATGGCTGTTCCAAAGCCTTTTCCATGACCGGCTGGCGCATCGGTTTCGCGGGCGGCCCGGAATGGATCATCAAGGCGATGGGCAAGCTGCAATCGCAATCCACCTCCAACCCCTGCTCGATCAGCCAGGCCGCCGCCGTCGCCGCGCTGACCGGCGATCAGGACTTCCTCGAAGAACGCAATTCCGCGTTCAAAAAGCGCCGCGACATGGTGGTCGCCATGCTGAACGACGCGCCGGGCCTCGATTGCCCGACGCCCGAAGGCGCTTTCTATGTCTATCCCGACGCCAGCGGCCTGATCGGCAAGACGACGCCCAAGGGGCAGGTGATCGACAGCGACGAAACGCTGATCGGCTACTTCCTCGATGAAGCGCGGGTTGCCGCGGTGCATGGCGCGGCCTTCGGCCTCTCGCCCGCTTTTCGCATCAGCTATGCGACCTCGGACGAAGTGCTGAAAACCGCCTGCATCCGCATCCAGGAAGCCTGCGCCGCGCTCAAATAGGCGCGAAAGCGGAAACGGTCTTTTTCCTGCCGCGCCGTCTTGCGATTGGCGCGGCGGTTTCTATATCCCGTTTCGAACCGAAACCTGTTTCCGCCTTGCCGCCACCGATCGCTTTTTGATGGTGTTCATCGAGCACTCATCGACAAAGGCTATGAGTGACAGCGAAGGCGAACTTTATTGCAAAGCCGCTCTGCCCATCGAGCCGCAGGCGGCGTGAGGACAAGACGCCCATGAAGGCTTTTTTGAAATCCGACCTGTTCTTCCGCTTCCTGGGGGGATTCGTCCTTGGCGCCATCGGCATGTTCGCCTTTCATCAGGAAGAACCGTCAATGATCGCGCCGTCCGCCATCGCCGCGCCGGCGGCGGATTATGCGCCGCGCTGACGGCATCTTTCTTGCTCTTTTCGCGGCGCTGACCGCCGCTTCTCCCCTGCGCGCCGAAAGGCCGGTGCTGGCGCCTGTTCCGGCGGTCGATGCGTCGCCCGGCCGGAAACTGGAAACCGCTGCTTTTGCGGGCGGTTGCTTTTGGGGCGTGGAGGGCGTGTTTTCTCATGTGAAAGGCGTTCACCTCGCCGTTTCGGGTTTCGCGGGCGGACCGCGCGGGCGCAAGGTGGACTATGAGCGGGTGAGCGAGGGCGATACCGGCTATGCCGAAGCGGTGCGCGTCACCTATGATCCAAAGCTGGTAAGCTATGGCGCGCTGCTGCGGATATTCTTCTCTGTGATCGCGGACCCGACGACGCTCAATGCCCAAGGACCGGACCGCGGCACGCAATATCGCAGCGCGCTCTTCCCGTTGAACGCGGAGCAGGTGAAGGCAGCGGACGCCTATCTGATCCAATTAGGCAAGGCAGGGTTGTGGCGCGACCCCATCGTGACGCGGGTGGAGCGTTTCACCGGCTTTCAGGATGCCGACAGCTATCATCAGGATTTCATGCGCCGCAACCCACGCCATCCCTATATATTGCGCTGGGATGCGTCCAAGGTGGCGGCTCTCAAGGCGATGTTCCCGGCACTCTATCGAGACAAGCCTTCGGCCTGATTCGGCGGGTAGGGTCAATCTGGCCGGACCTCCAAAAGCATCGGGCGAAGCCTGTCGCCAGACTCCGCCCATTTGCTTGTGTCGCTTTGCGAGCAGCCGCGCTTATTTCGGCGCGAGCACCATCAGCATCTGGCGGCCTTCCATGCGGGGATAGGCTTCGACCTTGGCGATCTCCGCCACATTTTCCGCAACGCGCTGAAGCAACTGCATGCCGAGCTGCTGGTGCGACAATTCGCGGCCCCGGAAGCGCAGGGTGATCTTCACCTTGTCGCCATCGCCAATGAAATCATGCACCTTCTTCATCTTCGTATCATAGTCATGATCGTCGATGTTGGGACGCATCTTGATCTCTTTGAGTTCCTGCGTCCGCTGCGTCTTGCGGGCGATATTCGCCTTTTTCTGCGCTTCGTATTTGAACTTGCCGATGTCCAGAAACTTGCAGACCGGCGGATCGGCGGTCGGCGACACTTCGACCAGGTCCAGCCCGATCTCGTAAGCGCGCTCCATCGCCTCCTGCGTCAACATCACGCCCAGATTTTCGCCTTCGTCGTCGATCACCCGCACCTTGGGCACGGTGATGAACTCATTATAACGGGGACCGGACTTCGGCGGCGGCGCCATTGGACGGCGCATCATTGGGGGACGTATAGCGGTATCTCCTATGGTCGTTCAAAAATGTCGGTGGATGCGCCTTTAGCGCAAAGCCGAAAGGGGCGGCAAGTCCGGAGTTGCGGATTGCCGGTCCCTCTGTGACATGGCAGCCTCACCGCATATCGGGAGCCAGCGCCTCTTTTGCAAGTCGGGCGATGATATCGTCCAGTGAAAGGACGGACTGCCCTTCCTTGCCCAGTTCGCGCAGCGCCACCGTGCCTTCCTCCGCCTCGCGCCTTCCGACGACCAGCAGATTGGGCACTTTTGCAAGGCTATGCTCGCGCACCTTGTAGTTGATCTTCTCATTCCGTACGTCCGCTTCGGTGCGGATTCCGGCGGCACGGAGCTTCTCGACAACTTCCTGTGCATACGGGTCCGCATCCGATACGATGGTCGCCACGACCGCCTGAACAGGGGCGAGCCAGAGCGGAAATTTGCCCGCATAATGTTCGATCAATATGCCGATGAAGCGTTCATAGCTGCCCAGGATCGCCCTGTGGAGCATCACCGGCCGGTGCCGTTCGCCGTCCTCGCCCACATAGCTGGCGTCGAGTCGTTCGGGCAGCACCGTGTCGGTCTGGATCGTGCCGACCTGCCACGTCCGCCCGATCGCGTCGGTCAGGTGGAACTCCAGCTTGGGCGCGTAGAAGGCGCCTTCGCCCGGTAATTCTTCCCATCCCCATTCGGCCGTGTTGCGGCCCGTCGCGGCGACGGCATCGCGCAGCGACTGTTCGGACCAGTCCCACATTTCGTCGGTGCCGAACCGCTTTTCCGGGCGGAGCGCCAGCTTGATGGCATAGTCCGCGAAGCCCAGATCCTTATATACCACATCCAGCAGGTCGCAGAATTGCGCGACCTCGCTCACCAGCTGGTCTTCGCGGCAAAAGATATGCGCGTCGTCCTGCGTGAACTGGCGCACGCGCATCAGGCCGTGCAGCGCGCCATGCGGTTCGTTGCGATGGCAGCAGCCCATTTCCGCCATGCGGAGCGGCAGATCGCGATAGCTCTTGATCCCCTGGCGGAAGATCAGGACATGCGCGGGACAGTTCATGGGCTTAAGCGCCATCCATGCCGCGTCATGCGATACGACCGGACCTTCATCCTCGGTGTTCGGCACCTCGTCGGGGATGACGAACATATTCTCGCGATATTTGCCCCAGTGGCCGGATTGCTCCCACTGGCGGGCGTCCATGATCTGCGGCGTCTTCACTTCTTGGTAGCCCGCCGCGTCGAGCCGGCGGCGCAGATAGGATTCCAGTTGCCGCCAGATGATATAGCCCTTGGCGTGCCAGAAGACGGAGCCATGCGCTTCGGCCTGGAGGTGAAACAGGTCCATTTCCGCGCCCAGCTTGCGATGGTCGCGCTTGCCCGCTTCCTCCAGCATGTGAAGATGCGCGTCGAGCTGTTTCCTGTTGAGCCAGCCGGTGCCATAGATGCGCGAAAGCATTGCGTTCTTCTGATCGCCGCGCCAGTAAGCGCCCGACACGCGGGTCAGCTTGAACGCCTGCGGGTCGAGCTTTCCCGTCGAGGCCAGATGCGGCCCCCGGCACATGTCGAGCCAGTCATTGCCCGACCAGTAGACCGTCAGTTCCTCGCCCTCGGGCAGTTCAGCGGCCCACTGCGCCTTGAACGTCTCCCCCTCCGCCTGCCAGCGCGCGATCAGATCCTCGCGGCGCCACACTTCGCGGCGCAGCGGCTTGTCGGCGCGGATGAGTTCCCGCATCTTTTCCTCGATGACGGGCAGGTCTTCCTCGGTGAAAGGCCCGCGCTTCGGATCGGGCGCGAAGTCGTAGTAAAAGCCGTCCTCGGTCGCGGGGCCAAAAGTGATCTGCGTGCCGGGGAACAGTTCCTGCACCGCTTCGGCCAGCAGATGCGCGAAGTCGTGACGCGCCAGTTCCAGCGCGTCGGCCTCATCCTTCGCCGTCACTAGCGCGAGCGCGGCGTCTGCCTCCAGCGGGCGCGTGATGTCGCGCAGCTCGCCATCGATCCGCGCCGCGATGGCGGCCTTGGCCAGGCCCGGCCCGATCGCCGCCGCAATGTCCGCCGGGGTAGTGCCGGGCGCGACTTCGCGCACGGAACCATCGGGCAGGGTGATCTTGAGCATGGCGGACACGGGATGACTTTCATTTATGTGGATGGGCGCAAAGGCCGCGCCTTCCCCTTAAATGGGCCATCCCGCCTGTCAATAGAAGGGCTGTGCCTGGGTCAGGCGAACAGGAGGCGGGCGTCGTTGCTGGTCTGTTGGAGGAAAGCGACCGGGCCGCTCATCTCCACGCCTTTGGGCAGGTCGCTCGCGGACAGGTTCGACAGCGCCAATCCGCTCTGGCAGGCGAAGAGCGCGACGCCTAAAGCGACCGCGTCCTCCAGCAGCAGCGCCAGCGTCGGCAGACCCGCCGCTTCATGCGCGTCGTCCAGGCGGGCCGCGATGGGCGCGCGCAGCAGGGCCACGGCGTCAAGTTGCAGGAAGACCGCTGCCTTGCCGCCTAGCGCCGCCTGCGCCGATGCCGTCACCAGGGCGGCGCGCAACCGCTCTGAATCCGCGCAGGCAACGATGATCCTCAGTTCGCGCACAGTTCCACCGCGCAGGCGGGACAGGCCGGGTCCTTGGGCACCGTAAGGGTGCGGAACCGCATGGAGAGCAGGTCGCAGAGCAGCAGCTTGCCCGCGCTGTCCTCGCCAAAGGGAACCAGCGCGCGGATGACCTCCAGCGCGGCGAGGCTGCCCATCACGCCGGTCAGTGCGCCAATGACGCCGGTTTCCGCGCAATTGCGCTCCGCCGCGTCCTCCGGCGTCCCGACAAGGCAGCGATAGCAGGGCTTGTCCCTTTCCCATCCGCGATAGGTGGCGAGTTGCCCCTCGAATGGGCCGACCGCAGCCGACACCAGTGGGATACGCAGCGCCTGCGCGGCGTCGGCGACCGCGAGGCGCGTCGCGAAACTGTCGCAGCCGTCCAGCACCACGTCCGCCTCGCGCAGCATCAACCCCGCATTTTCCGCATCGATGCGGGCGTTGATGGGGATCAGCTTCACGTCGGGATTGAGCTGGGCGACGGCGGCCATGGCGACCTCCGCCTTGGACGCGCCGATGTCGGCGGTGCCGAACAGCACTTGCCGTTGTAGGTTGGAGAGCGCCACCGCGTCATCGTCGATCACCCGGATGGTGCCGACGCCCGCGGCGGCCAGATACAGGATCGCCGGGCTGCCGATGCCGCCCGCGCCGATCACCGCCACATCCGCCGACAGCAGCCGCGCTTGCCCCGCGCCGCCGACCTCCTTGAGGACGATGTGGCGTGCATAGCGTTCGAGCTGGTCGTCGGTCAGCGTCATGAAGAAGCGATGCCCGTGGAGCCGAAACCCCCTGAACCCCGCGCGGTGTCGTCCAGTTCCCTGACTTCGGCGAAGCGCGCCATCTGGACCGGGGCGGCCACAAGCTGCGCGATCCGATCGCCGCGCGCGATGATGAAGGGTGCGTCACCCAGATTGATGAGGATCACCTTGAGTTCGCCGCGATAGTCGGCGTCGATGGTGCCCGGCGTGTTGGGCAGGCTGATGCCGTGCTTCAACGCCAGACCCGAACGCGGGCGCACCTGCACCTCATAGCCTTCGGGGATGGCCATGGCGAAGCCGGTTGCAACGGCATGGCGGCCGCCGGGTGCAATCGTGACATCTTCCGCCGATACCACATCCATGCCTGCCGCATGTTCGGTCGCATAAGCGGGCGTGGGCAACCCTTCGCCATGGGGCAGGCGCTTCAGCCTTATTTCAATCGGGACGAGCGGAGAGGGCATGGGCGACCTTTTCGATGAGGCGGGTGGCGACAACATCCTTGGGCAGCTTTTCCCAGCTTTCGATGCCGTCGGCCGTGACGATATGAACGCTGTTCGCGTCGCCGCCCATCACGCTTGCTCCGGGGGCGCCTGACACGTCATTGGCGACGATCCAGTCCGCGCCTTTCTTCGCCAGCTTGGCGCGGGCATGGTCGGCGACCTTTTCGGTTTCGGCGGCGAACCCGATCAGCAGCGTGGGGCGCTGCCCATGTTTGCCGAGTGTCGCGAGGATGTCGGGATTTTCAACCAGCGAAAGCGGTGCGGGCTTGCCCGACCCGTCCTTCTTGATTTTCTGGTTGGCCGCGCCGGCGGTGCGCCAGTCGGCGACGGCGGCGACCATGATCGCGGCGTCGGCGGGCAGGGCCGCTTCGACCGCTGCCATCATCTCCAGCGCGGTTTCCACGTCCGCGCGCTTGACACCCTGCGGCGTAGGGAGGTTCACCGGCCCGGCGACCAAAGTCACCCGCGCGCCTGCCCGCGCGGCGGCGGCGGCGATGGCGAAACCCTGCTTGCCCGACGATCGGTTGGCGATGTAGCGCACCGGGTCGATCGGCTCATGCGTCGGCCCGGCGGTGATGAGGATATGCCTGCCCGTCAACGGCAGTTCAGGCCCTTCGAAATCCGGCTGGCCCGCGAGCGGATCGGTGGGCGAGGGCAGGGCGATCAGCCGCGCGATCTCCGCCGCGATCTGCTCCGGTTCGGGCAGGCGGCCCCTGCCATATTCGCCGCAGGCCATCTCGCCGCTGTCCGGCTCCATGATGTGCACGCCGTCCTCGCGAAGCTGCGCGAGGTTGCGCTGAGTCGCGGCATGGTGCCACATGCGGACGTTCATCGCGGGCACGGCCAGCACCGGCTTGTCGGTGGCGAGCAGCAGCGTCGTGGCCAGATCGTCGGCGATGCCCGCCGCCATCTTGGCCAATATGTCGGCGGTGGCGGGCGCGACCACGACCAGATCGGCCTGGCGCGAAAGCTGGATATGCCCGATCTCGCGCTCTTCCTTCAGGTCGAACATGTCGCCATAGACATGATCCTCGGTCAGCACGCCCAGCGACAGCGGCGTCACGAACTTCTCCGCCGCCGCCGTCAGCACGGCGCGCACCGCGATGCCGCGCTTTCGCAGCAGCCGGACAAGTTCCAACGACTTATAGGCCGCAATGCCGCCGGAGATGATGAGAAGGACGCGAGGCTGAGTCATATATGCAGATGTAGCAGCGCCGTAACGATCGCTCCAGCCGCCGCCGCGATGGCCGCCACCACGGCATAGCGCCAGCCGCCGCCGATGCGGATGACCCTGACTTCGCTCAGCGGCGGAGGCGGGGGCGCGCCGCCCTTTTCGGGGAAGGCGTCCTCGATCCGCCGCACCAGCCCCGGCAAGCGTTGCAGCGTGCGCCAATTCTCGATCAGCGTGTCGGCGGCCTTGGCCTCCGGCCCCAATTCGGTCCGCAGCCATTCCTTCACATAGGGGCCGCTCGTTTCCCACAGGTTGATGTCGGGATCGAGTGCGGTCGCCACGCCCTCCACCATCACCATCGTTTTCTGGAGGAGCAGCAAATGCGGCTGCGTCTGCATGTCGAAATCGCGGGTGATGGCGAACAGGCCGTCCAGCATCCCGCCGACCGACAGTTCGCGCACCGGCTTGCCGCGCATCGGCTCGCCCACGGCGCGCAGCGCGGTCGCGAACTCCGCCACGTCATGATGGGCGGGCACATATTGCGCCTCGAAATGGATTTCGGCGACGCGCCGATAATTGCCGGTGATGAGACCGTAGAGAATCTCGGCCAGCCACATGCGCGCGCGGCGGTCGATCCGGCCCATGATGCCGAAGTCGATGGCGACGATGTCGCCGTTCGCCGTCACGAACAGGTTCCCCTGATGCATGTCGGCGTGGAAGAAACCTTCCGCGATCGCCTGCCGCAGGAAGGCGTTGACGAGCCGCGACGCGATGTCCTTCACGTCATGTCCGGCGGCGATCAGTGCGTCGCGGTCGGAGATCTTGACGCCGTCGACCCACTCCATCGTCATGACCTTGCCGGTCGTGCGGTCCCAGTCGATGGCGGGGATGCGGTATCCCGGCATCGCCTCCATCGCTTCGGCGAGTTCGGAGGCGGATGCGGCCTCGCGCCGCAGGTCGAGTTCCCGCGCCGTCCACCGTTTCATGTTGGCGATGACCAGGCGCGGGCGCAGGCGCGCCGCTTCGCCGCCCAGCATCTCCAGATGGGCGGCGCCCCATTCATAGGTCTGGATGTCGCGGTTGAAGCGGTCGATCACGCCGGGGCGGATCACCTTCACCGCCACATCGCGGCCATCGATAGTGACGGCGCGATGCACCTGCGCGATGGAGGCCGCGCCCACCGGCACTTCATCGAAATGGCTGTATATGGATTCGAGCGGCCGTCCGAAGCTCTGCTCGATCTGCGCGCGGATCGTGGCGAACGGGACGGGAGGCAGCGCGTCCTGCAAGCGCAACAGGTCATTCGCAGCCTCGTCGCCGACCAGATCGGGCCGAGTCGCCAGCGTCTGCCCCAGCTTGATCGCAGCGGGGCCGATGGCCTGGAAGGCGTCCGCGTAACGGGGCTGTTTGGGCACGCGCGCGCCAAAACGGGCCAGCCGCACCAGCCGCCGCACCGGCGCCGGGGTCAGCGGATCGCGCTCGATCCCGCGCAGCGCACCGTGTCGCGCCAATGTGCGGCCCCATTTCAGCAGCCGCCAGATATGAGTCGTATGGGAAGGCACGGGACGTCAGATCTTCCAGCCGCTGTGGATCGCCACCAGCCCGCCCAATATCGGCTCGACCTTCGTGTTCACGAAACCGGCCTCGCGGATCATGCTCTCGAACTTCGGCATGGGCGGAAAGCGGCGGATCGATTCGATCAGATAGCGGTAGCTGTCCTCGTCACCGGCGAACAGCTTGCCGAGCTTGGGCACCAGCCGGTGTGAATAGACGTCGTAAACATCGGCAAAGCCCGGCCAGGTCGTCGTCGAGAACTCCAGGCAGAAGAAGCGCCCGCCATATTTCAATACCCGATGCGCTTCCCGCAGCGCCTGGTCGATATGCGTCACGTTGCGGATGCCGAAGGCGATCGTATAGGCGTCGAAAGCGCGGTCGCCGAAGGTCAGTTCCTCCGCATTTTGTTCCGACCAGATCAGTCCCTCATAGCCCTTCTTCCTGGCCCGCTCGATGCCGACCGCCAGCATTTCGGGATTGATGTCGGACACCGTCACGCGCGCTCCATGTCGGTGCATCCGAAACGCGATATCGCCGGTGCCGCCCGCCATGTCGAGGATATGCTCATCCTTGCGCGGCTTCACACGGTTCACGAACTGGTCCTTCCATAACCGATGCGCGCCGCCCGACATGGCGTCGTTCATCAGGTCGTATTTCGACGCGACATTGGAAAAGACCGCGCGGACCATGCCCTGTTTTTCAGCGGCGTCCACATCGCGATAGCCGAAGGATGCAGTATCGTTCATGGCAAAGCGCTCTAGCCGGAGTTTACACGCCATGCCAGCCGTGAAGCTGGGATTATCGTCCGCGCATCGCTAGACAGGGCATCATGCCTGAACTTCCCGAAGTCGAAACCACCGTCGCGGGCCTGCGCGCCGTGCTTGAAGGCGCGATGCTGGTGCGCGTGGAGCCGCGCCGCGCGGACCTGCGCTTCCCGATCCCCGTGGATCTGCGCCAGAGGCTGACCGGCGCGACCGTCACCACCCTGTCGCGCCGCGCCAAATATGGCCTGATCGGCACCGACAGGGGCGACACGCTCATCTTCCACCTCGGCATGTCGGGACGCTGGCGGATCGATCCGGCGGAAATCGGCGCGCATGATCATCTGCTGATCGAGACAGGGGCTGGACGGCTGCTTTCGCTCAACGATCCGCGCCGCTTCGGTTCGCTCGATCTGGTGCGGAGCGAGGCTTGGGAGGATTATGCCCCCTTCACCCGTATGGGGCCTGAGCCGCTGGGGCCGGATTTCACGCCCGCCACGCTGGCGCGGGCGCTGGAGGGCAAGGCGACGTCGATCAAAGCCGCGCTGCTCGACCAGCGGATCGTCGCGGGCCTTGGCAACATCTATGTGTGCGAGGCGCTGAACATGGCGGGCATCGCGCCGACTCGCACGGCGGGGAAGATCACGCGTCCGCGCCTTGCCCTGCTGGTCGAATCGATTCGCGCAGTCCTCTCCGCCGCCATCGTGGCGGGCGGTTCCACCCTGCGTGATTATGCGCGGCCCGACGGCGAGCTGGGCTATTTTTCCAAACAATGGCGCGTCTATGGCCGGGAAGGGGAAACCTGCCCGTGCGGCGGCGTGGTAGAGAGGCGCGTGGACGGCGGACGATCGACCTTTTACTGCCCGAAATGCCAGAAATAGCGTGACCGCATTGGTTGACGCTATGCTTCAATCCCTGTAAGGGGCCAGCCTTCACGAGCCGCCAGGGCGATTCCGGGCGGTTCTTTCACGAGATTTGCAAGCCGAGGACAAGAATGGCCAATACGCCGCAAGCCAAGAAGCGCATCCGCCGCAACGCGCGCCGCGCCGAAATCAATGGCGCCCGCATCAGCCGGATCCGCACCCTGGTGAAGAAGGTGGAAGCTGCCATCGTCGCCGGCGACAAGACGGCCGCCGCGACCGCGCTTCAGACCGTTCAGCCCGAACTCGCGCGCGGCGTTGCCCGCGGCGTGCTGCACAAGAACACCGCCGCCCGCAAGTTCGGCCGCCTGACCAAGGCTGTCAGCGCGCTCGGCTGAACCTTTCGGCTTCGACATTTCAAGAGCCTGCTCCGGCAAAGTCCGGGGTGGGCTTTTTTCATGTGGCTTTTATCCCATTGTCACATTTCGGGATTGGCGGATTTCCACCGATTCGACGCACTGCGGCAAAAAATCCATGAATTAAGATTATGAAATATAGGTGAAAAATCCATATTTCGGATTTTTGGCGGCTTTGCTGAGTCAACGTCTTTATTTCATTTTTTTGAACCACCCGGCCCTTGATCCGGCGGAGAAGGCCTGTCTATTTTCTCCCTCTGGCCGCTGATCGAATCGTTTTCGGCGGGTCGTTGCTAGTTGTTGTGTGGGACGAGAACGCCTGGAAAAGCGAGGCTTTTCCGGAAAGGCTTTTTGTGTCGTCATTTCTGGCAGCGCGGGGGACGCTAAGGGGGCGGCATTTTGATAAAGGATAACGCAGCGGTGGATGAACGGGAGGGGCAGACGGAAGGGAATGACGCCCGTCTGGAGTCCGCCTGGGCCGTAATCCGCGCGGGTTTGCGCCGCGACATTGGTGCGCGCCTTTTCGATCAGTGGCTCAAGCCGGCGCGCCTTGGGGTTTATTGCCCCGATTCGCAGACGATCGACCTGCTATTCGCTTCCGATTTCAGCGCGAACTTCGTGTCGGGCCAGTTTGGTGACCGGCTCCGCATGGCGTGGCGTTCCGCCAATGTGGGCGTGCGGGAAGTCCGCCTGCTGCGGGCACCCGATTCGACGGGCCCGCGTCTGCTCCAGATCGTTCGCGATTCGCATGACGCAGAGGCGGCATGCGACGCGTCGGTGGAGGAAAGCGCGCCCGCTTCCAATTTCCAGCCCCGTCACAGCTTCGACCAGTTCGTGACCGGCGACTCCAACCGCTTCGCCTTTTCGGCGGCGCAGGCCATGGCGTCGGTGGAGCAGCCGCGTTTCACGCCGCTGTTCCTGCATGGCGGCACCGGACAGGGCAAGACGCACCTGCTCCATGCGGCAGCCGCGGCTTTTTCCGCGCATTCACCGTCGGCGCAGGTGCTCTATATGTCGGCGGAGCGGTTCATGATGGAGTTCGTGAACGCCATGCGCGCCAATGAGAGCATGGCGTTCAAGGCCCGGCTGCGCGCGGCGCGGCTGCTGCTGATCGACGACATTCAGTTCATCGCGGGGAAGGGATCGACGCAGGAGGAATTCCTCCACACGATCAACGACCTGATCGATGCGGGCGCGCGCATCATCATCACCGCTGACCGCGCGCCTCAGATGCTGGACGGCATCGACCCACGCATCCTCTCGCGTCTTGCGGGCGGTCTGGTCGCCGACATCCAGCCCGCCGATCTCGGCCTGCGCCTCGCGATATTGGAAGGCAAGCGGGTGGTTGCTGGCGACCCGCCGGTGCCCGATGCGGTGATCGATTTCCTCGCCCGCTCGATTCGCTCCAATGTCCGCGAGCTGGAAGGCGCCTTCAACAAGCTGGTCGCCTATGGCCAACTCACCGGCCGGTCGATCGACCTGGAATTCGCGCAGGGGATGCTGGCCGACGCGGTGCGCGCCAATGTCCGCCGCATCACCGTGGATGAAATTCAGAAGGCGTGCGCCGCCCATTACCGGATCGATCCGGCGGAGATGCGCTCCAAGCGGCGCGCGCGCGCCGTGGCCCGTCCCCGTCAGGTAGCCATGTATCTGGCGAAGAAGATGACGCCGCGCTCACTGCCCGAAATCGGCCGTATCTTCGGCGGGCGGGATCATAGCACGGTCATCCATGCGGTGCGGACCATTGAGGAACTGCGGCAGAGCAACCCCGATATCGACGCGGACATACGCGCGCTGCAACGGCAGTTGGAGGGCTGAAGGGGGGTGGCGGAGCGGACGGGGGCCTGGCTCCCGTTCGCTCCGCCATTATGATGATCCTTTGGCGGCGGCGCTTTTGCCCGGTTTCGGCTCAGTTTTCCTGCGCGAGCAATTTGGCGCTGACCGCGGGCCAATCGGCGATCTCCCATGCCGCAGGCGTTTCGCGTGAGACGATCTGGTCGCTGCCGAAGCAGCGGCTGAGGTCGATGTCGGGAGCATTTTCGAATGTCCGCGTCCGCAGCGAGTAGAAGGGGCGGACTTTGGGCAGCGTCAGATCGTCGGGATTCTGGTCGATCACGATGGCGAGGCGATGGTTACGCAGCCGCACCAGCGATCCGATGGGATAAATGCCCACGGCCTGCTGGAACGCCGCGAAAATCTCCGGATCGTAGAGCATATGGGCCTGGTCGATGTTGAGCAGGGCGTCGGCCGGATCCTGCCCCTGCCGGTGAACGCGGTCCGACGTCATCGCGTCATACGTGTCGCAGATCGCGGCCATGCGGGAAAACAGGCTGATCTCTTCCCCAACCAGCCCATGCGGATAGCCGCTGCCGTCCATGCGTTCATGATGATGCAGGCATACGTCCAGCACCGTTTCGGGCATTTCGCCGCCCAATGTCAGGAACTCATGCGCCAGCGTCGTGTGGCTTTTGATCACCTGCCACTCTTCCGGCGTCAGCGGTGCGCCCTTGTCCCACGTTTCCTGCGGCACATGGCCCATGCCGACATCCATCAGCAGACCGGCAAGACCCGCTTCCTGGATCTGTTCGGGACGGAGCCGGAGCTGCTGCGCCAGGCTTATCATCAGGGCGCAGACCGAAAGCGAATGCATGTAGAGATATTCGCTGCTGTTCTTGAGCCGCGTCACCGCCATGAAGGCGTGGGGGTTGCGCTGGACCGAACTGGAAATCTCCTCGATCATCGGCTGCAGCCGGTTGAACTTGATCGCCTTGCCCAGCCGCGCATCGTCGAAGACCTTCCGCATCGCCCGGCTGGCCTTGCGCGCCAGCTTGCTGGCGTGGGCCATTTCGGCTTGCAGCGGCAGCCTGTCCTTGGACAGCGGATCGAAGCTCTGCGGCGCGGCGGCGGGCCGGGCCGGATGGCGGCGTATGATTGTCACGCCCTGCGCGCTGGTGCGTCCGAACAGACGCTCGTTCACGTCTTTTTCGGCGGGCTGGAAGGAACGGGGCGTGGGTGCGGCTTCAGGCGCCGGGCCGATCCCGCGCGCGGTGTCGATCTGCACCCATTCGACCTTGCTGGCCCTGAGTTCTTCCAGCTGATCGGGATCGTCCAGCAGCATCCTGCTGCGCCAGAAGGGATGCGAGAACCATGATCCTTCCATCTTGTGGAGGAACATGCCCAGCTTCACTTCATCCGTTTTGATCCGTTTCAACATCGTGCGCCACCTCTTTGGCGACGCATTTCGCCCCGCAACGCTTTCCAATCGGTAAAGAAAAGGGTCTGGATCGACGATTACAAAGGCGCGGCCGTTGGTTTAGGCTCGGATCATCATGATTCGATCCCTCGCCCTGCTCATCCTCGCGCTTCTTGCCGTCACGCCCGGCTTGGCGCAGCCGCCGGAAAGCGCGCCGCCTGCCGATGTCCGCATTGCGCTCGACACCAGCGCGGGGCGGATCGTAATCGCCGTGCATGAAGACAAAGCGCCTGTCACGGCCGCCAATTTCCTGCGCTATGTCGATCAGAAGCGGTTCGACGGCACATCCTTCTATCGCGGCGTCGGGGCCGCGGACTATGGCTTCGTGCAGGGCGGCGCGCAGAATGATCCGGGCCGCATCCTGCCGCCCATCAAGCATGAGCCGACCACGCAGACCGGCCTCACCCATGACGACGGGGCACTCTCCATGGCGCGTTATGCGCCGGGCAGTGCGACCGGGGATTTCTTCATCGTGTTGGGTCAGATGCCCGCGATGGACGCGCATCCCGAAGCGCCCGGCGACAATCAGGGCTTTGCTGTCTTCGCCCATGTGGTCGAGGGGATGGACGTGGTGAAGACCATCCTCGCCGCGCCCAAATCGCCGACAGCGGGCGAAGGCGTGATGAAGGGGCAGATGCTGGAGCAGCCGGTCAAGATACTGACGACGCGGCAGATGCCATAAGGAACGGGAGAATGGGCATGACGATCACCGGACCTCAAGCGCGCGCGGCCAGGATTTTGGTGCAATGGCCCCGTGAATATGTCGCGCGGAAAGCCGATTTGAGCGGCGAGGATCTGTTGGCTTTTGAAACCGGCGCGGGAATGTTTGACGCCGATGCCAGTCTGCGCCTGCGAAAAGTGCTGGAATTGGGAGGCGCGGTCTTCCTGCCGGAAGATGCGGATGGCGGCGTTGGCGTTCGCCTCAAATTCACGGCGAAGGATGCAAGGGCGCTTGATCGGATGGAGAATGAAGGCGGCGCTTATGGCAGCGACGATGTTTGAAGCGCAACAGCGCCGCAAAGCGGAGGCGCTCGCATAACCGGGGAAACCACGTCGAAAGGCGGTATGGGTGGATTAGCGCCTCGCTTTAACTCCACACCATCGTCGGCGACATGGATCAGCTTTTTTGGGGCTGAGCAGATACTGCCATCACCCCAATGAAATCATTCCCACTCGATCGTGCCCGGCGGCTTCGAGGTATAGTCGTAGACGACCCGGTTGATGCCTTTGACCTCATTGATGATCCGCGTCGCGACCCGGCTCAGGAAGGCCGCGTCGAAGGGATAGATGTCCGCCGTCATCCCGTCGGTCGATGTCACGGCCCGCAGCGCGCAGACGCTGTCATAGGTGCGATGGTCGCCCATCACGCCCACGGTCCGCACCGGCAGCAGCACCGCGAAAGCCTGCCAGATAGCGTCATAGAGGCCCGCATTGCGGATTTCCTCCAGATAGATGGCGTCCGCTTTACGTAATATGTCGCAGCGCTCCTTGCTGACCTCACCGGGGATACGGATCGCCAGACCCGGACCGGGGAAGGGGTGCCGCCCGACGAAAATCTCCGGCAAGCCCAGTTCCCGGCCCAGCACGCGCACTTCGTCCTTGAACAGTTCGCGCAAGGGCTCGACCAGCTTCATGTTCATGCGTTCGGGCAGGCCGCCGACATTATGGTGGCTCTTGATCGTGACGCTCGGCCCGCCGGTGAAGCTCACGCTCTCGATCACGTCGGGATAGAGCGTCCCCTGCGCTAGGAAGTCCGCCCCGCCGACCGCCTTCGCCTCTTCCTCGAACACCGCGATGAACTCGCCGCCGATGAACTTGCGCTTCTTTTCAGGGTCGGTCAGGCCCGCGAGGCCGCCAAGGAAGCGTTCCTCCGCATTCACATGGACCAGCTTGATGCCATAATGCTCGCGGAACAGGCTGACGACCTGCTCCGCCTCGCCCAGCCGCATCAGGCCATGGTCGACGAACACGCAGGTCAGCTGATCGCCGATCGCCTCATGGATCAGCACGGCCGCCACTGCGCTGTCGACGCCGCCCGAAAGGCCGCAGATGACGCGCCCGTCGCCCACCTGCGCCCGGATGTCGGCGATCTTGGTGGCGCGGAACTCCGCCATGGTCCAGTCGCCCGCGAGGCCACAGACATGGCGCACGAAATTGGCAAGCAGCTTGGCGCCGTCAGGCGTGTGCACGACCTCCGGGTGGAACTGCGTGGCGTAGAAGCGCTTCTCCTCGTTAGCGGTGATGGCATAGGGCGCGCCTTCGCTCA
Organism: Sphingobium sp. CFD-1; assembly: GCF_024611115.1. NCBI lineage: Bacteria > Pseudomonadati > Pseudomonadota > Alphaproteobacteria > Sphingomonadales > Sphingobiaceae > Sphingobium > Sphingobium sp. CFD-1. The sequence continues at coordinate 2,976,540 of NZ_CP084398.1, read as the reverse complement.
CCGCCACGACCTCGAAACCGGGCGCGAGGCTCGTCACCTTGTCGCCATGGCTCATCCACACCTGATGCCGCTCGCCTTCGTTCCAAAGGCCGTCGAACAGCGCGCAGCCCTTCTTCACCTCGATGAAGGCGCGACCGAACTCGCCGCTCTCGCCGCCTTCGACGGTGCCGCCCATCTGATGCATCATCGTCTGCTGGCCGTAGCAGATGCCCAGGATCGGGATGCCCGCCTCAAAGAAATGCTGCGGCGCGCGCGGGCTGTCCTCCCACATGACGGAGGAGGGGCCGCCCGACAGGATGATGCCCTTGGGCTTCAGCCGCTTGAACGCTTCGTCGGCGCTGTTGAAGGGCGCGATCTCGGAATAGACACCGGCTTCACGGACGCGGCGCGCGATGAGCTGCGTCACCTGGCTGCCGAAGTCCACGATAAGGATGGAATCCTGAAGGGGCAGCGTCATCGAATCGCCTTTGCTTTGACCGGGGGAATGGGATGCCGCGCGGTTAGTGCGCTATGCCGTCCTTGTCCAGCAAAGGCGCATGGCCGCCGCGCCCGGCCAGCCATCCCATCACAGCCGCGCCGCCCAGCACCACCGCCCCGATGACGAAGGCGCTGCCGATGAAGGGCAGGGCAGGCTGCGGTCCGATCGACACCGAATAGACCCAGCCGAAGAACAGCGGCGAAGCGATTCCGGCAATGCTCCCGACGCTGTTGTTCGCGCCTTGAAGCTGCCCCTGTTCGGTTTCCGACACGCGCTGCGTCATCAGCGACTGGATCGTCGGCATGGCCAGGCCCCACAGCGCATTAGGGAACATCGCCGCGATGAACAGCCAGCCATTGCTCGCCAGCCCCATCGCCAATATGCCGACGGCGCCGAAGGCAAGGCCGATCACCATGGTCGTGCGGTCGCCCAGCCGCTTCACCACCGGGCCCACCAGCATCCCCTGCACGCCCATGTCGAGCAGGCCGACCAGCGCCAGCAGCGTTCCCACCTGCCATGCGCTCCAGCCATAGCGGTCCCCGGCATAAAGCACGAACACCGCCGAAAAGAGATGATGCGCGAAATAGAGGAGGAAGTTGACGATGGCGAGGCTCGACAATTCCGGATGCGACCGCAGCAGCTTGAGCGCGCCGAACGGATTGGCGCGCGTCCACGAAAAGGTCATGCGCTTTTCAGGCGGCAGCGATTCGGGCAGCACGAACAGCCCATAGCAAAACGCCATGGCCGACAGCGCCGCCGCCGCCCAGAATGGCGCGCGCAGCGAAATCTCGCCCAGCACCCCGCCGACCAGCGGCCCGGCGACAAAGCCCGCGCTGAACGCCGCGCCGATCAGGCCATATCCCCGCGCGCGCTCCTCGGGCGGCGTGATGTCCGCCATATAGGCGAAGGTGGAGGTGAAGCTGGACGAAGTGACGCCTGCCAATATCCGCCCCAGCGCCAGCCACCACAGGTCCGGCGCCAGCGCCATCAGCACATAGTCGATCGCCAGCCCCGCGACCGAAATCAGGATCACCGGCCGCCGCCCATAGCGGTCGGACAGCGATCCGATCACCGGCGAGCACAGGAACTGCATGCCCGCCCACAGCGCCACGAACACGCCGTTCCACAGGCTCGCCTCGCTGGTGGAGCCGGTCAACGTCTCGATCAGCTCCGGCAGGACCGGAATGACGATCCCCATCGACATGACATCGAGCAGCGCCGTTATCAGAATGAACGCGATGGCGGCGCGATGGCGGGGGGAGGGGACAACGGGCATGGCGGATGGTCCCTAGGCCCAACCAGTCTTTAAGCCAAGCGCGAAGCCATCGGCAGCGGCCCCATGCGAACGCTCCACGCCAGCAGCAGCGCCGAGAAGGCGCAGGCGATCCACAATGCCCGCAGGTCCATGACGGGAAACAGCGCGGCCCCCGCCACCGCGCCCGTCATCAGCCCCAGCCACAGCAGCAGATAGGGCAGCCAGCCAAGGCGTGGGCCGCCGGTCAACGCCGCCGCCAGCGCCTGCCCCAGCTTGACCAGCGCGCCCGTCATATAGGTGACGCCGATGCTGACTTCGCCATTGCGCTGGAACACATTGTTCACCGCGCCCATGGCCGCCGCCATCAGCAGCGTGAGGCCGTTGCCCGCATGGCCCATGACCGTCAGCATCCCGCCAACCCCCAGCAGCAGCGTGACAAGCCCCAGCACCGCCTGCTTGCGCCACTGTCCTGCCACCCGCGCGAGCAGCGCGCCGGCCAGCACGCCGCCGACAAAGGCGCCGATCAGCCCCGCCGCCGTCAGCGCCACGCTGGTTCCGTTGGCCAGCCCAACGGCCAGCCGCGTCGAATTGCCGCTCATGAAGGATACGAACAGCCCGCCCAGCTTCAGAAACCCCAGCGCGTCGATGAAACCCGCCAGCGCCGCAAGGCCCATCGCCATCACGTGTCGGGGGAAATCATAGCGCCGCATGACCGCTTCTTAAGCCAGGCCTCCCCCGGAAGGGAATGGCTGGTTTATTGCATGGCCACGTCGCGGCTCAGATAGACCTCCGCCACGCGCCCGTCCCGCATCGAACAGGTGAAGCGGCGCGTCGTCCCGCTGCTGGCGCTCCAGCTTGCGCGCGTCTCGACATCGCCGTCTATATTATAGCCGTTGCCCGTCGCCCGGGGCGCCTCCATATGGCGCACCTCGGCATAGCCGCCCTGCGCCTGCGCCTGCGCCTCGTCCCGCGCCGCCACGGCGCAGGCGTCGCTCATCTGTGCGTCATCCTGCCGGTTTACATCGGCCACATCCGAAAAATCTTCGTCCCGCCGATCCGCGCCATAATCCGTGCCGTTGGCGGGCGGCGGCGCGTCGTAGCTGTCGTCGTCATAGGCGCGCTCGCCGTCGGGACCGGAAGCCCGCGCGGCTTTCTTGTCCTTCGCCATGGAGGACGCGACGACTGCCACTGCGCCGATCAGCGCCGCCACGCCGATCGCGTCGCCCACGCCGAATCCGTCGCCATGCCGGTGATGCCAGCGGTCGCCGCCCCAGCCGCCATGGCCATAACGGGGACGCGCCTCCGCCGGGGACATGCTGGCCCCGATCAGGGCCAGGCCGACCAGCGATCCCGTCATCCACCGACTCTTCTTCATATGTTCGGACCTTTCCGATAGGATGCGCCGTTCCCTAGCAGCGGCAGGCTGTCGGAAGGCTGAACATCCCCGTCATGCGGCGGGCCGATATTGACAGTTTCGGCCCGACTCGCTAGAGCGCGCGCATCCCGACACGCTGGTGAGCGGCAGTGCAGAAGCACTGGCCGTCTTTTTTGCGTCTTGGGGTAGTAACATGGTCATCGCTCCTGAGCCAGGGAGCTTTGGCCCGGACGCTTTGAGATAGGGTGGCGCCAACCGCCCTGTGGAGCAGGAGAACAGATTACCATGGCACGTATTGCGGGTGTCAACATCCCGACCAACAAGCGCGTGATCATCGCGCTCACCTACATTCACGGCATCGGTCGCAAGACCGCCGTCGACATCGCCGACAAGCTGGGCATCGACCACAGCCGTCGCGTTCAGGACCTGTCGGACGCCGAAGTCCTCCAGATCCGCGAAGCGATCGACGCCGACCTCACGGTCGAAGGCGATCTGCGCCGCGAAACCGCGATGAACATCAAGCGCCTGATGGACCTGGCCTGCTATCGCGGCCTGCGTCACCGTAAGGGGCTGCCGGTTCGCGGTCAGCGCACGCATACCAATGCGCGCACCCGCAAGGGCAAGGCGAAGCCGATCGCCGGCAAGAAGAAGTAATCGTTGAGGGCCTGTCTCGGCATGGCCCTCCGGCGACTTCTCCATTCAACGATTTCAGTAGGATAGAGCGAAAATGGCACGCGAACCCCAGCGCATCAAACGGCGCGAGCGCAAGAACATCTCGGCGGGCGTGGCGCACGTCAACGCCAGCTTCAACAACACCATGGTCACCATCACAGACGCCCAGGGCAATGCGATCAGCTGGTCCTCGGCCGGTATGATGGGCTTCAAGGGCAGCCGCAAGTCGACCCCCTATGCCGCGCAGGTGTGCGCGGAAGATGCGGGCCGCAAGGCCGCCGAACATGGCGTCCGCACCCTCGAAGTCGAAGTGAAGGGCCCCGGTTCGGGCCGTGAATCGGCCCTGCGCGCATTGCAGGCCGTGGGCTTCCACATCACCTCGATCCGTGACGTCACGCCGATCCCGCATAATGGCGTGCGTCCGTCCAAGCGCCGCCGCGTCTGATTTCGACGCGACGGTTTATCGGCGGGCGGCGGACGCGCTGCCCGTTCACCCATTTGCATCGGTCGAAACGTCCTGTTGGGTCCAGGATTGAGCGTTTCGGCCCCATCCCCAGGGGAATTACATGACTGTCAACATGAAGAACTGGCAGGAATTGAAGAAGCCCAACGCGCTGGAGATCAAGGCTTCCGGCGACGGCAAGCGCAAGGCGACTTTCGTCGCCGAGCCGCTTGAGCGTGGTTTCGGCCTGACGCTCGGCAACGCGCTGCGGCGGGTTCTTCTTTCGTCGCTTCAGGGTGCGGCGGTCACGTCCATCAAGATCGAGAACGTCCTGCACGAATTTTCCTCGCTCGCCGGCGTGCGCGAGGATGTGACGGACATCGTTCTGAACGTGAAGCAGATCGCACTGAAGATGGAAGGCGATGGCCCCAAGCGGCTCCAGCTTTCCGCCACTGGCCCGGCTGAAGTGAAGGCCGGCGACATCGCCGTTGTCGGCGACATCGAAGTGATGAACCCCGATCTGGTCATCTGCCACCTCGACCAGGGCGCGACGTTGAACATGGAACTGACCGCTGACGTCGGCAAGGGCTATGTCCCGGCTGTCGCCAACCGTCCGGCCGACGCGCCGATCGGCCTCATTCCGGTCGATGCGCTCTACTCGCCGGTGCGTCAGGTCGCCTACAAGGTCGACAATACCCGCGTCGGCCAGGAACTGGACTATGACAAGCTGTCGCTGACGCTTGAAACCGACGGCACCGTTACCCCGGAAGACGCGGTGGCTTATGCCGCGCGCATCCTTCAGGACCAGCTCCAGCTCTTCGTCCACTTCGAGGATGCGCTGCCGACCGCCGCTCCGGCTGCCGGCACGGCTTCTGCTTCGTCGGGCGACAGTGAAAGCGACGCGAACCAGATCAACCGCTACCTGCTCAAGAAGGTGGACGAACTGGAACTGTCGGTCCGTTCGGCCAACTGTCTCAAGAACGACAACATCATCTATATCGGCGATCTGGTTCAGAAGACCGAAGCGGAGATGCTGCGTACCCCCAATTTCGGCCGCAAGTCGCTGAACGAAATCAAGGAAGTGTTGTCGTCCATGGGTCTGCGTCTGGGCATGGACATCCCCGGCTGGCCGCCGGAAAATATCGAGGAAATGGCCAAGAAGCTCGAACAGGAGCTGCTCGGCTAAAACCGATCTCCCGTTCGTTTCGAAGTGAAGTCGAGAAACGGCAAGCGCGAAACGAACGGACCAAGGTGATGGGCACGACCTTAACTGTGCCTGGTCTGGGGTACCTGAAACGGCCCCTTAACGAACGAAGGAAGACAAAATGCGTCACAAGATCGGTCATCGCAAGCTGCAGCGCAGCGCCGGGCATCGTAATGCGCTGCTCCGCAACCTCGCGGCTTCGCTCATCAAGCATGAGCAGATTCTGACCACCACGCCCAAGGCGAAGGAACTGCGTCCCTACGTCGAAAAGCTCATCACCCTCGCCAAGAAGGGTGGCTTGTCGAACCGCCGTCTGGCCCATGCCCGCCTTCAGGACGACACGCAGCTCACCAAGCTCTTCGAAGTTCTGGCCGAGCGTTACAAGGATCGCAATGGCGGCTATACCCGCGTCATCAAGGCCGGTTTCCGGGCTTCGGACGCCGCGCCGATCGCGATCATCGAACTGGTCGACCGCGACGTTGATGCCAAGGGCAAGGATTCCGGTCCAGTCCAGAGCGCCGACGCGGACGAGCTGGAAGCCGCATAATATCAAGCCGCTTTCCGGCGGCGCATGATAGCGTTACGGACAGGCCGTGGTTTCGCATGAAACCGCGGCCTGTTTCTTATGTGACCCGAGTCGAGAGGATGTCCCTGCTTCGCGCCCCCAGGGCAGTCGGCCTAACCCTGTCGCTGCTTCTGCTGCTGGCGGCCGGTCCCCTTCGCGCCGGTTCCAGCCCCTCGACCTTCGATACGGCCGCGCGCGGCCTCTCCTATCCCGTCGCTTCGCGAGAGGATCGGGTGGAGGACCATTTCGGCGTGAAGGTCGCCGATCCCTACCGCTGGCTGGAAAACGACCTGCGGACCGACCCTGCCGTCCGCGACTGGGTCGCCCGTGAAAACGCGCTGACCCGTCGCACTATCGATGCGCTTCCCGGCCGCGATATTCTACGCAAACGCATGCAGGCGCTTTTCGCCCATGGCCGCTACACTGTCCCGCGCAAGGCGGGCAGCCTCTATTTCTACGGCTATAACAAGGGTCTTCAGAATCAGACCCCCCTCTATGTCCGCGAAGGCCTCGGCGGCAAGGAACGGCTCCTGCTCGACCCCAATGGCTGGGCGGAAGACGGCGCCAGCGCGCTTGCCGAATGGCAGCCCTCGCCCGATGGCCGCTGGCTGCTCTACGCCGTGCAGGAGGCGGGTAGCGATTGGCGGACGCTCAGGGTGTTGGATGTCGCCACCGGCAAGCGGCTGTCCGACAGCATCCCCTGGGTCAAATTCTCCCAGCTGGCGTGGGATGGCCGGGGTGAGGGCTTTTTCTACTCCTGTTTCGCCGCGCCGGCAGACGGCCAGACCTATCGCTCCGCCAGTGAAAATCAGCAGGTCCGCTACCACCGCCTCGGCACTGATCCGGCGCAGGACCAGATCGTCTACGCCACGCCTGCGCGCCCGACGCTGAGCCACAGCGCGCAGGTGACGAGTGACGGACAATGGCTGATCGTCAGTTCCTTCCAGGGCATCGATTCCCGCCGCGAACTGCATATCGCCGCACTCGACGGCGGCCCGCCGAAGCTTCGTACCCTGATCCGGGGCCTCGACAATGACTGGCGGCTGATTGGCAGCAGGGGATCGCTGCTCTATTTCATCACCGACAATCGTGCGGCGCATTTCCGCCTCGTCTCCCTCGACGCCCGGCATCCGCGCAGGAGGCCGCGAGAAGTCATCCCCGAACGCAGTGACACGCTGGCGGGCGCATCGCTGGTCGGCAACCGCCTGATCCTCGCCTATCTGAACGACGCGCAGACGGTCGCGGAGATGGTGGAACTGGATGGCCGCCGCGTCGGCGACGTGCCGCTGCCGGGCATGGGCACGGCGGCGGGCTTTAGCGGGCGGGACGGCGACCCCGAAACCTTCTTCAGCTTTTCCGGCTTTACGCGGCCGCCGGGTATCTACCGCTTCGACACGGCGACCCGGCAAATCCAGCCCTTCGCCTTGCCGGACCTGCCCTTCGACCCGGATGATTATGGCGTCGAACAACGCAGCTATCCGTCAAAGGATGGCACGCTGATCCCCCTCACCATCATCCGCAAGAAGACACTGGCCGATCACGCCATTGCCGTGCCGACGATCCTTTACGGCTATGGTGGTTTCAACATCACGCTGACGCCCGGCTATTCGGCTACGCGCATGGCGTGGCTGGAGCAGGGCGGGGCCTATGCCATCGCGGCACTGCGCGGCGGGGGCGAATATGGCAAGGCATGGCACGATGCGGGCCGCCTTGCCAACAAGCAGAATGTCTTTGACGATTTCATCGCCGCCGCCGAATATCTGAAAGCCAATGGCTTCACCCCGCAGGACGGCCTCGCGATCGAGGGGCGCTCCAATGGCGGCCTGCTGGTCGGCGCGGTGGTGAACCAGCGTCCCGACCTGTTCGCCGCCGCGCTGCCCGCCGTGGGGGTGATGGACATGCTGCGCTTCAACCGCTTCACCGCCGGGCGTTATTGGGTGGACGATTATGGATCGCCGGACAATGAAGCGGATTTCCACCTGCTCTACGGCTATTCGCCCTATCACAACATCCGGGGCGGCAGGGATTACCCCGCCATATTGGTGACGACGGCGGACACTGACGACCGGGTCGTCCCCGCGCACAGCTTCAAATATGCCGCCGCACTCCAAGCCGCAGATCTGGGTGAGCGGCCCCGCCTGCTGCGCGTGGAAAGTCGGGCGGGCCATGGCGCGGGTAAGCCGATCGATAAGCTGATCGACGAATATGCCGACAGCTACGCCTTCGCCGCGCGCTTCACGGGATTGAAAATCAGCGCCGATCCCAAGTGAGGGGCAGGGCGATCAAGCCGTCCGAAACCGTCTCCTGGCCCGATAGAATCAAGGACGAGGACGGCATGACGCGACGGCGCCATGCCGCGCACATCAGGTCGTCTTTACCGGCTCGCGGGTTTCCTCACCGCTGCGCTCTGCACGATCGCCGCATGGGGCGTGGACGCCAGCCGGGAGATCGTCTTGAGCGCATAATCGAGCTGGAAATCCTCGATCCCCTTCTTCTTCAATTCCTCCGCCGTCGCGGTGAAGCGGGGATCGTCCTTGATATCCTCCTCCAGCGCGGCATTGTCCGTCTTGATCTCGTTGATGAGGTGACGGCGCAGGTCGCTCTCGCGGAATTTGGGGCGGTTCTTATAGTCCGGGTCGGAAAGCTGCGGCACCTTGATGTCCGGCTCGATCCCGCCTTCCTGCACGGACCGGCCCGAAGGCGTATAATAGCGCGCCGTCGTCAGCTTGAGCGCGGTCGTGTTCGACAGCGGCAGCATGGTCTGCACGCTGCCCTTGCCGAAGCTGCGCTCGCCCATCACCAGCGCGCGATGCTGGTCCTGGAGCGCGCCCGCCACGATCTCCGAGGCCGAAGCCGAACCCGCGTCCACCAGCACGATAACCGGCAGCCCCTTCGCATCGTCGCCGGGCTTGGCGTAATAGCGTTCGATGTCGCTCTTCGCCCGGCCGCGCTGCGATACGATTTCGCCGCGCTCCAGGAAAGAATCGCTCACCGCCACCGCCTCATCCAGCAACCCGCCCGGATTGGAACGCAGATCGAGGATATAGCCGGTCGGCTTATGCCCCAGCGACGTGTCGATGCTGCGGATCGCCTGCCGCACGTCTGCGCCGGTATTGGCGGAAAAGCTGACGATGTTGATGATGCCGACGCCGTTCTTCACTTCCCATTTCACGGGCTTCAACTGAATGATCTCGCGCGTCAGGGTCAGGTCGATGGGCTTGTCGCGGCCGGGGCGCACGATGGTCAGCTTGATCTGCGTGCCCGGCGCGCCGCGCATCTTGTCCACCGCTTCGTCCAGCGTGCCGCCATAGATAAGCTGCCCGTCCAGATGGGTGATATAGTCGCCCGCCTTGATCCCGGCGCGCCAGGCCGGGGTGTCCTGCGTCGGCGCTATCACCTTGACCGCGCCATCCTCCTGCGTGACGGACAGGCCCAGCCCGCCATAGCTGCCTTCGGTCTGCGTCCGCAGATTCTGGAAATCCCGCGCGTCCAGGAAGCTGCTGTGCGGATCGAGGCTGGCCAGCATCCCGTCGATCGCGCCCTTGATGAGCTTTTCATCGTCGACCTTCTCGACATAGTCGGTGCGGACCTTCTGGAACACGTCCATGAATTCGTCGAGCGCCTTGTAGCTGCTGGCGTCGGCATCGGCGAGGGCGGCCGTGGTGGCGGGAATGAGGGCAAGCGCCCCGAGCGCGACCGCGCCCTGCAGAAAAGCCGATTTCATGGGTGTCCTTGGTGCTGGCATCGTGAAGCCTGTCATAGGCGGATTCGCGCCGCGACGCAAAGCTCCGCTCGACCAATATCGCCTGTCGTCGATCAGCGCCGGGCCAATGCCGCGCCAGCCGCTCTATCCGCCGCGTCCCGCCCCTTTTGTGTTGAGCGATCCGGCGGGGTGGGGCATGGAAGCATCATGCGTTCCTTCCCGTCCTTCGCCGCCGCTGCGCCTGTCCTTGTCCTGCTGGCTTCCTGCGTCGCGCCGCCGCAGCAGTCCGCGCAACCCGCGCCGCCGCAACCCTTGCCGGCGCCAGCGCCCGAACCGGCGCCCGCGCCCGCATCCATGGAATGGCACGACCGGCCCGTGGCGGCCGGCAATTGGACTTATGGTCCTGAAGCGGGCGGAACGGCGGCCCGCTATGGCAGCAGTCCGGCCGCGCCGCTGCTCATCCTGCGCTGCGACCCGGCGACCCGGCGGATCAGCGTCACGCGACCCGGCGCGGCGCAAGGCAGCATGACGATCCGCACCAGCTATGGCGCGATGGCGTGGCCCGCTTCAGGCGCGTCCGGCGCTGCGCCGCAGACTGTCGCCACGCGCGCCGCCAGCGATCCGGCGCTCGACCAGATCGCTTACAGCCGCGGCAAGTTCGCGGTGGAAGTGACGGGCCTTGCGCCCCTGATCCTGCCCAATTGGGCGGAAATATCCCGCGTGATAGAGGATTGTCGCGGCTAGGGCGGTTTCAGAAAGCAAAAGGGTAAAATGGGTGGCATTCGGCCTGCGCCAAACCGCCCCAAAAGCCGTGCGGCAAACGACTTCATTCCCTCGGATGAGGCCGGCGCGCTGACCCGTCCGCGCCGTGCGATGTGATTTGGATGATTTTCGGGAGTTTTCCGCGCTTCCGCCCATTGTCGGCCTTTTTGGCGCAGACGAACAAGTATGATTCGAAAAAAGAATATTACAAGCCTTGATCCTTCGCTCCGTCTGATTCACTAATCGCTTCGTGGCCATCTTCGGACAAGGTTCGAAACAGCCACGCGGGCTTCAACAAGCGAAAGGAGGTGATCCGATGTCTCATGGTTCAGCAATGGGGTCGGTCAAGTCCATTCGGGGAACGCGCCGCTGAGAGACGCCAAGGGCGTCGACCTTTTCGGGCATCAGAGACTTTAGAGCGCCGACACACAGGCCGTCTCTGTCCGGACGACAAGCGCGAACAACGTCACCTTTTGGGCGGCACTCACGGCCGCTGACCATGTCAATGACGGGCCGTCGGGCGTTGCTCGGCGGCCCCTCTCATGTCCGGGGAAAGCGCGGAAAAACGGATGAGCGCCTCAACCCCTCCGGCGCCTCACGTCTTCGGCTTGTCCAGCCCTTCCACCGACGCATTGCCTTCCGGCTCGCCCTTCATCCCGGCCGCGACCTGTTCCGCCGCCGCCATGACGCGCAGCACATTGCCGCCCGCCAGCTTCGCGATATCCGCGTCGCTCCACCCGCGCCGCATCAACTCCGCCAACAGCGCGGGATAGCGATCCACCCCGCCCAGTCCCTGCGGCAGGGCGCTCACCCCGTCGAAGTCGCTGCCGATCCCCACATGATCGACGCCCGCGACCCTGGCGATATGCGCCACATGGTCGGCAACCTCGCCGATGGTCGTTACCGGCTCAGGATGCGTTTTTTCCCATGCGGCAAGCGCCTGTTTCGCCGCTTCGGGATCGCCGATATGCAGCCCGCCAAAGGGCGGTGCGTTGTTGCGCGCGATTTCCGCGCTGCGGTCCGCATTCCACACCCGCCGCGCTTCCGACACATATTGCGCGGCGAAGTTCACCATCACCACGCCGCCATTTTTCGCCACTTCCCGTAGCACCGCATCCGACACGTTGCGCGACGTATTGCACAGCGCCCGCGCATTGGAGTGGGAGAATATCACCGGCGCCCGGCTCACCCGCAGCGCGTCCAGCATCGTCCCCTCGCTCACATGGCTGAGGTCGACCAGCATCCCCAGCCGGTTGATTTCCCGCACCACCGCCTCGCCAAAGGCGGTGAGGCCCTCATGCTGCGGATTGTCCGTCGCGCTGTCCGCCCAGGCGATCGTGCGCGAATGGGTGAGCGTCAGATAGGCCGCGCCGAGATCGCGATAGGCGCGCAGCACGGCCATGCTGCCGTCAATCTGTCCGCCGCCCTCGACCCCGATCAAGGAAGCGATCCGCCCCGCCTTGTGCGCCGCGCGCACGGCCGCCGCCGTGGTGACGAGCTGGAACTGGCCTGGATAGCGCCGGGCGAGGCTGTGGACGAACTCGATCTGCTCCAGCGTATCCTTGACCTGTTGCAGTTCGGGCTTTTCCGCCGATACCCAGACCGACCAGAATTGCCCGCCAATCCCGCCCGCGCGCAGCCTTTCGATGTCGGTATGATAGATTTTGGGGTCGAGGTGGCGCAGGTCCATCGACCATCTTGCGTCGCCCGCCTTATCGGCCAGAGCCTCCGGCCAGTCATTATGCCCGTCGATCAGCGGCGTGGCTTTCAGCACCTTTGCGATCCGCGCCGCATAAGGATCGGGCGCGGCGCGGGCGGAAGGGAGCAGGGCGGCGAACAGCAGCGGCAGCGCCGCAAGGCGAAGATGTTTCATAAACATGGCAGCCTATTGCCCGCCCGCCCCAAGTCAATCGCCGCCCCGCTCCGGCCTGACATAGGCGCCCCGGCCCAGCGGCTCGCCGGGGAGCAGTCGCCTGTCCTCCTGCCGCAGCGTCATCGTTTCGAACGCGGGTTGGGGCACATCCTTGCTTGGCACGGCAGTCAGGACGACATTGCCGTCCTTCGCCTCCCAACGTCCCTCCGCGAACAGATCGAGCGCGCCCACGACCAGATACCACTGAAAATGTCCATCGGCCTGCAACTGCAGTTCCGATCCCGTCTCCATCACGCCCTGCAGATAATAATGGCCCGTCCACGCCGCGCTCTCCTGCGCGGGTGGATGCACGCCATTCTCCGCTAGGCTTGCTTGCGCCGAAACAGCCTCAGTTCCCATAGCAAGCGCCATCACCGCAAGCAGGATATTTCCATAAATACGCATCATGTCAGTATGTTAACCCCATTTCCTATCGACTATCCCAACCCTGACCGAAAAGGGTTTATATCATTTGCAAACAGTCCTGGCCCAATGGCCGCCTTTGGCCAATGGCGGACAACCCACATCCGTTCGGGCTGAGCGAAGTCGAAGCCTGTCCTGAACGACGCCGCAGGCGGCGTCGAAGGGCCTTCCACTGAGCAAAGCGAAGAGACCTCCCTATGGTCGGCCTTGCCCTTCGATTCGTTCAGGGCGAACGGAGATGGGAATAGCGGACAGTCCGCTCCCCACCCAAATCGGTCATCCCGTCGGAGCATTTTGCAAGCAATATAATCACCAACCCCAAAACTCTCCGCTTCGCTATTCCATTCATGTTTCCCCCGACCTCTGCTAATTCCGGGGTGATGATGATCGATCCTTTGCTGTTGTTGCAGGCCTATGCTCTTGGGGTATTCCCCATGTCGGACGACCGCCATGCCGAGGATATCTATTGGGTAGAACCGAAGAAGCGCGCCATCTTGCCGCTGGACGGCTTTCACCTGTCCCATTCGCTGGCCAAAACTCTCCGCCGCGACCGCTTTCGCGTGACCGCCAACCGGGCTTTCCCCGCCATCGTGACGCTTTGCGCGGAAGCGGCGGCAGATCGCCCCTCCACATGGATCAACGGTCCCATCGAGCAAGGCTATCGCCATCTCCATGAACTGCGCTTCGCCCATTCGGTGGAGGTGTGGGAGGGGGAGGAACTGGTCGGCGGCCTTTATGGCGTGGCGCTAGGCCGCGCCTTTTTCGGCGAAAGCATGGTGTCCCGCCGCACGGACGCGTCAAAGGTCGCCCTGGCCTGGCTGGTGGCGCGGATGCGCTTTGGCGGTTTCACCCTGCTGGACTGCCAGTTCATGACCGATCATCTGCATTCATTGGGTGCTGCCGAAATCAGCCAGCAAAACTATCTTCAGTTATTGGGCGACGCGGTGGCCGATGTCCCGCTGGGCGAAGGCCGTTCGGTGCTCTCCGCCGGTTCGGGCGCGGCGGCGGAACTGGCGTTTGATCCATTGTCGGGGCTGGCGGAGGAAACGGATTCGCCTTTGGCTCCCGCTTTCACCGTATCAGGCCCCGTCTCCGGCCACGCCATCGCGCAGCTTTTGACCCAGACGTCATAGACCGGATGCTGCACCACATTGCGGTCGGGCCGTTCGCGGAACAGCCAGCCGGAAAAGGCGCGCCGCCATTTTCCATCCGCGCTGCTGCGTATGTCGAGTTGAACGAAAGCGCCGGTTTCCTGCACATTTTCCCAAGGGGCGGTCGTTTCGCAGGCCTGGAGCCGCACGATCGCATCGCCTACGCGCAGCGCCTCGCCCGGCTTCATCTGAAGATCGCGGGTGAGGCCGTTGCGCTTGTTGAGCAGGCCCACCACCGCGACCCGTTCCGCCATGGGCGTGCCGGGCAGGGCGGATGAATCGCTGCTGCGGATCGGGCTGTTCTGGATCTTGACCGGCCCGGACTGGTTGGCGGTCGGCATGTCGTCGCCGCCGCATCCGGCCAGCATCAGGGTGCAGGCGAGCACGGACGCGCCAGTCAGGATCGACCGGATGCCCCCCACCGGGCGCGGGGTCATGACGCTTCGGGGCTCCATGCCTCATAATCGCCGGTCGCCTTCTGGCGATGACCGCCCTTTTCCAGTGCGCCGGACGGGCGATAGGCGTTGACGGTGCCCGTCGCATTGGGCGTGAAGTCGCGTTCCCAGATGCGCGGCGGCGGCAGGAAGCTTTCCGGCGCACCTTCGATCGAATGATGCAGCCAGCCATGCCATTCGGCGGGCACGCGGCTCGAATCATTGGGACCGTTATAGATCACCCAGCGGCGGATCAGGCCGTTCGGGTCGACGCCGCCTTCATAATAGACATTGCCCTGATGGTCCTCGCCGACCTTTGTCCCCTTGCGGGCCGTGAAGAGCGAGGTGCCGATGGTGGCGCCGTTCCACCAGGTGAAGATCTTGCCAAGGATTCCCATGGGGCAAGCGCTTAGCCGCTGGGGCGGCCGCTTGGCAAGGCGCTTGTGCGGCTCCGGTCAGGAAGCGGGACAGAAATTCAGGCGCGCGTCCGTTTCATGGACCGGTGCGTCGGGCGCGGCGCAATGGCCCCAGTGGACGCGATCCCCTTCCTTGATCCCCAGTTCCGCCGCGCGTCCGCCGCGCAGTTCGAGCACGGCGGCCACCGGGACGCCCGCCGACACCGGCTCGCGCGAATAGGGTTCCGCCTGCGCCTTGATGAAGGCGATCGTGCCATCTGTATGGATGAAGAGCATGTCGAGCGGGATTAGCGTGTCCTTCATCCAGAAGCTCGCCGTGCGGGGCGGCTCCATGGGGAACAGCATTCCCGTATCCGCCTCCAGCGATTTGCGGAACATCAGCCCCTGTGCTTGGTCCTCCGGGCTCAGCGCGACTTCCACGTCGAAGCGGTGGTTGCCCTTCGCGCTACGGATGACGAGGGGGAGGAGCGCGCTCTTTGAGACGGCCGCCTGACTTGCATTCCCTGCCTTGGGATCAGCATGAGACGAGCAGGCGGCGAGCAGCAGCAGGGCGGCAATGGTAAAGGGACGACGCATACGCCCTGTCTAGCGCGAACGGCGCGACGAGGGGAGGGGATTAACCTTCATCTTCCGGGGGTTCGCCCGGAGGCGCGTCGATCCAGCGGCGGGCAAGGCGATGACCATGGCCCGCGCGCATAAAGGCCGCCATCCATTTCTCGCGCAGCTTTGGATCGGGCTGCTCGGCCGCGAAGGGGCCGATCCGCTTGCGCCGGGCAAAGCGTTCGGCCGAAGCCCATGCTTCGGCATGCGTCCGGGCATCGGCTTCGGATCGATCGTCGTCGGAAATGCCCGCCGCGCGCAGGCTTTCGTCCACGCGCCGCGCGCCATAGCCGCGCCGCGCAAGAGCCGCGCTTTTCATCACCGCATAGCTGCCATCATCGATATAGCCCAGCGCGGCCAGCCGTTCGGTCAGCGCTTGCGGGTCGGCGGGATTTTCGCCGCCCCAACCCCGTTCCCTGATCTTGCGGCCGAGATAGGCGGTCAGCTTCGCCCGGCTCGTCGCGAAACGGCCGACATAACGCAACGCCATTTCGCGCAGGGCGTCGTCATCAAGCGGTGGGCGGGGGCGTTTGCCGGTCATGCGATGGCCTTCATGCGCTACACGCCATCTTTATGCCACAGTCGGGCCGGAATTTTACCGCGTCTTGTGCGCTAAAAGCTCAGGCTGGAACGTAACTATCCGGTGCAACATCGCTGCAAAGCTGATAGCGGCGCTGCGGATATGACAAATATGACATTGGGTGACACCAATATGACGGGTTCGCAAAGCATGATGGCATCGACGCCAACGACCGATGATCTGCCCCGCCGCTTCTCGGATTTCGAGACGCTGGGCGAGGCGCTGGATTATGCGGCGCAGGGCGGGCGCGGCATGAATTTTCATGATGCGCGCGGCAATCTGGCGCGCCCCTATCCCTTTGCGGAGCTGCGGGAAGATGCCCTGGCCTGCGCCCGCCGCCTGATCGCCCATGGCGTCAAGCCGCAGGACCGCATCGCGCTGGTCGCGGAAACGGGCCCGGATTTCGCGCAGCTTTTCTTCGGCATCGTCTATGCGGGCGCCTGGCCGGTGCCATTGCCGTTGCCGACCAGCTTCGGCGGCAAGGAAAGCTATATAGACCAGCTTGTCGTCCAATTGACGAGCTGTGATCCGATGCTGTTCCTCTTCCCCAGGGAACTGGAGGAGATGGCGGGCGAAGGCGGACGGCTTCGCAATGTCGAAAGCATCGCCTTTGAGGATTTCATCGCCCGCGAAGCCGCGCCCTGCAATCTGCCGCAGGCGACCGGCGCGGAAATCTGCTATCTGCAATATAGCAGCGGTTCGACCCGCTTTCCCCATGGCGTCGCGGTGACGCATCATGCGCTGCTCAGCAATCTTGCCGCGCACAGCCATGGCATGCAGTTGCAGGACAGCGACCGCTGCATCAGCTGGCTGCCCTGGTATCATGACATGGGGCTGGTCGGCTGCTTCCTGTCGATCGTCGCCAACCAGGTGTCGACCGATTATATGAAGACCGAGGATTTCGCCCGTCGCCCGCTGGCGTGGCTGGACCTCATCAGCCGCAATGAAGGTACGTCGATCAGCTATTCGCCGACCTTCGGCTACGACATCTGCGCGCGCCGCATGTCGAGCCAGACCAAGGCCGCCGACCGCTTCGACCTGTCGCGCTGGCGCTTGGCGGGCAATGGCGCGGACATGATCCGCCCCGACGTGATGCAAAGCTTCGTCGACGCATTCGGCGATGCGGGTTTCAGCCCCAGGGCGTTTCTGCCCAGCTATGGCCTTGCCGAAGCGACGCTGGCCGTCACCATCATGCCGCCGGGCGAGGGCATCATCGTCGAGCTGGTCGAGGAAACCGACCTGTCGGGCGGGGATGCGACCGAAGGCCGGCCGCAGCGCTTCCGTTCCATCGTCAATTGCGGCAAGCCCGCGCGCGACATGGTGGTGGAGATCCGCGACGAGGATGGCGGCCTGCTCAAGGAGCGCCAGATCGGCAAGGTATGGACCACCGGCCCGTCGCTGATGGTCGGCTATTTCCGCGATCAGGAAGCGACTGATGCCTGCATGGTCGACGGATGGCTGGACACCGGCGACATGGGATATCTCAGCGACGGCTATCTCTATATCGTCGGCCGCGCCAAGGACATGATCATCATCAACGGCAAGAACCACTGGCCGCAGGATATCGAATGGGCGGTGGAGCAATTGCCCGGTTTCAAGCAGGGCGATATCGCCGCCTTCGCGATCACCACGCCGGGTGGGGAGGAAGCGCCCGCCGTGCTGGTCCATTGCCGCACGTCGGACAATGAGGAGCGTTCACGCCTGCGCGACCAGATTCGCGAACGGGTCCGCGCCATCACCGGGATGAACTGCGTGGTTGAACTGGTGCCGCCGCGCACCCTGCCGCGCACCAGTTCGGGCAAGCTCAGTCGTTCAAAGGCGCGCAATCTCTATCTGGCCGGGGAAATTCGTCCTTACGACATAGCGGCCTGATCCGCCCAAGGATCAGGATAGTGACAGCGCAGCCTCAGTTCGACTGAAGCTGCCGCTCCACCATGGTCCAGAGCGCGGCAAACTCCTTCGACGCGGGCGAGGAAGGAGCGAACGCGCCCAGCGGCTTACGCTGCACGGCCATCTGCTCGATCATGCTGGCCATTGGGATGGCGGACCAGTCTGGCTGTTCCTCCAGCGCCTTGCGGTGCAGGCTGCGCCGCCGGTCGACCATGGAATAAACCGGGAGGATCGGCGCATGGCTTCCTCCCCGCTGGACGAGATAACGCGCCACTTCTCCCATCGCGCGCTGCGACAGGGGGGAAGGAATGACCGGAATCACGATCAGGTCCGCGGCGCGCAGCACCTGTTCGCTTGTTTCGGTAAGGCCCGGAGGACAATCCAGGATGATCCGGTCATAATCCTTGCCCAGGCTTTCGATCAGTTTCGCCAGCCGTTTCTTCTTGTCCATTTCGCGAAAGAGATGGTCGAGTCCACGCAATGACGTGTCGGCTGCGATCAGGTCCAGTCCCGGCACGGTGGAAGGCTGGATCAGCTTGCGAAGCTGAACATCCTTGCTGAAGATCGCTTGCGCGGCGTCCCGGCTCTGTGTGTCGGTGGAAAGAAGCCAGCTTGACGCCGCCTGCGGATCGAGATCCCAAAGCAAAGTGCGACGTTTGGAAATGCAGGCCGAAGCCCATGCCAGATTGATTGCGAAGGTGGTTTTGCCCACCCCGCCTTTCAGGCTGTAGACGGCGATGGTCGCCAATACCGGTTCCTTTGCCATGAGAAGGGAAGCTAAGTCTTCCTTGCCCATCAAGGCAAGCGCTCAAATCATCCCTTTGTTACGCTGCTGTGACAAAGGGGCGTGTGATCGGATGACATACCGATTTGTCGCTGGAACGATGCTGCACAATGGGATAGCGCGACGAAAGGAGCATAAGGGAAGGAAGGGCGTCACCCTCCCTTCGTCCAGGAGGAATATATTCGCCTATGAAGATCACGATGATTGGCACGGGATATGTCGGATTGGTGTCAGGTGCCTGTTTTGCTGATTTCGGACATGACGTGGTCTGCGTGGACAAGGACGCGGGCAAGATCGCGGCGATAGAGGCGGGGCGGATGCCCATCTACGAGCCGGGACTGGATCAGCTGGTCGGAAGCAATGCGGCGGCGGGCCGTTTGACCTTCACCACCGATCTGGCGGCGGGCGTCAAAGGCGCCGACGCGATCTTCATTGCCGTGGGCACGCCTTCGCGCCGCGGCGATGGCCATGCGGATCTGAGCTATGTCTATGCCGCCGCGAAGGAGATCGCCGAGGCGCTGGACGGACCGGCGGTGATCGTCACCAAATCCACCGTGCCGGTGGGCACCGGCGACGAAGTGGAACGGATCGCACGGGAGGTCCGCCCCGACCTTGATATCGCGGTGGTATCCAACCCTGAATTTCTGCGTGAAGGCGCGGCGATCGGCGATTTCAAGCGCCCCGACCGAATCGTGATCGGCACGACCGGGGACGAACGCGCTATCGAAGCGATGCGGCAGATCTATCGCCCGCTCTACCTTAATCAGGCGCCGCTGCTGTTTACCGGACGGCGGACGGCGGAACTCATCAAATATGCCGCCAATGCGTTTCTGGCGACCAAGATCACCTTCATCAACGAAATGGCCGACCTGTGCGAAGCGGTCGGCGCGGAGGTGCAGGACGTGGCGCGGGGCATCGGCCTCGACAATCGGATCGGCTCTAAATTCCTGCATGCCGGGCCGGGCTATGGCGGTTCCTGCTTCCCCAAGGATACGTTGGCGCTGGTCAAGACCGGGCAGGATTATGAAGCGCCGATCCGCATCGTCGAGACGGTGGTGCAGGTGAATGATCTTCGCAAGCGGGCCATGGGCCGCAAGATCGTGAAGGCGATGGGCGGCGAAGCGCGGGGCAAGACCGTCGCGCTGCTGGGCCTGACCTTCAAGCCCAACACCGATGACATGCGCGACGCGCCGAGCATCGCTATCGTCCAGGCGCTGGAGGATGCGGGGGCGAAGATCGTCGCTTATGATCCGGAGGGCATGGAGGCCGCGGCGGCCCTGATGCCGGGCATTACCATGGCGAGCGACCCTTATAGCGCGACGCAGGGCGCCGATGCGCTGGTGCTGGTGACGGAGTGGGATGCGTTCCGGGCGCTGGATCTGAAGCGGCTCGCTGCGTCGATGAATGCGCCGGTTCTGGTTGATCTGCGGAACATCTATCCGGCGGCGGATGTGAAGGCGGCGGGCTTTTCCCTGACCCGTATCGGCGACAGGGCCGTCAACGCCTGATGTGGCCGTGGAACGAGGGGGAGGCATGGATTCGCGCCTTTCCCCGCGCGCATCATTGGTTGCTGGCGGCAGTGCTGATTTTCTTCGCCAGCCAGTGCATGCCCATCGTGGCGGGGCTGATTTAGGGTAAGCGGGATTCATCCCATGGAAGCCGCGCGCCGCAGGATGTTGGCGGCTTGGGACGGATCGACATTCAGGAGATGGTGGAGCGAGCCGAAGGCCAGCCTGAGCTAAACTGGCGGATTTTCATGACCCCGCGCCGCGATCTACAGCGTTGTGAGCATCGGAGGCGTGGAAAGACGCCATTTGCAGCCCTCCAGAACGGAATGCCGATCCGTTCCTGGCGCGCCTTGCTCGTGGATGCGGCACGGCTCCTGACGGCCCCCACGATGGTGCATTGCAGGCTGCATGAACGCCAAAGAAAAAGAGCGCGGGTGAGGCCGCGCTCTTTTTCTGCATTCAGGTATCGGACTTTATCGCATCGCCGGCTGCGAAAATGGTTTCCCTTTTTTGCGCGATGCTCCCGCTGCTGGCCGATCTATTCGGCGGCGTTTGTGGCCGGGGCTTGGGCGGCGTTGGCCGCGTTCGCGCCTTCGGCTGGCGCGGCGGCGTTGTCGCCGGCTGCCGGGACCGCATCGGCGGCCGGAAGCGGCAGGTTCGAACCCTGGGTGTTCAGCCACGCGATCAGGTTGGCGCGGTCAGCCGGATTGCCAAGGCCCGCAAAGGTCATCTTGGTGCCCGGCGCGAATTCGCGGGGGCTCGTCAGCCAGTGATCCATTGCCTCGAAGGTCCAGGTGCCGCCCTTGCTCTTGAGCGCGTCGGAGAAGGCGAAGCCCGCCTTGCCGTGGCCGATTTCCTCGCCCACCGTGCCGTAGAGATTAGGGCCGATGCCGTTGGCGCCGCCCTGATTGACGGTATGGCAGGCCGCGCACTTGGCGAAGACCTTTTCACCCGCGGCGACGTCGGCCTGCGCCAGCAGCGTGTTGAGGCCGGGGCCCTTGTCGCCGCCGCCTTCGCCTTCCGCTTCGACGCCTTCAATCGCGTAGCCCATTTTTTCCGGGCGCTCGCTATGATAATATTTGGAGCTGACAATGGCGCCGCCCAGCGCGATGATCCCTGCAAACAACGCCCAGCCTGCAACGGTGTTGAAACGATCGCCCATTCGCTCGCTATCCCTTGAATTTCTGTTCTGGCGGCTACCCGCGCCCCCTCTAGCGGGCTGCCATAATGGCGCAATCACGAACGTGCAAGCATGGTTGAAGGCAAAAGCAACCGTTCCTGCCCCTCCGGCCGGTTCGCTCAGTGCTTGCGCGCGCGAAGGGGAGGGCTTAAGCGCGCAATCGCCAATGGAAAACTACCCCGCACCCGCCCGCGCGCTCGTCGCCCAGCTCAATGAAAAGGCTGCCGCCGATCCGGCGCTGGCCGTTGCCTATCAGGGCGCGCCGGGTGCCAATTCGCACCTGGCTGCGCTGGGTTATGCGCCCGATTGCGTACCGCTGCCCTGCTTCGCGTTCGAAGATGCGATCGACGCGGTACGGAACGGTCAGGCGGCGCGCGCGATCATCCCGATCGAAAACAGCCTGCATGGTCGCGTTGCCGACATGCATTTCCTGCTGCCCGAATCGGGTCTGCACATCATCGACGAATATTTCCTGCGTATCCGCCATTGCCTGATGGCTCCTGACACCACGCCGGTCAAAAGCGCGATCAGTCACCCGCAGGCGCTGGGCCAGTGCCGCCATTATCTGCGGGAACGGGGCATCCAGCCGGTCGCCTATGCCGATACGGCGGGCGCGGCGGCGCTGGTCGCGGAAACGCGCACGCCGGGCGAAGGGGCGATCGCGCCCTATCTGGCTGCGGAACTGTACGGCCTGCGGCTGGTGGCGGAGAATATCGAGGACAGCGACGATAATATGACGCGCTTCCTGGTGCTCGCGCGCGATGCGACAATGCCGGTGCCGGATGTCGGACCGGTGATGACGACTTTCCTGTTCGAAGTGAAGAATATTCCTGCCGCGCTTTACAAGGCGATGGGCGGTTTCGCGACTAACGGCGTCAATATGACGAAGCTGGAAAGCTATCAGCGGGGCGCAAGTTTCGCGGCGACGGAATTCTTCTGCGACATTGAAGGCATGCCGGGCGATCCCGCCGTCGACCGGGCGCTGGCGGAACTGGAGTTCCACACCAAATGGGTGCGGGTGCTGGGCAGCTACCGGCAGGCGCGGCCCCGCACCTGACGGAACGGATCGCCGGGTATCCGGCGCGGTTGTGATTTTGGGGATGATGCCGTTTGCGAACCCGCCGTCCTGGACGGTATATGCCAGAGAAGCGCACAGTCCGCTCCCCACCATAACCGCCGTTCGACACCGGGTGCACATATGGCATAATCCCCTTTGATTTTGCGCCTTTGGGAACTGGGGCTCCCCCCGAACATTCTTTCATGGGGACCAGGAAAGGAAATCCATATTCATGATCCGTCGCTCTGTTCTTTTCACCGGGTCTGCCGTTGCGGCTCTTGCCTTTGCGCCATCGGCCTTTGGCCAGGAGGAAAATCACAGCACTCTCACCATCGGAGTCGGCGGCGCCTATATCCCCAGCTATGAAGGATCGGACGATTATCGCGTCATGCCCATCGCGCAGGCGCGAGGGAAGGTGCATGACTTCGCCTTCTGGACGCGCGGCCCGGCGCTCTATGTCGACGCGATCCCCAATCGCGACGGGGATGGCCTGGACATCGAACTGGGGCCGATGGTCAATGTGCGGTTCGACCGCGCCAGCCGCAAGGGCATGAAGGATGATGCCGTGCGCGCGCTGGGCAAGCGGGATGTGGCCGCGGAAGTGGGCGGCTTTGTCGGTATCGGCAAGACCGGCGTTTTCACCAGCGCCTATGACAATCTGTCGGCGCGCGTTGCGGTGGCCAAGGATGTGGCCGGCGCGCACAAGGGCTATGTCGTCAGCCCCGCCATCGAATATATGACGCCGTTGTCGGTCACGACTTTCGTCGGGCTGAATTTGTCGGCCGATTATGCGAGCAAGAGATATGGCCGCTATTATTTCGACGTGGACGCAGCAGGTGCGGCGGCGTCGGGTCTGCCAGTCTATGACCGTGCGGGCGACAAGGCGGGGTTCAGGAAGATCGGCGCCACCCTGGTCGGAGGAAAATCTCTGTCGGGTGATCTGCGCAAGGGATGGGCGTTATTCGCGCTGGCGGGATATTCGCGGATGCTTGGCCGCTATGCCGATTCGCCTGTGGTGTCGGTCGCGGGGTCGAAGAATCAATGGATCGGCGCGTTGGGCGTCGGCTACACTTTCTGAATCCTGGCACGGCACCCTTGTGGCGGGAGGGTGACGCTCCCCATATTGCGCTGTATGGAGGCGGCGAAAACCGCATGAGGCAGGAGACGACAGCGTGGCAACCCTGGGATTGAGCGATACTGATAAGGCGTCGGTAGAGGCATTTCGCCGGGATGTGGTGGAACCCTCGCACACCCAGCTGGTGATCGTGGATTTCT
This sequence comes from Sphingobium sp. CFD-1, assembly GCF_024611115.1. Classification (NCBI taxonomy): domain Bacteria; kingdom Pseudomonadati; phylum Pseudomonadota; class Alphaproteobacteria; order Sphingomonadales; family Sphingobiaceae; genus Sphingobium; species Sphingobium sp. CFD-1. The sequence continues at coordinate 2,952,874 of NZ_CP084398.1, read as the reverse complement.
GGGCGGAATGGTGCGGGCCGTGCAAGCAGCTGGCCCCCATGATCGAAAAAGTGTGCGCCGACTACGCGTCCAAGGGCGTGAAGCTGGTCAAGATCAACGTCGATGAGGACAAGTTCATCGCGGCCCAGTTCCGCGTGCAATCGATCCCGACGGTTTATGCCATGTTCCAGGGGCAGCCGGTGGCGGACCTGAGCCAGGCGCGCACCGAAAGCCAGTTCAAGCAATATCTGGATCAGATATTGGGCCAGCTTCCGATCGAATCGGAGGAAAAGACGCAGGCGGAGGAAATCGCTCCCCTGATCGCCATGGGCGAGGATCTGTTGGCGAGCGGCGAGAATGAGCGCGCCCTGTCCGTGTTCGAGCAGATCGCGCAGATGGCGCCGGATCAGGCAGAAGTGGCTTCGGGCCATGCCCGCGCCCTGGCGGCGCTGGAGCGCGTGGACGAGGCTGAGGCGCTGCTGGACGCGTTGCCGCCCGAAATGGCGAAGGACAGCCATGTCGAACGGGCGCGGGCGGCGATTGCTCTGGCCCGTAATGCGCGGCCCGTGGCGGATCTGTCTGGCGTGGAAGCGCGGGTCGCGGCTGATCCGGACGATCATGAAGCCCGCTTCGAGCTGGCGACCGGCCTGATGGGCAATGGCGACCGCGAAGGCGCGGCGGATGCGCTGTTGGAGATCGTGCGGCGCGACCGGGAATGGAATGATGGCGCGGCGCGAACGCAATTGCTGACGCTGTTTGAAGCGGTGGGGCTGGAAGATCCGTGGGTCGCGGCGCAGCGCAGGCGTCTGTCGCAGATACTCTTTTCCTGAGCGCGGGCCGGTGCCGCTCGCCCGCGTCTCGATCTTTCCGCTTTCCGGCGCATTGCTGCTGCCGGGGATGGAATTGCCGCTGCATATTTTCGAGCCGCGTTACCGCGCGCTGATCCATGACGCCATGGCGCGCGACCGGCGCATCGGCATGATTCAGCCACGCGGCAAAGGGCTGAAGCCCACGCTGTTCGACATGGGGTGCCTGGGCCATATCCGCCATATCGAAGCGTTGGAGGATGGACGGTTCAATATCGTCCTGAAAGGGCTGGCGCGATTTCGGGTGGTGCGGGAACTGGAGGTGTCGACCGCCTTCCGCCAGATCGAGGCAGAGGTGGAGCAGGCTCCCGATCCGGACGAAGTGCTCTCCGCCGTGGAACGCGCCGGGCTGGAGCAGGAAGCGCAGCTTTTCGCGAAGATGCTGGGCTATGTCGTTGACTGGAGCGCGGTGTCGCGGCTGGACGATCAGGCGCTGGTCAACGGCATTGCCCAGATCGCGCCGTTCGATCCTGCCGCCAAGCAGACGCTGCTGGAGGCCGATACGCTCAACGAGCGGGCAGAGCTGGTCATCCAGCTGATGCAGATTGTGGGCCGGGCCGAACGGGACGGCGGAGCGACCATGCAATGATGCCGCCGCCGATCGATCCCTGGCTGCTTGCAAAGCTGGTATGCCCCGTGACGCGCGGGCCGCTGCGCTGGGATGCGGCGCAGCGCGAACTGGTATCGCAGGCGGCGGGGCTGGCCTATCCGGTGCGGGACGGCGTTCCGGTGCTGGTGGCGCGGGAAGCGCGAATCCTTTAGAAACGCCGATCCGTTCTGAAGCTATGATCCTCTTAAGCTCTTTCTGAACAGCGTCCTGACCAGCCTGTCTTCGAGGATTCGTCCGGCGACATAAAGAGCGGCAAAGATCGCCGCGAAGACATAGGCGGACGTTGGCGAAGGTTTCTTACGGTCCTCCTCGGACTTTCCAGCGCCATCTTTCTCGGGTTTTTCGGGGGCAGGCGCGCCCAGGGCCTTGTCGATCGGGTTTTGCGGCAACGCCGCAGCCTTCTTTTCGGAACTTTTCCTGCCCGCCGCTTCGATCGCCGGTTTTTCGAGCTTGCCAATGACTAACGTAGCCTGCGCGAAGCCCAGAAACAGCAGCGGCGCCAGGAAGCAGAACAGCAATGCCCGACTGGTCAGATGATAGTGCAGCACAGGTCCGGCAACGCCTTTTTCGATCCGCAGGACGCCCCCGTCGAAGATCGACATTTTGTCCTGCGCCGCCTGGTCCTTCTTGCGGAAGGTCAGCGTGTCGTGCATCCGGTCGTGGCTGGTGCCGGGCTGGCGGAAAAGAGGGGCAAGCCTGCCGAAGGCTTCCTCGCTCGATTGTTGCGGGGCGAGCGCCAGGCTCCCCCTGATGTGCCAGATCCAGTTGATGAAGCGCGCGTTCACATGATCTCCGTTTGAGAGAGCTTTGGACGGATGATTGGGGGGAGGCGATGCCGGCGGAGCGGTTCCGTCACTCGGCCGGCACCGGCTGGTCGAACTGTCCCTTGTCGAACCGTGCCTTGATCGCTTTCCAGCCCTCGGTGAAGGGATAGGTCATCTGTTCGCGGATCGACATGCGGCGCCCGCCTTCCATGCCCAGCAATTCCGCCTCGCCGTCGATGCATGTGCCGAACATGCGGTCGATGAAGATATAGGTGCCGGAATAGTTGCTGCGGGTGGCTTCGAAATCCTGTGAATGATGCAGGCTGTGATGCTCGGTGGTGTTGAACACAAAACGCCACCAGCGCGGGGTGTTGAAACGGACGTTGATGTGCTGGTACGTCCCGACCGCCAGTCCGATTGCGCCAGCGAGGAGGAGGGCGCGCGGCAGGAAGTCGAAGAACCCACCGATGCCGAGCCCGATCAGAAACAGTTCCACCGGGTTGCCGACCGCGCCCTTGTTGATGTTCAGCTGGGTGATGTAGTGATGCACGGAATGGGGCAGCCACAGCGGATACCAGTTATGCATGGCGCGATGCATCCAATATTGCCCGAAATCGAAGATGAATGAGATCAGGAAAGCCTGCAGCAGCAGGGGCAAGCCTGTGAACCATGCCAGCTTGTCCCAGTCGAAACTGTGCTGGACAGCTTCGATCACGGCATCGCTGCCGATATATTTTTCGATCATGTTGAGCAGCGTATAGCCGAGCCCGACATAGAACAGGTCCGTGACCAGTTCCTTCCAGGTCAGGCGCCAGCTCTCGTAGCGCGGATTGACCCATTCGAGCGCCAGCAGCAGCAGTTTGAAGCCGATGCCGATGCCGATGGCGGTCGATGCCTTGGCAATGGAATGGGGCGCATAATACCAGAAGGCGATGAGCGCGAACAGCACCGTGGGCTGGAACCAGGTGAATATGAACTGTTTCAGCGGGCCGCCTTCCACGCGGGGTATGTTTTCCCACCCCACGATGACCGGCGCCTGGGTGCCTATCAGCCTTTTACCTACGCGAATTCCGTCCATATGCCTGCACCCGCAATGCTTGCCCCATATTCTGCGGTTCTGTCCGGCGCGCCGGGGGGCAGGATGATCTCCGCATCCGGCTCAGCATCGTAAAGCTACGCCCATCACGCCAGATGTCATTATCCTATCGATCTCATAGATATGGTCTATGCCTTGATGCTCTTCTGCGTTCGAAAAACAGTCGGGGAATGGCGAGCCCTGGCCTCATGAGAAACGGGGCCCCGGTCCATTCGACATGGCGACAATCCACCATGCTGGACGTTCAGTTGAAGTAATAATTAGCAGCCACCATAGTAATAAAACAATAATTCACACTATTCTATTGAAATTTTCAATCGCTGCAACTATGTGGGCTGCAGTCGCCAAAGAGCGGCGCCCCTTTGACGCACAGGAGATGACGATGAAGATTGGCCTCTTGGTTCTTGCCAGTTGCGCTCTGGCGACCTCGGCTTCGGCCGCCGCCACTGAAAATCCCTTCGCTCAGGATCAGGCGATCCTGAATCTCAAGGATCTTGATCTTGCGACCGCCGACGGTCAGGCGCGCCTCGCCATCCGCATGGATCAGGCCGCGCGCGCCGTGTGCGGCGAGCATGTGGCGACCGTGCACCTCTCCATGGAAAGCAAGGCGCGGGAATGCCGTGCCGCGGTCGTGGCCGATGTCCGCTCGCAGATTGAGGCTCATATGGCCAATGCGGCCAACGGCTCTCCGGTCCGGCTCGCGACGCTTCGCTGAACCTCTGAACGGTCGATCCGGATTCCCAGGTCCGGTTCGCCCAAAGGGCGTTTGCGAGTTTGCCGGCTTCGTCACCCGCTTGGACGTGCGCGTTGTGGCTGATGTCCACGGGCCGGTTCTCGCGCAGCGCGGCGCCCCGCTGCCTTCCCTCTGCCCGATATGCGCGCGAAGCCTTGCCTGTCCGAAAATATGGATCTTCCGACGCCCCATCGGCCTTGGCTCGCCTTCGGTGCATTGAACGGAATTATCGACGCTTCACACCGTCCGTTCGGCCCGGAACCCTAATATATGCCGCCGCCATGCTTTCGCAGCCGCGAAGCAGAATCGCGATTCGCAAAATGGGAAGGCACGATTCGGCTTGCCCGAAGCGATATAGGGGCGTGCGCGTATTACGCGGAAGCGGGGATGTGACGCCTTTTCCGTCTGGAAATAGTCATTTTGTGCACTGCAATGCATCGCTCCTTTTCTGCTGAGCAAGTGCAAAATTATTACTCTTGACGCATTAAGTAATATCCATATCGTATTGGACATTGCCTGCCGGCGCGGCGGAACGGAAAGGGCGCGATCGCCGGCTCGAAAGTGAGGGTTCGTGAAGCGAAAGCTGGCCAGCAATGTCGTTATTCCGGGCGATGCGCCGTCGCCCACCGGCCCTGCCTGTCGCGCAGTCGTTTCCGGTCCATCGCAGGATTTTGGAACTATTCGAAGGATGATCGGCGCGGCTTCGCTTCGCTGCGGCAAGTCCGCCGTGAACAGCGGCGATGACCATGAAAATATCGGGACGATCAGCCGCGATCCGGCTGCAAGGCGCCAGCCTGGCTAGAGCGCCGATGGGAGGGATGTCACTGACGACGGGCTCAACCATAGGGGGTCGAAGTGACTATGACATTGTTTCGCAACACATTGCTTGGCGCGACCATTCTTATGGGCGTTGGCAACACGCCGGTTCTGGCGCAGGATGCTGCGGTTGAGAACGACAATCCGAGCGATATCGTGGTGACCGCCACGCGCCGGGAGGTTTCGATCCAGGATGTTCCCATCAACATCACGGCTGTCGGCGCGGAGCAACTGGCCAGACAGCGGATCGACGATGTGCGTGATCTTGCCGACTTCACGCCCGGCATGACCATTTCGGACACCGGTCCCGGCTCGACCGGCACCATCGTGCTGCGCGGCCTCAACGCTTCGGATTCAGACAGTAGCGGCGCTTCCTATGACGACGCGCTCGGCGTCTACCTGGGCGAGGTGCCGCTCTACTACGACTTCAAGCTGCTCGACATTGCGCGGGTCGAAACGCTGCTCGGGCCACAGGGCACGCTTTACGGCCTTGGTACGCTGGCTGGCGCCATCCGCAATATTCCCAACCGCCCGAATACGGAGGCGATCGAGGGGGAGGTGCATGGCCGCTTCTATGGCAAGGACCATAGCGGCAAGCTTGGTTATCAGGTGGACGGCGTCATCAATATCCCGATCGTGCGGGATCATATCGCCTTCCGTTCGGCTACCGGCTATTACTATGATCCCGGTTTTATCGACTATCCGTTACTGCTTCAGACGCCCGGCGTGTCGTTGCCGCAACCGGATGGTCCCGATAGCATTTCGGACGCAGGCTATGCCGCCAATCTGACCAGGAAGAAGGATCTCAACTTCGAGAAGACCTTCACCACGCGCAACCAGTTGCTTTTTCAGTTCAGCGAAGACCTGAAAGTCAACTTTACCTATGCGTATCAGCAGACCAAAACCGATGGCGGCCAATATAACAGCAATGGCGTGCTCGGGACCGGCAGATATGAAAGCGCCGGTCGTTATATCGAGCCGGTGAAGCGCCGCGCGCACCTGGGCAGCATGGAAATCAATGCGAACATTGCTGACATCGCCGATCTCGTAGCGACGACTGCCTACACCGACGTCAAGAATGATAACCAGTCCGACAATACCGACCTGCTGCTCGATCTGGACTATAATTATGAGGGCTTCCCGGCCTTTTCGAGCTGGAACGAATCCCATGATCGCCGCAAGCAGTTCAACCAGGAAATCCGCTTCGTCTCGACCCATGGCGGCCCATTCAGCTGGGTGCTGGGCGGCTTCTACAACCATCAGAAGCGGCTCCGCGAATATACCGAGCACGTGCCCAACCATCCGTGGGTCGAATTCGGAACTCAGCCCAATCCCGACGAGGTTGAATATAATTCCTTCAACAGGTCGAAAGTGACGGAAAAGGCGATCTTCGGCGAAGGCACGTTCAAGGTGACGCCCGAATGGCAGGTGACTGCCGGCGCGCGCTATTTCGGATATACGTCGGATGTCAGCGGCCGCGCGGTGCTCCCGTTGCTCGGTGATCCCGTCAGCCCCTATGATCTCGACCCCGCCGGCGGCAAATCGAAGAAGAGCGGCTGGGTGTGGAAGTTCAACACATCCTATAACTTCACACCCGACGTCATGGTCTATGCGACCTACAGCAAGGGCTATCGCATCGGCGGCCCGAACACCGTCGCGCCTTGCCCGCCGATCTTGAAGCCCCCGCCCTTTCAGAATGTGTGCGCTCTGCCAAACGAAATACAATATGGCCCGGACACCACCAAGAACGCGGAGATCGGCATCCGTACCCAGCTTTTCGACCGCAAGCTGACATTCAACTTCAACGTTTTTCAGATCAAGTGGAACGGTATTCAGGTCGATTCGGCGACGATTAACGGCATCGTCGGCATCACGGTGAACGGTGGCAAGGCCAAGTCGGAAGGCTTTGAAACGTCGTTCCAATTGCGGCCCATTGACGGCTTGTCGATCCAGGGAACCTATTCCTACGTCAACGCCAGGCTGACCGAGGACGTGCCCGGCATCATCGCTGTCAACGACCCGGCGGGGACTTATCCCAGCGACCCCATCCAGCTCGCGGCTCTTTCCGGCGACCGCCTGCCCGGTTCGGCGAAGAACAGCGGAAGCCTGGGCGCGACTTACACCCTGCCGTTGAGAGATGGAAACATCGTCGCCAACTGGACGGCCACCTATCGCGGGGGTGTCGTGACGCGGCTTGGCTGGGAACGCGCCTATGGCGACAAGCTTTCCGGCTATGTGCTGCACCGCGCATCGCTAGCCTATGAAACCGAGCGGTATAGCCTCGGCCTGTTTGCGAACAACATCTTTGACAAATATGCCGTGGCGTCGGTCGCTAACGACCGCTCGCGCGTCGGCCTCAATGATGGGGTGGTGCTGCGTTACTACAAACGCACAGTCGTCAATCCGCGTACCTTCGGCATAGAGGCGCGGTTCAAATATTGATCGGGAAAATGGGCGGCGGAGGCGCTATCCGCGGAATCGCGCCTCTGCCAGATCGAGTTCCTGTGTGATCTTGCGCGCTGTCTCGCTGCTGATCCGGCGCGCGCGCAGGAGCTGCGCGAGCGCCAGACGCTCCGCCTTCACACCGACCAGGCGGAACTCGCCCGCGAGACGGTCTGCAAGGCGGCTCTCGTCCGACTGACGCTCGCTCAGCCCCTCGATCCGTTCGCGATAGATGTCCATGACCTGCCCGCCGGCAGCCACGTAAAGGTCCGCCTGGCCATGATCCTCCGCGAGCGTATGCTGATGCCGTTCGATGGCTTGAATGGCGGCCTGGGCGGTCGTGATCCGGGCATTGTCCTCCTCAGCCTGCTTCGATGGTTCCGGCGGCATGGCCAGCCCTTTGAGCAGCATCGGCAAGCCTATGCTGGCAATGACGAGCGATACGATGATGACGCCCGCGGCAAGGAAGATGGCGAGATCGCGAGCCGGGAAGGGGCTTCCGTCTCCCATGGCGACGGGCAGCGTCAGGACGCCCGCCAGGGTAATCGCGCCGCGCACGCCGGCAATGGAGGTCGCGGCAATGAGGCGCCAGTCGGTGCTCTGAGAGCCGACGCCCTTATAGGCGTTGCGAAGGATGGTGAGCCGCAGCGATGCCCAGACCCAGAGAAAGCGCAGCGTCGCCAGCCCGACGACGATCGCCATCACATAGGCCGCAAGCCACCAGAGGGAACTGTGGCCCGTCACCGCCACGGTCTGTTTCGCGCCCGCCAATATGCTGGGAAGCTGCTCTCCCAGGAGCACGAAGATGATGCCGTTCAGGGAGAACTGGATCGTGTCCCATACCGAGTTGCGCCGCATCCGCGTGACGGCCATGGCCTGTCGGGAAATTTCCGTGAAGGTCATCGTCACGCCCGCGCTCACCGCGGCCAATATGCCCGACGCGTGGAGATGCTCGGCCAGCAGATAGGCGCCGAAGGGAATGAGGAGGCTGACCAGTATCTGGGAACCGGTATCCTCGCCCCATTTTTTCGTGACCCAGGCCTTGGCGCGTGAGGCGGCGACCGTCACCGCGACGCCGACGGCCAGGCCCGCGATCGCCACCCACAGGAAGTTGAGCGCCGCTGCGCCGATGGAGAAGCTGCCGGTCAGCGCGGCGGCGACGGCAAAGCGCAGGCAGACAAGGCCGGATGCGTCATTGAGAAGGGATTCTCCCTCCAATATGTGCATCATCCGCTTCGGGATCGGGACGCGCGCGGCGATGGCGGAGACCGCGATGGGATCGGTGGGGGAAACGACGGCGGCCAGCGCGAAGGCCACCGCCAGCGGTATTGCGGGGATCATCCAGTGGATGAAGAGGCCCATGCCCACGACTGTCAGGATGACAAGGCCCAGCGCCAGTTCCACGACAGTCGGAAGATCCTTGAACAGCTCGTCCTTGGGAATGCGCCAGCCGTCCAGGAAGAGGAGCGGTGGCAGGAACAGCAGCAGGAAGAGTTCAGGATCGAGCGCCACCCGGTGCGATGTCGACAGGCCAATGACGCCGCCCAGCAGGATCTGCACCAGAGGCGTGGGAACCGGGAAGGGGAGCATTCGGGAAACCGCTCCGCTGACGACGACTGCCAGCAGGAGGAAAAGCACGATCGATACTGATTCCAAAATATGCCTCCGGTTGCGCTGCCGGTAACTTAAAGGGCGCTGGGCGATGAAGGCAAGCTGGAGAAAGCGGTTTTCCGGCTTGCGAGAATGGCAGGAAATGTATGGCCCCCGTAAAAAAAAGCCCGGGCAGCGGTGGGCTGCCCGGGCTGTTCAAGCCAGTCGGGGCTGGGCTTATTCGGCGCCGAAACGCATCCGCAGGGAGATGCCGTACATGCGCGGATCGTTATAGACCAGCGTCAGGATGCCCGGCGCCGCGGCAATGGTGCCGCCGGTCTGCACCCAGGTGCTGTTGAACAGGTTCCGCACGAAGGCGCTGACGTCCACGCGCGACCCGGCCACGCCGTTCCAGTCGAGGCGCAGGTTGACATTGTCATAGGCCGGGGCCTTGTAGATGCCATAGAGCACCTTCGCCGAATGATAGTAATCGGCATTGGCGACCAGCGTGCCTTCTTCGCCCAGCGGTACTTCGTAACGCACGCCCGCATTGCCGGTGAAGCTCGGCGCGAAGCGGAACGGGATCTTGGCCGGATCTTCGCCGCCCGCGACGATCGTCGGCGCCAGCGTGCCATAGGTCGTCTTGCGCGTCTTCTGATCGATATAGCTGCCGCCGAAGTTCAGCGTCAGGTTATGGGTCGGGATGACGGTCAGGGTGGCTTCCACGCCCTTCACGCTAATGTCGCCGGCGTTGATGGTGATCGCGCCGCTCGACGGGTCGTTGGTGATGTCGCAGTCGCCGTCGAAACCGGCGCCGACGCAGGGCTGCGCCGTGAACAGGCCGTTGACATTATACTGCACGTCGTCGCTGGCGGCATAATAGGCCGACAGGTTGAAACGGCCACGCACGTCGCCGACATTCCAGCTGGTCTTCACGCCTGCCTCGACGTCGGTCACGATTTCCGGCGCGAACTGCTGGAACGGCGCCAGTGTCGGGCCCAGGATCGGCGCGTTCACGCCGCCCGCGCGATAACCGCGGCGCGAGGTGATATAGGCGAAGACGTCGCGGCTGGCCTGCCAGTCGAAGCCCACGGTCCAGGTCGGCTTATGGAACTTCGCGCTGATGTTGGTGGCGTTGGTCAGCGTGCCGGCCTTGCAGTCGCCCAGGCGGCCGTCATAGGGCGGGGTCGATCCGCCGGCCGCGCTGCACACCGAAATCTTGTCCCAGGTGTAGCGGAAGCCCGCGTTGAAGGTCAGGCCGTTAAGCGCGTCCGACAGGTCGTAGGACGCGTTGGCGAACAGCGCCTTGCTCTCTTCGGTCACGAATGTGTAGACCGCCGAGCCGATGCCATTGAAAACGTCTGCGCGGTCCGCATTCTCGCCGTTGGGCTTGCTTTTGAGGTAGAAGCCGCCGACCAGCCATTTCAGCTTGTCGTCCAGCGCCGTGCCGTGCAGCTGCAATTCCTCGGTATATTGGTCATAGGCGTTGGAGCGGTAGGTGTTGAGCACCGGCCCGGCCACGCCCGATCCGAAGAGGTCGACCGCCGGCAGACCGTCGAAATTGGCCTGGTTCTTCCAGCGCAGCGCGCGGAATCCGAAGATGTTCGTCAGCGACATGCCGCCCAGCTCAATGTCGGTGCGGTTGGTGACGCCATAGGCCTTGGTCCGGTCGAAGCCGGGAATGTCCGCCACCGTCTTGCGCTTGCCCAGCGCCTGCTGCGCGGCGAGCAGGCTGGTGAGCGTCGGGTTGGTGAAGTCGCGGATCTGCGACAGCACGGCGCTGGGAATGCTGGGATCGTGGAAGCCCGCGAAGATCTGCGCCTGATTATTGTCGTTATTATGATAATAATCGAAGATCGTGACGTTCTTCACGCCTTCGGTCGGCTCCAGCAGCAGCGACGCACGGAAAGCGTAGCTGTTGAGATTGTTGAAATCGCCGCCGACGCCCAGATTTTCGACATAGCCGTCGCGCTTGGTGAAGCGTCCGGCCACGCGCAGCGCGACCTTGTCAGCCGCGATCGGCAGGTTCATCGCGCCTTCCAGGTTGCGCCAGTCGTAATTGCCGTAGCCCGCTTCGAGATAGCCGCCCAGATCATAAGTCGGCGCGTTGGGATAGATCAGCACCGCGCCGCCGGTGGTGTTGCGGCCGAACAACGTGCCCTGGGGGCCTTTGAGCACCTGGACGTTGCCGATGTCATATTGCGGCTGCGAGCTGGCGATGGTCGGCAGCGGCACGTCCGAGAAATAGGTCAGCGCTCCCGGCTGGCCGACGCCGATCAGGGGCTTGGCCTGGCCGCGAATCACATAGACGGTGTTGCCCGCCGATCCAGACGCGCCCAGGAACACGCCCGGCGTCAGCTGCTGCAGATCCTGCGGCGTCGCGATCGACTTTTCGCGCAGCGCTTCATTGCCGAAGGCGGCGACGGTGACGGGGACCTTCTGCGCGCTTTCATTGGTGCGGCGGGCGGTAACGACGATGTCGCCGAATTCGGTCGGCGCGGCGGTGTCTTCGGCTTGCGGCGGGGTCGTCTGCGCGTGCGCGATCCCCATGGTGAGAGCCATCAGGGCAACAGAGCAGCTGGTTGTGATTTTCATAACGGTAGGGTTCCTTTGCTGCGCTTGCTGAGCGCGGCAATTGCCCATACCGGCCCCTATCGACGGATAGGAACCCTCGGCTTTGAGGGGGTCAATTAAGTTTTATTTTGATACTGTGGTATCAAGGCCACAGTCTGGGCAGCGGCAATCCAGTGGGCAGCCGCCGACCGCGTGCAAGGCCAAAGGAGGCCATCAGGCCGGGACCGCGCGAGCGAGTGCTGCGCGGTCCCGCCGTCGTCAGAATTCCGCCGTCATACGCACGCCATAGGTGCGCGGATCGCCGGGGAACATATTCTGTCCCAGGGCGCCCAGAGTGGAGCCCCAGTTGGAATATTTGGTGTTGGTGATGTTGCGGCTATAGGCCGACAGGGTCAGGCCGCTGTCCAGGCGGTAATAGATATTGGCATCCACCAGCCAATAGCCTTTTTGCGACAGCAGATTGGCTTCGTCATAATAATATTTGCTGCTGTAGGCGCCCCCGACATGGAAGCCCGCCTTGTCGCCGTTGGAGAGTGCGGTTTCATAGTCTGCCGACAGGTTGCCGGTATGTTCAGGCACCCGCACGAAGCGCCGGCTGCCCGGATCGGCCACGCCCAGGAAGCTCTTGTAGCGCGCCCGGGTATAGCCATAGGTCGCGCCCAGCGTCAGCCCGTCGAACGGAATGGCGGTCAGCTCGAACTCGGCGCCCTTGATCTCCGCATCGGCGGCATTGAACACCGACTGGATCACGCCCAGCAACGGGTCGGGCGCCAGCACGGTGCGCTGCAGGTCCTTATATTTATTGTAATAGGCCGAAACGTTGAGGCGCAGATGGCGGTCCAGCCAGTCGCTCTTGAAGCCCGCTTCATAGGCAGTCACCTTTTCCGCGTCATAAGGCGAGGCGAGCGCCGTGCCGCGCAGGGCGAAGCCGCCGCTGCGGAAACCCTTGGTCATCGACGCGAAGAAGAGCGGCCCTTGATCGACCTGATAGGAAACGCCGATCTTGGGCGAGAAATTGTCGCCCTTGTAATGCGCCGGACCGGTGAAGGTGCAGGTCGTCAGATCGAAGCTGCACGCGCCGAAGGGGGCCGAACTGGCCTTCTTCTTTTCCTCGGTATAACGGCCGCCCAGCGTGACGGTCAGGTTGGTCACAGGCTTGATGTCAACCTCGGCAAAGGCCGCGAAGCTGCTGTTGTCGAGCATTGAGCGCGTCCCCAGCAGGCTGGCATGGTTGTTCAGGTCGCGCGTTTCGCCAAAGGAGAAGCTCTGGTCGAAATAATAGCCGCCCGCCGTCATCGACAGCCAGTCGTTCAGGTCGGCGGCATAGCGCAGCTCGCTGCTCCACTGATGCTGGTCGTTCCGCACGCCCTGCAGGAAGCCGTCGCTGGGCGTTCCGTCGAAATCGGTGAGCACCCGCGCCCGGACCTTGCGGTAGCCGGTGATGGAGGTGAGCACGCCCGGCCCGATGTTGAAATTCGCCTCCAGCATGGTGAAATAGACCTTCACATTGCTGAAGCCCGCGTCGCCCGGCGACACTGTGAAATAGTCCGAAGGCGTCACATAGCCTTCCTTTTCCGGCAGGGTCAGCGGGCCGCCCGGCACGGTGTTGGGCGATATGCCGCGCACGACGACCGAATCGCCATATTGATGGTAAAATTCACCCAGCAGGGTGATGTCCGCGTCCGGCGTGGGCGTCCAACGCAGGCTGGGCCGGACCACGAAGGTGGAGGTCTTGCCATAAGAGCCGCCGGTGACATCGTTCTTGAAAAGTCCGTCATTGCGGCGGGTCAGGACGGCGACGCGCGCAGCCAGCGTGTCGGTGACGACCGGAAGGTTGGCGACCGCCGATCCTTCCAGCATCAGGCCATTGCCGGCGCCCAGCATCATCTTGGCCGATGTTTCCTGCGTGGGGCGCGCCGACCGGACGGTCACGGCGCCGCCAGTCACGTTGCGGCCGAACAATGTCCCCTGCGGACCGCGCAGGATTTCCACGCCCTCGATGTCGAACAATTCGCCCAGCGCGCCATAGTTGGAACCCCAATAGACGCCGTCCTGGAAGATGCCGACCGCCGGTTCGTCCGATGGCGTGGAACCGGACACGCCCATGCCGCGAATGGCGAAATTCTGGACGCCGCGCTGCGCGGAAGGCTGTAGCGAGGCATTGGGGGTCATGCGGCCGACATCGGTCAGATCCTTGCTGACCGCGCGTTCCAATTGCGCGGAGGACAGGGCGGTGATCGAAACGGGCGTTTCCTGCAACGCTTCGCTGCGTGCACGCTTGCGCCCGGTGACGACGATATCCTCGATGCCGGTTCCGGCCTGGGGTGCGGCAGCGGCGGCGTCAGTTTCCTGACCGGCGGCATCCGCCGCGATCGCTGGCATCGCTGCCGTCATGGCCGAGCAGGCGACGCCCGCGCTCAGCAGCTTGATGAATGTCTTCACGGCCTATCCTCCCTTTATATGTACACGCTTTTTTGCGTGCATGCTTGGCTCAAACTTAGTGTGGACGACGCAGGCGCCGTTCCCCCAATCCCTTTTGCACAATCAACCATTTGTTTGATAGCGCGATTATTGCCTAGAAGCGCAAGCGAGTCTGCACTCCTATCGTTCGATAGGGTCCGTGTCTGCCAGACTCTTCAGCCCCTGTGGGCTGGCGATGCCGCGCAGCGTCACGTCCACCATATGGTCGATCAGGACTTCCTTGGGCCGGTCCTTTTCCGGCCGATACCATTGATAAATGGAGTTCAGTCCGCTCAACAATATTTGCGTCGTCAATCGCGGATCGATCGTCCTGCGGATCAGCCCCTCTTCCTGCCCGCGCTCGACCAGGGCCTGCACCGCCGTGCGGAGCTGGTGGTCGCGCAATATCCTGTTTCTGTGCGCGGGCGGCAGGCGCTGGACCTCATGGATATAGACGGCGCTCTTGACCCGATTGTTGACGATATAGGTGACATAGGCGCGAATAACCGACGCCAGCCGGTCGAGCGCATGGCCTGGCACGGCGGCCGATTCCAGGACCATGGTCAATCCTTCTTCATGCACCTGCACCAGCAGGCTCTCCAGAAGATCGGGCTTGGTCTTGATATAATAATAGATGCTGCCTTTCAGGATGCCGACCCGGTCGGCAATGTCCTGCAAGGTCGTGGCGCTGTAGCCCTTCTCGTGAAAGATCGCGGCGGCGGCGTCCAATATCTGCTTCCAGCGCGCATCGCGCGGCTTGCGCTGCTTTGGCCTTTCCGCATCTTTCGTCGGTTCGGCCTGCATTTTCTGGCGCTTGTCCTGCACCATGTTCATCCCCCATTGCGGTTCATTGCCCGTCATCCTCGCCGGGTCATTAGCGGCATGTGCGGACCCAGGGCAATTGGGCCGAGCCATTTGGTCCGTGGGCTTTTCAACCGAGCCGGACATGCAGCGGCGCCATCGACCGCATATAAAGCGCCTGGAAGCGGGGCGGCGGCGCATCGCGATCCAGGGCCAGCGCGTCGAATCGATCGAGCAGGGCCTCGATCGCCACGCGCATTTCGACCCGTGCCAGTTGCGACCCGACGCAGGATCGCGAGCCCTTGCCGAAGGCCAGATGATCGGTCGGCGTGCGCCGGTGCAGGTCGACATCGGCCGGGCCGTCATATTTGGCCGGGTCGCGATTGGCGGCCGCGTGGACCAGTATGACCACCTCTCCCTTGGCGATAGGGGTGTCGCCGATCCGGGTATCGGCCATGCAGATGCGATGGCGATATTGCACGACATTGAAAAGGCGCAGCGATTCCTCGATCAGCGCGGCCAGCGGCTTGCCCCGGTCGGACCGGATCTGCGCCATCAACGCCGGATCGGCCAGCAGGAGGTACAGCGCGTTGGCGATGCCATGCACCGTGGTGTCGGACCCGGCGAAATAGAGTTCGCGGCACAGGCCCAGCGCGGCATCCTCATCCATTGCTATGCCTGCCGCCGGGGCTTCCTGCCACACGCGGCTGATGAAATCGTCGCTCGGATTGTCCCTGCGCGCGCGCACATAGGGGAGCAGCATGGCGTTGAGTTCCGCCGACGCCGCCAGCGCGCGATCCCGTCGTTCTTCGTCGCGATAGCCCGACGCAATGAACTGGACGATCTCCTCGTTCAGCACCAGGATGCGCGCCATCATCGCGTCATCGTCGAACGGCATGCCCAGCAGGGAGCAAATGACGCGCGGCGGAATTTGCGCGGCATAGTCGGCGAACAGTTCGGCTCTGCCGCCTTGTCCTATCCTATCCGCGACGAAATCGACGATCGGGCCGATATGGGCGATGCGGAACCGGGCGACGCTGGCGGGGGAAAGCAGCTTCAGGTGGAACCGGCGCAGCCGGTCATGCTCCGCGTCCCGGCTGAGCGTGATATTCGCGCCCCCACCCTTGATCTGCCGGACCACCTCGTCCGCCATGATATAGGCATTGGCGAAAATGCGCTCATCTCTCTGGACCGCGGCGCACTGGTCGAAATCGAGCACCAGCCACGCCTTGGCGCGCGCATCCCACAGCGGTGAGCCGACCGCCCTGATCTGCTCGTAGAAGGGAAAGGGATCGCGATCATCGAACCCGTCGATGGTCTCGTCCGCCGGGCATATCCGCAGTCGTGCGGTATCGGTGGATGCGGTCATGGCTTCATCTTCTCCGTCGTCGCCGGTCGCCTGGGATTGCCCGCAAGCCGGTCCTCCTTATGGCGCCAGCATAGGGCCGGACCCGGATATTAATCAACCATTTGTTTGATTATATATTGCTCCCCGGCACCTGCCCGCAGCCATTCGGGCACGGCGTTCGATGAAACGCCTGTCTCGCATCGCCACAGCGAAGCTTGGCTATGCCGATGTTCGGGTTTATGCCTGCCTCGACAGGAAAACGCCCATGAACGCACGCTCGCCCCGATATTCCCGGTCCATGCCGGACACCATGCTATGAGGTTGCGGTCCTTGCTGTTCGTGCCCGCCGACCGGCCCGAACGGTTCGACAAGGCCGCCGCAAGCGGGGCCGACGCCGTCATATTGGACCTGGAGGATTCGCTCGTGCCGGATCGCAAGGCGTTCGGCCGCGACGCCGCCCGCGAATGGCTCGGCGGCTCGCGCTCCTGCGCCGCCTTCGTCCGGGTCAACCCGCTCGACAGCGGCCTCACGCGCGCCGATCTGCGCGCGGTGCTGGCCGCCGCGCCTGACGGCCTGCTGCTCCCCAAGGCGGAAGGCGCCGCGAGTATCGAGGCGCTGCGGGCCATGGCGGCGGATGCGCCCGTTCCGCCGATCCTTCCCATCGCCACCGAAACGCCGGCGGCCATTTTCGAACTGGGGAGCTACCGGGCGGTCGGCGGCCATATCTGCGGCGTGACCTGGGGGGCGGAGGATTTGCCCGCCGCCATCGGCGCATCCAGCGCGCGGGAGGAGGATGGCCGCTATACGCCGCCCTTCGAAATGGTGCGGAGCCTCACGCTTTTCGCCGCCCATGCCGCCGGCGTCCCTGCGATCGAGACGGTCTTTCCCCGGATCGACGACGCCGAAGGCCTGGCCGCCTATATCGCGCGGGCCCGGCGTGATGGTTTTACCGGCATGATGGCGATCCATCCCGCGCAGGTCGCCGCGATCAATGCCGGTTTCGCGCCCACCGAAGTGGAACTGCGCCACGCGCGCGCGGTGGTGGAGGCCTTTGCCGCTCATCCGGGCGCGGGCGCGCTGAAACTGGACGGCAAGATGATCGACCGTCCCCACCTCCTGCTGGCCCGGCGGGTTCTCGATCAGGCTGGCTGAAGAGGCGCTGCGTGGCGATGGCCGAACATTGGCGGATGGACAAGCGCGTCGGGGAGGGGTTTAAGGGCAGTCGATGAAGACGATCGTCGACGCCACCAATGTCCTGAACCAGGGACTTGCCGCCATAAGGACCGAATTTCAGGTCGATGCGTCCTTCCCGCCCGAAGTGCTGGCCGCCGCGCAGCAAGCCGCCGCTCGCGTGCCGAGCGCCCATGCCGACCGCACCGCATCGCCCTTCGTGACGCTCGATCCGGCGACCTCCACCGATCTGGATCAGGCCTTTTGCATCGAACCGTCGGGTCATGATCTGCTGCTCCACTATGCCATTGCCGATGTCGGCTGGTTCGTCGACGACGGAGGACTGATCGATGTGGAAGCATGGCGCCGGGGCGAAACGCTCTATCTGCCCGATGGCAAGGCGAACCTTTATCCCCCGGTGCTCAGCGAGCGGGCGGCGAGCCTGCTTCCCGATGGGCCGCGCCCTGCCATCGTCCTGACGGTGCGCGTCGATCCGGACGGGGCGGGCCGTCTGGACGGGGTCGAACGCGCGATCATCCGCAGCCGCGCGAAGCTCGCTTATGACACTGTTCGGCCCTCCGACCTGCCTGCGTCCTTCGCGGAACTGGCCCGGCGCGTTCAGGCCGCCGAAGCGCAAAGAGGGGCCGCGCGCGTCGATCCGCCCGAGCAGGAAGTTGCGGCCCGCCCCGATGGCCGGTTCGAACTCGCCTTCCGGCCCCGCCTGTCATCCGAAGCCGATAATGCGGCCTTGTCACTGGTCGCCAATCTGGCGGTCGCCGACATGCTTCAGGCGCATGGCACCGGCCTTTTCCGCGTGATGGCGGAACCGGAGGAAAAAGCGGTTCAGCGCCTGCGGATCAGCGCGAAGGGGTTGGGCGTGGCATGGCCCGACGCTATGTCGCTGGAGGATTTCGAGCGCGCTCTGGTGCCGGACGATCCCCGGCAGGCCGCCTTGATGCTGGCGATCCGGCGGGCGGGACCGGGCGCGTCCTATGCGCCCTGGCGCGCGGGCGCGAAGCCCTGGCACGCGGCGATGGCTGCGACCTATGCCCATGCGACCGCGCCGCTGCGCCGCCTTGCGGACCGCTATGTCCTGCGCGCCGTGCTGGAAATCGCGAATGGCCGTCCCGTGCCCGCCGTCGCCGCGCAGGCGTTCGAAGCACTGCCCGCCGTGATGGACCGCGCCGACGCCATCGCCGGCCGGATCGAGCGCACCGTGATCGACCTGGCCGAAGCCGTGCTGCTCAGCGGCAAGGAAGGCAGCCTGTTCCGCGCCGTCGTGACCGAAGCCGACGAGCGGGGCGGCAAGGTCCAGCTTTGCGACTATCCCGTGGTGGCGCGCCTGTCGGCCAAGGGCCTGACGCCCGGCGCCGTCATCGACATGCGCCTCGCGGCGGTCGACCAGCTACGCCGCACGCTCACCTTCGAGCGGGCCGAAGCGGCGGCTGCGTGAATTGGCGGCTTGACTGGGGCAGGGCGATTATATTCGCGGACGCTCCGGCTTGATGGCCGATTTGGGTGGGAGGTGGACTGTCTGCTATTCCCATCTCCGTTCGCCCTGAGCGAAGTCGAAGGGCAAGGCCGACCGTAAGGGAGGCCACTTCGCTTTGCTCAGTGGAAGGCCCTGCGACGCCGCCTGCGGCGTCGCTCAGGACAGGCTTCGACTTCGCTCAGCCCGAACGGAGGTGGAGTGGCGACTATTGGCCGAAACCCGCCATCGGCGAAGGTCTTTTACAAACGCCGCAATCCTCTGAAACAGTATAAAGCTGCATCCCGAAGACTCTAAACCCGCCGGAACGGAAAGGGGCTGATCGTCCGCTCATAGCCATGCAGGTCGAGCGCCCGCGTCACCGGCGGCAGCGCGCGGTCCGGGCAGCCGCGCCGCTCGCACAGGGGACAGGCCGGGCCGGTTTCGGTCGCCGCGTCCTTCTCCACGTCGATGCCGTCCGCATGGACCAGCCTGCCCGCATGTTTGACCTCGCATCCCAGCGCGATGACGGGCCGTCCACGCGCATCGGGCGCGCTCTCGACCGTCAATGTCTGGAAAAAGGTGATGAAGCGCCGTCCATCCAGCGTCTCGATCATCTGCCGCCCCACCTGATCGGACGGCGCCGCGCCATGCGCGTCCCATCGCGGGCAGGTGCCGCCCAGCCGCGCAAAGGGCCATGCCTCCCCATCGAAGCGTTTGGAGATGATCCCCGCCCGGTTGAGCTTCGCCATGAAGAAGGGCACGCCCCGCGCGCCCGTCCGGTTGAGGCTGGTCAGCCGGTGCGCCAGTTGCTCGCCCGACACGCCGAAGCGCGCCCGCAGCAGCGGCAGGTCGTAACGGCTCTGCTCGGCCGCCTGCCGGAAGCGGTCATAGGGCATGATGAGCGCGGCGGCGGCATAGTTGGTAAGCGCGATGGTGGCGATGCGGCGGCTGTCCTCGTCCGGCGGCGCGGCGTGTTTCACCTGCGCGGCGATGGCCTCCGCCATCTCCTGCGAACAGAGATGATAGGCAAGCGCGAACAGCCGCCCCGACGCGGGTAGCCGCTCATGGAGCAGCAGGCGGCGGCGGTGCATGTCATAATGGCGCAGCGTGCCCGCCAGCACGTCGGCGCGTACGGTCTGCACGCTCATATTGTGCAGCGTTTTGAGCCGTGCGCGCAGGTCCGCCTGCATCACCGCGGGATCGTCGCTCATTTCGGCGGAAAGCGTTTCGGCGGCGGCATCGATTTCCGCGAAATGATGGCCCGCCCGCGCGATCGTCTCGCGCAGCCAGTCGATCGGGGCGAGCAGCGGGGCAGGGGAGCCGCCGCCAGCCTCCATCTGATCGGGCAGGCGGCGCAGGTCGGACAGGGCGCGATGGAAGCGGGCGATGGCTTCGCCGACGCCGGGATAATTTTCCGCGACTTCCAGCACCTCGTCTTTGGCGATGCCGATGTCGCGGACCAGCGCGTCGGACAATATTTCGTTCAGCGCGTTCGCCGTGCCTTCCTGCGTGCTGGCGACGAAATCGCGGATGTCGATATCATAGGTGTCGGCCAGTCGCAGCAGCATCTGCGCGGTCAAAGGACGCTGGTTGCGCTCCAGATGGTTCAGGTAGCTGGGCGAAACCCCCAGCTCCTCCGCCATCCGCGTCTGATTCAGTCCCAACTCCCGCCGCAGCACGCGCAGCTTGGGGCCAAGGTAGAGCTTGCGATCCGATACATTCGCCATATCGTCATAATGTCAAACAATGACAATATGAACAAGTCATCTGATGACCCCGCGTCCATAATCGTCCTTCCTTCGCCACCTCCCTCATGGTTTTGAAGGGGCATCATCTCCACATGAAAGGAAAGACCATGACCGACACGACGACAGCGCCCCAACCCGCCCGCTCGCGCGCGGTCTTCTCGCAGGAGGATTTCAGCCTGATCCGCACCGCCATCGCCCATTATCTGCGCGAGGTTCAGGACCGGCCGGAATCGGTCAAATACGCCAATCTCTATCACCGCCTCGGTCGCGTCGCCTGACGGTTCCGTTTGGGAGAGGGAGGGGCGCGGCGGGCAACCGACCGCGTCCTCATGCCTGTCAGAACAGCCGGGTCAGCTCGTAGAACGCCCCGCCGATCAGCGCGGAGGCAGGCAAGGTGATGACCCAGGCCACGACGATGCTCGACGCCACATTCCACCTGACCGCCGACAAGCGCCGCGAAGCGCCCACGCCCACGATCGCTCCCGTGATCGTATGGGTCGTCGATACCGGCACGCCCAGATGGGTCGCCATGAACAGCGTGATCGCCCCGCCCGTCTCCGCGCAGAAGCCCTGCGCCGGGGTCAGCCGTGTGATCTTCGATCCCATGGTGTGCACGATCTTCCACCCGCCCAGCAGCGTGCCGATGCCCATCGCCGCCTGACAGGAGATCACCACCCAGAAGGGCACATGGAAGCCCCCCTCCAGCATCCCCTGCGAATAGAGAAGCACGGCGATGATTCCCATGGTCTTCTGCGCGTCGTTCCCGCCATGCCCCAGCGAATAGAGCGAGGCGGAAACAAGCTGCAGCTTGCGGAACACCCTGTCCGCCCCTTGCGGTGTGAACCGCCGGAACACCCAGCTGATGATGAGCACCAGGAACAGCGCCAGCACCAATCCGATGGCGGGCGACATGATGATGGCGGCGCTGGTCTTGAACACGCCGCTCCACACCACGGCGGAAAGGCCCGCCTTGGCCGTCCCCGCGCCCAGCAGCCCGCCGATCAGCGCATGGCTGGAGGAGGATGGGATGCCCAGCGCCCAGGTGATGAGGTTCCATGAAATCGCCCCCATCAGCGCTCCGAAGATCACCTGCGGGTCGATGATGCTCGCCTGGACGATACCCTTGCCGACCGTCTCGGCCACATGCAGGCCAAAGAAGAGGAAGGCGATGAAGTTGAAGAAGGCCGCCCAGGCGACCGCATATTGCGGCTTCAAGACCCGCGTCGACACGATGGTCGCGATGGAGTTGGCGGCATCGTGCAGGCCATTCAGAAAATCGAAGGCCAGCGCGATGCCGATCAGCGCGATCAGCAGCGGAAAGGCGATATGCGCTTCCATGATAGGGGGCTTTCGTGCGGTTCCGGATCAGGCGTGGTCGATGACCAGGCCGGAAATCTCATTGGCGACGTCTTCGAAGCGGTCCGTCACCTTTTCCAGATGGGCGTAGATATCGTTGCCCACGATGAAGTCCATGGGGTTGCCCCGCCGCGCCTGGTTGTAAAGCGCCTTGAGACCTGCTTCATGCAGCGTGTCGGCATGGCCTTCCAGCTTGACGAGCCGTTCGGTCAGTTCGTGAAGGCGCGCCGAATTGAGGTTGAGCGACCGCAGCAGCGGCATCGCCTCCGCCGTGATGCGCGCACATTCGACGATCAGGGCGCTCATGTCCTGCATTTGGGACGTGAATTCCTTTGCCTCGAACAGCGCGACGGCCTTTGCCGTCTGGTTCATCTGGTCGATCGCGTCGTCCATCACGCCGATCAGGCCAGTGATGGCGCTACGGTCGAAGGGGGTTACAAAAATGCGCCGAACATCCTGCAACACATCGCGGATGATGTCGTCCGCTTCATGCTCGCGCTCGGCGATCTCCTTGATATGGGCGTCCATGTCCGGTCCGCCCTTCATCAGCTTGGCGAGCGCGTCCGCCCCGGCGACGAGTGTGGCGGCGTGGTCTTCGAATTGTTCGAAGAATCGTCCCTGCTTGGGCATGAGCGCGTGAAACCAGCGCAGCATCGCTATCCTTTCGGTTCGCTTTTCCTGGAGCCATAGCAATATTCGGGAAAACCAGCCCGGATTCTTGGGCGGTTCGCGGAAGGCGGCTATGATTGATTGAAGGTCGGGTTCGTCAACGGCCTGTGCCGCTTCCGCCACGGGGAACCAGCGTAATTCGCGCTGGCCCTTTTCCGGCCATTGGTTCAGATGATCGGTGACGGCCAGCGGAAAGACTTCGACCACAGCTTCCCGCGCGCCGCCCTTGCGCCGTCGCTTGTCATAGCGATAGCGGCCCAGCGGCGCGGGGCAGGCGATGCCGTGGATGCCCGCTTCCTCATAGGCTTCGACCTCGGCGGCGCGATGGCCGGCCATACCCTTGATTCGGTTGCCCTTGGGGATCACCCATCGGCGCGTATCGCGGGAGGTAATGAGCAGTATCCGCATCGATCCGTCGGGATCGGTGGCATAGGGGAGCGCAGCGATCTGGCGCATTACCAGATACGTCCTTTGTCAGCCCTTGTGCTGGTGCTCGCCATGGGGCGCCTTGTAACGAAATCGTCACATAGCGCAATCGGCCCCTTCGCATCGGGCGAAGGGGCCGTGCGGGATCAAAGTGACAGGCGCGCCGACAGGCGGATGTCGCGCCCGGCAAGTGGGGCGTAATCCTTGAGGAAGCTGGCGTGACGCCGCGCCTCCACATCGAAGATATTGTTCGCCGACAGGGTGAGTGTCGTGCGGTCATTGTCCTTGAGCGGTTTCCATGACAGCGAGGCGTTGACCAGCGTGAACCCCCCGGTCGGCGTTTCGGTTTCGGCGATGCGGTCCTGTTTGAAGCTATGCTCCACCTCGCCGCGCAGGTTCAGCCGGTCGCCCTGCAACTCCAGCCCGCCCAGCAGGCGTAACGGAGGGATGCGTGGCGCAGGCCCCGTCCCTTTGATGGTCGCGCGGACATAATCGGCGACGCCATCCAGATTGACGGCATAACCACCGATCTCGCCCAGCTTGACCGATCCTTCCGCTTCGAAACCCAGATAGCGGGCGTCCGCCTGAAAATATTGGTAACAGGGAAATTCCAGTTCCCCACCCCTGCCGACGGCCATGCACGGCGCGTCGTCGACCGGCGCGTCATAAATATAGCCTTTGAACCAGTTGTGATAGGCCGACAGCGACAGCGTGTAGCCCGGTCCCTGACGGCGCAGCGTGCCTTCGATGCCCCAGCTTTTTTCCTTGCCGAAATCGGGGTTGCCCAGTTCGAAAGCCTGCGTCCCGGCATGATTGCCGCGGGCGAACAATTCCTCCGCGGAAGGCGCGCGCTCGGTGCGGGACAGGTTCAGGCCCACGCGCCATCCGGCGGCGATTTCCTGACTGATGCCGGCCGAACCGGACAGGGCATCGAAGCTGCGTTTATGAGCGGGATTGAGCAGCGTCTCATCGGCGACGGCGCTGACGCCCGTATGTTCATAGCGACTGCCCAGTTCGATGCGGGTGGAACCGAAATCCAGCGATTGCAAGGTGAACAGGCCGAACTGCTCGGTCCTGTTCTTAGGCAGGAATTTCTCCTCGCCCACGATATGGAAGTCGCGGGCAAAAAATTGCGCGCCAACCGCGCCTTCCCATCCTCCCCGCTTGGCTTGCACCAGTTCCAGCCGGGATTCTATTGACTGATTATAAAAGGTCGTGCCGACTTCGCCGGATTCCTCTATTTCCTGATGCTGATAGTCGGCAAAGCCTGCGCGCAAGCGGATGGTTTCAAGGAAACCGCCATTTACCGGGACTTCGGCGCGCAGATCGGCGCGGTCCTGCTTCATGTGCAGGCGCACCTGTTCGGCCTCTTCGCCCGGCTCCAGGGCATAGCGCACGGGCACGCCATAGAAATTATCCGTATGCGTGACCGAAAAGCCCAGATTGCCGCCGTCGGTGATGATCGCCGCGCCGCCCGACACTTCCCATGTCTTTGCTGCGCTGTTGGGCAATTTCCCGCGCAGGCCAGCCAGTTCCTTGATTGCCGGGTCGCCGCTGGCGGCCGCCTGCGCGCGCAGGGCGGGTGTCAGGATATAGTTGCCGGTGTCGAGATTGCCAGACCTGGAATAACTGCCGTCGAAATGGACGACCAGTTTGTCGCCGATGGGCGCTTCGATCTCGCCCGATGCGGTGCGTTCATTCGCGGCGCTGCCATAAGTGGCGATTCCGTCGATGTGGATCGGTTCATCCGGCACGCGCCGGGGGATACGACTGTCGACGACGTTGACCACGCCGCCAATGGCCGAGGAACCATATGGCAGAGCGGCGGGACCGCGAAGCACCTCGATCCGGTCGGCGGTCAGCGGATTGATGGCGACGGCATGATCGACCGAAGTGTTGGACACATCGAAACTGCCGATGCCGTCTGTCAGGATGCGGACCCGCTCCCCCTGCATCCCACGCAGGATCGGGCGCGACGCATTGGGGCCGAAAGATGTGGCCGAAACGCCGGGCTGATGCGCCAGCGTGTCGCCGATGGTCGGCCGCAGGGCCCGCGTCAACGCTTGCCCCGTCACGACTGACGTGCCTGACAATATATCACCCTGCCGTCGGGGGATAAGAGCGGTCACGACGATATCGGCGCGCGGATCATGATAGCCCCGCCCACCGTCATTGGGATCGGGTGCGGACTGCGCGATGGCGGGGAGGGCGAAGCAGATCGCGGACAACGCGCAACCAGCGCGCAGCGGCGTGAAAGGAAACATGCGTCTTATCGTCCTTGAAAGGGAAGGATGAGTGGCTTTGTAACGAAATGTTACAACATATCAATGTATGGATTCATGTTTTGAGATGAACCGTTGATTCATGCCGATTGCTTCCGGGGCTCTTCTATGCGCGCATAGAAAAGCCCCGGAAACCACTTGGATTTCCGAGGCTTGTCATGGTGGGCGTGGCAAGGATTGAACTTGCGACCCCTGCGATGTCAAAGCAGTGGCTGATGGTGATTTTTCCGTTTGAAATCAATTCAATAGAGAATCGGTCTGGCGCGAATGCCCAGAATTTGCCCAATTCGCTCACGGTTGAATTTCCTTCAGATTTCGCAGCATCTTGGATGGCTGCCTTAAACCCTCAGATAGTTGATGTTCGCATCTGTTTCTACCCTGGCCGATAGCTGGAAAATGCTTGCACGGCTTAAGCCATTTTCTTTCTCATATTATCCCAGGATGCTGCGGCGCGGGCGGTTATCTTGGCCGCATCATAAGGGGCGAGGGTCCCTGCTCCCTCAGGCTCCATCGGGCAATGCCGACGGAGGGCTTTTACGAGCATACTGGCAAGGACTTCGGCAAGTTCCTTCAGCCGAACCTAAAGCCCAGTTTCGCGCTTTGACCGCCGCTCTGAGTGTCGCATTCGTTGTTCGTACCGGTCGTCTCACCAACGAAGTTCTGGAAGTCGCGCCAGTCGGTCGCGGCATAGCGGCGATCGACGATTGCATTCTGCAGTCGGACCATCGCGTCCTTGTCGCCGGTGTCGAAGCTGGACGCGGAGCGCAACGCCGCTACGAATCGCTCGGTCCAATCCGGGCTGGGCGCTTCGCCCTCGATCACGAAGGACGAGCGCGTCTCCTTGGTGAAGAGATAGCGCACCGCGCGGGCGAGCACGGCGGGATCATAACGCTCGATAATCGCGCGTGCTTCGGCATCGATATGGACGCCAATCTGCCCTTCCAGCTTTGCCGTGCGGCGAACTGTGGGGCACAGGTCCGGTGTACCAAGCAGATTGTCGATGACGCGGTGACGCGACGAGTTCCGCCGTGCAGTCGCTGCAAACTGTCATAGCGAACTAGCGTCGCCCGCCCGACCTTCATGATCGCGATGTCGTCGGCATGGACCAGTTCATAGATGCGGGACCGCGACGATCACACTCGGCAACATATCTGCAAGGTCCGGATGGTGAGTGGCGGTTCGCCCCTGCCCATGACCTGACCTTCTCCCATGGCCCGGGCGGCGGGCACTATCTGGCAGTGGAAGGCGAAGGTCGCGCGCCCGCTCGCGCGTAGGTCACGGGCCTGGGGCGACGGCATGGCATTGCCGAGCGGATGATCGCCGATATTATTGATCGCGTGCGTGCTGCGCTCGATGACTGGCCCAAGATCGCCGCAGAGACCGGCGTCACGGTATCGGCGGCAGAAATCGGCGAGCGTCACCATCTTGTCCATCGCCACGGTTCGAACGAACAATTCACGCCCGCGCCATCTTTTCGAGTTTCGCCAGAAAGAAGCGCTCACACCATAATTCGAGCGACTTTGCCTCCGCCGGGCGCAAAAAGCGTCTGACATCTTCGGCTGCGGCTTCCCAGTCTATGGCGCCTATCGCGTTTCGCAGTGTGCCGCTCAGCCATGCAATGTCGATCTTGAGGTCTTCCTGCCCCACCCATGGGCCTGCCTGGATGATGGCGGCCTCGAGATGCATCAGATTGGGAGACACCCCGTTCGAGACATACCAGGAGAAGTCATACCAATCCCTACCCTTCAGATAGCCCCGACAAAGCAGCGCATGGATTTTCAGCGCGAAGTTGGAAGGCAGATCCTGATGCCGCACCTCGTAATCGGCTGGAAAATCGAGAAAGGTGCTGGCTTCGCCGGACCTGGGCGGCGGATTGGTGTCGATCTCCAGCTTGATCTTGATCGTCCTGCGACGTCCCGTGCCCGCGAAGGTCAGGTCAAGCTGGCTCGCAATGGAATCGTCCTTGAGCACCGCCTCCCGAACCGTCTTGTCCATCCTTTCTTTAGGTTGGGCATCGAGCTTCAATCCGAATTGCGCGAAAACCTCGACCAGAATTTTAAGATAGGGTGCCCAGTCGAACTCGGGGTTCGGTGACCGGAGCATGAAATCGAGGTCTTCGGAAAATCGCGGCAGGCGATGCAGTATGCGCAGGCTGGTACCGCCCTGGAAAAGGGCGACATCGAAAAAATCGGCACGCCAGAGCGCATAGAGAGCGATCTCTTGGATGATCTCCTTGGTCGCATTCTCTTCCTCGACCGCGTTGGCCGCTCGATATTGGCGAAGTTTCTCCTGAATGATTTCAATCATCCGCGAGGCGTCCTTTGGCTGCGCCTTTTTTCGTCAGAATGGCGGCCTCAAGTGAATGAAGAAAATCGTTGGCGGCCTTATGTTTGTAAACGGAGCGGAGCGCCGCGAAATCCTTGCGCTTGAGCGGCAGCAGCCGATCCTCGTCGATTCGCATGCCGGTGATGAGCCAATCCAGACTGGACCAGTGTTCCTTCCGCAAAGCGACAAGATCCATGAGTGCCCGCAAAGGTTGCGCGACAAATGCGGTCAGCTTGCCGAACTTTTCGCGAGCGACGCCGGCGAGGAATTGATATTCCTGAAGTGCGAGCGGATGAAAGCTGAATTGCCCGTGCGATGGCGTATCGTAGGTGATCGTCTTGCGTCCCGGAGAAACATTTGCCGTGGTGAAGACAGCCTCCGGAATCCAGCCATGGTAGGCTAAGGCCGTTTCAAAGGAGACATAGCTGCCCGGCAGGAGCGCCTGCGCCACCGCGAAGGGGTGAACCGACTCACTGCTGTTTCGCTGGCCGAGTATATAGGTCGCCCGCTTGAGACGGATCAGCGAACCGTCCTTCAGCGCCCTGTTGACTAAAGCATAACGGCGAGCATCGCCACCACCCAGCAGGTTACCCAGCTGGCCCTCGCTGAAGATTCGTTCAGCCAGGTTCGATTGTCCAACCTGATTTGCGAGCGCGCTCATAAAATTCTAGATACTTCCGAATACTGAAAGTTTCAAGAATTTCCTGAAGTGCCGTCTGCTACCGCCCTTTCTCCAGCGCAGCTTGTCGAATCACCTCCGGACACCGACGATTTCGGAAGTTTCAGAATTAAAGCCTGGTCGATCGTACGAATTGCAAGAGGATTGTGCTAACAAACGTCACCATCTTACCCATCGCCACGGTCAAAGCGAGCAAATCGGGCTGATTGGGATCCAGCTGGCACAAAAACCTAAAAGTGACGCACCGTAAAAACCTAATAGCCGCGCATCGGGAGCGCCGCACGGTCGAGCGCCGGATCCGTGTCGGCCGGTTCCTCCCACGATTGATTGGGAGTGAACTGACGTGCGACAGTCGAGCATTTCGCTGAACAAATGTCCCGATGCAAGCTTGTTCACGTGCAGCGGTCGCGGGATTCAAGTTAAGTGATAAATTTAAGAAAACTTAAAAGTTTTATAATATAAGATTATCATCTAAATATTAGATGTCTAATATATTAATAAATTGAATAAAATAATCATGATTTGATCATTTTTAAAACATTCATCGCATTATTTCGTGGACTTCATTTAAAGGTTGCATAATGTCATAATCGTGACATTCAAAGGCGCAGCCTCTTCCCTCTTGCGAACGGGCCTGTTTTTTGTAACAGCACTAGCGCAGTTGATTCCAAGGAATTTTTGATGAGAGTTTGCGTTGTCGGGGCGGGTTTTTCTGGGGCTACGATTGCCCGCTTTCTAGCGGAAAATGGCATCGCTAGCTTGGTGATTGACGAGCGAAACCACTTGGCTGGCAACTGTCATACCGAGCGTGACGTTGAAACCGGTGTAATGGTCCATAAATATGGCCCGCATATATTTCACACGGGAATCGAGCGTGTGTGGGAGTTCATCAATCGCCACGGCGTGATGATGCCCTATGTCAACCGAGTGAAGGCAAACGTAGCGAATAAAGTCTATTCGTTGCCGGTCAATCTTCACACCATCAATCAGTTTTTCGGGGAGGCATTTTCGCCGGCGGAGGCTCGTGCTTTCGTTGAATCCAAAGCGCGCATGGATATCGAGGATCCCCAGACTTTTGAAGAACAGGCCCTGCGCTTTGTCGGCAACGATCTATATGAGGCGTTCTTCAAGGGATACACCAGAAAGCAGTGGGGTTGCGAACCAAGTGAACTGCCGGCATCGATCCTCAAGCGCCTCCCTTTACGCTTCAATTACGACGACAACTATTTCAACCACCCTTATCAGGGCATGCCACGCGATGGTTATACAGCGATTGTCGCCAGCATTCTCGACCATCCAGGAATTGAGGTGCGTCTAGGTGCCCGGTATGAGGATCTGACCGAAAGTTTCGCGCACACGTTCTATTCCGGCCCTCTTGACCGCTTTTTCAACTATGATTTAGGCAGGTTGGGTTACCGTACGTTGGACTTTGTGCCTGAGCGTGCAGAAGGAGATTATCAAGGCGCGGCCGTCATCAATTATCCGGATGAGAGCGTGCCCTTCACTCGCATCTCGGAGCATAAACATTTCGCGCCGTGGGAAGCCGCGGATTTCGAAAAGACCATTATATTCCGCGAATACAGCCGTCTGTGTGGCCCGGATGACATTCCCTACTATCCCATCCGCATGGTCGCCGAGACCAAGCTGCTGGAGCAGTATGAAGAGCGGGCCGCGCAGGAACAAGGGGTCACGTTTGTTGGTCGCTTGGGGACGTACCAATATCTCGACATGGATGTAACGATCGATCGCGCGATGGATGTTGTTGAGGCGTACCTTGTCGCTCATTCAGCGGTGAAGGCCTGATCCATGGTGAATGTCATTGAGGCGCCCATCTACGCGCCTTTTTTCCCTATTAACATGCAGCCGCCCGAAGTTCGCTACCCGCTATATTTCGAAGGGGAGCCGCCTGCGGTAGCCAATGGTTGTCCCGTGGTGTTGGGTGGCCACCGGCTGATTGTGGACGGGGCGATGAGTTCCCTCTATCAGGCCGTTGACGAAGTCGGCGGTGGCTGATTCAGTGCGGCAGTGGGATTGTCTGGCGGGTTAGCGGCGATGGCGATGGGGCGTGATAGCGAGGTCCAGTCCGATTTGATCGTGACGTGGGCGGAGATACCGCGTTCACCGGGGCATGTTTTCTACGACAAGCTCCAGAAGCTGCTGGCCGAGGCGGGCTTCGATGGCTTTGTCGAGAAGACGTGCAAGCCCTATTATGCGCCGCGGATGGGAGCCCCGTCGCTGCCGCCGGGCCGCTATTTCCGCATGCTGCTGATCGGCTATTTCGAGGGCATCGACAGCGAACGCGGGATTGTCTGGCGCTGTTCGGATTCGCTGTCGCTGCGGGAGTTCCTGCGACTGTCGAGCCGCGACAAGGTCCCTGATCATAGCTGGTTGTCGAAGACGCGGAGCCGCCTGCCGCACGAGGTACATGACCAGATCTTCGGCTGGGTACTGGCCCTCGTCGCCGGGCACGATCTGGTGAAAGGCGAGCGGATCGGCGTCGATGGCTCGACCATGGAGGCGAACGCCGCGCTGCGTACCATCGTGCGGCGTGACAATGGCGAGACCTACCGCGAGATGCTGGTGCGCATGGCGCAAGAGAGCGGCATCGACACGCCGACGATCGACGACCTTGTCCGGCTCGATCGCAAACGCAAGGGCAAGAAGCTGTCGAATGCGGACTGGGCGAGCAAGACCGATCCCGACGCGAAGGTCGCGCGGATGAAGAACGGCTCGACGCGTCTGGCCTACAAGCCCGAACACGCGGTCGATCTCGACACGGGTGTTATCGTGGCAGCGCCGATCCACCCGGCCGACAAGGGCGACACGACAACGCTCGACGCCACGCTGGAGACGGCAGCACGCAACCTCGCCGACATTGGCCTGGCGCCGACGTCCGGGGATCCCTGCGATCTTGTGACCGATAAAGGCTATCATTCGCGCGAGCTCCTCAAGGGTCTCGACGGCGACATCTGGAAGACGCGCAGCGCCGAGCCGGCACCGCCGAATGGATATCTGCGCTGGCACGGCGACGAGGCTGCCCAGAAGGCCGTCTACGCCAATCGGTCTCGCCTGAAATCCGCCGTCGGACGCAAGGCGATGCGCAAGCGTGGTGAGATGGTCGAGCGTAGCTTTGCCCACGTCCTGGATCGCGGCGGCATGCGCCGCGCGTGGCTGCGCGGGCGCGAGAATGTTCACAAGCGTTATTTGATCCACGTCGCCGGGTTCAATCTTGGCATTCTCATGCGCGCCCTGTTCGGTTGCGGCACTCCGAGGGGCGCCAGGGGCGCATCCAAGGCATTCTTGTTCGTAGTTCAGACCGATGTTGCGCTCGTCATCGCCCTCGTCGCCGAGTTCGACGGAGAAAGGGCCATGCTCCTCATCGTTTTTACCCCTGAAGGCGCTGACAGACCCGGCTGAAAACCGACTTCGTCACCGCGCTGCTATGATCGCGAGGTTTTCGGTACAACGCGGGTGGAGCGCTTCCGTTTGCGCTTGCATATCAAGGGCTCGGCGGAAGTGGCGCTGTTGCACACCGACCAGAACGGCCAGCGCCGCGTCGCCTCGACAGCACACAGTGGTGGCGGAAAAGACGTTTACCGCTATGCTGGCAACTATCTGATCTCTGATACGACGGTCGATCCCTACCGGAACGAGCATGAGATATCGATGCCGTTCGACATCGTCACGGCTGATGCTACATCTGGTCGCTGGAGCTTCATGGTGACGCCGCTGTTCGGCTCAGTTGAGGTCATTTCGGCAGACTGGGAAATATGCGCGCAGCCGCAACGTGAAGTCAGCCCAGCCTTCGTTATCTGCACGTTTAACCGCGTCACTCAACTGCAGGCCAATCTTGCCACGTTGAGCAGCATCCTGAATGCTGAGGCTGCCGACTGGCGCGTTATCGTGGTTGATAACGCTAGTACCTTCGCGATGCCACCGGGCTTGGCGACTGAACGGATTCAGGTCATTGCGCAGAAGAATGTTGGCGGTGCCGGCGGCTTTGGGCGCGGTATCCACGTTGCGCTCGATGATATGTCGACCAGTCATATCATGCTGCTTGATGATGATGCGGATATCGACGCTGTTTCGATCGCGCGTATGATTAACCTATTTCGTTTCCAGATGCAGGATGAGGATTTCATTGGCGGCGTCCAAATGGACGTCTACGATCCGGTCAAGCTGGCCGACGCAAGCGCCTATTGGCGCGCCGATCGTTTTGAGACGGTGGAGGCACGCATGCCCCCATCCCGACTCGACGCGCCAGAAAGCAAGAACGCGCTGGCAAGCAATTTCTACACCAACTTCAACGGGTGGTGGTTGTTCGGCGGCAGCAAGGTCGCGTTCGAACGCAACGGCATGCCGTTGCCAATCTTTGTCCATCTCGACGACGTGGATTTTGGCGTGCGTGCAGACATCGCTGGTCGGCGTACTTGGACTGTGCCAGGTATTGCGGTGTGGCATGAACCTTATTATGCCAAGGTCGAAGGCTGGTTCGCATTCTATAACATTCGTAATGAGTTGATCCGTCTCAGCGGTCATCTGCCCCGGCTCGTGAACTCGATGATCGACGAAGGTTTCGTCCGTCAAGCCAGGCCCCGGCGCATGTTGGCGAAGCGCCTCAAACGGGTAGAAAAGCAACTGCGCGCTCGCTTTCGTAACTTTGTCAGCACTAATCAGTACGGTTCAGCTTATCTGCTGAGCATGGCCGTGGATCGCTTTCTGGATGGCCCAGCGCCCTTCCGCGATGAGGACTTTGACGCGGTCCACCAGCAAGTTATGGCAGAATATAAGCGATTCAACGTCAATTATCGTAAGCTGGATCGCTTGCCAGTCGGTCGCATGGCAGTCGCGCCGGTTGTTTCTAAGGGCAAGTTCTACCGTTTTGTCCAACGTTGGACCTTCAACGGTCACAAGCTGCCAGCGCTTAAATCCAATCCGTTCCGCCGTCTGGTGGTGTTTCCGGAACGCATGGACATCAGCTGGACCGAAATGCCGCTCCAGTCAGATTTCGCATATAGCGATCCTGATAACGGTAGTCTGCACTATTTCGGCTTCGATCCGGATGTCTACGCCGATATCGGGCGTCATTTTGACAGGGTCATAAGGCGCTACAACCGCCAGTGCGAACAGGCTGGCGCGCAATGGGCTGATGCCTATGATGAAATCATATCGCGGGAATACTGGAATCAGCTGATAGCGAGCTTCGACACATGACATGCGGCAAATTAGGTTTGCATGTCGTTGGGTAGTCTGGCGATTCTGCGCTTTGGGCTTGGATTTGGGCATGCCTAACGCTAAACGGATCAAGCTTCGGGGCTTGCCGGACCATAAAATCCATTAGAGTGAACCGTTCATCCGGCCATATGAAAAATATGAAGAAATTTCTTGCAGATCGCCTCTTCCTTGCTCTGGTGGTAGCGCCGACGCTTTTGTCGATCATCTATTTTGGTGCGATAGCATCGGATGTTTATATTTCGGAAGCGCGCTTTGTCGTTCGTAGCCCGGACAAGCCCTCGCTGACCGGGTTGGGCGTACTGCTCAAAAATGCCGCCTTCAGCAACGCAAGCGATGAGGCCAGCGCCGCCAACGACTATATCCAGTCGCGCGATGCCCTGCAGGCGATCAATCAAAAGAACAGTTTCCTCAAGGCATACAGCGCGCGCTATATCTCGGTGTTCAACCGCTTTGACCCGATGGGCTATTCATCCTCGTTCGAGGAACTTTACAAATATTTCAAGAAACGGGTAAAGGTCGAAAGCAACGGCACCGACGGGATCACCGTCCTTACTGTCAGGGCCTACAACGCCCGCGATGCTAGGCGCTTTAATGCGCAGTTGCTCGAAATGGCCGAAGCAACCGTCAATCGCCTGAACAACCGGGCGCGTTCTGACCTGATCCAGTTTGCTAATGCTGAAGTGGAAGAAGCGGAAAACAACGTCCAGATGACTGCCACCCAACTGGCGACGTTCCGCAATCGGCATGGCGTGGTCGATCCCGAAAAGCAGGCGAGCATGCAACTGCAGATGATTTCCAAGCTGCAGGATGAACTCATCGCGAGCCGGACGCAGTTGGCGCAGTTGCAAAAGGCGGCACCTGCCAATCAAGCGATACCTGTCCTGCAGACGCAGATCGACAGTCTGTCCGGGCAGATCGCGCAGGAAATGGGCAAGGTCGCCGGCGGCGATCGTTCTCTGGCAGGCAAGGCGACTGCCTACC
The DNA here is from genome assembly GCF_024611115.1 of Sphingobium sp. CFD-1. Lineage (NCBI taxonomy): Bacteria > Pseudomonadati > Pseudomonadota > Alphaproteobacteria > Sphingomonadales > Sphingobiaceae > Sphingobium > Sphingobium sp. CFD-1. The sequence continues at coordinate 2,918,453 of NZ_CP084398.1, read as the reverse complement.
AGAACCTGATACTGCGAAACGAGATGGCCGCCAAGCAACTGGCTGCGGCGATGGTTTCGCTTGATCAGGCAAAGACCGAAGCACGCCGGAAACAGACTTACGTCGAACGCATTGCCCAACCCAGCCTGCCAGACGACGCGGAAGAGCCCTATCGTTTGCGTGGAATACTCGCGACCTTGCTGCTGGGCCTTATTTTCTGGGCTATCACCAAGATGCTCATCGCTAGCATTCGCGAGCATGTGGATTAACCATGGCCTCCCGCCCCGCGCTATCTCGGAGCTTCGCCATCCAGTGCCGTGTCATCTGGGCGTTGTTCCTACGCGAAACACTAACACGATACGGCCGTCACAACATCGGCGTGCTCTGGCTTTTTGCCGAACCCATGACGTTTACGCTCGGCATCACCGCCATCTGGACGATTACGAAGCTGTCCCATTCTTCGCAGATTCCAATCGTCGCTTTCGCCGTGACAGGATATTCGACGGTCCTCGTCTGGCGCAATATGCCCAACAGGTTGGACAAATCGGTCGAGATGCATCTGGGCCTCATGCATCATCGCAATGTCCGTCCGATTGATATCTATATCGCACGTCTGATGCTGGAGATTGGAGGGGTGACTACCTCGTTCGTCGTTCTCTCGCTTGGTTTCAGCGCAATGGGCTGGATGGCGCTCCCTGAAGATGTTTTGAAAGTGATCTGGGGTTGGGTGCTGATGGTTTGGTTTGGTTCCGCGCTGGCCATTATCGTGGGTGCTATCAGTGAGCATTCCGAACTGTTCGAGCGATTTTGGCATCCGTTCACTTACATCATGATCGGTTTTTCCGGCTTGGGCTTTATCGTTGATGCGATGCCACATGCCGCTCAGGAATATCTCCTGCTGGTTCCCATGGTTAATTGCGCCGAGATCATCCGTGACGGCTATTTCGGATCGCTGTTCAAAGCCCACTATGATGTCGGTTATGTGCTCATTTGGAACGCTGTCCTGTCGCTTTTTGCAATGGTAGGGGTCCGTTCGATTACGGCCAAGGTGACTCCGCTGTGATTGAGTTCCACAACGTTCATAAGGAATACCACACTAGACGCGGCATCAACCACGTGCTGCGCGGCGCCGATATTTCCATACTAGCTGGCGAAAAAGTTGGCATTTTAGGGCGTAACGGCGCAGGTAAATCCACAACGATCCGCCTCCTGAGTGGATCGGAACTGCCGACTTCGGGCATTATAAAACGCTCCATGTCCGTATCCTGGCCGCTGGCATTCGGGGGCGCATTTCAGGGCGCGCTGACCGGGCGTGACAACGCCAAATGCATTTCGCGTATCTATGGCCGCAAGATAGAGGACACCATCGGCTTCGTTCAGGATTTTGCTGAACTGGGTGTCTATTTCGACGAACCCGTCCGCAACTACTCCTCGGGCATGGCAGCAAGGCTCGCGTTCGCGATCTCCATGAGTATCGAGTTCGACTGCTTCCTCATAGACGAGATCGTCCATGTCGGCGATCACCGTTTCCATGAGAAGTGCCAGATTGAACTATTCGAGAAGCGCGCTGACCGATCGCTCGTGATCGTCTCCCACAGTGAGGATTTTGTGCGTCAGCACTGCGATCGTGCCTATGTGCTGAAAGATGGCAAACTGCTTTCCTTCAAGCACATCGACGATGCCATCGACTTCCACATTGAATCCTTACACAAACCTAGAGATACCATGTCTCAAGATGCTACCCATGCGATGATCCACGACGCCAACGACCAGTACTGCCTCGGACCGGACTCTCTAGCCCGGGAGGGCATCCCCAAGGGGCGGATTGAGCCATTGGTTATTCCACCCTCATCCTTGTTCCCAGATTGCCAGCATGACGCTTGGCTCTATTTGCCGGCAAATTATGACGGACTGTCTGCGTTGCCGCTGATGATTTTCGAAGATGGTTGGTTGTTCTTGGCCGAAGATGGCGGATGGCAGGTTCCAACGGTGCTTGATAACCTCATTGCCGATGGCGGCGTGCCGAAAATGGCGGCGTTGTTCATTGAATCTGGTAAGCCGCGGCGTCCGGGCGGATTGGCTGAAGAGCAGCGTTCACTGGAATACGATTCAGTAGGCGGAGACTATGCCGAGTTCTTGTTGGCTGAGGTATTACCGATAGTACGCCAACTTGCTGTACTCTCCGATGATCCAAGCGACCGGGGTATCGCTGGCTACAGCAGCGGGGGGATTTGTGCATTTAACGCAGCTTGGCACCGCCCGGATGCCTTTGGGAAGGTGTTTTCTGCCTGTGGTAGCTTTGTCGATATTCGCGGCGGCGGATGCTATCCCGAACGCATCCGAAACACACCTGCCAAGCCATTACGCGTATTCCTCCAAGAAGGCGCGCGCGCTAAACTGGGAGGTAAGTTTTCAGGGCTTGACTGGCCGGCCGGCAATCGCGCGATGGCTCGCGCCCTTGCAATGCAGAACTACGCCTATCAGTTTGTGATGGGCGAGGGCGATCATTCACATCATCACGGCGCCGCGATTCTGCCTGATGCCTTGCGCTGGCTCTGGCGCGAGCATGGCGACATCTCTGGTTAGTACCTCTCCTCTATCCACCCTTAGGCCACTCAGGACCCGACGCACCATGAGCTCGTATTTCCCGAAACTGTCGAACGGCGTAAACTTTCTCTCTGAAACGGAGACTCATCCGCGCAAGTTCCTGATGATTGGCACCTGCCAGTTGATGCCTATTCACGGCGCTCTGTTGCAACTCGGTCACAGCGCCGACCACCTTCTCTGGGCCAGCCATTCGCATTCCGAAATTCCTGCCGTGGATTCGGCTAATCAGTACGATGCCAACATCATCAGCTTTACCCTGCGTCACGTCTTCTACCAAGCGGTCCTTGACCTTTATCCCGATATTCCAGAGCAAATAATCGAGATCGAGCCTCTTTGGGTCAGGGCGTTGAGCGAAGGTCTGATCGAGGATTTCTTCGATGCTTGTCGCAGGATCGTGCGCTCACTTGTATTGCGTACGCAAGAGGTAGTCGGCCAGCGGCCGACCTTTTTTGTGACCTTCCTAGAGCCACGCCGAAACTTCATGGGCAATCTGTTTCCGCGATACAGCTTAGAGAACATCTCGTATTTTGTGCAGAGACTGAATGAGTACATCGAGAAACTTATTCGCCGTATGCCCAATTGCTATCTATTCGATCTCAATGAGGTCTTTTCGGAGCATGGAAGGATATTCAACCAAGACGACTACACGCTCCAAGTCGCGCATGCCTCATTCATTCACGACTATGAGGGTGACTTGAACGCGGCGCCGACCCGTATGACGGCGCTGACGAAGATGAGCGAAATGTATAACAGTCGGGAGAAGTTACAACAACTGACCCAGTCGATCGCCCAGCGATTGGTTGATAACGTGAAGGTTGCTTTGGAGCCTCTGCAGATTAAGCTCATTATTTGCGACCTGGACGACACGCTCTGGTCTGGCATATCTGGTGAAAAGGAGCAGATGACTTGGAATGAAATTGGGACTTGGCCACTTGGTCTGGCCGAAGCCCTGCTGATCTACAAAGCACGCGGCGGGATGCTTGCTATCTGTAGCAAAAATGAGTATGAGCCGACAGTCGAAAAGTTCAAGCAGGCGTTCAAGGACGGACTTAGGATCGAGGACTTCGCCTCGGTTAAGATCAACTATGAATCCAAGGCAGAGAACATCCGTCGTATTCTATCAGAGGTCAACATTCTCCCGCAGAACGCGCTGTTTATCGATGACAACCCTCGTGAGGTCGATGAGGTCAAAAAGACCTTCCCCGAAATGCATATACTGAACACGGAGCCTTATGATTGGCGCCGCAAGATTCTATTCTCGCCGCTGACCCAAGTGCCTGCGATCACCAATGAGGCCCGGTTGCGCACTCAGTCCATTCAGGCCAAAATCGAACGTGACGGGACACGCAGTGGCGCCTCGCGTGAAGAATGGTTGGCGTCTCTTAACATAGAGCAGCGCTATGTCGTGGTCGATACGCCGGCGCATGAAAATTACGCCCGCGCCTTCGAACTGGTGAACAAAACCAACCAGTTCAATACCAATGGCGAGCGCTGGAGCGATGACGAGATGCGTCATTTTCTTTCGTCCGGGGGACGAATTTTCTGCACTTTCCTTAACAGCGCGGTGACGAAGTCGGTTTTCAGCCGGGTCTGTCAGCGCCTTCAGGGGTAAAAACGATGAGGAGCATGGCCCTTTCTCCGTCGAACTCGGCGACGAGGGCGATGACGAGCGCAACATCGGTCTGAACTACGAACAAGAATGCCTTGGATGCGCCCCTGGCGCCCCTCGGAGTGCCGCAACCGAACAGGGCGCGCATGAGAATGCCAAGATTGAACCCGGCGACGTGGATCAAATAACGCTTGTGAACATTCTCGCGCCCGCGCAGCCACGCGCGGCGCATGCCGCCGCGATCCAGGACGTGGGCAAAGCTACGCTCGACCATCTCACCACGCTTGCGCATCGCCTTGCGTCCGACGGCGGATTTCAGGCGAGACCGATTGGCGTAGACGGCCTTCTGGGCAGCCTCGTCGCCGTGCCAGCGCAGATATCCATTCGGCGGTGCCGGCTCGGCGATGCGCGTCTTCCAGATGTCGCCGTCGAGACCCTTGAGGAGCTCGCGCGAATGATAGCCTTTATCGGTCACAAGATCGCAGGGATCCCCGGACGTCGGCGCCAGGCCAATGTCGGCGAGGTTGCGTGCTGCCGTCTCCAGCGTGGCGTCGAGCGTTGTCGTGTCGCCCTTGTCGGCCGGGTGGATCGGCGCTGCCACGATAACACCCGTGTCGAGATCGACCGCGTGTTCGGGCTTGTAGGCCAGACGCGTCGAGCCGTTCTTCATCCGCGCGACCTTCGCGTCGGGATCGGTCTTGCTCGCCCAGTCCGCATTCGACAGCTTCTTGCCCTTGCGTTTGCGATCGAGCCGGACAAGGTCGTCGATCGTCGGCGTGTCGATGCCGCTCTCTTGCGCCATGCGCACCAGCATCTCGCGGTAGGTCTCGCCATTGTCACGCCGCACGATGGTACGCAGCGCGGCGTTCGCCTCCATGGTCGAGCCATCGACGCCGATCCGCTCGCCTTTCACCAGATCGTGCCCGGCGACGAGGGCCAGTACCCAGCCGAAGATCTGGTCATGTACCTCGTGCGGCAGGCGGCTCCGCGTCTTCGACAACCAGCTATGATCAGGGACCTTGTCGCGGCTCGACAGTCGCAGGAACTCCCGCAGCGACAGCGAATCCGAACAGCGCCAGACAATCCCGCGTTCGCTGTCGATGCCCTCGAAATAGCCGATCAGCAGCATGCGGAAATAGCGGCCCGGCGGCAGCGACGGGGCTCCCATCCGCGGCGCATAATAGGGCTTGCACGTCTTCTCGACAAAGCCATCGAAGCCCGCCTCGGCCAGCAGCTTCTGGAGCTTGTCGTAGAAAACATGCCCCGGTGAACGCGGTATCTCCGCCCACGTCACGATCAAATCGGACTGGACCTCGCTATCACGCCCCATCGCCATCGCCGCTAACCCGCCAGACAATCCCACTGCCGCACTGAATCAGCCACCGCCGACTTCGTCAACGGCCTGTTAAGGATAAGATGGCCGACAGCGGACTGATCAGTGCATTCTTATACAAGGATGACGCCATTCTCCAGGGCGTGCTATCGTGTCGGGTGTTCGGACTCGGGTCAGAATACGCGACAATGCACTATCTCATGCGGGATATTCTCGAACGTCATCCTCAAGTCAGCGGCAAGATCGTGGACACGGGCAAAAATTTTACTTGCCATCCCTTTTTCACCAATGCCGGTTTCACTGCCATCGACGAACAACCGGAAACGTTCGTGGCAACGCGCCCAGTGGCCCTGCCTGCGCATATCATCAATCACCCAGAAGGGATGTTGACCGTCTGATCTGTTGAGAAGCCTTCAGGTTGGCACTACCAGAGTGCCGTGCCGACCGATCTATACAGCGTCATTTGTTCTTGAGAGGTATCTTCAGTGTCCGCCGTTCGCCTACGCCTTGCTTCTCCCCTTTTCGCATTGGCCTGCTCCGGGCTTTTGAGCGGATGCTATTCGCTCGGCTCCAGCGGACCGCACGCCGGTGATATAACGGGTAGGGCGCACGGAACCGGAACGACGAGCGGCGACATTCGCGTAATCAATCTTACGGATGATCTGACGCGGCGCCTGATAGCAAGCAGTTCCGAGCCATCGCTATCGCAGGTTCTGGGGGATGCCCCTTCGGTCACCAATCTCATTGGCAGCGGTGACGCGCTGGACATTTCGATATGGGAAGCGCCCCCGGCGGTGCTGTTCGGAACGGCCGGACAGGCCGGATTGGCGGCAGCCGATGGGCGCGTCACCGCTCAGGCCCGCTCAATCGCCCAAGCCACCGCACTGCCCGAGCAGATTGTAAGTGAAGACGGTTATATTCAGGTACCCTTTGTTGGCACTGTCATAGCTGCCGGACGCACTACAGGGCAGATTCAGGCGGAGATCGTGGCAAAATTGCGTGGTAAGGCCCACGACCCGCAAGTACTTGTGCGCCGGACTCGGAATTCGACCCGAGATGTTACTGTTGTGGGGGAAGTGCAACAGAGCGCCCGCATACCGCTAACGGCACGGGGAGAGCGGTTGTTGGATGCCCTTGCCGCTGCCGGGGGCGTCAAACAACCGATCAACAAGACCATGATCCAGATTACCCGCGCCGACAAGGTTGTGTCTGTGCCGCTGTCTGCTGTAATCAGCAATCCTGCCCAAAACATTCACTTGCAACCGGATGACGTCGTCACCGCCCTTTTTCAGCCTTACAGCTTTACAGCGCTGGGTGCTGTTGGACGCAATTCCGAAGTCGACTTTGAGGGCACCGGGCTAACCCTTGCGCAAGCACTTGGACGAGTTGGTGGCTTGCGCGACGATCGAGCCGATATCAAGGGTGTATTCATCTTCAGGCTTGAGAATCCGGCAGACGTTGATCCTTCGCTGATAAATGGTGCGCGATTTACGTCAGACGGCAAAATTCCGGTGATCTACCGTGCCAATCTCAAAGATCCGGCTACATTTTTTGCGGCGCAAGGCTTTCCTATCCGTAATCGCGACGTGATGTATGTTTCTACGGCGCCGCTCGTAGATCTGATGAAATTCGTCAATATAGTTTCGAGTTTAGCATTTACGACAACAGCCGTAAGCAATGGCTTAAAGTAATTTTTAAATATACTTCATGATATATAAATCCAGGTAATTCCTCTTATTCAAGCTGTGGAAGTTCAACTTTCTGTCGAAAGCGCCAAGCCATGCCTGTCAGCGCCCTCAGGCATTGCCATAAAGCAGTCCAACTTTCACGCCGATCGTAGCAGAATACTCTCTGCGGCGACCCATCCATTGCCGTTTCCACAGCCAGGCGGGGGCGCCTGAGGTAATCCGGCCTCCATGCTACATTAGGCATCAGCCACAAGGCTGGTCCCTTCGCACGGGGCAAAAACAGATCGCTCAAGAGTCGCAAAACCATCGCCACGGATCTGCGGCGGCCATGCAAGCGCTCCGGCTTTTGCATCCGATTATTCACCCCCAACTTTTGCGCCGCACGCGCGCTATGTTGGTTCGTTTCCGCCAACAACCTGCGGTGGTCTGTGTCTGTCCAAGCAGCCATGGCACTTGCGCCCTGATTGAACGCTGCAATGCCACTAGTCATCGCCTTTACGCGATCGTAATCGTAACGCAGTAAATGATGGAAAAAGCCACCGGTTAATTTTCTTAACGCGTCGCTGAGTTGAACTCGGCCATGAATGGCATTGGCGAATAGGCTGTTGCGTCTGTCATAAAACATTTGCCAAGGTGCAGCTTTCTCAGCGAATGGCATATGCCACACTGCTATTCCGGGCCAGCAAACCGTTGGCCAGCCAGCCCGCTTAAGCCGATAGCCGTACTCCACATCGTCACCTCGAATGAAGCAGGGCATCGGTAGCCCAACCGCATCCATTGCATCAACGGGAAAGGCAAAGCACCACCAGGCATTGAAATCCGGGGTGTGCAGCCTTGCCAAAAAGTCCACGTCACGCACCACTGCCGCGTCTCCGCCGCCTGACGGGGCGACATGCCCTATCCCGAAACTCCCGGGCAGTAGAAAATCGCCGGCTGAAAACAGCTTGGTCCGCGAATGATAGTCGAACATCGCTCCACCCAAGCAGAGTGGCTGATCCGCCCACGCCAGCACTGCCAGCACACGCTCGATCAAGTCACCGGGCAGGTCAATGTCGTCATCCATCAACAAAATATGGCTCGCATGCCCAACACGTCGGTGCTCAGACATGCCTCGCGTGAATCCGCCCGCACCCCCACTATTCTCTTGGTCAATGAACCGCACTTCCAGCCCCCCGTGTACGGCATCGGCCATGCGCTCATGTAAGCCGGGAGAGCCATGATTGACGATCACAAGCTGTGCGTCATTCGATTGCCCTGCAAGCCGTATCAGATTGGCTCGCAGAAATGCTTCTCGCTCGTAGGTCGTGATAACAAGACCAAGACGGATCAAATTAGGCGCGGGAGATCGTGCGTACCAACCAATCTCACTTAATACTGCGCCCTCAGCTGCCTCGACCTCCACCTGGAGACTGCTTTCCTCGGTAGATTCTAGCTCAGCGCGCAGCACAATGTTCACTTCGTTGGCACTTCCATCGCCAAAATACTCGGCTACCTGCTTTTCGGCGCCGTTGGTGGCATTACGCCGCCATAGAACAAAACGTGCCTTTCCTTTAAGTTGGCAGCGCCATTCTGCGTGCCTCAACGAGGTAAAGCGTCTCCAATAGCTTTCGAAAAAGATTTCGAAGATGCCGCCTAACCTTTGGGATCCGCTTCCGCAATATAGGATACCTGACTCGGCAGACCACCCCTGTCTGAGAGGAGGGCAGGCCATAACTGGCTCCAGCATGCCCCTCGAAAGGCAAAGGCCTTTTTGTGCCTCATGATTATTACTTAGAGTTAGAGCATCCATGGGCTGGACCTTAGACTTGGCGATCTGCAAACGGCAAGAGTCTATCGGCAATCCCTGAGCCTCGCGTCCGTTGATGAGAGTGGCCTCGCTCATACGTAAGCAAGCCTTGCAAAATCATGACAGCTTCGCGTACGGACTGTAAAATTTCGTCATCCGCCGAAAAGGGGCGGAATAAAAGTTTCGTGCTAGCTAGATGGAAGTTAAATGACCCTAGGCCATGATAAAGATAATAAGGGCTTGGATCCTGATACCAAAATATCGTTTCGTAATATGGTTTTTAGGATCGGCTCACCTTGCGGAGAAAATTACGGGTTTCTGGTTCTGCGCGAGTACGGAGAGGTTTTTGGCTATTATAGTGATAACGAACTTTTTTGGGCGCAGGATGGAAATGAACTGGCGTTCATTTCTTCGAGCGGGCTAATAAGTAGCCGCTATAATTCTTTAGGCAATGGGATGATATGGATCGGCCGGCATGAAAGGCGGCTCTATCCCATGTACCTCATACCGGTATTGTCTTACCGACCGATCAACGCGGCATCCCATCTTCCCCCCGCAGTAATCAATTCGATCCCGAAGTCAGGGACGCACTTGTGTGAGAAGATATTGCTCGAACTCGGCTTTGAATCGGGGGCAACGATGTTTACCTGGGAGGATGTAGTTGATGATTTCCAGCATGAGGACACTTTAGAGCTGGAAGATAAGGAGGGAAGTCGCGGCAAGATATGCCCGTTACAAGTTGCAGTTGGCGCGATACCCAATGGCACAGTAGTGATGGCGCACGCATCTTCTCCATCTTGGATCGTGAGCGCATTTGAAGCCGGAACTCGGCACGTCCATTGCATACGCAATCTCAGGGATGTCCTAATCAGCCTCTATCGTTGGAAGAGGCGTGGCGCAAATTGTTCTCATGACCTTGGGGATTTCTTGGAGTTCCTTCGCTCTGAAGCGGAAGCGGATCTCACTCTGGTCGAGCGATCTGCGACCGCAATTCTCTCCCACGGCAAAGGGCGTACGGTTCGTTTCGAAGATTTGGCTTCCCCTGAAAGCGCGAAGCGGGGTGCGGTTGTTTTAGCGCGCGCTTTTGGCCTACCGCTTGAGGACATCAATGCCGCGATAGCGCGTGCACAAGGCGCCAAGACAACTACCTATAATGCGGTCCGCTCGGACCACCACACCTTTTGGAACGATGATGTTGAGGAGTTTTTTGAACATAGGGGATTGGCTCAATTAAATCGAAAACTAGGATATAGCTAATAGAGCGAAAATTTACGATTTGCAATAAATTGACGAAAATGAAAATGTTACGATAAAAACTCGATATAATTATGATTTTCTTTAAATTTATTGTGATAATGTACGCCAATTAACTCCACTTATGTTGAAAGATCATGTCCTACAAACGCATCCGCAAAGCCGTTTTCCCTGTTGCGGGTCTCGGCACGCGCTTTCTGCCGGCGACCAAGTCGGTGCCCAAGGAATTGCTGCCGGTCGTCGACCGGCCGCTGATTCAATATGCGGTCGATGAAGCGCGCGAGGCGGGGATCGAGCAGATGATCTTCGTCACTGGTCGCGGCAAGGGCGCGATCGAGGATTATTTCGACATGGCCTTCGAGGCCGAAGCCACCCAGCGCGAGCGGGGCAAGGACCTGTCCGCGCTGGACGGTACGCGGCTGTCGCCCGGCAATGCCGTGTTCCTGCGTCAGCAGGAGCCGCTGGGCCTGGGTCACGCCATCTGGTGCGCCCGTGATATTGTCGGCGACGAGCCGTTCGCCATTCTGCTGCCCGATGAGTTCATGAAGGGCGCGCCGGGCCGGGGGTGCCTCAAGCAGATGGTCGATGCCTATGGCAAGGTTGGCGGCAATCTGGTCTGCGCGCTGGAAGTGCCGATGGCCGAGACGCCCAGCTATGGCGTGATCGATCCGGGCAAGCGCGACGGCGCGCTGACCGAGGTGAAGGGACTAGTGGAAAAGCCTGCGCCGGGGACCGCGCCGTCCAACCTGATCCTGCCGGGGCGCTACGTCCTGCAGCCGGAGGTCATGAAGATCCTCGAAACCCAGGAAAAGGGTGCCGGCGGCGAGATCCAACTGACCGATGCGATGGCAACGATGATCGGCAAGCAGCCCTTCCATGGCGTGACCTTCGACGGGCGGCGCTTCGACTGCGGCTCCAAGACCGGCTATGTCGAGGCGAACCTAGCCCTCGCCTTCGACCGCGCCGACATGTGTGAGCATATCCGTAATTTCGCGCTGGCCGAACTGGGCGTCAGTGGGGTCGCGGCTGCAGCCTGATAATTGAACGGCTATCGCTAGATAGCGTCAGTCCAGCCTGTTGATTGACTCGCGCATGTGATCGTTGCCCACGCTCGCGTAGCGCTGGACCATCCTTAGTGACTTCCAACCGCCCATGTGCATGATGGTGATGAGGTCGATGCCGGCCATCACGCAATGCGATGCCCAATGGTGGCGCCAGTCATGGATGGTGAAGTCATCAATCCCCGCCTGCTCGCATGCCGTCTTATGCTGGCTCTTCAGGGGGTTGCCCCCAGGAATGGGGGAAAGCCGGGTGTCCTGATAGGGTTCGCCGAAACGGTTGAGGAAGACATGGCCTTTCATGGGCCGTCCGCGTTCCTCCCAGATCGGTAGCAGTGCCTCCCTGACGCGCGGATGCATGGGAACAGACTGGATCACCGCATTTTTCGTATGGTTGAGCCGAATGGACTCTCGCTCCATGTCGACACCATTAACGCCCCAAACCATCTGCAAGGCAGTCTGGATGCGCGGGCCGTGAAAGGCCAGCATGGTTATGATCGGCTGAACATGCGGCGTGTAGGACACGATCAGCAGGTCGCGGTCTTCCTTCGTCAGGAAGCGCACCCGCTCATTGTCGAACGGGATCGCCTTGATCCTGAGCGGTGGAAGGTCATGCAGTTCGCGATAGACGTTGACCGCCGCCTGGAACACGGCCCTATAGCGATCTTGGCCCGCAGGCTTATGGGCAGTCAGATTGGCGAGCCGAAATTTCTCCCATGCCTGTTTCGGTTCCTGCAGCGACAGGTCGCCGATCTGGGCGTTGAGCTTGCCGATGCGCAATATGTCGGCAGGACAGGGTAGCTTGGCCTTCGACAAATAGCTGGCGAAGGCGTCGGCGATGGTGCCCTGTGCGACGACCGCTGCGGGACCGAACATCAGCTGATGGCGCAGCCTGGTCTCATATCCCGCCATCAGGTGCGACGCAGCATCTGCGTCACTCGATCCTGAACTGAATTCTTTGACGACGATCCGCTTGTCGCCGAGCGCGACTGAGCCTCGGATATGGTAAATGCCGTTCTTCCCACGGCGACGGAGGGAGAGCATGTGATCTTTTCCAATAGTAGTTGATATTGTGCTTCCGTCGCGCGCATCTTTCCGCACGCATGAACGTAGGGCACGCCATGTTTCATGAAGGTCCGGCGCATCCATTTCGGGGGATTGGTGCTGGTCATGCTGAGCCGAGACAGGATATCGCGCGGGGTAAGGAGGGCCTCATCGTGACCGGCAGTGAGCGCGCAAGGTGGTACCCCCGTTCCATCAGAATTAGAGATGGTGGTGCTCCGTCCAAGGGCGGGCTTGGCAGATCGCTGTGGGTAGCTCGTCATGGGACATTGCCCTGTCATAATGGTGGCAGCGGATCGGTTCGATGCAAGGGGGAGCACAGAAGCTACCCGCTGCACGGAAGATTATCGCTGTCCGGCTGCCTCCAAGGGAATGGCCCAGATCGGCTCAAATCGGCCCGGATTGGACTCACATGCCGCCAATGGTAGGACCACTGCGACCTCGGCCGATGCGCCAGGCGACTGGTCGGTCCTCGCGCATCAACCTGGAGAGTATAGGAGGTGCCTATCTCAACCATGGTCGACGCGGACAAGGTGGAAGGGAGCCGACTTCGATCTTTCTCTAACATATTGCATCGGCTTGATATTACGATAATGTGACAGGGCGTTTCCGCTGGGAAGCGCCGAGGTTTGAGCCCCTCGCTTGGGAAGAATAGACTCGCCGCAGATGCGGCCGGGTGGCCGGTGTTATGTCCAAGCCATTTATGGCCAAAGGCATCGGCACGCGTTCTCAAGCGCGGCTCAACGCCCGGTTTCTTACCGGCGCGACCTCGTCAATGCGAGGGAGCGGCGGATGGGATCAGAAGCCAGGAAACATGCCGAAGGCAGGCCGTGATGTGGTCTGCATCGGAAATATCGCGCCCGCCACTGGATGAGGGCGATCCCTTGCCTCCGGGTCATGACCGATTGGCGGTGCAGCCTGATCCGCTGGAAAGTCTGTATCGGGAAGAGCGACCGTCGCTGCTGCGTTTCCTCTCGCGATTGACCGGGCAGGATAAAGCGGAAGATATTGTGCAGCAGGTTTTCAGCCGCATGGCCGGTAAGCCGGTTAGCGCAAGTCGGCCCATCCAGGCGCCACGGGCCTATTTACGCCATGCCGCGCGCAATGTGCTGCGAGATGAAGCCAGAAGTGCGGGACGTAGGTGCGAGCATCATCATGTTCCAATTGAGGATCTATCCTTGGCGAGCGGCGATCCCGTGGCCGCACTGGAAGCCCGCGACCGGCTGGCCCGCATCGAAGAGGCGGTGCTGCGATTGAAGCCGCTGACCCGCGAGATATTCCTCGCTTGCCGTCTCGATGGCTATAGCTATGCCGAGATTGCGGAGCGGACCGGTTTGAGCGTGAGAGGGGTCGAGAAGCAGATGAGCAGGGCGATCAAGCAGCTTGGACGGCATTTGCGGGCGCATGACTGAGCCTGAGGGGATGCCGATTCCCCCATCCATCCATGACGCTGCCGAAGACTGGCTGGCGCGTCTCGCTGGACATTCCGATCCGGCAACCGAGCGCGCGTTCACGACCTGGCTCGATGCCGATCCGCGTCATCGCATCGCCTATGACCGGATCAAGCGCGACTGGCAGCTGGGAACGCTTCTGGGCGAGCGTCCTGTCGGGCAGACCCGATCGCTTGGCCGCGCGCCCTTCTGGATGCGGCAAAAGACGCATGTCGCTGCCGCCACTCTTGGCGCAGCGGCATTGCTGGGCGTAGTGACGGTCGGTCTTATCCGGCCTGGCGGGCCATTGGCGATTTCCACGACGGCGCAGGCCGCGATCTATGAGACTGGGGTCGGCGAGATCCGCACCGTCAGGCTTTCGGACGGATCGACCGTCATCCTCGACACGGCCACGCGCCTCCGCGCGCAATTTTCCGATAAAGAGCGGCAATTTGATCTCCAGCAGGGGCGCGTGCGCTTCCATGTCGCGGTAGACCGGATGCGCTCGTTCCATGTGCAGGCGGCCGGCGCTGACATAACTGCTCTCGGGACAACCTTCGACGTGAGCATGATTGGCGCCAAACCGATGGTGACTGTCCTGGAGGGATCGGTGGAGCTGCGCGGTTTGAATGCGGCGTCCGATCAGGCGAGAACGCTCCCGGTGGGCAAGAGCATGACGCTGGACGCACCAATGGCGGAGCGGGTGGCTTCCCCGGCCGAAGCGCGTTGGGTGTCGGGCATGCTGGCGCTCGACGCAACGCCGCTTGCCGAAGCGGTGGCGGCAATCAACCGCTATAATAAGGTGCAGATCCGTCTGGCGGAACCCTTCGTTCCACAGGTGCGTGTGACGGGCGGCTTCCGGGTCCGCGATCCGGAAGCATTCGCCCGCGCTGTCGCGACCAGCTTCCATCTGAAGGTCGAGCGGCCCGACAGCGGCACAATCCTGCTGGTTGCTCCCGCGAAATAGGCAAGCGCGGTCCTCCCCAAAAAATCTGTCGGGTGTTTTTGCGAACCGGCGTCTCCACACTGTCCCGCTTGAATGGCGGCACGGGGGAGAAGGTCCAATGTCTCGATTTTCAGTCACCGCATATTATCTGTCCGGCAGCATCGCTGCCGCCATGCTGGCGGCCAGCGCGCCGATCGTGCTTGCCCAGCAATCTGCCGAAATGGCGATCACGCTGCCTGCCCAGCCGCTCGGCGCATCGGTTCGCGAACTGGCCCTGCGATCCGGACAGACGATCATTGTCGATGCGGCCCTTGCCGAGGGAATGAACGGGCCTGCGATCCATGGAGCCTACACGATCGAGGGCGCGCTTGACCGACTGCTTGCCGGAACCGGACTTTCCTGGACCCGGCTCGAAGGCAGCATCGTCATCCGAAAGGAAAATCTGTCCCGGCAGGAAAGGGACGAGGGCGTCGGCATCGTGGTCACCGGCAGCCGTATCCGCGGTGCGCCGGTCCCGTCGCCGGTCATGGTTCTCGACAACCAGGCGATAAGAGACACTGGTCTCGCCGATCTGGGCGACGTCGCCCGCAGCCTGCCGCAAAGTTTCGGTGGTGGGCAGAATCCCGGCGTCGGTTTCAACGTGCCCTCGAGCACTGGTGGCAATGTCGGCGGCGGGTCGTCGGTCAATCTGCGTGGCCTGGGCAGCGATGCAACGCTCACCGTGCTGAACGGCCGCCGCGTGCCCTATGATTCGGCCCGGCAGGGCGTCGATATTTCCGCAATCCCGCTCGCCGCCGTCGATCGCATAGAGGTGGTGGCGGACGGCGCGTCGGCCATCTACGGATCGGACGCGGTCGGCGGTGTGGTCAATGTGATCCTCAGACGCGACTATGACGGCGTTGAAACCCGCGCCCGTATCGGCGGATCACCCGATGGCGGCAATTTCCAGCAGCAATATGGCGCCCTTGCCGGCAGTCGCTGGAATGGGGGTGGCGGCTTTCTCACCTATGAATATGGCCGGAACACCGCCCTCACGACCAACCAGCGAAAATATGGCCGGATCAGACCGGGCCTGACCTTGTTGCCGGCCAGCCGCCGCCATGCCGTGGCTGGAAGCCTCCATCAGGACATCAGCGACAATCTCACCATCGAACTGGATGGCCTTTACAACCAGCGGACGGGTGAATTTTCCTATCCTACGAGCGTGGCCGCCAATCTTGCGGTCAGCCGCATCACCCAAAGCTATGACAGTTATACGCTGGCCCTGTCGGGCGTCGCGCGGCTAAGCCTGGGGCCGTGGGAACTCAGCCTGTCGGGAAGTTTCGGGAAGGGGCGCACCTATTTTCAGGGTGACACCTTCATCAACGACCAGTTCGCCAGCCGGGCCTGGGGTCGCTATCATAATCAGAGCATCACTGGTGAAATCTCCGGCGATGGACCCCTCTTCGCCCTGCCGGGCGGGGACGCCAAGCTGGCGGTTGGCGCGGGCATCCGGGCGAATGATTTCGAGATCTTCCGGGGCGCAGGCAATGTCAACAACGCCAAACCCTCGCAGGACAGCATCTACGCCTTTGGCGAGGCCAGCTTCCCGCTGATAGGCCCGGCGCAGGCCATTCCCATGATGCGCAGCCTCAGCCTGAGCGCCGCGCTTCGCTATGAACGCTATCGGGGCCTTGCCGATGTCGTGACGCCCAAATTCGGGATGATCTACGCGCCGGCCGATTTCATGGACATCAAGGCGAGTTGGGGGCGGTCCTTCAGGGCGCCAAGCTTCATCCAGCTTTATTCGATCGAACAGGCCATCCTCTATTCGATCACGACCTTTGGGGGCACGGGCTATCCGGCCGGGACCACCGCCTTGCTGGTGGCCGGGGGCAATAGCAATCTCAAACCGGAAAAGGCGCGCAGCTGGTCAGCCACCATGGCATTGCATCCGCCCGCCATTCCTGGTGCATCCCTGGAACTGAGCTATTTCCATACCCGCTATGTCGATCGCATCGTCAATCCGATCCCGACAGCGGCGCGGGCGCTCGTCGATCCCATTTACGCCAACCAGATCATCACCGCACCGACGGCCCAGCAGCTTGCGGCGGCGATTGCCCATGCGGCGCAGTTTCTGAATGGGGCAGGCGCACCCTATGATCCGTCCAAGGTCGGCGCGATCATCAATCGCGCCAACGTCAATGCTGGACGCCAGACGATCCAGGGCATCGACGCCCAGTTGAACTATCAGACCGAGCTGGCAGGTGGCAAAATGGGGCTTTCGGCCAATCTCACCTATCTCGACAGCGAGCAGCAGATTTTGGTGGCGGGTCCCACTGAACAGCTCGCAGGACGATTGTTCAACCCGCCGCACTGGCGAGGGCGGGGTACGGTCAGCTGGAGCGATGGCGCCTTCAGCGCGGCGGCCACGCTCAGCACCATAGGCGGCGTCAAGGATGCGCGCGCGACCCCGGCACTGCACATTGACGGGATGACGACGGTCGACTTCAGCACACGCTACCGATTTGGCGACCGGCCCGGCCCCCTCAGCGGCGTCGAACTTGGCCTTTCGGTCCAGAACCTCCTCAATCAGCTTCCTTCGGTTGTCGCGACCAGCCTCTATTATGACACGCCCTATGACTCGACCAATTACTCCGCGGTCGGGCGCTTCATCGCGCTCGAACTGGTGAAGACATGGTGAGCGCCATGAACAGGACATCGATCGCATGGCTGGCTGCGGGCGTGGCGCTTCTGGCCTTCTCTGGCCCGGCCATGGCGGATTGCAGCGACCTGCTGGCCCGCCCTGCGCCGGTGGTGAAGCAGCGCGCCATCACCGCGAAGGATCTGCTGGGCGTGCGCGACATCGGACGGGGTGATGGCGCACTGCTCGGCAGTCAGAGCCCGCTCGGCCTGTCGCCCGACGGCAGGCGCATCGCCTTCATCCTCCTCCGCGCCGAGGCGTCGACCAACAACTATTGTATCGGGTTGGCGGTGATGGATAACCGGCCCGGTGCTGCGCCGCGCCTGCTGGATGAGGGCGGGGAGTTCATCAGCGGGACCGGGGACTATCGCGGGGTCATCCTCCCCACCGGATTTCCGATAGTGCTCGCACCCTCCTGGTCGCCCGATGGCCGGTGGATCGCCTTTCTGCGCAGGGACCAGGGCGTCACCCAGCTCTGGACGGTTCGGGCCGATGGGGGACCTGCCCGGGCGGTCACGCGCTCGCCGGTCGATATCGAGCAATTTGCGTGGAAGCCCGATGGCGCGACGCTTATCTATGCCAGCCGGATGGGACAGCTGGCCGAGCGGTCCGCGCTGGCGCGCGAGGCCGTCACCGGATTTCGCTATGACGATCGCTATGTGCCGATGATGGGCGACAAACCCATGCCGTTGGCGACGACAGCCTTGTCCCTGTTTCGCGTCGATCCGGTGGGCGGAGAGGCCCGGCCCGGCGAAGAAACTGACCGGACGCTGCTGGGTCCCGATCCGATCGGCTATGAAGTTCTTCCGCTCTCGGCGAGAGCCGATGACGGGCGCTTCGTCCAGGCAGAGCATGTCACCGCCAATCCGGCCAGCCCGTGGGTGCTGGCCATGTCGTCCGCGACTGGCGTGATAATCCCCTGTCCGGCTGAGGCCTGTAGCGGCAAGTTTGCCGGGCTTTGGTGGATGCCCCATGGTGGTCCCCTGCTCTTCCTTCGCCGCGAAGGCTGGAATGACCGGTCGACGGCGCTCTACCGCTGGCAGCCTGGTTCCGGCCAGCCACAGAGAATATTCGTCACGAGCAATGTCATCAGCGGCTGTGAACTCGCAGGCGGGGATCTTGTCTGCCTGCGCCAGAGTGCGAGCGTGCCGCCCCGGATCGTGCGGATCGATCCGGGCGATGGGCGCACCGATCTGCTCTTCGATCCCAATCCCGAATATCATTCCATCCGGTTCGGCAGGGTCGAACGGCTGGAATGGCGTAACGACCGGGGCCTGGAAGTCGCCGGCGATCTCGCCCTGCCTCCCGATTATGACGGAAGAGAAAGACTGCCCATGATCGTGACGACCTATCGCAGCAACGGATTTCTGCGGGGCGCGACCGGCAATGAATATCCGATCCATCTGTTCGCCGCGAAAGGCTTTGCCGTTCTCAGCCTGGACCGCCCGCCCCATGTCGGCGCAATCAATCCGCTCAACAAGGACTGGCAGAAGCTGCTCGCGGAGAATGACCGGGACTGGGGAGAAAGGCGCAGCATGCATTCCTCCGTCATGACAGGGGTGCAGCGCGTCATCGACATGGGAATTGCCGATCCGGATCGCATCGGCATCACCGGTTTGAGCGATGGATCGAGCACGGTCGGCTTCGCCCTCATCAACAGCCGCCGCTTTGCCGCGGCAGCAATCAGCACCTGCTGTCTTGAACCCTGGACCGTGAACGCCACCATCGGTCCGGCCTTTGCCCGGAAGATGCGGGCGCAGGGTTTCCCGCCCGCTACGTCCGACAACCGGCAATATTGGGAGCCCGGCTCGATGATCCACAATGCCGCATCGATCGACACGCCATTGCTCATGCAGCTCGCCGACCGGGAATATCTGACCGCGATCGACGTCTTCGCTGCCCTGCGCGAACAGGGCAAGCCGGTCGACATGTATGTCTTTCCCGATGAATATCATAATAAATGGCAGCCGCAGCATCGGCTGGCCATCTATGAGCGTAATCTCGACTGGTTTCTCTACTGGCTTCAGGACAGGGAAGATCCCGATCCGCGAAAGGCCGATCAATATGCGATCTGGCACAAGCTCCGTCAGCAACGATCATCGCCTTCCCGATCCTAGACCTGTCCCGCGATCCATGCCTCGACATCTACGAGATGCATGATGCGGTGATAGTGTGTGCCCTGTACAGGCCCCTCGCTGTCCAGGGCACGTTCGAGCAGGGGCATGTCGAGCAGTCCTGCCCGTTGCAGATGTCCGTCGAGCAGCATGGCGCGGATGATTTGCCTGTTCGCGGCGAAGATTTCCGCGATATAGCTGTCCGGCGTGCCCTTCGTCCGGCGATCCACGATTGCCGCCGGCAAGCGGTCGCGAAATGCATCGCGCGCCACGATCCGGTTCTGGCCCTGTCTGGACCACCACCAGCTCGGTATCCGCAGGCACGCTTCCACGACCGGCTGCGAAGCCAGTGGCGTGACATGACGCACCGGGCTCCTGATATCATTTCCCTCGGCCCAGCCCTGGGCGGCGGTAATGAGCGCGATATGCGCGGCCGTTCCCGTTTCGCCGCCGCGCGGTGGCTCGAGCCATGGATGGTGAGGGCCCAGGGCTTCGTCGCCCAGGACCTCCGGCGAGAGATATTGGGTCATCGGCCGCCAACGATAGGCGGGTGAGTTGCGGAAGGCGCGTGCCGCTGCGCGACCGATCACCGTCAATGCGCTCACATCTGCCATGGTCGCAATCGAAAGGGCGGTGGACCAGCCTTCGCTGAGGCTCCGTCCGCGCAGGAAAGCATCGGTGACAGGGGCGATGGACCGCAGGGAAAAGAAGACATTGTCCCCGCCGCCGCCATCGATCGTGATATCGGCGCCGATCGTTGCGACCGCCTCGCCCAGCAGGTGGGCGGTGCCCTGCATGAAGCTGCGGGCCAGGGGGTTGGGGTGGCTCCATGCATGGGAACGGGTGATGTCGACCATGCCGACGTCCCACTGCGCTTCAATGATCGGCGCGCCCATATGGGATGCGACCATTTGCGCATAATGGCGTTCATCGCCGATGGCACCGATGCTGGCGAGATTGAAACAGGTAAAGGGGCAGCCATGGGTTCCAAGCGCGGCGGCCAGCACGGAAGAATCGATGCCGCCCGACAGCATCAGCAGGGCGCGATCTGTCCCCGCTATGCTCGCACGGGTTGCGGTCGAAACCGCGCGCCGGATCATGCGTGCGGCCTCGTCCCGGTCGTCAACCCAGTGGAGTCTGCCGGCTCGATCCCACGGATTCCAGCTCTGCGTGATGCGCGGCCCGTCGGCCGTGACATGAAGATAGGAGCCTCCGCGCAGTTCCTGCACGCCGGTAAGGCAGGTGGAGGGCGAGGGGATATCCTTGAGCGCCAGGCGGCGCAGAATGCCGGACCAGTCGATCCCGCGCGACACCCATCCCGCGAGTGACAGCAGGGACATGTCGGAAGCGAGGACAAGCCGATCGCCCTGCATCGCATGGAAGCAGGGCAGGCGCCCAAAGGGCGAGCGCAGGACATGAAAGCCTGCGGCCCCATCACGCAGGATCGCGACGAAATTGCCCCAATGATCCTTGCTGATGCGGTCCGGATTCCGAGGCTCGCCGCCGGGTGCGAAATCGGAAGGAAGGGTGACCAGATCGCTTTTGCCGGTCGCAAAGATCGGCCCGATGACCGCGCCCCTATCATCGCCCAGTCGGCGGACATGCGCACCGCCGCTGCCTGCGATGAGCAGATCGTCCCGGTCGATCATGACCGACAGCCCCTCGGCGCTGGCAATGGCGGTCCGGATCGCGGGCGGGATGGGACTGCGTTCCGGTGCCGGAGCGATGATGGCGACAAACCTCTCCATCAGATGATCCTGATCGGATTGAACGGGCGGACCTGTTCGGGATTATCGGCGATGACCATGCCGTCGACCTCGACCCAGCTGTGCGCCTGGAAGGGATTGAGCTTGACGCCCAGGACGAGATCCGGCCGGAAGCCCAGTGCGATGAGCCATGATGCGAGCGACAGCGCGGTGGGGAGGCACTGGTCGCGGGCGGAGAGGATCATGGCGGCTTGGCGATAGGCCTGGTCGAGCTGCGCAAGCCTGCTGGGTGGAGCGGTCCGCTGCGCAACGTGCTGTTTTCGCCGTTCGATCGAGCCGATGTTGCGCGAGAAGGGCAGGTGCTTCACTCGTGCGCGCCACCACAGCCGCCGGGCTATGGCGCTTGCGACATAAGCGGGCGAGACGCACGGCTTCTCCATGGGAAGGCTGGTCTCGGATGACTGCGTGCGGGGGCAGGGGGCCGGCCTGTCGCCGATCGACGAGCGGGTGATGATGCCAGCCTCCAGCAACGCGTCGCCATGGCGGTCATCGATGCTGCCGGTGTCGATCAGGCACTCGAATGCCTGATCCAGGCCAGGCCGCAGGCCGAAATAGCGATCGGCGTTGAGGTCCAGGAAGATGGTCCGCCCCTCGGTCCGGCAGAAGCTCAGACCCTCGCGAAGTGTAAAGCCGGTCATGCTGTGTCTCGAACAGGACGATGGCGCGCAGCCATGAAGCTGCGCGCCACCCCTTCAGTCGTCGGAAAGACCGGCCTGGATTTCATTGAGGCCGACATCGCCGGTAAGGCCGCCGGGACCCTTTGTTTCCACGCTGATCGTGCCGAGTTCGATCACGTCATTGTCGCGTTCCATGATAGTCACTCCTTGGCTTCGCTGCGGGAATTGCAGCACCCAGAAGCGTAGGAAGCGCGAGGCCTTATCCGAAACTTATACGGATTTGATATCGCGAATATATGGGACGGCGGAGGAAAATAGACGTTGACAGTCAATATGTTGGGTCGGAGCGTGTCGCGGGCGTCAGTCGTCCCGATAGACGCCCCGGAGCAGTTTGGCCGCGGCGCGCTGGCGGCGAAGATGATAGGTCGATGAAGTCCGGCGCAGCAGCTTGATGTCGCCTGCACGCGCGCCGTGCGCCAGCGCATAGAGTTCCTCGTCAATGCCGCCCAGCATGTCCTCCTCCCCGATCCGTGCAACGTGCAGGCGCGCGTTGGTCCGTTCCATCGCTTCGCCATGTTCGCGATTATTGGAGGCACTGGCGATGCGGTGGAGGAGCTGCGCTGCCTGTTCAGCGGTTGATGCCGAGTCCGGGTCGAACTCGATCGATTGCAGCACGGAGCGCCGGGCGCTGCGCAGGGCGAGCTGGATGATGTCGCTCGACCAGGCATAGAGATCCTTGAGGCCCGGCTCGTCGATCAGGGGAACGAGGAAACCGCCGCCGCTCCGCGCTTCAACGAGGCCTTCGCCGGCCAGATGGTTGAGCGCCTCCCGGACCGGCGTCGTGCTAGAAGCCAGGATCGCGGCCAGTTCCGCAGGATCGAGACGGGATCCGGGGCGATAGCCGCGTTCCATGATCAGCCGCTTCAGGCTCTGCTGGACTCGCTCGGAGGTGGGACCGGCGCTCATCGTCGTTCACCTCTGCTGTGCCGCAAAGGCCGACACCATTGCTTCCTGATCGGGCCGCAACGCGTCGATCGCGGCGCGCGCGCGATCCGGTTCACCGGTGAGCAGGACCGATGGGCACTGCCCCTCGAAATTGCCGAGATTTGGCCGGTGCTGGCGATAGCCGGCAAGCGCGGCGAGTTCCGGTGAGAATCGGCGGGCGACATCGGGCGGATAGGCAAGCCACAGATTCTCATAGGGTTTGAGCCATCCTAGCGAATAGCCGGTGACAATGCCTCGCCTGATCGTGTCAGTCCTGTTCGCGCCCGCGCCATGGAGGGTCGAGCCGAGCAGGATAAGGGCAGACCCAGGGTCCATTGCGGCGGGGATCGGAGGCTCGGGCGGTTCCACTTCAAGCGCCTGGGCGCCATGGCTGCGCGGCCATATGCGTGTCGCGCCATTATCCGCGGTAAAGGGGGTGAGCGGCCAGACGATGTTGACCAGATATTCGATTTCGCCCTTCGGCGCTGCCCACATATCCTGGTCTCGGTGCGGCGCCTGCGCCGGCGCGCCCGGGTGGATGGCGATGGCCTGGCCGACATTGAGCTGGATGCAGTCGCACCAGGGCTCAAGGATCTGCGTGGCGATGTGCGTGACGAGCGGATGCCGGACAAGCGCCTCCGTATGGGGCGACCGCGTCAGCAGCCGCCCGAATCTTTTGGTCGTCTCGCCGTAAAATGGCCCCTGGCAGAAGGGGGTGGCGGCAAAGGCCGGCGCCAGATCGGCGTCGAGCGCTGTAATGACGCCCTCGGGCAAGGCATCCGGAATGAGGCACCATCCCTGCTCGAACAATTGCGCAAGCAGGGGCGAAGCGTTGGTCGTTGGGGTTGCGGTCATGATCGCTCCTCCCGTTTCAGGCCGCCATCGGCGCCTGGTCATAGATGCCGGCTTCAGCGAGCCGGTCGAGCGTGTCGGCGCCGATCTCGATCTCGAGCGCGACCAGCAGCGAACCATCATGCCATCGCGGCACGCCCAGCGGTCTGCATTGCCAGCCAAAGGCCAGGATCTGCTGGAACCAGTTCATTTCGGCGATCGCGACATAGCGGCGGATGCGGTTTGCGAGCGCATGTTCGGCTATGGCCGTCACCAGGCGGTTGCGGACCACCCGCCGCTCGGGCGCCCGCAGATTCCGGCCGAGGCAGAAGCGCGTGATCTCGAAAATATCATCGCCGCGCGGCAGGGCCGTGTCGCACAGACAAGCATAGAAGCTGTCGAGAATATGGGGGCGCAGGGTTGGCAGCAACCGCGCTGAGGCGAGATGGGTGCCATCGGGCTCGGACAAGATGATGTAGCGGGCATGTTCGTCGTCAAACTGGTCGACCTCGAACCGACCGTCGAGAACTGGGATCTTCCACTTGAGAAGGTCGACGAACACGGATTTGCGCGCAGCGAACATGGCGCGCAGCACGGCGTCCGGCACGGGCCGGAACGGTTCTTTCACAATGTGCAACATGGGGCAAACTCCCTTGGTCGTGGGCGATCAAGGGTTGGTTCGAAGGGTCGAGTCGCCGCTATTCCCAGAAATGGGGATGGCGCCAGCCGCCGATGTCGCTGATCGTCAGGGTTCCGTCACCCAGCGTCCGGCCGACGAGCAATATCCGCTTGTTGACCTGGTAGCGTGCACAGGCTTCCTTGATATGGCTCGTCACGGTCTCCTTGCTGATGCCCAGGATCTGGCTGGTTTCCCAGTCGCTCTTGCCCCGCGCCGCCCACTGCACGCAGTCACGCTGCCGGTCGGTGATGAGCGGTGCAGTTATGGCATGTCTGGGTATCGACCAGATCTGCCGGGCCGTATCGAACGCATAATTGCCAAGCAGCTGCGCCATGAGGAGCTTGTCCTCGCGCAGCGGGCGGTCGGTCGCATTGGCGAAGGTGCAGGATCCGGGCGGCTGGCCACCGATATTGGAGGGAATGGTGAAGCCGTCGCCGATGCCCGCCTGGTTCCCGCGCGCGAGATGCTTGCGGTCCCCGGTCGTCAGCGGAATGAGCGCGGACATCTGCGTCCAGCGGAAGCCCCAACTGGTCATGTGGCAGGCCCGATGGACCGGATCGGTGACGCCCAGTGCGTTTTCCGCATAGAATTCGGCCCAGCGGTCCGGATAATTGTGGATATGGATCGCGCCGGCGCCGACGGCAATCACATCGATATGCTGGGTCAGGGCAAAATATTGAAAGCCCAGCTGCTCCGCAATCAGGCGCATGACCGCTGCCATGTCATCGCGCGTCCGAACCTGGTTGATGCATTGGAGGAAATGCATCGCTTCATGATGCATGCTCATGCGCACGCGTTCCGGCCGCAGGCGGCATCTCAAGCTGCCGCGCGTCCCGCAGCCGTCCTTTCCCCTTGGCTGTTGCCGACGAGCGGGCCTCACGCCGCTGGTCGACGAGTTTTATCATGAAATTCTCATATCAAGATTTCGCGCGATTGGGCTTTTATCTGCTTCCATGCAACAGAGCGTTGGAAAAACCGGGCAAACAGATGGCCTGGAGTTTAACCGTTCGGGATGAAGGCGGGCGGTGACAGGCGGCGCGATCGATCCTGCGCCTGAAAATTGGCGGGATCCTGGACCCTATACCGCCTTGCACGGGATCGATCGCGCAGGTCTCATGTGGGAATGGCTGCGCCGTGATCCGGCCTATGTCGCCTGGTATGCGCAGGCGAGCAGGATGACTCGCGGCTTGGCCGATCCCGCACGCTGGGGGCTGCACTTTCGCTGAGCATCCCGACCTCCGGGCCCCGGAGGCGCGGCTCATCTGGCGCGCCGATTTCGATCCCGCGACCCTGCCTGTTTCGGTCGCAACGGGTGCTGTTTCGGCGGAAGAGGGTATCGATGTTGCGCGCCTGGCGCCATGGCTGCGCGTCGTCACTGACGTCATGGGGCGGGAATATGTGGCGCTGACCGACGGTCGCCGGCATTTGCGGCTCGACATCACGGACGGCAGCCTCATCCGGTCCGAGGGCGCGATCATGTTGCGCTATGAGATGTGGGGCGCGAAAACCGCCGCCAGGCGTTTGAGGACCCTGGAGCGCTTCCTCGATCTGGTGCGGACCGGCCGTTTTCGCGCGCCACTCTATCCCATCGACCCAGCGATCGGGCGGGGTCTTGCGCTGCTGCGTGTCCACGATGCCCGTGCAGCAGGGGCGAGCCATCATGAAATAGGCGAGGCCCTCTTCGGGGCGCAAGCGGTCGAAATCGGTTGGGAGGGGCGGTCGGACCATGTGCGGCAGAGGGTGAGGCGGATGGTGAAATCCGCCCGCGCCATGGCGGAAGGAGGATATCGGCTCCTCATACGATCGAAATAAGAACTCAAAGGAGGGCAAGCTCCTCAACCCGGGCGACCAGCTTCGCGCATCCGCGCCGACCGGGTATTCTCAAGCTTGGTGTGACCTGTCGAGCAGGTTGCTGGTGTGTCTGGGATGCATGGATGTGCTGGTCTGTGTGCTTGTCGCTCCGGCGGGGAAGGTGGTCGATCGAGTCGGGATCGGATGCGCGAAGTTCGAACATCGGGTCGCTGATTCGAATCTCGGGCGGCCATAAGGGGCATTTGCCGGACCTGGCCTTAATGTCGACCATGGCCACAGGGTTTAAGAGCTTTCGCGGATTTTGAAACTGTCGCATTTGAACGAGATATAAGGAGGCCGCCTCGCGCCGCTTGGGCGGCGCGACCGCGCTCTCACGGCTCGGCCATTGGGGCCTCGCCGCCGAGCCCCGCCGGGCGGGTCCCGGCCATGCGGTTTCGATCGCTCGCGGTTGGGCCGGCTGTGCCGTCCCGATATGGACGCGGCGCAGGGCGCCGCGGCGTTGCCGATTATGGTCCATCCCTTCAGGCGGGGATGGGCTTTGTCGCCCTGCTAGGCCCGCGTGCACCTCCCGCAAATGGCGGCAGGCCGCCATTCCTCCGCTTCGCTGCGGCCCTTGCGGGTGCGCTCGGCGCTTGGCCGCGTGCCTTGCTGTGCTCCTTGCCGCCCACCCCCGCCCTGCGGGGGACCATTTTGGTGTTTTGGGGTGGTGTTTGGAGGCTAAGCATGACGTCCCCTTCTTCATCCCGCGCCCATGACCGGCGCCGGAACCACGCACATTCAAACGGCAAATCGTCGGGCGAGCGGACGCATGGCGCACGCGACAGCGAGGCGCCCGATATCTATGAGCAGGTTACCGCCCGCATCATATCGCAACTGGAGGCCGGGCGGCTGCCTTGGGTCCAGCCTTGGGTCAAGGCGGGTGAAGGCACCGGCGCCTGCCCGGCACTTCCCCGCAACGCGCTGTCAGGCCGGGACTATTCCGGCATCAACATTCTTCTGCTCTGGGGCGAGCTGATCGCCAAGGGCTATCCCAGCCAGAACTGGCTGACCTTCCGGCAGGCCATACAGGCTGGCGGGAATGTCCGCAAAGGCGAACATGGTTGCATGCTGGTCTATGCCGACCGCTTCATTCCCGAAGCGGAAAAGGCGCGCGCACGGGAAAGCGGAGAAGAAGCGCGGGCGGTTCCGTTCCTCAAGCGCTTCACGGTCTTCAATATCGCGCAATGCGAGGGGCTGGAAGGCCAAATCATTGCCGATCCTGTGCCGCTGCCCGAACGAGAAATTGTCCCGGTAGCAGAGGAAGTCATCGCGGCGAGCGGTGTCGATTTCCGCGTCGGCGGTGATAAGGCCTATTATATGCCTTCGCTCGATGTGGTGCAGGTGCCGCCGCAACCCGCCTTTTTCGAGCAGATCAACTATTACCGGACCTGCCTGCATGAACTGACCCATGCGACCGGCCATGGCTCGCGGCTGGCGCGCGACCTCACGAACGGATTCGGGACGCCGGGCTATGCCCGTGAGGAATTGATCGCGGAAATGGGATCGGCCTTCCTTTGCGCGTCGCTAGGGATCGTGCCGACCGTGCGCCATTCCGACTATATCGGCGCGTGGCTGGCGGTGCTGCGCGAGGACAATCGGGCCATTTTCCGCGCGGCGCGGGCGGCGAGCCTTGCTGCTGACTGGCTTCTGGAACGGCATCGCGCCGCCCAGCAGGGGCGGGTGGACCGGTCCCCCATGATCCGGCGCAAGCCGCCGACACCATGCAGGGGAGGGCGGCATGATCCTCCTTTCCGATGAACTGCGTGCGCGGTTGCGCGCGCAGGCGCGGGCCAGCGCCGAAATCTTGGGGCATGATCCTTGCCCCATCGCTAAATTCTTCAATCCCTTGGGGGCCGCGACGTGGCTCGTCACTGAATTGGCGCAGGATGGCGACACTTTGTTCGGCCTTGCCGATCTGGGCTTCGGATGCCCGGAACTGGGATATTTCTCCCTGCGCGAGATCGAGGCCATCCGCCTGCCTTTCGGCCTGCGGATCGAGCGCGATCTTGCCTTTGCCTCGCTGCATCCGCTTTCGGTCTGGGTCGACATGGCCCGCCGCGCCGGGTCGATCATTCAAGCCCAGACCTTCCTCGCCCGCAGCCTCACGGCCCGGCCGACCGACGAGCTTCCGCCTCCTTGAGAGGCGGCAAGGCGCGGGCGGCCGTCAGCCGCCCATTTAAGGACCGGTCCCGTCCCCTATGCACCGCGACGATCCGTTCGCGGCGGGACCGGCCATTTGCATAAATGGAGTGAGACCCATGAAACTTGAATTTATCGCCCTCGACAGGCTGTGCATCAGCAAGGCCAATATGCGCTGGAGTAAAAAGGCTCCCGATATAAGTGACATATTGCCGACCGTGCGCAAGCGCGGCGTCATCCAGCCCGTCATCGTGCGGCCCTGCGCGTTGGTTGCGGGGGCGGGCGAAAGCGGCATGCCCGAATATGAGATTGTGGCGGGAAGCCGCCGTTTCCATGCGGCCCGCGCCGTTTGGCAAGAAAAACGGGCGGCGGGCGATGCCGACGCCGAATGCGCGGCGCTGCCCTGCGCCATTCTCGACGAGGGCGACGATGCCGATGCCATCGAAGCCTCGCTTATCGAAAATGCCGCACGCCGCGATCCCGCCGAAGTGGCGCAATGGGAGGCCTTCACCCGGCTGGTGAAGGAAGGGCGCGGCGTGGCCGATATCGCGGCAACCTTCGGCCTTCCCGATATCGCGGTGCGCCGGGTGCTGGCGCTCGGCAACCTCCTGCCCCGTATCCGGCAGCTTTACGACCGCGAAGGGATTGACCGTGCGACGGTGCGGCATCTGACCTTGGCGTCGAAAAGCCAGCAGCGCGCATGGCTCGCCTTGTTCGATGACGAGGAGGCTTATGCACCGGTCGGGCACCAGTTGAAGGCTTGGCTTTTCGGCGGCCATTCGATCCCGGTGCGCCATGCCCTGTTCGCCCCGGAGGGAAGCGGGCTGGTCATCATATCGGACCTGTTTGGCGAGGACGCCTATTTTGCTGATGCCGCCGCCTTCTGGGACGCGCAAAATGCGGAACTCGACACCCGCCGCGAGGCATGGCTGAATGCTGGCTGGAGTGATGTGGTGATCGTGCCTGTGACCGAGCATTTCTCGGCTTGGGAATATGAGAAGGCGCCCAAGCGCAAGGGCGGGCGCGTCTATGTCGATCTGCGCGCCAATGGGGAGGCGGTCATCCATGAGGGCTATTTGAGCCGCAAGGAAGCCCGGCAGGGGGCGTCAGGGCAGGGTGAAGCCGAGCGGCCCAGGATCGTGCGCCCGGAACTCACCTCGACGCTCAATATCTATGTCGACCTGCATCGCCATGCCGCCGTGCGCGCGGCGCTGCTCGACCGGCCCGGCACGGCGCTACGGCTGATGCTGGCCCATGCCGTCACAGGCTCGTCCCTCTGGTCGATCCGGCCCGAACCGCAGACGGCGCGCAATAAGGAGGTCGCGCAGAGTTTGGCGGTGAGCCGGGGCGAGGCCCTGTTCAGCGAGCGGCGGCGTGCGGTGCTGGCGCTGCTGGGCGCGGACCCCGACGAGCCGCATCTTGTCGGCGGCGATGATGCGCCCGTCCTTGTCACGCTGTTTCACCGGATGCTCAACCTTCCCGATGCCGCGCTGATGGATATCGTTGCGGTCGTCATGGGGGAATCTCTCGCCAGCGGCAGCGCTGCCGTCGAGACGGTCGGCCTCGTGCTGGGCGTTGACATGGGACAATGGTGGGAGGGCGATGACGCCTTTCTGGAGCTGCTGCGGGACCGCGAACTGCTTGGGGCCTTGCTGGCCGATGTTGCGGGCGATGGTGTCGCTGCGGCCAATGCCAAGGAAAAGGCCAGGACCCAGCGCCGGATATTGGGCGATCATCTGCGCGGGGAAAATGGGCGGCAGGCGTGCGCCGGATGGGTGCCGCGCTGGATGGCCTTCCCGCCATCCGCTTATACGGTGCGCGGCGGCGTCGGTACGGTGAGAGCGCATGAAGCGGCCTGCGCTGCCGCGAGCGCGGCACAGGACAGGGAGGATGACCCGGTGCCGCCGCAGGGCGGCGCGGCCCTGCCGGACCCCGATGGGCAGGATGAAGCCGGGCAGCAGCTTCCCCAGGAGGAACAGCGGCTGGCGGCCTGACACAGCGCCCGACAGGAGGAACGGGATCGCGCAGCGGTCCCGTTCCTTGAGCGGGGGACAAAAATCGGCCGCGCGCCCGCGCCGTTCCGGCTTGGGCGCGCGGTTTGTCATATCCGTCTTGCGTCTGTCACGGCTGTCCCGCATGGGGTTGCCGCAATGAGGGGCAGAGAATGAAGATATTGGACGATGTGGCGCGCTTCGTCGCCCGCCTGGCGTCCGAGGCGGTGTGCGATGGCTGCATCGCGCAGAAACGGTCACTGGCCGATGTCGCGCTTGCGAGCCAAGCGAGCCATGAACTGGCCGGAAGCCACGGCTTTGAACGCTTCAAGGGCGTATGTAGCATGTGCGACGAAGGCGGCATGATGATCCGTCGCCACTGACCGGACCTGTGATCAACGGGATGGTCAGGAGTGCACACTGAGCTATTGTCGGCACAGCCTGTTGCCAAACATGCCGGGAATTTCCGGTGCCCCCGAAAGGCGGTTAAAAGCGAGGCAATGCCTAGCGGATCGATCCCGCGTTGCGCGCCAGCGCCCGCTCGATTTTGCGGTCGGTCTTATATTGGCTGAGAGCATAGACGGCCCAGATCGTCGCAGGCAGCCATCCGATCAGCGTGATCTGGAGAAGAAAGCAGACGATGCCCGCAAGCGGCCTGCCGATCGTGAAGAAGGTCAGCCAGGGCAGGAGGAGGGCGATGATCAGGCGCATTTTCCAATGTCTCCGTTGATGGCCGCCGTCCCTGCCGGTCAAAACAGGCGCGGCCCAATGTCGAAAGCCCCCTTTCGCTTGGATCAGGAATAACCGCATTGACGGTGCCGGGAAACCTGATTCTGAAAGATTTTTGAGTTGGAACATATGCTTATGATATCGGATTTGTGGGTAAACCGCTTTTCCAACATGGAGCGTATTGGGTCGGGGCGCATTCCTTGGATCATGCCGCCGATGGTGCGCAGACCCGTAACGATGAGATGACGCGCCGGTTGCTTGGTGACGTCAGTCTCCCTGCCGGTGAACCATGGGCGCATTGCGGCTTTGGCGGCCCGGCCGGGATTGACGAAAGAGCATTGGGATAGCGGAGCGCGTGCCGCGCGAAGGCTATTGGGCCGGACCGTTCTCTCCGGCCAGCAGTCCTGCCGCTCCTCGCCTCCCTCTTTGCGAAAATGGCGCGGGTCCATACCGTTTGCGCGACCTGGGCCGTGCCGAAGTGGCGTGTGGCGTGGCGCATCCGGCCACATTGCCCGTTGGGCGGGCTGACAGGCCATTCATGCCATCGCTTCCCGGACATGCTTCCGCCCGATCCATTCCGGCGCCTTGGAAAGCAGGCTCTTAGGCCGGTCCCGTCCTCCGGCAACCGGTCGGCTGTACCTTATTTCCCCGCCCTTGGTAGGGCTCCTCGCGGTCGCTGCGCTCCAAATAAGGCTTGCCGCCCGGTCCTTCGCTGCCGCTTCGGCCATGCGGTGCAGGAGGCCTTCTCGTCCCGGCCATCCTGGCCTGCTGCCGCCCGGAAATGGTTCGCGGACGCGCAAGTGGAGAAGGCAAAATGGCTGCAATCGGTTATGTCACCCGCAACGGCAACGGCTTCAAAGGCCAGCTGCGCACCCTCTCGATCCGTGCCGATATCGAGATCATCCCCAACAGCCGCAAGAACGGCAGCAACCAGCCCGACTATCGCGTCATGGCATCAAGCGTCGAGATCGGGGCAGGCTGGATCCGGACCAGCGAAACCTCCGGCAAGGACTATGTTTCGCTCAGCCTTGCTGCTCCGGAATTCGGTCCCCGACGGCTTTACGCCAATCTCGGTCGGGCGGCCGGGCAGGATGATGACGATGCCTTCGCCATCATCTGGAACCCGGCCGACTGACGCCCGCCGCCGGTCCTGGCCGCCCCATGTGCGGCCGGGACCGGTTGGCGCCTTCCAGGGGGTCGAAAAGGGCGCCCCCCATTTTCCGACCGTGCCGGGATAGGTCGGATCGGCCCAGGTTGAGCCGATCTGGCCCATAAGCCCCGCCTTGGGGCCGGGCGCTCAAGGAAAACAGCCATGGAAGACAATGCGAAGGAGCGGTCTCCCGCCAATCCCAGGGAATTGGCCGAGCGCGCCCGGCTTGCGCGCGAGACCTGTCCCTATCTGACAGCCAAGCAGGCGGCCTTTCATCTGGGCATTGCCGCCAATACCTTGAAGCGCCTTCGCCATCAGGGGCGGGGTCCGCTTTGCCGCATGCATGGCGGCAACTGGCGCTATCATGTCGATGATCTCGATGCCTGGTCCGCCGCCCGCAAGTCGGGAGAAGGCGCATGAACCGCCCGCGCGACCTGCCTCTTTGCGCCTGGGGCGAGGCGTTGCGCGCGGCGCGCACGCGGCGGCGTCGCCTGCGCCGACAGGCTGTCTGGCTGGGTTTGGGAACCCTCGCGCTCGGCGCGACCATCGCTTTCCCGCCGCCGCCACGCCTGCTCTGGAATGCGACCGCCAGCGCGCCTGTCGGTCTCTATCTGGTCTCGCCCGGCGCCCGGCTCGCGCGCGGCGACATGGTGGTGGCGCGCGCGCCCTATGCGGCTCGTCTGCTCGCCGCGCGGCGGCATTATCTCCCCATGAATGTGCCGCTGGTGAAGCGGGTCATAGGCGTTCCGGGCGACATTGTCTGCGCGCGGGACGACAGGGTGACGCTGGACGGAAAGCTGATCGCGCGGCGCCTCCTGCACGACGGCATGGGCCGGACGCTGCCCTGGTGGGAGGGCTGCGAGGGCCTGCTTCCCGGCCGCTATTTCCTGCTCATGGACAAGGTGCCTGCATCCTTCGATGGCCGTTATTTCGGGCCGGTTGGCGAGGGGGACATCATCGGCAGGGCGAGCCCGCTATGGCTGCGATAAGGCGCCTGGCGCTGATGCTTGGCTTGGGACTGATCCCTTGGGCGACGCCCTTGCACGCCGATCCCGTTGCGGGTTGGGCCGGGGAGATAGCCAAGGCATCGACCCGTTTCGGGATCGACCGGCTATGGGTCGAAGCGGTCATGCGCGCGGAGAGCGGCGGCCGCACCCTATGGCAGGGCAGGCCGATCACCAGTTCGGCTGGGGCCATGGGCCTCATGCAGCTGATGCCCGGCACCTGGGCCGATATGCGAAGGCTTCATGGCCTTGGGCGGAATCCGCATGATCCGCATGACAATATCATCGCGGGAGCGGCCTATCTGGCCGCCATGAACCAGCGCTTCGGCTATCCCGGCCTGTTCGGCGCCTATCATGCCGGTCCGGCGCGCTATCAGCAATTTCTCTCCAGCGGTCGGCCTCTGCCCCCGGAAACACGCGCCTATATGGCCATTGTCACCGCATCGCTCGGGGTCATGGGAGCGGTTCCACCGATACGCCCTCAGATTGAAATATCTCCGTCCCTGTTCTTCTACCGCATGGAACGGCCGATGCCGCAGAACAGCGGAGCCGGAAGCGAAGCCGTGCAAAATCCTGATCCGCTGTTCGCGGTGCGCCGGGCTTTTTGACCGGTCTGCTGGTGCCGGGTGATGGAGTGGCGCATGGATCGCCGCACGCGACAGAAGACGTGTGGCGGCAGTGGCACCCCGTCCATTTCGCGCTTAGGACGACGAAATGGATGACTTTTCTCCTGAGCATATATGGCGCGACCGCACAGTATCGCGCGATGATATCGAGCGGCTGCCTCCCTCGCAGCGCACCCATCTTGTTGACTGCGATCTTGAAGAAGCTGACCTCTCCAGGCTCGATCTGACCGGCTGGCGCTTTGAGCGCTGCAATCTCCGTCACGCCGATCTGAGCGGTGCGACCCTGGAGGGTGTCGGCTGGTATGGCTGTCGCGGTGCGTTCGCGAGTTTTACCGGCGCGGCCCTTGCCGAGTCCGGTTTTCACGCCTGCGATTTCAACAATGCCGCCTTTCGCCGGGCGAAGCTCTATGCCGCGCGGTTCATCGGATGCAAACTGACCGGCGCGGACTTTACCGACGCTTCCGCCATGGAGATCGGGATCGAGGAAACGCTCCTCATCAATGCGCGGCTTCCAGGCTTTTCCTTCCGCAATGACAGGCTGCGGAAGGTCGATTTCTCCCAGGCCGATATTCGCAAATGCGATTTCCGGCTGGCGATATTCGAGGATTGCAGCCTGCGCGACGCCAACATGGCAGGGTCGCGTTTCGATGGTGCGGACTTGCGCGGCGCGGATATTGGTGGCCTCCGCCTGGTCGATGCCAGCCTTTTCCGGGGAGCGACCATATCGCGCGAGCAGGCTGGCGCATTGTTGAGCGAACTCGGGCTCAAGGTGCGTTAGCGCGAGGCGATTGCCACAGTCCGCCGACACAGCGTTGCGGAGGACGAGCGCCCGGTTCGACAGTCGCGCATCAGGGTGAGGGCAGAAAGACTCGTCTCGGCAAGGCCCAGCATGGCGGGCGGCGGCGCGGCTGTGCAAGGCCGGCGGCGCCTCCAATTTTGCCGGGGGAAGGAGCGCGCAATGCGCGCATTTTGTTTGTTGGCGGCCCGACAAAATCGGTTCCTCCGCCGCCGCTGACGCGGCGCTTCGCGGCCCTGACAGCCACGCCGCCGCCCGCCCCCGGAGATCTGTCCTCGATGAGGAGGACGGATCGAATGATGGAGGCACTCATGGGCATGATGGACAGGAACATCGCTGGGGAATTGGCTGCACTGATCGCCGCGGAGGAGGCCGATTTTCTCTGGGAGGCACGGCAGGCCGAACGCTGGCTGGGCGGCTGGGAAGGCTGCGATGACGGGGAAGAGCTCGACCGGATCGGGATCATCGGCAGCTTGGGTGGCGCATGGTTCAGCGCAATCCTCTTGGTCGATGGCGAGGGCAGGGCGCAAGGCCTTCTTGCGCGACATGATGCGGCGGGCGAGAGCATCGCGCGGGCACGATGGGAGGCGGGCTGAGCGGGAACGCACGCTTCATACGGGGCACGGCGGATCGATGCCCCACAGGGTCATTCATGCTGATAAATCGTCTGTGCATCTGGCCGTTTGACCTGTCCCTGATGGCTTTTGCAGCGGTGAAATCGCGCTTCTTTGACGCTGCGATCCAGAGCGTTTCCGGACAGGAAACGCCCCATTTTTATCGAATCGAACATTGGTATCAGCGGCACTGGCTGGGTATGATGAAGCGACGAACGGTTCGGGCTTTCCTTCGACACGGCGGTGGCTTTTGCGGGGTGGAAAGGAAGCGGGCGAGGGATAGTGGCAGGGGGAAAAGGGTGATGGGAGCGAATGGGGCGCGTAAGGCAAGATAAAGGTGCTGGCACCAAGGGCCATCTAACCTGTTGTCTGCACATCATTTTTCAAGGTGCCATGTTCGGGGATGGACGCTCATCCAGTGCCATATCTTGCTGAAAGGAACGGATTTCCGCGCTTTCTGGCAGCACCGCTTCCCATGGCGCAAGAGATGCTACACTCTGGCTAGGAGAGGGGCCAGAGCAGGAACCATGCGATGGCCGATGATGAGGATTTGACGCCCCGGCTTGGACGGCAGCGCGCGTCGCGTGGGCCGAAGACGCGGCGTTATGCCGGCAGGGTGGTCGCGGCCGCCAATCTGGCGCGGGGGGCAGGGCGAGGACGGAAGGGACATGCCGGCTTTTCCGGCCATCGCTATGGGCGCGGCGCCGGCATCGGCCGGCTGCTTAGCGTTGGGGGAAGCAACGCGCTTCTCCGGCGCCGGCGTGTCATCGTCAAGGCGCGGCTTGTCAGGCTGGGTGGCAAGGGCGGGAATCAGGCGGTTGCCCATCTGCGCTATCTTCAGCGGGACGGGACCAACCGGGCGGGCGAACGCAGCGTGCTGTACGGTCCCGGGGAGGACCATGCCGACGGCAAGGCCTTTCTGGAGAAGGGCAATGGAGACAGGCATCAGTTCCGCTTCATCGTCGCGCCGGAGGATGGCGATCGATATGAGGATCTCAAACCCCTTGTTCGCCGTCTCATGACGCAGATGGAAGAGGATCTCGGCACGCGGCTCGAATGGGTCGCGGTCGATCATTACAATACGGGCCATCCGCACAGCCATATCCTGCTCCGGGGTGTCGATGAGAATGGCGACAATCTCGTCATTGCGCGCGACTATATCGGCAGGGGATTGCGCGAGCGTGCGGCGGAACTCGTCGAACTCGATCTTGGCCCCAGAAGTGATCGAGAAATTCTCGTCTCGCGCCGCGCGGAAATCACGCAGGACAGGTTCACATCGATCGATCGTTCGCTGCTCCGCATCGCCGATGGCCATGTCGTCAAACCCGTTGCCCGCGATCCTCTCGAGCATGACCTGCAGGCGAGCAGGCTTGGGCATCTTGTGCGTATGGGGCTGGCCGAGCCTTTGCCCACTGGCAGATACCGACTCGATCCCGATCTTGAAACGACGCTGCGGGTGATGGGAGAAAGAGGAGACATTATCCGCACGATGCAGCGCGAATTTTCGCGGCTGCGGCTGGAGCGGGCGAGCGCCGACCGGCTGATCTATGATCCGGCCGTGGCGGGTACTTCGCCGCTCATCGGTCGCGTGCTCATGCGCGGGCTTGCCGACGAACTGGAGGATCGTCATTTTCTGCTGATCGACGGCATCGACGGACGCACCCATTATGTGCCGATCGGCAAGGGCGAAACCGGCGATTGGCTCCCACCATCAAAGGTCGAGGGGGACGGTCCTCAGCCAGGCGCCGCCGTTGTCGCCATCAGGCCGAGGGAAGCAGCCGTCCGCGAGGTCGATCGGACGATCGCCGCCGTCGCGGCTGGCAATGGCGGGCGCTATGATGGCGAAGCGCATCGCCTCCATGACCCGGGCGCGCGTTCGGACTATGTGGAAGCACATGTCCGCAGGCTCGAGGCGCTTGCGCGTGCCGGGGATATTGCCGGGCGTTCGGGCGATGGGCGCTGGATCATCGCCCCCGACCATCTCGATCGCGTAGCGGCGTTCGAGCATCGGCAACTCAGGATCCAGCCTGTCATGATCGAGATGCTCTCGCCCGTGGGTGCGGCGGAATTCGCGACCACCCATGCCGCAACCTGGCTCGATCGCACGCTGGTCGATGGTGATCCTCCCCAGTTGCGCAATGCCGGGTTTGGTCGCGACATGACGGATGCGCTGGCGCGCCGGAGGCAATGGCTGGTGGAGGAGGGGCTGGCCGAGCAGGGCGAAGGCGAAATCCGCTATCGCAAGGATCTGCTTGCAGTCCTGCGGCGACGTGAGCTTTTGCGCGTGGCGGGCCAGCTGTCGCGCGAACTGGCCTTGCCCTTTGCCGAGACCGTCGAGGGCGAGAAGCTCGAGGGCATATACAGGCGCCGGGTCGATCTGATCTCCGGGCGCTTTGCGGTGCTCGAACGGTCGCGGGATTTTGCGCTCGTGCCCTGGCGACCGGTGCTGGAGCGGCGTGTCGGGCAAAGTGTGTCCGGCCTGATGCGCGAAGATGGCGTGAGCTGGTCCTTCGGGCGGGGCAGAAGCGGGCCGACGATCAGTTGACCCTGGAAAATCCGTCGTCAGTTACGAGGAGACTGTCCCATCGCCTGGCTGACCATCATCTTCGACGTTTCGTCCATCAGTTCGGGCTTCGTCGCTCAATGCTCTGCTTCGAAGCTCCGGTTCTCCCGACAATGCCAAAGGCGGAGAATGAAGATGGTTCCGCTTACGATCTCGTATCGCATTTCATAATGGCCCACGATGATTCGACGGACTTCTCGGGGTTCGAAGGCCTCCAGCTTTTCGCCAAGGCGCGGATAGTCGAGCAGGCGGTCAGGCGCATGTGCAAGCTGCTGCACGATACGCGCGGCTGCCTCAGGTGCGACCGGCCGCAGATGCTCATGCAGGCGCAAAAGATCAGACGACGCCTTGCTGGTCCACTGAATCCTCATGCGCTGGGCGAGGGAAGCGGGCTGCCCGTCGAAAGGCTGTCAGCCCAAGCCTGAATGCTCTGATGATCGATCACCCGGCCCGCGTCGACATCCGCCAGGGCCTCCAGCGTCATCTTGTGCCGCTCTTCCTCCTGGTCGATCCAGGCCGCCAGAGCCTGCTTCATGATCCACCCTCGCGAACGTTCGATGCGAGCGGCCAGGGCATCGACCTTATCGGCCATCCCCTCCGGCACATGGGCCGTCAAAACTCGGGTTCCCGCTGCCATCCTCATAACTCCAAATCGTTATGATTAAAAATTAATCAAAAACTGCTGGTTTGGCAAGCAAATGCAGCGCCTACGTTCGAAAGTGGCCTCTTTCACCTGTGCTCCATGATTGGCTTGCCAAGGGAAGGAAATCCCGCGAGAATCCGGCCATGAAAGCGGATCTTGACCATCTACCGGATGTCCAGCGCAGCGAGTTGGAGCGGGTCCAGAAAATTCTCCTTGGCGAATTTGCCGAGGCGACCTCGCGTGCAAGCCAGTCCTGGAAGCGCAATGGGCGGATCCTGAAGATCATCCTCTTTGGGAGCTATTCGCGCACGGATTGGGTCGATGAACTTGAAAATGGCTACCAGTCCGATTTCGACCTTCTGATCATTGTCAGCCATGCCGACCTCACCGACATTGCCGATTATTGGTACGTTGCCGAAGACAAGATCCTGCACGATGACGCTGTGCGCCGTCCGGTCAATATCATCGTCCATACGCTCGATGAAGTGAATCAGGGGCTGCGTAAGGGCGAATATTTCTGGGTCGATATCGCTCGCGATGGAATCGCGCTCTACGAGTCGCTGGGATCGAGTTTAGTGGCACCGCAGCCGCTGACGCCTCGAGACGCTTATGAGATGGCACTGGCCTACCATCAACGCTGGATGGACAGTGCAAACCGTGCGTTAATCACAGCAGATGATCAGGCTGTGAAAGGATCTGAAGATTTAGGTTGGCGGAAAGATGCTGCATTTTCTTTCCACCAAGCAACAGAACGATTGTACATCTGCTTCCTACTTGTTCGAACACTATATTTTCCTCGCTCCCATAATATCAAATTTCTGCGCTCCCTTGCCGAGGACATTGAGACGCGTCTGATATCCGCTTGGCCACGGGGAACAAGGGCTGAGCGTCGTCAGTTCGAACTGTTGAAACGCGCCTATGTCGAGGCGCGTTACTCGGCGCAGTATGACATTAACGTCGAGGATCTGGAGGCAATTGCCCGATCCGTCCGCACGTTGCGGGATGCCGTCGAAGCAACGGCATGTGAACGAATCGAACAGCTTCGGGTGGACGCGGGAGCCTGATCGATCAGGCGATGCCGGCACAAAGCTGTACATGACGTCCGAACTGAGCCGATCTGGATCGATCTGCACCATGTCCTTCTGAAGCGCTTTCGCGGATTCTTGAACCCGCTCGAACCGGACCAGTCCGGCGGGCGGGAGCAAATCCGTGACCCCGACCAAATTGTTGATCGGCCAGATCCTCATAGTGCTGGCCATCGTGATTGCAGGCGTGTGGATCGCCACCCAATGGGCGGCGGTCATGCTAGCTTATCAGCCCCAGCTTGGACCCGCCTGGTTCATGCTCGGCGACATTCCTGTCTATCGCCCCTGGTCGCTCTTTGCCTGGTGGTATCATTTCGACGCTTATGCGCCGATCGTCTTCGACAAGGCAGGCACACTTGCCGCGGCCAGTGGGTTCGCCGGCTGCGGCGCCGCCATCTTCGGATCGCTATGGCGCGCCCGGCAGTCCCGGCAGGTGACGACCTATGGATCTGCCCGCTGGGCGAGTTCCAGGGACGTCCGCCGGGCAGGATTGTATCGGCCAGCCGGTGTCATGCTCGGCCGCCATGGCGACCATTATCTGCGTCATGAGGGGCCTGAGCACGTCATGGCCTTTGCGCCCACGCGCTCGGGCAAGGGGGTTGGTCTGGTGGTGCCGACCCTGCTGTCCTGGACCGGGGCCGCGGTCATTCACGACATCAAGGGCGAGAACTGGACCCTCACGGCAGGCTGGCGCGCCCGCTTCTCGCATTGCCTGCTGTTTAATCTGACGGACGCGCGCTCGGCCCGCTACAATCCCCTGCTGGAGGTCCGCCGCGGCGTCGATGAGGTCCGGGACGTCCAGAATATCGCCGATATTCTCGTCGATCCCGAGGGCGCTCTGACAACCCGGAATCACTGGGAAAAGACCAGCCATTCCCTGCTGGTCGGCGCCATTCTCCATATTCTCTATGCCGAGGAAGAAAAGACGCTCGCCCATGTGGCGACCTTTCTCTCCGATCCCCGCCAGAGCTTTGCGGCGACGCTCCATCGGATGATGACCGCAAACCATCTGGGAACGACGGAGCATCCGCAGGTCCATCCGGTCGTTGCCTCCGCTGCCCGGGAATTGCTGAACAAGAGCGAGAATGAGCGCTCGGGCGTGCTCTCGACGGCCATGTCGTTCCTTGGCCTCTATCGCGACCCAACCGTTGCGCAAGTGACGTCGCGCTGCGACTGGCGGATCGCTGATCTGATGGAGGGCACGCAGCCCTGTTCGCTCTATCTGGTGGTGCCGCCGTCCGACATCAGCCGTACCAAGCCGCTGATCCGCCTGATCCTCAACCAGATCGGTCGGCGCCTTACCGAACGGCTCGACCAGCAGGCCGGGACGACAAGCCGGCACCAGCTCCTCATGATGCTGGATGAGTTTCCCGCGCTTGGCCGCCTGGATTTCTTCGAAACTAGCCTTGCCTTCATGGCTGGTTACGGCATCCGTGCCTTCCTGATCGCGCAGAGCCTCAACCAGATCGAGAAGGCCTATGGCGAACATAATGCGATCCTCGACAATTGCCATGTCCGCATTGCCTTTGCGACCAATGACGAGCGGACCGCCAAGCGCATATCCGACGCGCTGGGAACGGCAACCGAACAGCGCGCCATGCGCAACTATGCGGGGCACCGACTGGCGCCGTGGCTGGCCCATGTCATGGTCAGCCGCCAGGAAACTGCGCGCCAGCTTCTAACACCCGGCGAAGTTATGCAGCTTTCGGCCGAGGAGGAGCTGGTTCTTGTCGCCGGCATGGCGCCGATCCGCGCGCGCAAGCTGCGCTACTATAGCGACCCCAATTTCACGACACGCGTCGCACCGCCGCCAGTCCTCAGTGACAAGCGCTATGCCGACTGTCCCAAACACCGCACGGATGACTGGGCCGAATGTCGCGCCGTCGAAAATGGGAAGGACGCAGATAATGCCGCCGCTGACGGCATCGACGAGGGCGGGAGAGAACAGCAGCGGCATCCGGGCCTCGAAATTGACGGCCGAGCGGACAAGGACGCACCGGAAACCGAACCGGATCGCACCATCGCCGAAGACGAGGATGTGGTTTCCGACAAGCGCGCGATGGAGCGGGCGCAGAGGATGGCGCCGGTCGTGCGCGGTCATGCCATGGATGTGGCTTCGGATCAGGAAAAGAGGCTGGGTCTATGAAACGCGCGCCCAAGATCCGGCAGAACCTCTATATCGATCGCGAGATCGGTGACGCGCTGGAGGCTCTGGCCAAAGGCCGCGCCGGCAACAAGAGCCGTCTCGTCAACGACGCCTTGCGGTCATGGATCCACCATCGCGGCGTCAGCGAGATCGACGCCGCCTTTCGGATGCGGCTGGACGGTCTTTCCGGGGAACTGGCCGGCGCCCGCCGCGACATCGACATCCTGCTCGAAA
Source organism: Sphingobium sp. CFD-1 (assembly GCF_024611115.1). Taxonomy (NCBI): domain Bacteria; kingdom Pseudomonadati; phylum Pseudomonadota; class Alphaproteobacteria; order Sphingomonadales; family Sphingobiaceae; genus Sphingobium; species Sphingobium sp. CFD-1. The sequence continues at coordinate 2,876,456 of NZ_CP084398.1, read as the reverse complement.
GCCTGGCGCTGTTCATCCGCTACCAGCTGATGGTGACCCCGCCGTTGGCGGACAGTGACGCGGCCGGGCGGGCGCAGGGGCGCGAGCGGTTCGAGGCCTTTATCACGCAGGTGGGGCGCCAGATCGCGACGGGCAAGCGGAGCATCGCCGCCGGCCATGCCGAAGGGGAGGGCGTATGACCGACGTCCCCGACATGTCCGGCAGGGCGGTGGCCGACACGGCGATCGAGCGGCGCAAGACCATGCTGCACACGGCTATGGGGCCGGCGATCGCCGCTGCGCTGGGCGATCCGCGCGTGATCGAGATCATGGTCAATCCCGACGGCGCCCTGCGCCTCGACCTGTTGGGCGAGGGCAGGGTCGATACCGACATCGTCTTGTCGTCGGCTGAGGTCGAACGGATCATCCGCCTGGTTGCCTCGCATGTCCGCGCCGAGGTTCATGGCGGCGCGCCGATCCTGTCGGCCGAACTGCCGTCGCATGTCGAAGGCAGGGCAGGGGAGCGGTTCGAAGCAATCCTTCCCCCGGTTGCGCCCGGTCCCTGCTTTGCGATCCGCAAACCGGCCTCGCGCCCGTACAGCCTCACCGATTATGTCAGCGACGACATCATCAGCGAACATGCCGCCGGTCTGTTGCGCCAGGCCGTGCGCAACCGATGCAACATCCTGGTGGCGGGCGGCACGAGTTCGGGGAAGACGACGCTCGCCAATGCTTTGCTGGGCGAGATTGGGGCAGGGGACGAACGCCTGATCCTGATCGAGGACACGCGCGAACTGCAAAGTCCGGCGGCCGACACGGTGGCGCTGCGCACGCGCGCCGGTTCGGTGACGATGAGCGATCTGGTCCGCTCCACCCTGCGCCTGCGGCCGGATCGCATCATCGTCGGCGAAGTAAGGGGACCCGAAGCCCTCGACATGCTGAAGGCGTGGAACACCGGCCATCCGGGCGGGATCGCGACCGTGCATGCCAACGGCTCCGCCGCCGCGCTCAGCCGCATCGAGAGCCTGGTGCAGGAGGCGGTCGCCACCGTTCCGCGTGCGCTCATCGCCGAGGGCATCGACCTGATCGCCTTTCTTTCCGGGCGCGGCGCGACCCGGCGCCTCACCAGCCTCGCCCGCGTGGAAGGGCTCGACCCGCAGGGCGGCTACCGGCTCACCGAACTGCTCGTCCCCACATCCCCCAAAGGAGAATATGCATGACCCAAATATCCTTGTCCCACCCTGCCGTCCTTCGCGGGGCGGGGTCCGTCGCCATCATGCTCGCCGCTGGCCTTGCCATGGCATCGGCCGCTGCGCATGCCGCCGGCTCCGGCATGCCCTGGGAGCAGCCGCTCGAACAGGTGCTGGAATCGGTGCAGGGACCGGTGGCGAAGATCGTCGCCGTGATCATCATCATCACGACCGGCCTCACGCTCGCCTTTGGCGAAACATCAGGCGGGTTTCGTCGCCTGATCCAGATCGTCTTCGGCCTTTCCATCGCTTTTGCCGCATCCTCCTTCTTCCTTTCCTTCTTCAGCTTCGGTGGCGGGGCGCTTGTGGCATGAGCGCGATCGAAGGCTTCGAGGTGCCCATCCATGCGAGCCTCGCCTCCCCCATCTTGCTGGGCGGGGCGCCTCGGGGCCTGTCGATCCTCAATGGCACCCTGGCCGCTGCGATCGGCCTTGGCCTTCAGCAATGGCTGGTCGGGATGGCTGCATGGGCGATCGGGCACAGCATTGCGGTCATAGCGACCCGCCGCGATCCCGACTTCGCGCCCGTCCTGCTTCGCCATCTCCGCCAGAAGGGATATTGGGCATGCTGAACCTTTCTGAATATCGGTCCCGCGCCGATCGCATTGCCGACCATCTCCCCTGGGCCGCGCTCGTCGCGCCCGGCGTGGTCCTCAACAAGGATGGCAGTTTTCAGCGGACATTCCGTTTCCGGGGTCCAGATCTCGAGAGCGCAACGGAAGCGGAACTGGTTGCCACCTGCGCCCGCGCGAATAATGTGTTGAAACGGCTCGGTTCGGGCTGGGCGATTTTCTTTGAGGCGCGCAGACGGGAAGCGCAGGGCTATCCCGACGGCGCTTTTGGCGATCCCGCTTCCTGGCTCGTGGATCAGGAACGGCGTGCGCAATTCGCGTCGCACGAGCAGCATTTCGAAAGCGCGTATCACGCAACCCTTCTCTGGCTGCCGCCTGCTGACAGCAGCGATGCGGCGGGACGGCACCTTGTCGAACGCGAAGGGAAGGGCAGGCAGCGTGATTGGCGCCAGGCGCTCGGCGGCTTCATTGCCGAGACAGGGCGGATCATCGATCTGTTCGGCACCTTCATGCCTGAAGTCCAGCCGCTGGACGATGCCGCAACCCTGGCCTTTCTCCATGCAGCCGTGTCGGACCGGGATCATGGCGTGCATGTCCCCGAGACACCCTTCTATCTCGACGGCCTGCTGGCGGACACGCCGCTGGTCGGCGGTCTCGAACCCCGCCTCGGCGGGCAGCATATCCGCACGCTGAGTTTGCTCGGTTTCCCCAATATGAGCAGGCCCGGCTTGCTGGACACCCTCAATCACCAGAATTTCGGCTATCGCTGGGTCACGCGCTACATCGCGCTCGACAAGAGCGATGCCACCCGCGCCCTGACAAAGCTCCGGCGGCAATGGTTCAACAAGCGCAAATCTGTGACGGCGCTGCTGCGCGAAGTGATGTACAATCAACCGGCCCAGCTGCTCGACAGCGACGCAGACAACAAGGTGATCGACGCGGACCTTGCTCTGCAGGCGCTGGGCGGCGATCATGTCGCCTTCGGCTATCTGACTACGACGATCACGGTGACGGATCGTGATAGCGCGGCGGTGGATGCCAAGGTCCGTGCCGTCGAGCGGGTCGTAAACAGCCTTGGTTTCACCTGCATCCGCGAAAGCGTCAATGCAGTCGAAGCCTGGTTGTCGAGCGTGCCCGGGCAGGTCTACGCCAATGTCAGACAACCTCTGGTGCACAGCCTCAATCTTGCCCATCTGATGCCGCTTTGCGCCGTCTGGGCCGGGCCTCATGGCAATCGCCACCTCGCAGGGCCGCCGCTTTTCCAGGCAAAGACCAGCGGATCGACGCCGTTTCGCCTCGCGACCCATGTTGGAGACGTGGGGCATATGATGGTGGTGGGGCCAACCGGAGCAGGGAAATCGGTTCTCCTTTCCTTCATGGCTTTGCAGTTCCGCCGCTATGCCGGCGCCCGCATCATCATATTCGACATGGGCCGCTCGGCGCGCGCCGCGATGCTCGCCATGGGGGGCAGCCATCATGCGCTGGGCGCCGGTGATGGGGAAGGTAATCTGCTTTCCTTCCAGCCGTTGCGCAACATCGACAGGGACAGCGAGCGCAGCTGGGCGGCCGAATGGCTGGGCGGCATTTTCACCCAGGAAAGCGTGTTGCTGACCCCCGAGATCAAGGACGCGCTTTGGTCGGCGCTCTCCAGCCTGGCAACGGCCCCTGTCGAACAACGGACGCTGACCGGCCTGTCGCTTCTTCTCCAGTCCAATGCCCTTCGGCTGGCGCTCGCGCCCTATATGCTGGATGGCAGCCATGGCGGATATCTGGACGCTGCGGAGGAGCGGCTCGCGCAGGCCGATGTCCAATGTTTCGAAACCGAGGCGCTGATGGGACGCAAGGGCTTGGCCGCTCCGGTCCTGACCTATCTGTTCCATCGGATCGAGCAACGCTTTGATGGCCAGCCGACACTGATGATCCTGGATGAGGCCTGGAGCCTGTTCGACGATCCACTCTTCGCCGCGCGCATCCGGGAATGGCTGAAAACCCTCCGGAAGAAGAATGTGGCGGTGCTGTTCGCGACACAGAGCCTTGCCGATATCAGCGAGAGCAGCATCGCGCCCGCCATCATCGAAAGCTGTCCGCAGCGCATCCTGCTTCCCAATGATCGGGCGGTCGAACCGCAATCGCGGGCAGCCTATGAGCGCTTCGGCCTCAATGCGCGCCAGATCGAGCTCATCAGCCGCGCAACGCCCAAGCGGCATTATTACCTTCAGTCCCAACGGGGCAACCGTCTGTTCGAACTGGACCTGGGACCGGTCGCCCTGGCGCTCTGCGGTGCGTCCGACCCCGACAGCCAAAGCCGGATCGATGCGATCGTCACCGAACATGGTCTCGATGGATTTGCTGGCCACTTCCTGCGCGGCTGCGGCCTCCCTGCCGCGGCGGACGATCTTGAGCTTTTTGAATCCCCCCGCTCCCCTCCAGTCCAAGGAGAAATGAGATGAAAGCGCGCCTTCCACTTCGTAAATATCTTGTGGTTTCTGCTCTCGCATGGGGAGCCGCCGGTACCATGGGAGCGGGACTGCTCCTCCACAGCCGGCCCGCCTATGCCATCCCCGTATTCGACAGCGCCAATTATGCCCAGAACCTGCTGACCGCTGCCCGGACCCTCCAGCAGATCAACCAGCAGATCCAGTCGCTCCAGAATGAAGCGTCGATGCTGACCAACATGGCGAAAAATCTGAGTCGTATCAATTTTCCCGAACTCACCGAGCTGACCAATAAATTACGCGCCGTCGATCGGTTGATGGCGGCCGCCCAGGGGATCGATTTCCGGATCGACACGCTCGACACGCAGTTCAAGCGGCTCTTCCCGGGCAATTATGACGTGGCGATGCGCAGCGACGAGCGCCTTGTATCGGCGCGGGAGCGCTTTGACGCTGCCAGGAAAGCCTATCAGCAAAGCATGCGGGTTCAGTCGCAGGTGGTGGGCAATGTCGCCCAGGATGCTGATGCTATCGAAACGCTGGTAGGAAAGAGCCAGGACGCCGAGGGCGCATTGCAGGCGGCCCAGGCGACCAACCAGTTGCTGGCATTGGCCACCAAGCAGCAGCTTCAACTCCAGAACATGATGGCCGCCCATTTCCGTGCGCAGGCGGTCGAGGAGGCGCGCCGGATCCAGGCCGAGGCCGATGGCCGGGCGGCGACCAGGCAATTTCTGGGATCCGGCACCGCCTATAACCGAAATTGAGATGAGGCAGCGCCGGTCCCGCCGCTCCCCCACGGCCGGACGCTGCCTCGTCGCGGAGCCTCGCTCATCAACAGCCCCTCTCGCAGCGGGGCTCCGCGACACCAAAGTCCATGAGGACCCCGTCTCATGAATGATCTCAATGTCATCGACCGATTTCTCGCGGCCTTCATCGCCTATATCGACAGCGGCTTCGGCCTGCTGGGCGGTGATGTGCGGTTTTTGACGGCGACGCTCATCGGCATCGACATGACCCTCGCAGGGCTCTTCTGGGCGATGGGCGGCGAGCAGGATGTGATCGGGCGGTTCCTGAAGAAAATCCTCTTCGTTGGCGCCTTTGCCTTCATCATCAACAGCTTTTCCTCTCTTTCCGAAATCATCTTCCGCTCCTTTGCCGCCGCCGGGCTGACGGCGGGTGGAGGCAGTATTTCGGCAGAGGATCTGCTGAAGCCCGGAAGGCTGGCCGGAGCCGGTTTCGAGGCGGCGTGGCCGCTGCTCGACCAGGCATCCAATCTGATGGGGTTTACGAGCTTTTTCGACAATTTCCTGACGATCGCCATATTGCTGTTCGCCTGGGCGATCGTCATCCTCGCCTTCTTCATCCTTGCCGTGCAGATGTTCGTCACCGTGATCGAGTTCAAGCTCGTGTCGCTGGCAGGCTTCATCCTCATTCCCTTCGCGCTCTGGAACCGCACGAGCTTTCTTGCTGAACGCGTACTGGGTCATGTCGTGAGTTCCGGCATCAAGGTCATGGTGCTGGGCGTGATCGTCGGGATCGGCTCCGGCTTCTTCTCGCAGATGGTTGGCGCCCTCAAGGGCCAGGAACCCGATATCGGCGCGGCCATGAGCCTGGTGCTGGCGGCGCTGGCCCTGTTCGGCCTCGGTATCTTTGCGCCGGCCATGGCATCGGGCCTGGCCGCCGGAGCGCCGCAATTGGGAGCGGGCGCCGCCGTTGGCAGCGCGGCTGGTGCCGCCGGGGTCGCGGTTCTCGGCAGCGCTGCCGCGGCCGGCGGCGGCCGAGCGCTTGCCGGTGGCGCACTATCCGCGATCAAGGCCGGCACCATGATGGGGACAGCGGCGCAGGCAGCCTACAAGCTAGGCCAGGAAACGTCCGGCTCGCCGGGCGTGGCCGCCGGACTGAGTGGCGTCGCCACCGCCGCCGGACATGCCGTCCGCAATAAGGCGGCAAGCAGTCTGGGTATCGCCGATGCGGCCGAGCGTGGACGGGAGGCGGCCTGGTCGGCGCTGGGAACGGGCGGCGCAAAACCATCCGGGACGCATCAGGGCGATGTACCGGACTGGGCGCAGGCGATGCAACGCCGGCAGGACGGGCGCCATCACCGTCACCTTGCCGCGCAGACATTGAAGGAAGGCGATCGCGGTGGCGCGTCCGTGACCCCCGACATTCACGAAAAGGACGACTGAGATGATCTTTCGACGGGCAGTCCAGCGTTATGGTCAGACTTCCGCGCCCGAAACGCCTTATCAGCGCGCGGGCCAGCTCTGGGACGAGCGGATCGGGAGCGCGCGCGTGCAGGCGCGGAACTGGCGATTGATGGCCTTCGGTATGTTGGCTTTGTCGAGCGCGACGGCGTCTGGCCTGATCTGGCAATCGCTGCAAAGCCGGGTGGTGCCCTATGTCGTCGAGGTGGATCGATTAGGTGAGGCGAGGGCGGTGTCGCAGGCCGAGGCCGACTATCGGCCGACCGATCCGCAAATCGCCTATCAGCTGGCGCGCTTCATAGAGAATGTACGCGGCGTGTCGCTCGATCCTGTGCTGATGCGCAGGAACTGGTTGCAGGCTTATGATTTTGCCAGCGAACGGGGCGCCATTTTCCTGGGGGAATATGCGCGGGCTCGGCAACCCTTCGCCCGGATCGGTGAACAGACGGCTTCGGTGCAGGTGACGAGCGTCCTGCGCGCGTCGAACAGATCCTTTCAGGTGAAATGGACCGAGAGCGAATATGAGCGGGGAAGCCAAGCCGGCTCGTCGCGCTGGACGGCGATATTGACCATCGTCACCAAGGTTCCGCGAACCGCCGATGATCTCCGCCGTAATCCGCTCGGCATCTATGTTGATGCGATTGACTGGAGCCGGGAGATAGAGGGTGACGCCTCTCAGGCGCAACGGGCGCCGTCCCCGACACCGGCGGCGCAACCAGCTATTTCCAACCCATCGGTCGACAGGACGGAGGCGCAGCCATGATCTATAGATCAACCATTTCGTTTGCCATGCTGACCATCATTGCAGCGTCCGCCATCGCCGACGGGGCAAACAGGCCGGCGCACGCGCAGAATCGTGACCTGGCAAATGTCGAGCACGCCAATCGCAATGCCACGTTGGGCCCCAAAAGCGATGCGTTCCTGAATTCGGTACAGATTTACCCTTATTCGGCAGGGACGATCTACAAGCTGATCACCGCGCCCGAACGGATAACGGACATCGCGCTGGAGCAGGGAGAAATGCTCGTCTCCGTCGCAAGCGGGGATACCGTTCGCTGGGTCATAGGCGATACGTCCAGCGGCAGCGGGCCGACCAAGCGGACCCATATATTGGTCAAACCCAGCCTGACGGGCTTGTCGACCAACTTGCTCATCATGACAGATCGCCGTGCCTATCATCTGGCGTTGGTCAGCACTGGACGGACCGCGCTCACGGGCATTTCGTGGAACTATCCCGAAGATGCCCTGCTGGCACTGCGCCGCGCGAATGATGCAGCCCGTCCCGCCGAACCCATCGCGGCCGGAATCCAGGTCGAGCAACTGCATTTCAATTATGAGATTTCGGGCGATACGCCGACCTGGCGTCCGCTCCGCGCTTTTGATGACGGTCGCCAGACCTATATCGAGTTCCCGGCATCGATCGTCGTTGGCGATGTGCCGCCACTTTTTCTGGTGGATGGCAAGGGGGAGGCGCAGCTTGTCAATTATCGGCTCAAGGGTCGCTTCTACCTCGTCGACCGGATCTTCGATCAGGCTGAACTGCGTTTTGGCACCAGGAAGCAGCAGGTTGTGAGGATCACACGTACTGGCTCAACTCGGCGGCGGAGGGCGTTATGAGCGGATCGGAGACGCCTGCCGAAACCCCGCCGAGCGACGAACGGCGGGAAGAGCGCGCTGCTCACCCATCGACGGAAGACGTCCGGCCAAAGGAAAATCCGGCAGCACTGCAAATGCGGGCTCAGCCGGTGAGAGCATTGAGATTTAGGCGCAATATTCTGGTGGGCGGTATCGCCATTTTCGCCATCGGAATGGCGGCCACGATGTGGTGGGCACTGGCGCCGCATAGACCCATGGCTATCGACATGTCGATGAATGAGGCGGAGGCTTCGCGCCTGCCATCGGATCGGTTGGCAGGATTACCCAAAAGCTATGATGCGGTGCCGCAGCTGGGACCGCAATTGCCGGGTGATCTGGGGCGCCCCATCCTGAAGCGGCAACGAGAAGGAGAGGATTTGGCTGGTATACGGCCCGATGACGCTGATGCACGAGCTGCGGCTGTCGCACGCGAAAAAGCCGCAGCCGATCTGCAGGCTGCCCGACAGTCTTCCTTGCTGGCAGTCGCCGCGCAAAAGGGTGGAGCATCAGCCAGCGCCGAACTCGCGGCAATGTCGCCGGTTGCACCGGCTGCAAAGGTGCCAGAGGCGTCGGCGCCCGATCAGGATCTCGATCCAAACGGACAGGAGAGGAAGCAGCGTTTCATGATGTCGTCTCAGGCGGAGAGCGACATCAATTCGCACAGGCTGGAACCGCCCGTATCGCCCAACATATTGTCAGCCGGCAGCGTGATTGCCGCAAGCCTGATCACTGGCATGCGATCGGACCTCCCTGGCCTCGTGACCGCTCAGGTTTCGGAACGTGTTTATGACAGTCCAACTGGGCGAACTTTGCTGATTCCGCAGGGAGCACGGCTGATTGGCCGGTACGACAGCGCCATCCGCTACGGGCAGAACCGCGCCTTGGTCCTCTGGCAACGTATCGTCATGCCCGATGGTAGTGCAATCCGGTTGGACAATGCGCCGGCGACCGACGCATCCGGCCATGCGGGACTGGCGGACAAAGTCGATTATCATAGTCTGCGATTGCTGCAGGGCGTGGCGATGTCGACCTTGCTGGGTGTGGGCGCCAATCTCTCCATTTCCGGGGAGAGCGATCTTGTGCGCGCTCTCCGCGAGGCGGCCCAGCAGAATGTGTCCCGGGCGGGCGATCAGATCACCTCGCGCAATCTTCAGGTGCAGCCGACGATCATCATTCGTCCGGGAACGCCGGTACGATTGCTGGTTCACCGTGATCTCGTCCTTCCTCCATGGAAAGAATAGGAGTGGAATATGGCTGAGTTGAAACTGCCGCGCATACCTGATCGGACGCCGGTGAAGTGCACAATTTCGATCCTCCCACACCTCCATCAGGCAATTGTCGAATATGCGGTGTTATACAGCCAGACTTACGGCAGGGAGGAACCCATCACGGAATTGATACCGGCGATGCTGGAGGCCTTTCTTGAAGGTGATCGAATGTTCGCTGCCAAGCGCAGGAATGGGCTTAAGTCCGGCTGAAGCGCGCAATCGCCGCCAGGTTTTTACCAAGGCGGTGCGAAAGGCGCGCAGGCACGGCGCGTATGCGGATTGCGGATCGTCACCGCGAAGAACTCGAGGTAGCGCTGCCGCGCTGCCGCGTGGCGTCGTCAGACGCGATCAGCGCCGGCAATGCCAAGTCGGACGAGGACGCGCGAGGTGGTTCATCGTGCCACCTTCGCCCATCGCGCCGGCTTGGGGCGGGGTGCGGCCAGTCCGCGGCGCAACTCGGCGAACACCTCGTCGGCGGGGCGGGCCCATTCGAGCTCGTCCGCCGATGCGTCCAGCATTCGGCATAGCAGTTCGTCGCGAAGATCGCAGTGCGGTTCCAGCTCACTATAGGTTCGCACGATCGCGAACACCGCTTCAGAAGGATCGACGAATATGCCGCGCGCGATGCGCTCAAGCATCCAGTCGGCCAGCGCCGGGAAGATACGCCTCGAAGCGAAGACCGCCCGTGGGGGGCCTGATCGCTAGCGCTTCGGCCTGGACACGTTCGGCGGGGTTGTCCTCGGGCAACTCGTCGTCGGTCATGGGATACCCCTTTCGCGGCAGACCTCTTATGCGGTTAAACGCCCTTATCGGATTTCCGTCAGGGTGTGAGAAAGGACATTATCACGCATATGGTCCTGAGGATCCGGGGCAACGCACTTATGAACGGATGACGTCATGGTCCCGGTCAAATGGCAGCGCAAATCCATGCCGTCGTCGAAGCCAGCCTTGTCCGATTGGCGAGCGCCGCTGGAAACTATGATGAAGCGACTTTGTTAAGGGTTATTGCACTTCAGAAGGTGAAGCATTAAACTAAGTTCTGTGAACTAAGCTAAACGAGTGTATTTATGGATACGGTCAACATCCACGAAGCCAAGACCCATTTGTCCCGATTGATCGACCGGGTCGCTAGCAGTGGCGGCTTCATCATTGCCAAGGCTGGCAAGCCAGTGGCCAAGATCGTGCCGCTCAGCGCGCCTGATTGCGACAAGGCGAAAAGGCTGGGCTTCATGGCGGGGCAGTTGCGCGTGCCCGATGACTTCGATCGCATGGGTGAGCAGGAGATAGAGGCGCTGTTTGGCGGACAGTCGTGAAGCTGTTGCTGGACACGCATTTGTTGATTTGGGCCGCGGGATTTCCGGAGCGCTTGCCGGTGGAAGCGCGCGAACTGATCGAGGACAAGGATAACGACCTTTTCTTCAGCGCGGCCAGCCTGTGGGAGGTCGCGATCAAGAGCGCATTGGGGCGGGAGGATTTCGCCGTCGATGCGCGGCTGTTGCGACGCGGGTTACTGGACAATGGCTATGGCGAACTGCTTGTGGCTAGCGAACATGCTGTCGCGATCGACGGGCTGCCGCCCATTCACAAGGATCCCTTTGATCGGCTGCTGATCGCCCAGTCGATGGTCGAAGGGATCGTCTTGCTCACCGCAGACGGCCGTGTCGGTCAATATCCTGGACCGATCCGCAAGATCTGACTGGCCTGCGGCAACAGAAATTCGACGTCGAATATCGTCATTGTCGAGGAGCAGATTGTCGAGAACCATGGGTAGCCTTGAAGCCTGGCGAGTGTGCTGGCGGAACCAGTCCGCCATTTCTTCGTCTGACAATTCGTCCCCTGCGAGTGCAACGCTTCCATCCCGCCAATCAGCCGTCCCTGGTGACGGCTGACGACGGCAAGCTGGTCGGCAAGCTCATCCTGTTTCCAGTGGAACTGGGGTCAGCCGTCCCGTTGGAAAATATATGTCGCCATATTCTCCGCACGGAAAAGATTTTATCTCCGCATTATGCGCGGAGATAAGAGCGCCGATCTCCGCAGGACGGGGCTTTCATCAGGCTGTTCAGCAATCATCTGGCCGATCTTGGCGGTCGCGTCAGATCAATGCAATTGGCTCTATCCCTTGGTCGAAGGAGTTCATGGAAGCTGGCAAGCGCCGGCTCGCTGGTGACACCGCCCGGGCCGCGACCACCGGCGAGGTGCAGGACCTGCGCCGCGAGACGCGCGCTCTGAAGGAATGCGTTGCCGACCTGACGCTGGAAAACCGTCTGCTCAAAAAAAGCATGATCGCGGATGGGGGCGACGACGAATGAGGTATCCCGCATCCGAGAAGCTCGAGATCATCAGGATCGTCGAGCAGTCGCACCTGCCCGCCAAGCACACGCTGGACCAGCTCGGCATCGCCCGCCGGACGTTCTACCGCTGGTACGATCGCTTCCTCGAAGGCGGGCCGGAGGCGTTGGAGGATCGGCCCTCGGCGCCGAGCCGGGTGTGGAACCGTATCGCGCAAGAAGTATCGTCGAGATGGCCCTGGAGCAGTCTGAGCTGAGCCCCCGGGAACTGGCGGTGCGCTTTACCGATGAGAGGCGCTACTTCGTGTCCGAAGCCACGGTTTACCGGCTTTTGAAGGCCCATGACCTGATCACCAGCCCGGTCTATGTCGTGATCAAGGCCGCCGATCAGTTCCACACCAAGACCACCCGGCCGAACGAGATGTGGCAGACTGACTTCACCTACTTCAAGATCATCGGCTGGGGCTGGATGTACCTGTCGACCGTGCTCGACGACTTCTCACGCTATATCATCGCCTGGAAGCTGTGCACCAACATGCGGGCCGAAGACGTCACCGACACTCTGGACCTCGCGCTCAAGGCCTCAGGCTGCGACAGCGCCACGGTCCTACACAAGCCCAGACTGCTCAGCGATAACGGCCCCAGCTATATCGCAGGCGAACTGGCGGAATATATCGAGGCCCGGAAGATGAGCCATGTACGCGGCGCCCCGATGCATCCCCAGACCCAAGGCAAGATCGAGCGCTGGCATCAGACTCTCAAGAATCGCATCCTGCTGGAAAACTACTTCCTGCCCGGCGACCTTGAGGCCCAGATCGAAGCGTTCGTCGAGCGCTACAACCATCAGCGATACCACGAGAGCCTGCACAATGTGACGCCGGCGGACGCCTACTTCGGCAGGGCCGAAACCATCATAAAACAACGCGAAAGGATCAAACGCAAGACCATCGAACATCGGCGCTTGCTGCACCGCAAGCTCGCCGCTTAATATTATCCCCAGGACGAGGCCCACACTCCGCTAATTTACGCCGCGAGTTGTGCCAAATGTTCTGACGACGGACAATCTGAGCGCTCCACGATGGGCTTTGGAATTGTCGCGCATGTGAGATGCGAGATAATTCTTGCCCATCAATTCCAACAGTGGGATTATCGCGCATCTGACATGCGAGATAATCATATGACGATTCATCTGGTTGGCGAGACGATCGATGCCAAGCGCGCGCACCAGCGCGCGCAAGCCGGCGAGTTCGTCCAGCTCGTGCGAGGCGTATATGTCGATCAAAATGTCGATGCAGACGCCGCCATAATGAACCATGCGATCCGCATCGCTCATTATCTCTATCCCCATGCCTATCTGTCGTCGGCAAGCGCCGTGCTGCTTGCGCCGACACCCGACGGCCGGCTCTTTATCAGCGGCAGGCGCAACCAACGCACGAGGCTGCGCAGCCTGGAGATCGTCCAGAACGAAGCGCCGCCGCATCCTTCGACCGCGTCAGCGGTAGTGGGTGACGATCTGGGCGAGTTGCGCATCGACGCATCCTCGCCCCGGCAGCGCTTTCTGGAAGCCTTTCGCCTGCGCAGCGAACATGCCAGCGCCATTACTGCCGAGATGCGCGTGCAGATGGCCACGCGCCTCGTGGAAGAGTATGGTACGCCCAAGAGTGCCGCCGATGCAGTCTGGGCGCTAGCGCGGGGAAATGGCTGGTATCGCGAAGGCGAAGGTGCTGAACGCTTCCTCCTGGCGCAGCCGAGCGTATCCAAAGCACCCGTCAACAAGGCGGCGCTGGATCTGGTGATCGCTTGGCACGGTGAGCCGCTCGGCCGCCTGACTCATGACGGCTTTGAGTGGCGCTGGAAGCCGACCCGGCGTTCAGGACCGGCGCTCGTCCGGGAGACAACACCCGGGAAACTCCCGGCATTTGTCGAATCTCTCTTACCGGAAGGCTGGCTCGCCCAGGTGCTTCATGAACGCGACGAGCGCGAGGCTTTGAAGCGTGGCAGGCGATATATGTCGAACATCACCGTGGTCGAGGCCCGCGACGAGCTGGAGGCACTGCCGGCGGACATTCTCACGACGAGGCTGAAGGGCTTTATCGACGCAGGCCGCTTCACCGGCCGTTATGATGGCCCGGCGCGCGGCGCGATCGAGGAGGGCTTCGAGCAGAACCTCGCGCGAATATTCGCTCGCGCGGAAACGCCGCGCCTGTCGGGTGTCCAGATCAAGGCGCCCATGCATCTGGCGCCCGATGGTGCACTCCTCCCGGCCATCGATCTGCCATTCACCCATATCCTCAAGCCGGCAGGCACCGCTGGCTTCGAGATGCTGCCGATCGTGGAATGGCTCTGCCTTGCGTTTGGCCGAGCCGCCGGCTTTGCGGTGCCTGACGTCGCCCTGATGGCGATGCCCGATGGCATGGCCCCAGCGCTCATCGTGGAACGCTTTGACATCCGCCAGGGACCGGGCGATCAAAGGCGGATCGCGCTTGAGGATTTCTGTTCGATCCTGGATCTTCCCGCTTCGGCCAAATATGATGGGACGATAGAACGGATGGCGCGCGGACTGCGGCCGCTGTCGACCGACCCTGCGGCCGATCTCGACATTCTCTTCCGCCGCGCGGTCTTCGCCTGGCTGATTGCCGATGGCGACATGCACCTCAAAAACCTCGCGCTGCTCAAAATCGCCGAACCGGATGCCAAGGCATTTACCTCGGTTCGTTTCGCTCCGCTTTATGATGCCGTCACGACGCGGGTATTCCCGGGTCTTGCCGGCGACCGCATGGCGCTCAAGCTCAACGGCAAGGATGATCGGCTGACGCGCCGAGATTTCATGACGCTGGCGCGCACGATCGGCCTGCCTCAAAGCGATGCGGAGGCGGCGATTGCCGAATTGACGGGCAGCCTCGCACAGGCCGTCGAAACCGTCCGGCTACCGGCTTTTGCGGCGGAGGCCGAGGCCGCAATTACAGTCCAAGGCCAAGTATTGGCCCTTACCGGCGAGCGCTGTACCACGCTTGTCGGCGATGCGGGTTAGCGAGCAGGCCTATCGGGACAGTGCCTTGACCGCGGCGAGCTGATCCCATTTCCAGCACAACTGGGGCCAGCGGTTATGTATGTCGCCATATTCTCCGCATTTTGCGCGGAGATAAAGAGTGCCAATCTCCGCAGGATAGCCTCACCAGACACACACTGGCTTCTTGCCCTTCCATCTGGCGGTCGGCGAGGCGGCAGATTGAAGATTATTACGCCCTGAACGGTCTACCAGAGCACACGCCGGATGCTTTGCTTGCCGATTTCATCGCCCGCCAGTTTGGCTTTGCAGCTGATACCAGATTTTCAGACTGTTTGAAGAATATGGTGTTCAGCCAGCGCCTAAAAGGCACCGCGCGGCTCAACTGGATTCCGCCCAGGCCGGTGCCGGAGATTAAGCCGCCGAGGCTAGGTCGTGTGGACGAATTTGGGGTTGAAGAGATTTTCCGATTCCCAAGATGAATCTGTTCTGATTCATACGCTTCCGACTGTCATGGAGGTCGGAAGCGTTGTCGACACGGATGCGCGAGGAAGATTGGGAAAATGCGCTGCTGGTGTTCCGGGCGTGCCTGCCGCGCCGGGGACGCAAGGCGGCGGACGACCGGCAGTTTCTGGAAGCGCTGCATTTCTTCACGGTGGAGAATGTGCGCTGGCGGGCGCTTCCCAAGGAGTACGGCCACTGGAACACGGTGTGGAAGCGGTTCGACCGGTTGAGCAAGGCCGGGGTGTTCGAAGCCTTCTTCGATACGCTGGCCGCGATGAGCCCGTCAGCGCACCTGATCCAGATGTTCGATTCCACGGTCGTGCGCGCGCATGTGTCGGCAGCGGGTGCAAAAGGGGGCAAGCGGGCCAGGCGCTCGGTCGCTCGCGCGGCGGGTTCACGACCAAGATCCACGGCAAAGCGGACGGCTGCGGAGACCTGATCGCCTTCGACCTGACCGGCGGCGAAGCCTCGGACTGCACCCACTTAGAGACCCTGCTCGACATCGGGCCGGACATATCCCCACGCGCCGCCATCGCCGATAAGGGCTATTCCAGCAAAGCCAACCGGGCTGCTGCAAGGGCGCGGGGCATCGCTCCCGTCATCCCGCACAAGGCCAACGAAAGGAACCAGCCCGCCTTCTTCGCCAGGACGCTCTACAAGGCGCGCGGCCGTATCGAGCAAGGCTTCGGACGCCTCAAACGCTTCAAGCGCGTCGCTCTCAGGTGCGAGAAAACCGCCGAAAACTTCAGATCAATCGTCAGCTTCGCCGCAGGCCTATGCTTGATCAAATTCGTCCACACGGCCTAGTGATCCAGATTCGCATCCACGCCCAGACGCAAGGCCGCGGCCCGCAACCGCTTGTCACGTGTCCAGAATTGCACGTCAGGCGTTAGAAGGGTTGCTGCCAGCAGGTGTGCATCGATGTAGCCGATGCCAATACCGAAGAGCCTATGAAGGTCTATAAAGGCATGAACTTCCTCGTCGTGGGCGACAATAACTGACGGCAATCCACGTAGCGCTTCGAGGATGAGGTCTCTTTGCCGAAGGCTGCCCAGTGCCAACTCCCCGATGATGAAAGGATGGGAGAGAACCTGCCGTTTGCTGAGCGATTGGGAAAGGACGGGATCATCGTGACGCAAATGATCAATCCAGACCGAAGTGTCGACCAAGATCATACAGGATCGGGGCGTCGGCGTGGCGCGGCTTCACCATGAGGCTCAGTGCCACCAAGGCGGACAAGCCGCGCTGAGCTCTCCCTTTCTATGAGGGCTTTCAGCGCTTCGCGAACGAGTGACGATTTTTCGGTCAGGCCGGTGAAAGCCTGTGCCTTCGCGACAAGTTCATCATCGAGAGCGACTGTAGTCCGCATAAAACTGCTCCTTTTCAGGCACGAAATATAGCATCAAATGGTGCTATTTCCAGTGGCTTCGTTGATCGTTTGGAGTTATTATTTCGCGCGAAAATGGAGCAGACCGCGCGGCGTGCCCCAAATCTCGCCTTGGTCCAGACGACCCCACCTCAGCTTAGCCTGTTGATGGACTCGCGCATGTGATCGACGCTGACGCTGGAATAGCGCTGGACCATCCGCAGCGATTTCCAGCCGCCCATGTTCATGATGGTGATGAGGTCGATGCCCGCCATGACGCAGTGCGATGCCCAGTGGTGGCGCCAGTCATGGACGGTGAAATCCTCTATCCCCGCGCGCTTGCACGCAGTGGCGTGCTGGTTCTTGATCGGATTGCCGCCGGGAATCTTCGCCAAGCGGGTGTCCTGATAGGGTTTACCGAACCGGTTGAGGAAAACATGCCCCGTTGTCGGCTGGCCCCGCTTCTCCCAGATCGGGCGCAGCACGTCCATGACACGTGGATGCATCGGCACGGATCGGATGACGGCATTCTTGCTGTGGTTAAGCCGGATCGATCCTTGCTCCATATCAACGCCCTCGACACCCCACGGCAACTGCAATGCAGTCTGGATGCGTGGGCCATGGAAGGCGAGCAGGGTGATGATCGGCTGTATGTGCGGTGAGTAGGCCGCGATCAGCCGGTCGCGGTCCTCCTTGCTGAGGAAGCGCACCCGTTCATTGTTGAAGGGGATCGCCTTGATGCGCAGCGGCGGAAGGTCGTGCAGTTCGTGATGGACGTTGATCGCGGCCTGGAACACGGCGCGATACCGATCCTGACCCGCCGGATCGTGGCCGGTCAGATAGGCACGGCGGAAATGCTCCCATGCCTGTTTGGGCTCGCGCAGGCTGAAGTCTCCGATCAGGCCATTGAGCTTGCCGATGCGCAGGACGTCAGACGCGCAAGGCGGCCTCGCCTTCGTTAGGTAGCTTTCAAACGCGTCGGCTATCTTGCCTTGCGCCACGATGGCGGCGGGCCCGAACATCAGCCGGTGGCGCAACTTGGTCTCATGCTCGGCCATCAGGTGCGACGCAGCATCGCGGTCGCTCGTTCCTGAACTGAACTCCTTGACCTCGATATGCTTGTCGCCAAGCGTCACGATGCCTCGGATGTAATAAATCCCGTTCTTCCCACGGGCGCGGATGGAGAGCATCTTATTTTCCTTTTGCATCTGATCGCGCGCTTGCGCCGGGAGTTTCACTCCGAATGCTTCAGCGTGAGGCGCGTCAGGTTTCGTGAAGATCTGGTGAGTGCTGTCGTCCGGCTTGGTGCAGGCGCATGCTGAACCGGAACAGCGTGCCGTGCGACAGGATGGGGCTCATCCGTCACGGGGGCGCCCGGGGTCGTGGCAATGCGGGGATGTGTCGGCCGACAAATGCCGTGATGGGTGAGCAGCGCTTAGACGGCTTCTGCGCGGCTGCGGGAACGACCCTGCTCGCGACTGACGGAGGCACATCGCCTGCCGTCCGAGATAGTTTCAGCGGTGTACGCGACTCGGGATTTCGCACCCATCGCCCGGCATTTGCATGCCCAGAATTTGCCAAAAGAGACCCGGATTTGCCCAGGATTTGCCCAAAAACCGCTGGGCACGGGCTCACCTCACGGTCCGCTCCGGGCAAACAAAAACCCCGCCAAACCATTGATTTGACGGGGTTTTCGATGGTGGGCGTGGCAAGGATTGAACTTGCGACCCCTGCGATGTCAACACAGTGCTCTACCACTGAGCTACACGCCCACGGGAGTTGCGCCAATAGCGGCGGCTGGCGAGTGGCGCAAGCGGGAATTTGCGTCCTGGGCATCAAACATCTGGACAGCGCGAGCGCGGCTCATATGTTTGCGGCCATAACGCGGAACGCTCACAATCATGCTGTCATCTTCATCGTCCCCCATACAGGCGACACCGCGGCTGCCTTTCTATCGGCAGCTCTATATCCAGGTTCTTGCGGCAATCGCTCTGGGCGTGCTGGTGGGCTATATATGGCCCTCCACGGGAATCGCGCTCAAGCCTTTGGGCGACGCATTCATCAAGCTTGTGAAGATGATCATTGCACCGGTGATCTTCCTGACCATCGTGACCGGCATCGCCGGAATGAGGGAACTGGGCGCGATCGGTCGCGTAGCGGCCAAGGCCTTCGGCTATTTTCTATTTTTCTCCACGCTGGCACTGATCCTGGGGCTGATCGTCGGCAATATCGTCCAGCCGGGGGCGGGGCTGCATATCGATCCCGCGACGCTCGATAGCGGCAAAGTCGCGGATTATGCCCATCAAGCCCACGACCAGACCCTGACCGGCTTTCTGATCAACATCATACCGTCGACGCTGGTGTCGGCCGTTGCGGACGGGGACATATTGCAGGTGCTGTTCGTGGCGATCCTGTTCGGGATTGCCCTGACGATGATCGGGGACAAGGCCGCGCCCTTGTTGCGCGTGCTGGACTCGGCGAGCCATGCGATTTTCCGTCTGGTCGCGTTGCTCATGAAGGCGGCGCCGATTGGTGCCTTTGGCGCCATCGCCTTCACCATCGGCCAATATGGCATGGGGACGCTCGCCAATCTCGCTGGGTTGGTCGCGACCTTTTATCTGACCTCTCTGCTGTTCGTGCTTGTGGTGCTGGGCGCGGCGGCCTGGTTGGCCGGTTTCAACATCCTGCATTTGATCCGCTATCTGAAGGCGGAACTGCTGCTGGTGTTGGGCACATCCTCATCCGAAGCTGCGCTGCCCAGCCTGATCGAGAAGATGGAGCGGGCCGGATGCCGCAAATCCGTGGTCGGGCTGGTCGTGCCCACGGGATACAGCTTCAACCTTGATGGGACGAACATTTACATGACGCTGGCCGCGCTGTTTATCGCGCAGGCGACGGACACGCATCTAAGCCTTCAAGAGCAGGTCCTGCTGCTGTTGGTCGCGATGCTCTCCAGCAAGGGTGCGGCGGGCGTGACGGGGGCGGGTTTCATTACCTTGGCGGCTACCCTGTCCATCGTGCCATCTGTGCCGGTCGCGGGCATGGCGCTGATCCTGGGTGTCGATCGGTTCATGAGCGAATGCCGGAGCCTTACCAACTTCATCGGCAATGCCGTTGCCACCATTATCGTGTCGGCTTGGGAAAAAGGGCTCGATCGGGAAAGGTTCGATGCGGCGATGGCGGGGGTTCCGCTCGATCCGACGCCCGACATGCAGGAAGTCGTGCCCGACTGAGACCCTTAGTTGAGGCCGGTCAGGCTTTCCGTGCCGAACATGCGTTCCACTTCCAGTACCAGATCACGCAGGTGGAATGGTTTGGACAAGACCTTTGCCTGCGGCACCGCTTGCCCCGCGCGCAGGGTGACGGCAGCAAAGCCGGTGATGAACATGATACGCATGTCCGGCGCGACCGATGCGGCATGCTGGGCCAGTTCGATGCCATCCATTTCCGGCATGACGATGTCCGTCAGCAACAGGTCGAAGCGGTCGCTGTCAATATGCGGCACCGCCTCTGCGCCATTGGCGACGACGACGACTTCATAGCCCGATTTTTCCAGTGCGCGCGCAAGATAGGCACGCATGCTGTCATCATCTTCTGCCAGCAGAATTCGGACCATGATCCCAACTTTTCCTTGGTTCGCAATCGCAAAGCCACTCCGCCCGCCGGGGTGGCATGAAGCGGACATATATGCGACAAGTCGTAAATATTATCCAGCGAGCTAACCATTTTTGGCGCCCGACGCCGAGAGGAACCCTGTGGATCATTTCCTGCCGCCGCGCCCGGTGGAAAACAACCCCGCTTTCGACCGTTACGGATCGGACGTGCCGGCACATCCGATCGTTCTGTCCATTCCGCATGCCGGACGGAGCTATGATTCCGATTTGCTGGCGCGAGCGCGGGTCGGGCCTGAGGTGCTGCGGCGGCTGGAGGATCGTTGGGCCGACCTACTGGCGCTGCCGTTGATCGAAAGGGGCTATAGCGTAGTGGTGGCGCGGGCGCCTCGTGCAATGATCGACCTCAATCGGCATGAACGGGAAGTCGACCCCGGCATGGTGACGGGTCTGCCGCGCGAGATGGCGTTGCGGACCAGCCAGAAGCTGCGCGGAGGATTGGGGCTGATCCCACGGCGTTTGACCGGCGCGGCGGAGCTGTGGCGCGGGCCGCTTCCCTGGGCGGAGGTGGCGCGGCGGATCGACACGGTCCACCGGCCTTATCATGCGGTACTTGACCGCCTGCTGAAAGCGGCGCGGGACGCGCACGGCCATGCCATCCTGATCGATCTGCATTCCATGCCGCCGCTGCCACCGGCTGCCGCAGGACAGATGTCGCCATCGCTGGTGTTGGGTGACCGGTTCGGACAAACGGCGGCCGCCCGTTTGACGACTTTGGCCGGAGATGTGGCGGCGGGGCATGGCTTCCTGGCGGCGCAGAACCATCCCTATGCCGGGGATCATATGATCGAGCGGCATGGCAAACCGGCTCATGCGATCCATGCGCTGCAAGTGGAAATAGACCGGGCTTTCTATCTCGACATCGCGCTGGAGCAGCCGGGGCCGGGACTGTCGCGGATGCAGGCGCTGGTGAGCGCGCTGGCCGAAGCCCTGGCCAATGACCTGCCGCGCGCAGACTTTGCGATGGCGGCCGAGTAGGAGCGTCGGCGCTTAGCCTCGCATATGTCACGCCATTGTGGAGAATTAGCGGGCAAAAGCAGTTTCCCTTGCCGGTGCGATGCTATAGCGCGCAGGCGTCAAAGGAAGGTGTGATGAACGGCGAGCAGGATCCGAAAGTGAAGACGATTCTGCATCGTCTTCGGGAGCCGGAGGACAATCCGGTGCGCCGTGCCCGACGCATGGTTGAAGCGCAGGTGCCCGCCAATCGTCGCGGCCCGGGTTGGGACAGGCACTGGCGTGAGCTGGAAGCCTATCTGGACGAGCCGGGCTGCTGGTCTGGCAAGACGGACGTGCAGGATGACGGCTGATCAGATGATCGACCTGATGATCGCGCGGCTTGTGCGGGAGCGGGGTGGGGCCAAGCATCGCTGGCGGCAGCGGATCGGTAGCGTGAAGTTCTATGCGCGCGCAACACATCCGCATTGTAATTGGGCGCTGAGTCCGACCGGCAGCTTCGGTGAGATCGAAGCGGTGGAATCGTTGGCGGATGAATTGCGGTTGAGGCATCCGGTTTTGGAGGGTTGAGGGATGGCTTTGATCAATGACGGACGTGCCGAAACATAAACCCCATATCGAAGGGTGTTGCGTGACATCAAACCTTCGATACGCTCCTTCGAAAGGCTCAGGGGCTATTCAGACGACCGGAGTTGAAGAGAGCGGATAGCCCGCAATCCACCCAAAGCTGACATTGTCGCCTAACTAAAATGGCCTCCGCCCTTAAAAGGCGAAGGCCATTTCTTAGACCGAGCGCACCTATGCAGCGGCGCGGCGTTCTTTCAGTTCCTCGTTCAGCATTTCGGCGAGGAGGAAGGCGAGTTCCAGGCTCTGCGCCGCGTTTAGGCGCGGATCGCAATGGGTGTGGTAACGGTCGGCCAGGCCTTCGTCCGTGATCGCCACCGCGCCGCCTGTGCATTCCGTCACGTTCTGGCCCGTCATCTCGCAATGGATGCCGCCACCGAAGCTACCTTCCGCCCGGTGCACGGCGAAAAAGCCGCGCACTTCTGCGAGAATGCGGTCGAAGGGGCGGGTCTTGTAGCCATTGGCCGCCTTGATGACGTTGCCGTGCATCGGGTCGCAGGACCAGACGACCGGATGCCCTTCGCGCAGGACCGCGCGAACGAGCTTGGGTAGGCCCGCCTCAATCTTGTCATGACCATAGCGGGTGATCAGTGTGATACGCCCGGCTTCGCGCGACGGATTGAGAATGTCGAGCAGGCGGATGAGCGCATCCGGCTCCAGGCTGGGGCCGCATTTCATGCCGATGGGGTTGCCGATCCCGCGCAGATATTCGACATGCGCTGAGCCTTCGAACCGCGTGCGGTCGCCAATCCAGAGCATATGCGCGGACGTGTCATACCAATCGCCGGTCAGCGAATCCTGCCGGGTCAGCGCCTGCTCGAAAGGAAGAAGCAAGGCTTCATGGCTGGTGTAGAAGCTGGTCCCGCCAAGCTGCGGCACGGTTTCGGGCGACAGGCCGCAGGCACGCATGAAGTCGAGCGCTTCGCCGATCCGGTCGGCCACCGCATCGAACTTCGCGGCGAGCGGGCTGCGGCCCATGAAATCCAGCATCCAGCCATGGACACGGTCGAGGCTGGCATAACCGCCGGTTGAGAAGGCGCGCAGCAGGTTGAGTGTTGCCGCCGACTGGTTATAGGCGCGGACCATGCGCTGCGGATCTGGCTCGCGCGCTTCGGGCGTGAAGGCGATATCGTTGACGTTGTCGCCGCGATAGCTGGGCAGTTCGACCCCGCCGATGGTTTCCGTCCCGGCCGAGCGCGGCTTGGCGAACTGACCCGCCATGCGTCCGACCTTCACGATCGGCAATTTCGACGCGAAGGTCAGCACCACCGCCATCTGGAGCAGCACGCGGAAGGTGTCGCGGATATTGTCCGGATGGAACTCCGCGAAGCTTTCCGCGCAGTCGCCGCCCTGCAGCAGGAACGCTTCGCCCGTCGTGACCTTGGCAAGCTCCGCCTTCAGGCTGCGCGCTTCGCCGGCAAAGACGAGCGGGGGAAACTGGCCAAGTTGGGTCTCCACAGCAGCCAGCGCCGCCGCGTCCCGATATTCGGGCATCTGGATGCCCTCTTGGCTGCGCCAGCTTTCCGGCGTCCACTTCGCCGCCACAACGAGTCTCCTTGAACATATGAAAATAGGCGCCGCACCTACGATGAAGCAGCGATCAAGGCAAGTTTATAGCGGTTTTAGGTGGAGTAGCGCTAATGGATTGCTTCGATCAGGCTGATCGACGTCATTTATCGCAAGAATAGCGTTCGTTGAGCGCCACGCTGACGAGCACGGAGGCAGGGGCTTTTCGCTGGTCGGGATAGCGTTCCAGATAGGCGACGACGACGCGGCGCACGTCTTCCCCCTTCATTTGGGCGGGCCAGCAATTAGGGCGGGCGCGGCCCAGGAACACATCTTTCTTGATGCCGTCCACTGCCCCGACGATATAGGCGGTGCAGGCGAGTGCATATTCCGGCGCCTTGTTTCGGCATTTGGCGAGCAGGGTCGTGCCGGTTTCGAACATGAACGCCTGTGTGGGCGTACCCTCGGCCGCAGACTGGGGCGCGGCAACGGCAGGCGTTATCGCCGCACCGCTCAAGGCGGCCATGATCGTCAACCACTGTTGGAACATGCAGAGAAAGTTATACTTTTGCTCATTTCTGTCCAGTCGGATCGACGGTGGACGGAAACGGCTCGTCGCATATCGAATCAAGTAAATATTTGATAAATAATGTTTATAGAGAGAGGCGCCAATCCCACCGCAGGGGATCACCATCCATCACCTCCACCCCGCGTGCGGCGAGCGCATCGCGAATTTCGTCGGACAGGGCGAAATCCTTGCTGGCGCGGGCGCTCTGGCGGCGATCGAGTTCGGCTTCGATCTCCTCCGGCGTGATTTGCGCGTCCTTCGACTGGAGGCGTAGATCGGCGCGGTTGAGCGTGAGCAGATTGAGGCCGAGCGCGAAATCGAAGGCTGCGATCAGGCAGAGCTTTTCATCGACGGGCACTTTCTTGAGCGCAATGGCTTCCTCCAGCAGCGGGAGCGCGCGTGGCGTCATCAGGTCGTCGCTGATCGCGGCGTCGAATTGTTCGAGCAATGGCGCCAACTTGGGGTGAAGGTTGGCGCGCAGGAAGTCGAGGCGCGGCGATTGCCATGTCACGCCTTCGGCCCTGGCTTTCAGGGCCTCCACGCCCATGACGAGCCGTTTCAAGCGCGTGAGAGCTGCGCCCACCCCTTCCGCGCTGAACTCCAGTTCGCTGCGGTAATGCGCGCCGAGGCAGAGCAGGCGATAGGCGAGCGGGTGTATGCCGGCGTCGATCAGGGAGAAGAGCGTGGTAAAGCCGCCCTTCGACTTGCTCATCTTGCCTTGGCGGTCGACGAGAAAGTTGTTGTGCATCCACCAGCGCGCGCCCGTGAAGCCCGCCGTCGCCGCGTCCGGTTCGCCGCAGCACGCTGCGTGGAACGCCTGGTTCTGAGCGATTTCATTGGGATGGTGGATTTCGCGATGGTCGATGCCGCCGGTATGGATGTCGAAGGGGTGGCCAAGCCGCGCCTGGCTCATCACCGAACATTCAAGGTGCCAGCCGGGTGCGCCCTTGCCCCAGGGGGAATCCCATTCCATCTGCCGCTGCTCGCCTGGCGGAGACTTGCGCCAGATGGCGAAGTCGGATGCGTTGCGCTTGCCCGCGACCGGATCGATGCGGGCATGAGCGGCGTCATCGCGACCGCCCGCCAGCGCGCCATAGTCGGGCACGGTGCCGCTGTCGAAATAAAGGCCGGTTTCCAGTTCGTAGCAATGATGCGGCGCGATTTTTTCTGCGAACGCGATCATCTGCGGGACATAATCGGTCGCGACAGTCCATTCGCTCGGCGCGATGATATTGAGCGCGGCAACATTGGATTTGAAGGCGTCTGTATAGTGCGCCGCTATGTCCCAGATGCTCTTGGCCTGGGCACGGGCGGCAGCCTCCATCTTGTCGTCGCCCGCGTCGGCGTCGGAGGTGAGGTGGCCGACATCGGTGATATTGATGATGTGGGTGACGGCCAGCCCTTTCCATAACAGAGTGCGGCGCAGCGTGTCGGTGAAAACATAGGCGCGCAGATTGCCGAGATGGGCGTAATTATAGACGGTCGGACCACAGCTATAGACGCGTACATGGCCCTGTTCGATCGGCGCGAAGGACTCGGTCGAACGGGTGACGCTGTTGAACAGGCGCAGCGGTGCGGCGATATGCTGGTCTTCGGACATGGCGAGGAGCCATGCGGCCAGAAGCGCCGGGCGTCAACGGGGAGAAGGGATGGCGGCGGTGGCCGTTGGCGGAAGATTGCTCCGGGGGGTCTTATACGCAGGCGCGTTTCGCCTGAATGTCGCGCAGGATGTGGGCACAATGTTGCATCCTCTTCATCCTCGCCTGAAGGAAAATGACGGCCAGTTTTTTTTAATGAACCGCATGGGGCCGCACTGTCGATTGTAACAAAGTATTGCTGATGCACCGATCCCTTGCGCTGGGCCGTTTGACTTCCGATATTGCCGTTGCGGGCCGGGCCCCTCTGGCGGTTGGACAATTCCAGCCGTGATGTCGGACCGCATCGAGTGTGCTCGGTGCAGGTTCGGGGGATTGTTGCCCCCTTCATTCCACCGAAGACCGCGCTGGGCCGCTCGATCCTGTGTGTTTTGGAAGGATGGAGTTTTAACGCCGTGAATAATCCCGTTCGCATGCCGGGCTATGATGCCAGCCAGACGGTGCAGGTCGATGCCGGCTTGCGCGCGCATATGCTGGGCGTTTTTCGCAATATGGGCATTGGTCTGGTTATCACCGGCCTCGTGGCTGCATTTGTCGGCAACACACCCGCATTGGCCGCCGCTATTTTTGGCACGCCGCTCAAATGGGTGGCGATCTTCGCGCCGCTGGCCTTTGTGTTCTTTTTCAGCTTCCGCATCGAGAAAATGACGACTGCGGGTGCACGCATGGCCTTCTACGCCTTTTCGGCGGTGATGGGCGTATCGCTGGCCAGCATTTTCCTGATCTTTACAGGCGGGAGCATCGCCCAGGCCTTTTTCTCCGCGTCGGTGATGTTTCTCGCCATGGCGCTGTGGGGTTATACGACGCAGCGCGACCTCACGAAAATGGGATCGTTCCTCATCATGGGCCTGATCGGCATCATCGTCGCCAGCCTCATCAACCTGTTCATCGGTTCTTCGGCGATGGCGATGGTGGTTTCGATCCTGGGCGTGGTGATTTTCACCGGCCTGACCGCCTGGGACACACAGCGCATCAAGTCGGAATATTTCACCTATGCCGGCCATGAAATGGCGGAAAAGATGCAGGTGATGGGTGCACTGTCGCTCTATCTGAACTTCGTCAACCTGTTCCAGATGCTGCTCAATCTGACCGGCGAGCGGGAATAAGCGGATGCGTGACGCACAGGCCGTATCGGCCATGCTCTGCCCGGTCTGTCATGTCGGATTGGCGATGACGGACCGGCAGGGGGTGGAAGTCGACTATTGTCCGCAATGCCGAGGCGTTTGGCTGGACCGGGGCGAACTGGATAAGATCATCGAGCGGTCGGCGCGGGAAGCCATGCCAGCCGCCCCGGTGAGCCAGCCCAGCTACCGGCCCGACCGCGACTATCGGGACGATGGGCGATATTATCAGAAAAAGCGAAAGAAGAGCTTTCTGGAAGAGCTGTTCGATTGAGGAAAGGCCGGTCGTGATGACCGGCCTTTTCTTTTTGCGGCGTGCTTCGTCATGCCAGTGACTGGCCGCCGCTTAGTGCGCTGCGCCCCAACTGGGGCCGTGGCCGATTTCGACGCCCAGCGGGACGGAGAGCTTCACCAGAGGTTCGGCTGCGCCTTCCATGACGCGGCGGATGACGGGGCTGGCGCGCTCCACATCGCTTTGCGGCAATTCAAACACCAGTTCGTCATGGACCTGTAGCAGCATCCTTACCTGATCCAGTCCCTCGGCGGCCAGCGCCGGGCCCATGCGGGCCATGGCGCGTTTGATGATGTCGGCGCTGGTGCCCTGGATCGGGGCGTTGATTGCGGCCCGCTCCGCGCCCTGCCGTTCATGCTGGATGGATGCCCGGATGCGAGGGAACCATGTCTTCCGGCCGAAGAGGGTTTCGGTGTAGCCGCGCTCGCGTGCCTTCTCGATTGTCTCGTTGATGTAGATGCTGATGCCGGGGAAGCGCTCATAATAGCGGGAGATCATGTCCTGCGCCTCGTCCGCCGTGATCTCCAGCCGTGCGGCCAGGCCCCAGCGGGAAATGCCGTACAGGATCGCGAAGTTGATCGTTTTGGCGCGGGCGCGGGTATCGCGGTTGACCTCCCCGAAAAGCTGTTCCGCCGTGGCGGCGTGGATGTCCTCGCCATCTGCGAAGGCCTGTTTGAGCGCGGGCACATCCGCCATGTGCGCGGCGAGGCGCAGTTCGATCTGGCTATAGTCCGCCGCGAGGATGACATTGCCCGGTTCCGCGACGAAGGCATGGCGTATCTGGCGGCCGACTTCGGTGCGAATGGGGATATTTTGCAGGTTCGGATCGGTGGACGACAGACGGCCCGTCTGCGCGCCCGAGAGCGAATAGCTGGTGTGGACGCGGGCTGAATCCTTGTTGATCTGGGCTTGCAGCGCATCGGTATAGGTGGATTTTAGCTTGGAGAGCTGACGCCAGTCGAGCACCTTGCCCGCGATCTCCGCGCCCTGGGCCTTCAATTGTTCGAGAATGTTGACGTCGGTGGAATAGGCGCCGGACTTGCCCTTGCGCCCACCCTTATAGCCCAGCTTGTCGAACAGGATCGCCCCCAGCTGCTGCGTCGAACCGATGGCGAAGGGCTGGCCCGCGAGCGCGTGGATTTCCGTTTCCAGCGCCGCGATGCCAGCGGTGAACTCGGCGGACAGGCGGGACAGCGCCTCGCGGTCCACCTTGATCCCTTCATGCTCCATCTTCGCGATGACCGAAACGAGCGGGCGGTCGACCAGTTCGTAGATGCGGGTCGCGCCTTCGTTCGCGATGCGCGCCTTGAACAGTTTCCACAGGCGCAGCGTGACATCTGCATCCTCTGCGGCATATTCGGTTGCCCTGTCGAGCGGTACTTCGGCGAAGCTGATCTGCTTCTTGCCTGTTCCCGCCACATCCTTGAAGCTGATGCAACTGTGGTTGAGGTGGGTCTTGGCTGCCTCGTCCATGCCATGCCCGGCGAGGCTCTGCCCTGCGTCGAGGTCAAAGCTCATGACGATGGTGTCGTCATAGGGCGCGATCTCAATGCCGTGGCGGCGCAGGATCGTGATGTCATATTTGAGGTTCTGGCCGACCTTAAGGACGCTATCGTCCTCCAGCAGAGGCTTGATCTTGGCAAGGACAAGGGCGAGCGGCAACTGTTCGGGACGTTCGGCGAACATGTCCTTCCCGCCGTGGCCGACCGGGATGTAGCAGGCTTTGCTGGGGCCGATGGCGAGGCTCACGCCCACCAGAGCGCAGGACACGCAGTCGAGCATGTCGGTTTCGGTGTCGACCGCCACAACGCCTTCCGCATGGGCTTCAGCGATCCAGCGTTCGAGTGCTTCTTCCGTCACCACGGTTTCGTAGAGGCTACGGTCAATGGGCGGTTCTTCCTCCGCTTGAGGAGCGAGCGGTGGCGTGCTTTCGCTGATGGCAGCAGAGGTGGCCGCGACCGCCACCGCTGCAGCGGGCGCACCAAGGCGGGCCAGCAGCGATTTGAAGCCGTGGTGGGACAGGAATGCCTGCAAGGGTTCAGGCGGGATACCCTTGAGCGTCAGATCCTCCAGCGGTTCCGGCAGGTCCATGCTGTCGTGCAGCGCCACCAGCTTGCGCGATAGGCGCGCCATATCGGCATGGGCGATGAGGTTTTCCTGCATCTTCGATTTTTTCATCGACGGCGCGGCTTTGAGCGCGGCTTCAAGTGAGCCATATTCGGTGATGAGCTTCGCCGCCGTCTTGGGACCGATGCCCGGCACGCCCGGAACATTGTCGACGCTGTCACCCATCAGCGCAAGGACATCGCCCAGCTGCTCGGGCTGGACGCCGAACTTGCCCATCACATAGTCCGCGCCGCGCCTTTCGTTCTTCATGGTGTCATACATGTCGACGTCGGGCTGGATGAGCTGCATCAAATCCTTGTCGGAACTGACGATGGTGACTTTCCAGCCCTGCGCGATGGCGGCCTTTGTATATGTTGCGATGATATCGTCGGCTTCGAAACCCGCTTCTTCGATGCAGGGGAGGGAGAAGGCGCGGGTCGCATCGCGGATCATTGGGAACTGGGGAACCAGATCTTCCGGCGCAGGCGGGCGGTTCGCCTTATACTGGTCATACATGTCGTTGCGGAAAGTGTGGCTGCCCTTGTCCAGCACCACGGCCAGATGCGTGGGGCCGTCCGTATTGCCCAGCTCCGTCGCCAGCTTCCAGAGCATCGTCGTATAGCCATAGACCGCGCCCACCGGCTGGCCATGTTGGTTGGTGAGCGGCGGAAGCTGGTGATAGGCGCGGAAGATATAGCCGCTGCCGTCCACCAGATAGAGATGATTCTGAGACATGGAGCGGAGATAGCGGGTTATGCCTTCGCTCTCCAGTGCCGGACGGCGGGGAACCAGCCATCATGCCGTTTATTTCCCTTTTGTTTCCATATACGCCTTTCACAAAAAGGGGGATGCATGAAGGGTTTCAGCGGATCGTGCGTTGGATTGGCGGCCTTGCTGGTGGTGGCTGCCGCAGGAATTGGCGCGCAGGCGCAGGCGGCGGAACAACGGGATTTCTGCGCCGACCGGCCGGGCATCGGGACGCCGGCCTGCACCATGAATCCGGGCCGCGTGCAACTGGAACTGGGACTAGGCGACTGGGCGCGGGAGAAGGATGCTGCGACCCGGACCGACAGCGTGGAGCTGGGCGAGGTGCTGGTGCGGGTGGGCGTGACCGGCAGCACTGAAGCGCAGATCGGCTGGACAGCCTTTGGCCATGTGCGGGAAAAGGATCGCATCACGGGCGTCGTGAGCAAGGATAGCGGCGTCGGGGACGTGACGCTGGCGATCCGGCAGAATCTGCGAAATCCGGATGGCTCGGGTTTTTCGGCGGCGGTCATGCCCTATGTGACGTTGCCCAGCGGAGGATCGGCCATAGGCGCGGACGATTGGGGTGCGGGGGCGTTGCTCCCTTTGTCCTTCGATCTGGGAAGCGGTCTGTCGCTCGAAGCGATGGGCGAGATGGACGCTGCGGTCGATGAGGATCGGGACGGACGGCATCTGGCCTATGGCGGGGTGCTGGGGGTGGGTTTCGATCTCAGCCAAACGGTGTCGGCCATGTTCGAGATTTCCATGCTGCGCGACAATGATCCGACTGGTCATGCGACGGAGGCATTGTCGGGCCTGTCGCTGGCGTGGCAGCCGTCAGGCAATATGCAGGTCGATATCGGAACCAATGTCGGCCTGAACCACGACAGTCTCGATAGTGAGGTCTATCTTGGTATATCGCGACGCTTCTGAGAAGGCCGAACCCACCTGTGCGAAGGGCGGGCTCGGCGGACATCATCGCTTCTCGTGATTGGCGGCGACGGCTTTTGCCACGGCCTGCATTAACTGCCAGCGGACGGGAATAGGCTCGGTGGTACTGCCGATCATCACGGCGACGGCATAGCTGGTGCCGTCTGGCGCTGTCATGATGCCGATATCGTTGTAGCCGGTAGAACGCGGCGCCAGATCCTGCCCCGTCCCGGTCTTGTGCAGATAATGCCAGCCCGGCGGGACACCGCCCTTGATCCGTTGCGGACCTGTCTTGGCCTCGCCCATGATGGAGAGTAGCGCGCTGGTGGAGGAGGGCGACAGCATGTCCCCTTGTTTAAGCTTTGCCAGTGCCTGCACGACGGACGCAGGCGCCGCGCCATCCGGTGGATTGGCTAGGTAATTGTCGAGCGCCTTCTTGCGGACCGATGGGGGCAGCTTGGCGCGCGCGGCGTAGAAATTACGACCGATCGAATAATCCTGCCGCCAGTCGAGACCTGCCGTCGCCGATTGCAACAGCCGCTCTCCCGGGCCGAAGCGAATATTGCTGATGAACCGCCGGGCGAGGAAGCCGCGCACTGCGTCAGGTCCACCGACCGCGCGCAGCAGCGCGTCGTTGCAGGTATTGTCACTCTGCGTCATCGCGCGGTTCATGAGGTTGCTGTAAGTGGTCGTCCAGCCGGTGTTGCCGACCATGGCGGCGCTGGGCTGGTGGAAAAGGGTCAAGTCCTTGCGCGTGATCGTGGTGGTGTCGGACAGACGCAGCTTGCCCCGGTCGACCGCGTCGAGAAAGGCCATTGACACCCAGAGTTTCGACACGCTCTGCTGTGGAAAGAGCTGATTACCATTAAAGGCGACGGTCCAGTCCGCCCCCACGCGGCGGACGGCGATGCCGACATGGCCATTGAAGCTCTGCCCCAAATTGCGGATGACGCTGACGAGCGCGGGGGAAGGCGCTTCGCGTTGATCGACATCCTGATAAGGGCGCGGAGGATTGGCGACCTGTTTGATGGGAAAGGTTGCCGTGGTGGGCTGTGGCTTGGCGGCGCGGGCCTGCGCGGCGGGCGGCTGTGGCGCGCTTACACAGGCAGACAATGCCGCAACTAACAGAATCAGCTTCGCGGAAATGATACCGCCTTCAGGCCGCCCACCCGGCCCTTTATCCTTCGAATTCATGAACGTCCCCGCTCTCCAGAGCATCGTTTAGGCACTCTCTTTCCCATAGGCCGCAAGATTCATGCGACGAATGATTCCACATTCGCGATGTAAGGAGTCTGAACATGGGAACCGTCTCATCCAGCCGCTCAGTTGCGGTTCAGGTCGGCGTCGCGATAGAAAAAGGCATATGATGGACAGGCGAACATGGTTGTTGGGTAGCGGCGCGCTGCTGGCTGGATGGGCGGCATGGAGTGGCCCGGCGAAGGCGGCCGCATTCGCGTCGCGGCGTATCGCCGTCACCGTGCGCGGCAGCGGGCGCGACGTACTGTTGATACCCGGTCTGGCGAGCGGCCCGGACATCTGGAACGGCTTGGTAAGTGCGGTGCCGGGTTTTCGCTGGCATCTGATCCATGTGCGTGGCTTTGCCGGGCTGGCGGCGGATGCCAACGCCAGTGGGCCGCTGCTTCAGCCGCTGGCGGACGAGATCGCGCGTTATGTGCGAACCTGTGGGCTGGTCCGGCCTGCAGTGGTGGGGCACAGCATGGGCGGCACGCTGGCGATGATGCAGGGGTTGAAGGGAATCAGCGGGCGGATCATGGTGGTCGACATGTTGCCCGCCGGGGCTGCGATGGTCGGCGGGACGGCCGGGGGCGTGGGCTATCTTGCCGATCAACTGGGACAATATTTCACGGGAACCAAGGCTGGGCGGGCTTATCTGGCGCAGATCGTGGCGCAGGCGCCCGGTGCGAAGGGCAGCGACCCGGATGTCATCGCCAATGCGCTGCGCGATCTGGCCAATGTCGACCTTGGTCCGCAATTGCCGCGTTTGGCTAAACCGCTGGAGGTGGTCTATGCCGTGGGTAGCGACGGGGAGCAGGCCAGGGAAATCAGTGCGCGCTTTCGCGCTGCTTATGCGCTTAAGAAGGATGCGCGGCTGGTGCCGATCGGGCCGAGCGGTCATTTGGTGATGGCGGATCAGCCGGCACGCTTTCAGACCACGCTTCGCAATTTTCTGACGCGCTGACCTGGGCTTGGTCTAGGCCAGGGAAGCTGCGTGAGTATCGCCGCCGGTTTTCTTACGGCGTCAGCACGGTATCGACGGCCTGCGGCAGCATGTCGGGATAATCGAGCGTATAATGCAGACCCCGGCTTTCCTTGCGATGCAGCGCGGAGCGGACGACGAGCCGCGCGACTTCCAGCAGGTTGCGTAGTTCGATGAGGTCGGGCGTCACGCGAAAATTGCCATAATATTCGTCCACCTCCTGCGCGAGCAGGGTGACGCGGTGCTGGGCGCGTTCCAGCCGTTTCGTTGTCCGGACGATGCCGACATAATCCCACATGAACCGACGGATTTCCTTCCAGTTGTGCTGGACGATGACTTCCTCGTCGCCATTGGTGACGCGGCTTTCGTCCCATGGGCGGATGGAAGGCGGGGATGGAAAATCATCCCAATGAGTGCGGATATGCTTCGCTGCCGCTTCGCCAAAAACGAAACATTCGAGCAGCGAGTTCGAGGCAAGGCGATTGGCGCCATGCAGCCCGCTTTCGGTGACTTCGCCTGCGGCATAGAGACCGGGCAGATCGGTGCGACCGTCCAGATCTATGATGACGCCGCCGCAGGTATAATGCTGGGCCGGAACGACGGGGATCGGCTCCTTCGTAATGTCGATATCGAGGTCCAGCAGTCGCGCATGGATGGTCGGGAAGTGATGCTTCACGAATTCCGGCGGCTTGTGACTGATGTCGAGATGGACATAGTCGAGGCCGAGCCGCTTGATTTCATGGTCGATGGCGCGGGCGACAATATCGCGCGGCGCAAGTTCGGCGCGCGGATCGAAGCGGGGCATAAACCGCTCGCCGCCGCCAGGGATGCCGGGCGGGAGCTTGAGATGTCCGCCCTCGCCACGCACGGCTTCGGTGATGAGGAAGTTCTTGACCTCCAGATTGTAGAGGCAGGTCGGATGAAACTGATTCATCTCCATGTTGGATACACGGCAGCCCGCGCGCCAAGCCATGGCGATGCCATCGCCTGTCGCGCCGCGTGGAGCGGTGGAGAACAGATAGGTACGGCCCGCGCCGCCGGTAGCGAGGATGGTCGCCTTTCCCAGCAGGGCGTCGACATGGCCGGTTTTCTTGTTGAGGGCGTAAACGCCCCAGACATGGCCGTCGCCCGAATATTTCTCGCCATGGCGAGAGGTGATGAGGTCGATGGCGATCAAATCCTCGATCAGGGTGATGTTCGGGTTGGCGCGGGCAGCCTTGAGCAGCGCCACCTGCACGGCATGTCCCGTCGCGTCGTCGACATGGACGATGCGGCGGTGACTGTGCCCGCCCTCTCGCGTCAGGTGCCAGCGTTCACCAAATTCCTCCCCGCCGTTGAAGGGAACGCCGAGCTTCGCGAGCCGCTCGATCGCGACGGGCGCTTCGGACACGACGAATTCGACCGTCTCGCGATTGTTGAGACCCGCGCCCGCTATCATCGTGTCTTCAACATGCGCGTCGAAACTGTCGCCTGCGTCGAGCACCGCCGCGATGCCGCCTTGCGCCCAGTTGGTGGAGCCGCCGTCGAGAGCTCCCTTGGCCAACACCACGACCTTGCGGTCCTGCGCTAGGTTGATCGCGGCGGTGAGCCCTGCAGCGCCGGAGCCTATAATGACGACGTCATGGGTGGTTGTGGGCATCTGCTCTCTGACTTTTCTGGCCGTTCGGCGGGTATTGTTTCAAGTCCTGCCTTATGAAGGGAAGAACAGTCCTTCGACAAGCGCAGGACGAAGGGGCGTTTCAGATAGTCACGCCGCCGTCGTCAGGTTGAGGAACACATCCTCCAGATCGGGATCGCGCGTTACCACATCCACGATGGCAAGGCCGCTCGCCTGCACGGCGGAAAGCACCTGTCCGGCATTGGCGCGATCTTTCATATAGGTGATCGTCAGGGTGCGGTCGCCCGACAGTTCGACCTTCTCGAAACAGGGCGCGTCGGGCGCGATGGCGATGTCGCGATCCACCGTCACCTGCACCACTTTTTCCTGCGCCATGGCGATAAGTTCGCGGGTCGGCTTGTCAGTGATGAGGCGGCCATGGTTGATGATGCCGATGCGGTCGCATAGTTCTTCGGCTTCTTCCAGATAGTGCGTGGTAAGGACGATGGTCACGCCTTGCGCGTTGAGTTCGCGCACATAGGTCCAAAGCTGCTGGCGCAATTGCACGTCCACGCCTGCCGTGGGTTCGTCCAGCACGAGGATGGGCGGGGAATGGACCATGGCCTTCGCCACCAGTAGGCGACGTTTCATGCCGCCCGACAAAGTGCGGGCATAGGCGTTCGCCTTGTCGTCCAGATGAACGGCGCGCAACAGCTCCATCGAGCGGCGGCGGTCCTTGGGCACGCCATAATAGCCCGCCTGATTTTCCAGCGTCTCAAAGGGCGTGAAGAAGGGATCGAAAACGATCTCCTGGGGCACGATACCGATGCTGTTCTTGGCGTTGCGGGGGTTCTGGTCGATGTCGAAGCCCCAGATGCTTGCGCTTCCGCTGGTCTTGTTGACGAGCCCCGCCAGGATGTTGATCGTGGTCGATTTGCCCGCGCCATTTGGCCCCAACAAGCCATATATCTGCCCGCGCGGGATGGTGAGGGAGATATCATCCAGCGCGCGCTTGCCGCCCGTATAGACCTTGGTGAGGTTGGTGATCTCGATGGCGGCCTGGGAAGAGATGTCGGTCATGGCGCTCCATATGGGGGACCAACCGGCCCGGCGCAAAGGGGTTCAGAACTGATCGGCGGCGTCCAGCAAGGCGGTGAGCTTCCTTGGCGCGACGGTGCGCCAGCTTCTCTGAAGACGATCTTCCACCAGATCCCAGTCCACCTGACCAAGGTCGAGGCGGATGCCGATCCAACCCGCCGGCCCTAGATAGGCGGGGCGGTAATAGAGGTCGGGATCGCTGTCGATCAGCATCGCCTGTTCTTCCGGCGCACTGGTCTTGACCAAGAGTGCAATGATGCCGATGCCATGATGATCCTGCGTGAAATAGGCGAATTTCTTGCCCTTCTCGATACCGAAGCTGGACATTCCATGCGACAGCCCTTCGTCCGATTGGGGCAGGGCGAGGGCGCGCTGGCGGACCTGATCGAGCAGCCAGTCGGGCGAGCGTTCGCGTGTCACGAAGTCAGCGAGGACATGAGGATAAAGCTGATGCTCGGCGAAGAGGGTGCGGGCGGCGAGGCTGTCCGCCGTGTCGCCGGGCAGGATCGCAACTTCGATCTGGGCCAGCACCGGGCCATCGTCGAGATCGGCGGTGACGATATGGATTGAGCAGCCGCCGTGGCTATCGCCAGCGTCTATGGCGCGCTGGTGCGTGTCGAGGCCCTTATATCTGGGTAGCAGGCTGGGGTGGACGTTCAGCATCCGGCCTTCCCAGCGTGCCACGAATTCGGGTGAGAGCAGGCGCATATAGCCTGCCAGTGCGACATATTCGGCCCCGGCTTTGCGGAGTTCAAGGTCGATGAGGCTGTCGAACTCGGCGCGCTTCATCCCCTTGTGGCTGTGGGCGAAGGTAGGAACGCCTTCGGCCGCCGCCAGCGCCAGACCGGGCGCGTCCGGGTTGTTGGAGGCGACCAGCGCGATCTCATAGGGGCATGTCGGGTTCTTCGCCGCATAAAGCAGCGCCGCCATATTGGAGCCGCGACCGGAAATGAGGACTGCGACTTTTGCCTTGGTCATCTACCAAACTCCGTTCGGTTCGGGCGAAGTCGAGAACCGTTCGCGCTGTCGTGTCTGGACTTCGCTCGACACGAGCGGGGGGCTATCCTAGATGCGTGGCTTTCCAATCGGCCTTGGCGCTCCATGTTTCCACCGAACCCTTGACCGTGCAGCCCTTGTCGCCCGCTTCGATCACGCCGATGCGGAAGACCGTTTCGCCTGCGCCTTCCAGCGCGGCGATGACGGCGGCGGCTTCGCCTTCATCCACGGCCAGCACCATGCCGACGCCGCAGTTGAAGGTGCGCGCCATTTCGCCCGGCTCGATATGGCCCTGCGCCTGGAGGAAGGCCATCAGGCGCGGTTGTTCCCACGCGTCGGCATCGACGACTGCGTGTGTGCCTATGGGCAGCACGCGGGGGATGTTCTCCAGCAGGCCGCCGCCGGTGATGTGGGCGAGGGCGTTGATCCTGCCTTCGCGAACCAGCGGCAGGAGTGGCTTCACATAGATGCGCGTTGGCGCCATCAGCGCGTCGATCAGCAGAACCTCGTTGTCGAACAGAGCAGGGCGGTTCAGCTTCCAGCCCTTGTCGGCGGCGAGGCGCCGGACCAGCGAATAGCCGTTCGAATGCACGCCCGACGAAGCGAGGCCCAGCAGCACATCGCCCGCTTTCACTTTGTTGCCGGTGAGCGCTTGGGTGCGTTCCACCGCGCCGACGCAGAATCCGGCGAGATCATAGTCGCCATCGGCATACATGCCTGGCATCTCCGCCGTCTCTCCGCCGATCAGCGCGCAGCCTGCCTGGCGGCAGCCTTCCGCGATGCCCGCGATTACGCGCTCGGCGATGCCGCTCTCCAGCTTGCCTGTCGCATAGTAATCCAGGAAGAACAGCGGCTCCGCGCCCTGTACGATCAAGTCGTTGGCACACATGGCGACCAGGTCGATGCCGACGCCGTCATGGCGGTCATAGTCGATGGCGAGCTTCAGCTTGGTGCCGACGCCATCATTGGCCGCGACCAGCAAGGGGTCGTCATAGCCTGCCGCTTTGAGGTCGAAGAAGCCGCCGAAGCCGCCCAGTTCCGCATTGGCGCCGGGCCGACGGGTGGACTTGGCCAACGGGGCGATGGCGCGGACCAGCGCATTGCCAGCCGCGATGTCGACGCCAGCCTTGGCGTAGCTATAGGATTCGTTGTCGCTCATATCCGCGCGACTAGAACAAAGCGCGGGAAAACGGAACGGGAAATGGGTTGCCGCTTGGCATATCGGGCAAATCTCGCCAAAAGGGCGCGCGTGAGCCTCAACATTGCCCTTCGTCGTTTGACGTTATCGCCGCAGCGTCTGCTTTCGCTCCTGTCGCGCCCGACCCAGATTGTGGGCGCCATCGCGCTCGGCCTCGCCGCAGCGGTGCTTTTCGCGCAGATGGAGGGCGAACGCGGCGTCCCGCCCATTGCCAGCGGCGGCGATTTCGAAGTGCGCGACGTCAAAGTGGATGTCGTCGCCAAGGACGCCGACAGCGCCCGCAAGGCGGGCTGGCGGCTGGCGGAGCGGCAAGCGTGGAAGATGCTCTGGGCGCGCACCCATGGAGGTGCGGGCGCGCCGGCGCTGCCCGATTCGCAGCTTGAAGGCATGATTTCCGGTATCGAGATCGAATATGAGCAGATCGGTCCGACACGCTATGTCGCGACTCTGGGCATTTTGTTCGACCGCGCGCGGACCGGGCAATTGCTGGGGGTCAGTGGCCATGTGATGCGATCGCCGCCTCTGTTGGTGATTCCGGTGTTGTGGGACGGCGGATCGGCCGTGTCCTATGAGCGGATCAACCCCTGGCAGGAAGCATGGGCACGCTACCGCACGGGGGAAAGCGCCATCGACTATGTGCGCGTCGCCGGATCGGTGGCGGACCCCATCCTGCTTAACGCCGGGCAGATCGGGCGGCGCGGGCGCTTGTGGTGGCGTGTGCTGCTGGATCAATATGGCGCGGCGGATGTGGTGATCCCCATTGCGCGGCTGGAACGGCAATGGCCGGGCGGGCCGGTGCTGGGCACCTTCACCGCGCGCTATGGCCCGGATGACAGCCTGATCGGCAGCTTCTCTTTGCGCGCCTCCAACGACAGCGCGATCCCGAAGATGATGGACGAAGCGGCGCGGCGGATCGACGCGCTTTATACCACGGCGCTGAATGACGGCCGCTTGCGGCCCGACCCCTCGCTCATCATTGAGGAGCCGGTCGATCTTGAAGCGCTGGCCATTGAAAATGCCGCGGACTTGCCGATCGAGGCGCTGGATGTCCCTGTGGAGAGCGGCATGACCACCTTTGCGGTGCAATTCGACACGCCCGACGTGGGATCGGTGGCGCAGGGCGAATCGTTGATGCGTACCATCGCCGGCGTGCGGTCCGCGTCCACCAGCAGTCTGGCCCTGGGCGGAACTTCGGTGATGCAGGTGAACTTCGTCGGGGGCGTTGACGCATTGCGCGCGGCCCTGCAGGCGCGGGGTTATACGGCGGCGGTTTCCGGCACGACGATTCGTATCCGCCGTGCAGCGGCGCCTGCCGGAACCGCCAACGCCCCATGAGTCAGATCAGCCTGCCATTCGATTGGGTGGGCCAGGGGACGGGCGAGGATTTCCTGGTCAGCGACGCCAATCGCATTGCGGTTCGTCACCTGGAAAGCTGGCGCGACTGGCCCCTGTCGGTTAGCGTGCTGACCGGGCCGCCTTTGTCAGGCCGCTCGATACTCGGGCAGCAGTTCGCCCGCATGAGCGGCGGTACGTTGATCGACGACGCGCAGGGACAGGACGAGCATAAGCTGTTCCACGCATGGAACGAGGCGCAAACGCAGCGAAGGCCCTTGCTGATGATCGGTCAGGCATCCCCCGCGCAATGGACGGTGGCGCTGCCGGACCTGCGGTCCCGTCTTGCCGCCGCACCGCATGTCGCCATCGCGGAGCCGGATGAAGCGCTGGCACGCGCCTTGATCGAACGTGGGCTGGCGACGGTGGGGGCCAGCTATGCCGCAGATCTGCCCGACTGGCTGCTGCGGAGGGTGGAGCGCAGCTATGCGGGAATTGCGGGGGTGGCGCGGCTGTTGAACGAGGCGTCATTGTCATCCGGGCGTAAGATTTCCGTCGCAATGGCGAAAGAGGCTCTGCAAGGAGCCGGTTTTCTGCCTATACTTCCATCCGACCCTTCCCACTGATCCCATGCGAGACATTTGTGGCCGAAGCTGATCCCTCCGCCAGCCTGACAGTGCCGGGCGAACGCTATTTCAACCGGGAGCTGAGCTGGCTGGGCTTTAATCAGCGGGTGCTGGAAGAAGCGATGAACCGGGCGCATCCCCTGCTGGAGCGGCTGCGTTTTCTGTCGATTTCGGGTGCGAATCTGGATGAGTTTTTCAGCGTGCGGGTCGCGGGGCTGAAGGGTCAGCAGTTGCAGGATGTGGACATGCGTTCCGCCGACGGGCTGACCCCGGCGCAGCAACTGGCGGCGATTACCGATGAAACGGTGCGGCTGATGGCGGCGCAGCAGAAAGTGTGGGGCGCGCTGCATGGGGAGCTGGCCCAGGTCGGGATAGAAGTGATCGGCCCCTCCAGCGAGATCGACCCGCTGGCGCAGGCATGGCTGCGCGAGCATTTCCTGACGCAGATCTTCCCGATCCTGACGCCGCAGGCGCTGGACCCGGCGCATCCCTTTCCCTTCATTCCCAATCAGGGGCTGTCGATCGTGTTCGATCTGGAACGCCTGTCGGATAAGCAGCCGATCCGCGAACTGGTGATGATCCCTTCCTCGCTCGCCCGCTTCGTTCGCATGCCGGGAGAGTCGGCGCGCTTCATGGCGCTCGAAGCGGTGATCCGTCGCTTTTCGGCAGACCTCTTCCCCGGATACCGTGTCCGCAACAGCGGCGTGTTTCGCATCATCCGCGATAGCGACATCGAGATCGAGGAAGAGGCGGAGGATCTGGTCCGCTATTTCCGCAGCGCCATCAAGCGCCGCCGTCGGGGCCGCGTGATCCGCATGGAGATCGAGGAGCGCATCCCCGAACCCGTGGAAGAGATGTTGCAGGACATGCTCCAGGGGCATGAGGCGATCGTCGCCGAGGTTGAGGGGTTCGTCGGGATCGGCGACCTGTCGAACATTGTGGATGAGGATCGGCCGGACCTGAAGTTCGAGCCTTATGCGCCGCGATTCCCAGAGCGAATCAGAGAATATGGCGGGGATTGCTTTGCGGCGATTCGGGCGAAGGATATTCTGGTCCATCACCCCTATGAAGCGTTCGATGTGGTCGTTTCGTTCCTGAAACAAGCGGCCTCCGACCCCGATGTCGTGGCGATCAAGCAGACGCTTTATCGTGCGGGCAAGCAGTCCGCGATCATCCGCGCGCTGATCGATGCGGCGGAGGCGGGCAAGTCGGTGACGGCGGTGGTCGAGCTGAAGGCGCGTTTCGACGAGGAGCAGAACCTGATGTGGGCCGACGCGCTGGAACGCGCGGGCGTGCAGGTGGTCTATGGCTTCATCGACTGGAAGACCCACGCCAAGGTGTCGATGGTGGTTCGGCGCGAGGGCGAGCAGTTCCGCACCTACTGCCATTTCGGCACAGGCAATTATCATCCCGTGACGGCGCGCATCTACACGGATTTGAGCTTTTTCACCGCCGATCCGGCCTATGGGCGCGACGCCGCCGCGCTGTTCAACTACATTACCGGCTATGTGGAGCCGCAGGCGCTGGAAAAGCTGGTCATGTCGCCGCGCGACCTTCGCAATCGCCTGTGCGAGCTGATCGAGGCGGAAATCGGCCATGTGCGCGCCGGGCGGCC
The DNA here is from genome assembly GCF_024611115.1 of Sphingobium sp. CFD-1. NCBI lineage: Bacteria > Pseudomonadati > Pseudomonadota > Alphaproteobacteria > Sphingomonadales > Sphingobiaceae > Sphingobium > Sphingobium sp. CFD-1. Next base: position 2,835,102 of record NZ_CP084398.1, on the reverse strand, counting down.
CGGCACGATCTGGGCCAAGATGAACTCGCTGGTCGACCCGGCGATCATCGAAAAACTCTACGCCGCCAGCAATGCGGGGGTCGAGATCGACCTGATCGTGCGGGGCATATGCTGCCTACGCCCCGGCGTTCCGGGCATGTCGGAGAATATCCGCGTCAAGTCGGTGGTGGGCCGCTTTCTGGAGCATAGCCGCATCACGGTGTTCGGCAACGGCAAGGCGCTGCCCAATAATGGCGCGAAGCTGTTCATCAGCTCGGCGGACTGGATGCCGCGCAATTTCGACCGGCGCGTGGAGTTCCTTGCACCGATCGAGAATCCGACCGTGCATGACCAGATACTCGACCAGGTGATGGTCGCCAATCTGATCGACACGGAACAAAGCTGGGAATTGGCGAGCGACGGCCATTATCAGCGGGTCGAACCGGGCGACCGCCCGTTCAACCTGCACCGCTATTTCATGACCAATCCGTCGCTGTCCGGACGCGGCGCGTCGCTGGACAGCGGAGCAGTACCGACGCTGCGCCTGCGCGCGCGTGCGGGCTGACGCGCATGAATTCCATGCTGAGCCGCGTGAGGGAGGTCGCCCAGACCATGGCGACCTCTCCCCAGGCCGCCACCGCGCGGACGGCCATCATCGATATTGGGTCCAACAGCGTGCGTCTGGTCGTCTATGACGGGCCGCGCCGTATCCCCTTCACCTTGTTCAACGAAAAGGTGATGGCGGGGCTGGGCGCGTCACTGGGCAAGACCGGGCGGATCGAATCGGAAGCCATGGAACGTGGGCTGCGGGCGGTGGCGCGCTTTGCCCATCTGTGCCGTGAAATGCGGGTGGCCGATATTCGCTGCGTGGCGACGGCGGCGGTGCGCGATGCGACCAACGGCCCGGAGTTCATCGCCCGCACGCAGGCGCTGGGCCTGGACGTGGAATTGCTGTCCGGCGCGCAGGAAGCGATCGGCGCGGCCCATGGCGTGCTGTCGGGCATCCCCGACGCGGACGGCATTGTCGGCGATCTGGGCGGCGGCAGCCTGGAACTGGCGCGGGTGCGTGACGGGGCGGTGCATCAGACCGTGTCGCTGCCGCTGGGCGTGCTGCGCCTGCCGCAGATTCGCGCCAAAGGGCCAAAGGTGTTGGAGCGGCTGCTGGCGAAGATGCTGGACAAGGCGGGCTGGCGACCCGAGCCGGGCCTGCCCTTTTACATGGTGGGAGGATCATGGCGCGCCCTGGCGCGGTTCGACATGCAGACGACGCAATTCCCTTTGCCGGTGGTCCATCAATATGAAATGCCGGCGGAACGGGCCGAGCAGCTGACCCGCATCATATCCCATGTCGGCAAGTCGCGGCTGAAGGACATTCCGGCGATCACCGGATCGCGCGTGCCGACCCTGCCGAATGCGGCGGCGTTGCTGTCGGTCGTCGTGCGCCAGTTGAAAGCGGGCAGGCTGGTCGTATCGGCCTATGGCCTGCGTGAAGGATTGCTGTTCGAGGATCTGCCCGCCCAGTTGCGCGCGCATGATCCGCTGCTGGTCTCGGCGGAAGCGGAAGGTGAGGCGCAGGCGCGCTTTCGCGGTCATGGCGACATGATCGAACGCTGGATCGCGCCGCTATTCCGTGACGATGATGCCGCCGCGCGCCGGATTCGCCGCGCCGCTTGCCTGCTGGCCGATGTCGGCTGGCGAGCCAATCCGGATTTCCGGGCGGAACGGGGCGTGGAAATCGCCATGCACAGCAATTGGGTGGGCATCACCGCGCCCGAACGGGCCATGCTGGCGCAGGCGCTTTACAGCAATTTCGGCGGGGGGGCTCAGGCTCCGGGCGGACTGGATCGCCTGGCTTCGCCCGATATGCTCAAACGCGCCACGCTGTGGGGCCTTGCAATCCGTCTGGGACAGCGGCTGTCGGGCGGCATGGAAGGGCCTTTGGCTGCGTCCCGACTGGATCGGGAGGGCGACGTGCTGGAGCTGATGCTGCGCGACGAGGATCGGGACCTGCTGGGCGAGGCGGTCGAAAAGCGGCTTCGCCAGCTCGCGCAGGCGATGGGCATGCGGTATCGCCTGACGCCCTGAAAGAGGATGGGGCCAAAAGAAAACCCGGCGATCAAGCGATCGCCGGGCCAAACGGGCCTTGGCTGGGAGCCGCCCTTATATGACTGCCTTCAGCCCTTCTTTTCGGGCGGCAGGGTGATCTTCACATTCTCGCCGCTCTGGCCGGGGAAGCCGGTGAACATCGCGTCGATCAGGTTCGGCACCAGATAGGTGAGTTTGTTCGAGAGTGACTGCGCGCTGGCCTTCCCTTCGAACAGGCGGCGATTATCGGCCGCGCGGTCGATCTTCATGATGAGATCGCTGGTATAGACGGTATAGCTCGTCACGTCGCTATAGCCGCCGCCACCGGGGCCGAACAGCCAGGGATCGTAGAAGCCATAGCCCCATGGCCGTGTCCAGCGCCCGCGCCAGCCCCATCCGCCATAGAAGGGATCGGGCGCAAAGCCGGTCGAACGCACCCGCTCACGGCCATTATCGACATCATAGGCGACCCGGACGATCAGGTCCGCGCGCGCCGGATCGCTGGCCTGCACATAGCCGGTCTGGCTGAGGCGCTGGCCGACCAGATCGGCATAATGGCCAAATTCCAGTCCGCCCGCGAGGCGAGGATCGTCGGCGACGATGGTGAAGCTTTGCCCGGCGGGGGCGGGGAGCTGCTGAAAACGGGCGACATCCGCCTTGAACGATGTAGCGCAACCCGAAAGCGCCACAAGCGCCAGCGCTGGCGCCGCAATCATGCCGATCTTCTTGAAACGGATCATTTTCCTGCGTCCTGTATCAGGCCGTCATGGCCTGCCAATAGTCTTGCGCCCTGCCATAGCAAAACGCAACTGAACATCGTTTGAACGCGCGAGCGGGTCGAACGGGCGCAAAACCATGCTCTGTCATTGCCAAGACGCCGCCGGCGGCTTTGTTCCGTCATGGCTTGCGAAATGGCAGCGTGATGTCGCCCGCCAGATCTTTACCGCATCAATCCCATGGCGTCATATGCCGCGCGCAGCATCGGTTCCGCCGCCGCCGAAGCCCTGGCCGCGCCTTTTTCAAGGATGGCGTCCAGCGCCGCATCGTTGGTTCGCAACTCCAGGAAGCGTTCCCGAATCGGGCGCAGCGTTTCGACCAGCAATTCGCCCAGCGCTGGCTTGAACGCGCCGAATCCCTTGCCCGCGAATTCCGCGCATACCGAATCCGCCGTCCGGTTCGAAAGCGTCGCATAGATGCCGACCAGATTGTTCGCCTCCGGCCGCCCAGCCAGTCCCTCCGCCGTTTCCGGCAGCGGTTCGGGGTCGGTCTTGGCCTTCTTCACCTTCTGCATGATAGCGTCGTCGTCATCGGTCAGGTTGATGCGGCTCATGTCGCTGGGATCGGATTTGGACATCTTCGCCGTGCCATCGCGCAGGGACATGATGCGCGCCGATTCCCTGGGGATGATCGGATCGGGCAGGGTGAACAGCTCTACGCCGAAATCGGTGTTGAACTTGGCCGCGATGTCGCGCGACAGTTCCAGATGCTGCTTCTGGTCCTCACCCACCGGCACATGGGTCGCGTTGTAGACGAGGATGTCGGCGGCCTGCAGCACCGGATAGACGAACAGGCCGACCGAAGCGCCCTCGCGGTCCTTGCCTGCCTTGTCCTTGAACTGGGTCATGCGATTGAGCCAGCCGATGCGGGCGGTGCCATTGAGCAACCAGCACAGCTCCGCATGGGCGGGCACCCGCGCCTGATTGAAGAGGACCGAGCGATCCGGGTCGATCCCCGCCGCCACCAGCGCGGCGGCCATGTCGCGGACATTGCGGATGCGCTGCTCGCGGCCTTCATGGATGGTGATCGAATGCATGTCGGCGAGGAAGAAGAAGCACTGGCTTTCGCGGTCCATCTCATCCTGCATCCGCACCCAGTTGCGGATCGCGCCGAGGTAGTTGCCAAGGTGCAGATTGCCGGTGGGCTGGATGCCGGAAAGGACGCGCATGATATTTTAGCTCGCTTTGGGCGGACGGCGCAGGGCCGCGCGCAGTTCGGATAGGGTGTAGGCCCTGAAGATCAGGGACGCCGCCCCATAGACCAGACCGCCGATGCCGCACAACAGGCCAAGCGCGACGATGCGCTCCATCAGGCCCTTCGCCATATAGGGGTCGAAAAGCGGGTTCATGAACCATAGCGCCACGCCCATCAGCGTGCTCGCCGCGATGATCCGCACGGCCTTCGCCCGAAAGCGCGCGTCCATCCGCAACTGGTCGCGCCGGTGCAGCAGCCAATAGAGCGCGATGACATTGACCCAGGCCGCAATCGCGGTGGAGATCGCCACGCCCACATGGCCAAAGGGCCAGATCAACGTCAGATTGCCGACGAGGTTGAACAGCATGGAAAAGACCGCGACGCGCACCGGCGTCTTCGTATCCTGCCGCGCATAGAAGCCGGGCGTCAGCACCTTGATGAGGACATAGGCCGGAACGCCCACGGCAAACGCCGCCAATGCTCCCGCCGCGCCGATGGTGTCGGCAGGGGTGAAGGCCCCATGCTGGAGCAGCCCCCGGATCAGCGGCGTCGCCGATATGCAGAGCGCGACGGCGGCGGGCAGAGCGAGGAACAGCGACAGTTCCATCGCCCGGTTCTGGGTATGGATGGCCGCATCTTCATTGCCCGACCCGATCTGACGAGAGAGCGCCGGGAGGATCGCAGTCCCCACGCCAATGCCGATCAGCCCCAGTGGCAACTGATTGAGCCGGTCCGCATAATAAAGATAGCTGACCGCACCTTGCGGCAGGAAGCGCGCGGCGAGGCTGGTGGAAATGAGCAGGTTGAACTGCACCGCCCCCGCACCCAGCGCGGCGGGACCGATCAGCGCCAGCAGCCGCTTCACCTGCGGCGACAGGCGCGGCAGGCCCAGTTTCAGCACGACGCCCGCTTGCCGGCAGGAAATCATCAGCCACGCCAACTGCATCACGCCTGATACAGTGACGGCGATGGCCTGGGTATAGGCCGTCTCGACGGCGGTGTCGCCGTGGAAGAACAGGATCGCGACGATCATGCAGATATTCAGCAACACCGGCGCCGCCGCGTTCACCCAGAAACGGTCGAGTGAATTGAGGATTCCGCCCAGCAGCGACACGATGCTGATGAGCGCCAGATAGGGAAAGGTGATCTGCGTCAACCGCACGGCCAGCTGGAACTTTTCCGGCCCGCCATCGGGGAAGCCGCCCGTCATCGCCCAGACGACCGGCCCGGCCAGCACCATCATCAGGACGGTGAAGACAAGCAGCACCGGGAACAGCACGGACAGCACCTGCCCGGCAAAGGCGACCGCCGCCGCCTTGCCGCTGCCCGGATCGTCGCGGTCATGTTCCGCCATGGTCCGGTTGAACATCGGCACGAAGACGGCGGAAAAAGCCCCTTCCGCAAAGAGCGCGCGAAAAAGATTGGGCAGCCGCCATGCGATCAGGAAGGCGTCGGACGCCAGCCCCGCGCCCAGGAAACGCGCCACCAGCATGTCGCGCACCATGCCCAGCACGCGGCTCACCAGCGTCAGTCCGCCGATGGTGGAGGTGGCTCTTAAAAGGCCCATGGCTTTACCCTGATCCCCGCTCGTTCCGTGTTGGTGTCGGGCGAGCGGGGAGGAAGATCAAGGCCGCGCCGCTCAGGCGTGGCCCGCCGGCTCGCCGGCGGTCTGCGCCATGGCCTGCGCCTGTTGCAGGTAAAGCCCGCCGAAATCGATGGGATCGAGCAGCAGCGGCGGGAAGCCGCCGTCGCGGATCGCGTCGGCCAGCACGCGGCGCGCGAAGGGGAAGAGCAGACGTGGCGCTTCAGCCAGCAGGAAAGGCTGGGCCTGATCCTCCGGCACGTTCCGCATCCCGAACAGTCCGGCATAGAGCAGCTCGACGGCGAAGGCGGTGCCCTGCGGCGCGACGGCCTTCACTTCGATCTTGAGTGACACTTCGACCACCTCGTCGCCCACCTTGTCGGCACCGATGTTGAACTGCACATCGATCTGCGGCTGGTCGGGCCATTGATAGACGGCGGGCGCGTTCGGATTTTCGAAAGACAGATCCTTGGCATATTGGCTGATGAGCGCGATCTGCGGCCCGTTGTCCGCGCCGTTGGGCTGGTTGTTGTCGATGATGTCGGCGTCTTCGGCCATGTCCTGTCCCCGCTGATGATGAATGCCGGACGCGCTGCGCGCCCCATTTGAATGATTGACCCGCGCGCTTAGCAGGGGCCGCGGGGCAGGGCAATGGCGGCGCTTGGCCGATGCGAGCGTCCCCGGCATTTGAAGTTGAAGCGAAACATGCCTATGTAGGCAGGAACCATTATTGCCAAAAAGGGTATTTGCCCCCGTGTATGTAATCGTCATCCTCGCCCTGATCGCCGGTTTTCTGGCGTTGCGGCTTTATTCCGTGCTGGGAAAGCGCACGGGGCATGAGCAGGAGCCTGCCCTTCGCCCGGCGGAAGAGCGCGCCAAGGTGACGGTCCTGCAACCCCGGCCCGTGCCGGATATGGGCGGCGATTCGGTGCGCCTGTCCGACGGCTTGCTCGCACCGGGAGCGGAAAATGGCGTGCGCGCCCTGATTTCCGCCGACCGCAATTTCGACGTGCCGCAGTTCGTGGACGGTGCGAAGAGCGCGTATAAGATGGTGCTCGAAGCCTTTTGGCGCGGCGACCGGGATGAATTGGCATGGTTGTGCGACAGCGACGTGTTCGCCTCCTTCCAGGAAGCAATCACCGCGCGCGAGGCGGAGGGGCATGTTCTCGATAACCGCCTCGTCCGTATCGAAAAGGCGCAGATCGTCGAAGCCTCGATCCAGGGCGGCATCGCCGAAGTGGCCCTGCGTTTCGAGGCGGATATCGCCGCCGTCACCCGTGACAAGGACGGCAATGTCGTCGCCGGGTCGCTGACCGACGCGGTCGGCACCAACGACATCTGGACCTTCACCCGCGATATCCGTAGCGCGGACCCAAACTGGAAGCTCAGCGAAACCGACGAGGCTGCATGAGCTTGCGCCAGTCGGGGGGGGCGCTGACCGCAGCGCTGATGCTGTCTGCGTGCGCGGGCGGCCTGATCCCGCCTTCCGCCGGTGGGCCATCGCCGAGCCGTCCGGCGCCGGAGAGCGGTCCGCCATCTTCCGCTGGTGAAACGGCGACCAAACCCGTGCCCTCGACGCCGCGTCCGACGCTGCCGGCCACGCCGCCGTCGGTGCAACCCGCCGATCAGCAGGGCACCGCCGCCGCGGCCGGCGTGACGCGTGGTCCGGACATCGCAAGCCTCATTCCCTCGGGCGAACGCTCCCGCGCGGCCCTGCAGGCATTCCGCCTGTCCTGCCCGACGTTGATGCGCCGCACGGATCAGAGCGGCCTGACCCGCGGATCGGACTGGAACAATGCCTGCGCCGCCGCATCGAGCTGGCCCGAAGCGAGCGCCTCGGAATTCTTCTCCCGCTATTTCGAAGCGGTGCAGGTAGGGGAGGGCGCAGCCTTCGTCACCGGCTATTATGAACCGGAAATATCGGGATCGCGCACGCGTCAGCCGGGTTATCAGGTGCCAATCTACCGCCGCCCCAATGATCTGATCGACGTCGATCTCGGCCAGTTCAGCGAAAGCCTCAAGGGCAAGTCCATTCGCGGCAAGGTCAGCGGTACGAAGTTCATCCCCTATGACGAACGCTCGCAGATTGTGGATGGATCGCTGTCCGGGCGCGGGCTGGAACTGGCCTGGGCGGCCGATCCGGTCGAATTCTTCTTCCTCCAGGTACAGGGCAGCGGACGTTTGCTGTTGCCCGATGGCGGGGTCATGCGGATCGGCTATGACGGGCAGAACGGGCGCGATTATACCGGCATCGGCAAGCTGATGAAGGATCGTGGCCTGATCCAGGCCGGTTCCATGCAGGACATCATGCAATATCTACGCGCGCATCCGGCCGAAGGCGCGGCGATCATGGATGAGAATAAGAGCTTTGTTTTCTTCCGCGAACTCACCGGTGCTGGGCCGGTCGGCGCACTGGGCGTTGCGGTGACGCCCGAAGCGACCGTGGCGGCCGATCCCAAATATGTGCCGCTGGGCGCGCCGGTGCTGCTTTCGCTCGACCGGGCGGAACCCAATGGCATCTGGATCGCGCAGGACACGGGCGGCGCGATCAAGGGCGCGAACCGATTCGACAGCTTCTGGGGCGCGGGCGCGAAGGCGCGCAGCGTTGCGGGCGGCATGTCGGCGCGGGGCAGCGCGCTGGTCCTGTTGCCGATCGGTTCCTATGCCCGGCTGAGTGGTCGATGATTTCCCACCATGCCGCGGCGTTCGCTTTCTCCTGAAGAGCAGGCGCTCTGGGCGGCGTTGACCCGCTCGGTAAAGCCAATCCGCGCGGCTGCCCGAATGCCGGCGCCAGCGGTTGTTCCGATAAAGCCGGTCGAGCCAAAAAGGTTAACGCCATCGTCAGCGCGTCCATTCGTCGCGCCACCGGCACGCTCCCCCGCAGCCATTCTGGATTCAGGCTGGGAACGCCGAATCCGCGGCGGCAATCTGGTCCCTGACATGACCATCGACCTGCATGGCCATACGCTGTCTTCGGCCCATGTCCGGCTGGGCCAGGCGATCGCGCTGGGGCTGGCGCAGGGGGCGCGAATCTTGCTTGTCATTACGGGAAAACCACCGAAAAGCGCGGCTTTTGACAGCCACTCGCGGCGCGGCGCGATCCGGGGGGAGATTGGCCATTGGCTTGAAACCGGCAGCTATGCCGACCGCATTGCCAGCGTCCGCGCCGCCCATCCGCGCCATGGCGGCGATGGTGCGCTTTATGTGATCCTGCGTCGGTCGCGATAACGCTTTTTCTGCGTTGGCGCAGACCATTTCTTAACCACTGTCCTTCATATCCTGATGATCCATCCGGTCATTCCGGCACAGCAAGATAAGGAGGCATATGCAGGGCGTTACAATGACGAGTCGCGCCACCGCCTTTGCTTGTGCCGCGGGCGCGGTGGTTTTCATTCTTTCGTTGCTGCTGGGACCGGGGCAGGATCGGCAGATCGCCGACATCGGTCGTTCGCTCATCATCGCCATATTGTGCGGCACGTTGAGCTGGGCTTCAGCGCGTCGCACCGTCGCGACCATAGCCGCCGCGCTCGACCGCGCGACCGACCGCCTGCTCGCCGCCGCGCATGGCGATCTGCAATCGCCCGTGCCGCCTGAAGCGACCAAGGAACTGCCCGACCTTTCAGTGGCGATGGAAAGTCTGTTCAGCCAGGTCCGCACCAATCTCGACCATGTGCAGGCGCTGGCGCTGTTCGATCAGGTGACGGGCCTTGCCAACCGCACCAGCTTTTGCCGGCAGGTGGAGCGCCTGCTGATCGAGCGGCGGGACGCGGGCACCGCCGCGCTGTTCTTCATTGATCTCGATGGCTTCAAGAATGTGAATGACACGCTGGGCCATGCCGCGGGCGACCAGTTGCTGGCGCGCGTCGCGGGGCGGCTGCGCGAAGTGGTGATGGCGCAGGTCGGCGCGGGTGTCGGCGATGCGGTGATCGGTCGTCTGGCGGGCGATGAATTCACCCTGTTCTTCCCTAGCCTCCCCGGCCGCGACGCGGCGGCCAAGGTCGCGCGCTCGGTTCAGTTCGCGCTGGGCGAGCGGTTCGACCTTGGCAGCCAGCATGTCGATCTGGGCGCTTCCATCGGCATCGCCTGCTGCCCCGATCATGCCGATACCCTGCCGGGCCTGCTGCGCGCGGCCGACATCGCCATGTATCATGCAAAGGATGAAGGGCGCGGGCGGACCGAGATGTTCACCGCCGAACTGGCGCTGAAGGCGGCGGACCGGGCCGAACTGGAGCGCGACCTGCTCCGCGCGTTGGAGCGGGAGGAGTTCCTGCTGGAATTTCAGCCGCAGATCGAAAGCCTGAGCGGCCGGGCGGTCGCGGCCGAGGCACTGGTCCGCTGGGCCCATCCCGAGCGCGATCTCGTCATGCCCGGACTATTTGTGCCGATCGCGGAGGAAAGTGGGGTTATCGTCGCGCTGGGCGACTGGGTGATGGACCGGGTCTGCGAAACCGCAGCGCGCTGGGCGCGGGCGGGCATCGCGCACCGCATCGCGATCAACATCTCCAGCCGCGAACTGGAGCAGGCCGATTTCTTCCTGCGCCTGCGACATGCCATGGCGACACATGCCACGCCGCCCGTCATGCTGGAACTGGAGATCAGCGAATCGCTGGCGATGGATATGGAAGCGCGCCTGCTCGACCAGCTAGGCGCGCTGCGCCGCGAGGGCGTGCGCGTGGCGATCGACGGTTTCGGCACCGGCTATTCCAACCTGTCGCGGCTCAAGGACTTGCCGGTAGACCGGATCAAGATCGACCGCAGCCTGGTGCGCGACATCGCCATATCGGCGGAGGCGCGGACGATATGCACCGCCATTGTCGGTCTGCTCCAGGGACTTGGCCTTGAAGTGGTGGTCGAGGGGGTCGAAAATCAGGCGCAGATGGACATGCTGCGCGTTATCGGCTGCACTCTGTTCCAAGGCTATCATTTCGACCCGCCAATGCGGGAGCTGGCCTATATCGGCCGTTACGCGCCGCAGCCTTCGCTGGACCAGCGCGACATAGGTTGACTGCGCTCCGTTACCCCGCCAGCGCCCGTCGGACGATCAATCCATAGATGGTCGCTAGATCCTGAAGATCCGTCACGCTGACGGCCTCGTCCAGCTTGTGCATCGTGGCGTTATTGAGGCCGAATTCCACCACCGGGCACAGACGCGAAAGAAAGCGCGCATCGGAGGTGCCCCCGGTCGTCGAAAGCTCCGCATCCAGCCCGGTCACTTCGCGGATGGCATCCGTCACCAGCTCCGACAATGCCCCCGGCTGCGTCAGGAAGGGCTCGCCGCTGATCTTCGCTTCCACCGTGCCGCCCTCGGCCGCGGCGAGTGTCCTGATCCGATCGATCAGGGACGCGCCGCTGTGCCGGTCGTTGAAGCGGATGGAGATGCGAGCTGTTGCCGCGCCGGGGATCACATTATGCGCGGCATTGCCGACTTCCAGATCGGTGATCTCGATATTGCTGGGCTGGAACCAGTCGGTCCCTTCGTCCAGCACCTCCGCCTCTATGGCGGACAGGATGCGGACCAGCTTCGGGATCGGATTGTCGGCGAGATGGGGATAGGCGACATGCCCCTGCGTGCCCGCCACGCGAATCCACATATTGACCGATCCGCGCCGCCCGATCTTCACTACGTCGCCCAGCCGGGCGGTGGAGGTCGGCTCGCCCACGAGGCACATGTCAGGCCGCAATTCCCGCGCGGCCATCCGCTCCATCAGCGCCAGCGTGCCGTAAACCGCCGGGCCTTCCTCATCCCCCGTGATGATGAGGCTGATCGTACCGGGCAGATCGTCGGGCAGGCCGCGCAGCGCCGCGACGAAGGCTGCGATCGCGCCCTTCATGTCCACCGCGCCCCGTCCATAGAGCAACTCGCCCCGCACCTGCGGCGTGAAGGGGTCGCTGGTCCAGCCAGGGCCCGGCGGCACCACGTCCAGATGGCCGGCAAAGGCGAAGTGCGGTCCCGGCCCGGTGGTCCGCCATGCCAGCAGGTTTTCGACCGGTCCGTCGGGCGCTTCGCCCACGGTGAAGCGGTCGATGGTGAACCCCAGCGGCCGCAGCATCTCTTCCAGTGCCGCGAACACATCGCCGGTCGCGGGGGTTACGGATGGGCAGGCGATCAGACGCTCGGTCAAGGCCACCGCGTCGGCATTGGTGCTGGTCATGCTCATGCCGCTGCGTTAGCGAAAGCCTTGCCGCTTGACCAGCAAGAGGAGGACAGGTCATGCCCCGGTTCGATCTCACTGCTATCGCGCAGACCAATGCGACGGGCTACCCTGCGCCTCATGCAGCGGCGGTCCGCGGCCGATGGGTCCGCCGCTTGGGGCCTGCTCTGGGCCTCGCCGATTTTGGCGTCAGTCATGTGACGCTGAAGCCGGGGGCAGCTTCTTCCCACCGACACTGGCATGAAGATGAGGATGAATTTATCGTGATGCTGGCAGGACAGGCGGTGTTGATGGAGGAAGGTTGCCGGACGCTGATGCGGGCTGGCGACATGGCGGCCTTTCCTAAGGGCGAGCCCAATGGGCATCAGCTGCTGAACGAGAGCGAGGCGGACTGTGAATTTCTGGCTTTTGGTCGCGTTCCCCTAGGCGACGCCCACTATCCCGACATCGACCTGCATTGGTCGGCAGGCCGCTATCACCACAAGGACGGAAGCCGCTATTGATGATCGCTTTTGACCGCCGCGCTTTGATGGCCGCCATGGGCGGCGCGCTCATCGCGGCCAGGGCGCCGGCCGCTTCCCATGCCCCTGCGGCATCCCTTGTGAAACCGCCGCGCCTGCGCCCCGGCGATACGGTGGGGCTGATCGAACCGGCGGGCTTTACCGACGACGCCTTCGATCTCGATCTGGTCAAGGAAGCGATCACCGCCATGGGCCTCAAGCCCAAAGCTGCGCCTCATCTGGCCGAACGCCATGGCTATCTGGCGGGCAGGGATGCGGACCGGGCCGCGGATGTGAACGCATTCTATGCCGATCCGGAAGTGCGCGCCATCTTCGCCGTGCGCGGCGGCTGGGGCTGCGCGCGCATCCTGCCCTTCCTCGATTTCAGCATGATCCGCGCCCATCCCAAGCTGCTGATCGGGTTCAGCGACATCACGGCGCTGCATCTCGCCTTCGCCGCGCGGGCTGGCTTTACCACCATCCACGGCCCCAATGCCTCGGCCAGCTGGCCGGCCTTTTCCTGGGACGCCTTCCGCGCCATCGCCTTTGATGGCGCGACGCCCACGCTGGTCAATCCGGTGGGCAGGGAGGATCGCCTGGTCCAGCGTATCGGCCGCATCCGGACCTTCCGCTCCGGCAAGGCCAGCGGGCGGTTGCTGGGTGGCAACCTCACCGTGCTGGCGGCGCTGATGGGAACGCCCTGGCTGCCCGATTTCACCGGCGCGATCCTTTTCCTCGAAGACACCAACGAAGCGCCCTATCGCATCGACCGGATGCTCACCCAATTGGCGCTGGGCGGGGTGCTGGGCAAGCTGGCGGGCGTGGTTTTCGGCCAGTGCACCGGCTGCGCCGCCGATGGCCCCTCCTATGGCGGCTTTACCCTGTCGGAAGTGTTACAGCAGCATTTTGAGCCGTTGGGTATTCCTGCCTTTCAAGGCGCGCAATTCGGCCATGTCGCCAGCCAGTTCAGCCTGCCGGTCGGCGTGCGCGCGGAAATCGACGCGAATTTGGGCAGCATTCGCCTGCTGGAACCAGCCGTGGCCTGAGCCGGTCGGTCCTGCGCGTCTAACCCAATCCCGCCAGCGGCACGATGTCCACCGGCCGGCCGTTGCGGCGCAGTTCTATCGTGATCATGGGTCGTCCTGCGCCCGCCACACCCACCGGATCGCCCTGCCGCACGGCTTCGCCCACCGGGGCCGTCACGCGGTGCAGGCCGGTGATCAGCGTGGTCCATCCCTGTCCATGGTCGATGATGAGGATCTGGCCATAGCCGCGATACGGCCCGGCAAAGGCGACGCGACCCGCCGTGGGCGCCACGGCCTGCGCCCCGGCCTGCGCGGCGATAGTGAGGCCGCGCGAGCGGACGCCGCTGTCGCTGACTTCACCCATGCCGGTCACGAGCTGGCCAATCACGGGGAGGCGGTAAGGGGGGGGGCTGCTATTCGCCCTGGCTTGCTGTGGCGCGGGAGCCTGCGTCTGATCGGGGCGGGCAGGGCGCATAATTGGCCCTGACAGCCGCGCCAGCCGATCGCGCAGGTCGCCCGCTTCCTCCAGCTTGTCCATCAGGTCGACAATGTCGCGCGCCCTTTCGCCCAGCGCTAGCGCTCGTTCGCTTTCCAGCCCGGCGTTGGAACGATAATCCCTTGCCGCTAGCCGTTTCTGCGCTTCCAGCTGTTCCAGCGCCGCCTGACGCTGTTTCAGTTCCGTCCGGCCCCGCGCCAGCGCGTCCGCCGCCTGCTGCGCCGTTGCACGCAGCGCCCGGCTGCGGTCCAGTTCGGCGCGCAGCCCCGCCGTTCGTTCGCGGATCGCGGGCAGCACATTGTCCAGCACGGCGCGCATATGGACCGCGTCAGTGATCGATCCGGGCTGCACCAGCGTCAACGCCAGCGGCCGCCGGGCTATCATCTGGAGGGCGGCGGTCAATTTCACCACCGGCTCCTGCCGCACCGCCAGCCGTGCCGCCTGCGCCCGTTGCAGCCGGGCGATGATGGCGATGCGCGCCTGCGCGGCCTGAATATCCGCCTCCGATTCCTGTATCCGCGCGGCCATGGCGGCGGCGCGGCGACGGGCCTGGTCCGCCTCGTCGCGGGCCATGGTGGCTTGTTGTTCCATCCGCTGCGAGCGGCTGCGGGCCTCGTCCGACTGCCGCCGCGCCGCCTTGAGCGCGGCCTGTTCCTGCTCCAGCGTCGTGCCGGCCGTGCCGGGGAGGATGATCGCGCCGTCGTCCGCCGCCGGCAGGCGCGTGGCCGCCAACGCCGCGCCGCTCATCAGCGCCGCCGCGGCCATCCATTTTGCATATCTGGTTGAGCCCCCGCCCGTCATGACGCCAAGGTTAGGCGGAAAGCCTGCCCGCTGTCGAGCCGCACGCGCTCATCCCTCGCGATGATAGGGGTGGCCCGCCAATATGCTGCACGCCCGCCAGAGCTGTTCGGCCAGCATCGCCCGCGCCATCATGTGCGGCCATGTCATCGCGCCAAAGGCGATCAGCAGGTCGGCGCCCGCCCGCTCCGCATCGTCGAAGCCGTCCGCCGCGCCGATCAGGAAGCGGCACTCCCGCGTCCCCGCATCGCGCCAACCCTCGATGCGCCTCGCAAAATCCATGGAGGAAAGCTGCCTGCCCTTTTCGTCCAGCATCACCGTGACGGCGCCGGGCGGGGCGGAGGGCAGCTTGCCGCCCCGATCAGGCATTTCGGTGATTTTATGCGGCATGGTCAGCCGTTTCATATAGCGCTCGACCAGTTCCCCTTCGGTCGAGCGCCCGATCTTTCCGCGCGCGATGATGTGGAGCAGCATGGCCGCTCCCTAAACGCTCGCGCCGTGCTTGTCGAACCTTACGCCGTCCCGGCGGTCGGCGCGTCGACGAAGCCCCACATCCGTTCCAGATTGTAGAAGCTGCGTACTTCCGGCCGGAACAGGTGGACGATCACGTCGCCCGCGTCGATCAGCACCCAGTCGGCGACCGGCAGCCCCTCGATCCGCGCGGAGCGGCCCGTGGTCTGCTTGATCCGCTCGGCGAGCTTCTGCGCCATCGACGCGACCTGACGGGACGAACGCCCGCTGGCGATCACCATATGGTCGGCAATGCTGCTCTTGCCCTGAAGAGGGATGGAGATGGTTTCCTGCGCCTGGTCGTCGTCAAGCGACTTGAGGACAAGGTCGTGCAGGGCGGCAACGCTATCGGCATCATGCACCGTGTCGTTGGCGGGCTGGGGTCTGGACAAACAAGCTCCTTTTCAGACAATCATCCGGCGCGTGAGCGGGTCGCGCACACGCGTGTGTTCATATTCGCGATGCCAGAGAGGGTCCGCCTGCCTAAGCAGGGTCGCCGATCTTGGATCAGGGCGAAAGCGCAACAGCACAAGCGCCGGCGGTCTCCAATCCGTCCAGTCTGCACTCTGGCGCACGGGCCGGACGAAGCGCCGCAGCCAAGCCATGGCCTTAGAGCCATAAGCGGCTTCATCATAGCCCGGACGCGCGATCACGGCAATGGGCATCTGTCGCGCAATGCCGCGCCAGTCCTTCCATTGGGCGAACTGCGCCAGATTGTCCCCGCCCATCAGCCAGATGAAGCGATGGCGCGGATAACGCTGCCGGATCGCGCGCAGCGTATCGACGGTATAGCGGGTGTGAAGTTCGCGCTCGACCGCGGTGGCCCGAATCGGCGCCCGCCGCGCCATCGCTCGCGCCCGCGCGAGGCGGGCGGGCAGGGGCGCCATCCCCGCTCGCGGTTTCAGCGGATTGCCTGGCGACACCAGCCACCATATTTCATCCAGCCCCAGCGCCTGCGCCGCGAACAGGGATATGGCGCGGTGCCCCCCATGCGCCGGATTGAAGGAGCCGCCAAGAAGGCCGATGCGTGCCATGCTCAGCGCCATGCCAGTTGCGGGGCGCGGGGGCAATGAGGTGCATTAGGCTCGAATTTTCAGGGTTGGAACAGACAATGAACAGCCGGCTTGTGATGGTGATGCGAATCGCTGAATATAATCCGTAGTCTGCAAGCCGATGGTGAGCTGAAAGGGGCATGTATGAGAGGATGAAGCATTTAATTTAGAGTTGGCCCGTCAAAGCTGTCACGATTTGCCAAATTTTTGGTCCCTGAAGCGCAGGCGGCTGTTGAAGAACAATGGTTCCAACAGTCAGAGCATTTCAAACCACACAAGAGGAATTTACTATGAACGGCACAACGGAGCGGTTATCTCATTTAGGGAGACCCGTCATGCTGAAGTTCCCAACCGGTTTTCATTTAAATGCTGATTCAAAATGGCATTGGTGTCCGCTGGATAAATCGGGAGATTTTATCGCGATTTCAGTTTAATCCTACGATAGTTTTGAAGAAGCAAGATTCGGTTATGGATGAACATGCTTTTCGTTATTACAATCTGCTTAATTTAGACTTTTAGGTGTAATTTATCTTGCAGGTGTAGGGGGGATTTGCTCAGGCCGCCCTGGTTTTATTTAAAGCCATTCTATATTTTTATGTGCATTTAAGGGTTTTTTGACGGAAACATTCGAATACTTTCTTCGGCCTGTGAATCGCGCGCTGTCACGTCGAGCGGTTCCATCGCCTCTATCTCCTTGCCCCCAGTTTCGATGTCGAGGTCGCGGAACTTCCGGCCGGTGGAAAGGACGCGGCTCTCGAAACTGCCGATGAAGCTATTATAGTTGGAGACGGCGCCGTTGAGGCCAGAACCGAGCCGCTTGAGGTGCGTCGCCGCTACCGCCAGCCGCTCGTAAAGTTCCTTGCCGAGTTGACCGACCTGCCGCGCCTGGTCCTGCATCCGCGCCTGTCGCCAATGGCCAGCCAGCGTGCGAGCCAGCGGCAGGAAGGTCGCGGGGCCGCAGATGATGACTCGGTTCTTGGCGGCGCGCTCCCACAGGTCCATGTCCGCCTCCAGCGCGGCGGTGACGAAATTGTCGCCCGGCACATACATGATGACGAAGTCGGGCGCCTTGTCGAACTGCTCCCAATAGGCCTTGCGCCCCAGCGCGTCGGCATGAGTCCGCACCGCGCGCGCATGGTCGGTCATATAGCGCTCGCGCGCCGCCGGATCGACCTGCTCCACTGCGTTGAGATAGGCTTCCAGCGAACATTTCACGTCCACGACAAGCTGCTGGTCACCGGGGAGGCGGATGATGAAATCGGGCCGCAGCCGCCCTTCCTCGACCGTGACCGACACTTCCTCGCGAAAGTCGACGAAGGGGGAAAGGCCCGCCGTTTCGATCAGGTTCTTGAACTGCTGCTCGCCCCAGCGACCCCGCGTCTTGGGCGCAGCGCGCAAGGCATTCACGAGCTTGGCCGTTTCTTCGCGCACCTGCCCCTGTCCAAGTTGCACCTGTTGCACGGCCTCGCGCAGTTCGGCATAGCTACCCACGCGCTCCTTTTCGACCCGCGCCAGCCCTTCCTCATAGCGTTTGAGGGTTGTTTCGACCGGCGAGAGCAGGGTCTTCAATTGCGCCTCGCTCTTTTCATGCGCCTGGGTCAGCCGCTGGTCGGCGCGTTCGAGGAACTGGCTTTGCGCCTGATGCAGCAGCTTGCCGCCAATTTCGCTGAATTGCGCGGAAAGCTGTTCCTTGGCCTCTTTGAGCGCCGCGATCTGCGCTTCGAACGCCTCTGCCCGCGCACGCGCGTCGGATTGCAGCGCCGCCAGTTCCCGCGCCGCTGCCTCCCGCGCTTCGCGCGTCGCATCCAGCCGCTGTTCCAGAGCCGCCGCCTGCGCCACCCGCTCTGCGTCGAGCCGTTCGGCAGCCGCCACCCGTTCCTGCATCGCGGCCAGTTCGGCAATAGCCCGGTTGCGCTGCTCGCTCGCCACCTCCAGCTTCGCCGCGAGGTCCGTCCGCTCCGCGCCCAACCCCGCAGCCGCCTTGCCGCGCAACAGCCAGCCGACACCCAGTCCTGCGAGCAATGCAATGACGGTAATCAGAATTGGCATGCTGTCCATGGATCACGCTTTCGCCAGAGTGATTTCGCGGCCGATGGCATTATCTGCCGATTCGGAAATCACGGAAAACAAAGGGCTGCCCGGCGTTATTCGGTTCGGCTGGAACCGCATGAAGCTGGGAACGAAAGGGGAACTTAGCGGGCCGTCCCGCTCTCCGCAAGCAGGCTTTGACGAAAGCGCGCCAGCCGGTCCACCGCCGCGTCGATCACGCCGTCGGCCTTGGAAAAGCACAGTCGTACCAGGCTCGTCACCGCGCCGTCGGGAAAGAAGGCGGAAACTGGGATAGCCGCGACGCCTGCCTCATCGATGATCCGCTCGCAGAAGGTCACATCGTCCATGGCGATGCCTGAAGCAGGCAGGTCGATGGACAGGAACCATGTCGCCGCGCTCGGTTGCACGGCATAGCCCGCCGCCTCCAGCCCTTCGGCCAGCCGGTCGCGTGATGCCTGATAATCGTCCCGCATCTGCGCGAACCATTGCGCGGGCTTGCCCAGCCCTTCGGCCACCGCCCATTGCAGATTGGGCGCGGTGGTGAAGGTGAGGAACTGATGCGCCCGGGCCAGCAGGGCCGCCAATGCGGGCGCGGCGCACATCCAGCCCACTTTCCAGCCGGTGAGCGAGAAGATCTTGCCCGCCGATCCGATCTTGACCGTGCGCTCCCGCATCCCCGGAAACGCCATCAGCGACTGGTATCTGGCGCCGTCGAAGATCACATGCTCCCACACCTCGTCGCAGATTGCGATCAGGTCGCGCTCCACGCAGAAGCGCGCCAGCAGCGCCAGTTCCGCCTCGCGCATCACCACGGCGGTGGGGTTGGTTGGGTTGTTGAGCAGGATGAGGCGCGTGCGATCGCTCGCCGCAGCCGCGAGCGCCTCCTGTGTGATGCGCCATTCCGGCGGGGTGAGCGTGATGACCTTCGCCACGCCCCCCGCTCGCTCAATCAGGGGGACGTAGGAATCGTATAGCGGCGCTAGCACCAGCACTTCGTCGCCCGGCGTCACCAGCGCCATCAAGCTGGCCGCCAGCGCTTCCGTGGCGCCGGAGGTGACGATCACCTCTTCCGGGCGCAGATCCAGCCCCTGATGCACGCCATAATGCGCCGCGATGGCTGCGCGCAGTTCGGGAAGGCCCATCATGGGCGGATATTGGTTGGAGCGATTGAGCAGCGCGTGGGCGGCCGCTTCCAGCACCTCATGCGGCCCCGGCCCGTCGGGAAAGCCCTGACCCAGATTGATCGCGCCGGTTTCGCGGGCACGGATCGACATCTTCTCAAAAATGGTGGTCGGCATATCCCGGAACAGGGGATGGCCGAGCGCGGCGGCAGGATCAGTCATGCGGTTTCATGCCGGGCTTTGCCAAGCCGGGTCAAGTGAAGGCGGTTAAACTTTCCGAGGCTGGTCCGGCATCCAACTGCGCCAACACATTTACTGGCATGACGGGGTTGCACGCACCAGGCTGCCCCGTCACAGTCCAAGCGCGCTATTCAGAGAATGTCGTGCGCTTTTTCCGGCGGACGGGCGATGACGACGCCTTTTTCGGTGATGATGATGGGGCGTTCGATCAGGATCGGGTAAGCGGCCATGGCGTCCAGCACAGCCATGTTGTCGTTCGTATCGAGGCCGATTTCCTGCGCCACGGCTTCGCCCTTGCGAATGGCTTGAGAAGGCGCAATGCCTGCTTTTTTCAGCACCGCTTCGATTTCCGAACGGGTCGGGGGCGCCTTGAGGTATTCGACGACCTCGATCTCCAAGCCGGACTTCGCCTCCAGGATCGCCAGAGCCTGCCGCGATTTGGAGCAGCGGGGATTGTGCCAGATGGTGGCCTTCATGCCGCGTCTTCCCGCGCCAGCCAATCCTCCAGCCACTTGATCGTATAGTCGCCGTTCAGGAAATCGGGATCGCGCAGCAGCGCCTGATGCAGCGGGATGGTGGTCTTCATCCCTTCGATCACATATTCTTCCAGCGCGCGCTTGAGGCGCATGATGCAGCCCTCCCGCGTGCGGCCATAGACGATCAGCTTGCCGATCATGCTGTCATAATAAGGCGGCACCTTATAGCCCTGATAAAGGCCGCTATCGACGCGGACATGCATGCCGCCCGGCACATGATAGCTGGTGACGGTGCCCGGCGACGGCGCGAAGGTGCGCGGGTCTTCCGCGTTGATGCGGCATTCGATGGCATGGCCGTGGAATTCGATGTCCTCCTGCGCGACGGAGAGCGGCTTGCCTTCCGCAACGCGGATTTGTTCGCGGACGAGATCGACGCCGGTGATCATCTCCGTCACGGGATGCTCCACCTGCAGCCGGGTATTCATCTCGATGAAGTAGAATTCGCCGTCTTCCCACAGAAACTCGATCGTTCCCGCGCCGCGATAGCCCATGTCGGCCATCGCCTTGCGGACGACTTCGCCCATGCGGTCGCGCTCCGCGGTGGAGAGGACGGGGGAGGGGGCTTCCTCCAGCACCTTCTGGTGGCGGCGCTGGAGCGAGCAGTCGCGCTCGCCCAGATGGATGGCATTGCCATTGCCGTCGCCGAATATCTGGAACTCGATATGCCGGGGGTTGCCCAGATATTTTTCCATATAGACGGTGTCGTCGCCGAAGGCGGCCTTGGCTTCGCTGCCGGCCTGTTTCATCAGCGTTTCGAGTTGGTCTTCGGACGGCACGACCTTCATGCCGCGCCCGCCGCCGCCCGATGCCGCCTTGATAAGGACGGGATAGCCGATCTTCGCGGCGACCTCCTTGGCTTCCTCGACGTCGGAAAGCGCGCCGTCGGAGCCGGGAACGAGCGGCAGGCCCAGCGCGCCCGCCGTCTTTTTCGCCTCCACCTTGTCGCCCATGATGCGGATATGTTCGGGCTTGGGGCCGACAAAGGCGATGCCGTGGGTTTCCACAATCTCCGCGAACTGGGCATTTTCCGACAGGAAGCCATAGCCGGGATGGATTGCGTCGGCGCCTGAAATCTCCGCCGCCGAAATGATAGCGGCGATGTTCAGATAGCTGTCTTTCGCGGCAGGGGGGCCGATGCAGATGGCTTCGTCGGCCAGGCGCACATGCATGGCGTCGGCGTCGGCGGTGGAATGAACCGCCACCGTCTTGATTCCCATTTCATGACAGGCGCGATGGATACGCAGCGCGATTTCGCCCCGGTTGGCGATCAACAGCTTTTCAATGGCCATGGCGTGCGGCGGCCTTATTCAATGACGATCAGCGGCTGGTCATATTCGACCGGCTGGCCGTTATCGACCAGAACGGCCTTGACCTTGCCCGATGTCGGGGCGGGAATCGCGTTCATGACCTTCATCGCTTCGACGATGAGGACGGTATCGCCCTGCTTTACGGTCGATCCAATGGCGGCATAGGCAGGTGCGCCCGGCTCGGCCGCGAGATAGGCAGTGCCGACGATGGGCGAACGCACGGTCGTGCCCGAAGGCAGCGCGGCTTCGGCCGGAGCGGCAGCAACCGCCGGGGCGGCAGCGGCCGGAGTGGCGACGGGTGCCGGCGCCGCGACATAGGCCGGGGCTACAGCGCCTGCCTTGCGCGCGACGCGGATCTTGCGATCGCCATCCTCCACCTCGATTTCCGTCAGGTTGGTGTCATCGAGCAACGTAGCCAGATCCCGCACCAGTTGCACGTCCACCTGCATTGCGCCCTTTTCCTGCTTGTCGTTCATCTCATGTCCCTGGACGGTGAAATTTATTCTGTGATGCCCGCGCCTATGACCATTTGCGCCGCAGCGCAATGTTCAAAGCTCCAGTGCGGCTTCCAGCGCGAGCATGTAGGACATCGCGCCAAAGCCCGCGATGGTTCCCTTGGCTGCCATGCCGACATAGCTTTTATGCCGGAAAGGCTCGCGCGCATGGGGATTGGAGAGGTGCACCTCGATCACCGGCACGGTGATGCCCTTGATCGCGTCATGCAGGGCGATGGACGTGTGGGTAAGGCCACCGGGATTGAGGATGACGGCGTGCGCGCCTTCGCCATGCGCTTCCTGCAACCAGTCAACCAGATGGCCTTCATGGTTGGATTGACGGAAATCGATCTCCACATGAGCGCGGCTGGCGGCGTCCTCCATGCGTTCGGCAATGTCGTCCAGCGTGTCAAAGCCGTAAATCTCCGGCTCCCGCGTCCCTAGCATGTTGAGGTTCGGGCCGTTCAGCACGAAAATCTTGCGTGTTTCGGTCATGGCCGTCCCCCATTCTCGTTTCAAGCCTGTTGCGGGGGCGACGCCCCTGTCCCTATATGCGCCCCACGGCGCGGGCCTTTGGCGGGCCTTCATAGCCGTTTGCGTCCGCTCAAGTCGAGACGGGATGTGGACGGCGGCAGGAGTTTCGAAAAGTGAGCATCGACGGCACCATCTCCATCCACATTAATGGCGAGCACCGGCGCGTGCGGGACGGGCTGACGCTGGCCGAACTGGCGAGCGAGCTGGGTTTCGTGCCGGAAAAGGTGGCGGTGGAGCGCAACCTGGAGGTCGTGCCCCGCTCCACGCTGGGGCAGGTGCTGGTCGAGGATGGCGATGAGCTGGAGATCGTGCATTTCGTGGGCGGCGGCGACGTGAGCGCGGTTGATGAGGATCGCTGGAGCGTCGCGGGCAAGAGCTTCCGCTCGCGGCTGATCGTCGGCACCGGCAAATATAAGGATTTCGAGCAGAACGCGGCGGCGGTCGAGGCTTCGGGGGCGGAGATCGTCACCGTGGCCGTGCGGCGCGTGAACGTGTCCGATCCCAAGGCGCCGATGCTGACCGACTATATCGACCCCAGGAAGGTTACTTACCTGCCCAACACGGCGGGCTGCTATACGGGCGAGGAAGCGATCCGCACCCTGCGGCTGGCGCGCGAGGCGGGCGGATGGGATCTCGTCAAGCTGGAGGTGCTGGGCGAGGCGCGGACGCTTTACCCGGATATGGTGGAGACGCTGCGAGCCACCGAAATCCTCGCCAAGGAAGGCTTCAAGCCGATGGTCTACTGCGTCGACGATCCGATCGCGGCCAGGCGGCTGGAGGATGCGGGTGCGGTGGCGATCATGCCGCTGGGCGCGCCGATCGGTTCGGGTCTTGGCATCCAGAATCGCGTCACCATTCGCCTGATCGTCGAAGGCACGGCGCTGCCGGTTTTGGTGGATGCGGGCGTGGGCACAGCGTCCGAGGCCGCCGAGGCGATGGAACTGGGATGCACCGGCGTGCTCATGAACACCGCTATCGCTGAGGCGAAGGACCCGATATTGATGGCCGCCGCGATGAAGGCGGGCGTGGAAGCGGGCCGCATGGCCTATCGCGCGGGGCGCATGGGCAAACGCCTTTATGCCGATCCGTCCAGCCCGCTGGCCGGTCTGATCTAGGACGGAGCGGCATCAGTTCAGGAGGGCCGCACGCGGCGTCTTTCTATGCTTCGGGTGCTCACGACCATGTAGGTCGTTGCGCGCCGGGTCATGGACATTCACCATTATAGCTTCGCTGGCCTTCGGCTCGCTCCACCATCCCCTGAATGTCGATCCGTCCTAGTCACCTGAATCCGAAGTTCGGCTCATTGTTTTCTGACAGAAGCGCCTAACCGAGGCGAGGATATCGTCGGCGGATTTGACCCACTTGTAGGGCTTGGGTCTTTCGTTGTGAGCGGTGATGAAAGCGACGATATCGGCTTCGAGTTCGGCCGTTGATCGGTGGACGCCTCGCTGCAACTGCTTGCGCGTCAACTCGGCGAACCAGCGCTCGACCTGATTGATCCACGATGCCGACGTCGGCGTGAAGTGTACGTGCCAGTGCGGGCGGCGTGCCAGCCAGGCCTTGATCCTGGGCGTCTTGTGAGTGGCATAGTTGTCCATCACGAGGTGGACCTCAAGGCCTTCAGGCATGGCTGCATCGATCTGCTTGAGAAAGTCGAGGAACTCGGTCGCGCGATGTCGCCTGTAGCATTTTCCGATCACGGCGCCGGTGGCAATATCGAGCGCGGCGAACAGCGATGTCGTGCCGTTGCGGACGTAGGTATGGGTGCGCCGCTCGGGCACACCAGGCGCCATGGGCAGGACCGGCTGCTCGCGATCGAGGGCCTGGATCTGCGATTTCTCGTCTACGCATAGCACCACCGCGCGGTTCGGAGGCGACAGGTAAAGACCGACAATGTCTTGCACCTTGTCGACGAACAGCGGATCGCTCGACAGCTTGAACGTCTCCGACCGATGTGGCTGCAGACCGAATGCGCCCCAGATGCGCCGGATGGTGGTGTGCGATAGTCCGACCTCGGCTGCCATCGAACGGATTGACCAATGCGTCGCGTCCTTGGGCGTGGTGTTCAGCGTGCGCTCGATCACCTGCGCCACCTGCGCGTCGCTCACCGTGCGCGGACGGCCCGCCCGATACTCGTCGGTCAGGCCTTCAATCCCGGCTTGCGCAAAACGGCGACGCCATTTGCCGACCGTATGCTCGTGAACCCCAAGTCGCTCGGCAACCTCCTTGCTCTGCAGCCCGTCCGCGCACAGCAGTACCATCCGGCAGCGGTCCGATAGTGAACGCGGGGCCTTATGACGCCGAACCTGCGATTCCAGGAACATGCGATCAGCTGCACTCAAAACCAACTTGTCCGCCTGACGCCCGACCATCCATGCCTCCTGCGCTCAACAAGAAGCATATACAATGTAGCTTACTTCAGTTCCAGGTGACTAGCGTCTCTCGCGATTGCAGCAAATTGACCGAATCCCTTCCTGTCCCTATGGCGTGAGCCTTGAACAGAAGAGGACGTGCGATGGTGAACAAGCTCTACCCTGATGCTGTATCAGCGTTGGAGGGCCTTCTTTTCGACGGGATGCATCTGTGCGCGGGCGGATTTGGCCTTTGCGGTATTCCAGAACGGCTGATCGACGCGATTCGGGACAGCGGGGTCAAGGATCTGACCATTGCCTCCAACAATGCCGGCATCGACGGCGAGGGACTGGGCAAGCTGCTGCGGACGCGGCAGGTGAAGAAGATGATCTCCTCCT
Source organism: Sphingobium sp. CFD-1 (assembly GCF_024611115.1). NCBI lineage: Bacteria > Pseudomonadati > Pseudomonadota > Alphaproteobacteria > Sphingomonadales > Sphingobiaceae > Sphingobium > Sphingobium sp. CFD-1. Next base: position 2,809,921 of record NZ_CP084398.1, on the reverse strand, counting down.
ATGTCGGCGAGAACAAGGAGTTCGAGCGGCAATATCTGGCGGGCGAACTGGAAGTTGAATTCTGCCCGCAGGGTACGCTGGCCGAACGCTGCCGCGCGGGCGGGGCGGGCATTCCCGGCTTCTACACCAAGACCGGGGTCGGCACGGCCGTGGCCGAGGGTAAGGAAGTCAAGAATTTCGATGGACAGGATTATATCCTCGAACGCGGCATCTTTGCCGACGTCGCCGTCATCAAGGGGTGGAAGGCCGATGAAAGCGGCAACCTGATCTTCCGCAAGACCGCGCGCAACTTCAACCAGCCGATGGCCACCGCCGCCAAGATCTGCATCGCGGAGGTCGAGGAAGTGGTGCCGGTGGGCAGCCTTGACCCCGATTGCATTCATCTGCCCGGCATCTATGTGAAGCGCATGATCGTCGGCGCGCCCTATGACAAGAAAATCGAATTTCGCACCGTTCGCCAGAGGGAGACCGCATGATGGCTGAGGAAACCAAAGGCTGGACCCGCGATGAAATGGCGGCCCGCGCGGCCAGGGAACTCAAGGACGGTTTCTATGTGAACCTTGGCATCGGCATCCCGACATTGGTGGCGAACCATATTCCGGCGGGCGTGGAAGTGACGCTCCAGTCCGAAAATGGCCTGCTGGGCATCGGACCTTTCCCGTTCGAGGGGGATGAAGACGCCGACCTCATCAACGCAGGCAAGCAGACGATCAGCGAACTGCCTAACAGCGCCTATTTCTCCAGCGCCGACAGCTTCGCCATGATCCGGGGCGGACATATCGACCTGACCGTCCTGGGTGCGATGGAAGTGGCGGAAAATGGCGACATCGCCAACTGGATGATCCCCGGCAAGATGATCAAGGGCATGGGCGGCGCGATGGATCTTGTCGCAGGCGTCAAGAAGATCATCGTCGTCATGGAACATACGTCCAAGGACGGTAGTCCCAAGTTCATTCCGGCCTGCACCCTGCCGCTCACCGGCAAGAATGTGGTGGACATGATCGTCACCGACCTGTGCGTGTTTCAGCGGCCGGACCATGACAGCCCGTTCAAGCTCGTCGAACTTGCGCCGGGCGTGACGGCGGAAGAAGTCGCCGCTAAAACTTCCGCTCATTATCTGAGCTGAAGGACCGCGCAATGAGCCTCGACGGCGTCTATGATGAAGGAAACCCCTTTTCCCTGATCCTTCAGGGCAAGCTGCCGTCGACCCGGCTCTACGAGGATGCACATACGCTCGCCTTCCTCGACATCCAGCCTCAATCCAGGGGGCATTCGCTGGTCATTTCCAAATGGTCCAGGGCGCGCAACCTTCTTGAAATGGAGGACGAAGCGCTCTGTCAGGTCATGGCAACGACCAGGAAGGTCGCAAGCGCGATCCGGGAAGCGCTGAACCCGGACGGCATCCACGTCGCGCAATTCAATGGCGCGCCAGCTGGGCAGACCGTGTTTCACATGCATGTGCATATCGTGCCGCGCTGGGAAGGCGGGCCGATGGGTTTCAGCGCGCATGCACAGGGCAATTTCGCCGATCCCGCCGAATTGCAGACCCTGGCCGAAGAGATTCGCGCCCGGTTTTGATATGCAATCGGAGGATCGGCGCTGTCCCGCGCATGGCAGAGGAATATCGCTGAAATGGCGCTCAAGCCCTTCATTGCCCCGGGCGCGCGTGTCGCCCTGCGTAGCAAGCCTGCCGGTCAGCGCATAGACGGGCAGCGGGGCGAAGCGGAAATCATTCTCGACATCTCCCGCCTTTTGTCGCGCTGTTTCCACCCGACGCCCACGGGCATCGATCGCGTGGAATATGTCTATGCGCGCGAATTGCTGGAGCGGATGCCGGATCGGCTGGCCTTTGCGGCGGTGCATCCGGCAGGCGGTTATTATGGGCGGTTGAATGGCGGAGCGGTACGCCAGTTTCTGGCCTTTACCGCCGCACGCTGGCGCAATGCGCGCGCCATGGATCAGAAGGAGGGGCGCGCGGCCATCGTCCGGCAACTCATTGCGCTGCGTCCCCGTCCGGTGCCGCGTGCGACCGGGCCGCGCGTCTATCTTCAGGTGTCGCCGCATCATCTCGACGATCATGGACAGGTGGACGCTATCCTGCGCGCGGAGGGTGCGAAATTCGTGACCCTGGTGCATGATGTCATTCCACTGAGCCATCCCGAATTTGCCCGGCCACAGGGCGCGGAGGAGCATCGCCGGCGCCTTCGCACTATCGATTCCTTCGCGAGCGGCATCATAGGCAATAGCCAGGCCACCATCGATGCGCTCGCGCCTCATCTGGCGGAGGGGCCGCGCAATCGTGTGATCCGTGTCGCTCATTTTGGAGCCGACCCGGCGGAACCGGCCGACGCCACCCGTCATAAGGTGCCCGATCGTCCTTATTTCATCTATATTTCAACCATCGAGCCGCGGAAGAATCATCTGCTTCTGCTGAACATCTGGCGCAGGCTGGTGGAACAGATGGGCGATGCCGCGCCCATGCTGGTGCTGGTGGGGCGGCGCGGCTGGGAAAATGAAAATGTCGTCGACATGCTGGAACGTGGTGAAATCCTGCGTGGCCATGTCATCGAAGCCGGACAGGTTTCGGACAGCGAGATGCAGGCGCTGACCCGGAACGCGCGGGCCATGTTGATGCCGTCCTTTGTCGAGGGATTCGGCATGCCTGTAGTGGAAGCCTTGGCGGCAGGCGTGCCGGTCGTTTGCAGCGATATCGTCGCGCATCGGGAAGTCGGCGGAGATGCGCCCGACTATCTCGATCCACTGGATGGCATGGGCTGGATACGGGTCATCCGGGCCTATAGTGTGGAAGGATCGCCCGAGCGGGCCGCGCAAATGGATAGGATCGCGGCTTGGTCCCCGCCGACATGGCGTGATTATTTCGACATAGTGGAAAATATTCTGGAAGATGTGACGGTGTCGGTTTCTTGACCTTGACGGTCCACACGTCCAAGGATGTCAACAGACCGGCGTTCGGCAAAAAATCGGCAATGTCATTCAAAGGACAGGTGAATAACCGGGGAATGCTGTGACAGTGCCGTCTTTCCTGCGATCTCCGCCTTTCCCGTCCACTGCGCCTGCCACGGCGGCGGTCAGCGCGCCTTTGCCTGTGGGCAGATCGGGCAAAGCTGTTTCCGACGCTGTGCTCGACAGCATCGCAGCCTCGCGAGTGGGCGGCGACTTTTGGGGGCATGCGGTTGAGGGCGTGAAGCTGGTCGCGCAGGCGGGTGTCCCGATCCCGCCCGAAAGGCTGGATGGACTGGACACCGGACAACTCGCGGTTATAGGAGGCGCGCCACCGGCGGAACTGGCTTCCTACGCCTGCAAGCTGCCGACGCCGTGCGACCCTTGGGTAATGGTTGAGCAGGCCGAAGCTGTCCACGCCCATGCAGAGGATGATATTGCCATTGTGGCGGGTCTGCTGGGCGTGCCGGTATTTGATGCCGATGCCCGGCCCATTGACCGGCAGCACCTGAAACTGGCTGCGCGCGATCGGATATCGGCGGCGAGCTATCGCAATTGCTTCACGGGCGAAGAGGCGGATGTGGAGCAGGTCGTGCGGCAACTGGCCGAATGGCGGGAAATTCTCCGTGCCAACAGACGCATTTGCGCCGCAAGCGGCATGGCATGGTGGAAGCGCGATGTCATGCGCGTTTTCCTGTGGGACGGTTTGCAATCTCCCCCTTTCCTGACGGCGGAAGAGGGGCTGCGGCGCGCGCGTGGGGAAAAAGGGGCGTTGGCCGTCTGGCCCTCTCGCGTGCCCGCTTCAACGGGCGATGCGGCAGCCGAGCAGGGCACGCCGCTGATCCGGATCGAGGATGGATTTCTCCGTTCGCGCGGCCTTGGCGCGGCCCTGCATCCCCCCGGCTCGGTCGTGGTGGATCAAACGGGCATTTATTATGATGCCCATGTCGGCAGCGATCTGGAAACGATCCTCGCGACCCATGATTTCCCGGAGGAGCTGGTGGCGCGGGCAGAGCGACTTCGGACGCGGATTTGTGCTGCGGGGATCACAAAATATGGGGCAGATGAAGGGCGGAATGTAGCCCTGCCCGAGGGGAAGAGGACGGTCCTTGCCGTAGGGCAAGTGGATGACGATCTGTCGGTGCATCTGGGCGGAGCGGGCGTCGCAGGCAATCTCGATTTCCTGAAACGCGTCCGCCAGGCGGAGCCGGATGCATGGATCGTCTATCGTCCGCATCCCGATGTCCAGGCCGGACACAGGGCCGGACATCTGAGCGACGCCACGGCATTGGAACATGCTGACAGCATCGACAGCGGCTCGCCGCTCCTGCAATTGGTCCAATCTGTTGACGAGGTGCATGTGCTGTCGTCCCTGACGGGCTTTGAAGCGTTGATGCGGGGCAGGCCCGTGACTGTGCACGGCATGCCCTTTTACGCCGGATGGGGGCTGACGCGCGATCTGGCCGCGCCAAATGGACGGCGTGGACGTCGGCTCGGCATAGATCAGCTTGTCGCGGGCGCTCTCATTCTCTATCCACGTTATGTTGATCCGGTAACACGGTTGCCTTGCGGTCCCGAAATCATGGTGAACCGGCTGGCGGACGGGTCGACGCCGTCTGTGAGCTGGCTCATCAGGCTGCGGGTGTTGCAGGGGAAGCTACGTAGATTGATGACTTTATCCGCAGAGTTTCTTCATGGCCGCCGCCCAGCTTAAGACCTTTCTGTTCCTTCAGGGCCCCCACGGCCCCTATTTCTACATGCTGGCCGATGCATTGTGTGAACGAGGGCATGAGGCGCTACGCATCAACATCAATGGCGGGGACAAGATCGACTGGCCGGGGCCGGGGGCGACCGATTATCGCGGAACGTTTCGCGGCTGGCCGCTCTTCTTCGATGATTTCGTCATCAATCATGGCGTTACCGACCTGATCCTCTTTGGCGATTGTCGGCCCTATCACGCCTCCGCGCACAAGATGGCCCGGCTGCGCGGCATAAGGGTGCATGTGGTGGAGGAAGGCTATATCCGGCCCGACTTTCTCACGCTTCAGAAGGATGGGGTGAACGGCAATTCCACCCTACCGCTCGATCCGCAATGGTATCGGGACCGGGCGCGGGATCTTCCTCCTGAAGGTGGGCGGAGCAACCCCATTCCCTCCACCTTTCGGCGCCGCGCGCAGCATACGATGCGTAATGGCCTGTCGGGCGCATTGATGCGTCCCTTGTTTCCTTTCTACCGCACACACCGGCCGCACAGCTTCGCGTTGGAATCGGTGGGCTGGTTCAACAAGTTGCTATGGCGGCAGACGGATCGACGCAAGGCGGCCGACAAGTGGGAGGAATTGCGCGGCCGTTCCTACTTCACGCTGCCGCTTCAGCTCAATTCCGACTATCAGATCCGCATCCATTCACCTTTTGGCGACATGCGCGCCGCACTGCGCTTCGTGCTCAAGAGCTTTGCCCGCTATGCGCCGGAGGATGTGGAGCTGGTGGTCAAGCGGCACCCGTTGGACCCGGGCCTTGTCGGTTGGGAAAGGCTGACCCGCAAGCTGGCGAAGCAATATGGCGTGGCCGACCGGGTGATCTATCTGGCCGATTGGGACATCGCCAAGGTCGTTCAGCGGTCTCTGGGCGTCGTGACCGTCAACAGTACGGTCGGCACGCTGGCGCTGAACACGGGCAAGCCCGTGGTGGTGCTGGGTCATGCCGTCTACAAGGTGCCTGGCATCGTGCATGAAGGTACGCTCGACGAGTTCTGGCGGCGGCCACAGGCACCGGATATGGCGCTTTATTCCGCTTTTCGCCGCGTGTTGATCGACCGTTGCCTCATTCGTGGCGGCCTGCTCAGCGACGAAGGATTGCGGATGCTTGTCGACAATGCGGTCGATCGGCTTGTGGGGGATCAGCAGGCTGCCATATCCCCTCTGGTTTATCTGCCTCATGTGCAAGAGCGCCGCATCGGCGGCGGTATCTGAAGCGAAAGATCGATGAGCGAGAGCGACGCAGCGAAGCGCGTGCAAGCCCCCATCTATCCCGTCATCCTGTCGGGAGGGGCGGGGACGCGCCTGTGGCCTTTGTCCCGGCCGGAAACGCCCAAGCAGTTCCTGACGCTGCTCGGCACCAGCACGATGATGCAGGAAACCGTCGCCCGCACGACTGGTCGTGCCGGGTTCGCATCGCCGCTGGTGGTATCGGGCGAGCGTCATGTGGCGCTGGTGGCGCAGCAGATCCGGGAGGCCGGAAGCGAACCGGCGGCGATCTTTCTTGAACCGGAAGGACGCAACACGGCAGGCGCGATCGCGCTGGCTGCCTATTGGCTGGCCGAACGGGATGGCGAGGCGTTGATGCTGATCATGCCGTCCGATCATGCGATCGCCGACATAGAAAGCTTTCACGGCGCCATAGCAGCTGCGTGTCCGGCGGCGCGTGCCGGGTGGCTGGTGACATTCGGCATTCGTCCGACTCACGCGGAAACGGGCTATGGCTATATCGAGGCGGGCGACGCGCTGGCGGATGTGCCGGGCGTGCATCGGGTCGCGGCCTTTGTCGAAAAGCCGCCGCTGGAAACGGCGCGTGCCCTGATTGAGACGGGACGGCATTGCTGGAATGGCGGCATTTTCCTGTTTTCCGCCCGCGCCTATGTGGGGGAACTGGAACGGCTGGCCCCGAAAGTGGCCGATGCCTGCCGATCGGCGATGCGCGCCGCGCGGGACGATGGCGATTATATTCGTCCCGATGCCGTGGCCTTTGGCGCATGTCCCAGCATCTCCATCGATTATGCGATCATGGAAAAGACAGACACCGCCGTGGTCGTGCCGGTCGATATGGGATGGTCCGATGTCGGCTCCTGGGAAGCGCTCTGGATGCTCAAGGACCGCAACGGGCAAGACAGCATTTGCGAAGGCGTGGCGATCGACATGGACGGTCGTGGCAATCTGGTCATCGTTGATGGCGGTCCGCCGGTAGGCACAATGGGGATGCGCGATTGCGTGATCGTGTCGACGGCGAAAGGCGTGCTGGTCATGCCGCGCGACCGCTCCGCCGATATTCGCGCTCTGGCCGAAGCGATGCTCAAGCGGACGGACGGGAACTGAAAAAAGGCTGTGCCGTTCAACGAAGACCCGGAACGGCGATCAGGGCGTTCCCTGCGCTCTGGGCATGCAATTCATAGCCTCCTTCGAGTATCCAGCACTGCCCCTGTCTCCATTGCGAGCCTGACTGATCGCGGCCCGTGCCTTCAAGCGGCACGAACCAGGCGGGGCCCGAGCTATTCAGCCCGATATGGTCGCCCGTCTGAAAGGCGATATGGTGAAGCCCGAAGGGGTTCCGATCTGCCGCCAGCAGTTCCCGCTTTTCACCGGCCGCGATATGCGGGACAGGCAGGTCGTAGCGTTCCAGCCGGGCGCAGGCGAGCGCCTGTTCGATATGGAGCGGCCGGTCACGGCCATAATCATAGAGGCGGTAGGTGATGTCGGCGTTGCGCTGAATCTCGACAAGCACGATATCGGCGCCAATGGCGTGGACGGTGCCAGCGGGGACCATGTAGAATTCGCCTGGCGAAACAGGACGCCAGGCAATCAGTTCTTCCAGTGTTTCATCGGCTATAGCGGCACGGACATCATCCTGTGTCACGGCATCGCGAAAGCCCAGGCCGATCATGGCGCCGGGCTTGCAGTCGAGGATATACCAGGCTTCGTCCTTGCCATGGACATGGCCGTCGCGCTGCGCGGTTGCATCGTCGGGATGAACCTGAATCGACAGGCGTTCGCTGGTCAGGATATATTTCACCAGCAGGGCTTGCCGTTCGGCATGTCCGGCGTCGAAAATCACCTCTCCGATACGCTCGCCACGCGCGCTTCCCAGCCAGGCCGGTAGGCTGTCCTTGCCCCATGGCTTGGCGATCGGGTGGGGGAGAAGCTGATGCATCAATTCTGCCGGGTGCATGATAGCGTTCATATAGAGCGCAAGAATGAGCAAGCGGTTAAGTGATAAGGCCGTGGCGCGCAATGGGATGCCTGGCGGATAAGGCGGCCTTGGTCTAAGGCAGGACCGCCGATATCGGAGTTCCGTTCATGGGAGAGGGTATTTCACTGCACTTTGTTACGCGGGGCGCGAGTTCGAGCGTCTACGCCATAGACGAGCGCGAAGTCGTGAAGCTGTTTCGTCCGGCGGTGTCGGGCGAGATGATCGAACGTGAAGCCTGGGCATCCCGGCGGGCGGTGGAACTGGGCATGCCGGCTGTTGCGTCATTGCGCGCGGTGACGATGGAAGATGCGCGGGGGCTGGTTTATCCGTGCGTGAAAGGGCGCACTTTGCTGGCAGCCATGCGGAAGCGGCCATGGCTTTCCGGCAGAATCATGGACTCCATGGCTCGATTGCAGGCGCGGATGCATGAAACACCGGCTACGTCCGGGCTGCGATATTTGAAGGATGTGTTGCGGACCGACATTATCTACGGTCCGGGGGGCAGTGCTCTCAAGGTCGCCGCGCTTGAACGGTTGGAAGATATGCCGGAGGGAGGCCAGTTGCTGCACGGCGATTTTCATATCGAAAATGTCATGGTCGACGGCGATGATCTGAAAGTGATCGATTGGTCCAAAGCAGCACTGGGCGATCCGGCGGCCGATGCCGTGCGAACGGAAATGCTGATGCGTTTCGGTGATGGGCCGGAAGACCCATTGACAGTTCTGTCCCGCGATTGGGCCGCGCGACGCTGGCGGGCAAGCTATTTGCGGGCAAGCGGTATGGATCGGGAACGGCTCGATGCGTGGCGGCCCCTGGTTGCCCTGGCTTGGCTACGATCGCGCAAGCCGATCCGGCAGCGGGCTTTCGAGCATTACATGAAGGACGCGGCAGGCAAAGCGGGCCTGCTGCGCTGAATATGCGTCTCCCTTGCCTGAAACGGCGAGGATAGGGGGCTCAGGGTCGGGTGAACCGATCCCGCCAAGCCTCCTTGGTTGTCAGCTTCTTACGATTCTCCCGATAGGCCGCTTGGAAATCCTCGTAATTTTCCATCAACCGCTTCATCACCGCGTCGAAGCGCTTGCGATTGGAAAAATAGCGGTCCCGGTCGATCCGGCAGATATATCCGGTCTGTGAACTCTGATCGAAGGTGATCGTCGAGCGGCGGCGGAAACTGTCCTTCGGATGCGCGCGCACGTCGAGCGGGAAAAGAACGGGCTTTCTGTAGAAATATCGGTCCGGCAACACATGACCGTTCAGGGTGAGCTTACGCAGCAGAGCGTACAAGCGGCCCTTGTGGCGCTTGGGGGGGCTCACGGGAAAAGGCCAGCGCCGTGAACAGCTTCTCATTGACGGTCAAGGCCGCCAGTTCGGCGCGCCGCCCGGCAAGGTCGAGATTATCTTCCCAGAACGGTTCTCCGGCAAGAATATCTTCCATCCCCATGATGAGCGCCTCAGCCGATTCATAGTGATAGGCGTCGTTGAACCGGTTGAAATAGGAGCGCATCATTCGGTTGATGCCGTTCTTGTCGAGCTTCAGATGGTCAAACGTCAGATGCAGGACCAGATGATAGCGCATGTCGAGATAAACCCTCATCGGCGACTGCTGGGCGAAGAAATCCTCCTGATGGCTGACGATGCCCGGGACGGTCAGAATGTCGAAATCATTCGGAGAGAAATAGATATCGTCTCCCGGACGAAGAAGGGAAATGGCCAAGTTTTTACTTTTGCGACGGGGTGCGTGAAAGTGCGATCCGAAAAAGCCGTCTCGCAACATTTCATTGGCATGGACGATGGGGATATAGAGGACGACCTGCCGCATCCCGTGCGGCAACGTGTCTACCAGAAACATTGCGCCGGACAAGGGATAGAGAATATAGATCATGGATGGCCAGAATTTGTTCACCAGCGGGGTCAGTTCAGACAACGCGCCGTGGGTGATGGACATGCCCATGGAGAACCAAGCAAGCAGGAGCCAGGCGAACACCACCTGCAATATGTTTTCCGGTGGCGAGATCTGGTTCTAGACCGTGTGGACGAATTTGGGGTTGAAGAGATTTTCCGATTCCCAAGATGAATCTGTTCTGATTCATAGGCTTCCGACTGTCATGGAGGTCGGAAGCGTTGTCGACACGGATGCGCGAGGAAGATTGGGAAAATGCGCTGCTGGTGTTCCGGGCGTGCCTGCCGCGCCGGGGACGCAAGGCGGCGGACGACCGGCGGTTTCTGGAAGCGCTGCATTTCTTCACGGTGGAGAATGTGCGCTGGCGGGCGCTTCCCAAGGAGTACGGCCACTGGAACACGGTGTGGAAGCGGTTCGACCGGTTGAGCAAGGCCGGGGTGTTCGAAGCCTTCTTCGATACGCTGGCCGCGATGAGCCCGTCAGCGCACCTGATCCAGATGTTCGATTCCACGGTCGTGCGCGCGTATGTGTCGGCAGCGGGTGCAAAAGGGGGCAAGCGGGCCAGGCGCTCGGTCGCTCGCGCGGCGGGTTCACGACCAAGATCCACGGCAAAGCGGACGGCTGCGGAGACCTGATCGCCTTCGACCTGACCGGCGGCGAAGCCTCGGACTGCACCCACTTCGAAACCCTGCTCGACATCGGGCCGGACATATCCCCACGCGCCGCCATCGCCGATAAGGGCTATTCCAGCAAGGCCAACCGGGCTGCCGCAAGGGCGCGGGGCATCGCTTCCGTCATCCCCCACAAGGCCAATGAAAAGAACCAGCCCGCCTTCTTCGCCAGAACCCTCTACCCAGAACCCTCTACAAGGCGCGCGGCCGTATCGAGCAAGGCTTCGGACGCCTCAAACGCTTCAAGCGCGTCGCTCTCAGATGCGAGAAAACCGCCGAAAACTTCAGATCAATCGTCAGCTTCGCCGCAGGCCTATGCTTGATCAAATTCGTCCACACGGCCTAGAAAAGCAGAAAGACCACGCATTACAGCGCGAAGGATGTGGTGGTGCCCGCCACTTCAAGCAGCATGCGCGCTAGATAGATATCGAGCATCTTCACGGGTCGATGTCGAAGTCGCGACTGATTGGGCTCAATGGCGTTGATGCACCGCCGCGACATATTACGCCAGAGCTGAATGCCCGAATAGCCCGTAATCACGAAGGAGACGATCGGGATATCGAAAATCTGGTGAAACCCCCGCGCCGTCCAGACCGCCGCGACGCATCATCGGTTCGACGAAGAGCTAGGAAGCCGATGTTGCGCCGCCCGTAACGAGTCAGCATTTCCCGCATCAGAAGTGCGCCGATGACACGGCGTTGGACCATCCATTGTTCAAAGAAAGTGCCACCCAGTCCCGGCGGTACGGGCTTGGTCATCAGCTGGACGGTTCGAGAAACTAGTGGCGGATAGCGGCGTAGGATGATTCACTGCCTTTGCGTGAGAGCGGAGGCGGCGATGGCGGGACAGCCTGGTTTCTTTGATCTTTCGGACCGGTACGAGGCGCTGAGCGCGGCAGGCGATCCACTTGAGCGCTTGGCCGGTGTCGTCGACTTTGAGGTTTTCCGGGGCCCGCTGGTGGCGGCGCTCCGGCGCAGTATTCGCGTCAAGGGCGGCCGCCCGCCATCTGACCCGGTGCTCATGTTCAAGATTTTGGTGCTGCAGGCGCTCTATTCCCTGTCAGACGAGGCCACCGAGTTCCAGATCAAGGATCACCTGTCGTTCCAGCGCTTCCTGGGACTGGGCCTCGATGGCACGGTGCCCGATGCTACCACGGTGTGGTTGTTCCGCGAGAAGCTCGTTCAGGCCAAGGCGATCGACAAGCTCTTCGCCCGCTTCGATGCCGCGCTTACCGACCGGGGCTATCTCGCCATGGGTGGGCAGATCATCGACGCCACCGTCGTGCCGGCGCCGAAGCAGCGGAATAGCGAGGAGAAGAAGGCCGCGATCAAGGATGGCCGGATCCCCGAGAGCTGGAAGGCAAGGTCGGCCAAACTCCGCCAGAAGGATCGCGATGCCCGCTGGAGCGTGAAATACACCAAGGCCAAGGTGAAGGAAGGCGCCGATCCCAAGGCGTTCAAGCCGGTGGACCTCGCCATCCCGATGTTCGGCTACAAGAACCACATCGGTATCGACCGGGCGCATGGGCTGATCCGCACCTGGGATGCCAGCGCCGCCAATGCCCATGACGGTGCGCGATTGCCGCAAATCTGGACTTTGGACCTGTGGCCTTCTGATCCGCCGCAATATCAGCGACGGCGATCTCGCTTTCTTCACAACCTAGTGCCTCGCCGGGACAGGCATCCAGGCGCTTGTTTCCGTCGAAGGTCATCGCTGGGCAATCGAAGACAGCTTCGAAACCGCCAAGAACGAACTCGGCCTTGATCACCACGACACGCGATCATGGCATGGCTGGCATCGCCACGTCTCGCTCGTGATGCTCGCCTTCGCCATGATGGCGGTGATCCGGTATCGCGCAAACTACGCGAGGCCCCCAAAAAGACTGAAGATGCCGACCATCAGGATCTGATCCGCTGGCCGATCCAGGAAGTCCGCCGGATCGCCAACAAGCTGGCCCAGAGTCATATCCAGCCAGCATACATCATCGCTTGGTCATGCTGGAGACGAGCGCATCAAGCTGCCGCACGCCGCGCGCACATCAGGTCAAAAATGCAACTGTAATGCTAAAGCGGCCCTCTGGGCATGTCCACCGATTTTTCCATGGCGCGATCCCGGGAATGGGGCGGCAAGGGCGCTCGGTTATCTTTCGCATGGCTTGGTCAAGCGGATAGGTCGTCACTCGATCATGACGATTTCCGCTTCCAGGCGATGCGCTTCGTCAAGGTCGTGCGTGACATAAAGGATCGGCACCTGGCTGATGTCGGGAATATGGCGGATCATGTCGAGTATCTCCGCCTTGCGGCGCGGGTCCACGGATGAAAGCGGCTCGTCCATCAACAGCGCGCGCGGATCGGACATGAGCGCGCGGCCGATCGCCACGCGTTGCGCTTCACCGCCCGACAGCGTGCCGGGCCAGCGGTCCAGAAGATGTGCAATCCCCAGAAAAGGGGCAAGCTCGTCCAGCGAGAGCGAGGAAGGAGGTCTGTGTCCATAGAGCAGATTATCGCGCACCCGGAGGTGCGGAAAGAGGCGGCGATCCTGAAAGACATAGCCAAGCCGCCGCTGCGCCGACGGCCGGTTGAGGCGACGCTCGCTGTCGAAAAGCGTTTCCCCCGCGACGATGATGCGTCCCTGATCGGGCTTCAACAATCCCGCTACCATGTTGAGGATGCTCGTCTTGCCGATGCCCGACGGGCCGATCAGCGCCACGATCCGCGCCTGTGCCCGGTGGCTCAGCGCGATCCGTCGCCTGCCATGCTGGACGGTCACGTCGATGTCAAAGGACATGGCTGTGGACACCCCTCCCGGTCTTGCGGGCCAGCAGTTCGGAAATGAGCAATGCGCCCAGCGACAGAAGGACCGATATGATCGCAAGGCGGCTGACGGCGGCTTCCGCGCCCGGCATTTGCAGCGCGGAATAAATGGCGATGGGCAGCGTCCGCGTTTCGCCGGGTATGTCGGATACGAAGGTGATGGTTGCACCGAATTCACCGATCGCGCGGGCGAAACCCAGCACCGCCCCTGCCAATATGCCGGGCAGGGAAAGGGGCAGGGCAATGGTGCGGAACACCCTGAACCGTCCGGCGCCCAATGTCCGGGCCGCGTCCTCAAGCCTGCGGTCGACGGCTTCGATGGACAGGCGCATGGCGCGCGTCATCAGCGGCAGGGCCATGATCCCCGCCGCCAGCGCGGCGCCCGTCCAGCGGAACAGCAAAGTCACGCCGAACCAGTCGAGCAGCCAGCGCCCTATCGGACCATTGGCCCCGAAAAGAAGCAGCAGCATCCATCCCGTGACCACCGGAGGGACGACCAGCGGCAGGTGCACGGCTGTGTCCAGCAGCAATTTGCCCGGAAAACGCCACCGCGCCAATATCCAGGCAAAGGCGAAGGAAATGGGCAGCATAGCTATCACCGCCGCCAAGCTGACCTTCAGCGACAGGCCGATGACCGTCCACTCTTCAGGACTGATGTTCCAATCTGTCACGAACCGCGAAAACCTTTAAGGAAATAGGCGAAAGGATTGCCGACAGCGTGTCGCCGCCCTATCGGCATTGCGGCCTGTCATAAGCAAAAAGGCAATTTTCTTCACGGCCTTTATCGGAGCCTCCCTGAAATGAAGCAATTGATTGCGTTCGACCTTGACGGCACCTTGGCGGAAAGCAAGCAGCCGTTGGAAGAGGCGATGGGGCAGGCGCTGGCCGGATTGCTGGCCGTGGCCCATGTCGCGGTGATTTCGGGGGGCGACTGGCCGCAATTCGACAAGCAGGTCGCAAGCCGCCTTCCGGCCCATGCCGATCTGTCGCGCCTGTGGCTGATGCCGACGACGGGCACCAAACTCTACACGCATCGCGACGGCCAATGGTCGCCGGTCTATGCCGAACTGTTCGACGATGCCCAGAAACAGGCAATCCTGACGGCTTTCGATGCCGCGCTGGAAGCCACGGGTTTCGTGCCCGAACAGACATGGGGCGAACGGATTGAGGATCGCGGCAGCCAGATCACCTTTTCCGCGCTGGGCCAGCAGGCCCCGATCCACGCCAAGGAAGGGTGGGACCCCGATTTCGCCAAGCGCAAGATCATCCAGGCGGACCTGCGCCGGCGGTTGCCGGGCCTTTCCATCAATATGGGCGGGGCCACCTCCATCGATATCACGCGCGAGGGAGTGGACAAGGGCTATGGCCTCAAGAAGCTGCGCGATGCGAGCGGCATAGAGCTGGATGCGATGCTGTTCATCGGCGATGCGATTTTCCCCGGCGGCAATGATTATCCGGCCAAGGCACTGGGCCTCGACACGATCCGGGTGCGCGATCCGCAGGAAACGCTGGCGGTGATCGACGCGATCATCGCCTGCCAGAAATAAGGCGGTCAGGGCGCGGTGAAACCATAGCGGGCAAAAATAGCCCGCCCTGTGCCCGACAGCAGGAAACGGCGAAACCCTTCCGCATCCTTGTGCGTGCTGGCTTTCAGGCGCGCCAGCGGATAGCGGATCGGCGCATGGCTGCCCGCAGGGAAAGTCCCGACGACGCGCACCTGTTTCGAGGCGCGGGCGTCGGTTTCGTAGACAATGCCCAGCCGCGCCGCGCCCCTTTCGACCAGCGCCAGGGCGCCGCGCACATTGTCGGCGCGCGCGACCTTCGCCGAAACGCTGGGCCAGACGCCGAGCGCCGTCAGCGCGGCCTTGCCATATTTGCCGGCCGGCACGCTGTCGGGATTAGCCATCGCCAGTCGCGAATCGCCCAAGGCTCGGGCTATCGCCATGCCGCGCCCGATCCGGAGTCGGACCGGCTGACCGACGGGCGCGACCAGCACCAGCCGGTTGCCCGCCAGGTCGGCGCGCGTTCCTTGCCACAGGAAACCTGCCCGTTTGACATCGTCCATCCAGTCCTCGTCAGCCGACACGAACAGGTCGGCGGGCGCTCCGGCCTTGATCTGCCGTGCCAGCGCCGAAGATCCGGCGAAAGACAGGACGGGCCGCGCATGTCCCTGGGCCGCCCATGCATCGGCGGCGGCGTTCATAGATTCCTGAAGGCTGGCGGCCGC
Organism: Sphingobium sp. CFD-1; assembly: GCF_024611115.1. NCBI lineage: Bacteria > Pseudomonadati > Pseudomonadota > Alphaproteobacteria > Sphingomonadales > Sphingobiaceae > Sphingobium > Sphingobium sp. CFD-1. Next base: position 2,794,387 of record NZ_CP084398.1, on the reverse strand, counting down.
CAGAACCAGCGGGCCTCTGTTCGGTGATGCCGCCATGGCCGAGGGAAGGAGCGCAGCGAACAGCCATGCCATCCACGCGGCGGCGAAGAGAAGTTTCCGGGTCATGACTTCTTTTGCTCCGCCCGCCACGCGCAGGCAAGCCCGTCAGGCGGGGGGCGTCTCGCCATGCGCGACGGCCTGCAAATGCTCCAGCAAAACATCGCCATTGGTGCCCCAGGTGAAGCGCAATGCGGTTTCGCGCACAGTTTCGCGATCAGGGGGATTGTCGAGCAACGCCTGTATCCCCGCCGCGATTGCTTCGGGTTCGCGCTCCACGATGCGTCCGGCTTCGGGCCGATCCACCAGTTCCCGCGCGCCGCCGACATCGCTGATGACGATGGGCGTGCCGCAGGCCAATGCCTCGACCCATGCATTGGCCAAGCCCTCGGAGGCCGAAACCAGCGCCATCACATCGGCGGCGGCATAGATACGGGGCAGGCGATCATGCGGGACTGAGCCAAGATAGCCGATCCGCCGGTCCACGCCCAGCTCCTCGGCCAGTTTCTCCAATGTGCGCCGATATTGCCCCTGTCCTGCCATCAGCAATGTGACATCGGGCAGATGGGATAGGGCGCGCACCAGCAATTCCTGCCCCTTGCGCGGGATCAGCGCGCCAACGCACAGGACGACCGGCCCCTCAAATCCCAACGCCGTCTTGGCCGCATCACGATCGGCCAATTCGAACCGGTCGAGATCGACGCCGGTATAATGCACCCGGATCTTGTCGTCTTCGATCCCCATCCTCGCCATCGACCGCTTCATGGCGGCCGACACGGCCAGCAGCCCGGCCGCACGATCCGCCGCGCGTTTCACCATTTTGCGCGTGCCAGAACGGGCGCCCCAATAATGGATGTCCGCCCCGCGCGCCTTGACCGAATAGGGGATGCCCAGCGCCCGCGACAGCCTTTGCGCCACCGGCCCGTCGGGAAAGAAGAAGCTGGCGTCGATGACGTCGAAGGGCTTTGCTTCATGCAGCCGCCTGACGAGCGGCAATATGGCGCGGGTCATGCTGTAGACGTTCGTTCGCCCGCCGAATTTCGGGATGATGGGAAAGGTGGGGCGATAGACCGTCATGTCCTTCCATCGTTCCTTGCGCGGCAGGGCGCGCAGCGGCGCATAGCGCGCGGCGTTGGACAGCGGCCATGGTGGCATCCCGATGGGCGCGATGACCGTGACATGGGCCTCCGCCCGGCTCGCCAGCTCGCGTGCCTGCCGTTCGACGAAAACGCCGAAATTCGGCCGGCTCATGTCCGGGAAAAGGGTGGACAGCATGAGGATGTTCAGCGTCATGACCTTCTTCCTAGCACGCCCATGGTTACGGGATGGTTAGGGAGAAAATGCGCGCTTGCCTATAGCTGTCGGACAAGTTGCACTGCTACCGCGCCCCAGGGCGGGTCGGTGAGCACCAGTTGCCGAGCATTGGCGCCGAGCGGGAGAAGATGCAGCCGGTCGCCCTCGCGCCCGATCAGCCGCCCGAAAAGAAAGCGACCCGCCGGGCGCGGCAACAGGATGTCGCGATTGAGCGCGCTGGCAAAAGCGTCCGGCGCGATCCGGCGGCACCAGATCGCGTCGCCGCTGCGATAGTCACCGATGCTGGCGCTGACGTGGACGCCGACCAGCCCTTCCGTCGCCAGTGGCGGAGGGAGCGCCATGGAGCGGGTGGGCGCGCGCGCGCCCTCCGGCCCGAGCAGCGCGGCGACCGGGGCCACGCTTTGCCCCGGCAGAGCGACCAGTTCGGCGCTGCTCACGTCCAGCGCCCTGGCGATCCGGTTCAGCCATTTTACGGAAACGGTGCGGGTGCCGGTTTCCAGCCGCCCGATGGTCTGCGCTGTTGTCGGCGGATCGCAAAGAGCTCCCACTTGCTCCAGCGTCAGGCCCTTTGCCCTGCGGACGGCACGGATACGCGTTATCATCTGGTTCCTGCATTTACCTATTTGGTTTTTCTCTTTCCTACATTCTATCCGTAATGGCAAGCGTTCCTTGCCCGTCAGCAAAGGAGGACAGACATGGCCGCGCTTCATGTGGAACAGACGATAGAAGATCCCGCAGGCTGCCCGCAGCGGGTCATGGTGCATCTGGGCGAATCGCCGCTTGGCTGGCTTCATGCGCGGGGCCATTTGAAGGAGCGGCATTATCTCGCGGGGGACATGTTGCGCGCCGATTGGGAGAAAGCGGGGCTGGGACCGCGCGTGACCATGCGCTGGGACGCAGCGCCGCGTGCGGGCGGGAGGCGGGAACGGCCCGATCCGTCCCTTGCCCAGCTTTCGGCTCGGGAACGGTTCGACGGCGCGATCCGCGCGGCGGGGCCGGGGCTGTCCGACATATTGTGGCGGGTCGCCTGCGCGGGAGAAGGCATTACCGCGGCGGAACGCGCCCTGGGTTGGCCCAGCCGCGCAGGCAAGCTCGTCCTGACGCTGGCGCTGGACCGTGTGGCCGACTGGTATCGTGTTTCGGGGTGATTGGCTGTCGGATGTGCATCGCGGTAGTGTTTAGGCGACCATCTCCGCGCCCAATAGCAGCAACAGTTTCACGTCCATCGCATAGCCTTCCGCGCGCCATGCATCGACCTGCGCGGCCAGTCCGGCGAGGGGCACGCGGTGGACATGGATATCTTCCCCGTCCACGCCGCCGCCATCGCCCGTCTTGTGCAGGTCGTGGGCGCGGAACAGGGTGAAGCTTTCCGACACCATGCCGGGCGAACTGTAAAATTCCCCCAGCGGTTCCATCCGTCCCGCGCGATAGCCGGTTTCTTCCTCCAGTTCGCGGGCGGCGGCGTCGGCGGCGTCCTCGTCCGCAGATTCGTCGCCGACCAGTCCGGCGGGCAATTCGATGCATCGCCTGCCCAGCGGCACGCGGAACTGGTCGACCAGAACCACATGGCGGCCATCTATATCCTCGTCGATCGCAAGGATCACGGCGGCGCGGATGTTGCGGGCGCGGCTGACATATTCCCATCGCCCCCGCTTCTTGGCGGTGATGAAGCGTCCGGCCCACATCATCTCTTCGGCCGTCGCCATATCCTGTTCGCTCATAATTCGATCAGCCTGTCGGGCAATTCATTGGGATTGTCCTGACTCTTGGGGAAATGGGCGGCAAGGACCGCGCCGACCTGCTCCACCGCCGCCGCCATGCCCTCTCCGGGCCGTCCGTCGCGCACCGCATCGATCAACGCGGCCATGGCGCAGCCCCATATGTCGGCCTCCACCTTCTCATTGATGGCGCTGTCGGCGACGATTTCCGCGCGATGTTCGTCCAGCGAAAGATAGATGAGCACACCCGTCCTTCCCCGCGTCCGGCCCTGAGCCACGGCGCGGAAAAGCGCCATGGCCCGCCGGTGGACGCGGCGCGTCTTGGTCGCTGCGGGCGTCAGGGCCATCCGCAAGGGCATCCACGCCAGTGCATAGCGGACAATCAGGAATATCAGGATGAGGAGGGCCAGCAGCACCGTCAGCATCTGCCAGTCGGGCAGTTCATGTTCCCAACTCCCCAGCAGTCGTGAACCGAGCGCGCGCAAATGGGCGGGAAAGGCGGCCGCCAGCGAGAGGCTGAGGAAGGTCGCACCGATGGCCCAGTGCAGCCCCGCATCATGATAGGCGTCGGAGCGGCGCGCGACGATGGTGACGATTTCGCCGTCGGTTTCCTTCTCCGCCGCCGCCACGGCTGCGGTGACGCGATCATGGTCGGCCTCGCCGAGGTGAAGGGGCATCACCATCCCCCCGATGCGCCGCCGCCGCCAAAGCTGCCGCCTCCGCCGGAAAATCCGCCCCCGCCGCCGCCCCAGCCACCTCCGCTGCCCCAGCCGGAGCCGCTGTCATGCCAGCCGGAATCGGATGGTCCCCACAGAATGACTGGTCCCGCGCCGCCCCGATAGCGGCGCCCGCCGCGCCCCCGGCCGGCAATCATGGCGACGAAGATGAAGCCGAGCACGATGACCCAGAAAATCACCATCACCGTGCCGCCGCCTCCACCGCCTTGCCGTTCCTGTGCGGCGGCGGCCTGCGCGCGCGCCTTTGCCTCTTGTGGAGGCAGAGCCAGCAGCGTGCCGATCTCCTCCGCGCCCGCCGCGATCCCGCCCGCCATGTCGCCTGCCTTGAACCGCGGCGTGATGGCGTTGCGGATAATCTGGGATGACAGGGCATCGGTCATTATGCCCTCCAGCCCATAGCCGACCTCTATTCGCACTCGGCGTTCATTGGGGGCGACGATCAGCAGCGCGCCGTCATTCTTTTCCTTGTCGCCGATCCCCCATTCCCGGCCCAGCCGATAGCCATAGTCGGAAATGTCATAGCCTTGCAGGTCGGGGATGGTCGCGACCACGACCTGCCGCCCGCTCTGCTGCTCCAGCGCGGCGAGCCGCTGATCGAGCGCCTGTTCCTGCGCCGGGGGCAACAGCCCTGCGTCGTCCACTACTCGCCCGGCCAGCTTGGGGAAGGTCTGCGCCTGTGTCGCCGGCGCGAACGCCAGCAGCATCAGGATCAGGAGAAGACGGCGCAGCATCGGCCTGTCAGTTGCCGAAATCGACCTTGGGCGCTTCTTCCGCGCCGGGCGTGGTCGCCTGGAAAGGCGTCATGGGCTTGGCGCCATGGATGATCTTCGCGCCGATCGCGTCGGGAAAGGTGCGGATGCGCGTATTATAGGCGCGCACGGCTTCATTATAATCGCGGATGGAAACGGCGATGCGGTTTTCCGTCCCTTCAAGCTGCGATTGCAGGTCGAGGAAATTCTGGTTGGTCTTGAGGTCGGGATAAGCCTCCACCGAAGCGAGCAGGCGGCCGAGGCCCTGGCTCAGTTGCGCCTGCGCCTGCTGGAACTGGGCGACCTTGGCGGGGTCGGACAGATCGTCGGCATTGACCTGAACGGAGGTCGCCTTGGCGCGGGCCTCCGTCACCTTGACCAGTGTATCCTGTTCCTGTTTGCCCGCGGCCTTCACCGTGGCGACCAGATTGCCGACCAGATTGGACCGGCGCTGATATTGCGCCTGCACATCGGCCCATTTGGCCTTTGCGACTTCCTCGGCGGCGGGCACGCTGTTGATCCCGCAGGCCGACAGCGCAAGCGCGCCGACGATAGGCAGGAAAAAGGCTTTGAGGCGGGAGAAGTGGTGCATCGAACATCCTCTGCTCATGTTTCGCCTGTTGAAATAGGCTGTTGTCGGATCGCGTGCAACGGCGCATGTTTGGTTTATCGAAGGGAGAGCAAGGGTTTCATCATGGGTCTTATTTCCGAGTTCAAGGCGTTCATCAATCGCGGCAATGTGATGGATCTGGCGATCGGCGTCATCATCGGCGGCGCGTTCGCGACCATCACCAAATCGCTGACGGACGACCTTATCATGCCGGTGGTCGGCTATATTTTCGGCGGCGCGGATTTTTCCGGCTATTTCATCCGGCTGGGGGATCTTCCCGCTGGCTTTAAGGGCAATCCGGAAAGCTATGCCGACCTGAAGGCGGCGGGCGTCGCCATGTTCGGCTGGGGCGAATTTCTGACCGTTTTCGTCAATTTCCTGATTTTGGCCTTCATCATTTTCCTGCTGATGAAAGTCGTCAACCGCGTGCTGACCAAGCCGGAAGAAACAGCCGCGGGACCGTCGGAAGAGGTTCAACTGCTGCGCGAAATCCGGGATTCCCTTAGAAAATAGACCAGGAATGCGATGAACCGAGTGCGGAAGGGGAACCATCCGCCGCCCGGCCTGTTGAACGCGGTCAGGGTTGGGGACGGCTTGGCGTCAGTCTCCTCCCGTGCCGAATGACGTCAGCCCAAGGGGGCGCAACAGGAGAACACGCCGTGAAAACCATCGTTACAGTCCTTGGCCTTGCCAGCATGGTCGCGCTTGCAGCTTGCGATTCCAAGCAGGAAAACAAGGTCGAGAACGCTTACGAGAATCAGGCGGACGCACTCGACAACCAGGCAGCGAATATGGAGTCGATGGCGGATAATCTTTCCGGCACCGCCGAAAACGCAGCGGAAAATGCCGCCGATGCTCTGGAGAACAAGGCTGCAGCCACCCGCGAAGCAGGTGATGCAGCGGCCGACGCGGTCGAAAAAAGCGAAAAGAAGTAGTTCTTCCTTTCGCGGTGATAGCCGTATCGGGGGCGTCGCGTCAAAAACGCGGCGCCCTTTTTCATGGCTCTTAAGACCCTCTTAACCACGCATCGCCATGGTAACGCACGCATATATGGGGCGTGAGAATGGACGAACTCCTTCAGGAATTCATATCGGAAACGCAAGAATCCCTGGAGGCTCTTGCGGGAGAGGTCGTCGCGTGGGAGGCCGACCCATCCGATCGTGAACGGCTGGACGCCATTTTTCGATTCTTCCATACAGTGAAGGGCAGCTGCGGCTTTCTGCATCTGCCGCGTTTCGAGCGCCTCAGCCACGCGGCCGAGGATGTGTTGTCGGACATCCGCTCCGGGGAACGCTGCCCGGATGCCGCGACAGTCAACGCCGTCCTGAGTATCATGGACCGCATTGCCCAACTTACGCACGCCGTTGCGGTTGGCGCGCCGCTCGCGCAGGAGGATGACGAACATCTCGTCGCGGCCCTTGCCATGCAGGAGGTCGAATGCGTCCCGCTTGACGTGCCCGGTCAACCTGATCCGCCCGCCACAGCCCACCGGCAGAGGTCAGCCCAGGCCGCACCCCGCACCATCCGCTTGCCATTGGCCTTGATCGACCAGTTGATGAATGGTGTGTCGGACATGGTGCTGGCCCGCAACGAACTGGCCCGCCAGTTGCGCGACAGGGCCGGCGACCCGGCGCTGGAAGGCGCATTCGAACGCCTGTCCAACTGCGTCGCCGATATGCGCGACGCGATTTCCCGCACGCGTATGCAACGGATCGACCGGCTATTCGCGGCCATTCCTCGCACTGTCCGCGACCTTGGCCGGGAACTGGGCAAACAGATCGCCCTCACCCTGGAAGGCGGGGATGTGGAGATGGATCGCGAAATGGTCGAAATGGCGGTCGATCCGCTCATCCATATCGTTCGCAACAGCATCGACCATGGGATAGAAACACCCGAGCGCCGCCGGGCGCTGGGCAAGCCGGAAACCGGCCAGCTTCGGCTGGAAGCACGCCAGTCCGGCAATCAGATCGTCATTGAAATCAGCGATGACGGTGCAGGCATTGACACTGCGCGCCTTGTCGAGAAGGCCATTGCCGCCGGTTGCCTGACGCCGCAAGCCGCTGCCCGCATGAGCGAGGCGGAAAGGATCGATCTCATTTTCCAGCCCGGTCTTTCGACCGCTCACGCGGTGACCGCCGTATCCGGGCGCGGCGTGGGCATGGACGTGGTTCGGGCCAATATCGAACGTATCGGCGGCGCGATCGGGCTGGACAATCAGCCGGGCCGAGGATTGCGTATCACCCTGCGCTTGCCGCTGACCCTGACGATCATTCCCGGCCTGGTCCTGCGCGCGGGCGGTCTTCATTTCGCGATTCCGCGCGCAGCGGTCGTCGAAATCCTCCACGACAATAATGAGATGCTCCGCATCGGCGCGGTGGGCGGCGCCAAGATCGTCACGATCCGCAATGTCCGCCATTCCATGATCGATCTGGAGGACGTGCTGGGCCTCGACATTCCCGCCCAGTCGGGGCCGCGCACCATCATGGTCGTTCGTTCGGCGAGCGGCTTGCCCTTCGCGCTGGGCGTGTCGGCGGTCGAGAATCATGAGGAACTGGTTATCCGTCCGGCATCCCCCATCGTGATGGCGAGCGGCATTTATGCCGGGATGACATTGCCCGACAATGGGAAGCCCATGCTGTTGCTGGACGCCGCGGGCCTTGCCCGGAACGCTTCGCTGCCGGAAATCGCCGAAAATCCCATCGAAGCGAAGGCTGAGGACAGGGCGGACGCTAAGAATGATGTAGAGATGATCGCGGCCCTGCGGTTCGAGGAGCTTTCGGGGGAACGTCGCCTGCTTCAGCTGTCCCTGATCGAAAGGGTGGAGGAACTGGAAACCCATCTTTTCGGCCAGTCAGGCGATCATGCCTTCGTGCGGCTGAGTGATAGGCTTGTCCCTGTCATCAACGGCCGACATGGTTTTGCGCGAGAGGCCGTGTCGGCCCTCCGGCTGCGCGATGGCGTTCGGGAGGCTTATTATGCGGTCGCGGCGGTGCTCGACATTGTTCAGATGCCGATCGTGCCCGACATGATCACCATGCAAGGCAATCTGAGCGGCGTGAGCGTGGTTGACGGCGAGCATCTGGAAGTGGTCAATCCCTTTGCCCTATTCGCGTCGCTGCCGGAAGAGCCGTTGGGGCACAGCCGTCCGGGCCGTTGCGTATTGGCGGATGCCCAGGATGGCTGGGCGCGTGAGATATTAGCGCCGCTGCTTCGCCATGCGGGGCATGACGTCCTGATCGGCTTGCCCGATGGCGAGGCCCTCGATCCGCGGGACATCGTGCTTTGCACCACCTCCGACGCCATGCAGGCCGCCGACATTCTAGGATGCCGGGCCGTCCAGTTGCGCGCCGCCCAGCAGCCTTCGGGACCGCAGGACGCCAGCATCTACCGTTACGATCAACCCGCCCTGATGGCGGCTATCGCGGGAGCGGGATAATGAAACAGCTTCATCTCTTCGCGACCCTGGCGGGAACGCGGGTGGCGATCGCGGCGGAGGAAGTGGAGGCCGTGGTCAGGCTGATCGACATTTCGCCGGTGCCCGGCCTTGGCGGCCATGTCGCCGGACTGTCGGCCCTGCGTAGCCGCGTCCTGACCGTTATCGACGTTGCTGCGCTGATATATGGCGCGCCCACGCCTGCCGACAAACGGGGACTGGCCATCATCGCCGCCATTGGCGGGCACAGCTATGCGCTGATGGTCGATGAGGTGTCGGACATCTGCCGGGCGCCCGGCGGGGCGCTGCCTCTGCGCGGTCAGCTCGACCCGGTCTGGAAGCCCTATGCCCGCGCGCTCGTGGAACATGCGGAATTGCCCTGGCTACTGGTTTCGCCCTCCGCCTTTCTGGAGAGCGGGATCGTGGGCCAGGCGGCCTGAGGGAATGAGAGATGTTTACCATTTGCTTGGCTTTCGACGTTAAATCCGCACCCTCAACAAGAAAAAACGCAAGGGACGCATCATGAAAAGCTGCCTGGTGGTCGACGACTCCAAGGTCATACGTAAAGTCGCACGCCATATACTGGAATCGCTCGACCTGTCGGTTCGCGAGGCGGTGGACGGGCAGGATGCGTTGATCCAGTGCGAAGAATCGGCCCCGGACGTGGTCTTGCTGGATTGGAACATGCCGGTGATGAGCGGCATGGAATTCCTCAGGGCCTTGTCCAGCGCCCGGATCGATGCGCGGCCCAAGGTCATATTCTGCACGACCGAAAATGGCATCGGTCACATAAAGGCGGCGGTCGAGGCGGGGGCCGACGAATATGTTATGAAGCCTTTCGATCGCGAAACGCTGGAAAGCAAGCTGGCCATCGTCGGTGTGATCTGAAGCGGCGCAAAACGGGAGCCGCTTCCGCGAAAACGGCATGATAAAGACTGGAGAGACATGCATCGGATATAACGCAGCGCAGCAGGATCGCCTGCCAGCGTCCGATCTCTTGTTTTTCCCGTTCGGAAAGTTTCTTCGTCCATGAATGCCATTGTTCCGATCCTCCATAACACAGCCGCCGCCGTTCCGGTCGCGCGCGTGTTGGTGGTCGACGATTCGGTGGTCGTCCGCACCGTCATCGAACGGATATTGAACAGCGATCCGGCCTTCACCGTCGTGCAGAAGATCAATAATGCCGAACAGGCCCTGCATTATCTTGCGAAGTTCCCGGTCGATCTGGTGTTGCTGGACATAGAATTGCCCGGTCAGAGCGGACTGGCGGCGCTGCCTGCCATTCTTCAGGCGTGTCCGCGCGCCAGGGTGGCGATCCTCTCGGGCAATTGCGAGGCGGGAAGCGCCGTTGCTGTCCAGGCCCTTGCCCTTGGCGCAAGCGATATCCTGTCCAAACCGCACAGCGGCAGCTTCGGCGAGCAATTCCCGCAGGCGTTGATTGAACGGCTCAAACGGCTGCTGCATGGCAATTTGCTGGCTCTGCCGGAACGGGAAACGGAGCCGCAACGGTCCCCGCCGCCAATGGCTGTGGCTTCGGCCGCCCTTCCGCTGGCTTGCCTGGGGATTGGCGCGTCGACGGGCGGCATCCATGCGCTGAACCTGCTGTTCGCGGGTCTTTCCGAGCCTTTGGGCGTGCCGATTTTGCTGACCCAGCACCTTCCTGCAAGCTTCACGCTTTATTTCGCGCAGCAACTGGCGCTCATGACCAGCCTCAAGGTCAAGGTTGCAGAGCAGGGCGACGTGCTGGAACCCGATACGGTCTATGTGGCTCCGGGTGACGCCAATCTGCGGCTGCGGCGCGATCTGAGGCGGCGGATATGCGTCCAGCTCACGCCCGAACGCACCCCATCGGGCAATCTGCCGGGTGTGGACCCCATGTTTTCCAGCATCGCGCAAATCTATGGCGCGGGCGGCGCAGGCATCGTCCTCACCGGCATGGGGCGCGATGGGACGGCGGGAGCAAGGGACATCGTGGCCGCGGGCGGCTGGATCGTCGCGCAGGACGAAGCCAGCAGCGTCGTATGGGGAATGCCCGGGGCGGTCGCCTCTGCGGGACTAAGCTGCGCGCTGCTTGAGCCGCGAACGATCATGGCTTTTGTCGCGCGGCAGGGGAAGATACGCTCTTGACGGCCGCCGTGCCTTCGGGATCGTCCATGCAGGATGGCGGCATCCGCCTGTTGTCCGATTTGCTGGAAGACCGGACGGGACAGCGTCTATCGCCCCAGCGGGGATGGCGGGTGGAAACCGCGCTCAAGCCGATGCTGCGCGTCCATGGCTTCAAGGATGTGGAGACGCTCGCGGCGCATCTGGCGCGTCACCGCGATCCGCGCCTGGAGGCGGAAGTCGTCGATGCGCTGCTGAACAATGAAAGCAGCTTTTTCCGCGACCTCCAGATTTTCGAGATGATCCGGGGGCAGATATTGCCGGACATCCATGCGCGCCGGCAAGACCGTCGCTTGCGTATCTGGAGCGCGGGCTGCTCCACCGGGCAAGAGGCCTATTCGCTCGCCATCCAGCTTTGCAACGACGCGGAACGCTGGGGCGATTGGCGCGTGGAGATATTGGCCACCGATATTTCCGCAACCGCGATCGAGCGCGCGCGGGCCGGGATATTCCCCCAAATGGATGTTCAGAGGGGACTGGCCGTCAATGACCTCATCCAATGGTTCGAACCGGTCGCGGGCGGCTGGCGCGCCCATGCCCGATTGCGCGGGATGATCGATTTCCGGCGGGATAATCTGCTCGCCCCCCTTGCGCCCACCGGCGCCTATGATCTTCTGCTGTGCCGTAATGTGATGCTGTATTTCGCGCACGACCGCCGGCAACGAATGTTCGATCTGCTCACGCGGCACAGTCACGATCATTCCGTCCTGTTGCTGGGCGCGGGGGAAACGGCGATGGGGCATGGCGATCCCTTCGTCGCGCATCCCCAATTCAGGGGCGCTTATCGCCGTCCGGTGTCCCTGTCGGCCTGCGCGGGCGGGCCGATGCGGCAGGGGATATGATCGTCAAGGCGGGCTTTCCGCTTCACCATGCTTGATTGACGGGCGGCTCTACGCCATTGTCCCGACAGAAGCCGCTTCATGAAAAGTGAGCCGGAAAGGGCGCGATGATCGAGAGCTTGTGGTGACTGGCCTTTCCCGATGACAGATATTCCGATGATCGAAACGCCCTCGCCCAATTTCGACGAGCGCAGCCTGCCCATATCCCTGCTGGTGCTGCACTATACCGGGATGCCGGACGCGGCGAGCGCGATCAACTGGCTCGCCAACCCGGAATCGAAGGTTTCGGCGCATTATGTCGTGACCGAGGACGGGCAGATCATTCATATGGTGGATGAGGAAAAGCGCGCATGGCATGCGGGTCGATCCCATTGGCGGGGCATCGACGACGTGAATTCCGCCAGCATCGGGATAGAGATCGTCAATCCTGGCCATGAATGGGGATACCGCCCTTTCCCGGAGACGCAGATGAGCGCGCTGATCCCGCTGATCCACGACATCGTGCAGCGGCGGAAGATCACGCGCGGCAATATCGTCGGTCACAGCGACATCGCCCCCGCGCGCAAGCAGGACCCCGGCGAACTTTTCCCCTGGGGGCAGCTCGCCCGCCTGCGCCTGGCCCTGCCGCGCCCGACGAAGAACCTGATGGACCCGCATTGGTCGGACGGCGGTTTCATGCTGGCGCTGGAGCGTTTCGGCTATGATATTGCCGAGCCGCAGGCAGCCGTCGTCGCCTTTCAGCGGCGCTTCCGGCCGGAACTGATCGACGGGATCGTCGACGGGGAATGCCGCGCTATCCTGCTGGCCTTATTGCTGCCCAAACCGATGGGGGATGACTGAGGCATGCTGTGCCTGTATAGGCCGCCGTGCCAGAGGGCCGGGCGACCGCGGCGTGGAGGGGTACTTTCACGGCGAGGAAAGTCCGGGCTCCACGAAATGACGGTGCCGGCTAACGGCCGGCTGGAGTGATCCAAGGGACAGTGCAACAGAAAGCAGGTCGCCCAGTCTTTGAGACTAAGCCTTCGGGCAGGCGAAATTGAAAGGGTGCGGTAAGAGCGCACCGCGTCTCCGGCAACGGAAGGCGGCACGGTAAACCCCACCGGGAGCAAGACCGAATAGGGGCGGCGCGCAGCTCGACTGCTAGGCCTGTTTCGGCCGAGACCGCCCGGGTTGGTTGCTTGAGGGGCGGAGCAATCCGTCCCCTAGAGGAATGGTCGCCTATCCCCGCAAGGGGTGGACAGAACCCGGCTTACAGGCCCTCTGGCATTTTGATTTCTCCGGGGTGGCGTTTGCCGCTCCGCTTTCCTAATTTGGTGATATGGCACGAAACGGGCGATCGAATGACTGGGGCTTTCCCCGCTGGCGCAGTTATGGCGCGACGCGTGAGGCGCAGGCGGTGCGGCTGTGCGATCGGCACGGTTGCGACCGGCCCGGCGATTGCCCTGCGCCCAAATCGCCCAACAGCCGCGAACGCTGGTATTTCTGCGCGGATCATGCCGGGGAATATAACCGCAACTGGGACTATTTTCAGGGCCTCGATCAGGAGGAGCGGGAACAGCGCGAACGGGACGAGCAGCGGGAGGCGAACGGCTATCAGTCGAGCGCCTATCATGGCTGGGGCGGCCCCGGCGATGGCAGCCGTTCGCGCGACGAGCTTAATGCCCTCAAGGCGCTGGAGCTTGAGGATGACGTCGATTTCGAGGCGGTGAAGAAAAGCTGGCGTCGCCTTGCCAAGGAAAACCATCCCGATGTGAAACCCGGCGACGCACAGGCCGCCATCCGTTTCCAGACCATCCAGGCCGCCTATGAAGTGCTGCGCGCGGCTGAAGAGCGGCGGACATGGAAGCCGCGGGAGCGGGCGGATTGAAAGATCATGTCCGGTCGAACTGGTCCAACGCGGTTCTGGTCTGCCGCAAATGCTCGAAGAAGCTGGACGGCGGCTTCGGCCCCAATGGGGATGAACGGCTGGCCAAGGCGCTGCGCCGCCGCCTGAAGCTCAAAAAGGGACGCAAGGCGGCTGCCGGCATCGTCGAGGTCAATTGTCTGGGCATTTGCCCCAAGGGCGCGGTGACCGTGGTCAACGGCGCGGATAGCCGCGAATGGCTGCTGGTGCGGCCCGGCGCGGATCTGGATGACCTGGCCCGCGATCTCGACCTGGCCTCGCCTGCTGACTAAGCAATCAACCGGCGCGGAGGGCCGAAACGGGATGGTCCTGCTGCGCCATCTGTTCAGCGAGCGGATAAAGCATCCGGTTTTCCCGTGTCACCCGGTCTGCCAGCGCGTCGAGAACCGCCCGTGTTTCCGTGCAGAAAGCTGGCCATTCCCGGATCATCCGATCCTCGTTCCATGAGGACATGTAGTGGGAAAAGCTTTCCGCCAACTGCCCGGTTTCGGCCTGGAGGTTCGAGGCGGTTTCACGCGCTTTCCTGTCCGGGCAGTGCTGCATGGCGGGGTAAAGAAAGCGGTCTTCCAGCGCGAGATGGGTCATTAATTGCCGCGCAAGCTGCCAGCGAAGCTGGCTGACGCCGACGGGTTGACTGCTCTGGGTGATGATGACTGCGATCCGCTTTGCCGTTTCGCTGATTTCATCATGCTGCCGACGTAGTTCGGCGAAATCCATTCCATGTTCCCATATTTGACGGAACATAGTCCCCAAAACCGGTTAAGAAAAGGTTCGCGATCGGCCTTATGGATCGGAAAAATCAGGAAAAACGCCCGCCGCGGTCCCGGCGGCGGGCGCAATTCTTGTCAGGCCGGCTGGTCGGCGCGGTTCACGCCGTTGCCGTCAAGATTCTGGGCGGCGAAGTCCCAGTTGATCGCTTCCTTGAGCACGCGGTCGGCATAGTTGGGCCGGGCGTTGCGATAGTCGATATAATAGGCATGTTCCCACACATCGAGGATCAGCAGCGGCGCATGACCTTCATGCGCGACCGGGGTGTCGGCGTCATGGTAGCTGGTCACTTCCAGCTTGCCGTCCTTCAGGATCAGAGCGGCCCAGCCGCTGGCGAAGTGGCCGACGGCTTCGGCTTTCAGCTTTTCGATCAGGGCGTCGACCGAACCGAAAGCGTCGTTGATGAGGTCGAGCAGCTTGCCGCTGGGCGCAGTCTTGCTGGGTGAGAGCGACTGCCAGTAGAAGGTGTGGTTCCAGATCTGTCCGACCTGGTTGAACAGGCCGCCCTTGGACGACCTGATCAGCTCGACCAGCGATTTGCCCTGAAGCGCGGGATCGGCGGCGACCAGCTCATTGGCTTTCACGACATAGGCATTGTGATGCTTGCCATGGTGATAATCGAAGGTTTCAGCGGAAAGAATGTCGCCAAAGGCATCCTTGGCATAGGGCAGGTCAGGCAGAACAAAAGCCATGTCGGAACTCCTCGGGTTCATGATGGGATGACCGCATAACGACGATGCGGCCGGAAGGCTCCCGAGCCACTAGCAGTCTCATCGCGCGGCGGGAAAAAGATATTTTCTTTCAGGCTTGCGGAAATATCCATGTGACAGGGGCGTAACGATACCCTAGGCTCAGGACCCATTGATCCGGGAGGGATGATCTGATTCAGGCTCCGCAAGGAGATTGAACATGAGCGACCTGTACTGGCTGACGGACGAGCAGATGGCTCGGCTCCGACCGTATTTTCCCAAGAGCCACGGCAGGCCACGAGTCGATGATCGGCGGGTGCTGAGCGGGATCATTTTCGTCAATCGCAACGGGTCGCGCTGGTGTGATGCGCCGAAGGACTATGGTCCCCACAAGACACTCTACAACCGATGGAAGCGGTGGGGCGAGATGGGTGTCTTCCTCCGCATGATGGAAGGGCTTGCCGCCGAGGGCGCCGATCCGAAGACGGTCATGATCGATGCGACCTACTTGAAGGCGCACCGCACGGCATCGAGCCTGCGGCTTAAAAAGGGGATCTCGGGCGGCTGATCGGCCGCACCAAAGGGGGCATGAACACGAAGCTTCACGCCGTCACCGATGCAAACGGTCGTCCGCTCAGCTTCTTCATGACCGCAGGCCAGATCAGCGATTATACCGGCGCTGCCGCGCTACTCGACGACCTTCCCAAGGCGCAGTGGCTGCTGGGCGACCGCGGCTATGACGCCGACTGGTTCAGGGGCGCCCTTCAAGAAAAGGGGATCAAGCCCTGCATTCCTGGGCGAAAATCCCGTCTCGATCCCATCAAATACGACAAGCGTCGCTACAAACGCCGCAACCGCATCGAGATCATGTTCGGTCGCCTCAAGGACTGGCGCCGCGTCGCCACCCGCTACGATCGGTGCCCTACGGTCTTCTTCTCCGCCATCGCTCTTGCCGCCACCGTCATCTTCTGGCTCTGATCAATGAGTCCTGAGCCTAATATTCCCGGTTAGGCCGCCCGGAAAATGTGGCGGTGAACGATAATCTGGGGGTAGGGCCATGGCAAAATTCTTCGGAAATCTGCATCTCGTGCTCGCGGCGGGTCTGTTGCTCGCGATCGTCGTCATGTTCGGCGCCCATGCCGGACTGGTGGACGCCAACAGCATATTCCGCTGGCTGCACCTGTTCTTCGGCATCACTTGGATCGGGCTGCTCTATTATTTCAACTTCGTGCAGATCCCGACCATGCCGAGCATTCCGGCCGAACTGAAGCCGGGCGTGTCGAAACATATCGCGCCGTCGGCCCTGTTCTTCTTCCGCTGGGCGGCTGCGTTCACGGTGCTGACCGGCCTGATCGTCGCCTGGCTGGCGGGATATCTCGTGCAGGCGCTGACGTTGCAGGGGCCTTTCCTGTTGATCGGCATCGGCATGTGGCTGGCGCTCATCATGGCGGCCAATGTCTGGTTCGTGATCTGGCCGAACCAGAAGAAGGCGCTGGGCATCGTTCCCGCTGAAGATGCGGCGAAGGCAAAGGCCGCGGCCACGGCGATGATCGCCAGCCGGACCAATACCCTGCTGTCGCTGGCGATGCTCTATTGCATGGTCAACTTCACCTGAACCGGCGTGGCGAGCGCCGGACGGCGCTCGCCATCATCCCTGCGGCGGCGTGGTTTCGCCGATATCTTCGCTGTCCAGCTTGTCCCCGATGTCGAGGCCGTGGCGCATCAGCATCGGGATATTGGCTGCGGCGAAGACGATCGACACGATGGTGACGCCCCACACCTTGACCGCCAGCCATGCGTCGAAGCTCATCGAACGGCGCATGACTTCATTCGCCACGGCCATGCCGACGAAGAACAGCGCCCAGTTACGCGACAGCTTGAGCCAGCCTTCCTCGGTCAGGCCGTCATAGGCCGCCTGCAACAGATATTTGAGCAGCGCCTTGCCGCGCACCAGTCCCGCGAACAGCATCAGCGCGAAAAAAGCGTAGATGATGGTCGGCTTGATCTGGATGAAACTCTGGTCGTGGAAATAAATGGTGAGACCACCGAAAAAGAGGATCAGCAGCGCCGACAGCCACAGCATCGGCGACACGCGGCCCAGCTTCACCTTCGACAGGATGACAGCAATCACGATTGCGGCCATGAAGGCGGCCGTGCTGAAGGTCATCGCGGTGATCGGGTTGCCCGCGCCCCAAAACCAGCCCGCCCCTTTATAGGTCAGGAAAAAGACCAGTAACGGCCCGAAATCGAGCATCAGGCTGAGCGTGCCATTGTGGGCAGGTTTGGGCGTGGAATTGGTTTCAGTCATATGGAAGAACCTTCCGTCATCCTCTCAGCGCGCATAGGCCGTTCCCGCAATCGCTTTCGCCATATCCACGGCGTCGAAGGGGCGCAGATCCTCGATCTTCTCGCCGACGCCGATGGCATGGATGGGCAGGTGATATTTGTCCGCCGCCGCGACCAGCACGCCACCGCGCGCGGTGCCGTCCAGCTTGGTCATGACGAGGCCGGTGACCTGCGCCACCTCCTTGAACACCTCGATCTGACTCAATGCATTCTGTCCCGTGGTGGCGTCCAGCACCAGCACGACGTCATGCGGCGCCGCCGGGTTCAACCGGCCGAGCACGCGGCGGATCTTCGCCAGCTCGTCCATCAGCTCGGTCTTGTTCTGAAGGCGTCCCGCCGTGTCCACGATCAGCACGTCGATGCCGGTCGCGGTGGCCTGGCGAACCGCATCAAAGACGATGCCGGCCGCGTCGCCGCCTTCCTTGCCCGCCACGATGGGGATGCCGAGCCGGTCGGCCCAGACCTTGAGTTGTCCGATCGCCGCCGCGCGGAAGGTGTCGCCCGCTGCCAGCATCACGCCATAATCCTGCTCCAGGAGCAGGTTGGCCAGCTTGGCGATGGTGGTGGTCTTGCCCGAACCGTTGACGCCGATGACGAGGATCACCTGTGGGCGCGGGAAGGCTTCGATCTCCAGCGGACGGGCGACCGGGGCCAGCACCTTCTCGATCTCCTCCGCGATGATCTCGCGCAGATATTCCTCGGTCAGTTCGCGGTTGTAGCGCCCTTCGGACAGGCGCTCGCGCACGCGGGCGGCCATGGCGGGGCCAAGGTCGCTGACGATCAGCGCTTCCTCGATCTCATCCAGCGTCTGCTCGTCCAACGCGGCCTTGGTGAAAAGGCCGGTGAGATTGTCGCCGAGTTTGTCGGATGTGCGCTTGAGGCCGCCGAACAGGCGGTCGCGCCAGCTATTGCCGGATTCAGTCATCAAGCGCCTCTTGCGCGATCAGCGCGTCCTTCTCAAGCCCCGTGATGATGGCCCGGACGATGGAGGAGGAGGGGTGCGGCGTCGCGAAGCGGATGGGCGCGAAATTTTCGG
This sequence comes from Sphingobium sp. CFD-1, assembly GCF_024611115.1. Classification (NCBI taxonomy): domain Bacteria; kingdom Pseudomonadati; phylum Pseudomonadota; class Alphaproteobacteria; order Sphingomonadales; family Sphingobiaceae; genus Sphingobium; species Sphingobium sp. CFD-1. The sequence continues at coordinate 2,776,046 of NZ_CP084398.1, read as the reverse complement.
CATGGCCGTTGACGCCGTTGCGCTCGACCAGCACGGCCTGGGTCGTGCCGACCAGGCTTTGAAGCCAGCGGCCGCGTTCCTCCGCGCAAGTCTCGCGCAGGCGGGCGGCGCGGGCCTTGACGCGCAAGCGATCTACTTGTGGCATTCGGGCCGCGGGGGTGCCTGTGCGGGGCGAGTATGGGAAGATATGGCCGTGGACGATGCGACACTCCGACACGAGACGCAGGCTGTTTTCGAACATCGCCTCGTCCTCGGTCGGGAAACCCGCGATGATGTCCGCGCCGATGCTGATCTCCGGGCGGGCGCTTTTCAGGCGCTGGACGATGTGGATGGAATCGGCGCGGGTGTGGCGGCGCTTCATGCGCTTGAGGATCATGTCGTCGCCCGATTGCAGCGACAGATGCAAATGCGGCATCATACGTGGTTCATGAGCGAGGATGTCGAACAGCCGCTCATCGATTTCCACGCTGTCGAGCGAGGACAGGCGCAGACGGCGCAGATCCGGCACGCCCTTCAATATGCGTTCGATGAGCAGGCCGAGCGAGGGGCTGCCGGGCAGGTCAGGGCCATAGCTGGTGACGTCCACGCCGGTAAGGACGATTTCCCGATAGCCTGCGTCCACCAGTTGCTTCGCCTTGTCGATCACCGCGCCTGCCGGGACGGAGCGGCTGTTTCCCCGGCCATAGGGGATGATGCAGAAGGTGCAGCGATGGTCGCAGCCATTCTGCACCTCCAGGAAGGCGCGTGCGTGTTCGGCAAAGGCGCTTGCCATATGCGGCGCGGTGTCGCGCACGGCCATGATGTCGGAGACATGGAGCGCGGTGCCAGCGCCGTTCGTGTCGAGCGCAGGGGGGAGGCCGTCGCGCACCCGTGCCCCACCGCCCGACACGAACGGGCGATAGGAACCGGCTTCCATCTTCTCCCGATTGCCCAGCACGGCGTCCACTTCGGGCATGGCGGCGAAGGTCGCAGGCTCGGTCTGCGCCGCGCAGCCCGTCACCATGATCCGCGCTTCGGGCCGCTCGCGCCGCGCTCTGCGTATGGCTTGCCGCGCCTGCCGCACGGCCTCGGCGGTGACGGCGCAGCTATTGACGACGATCAGGTCATCCTGACCCTGCGCCATTTCGCGGATCGCCTCGCTCTCCGCGATGTTGAGGCGGCAGCCCAGCGTGATGATTTCAGGCGTGTTTCGGGAAGGACTGGGCATCTAGAAGCGGGTCCAGTCAGCCTCGCCGTTAAAGACATGAGTGGCCGGGCCGGTCATGCGAATGGTGCCGCCCGGCGTCCAGTCGATCGCAAGGTCGCCGCCGGGCAGGCTGACCGTCACGGGACCAGCCATGAGCTTGCTCCGAATCGCCGCGACGGCGGTGGCGCAGGCGCCCGTGCCGCAGGCCCGCGTCAGGCCCGCACCGCGCTCCCAGACGATGAGGCGCAGATGATTGTCGCCCGCGACTTCCGCGAAATTGACGTTCACGCGCTGAGGAAAGAGGGGATCATTCTCGATGATCGAACCCAGGCGCGGAATATCGACCACATCCAGATCGTCGCAGAAAAAGATGACGTGGGGATTGCCGACATTGACGGCGGCGGGCGCGGGCAGGTCTTCCCAACTGGCGGGCATGGTCAGCGTGTCCATGGCATAAGCCAGCGGGATGGCATCCCAGTCGAAGCGCGGCGCGCCCATGTCGACGCTTGCGCCACCTTCCACGCCCTTCGCGTCGAGCAGGCCCGCCTTCGTTTCGATCCGCACGTCGCGGCCCACGAACAGCGGCACGCAGCGCGTCGCGTTGCCGCAGGCTTCCACCTCGCTGCCGTCCGCGTTGAAAATCCGCATCGACACGTCGGCGCGCTCGGACGCGCCGATCAGGATCAACTGGTCACAGCCGATGCCCGCATGGCGATCGGCAATGGCGCGGGCGCGCGACGCCGTCATCTCGACCGCGCCATCCCGCGCATCGATCACCACGAAGTCGTTGCCGAGGCCATGCATCTTCGAAAAGCGTCCCATGATGGGCGTGCATCTAGTGGGGATAGGGCGGGAATACCAGCCTTCCCTATTGGGCCAGCCTTATCTTATCGGGATTGCCGCGGCTGCTGCCGTCGCAATGTGGCGGGCGGGTTGCGCTTTGGCCGGGGCTGCGCTAAAAGCGCGCTCGCAATCGGGCGGCTCTGCTGTCTGATACCCTGATACATCCATGGGCGCAGGTGGCGCTTTATATGGACGCTGGCCGGCGAGGTTTCGCCCGCCGGCGATTTTGTCGTTTGATGGGTATGCACGGTTTTTCGGGCCACTCGGCCCCATTGAGGTGATGATGTTCGATTCGCTAAGCGATCGTCTGGGCGGCGTATTCTACAAGCTTCGGGGGCGCGGCGCGCTCACGGAGGACGATGTCCGCGCCGCGATGCGCGAAGTGCGAATCGCCCTCCTCGAAGCGGACGTGGCCCTGCCGGTCGTGCGCCAGTTCGTCGACGATGTGACCGAACAGGCCGTCGGCCAGAATGTCCTGCGCTCGGTGACGCCGGGCCAGCAGGTGGTGAAGATCGTCAGTGACGCGCTGACCGCCGTGCTGGGGTCCGAAACCTCCGAGCTGCTGATCGACGTGACCCCGCCCGCCGTCATCATGATGGTCGGCCTTCAGGGGTCGGGCAAGACCACCTCCACCGCCAAGATCGCCAAGCGCCTGAAGGACAAGGAGCGCAAGAAGGTGCTGATGGCGTCGCTCGACGTCCAGCGCCCCGCCGCGCAGGAGCAATTGGCCGTGCTGGGGCAGCAGGCCGATGTGGCGACCCTGCCCATCGTGCCCGGCCAGCAGCCGGTCGAAATCGCCCAGCGCGCGCTCCAGTCCGCGAAGCTTCAGGGCTTCGATGTGGTGATGCTCGACACCGCGGGCCGCCTGCACGTCGATCAGGCGCTGATGGACGAGATGAAGGCGGTCGCCGATGCGAGCGATCCGGCCGAAATCCTGTTGGTGGTCGATTCGCTGACGGGTCAGGACGCCGTCAACGTCGCGCAGAGCTTCACCGCGCAGGTGCCGTTGACCGGCGTGGTCCTCACCCGCATGGACGGCGATGCGCGCGGCGGCGCGGCGCTGTCGATGCGCGCCGTCACCGGCCGCCCGATCAAGTTCGCGGGCACCGGCGAAAAGCTCGACGCCATTGAGCCTTTCCATCCGCAGCGCGTGGCGCAGCGCATCCTTGGCATGGGCGACGTGGTGTCGCTGGTCGAAAAGGCGGCCGAGACGATCGACGCCGAGGAAGCCGACAAGCTCGCCAAGAAAATGGCCAAGGGTCAGTTCGACATGAACGACCTGCGCGGCCAGCTCAACCAGATGCGCCGCATGGGTGGTCTGGGCGCGCTGGCGGGCATGCTCCCGGGCCTCAAGAAGGCGCAGGCGGCGATGGCGAACAGCGGCGCGAACGATAAGACGCTGCTGCACCTGGACGCCATGATCGGCTCCATGACGCTCAAGGAGCGGGAAAGGCCCGCCCTTATCAACGCCAAGCGTAAGATTCGTATAGCCAAAGGCTCCGGCACCACGGTGCAGGAAGTCAACCGTCTCCTGAAAATGCATCAGGAAATGGAAACGGCGATGAAGAAGATTCGCAAGATGGGCGGTCTCAAGGGGCTGGCCAAGATGTTCGGCGGTGGCGGCCTTGGCGGGATGCTGGGCGGCGCGGGCGGTCCCGATGGTGGGGCCGGAGCGCCGGATCTTTCGGGCCTTGGCGGGCTTGGCGGCAACATGCCCAAATTACCGCCGGGTTTTCAGAATTTCATGAAGAAATAAGTGTTTTCAATATATTATAATATTACAGAAAGGTAAGGTTGGTTTATATGGCAACGTCCATTCGTCTTTCGCGCGGCGGTTCCAAGAAGCGTCCCTATTACCGCATCGTCGTGGCCGACAGCCGCGCGCCGCGTGACGGCAAGTTCATCGAGCGCATCGGCAGCTACAACCCCGTCCTGCCCAAGGGCGACGAAAAGCGCGTCATCCTCGACGTCGAGCGCGCGAAGCACTGGGTGGCCGCTGGCGCGCAGCCGACCGACCGCGTGGCCCGCTTCCTCGACGCCGCGGGCGTGAAGGAACGCGCTGCCCGCAACAATCCCAACAAGGCGGAGCCGGGCCAGAAGGCCAAGGACCGCGCCGAGGAACGCGCCAGCAAGGCTGCCGAAGCCGAGGAAGCCGCAAAGGCGGCCGCTGAAGCTGAAACCGTCGAAGTCGTCGCGGAAGCCCTGGACGAAGCGACCCCCGAAGCCGCTGCGGAAGCTGCTCCCGAAGCGCCCGCTGAAGAGCAGGCCGAAGGCTGAACCTCTTGACCGACAAGCCCGTCACTCTGGCCGTCATCATCGGCGCGCATGGTGTGGCGGGCGAAGTCCGTCTGAAGCTCTTTGGCGAGGGCGTCGACACGCTCAAAAGCTACAAGAGCTTCGAGGTGGCAGGGCGCACGCTGACGTTGAAGTCGGTGCGCCCCGGTCCCAATGGCGCGGTGGCGCGCTTTGCCGAGATCGGCAATCGCAGCGACGCGGAATCCCTGCGCGGCACCGAACTCACCATCGCGCGTTCCGCCCTGCCGGACCTGGACGAGGGCGAATATTATCATGTCGACCTGATCGGCCTGCCCTGCATTTCCAGCGACGGTGAGGCGCTGGGCGCAATCGTCACGGTCGAGAATTTCGGCGCGGGCGATATTATCGAGGTCGAGCGCCCGAATGGCAAACGCTTCATGGCCCCGATGCACGCCGTCACGCTGGCCGATGGCCAAGCCGTGATCGAAGCGGCCTTCGCGGCCTGAGCCTTCGGGCCATGCAGACATTTCTGGCCATTCTCTACCCGGTGGTGTTGATCGCGATCGGCTGGGCTTTGTGGGGCGCGCCCTGGCATTGGGCGGTGCGGCTGGCGATCCTGCTTGGCGTAGTGGCGATTGTGCCCGCCTTCTTCATTCTGCCCACTGTCGTCCGCCCGCCGCAGGGCTTTGACGATCTGGCACGCGCTATTGGCTGGTTGGTTCTGGGGGTGGGGGCGGTCGCGTCTCTTGCGGGCATGGGTCTGCGTTGCTGCATGAGGGCGCGATGAGCTTCACCGCGCAGATATTGACCCTCTATCCTGAGATATTTCCCGGCCCGCTCGGCCATTCGCTCGCCGGACGGGCGCTGGCAGAGGGAAGGTGGGTCTGTGATCCCATCCATATCCGCGACTTCGCGGCCGACAGGCACCGCACCGTGGACGATACGCCTGCGGGCGGCGGAGCGGGCATGGTGCTGCGCGTCGACATTCTCGCCAGCGCTGTCGATCATGCGCTGGAGCGCCGCCCTGATCTTCCCGTCATCGCCATGACGCCGCGCGGCGCGCCCGTCACGCAGGCGCGGGTGCGCGATCTGGCGGCGGGGCCGGGCGCGACGATTCTCTGCGGCCGGTTCGAAGGTTTCGACGAGCGTATTTTCGAAGGCCGACCGGTCGAACAACTCTCCATGGGTGACATCATATTGTCGGGCGGAGAGATGGGCGCATTGATGCTGCTGGATGCTTGCGTTCGGCTGCTTCCCGGTGTAATGGGCGCGGCTTCCAGCGGGGATGAGGAAAGCTTCGAAAGCGGCCTTCTTGAATATCCGCACTATACCCGGCCCGCTGAGTGGGAAGGGCGCACGATCCCGCAAGTGTTGCGATCGGGGGATCATGCGAAGATCGCCGCCTGGCGGAAACAAAGGGCGGAAGATGACACACGGCTAAGGCGGCCGGACCTTTGGGAACGCCATATCGGTGTTCGGGACCAGTCGCCCTCTGGCGCGCAACGCGAAGATAAGGACTGAGTTACATGAACTTGATCCAGCAGATCGAGGCTGAAAACATCGCGGCCCTCGCCAAGGATATCCCCGATTTCCGTCCGGGCGACACGCTGCGCGTCGGCGTGAAGGTCGTCGAAGGCGACCGCAGCCGCGTCCAGAACTACGAAGGCGTGTGCATTGCCCGCTCGAACAAGGGCATGGGTTCCAACTTCACCGTTCGCAAGATTTCGTTCGGCGAAGGGGTGGAGCGCGTGTTCCCGCTCTATTCGCCCAATCTCGATTCGATCACGGTAGTCCGCCGCGGCGTCGTGCGTCGCGCGAAGCTCTATTATCTGCGCGGCCGTACCGGCAAGCGCGCTCGCATCGCCGAGCGCCGCGACATCCGCACCGAGGATTGATTCCCTCGCGCGGTTCGTGAGAGCCGTGAACGAAATAGCAGGCGGTGCTCCCCGGAGCGCCGCCTGTTTTCGTTGGCGTACGGAGAACGAATAAGCGGACAGTCCGCCAACTCACCTCAACAAGCGATCAGCCATTCCCAAACGGCAGCAGCGCCTCATACACCGCCAGCCCCGGCTTGCCGTCCACCGCCGCGCCGCATCGCATCAGGAAGGCATGGCGGACGATCTCGGCCTGCTGCTCCAGCCCATAGCGGTGGAAGGCCTTTCCCGGCGCGATCTCATATCCATAACGGCAAAAGGGATGGCGCATCAGCGGCAGATACCATTTGCCGCCGCGCTGGGCTTGCCACACATGGGTCATCTCATGGATGAACAGCCCTTGCAGGTGCAGCGGGCCGCCGCAGAAATCCGCACAGAACAGGCCGCCTTCGGGATGGAACCACAGGTCGCCGTCCGGCGCCATGGTCACGCGCCGGGGCTGGAAGGGCCACCATTTGCGGTTATGCACCCGCACCCGGTGATAAGCGATGGCGTCGCCAAATATCGACCGGGCGAGCGCAATCTCCGCTTGTGTCAGGTTGCGGCTGCTCAATGGTCCTTATGCTCGTCCGTTTTCGCTGCTGGAGCCGCCGCGCCCGGCTTCTGGATCACGGCATCCACCAGCAGGCGGTCGCCATTGGAAAGAAGGAAGGTAAGCTGCATCGTGCCCCGGCTGATCGCGGTATCGTTGACGCCCCACAGCATCAGATGCTTGCCGCCCGGTGCAAAGGCCACCTTGCCCTTGGCCGGAATGTCCACGCTGGAAATCGGCTTCATCGTCATCACGCCGTTCTCGCTGACGCTCTCGTGCATTTCCACCTTCAGCGCATAATCGGTCAGCACGCCGCGCAATTGCACGTCGCTCGCACCGCCATGAGCCACGAAATAACCCGCAGAGGGCGTGTCCTTGTTGGGGCTGAGTCGCACCCAGGCCTGATCGATATAGGTGGGCGCGGGATCGCCGCACGCGCTCAGGACCAGCGGCGCGGCAAGGGCAAGGAAGGGGAGAATCGCGCGCATGGAATGGCCTTTCAGGGACTGTCTCGTTTTCGGTCGGTTATCTAGCTAATCCCGGCAGCTTCTTGTGCCAAGAAAAAGCGCGCCTATATCCGGCATGCAAACGGTCTTGCCTTGGCGCTTTCGTGAGGTATGGGGCCGTCAACCGCTGATAGAAATTGGGGTTAAAGAGGAAGAAATGGGAAAAGTAATCGGTATTGACCTAGGCACCACCAACAGCTGCGTGGCTGTGATGGATGGCGGGAAGCCCAAGGTCATTGAAAATGCGGAAGGCGCGCGCACCACGCCCTCCATCGTTGCCTTCGCCAAGGACGGCGAACGCCTGATCGGCCAGCCCGCCAAGCGGCAGGCCGTCACCAATCCGGATAACACGATTTTCGCGGTGAAGCGCCTGATCGGCCGCCGCTTCGACGATCCTACGACGAAGAAGGACATGGAACTGGTCCCTTATTCGATCGTGAAGGGACCGAATGGCGACGCATGGGTCAATGCGGGTGGCAAGGATTACAGCCCCTCGCAAATCTCCGCCTTCACGCTCCAGAAGATGAAGGAAACCGCCGAGAGCTATCTGGGCGAGACGGTCACGCAGGCGGTTATCACCGTTCCGGCCTATTTCAATGACGCCCAGCGTCAGGCGACCAAGGACGCGGGGCAGATTGCGGGCCTGGAAGTGCTGCGGATCATCAACGAGCCGACAGCGGCCGCGCTTGCCTACGGGCTTGAGAAGCAAGACGGCAAGACCATCGCGGTTTATGACCTTGGCGGCGGCACCTTCGACATTTCCATCCTGGAAATCGGCGATGGCGTGTTCGAAGTGAAGTCCACCAATGGCGACACGTTCCTGGGCGGCGAGGATTTCGACGCCAAGCTGGTGGAATATCTGGCCGCCGACTTCAAGAAGGAAGAAGGCATCGACCTCACCAAGGACAAGCTGGCGCTCCAGCGGCTGAAGGAAGCCGCCGAAAAGGCGAAGATTGAGCTGTCCTCGGCCCAGTCGACCGAAGTGAACCTGCCCTTCATCACCGCCGACCAGAATGGTCCCAAGCATCTGGTGAAGAATATCACCCGCGCCGATTTGGAACGGCTGGTGGCCGACCTCATCAAGCGGACCATGGAACCCTGCAAGAAGGCGCTGGCCGATGCAGGCGTTTCGGCCGCCGAGATCAGCGAAGTCGTTCTCGTGGGCGGCATGACCCGCATGCCCAAGGTGCGCGAGGCCGTGAAGGAATTTTTCGGCAAGGAACCGCACACCGGCGTGAATCCGGACGAAGTCGTCGCCATGGGCGCGGCGATTCAGGCGGGCGTGCTGCAGGGCGACGTCAAGGACGTGCTGCTGCTCGACGTGACTCCGCTGAGCCTCGGCATCGAAACGCTGGGCGGCGTGTTCACCCGCATGATCGACCGCAACACCACGATCCCGGCCAAGAAGTCGCAGGTCTATTCCACCGCTGACGACAATCAGCAGGCGGTGACGATCCGCGTGTTCCAGGGCGAGCGTGAAATGGCGGCGGACAACAAGCTGCTGGGTCAGTTCGACCTGGTCGGCATCCCGCCCGCGCCGCGCGGCGTGCCGCAGATCGAGGTGACGTTCGACATCGACGCCAACGGCCTCGTCAACGTCAGCGCCAAGGACAAGGGCACCGGCAAGGAGCAGCAGATCCGCATCCAGGCTTCGGGCGGCCTGTCCGACGCCGACATCGATCAGATGGTGAAGGACGCCGAACGCTTCGCCGAAGAGGACAAGAAGCGCCGCGAGTCGGCCGAGGCGAAGAACAACGCCGAAAGCCTGGTCCATACCACCGAACAGCAGCTTTCCGAGCATGGCGACAAGGTGGACGCGGCCCTCAAGTCCGAAATCGAAACCGCGATCGCCGCGACCAAGTCCGCGATCGAGGGCGGGGACGCCGAAGACATGAAGACCAAGGCGCAGGAACTCGCCACGGTCGCCATGAAGCTCGGCCAGGCGATCTATGAGAAGGAACAGGCCGCGGCTGCTTCTCCAGATGCCGAAGCGCCGAAAGCGGATGACGATGTCGTCGACGCCGAATTTTCGGAAGTGGACGAGAACAACAAGGCGTAAGGCCCGATGAAACGCTTCTCGACTTCGCCCCGCGCGGACGGCATGGTATCTGACCAGCGCGACCGTTCGGGGCGGAGCCGGGGAACGTGCGCGCCGGGGGCGAGATGACTACCGAAATCGACTATTATTCGCTGCTCGAGGTGGAACGCACGGCGGACGCCACGACCATCAAGAGCGCCTATCGCAAGCTGGCGATGAAATATCACCCGGACAAGACCGGGGGATGCACCGACGGCGAGGCCCGGTTCAAGGCCGTGTCCGAAGCCTATGAGTGCCTGAAGGATCCGCAGAAACGCGCGGCCTATGACCGCTATGGCCACGCAGCCTACACCAATGCCCAGAATGGCGGCGGGGGCGGTTTCAATGGCGGGCGCGGCGCGGGCGGTTTTTCCGATCTGGGCGATATTTTCGAGACGATCTTCGGCCAGGCCGGTTTCGGCGGCGGCGGGGGACGTCAGGCCCAGCGGCGCGGCGCCGACCTGCGTTACGACATGGAGATCACGCTCGACGAAGCCTATCACGGCAAGCAGAGCGAAATCGAGATCGAAGTCTCCGCTTCCTGCGATGCCTGCGACGGGTCCGGCGCGCAGCCGGGCACGGGCGTCAAGACCTGTGGCACGTGCGGCGGTCATGGGCAGGTCCGGGCGCAGCAGGGCTTTTTCGTGGTCGAACGCACCTGCCCGGCCTGTCATGGCGCGGGGCAGGTCATCGAAAACCCCTGCCGCTCGTGCCGGGGCGAAGGGCGCGTGGACAGACCCAAGACCCTGTCGGTCAACATTCCCGCCGGCGTCGACGAAGGCACCCGTATCCGCCTGTCGGGCGAAGGCGAGTGCGGGGCGCGCGGCGCACCTCCGGGCGACCTCTACATCTTCCTGCATGTGAAGCGGCATCCGATCTTCGAGCGCGACGGCACGACCCTGTTCTGCCGCGCCCCGGTCAGCTTCACCACGGCATCGCTGGGCGGCACGATCGAGGTGCCCGGCCTCGACGGCAGCCGGCATGAGATCAAGATCCCGAGCGGCATCCAGTCCGGCAAGCAGATCCGCCAGCGCGGCGTGGGGATGCCGGTGCTGAACGGACGCGGGCAGGGCGATCTGGTCATCCAGGTCGATGTCGAAACCCCGACCAAGCTCAGCGCCCGCCAGCGCGAACTGCTCGAAGCCTTCCGTGAAACGGAAACGGGCGAGGAATGTCCCCAGTCCACCGGCTTCTTCAGCAAGCTCAAGGAACTTTGGGGCGACTGAACCCGGGCCAGCCCGCTGCATTCTCTTCAGGGAGCCGGAAACAGTTTCGCCTGTTTCCGGCTTTTCTGTTCTGCAGATCGATAGAGACATGACGCTGCGAAACAGAGCATAATGCATCTCAGTTCCAGCGAGCGCACATTCCAAACGGACTGGTCGTCAACTTTGACCGGACGACCATCCTACCGCCGCGCCCGGCATGGCATGACCGCCTTTCGCGCAGACTGGCCCACGTCACCGCGCTCTTCGCGCTTCATTACCGCAGCGCGCAATAAAATATGCATGGGGGACTGGTCGTTTCGGGGGGAAGTGGTTACATGAGCCGCCACGATTCCCCAGAGGGACCAGCCGCCGGTCCCGCAGCAGAAAGTGGCAGTTCACATGGATATCCGCCTCGGCCTCACCTTCGACGACGTGCTTCTTCAGCCCGGCGAATCCGACGTGTTGCCCAGTCAGGCCGATACCAGCACGCAAGTCACCCGGGAAATAAGGCTCAACATCCCGATCCTGTCGTCCGCCATGGACACGGTAACGGAAGCGGACATGGCGATCGTCATGGCGCAGCTTGGCGGGATCGGCGTGCTGCACCGCAACCTCTCGATCGAGGAACAGGCGGCGGCGGTCCGTGCGGTCAAGCGGTTTGAAAGCGGCATGGTGGTGAACCCCATCACCATCACCCCCAATGCCACGCTGGCCGACGCGCAGATGCTGATGGAACACCACAGGATCAGTGGCATCCCCGTGGTCGAGGCATCGGGCAAGCTGGTCGGTATCCTGACCCATCGCGACACCCGTTTCGCGGAAAACCCGTCCCAGCCGGTCAGTGAGCTGATGACGAGAGACAATCTCGCCACGGTGAAGCTGGGCGTTGGCCAGGATGAGGCGATGCGCCTGCTCCATCAGCGCCGCATCGAAAAGCTGCTGGTGGTGGACGACGCCTATCATTGCGTGGGCCTCATCACCGTCAAGGATATCGAGAAGGCCGTCACCTATCCGCAGGCGACCAAGGACGCATCGGGCCGCCTGCGCGTCGCCGCGGCGACCACGGTGGGCGATAAGGGGCTCGAACGCACCGAAGCCTTGATCGACGCCGAATGCGACCTGATCGTCATCGATACCGCGCACGGCCACAGCAAGCAGGTCGCGGTCGCGGTCGAAGCGGTCAAAAAAATGTCCAACCATGTTCAGGTCGTTGCGGGCAATGTCGCCACCGCCGAAGCGACCCGCGCGCTGATCGGCGCGGGCGCGGACTGCGTGAAGGTCGGCATCGGTCCCGGTTCCATCTGCACCACCCGCGTCGTCGCGGGCGTCGGCGTGCCGCAGCTCACCGCCATCATGGACTCCGCCGAAGCCGCCGCCAAGCACGGCGTGCCGGTGATCGCCGACGGCGGCCTTCGCACGTCGGGCGACGTGGCGAAGGCGCTGGCGGCGGGCGCGGGCTGCGTCATGGTGGGATCGCTGCTGGCCGGAACGGCCGAAGCGCCGGGCGAAACCTTCCTCTATCAGGGCCGCGCCTATAAGAGTTACCGCGGCATGGGCAGCGTCGGCGCGATGGCGCGGGGTAGCGCGGACCGCTATTTCCAGGCGGACATCAAGGACCAGATGAAGCTGGTGCCTGAAGGCATTGAAGGCCAGGTGCCTTTCAAAGGCCCGGCCAAGGACGTGATCCACCAGCTTGTCGGCGGTGTGAAAGCGGCGATGGGCTATACCGGCAGCCGCACGATCAAGGATTTGCAGGAGCGCGCCCGCTTCGTGCAGATCACCAATGCCGGCCTGTCGGAAAGCCACGTCCATGATGTGACGATCACGCGGGAAGCGCCCAATTATCCGACGCGCTGAGGACGGCGCGGCATGACGCCTTCCGCCCGCGTTCAGGCCGCCATCGAACTGCTCGACGCCATCATCGCCTCCGCGCGCGATGGCGGGCCCGCGGCGGACACGCTGATCGCCCGCTATTTCAAGGAGCGGCGCTATGCCGGATCGCGTGACCGCCGGGCGGTGCGCGATCATGTCTATGACGCGATCCGCCGCGTCGCCGAACGCCCGGAAAGCGGCCGCGCCGCCATGATCGGCATCGCCCATGAGCGCCCGGAGATCGCCGCCCTGTTCGACGGATCGGTCCATGCTCCCGCGCCAATCGAGCCAAGTGAAACAGGCGCCGAGCCGGGCATCATCCCCGCTTGGATCGCCCCCTTGCTAGCCGCGCCTGTGGAGCAGGACGCGTTGCTGGGCCGCGCGCCGGTCGATTTGCGCGTCAACCGGCTGAGAGGCGCGTTGGAGGATGCCCTGCCGCTCCTGCCCGACGCGATGCCAGTTCCCGGCGTGTCCGATGCGCTGCGCCTGCCCGAAGGCGCGCCAGTCGAAAAGAGCGAGCCGTGGCAGCGTGGTCTCGTCGAAGTGCAGGATGCGGGCAGCCAACTTATCGCCATTGCTTGCGAGGCGCGGCCCGGCCAGACGGTCATCGACCTGTGCGCCGGCGCGGGCGGAAAGACGCTGGCGCTGGCCGCCGCCATGGAGGGCAAGGGCACGCTGATCGCCGCCGACACCATCCGCTCCCGCCTTGCCCGCCTGTCTCCCCGCGCCGAGCGCGCAGGCGCGACATTCATCCAGACGCTCCTGCTCGATCAGGGGCATGAAGCGCGCGCGCTGGAAAGCCTGCATGGCCGGGCCGATGCCGTGTTGGTCGATGCGCCCTGTTCCGGCACGGGCACATGGCGGCGCAACCCGGAGGCGCGCTGGCGACTGACTCCCGCCCGGCTCGACAGGCTGGTGCAGGAACAGGCCCGCATCCTCGATTTCGCCGCGCCGCTGCTGGCGCCGGGCGGCGCGCTGGTCTATGCCACCTGTGCGCTGACGGACAGGGAGGGGCGGGGTCAGGTGGAGACATTCCTGCAACGGCATGATGGCTGGATCGCGGACGCCATCGACTTGCCATTGGGGCGGGCGCACGGTCCGGGTTGGCTGCTGACGCCGGGGCATGACGGGACGGACGGTTTCTACTTCGCCCGGCTGCGCCGCGGGCCATGAAAGAGACAATGGACAAGCGCCCGCAAAATGGCGACACTTGGCCGGAAGCAACGCCTGAAACATGGCTGGAGACATTGATGCGTTTTACCCCTGCCTCGATTGCCCTTGCCGTCGTGCTGACGACCGTATCCAGCGCGGGCATGACCCAGCGGCCCGACGCGCAGATCGATCCGCGCTCGATTGAATGGCAGCGTGCGGGCGAAACCGCGCGCAAGGCGGGCAATCTGGAAGGCGCGAACGATGCGCTGGAAAGCGCGCTGGCCGTCGATCCGCGCAATCGCGCCGCTTATATCGAACTGGCGCAGGTGGCGCGGGCGCAGGGGCTGCAGGGCAAGGCCATCCGCCTGTACAATGAAGCGTTGCTGCTGGACCCGGCGGATGTCGGTGCGCTGGTGGGTCAGGGCGAAGCCATGGTGGAAAAGGGCGCCATCGCCAAGGCCAAGGAAAATCTGGCGCAGGCGCAAAAGCTGTGCCGCGCCGATTGCGCGGGCGTGGGCCCGCTTGTTGCCGCGATTGAAAAGGGACCGCCCGCCGCGGTGCTGAGCGCGAAGGAAGACGTGCCCGCACCCAAAGTCGTGCCGACCGAAACGCCCTGACCGGGTTCTGGCGGCCGCATATTGGGGCGGCAGGCTGCGGCCATTTGCGGACAACCCACCTTCGCGCAAGGCGAACGGAGATGGGAATGGCGGACAGTCCGCAATCCACCCAAATCCGCCATTTCCTTTGGCCTCTCACTTGATTCGCTTGGCATAAGGAACGGCTTGCCCTATGGGCGGCGGCGTCCGGGGCGCTTCAAGCGCGGCGGACATGATCGCGCTGGTGCCCCACGGGGCTGAAAAGGGAATGCGGTGCGGAGGGTTCGCCCTCTTATTCCGCGGCTGTCCCTGCAACTGTAAGCGGTGAGCGCGATGCGTATTGGTCCCACATTCCTGCAAAGGGGCGGGAAGGGGACCGGCCACTGGACGCATGTCCGGGAAGGCTGGCGCATCGCTGCTATGACCCGCGAGCCAGGAGACCTGCCAGCGCCCGGTCGCTCTTGCCCTGGTCCAGGGATAGGCCATGGCACGGTTTTCCGTCTGAGCGACGCTGCCAAGCGGCCGGGGCCGCATCGGTGCGCGTGGCGGGAACCGGCGTCGGCCTGTCGCGCGTGTCGACCGCGCGCGCGGAGTCCCCGGCCTTGAAAGTCGCAAGGACGCTCAGGGAAGAGACGAAAAAATGTTGAAATCGGGATTGCCGCTCATGGCATTGCTGGCGGCCACGCCTGCGTTGGCGCAGGATGACGATATTGTCGTCACCGCATCGGGCATTGAACAGCCGCGGGACGAGGTGGGACAGGCGATCAGCGTGATCGACGCCGACACCATCCGCACGCGGCAGGCGGTCGATGTGACGGATTTGCTGATGACGACGCCGGGTGTGCGTTTCAATCGCTCGGGCACGACCGGCGCGGCGACGGGCGTGTCGCTGCGCGGCGCGGAAACAACGCAGACGCTGGTGCTGATCGACGGCGTGAAGGTCAATGATCCCAGCGGAATTGGCGACGGCTATGATTTCGGCCATCTGCTGGTCGGTAATATCCGCCGGATCGAAGTGCTGCGCGGTTCCAACTCTGTCGTCTATGGCAGTCAGGCGATTGGCGGCGTGGTCAATGTGATGACGGGTACGCCCGCTGAAGGCTATGCCGCCAATGCCTCGGTCGATTATGGTTATAGCGATACGCTGAACGCCAAGGCCGATGTGTCTGGCACCAGCGGCATCGCTTCGGGCGGCGTGGGCATGGCTTATTTCCGTACCGATGGCATTTCCTCGGCAGCGCGCTCCTTTGGCGCCACGGAAAAGGACGGCTACAAGAACATTGCCGCCAATGCGAAGCTCAAGCTCAGTTTCACCGATACGCTCAGCCTCGACCTGCGCGGCTATTATATTCATGCCGATCTCGATTATGACAGCTTCTTCGGCGCACCCGCCGACAGCGCTGACATCAGCAAATCGGACCAATATGTCGGCTATGCCGGCATCAATCTCGCTCTGCTCGACGGCAAGCTGACCAATCGGGCGGCGGTCACCTGGTTCCGCAACGACCGCGACTATTATTTCGTGCGCGGCACGGACCCCGACTATGGCTATAGCGGCACCAACCTGCGCTTCGAATATGAAGGCGTCTATGCGCCGGTCGATCAGGCGAAGCTGGTCTTCGGCTATGAGCATGAGCGGCCCGATTATGATTTCTTCGGCTTCGGCGACACATCCAGTGCGAAGGCGAATATCGACAGCGTCTATGCCCTGGCCATCGTGAAGCCGGTCGCGGGGCTGTCTGTCACCGGCGGCGTGCGTCATGACGATCACAGCCAGTTTGGCGGCGCGACAACCTTTGGCGCGAACGCCAATTATACACCCAACCATGGCGCGACCAATTTCCGCCTGAGCTATGGCGAAGGGTTCAAGGCGCCTTCCCTCTATCAGCTTTACGATATGTTCAGCGGCAACGCGGATCTGAAGCCGGAAAGGTCCAAAAGCTACGATATCGGCTTTGACCAGAGCCTGGACGATGGGCGGGCGATGCTGTCGGTCACCGCTTTCCGCCGCGATACGCGTAACCAGATCAACTATGACAATAACAGCTTCCTCTATGGCAATCTCGACCGCACCCGCGCCAAGGGTGTGGAGGCGACGCTGACATTGAAGCCGGTCGATGCGCTCACTCTCACCGGTTCATATAGCTATATCGACGCGCGAGACCGGTCGCCTGGCAGCGTGGATGAAGGCAAGCGCCTGCTGCGCCGCGCCGCCAATGCGGTCAGCGTGTCGGCGGATTATGCGTGGCCCTTCGGCCTCAGCACCGGCGCGACGATCACCATGGTGGGCGACAGTTTCGACCTGGACGCGGGCCGGAACAGGGTGCAACTGGACGGCTATGCCATTGTCGGCCTGCGCGCATCCTTCCCGATCGGCGAGCATCTGGAGATATATGGCCGGATCGACAATCTGTCGGATCAGGAATACGCCACGGCCTATGGCTATGGGGTCTATGGCCGGTCGGCCTATGGCGGCGTGCGTGTCCGCTTCTGATCGCGCTGAAAAGGGACGGGCGTGAGCGTCCGTCCCCTATCGGCGGCGGGGCGCGGCGTTGATCTGCGCCACGATGCTGCGCGCGGCCAGCACATAGGCGGGGCCGCCGCAGACCGTCCACGCCTGCGGCACGCGGATGCGGGGGATGTCTTTCAGGATCGGATGGTGCAGCATCTCCGTCCCCTGATCGACCACCTGTTCGCTGCCGCTTTCGACGATCAGCCAGTCGGGGCGTGCGGCGATCATCTGCTCAAGGGGAATCTGCGCCAGAGCAGGCTTCCCCAGCTTGCCGGCAAGGTTGGTGAGGCCCGCGCGCCGCATCAGGTCATCGACCAGCGTGCCGGTGCCGGTCATATAACCGCGCCGCTGATAATAGGCCGCGACGCCGCTGCGCTGGGGCCGCGGCAGCGCGGCGAGGTCGCGGTTCATGCGCGCGATCAGCGCCTCGCCGCGTTCCGGGTGTCCCACCGCTTTGGCGGTCCGCCGGATCTGCTCCATCACCATCGGATAGCTGTCCGCGGTTTCCAGGCCCACTATATTCCATCGCCCGGGCGGCGCGCCCGCGACGGTGTCGCCCAGCGGAAAGCCCAGCAGCAGGTCCGGCGCGATCGCCATCACCTCCTCGGATGGACGGCGCAGGCTGCGGAAGGGGCGCGCCTGCACGGCGGCGGCCGACAGCTCCGCGTTACGCGCATTGCTGCTGAGGGCGGCGATCTGCCCCGGATCGGCAAGCGCCAGCACATATTGATCGGCGCAGACATTCAGCGACACGATCCTGCGCGGCACGCCGGGGGCAGGGGCCGCGCCGATCAGGCCAAACGCCGCAATGGCTCCCAGGAATTTCATCCACTGCATATATTTGCCCCTAGCAGCGCGGGACGGGGGCGCAAGGGATGACCGCGCGCCGCCGCCACCCGCTGCTGCTTCCCTTGCTGCTGCTGTTGCTTGTGCTGGCGGCCTGCGGGTCGGTCACGCTGGGCGCGGTGCCGATTTCGCCGGAGCGCCTGCTCGCCGTGCTGATGGGCGGTGGAGACGACATTGCCCGCGCCATCCTGATCGACCTGCGCCTGCCGCGCATGATCCTGGGCCTGCTGGTCGGCGGGATGCTGGGCCTGTCGGGCGCGGCGCTGCAAGGCTATCTCCGCAATCCGCTGGCTGAGCCATCCGTACTGGGCGCATCCAATGCGGCGGCGCTGGGGGCAGTGTGCGCGCTCTATTTCGGGCTGGCGCAGATGCATGTCCTTGCCCTCCCGCTGCTGGCGATATTGGCGGGGATGATCGCCATAGGGGGTCTTTTCCTCCTCGCCGGGCCGTCCGAAAGTCCGCTGACGCTGATCCTTGCCGGGATCGCCATAGCGACGCTGGCCGGAGCGGGGATCAGCCTGTCGCTCAACCTGTCGCCCAACCCTTTCGCCGCGATGGAGATTATGAGCTGGCTGATGGGGAGCCTTGAAAATCGCAGTTATGTCCATGTGCTGACGGCGCTGCCCTGCATCGCCATCGGCGCGGCCCTGCTGATCGCGGACGGACGCACGCTCGACGCGCTGACATTGGGCGAGGATGGCGCGCAGGCATTGGGCGTCGACCTTAAATGGGCGAGGCTGCGTTTGATGCTGGGCGTCGCGATCGGTGTCGGCGGCGCGGTCGCCGTGTCGGGTTCGATCGGTTTCGTCGGCCTGATCGTGCCGCATCTGATCCGCCCGCTGACGGATCGGTCGCCTTCCGCCATCCTGCTGCCATCCATGCTGGGCGGGGCGGTGTTGCTGACTTTCGCGGATATCGGCGTGCGGCTCATCCCGACGACCAATGAACTGAAACTGGGTGTGCTGACCGCCATGCTGGGTGTGCCGGTCTTCCTTGTTCACCTGATGCGGGAGCGGCGGCTATGGTGACGATCCGCGCAGAGCAAATGGGCGTCCGATTGGGCCGTCATACGGCCGTGCGCGGCGTCACGCTGGATATGCCGCCCGGTCAGCTTGTCGGTATCATCGGTCCCAATGGCGCGGGCAAATCATCCCTGATCCGCGCGATGCTGGGCCTGGTGCCGTTGAGCACGGGCAGCGTTTCCCTCAATGGCCGCGACGTCGCCGTCCTGTCGCGCCGCGCAATCGCGCAACATATCGCCTATCTGCCGCAGGGGCAGACGCTGCATTGGCCGCTGGCGGTCGAGCGGCTGGTCGCTCTGGGCCGGTTGCCGCATCTGGGCCCCTTGTCGCGGCTCACGCCTGCCGATGAGGCGCTGGTGGATGCGGCGCTGGCGCGGGCCGACGTGCTGCACCTGAAGGGCCGCATTGCAACCGAGCTTTCGGGCGGCGAACGCGCGCGCGTCCTGCTGGCTCGTGCGTTGGCGGTGGGCGCGCCCGCGCTGATCGCGGACGAGCCGCTCGCCGCGCTCGATCCGGGGCACCAGATCGACGTGATGGAGTTGCTGAGCGCCGAGGCGCGTTCAGGCGCGCTGGTCGCGACCGTGTTGCACGACCTTGGCATGGCGGCGCGCTACTGCGACCGCCTGATCCTGATGGATCGGGGCGAAGCGGTGGCGGACGGGGCGCCATTGGACGTGCTGACCCGCGCCAATCTGGCCCGCGTCTATGGCATCGACGCCTGGATCGGGGAGGAAGCCGGGCGGCCGGTGATCCTGCCGCTCAGCCGCGTCTGATCGCTTCAGTCCGCGAAGCCGCGCGGTGCGGCGTCCACCACAGTGAAGGCTCCCGCGCCCACTTCGGACACTTCCAGCGCCCGTTCCGCCACGCCGTCGCGGTTGAAGCGGAACGCGCCGTCGATCCCTGCGAACCCGCTCGAATCGCGTAGCCTTGCAGCGGGGAAGGGCGTTCCCACCTTCCACTCCCGCGCGATCCGCACCGTCAGCAGCACCGCGTCATAACCCAGCGCCGAAAGACGGAAGGGCGCATTGCCGTACCGCGCGCGATATTTACCCGCGAGCTGGCGATAGAGGCCGTCCGAAACGCTGGCGAACCACGCTCCGCGCAGCACCGGGCTGGACGACAGCGCATTGTCGGTGTTCCACAATTCCGTGCCCAGCAGCCGCGCATTGGCGCCGCCATTTTTCCGCACGACTGGTGCGATCTGCAACGCCACGCGCCCGCTGTCCGCGATCAGCAGCGCGTCATAGCTGGACGAAGCCTGCAATTTCTTGACCGCCGCCGTGATCGATCCGGCCGAACGGTCGAAGGTCTGGAGCGATACGACAGTGCCGCCAGCCTGCTCGACGGCCCGCAGCAGCGCCGTGCCGGCACGCTCGCCATAGACGCCCTTGGGCACCAGTCCCGCAAAGCTGGACAGGCCCTTTTCCTTCGCGAAGCCGACCACCCGGTCGATCGACTGGTTGGGATTGTAGCCGAGGATATAGACGCCCTTGCCCGCGACGCTCACATCGTTGGAAAAGCTGATGACCGGCACGCCCGCCCGCGCGGCGATCGGCCCTACGACCCGCGCGTCATCGGCCAGCAGCGGGCCAAGGATCAGCCGATTGCCGTCCGCCAACGCCTTGTTGACCGCCGCCGCCGCGCCCAGATTCGTGTCATAGGTGGTGATGCGGACCTTGTCGGCCTTGGTATCCAGCAGCGCCAGCGTCGTCGCATTGGCGATGGACTGGCCTACCCCGGCATTGGTCCCGCTCATCGGCACCAGCAGGGCGACGCGGTGCCGTTCCGTATCGGTCGGCAGTCCCTGCGTCACTTCCGGTCCCGTGGGCTTCGGACCGGTGGGCTTCGGACCTTCCCCCTTGGGCACGATCGACTGACAGGCGGCGACCAGCAAAGCGCTGACCGCAAAGAGAATGCGCGCGCCGCGCTTCGTGGCGGTCCATATGTCCGCTTGCCGGGGGGCATCCGTCTCTGTCATCTGGGGTCCTTATGGAAACTCAACTTGAACCCGGTCTTTATATCGTCGCCGGTCCCATCGGCAACCTTGGAGACCTGACGCCGCGCGCTGCGGAGATATTGCGCCGCGCCGATGTGATCGCCGTGGAAGATACACGGGTCAGCGCGCGTTTGCTGCGCCATGCGGGGTCGGATCGACCGATGCTGCCCTATCACGACCACAGCGCGGGGGGCGTGCGCGCCCGCCTGATCGAGCGGATGGCGAGCGAATCGGTGGCGCTGTTGTCCGATGCGGGGACGCCGCTCATCTCCGATCCCGGATATAAGCTGGTGCGCGATGCGCGCGCGGCGGGGCGGCGGATCACGACGCTGCCCGGCCCCAGCGCGGCCATCGCGGCGCTCACTTTGTCCGGCCTGCCGACCGACCGTTTCCTGTTCATGGGCTTTCTCCCCGCCAAGGCCAAGGCGCGCGCCGACACTCTGGCCGAAGTCGCTGCCCTGCGCGCCACGCTCATCTTTTACGAAAGCGGTCCGCGCCTGTCCGACAGCCTCGCCGCCATGGCGGAGGGGCTGGGCGACCGTGAAGCCGCCGTCAGCCGCGAAATCAGCAAGGCGTTCGAGGAAACCGCGACCGGCACCCTCACGGACCTTTCCGCCCGCTACGCCGACGCCCCGCCCAAGGGCGAGATCGTCCTCATCGTCGGCCCGCCCGGCGAAGCCCCGCCCGCCAGCGCGGAGGATGCCGACGCCGCCCTGCTGGAGGCGATGGAGCGGCTCCCCGTCTCCAAGGCAGCGGGGGAAGTGGCGAAGAAGCTCGGCCTCGACCGCCGCGCCCTCTACGCCCGCGCCATGGAACTCAAGGCGTGAGGAAACAGGCGGCGGAAAAGCGCGGGCGGCAGGCCGAACGCATCGCCGCATGGTGGCTGCGCCTCAAGGGCTGGCAGATTCTCGTCCGCCGCGCGCGGACTCCCGCTGGCGAAGTCGACCTTGTCGCAAGGCGCGGCGGCATGATCGCCTTTGTGGAGGTGAAGGCCCGCGCCACCGCCGCCGATCTCGACCTTGCCATAGACGAACGCCGCCTCTCCCGCGTCGCCGCGGCGGCGGAAATCCTGTTCCATGACCTTGCAAAGCCCGGAGACGACATGCGAATCGACGTGATGCTCCTTGCGCCGGGGCGTCCGCCGCGCCATCTGGCGAATGTCTGGCACGGGGGCTGACTGCCGCTTCCCGACCGCGCGCAGAAAGAAGGACGATCATGACCCAGTTGAACCCGCTCACCATTGCCGTTCAGATGGACCCGATGGAAGGGATCAATATCGCGGGGGATTCCACCTTCCACATCATGCTCGCCGCGCGGGAGAGGGGGCACAGGCTCTATCATTATCTCGCCCCCGACCTCACCTATCGCGAAGGCCGGGTGCTGGCGAAGGCGCGGTCCGTGCGCGTGCAGAAGGTCGCGGGCGATCATTTCATCTTCGGCGAGCCGGAAGTGCTGGACCTTGGCCGGGACGTCGATGTCGTGCTGATGCGGCAGGACCCGCCCTTCGACCTCAGCTACATCACCGCCACCCATCTGCTGGAGCGGGTGCAGGCCGAAACGCTGGTGGTGAACGATCCCGCCGCCGTCCGCGACGCGCCCGAAAAGCTGTTCGTGCTGGATTATGCGCGTTTCATGCCGCCCACCATGATCACCCGCGATCTGGACGAGGTGAAAAGCTTCCTTGCCGAACATGGCGAAATCGTCGTGAAGCCGCTTTACGGCAATGCGGGCAACGCCGTCTTCCATGTGGGGCAGTCGGGCGCGAATCTGTCGGCGCTGGTGGAACTGTTCAAATCCTCATGGGTCGAACCCTTCATGGTTCAGGCTTTCATCCCCGGCGTGGCGAAGGGCGACAAGCGCATCGTGCTGGTCGACGGCGAAGTCGCCGGCGCGGTCAACCGCATCCCCGGCGCGGGCGAGATCCGCTCCAATCTTGCGGTCGGCGGGTCGGCGGCGAAGACGCAGCTTACCGAGAAGGAAGAGGAAATCTGCGCCGCGCTCGGCCCGGAATTGAAGCGCCGGGGGCTGCTGTTCGTCGGCATCGACGTGATCGGCGGGGAGTGGCTGACGGAAATCAACGTGACCTCGCCCACCGGCATCGTGTCCATCGACGCCTTCAACGGCACGGACACCGGCGCCATGATCTGGGACGCGATTGACGCACGCCTCGCCGCGCGGGTGGCGGCATGACGGATCGGCGCTTTAAGGCATGACCGATTTCGTCCTGCGCCTGATCGACGCGGGCGGCTATTGGGGCATTTTCCTGCTGATGGTGCTGGAAAATGTCTTTCCGCCTGTCCCCTCCGAACTCATCATGGGGATAGGCGGCATCCGCGTCGGGCAGGGGCGGATGGAGATGGAATGGCTGCTGCTCGCAGGCACGATCGGCACCACGGTCGGCAATTATTTCTGGTATCTGGTCGGCCATATCCTTGGCTTCGGCAGGCTGAAACCGCTGGTGGACCGTTATGGCCGCTGGGCCACGCTGGAATGGAAGGATGTGGAGGCGCTGGACCGCCTGTTCGGCAAATATGGGCAGATCGTCGTCTTCGTCTTCCGCTTCATGCCCGCCTTCCGCACGATGATCTCCCTGCCCGCGGGGCTGTTCCGCATGGGGCATGTGCGCTTTCTGCTTTGGACAACGGGCGGCGCGTTCATCTGGAACGTCGTCCTTGCCTATGCCGGTTTCCTGCTGGGCCAGAATTTCCGCGACATCGACAAATATGTCGGCCCCGTGGCCACGGCCTGCGTGATCGGCGCGGTGGTGATCTACCTCTGGCGGCTGGCCACCTGGAAGCCGCGCGCCTGAATCAGAGGCTGAATCAGGCGCGGGGATGGGCGTTGCGATAGACGTCCAGCAGATGCGCCGCGTCCACCTGCGTATAGACCTGCGTGGAGGACAGGCTGGCATGGCCCAGCAGTTCCTGCAACGACCGCAAGTCCGCGCCGCGTCCCAGCAGATGGGTGGCGAAACTGTGCCGCAGCGCATGGGGCGTCGTCCGTTCCGACAGGCCCAGCCGTCCCCGCGCGCCCTGCACCGCGCGCCGGATGAGGGCCGGGGAGAGCGGCCCGCCCCGCGCGCCCCGGAACAGCGGCGCTTGTCGCTCCATCGCATGGGGGCAAAGCGCGACATAATGTTCTATCGCCTGCCGCACCTGCGGCAGCAGCGGCACCACTCGCGTCTTGTTCCGCTTGCCCGTGACGCGCAGCGTGTCGCCCAGGGGCAGCACATCGCCGCTCAGTCCCACCGCCTCCCCGATGCGAAGCCCCGCGCCGTAAAGCAGCATCAGCACCGCCCAGTCCCGCGCGCCGATCCATCCGTCGCGCGCCGTTTCGGCTATATCGTCCGCCAGCGCCACGACCTCGTCCGGGGAGATCGGCCGGGGCAGCCCGCGCTTCACCCTTGGTCCCTTGAGCGCCGGCACGCGGCCCTCCTCGCCGCCCGCGAATTTCAGGAATCCCCGCACCGCCGACAATTCCCGCGCGGCGGACAGGTTGCCGATCCCGTCCATCCGCCGCGCCGTCAGGAAAGCGCGCACATCCGCCTGCTCCAGCCGCGCCAGCATCGCTTGCGTCACCGCTTCGCCGCGATGCGCCT
Source organism: Sphingobium sp. CFD-1 (assembly GCF_024611115.1). NCBI lineage: Bacteria > Pseudomonadati > Pseudomonadota > Alphaproteobacteria > Sphingomonadales > Sphingobiaceae > Sphingobium > Sphingobium sp. CFD-1. Next base: position 2,751,913 of record NZ_CP084398.1, on the reverse strand, counting down.
CCAGAAAGGCGGCCAGTCGCTCCGCCGTCGCCACATAAGCGCGCACCGTATGCACCGACCGCCGCCGATCCAGCGCCAGATGGCGCCGCCAATTCTCGACGAGGGCGGAAGATGCGGTCATGCCCTTATCTTAAGCCACGCCCCGCCCAAACGGAATCCCTTCCGCGCCGCCCTTGAAAAAGTCCCCGAAATAGGCACATGGGAAGCATGAACGCCCCCATCGATCCGGCCGACATGCCGACCGGCATCCGCATGACGCTGTCCCCGCTGGTAGGGCGCGTGCTGGCTCCGAACCCGTCGCCCTTCACCTATACAGGGACGCAGACCTATGTGGTGGGGACAAGCGACGTGGCCGTGATCGATCCCGGCCCGGACGAGGCGAACCATATCGCGGCCATCGTCGCGGCGACCGGCGGCCGTCCCGTCCGCGCCATCCTGTGCACTCACACCCATCGCGACCATAGCCCGGCGGCGGCTCCCCTGGCGGCGGTTGTCGGCGCGCCGATCATCGGCTGCGCGCCGCTGACGATGGAAGATGACGGCCCGCGCGCCGATGCGGCGTTCGACGCCGCCTATCGCCCCGACCGCATATTGACCGATGGCGATCAGGTGGCGGGCGAAGGCTGGACGCTTCAGGCGGTCGCCACGCCCGGCCATACCTCCAACCATCTCTGCTTCGCGCTGCTGGAGGAAAAGGCGTTGTTCACCGGCGATCATGTCATGGGCTGGTCCACCAGCGTCATTTCCCCGCCGGATGGCGACATGACGGATTATATGCGCTCGATGCAGCGGCTGCTCGATCGGGACGATGCGATCTACTACCCCGCCCATGGCGATGCGGTGGACAATCCCCGGCGGCTCGTGCGCGGCATGATGGGCCATCGCAAGCAGCGCGAAGGGCAAATTCTCCGCTTCCTCGAACGCAATGGCGCATCGCCCATCCCGGCGATGGTGGCGGAAATGTATAAGGGCGTGGACTCCCGCCTGCACGGCGCGGCGGGGCGTTCGGTCCTCGCGCACCTCATCGATCTGGACCAGCGGGGCAAGGCTGCTCCGCTGGATGATGGCCGATGGCGGCTTTGCTGAAACGCTATGGCGCGCCCGCGGCGCTCGCGCTGCTGGTGCTGATCGTCGGCGCGGCGATGCTGGCGGGGTGGCAGCGTTACAATCGCGATTATGTCGTGACGGTGGAGGAGGACGGGTCCGCCGTGACGAAGCTCATCGCCCAGCGTTTCACCGGCACGAGCAGCCTCAAGGTCTCCGAACTTTCCGGCACGATCCAGAGCACGGCACGCGATGTGCGCGGATTTGGCTGGCTGAAATCGGATCAGGTTGTGAAGATGCCCTTCTCCGTCGATTATTTCATCGACGTGAGCCATATCGGTCCCGAAGATCTGGAATGGAACGAAAAGACGCGCACGCTCATCGTCAATGCGCCGGACGTGAAGCCCGCGCGGCCCAATGTCGACGAAGCCGCCCGCACGCTGGTCCGCACCAACGGCCTGTTCGTCACGCGGCAGGCGGCAGAGGAACTCAGCCGCCGCACCTCTGTCCACGCGCAGGGCCGCGCCGAAAAGGAAGCGCGCTCGCCCGAACGCATGGCGCAGGCGCGCGACTATGGCCGGGCAGCGCTGGGCAAGCTGCTGGGTGCGCCGCTGGGCGCCATGGGCTATGGCGATGCGCGGGTGATCGTGACTTTCCCGCCGGAAAGGCCCAATATCGATAAAGACCAATGGGACGTCACCACGCCGATCAACGAGGTGCTGGCAAACAAGCGACAGGCCCGCTAGTGACCTGAATCTGAAGTTCGCTACACTATGGGGCAGGCGGTGATCGAACTTCAGCTTCATCAGGGTCACTAGCAAATATAGAATCTTGGTGTGGTTTATGGATTTGAAATACGCTCCATCCCTCGCCGCTATAGTGAGGCATATTTCAAATCCACCACACCAGGGGCCGCGACAGGGTAATCGAGGAGTTAGGCACATGAACGCGATCACCGGAATCCCGCAGGGCGTGGATCTGCGCGCGGAAATCGACCGGCTGCGGAAAGAACGCAACGCCGTCATCCTCGGCCATTATTACCAGAAGCCGGAAATTCAGGACCTGTCGGATTTCGTCGGCGATTCACTTGAACTGTCGCGCCGCGCGGCGGAAACGGACGCGGATGTCATCGCCTTTTGCGGCGTGCGCTTCATGGCGGAAACGGCCAAGATCCTCAGCCCCGAAAAAATCGTGGTCCTGCCCGACATGGACGCCGGCTGCTCGCTGGAGGATAGCTGTCCGCCCGCCCAGTTCAAGGCGTTCCGCGAAGCCCATCCCGATCATATTGCCTTGAGCTACATCAATTGCTCGGCGGAGGTGAAGGCGCTCAGCGACATCATCGTCACCTCCTCCTCGGCGGAGAAGATACTCGCGCAGATTCCGAAGGATCAGAAGATCATCTTCGGCCCCGACAAGCATCTGGGCGGCTATCTGAAGCGCAAGCTGGGTCGCGACATGCTGCTCTGGCCGGGTGTGTGCATCGTCCATGAAGCCTTCAGCGAAACCGAACTGGAAAAGCTGAAACTTCGGCATCCCGGCGCGCCTGTCGCCGCGCATCCCGAATGCCCCAGCCACATCGTCGATCTTGCCGATTATGTGGGTTCGACCAGCGGCATCCTCGACTATGCCAAGTCGATGGACGGCGACACGCTGATCGTCGCCACCGAACCGCACATCATCCATCAGATGCAAAAGGCGATGCCGCACAAGAATTTCATCGGCGCGCCCGGTGCGGACGGCAACTGCAACTGCAACATCTGCCCCTATATGGCGCTCAACACGATGGAAAAGCTCTATCTGGCGCTGCGTGACCTGCAACCGCGGATCGAAATGGACGAGGAACTGCGCCTCGCCGCGAAAAAGAGCCTCGACCGGATGCTTGAGATGGCGAGTGGCACGGTGGGACAGGGCGACCTCGGTCAGCGTTAGGCCGGCCGGGGAGGGGCATCATGTTCGGCCTTCCCGACAGCGAATTGGGGATCGCTTTCTACATCCTCGAATGGGTGATCCGCATCGGCGCGCTGGTTGCGATTCCCTTTCGCCGTTCGCCCGCCGCGACGCGTTCCTGGCTGCTGCTGATCTTCTTCCTGCCGGTGCCGGGGCTACTCCTGTTCCTGACGATCGGCTCCCCGCATTTTCCCGAATGGCGGCGGGAAAGATTCCGCGAACTGGATGGCTGGTTCCATATCCTGGGGTCTCGCCTCGCCGCTTATGCGCCGCCACCGCAGCCGGACCGGGACGCCATCGTCGCGCTCACGGCCTCGCTCGGCAAGATGCCCGCGACGACCGGCAACGCCGTCGATCTGATCGCGGACTATGATGCCGCGATAGACCGACTGGTCGCCGACATCGACGGTGCGCGCAGCCATGTCCGCATCCTGGTCTATATCCTCGCCAATGATTCGGTAGGCCAGCGCGTCGCCGATGCGCTGGGCCGCGCCGTCACGCGCGGCGTGGCGGTGGAGGTGATGTTCGATCCCGTCGGATCGCGCCCATGGAGGCGCGGCACGCTGGCGATGCTGGAGGCGGCGAACGTTCCCCATCGGGAGGCTCTGCCCTTCCGCTGGCTGCGGGGACGCACGCGCAGGGATATGCGGAATCATCGCAAGCTGTTCGTGATCGACGGCGAGATCGGCTATGTCGGCTCGCAGAATATCGTCGCAAAGGACTTCAAGCCCGGCATCGTCAACCGCGAACTGGTCGCCCGCGTCACCGGCCCCGTGGTGGCGCAGATGGAAGCGTTGATCCGCGCCGACTGGTATCTGGAAACGCACAAGCTGTCGGCCTCGCCCGTCGTCGTGCCGCAACCCGCCGGACAGGCCGTGGCGCAGCTTCTGCCCAGCGGCGCGGAATATCCGTTGGAGGGGTTCAAGACGCTGCTGGTGTGGCAACTGCATCAGGCGCGCAGCCATGCAATTATCGTCACCCCTTATTTCATACCCGACGACGATCTGGTCGACGCCATGCGGACGGCGGCGCTGCGCGGGGTGCGGATCGACATCGTCGTATCGGCGGCGGTGGATCAATGGCTCGTTCGCCTCGCCCAAAACTCCTATTATGCGGAGCTGCTGGCGGCGGACATCCATATCCACGCCTATCGCCGCTATCTGCTTCACGCCAAGACGGTCAGCGTCGACGGCCGCCTTGCCCTGATCGGGTCGAGCAATGTGGACCTGCGTTCCTTCCAGTTGAATGAGGAGGCAAGCCTCCTCCTGTTCGACACGGAATCGGTGGCGCATGTGGAAGCGGTACAGCGCGAATGGCTGGCCCATAGCGATGAGATTGAGCGCGCCGCATGGCAGGCCCGGCCGTTCCCGCGCAAGATCGCGGAGAATATCGCCCGCATGGTGGGATCGCTGCTTTAGTTGCGTCCGATACTGGCATCGGGCGGCGGGATCGCTTATCGCCTTGCCCCATGAAAAAGCTGCCGGCCCTGCTCCGTTCGAGCGCCCTGACCCTCGCGGTCGCCCTCTCTCCAGCCCCGATCGCCGCCGCGCCTGTCGTGCCCGGCGATCCCTATATCTGGCTGGAAGATATTGAAGGCCCCAAGGCCATCGCGCAGGTCGAACAGTGGAATGGCGAAACCGATCGCCTGCTGCGCGCCGATCCATCCTTCGAACAGGACCGCGCCCGCGCCAGGGCGATCCTCGACGACGAAAGCCAGATCGCTGCCCCCGATCAGGTGCTGGGCGACCGCGTCATGAACCTGTGGCGCGACGCGAAGAACCCGCGCGGCCTGTGGCGTTCGACCGACCTTGCCTCCTATCTGGCGGGCAAGCCCAACTGGACGACCGTGATCGACCTCGACGCGCTCGGCCAGGCGGAGGGCAAAAGCTGGGTCTGGCACGATGCCGACTGCCTCGCGCCCGATTATGAACGCTGCCTCATCTCGCTCAGCCCCGGCGGCACGGATGCCGATGTCGTGCGCGAATTTGACCTTTCCACTGGTCAATTTGTGGAGGGCGGCTTCATCCTGCCCGAAGCCAAGAGCGATGTGGCATGGGCGGACAGGGACACGCTGCTGGTCGCCACCGATTATGGCGCGGGCACGCTCACCGCTTCGGGCTATCCCCGCATCGTGAAGCGGTGGAAGCGCGGCACGCCGCTCGCCGCCGCGACGCTGGTGAAGGAAGGCGCCGTCGGCGACATGACGCTCGCCCCCCGTGTCGAGCCGGACGGAGACAGGCGCTGGATCTTCATCAACCGCGCGCTGACTTTCTACACGGCGGAACTCTGGCTGGAGGGGGAAAGCGGCAAGCTCATTAAGACGCCCGCGCCCGAAACAGCCGAACTTCGCGCTGTCATCCAAGGCCGGATGATCGTTTTCCTGAACGACCCGCTGGGCGATATTCCCGCCGGATCGCTGGTCGCATGGCCGCTCGCGGACGTGGCGGCGGGCAAGGCGGGCGCGCCCGAAGTCGTGCTGAAACCCACCGCCCATGCCGTTGTCGAGGAGGTGCGCGCGACGGACCATGTTCTTTGGGTCAAGCAACTGGATGACGTATCCGGCGCGCTCCTCGCGCTCACCCGCGATCCCGCGACCGGGCAATGGAGCAGCCGCGCCGTGCCGCTGGCCGACAAGGCGACGGTGCATCTAGCGGGCGCAGCGGACAAGCGGGACATTATCTTCGTCTCGGTCGAAGGGATGCTGACCCCGCCCAGCCTGATGGCTGCTGGTCCCGATGGCGCGGCCCGCATGGTCCAGCAGCTTGCCCCTCGCTTCGACGCCAGCCAGTTCACTGTGGAACAGCGATTCGCCATGTCGAAGGACGGCGCCCGCATCCCCTATTTCCTGGCCCGTAAAAAGGGCGTGGCCGGCCCGGTCCCCGCGCTGATCCATGCTTATGGCGGTTTCCGGGCCGCGCAGACGCCGACATACCTCACCACCGAACCCTATCGCGCCGGGCCGCTCGGCCTGTTCTGGGTAGAGGACGGCAATGCCTATGTCCTCGCCAACATTCGGGGCGGGGGCGAATATGGCCCCGCATGGCACGCAGCGGCTCTGCGCGAAAAGCGGCAGAACGCCTTCGACGATCTCGCCGCCGTGGCGGAGGATCTCGTCAGGACAGGCGTAAGCGCAAAGGGCCGCATCGCCATTTCCGGCCGTTCCAATGGCGGCGTTCTGGTCGGCGCGGCGATGACGCAGCGGCCCGATCTCTATGGCGCGGTGATCGCCGGTTCGCCACTGGAGGATATGAAACGCTATTCCCACCTCTCTGCGGGCGCGTCCTGGGTCGCCGAATATGGCGATCCCGACAAGCCGGAGGACTGGGCCTTCCTGCAAAAATGGTCGCCCTATCAGAATGTCCGCAAGGGCGTGACATATCCGCCCGCCTTCTTCTATCTTTCGACCAAGGACGACCGCGTCCATCCCGGCCACGCGCGCAAGATGGCCGCGAAGCTGAAAGATTATGGAAATACCGTCTATTATCACGAATATCGCGAAGGCGGCCATTCGGTCGGCGCGGACCATGCGGAGGATGCCGTGCGCGCCGCCTTGCTGCACGCCTTCCTGAAGCGCGAGATGGGCCTGAAACGCGAAATCGGTGGGGAGAAGAAATGATGAGCCTGTTCGATCTGCCCGGCTTCGACCTCGATGCCTTCGTCCGCGCCACTCTCGCCGAAGATATCGGCCCCGATGCCCGCGATGTGACGAGCGAAGCCGTGATCCCCGCCGATGCGATCTTCGAAGGGGTGATGGACAGCCGCGACGCCGTGACGCTCGCCGGGCTTCCCATCGCCGCCGCTTTCTTCCGCCATCTCGACCCCGATGTGGAGATTGAGATGCTGGCGCAGGACGGTGACCGCGTGCCGGCCGGGACCGACATCATGCGGATGAAGGGCAAGGCGCGCGCTATGCTGACGGCGGAGCGGTCCGCGCTCAACACCGTCCAGCACCTGACCGGCATCGCCACCATAACCCGCGCCTATGTCGACGCGATCCTGGGCACCGGCGCGACCCTGCTCGACACGCGCAAGACCATTCCGGGCCTGCGCGTGCTGGAGAAATACGCCACGCGACAGGGCGGCGCGACCAATCACCGCATGGGCCTTTGGGACGCGGCGATGATAAAGGATAATCACGTCGCCGTCGCCGGATCGGTGGAGGAAGCCGTTCGCCGCGCGGCCGCCGCCGGCATTGCGCGCATCATCGTGGAGGTCGACCGCGTCGACCAGATCGAGCCTGCGCTTGCTGCTGGAGCGACGCATCTGCTGCTCGACAATATGGACGCGCCGACCCTACGGGGGGCGGTGACTTTGGTGGGCGGCCGCGTGCCCACGGAGGCATCGGGCGGCGTCACGCTGAAAACCATACGCGCCAAGGCTGAAACAGGCGTCACCTATATCAGCGTCGGCCGCCTGACCCAGTCCGCTCCGGCCGCCGACATCGGCCTCGACTTCGCCTATGCTTAGGGTCGCGCTGGCCCTGCTTGCGTTCCTTGTGCCCGGCATGGCCTTGGCGCAGGCCGTTCAGTGCAGTCCGCCCGCGCAAATGCCGCGTCCCCGGCCGGTGCAGCCCGGGACGGGCGAAGCGGGCCGGATCATGCCGATCGGCAGTTACACGCTCGCTTTGTCATGGTCGCCGCAATATTGCTCGACCGCGCGCGGCAGCGACAGCGCCTTCCAGTGCAAGGGCCGCAATGGCCGTTTCGGCTTCGTGCTGCACGGCCTGTGGCCGGACGGCGTGGGCCGGACATGGCCGCAATTCTGCCGCAAGGCCGACCTGCTGCCGAGAGAGGTCATCCGGCAGAATCTGTGCATGACGCCTTCGGCGCAACTCCTTCAGCATGAATGGGCCAAGCATGGCACCTGCATGGCGAGCAAGCCGGAACTCTATTTCGATCTGGCCCGCGCTTTCTATCAGTCGATGCGCTTTCCCGACATGGCGGCGCTGGCGCGGCGCGACAATCTGACCGTGGGGCAGTTCACGGACGCCTTCGTCCGCGCCAACCGCAGGCTGCGGCCGGACATGATCCGGGTCAGGACCACGCGCGGCAACTGGCTGTCGGAAATATGGATTTGCATGGACCGGGCGTTGGAGTTCGCCCGCTGTCCTGCGGGCAAGGATGGCGCGAAAGGCGCGGCCTATCTTCGTATCGAACCCGGTCCGGCGATGCCCCGGCCTAGCCCGGCCAGGCAGGCCCCGGTCACGCCGGCGCGCAAGCCTGGGCTGATCCTCAATCTCGATCCCAACACGCAGCCGCTCAAGAATGGCGGCAGATAGGCTTAGGCGTCGATGACGACCGTCGATGGATGGTGCCGGTCCAGATGCCGCCGGATGATCCGCAGATTCTTCGTGTTCGACTTGTAGAGGAAATCGAAGACATCCCCCGCAAAGGGGATCGCGCCGATCAGCGTATCGACGCCGACATTGGCGGCCATGCGCGTCAATTGCCATTTCGACATGCCCAGGTTGCGGGCTTCCCAGATCATCCATGCGCCCATGGCGGCGGTCGCGAAATCGCCCACCACCGGGATCAGGCCGACAAGGCTGTCCAGCCCGACGCGCCGGTTCGTCCCCGGTATGACGAACAATCCTTCCAGCAAGGCTTCCATCGCTTCGATCCGGCGGCGCACCGAAGCGGGATCGCTGCCGAAGCCCGGCATGTCGCGCGCGATGCGGTCAAACTGATCCTGGGAAATGGCCATCAAACATCCTCCAGCCTCCTAATTGGTGGCGCGGAACAGATGATTCAACGGGTGGCGCGCGCGGGGCGATGGCATGAACCCGGTCAGCCGCCGCGCGGCCAGCGACCATCGCACCGGCGCGCCCAGCGGAACATAGCCATCATGGGCCTGCGTCAGCGCCACGGCCTGCGCGATCCGGTCCGCGCGCTCTTCCGCCGTGGAGCCGATGCGGGCCGAGCGCAACATGGCTTCGGCGTCCTTGCTGCACTGGATGCCCCGGGCGCAGCCGACGCGGCCCAGATACCAGAGCGCGCTGTCATAGGCCGCCACTTCGTCGATCAGGCGCAGGTCCGCATCCTGTTTCACCTCGACCCTTTGCGCTGAAAGGCCGATGGCGCGCAGGCTCTGCTCCACCAGCGCGAACAGCATCGTCGATCCCGGTCCATCGGGCAGGGCGATCCGCAGTCGCGGCGGCGCGCCATGTGCGCCGCGCCAGCGATCGACCGCCGCCCGTCCCCGCGCCCGGCGTTCCTCGATCGAAAGCGCGGACCAGTCGGGCGCGGCGGACGGGGCGGGCAATTCGAGCTGGGCGGGAAGCAATTGCTCGCTCGTCGCCCAGCCGCCCAACGGGAACATCGTCGGCAACTGGCTGCGGTCGATGCTCATATTGATGGCGCGGCGGATGCTGTCATCGTCCAGCAAAGCTCCTTTGCCCGTGATGGCAAGGCCCAGCAGCCCCTGCACCGGATCGACGCGCACCGCGTCCCGGTCCACGCCGGAAGGCACCAGCAGCGGCAGGTCGGTATAGCGCCCGCCCAGAACCAGATCCGCCATGGCTTCACGAAAACGCACGATCGCCAAAGCCGCCCGTTCGGCCCGCAGGATGCGATTCTGCCAGGCGGGAAGGGCGCTCTCGGCATCCTCGGCATCCTCGCTTTTGTCGACCGGCTTCAGGAGCAGCGCCTTGCCCCACTTCCCGCCGCGATAGGGGCCGGTGCCGCCCGCGCTCGACAGGATCGCCATTTGTGGTTGGGCGAGCATCTGCAACACGAAGGGCCGGGGCATGGTCAGGCGTATCTCGACCACCTCGCCCGTCATCGGCACCACCGCCTCTACAGCATCGAGCGGCCCGTCCGGGTCCAGCCGCCGCAGGCTGTCGATGCGCGCCGACAAAAGCTGCGCGACATCCTTGGCCGTCACGCGCTCGCCATTGGGCCAGAAGGCGCGGCGCAGGCGGAAGATATAGCTTCTGCCATCGTCCTGCACGATCCACCGCTGGGCCAGGGCGGGCAGTATCTCTCCCCCCCCATCGAAGGCCACCAACCCTTGCGCGGTCGCTTCCAGCATCAGTTTCGCGCCCGGATCGGGCAATCGCTCCAGCGGTTTCGCGAAATCGTCCCGAACGCCGATTACGCTCACCGCCACAGGGCCGCTGCTATGGTCCGAACAGCTGGTGACCAGAATGGCCGCGCAAATGGTCGCGCACAGGACGCTAGCGATCCGGGCGGATCGGGCATGGCGGGAAAGAGGCGGAAGGAAATGCATGAGCGGAGAAACTGTAGCCGCCCCTCGTGCAGGCGCAACCATGATGGTGAGGAGAAATGCAAAAGCATTCCAGCCGCAATCGTCACATAACTGACACATATAGTGCACGAAGATGAAACAAAAACTTCATATCCGCATCGGCGATCCACAAAGGGACTGAGATGAACGGCAGGATTTCACTTCGCATCGGGACGGCTTTGGCATTGGTCGCCGCGCCATATCCACTGGCGGCGCAGACCATCAGCGCGACAGAGGCGCAGGAATTGCGGGCGCAGATCGCTGCGCTCAAGGCGCAGGTGCAGCAACTGGAATCGCGGCTCGACAGCGCCGTGCCCGCCGCGGCGCAGCAAGGGCAGGCCGCGCCGACGCCGGCGGGGCAGACCCCCGCGCAAATGGCGCAGGCCGCGCCCGCCCAAACCGATTCCGATACGACGGTCGGCTGGAAAGGCAGCCCGGTTTTCAGCAAAGGCGGCGCCAGTTTCAAGGTCAAGGGCCGCATTCAATATGATGCCGGTCTGCTCCGCGCGCCCGACAGCGTCATGGACCGGGCGACAGGCTATTCCAACGAGCTGCGCCGCCTGCGTCTGGGCGGGGAAGGGCAGTTGGGTGGCGGTTTCGGCTACAAGCTGGAGGTGGAGCTTTCCGATAACAAGGTCGATGCCGTCGACACCTATATCAGCTATGAGCGTGGCAAATGGCTGGTCACGCTGGGCAATCAGAACCAGTTCCAGTCGCTTGACGAACTGGTGGGCGACACCACCGGATCGGTCATGGAGCGCGCCGCCTTCACCGATGCTTTCGGGTTTGAACGGCGGCTGGGCCTCGCCGTCCAATATCGCTCCGGCATCGTCCTGGCGCAGGCCGGCATTTTCTCCGACAATATCGACGCGCTTGCCAATTCGTCCGACGGGCCCAATGGCGGGGATGAAAATAACAGCTATGGGATTGACGGGCGCATCGTGCTCGCGCCCAAATTCGGCGATACTCAGCTGCATTTCGGTCTGTCGGGCCACTGGCGCGACCTGCAGCGCCTCGCCGAAAATCCGCAGCGATACCGCCAGCGACCCTTCCTCCACGCGGTTAACAGCTATTTCCTCAATAGCGGGGACATCGCCGCGACGGGCGAGAATCACTATGGTGTGGAACTGGCGGGAAGCCACGGTCCGCTCTGGTGGGCGGGCGAAGGGCATTGGCTGCGCGTCCGGCGGCCGGGTCTTGCCGACCCGACTTTCTTCGGCGGCTATGGGGAAATCGGCTATGTTCTGACCGGCGAAACCCGCAGCTATAAGAACGGCATATTCGGCGGCGTGAAGCCCGCCAATCCGGTCGGGAACGGCAATGGCGGGTTGGGCGCGTGGCAGGTGACGCTGCGTTACGATTATCTCGACATGAATGATCGCGACATCGTGGGCGGGACGCAAAAAGCCTATATCGCCGCGCTGGTATGGACCCCCATCGAATATCTGCGCTTCAACCTCAACTACGCGCATATCAATTATACCGACGCCGCGATCCTGGCGGGCAGCCGGTCGAACTATGGCGTCAATGTTCTGGGCTGGCGTGCGGAACTGGATTTCTAGAGCGAACCGCGGCCATTGAGGCCGCGGACCGACACGAATAGAGGAACAAGTCTCCTTCTTCGCGCATTGATCGGCGAATATCGGAAGAAGGAGGATGACCGATGGCCGAAGGACAGGAAGAAGCGCCCCGCGTGACGATAGTGGAAAAGCGGGGCGGTGGCACAGCAATGTTGGCCGTTCTGCTTCTCGTCGTGGTGGTCGTGGTCGCCGCCTTGTTCCTCATGAACGGTGAAGCGCGCAAGGACAGCGCGGTCGAGGATGCCGCGCAGAAAGTCGGACAGGCCGCGTCCGATGTCGGCGCCGCCGCCAAGGACGCGGCGCAATCCGTGCAGGATCAGCATTGAGGCGGAATATGGGGCGCCGACCTGCTCCGCCCGCCACAGTGACGGAATAAAATACGGTTTTATCTAAACAGCCCGCACCTCATGGCGGGTTACGGCCGGTGGCAGATATTTGCCGCAACATAGATATTCGTTCGCCCTGAGCAGGGCTAAGTGAAGCCGAAGGCCCGGATCGAAGGGGGGGCAGGTGCACTCTGTCTTTCGATACGCCCTTTCGACAGGCTCAGGGGCTACTCGGGACGGATGGGGATGAAGAAAGCGGGCCGTTCGCCCCCCACCCAAATCGGCTATCCCGTCGGAGCATTTGCAACCGATATGATCGCCACAAAAATGCAAAGGATATGATCGCCAAAAAAAAGGGCGTCCCGCGGGACGCCCTTTCCTGAATCCGGCCTGCCGTTGTCGGCTCGGCCGAAAATTCGTCAGCCTTCGGCTTTTACATGCCGCGGCGCTGCTTCGTTGAGGATTCGCAGGATCTTCTTGAGCGCGCTCGGCTCGTCGGTTTCCTCCATCGCCGCCAGTTCGCGGGCGAGGCGGCTGGAAGCGGCCTCGAAGATCTGGCGCTCGGAATAGCTTTGTTCGGGCTGGTCGTCGGCGCGGAACAGGTCGCGGGTCACTTCGGCGATCGACACCAGGTCGCCCGAATTGATCTTGGCTTCATATTCCTGCGCGCGGCGCGACCACATGGTGCGCTTCACCTTGGGCTTGCCCTTCAGCGTTTCCATCGCTTCCTCCAGCGTCTTGTTGGAGGAAAGCTTACGCATTCCGACGCCTTCGGCCTTGTTGGTGGGCACGCGGAGCGTCATGCGCTCCTTTTCGAAACGCAGCACATAGAGTTCCAGCTCCATGCCGGCGATCTGCTCTTTTTGCAGTTCGACCACACGGCCAACGCCATGCTTGGGGTAGACGACATAATCACCGACGTCAAAGGACAGCGCCTTGGCAGCCATTTGAAACCTTTCCAATTCAACCGGGGGAGACGGGCCGTCGCGAAGCACATGCAAGTCGAAACATGCCGGGAAGACCGCGGCGCCGCCATTAGAACATGAGACTATTTCTCCTGAACGGGCGCGACCAAGCCCGCCGTCAGAAAGCTATTTAGCAGATTCGTAATAAAATTGCCACCCCCGGACACAATATCCGGTAGCCATGGCACAAATCGCTTGCCGGACGGCGCTGTGCGATCAGTCGCCCGAGCCGGGTTCGGGCGAGAAAAACTGCTCCAGCTTGTTTTCCACGCCGCGCATGTCGTCCGCATCGGCGGGCGCTTCGCCCTTTACCGTGATGTTGGGCCATTCGGCGGAGAATTTCGTGTTCAGCTCCAGCCATTTTTCAAGGCCGTTTTCCGTATCCGGCAGGATCGCTTCGGCCGGGCATTCCGGTTCGCACACGCCGCAGTCGATGCACTCATTGGGATTGATGACCAGCATGTTCTCCCCCTCGTAGAAACAGTCCACGGGGCAGACCTCGACGCAATCCATATATTTGCAGCGGATGCAGTTGTCGGTCACGACATAGGTCATTGGCAGGGCACTCTTGAGTGGCGGAAATCGTGCCCCTGCTATGCGCGGCTTTCGCGAAGGTCAATGAGGATATTGTTGTGGCGTCAATGCCCCAGCTTCAGTTCTTCATAGCAGCACTGCGCTTCGGACGCGGGACCGCGCCGTCCGGGAAGCTGGATCACCCGCACCACGCGCACGCCGCCGGGATGCGGAAAGGTGATGAGGTCGCCCGGCCGCACCGGCGTATGGGACCGTTCGATGCGCCGGCCATTGACGCGGATATGCCCGTCCTCAGCGACTTTTTGCGCGATAGAGCGGCTCTTGGCGAGTCGGGTGAACCACAGGAACTTGTCGATTCGCAGGGCAGGGCCATGCGCCAGGCCATGTCCGGCGTCAGCCATTGCGCCCCAACAGTTCGGCCAGCCCGGCAAAGGCGTTGGCGGCGGCGGGTTTCGGCCCGGCGCTGGCGGTCGATCCTTCGCGCCGCTGGGGCGCATCCCGCTTGCCTCGGCCGCGACCATCGCCATCGCGACTGGTCCGTTGCTGCGGCGGGCGCGTCTTCTGCCGTCCCCGGAATGCCCAGTTCGGGCCGCCTTCCTCCGGCGCTTCCACCGCGCGGAAGCCCGCCAGCTTCATTAGTTGCAGGAAGGATGCTTCTGCCAGCCCCAGCGACACGATCTGTGGGCTTTGCGCGGTAAAGGCTTCGCCCTTGGCGATGGCTTCATGGGCGGCGCGGGCCATGCGCTCGGCCATGTCGATCCGCAGCATCTGTTCGCCAAAACCCCGGAATCCCGCGATCCGCGCGCCCATCTGCGCGTCCCGCTCCCCCGCCGGGATCAGCGTCAGGCCCGGCTGCGGCAGGGGCAGGCAGGGCTTGCCCAATCGCGCCGCCAGCAGGGCCGCACGCCAGCGCGCCCCGCCCGGCTTCAGCAAGCCGGGATGATAAATGTCGAGCACGCCGATATCGATCCCCGCCTTCCGCAGAAGATGGCGCTGTTCCTTGTCCAGATGCGCGAGCGCCGAATCGAGTTCGGTCCGCGCGATCACGCCGCCCGCATCGGCAAGCTGGGCGAACACGGCGCGCACCACGGCGGGGATTTCGGCTTCGGATGCGCTCGCCGTCATCTTCACGAGCGGCAACAGATGCTTTTCCTTCTGACCTTCGAACCATGTGGCAAGGCGGGCTGCGATCTGCTTCTGCACATCCTGCCCCAGGGCGGAAAGCGCGCGATCCAGCCGTATTTCAGGTGTCAGCAGCGTCGGCCCGGCCAGCAGTGCCGCGACCGGATTGCCCTGCCAGCTTATGCCGGGCATGTCCCCTGCCGCGTCCATGAGCGCGAAATCCGTATCCACCGCGCCCAACAATTCTTCAGCCTTCACTCGCAATATCCTCCCAAGGCGGCGCTCGGCGGCCGCCAGCAGCATCTTCCTGTCCTGATGACGCGTAGCGGGATCGACCGAGAAACGAAATCCGTCAAGTCGCCCGATCGTCTCGCCATCGACGCAGACCGTCCCATCCTGCTCCACGGTGACGGGCAGGCTGTCCACATTCTGCCCGATGTCGCGCAGCAGGACGGCGGTGCGCCGGTCCACGAAACGCTGCGTCAGGGCCGCGTGCAGCGCGTCGGACAGCTTCTCCTCCAGCGCGCGCGTGCGCTCGGCCATTTCGGCGGGATGCGCCAGCCAGTCGGGCCGGTGCGCGATATAGGACCATGTCCGCGCCGCCGCGATCCGCCCCGAAAGCGTGTCGATATCGCCTTGCACCGAATCGAGTCGCGCCACGGCTTGGGCGAACCAGTCGCGGGGGATGTGCCCCTGACCTTCGGACAGGAAGCGCCAGATGCGGTTCACCGTGCGGGCGTGATGTTCCGCGCCCAGCTTCTGGAAATCGGGCAGGCCGCAGGCATCCCACAGCCGCGCCACGGCGCGCTTGCCCTTCACTCGTTCGATAACCAATGGGTCATCGGCCAGTTTTTTCAGCACCGCCAGATCCACCGCTTCGGGCGCGGCGCGCAGCTCGGGCCGGTCGGGCCGTTCCTCCAGATCGGCGATCAGCGTTGCCAGACTGTCCAGCCGGGGCGTGCCGTCGCGCCAGAAAAGCTGCTCCACGCGGGGAAAGCGGTGCGCCTCTATCGCCTCGATCTCCTCCGGCGTGAAGGCGGCGTCGCCATCCTCGCTGCCCAGGCTGCCGAAGGTGCCGTCCTGGTGATGCCGCCCCGCGCGCCCGGCGATCTGCGCCATTTCGCTGACGGTCAGCCGCCGTGTCCGCCGCCCGTCGAACTTGCGGAGCGAGGCGAAGGCGACATGCGCCACGTCCAGATTGAGGCCCATGCCGATGGCGTCGGTCGCGACCAGATAATCGACCTCGCCGTTCAGGAACATCTGCACCTGCGCGTTGCGGGTGCGGGGCGAAAGCGCGCCCATCACCACCGCCGCGCCGCCGCGAAAACGCCGCAGCATTTCCGCCACGGCATAGACCTCCTCGGCGGAAAAGGCGACGATGGCGGACCGTTTGGGCAGGCGGGACAGCTTTTTCGCGCCCGCATAGCTGAGCGTCGAAAAGCGCGGCCGCCCGATGATCTCCACATCGGGCACCAGCGCCTTGACCACCCGGGCGATGCTGGCGGAGCCGAGGATCATCGTCTCCTCCCGCCCCCGAGCGCGCAGCAGCCGATCGGTGAAGACATGCCCGCGCTCCGGGTCCGCGCCCAGTTGCGCCTCGTCCAGCGCGACGAAGGCATAATCGTCCAGTCCGTCGCCGGGGCTTCCGGCCTGCCGGCCTGCGGTCTTGTCTGTGCCTCCGGCCTGCCGGCCTGCGCCGATCGGCATGGATTCCGCCGTGCAGAGGAAATAGCGCGCGCCCGGCGGCACGATCTTTTCCTCGCCGGTGATGAGAGCGACCTGCGGCGCGCCCTTGATCGCGACTACCCGGTCGTAGACTTCGCGCGCCAGCAGGCGCAGCGGAAAGCCCATCATGCCGCTGGAATGGCCGCACATGCGTTCGACGGCCAGATGCGTCTTGCCGGTATTGGTGGGCCCAAGCACGGCAGTTATGGGCGATCGGGCGAATTGGGCCATGGGGGTTATGTCGGGCATGAAAGGGGACAGGGCAAGGGACTTTGCTTCCGCCGCTAAAACTTCGGCCCTGTTTCCAATCGCCTGTCTGGCCTGACGCACGGCTCACCGCATGCGGGACCGTCATTTCGGCGTCTTAAATTGACTTTAACCCTATGCGTTCACAACAGTGCGGCCTCGGCGCGGCGCGGGGGTCGTTGCCTTGTGGCGATGCGATGAACTGTCCCGGGGGGGACGCGGCTTGTTTCAGGAAAACCAGTTCGGAACGCAGCAGGGGGGAGCGACCGCTTCCCTATGGCTCGCCGATTCCCTGAAACATCCGTCACGCACCGTGGACCGCCCGCTCGACTGGCGCGCCCGGCTCAAGGACTGGGCCGAGGATGTGGATCTTGTCCCCGACCTTGGCCAGCGCGTCGGCAGCCTCACATGGTTCCGCGGCCTTGCCACCTGTTTCGGCCTGTGCGCCACCGCGCTCTATCTCTCTCCCGGTTTTCAGCCCGTGCCCGGCGCGCCCGAACCGCTGCTGGAACAGGCGCAGTTCGACGAAGTGCGTAGCCAGATGATAACGCCGCTCGCGATGGGCGCGGACAGCGGGCATCGCATGGGATCGACCGATGCGGTCCAGCCGCTGCGCCAGACGCCCGAACGTCCCCAGATTGAACTCAACGCCCAGATCGGCAGCAGCGACACGCTGCCCCGCGCCTTGTCCCGCGCGGGCGTCAGCGCGGGCGACGTGGCGATCGTCAATGCGCTGGTCGGCGGTGACATGAGCGGCGGCGCGAAGGCGGGCACGCGGCTCGACATCGTGCTGGGCCGCCGCGCCAGCCGCGACCGGCCCCGTCCGCTCGACCATCTCGCTTTCCGCGCGCGTCTCGACCTTGGGGTGGAGATCAACCGCGTCGGCGGTGCGCTTCAGGTGAAGCGCATCCCGATCCGTGTCGACGACACGCCGCTCCGCATCCAGGGGGTGGTGGGCGACAGCGTGTACAACAGCGCCCGCGCGGCAGGCGCGCCGCCCAAGGCGGCGCAGGCGTTCCTGCGCGTCATCGCGCAGCAGGTGGACCTCGGCTCGATCCGTCCGGGGGACCGCTACGACATCGTCACCGAATATCGCCGCGCCGAAACCGGCGATGTGGAAGTAGGCGATCTGCTCTATGCGGGATTGCGCCGGTCGCGGGGCAAACCCATCGACATGCTCAAATGGACGACAGGCGGCCGCACCGAATGGTTCGAAGCGTCGGGCGTGGGAGAACGTCGCGGCGTGCTCACGCAGCCGGTGGCTGGTCGCATCTCCTCCGGCTACGGCCAGCGCCGCCATCCGATCCTGGGCTATACGCGGATGCATGCGGGCGTGGATTTCGCCGCGCGTTACGGTTCGCCCATCTATGCGGTGACGGACGGCCGGGTATCCTTTGCCGGGCGGCATGGCGGGCATGGCAATTATGTGCGGCTGGAGCATGGCGGCGGTCTTGCCACCGGCTATGGGCATATGAGCCGCATCGCTGCCGTGGCGGGCCAGCGCGTGCGGCGCGGGCAAGTGATCGGCTATGTCGGATCGACGGGCCTGTCGACCGGGCCGCATTTGCACTATGAACTCTACCGCAATGGCCGCACGGTCAATCCGCTGTCCGTCACCTTCACCACCACATCCCAGCTGGCGGGCCGCGATCTCGCCAATTTCCGCGCCCGCCTGGCGCAATTGAAGGCGCTGCACCCCGGCCTGCGCGAAAGTATCGCGCAAAAAGCGCCTTTGGCTCCCGCCGCTACCGGGAAATAAGCCACTTGGCGCGCCCGCCGCGTCTGCGCTAACGCTCCGGCATGACCGATCCGGCTGCCTCGACCGTCACCGCCATCCTGCTCGCCGGATCGCGCCCCGTTCCCGATCCGCTGGCGCAGGCGGCAGGCGTCGCCGCCAAGCCCCTCGTCCCCGTCGCGGGCATCGCGATGATCGACTATCCCGCCCGCGCGCTGGTGGCGCATCCGGCCATCGGCCGCGTCCTCATCCTGACCCAGTCGCCCGGCCTCTATACCGGCGCCCCCGCCACCGCCTGGCTCGCCGATCATCCCAAGGTCGCGTTTGAGACGAGCGGCGCGGGCATAGCCTCCTCGCTGCTGGCGCTGATGGACCGGGCGGACCTGCCGTTCCCGCTGCTGCTGACCACCGCCGATCATGTGCTGCTGGACAGCGCCATGCTCGACCAGTTCATCGCGCAGGCGACCGGCGCGGACATCGCCGTCGCCATGGTGGAGCGCGCCACGCTGCTCGCCCGCTATCCTGCCTCGCGCCGCACATGGCTCAAGTTCCGGGACGGCTGGTGGTCGGGCGCGAATATCTTCTGGTTCGGCAGCGCGAAGGCGCGCCCTATCATCGCGCTGTGGCAGGATGTGGAGCAGGACCGGAAAAAGGGCTGGAAGATCCTTGCCGCCTTCGGTCCCTTCGCCCTGATCGGCGCGGCGCTCCGCCTGCTGACCCTGCGCGGCGGCATGGCGCGCATAGGCCGCCGCTTCGGCCTCGTCGCGCGCCTCGTCGCCATGGACAAGGCCGAGGCCTGCATCGACGCGGACAAGGCGGAGGATGTGGCGCTGATCGAATCCATCCTCGCCAGCCCGGCCTGAAAGGGTCAGCCGCCGCCTTCGCGCATCTGTTCGGCGGCGGCATGCACCTCCACCGCCCGGCGGCTCGCCAGCCCCATCATCAGGAATCCGGCGCTGGCGGCGACGATATTCGCGGCGGCCGCGCCGATGGTGCCATAGATCGGCAGCAGCGCCGCCTGCAGCCCCAGCAGCAAGGCCGTCGCGATGAAGGTGATCCGCAGCGACAGGCTGGCCCGGTCCGTCGCCATCAGCAGCGGACGATAGCTCACCCCCACTAGGTCGATGCAGGCCGCCACGCCCAGCAGCAGCAGCAGCGGATAGGCAGGCAGAAATGCCTTGCCCGCGATCAGGCCCAGCAGCGGATGGCCGATCGTCAGGATCAGCGCGATGATGACCGCCCCCGCGATCAGCGCCAGCCGATTGGTCCGCCGGAACAGGGTCCGCAGCGCATCCGCGCCATGGCTGCTATGCGTGCGCGTCAGCTCCACGAAGATGCTGCGCGACAACAGGCTGGAAATCTTCGTCAGTGAATTGGCAAGCTGGTTGGCGAGGCGATAGAGGCCCGCGCCGGTCGGCCCCACGAACAGGCCGACGATCAGCACCGCCACCTGCTGCCCTACCGACGACAGCGTGGTTTGCAGGTTGGTTGCGGTCAGGAATCCGACGATGCCGGGATTTTCATGCCGCGCGTCCAGCGCCCGGCCCGCGCGCCAGCGTCCGATCCGCTCCCCCCCCTCGCGCAGCGCCAATATCCAATAGGCCGCCGCGCATAGCAGCTCCGCCGCCGCCCAGGCGATCAGGAAACCCGTAATGCCCGGCATCAGCGCCAGCGCAACGCCTGCCCCGATCATCCGCCCGACCGGGATCATGGTTTCCGCGAAAGCCGCCGAATCGAAACGGTCGAACAGGCGCAATATGCCAGTCGGGCTGGAACGGATAGTGATCATCATCATCATGCAGAACAGCCAGGCCTGCCATCCCATCTGCGCCGACAGGTCCATCAGATGGCCGAACAGGATGATGATGGCGCCCGCGACCACCCCTCCGGCCAGCGCGGAAGCAAGGTCGATCAGGATGCAGAAGCGCAGCACGCGATTGAGCGCGTCGCCATTTCCCGCCGCCAGATGCGGCTGGCCGTAACGCACGACGATTTGCCAGCTATCGAAACTGACCAGTGTCTTGATGACGTTGGCGGCGCTCAGCACCAGTGCGAAGCGCCCGAAATCGGCAACCCCCAATGTGCGCGTGACGATGGCGAGATAGGCCAGGCTTAGCACCGCGCCCACGCCCTTGCCGCCCAGCAGCCAGCCGGTATTCGCCAGGATGCGCGCAAAGCCGTCGCCGGCCCCGCCCGATCCGCTTTTCATCTTCACCCGTGCCCGGCCTTTCGCTGGAGCGTCGCTATCTGACGCGCGCCTATCTAGGGACTCTGGCGGCAATCGGCAAATGGGGATGGCGTGGCGTTCGCGAAGCGGTGGAAGGCATATTTCCGCTTATAAATTTGCATTCTCGCTTTTGCCCGTGTCGTAACGACGGCGAGCCTGATCGATCTTGTCGATATGTGCATGGCTCCATCGCCGCAAGCCAACGACAGCATCAACCAAGCTGTGTCCGAGCGGTGTAAGCGCATATTCCACAGTAACGGGAACCGTAGGATAAGCGGCGCGATCCACCATTCCATCGCGTTCCAGCCCGCGAAGGGTCTGGGTCAACATCTTTTGACTCACGCCTTCCACTTTTGCTTTAAGACGCCCGAAACGCAGCGGACCTGTTGCCAGCGCGAGAATGACCAGCACCGTCCACTTGTCTGCGATCCTGTCCAGGATCTGCCGTGCGGGACAGTCCGCTCGCATAACGTCATATCGTTCGGTTGGATTCTTAGTATCCATTGGGTGCCTATACTACATTCTCGTGCCTTCTTTCCATGGGGAACCTGACTGCCATACAGTCGGTCAGGAAGGAGCATCATATGCAGGACATTCTTTTCAGCCCATTTTCGGTCGGCAAGGTTCGGCTGGACAATCGAATCGTGATGGCGCCGATGACCCGGAACCGTTCTCCCGGCGGCGTGCCGAACGACGCGGTCATCGCCTATTACCGACGCCGTGCGGAAGCCGGCGTAGGGCTGATCGTGACCGAAGGCGTCGGCATCCAGCACGGCTCCGCGCTGGGTGGCGGCAGCATGAAGGAAAGGGACGTTCCCTTCCTATATGGCGACGCCGCGCTCGCGGGCTGGCGGGCGGTGGTCGACGCGGTGCATGGCGCGGGAGGCAGGATATTCCCGCAACTCTGGCACATGGGGCCGATCCGCGAGGACGGCACCGGGCCTTATCCGCAGGTGTCTTCGAGCAGGCCGTCGGGCCTTTGGGGACCGGCGGGACGCAGGTCGACCGTCCCTGACGATTATGTCGCCCGCGTTCTCCCGGAGCGAAAGGCGATGACGGATGGGGAGATCGCCGACGTGATTGCCGCATTTGCGGATGCCGCGCGCAATGCGGTCCTTACGGGGTTCGACGGCATCGCCATTCATGGCGCGCATGGCTATCTGATCGACTCATTTTTGTGGGCGGAAACCAATCGCCGTAATGACCGCTGGGGCGGCGATCTGGCCGGGCGCAGCGCCTTCGCGGCGGCGGTGGTGTCCGCCATCCGCGGCGCGGTGGGCGGCGATGTCCCGATCATGTTTCGTTTCTCGCAATGGAAACAGCAGGATTATCAGGCGCTGCTTGCCCGGACGCCGGGAGAATTGGAGACGATGCTGCGCCCTCTGGTCGATGCGGGTGTCGACATCTTCGACGCGAGCACGCGCAAATTTGATATGCCGGCCTTCGATGGAAGCGACCTGACGCTCGCGGGATGGGCCAGGCAGCTTACGGGGCTGCCTGCCATGGCCGTCGGCGGTGTCGGTCTGGATCGCGACCTCTATGGTTCCTATGCTGCGGGGGGCAGCGCGGGCATCGACAATCTGGCCGGGGTGCGGCGGCGCATGACCGCCGGCGAATTTGATCTGATCGGCGTGGGGCGCGCGCTCATCGCCGATCCGCAATGGGCGCGGAAGGCCGAGCGCGGAGAGAGTTTCCTGCCGTTCGATCCGGCAACCGTCAGGAATCTGGTCTGAATCCGGCCTTTGCCGATCGCAGCGGCCAGAGCGCTCGCTTGCGGCGGGCGGGGTCATAAGGTGCCCGGCCGATTTCCCATCGGTTCTTCAAAAAAACCCGTTCCCACATCCCCGCCCGATGTTCTACAGCAGCGCCCCATGAGCATCACCAAAGCCATCATCCTGTCGGCGGGGCAGGGTTCGCGTCTCCTTCCGTTGACCCGCGACATTCCCAAATGCATGATCGACTTCAATGGCCGCACCCTCATCAGCTGGCAGGTGGCGGCGCTGGTGGCGAACGGGGTCAGCGATATTGTGGTCGTCACGGGCTTCCGCACGGAACGGGTGGAGGATCACGCGCTTCAACTTTACCGGGACACCGGCGCGCGGGTGCGGACGCTGTTCAATCCCTTTTTCCAGGTCGCGGACAATCTGGGCACCTGCTGGATCGCGCGGGAGGAAATGGACCGCGACTTCATCATCCTCAACGGCGACACCATCATATCGGATGAGATTGTGGGCCGGCTGGTCGGCGGCGCGCAGGACGCGATCACCGTCACCGTCGACGTGAAGTCCGACTATGACGATGACGACATGAAGGTGAACCGCGACGAAAGCGGCCAGCTTCACGCCATCGGTAAGCGGTTGCTGCCGCCTGACACCAACGCCGAATCCATCGGGATGCTGGCCTTTACCGGCGAAGGCCCGGCGATCTTCCGCAATCAGATCGACCAGATGATGCGGACGCCCGAAGGCGTGGAACGCTGGTATCTGCGCGCCATCGACATCATCGCGAAGGGCAACCGCGTCGGCACCGTTTCGATCGAGGGGCTGGACTGGCAGGAAGTCGACTTTCCGCAGGATGTGGAAGCCGCCAATGCCCTGACCGCCCGCTGGGTGGCGGAAGGGCGTTACGCGAAATAAGCCTGTGTCGGCTTCAGGACGGATCGGCTTTCGGTTCTGGTGGGCTGCAAATGGCGTCTTTCCCCGCTTCCGGTGTTCATGACCCTGCGGGTCGCTGCGCGCCGGTTCATGGAAATCCACCCCTTTAGCTTCGCTGGCCTTCGGCTCGCTCCACCATCTTCTGAATGTCGATTCGTTTCAGTCGAAATGGCCTTTCAGCCATTGCGCCAGCGCATCCCGCTGCTCCGCCGTCAATTTGACCGCGCTGCCCAGATCCGGCTGCCCCGGCCACCCGGCGTCGGGGACATCGACGCCCGCATGGCCGCGCGCGCCCTCATAGCGGGGGATGACGTGGAAATGCACATGCGGGTCCACCATCATCAGCATGAGGTAATTGATCTTGGCATAGCCCACGGCCTGGCGGAGCGCGCTTTCGATCGCCTTCGTCACCTCGGCCAGTTCGGCATGGGCTTCCGCGGGCAGATCGCCAAAGGCGGTCGCCTCGCTCTTCGCCGCCAGCACCAGCGATCCCAGCGTGGGCTGCGCGGGCCGGAGCAGCACGACCCAATGTTGGAAATCTCCTACAAGCGTCTGCGGAAAACCGAATCCCTTGATGGTTTCATTCATGATTTCGCTTCCATCCAGCTCACAATCGCCCGCCCCGACCGCTTCACACCATAAGCCTGCGCCAGCCGCGCCGCATGCACAACCAGCGAAATCACCGTCCACCACGCCAGCGCGATCAGCCCGACATCCGGCCGCCCGAACAGCAGCGCCACGAACAGGATCACCATGTTCGGATTGCGCCGCGCGGTAATCAGCCGGAACCAAGTATCGAACGGTCGCCAGACATGAATGTGCATGCCGTTGAATGCACGCATGAACGTCCCTTCGATCAGGCGCTGAAGAACATAGCCTCCCAGGATCACTGCCATGATCGTCCAGAATGTCCGGTCGGGGAGATCGAGGCCCCAGCGCGCCAGCCCCACGCCCCAAGCATACCACCAGAAGGGGGGATGAATCAGGTCTATGCCATGGTCAAATATATTGCCCCATTTGGATGAGGTAACTGTGCAACGCGCCAGCTTGCCGTCAACAGTATCCAGCACCATGAAGGCGAAGCCGATCGCGAAACCGGCCCAATATTGCCCTTGTGCAAAAAGCAGCGTCGCCATGACGCAGCAAAGGGCGCCAATGCCCGTTACCATATTGGGCGACATGCCCAGCGATGCGGCAAGCCGCGTCAAGTGAAAGGCGAGTTTTGGCCACAAATATTTGGTCAGCAGGTCCGTAACGCCCTTATAGGACGCTTGATAACTGGCACGTTCGATGGTCGCGACATTGGCGTCGGTAAGGGCCAGCAGAAATGGCCACTCGTTCTTGCGTAGGCTTTTGTTGTAAAAATCGCGATGATCCTCGGCCGCGACAGGATGGAGACCTTGCGGTATCACACCGTCAGATATGGCCTGCGCGGCGCCGTCGATATTTCCTGTTACATGGGCTATGGCTGGCGCGCCGCCAATGGTGAGTACGCTATCGGGTCGCTTCTCCATGAAAGCCAGCCATTGCGGATCAAATGCAAAGGCGCTGTTGACAAGCAGCGCGGGGCCTTCCCCGTTTTCTGTCATGGCAAATCCCGCTGCCCGGGCAATGCGGCGCACCCGTTCGGCGCAGGATATGTTCCATATGCGGATCGGATTGTCCCCAATCAGGCGAACGGTAAAATTGGCTGGCGACATGAATTGCTCATCGTGATGGTTGGCACCTCCTTGGCAGAGCCTGCCTGTAACGCCAAGGGCGTTTCGCAGGGGCTGGATGGTTGCTTGTTCCCATACCTCCCCGTAAAGCACATGCTATGATGGTTTTTGCGAATGGGCCTCAGCAAGGCGCCTCTGAACGGGGGGTGGTGATTTTGTTGGGCCGATTCGGTTCCGGCGGCGTGGAGCGTGTCAGTTGCCTGCTTGCCAACGGATTTTCCAAGCACGGCTGGAATAGTCAGATATGGGTTGCTGATAATTCCGGGCCGACCCAATCGTTGGTGCACGAGGGAGTGGAAATCAGGGCATTGCTGCCTGGCAGCAATGGCGGTCGGAAATTGCGGTTACTGCTGTCGATTCCATGGCTTGCCTGGCAAATTCGGCGTTCGCGTCCTGCAGTCTTGCTGTCGCCCGGCAACCATACTCATTTGGCGGCGGGACTGGCGCATGCATTGGCGGGACGAAAGGATGTTCGACTTGTCGTCAAGCAGACCAATCCGGTTCTTAAGGACTGGCATCAGGGCGCACGCCGCAAATTGAAGCACCACTTCTATCGCTGGCTCTATCGACGCGCCGATCAGATTTTGGTTCTCTCGCGCGATAGCATTGCGGACGTACATGCTCAGGCAGGGCGCTATGTCGAGACGAAATTCGTTCACAATCCCTACATCCAGACAATCAGGACCGCCGCTGCGCCGGCAAAGGATGGGCCGCCGACCATCTTGGCTGTGGGCCGCTTTTCGCGTCAGAAGAATTTCGGACTATTGCTGGATGCGCTCGCGAAACTGCTTAATCAGGAGTGGCGCCTGATCCTTCTTGGCGAAGGTCCTGAAGGAGCTATGCTGCGCGAGAAGGTGAATGCCCTGGGTATAGCGGATCGCGTTGAATTTGCGGGCTATGTAGTCGACCCTATCCCTTATTATGACCGTGCACATTGTTTGGTACTGTCCTCTCTATGGGAGGATTTGCCCGCTGTAGCGCTTGAGGCGATGGGCGTCGGCTGTCCTGTGGTCGCGACCGATTGTTCTCCAGCGCTGAGCGATATCATACTTGCCACCGGATTCGGGGCGATCGTTCCCATTGATGTGGGGGCGCTAAGCCAGGCGATCGTCCAAATGCTCGAATTTCCCGCAAATCGAACGGTCCCTTTGGAGATTGCAGCATATAGCGTGGAGAATGGCGTCGATGAGCATGTGCAGGCGCTCGCGCCGCTTGTTAAATCCTGAGCTACTGCAATAAGAGGCAAAAGGGGCTTTCCCCACGGCCTCTGTTTGGCTATCGCGCGCCTAACAGAAGGGAATGCGATAAATGGCCGAATTTGCTCTGCCCAAAAACAGCAAGATCAGCGCTAAGGGCGTTGCCCACAAAGCGCCGGACGGCGCGACCAACGTCAAGAGCTTCAAAGTCTATCGCTACGATCCGGATTCGGGCGAGAACCCGCATTATGACACGTTTGAGATCGATCTCGACAACTGTGGCCCGATGGTTCTGGACGCGCTGCTCAAGATCAAGAACGAATATGATTCGTCGCTGACCTTCCGCCGTTCGTGCCGCGAAGGCATTTGCGGTTCCTGTTCGATGAACATGAACGGCAGGAACGGCCTGGCCTGCACCACCGCTATCGATGAATGCGCGGGCAAGGAAGTGCGGATCACGCCGCTGCCGCACATGGATGTCATCAAGGATCTCGTCCCTGACTTCACCCATTTCTATGCCCAGTACAACTCGATCAAGCCGTGGCTGCAAACCGTCAGCCCCGCGCCCAGCGGCAAGGAACGGCTCCAGTCGCCCGCCGACCGCGAGAAGCTGGACGGCCTTTACGAGTGCATCCTGTGCGCCTGCTGCTCGACCAGCTGCCCCAGCTACTGGTGGAACAGCGACAAGTTCCTTGGCCCGGCGATCCTGCTTCAGGCCTATCGCTGGCTGGCGGACAGCCGCGACGAATATACTGGCGAGCGTCTGGACGAACTGGAAGATCCCTTCCGCCTTTATCGCTGCCATACCATTATGAACTGCGCGAACGTCTGCCCCAAAGGTCTCAGTCCGGCCAAGGCGATTGCCGAAACCAAGAAAATGATGGTCGAACGGCAGCTTTGATCGGGTGACGGACGAACGGGAAATCGCCTTCGATTATCTGCCCGATCCGAACAATGCGGGGTGGATGATCTGGGGGCCGCGGCAGAACGGGCGTTTCAACACGCTCTACAATCCAGTCCGCGTGCGTGAGGAGGAGCCGGGGCGCGTTGCCCGTGTCCGTGTGCTGCCGGATGAGATACTGACGAGCGTCACCGGCAAAATGCATGGCGGTGCGACGGCGGGCTTCATCGACATTGCCATCTTCGCCGGCGCGCGCGGATGCGGCATCAACGAATCTGGCTTTGCCGTCACGATCGACCTGTCGATCCAGTTCCTCGCGCCGGGCGAGGCGGGGCGCAACATGGACGCCGTGGTCGAACTGGTGCGCGAAACCGGCCGCATGGCCTTTTTGCGCGGCACGGTGGAGCAGGATTTCGGCGTTATCGCAACCTTCATGGCCACGATCCGAAAGGTCGGCCAGAACCGGTGACCGAGGTAATCGCCCGGTACGACGCCCTGATCGCCGCGGGCGAATTGCGGCCGGATTCCGATCAGCGCGCTGCGGCCGAACGGTTGACCCGGTTGCAGGCCGAATTGGAAGCGACGCCGCCGCGCGGGTCGACGCTCTGGAAATTGTTGCGTAAGCCGCCGGAACCGCCGCGCGGTCTCTATATGTGGGGTGGGGTCGGGCGCGGCAAGTCGATGCTGATGGACCTGTTCTTCGATGCCGCGCATGTGCAGCGCAAGAAGCGCGCCCATTTCCACGAATTCATGCTGGATGTCCATGCGCGGCTCGCCGAAGCGCGCAAGTCCGAAACGGGTGATCCGATCCCGCCGGTCGTCGATTCGCTGGCGGAGGAAGCGCGGCTGCTTTGTTTCGATGAGATGGTCGTGAACAATATGGCTGACGCCGCGATCATGTCGCGGCTGTTTACCGGATTGCTCGACAGGCGCGTCACGATCGTCACCACATCCAACCGCGCGCCGGACGATCTCTACAAGAATGGCCTTAACCGTCAGCTTTTCCTGCCCTTCATCGATCTGATCAAGGAACGGCTGGACGTCATGACGCTGAACGGGCCGACCGACTATCGGCTCGACCGTCTGGGCGATGCGACATTGTGGCATTCCCCCAATGGGCCGGAGGCGACGGCGGCGCTCAGCCAAGCGTTTTTCCGCTTGACCGATTATCCGCCGGAGGATCGGGACCATGTGCCGTCCGAAGATATTCCGGTGCAGGGCGGTCGCACGCTCCATGTGCCCAAAAGCCTGAAAGGGGTCGCGGTTTTCTCCTTCAAGCGACTCTGTGCAGAGGCGCGCGGCGCGCCCGATTATCTGGCCATCGCTCGCAAATATCACACGGTCATCATCGTCGGCATCCCCGTTCTCGGCCCGGAAAATCGCAACGAAGCCGCGCGCTTTGTGACGCTGATCGACTCGCTTTACGAATATAAGGCGAAGCTGCTTGCCTCGGCAGACGCTGAACCTGCGTGCCTCTATCCTGAAGGGGATGGCGCCTTTGAGTTCGAGCGAACCGTCTCCCGCCTTATGGAAATGCAGTCGGATGATTATCTGGCGCTGGGCCACGGTTCCAAATAACCGAAGCTGCGTTGCGTGGCTTTTTTGCCTGTTGTCATGAAAATAGCCCGGATGCCTCCCAAAATGGAGAGGCATCCGGCAGGCAGCCTTTGTGGGAAGGGATCAGGCACCAGGGTAGGAGCGCGTGAGCGACAAAGGCGGGCGGACCTATAATGCAATTGCGAATGAATTGCAAAGATAAATTACGCGGCCATCTTTTGGCAGGTTGAAACCTTTGTCATATCGGCCTAAGCGGGCGAGCAATTCCAATATTTCGAGCTTGGAGGATGATTGCATATGGCCCGTAAGAAGATCGCGCTCATCGGCGCTGGCAATATCGGCGGCACGCTCGCGCATCTGGCGGCCCTCAAAGGGCTGGGCGACATCGTCCTGTTCGACGTGGTCGAAGGCGTGCCGCAGGGCAAGGCGCTGGATCTGTCGCAATGCGGTCCCGTCGAAGGCTTCGATGCTAAGATCACCGGCACCAACGATTATGCCGACATCAAGGACGCCGACGTCATCATCGTCACCGCCGGCGTCGCTCGCAAGCCGGGCATGAGCCGCGACGACCTGCTGGGCATCAACCTCAAGGTCATGAAGGCTGTGGGCGAGGGCATCAAAAACAACGCGCCGAACGCCTTCGTCATCTGCATCACCAACCCGCTCGACGCGATGGTCTGGGCGCTGCGCGAATTTTCCGGCCTGCCGCATAACAAGGTTGTCGGCATGGCGGGCGTCCTCGACTCCGCGCGCTTCAGCCACTTCCTGGCCGAAGAG
This sequence comes from Sphingobium sp. CFD-1, assembly GCF_024611115.1. Taxonomy (NCBI): domain Bacteria; kingdom Pseudomonadati; phylum Pseudomonadota; class Alphaproteobacteria; order Sphingomonadales; family Sphingobiaceae; genus Sphingobium; species Sphingobium sp. CFD-1. Next base: position 2,722,414 of record NZ_CP084398.1, on the reverse strand, counting down.
TTCCAGGTGTCGGTGAAGGAAGTGAACAGCTTCGTCCTGGGCGGCCATGGCGACACCATGGTCCCGGTCGTCGAATATTCGACCGTCGCGGGCATTCCGATCCCCGACCTCATCAAGATGGGTCGCTCCACCAAGGAGCGTATCGACGCCATCGTCCAGCGCACCCGTTCGGGCGGCGGCGAAATTGTCGGCCTGCTCAAGACCGGCTCCGCCTTCTATGCACCCGCGACCAGCGGCATCGCGATGGCCGAAGCCTATCTGTTCGACCAGAAGCGCCTGTTGCCCTGCGCGGCGAACCTGACCGGCCAATATGGCGTCGACAATCTCTATGTCGGCGTGCCCGTCATCATCGGCAAGGATGGTGTCGAGCAGGTCATCGAGATCGATCTGGACGCGGAGGCCAAGGCCAACCTTCAGGTGTCGGTCGACGCCGTCAAGGAACTGCTGGAAGCCTGCAAGGGTATTGACTCCTCGCTGGCCTGATAGCCCAACAACTGCACCGGTTCGTTTCAGGCAAGTCGGCATCCTGAAGCGGGCCGCCAACCCCAAATGCCACGCCATTGAGACGATGAAGGGGCTTTCATGTCCATTCTGGTGAACAAGAACACCAAGGTCATTACCCAGGGTATGACCGGTGCCACCGGCACCTTCCACACCGAACAGGCGCTGGCCTATGGTACGCAGATGGTTGCGGGCGTTACGCCGGGCAAGGGCGGCACGACCCATATCGGCCTGCCCATGTTTGACACCGTCGCCGAAGCGAAGGCCAGGACCGGCGCGGACGCATCGGTCATCTACGTGCCGCCGCCATTCGCGGCCGATTCGATCCTGGAGGCGATCGACGCGGAAATCCCGCTGATCGTCTGCATCACCGAGGGTATTCCCGTGCTGGACATGGTGCGCGTGAAGCGCGCTTTGTCGGGCAGCAAGTCGCGCCTGATCGGGCCGAACTGCCCCGGCGTGCTGACCCCCAATGAATGCAAGATCGGTATCATGCCGGGCAGCATCTTTAAGCAGGGCAGCGTTGGCGTCGTCTCGCGCTCCGGCACGCTGACCTATGAGGCGGTGTTCCAGACCTCGAACGCGGGCCTTGGCCAGACGACTGCTGTCGGCATTGGTGGCGATCCGGTCAATGGCACCAACTTCATCGACGTGCTGGAGCTGTTCCTAGCCGACGACGCGACCGAATCGATTATCATGATCGGCGAAATCGGCGGAGACGCGGAGGAGCAGGCTGCCCAGTTCCTGATCGACGAAGCGAAGAAGGGTCGCAAGAAGCCGATGGCCGGCTTCATCGCGGGCCGCACGGCGCCTCCGGGCCGCCGCATGGGCCATGCCGGCGCGATCGTGTCGGGCGGCAAGGGCGATGCGGAAAGCAAGATTGCGGCGATGGAAGCCGCTGGCATCAAGGTTGCTGCCAGCCCCTCCGAACTCGGCACGACTCTGCTGGACGTGCTGAAGGGCTGACCGGAAGACAGGCGGCCGGGCTGCACCCCGGCTGCCTTTCCCGTTCCGCGATGCGCGCGGTCAGGATGGGACGAAGACGATGGGTTACGAGAATCAGGATTTCGAGGTAGAGCGCGGGCCGAGCTGGGCACGCACCAACTGGCCGCCGATCGATACCGACGATCTGACCGGGGCGCTGGACCCCACGCAGATGCAGGTGGCGATCAAAGCCGCCGCGAAGTCCGTGGGCAAGGTAGCGGGCGAGGCCGAAGTCGCTGAGGCGGCGGAAGATGCGATCCGCGCCCAGATGCTGATCCGCACCTATCGCGTGCGCGGGCATCTGGCGGCCAATCTCGATCCCCTGGGGCTTTCCCAGCGTCAGATTCCAGCGGATTTGACGCCGGAATATCATGGGCTGAACGATCTCAAGAAGAAGATATTCCTCGGTGGCACGCTGGGCCTCGACTATGCCACGGTCGAGGAGATCGTGGCCATCCTGCGGCAGAATTACTGCGGCAATGTCGGCCTGGAATATATGCACATCGCCGATGTGGAGGAACGCGTGTTCCTTCAGGAACGCATGGAGGGCAAGGACAAGGAAATCCACTTCACCCCGGAGGGTAAGCGAGCGATTCTGTCCAAGGTCATCCAGGCCGAGCAATATGAGAAATTCCTGGGCCGCAAATATGTCGGCACCAAGCGTTTCGGCCTGGACGGCGGCGAATCCATGATTCCGGCGCTGGAAGCCATCATCAAATATGGCGGCGCTTCCAGCGTGCGCGAGATCGTGTTCGGCATGGCGCATCGCGGCCGCCTGAACGTGCTGGCCAATGTGATGGCCAAGGGCTTTCGCGTCATTTTTCACGAATTTTCGGGTGGCACCGCGAACCCCGAGGATGTCGGCGGTTCGGGGGATGTGAAATATCACCTCGGCACGTCCACCGACCGTGAGTTCGACGGCATCAAGGTGCATATGAGCCTGGTGCCCAACCCATCACACCTGGAAACGGTCGATCCGATCGTGTTGGGCAAGGTGCGCGCGCAGCAGGTGTTCCGCGACGATCTGGAAAAGCATGAGCAGGTTCTGCCGGTGCTGATTCACGGAGATGCGGCTTTCGCAGGTCAGGGCATCGTCTGGGAATGTTTCGGCTTTTCAGGCATCCGCGGGTATAATACCGGCGGATGCATCCATTTCGTCGTGAACAATCAGGTCGGCTTCACCACCTCACCCCAGTTCGCGCGCTCCTCACCTTATCCGAGCGACGTTGCGAAGGGGGTTCAGGCGCCGATCCTGCACGTCAATGGCGACGATCCCGAAGCCGTCACCTTCGCGTGCAAGCTGGCCATCGAATATCGTCAGACCTTCCACCGCGATATCGTGATCGACATGTGGTGCTATCGCCGCTTCGGTCATAATGAAGGCGACGAGCCGAGCTTCACGCAGCCGCTGATGTACGCGAAGATCCGCCAGCATCCGCCAGTGAGCGACGTCTATTCGGCGCGCCTCAAGGCTGAAGGCGTTGTCGATGACGACTTCGTCAACAAGGCGACGGGCGATTTCGTCAATCATCTGGAAGAAGAGTTCGAGGCGGCCAAGAGCTACAAGCCCAACAAGGCCGACTGGTTCACCGGACGCTGGTCGGGCCTGCACAAACCCGCCGATGCCGAAACCACTCGGCAGAATGTGGAAAGCGCGATCAGCCAGAAGCTGTTCGACAGCCTTGGCAAGACGCTGACCACCATTCCCGCCGACGTCAACGTCCACAAGACGCTGCGCCGCGTGATCGATGCCAAGGCTGAAATGTTCAAGACTGGCGCGAATTTCGACTGGGCGACCGGCGAGGCACTGGCTTTCGGTTCGCTGCTGTCGGAAGGCTATGGCGTGCGTCTGTCGGGGCAGGATTCGGGCCGCGGCACTTTCAGCCAGCGTCACTCGGTCTGGGTCGATCAGGACACGGAAGACAAGTATATCCCGCTGTCGACCGTGCCCCACGGCCGCTTCGAGGTATTGGACAGCCCGCTTTCAGAATATGGCGTGCTGGGCTTCGAATATGGCTATGCGCTCGCGGACCCGAAGAGCCTGGTTATGTGGGAAGCGCAGTTCGGCGACTTCGCCAATGGCGCGCAGATCATCTTCGACCAGTATATCGCTTCGTCGGAAAGCAAGTGGTTGCGCGCGAACGGTCTCGTCTGCCTGTTGCCGCACGGCTATGAAGGTCAGGGGCCAGAGCATAGCTCGGCGCGGTTGGAGCGTTATCTCCAGCTTTGCGCGGAGGGGAATATTCAGGTCGCCAACTGCACCACCCCGGCGAACTATTTCCACATCCTGCGCCGCCAGATGCTGCGTCCTTTCCGCAAGCCTCTCATCCTGATGACGCCCAAGTCGCTGCTGCGGCACAAGTTGGCGGTGAGCAAGGCAGAGGATTTCCAGGGTGAAACGCATTTCATGCGTATCCTCTCGGACACTAATCCGGCGGCTGACAAGGACACCAAGCGTCTGGTGCTCTGTTCGGGCAAGGTCGCCTATGACCTGATCGAGGCGCGCGACGCGGCGGGGGACAAGAACACCCAGATCGTCCGCATCGAGCAACTCTATCCCTTCCCGACCGAAGCGCTTGCCACGCGCGTCAAGCGCATGCCGAACCTGGAGGAAGTGATCTGGTGTCAGGAAGAACCGCGCAACAATGGCGGCTGGTTCTTCGTCGAACCCTATATTGAGGAAGCGCTTGCCAATGCTGGCAGGGCGCCGATGCGCGCTCGCTATGCCGGTCGCAAGGCATCGGCATCGCCCGCCACAGGCCTTGCCAAGCGTCACGTCGCCGAACAGGGCGCGCTCGTCGCTGATGCGCTGGGCCACAGCGTTCGTGAAGAAATCCGCCGCCAGAAGAAAGGCTGAAGAAGCTCATGGCAACCGAAGTCAAAGTCCCGACCCTGGGCGAATCCGTTACCGAAGCCACTGTAGGCCAGTGGCTTAAGAAGCCCGGTGAAGCCGTGAAGGCGGATGAGCCGATCGTCAGCCTGGAAACCGACAAGGTCGCGGTCGACGTGCCCGCGCCGGTTGGCGGAACGCTGGGCGACATCATCGCCAAGGAAGGCGACACAGTTGAGGTTGGCGCGCTGCTCGCTACTATCAATGAGGGCGCGACGGCTGCCGCTGCACCTGCACCCTCTGCCCCGGAGCCTGCCGCCAAGGCGCAAGCCGCCGCTCCCGCATCGGTTGCTTCAGCGCCGGCGGATGAGGAAGGCGATGGCGGCAATCTGACGCTTTCGCCTGCCGTGCGCCGTCTGGTGCTGGAACATGGGCTTGACCCCAGCAAGATCAAGGGCACCGGCAAGGATGGTCGCCTGACCAAGGATGATGTTTTGGCCGCGGTCACGGCAGGAACCGCCAAGGCTGGGGCGTTCACGCCTGCCGCCTCCGCGCCTGCCACCGATGCGCCCGCAGCCGGTCCCAGCCGCAAACAAGAGCGGGTGAAGATGACCCGCCTGCGCCAGACGGTCGCCAAGCGCCTCAAGGAAGCGCAGAACAACGCCGCGTTGCTCACCACATTCAACGATGTCGACATGTCCGCCGTCATCGAGGCGCGCGGTAAGTATAAGGATCTATTCGAAAAGAAGCATGGCGTCCGTCTTGGCTTCATGGGCTTCTTCACCAAGGCGGTCTGCATGGCGCTCAAGGACGTGCCGGGCGTCAACGGGCAGATCGAAGGCGACGAGATCGTTTATAACGATTTCGCCGACATCTCGGTCGCCGTGTCCGCGCCCAATGGTCTCGTCGTGCCGGTCATCCGCAACGCCGAAAGCATGAGCGTGGCGCAGATCGAAAAGACCATCGGCGACTTCGGCAAGCGCGCCAAGGAAGGCGCGCTGACCATGGAAGATATGAAGGGCGGCACCTTCACCATCTCCAATGGCGGCGTGTTCGGTTCGCTGATGTCGACTCCGATCATCAACCCGCCACAGTCGGCGGTGCTGGGCCTCCACCGGATCGAGGACCGCCCCGTCGTTCGCAATGGTCAGGTCGTCGTGCGTCCGATGATGTATCTGGCGCTCAGCTACGACCATCGCTTGATCGATGGCCGTGAGGCGGTCACTTTCCTCGTTGCGGTGAAGAACGCGATCGAGGACCCGACCCGCCTGCTGATCGACCTGTAAGACATCACGCCAGAGGACCAAAGACGATGGCTGAATTCGATTATGACGTTCTGGTGATCGGCGCGGGGCCGGGCGGCTATGTCGCGGCGATTCGCGCGGCGCAGCTTGGGCTCAAGACCGCCTGCGCCGAAAGCCGGGAGACGCTGGGCGGCACCTGCCTCAATGTCGGCTGCATCCCGTCCAAGGCGTTGCTGCACGCTTCGGAATTGTATGAGGAAGCGGCCGGCGGCGCGCTTGCGAAGCTAGGCGTCAAGATCGATAAGATGAGCCTGGACCTGGATACCATGCAGGGCCAACGCAAGGATGCGGTCAAGGGCCTGACTGGCGGCATCGAATTCCTGTTCAAGAAGAACAAGGTCGATTGGCTCAAGGGCCTTGCCAGCTTCACCGGGGCGAACACGGTCGAGGTTGTGGGCAAGAAAGTGACGGCGAAGAATATCATCATCGCCACCGGATCATCGGTGACGCCGCTTCCGGGCGTCGAGGTCGACAACAAGAAGGGCCTGATCGTCGATTCCACCGGCGCGCTGGAACTGGAGAAGGTGCCCGATCACCTCGTCGTCATTGGCGGCGGCGTCATCGGCCTTGAACTGGGCAGCGTGTGGCGGCGTCTGGGCGCGAAGGTCACGGTGGTCGAATTTCTCGATCAGATACTGCCCGGCATGGACGGCGAAGTTCGCAAGGAAGCCAGCAAGATCTTCAAGAAGCAGGGTTTCGACTATAAGCTCGGCACCAAGGTCACCGGCGCCAAGGTCAAGGGCAAGAAGGTCGAACTGACCGTCGAACCAGCCGCTGGCGGCGAAGCGGAAACGATCGAGGCGGATTGCGTGCTGGTGTCGATCGGCCGTCGTCCGAACACAGAAGGACTGGGGCTCGACAAGATCGGGTTGGAGCTGAATGGCCGGAACCAGATCGAAACCGATCATGATTTCGCGACCAAGGTTCCTGGCGTCTGGGCCATTGGCGATGTGATCCCCGGCCCGATGTTAGCGCACAAGGCCGAGGACGAAGGCATCGCCGTCGCGGAGAATATCGCGGGCCTGACCGGCATTGTGAACCATGACGTGATCCCGTCGGTCGTCTACACCAGCCCGGAAATCGCGGGCGTGGGCCTGACCGAGGAAGCGGCCAAGGAACGCGGCGCGGTGAAGGTCGGCAAATTCCCCATGTTGGCGAATAGCCGGGCCAAGACCAATCATGAGCCGGACGGTTTCGTGAAGGTCATTGCCGACGCGGAAACCGACAAGGTGCTGGGTGTGTGGATCATCGCCAGCGTCGCGGGCACCATGATCGCGCAGGCCGCGCAGGCCATGGAGTTCGGCGCATCGAGCGAAGACATCGCCTATACCTGCCACGCGCATCCGACGCATAGCGAGGCGATCAAGGAAGCGGCGATGGCTGTGACGGGTAAGCCGATACATATGTGAGGCTTTGGTCTCGGAAGAATGAAAAAAGGCCGCTCCGTTGGGGGCGGCCTTTTCCATGTCCGAATGATGCTGAATTCCGGCTGCTCAGTTCGGCCATTGCTCCAGCATGGGCGCCAGTTCGTCGAAATGGTGGATCACCGCATCGGCCTCCAGATTTTCCACCGGGCCGTCGAGGAAACCGAAGCTGACGGCGATGGATGGGATGCCCGCATTGCGCGCGCCTGCAATGTCATTGATCGTGTCGCCCAGAAAGATGGCGCGCCCGCCACCCGCCCGCGCGATCATCTCGCGGATCGGGGCAGGATCAGGCTTGGCGACGCCCACCGTGTCGCCGCCGACGATGCTGGCGAAGCGATCGGACAGCCCAAGCTGATGCATCAGCGGGATGGTGAAGCGCTCCGCCTTATTGGTGCAGATGGCGAGCTTTACGTTCATCTCCGCCAGTCGATCCAGCGCCGCGATCAGGCCGGGATAGGGCACGGAATGGATCGCCAGATTCTGCTCATAATAATCGAGCAATATGGGCAGGCTTTCGCTTAGTTCGGCTTCCTCATAACCGCCCGACGCAGCCAAGGCGCGTTCCAGCATGACTTTCGCGCCCTTGCCTACGAACGGGCGGATCGCTTCCACTGGAAAGGGCACGCGGCCCAGCAGCCCGATGGCGTAGTTGACTGCGGCGGCCAGATCCCCACTGGTATCGATCAATGTGCCGTCCAGGTCGAAGCCGACGATGTCGAAAGCTATGCGTGTCATGACGCGCCCATGCCTTCGCAGCGGTGGCAAAGGCAAGCCAAACATGGCAGAGGGACGCCAGCCAACCGTCCGATAACAGGAGTCGCCTCACCGTGACCGCCAGCCGCCCCCTTGCCGTCATCATCCTTGCCGCGGGGCAGGGCACGCGCATGAAGTCATCGCTGCATAAGGTGCTGCATCCCGTGGCGGGCCGTCCGATGCTGCTGCACCTGCTGGCAAGCGTGGCGGAATTGCAGCCGGAACGGCAGGTCGTGGTTGTAGGCGCTGGACGCGATCAGGTGGAGAAAGCGGTCGAGGGCAAAGGCGTCGTCATCGCCGTGCAGGACCGGCAGCTTGGCACCGGCCACGCCGTCGCGCAGGCGCATGAGGCGCTCACGGGTTTCGCGGGCGATGTGCTGATCCTTTACGGCGATGTGCCGTTGGTGCGGGCCGAAACCATGCGCGCGATGCTGGACCGGCTGACGCGCGGGGATGAGCCGCGCGCGGTGGTGCTGGGTTTCCGGCCCGATGATACCGCCGCTTATGGCCGGATCATTGCCGATGGGCAGGGCATCATCGAAAAGATGGTCGAATATAAGGACGCCAGCGCGGACGAGCGCGCCGTGACCCTGTGCAACAGTGGGTTGATGGCGGTGCGGTCCACCGACCTGTTCGTGCTGCTTGACCGGATCGGCAATGACAATGCGGCCGGCGAATATTATCTGCCAGACATCGTCATGTTGCCCGGAGCGCAGAGCGCCGTGATCGAGACGGAGGCCTGGGAAGTCGCGGGCGTCAACAGCCGGATCGAACTCGCCGGAGTGGAGGTCATCTGGCAGGCGCGCCGCCGAACTGAGGCGATGCGCGAAGGCGTCACGATGATTGCGCCGGACACGGTGTTCTTCGCGCATGACACCGTGCTGGGCCGGGACGTGGTGGTGGAGCCTAATGTCGTCTTTGGCCCTGGCGTGCGGGTGGCGGACAATGTGGTCATCCACGCCTTTTCCCATCTGGAAGGCGCGCAGGTGGAAAGCGGCGCGGAGATCGGCCCCTATGCCCGTCTGCGTCCCGGCGCGAAGATCGGATCGAAGGCCAAGGTCGGCAATTTCGTCGAGATCAAGAAGGCGGAACTGGGCGAGGGCGCGAAGGCCAATCATCTGTCCTATATCGGCGATGCCAGCGTGGGGGCGGGCGCCAACATCGGGGCGGGCACCATCACCTGCAATTATGACGGCTTCTTCAAATATCGGACGGAAATCGGCGCGGGCGCGTTCATCGGCTCCAACAGCGCGCTGGTCGCGCCGGTGAAGATCGGGGAGGGTGCAATCGTGGGCGCGGGTAGCACGGTCACGCGCGACGTGGATGCCGACGCGCTCTGCCTCGTTCGCCCCGCGCAGGATGGCAAGCCCGGATGGGCCACTCGCTTCCGCAAGAAGATGCAGGAACGCAAGGCGGCCAAGGCGAAGGGGACGGCTTAGTTTGTGTTGTGAAGGGAGGCTGACCGCTATCGGCCAATTGCGGACTTCTCCACTCCGTTAGCCCTGAGTAGGGGTTGAGCCCTTCGACTGACTGCTTGCAGCAGTCGCTCAGGATAAACTTGGCCTCTTGGTCAAGTCGAAGACCCGTATCGAAGGGCTTCTCGCGCGGCGCTGTCCTTCGATACGCCACTTTGACAAGCTCAGGGGCTACTCAGGACGAAAGGATTTGTGTGTCCGCAGCCAGACAACGCGGTCCGCTGTCTTCCTATCGCGCCTTGCTCTTGCATCAGTCCTCTGCGGGAACCGCGACCTCTATCGCGCCGCCTGCGATCTTCGCCGTGGCGGGTGTTCGGGCCAGCACTTCTCCGTCGATGGAGATGCGTTGCGGCGGCTGTGTCGACAGGCGGAAGGATTGGCCGCGAAACTCTTCCGTATGGACGTTGCGGTCGCGAAGGCGGAAGAATTTCGCATACCAGTCCCACGCAAGGCGCATATGGCTGCGCCCGACAATCGCCTGAACCACGATTTCGCCGGTATCCACGGCAGCTTCGTCGGACAGTTCGACTCCGCCATGAAAAGGACCGTTCAGGATGCGGACCTCAGTCGACCACATGCGCCGTTCCCTGACGCCATCGTCGATCACGAGCCGGAACGCCCGGAAGCCGAAAGAGCATTTGACCGCCCAGAGGAGATAACCGACGCGGCCCAGATAACGCTTCAGCTTATGCGGCACAGTGTCCCCGATCATGGGGGATAGCCCCATGGAGGCCGCGTTGACGAAATAATCGCTGTCGATCATGCCCAGGTCGATCCGCCGCCGCCGCCCATGGGCGATGGCGTCGACTGCGCCTTTCAGCTCCAGCGGCAGGCCCAGCGTGCGCGCGAAGCTGTTCGCGGTGCCCAGCGGGAGGACGGCGAACACGCAATCCTTGCCGACCAGTTCATCCACCGTGCCCGACAGCGACCCGTCGCCGCCGCCCACGATCACCATCGGCGCGCCGGATGCCACCGCGGCGCGCACGGCTTGGGCTATATGATTCGGGTTCTTCACGGCATGGGCGGCGGTGAGACGGACGCCGCTTTGCTCCAGCCTTTCCTTTGCCTCCTTGAAATGCGCTTCGCCCCGGCGGGACTGGGCATTGACGATAAGCACGGCGTCGTGCGGGAGGGGTTTCGTTTCCATGCCATAAAAACTCGCCAGTCCCGGATCGGCTCCCGGCGCAACTCCTTGTCTTTCGGCTCGTTAAAGAAGAATGGCCCGTATCGCCCATCTTTCCGACCTGCATTTCGGCGCGCATGACGACACAATTGCGACGGCTGCCGAAGCCTGGCTGCTGGAAAGGCGGCCCGATCTGGTCGTTATCAGCGGTGACTTCACCCAAAGGGCGAAGATCGCGCAATTCCGGCAGGCGTCAAAATGGATTAACCGGCTGCGCGCCGCGGGTTTGCCGTTGCTCCTTATTCCGGGCAATCATGACGTTCCGCTCTATGATGCGGTGCGTCGGTTCCTGTGGCCCCTGCATCGCTACAAACGCTATATTTCGAATGATCTTTGTCCCTTCTATGAGGATGAAGCGGTGGCGATCCTCGGCCTTAACACGGCGCGGTCGCTGACCATCAAGGACGGGCGGCTCAATCATGAGCAGATGGCATTGCTGCGCGCTCGCTTTGCCTCTGTGCCGCCTGAAAAGACCCGTATTCTCGTCACGCATCATCCGCTGTTCGCCATGCCCATCGGCAAGGGCGGGGAATGGAGCGAGGCTGTCGGGCGCCATGAGCATGCCGTGCAGGCCGCGCGCGAGGCAGGCATTCATATCGCGCTCGCCGGGCATTTTCACCGCACTTACGCGCGGGCAGCGCAAAAAATGGTGGAGGACGCGGGCAGTGCCCTCATCATTCAGGCGGGAACGGCGACTTCCACCCGCCTTCGCAATGCGGAGCCGCAGAGCTTCAATTGGCTGCACGTCCATCGTCATGACCGGATCGAATTGCAAGTTGTGGTTTGGGACGGAGCGGCCTTTCGCCGGGCCAGCCATGTCGAATATGCCTGTCGGTTTGGCGGCTGGCAGTCATGGGATGTGGCCGATCCGCCTGTAGTGGGCGCCCAGACCGCGCGCGATGATGGGATTTGACGGGCAGTCAGCTCTTCCGTTTCAATGCTTCGGTGAGGGAAATCGTGGCGCTGCCCCGCCGGGCAGGCTTCGCCTGGCTGGCATCGGGCTTCCAGCCGCTGAGGTAGATCACGCCGATCTGTTCGGCAGTTCTGCCATCTGGATCGGCAGCCTCGGCGAAATGCGCCATCGCTGCCGCCAGCACATCTCGCCGCAAGGCCGGAGGGTGCGATCCTAGCGCATTGCCCGCGCCCATGCCCCGCAAGTCATGCATCAACCGGAGCATATCGCCATAGCGCACGGTCAGCATGTCGCCATCCGCCACCGGCATGGCGAATCCGGCTCTTCCCAGAAGGTCGCCCGCTGACCGGACATCGACCTGTGGATGAATATGCTGGCCGGGCCGATCACCTTCCCCGGTCATCAGCGCTGCGCGCAGCCGGGGAAGGGTGCCCGCGCCCGCAAAGGCGGCCAGCAAAAGTCCATCCGGCCGTAATATGCGGCGCATAAGAATCAGCGCGCCAGGAAGATCGTTGACGCTATCGAGCGTTCCGCAGGCAAGGATCAGGTCGAAACTGTCGTCGGCAAAGGGGAGAGCGTCCTCATCCCCCTGCACACCGCCGCCGGCTTGCCGCGCCGCCAGGAAGCCGGGATCGATGCAGGCAACCCGTTTGCCCATCCTTTCCAGCGCTGCTTTCGCGCTGTCATCTGGACAGCCCACGACCAGCGCTTCGGGCAAATCGCGCCGCACGTCGGCCAGTCGGTCCAGCAATTCCTCCAGCATTGCACCATAGAGGAAATCATGGTCCGCAAAACCGCCCATCATCCGGTCACGCCGCAAGGCGCGCAGGCGCCGGTCGAAGATGTCGGGATTGGTCATGGTGGGTCTTGTGCATCGGACGCGGAGCGGGAACAAGGTAGATCATGTCGCTTCTCCCGCATCTCAAGATCATGACTGCTTCGGCACTGGACTATGCGTTGCCGCCGCGCTGTCCCGGATGCGGTGTGGTCGTGGAGCGCGATCAGTCCTTCTGCCTCGCCTGCTGGAGCGGCATGCATTTTCTGGGCGATCCCTGCTGCGCGCGCTGCGGCGTGCCTTTCGAGCATGAGATAGGGGAGGGTGGAGAATGCGCCTCCTGTCTGTCTGAGCCGCCGCCCTTCGACAGCGCGCGGGCGGTGCTGGCTTATGGCGATGTGGCGCGAGCGGTGGCGCTGCGGCTCAAATATGGGCGGCGGATCGGCCTTGCCCGGCTGATCGCGGGACATATGGCGCGACACGTCCGGACCGAGGAGCAGCCGCTGATCGTGCCGGTTCCGCTGCACCGCTGGCGGCTGTGGTGGCGGGGTTTCAATCAGGCGGCCCTGATCGCCGATCATCTGGGCAGGGCGACGGGACTGACCGTCGAAAAACATGCGCTGCTACGCGCAAAGCGAACCCAGCCCCTGCGTGGCATGAATCCCCGCCATCGCGCCAAGGCGGTGCGCGGCGCTTTCGCGCTGGCTCCGGGCCATGACCTATCGGGGCGAACGGTCCTGCTGATCGACGATGTGCATACGAGCGGGGCGACGGCAGCGGCCTGTGCGCGGGCGCTGAGGCGCGGGGGTGTGGCGGCCGTGCATTTGCTGTGCTGGGCGCGGGTGTTGCCGGACGCGGAACCGTTCGATTGACAAAGGCGCCCTGGAGTCCCCATCTCCTCCAGCCAAGGAGTATCGAGAACCAATGGCGAAAGTTGAAATCTACACCAAGGCATTTTGCGGTTATTGCGCGCGCGCCAAGGCTTTGCTGGAAGGCAAGGGCGTGGCGTTCGAGGAATATGACATCACCATGGGCGGCCCGAAGCGGCAGGAGATGCTGGAGCGCTCCAACGGCGGCATGACCGTGCCGCAGATATTCATCGATGGCAGGCATATCGGGGGCAGCGACGACATGGCCGCGCTCAACCGGCAGGGCAAGCTTGACCCGTTGCTGGGCCTGTAATCGCCATGCGCGCCGCGCTCTTCCAGATGACCAGCGGGATTGATCCCACCGCCAACGCCGCCGCGATCACCGATATGGCCGCGCGCGCGAAGGGCGAGGGCGCAGACATGGTCTTCACGCCGGAAATGGCGGGCTATCTTGACCGGAACAGGCAGCGGGCGGCCGAAACCTTGCGGACCCAAGCGGATGATCCGGTTCTGGCTGCCATTCGCGACGCGGCGGCGAAGTGGGGACTTTGGGTGCATGTTGGCTCGCTCGCCTTCAAGGGTGAACGGGAGGACGGGCGCTGGGCCAATCGCAGCTTCGTGATCGACGACCGGGGCGAAATCCGGGCGCGCTATGACAAGATCCATCTGTTTGATGTGGATTTGGCGACTGGGGAAAGCTGGCGGGAATCCTCCGTCTACGGACCTGGCGAGCAGGTTGTGGCCGTGGATACGCCATGGGCGCGCATGGGCCTTTCCATCTGCTATGACATGCGCTTTCCCGATCTCTATCGGGCGCTGACCAATGCAGGGGCGACCATCTTGCTGATGCCTGCCGCCTTCACCGTGCCGACCGGACAGGCCCACTGGCATATATTGCTACGCGCCCGCGCGATCGAGGCAGGATGCTTCGTCATCGCGCCCGCCCAGACCGGACGCCACACCGATGGCCGCGAAACCTATGGGCACAGTCTGATCGTGGACCCGTGGGGCGAAGTCCTGCTGGACATGGGTGAAAAGGCCGGTCTCGCTCTTGCCGACATCGACATGGCTCGCATAGAGGAGGTGCGCGGGCGGGTGCCCGCCATCGCCAATCGCCGTGAGATATCCAGGGACGTAGTAATCGCGTGATCGTGTTCGACCTTAAATGCGAAGGCCAGGGCCATATATTCGAGGCCTGGTTCGGCTCCAGCACGGACTATGAGGACCAGAAGGCGCGAGGACTGCTTGCCTGTCCCATGTGTGGCGACGCGCGCGTTACCAAGGCGTTGATGGCGCCAGCCGTTGCATCCAAGGGAAACCGCCGCCCGGCCGCACCGGCTACCACAGCCGAAGGGCCGTCCATTCCCATGGGAAATGCCGATGAAGGTCGGATGCGCGTGCTGATGCAGGCGATGGCAGACGCGCAGGCCAAGGCGCTCGAAGGATCGACCTGGGTCGGACGCACCTTCGCCGAGCAGGCGCGCGCCATGCATTATGGTGAACGGGACCACGCAAATATTCATGGCGAAGTTGCGCCCGAGGAAGCCCGCGCCCTGATTTCCGAAGGCGTGGAAGTCGCACCCCTGCCATTTCCGATAGTTCCTCCCAAAGCGCAGAATTGATCGCCGCTATGTTTGAGGCAGGACTAATGGTCTTATAGGACAAGAGCACGGGTGCTCGCCGGTGTGTGGCGCAGAATGTGCCGCAGTTTCCGTATCTCCCTGACCTTGTTGACGAGCAGGATCGGCGCAGGTATCGCCGGAGCGCGAAAACTTCAGGTTTTCGCTCGGTGCATCCGTAGCTCAGCAGGATAGAGCATCAGATTCCTAATCTGAGGGCCGTGGGTTCGAATCCCGCCGGGTGCACCATTCTCGAACAAAAGAGAGAACTGCAGGCGTGGTTTTGGCCACGCCCCCTGCAGCACTTCGGGCCAACTCGGCTTTCGAGCCGTTTATACGGATTTGCCGGTCGTCGACGCGGACCCCGTTGAGCAGCAGTTGCGCGTATGCTTGGCGTAGATCGGGCGAACCATGATACAGCTTGTCGCGGAGAAGCACTGCCAGTTTCTCGATCTTGGCAGGGGTGATCATCGGCTCGGCCATCGCGAGGCGGCGGGTAAGATAGACAATCTGCTCGGCAAGTTCGTCTCGTCGGAAAACGCAGGTTGACCCACCGCTCGCGCATCGAAGCGTCCTCGGCGTCCATCAGGCCCTTCTCGACCAGTTCCAGCAACCGAGCGATACCTGCCTCAGCTTCCTTGTGATCCTGATGCATCTGGCGCAGGCAGCCGATGCCATTCAAGCTCTTCGTCGGTGAGTTTGACCTGGGGCGTGTCCAGCAAATTCGGAAAGTCCTTCATCGACGCTTCTGCCAAAATCGTGGACTGTACGAACACGAGCGTCTTGAGATCGCTGGACGCTGCCGCAGCGGCGATCTCAAGACGCTCGTGTGGTTGCTTAGATACCAGGCGCCGCCCTTCGACGGCCGGTCGAAAGATGGTGCGCTTCGTCGAGAAGAGGTTGCAGCGTGTAGTCGCTTCGATCCTTTGCTGGCCTAGGTTTGCAAGAGGCTGAAAAACCCGAAGGGTTGGGCAACCAATTCGCATTTCACCGCAGCGCCAATCCAGCCATGCTTTCAGGCTCTTGCATGCCTCGGGCGTGGAACAATCGTGGAGAGACACTGCTTGCTAGAGACAGTCATGCCGGTCGGTATCCGAGAATATCGACCGGCATCATCGATCAGAACTTCATCGTAAGTTCTGCGCCGAACGTCTGCGGTTCGCCAGGGATGACCGTGTTGAAACCGCCTGCCGCTCCTTCGACATAACCGGCCTGATAATATTTTTCCTTGAACAGGTTCTTGGCATAAACGCCCAGCGATACGTCGCTGCCCATGATTTCATTCCAGCTCAGCCGAGCCGCGACCGTCGTGTAACCCTTGATCCGGGTTCCGGGCGTGATCGAGAATTCGTTGTTCGAAAAATAGGAATAGGTCTGGGAATAGCTGTCCATCCGGAAATGCACGTCGCCCACATTCGATGGCACCGGTAGCGTCAGGTCGAAATAAAGCGATCCGGACCATTTCGGCGCATCGGGGTAGGAATCGAACGGCACGATGAAACCGGGCGTACCGGTCTGGACCGACAGATCGACGAGGTTCTTGGTATATTTCGCGTCGGTATAAGCGCCCGAAAAGCCCAGCTTGAGCCAATCCGTCGGCATGATGTCACCGTCTACCTCCACGCCTTTGACCGTGGCCTGGGGCACATTGACGGTGAAGGCTGATGGCGCGCCTGCGACCACCGCATAAAGCGAGTGCTGGGCCTTCTTCACAATCTGCTTATAGGCCGCGATATTGAAATGCGTGCGCCGACCCATGACGATGCCGTTGAACTTATAACCCAGTTCGAAATCGTGGGTATATTCGTTCCCGAAGAAATTGGTATCGTTATAGGGCACGACCGCGCCATTGAAGTTACCGGCACGGAAGCTGCCGCGCTGGGTGAAATAGATCTGGTTCTGTGGATTGAACTGCCATTGAAGGCTGGCATTCCAGCTGGGCGCTTTGAGCGTGCGCTTCTGGCGCGTGAAGCCGACTGCGAAGGCATGGTCATCATAAGCCGTCATGCCGACCGTTTCCCAAGTATAGCGCGCCCCAGCGGTGATTTTTAGCCCCTGGGTGACGGCATCGGACAGATCATAGGTTGCCTGTCCATAGACGGCGCGCGATCGGGTCGTGCCCCGGGTATGATAGAGGACTTCGCCCGCCGGCGTCGCCAGTTCGCCGCCGACGATGACGGGGATAGCCTCTTCCTTGGTGGCATAGTTATAAAAGCCGCCGACGATGAATTCGAGCTTTCCATCCGCAGTCGTGCCTTGCACCTGGGCTTCTTCCGAAATGCTCTTGTTCCGGAAAACTTCGCCACCTGGAGGGCCGCTGAATGCACCCGTTGAGTTATAGAGATCGAGCGAGGCAAAGGGTGAGCCGCTGAGGATGCCCGGCGTGCGGGCGAAGGTCTTTTGATAGCCGAAGATATTCTTGAAGGTCAGGCTGTCGCTCAGGTCGATCGTGGTCGTATTCGACAGGAAATAGCTGTGCGCTTTATGGGGAAGATCATAGCTGAGATAGGTCTGGTAGGGATGCGCTTTCTGCCAGGCGAGATAGCCGGCAACCCCGCCCGGGAACGTGCCCGGTCCCGGAGGACCGTCGCCCACGCCCGGGAACAGCCCAAGGCCGTATAAAGTATCCAGCGTCGTCGTCAGGTCATAGGTGATGCCCGTTTGCGTGGATGTATTGGTCGATCCGAAGGGATAGTAGGAATAGAGCTGACCGTTGGCTTCCGTGCCGCCGAACTTGCTGTAGGAAAATACGGTAGTGTTCTCAATTCCCTCTGTTGGGCGCAGCACGACGGTGAGGCGCCCGGATTTCGTATCGACATCGCCCATGGTATTGCCGGTCAGCATATTGCGGACATAACCGTCCTGTTTTTGCAGATCACCCGCGATGCGTATGAGAATCTTGTCGGGAACGAGGGGAATATCGATGGCGGCCTGCGCCTGGATCAGGTCGCGCTCGCCGACCCGGATTGTCGCATATCCTCCAAAATCCTCACCCGGCTTGGTCGATGCATACAGGACGGCGCCCCCGGTGGCATTGCGGCCGAAGAGCGTGCCTTGTGGTCCCTTGAGAACCTGAACCGATGAGAAGTCGTAGAAGGCGGAGGCCGAATTGCCGCCGGTAAACGGCACCTCGTTGAGATAAGTGAGAACGGCGGGACTGGCGCCTGAGAAGGGGTCCAGCGTCTGGCCGCGCATGGTGAAGCTGAGCTGGTTCTGGTTCTGACCGTTCTTGACCACGAGGCCCGGCACCAGTGATGCAAGATCCTGTTCCTTGGTCACGACGCGCGTTTGCAGCGTATCCGCGCTGAGCGCCGCGACAGACAGCGGAACCTTGGACAGCGACTCCTCGCGCCTTTGCGCGGTCACGACGATGTCCGCATTGTCGACGGCCTGAAGGGGGGCCGTGTTTGCCTGTTCTGTGCTCGGTGCGGTCTGCGCGAAAGCGCCCGCGGCGAGCAGGACTGGCATAGCGATCGCTGCGGTTGCAGATGACATCCGTAACGCAAGTCGGAACTTGGGGCCGAACATCGGCCTAGAGATCGCTTGCTCGCTAATGTTTGGAAAAAACTCGCCGTTCGACATTATCCACTCCTCACCTGTGTTGTGATTGATTCCCGGCAGAGGACCCTCGCGCCTCACCGGCCACTATGGGAAGGTCCGGAATGCGCGTGCTGATATCGGGATATGACATGCCTGCATGAATGCGCTTTTTCATTCATTCCCTCCTCAACGCCTCATGACATTGTTACGACCCTGTCAGAATCGCGCGCCCATTCCTTGGACGTCTCTATTTTTAAGCCTAACTATAATTAGGTTTCAGTGCAAGAGGAATTGCAAGCCAACCATCAATATGCCCTGGAGGTCGGCGATGCTGAGGGAGTGTCTTTTAAAAAGAAGATTATTTTATGGGTAAAATATTGATATAAAATGGTAAAAATTTTAGATCGAATTTCATTTCGTCGGATGCGTCATGCGCGTCATCGTCGGCTAACGACACAGATGAGCGCGTAATCCTACGGCAAGACATAAAATCATTGTTAGGCTACAATCATTTCACATGAGCCATTAGCGACCGTCCCAGCGCGGCGCACGTTTCTCATCCCATGCCTGGACGGCCTCGTTCCTGTCGCGTGTTTGCGCGTAGGATTCGATAAGCGGATATCTTCGCGTCAATGCCGTAGGCAGGCTGTGCTCCAGTCCATCGAGGGCGGCCTGCTTTCCCGCCTGGGATACCAATGGCGAACAGGCAAGAACCTTATTTTCCCACTCCGAAAGGGCATGGGATAAATCCGCGCGCGCAACACATTGATTGACCAGCCCATAACGCGCCGCGGCGATGGCATCGAGCGGTTCGCTGGCGATAATCATGGCCAGGGCGATATGATGGGGCAATTGCCGAATAGCACGGTGAACCACCCCGCAATGGTCGATTACGCCCACATGCGCCTCCGGCAGGCAAAAATGGGCATCATCGCTCGCGATCAGTATGTCCGCGCACAGGGCCAATTCGAAACCCAGTCCAAGGACATAACCATGCACCCCGCAGATCAGCGGCTTTCGAAGAGGTTTCAGGCGTCCGCCTATGCCTGTCATCCCTCCCCCGAAGGAGAGGCCATTGTGCCCGGTGGGCGGGTCAGACATGTCACCGCCCGCGCAAAATGCTTTTTCGCCAGCACCGGTCAGAATGGCGACCCGGATATCAGGGTCGCCATCGATCCGTTCCCAGGCATCGGCAAGAGCGAGATCCATCTCGTCATTGATGGCATTGAGTGACGACGGCCTGTTAAGCCTGACTTCGGCCGTATGGCCGCGGCGGCGATATTCGATCAATGCCATGGCGCCGGGAAGCCTCTGAAATCAATGGGCCAGCATGCCCGCGTCGACCAGATGCTCCGATCCGGTGATGTAGGATGATTCATCGGATGCAAGGAACAGGACCAGATTGGACACCTCGACAGGATCGGCGATACGTCCCAATGGGATCTGGGCGAGAGCCTCACCGCCGACTTCGTCGGTTGCCTCCACCATCATGGGGGTTTGGATGAAGCCGGGATGGACCGAATTGACCCGAATATTATATTTTCCATATTCCATGGCGGTGGCCTTGGTCATGCCGCGAACCGCGAATTTGCTGGCCACATAGGCAAGGCTGGGAAAGCCGTAATTCGCCGCCATGCCCGCAATGGAAGAGATGTTCACGATGGAGCCATTCGCAGCTTTGACCATCGTTGGAAGAACGGCCTTCATGCCGTAGAATACCGAATGTTGGTTGATCGCGCAGACCAGATCATAACCTTCTTCGGTTAGTTCGACGGTCGGCGCCATAGGCCCCAGGATGCCAGCGTTATTTATGAGGATGTCGATGGTTCCGAATGCATCCAGCGCTTTGGCGACCACATGATCCCAGGCATCGGGCTTGGTCACATCATGTTCCACAAATATCGCCGCTTCACCCAGTTCCCTGGCAAGCGCCTCGCCACCTTCGGCATTCAGATCGGTGAGAACCATCCTGGCCCCCTCGCGCGCGAAAATGCGGGCGTGAGAAGCCCCCATGCCGCGGGCGGCGCCCGTGATAATGGCGACCTTTCCATTGAGGCGTCCCATATGCTCTCCTTTCAAATCGGCTCTTAACCTAATGGTGGTTATACAATAGATAGTCAGATGCAAAGTCAACCACTGCCTTGTCCATGGCCTGCTTACCGTGGTATGACGGACTGCTATAACAATATAATATCTTATAATATTAGTATGTTATGTTACATATGCCTGATGCGGCAGTGCTATGGCCGTGCAAGATGGTCAAATTCGCGGTTGCAAGACAAGGCTAATTTCAGTTAGATTAAATAAATGGTGGGCAAGCGTCAGCGGCGCCCGATGTAAAAAATGGCATAAGATAATCACACGGAGCTGCTTACGCAGCCAGCATGAGAGGATAGGCAATGCACGGTAAAGCCGCAGTGCTCGTCGAAAAAAACCGTCTCGAAACATGGGATGTGGAGGTACGCGCGCCGGAACCGGGCGGGGCGCTCGTTCGTACCATTTTGGGCGGCGTTTGCGGCAGCGACGTGCATATCCTGACAGGCGAAGCGGGAGAAATGCCATTCCCCATCATCCTGGGCCATGAGGGGGTCGGCGAAATCACCCAATTGGGGGCGGGCGTCAGCACGGATTATGCGGGCGTTCCCGTCAAGCCGGGCGATCTGGTCATTTGGTCGCCCATCGCCTTATGCCATCGTTGCTATTCCTGCACTATCCTCGAACAAACACCATGCGAAAACAGCCAGTATTTCGAAGATGCCTCCAAACCCAATTGGGGCAGCTATTCGGATTATGCCTGGCTGCCCAACAACATGCCTTTTTATCGCCTGCCCGATCATGCAAAGCCGGAAGCTATCGCGGCTCTGGGCTGCGCCCTGCCGACCGTGCTGCGCGGGTTCGACCGCTGCGGTCCCGTCCGGTTCGGCGATTCGGTGGTTGTCCAGGGGGCCGGGCCGGTAGGGCTGTCGGCCGTGCTTGTCGCCGCTCAGGCTGGTGCACGCGAAGTCATCGTCATCGATGGAGCGCCAGCCCGTCTCGAAGCGGCGGTCAAGCTGGGCGCAACCGCCACGGTTTCACTCGACCTGTCCCCGGAAGAACGCAAGCGGATGATCTATGATCGTATCGGCAGGCAAGGCCCGGATATCGTCATAGAAGCCGCCGGGGCACTGTCCGCATTTCCGGAAGGCGTGGATATCAGCGGCATACACAGCCGCTACATCATCCTGGGATTGTGGGGCGCGATCGGCACCCAGCCGATTTCGCCGCGTGATCTGACACTCAAGAATCTCACCGTGGGCGGCGCATCCTTTCCCGCGCCTAAAAACTATTATCAGGCGATGCAGTTCGCGGCGCGCGTGCAGGGCGATGTGCCGCTGGCGCAGCTTGTCAGCCACCGCTTCGGCATTAGCCAGGCCGCCGAGGCGCTTCAGGTTACGAAGACCGGGGTCGCGACCAAGGCGGTCATCGATCCTACCATCAGTTAAGCAAGGACATTGGGATGAATACGGATAGCTTGTCTCCGCCATCTGCCAAACATCGCGTCCCTGTTCCGGATCATGTTCCGGCGGCTTTGGTGCGCGAGGTGGATGCTTATGCGCTGGATGGCATCGAGGAAGGCTTCCACGAAGCCTGGAAGCGCGTGCAGCAACCCGACACGCCGCCGCTGATCTGGACGCCGTTCACCGGCGGGCATTGGATCGCCACGCGCGGCGCTCTGATCGATGAAATCTATCGCAGCCCGGATCGCTTCTCCAGCCGGGTCATCTGGGTGCCCCGCGAAGCTGGTGAAGCTTATGAGATGGTCCCGACCAAGATGGACCCGCCCGAACATACGCCCTATCGCAAGGCCATCGACAAGGGGCTGAACCTGGCCCAGATTCGCAAGGTGGAAAGCGATATCCGTGCCGTGGCGGTCGAACTGATCGAAGGTTTCGCCGAGAAGGGACATTGCGATTTCGCCAAGGATTTTGCGGGCGTCTTCCCCGTGAAAGTGTTCCTGGCGCTTGCCGGTCTTCCCATGGAAGATGCCTCCAAACTCAACCTGCTTGCGAACGAGATGACCCGGCCGTCTGGCAACACGCCTGAAGAACAGGGCAAATCGCTGGAAGCCGCCAACAAAGGCTTTTTCGCCTATGTCGCTCCAATTATCGAGGCGCGGCGCGGTAGCGCCGGAGCCGATCTCATCACCCAGATGGTGAACAGTGAGATCAACGGTCAGCCCATGGCGCAGGACAAGGCGCTGGGCCTCGTCTCCCTGTTGCTGCTGGGCGGGCTGGACACTGTCGTCAATTTCCTCAGCTTCATGATGATCTATCTCGCGCGGCATCCCGAGACGGTCGAGGAATTGCGTTCCGACCCTATGAAGCTCCAGCGCGGCGTCGAGGAGATGTTCCGCCGCTTCGGTGTTGTATCGGACGCCCGCTATGTCGCCAGAGACATGGAATTTCAGGGCACCAAGCTCAAGGCCGGGGATCTGGTCCTGCTACCGACGGTTCTCCATGGTCTGGACGATACGCAGCATGAAGACGCCATGACGGTCGATCTGTCGCGTCGCAATGTCGCTCATTCGACTTTCGCGCAGGGGCCGCATCGCTGCGCTGGAATGCATCTGGCCCGGATGGAGGTGCTCGTCACCTTGCAGGAATGGCTGGCCCGCATCCCGCGCTTCACCCTGGCAGAGGGCGCTTCGCCCATCTACCATGCCGGCATTGTTGCGGCCGTGGAAAATGTCCCCTTGGTCTGGGAGGTCTGACGACATCATGACGGTAGAGGCGGACCCTGAGACCTTCCGACGGATACTGGGTCATTATCCAACAGGTGTATGCGCCATAACAGCCATGCAGGCTGACGGAACAGCTGCCGCCATGATCGTCGGTTCCTTCACATCGGTTTCGCTGGCTCCCCCGCTGGTCGCCTTCTTTCCGGACAAGGCGTCATCGAGCTGGCCGAAGATCGAGGCGTGCGGCGGCTTCTGCGTCAATGTGCTGGCGGATGATCAGGAATCGCTGTGCAGGACGCTCGCCTCCAAGGACCCCGCCAAATTCGACAGCGTGCCGCATCATCTTTCCTCCCGCGGCGCGCCCGTTCTGGATGGAGCGCTGGCATGGATCGACTGTTCGTTGCATGCGGTCCATGAAGCGGGGGATCATTATATCGCCATCGGAGAGGTCCATGGCCTCGACATCCATCATCCGGGCGCGCCTCTGCTCTTTCACAAGGGCAGCTATGGGAAGGTCGCCTCTATGCTCTGAAACCATTAACGGGCGGGTAGGACGGCGATTGGTGCCGTCCTTTTTCATGCAGCCGAAGGTGTTCCCGCCGCAGCCTGCGTATCCCGCAGAGGCATGCGATTGACAACTGCCAGGCCGAAACCTTCCAGCGCGGCCAGTTTCGCCTTGCTGGACGTCAGCAAGGTCATCTTGCGGACGCCGAGATCGAGCAGGATTTGCGCTCCGATGCCGTAGTCCCGCGTCGCGTTGGTGTCGTGATAGGTTTTACGGCCGCCCAGTATCCGCTTTGAAATGGAATCCGGGCTTGGATCTCGCACGAACACGGCGACGGCCTGACCGTCATGTGCGGCGATCGCCTGAAGCGCCTGGGGAACATATTCGGGATGGGCCTGCGACCAGCCCAGCATGTCGGCGGTCAGATCAACCTGATGCACGCGGACCAGTGTTTCGCGATCCGGGCGCACCTCGCCCTTGACCAGTGCGACATGCTCGCCGCCGTCCACCAGATTACGGTAGACATGAATGGTGAGGTCGCCGCCATAGAAGCTGTGGAAGGGCGCGCTCGCGACCCTCTCGATCAGCTTCTCCGACCGGCGGCGATAGGCGATGAGGTCGGCTATCGTCCCCACCTTCAATCCATGCTCCTTCGCAAAAACGAGCAGTTCGGGCAGCCTGGCCATCGTCCCGTCATCATTCATCACTTCGCAGATGACCCCGGCGGGCGTCAGGCCAGCGAGCCGGGAAATGTCCACCGCCGCTTCCGTATGGCCCGCGCGCACCAGCACGCCGCCATCCCGCGCCGTCAAGGGGAACACATGACCCGGCGACACGATGTCCGTGGCGGTTTTTGTCGGGTCTACGGCGACCGCGATCGTGTGGGCGCGATCCTGCGCGGAAATGCCGGTCGTGACCCCTTCGCGCGCTTCGATCGAAACCGTGAAGGCGGTGCCATGGCCGGATTGGTTGTTGACCGTCATCGGCGGGAGCTTCAACTGTTCCGCCCGCGCCTGCGTCATCGCGAGGCAAATCAGCCCGCGCGCATGTTTGGCCATGAAGTTTATCTGACGCGGTGTGGCGAACTGCGCCGGAATGATGACATCGCCTTCATTTTCACGGTCATCCGCATCAACCAATATATAGGGGATGCCGTCGATCGCGTCCTGGATGATGTCCTCTATGGAGGAGATGCCTTCGCTGCCCATGTTCATGTCTTTCCATTGTCAATCCGGCCGCAATGTCAGCGCGCGCCCTGCAACGCGGCCAAGCGGGCCAATGCCATTTCCTTCAGAATATTTTTCTGAACCTTGCCCGTGCCGGTCTTGGGCAATTCGGTTTCGGCTATAAACCAGATGTCGCGGGGCAGCTTGTATCCGGCCACCTGCGGCGCAAGCCATGCCAGCATATCTTCCGCCGAAAGATCCGATCCTTCGGCCAGCACGACCCATGCACAGCCGCATTCCCCCCATCGATCGTCGGGCATGCCGATAAAAAAAGCCTGTGCGATTGCAGAATGGGTGGTGACAAGCTGCTCCAGTTCTTTTGGCGAAACCAACTCGCCCCGGCTTTTATAGAGTTCCTTGGAGCGGCCCGTAAGGAACAGATTGCCATCGGGGCGAAACTGCCCGAGATCGCCCGTCCTTAGCCATCCGCCTGGAAGGAAAATCTTCGCGGTTTCGTCGGGACGGCGGAAATAGCCCAGACTGTTCATCGGTCCCCGGGTGCAAAGCTCGCCAGCGGCGCCAGATGGCAGATCGGCGCCGGTGACCGGGTCGATCGTCTTGAATTCGCAAATCCGACCATCCTGTTCCGGGATGCCCGCGACGCCCGCCTGGACAATGCAGCCCTGCGTCTCGGCAACGACATCGATCGGGTCGCCCGGTTGCGTGCAGACGATGGTGGCCGTCGCCTCGGTCTGGCCATAGCTGGTGAAGATCTCCTCACACCCGAATGTCTTCTGAATATCCCGCCATACCCAACTGGGCGTAGGCGCGGCTGCACTATGCACGGCTGTCAGGGACGAGAGGTCGTAGCTTTTAATCTTCGCCTGCTCCATCATGGCGATGGTCATGGTCGGGACACCCATCAGATAGGTGGCGCGATGGCGCTCCGTAGCCGTCAGCAGAGCGTCAGCGTTGAACCGCAGCAATGGAATGATCGCGCCACCGACGATCATGCCGGAGAGCAGGCCCACGACCAGCCCGAACCCATGATAGAGCGGAAGCGAGAATACGGCGCGGCGGCCTTCATCAAAAGCCTGATGATAGGCCCCGGCATAGGCAGCGCGAAGCAGATTGTCATGGGTTTGCATCACCCCTTTTGGCGCGCCCGTCGTACCGGACGTGAACATGATAACCGCGGGATCATGGGCCGCCGCCATCCGCAAGGGCGGTTCGCCAGCCGGCAAGGCTGCGAGGAAATCCTCGGGAAGGTTCGCGTCATATACAAGCCCGCCGCGTAATTCTGGCAAGGCGAGGCAGCGGCCGGTTCGCCATCCGGGTATCTGGGCGTCGAGTTCGAGGTCGTATCTGCGCGACCCGAAGCCCGCCATGCTGACAATCAGGTTACATCCCGCCTCACGCACAACATATTCCAGCTCTTTGGGGCCATAGAGCGTGTTGATCGCGACAGCGACAGCGCCCGCTCGCCAGATCGCGAAGAGGAGGGGGACCGTAATCGGATAGTTGGCCATGAGCAGGCCGACGCGTTCCCCCTGTTGTATGCCCATCGCGCACAGACCCGCGGCAATGCGCCGTGATTGCGCGTCGACGGTCGCATAATCGAGCGTTTCGGCGTCCGTGATGACAAGCGGCCGATCGGCGAAATGATCCAGCGATCGCGTCAGATAGGCATCAAGGGTCATTTCCTGCCAGGCAGGGTGTCGATCAGCCATGGCCTGCCGGCGCGCTGCAACGGACTCACTCACCGCTATGTGTCTCCTATACCTAATTGACATTAAACTGAGCGCTTCCTTGATTTTCGTCAAGACGGTTCGAATATTGTCCTCCATGCTTGCCGCGCGAGTTACTCAGTCCATGCAAAATTCATATTTAAATAATATATTATAAAAAAAGGATAATATTGTAAATATTGACGATCTTCCGCTTTCCGGGACGGCTTCCAGAGCTCGATGGAAAAGATAAAAATATGAGAGAGGGTTGCCAAAGCAACCTAATTTCAATTAGTCTAATTTTCAAGAAGCGGATTTGGAGGTATATATGGAAGTGGGCTTGGGGCTGACGTTCCAGAATTTGAAGGACAGCGTCAGCGATATCGAAGTGTTTCGCCACGAGCTGTCGCTCGCGGCCCGCGCGGAGGGCCAGGGGTTCGATTCCGTCTGGACGCCCGAGCATCACTTCACCGGCTATATGATGACGCCCAATGTTCCCCAGTTCCTGTCATGGGTTGCCGGACAGACGAAAAGCATCAAGCTGGGCACGACGGTAACGGTGCTGCCCTGGCAAAATCCCGTCCGGATCGCTGAAAGCTTCCTGCTGCTCGATCAGCTTTCGGAAGGCCGTGCGATTCTGGGCATTGGTCGGGGTCTGGGAAAGGAAGAGTTCGACGGTTTCGGTGTGCCCATGGGCGAGGCCCGAAAGCGCTTTCGCGAATATGCGGAAGCGTTGCTGGATGCCCTTGAAACCGGCGTCATGGAATATGACGGCGATTATCTGAAGCAGCCGCGTGTGGAACTGCGCCCTCGCCCCTATGCTAGCTACCGTGGACGCGTGTTCGCCTCTGCCGTATCCCCGGAATCGGTGAAGCTGATGGCCAATCTTGACGTCGGCTTGATGATCATCGCGCAAAAGCCCTGGGACAGGGTCGAGGAAGATATTGCGAGTTATCGCGAACGCTTCTTCGCGATGCAGGGCCGTCCAGCGCCCAAGCCGGTCGTCGTCGCATTCGTGGCGGTCAACGAAGATGCGGCCAAGGCACAGGAGATGCGCGACAAATATCTTCTCGAATATGCGCGATCGACCTCATCCTTCTATCAGTTCGGGAACAAGGAATTCGCATCGATCGAAGGCTATGAATATTATGGCGCGCTTGCGAACAGCGTCGAGAAGCACGGTATCGAAAAATTCAATAACTTCCTGGCCGATCTCCAAATCTGGGGCCGCCCGGAAGAAGTTGTGGAAAAGCTTAAGTCCATGGTCGAACGTTTCGGCGTCGGCAGTTTCATCATCTACACCCAGTTTGGCGACATGCCGTTCGAAGTCGGGCGGGAGAATTACGAGCTGTTCGCCCGCAAGGTTTTGCCGCATCTCAAGGATATCGATGTTTCGACCCCGCCGACGGCCCCTTCGGGATTGCAGCCGGTCGCCTGAGCAGATCATTAGGCGGAACGCTGCGATAGACCGGCGCGCAGGAAGGATGAGGAAT
This sequence comes from Sphingobium sp. CFD-1, assembly GCF_024611115.1. Classification (NCBI taxonomy): domain Bacteria; kingdom Pseudomonadati; phylum Pseudomonadota; class Alphaproteobacteria; order Sphingomonadales; family Sphingobiaceae; genus Sphingobium; species Sphingobium sp. CFD-1. The sequence continues at coordinate 2,694,633 of NZ_CP084398.1, read as the reverse complement.
GAGCATGGCGGAATTGCTTCTCTACGAGGTGCGGGATGGCACTGCCTGGATCACGCTCAATCGCCCGGAAAAGCGCAATGCGCTGAGTGAACCCTTGCAGGAGCAACTCAACGCGTTGCTGTGGGAGGCCGATGAAGACAATCATGTCCATGCGGTTGTTCTTAAAGCTGCCGGGCCGGATTTCTGCTCGGGCTATGACCTCCAGAAATATGATCAGCCTATTCCAGGGCAGGTTGATCATCGCAGAGGTCGAGCGAAGTTTGACGACGATAGCTGGCATCAAGAACGAGCGCAGCGGCTCCGCATGGCGTTGTTCGATATGCACAAGCCGGTCATCGCACAGGTCCATGGCCGCTGCCTTGCGGGAGGAACTGATCTGGCGCTGCTATGCGACATGGTGATCTGCGCGGAAGATGCGCTGTTCGGCTTTCCCCCAGCCCGGTCGCAAGGATCGCTGCCCAGCCATATGTGGCTGTATCTGGTCGGCCCGCAATGGGCAAAGCGCCTGCTCCTCACAGGGGATTCGATCCGTGGTGACGATGCGGCGCGGATCGGACTGGCGCTGAAGGCGGTGCCCGCCGATCAACTGGACGCGGAGGTAGCCGCCCTTGCGGCGCGGCTGGCGATGATCGATGCCGATCTGCTCAGTGCCAACAAGCGGATCGTCAATATCGGCCTTGAGATGATGGGCGCCCGCACCTTGCAGCGCATGGCGGCGGAAATGGATGCCCGCGGGCATCTGGCCGCGAGCCGGATCCGCTTCAACGAAACGGTTCGAACCGAAGGACTCAAGGAAGCGGTGCGCCAACGCGACGAACCTTTCGGCGATCCGGTGGTGAAGCTTTGAACCAGCTGAAAATGAGGATGAGGATATGATGGCAGGTGAAGGCTGGCGTTGCCTTTGGAATGCAAAGGCGATCCTGGGGGAAAGCACCATCTGGGACGACCGCGATGGCTGCATCTATTGGGTGGATATCGAGGCGCCCAGCATCCATTGGTATCATCTGGCCAGCGGGGAAAAAGGAACTTGGAAAACGCCGGTCTGGATTAGCGCCATTGCACCGCGCGCCAGCGGAGGTTTCGTGGCCTCCTGCGCCGATGGTTTCGCCCATGTCGATCCCAAACGGCAAATCTATAATCCGTTCATTCAGCCGATCCCCGACCCGAAGATCGCGCGATTGAACGATGGCGTGACGGACCGGAAAGGGCGCTATTGGTCGGGATCATGCGATTCCAGTCAGTGGGATGAGAGCACAACGGCGGAAGACAAGGAAAGCACACTCGGCAATCTCGATGTCCGCAATACGGGCGAGCTTTACCGTCTGGACGCGAACGGGACCGTCAGCACCCAGGAACGCAATATCGTCACCGCTAACGGTCCCGCTTTCAGCCCTGACGGCAAGACGGCTTATGTGAATGATTCCATGCCGCTGGTCAGTTGGGCCTATGATCTCGCGGACGACGGCACCCTCTCCAATCGGCGCGATTTTCTGACCTTCAAACCGGAAGACGGTTACCCCGACGGCATGGCCGTCGATGTGGAAGGATGCATATGGATGGCTTTCTATGAAAGCTGGATGCTGCGGCGGTTTGCGCCGGATGGCGCGCTGCTGGAGGAGCGCCGCTTGCCAGTGCGGCGCGGCCTGCGCCCGGCTTTTGGCGGAACGGACTATTCCCGTCTATTCCTCATCACTGGCTCACAAGGCTTCACACCCGACGTGTTCGCGCGGCAACCTCTTGCCGGCGGTTTGTTCGAAATTCTCGATCCGCCTGCTGCCGGCGTGCCTAATACGCCTTTCGCCGGATAGGGATTGTATCGACCAAGGGCTGTCTTTTAGCCAGAATCCGGTTATGGGGACTCATGGTACAAGTAGAAAGTGGCCGAACCCGCATTTTGGATTCGGCAGCCGCGATACTCCGGCACAAGGGGCTGGCTGGCGCCAAGTTAAGTGATATTGCCAGGGGAGCGGGGATGCTTGCCCCGAGCATCTATCATCATTTTCCATCCAAGGATCATCTGGTTGAGGAAGTGATGATGGAGGGCATCTATCACAACAACCGGCACATCATGGCGCGGGTCGAAGGGCTGGGGTCTGGGGCTTCCCCCTTGGTGCGTCTACGCGCGGCGATCGTCGCCCATGTCGACTTCCTGCTGGCTGGCGACGATTATTCATCGGCGGTTGCACGTGTATTCGATGATCTGCCTGATGAAATGCGTAAGCGCGTGCTGGCAGCCTACTCCAGCTTTGACAATTATTGGCGCGATCTCATCGTGGCAGCTCAGAAGGATGGCAGCGCCAGCAAAGCCCTGGATGCCACGGTCGTCCGCAAATTTCTGATCGCGATGCTCGATTCCTGCTCATCCTGGTATCGTCCCGGCAAGTTGGGACCGGCCCAGATATCGGAGCAGGCGGCAGACTTGCTGTTATATGGTTTCGCGACGGAGCGTCCCTGACATTCCCTCGGCATTTTGGGAAAGGAGAATGGCGGGAGATCGATGATCTTCCGCCATTCTCATTCTCCAGCGCCTCCCGAAATCAGGCGACGGCAGCCTTGCTTACGGCTTCCCGCGCGCCAGGCAGCTTGACCCGTGGCGCCACTTCCTTGGCGATCAGTTCCAGCGAGTTCCACCAGGGCGAAGGATCGTCATAATAATCATGCGATTCCACCTGTAGTGTTCCCCAGCCGCCACATGCTTCAAACAGGGTGTTGAGCTTGTCGACGACGGTATCGGGCGAACCGACGACAAAGACATTGTTGACGAGAAATTCCAGATCCACATCGGCCGGATCGACGCCACCATCCTTGGCGAAGCCATCCATCATGCCGAACCGCTGCCAGATCGGGATCAGGTAGCGATTGAAGCAATAGCCGATCGGGCCATCCATCACCAAGCGCTTGGCTTCCGCATCGGTGTCGGCGCAAAACACCGTTTGCGACACGGCATGGCGCTGGCGGTCGGGCGTAAAGCCTGCCTTGATGTTGGCTTCGGAATAGATTTCCCAATGGCGTTTGAGCGCATCGAGGCCGGAGAAGATCGATACCGGCTTGAAATTGCGCTCGCCCGCCAGCTTCATCGACGGGGAATTGCTACTGAAGCCGGTGACCGCGATCTCCGGGAAAGCGCCGTTCCAAGGCGAGAAATCGGCGAGCATGTGCTGCTCATCTTCTTCCGTTTCGGCGGGGGCTTCCTCGGGGAAGCCGGCATTCCAGAACTTGCCTTCATGGAAGAAGGGTTCGCGCTTCCAGATCTTTTCCATGATCATGAAGGATTCGCGAACCATCTCATTTAACATCTGCGGTTCAGCGTCTCTGATGCCATGCATGTAGGACGCTTGAGGATAAGCGCCCGCGCCGATCCCCAGGAAATAACGTCCCTCCAGAATTTGCGACAACCAGCCGACCATGATCGCCAGCTTTGTGGGATGCTGGTGCGGCAGGATATGCGCCATCGGGGCGAAACGGATCTGAGTGGTTTGCAGAGCAGCGGCCGCCATGATCAGTTCGGGATTGGGGATATTCTCCCAAATCTGCGATGCATGTTCGGAGATCATCATCGAGGTGAAGCCCGCCTTGTCGCAGGCTATTGAATTTTGCACACCCCATTCGAATGTTTGCCGGGCCGTGCGCCCCGGTCGCATATAGGGGTGGAAGATGAGGCCGGTTTCCATCGCCATGAATTCTCTCCTTTATCAATGCAAGCGTGGCTGCCGTCTTGATGCGGCGTTCAGACCAGAGATCGGCTAACGACGATTAGGGAATAGGCGAATGGCAGAATTTAAGTCAAGTGTAAAACGTGCTTCACAGCAAACTGATTTGGATTGACACCCCCTGTCGTGCAGGATCAAAATATGTTCCCCTTGAATTATGTAGAATATCTTGCAATTTGTCGGCATGCTACAGGTGTCGGGAGGGTGGCCTGTGTACCGCCTGCATCATTTTTGCGGCTGCGAGACGAAGAATCTAAAACGATTGTAATAATCAGGATATGCGGCATCGATGGACGATACACTGACCGACGAAGAGCTCTTCGATAATCTTGACGGAAAAACGCGCCTCATACTGGCTGGCGAAAGATTGTTCGCGAAGGGCGGTATTCAAGGCGTTTCGATGCGCGAGATTGCAGCGCAGGCAGGACAGGGCAATCATGCGGCGGTGCAATATCATTTCGGGTCGCGCGAAGGACTTGTCCGCGCCATTTTCGATTATCGCATGGAACAGATGGAGGACACACGCCGCGCGATGTTACGGAATGCGGAAGCGGACGGGCGGCTGAAGGATGCCCGCACTATTCTGGAGATCATCCTGTTGCCGCAGCTCGATCTGCACGACGACGATGGCAATCATTCCTATGCCAGCTTTCTCAGTCAATATCTGTTGCAGAGCAGATCGCCGGAATTTGGCGATTTTAGCGGATCAGAGCCGCCCTATTTGACCAGGGCTTTGCAATTGCTGCGGGAACGGGTCGATTATCTGCCGCCGTATGTAGCGCAACGTCGCCTGATCAGTATCAGTCTCATGTTCCTTAATATTTTGGTGCGGCATCATGGCGCGGATGAGATGGCGTTTGGCGAGACGTTTGAGGATGCGTTGGAAGACACGATGGAGCAGATAGTCACCGTCATGTGCATGCCGTTGCGATTGTGCCAGCGGTCATCATTGCATGCTATTCACAAGCTTTCCTGAATGGCGGTCTGCCTCCATTCGTCGGCGCAAAGCTGCCGGTTAATGACTGACTCCTCCCCCGACGCCTAAGCGAAACGCTGGGTAAATGGATGGCGGAAAATGGGAAAGAGAAATCCGTCTCAAAACGGCGACAAAGGGTCCAGACTGTGTGAAAATGAAGCGACCCATATGATCCCCAAGCCGATGGCAGCCTGGTCGTCCCGCAAGAGGTAGTCGGCAGCAAGGGAGCTCAGCATCACGCGGCCCTTGGCCTGTCCCTCGCGAACAACGAGGATAGTGGTTCCGATGATGCCGACTTCATTCGGGCCCTCGACTGCGATAGGCGGCAAGAGGTCGCTCCCTCGATCCAGCGTGCACAGCGCTTCGTAATAGTCCACGGCGACGGTGCCGGAACATCGGCAAGATCTTGCTCAGGCGTTCGACGAGAGGTGCAACAACATCCGTTATGCGCTGGCTGACCTCCTCATGGCCGAAATCCAGGCAGAGGATGCTATAGCCGAAGGACTGGTCTGTATGAGGCACGTCCTGCGGCGCCGAAATCGATTTTCTCGCGTCGGTAGTGTCGATTGGACGGGACGGTAGGGCGTCGCTCACCGCCGTTCTAATGACATCCCCAAAATACACCATTGTGCGCGTGCCGATGAAATCTACGAGGGCCGCAATGTCGGAGTATCGGAGGGCAAGGAAAACTGTCCTCGCCTCAGCGGCCTTGTGCAGGTGCAGTTACACCCACGATAAGCGCGCCGTGAACACACATAACCTGGCCGGAGGCGTCTGCGCCACCAACCCCGCGCTCGTAACGAACACGGCGACTTGCGAGGCGGATCGCGAGAAATCCCATAATTACTTCTCGTACACGTTGAGCGCCGACTATCGCTTTACCCCATCGCTGTTCGGCTATGCCCGCACCAGCATGGCGCACAAGTCCGGCGGCTTCAATAAGACGACTGCCGATCTGGAAAGCTTCGAGCCAGAGAAGGTGACCGATTATGAGATCGGCGTGAAAGCCGATCTGCTGGATCGGCGGCTTCGCATCAATGCCGCCGCGTTTATCGCCTATTACCGCAATATGCAGCGCCCGATCACATCGGATGCCGCCGGTACGCCTGTCGCGCTCACCCAATCAATTGGCAAGTCGCGTATTCCCGGCGCTGAATTGGAGATTGTCGCGCTGCCCGCGGCCGGCCTCGAACTGTCCGGCACGATTGGTGTGATCGATCCGAAATATGTCGATTTCACGGATGCTACCGGCGACCGTACCGGTGAGCCGTTCACTCAGGTTTCCAACGTTACTTGGAGCATTGCGGGAACCTATTCGCTTCCGACCTCCTACGGGAAATACAGCGTGCACGCCGATTACGGGCATCAGTCGCGCAAATATTTCTTCCCGAACGAGCGGTCGCGCGAGCCCGGATATGGCTTGCTCAACGCCACAATCGGGCTGACGCTCGACGATCCGGGGATCGAACTCATGCTGTGGGGACGCAATCTCACCGGGAAGAAGTATAATTCCTACATCCTTGATTTCTATGCCGCGGCAGGCGTGACTACCGGCTTCCCCGGTCAGGCTCGCACCTATGGCGCATCCGCAACCTACCGGTTCTAAGCCCATGACCGACACATCCGAAGACACGATCCGCGCCGGCATCGCCCGCTGGGTGGAGAAAAGGCTGAGCGGGACCGTCCGCGACATCGTCCGTCTCGAACGCTGGCGCCCTTCATGGAACGTGGCGGCGGAGACGCCCGTAGGAGAGATCAAGCTCCACTTCCGATCGGATCGCGGCACGGGGCTTGAGACTCGACCGCTACGCGCGGAATATGAAGTCTTGCGCCTCCTTGATGAGGAAGGCGTCCCTGTTCCCAAAATCTATGGCTGGTGCGAGGATCCCGAGGCGATCGTGATGGCCGCGCTCGACGATCATCCGTTCCATGGCGGGGCCGATATCGATCCCGCGCTGCACGCAATGATCGAAGCGTATATGGCGATCCTCGCGCGGATTCATTGCATAGATACGGCTAAGGCCGCGGCGGCCGGCTTGGCGATCCCTAAGACGGCCGAGGATATTGCCCTTGCCTATTTTCGTCTGGCGGATGCCGCCTATCTGAAAGGCAAGGCTGGGCCGGAGCCGATGATCGAGTTTTTCCGCAGCTGGATTACACGCAATGTCCCGATGCATCGCACGCGAGCCGTGCTGCTGGTGGCTGATGCGCCGCAATTCTTCCATGACGGGACGGCGATCACGGCGATCTATGATCTGGAAATGGCGCATGTCGGCGATCCGATGATGGATCTTGCTTCGATCCGCGTCCGCGATATCAACGAGCCGATTGGCGGTATAGCTACCTTGATCGAGGCCTATCGCATCGCATCGGGCGAGCCCATCGACTGGTCGGTGCTCCAATTCCACACCATCGTTTCGTTCATGGCGGTACCGATGATGACCGGCGCGACATTGCGCGGCATGCATCCGCATCCCGCCTTCGTGGAATATCTTTCCTGGGATCTGGGTGCGTCGCGCGCCGCGATCGAAACGCTGGCGGAAGTCCAGGGGATCGCGTTGGATCCGGTCGCGTCACTCACGCCGCAGCTGACACGTCATGGCGAGGCGCTCGCTGATCTGGTTGCCGTCGCAGAAAAGCAGCGTCCGCCAGACGGACTCCTGCGCGAAGACAGGGTGCTATCGCTCGCGCGCTATGCAAAGCGCGCTGACGAGATCGGCCCTGCGATCGATCGTCTGGAGATCGCGGAGATCGCGTCACTGATAGGCCATACCCCCGGATCGATCGAAGAGGCACACGCCGCGCTGGAAGCGTTTGTGCTGGCACAGGGGGAACGGCACGAAGCCGCGCTCATCCGTCTGTTCCATGCTTCCACAATGCGTCGCCTGCAATTGCTGGAGGGCTATCCCGGCCCGATCGTGACACGGGGGCTTGGCAAGGCACGGTGACAAGATAGCGGTTGGAACAGGATCAGGATTCGGCGAACCCAGCCGAGCCAGCCTCGATCCGAAAGCCGTCGGCCATTTTGGCCGGGCCAGCAGATCGGATTCTCGGTTTCGACGACGAGATGCGGGAAGAGCGCATTGAAGAAGTCGCCTGCCGAGCATCGAAATGGAGGTGGAAACGGCTTCCTGCCGCGCAGCTGACCAGACGGGTAACGGAGCTGCCGGCCTGGCTGGCGGTCTCTTCGGTCATATCCGTCGTCGGCCGCATACCCATCCCGCACGATCGTGAGAAATACCGTTGGTGTAATCTCGTCGGCGGGTCGCAACCCGCTACCACAAAACCAAGGAATCATACCTCGGCTTCGTCACTCTCGCTTCAATCAAACTATGGATACCCTTCGTCCACGACGCCTAGTTTGAACATCGCGGTGGCGGAGCGATCGCTTTTGGTCGTTGCTGTTTGCGAATGGTAGGAACTGGGCGTAAATCTGCCCTTATCGTTCAATTTCCGATCATCACACGATGATCAACCAGTTCTCATCTTCATCATCTTGGGTGCACCATTCTCGAACAAGCGAGAGCACTGCTCCACGGTCGCATAGGCACCCGGCGGTTCTTCCATCGCGACGACATTTCGCGCCAAAGAAGATTCGCCTTGTTCCTGGTCGCCGGGATATGCAGCGACGCGCCGGTCCAAAAGGCCGGGTCAGCTTTCGGGGATCGGCGCGTCGTCACCCGGAGCCTTGGGCGTCAGTAATCTGGCTAGGCGGGGCCGCAGGCGCATTTCGATATCATCGAGGATTTCGTAGACGGTCGGCACCAGCAGCAGCGACAGGATGGTCGAACTGATAAGGCCGCCGATTACCGCCACGGCCATGGGCTGGCGGAAATCCGATCCTTCGCCAATGCCGAGCGCCGTCGGCAACATGCCAGCGGCCATGGCGACCGTGGTCATGACGATGGGACGCATGCGTTCCCGGCAGGCTTCCACGATCGCGTCACGCTGGGACTGGCCGGCGCGTTCAGCCTCGATTGCGAACTCGACCAGCAGGATCGAATTTTTGGCGGCAAGGCCTAGTAGCATCAGCATGCCGATCAGCACCGGCAGGGTGATGGCGAGCCCCGCGATCTTGAGCGCCAGAAACGCGCCCAGCATCGTCAGCGGAAGCGCGGAAAGAATCGTCACGGGCTTGAAGAAACTGCGGAACAGCAGGACCATCACCGCATAGATGAGCGCGATGCCCGATGCCATGGCGACGATGATGCCGGTGAAAAGCTCGCCCAACGCCTCGGTATCGCCGGTCGGGGTTTCATGCACGCCGGCCGGTATATTCTTGAAGAAGGGCAAGGTGTGAATATCCCGCAGCGCGGTGCCCAGGGTTACGCCGTTCATGTCGGCCTGCACCGAAACTCGCCGTTCGCGGTCGTAGCGGCGGATTTCGCCCGGGCCAGCTTCGAATGACAGGTCGGCGACGTTCGACAGCGCGGTGACGCCGCCGTTTATCGTGGGAACGCGCAGGTTGGCGAGCGTTTCAAGATCGGCACGCGCATCTTCCGGCAAGCGGACGCGGATCGGCAGGCGCTGGCGACCGGCCGAAAATTTGGGGACATTGGCGTCGATGTCACCGATCGTTGCGACCCGCACGGTTTCCGCGATCGCGGCGGAAGAGACGTTCAGCAGGGCGGCGGCGTCGGCCTTGGGACGGATGACCAGTTCGGGTGAAGCCGGCGGCGGCGAGGGGCGCGGCTCGATCAAGGTCGGCAGGGTACGCATTTCGCGCCACAGGCGAAGCTGCGCTGCTTCGAGTGCGACCGAATCGTCGCCGGTCAGCACGACTTCGATGCCCGCCCGCCCGAATTCGGACTGGGCGGTGATGCGCGCATCAGGAATGCTGCGCAGCATCGGGGCGATGGAGCGCGTGAACTGCTCTGTCGTCATGCTCCGGTCGGGATCGAGCAACACGGTGATCGTGCCGGTGCTGACATCGCTCGGCCCGGCCTGCAAGAGGCTGGAACTGGCGACGCCGGTCTGCGCGAACACACGCGTCACCTCCGGCCGGGCCTGGAGCAAGGTGGTGGCCTTCCTGAAGGCCGCATCCATGTCACGCGTGGTGGCGCCGCGTGGTCCTTCGACCGTCAGGTACAGGAAACCGGCATCCCGCACGGGCTGGAAACCCACTTGCATCGTCGCGGCGATGGCGAGGGCGCCAAAAAAGGCGAGGGCGCCCAGGATTACCGAACGCCAGCGGTGGGCTAGCGCCCAGTCCAGCGCCTTTTCATAAAGGGGGTTGATTGGTGGGCGCGGCCTGCTGTGGGCGACCGGTCGCAGGAAATAGGCGGCCATCAGCGGCGTTACGAAGCGTGCGACGAGGAGCGAGAACAGAACCGCGACCGCGACGGTCAGGCCGAATTCGCGGAAGAACTGGCCAACCTGGCTGGACATGAAGGACACAGGCAGGAACACGACGACGATGGTCGCCGTGGTGGCGATGACGGCAAGGCCGATCATGTCGGCGCCGATCAGCGAGGCGCGGTAGGGCGATTCGCCACGTTCTATGCGCTTTTCGATATTTTCGATCTCGACGATCGCATCGTCGACCAGGATGCCGATCACCAGAGTGAGCGCCAGCAGGGTGATGATGTTGAGGCTGAAGCCCATCACCTTCATGACCGCGAAGGTAGGGATCAGCGACAACGGCATCGCCAGCGCGGTGATGACGGTCGCGCGCCAGTTACGCAGGAACAGCAACACGACCAACGCGGCGAGGATCATGCCTTCGATCAGCACATGGACCGTCGCGACATAGCTCATGCGTGTCTGCTTGACCGTCGAGACGATGGTGGTGATCTTGACCTCGGGATGGTCGGCCATCAGCTTCGCAATAGCCTTGTCGACCTCGTCCTCGACGCTGACCTCGCTGGCGTTGGCTGTGCGGCTGACCTGAAATGCGACTGCGGGCCGCCCGTCGAGCCGCGCGAAGGAGCGTTGCTCCGCCGTGCCGTCGGCTACCGTAGCGATATCGTCCAGGCGGACATAACGGCCGGCTGAAACGGGAATCATCATCCCGCGCAGTTCCTCGACCGTCGCGGCCGAACCCAGGACGCGGATTACCTGCTCGCGTCGGCCGATATCGGCGCGGCCGCCGGGATCGTCTCGATTATAGAGCGCAAGCGCACGGTTGACCGCGCTGGCGGTGACGCCATAGGCGGTCAGCCGCTGCGGATCGAGCGTGACGTTTATTTCCCGCGCGACCCCGCCGACGCGCGATACCTGGGCGACCCCCGGCTGCGCCTGTATCGCGCGGGCGATGGTGTCGTCGACGAACCAGGACAATTCGACGTCGCTCATCTTCGGACTGTTGACCGCATAGGTGAGGATCGGCGCATTGGCGACATCGATCCGCCGTGTGCTGGGTGGGTCGATCCCCGCAGGCAGGATGGCGCGGGTCTTTTCCACCGCGGTCCGCACATCGTCGACCGACTTTTGCATGTCGGCCCCGATTTCGAATTCGGCGGTGGTGGTCGACGCACCAAGCACCACGGTCGAACTGATGTGGCGAAGGCCTGAAATGCCCGAAAGACTATCCTCGATCGGGCGCGTGATCTGGGTTTCGATCTCGGCGGGCGCGGCGCCATTCTGGGTGACGGAGATCACCACGAGCGGGAATTCAATGTTCGGCGTTTGCTTGATCGGCAGCACCGCATAGGCGCCGAAGCCCGCAATGGTGAGCGCGATCATCACCAGGACGACCGGGATAGGGTTGCGGATCGCCCAGGCGGAGACCTTGATACTCATTGGGCGGTTCCGGCCAGGCGCGGCGTCACCTTGTCGCCGTCGAGCAGGAAGCCCTGGCTGCCGAGCAGTACGCGGGTGCCCGGCGGCGGCCCGTCGACCAGTTCGATATAGCCGCCGCCGCTGCGGCCGGTCTTGACCGTTCGCGTGGTGACGGTGTTGCCCTTGCCAAGGGTCATCACCGTTGCGCCTGATGCGCCATATTGGACTGCCGCGGTGGGAACCGACGACACAAGCGGGGCCTGCGCCTGACCCAATATCGCCTGAGCGAATCCGCCGGGCCGCAGATCGGGACGTGGCGGCAGCAGGATGCGTGCCCTGCCAAGATTGGTGTCCCGGTTCACCTCTGGACTTACAAGCCTGATCGTCCCGCTAATCCGCGTCGCCGTCGGCAGAACGACATCTGCCGTCTGGCCCGGCCGGATCAGGCCGATCATTCGTTCAGGCACCTCGGCATCCAGTTCGATCAGGTCGCCGCGTGCGATACGGAACATGGGTGTGGAGGGCGAGGATACGTCGCCCGGCCGCACCGACCGTTCGAGAATACGACCGCTGACCGGTGCGCGGACTTCCATTAATCGTGCACGGACCCGTTGTGCATCAAGCAGCGCCTGCGCCTGTGCGACCGCCGCGCGTGCGGATCGGGCGGCCATGCGCCGCCCTTCGATCGCCTCGTCGGAGAGGACGCCGCTGTCGTCAAGTCCGGCGACACGATCGGCATCCTGCTCGGCCTTTTTCGCGGCGACTTCCTTTTGGACGAGGTTGGCCTGCTGTTCGGCGATGTCGGCGCGCAACAGGCTGTCATCCAACCGGGCAAGAACCTGGCCCGCACGCACCATGTCGCCCTGATCAACCAGGACGGCCACGACCTGATAACCGGAAAGTTGGCTCGCGACGACGGCTTCCTCACGCGGTACGAGTCGACCGGACACCATGCTGTCGCTTGCGAGCGGCCGCAGCGCCACTGGCGCCACCAGTACGGCGCGGGGCTGCGCGGCTGGCGACTCCGGCACGCTCTTGCTGCATCCAGCAATGGTGATCGGCAACAGCAGCGCCAGAGCGGTTGAGGGCAGGCGGCGCATCAGGGCATGTCCTTGTCTGCGGCGCCTGCGGTATCTGGTGTCCAGCCCCCGCCCAGCGCCTTGAATGTATCGACGGTATCGCGAAGCGTCGTGACCTGAAGCCCGGTCAGCGCCGCGAGATTGCCACGCCAGGTCCGTTCGGCGGTCAACAGCGCGGTCAGATCGATGATGCCGACGCGATAACCCTTTTGCTGCGCGCCGAACGCCGCGCGCGCGCGGCCTTCGGCAGTTTGTAGATCCATCAGCCGTCGCTGATCAGCCGCGAGGGTCGTCAGTCGGTTTTCGGCTTCGCCATAGGCGCGCTGGACCGCAGCCTCATAGGCGATCACCGCCTGTTCGGTGCGGGCATCCTGTGCACGGATCTGGGCGAGCAGGCGACCTCGATCGAGGATCGGCAAGGTAAGTCCGGCGCCAATCGACCAGAGGCTGGTATTATAATCGACCGGTCCTGTATTGCGGGTGGCGGATGCCGTGGGTAGCAGGTTCATGGTCGGATAAAGCGCCAACCGATCCAGCGTGAGCCGTCCTATGGCCGAGGCGAGCCTGGCTTCCGCCGCCCGTAAATCGGGCCGGCGGACCAGCAATTCGGCGGGCGCCGTCGCCGGAATCGCGGGAGGCGTGCCCAGATCCGCGGCGATAGGAAGCGAATCGAGAGGATCGGCACCGCGACCGACAAGGACGAGCAGGGATCGTCTGGACACGGCCGAGGCGGCATCAAGCGCGGATAAATCCGCCGCAGCCGTGGCCGCGTCGGCGGCAAGCGCGTCGGCATCCGCCCGTGCGCCGATGCCTGCCGCCGCTCGGCGGGCACCCAGATCGGCGAGCCCCTGCAATATGTGTAACGTGTCGCGCGCCTGCTGTATGCGTACAGCCAGACCGCGCGCTTCGAAAAGGTTGAGCGCGACATCGGCGGCAAGGCTGTGGCGGGACGCCTCATAGTCGAACTGGGCCGCCTGAACATCGGCCTGTGCCATGCGCGCGGTGGCGGCGCGCCGCCCGAACAGATCGATTTCCCAACTGGGGCTGAAGCCCCCGGCGAGCGTGGTCGAATCGCCTGCGCCAAGCTGAACTCCGGCCCCCGGTAAAGAGCCGATACCGCTGATCTCCTGATGCTGCCTTTTGGCCGAAGCCGTAAGCGAGCCTTGCGGATCGAAGGCTGCCAGGGCGCGACTGCGTTCTGCCCGCGCTTCTGCGAGCACGGCGAGCGCACGGCGTGCGTCCGGCGCGGCGATCAGGGCTGCATCGATTAGCTGAGAAAGCTGGGCATCGCCGAACAAGGTCCACCAGCGGTCGAGCGCAAGTGGGGCGGCGTTGGAAGCCGCAGGCCTTTCATAGGCGGGCGGCAGGGCGATGGCGGGCGTGCGGACGGGATGCACCGCGCATCCGCCAAGGGCCGACGCCGTCAGGACCATCACGATGAGGTCCCTCCGACCGACGCGCGGGGGCAATACAGGACAAAACAGCACATCAACCCCCGCGGTTGTAAACAGGTGTTTATTTGACCTGTGTGCAGAGGAGTGTCAACACTCGTTTACTCATGAACGGGACGATGGGCCAATGACCGATGCTATGATGCAGGAAGAGGGCAAGCGGACACGCGACGCCGCAGCGACGCGCGACGCCATTTTGGCGGCGGCATGCGAATGTTTCGTCGCCAATGATTATGAGCATGTCGGCCTGCGTGAGATTGCCGCGAAGGCCGGGGTCACCGCTGCGTTGATCAACCGCTATTTCGGTACCAAGGAAATGCTGTTCCGCACCGTGCTGGAAACACGGCCGGTCGATGCGGAGGCCAGTGATTCCTCGCTGCAGGCTTTGATGACGGATCGTGACAATTTCGGTATGCATCTTGCGCGCCGAGTGCTGAACGCGCGACGCAATAAAGCCAATTTCGCGTTCGATCCGATGCTGGTGGTGTTGCGCTCGGCGGGCCAGCCTGCCGCCCAGGCGGTTCTGCGCGAGCGCATGACGCTGTGGCTGACTCCGCTTGCCCGCGAACTGGGTGGTTGCGATGCGGCGATCCGGGCCGAGATGATTTTGGCAATCCTTGTGGGTTTCGACCTGCTGCGTAACGTCATCCTCATGCCGGGATTTGCCGAGGGTGACGAAGAGCTTCTGATCAAGCGCCTGGGCGCCGCGCTGCAGGCGCAGCTGGACGATTGAAGCGGGAACAAGCTGAAACGGCGATTTAAAAGATGGCTTCCCTACGGAGAACCGGGCAATTATTTTCGTCCCGTTTCGCTAAGGGGCAGGATTGGACAAAGACGTCAGTGGGCCAGGCAAAAGCGGGATGCTGTAGCAATCTTGCCAAAGCAAGGTGCCGTCCTTAGGCTTTGGCAATCGGCGGATCTCGATAATAAAAGCCGGGGGAGGAGAGTTTTTGACATATGTCTGACAAGAAGGTGCATTCGGTCAAACGAGCTGTAGAGGTCGCCGCAAGGGCTTTCGCATTTCGAAAATTCAATGAAGTCACCGTTGCTGAGATTTCCCAAGCGGCGCAATGCTCCACGACCACCATCTATGCCATCTTCGGGAACAAGGAGGGGCTGTTTCTGGAAGCGATGACTCATCTGCTTCAAACCCAGGTGCCCGAAGTCAGACTCAATAACCGATCGGCGCTTTGCAGACTTGTCAGTTTTGCAGAAGCGCGGGTCCGGAGTCTGTCCAGCCCGGTCGTGCGCGGCGCCGTTCGCGCCATTTCAGGTCAGATAGACACCGCCCGGACGCTGGTCGATCATCTGGCAGAGCAGCAATGTGGCAAAGTGATAGCGATTCTGGAACCACAGATTGATGCGTGCGTGCAGCACAATCTGCTCCGGCCGCTGGGCAGCGATAATTTGGCATATGCGATCATGGCCGTGACGGCCTATGAACCGATCGTTTTCGGCATGTTGTATGGCAATGACCAATCTGTCGATATCACCGGCGTATTACGCAAGGCATTTACGCCACTTGTCACGCCAAGCGGCGAAGTGATGCTGACCCAATTGCTGGATGAAGGCCCGGTCTATGGTGCCCTTAGCTTGGCGTCACGCAATCCTCCTCAACATTATCAATCTACCGGCAGGGCCTGAAAAGCGGTTTCGGTAGGAATTGGGCTTTGCTGGAACAGGGCTTGATCCAGTGACTTAATGCGAGCGCCTATATGCGTAATTGCCGAAACACTGGCTGGAACTGAAAGCGCACTGTCGCTTGAGTTTCGCACACTTTCAGACTCCCCCATTGATTCTCCGATCTACTTGACACACTCTGTTGCCAGCAATCCGACGACAGACATCTTCAGAATGTCGGGCAAGGTCGGCAATGCGGAGGGTGAGGATGGCTAATATGCCAGTCCAGATCGATTGGTCTGAACTTTATTCGGACTTGATGTCCGACAGGGAGACAAAGCGCGGAATCGCGGCTGCGCGGCTGCTGGAAAGGGATATCCGACTGAACGGCTGGTTGGTCGGGCGGGTATTTGCGGATCGGCCGGAACTGGCGAAACGTTATGGACTCGGCCGAAGGACGCTGGTGGAAGCCGTCCGCCTGCTGGAGGACCGGGGAATTGCGCGAATGCGTAGAGGCCCTGGCGGTGGTTTGATCGTTCTTGAAGTGTGTCGCAGCCGTTCGTTGAAGTTGCTGAACGAGCATTTCGTTGCGGCAGGAACGACGGTGGCGCACATCCGGGAAGCGCGGCTCGTTATCCGCATTATCGCGGATTATCTCCGTCTTCATCGCCGGGGTCCGGCAGCGCTTGAAGTCTTCAACGGTTATTTCACGCGCGGATTGGCAACGACGCGCCGTGAGGATCCACTTGCAAATATTGTCGCCGCTGGCGCCATTCAGGACCCCGCACCGCCGGGCGATCCGATCATCGATTTCCTAAACGATTCTCTCGATCGCTTCTCTCGGCTGGTTGCCCTGACCGATGCTCCTGCGGCGAGCGACGAGATGAATATTCGCGTTCCCGCGAACCGGCCGAAGACGAGCCTGGCGAGCCTTGTCGCGAAACGGATCGTCGAGGAGATCAGGAATGGAGATAGTCATGATCTCCAGCGGCTGGGCACCGAGGCTGAGATCGGCGAGCGCATGGGGGTCAGTCGCCAGGTCGTTCGCCAGGCGGTGCGTATTCTCGAATCGCAGGGAACCGTCGAGAGCAGACGCGGTCGAACGCATGGGATATCCGTGACCGATCCAGAGTCCACAGTCGCGGCTGAAGCCGTCGTCGCGCTGTTGTCATCGATGCGGATCGACGAAGCGAATGTTCGGGCGGCATGTTCGGCCATGGGCCGTTTGACCCGGATTCTCGTTGCGGCCAAGGCAGGGCCTGAGCATTTCAAGGAATATGAACGTCTCGTCGATTGCGGTCATACATGGGGCGGAATCAACATGTTTTCCCAGTGGGTCCGCCTCGATTGGGAGATTATCGACAACCCCATCCTGCGTATCTTCGCCCAGGCGCTGACCGGCTGCCAGGTCCGCCTCTCCAACGACGTCTGTGCGGTCCCGATGGAAGGCATGCCGGGGGTACAGCGCGGGCTGGCTGATCATATCGAGGCCGCGAAGAAAGGAGACCTCCTGCTCGCGGACCGGTTGCATGACGAATTGACGATGCTCGTCAGGGCCGCCTTTCACCCGGCATGATAGGTGCCCCCCGTGCTGATCAGCCCGAGGGTTCCGCAGTCTGCAACCGTGTGTTGGGTCGCCCCATCATCATGATCAGGGGAATCGTGAGCAGGGTGATTACGATCGCGGCGTAGAAAACCGGGTCGTAGCTTCCCGTCCGTTCCCTCACCCATGCAGCCAGCGGCGCCGTGACGGAAACGACCGCGAAGAAGGGGACGGCGAGCCCCATCACCCTTCCCACCGATCGCGCGCCAAACAGGCGTGTGAAAAGGACCGCCTGCATGGGCGCCACCGCACCGGACCCCAAACCAACCAGAACCAGAGCCATGTGAAGGCGTGGGAGGCCTGGTTCGTTCGAAAGCAATGCCAGCGCAACCATCTGGATGACTGCCACAACCATCCAAAGCGTCGGCAGCGCCACCTTGTCCGACAGATAGCCACTCAGGACGCGACCAACGATGATGGCAAAGGCGAAGGTCGTTATCAGGAGCGCCGCCGGCTTGAGGCCGACGTTCAGGTCGGCGGCATAGGGCGCGATATTCGGCTGGATGGCTGCGGCGACGGCCAGGAAGGCGAGAACGCTCAACACGGATAGCCAGAATTGCGGGGCGCCGAAGATGCTGCGCGCCGTCAAGCTTTCGGTGCCGCGTGGCGCTCTTGCAACCGCGCCGCCCGCCGGCACCACCAACAGAATGACCGGCAGAAGCACGATGATCGTGAATGCGCCCAGATACAGGTTGGCGCCGCGCCATCCATGATCCGCCAGCAACGCCGCGAAGATATTGGGGATGATCGCCCCGCCGATGGACCCTCCGGTCAATGCGACGCCCAGGGCGAGTCCGCGTCTTTGCTCGAATGCGCGCGTAATCAAGCTGATCGCGATCAGCGATCCGGCAAACACGACCGAGGCTGGAAATATGATCGCGAAGACCAGATAGAGGCTCCACAGATTGGGAGCGACGGACGCGAGGATAAGCCCGCCCCCGAGCGCAGCCACTCCGATCAGCAGCAAGGTTCGCGGCGCGCCATGATCGAGCATGCGGCCGAATATTGCAGACGCCGCGCATGAGGCGATGCCGAAGGCCGCCAATATCCCCAGCACGGCCTTGCGCTCTACGCCGAACTCTGTGGCGACGGGATCCACCCACAGGCCGAAACTATAGGCAACGGCTCCTGTCGACATGGCCTGAATGGCCAGCAGAACGAGGAGGAGGATCCATTTTGACGCCATCGGGCCGCGTCCTTCCTGCACGCGCGTCATGCGCCTAGGATACTATGACACGGGCGGCAGCGAGATTTTCGATGCGTCGCGTCACGGCAGCGCAGTCGCCATCGCGATGGGACGTCACCCGCGCCGTCGGGAAATAGGTTCCGGCTGTGTCAAAGGCGTGCGTGACCATGCTCCGCATCCGTGCATCGGTGCCAGTGACCTCTTCCTTGACCGGATAGGTGCCCTTCCCGTCAAAGTCCCATTCCAGCGCGATGATCGTGCCAGCGCCGGGCGGAACCTCCGCGATCACCTCGAGCGTTATCTTTTCCCCCACAGCCGTCTCAATCCGGGCGGCCCCGTTCGCGGTCACCGCGATGACCGGCTGGATGCCGCCGCGCTCTCCGGCGGATTTCGGCAGGTTGATCTTGCCGTCGGAGAAGGTGAATTGCGTGCTGGCGGGGTCGATGCCCTGCTCCACCCAATCGATTAGATCCTTGAGGCTTTGTTCGACCAGCCCCTGAAAGGTGATCAGCCAGTTCGCGGCCGATCTGTTGGGTTGCATCGGCACCATCATCGGGGGCGTATGCTCGGCATTCTCGGTCCAGCGAATGCGGAAATTCTCCTGGGCGCCCTCCAGCCCCTGCGCCTGTTCGACCGCGCGCTTGTAGGTCAGTCCCTGGGGCGGCCACAGCGACGAATCGTGGGTCGCGTGAATCCACATCAATTTGCCCTCATACTGCCCGCAATAGGGGACTCCCATCAACGGAGAGGCGAGTGGCACGGCATGCTGCGGGTAGATCGGCTTTCCGTCGATCCGCAGGAAATCGCAGATCGGATCGTCGCTGATATGGTGACGATAATAATAGCAGAATGCAAGGAAGGGTCGATTATCGACCCGCACCTTGTCGCCGGCCTTGACGCCGGTCGCGCGGAGCAGGTTCGCCTCACCCCGGCCATCCAGGAAGAAGATGTCGTTCGATTCTCCCATCGCATACAGGCGCCTGCCGGCTGCCTCGCCGGTCTGGACATAGACGCCCGCGCCGCGCCGATACCCGCTGCCGACCCCTTCCAACTGGATCGCCATCGGCAGATCCATGGTCTGATTGAGCATTGCGATGAAAATCGATGGATAGGCCAGAGCCTGCAGTGCTGGATCGGCGAACTCCGTATTTTCCTGCAGATCCCTCGCGGTGAGTACGCGGGCGACCGTTGCCTCCACATCAATCACATCATTTTCGACGAACTGCGGTTCATCATGGCCAAGATAGCCCGGCTCGCTCCAGAACGCCCTGAAATAGTCGGCATCATCCTCAAGAAGCATGTCGGCGATTGAGGTCCAGAGCCAGATTTGGCCGAAGGGCTGGCTGATCATGAATTCGTCGCCGCGGGGAAAGCCCAGGCGGTAGAGATTGGTGAGTTCCTCCCGCTGATGCACATTCAGGCCCGCGCAGGGGTCGCCCGAGCCGCCCGGCGCCATGGCGTCGATGACGCTGCCGATACGGTCTCCCAATAGCCTTTGGACGTTGAACATCAGGCCGAAATGGACGGGCTGTTCGCTCCGTACGCGTGATGTCGTCCCCCAGGGTTCGATATTGCCGCCGCTGTGATAAGGCAGCGCCCCCGTATAGACTCCAGCGCCATATTCGAGGCATCCCGGCGAGCGCCTGCCCCCGCCGCTGCCGCCATAGACATAGCCGTTTGCGGGCGGCGCGCCGTAAATCTGTTCGGCAAGATGGCGCGAGAGCCGCGCGGATTCGATCGCCGCACGGAAGCCATAGAGCGTCGGATCTTCGCCTCCGCGCGGATCGATATCGTCCCCGATATGCCCGCAATTGGATTCGACCATATAGCCGCCCAGCCGAAATGCCATTTCGAGCCCGCCGGAAATTTTCGCGACGGGGCCTTCCCCAAAGATGTTCTCATGCCCGGCGTGGCCACCTTCCATCGGCTGGAACATGCGGCTGCGATAGCCTTCCTCCGACTGGAAATAGAAATTGAAGCGAGTGTCCGTGCCAGCAAATCCGCCATGGACCACACGATGCGACCGCGGTTCGGACCTGTGTTCGTCGCGATCGATGTAGGGTGCGCCGAAATAGCTGTCGGTCACTGCATAGGATGCGAGGTCGAGTGCGCCCCCGATGTTCTTTGTCGTCAAGATATTCTCCTATTTGCCTGGTCCGAGCTGGTTGCGTCGAGATGGCCGCTTTTGTTCATTGCCCGCTATCCCGTCGATAAGCGCCGCACGGCTGAAATTCGTGAATTATGAAGTGATCGAGCGAACAACCCTTCATTCTACCAAATTTTTCAACAGTTATGCCGAAATCCAATGGATGTCGGGCGAGCGCATTCCGTCCATGAATCTGGAAATTCCATCAACCCAAGATGTTTTGTAAGTCATTAATATGGTTGCCTTCCATATTATCTGTTCATGTTCGATAAAATAGTGGTCAGAATTACCGAGAACCCTGTTTTTCTACCCATGGTTTCTCCTGACACGAATAGTGACCCCTATTTTATTATTGGGCGATTGCTAGAAATCGGGCCAAGCGGCGCGCCCACTCTGAGCCTCAGAGGCGGAGTCGGTCGCATATAAACGTTCGGAGCCGGCCACGTGCAGGCCGGCAACCGAGCATATCGGGAGAGTAAGATGTCTCGTATGGCCAAAGAAATGTCTCGCATCGCCAAGGCGACCGGATTTACCTGCCTGGCGTTGCCGGTGGGCCTCGCTTATGCACAGGCGCCTGCGGAATCGCCTCGCATCACGG
Source organism: Sphingobium sp. CFD-1 (assembly GCF_024611115.1). Classification (NCBI taxonomy): domain Bacteria; kingdom Pseudomonadati; phylum Pseudomonadota; class Alphaproteobacteria; order Sphingomonadales; family Sphingobiaceae; genus Sphingobium; species Sphingobium sp. CFD-1. The sequence continues at coordinate 2,673,544 of NZ_CP084398.1, read as the reverse complement.
CCGGTGAGTCCGGATCGTCCCGAATCGACCAGGCCATGGCCGAAGACATCGTTGTTACCGCGCGGCGCGTTAACGAGCGGCTCCAGAATGTCCCGCTTTCGATCACAGTCGTCGATGCGCGGCAATTGACCGAACGCAACGTGCGCAGCGCCTTCGATCTGCCGAACGTCGCGCCGGGGTTGAGCGTGCAGGCAAGTGGTTCGGGGACCACCGCGCAATTCTCGTTGCGCGGACAGGGGCAGACGCTTGGCCAAAGTGCGCCAGGCGTTGTCCCCTACTTCGCGGAGGTTCCCGAATTTTCGACGCAATTCTACGACCTTGCCAGCGTTCAGGTGTTGAAGGGCCCCCAAGGAACGTTGTTCGGCCGGAATACGACGGGCGGCGCGATCCTGTTTTCTCCCGTGAGACCGGGCAATGAGTGGGAGGGCTTCATTACCGGGCGGTTGGGCTCATATGATCGCCGCGATCTTGAATTCGCGGTCGGAGGCGCGATCGTGCCGGACAAGGTTATGTTGCGGGTGGCGGGCCAGATCCTCCGCCGCGATGGCTATGTGCATGAACTTACATCGGGCAAGCGGGCGAATGACGAGCACAAGACATCGTTCCGGGCGAGCCTGATCCTTTCCCCTGTCGAAGGCTTCGAAAACTACACTATCGTTGAGCGTACGCGGATCGACGAGCATGGCGTGGCCCAGATATTCTCGGGCTTTCGTGCCTCGCACCCGCTCGCCGCGGAATTTACGGCCCTGCTGGCCAATCAGCAGGCGCTGGGAATCCGAAAGCTGGCCACGAGCCAGCCTTTGTTCAACAAGTTCAAATCGAACGGGGTCATCAATACGACCACACTGGATATAACGGAAAATATCTCACTGAAGAACATCTTCAGTTACAGGGAATTCGATGTCTCGCGCGGTTTTGATCTGGACGGCACCACCTTGCCGGTGCTCGACGTGGTAAATCCGTTCAAAGGTTATACCAAGAACCGTACCGAAGAAATTCAGCTACGAGGCGATTTCAGCCAGTTGCGCTTCGTCGTCGGTTATTATGACGAGACACTCAAAGATCCCTATCGATTGGCATCGCAGACCGTTCAATATCTTCAGGGTCTGGGATTCCTGCCCGCTGCCGGTTTCAACAAGGGCGATCAGAAGACCAGGGCGGGTTTTCTGGAAGTCACCTACGATGTCACAGATGCGCTTGCGCTGACAGGCGGTATCCGGCGGACGAAGGATAGCCGGTCGTCCAAGGCGCAAACGAGCCTGCTTGTTCCCGGCTTCCCGGCTGGCCCCGTCCTTGCCGCATCGGGCTCGTTCAAGGCCACGACCTGGAATGCCAGCGCGCTTTACAAGATCAATCCCAATGTGAGCGTCTACGGTGCCGTCCGCCGCGGTTTTCGTGCTGGCGGGTTCAATCCGGCCGCCTCGACACCGGAACTGTTATCCTATGCGCCCGAGACGGTCACGGATTATGAGATCGGCATCAAATCCTTCTTCGTCACCGAAGGGGGGTGGAAGATCCGCGCGAACGTCGATCTGTTCTACGACGATTACAAGAACATACAGAGGCTGGTGCTTCTGCCGACAGTTCCGGCTGCAACCTATACGACCAATGCAGCTCGCGGCAATGTCAAGGGCCTCGATCTGGAACTGAGCGTCGCCCCGAGCCCAGTCTTCGAGACGAGCTTTCAATATGCCTATCTCGATACCCAGTATAAAGATTACACGGATTTCGTCGTGACACCCACGGGTCTCGTCTCGGCGGACCTCAGTGACAGCCGCTTTCCCAATGCGCCACGTCACCAATTCACCCTCACGCCGCGGTTGAATATGCCGCTGTCCAATGAGCTTGGCACGGTGACGGCGCTGGCCGCGCTCTATTACCAGACAGGCGTGGCCTTCGATCCGGCGAATCGGATCGATGGGGTTCTCCAGCCTGGGACAACCGTCAAGGGCTATGCCAAGCTCGACCTCAGGGTCGAGTGGCGGGATATCGCAGGGACCGGTCTGTCGCTGGCGGCTTATGCCCGAAACGTCACCAACAAAAAGTATATCGTGGGCAATGCCAATCAGTTGGCGAATTTCGGCACCCTGCTTTACACATATGCGGAGCCGAGAATTCTTGCCATGGAAGCAACATTCAAGTTCTGAATATAACATTATCATAAATCTGGATTATATTCCAAATATTGGAATAATAATAATTTCATAAGTTAAATATGTGCTGGCCGCGCGTCGTGGCACATGCTCCAGGAGACGACCGAATGCTCAACGAAATCACATGGATGCCGGCTTGGCAGATTCGGGATCTGATCTTCAGGCGGGAGATTTCGCCGGTGGAGGTGACCGAACATTTCCTCGCGCGGATCGAAGAGCATGACGGCAAGATTCAATCTTTCGCACATGTCGATCATGCCGGCGCGCGCGCGCAGGCCGCACGGGCCGAGCGGGCGGTCGCGGTGGGGGAGCAGCTAGGCTCTCTCCACGGTATTCCCGTTTCGGTGAAGGGCCACATCTTTGTCGAAGGTCTGCCGACGTTCGATATGGGAACCCTGTCCAACATTCCCGCCGCCCCGCGGGACGATGTACAGGTCGAGCGGCTGCGGGCGGCGGGAGCCGTGATTATCGGCACGAATACGCTCATGGGTTCAGGCTCTGATGCGAGCCTTGCTGGCGGAGACCCCCGGCGGAGTTACAACTGGGATGTCGAGGCGCGTAACCCGTGGGACATATCGCGCGTGCCGGGCTGGTCCAGTTCGGGGACCGCAGCAGCAGCGAGCGCCCGTCTGGTGCCGATCGGCCTGGGGTCTGATGGTGGCGGTTCGACACGCCTGCCATCGGCTTATTCCGGGGTGTTCGGCATTGTGGCTACACCGGGACGCATCCCCTGGATTCATCCATCCGCGCCCGCGATGGCGCTCACCGCGAGCACGGGCCCGATGTGCCGCGACGTGCTCGATGGCGCCATCGCCACGCAGGCGATGGCTGGTCCGGATGGTCGCGATTTCTATAGCCTGTACGATGAACCCGATAATTATAGCGCGAACATTGAAGACGGCGTGGAGGGGATGCGCTTCGCATGGAGCGACGATATGGGCTTCGCCTCGCTCTACGCGCAGGAAGAAAGCCCGCGCGTGATCGCCGCCATCCGCGCAGCCGCGCACGGCTTCAACCAGCTTGGCGCCACGGTCGAGACCACCGACGAGAAATGGGACGACTTCTGGGACGGCTTCATGATGATCAACCGCGCTTTCGGCGCTGGCGGGCGCGGCATGGGCGAGCAGCCCCCGGCCGACGAATTATGGGCATCCCTGCAATCGCGCGGCGAGAATGTGGACAGGTTCAATCGCCTGTTCAAGGATTATGACGTGCTGCTCACGCCGACGACCCAGCTGCTCCCGCGCAAGATTGAGGACTGGAACGATTGCTGGACGATCAACAGTCCGCAATATCCGCATGGCAGTTTCGCGGGCGTCTATACAAGCCACGTCATGCTCTTCAACTGGCTGTCCATGCCTGCCTTTTCGGTGCCGGCGGGCTTCGTCGATGGGCTTCCCGTCGGATTGCAGATCGTTGGCAAGCCCGGCAGCGAAGCCAAGATGTTCAAGATCGCTCGCGCTTTTCAGAAGGCATTCCCGCATGACCAGCGCCCGCCGACCTTCTGAGCAAGCCCAGTGGAATTGATTGCGCGCATCGCTCGATGGCTATGATCCGTTCTTCATCAGCCGGCGACAAGCTGTTCTGTCGGTCGACAAGCTTGCCCCCTTCTGTCCGAGGTGCTCGATGAACGACCAGCCAGTTAATGCGGCAGACCATATGTCTCCCGCCGTGCGGGACGCATGGCGCGCTTACCTTGATGCCATCGAAGTGGTGCGTGAATTCATCTATTCCCGCGAATATGCCGAGCTGCCGACCGTCCGGCAGCAGGCTACCCAGTTCCTGATGCAGATGCAGGCGGTCAGCTATCAATGGATCATCGCGCCTCAGGTCGATTATCCGCGCTTCTATCGTTATCTGCATGAACCGATGAGCTGGAACTGGGGGTTCCCATCGCCCGACTACGGGTATCGATGGGGTTTCGTCGATGGCAGGCAGACCTATCGCATCAGCGGCAAGCGCAGCGATTGCGTGTTTCTCGACATTCAGGTTCAGCCACTGTTCGGGATCGTCGAGGATGCCGAGTTCGTCAAGCTGCCAACGAAATCCTATCTCGTCGACGACATGCAGATGGATGCGGACGGGAGCTTCGAGATCATCGCCAGTCCGGAGCCGCATCCCGGCAACTGGATTCAGCTGGACCCCAATCAGCATGTCATGATGCTGTTCGTTCGCGAAACTTTCTATGACTGGGGCAAGGCGCGCCCGTCCAGCATGTGGATCGAACGGGTATCCGATACGCCGGCACGGCCAATGCTGAACGACGAACCGGCGCTGATCGCAAAGCTTGAGCACGCTGCCCGCTTCGTCAAGTTCATCGTCCGAGCGTGGGTGACAGCGGGGTTCGATAGAAGCCTGGCGGCGCAGGATCGTCAGTTCAACCGCTTCGCTATGCAGCATATTCCGGCCAATGCGGGGGGTAATCCCCTTGCGGTCTATCACAATATGATCTTCAGTCTGAAAGACGATGAAGCGCTGATTATCGAGGTGAACGCGCCGACCAGTCGCTATTGGAGCTTCAGCATCGCCAACCGTTACATTCAGCTCATCGACTATGTTTATCATCAGTCGAGCCTGAACGGTCATCAGGCACGGCAAGATGCTGACGGCAAATATCGCTTTGTCCTGTCCAAGGATGATATCGGCGCACCCAACCTCTCTTATTCACGACGCTCGGTTTCGGGCCCGCTCTGGGCATTTGCTGCGGCTGGCTGTATTGCGCGGACGACCGGCATCGCTGGCGTTTGTTTCACCGCATTCGGATTGATGGGCTTTTCGGGTTGAAGGGCTGGGCTCGGAGTTCTGCGGCGCTGCCGCATGGGCTACGTCGGCGCAGGCTTCAGCCGGAGAACGAGGGCGCGGAACAGGTCGGCATCCGGACAGGCGGAAGCGAAGGCAATGCGGATGCGGCTAGCACTTTCTACGACGCGCGCAGCGACCTTGAGCAGCCGCAGGCGCAAGGTGGTAAACTCCGCGCTTGCCAGAGCAGCGGTCCTGGGCATCGCCTGCTGGATGCGCCATAGCAGCCAGTATGCGGCAGTGTGCAGTATCAGGCGCATCTGATTGGCATTGGCCGAGCGGCACGAGGTTCGGTCGCTGGCGAGCTGGGACTTGTGGCGCTTGATCAGGTTCTCGGCCTGACCACGCGCGCAGTAGAGCGTGTCGTAGATGTGCTCGGCCGATCCTGTTGCCAACGAGGTGACGACATAGCGGATGTCCATGCCCAGCGTGCTGGCCTCGATCCGTGCAACGACGCGACGCTGGCACTTCCAGGTCTTTGCCCCATAGCGGGTCTCGGCATAGTTGCGCAGGACGGGACACTGACGCTGGGCGCGCTTGACCGCGCAGGCATCGGCGACCGCAACAATGGCGGGATCGGCGCGCAGCGCTGAATTGGTGGGCAGGCCGAACACGTAATCGACGCGGGCCGCATCGCAGTAGGCCATGACCTCGGGTCGACCATAGTGCCCGTCGCCGCGGATAGTGATGTGGGTATCGGGCCAATTACGGCGCAGGTGACGCACCAGGCGTCGGATGTGCCCCGCCGCCTCCTTTCCAGAAGGCGTCTTGCCTGTGCGCAGCAGCATGGCCACCGGCCTGCCGGTCGCGGTGTCGTAGATATGGATCGGTAGGAAGCAGCGCTCCCCATGATGCCCGTTCCAGAACGAGAGCTGTTGATAGCCATGCACGACGTCGCACGTGTCGTCGATATCCAGCGTGACCGCTGTCGGAGGGGCGGGATAGCTGGCGCAGTAGATGTCGATCATCGCGGCCATCATGCTGGCCAGTTCGCGCGTAGTCGGTGCATTTTCCCACCGGCTCATCGTCGGTTGGCTGGCCAGCCCCGCGCCCGATTCCGGCAGCTTGCCGAGCGCCAGGCGGAAGCCTGGATCGTCGCGCAGAGCATCGAGATCATCGGCATCCTCATAGCCGCACGCAATCGCGAACACACGGGCACGCAGAATGTCATCCAGGCGATGGATCACCCGCGCTGGATCGCGCGGATCGGCAATACAAGCCGCCAGGCGCTGGCAAATCCCCATCGCGCGCTCGGCCTGTGCAAGCAGTAGAACACCGCCATCCGAGGTAAGCCGGCCACCGTCGAACGCAGCTGTGATTTTCTTGCGGCCGACTGCTGGGAATCCAAATGAGCTTGCGATATCATCGTTCATGGCGGGTGTGGCCCGTGGCATTTTCTGCCCTGCGGCAGGTTCGGCTTAGACACCCAGTTCCTAATTCAGATCAGAGGCTTACGCCACTCCCGCCAACCCTTCAGGACACTTTTGGTGAATAAGGCGGGCCAACTGGCTCGACCCGCTCGACGCGGCGGAACTGGGCATGATGCAGTTTCGCCAATTTTATCAGGAACAGGCGGTTGATCTGCCGAAGGTGACCAGCGTGAGGTCACAAGATGCGTTCACCGCGCTTCCGGCCGGTACGATCTTCATTTCACCTGTGGAGAGGCAGGCTCAGCTTGCACAGCGCAGTCGCGATGTGCTGGCCATTTACGGCTATTGAGCCGCCGCGCCATTTGTCGCCTTCTCCGCTTCAACCTCCATTTCGGCGAGAGCCGGGAAAGACACGGACTTCATGCTTACAGCCTCAGGATATTTCGACGGCGCAGCAATCTTTGATCGCGTGGCAGAGGATACGAGTCTGGGCTCGCATGCCGATCCGGCTGTTCGCGAGCGATATATTGCCATCGTCGAGCAGTTCAATGATTTCGCCAAACCGCGCGAGGATGCCGTGGAAGGATCGCTCCGTGATCTGCGGCGTATCGTCGAGATGCGGCTTCAGCTATCCCGCGACTGGGCGGACTATCCCGCGATTCTGGATGAAGAGATCACCCGACCGATATTCGTGATGGGCTTTCCGCGCGGTGGCACCACCTTGTCGCAAAAGCTGCTGTCTCTGGACTGGGGTCATCGCACCCCGCGTTATATGGACGGGTTGTTCCCGTCACCGCCGCCCGGGCTCGATCCCGATGCCGATGCCGAAGCGTTCAGGGCAGGCGACGCTTATACCCAGCATGTGATCGATCGCGAACGCATGGCGTTGGTCGCGCATCCTTATCACGACAAGGGAGCGATGGCCGAGGCGGAGGATGAGTGGGGCGCTTGCCTCGATTTCCGGTTCGTTTATCCGCTGCACTTCCAGAACACGCCCAGCGTGCCGCCGACCTTGCCCCCGTCGGACCCGCACGCCCATTATCTGTTCCAGAAAAATATGATGCGGCAATATCAGTGGAAGCGGCCGACTGCCCGCTGGGTCGGCAAGGGCGTCCTTCATCATTACATGGCGCCATCGCTGTTCGATGTTTTTCCCGATGCCATCGGCGTGTGGTGCCACCGCCCGATAGAAGATCAGATCGCCTCGATGATATCGATCAACAATATCTTCTACCAGCCGATCCGCGGGGGAAACTGGCGCGAAGAGCCGTCCAGGATGGTGGAGGCGGTGGAGGCTGGCGTGCAGGCGGTGCTGGCGAATCCTATGGTGAATGACCCGCGGATCTACCACCTGCGGTTCGCGGACCTGGTGAAGGATCCTGTCGCTGCGCTCGCCGGGGTCTATGAATCGCAAGGCCTGCCCTTCACCTCCTATTTCGAGCAACGCATTCGTGCCTGGCTGGCGCACCCGTCCAACAAGGTGGATCGTCATGGGCGATTCAACCATTCCCCCGAGCAGCATGGGCTCGACCGCAAGGAACTCGCGCGCATCTTCAAGCCCTATAAGGAGCGGTTCGGGCTGTGAGCTGGCTGGCGTATCTGCAATGCCCTCTGGGTTGACTGCGGCAAGTTGACCAGATTGATATGCTTTAAGCGGCCCCGGCGTAAAATTTCGGGTGGGTGGCCGCCTGCGCGTGAAATATCGAGTGCAATGCCGACAGGACGCCGCAAAGGAACATAAGCCATGGAAACAGAAAGCTGATCATGAGTTCGAATGAAGTTGCGGGCAACCCATATGACGAGACGGGGCTGGATCGGATCAAGGCGCTCGTGGAAAAAACCACAGGCGGCAAGATCGTGCGGCTCGAACAGCAGGCTCGCTGGCGACCGGCATGGTTTGCCGACGTGGAAATGGACGGAACCATCCTGCCGCTGCACCTGCGCGGCAATCGCGTTGGCGACGTGGCGATTTTTCCCGATCTGAAGCGCGAGGCGGACATTATTAATGTGCTCCATCGGGGCGGCGTGCCGGTGCCACGCATCCACGGCTATTGCGCTGATCCCCCATGTATCATCATGGATTCATTGCCCGGCACCCGCGATGTGCATGCCGCGACAACGTCCGATGATCAGCGCCGGGAAATTGGCCGCGCGCTGATGAACGGGCTGGCGGTCATGCATCAGCTGCCGCTCGACTCGTTTGCCGCAATCGGCATCGAGACTCCCGATACGCCGGAGGAAATAGCGCTGGTCGGCTTGCGCGCCTACATGCCGCTCTACCAGCGCACGAAAAGCAAGCCTGAGCCGCTGCTTGAGTTCGTCATCCGCTGGCTGGAGCGGAACTATCCCAGGCATCGTGCACGGGCCAGTTTCGTCCAGTTCGATTGCGGCCAATTCCTCGTGGAGGATGGCCGGATGACCGGCTTCTATGACTTTGAATTTGGCCTTGTGAGCGATCCACACGTCGATCTGGCGACGCTGGCCATGCGCGACAGCGTGGAACCGATGGGACGCCCGCTGCCGGAATTGTTTCGCTGCTATGAAGAAGCGATGGGCGAGCCGGTCGATCACGACATCGTGCAATATTATATTGCCTTGTTTTCGACATTGGGGACGATGCAGTTCGCGGGCACCGTCGGCAAGCCGGCTCCTGGCGATCCACACGCCGTTTATCTGTCATGGGATATGTCTCTGCGTAAATGCATTTTGCTGGCCTTGTCCAAGCTGTTGCACGCGCCGTTTCCCGATCATGATGACGTGCCGATCACGCCCTCGGCGGGCAAGAGCGGCACAGCGATCGCTGCGCTTGTCGACACGATCCGCCAGGTGCGCGGCGCGGCGCCGATTGATACGCATACGCTGGAGCAGGCGCTGGAACTGGCCGAGTGGATTGAGCGGGATGATCGCTGTGGAGACGAACTGCGTGCCCGCGACCATGCGGATATCAGCGCTTATCTGAAGGTGGATTTTGCGGATATCGACGATGCCGTTCTGGCGCTCGAGCGGCACGTGCAGCAGGCTCCTGCCGAGGAAGAGCTTGCACTCTTCACGCTGCTGGCCCGTCTCGAACGACGGCGTCAGGCGGTGTTCGAGCCGGTGAAGCTGGGTGTCCACTCGCGCAATGTCATCCCTATCGAAACGCGCTGATATACCCAATGGTAGGGGACGACGCTCTGTTGATGCGGTCGAAGAAAAAGATTGGAAAGGAGATCAACCATGTCTGACGTATCCAAGCAGGATATCGAGAATTTCATCACCAACCAATATCGATTGTGGAGCGAGAACCGGATCGACGAGATGATGGATTTGTTCCGTGCCATCGCGCCGAATGGATTCACCATCCAATATGTCGGGGCCCCCGAGGTTGAGGGGGAAAAGGCGATGGCCGACATGATCGCCGAATATGCAGGTAAGATTCGGACGGATCTGGTCAGGCTGCTCATCAACGGCAACGAGGCGGCAACCGTTGTGGACAATATCCGTAACGATACGGAGCAGGTTATTCCGAGCATCGAGACATACCGGTTCGAGAATGGCAAGATGTACGTCCGCTATTTCCATTAAAGACGTGGGAGCCCTCGGCAGAGGGCTCCTCAGCTTTGTCTTGAATGCGGATGAGCCGATCTCTCCGCTGGAGGTGGGCAGTGCCGCCTCAACGCGCCATGATCGCTGCCATTTTGCCGGTCGAACTCGCAGCGAATTAAACCGGTGGGCCAGATGGCGCGGGCTCAGGCGGGTTCCGATCGATCGATGAGGCCGCTGTCCAGCAGGGGAGCGGCGTCGATATGCTGCGCGTCCATGAGCGTCGCCAGGCGCTCGACGGCGGCCAGGATCATGGCCTGTTCCCATGGCGGCAGACCCGCAAAGCGATCGGTGAAGGTAGTCTGCAAGAGGTCCGGAGCGTCGGTGAGCGCGGCTTTGCCAGCGGGCTGGGCTGACAGAATGAACTGGCGCTTGTCCCTTTCGCTGCGCTGGCGTTGCACCAGTCCGAGTTCCTGTAGCCGGTCGACGATCGCCGTAATGGTCGCCTGACTGAATTGAAGGGCCGTTGCGATCGTTCCGGGGGTGGCCGAATCGCGGGAGTCGATTTCGCGCAGGACGAGCCATTGCGACGGGGTGAGGCCGGTCATGCTGGCGAGGCGGCGGCTGCCGATTTCGGTGGCGCGGAGCACGCGGCGCAGGGCGCGCAGCGTCAGGGAGGCGATCTCTGAATTCATGAAGGAATTATAGAAGGGTTGGGGATTTTTCGTCACGCGGAATCCTTCATAGGGTGAAGGAGTTTTGCACATGTTTCATTGACCGAAGGACTGCTTGAAAGCCATAAGGGTTGAAAACCGAGTCCAAACAGCCATATATGGCGCCGAAGTCACACCGGGACCATGCAGGTTCCAAAGAATATACTTCGGGAGGTGAATAATCGTTGATCCGGAATCCGACGCGGCCCTGGCGCCGCCACGGAAGTTCGCGCGCCCTGCGCCGAGCGTGCAACCAGAGTTTCAGTTGCGCCCGCCCATGGGGAGCGATGGGCCTTCGATCACCAGCCTGATCGCGCGGTGCCCGCCGCTGGACGCCAATTCGGCTTATTGCAACCTGCTGCAATGCACGCATTTCGCGGAAAGCTGCGTCGTTGCGGAGCATCGCGGCGAGGTCGCGGGATGGGTTTCGGGCTATCGCCCGCCGTCCGAGCCGGAGAGCTTCTTCGTGTGGCAGGTCGCCGTTTCGCCCGCCGCGCGGGGGCACAGGCTGGCCGGACGCATGATCGAGGCGCTGCTGGAGCGTCCGGCGGCGGCAGGCGTCACGCACCTCATCACCACGGTGACGGATGACAATCACGCGTCCTGGGCCCTGTTCGAAGGGCTGGCGCGGCGATGGAACGCGTCCCTGACCAAGAGCGCGCTGTTCGAGCGCGACACCCATTTCGCCGGTGCCCATGCCACCGAATGGCAGGCCCGCATCGGCCCATTGCCGCGCTGATCCGCGACATACCCCATCAAGGAGAATTGGCGACATGAGCACCACCCTTCCGCAGCCCACCACACGCAAACCGGACACAGCCATCTATGAACGCCGGGAATCGGCCGTACGCAGCTATGCGCGGTCGATGCCGCGCCAGTTCAACAAGGCGGAAGATGTCTGGATGCACGACAATCAGGGCGGCCGGTATCTCGATTTCCTGTCGGGCTGTTCGACGCTGAATTACGGCCATAACCATCCGGTTCTGAAAAGCGCGCTGATGGATTATATCGCCGCCAACGGCATTACCCATGGCCTTGACCTGCACACCGACGCCAAGGAGGCCTTTCTCGACACGCTGGAGACGGTGATCCTCAGGCCGCGAGGGCTGAATTACCGGGCGATGTTCACCGGGCCGACCGGCACCAATGCGGTCGAAGCGGCGATCAAGCTGGCGCGCAAGGTGACGGGCCGCGAATTGGTGATCGCCTTCACCAACGGTTTCCACGGCATGACGTTGGGGGCGCTGGCCTGCACCGGCAATGCCGCGAAGCGCGGCGGCGCGGGCGTGCCGCTATTCCATGTCGCCCATGAACCCTATGACGGCTATCACGGCCCAGACGTGGACACGGCCGAACTGCTGGAACGGCGCCTGGCCGACCCGTCAAGCGGCCTGGATGCGCCCGCCGCGATCCTGGTGGAAACGGTGCAGGGCGAAGGCGGGCTGAACGTCGCGTCCGCCCCATGGCTGCGGCGCATCGCCGCCATCGCGCGCCGCCACGGCGCGCTGATGATCGTCGACGACATTCAGGCGGGCTGCGGCCGCACCGGCGGCTTTTTCAGCTTCGAAGACATGGGCTTCGTCCCCGACATCGTCACCATGGCGAAGTCGCTTTCGGGCATGGGCCTGCCCTTTGCGCTGACACTGTTCCGGCCCGAACTGGATCAATGGTCGCCCGGCGAGCATAACGGCACCTTCCGGGGCAATAACCACGCCTTTGTCACCGCAGCCGCAGCGTTGCGCCATTTCTGGAGCGATGGGCAGTTCCAGCAGGACGTCGCCCGCAGAAGCGGGATGCTGGAACGGCGGCTGGACGCGATGGCGGCCGAACATGGCCTGTCGACGCGCGGCCGGGGCATGATGCGCGGCATCGACCTGGGATCGGGCGAAATCGCCGGGACCGTCACCGCCACCTGTTTCGAACGCGGCCTCATCATCGAAACGAGCGGCGCCCATGACGAGGTGGTCAAGGTGCTCGCCCCGCTCGTCATCGACGACGCGCTGCTGTCGGCGGGGCTCGACATTCTGGAAAGCAGCATCCGTGAAACGCTGGCCACGCCCTATGGCGTCGCCGCGGAATAAAAGGAGACAAGATCCATGATCGTCCGCAAACTCCAAGCCATCCGCAAGTCGGACCGCAATGTCCAGTCAAAGCAGTGGGAAAGCGCCCGCCTGCTGTTGAAGGACGACAATATGGGCTTTTCCTTCCACGTTACGACCATGTACGCGGGCGAGGAATTGCACATGCACTACCAGAACCATCTGGAAGCCGTGCTGGTGCTGAAGGGCACCGGCACGATCGAGGATCTGGGTTCCGGCATCACCCACCAGCTCGCATCGGGCGTCATGTATGCGCTCAACGCCCATGACAAGCATGTGGTGCGGCCCACCACCGACATATTGTGCGTCTGCGTGTTCAATCCGCCGGTCACCGGTCAGGAAGTGCATGACGAAAGCGGCGCCTATCCCGCCGAAGCAGACATGGTTCGCGAGGGCGAACTTACCCATTGAAGATTACAGGAAAGGGGGAAGTCCCTTGAAAGACATCTACCCATCCCGCCATGCAGCCATGGCGGAATTCTCGCCGCGTCTCGACCCCGTCGTTCACAGCGAATGGAACGAAGCCGCGCCCATCGGCGCCCAGCAGGCCGAACAGTTCGAACGTGACGGCTATCTGGTGCTGGAGGACATGTTCTCCGATGAGGAAGTCGCGTTTCTTCAGGCCGAGGCTGGCAAGCTGCTGGCCGATCCCGCCGCGCTGGAGGCCGAAACCGTCATCACCGAGCCGGGCAGCCGGGAAGTGCGGTCCATCTTCGCGATCCACGCGCAGAGCCGCGTGCTGGCGCGGCTGGCCGCCGATGAACGGCTGGCTGGCGTCGCACGCTTCCTGCTGGGCGACGAGGTTTACATTCACCAGTCGCGGCTGAACTACAAGCCGGGCTTTCAGGGCCGGGAATTCTACTGGCACAGCGATTTCGAGACATGGCATGTGGAGGATGGGATGCCCCGGATGCGGGCGCTGTCCATGTCGGTCCTGCTGGCGGAAAATACGCCGCATAACGGGCCACTGATGCTGATCCCCGGATCGCATCGCGCTTTCCTGACATGCGTGGGCGCAACGCCCGAGGACCATTATCGCACTTCCCTCAAGAAGCAGGAATATGGCGTGCCGGACGAGGACAGCCTGGCCGAACTGGCGCACAGGCATGGCATTGTCGCGCCGACCGGCAAACCGGGATCGGTCGTGATCTTCGACTGCAACGTCATGCATGGGTCGAACGGCAACATCACGCCTTTCCCCCGCGCCAACGCCTTCCTTGTCTATAATGCGGTCAGCAACCGGCTGGCAGCGCCCTTTGGCGTCGAAAGGCCGCGCCCCGAATTCGTCGCCACGCGCGGCGAACCGCGGGCGATTGCGCCGATATCCGGCCTCCTGCTGGAAGAGGCGCCGGCATGACGGGCCACCACAGCGTCGAGAAGATCGGCGGCACGTCCATGGCCGCCACCGCGATCCTGTTCGACAATGTGCTGATCGCGGGGCGCAAGGACGCCGATCTCTACAACCGCATCTTCGTCGTGTCGGCCTATGCCGGGATGACCGACCTGTTGCTGGAGCACAAGAAGAGCGGCGAGCCGGGCGTCTATGCGCGTTTCGTCGCGGACGACGGCGCGGATGGCTGGCGCGAGGCGATGAAAGATGTGCGGGCGGCCATGCGGGCGCGCAACGCGGAGATGTTCGTCCCTTCCGAAAGCCTGGCCCGGGCCGACGCTTTCGTCGACAGGCGGATCGATGGCGTGGCCGCATGTCTTGAGGATCTGGCGCGGTTACGCAGCCACGGCCGTTTCTGTGTGAAGGAACAGCTGATGACGGTGCGCGAGATGCTCGCCGGACTGGGCGAGGCGCACAGCGCGCACAGCACGGCGCTGCTGCTGCGCGACGCGGGCGTCCATGCGCGCTTCGTCGACCTGACGCTGTGGGACCAGCAGGACATGCGTGCATTGGACGAGCGCATCGTCGAGGCGTTCGAACCCATCGACCTGTCCACGACCCTGCCCATCGTCACCGGCTATGCCGGGTGCAGCGAGGGCATGGTGCGGCGTTATGCGCGCGGCTATTCGGAAATGACCTTTTCCCGCATCGCCGTGCTGACCGGCGCGCGCGAGGCGATCATCCACAAGGAATTTCACCTGTCGAGCGCCGATCCCAGGCTGGTCGGCACCGACAAGGCGCGCAAGATCGGGCGCACCAATTACGATGTGGCCGACCAGCTCGCCAATCTGGGGATGGAGGCGATCCATCCCGGCGCGGGGCGGGGGCTGCGCCAGACGGATATTCCGCTGCGCGTTCGCAACACGTTCGACCGGGAAGATGGCGGCACGCTGATCTGCGGCGACTATGTTTCCGACACGCCGCGCGTGGAGATCGTCACCGGCATCCGCCACGCCCAGGCGCTGCAATTTTTTGAGCAGGACATGGTGGGCGTGAAGGGCTATGACGCCGCCATATTGGAAACGTTGACGCGCCATCGCGCATGGATCGTCAGCAAATCGTCCAACGCCAACACCATTACCCATTATCTGTCGACCGACGCCGGAACGGTGAATCGGGTGATCGAGGATTTGCAGCGGCGCTATCCCGACGCTGCCATATCGGCCCAGCCGGTCGCGATGGTGTCGGTGATCGGCAGCGACATCGCCCGGCCCTCGCTGGTGGCGGACGCGCTGTGCGCGCTGGCCGCGCAGGGGATCGGTGTCATCGCGATGCAGCACCAGATCCGCAATGTCGACGTGCAGTTCATCATCGACGTCGCGCAATATGATGCGGCCGTCCGCGCGTTGCACCGGGCGCTGGTGGAGGAAGAGGACGAGAACGAGGCGATAGCGGAGGGCCAGCGCGCGGCCTGATCGGCCGGAATCGCGCACGACATCATGCTTGCAGCCATTAAACCTGTCCAAAGCCTGCTGCTGTCCATCTTCATGCTGATGGCGGGGAGCGGTTTCCTGGCGACGCTCATCAGCCTGCGGCTGGAGCGCGAGGGGAGCGGAACGATCACCATCGGCATCGTCGCCACCGCCTATTTCGGCGGGCTGATGATCGGTGCGCTGCGGGCCGGGGGGATCGTGCGGCGGGTGGGGCATATCCGGGCCTTCGCCGCCTTCGTCGCTTTGCTGTCGGCCAGCACATTGGCCTATGTGCTGCTGCACCATCCGCTGTTCTGGATGGTCTTGCGGCTGATCGACGGGATCTGCGTCGCGGGGGTGTTCGTCTGCCTCGAAAGCTGGCTCAACGACCGGGCCGAGCCGGAGATGCGGGGCAGCGTGCTGGCGGCCTATATGGTCGCGCTCTATTCGGGGCAGGCGATAGGCCAGTTGTTGCTGGGCGCGAGCGGGGCATTGCCCTCCATTCCCTTCCAGCTTGCCTCCATCCTCATTTCGCTCGCCATCATTCCGCTGTGTCTGACGCGCAGTTCCGCGCCCGCGCCCGCGGAAGCCAGCGCCCTTTCGATCCGGTCACTGCTAGCCGCCACGCCGTTGGGCACGATGGGCGCGGTGGCGACGGGGTTGATGCTGGGCGCCTTTTACGGGCTGGCGGCGGTGCATGTCCGGCGGCTGGGGCTGGACCTGCCGGAAACGGCGCGGTTCATGATGATCGTGATCCTGGGCGGCGTGGCGTTGCAATGGCCGCTCGGGCGGCTGTCGGATCGCTACGACCGGCGGCGGGTCATCATCCTGAGCTTTGCCGCGACCGCGCTGGTCAGCCTGGCGCTGGCGCTGCGCGGTTCGGGCGGGGTGGGGCTGCTGGCGCTGGGCGCGCTGTTCGGGGGGCTCAGCTTCGCGCTTTATCCGCTGTGCGTCGCGCATTGCAACGACCGGCTGCTGGAAACGGAGCGCGTGGCGGCCAGCGGGCGGCTGGTGCTGCTTTATTCCATTGGCGCGGCGCTCGGCCCGGTCTGCGCGGCGAGTTTCATGACGGCGGCAGGGACCGGCGGGCTGTTCCTGTTCATCGCCATTTGCGCCGTGCTCGCGCTGATCTTCGGCTTGTGGCGGCAGAGGGCGTCCGATCCCGTGCCGGGCCGCGAGCAGCAGGAGTTTCAGATCGTCCCGCGCACCACGCCCATGGCGTCCCTGCTCGATCCGAACACGCCCGATGAGGGCGCGACCCAAGGACAGACGACATGAGCGCGATTTCGCCCGCACCCGCATCGCCAGCCCCGCCGTCTTCGGCAAAGGATGCCACCTTGCGCCGCGCCATCGCCGCATCGGCCATGGGCAATGCGACCGAATGGTTCGACTATGGCATCTATGCCTATGGCGTGACCTATATTTCCGCCGCCCTGTTCCCGGGCGACACAGACGAAGCGGTGCTGTTCGCGCTGGCCACCTTTGCCATTTCCTTTCTGATACGGCCGCTGGGCGGGCTGTTCTGGGGACCGCTGGGCGACCGGCTGGGGCGCAAGTCGGTGCTGGCGCTCACCATATTGCTGATGTCGGCGGCGACGCTGTGCGTCGGCCTGATCCCCGGCCATGCCACCATCGGCTTCTGGGCGCCGACACTGCTGATCCTGCTTCGCATGGTGCAGGGCTTTTCGACCGGCGGCGAATATGGCGGCGCGGCGACCTTCATGGCCGAATATGCGCCCGACGACCGGCGCGGCTATTATGGCAGTTTCCTGGAGTTCGGGACGCTGGCGGGATTTTCGCTGGGCGCTTCGCTGATGCTGGGCTTTTCCTTGCTGCTGGGCGAGCAGGCGATGCACGATTGGGGCTGGCGCGTCCCGTTCCTGGTCGCCGCGCCCATGGGGCTGATCGGCATGTACCTGCGATCGAAAATGGAAGACACGCCGGTTTTCCGCGCGGCGGCCAGCCTGCATGACAGCGGGCAGGCATCGCCCGGCCTGTCCGTGCTGATGCGGCGGCACTGGCAGCCGATGCTGGTGGTCGGTGGGCTGGTCGTCGCGCTCAACGTCGTCAACTATACGCTGCTGAGCTACATGCCGACCTATCTCCAACGGCGCATCGGCCTGTCGCCGGACGAGGCGCTGATCGTGCCGATCATCGGCATGGTGCTGATGATGGTCTTCCTGCCCTTCGCCGGCCGTTTGTCCGACAAGGTCGGGCGGCGGCCGATGTGGCGCGTGTCGCTGATCGGGCTGCTCATCGGGGCGGCGCCGCTCTATATGCTGATGGCGACGGGGCTGGCGGGCGCGATCATCGGCTTTGTCCTGCTGGGCCTGCTCTATGTGCCGCAGCTTGCGACCATATCGGCGACCTTTCCGGCGCTGTTCCCGACGCATGTGCGCTTCGCGGGCTTTGCCGTCGCCTATAATGTGTCCACGTCTATCTTTGGCGGAACCGCGCCGGTGATCGGCAGCGGGCTTATCGGCCTTACGGGCAATGAACTGATGCCTGCATACTATATGATGCTGGCCTGCGCCGTGGGCCTGGTCGCGCTGCGCTTCATGCCGGAGACGGCGGGCCAGTCCCTGTATGACGACCCTTTCAGCAAGGAGAAGCGAGCTTGATGCGCCACCTGTCGGTTTCCAGCGAAAATGTCGGGACGCTGACGCAAAAATATGTCAGCGAGCCATGGATGCAGAGCGGCGTCGCGCTGCTGCTGCTGGGGCTGGTGGCGTGGATCGCCAACTGGGTGGCCAAGCGCATCGTGCTCAAGCTGTTGATGCGCCTGCTCGATCATCTGCCTTTCCGGGTCGAGGCGTCGCAAATCGGCGCAATCGTCGCCCGCCTGTCGAACATCGTTCCGGCGCTGGTCATCCAGAACGGCGTCGGCGCGGTGCCGCATATGCCCGCGGGAGCGATCGTTTTCGTCCGCAGCTTTTGCGCGGCGTTCATGATCCTGACGATCGCCATCGCGCTGAGCGGGCTTCTCACCGTGCTGAACGATCTTTACCAGCGTCGCCCCTATGCGGCCAACCGGCCGATCAAGGGTTATGTTCAGCTTGGCAAGTTGCTGATCTACGCCGCAAGCGCGATCCTTGTCATCGCGGTGCTGATGGACGAGTCGCCCTTGCTGCTGCTGTCGGGCCTTGGCGCGATGGCGGCGGTGCTGATGCTGGTGTTCAAGGACACGATCCTGTCGCTGGTCGCGTCGGTGCAGATCGGGTCGAACGACATGGTGCGCGTGGGCGACTGGATAGAAATGCCGCAGTTCAACGTGGACGGCGATGTCATCGACATCGCGCTCCACACGGTGAAGATCCAGAATTTCGATAAGACGATCACCACCGTCCCCACCCACCGCCTTATTTCGGAGAGCTTTCGCAACTGGCGCGGCATGGCGGAATCGGGCGGGCGCCGGATGATGCGGTCGGTGATGATCGACCAGAACAGCGTGCGCTTCCTGCAGGCGGAGGAACTGGACGGCATGTCCCGCTTTGCGCTGCTCCGCAACTATCTGGCGACCAAGCGCCAGGATATCGAGCAGTGGAACGCGCAGAAGGCGGCGGGGGAAAGTGTCAATGGCAGGCGCCTGACCAATATCGGCACCTTTCGCGCCTATGTGCTGGCCTATCTGCAATCCCGGTCTGATATCGACGGCGACAAGACGTTGCTGGTGCGCCAGCTTGCCCCCAGCGAAAATGGCCTGCCGTTGCAGATATACGCCTTTGCCAACACTACGGCATGGGGAGAATATGAGGGCATACAGGCCGATATATTCGACCATCTGATCGCCATCATGCCTGAGTTCGGGCTGCGGCTCTTTCAACGGCCGGCTGGTTCCGACCTGTCCGCGCCGCGCTTCATGATCCCGGCGCATGCTTGAGGCCGGCAGGTCCGTCCTCATGGGGCAAGGAGGCGACGGCGCGGACCGGGCATGAGATATCGGCTTTTGGACTGGAACCGCTGCGGTTGCCGGTCCAATAGACGCCATGCCCGGATTCGAAACCCACAGCCCGATCATGCCATGAAATTGCGATCCCAGATCGACCGGCTGTTGCCCCGGTCCGCAGGCAGGCTGGTGCCGGTGGCCCGCCGCCGCATCGCCACGGCGCTGGGCGCAGTGTTGCTGGGGCTGGTCGCGCTCGTCTTCGCGGCTCTGGGCGACCGCCTTCAGCTCGCCCAGCTTCAGATCGTGCATCATTGGCCCTATGCGCCGTTGATCCTGACGCCGCTGATATTCGCGGGCACCGCCTGGATCACCTGTCGCTGGTTCGCGGCGGCGCGCGGCTCCGGCATTCCGCAGGTCATCGCGGCGGCGCACAATCCCGAAGGTTCCAGCAAGGGACCGTTCGTTTCGCTGCGGACGGCATGGGCCAAATTCGGCCTGACGCTCGCCATGTTGTTCGGCGGCGGATCGGTGGGGCGCGAGGGGCCTACGGTCCAGATCAGCGCCGCCATCATGATTGCCATGCACCGGCTGCTGCGCGTGCCGATCACGTCGGGCGTCTATATCGCCGGGGGCGCGGCAGGCGTGTCGGCGGCGTTCAACACGCCGCTGGCGGGCGTGGCCTTCGCCATAGAGGAACTGGCGGCCGCCTATGAACAGCGCGTCGCCGTGCTGGTGATGGCGGCGGTGATGATCGCGGGCTTTGTCAGCCTGGGCATTGCGGGCGATTATGTCTATTTCGGTGCGATGCGGCAGACGCTGGAGTTTGGAGCGGCGCTGGCCGTGATCCCGGTGGTGGCGTTCTGCGGCGGGCTGGCCGGGGGGCTTTTTTCGCGCGGGGTGCTCGGCTTTGGCAGGTCCACGCATCGCACCATCGTCGCGATACGGGCAAGGCCGGTGCTGCTGGCGCTGGGGTGCGGCGTGCTGGTGGCGGTGATCGGGCTGGCGACCGGGCTGACCTGGGGCACGGGCTATGAAACGACGCGCAACCTGGTGGAAGGCGAAGGCGCGCCGCTGTGGTTCGGACCGGCGAAACTGGTGTCGACGTTCGCCACGACGCTCAGCGGCACGCCCGGCGGCATCTTCGCGCCTTCGCTGTCGGTCGGCGCGGGCATCGGCAACCTGCTCTCGCCTCTCTTTGCGGCGCCTGTGAGCGTGGTCGTGGTGCTAGGCATGATCGCCTATTTCGTCGGCGTGGTCCGCGCGCCGCTGACCGCCGTCATCATCATCACCGAAACCACCGCGAGCCGGGGGCTGGTGCTGCCCCTGTTCGCGACAGCCCTTATCGCCGACGCCGTCAGCGCGCTGGTGTGCCGGGAACGCCTCTACCACGGATTGTCACGCGGCTTCCTGGTGGAGGAAGGGAAGGGCGGGCAATCCGCGGCAAGCCAGGAAGCTGACGGCACGGGCCGATGAACGGGCCATCAGCAATATTTTGTTACGTTCGGCATATATGACAGACATGTGGCATGGTTACAGCTTTGGGCTGTCCGGCTCCCGGCCGGGCGTTTCCGGCCGCGAAAGGAGAAGCCTCCCATGTCTCTTGCCATGGCGCTGAACGCCGCCGTGCCGCGCCTTCGCCCGGCATATGGGGCGGCGGGATGAACCATCCGCTGATCCTTGTTGCCGAACGGCAGATGGAATTGCGCCAGGATCTGCATGCCTTTCTGGAGCAGAGCGGATTCCGCACGCTGCCTGTATCTTCCGCGCGCGACGTTTGGGACGCGATCACGGCCGAGCCGGTCGATGCGTTGGTGCTGGACGCGGGGCTGCGCGGCGCCGATGGTATGGACCTGTGCGGCGGGGTGCGGGCGCGCAGCGATGTGCCGATCATTCTGGTGGGCGCGAACAGCACCGAAGTCGACCGGGTGGTCGGACTGGAACTGGGCGCGGACGATTTCATCGCCAAGCCCTATTCGACGCGGGAAGTGGCTGCGCGCCTGCGCGCTGTGCTGCGGCGCGGAAGAAGCGCGCGGGCGCTGGGCCAGCGCCATCAGACCGAAGCGCATTTCGAGGGCTGGGTGGTCGATTTCGCGCGGCGTGAAGTGCGCGATCCCGATGGCGCGCCGGTCGACTTTACGGCGGCGGAATTTTCCCTGCTGTCCCTGTTTCTGGACAATGCGCGGTCCGTCGTCGCCCGCGCCAGGTTACTGGAATTGAACGGCACGCGGGAAACGCCTTCGTCCGACCGCAGCGTGGACGTGCTGGTCAGCCGCCTGCGCCGCAAGCTCAATCACCCCACCCGCGCGGCGCCGATCGTGACGGTGCGGGGCATCGGCTATATGTTCAGCGCGATCGTCGAGAGGCGCTGACAAGCCCAGACATAGTTTTTAACAAAGGCGCTGCGCCGCAGCAAAACGGCATCCCTATTCTTCCTTCCAAAGCCGGTCCGTTCCCTCGACCGGCGTAAAGACAGGAAGGATAACGACATGAACGAGCTTATCGGCCGCGTCTTCAGTTTCGAAAGCCATGTCTTCCCGAACCAGAGCGTGCTCTATAACCGGCTTGCCAGCGATGGGCAGAGCCCCAAGGCGCTGATGATTTCCTGCGCCGATTCCCGCATCGTCCCCGAACATATCATGCAGGCCGACCCCGGCGACCTGTTCGTTTGCCGCAACGCGGGCAATATCGTGCCGCCCTTCGCCACGCAGAATGGCGGCGTGTCCTCGACCGTCGAATATGCGGTGATGGCGCTGGGCGTGCGTGACATCATCGTGTGCGGACATAGCGACTGCGGCGCGATGAAGGCGCTGGTCAATGAAGCGCCTCTTGCATCCATGCCCAATGTGGCGGCGTGGCTGCGCCATTCCCATGCCGCGCAGAAGGTCTGCCGCGAAAGCTATCCCGACGACATCAGCGACGAGGAAAAGATCCGCAATGTCACGCTGGAGAATGTCGTTGTCCAGCTCGCGCATCTGCGGACGCATCCTTCGGTCGCGTCGGGCATCGCGCGCGGCGAGATCGCCCTGCACGGCTGGGTCGTCGACATCCATGCGGGTCAGGTGCTGGGCCTGGACGGCGAGACCGGCCGTTTCGTGCCGCTGCGCGAAGGCCAGCCCATGCCCGTCGCCTTGCCGCACGCCCGGCGCCTCGCCGCCGGAGCGGTTTACGCAGAGGCCGCGGAGTAAGCCATGCTGAAGGCGTTTTCAGGCGGTACGCTGAGCCGCGACTTCACCGCATCCATCGTCGTTTTCCTGGTGGCGATGCCCTTGTGCATGGGCATCGCCATCGCGTCCGGCGTGCCGCCTGAAAAGGGGCTGGTTACCGGGATCATTGGCGGTATCGTCGTTGGCCTGCTGGCCGGATCGCCCCTGCAGGTCAGCGGCCCAGCGGCGGGTCTGGCCGTCATCGTCTTTGAGATCGTCCAGCAACAGGGCTTGTCGGCGCTGGGACCGATTCTGATCCTGGCGGGCGCGATTCAGGTGATCGCGGGGCTGCTCAGGGTCGGTGGATGGTTCCGCGCCATTTCGCCCGCCGTGGTCCATGGCATGTTGGCGGGCATCGGCGTGCTGATCGTCGTCGGGCAATTCCACGTCCTGTTCGACGACAAGCCGTTGTCGAGCGGTCTGGCCAATCTGCTGGCGATGCCGGGCCAGATATTCGGCCTTACCAATCAGGATGCGGCGATGGCCTTTGCCGTCGGCCTTGTCACCATTGGCGGCATGATCGGTTGGGAAAAGGTCCGTCCCGCATCGATGAAATTGTTGCCCGGGGCGCTGGTCGGTGTGGTGCTGGCGACGCTGGTGGCCTTTTTCCTGGGCCTGCCGGTGGCCCGCGTGGTGGTGCCGGAATCGATCATGTCGGCAGTCACCTTGCCGGAAGGCAATCTGCTCGCCCAGCTGATGACCCCCTCCGTCATCACGACCGCCATCGCCATCGCCTTCATCGCCAGCGCCGAAACGCTGCTGTCGGCGGCGGCGGTGGACCGGATGCATGACGGCGTTCGCACCAATTATAATCGCGAACTGAGCGCGCAGGGCGTGGGCAATCTGCTTTGCGGCTTTGCCGGCGCATTGCCGATGACCGGCGTGATCGTCCGCAGCTCCGCCAATGTGCAGGCGGGCGGCAAGACGCGCCTGTCCACCATGCTGCACGGCATCTGGATATTGGGCTTCGTCGCGCTGCTGCCCTGGCTGCTGCGGGAAATCCCGATGGCGGCGCTGGCAGGCATATTGGTGGTGACGGGCGTGCGCCTCGTCAGCCTAGACCATGCGAAGCATCTGCTGCACCGCTATGGGCCGCTTCCGGCGGTGGTGTGGGCCGCGACGCTGGTGACGGTGGTGACGACCGATCTGCTGACGGGCGTGCTGGTCGGCATTGGCCTGTCGTTGCTGGAAATGCTGCCCCATGTTCGCCGCCTCGGCCTCAAGATCGACGAGACGAGCTGGGACAACAAGCATGAAGTCGCGCTGGACGGCACGGCCAGTTTCTTCAGTCTGCCCGGCCTGTCCGCACGACTGGAGGCATTGCCCGCCGGCCGCGTGATCATCCTCAACGTCGAACGGCTTGGCCATATCGACCATACCTGCGCGGAAATGCTGCGGGAATGGATCGACCGCCGCCGCAATGCGGGGATGGAGGTCGAACTGTTCGGCGCGGCGGGACGGTTGCGCCAGCTCGCGGCCTGACCGCTCCCGTTTCGAATCCCCCCTGGCCGCCGCGTCCTCCACCCCCGGACGCGGCGGCTTTTTCATGTCTGGCGTGGAATGGGACAGCAATGAAATGGAAACATGGGTTGCCAATTCGGAAAAGAACCGTGTTCCCCGGGCCACGCTATTCGCCCAGCCTTTCGCACTTGCACAAAATACGGTTTGTAAGGGACGGCAGGCGGGATAGCCCTGTGTCTGTCCGCACGTACCGAAGGCGAACCGATCTTCGGACTGGCGGACGCAGGAAGGAACATTCTTTCGTAAAGGGGAATGTTCATGAAAAAATACCAGATCGCCTGTGCCGCTCTCACGCTGATATCCGCAGCGCCCGCCTTCGCGCAGGAGGCACCCACCAGTCCTGTCACGGTTTCGGGCAGCGTGGCCCTCGTTTCCGATTACCGCTTCCGCGGCGTGTCGCAGACCGACAAGGGCATGGCTGTCCAGGGCGGCGTCACGCTGACCCATGAAAGCGGCCTTTATGGCGGAACATGGGCGTCCAACCTGTCGGGATGGGGCACGTTCGGCGGCTCCAACATGGAACTGGACCTGTTCGCGGGCTATGCCATCCCGCTGGGCGGCGCGACGCTGGACGTCGGCCTTACCTGGTACATGTATCCCAGCGGCGCGGACACCACGGATTTCGCCGAGCCTTATATCAAGCTGTCGGGTGATGTCGGCCCGGTTTCCGCCCTCGTCGGCGTCGCCTATGCGCCCAAGCAGAAGGCGCTGGGCAAGGTCTATAACAGCGCGGCGTCGGTCCTGCCCGACAATCCGGGCAAGAAGAACGACAATTTCTATGTCTGGAGCGACGTTAGCGGATCGATCCCCAATACGCCCGTGACGCTCAAGGCCCATCTGGGCTGGTCCAAGGGTAATTCGGGCCTGGGCCCCAACGGCACCAGCCTTGCCCCGACCGGCAAATATCTCGACTGGATGGTGGGCGCGGACGTGGCTGTTCCGAACACGCCGCTGACGGTGGGCGTGGCCTATGTCGATACCGACATCGCCCGGGTCGAGGAAAATTACATCCGCCCGAACTTCTCGGACGCGGACGGTTCGTCCATCGCGCGTGGGCGTGTGGTCTTCTCGCTCTCGGCAGCGTTCTGATCGAAGAGGACGGGGCGGATGTCCTCCGCCCCGTCCCTCGACCGCGAATGTCTCCATCATGACAAATTGTTGCTGACGGCCCGGCATCCGCGCGCGCCCCGGCCGCTTGGTTGACCGTCGGCAGGCGCGGCCCTATCTCCTCCTCATGATCCATTTCCACTGTGTAAAGTCGCGATGACCGCCCCTTCGATCATCCTGGTGGAAGACGATCCGCCGCTTCGCACGCTGACCGCCCGTGCCTTGCAGGAAAATGGCTATCAGGTCCGCCCGGCATCCTCCGGCCCGGAAATGTGGGTGGCCTTCGACGCGGGACCGGTCGACCTCGTCGTGCTCGACGTCATGCTGCCGGGCACCAACGGCATCGACCTGTGCCGCCAGATCCGCCGCAAGAGCGACGTGCCGATCATCTTCATCAGCGCCAAGGGCAGCGAGACGGACCGCATCGTCGGGCTGGAACTGGGCGCGGACGATTATCTGCCCAAGCCCTTCGGCACACGCGAGCTGATCGCCCGCATCCGCGCCATATTGCGCCGCGTCGGGGTGGAGCGCGGCCCGGACGAGCATCGCGACAATGAAGCGCGCTTCGACGGCTGGGTCGTCAATTTCCCCCGCCGCGAGCTGCGTTCGCCCACGGGCGGCATCGTCGACCTGACCGGGGCGGAGTTCGACCTGCTCGGCTCTTTCCTCAGCCACCCCCAGCGTGTCATTGCCCGCGAACGGCTGATCGAATTGTCACGCACCCGCATGGGCGACAGCAGCGACCGCAGCATCGACGTGCTGGTCAGCCGCCTGCGCCGTAAGCTTTCCACGCAGGACAAGGGCGCCCCCATCACCACCGTGCGCGGCGTCGGTTACATGTTCAATGCAGAGGTCAGCCGCGCTTGAAGTCGGGGATGAAGCGGCCGCTCGGCCTGGTTGGGCGGATTTTCGCGATATTGCTGCTGACGGTGGTGCTGGAATTCGCGGTCGGCACGCTGATCTACGAGCGGGCCAGCCATTTGTCGCTTCAGGATGACGAAGCGCGCCGGCTGGCAGAACATCTCATCATCGCGCGCAAGCTGATGGACGAGCAGCCCGCCCAGGCCCGCCGTCCGCTGGCGGTGCAATTGACCACCGACCGCTACGACATTCACTGGACGCCCGCATCCCCGCCGCCGCCGCCGCTTGCGCCGGAACTGGAGCGGATGCGGCGGCAGATCGTCGCTTGGGAACCGTCGCTGGAAAGGTCGCGTCTCTGGCTGCGGCTGGCCGCGCCGGGGCGCGTGTCGGAAATCAATGGCGGGCTGCTGCTGTCGGACGGCAGCTGGCTTTATTTCGGGATGCACCATAGCGGATCGAAATGGGAATTCACCATTGGCCGGGTCGGACTGGCCCTCATTCCCGTGGTGGCGCTGCTGCTGGTGGGGGGCGCGATGATCCGCCGCACGCTGGCCCCCTTGCGCGAACTGACACGCGCGACCGAGCGCATTGGCCTGAGCGATGGGGTGATCGTGGAGGAAGGGGGCGGCAGCGACGTGCGCGACCTGATCCGCGCCTTCAACGCGATGCAAAAGCGCATCCACCGCCTCATCACCGAGCGGACGGAGACGCTGGCGGCGGTGGGCCATGACCTCCGCACGCCGCTCTCCCGCTTGCAATTGCGGCTGGAAGGCGTGCCGGACGGCGAAGCGCGCGAGGCGATGGAGGGTGACCTTGCCGAAATGGGCGAGATGATCGATTCCCTGCTCGCTTTCCTGGGCGGGGAAAAGAATACGGAGCCGACCCAGCGTACCGACATCGCGGTCATGCTGGCGACCATCGCCGATGCCTTTCAGGATCAGGGCAGGGATGTGGATTATGACGGCCCCGATCATCTGGAGATGGCGGCGCGGCCGCTTTCCCTGCGCCGCGCCGTCGGGAATCTCGTGGAAAACGCGCTGCATTACGGCCAGCGCGCGCGGGTCAGCCTGTCGCGGCGCGATGGGGAAGTCCTGATTCGCGTGGATGATGACGGCCCCGGCATCCCCCGCGACAAGCTGGAGGAGGTGCTGAAACCCTTCGCCCGGCTGGACGAAGCGCGGCAACGCAACACGCGCGGCCTTGGCCTCGGCCTGGCCATCGTCGCAAAGGCGGTGGAGCGCGAGGGTGGGGCGCTGCTGCTTGTCAACCGTCCCGAAGGCGGCCTGCGCGCCGAAATCAGCCTCCGCGCGCTGAACAGTTAGGGGAGGCATGGGATTGCAAACCCGTGCTGGATGGCGGGGTTTGGGTGGGAAGGTGGACGTCGACTTCCTTCGGATGGAACGTTCGCTTCCATCCCAACAAGACGGCGTCCGCCCATCCCCTTTCCTGAAGGATTGAGGCGGAGACGCGGAGACGTTGTGGACCATCAGCCTGTGCCCTTCGCGTCTCTGCGCCTCCGCGTGAACCTGAAAGGGCGCTCTGAATGGCGGTTATGGGTGGAAGGTGGGCATTCCCTTTATCTCCGTTCGCCCTTCGACACGCTCAGCCCGAACGGAGGTGGAGTGGCGGCTATGGCCGAAACCCGCCATCCCCACTGCGCGTGAATTTGCAGGCCGCGTGACTAATGCCCAGCGCAGCTATCTCCTTCGCCGGCGATCAGATCCAGGCAACGTCCGTCTATCTCGCCCTTGGGCACCGGCAGGTTGATGAGCGCGGCGAGGGTCGGCAATATGTCTACCGTTTCCACGCCCAACGGCTGTTCGAAATGCCGCAGTCCCTTGCGCCAGAACAGGATCGGCACGCGCCGGTCGGTGTCCCATGGACTGCCATGGGTCGCCACATAGCCTTTGGTCGGGTCGATGATCGGCATGATGCGGGGTTTCAGCAGCAACAGCAGGTCGCCCGAGCGTTCGGGATCAAAGCTCGCCCGTGCTTCCTGCAACAGGCTCCAGCTTTCGGGCGGGCCGGAGGGAGAGGGGGTGGCGGCGATCTCCGCCCTGGTGAATACCGCCTGCACCTGGGGATGGGCGCGCAGGATCTTCAGCGTTTCGGCCTGCACGGCGGCGCGCTGTCCGGGCGTCAGGGAAAGGTCGAAATAGAGATCGCCCATCGGCCCGTCGCCCCAGATCAGCCTGCGCCCGGCCAGTCCCGTCCTGGCGCCGACCGCTGCGGTCAGCGCCTTGGGCGTCAAGGCCGCGTCCACGCGGCTTTCCATCGGCATGGCGTTCTGCCGGTGCCGCTCGGGCAGGTCATGGCCGCCATGATCGGCGGTCAGCACGACCACATAGTCGATGCCGGTCTTGTCCAGCCGGTCGAAGAAGGCGCCCAGTTCCTGATCCAGCCGATCGATCTGGATGCAGCTTTCCGTGCCTTCCGTGCCGTAAGTGTGCCCCACATAATCCGTCGCGGACAGGCCGATGGAGATGATGTCGGTCTGCCCCTGCCTGCCAAGGTCCATATTGTCGATGACCGACGCGGCCAATGCCAGCGTCAGGGCATCCTGTTCCGGCGATGCGCGAAAGACCTTGAAATCGCCCGCCTCCCGCGCGAAGCGGCCGGTGCCCACGCTCTTCCCCGCGCCAATGCCGACGGGGAAATCCTTTGCCGCGCATTGCGCCGGCAGTTCAAAGCCGGGGCTGGGCTGCGCCAGCCTCTGTGCGAAAACCGCATTCACCTTCGCGATCAGCGGCGGCGTCGGCACGCCCTTGTAGCTCACATAGCCTTTGGGGCTGAGCCACCAGACCTGATCGGCGGTCGGCCCGCCCATCATGATGGCCGCGCGATCCTTCCCCGCGACGGACACCACGCGGGTCGCCGGGTTCGCGGCCTTCATCCGCCCGCCCAGCGTCGGCACGCGCAGATGGATGGGGGAGGCGACATAATCGCCGCTGTTCGTCCCCGGCTGGCTTTCATCCTCGGCGCAATAGACCGCCTTGTCCTCGCGCCCGGTATTGAGGTCGAACCATGTGTTGGCGATGATGCCGGTGCGCGACGGGCGGCTGCCGGTCAGGATGGTGCTGTGGCCGGGGCATGTTTCCGTCGCGGCATGGGATTGATAACCGCGTGGGAATGCAATGCCGTCAGCGGCCAGGCGCTTCAGACCCGCTTCGAAATAAGGGCGATATTCGTTGAAAAGATCGCCGGAAAACTGGTCGACGGAAATGGCGACGATCAGCTTGGGCGGCGTCGCGGGCGCGCTTTGCGGGGCAGGGGCCGCGCCCGGCTGGGCGATGGCGGGCATCGCGCACGGGACGAGCAACAGGGCGGCGGCGACTTTCCTCAACATCATGCAATGACCTTCTCGACCTTGACGGCGGATGGACAGAGACCTAGCCCGCTCCAAGCCACCCGACCAGAGGCCCGATGCGGATAGTTCATGTCCTTTTGATGACGCTGGCGTTGTTGCTGACGCCAGCCGCCGCCTGCGCGCAGGGCGCCTTCGGGACGGGGGCGCCGCATATCGCCGCGCGCCTGTCGGCCGAAAGCGGCGCGCCCGCGCCGGGGCAGGAGACGACCATCGCCTTCGCCATGACGCCAGAGGCGGGATGGCACGGCTATTGGGAAAATCCGGGTGACGCGGGCCTTGGCATGACGGTCAAATGGACGCTGCCCAAGGGCGTGAACATTGGCGCGCTGCGCTATCCGGTGCCCGAAATGCTGACGATCTCCGGCCTGATGAACCATGTCTATGAAGGGCCTTATGCGATTCTGGCGCCGCTGGCGATTGCACCGGACGTGCCGGAAGGCACGCGCCTGCCGATCCGCGTGCGCGCCGAGTGGCTGGCCTGCACCGACAAGATCTGCGTGCCCGAAGGCGCGGACCTCAGCCTGAACCTGGTGGCGGGGAGTGGACAGGTCCAGCCCGCCGATGGCGCCCGCTTCGACCAGTGGCGCGCCCATCTGCCCCGGCCGCTGGGCGCGCAGGCCAGCTATGCGATGGCCGA
Organism: Sphingobium sp. CFD-1; assembly: GCF_024611115.1. NCBI lineage: Bacteria > Pseudomonadati > Pseudomonadota > Alphaproteobacteria > Sphingomonadales > Sphingobiaceae > Sphingobium > Sphingobium sp. CFD-1. The sequence goes on along the minus strand of NZ_CP084398.1, from coordinate 2,643,504 downwards.
TGGCAAGCTTCGCATCGCCATCCCCTTTCCAGCGGGCGCGCAGGCGAGCGACGTGCATTTCTTCCCGCTGGCCGAAGGGTTCGCCCGCTATGCCGCGCCGCAAAAGGTGCGGCGCGAGGGCGACCGCCTGCTGATCGAAACGGAAGTGGGCGAGGGTTTCAAGGGCGGCAGGGCGCAGGGCGTGCTGCGGACTGGCGATCATGTTGGCTTCCTCGTCGCCGCCGTGGCCGGGCCGGTGGCCGCGCCGGGGGGAGGTGCGGCGCAGACCATCCTGATCGCGCTGGCTGGAGCAGTGCTGGGCGGCCTGTTGCTCAATGTCATGCCTTGCGTCTTTCCGATCCTGGGGCTCAAGGCGCTCAGCCTTGCCCGCGCGGGGGGGCAGGAACGGGAAGTGCGCCGCGAAGCCATCGCCTATGCGGCGGGCGTCATTGTCGCCTGTCTGGCGCTGGGCGGCGCGTTGCTGGCGCTGAGGGCGGCGGGCGCGGCTGTGGGATGGGCCTTTCAGTTGCAGGACCCGCGCATCATCCTGCTGCTGCTGCTGCTGGTGACGGCCATCGCCTTCAACCTTGCGGGCCTGTTCGAGCTGAGGGCTTTTGGCGGTGGCGAGCGTCTGGCCGCAAAGGGTGGCATGATCGGCAGTTTCTGGACCGGCGCGCTGGTCGCCTTTGTCGCGACGCCGTGCACCGGGCCTTTCATGGGCGCGGCCATGGGCGCGGCGCTGGTGCTGCCGCTGGCGGCCTCGCTCGCCATTTTCGCGGGGCTTGGCCTTGGCCTTGCGTTGCCCTTCCTGTTGCTGGCCTATCTGCCCGCCTTGCGAAGCCGCTTGCCGCGGCCGGGGCCATGGATGGAGCGGCTGCAACGCATTTTTTCCATCCCCATGTTCCTGACCGCACTTGGCCTTGCGTGGCTACTGGGCCAGCAGAGAGGCGTCGCGGCGATGACGCTGGGGCTCGGCGCGGCGCTGCTGCTGGCGCTGCTGCTTTGGTGGCTGGGCGGGCGGCAGGGCAGGGGAAAAAGCGGGGGCCTGTTCGTCTTGCTGGGCGCGCTGGCCCTGCTGGTTGTCGGTGCCGTCCTGCTTCCGAAGCAAGCGCCCGCCGCTGCTTCCGCACAAGCATCCGGAGCCATTCCCTTCGACGAAGCGCGTCTCGCCAGCCTGCGCGCGGCGGGCAAGCCCGTATTTCTCTACTTCACCGCTGACTGGTGCCTTACCTGCAAGGCGAACGAAGCCGCCGCCATCGACCGCGCCGAAACCCGCGCCGCGTTCGACAAGGCAGGCGTCACCGTCATGGTCGGCGACTGGACTAATGCCGATCCCGCCATCACCCGCTTCCTCGAAGGGCAGGGGCGGTCGGGCGTGCCGCTCTACCTCTGGTATGCGCCAGGCGGTGAGGGGAGGGCGCTGCCGCAGATCCTCACCGTCTCCACCCTGACCGCTTTGGTGCCCTGATGGCGAAGGTGCGCGCCGACCAGCTTCTCGTCGACCGGGGCCTGGCCGAAAGCCGCGCCCGCGCGCAGGCGCTCATCCTGGCGGGCCATGTGTTCCTCAATGACAGGAAGGTCGAGAAAGCCGGGCAGCAGGTCGCGCCCGATGCCTCCCTCGACGTGCGCGGCCGCGACCATCCATGGGTGTCGCGCGGCGGGATCAAGCTGGCCCACGCTCTCGACCATTTCGCCATCGACGTGACCGGCCTTGTGGCCATCGACGTGGGCAGTTCGACCGGCGGCTTCACCGACGTGCTGCTGACGAAGGGCGCGGCGCGGGTCTATGCGGTGGACAGCGGCACCAACCAGCTTGCGTGGAAGCTGCGTTCCGACCCGCGCGTCATCGTGCATGAACAAACCAGCGCCCGCATCCTGACCGCCAGCCACATCCCTGAACCCGTCCAGATCATCGTTTGCGACGCCAGCTTCATTTCGCTTGCCAAGGTTTTGGAAAGGCCCATGACTTTCGCGTCTTCCGGCGCGATGCTGGTCGCCCTCATCAAGCCGCAGTTCGAGGCGGGGCGGGAAGAAGTGGGCAAGGGCGGCGTCGTCCGCGATTCCGCCGTGCATGACCGCGTGTGCGCGGAAGTGCGCGCCTGGGTGGAGATGCAGGGCTGGCGGGTCGAAGGCATCACACCCAGCCCCATCACCGGCCCGCAGGGCAATGTGGAGTTCCTGCTCCATGCCCGCAAAGACGGGCTGTGACCGGCTGTTACATTTTGCGACAAAAGCATCTGTTGTGTCGCGTCTCAAGGGCCGCTAGCTCCCTTTCCATGCGTTTTCCCGTAGCTCTGTTCCTGTGCCTTTCCCTTGGCTTGACCGGCTGCGGCAAGAAGCAGGAGGCAAAGCCGCGACCCGCCGCGCTGGTCGAAGCCGCGCCCATCGGCAGCGCCACTTTTTCCGATGATGTGGCGGCGGTCGGCACCGCGCTCGCCAATGAACAGGTGGTGCTGTCCGCCCCGGTGACGCAGCGCATCACGGCGCTGAACTTCTCCGACGGCGGCTTCGTGAAGCAGGGGCAGGTCATCGCCACGCTGGCCCAGGGGCAGGAACAGGCGCAACTCGCCGCCGCGCAGGCGCAGGCGCTGGAAGCGCGTCAGCAACTTGATCGGATCAAGGCGCTCAAGGCGCGGGGCTTCGCCACCACCGCGACCTTCGATCAGCAGGTCGCCGCCGCCAACGCCGCGCTGGCCAATGCCCAACTGGCCAAGGCGTCGATCGGCGACCGGGTCATCCGCGCGCCCTTTTCGGGCTGGGCCAGCCTGCGGACCGTCTCGGTCGGCGCGATTATATCAGCGGGCACGCCCATCGCGACGGTCAGCGATATTTCGCGGATCAAGCTCGACTTCACCGTACCTGAAACCCAGCTCTCCCTGATCCGGCAGGGGCAGGCGATCAAGGCGGTGTCGGCCGCATGGCCCGACCGGCCCTTCAGCGGCGCCATCGCCACCATCGATCCCGTGGTCGATCCCGCCACCCGCGCGGTGAAAGTCCGGGCGATCCTGCCCAATCCCGACCGTGCGCTGAAACCGGGGATGTTGATGACCGTCAGCGTCATCGCGCGCCAGCACCAGTCGCTCGCCGTGCCGGAACTCGCGGTGGTGGGCGATGGCGAGCAGCGGTCGATCTTCATCGTGCAGGATGGCAAGGTGAAGCGCACCGATGTCCGCACCGGTCTGCGTCAGAACGGCCTCGTTGAAATATTGGATGGCGTAAAGGCGGGACAGGTCGTGGTGACGGATGGCGTCGTCAAGCTGACCGATGGCGTCCCCGTGCGGATGGAGGGCGCAAAAGCCCCCACCGCCGCCCCGGCGCGCTGACGGGACGGGCGGTGCAGCTTTCCGACCTTTCCGTCCGCCGCCCGGTCTTTGCCGCGGTGGTCGCGGTGTTGCTCTGCATTGTCGGGCTGGTCGGCTATCTCAGCCTGTCGGTGCGCGAATATCCCGACACGGACCCGCCGATCGTGTCGGTCGAAACCACCTATACCGGTGCGGCGGCCTCCGTCGTGGAAAACCGCATCACGCAGCTTCTGGAAGATTCCATCGCAGGCGTGCAGGGCATCCAGACCATCACCTCCACTTCGCAGGACGGACGGTCGGACATCAATATCGAGTTCAGCCCGTCCCGCGACATCGATTCCGCCGCCAACGACGTGCGCGATCGCGTGAGCGCGGCGGTGGAGGATTTGCCCGAAGATGCGCTGGCTCCCGAAATCCGCAAGGTGGATGCGGATTCCCGGCCCATTCTCTATCTCACCTTTGCGCGCCCCGGCTGGAATAGCATCCAGATCAGCGACTATGTCGACCGCAATATTTCCGACCGTTTTTCCGCCATTGACGGCGTCGCCCGCGTGTTCATCAGCGGGGAAGCGCGTCCGTCCACCCGTATCTGGTTCAACGCGGAAAAGCTGGCCGCTTTCGGCCTGACCCCCGCCGATGTGGAAGCTGCGCTGCGGGCGCAGAATGTGGAACTGCCCGCGGGCCGTTTCGAATCGAAGGACCAGAACCAGACCCTGCGCGTCGAGCGGCCCTTCGTCACGCCCGCCCAGTTCGCGCAGCTTGTCGTAGGGCGCGGCGATGATGGCTATCAGGTGAAGCTGGGCGACGTGGCCCGGATCGAAACGGGCGCGGAAGACCCCTATAACATGTTCCGTTCCAATGGCGGCAATGCTGTGGGCCTGGGTATCGTCCGCCAGTCCGGGGCGAACACGCTGGAGGTCGCGGAAAGGGCGAAGGCGCTCATCAAGGAACTGGAACCGACCGTGCCGCAGGGGATGCGTATCGCCATCGGGTCCGACGAATCCCTGTTCATCAGCCGCGCGATCGAAAATGTCTATGACACGCTGATCGAGGCGGCGTTGCTGGTCGTGCTGGTCATTTTCCTGTTTCTGGGATCGGTGCGCGCCACGCTTGTGCCTGCCGTGACGGTGCCGATCTGCCTGCTCGCGACCTGCGCGGTCATGTGGCTGTGCGGCCTGTCGATCAACCTGCTGACGCTGCTCGCCTTCGTGCTCGCCATTGGCCTTGTCGTGGACGACGCCATCGTCGTGCTGGAGAATGTCTATCACCGCATCGAACAGGGCGACGATCCGCTGGTCGCGGCCTATCTCGGCACGCGGCAGGTGGGTTTCGCCATCATCTCCACCACACTGGTGGTCTGCGCGGTGTTCGTGCCGGTCATGTTCCTCGCCGGACAGACGGGCCTGCTGTTCCGCGAACTTGCCATCGCCATGGTCGCGGCCATCGCCTTTTCCGGCTTCATATCGCTCAGCCTTGCGCCCATGCTCTGCTCCAAGCTGCTCAAGACGGCCGAGCGCGGTCGGCTGGCGCGCTGGATCGACGCCCGTTTCCAGCGGCTGGAGGCGGGCTATGCCCGGTGGCTGGACAGGGTGTTGGGCAAGCCGCTGCTTCTCCTGCTGGGCGTGGCCCTGTTCCTGGCGCTTTCGGGCGCGGCTTTCACCCTCTTGCCCAATGAACTGGCCCCGGAAGAGGACACTGGCGTCGTCCAGGGACAGGTGATGGCTGCCGAAGGCACCGGCTTTGACCGGATGACCGTCTATATGGATCGGATCGAAAAGGATCTGACGCCGCTGGTGAAGGACGGCGCGCTCCAGCAATTGCTTCTCCGCGCGCCCGCCGGTTTCGGGGGCAGCGACGATTTCAACAGCGGTAATGTCATCGCCTTTCTTCGTCCGTGGGAGGACCGTCACCTCACCACCGCGCAGGTCGCCGACGCCATCAACAAGGTGATTGCCCAGCAGCCAGGCGTGCGCGGCAACGCCGCCGCCCGATCCGGCCTTGGGCGGGGACGCGGCCTGCCGGTCAACCTTGTCATCGCAGGCGCCACCTATGAAGGGCTGGCCGCCGCGCGCGACCGGATCATGGCGGCGGCGGCTTCGAACCCTGGCCTCATCAACCTCGATTCCGACTATAAGGAAACCAAGCCGCAGATGCGGATCGACGTGAATCAGCAGCGCGCAGGCGATCTGGGTGTGTCGATCAACGACATCAGCCAGGCCTTGCAGAGCCTGCTCGGTTCCCGCCGCGTCACCACCTATGTCGACCGGGGCGAGGAATATCGCGTGCTCGTGCAAGCCGAAAAGGAAGGCCGCCAGACGCTTGCCGATCTTGAACGCATCCAGGTCCGCTCGCGCAGCGGCGCGCTCATCCCGCTTTCGTCGGTCGTCACGGTCCGCGAGATCGCCGGTCCGCGCCAGCTCAACCGCTATAACAAGTTGCGGGCCATCACGCTGACCGCTGCGCTTGCGCCCGGCACTTCGCTGGGCGAGGCGCTCAGCTGGCTGGAAGGGCAGGCGAGCCAGTCGCCCGAAGTGCTCGCCATCGGCTATCGCGGCGAAAGCCAGTCGCTGCGCGAAACCGGCGGGTCGATCTGGCTGGTCTTCGGCCTCACCATCCTGATCGTCTACCTGCTGCTTGCCGCCCAGTTCGAAAGCTTCATCCATCCCGGCGTCATCATCGCCACGGTGCCGCTGGCGGTTGCGGGCGGCGTGCTGGGCCTCCTGCTGACGGCGGGGTCGATCAATCTCTACAGCCAGATCGGCATCGTCATGCTGGTGGGGCTGGCCGCGAAAAACGGCATATTGATCGTGGAGTTCGCCAACCAGCTTCGCGACGAAGGGCTGGAAGTCGCCGACGCCATCCGGCAGGCGGCGGCCCGCCGTCTGCGCCCGATCCTGATGACCTCCATCGCCACGGTGATCGGGGCGGTGCCGCTGGTCATCCGGGGTGGGGCGGGAGCAGCGGCGCGGCACAGCATCGGCACGGTCGTCGTGTTCGGCGTGTCGCTGGCCACGCTCATCACGCTTTTCCTGATCCCGATCTTCTATTCGCGGGTTGCGGGACGAACCGTTTCACCGCAAACCGTGGGACGGCGGCTGGATTCGGCGCTCAAGGATTCGCCCGACGCCGCCGAGTGAGAGGGCAGGGAGAATAAGTGCCGATGAACCAGATCGCGTCGCCCGGTCAGTTGCGCCTTGCCTATCTGCGCTGGGCGCTGGTGACGGTTCCCGCGATCCTCTTTCTCGGTTTCCTGTCGGGAAAGCTCGCCAATAGCGGCTATGGCAATCGCTGGTTCGCCGCGCTTGCCAAGCCGGAGCTGATGCCGCCCGGATGGGTATTCGGCGCGGCATGGACGCTGCTCTATATCCTGATGGCGCTGGCCTTCGCGATGGTGCTCCATGCGCGCGGCGCACGGGGGCGGGGCGTTGCCATCGCCCTGTTCCTGATCCAGTTCGCCTTGAACCTGATCTGGTCGCCGCTGTTCTTCCGCGCGCATCAGGTCGGCGACGCGCTGGCGCTGATCCTTGTCCTTACCGTGCTGATCGCAGTCACGACGGCGCTTTTCCGGCGCATTCGCCGGGCGGCGGGATGGCTGCTGCTGCCTTATCTGCTGTGGCTGGCCTTTGCCACTTACCTCAACTATGAGGTCGACCGGCTGAACCCGGACGCAGAAACCCTTGTCGTCCCGGCGCTTCGCACCCAGATATGATTTTTGCCGCCCGACAGGAGGCGGCGCGAATGAGGACGACAGGATCATGCAGAGCGAAAACCGCTTTTTCGACGACCTTGCCAAGCTGGTGAACGGCGCCGCCGGGACCGTCGCGGGCATGAGCCGCGAGTTCGAGTCCAATGCCCGCGAAAAGGCGAAGCAGTGGATGGGCGGCATGGATTTCGTCAGCCGCGAGGAATTTGACGCGGTCAAGGCGCTGGCCGCCGCCGCCCGTGAAGAGGTGGAGCTTTTGAAAGCCCGCGTCGACGCGCTGGAAGGCAAAGCGCCCGAACCCGTCACCAAGACCGTCCGCGCGAACAAGGGCAAGGCGAAGGACGCCGAATAACGGCGTTTCGCGCCTGTCCTTTCACTGTTCCCGATGTTAAGGGCCGCACATGATGGACGCCGACGAATTTGAAAATGGCGGGCAGGAAGCGGCCCCGATTGATATGCTGGCCGCCTATTTCGAGGCGCATGGCTGGAGCTTCGACCAGATGGGCGAGGATGAGATCGTCGCCAGCACCCAGGGTTCATGGGCGCAATATGAGCTGCGCGGCATCTGGCGGGACGAGGATCAGGTGCTTCAGCTTCTGGCCTTGCCCGACATTCGCGTGGCGGATGAAAAGCGGGCCGCGATCCATGAAACGCTGGCCCTGATCAACGAACAGCTTTGGCTGGGTCATTTCGAACTGTGGTCGTCGAGCGGCATCGTCCTGTTCCGCCACGGGGCATTGCTTGGCGCAGGGGGCACGCTGACGCTCGATCAGGCGCAGGTTCTGGTCGAAACCGCCATTGACGAGTGCGAGCGTTTCTATCCCGTGTTCCAGTTCGTCCTGTGGGGTGGCAAAACGCCATCTGAAGCGATCTCCGCCAGCCTCATCGAAACCCGCGGCGAAGCCTGAACGCATCCCATGACCGACATCAAATGGCCCGACCACCTGTTCCTCGTCGGTTGCGGCAATATGGCGGGGCAGATGTTGGCTCGCTGGCTTGATTGCGGCCTCGATCCGGCCCGGGTCATCGTGCTGCGCCCCAGCGGAAAGCCGGTAGCCGAAGGCGTGCGGGTGGTAAGCGATTATCCCGCCGCCCTGCCGGCCGGAACCACCGTTCTGCTGGGGATGAAGCCCTATCAGATCGCCGATGTCGCCGCGTCCCTCGCGCCGCTCTGCGGGGAAGAGACGCGCATCGTCTCGATCCTCGCGGGCACGCCGCTCAACGATTTGCGCGGGCATTTCCCCGCCGCCCGCGCCTTGGTGCGCGCCATGCCGAACCTGCCCGTGGGCATAGGGCAGGGCGTGACGGCGCTCTACACCGACGCCGCGACGCCGGATGAAGCCCGTGCGGCCATAACCGCGCTTATCGCGCCGCTCGGCCTTGCCGAATGGATGGCCGATGAGGGGCAGTTCAATGAAGTGACCGCGCTGTCCGGCTGTGGCCCCGCTTTCCTGTTTCGCTTCATCGACGCGCTGGCGCGGGCGGGGGAGGCGCTGGGCCTGCCCGCCGATCAGGCCGCGCGCATGGCGCTGGCCACGGTGGAGGGTTCCGCCAGCATGGCAGCCCGCGCCAGCGACGGCCCCGGCGCGCTGGCCGACCGCGTCGCCAGTCCCGGCGGCATGACGCGGGAGGGTCTCAATGTGCTCGACGCCGACGATCGCCTGCTCAGGCTGCTGACCGACACGCTGACCGCCGCCCGCGACCGGGGCGAGGCCATGGCGCGGGGCGGCTAGAGGACGCCTCACTCAATTTCTGGAGCTTCCCATGTTGTCCCCCGACACGCCCATCCTCATCCTCACCACCGGCGGCACGATCGACAAAATCTATTTCGACGCGCTCTCCGATTATCAGGTGGGCGAAACCGTGGTCGCCAAGCTGCTGGAGATCGCCCGCGTCAAACGCCCCTTCCGCATCGAGGAAGTGACCCGCAAGGACAGTCTGGAACTGGACGATGCCGACCGCGCTCATATCCGCGCCCGAGTCGTCGCGGCCCACGAAAGCCACATCGTCATCACCCACGGCACCGACACGATGACGGAAACCGCCAGGGTGCTGGCCGATATTCCCGGCAAGACGGTGGTGCTGGTCGGCGCGCTCGCCCCCGCGCGTTTCGGTGAGAGCGACGCGAGCTTCAACCTCGGCATGGCCTTCGCCACGGTGCAGGTGGCGCAGCCGGGCGTCTATATCACGATGAGCGGATCGGTCTTTCCCGCCGCGCATGTCGTCAAGGACCGCGAAAAGGGCGCCTTCGTCCCGGTGGAGTGAAGGCGCTAGGTTCGATGCGGGCCGAGCAGGATGACGGCCGCGCCGATGAGGCAGAGCGTAGCGCCCCCCAGATCCCAGCGATCGGGCCGCACGTCTTCCGCCATCCACAGCCACAGCAGCGCGGATGTGATGTATATGCCGCCATAGGCCGCATAGGCTCGGCCTGCATGGCTGGTATCGACCAGCGTCAGCAGCCAGGCGAACAGGGCCAGCGAAAGGCAGCCGGGAACCAGCCAGAGCGGCGACCTGTCCAGCCGCAACCAGGCCCAGAAGGCAAAACAACCGGCAATTTCGGCGATGGCTGCTGTGATATAGATGATGGTTGTGGTCATTCTCCGCCCCTCATGCGCGAATGGCAACGTGTCTGCCAACCCCATAAACTCCGCCTCATGGCCGCCATTGGTCATGGGTACGCGGCCTTGGAGAGAAGGGGCTTATGAAAGGCGGCAAATAAAATTTGAGCCGGATTGCGGTTTTGGGTGGATTGCGGAATGGCCGCTTTCCTCACCCCCATTCGTCCTGAGTAGCCGCTGAGCTTGTCGAAATGGCGTGCCGAAGGACTGATGTCGCGCAAGATCCTTCGATACGGGTCTTCGACTTGGCCCGAGGCCAAGTTTATCCTGAGCAAGCAGTCAGTCGAAGGGCTTGGCCCACCTCAGGGCGAACGGATGTCTATGTTTCGGTAAATGTCCGCATTGGCCAATAGCAGCCCATGCATGATCGCGGGTTTGTGAACGGAAATCCTCCAAAAGAAAAGGGCGGCGCCATGATGGCGCCGCCCCGATCCTCTCTCCGCGGTGCGGAGCGAAAGCTTACTTGAGTTCGACGGTCGCGCCGGCTTCTTCAAGCTGCTTCTTGAGCTTTTCGGCTTCGTCCTTGCCGACGCCTTCCTTGATCGCCTTCGGCGCGCCTTCGACCAGCGCCTTGGCTTCGGTCAGACCCAGGCCGGTGATGGCGCGGACTTCCTTGATGACGTTGATCTTCTTGCCGCCGTCGCCGGTCAGGACGACGTCGAATTCGTCCTTGGCTTCTTCAGCAGGCGCGCCGCCAGCAGCGCCACCGGCCGGAGCGGCAACCGCCACGGCAGCAGCGGCCGAAACGCCCCACTTTTCTTCCAGAGCCTTCGACAGCTCAGCGGCTTCGAGGACGGTCAGGGCCGACAGCTGATCGACCAGTGCGTTAATGTCTGCCATAATATTTTACCTGTTCCCTTCTGGGCGGGGCCAGAAGGCCCCTTAAACTAGCGTTGAAACAATGTCCGGTTTCGACCGGGCCTGAAAAATCAGGCCGCGTTCTTTTCCGCATAGGCGTTGAAAACCCGCGCGAGCTGCGCTGCCGGCGCCTGGGTGACGGTCGCGAGCTTGGTCGCGGGCGCAACGAGCAGCCCAACGATCTTCGCACGCAGTTCATCCAGCGACGGCATCGATGCGAGCGCCTTGACGCCGTTCGCATCCAGCAGTGTCTCGCCCATCGCGCCGCCAACGATCTCAAGCTTGTCGTTGGTTTTCGCGAATTCGACCGCAACCTTGGCGGCTGCGACCGGATCGACCGAGGAAGCAAGAGCGACCGGACCGGTCAGCAGGTCGCTGATGCCGGTATAGTCGGTGCCTTCAAGGGCGATCCTGGCGAGGCGGTTTTTCGTAACCTTGAAGGTTGCGCCGGCATCGCGCATTTTCTGGCGCAGGTCCGTCGACTGGGCGACGGTCATGCCGAGGTTGCGGGTCACGACGACCACACCGACCTCTGCCAGATGTGCGTTCAGCGCGGAAACGACCTCAGCTTTCTGATTACGATCCATGCCATTCTCCACATATTCATGCGCCGGACGGTCCGGCGCACAACAAACCCATGCAAAGGCTTTCGCCGCCGCATGGGGCACTGGTCCGAATGGGGAGAGGTCGACTGGCCCGAATCGCTTCAACGAAGACAGGCAGACCCGGAACATGGCATAAAGGCCCGTCCGGCAAGAACTTTTCCCCGTCTAGGCTGGACATTAAGAAGGGCAGATTCCCTTCACCAACTGTCTCGGACGGTGGACCCGCAAGGGGTCCGGTGGCGGCCCTTTACAAGGGATGGTGGAGGAAAGCAATCCCTTGCGGAAAAGGGGTCATACGCGATCCGCCTGCACCACCGCGTCCAGCGCCCGCAGCGCGGACAGGATACGGTTGAGGTGCTGGGCATCGGCCACTTCCAGGTCGATGATGTCGGTGTGGAACGGCCCTTCGCGGTTCACCAGTTGCAGGTTGAGGATATTCGCTTTGGTCGCGCCGAACACATTGGCGACGGCCGCCAGAGCGCCCGGCTGGTTCTTAACGATGACGGAAAGGCGCGCTGTCCCGCCCTTGGACCGGCTGTCCCAGGACAAGTCCACCCAGTCCGCATCCTGCCCAGCTTCCAGCGCCTTGCAGTCGATGGTGTGCACCTCAATCGGTTCGCCCGTCCGGCGCAGTCCGACGATGCGGTCGCCCGGCACCGGGTGGCAGCATTCGCCCAGATGATAGGCAATGCCGGGCGTCAGGCCACGGATCGACACGGGCGCGTGCTGACGGGGGTGGGCTTCCTCCATGCCTTCCGCGCTGGTGGAACCGGGGATCAGCGCCTCCATCACTTCGGAATCCAGCAGGCGATGGGTCGCGATGGCGATCATCAGCGCGGCGCGATCCTCCAGCTTCAGCCGCTTGAGCGCCGCGGCCACCGCCTTGTCGCCCAGTTCGCTCGCCAGTTCGTGAGGGAGGCGGCCGACGATTTCCTCATAGAGTTTTTCGCCGAGCGCGATTTCCTCGCCCCGTTGCTTCTGGCGGATATAGCGGCGGATGGCGGACCGCGCCTTGCCGGTGATGGCGAAGGTCAGCCAGCCCGGTTGCGGCTGCTGCCCTTCGGATTTCAGGATTTCGACCTGATCGCCATTTTCCAGCTGCGTGCGAAGCGGCATGACCCGGCCATTGACCTTCGCCCCCACCGTCTGGTTGCCGAGCGAGGTGTGCACGGCATAGGCGAAATCGACCGGCGTCGATCCTTTGGGCAACTGGTGCAGTTCGCCCTTGGGGGAAAAGGCGAAGATGCGGTCCTGATACATCGCCATACGAGTATGTTCGAGCAATTCGTCCGCATCCTGGCTTTGTTCCAGGATTTCGACCAGATCGCGCAGCCATGCCGCCTGATGATCGTTCGCGTCGCCCCGCTGCTTGTAGGCCCAGTGCGCCGCCAGCCCCAGTTCCGCGTCATGATGCATTTCGCGGCTGCGGATCTGCACCTCGATGCGGGCATTGTCCTGATGGATGACGGTGGTGTGCAGCGAACGGTATCCGTTGCGCTTGGGGGTGGAGATATAGTCCTTGAACCGCCCCGGCACCATTTTATAGGTCTGGTGGATCACGCCCAGCGCCTTGTAACAGTCGGCGGTGGTTTCCGTGATGACGCGGAACGCCATCACGTCGGTCAACTGCTCGAAGCTGATGTGCCGTTCCTGCATCTTCTTCCAGATGGAATAGGGATGCTTTTCCCGGCCCGATACCGTCACCGGCAGGTCGTGGGTGCCCAGCAGCAATTGCAGTTCCGCGCCGATCCGGTCGACCTTGTCATGGCCACCTTCCTTCAGTTGCTCCAGCCGCTTGGTGATGCTGTCATAGGCTTCCGGCTCCAGTTCCCGGAAGGCGAGCAACTGCATTTCCCGCATGAAGTCATACATGCCGATTCGCTCCGCCAGCGGGGCATATATGTCCATCGTCTCCTTCGCGATGCGACGGCGCTTGGCCTCATTCTTGATGAAATGGAGCGTCCGCATATTGTGCAGCCGGTCGGCCAGCTTCACCAGTAACACCCGGATGTCGTCCGACATGGCGAGCAGGAATTTGCGGAGATTTTCCGCCGCCCGCTCATTTTCCGACATGGCTTCGATCTTGCTGAGCTTGGTGACACCGTCGACCATGCGCGCGACATCCCTGCCGAACGCCTGCTCAATCTCTTCATAGGTGACGAGCGTGTCTTCGATCGTGTCGTGCAGCAACGCGGTCACGATGGTCTGGTCGTCCAGATTGAAGTCGGTCAAAATCCCTGCGACTTCAATCGGATGGCTGAAATAAGGGTCGCCGCTGGCGCGTTTTTGCGACCCGTGTTTCTGGACGGAAAAGACATAGGCGCGGTTTATCATCGCTTCATCCGCGTCCGGATCATAGCGTTTCACCCGCTCGACAAGTTCATATTGGCGTAACATCGTTTCCCGATTGTCCGTGAAGCACCTTGTGGTGCAACAAAAAAATCCCATTTTGACGTAATTCTGCTGCACTTTTGCAACGGAGCGCGCTTTACGTTAGAGTTGTTACGATGAGACACAATCTGGCGCAGGACCTGGAGCAATGCGCGCTGCCAAGCGCGCTGGAGATGATGGGCGAACGCTGGTCCTTCCTGATCTTGCGGGGCGCCATGGCGGGCATCCTGCATTTCGAGGAGTTCCAGTCCGTCCTGGGCATCGCCCGTAATATCCTTGCCAATCGCCTGGCCCGGCTGGTTGAAAACGGTATCATGGTCCGCCAGCCCATGCAGTGCGACCGGCGCAAGGTCGAATATCGTCTGACCGCAAAGGGGCAGGAACTCGCCCCTGTCATGGTCGCCCTGCGTCAATGGGGCGAAAGATGGGGCTGCAGTCCGCAAACCTGCCAGGTGCTGGCCGACAGCCGCGACCGTCAGCCGATCCGCCGCATGACGATCCAGTCCCATGATGGCCGCGATCTGGCGATCGAGGATCTGGTCTGGCTGTGCGCGGATGGAGTATCGGCATTGGAGGAAGTGGCCGCTGGCTGATGGGCGGCGCGATCCCGCTGCGTTGAACCCGGTGCGGATCGCGCGGCACTGTTCTTTGATCGCCATCTTTTTTGCGAAAAACCGGTTCCCACTTTTTCGCATGATGCTTTAGTCTGCCCCTGATGTCACCGCCTCGTATCCAGCCGGAACCCTTTTTCGCGGACAAGAATCGCGCTTTCTGGAACCTCCAGTCGCTGGGCTGGGCCGGGGCCTTCCTGCTGCGCGGTTCTTCCACCGTCGCCAACGGCCAGCCGCTTTCCAGCCTGATCCCGGTGTTGATCTCCACCGTCAGCGGTTATTCGGTCACGCTTCTGATCGCGGTGATCTTCCGCTTTCTGTTGAAGCAGAAGCCCGTCATCACCTGGGGCGTTTCGATCATCACGGTGCTGGCGGCGGCGGGGCTGGTGGCGTTTATCGACGCCTGGGTCTTTTCCACCCAGAACCGCGCGAGCGGGACGGCGGGGGTCCAGCTTTTCCTCGGCGCCTTCTATCTCAGCGTCACGCTGCTCGGCGCGTGGTCGGCGCTCTATTACGCCATTAATTTCTACCTGACCGTGGAGGAGCAGGCGGATCAGCTTCTGCACCTGGAAAATCAGGCGTCCAGCGCGCAACTGGCGATGCTGCGTTATCAGCTCAATCCCCATTTCCTGTTCAATACGCTCAACAGCATCTCGACCCTGGTGCTGCTGAAACAGACCGACCGGGCCAATGCGATGCTTTCGCGCCTGTCGTCCTTCCTGCGCTACACGCTGATCAACGAACCCACCGCGCAGGTGACGATCGAGCAGGAGGTGGAGACACTGAAACTCTATCTCGAAATCGAAAAGATGCGGTTCGAGGACCGGCTGCGTCCCGTCTTCATCATCGATCCGGCGGTCGCGCAGGCGCGTCTGCCCTCGCTATTGCTTCAGCCGCTGGTGGAAAACGCCATCAAATATGCAGTGACGCCCAAGGAGGAGGGGGCGGAAATCTCCGTCACGGCGCAGCCCGCCGGTGAAAACGTCCGGATCATCGTATCGGACAGCGGTCCGGGATTGAATGACGGGGCCATGCGCCCGAACAATCCCGTCAGCGCGGGAACAGGCGTCGGGCTGGCGAATATCCGTGATCGGCTTATTCAGGCTTTCGGGGAACGACAGAGCTTCGAAACGCGTTCCACGCCAGGCGGCTTTTCGGTCATTATCGAAATGCCGCTTAATCTGGATGAACCATCGAAAGTGGCCGCATGACCATCAGAACGATCCTCGTCGACGACGAAAGCCTGGCTATTCAGGGCCTCAAGCTGCGTCTGGAAGCGCATGAGGATGTTGAAATCGTTGAAACCTGCAGCAATGGCCGTGAAGCCATTCGCGCCATAAAGACGCATAAACCCGACCTTGTGTTCCTTGACATTCAGATGCCCGGATTTGACGGCTTTTCCGTCGTTCAGGGCATGATGGAGGTCGAACCCCCGCTTTTCATCTTCGTGACGGCCTATAGCGACCATGCGATCCGCGCGTTCGAGGCGCAGGCGGTCGATTACCTGATGAAACCGGTGGAGGAAGGCCGCCTTGCCGACGCGCTCGACCGCGTGCGCCAGCGCCTGTCCGAAAAGCGGCAGGTGCAGGAAGTCGAAAAACTGCGCGAAGTGCTGGCCGAAGTCGCGCCCGACGCGATGAACGACTTTGCATCGGACGAGGATGCGCCCGCGTCCAACCGCTTCGAAAAGCTCATCAACATCAAGGATCGCGGCCAGATTTTCCGCGTCGACGTGGATTCGATCGAACGGATCGACGCGGCGGGCGATTATATGTGCATCTACACCGCCGACAACTCGCTGATCCTGCGCGAAACGATGAAGGATCTGGAAAAGCGGCTCGACCCCCGCAATTTCCAGCGCGTCCACCGCTCCACCATCGTGAACCTGTCGCAGGTGCGTCAGGTGAAGCCCCACACCAATGGCGAATGTTTCCTGGTGCTGGAAAGCGGGGCGCAGGTGAAGGTCAGCCGCTCCTATCGCGACGTGGTGGCGCGGTTCGTCCATTAACGCGCGGTGCGTTACCGGAATACCCATTGCCGGTTGAGCAGGAACACCACCGCAGGGGTCACGAACAGCATGGCCGGGATGGGCGACCATTCCGGCCATTGCATATGCGTGACGCACAGCCACACCCACAAGGCATTGAGCGCATAGCTCACCAGCGATACGGCGACGAACCGCGCGCCTCGCGCCGCATGGCCATCCTCTCCCGCGCCATGTCCGCGAAAGGTGAAGGCGTTGTGGGACGCATAGCCGACCGCGACTGCCGCGATATAGCCGATCCCGTTGGCGATCTGGACATGCAGCCCCACGGGCGCGGCCAGCACCCAGTAGATCGCCGCCTGACAGGCCGTGACGAACAGCCCCGTCACACCATAGCGGACGATCTGCCACATCAGCGCCTGCTGCTCTGCCGACAATCGCTGAATGATTTTCATATGTCCCCGTTGCGCTTTGATGCGGAGCGTCTAATCCACCGTTCATGAACTTGCAAAGCTGGCCAGCCCTGCGCGCCCGTATCGCGACTTTTGCGACGGGCTTTCCCGACTATGCCGCAAAGCACTGGAAATGGCTGACCCTGCTCCTCTGGATCGCCATCGTGGCGGGTTTCCTCGTCAGTCGCTGGTCTGCCATCCACTGGTTTGTGCTCAGCGATACGGACGACAATATCCGTTATGTGCAGGTGAAGGACTGGCTGGCGGGGCAGGGCTGGTATGACCTGCGCCAATATCGGCTCGATCCGCCAAAGGGGTTCGACATCCATTGGTCGCGGCTGGTGGATTTGCCGATTGCGGGCTTGATGCTGTTCTTCCGCGCCTTTCTGGATCAGGGCATGGCCGACCGGCTGGCCTGCGCCATCGCGCCGATGCTGCCCCTGCTGCTCTTGATGCTGAGCCTCGGCTTTATCGCGCGGCGGCTGGCGGGGGGCAATGCGTGGATCATCGCCGCGCTGGCGCCGCTCGCCGCGCAGATGGGCCTGAGCATGTTCGTGCCGATGCGGATCGACCATCATGGCTGGCAACTGGCGCTCGCCGTCACGATGCTGGCGGGACTGGTCGACCGCAACTGGCTGCGTGGCGGCATTATCGCGGGGATCAGCACGGCGCTGTCGCTGACCATCGGCATGGAGATGATCGTCTATCTGGCGGCGGGCGGCGCGTTGATCGCCCTGCGCTGGGTGTTCAAGGAGGGCGCGGGCCGCCGGATGCTGCCCTATGCGCTCAGCCTCACCGGCGCGACTTCGCTGCTGTTCGTGCTGTTCGCCAGCTATGCCAACCGGCAGATGGTGTGCGACGCGATCTCGCCCATCTGGGTCGCCATCTTCGCGGCGGCTTCGGCGGGCATGGTGCTGCTCACCTTTTTGCCGCTGCGAAGCTGGCAGGCGCGGCTTGCGGCGGGGCTGGCGGTCGGCGCGGCGGTCGCGGCCTTTGCCTGGCTCAACTGGCCGCAATGCCTGAGCGGCGCCTATCAGATTTCACCGGAGCTTGAGCGCCTGTGGCTCGCCAATATTCGCGAGGCCAAGCCCCTGATGGCGCAGAGCCGCGATGTCGCCGTGCCGTTGATGGCGCTGCCGGTGGCGGGATTGATCGGCCTGCTGTGGGCCTTGTGGGATTCTCGGCGGGATGCGGATCGCCTGTGGGCATGGGCGACGGTCGGGCTGATGATGCTCTTTTCCACGGCGATGCTGTTCTGGGCCTTGCGCGCGGGTCCGGCGGCGCAGTTGATGGCGGTCCCGCCTGCCGCATGGATGACGCATCGCCTGCTCGGCCTGATGCTGAACGCCCGCCCGCTCGTCCGCCTCGCCGTCTGGGCCGGGATATTGCCGCTGGCTGCCATGGCCTTTGCCGCGCCGCTCTATCCGCAGGCGAACCGGCTCTGGGCGGAACTGACCGGCAACAAGCCGAAGCCCTGGCGTCCGCAAGCGAAGGCGCGGACCGACGCGATCAAGAAAGCCAATGGCCGTTGCCGCACCCTCCCCGCGCTGGAGGTGATGAACAGGCTGCCATCCGCCACCATCTTCACCATGGTCGACCTTGGCCCGCGCATCATTGCGACGACGCACCACAGCGCGGTCGCCGGACCCTATCATCGCAACGGCGCGGTGATACTGGACGTCCACCACGCCTTTGACGGGCCGGCCGACGCCTTCCGCCCTATCGCGGCAAAGCATCATGCGACCTATCTGCTGATCTGCCCCAATTTCCCTGAAGGAACCATCTATCAGGCGCGCAGCCCGCGCGGCTTCTACGCCGATTTGATGCGCGGCCATGTGCCGGGCTGGCTGCATCCCGTGACGATTAGGAGCGGGACGGAATTGCCCTACACGCTCTATAAAATCGACTATTCAGCGCCGGACAGCAAAAAAGCCGCGCAGCAACGCTGAGGCCTCCGCCTCGGCCAGTCCGCCATAGACTTCGGGTCGGTGCAGGCATTGGGGCTGGGCGAACAGACGTGGCCCCTGTTCCACCGCGCCGCCCTTGGGGTCCGACACGGCGTAATAAAGCCGCGCTATCCGGGCATGGGAAATCGCCCCCGCGCACATCGGGCACGGCTCCAGCGTCACCCACAGATCGCACCCCGTCAGGCGGAAGTCGCCGATCCGCCGCGCCGCTTCCCGGATCGCCACCATCTCTGCATGAGCCGTCGGATCATTGTCGCGCCGGTTGCGATTCTCACCCTCGCCGATGACGCGCCCGTCCAGCGTCACCACCGCACCGATCGGCACTTCATCCGCCTGCTGCGCCGCATAAGCGAGATCGAGCGCACGGCGCATGGGATCGGGCAGGGGAAAGGGCGACGGCATGCGCCGCCCTTATCACGGATGCCCGCACCGATGAAACGCTCAGGGCTTCTTCACGTTCACGGTCGGCACTTCAACCGTTTCGTTGCGGCTGCCCATCTCCACCTTGCCGACATTGGCGTCATATTTGGGAAGCTGGCCGCCCTTGACGGAGATTTCGGGCAGGCTGCCCTCCTGCGTCTTTTGCAGGTTGATAAAGCCCGTCGCGATCCCCGCCGCCAGAATCAGCAGCACGATCAGCAACAACCCACCAATCACTCGCATTGCACTCTCCTCTGGGATACGGGAGAAGGAACGCCCGGCCAGCGGAAAAGGTTGCGGTTGCGGCATGATCGGGCCCTCCGCATGGCTTGACGGGAAACGGGAATCCGGTTACTGGCGCCGCTTTCCGAACGAAACCGAACAACAAGGTTGATGAGATTATGTCGCGCATTTGCGAGCTGACCGGCAAGGGCCGCCAGGTGGGTCACAATGTTTCCCACGCCAACAACAAGACGAAGCGTGTGTTCCTGCCCAACCTGCAGAATGTCACGCTGATCTCCGAAGCGCTGGAAAAGGGCGTGAAGCTGCGCGTGTCGACCCATGGCCTGCGTTCGGTGGAGCATAATGGCGGCCTCGACAACTGGCTGCTGAAGACCGGCGACGACCAGCTGTCGGTGAAGGCGCAGCGCCTGAAGCGCGACATCGTCAAGAAGAAGGCTGCCGCCGCAGCCTGATTTCTTCTGATTCGTTTCGGTAAGGGAGCGGTCTGGCGACAGGCCGCTTTTTTGCGTGGGATCAGGCGCGGTATCAGCGCAGCGCGAATTTGAGCAGCAGGGTGCGCTGGAAAAATTCGTGATTGTCGTCCGACGCGACCCAGATCATCGTTTGTCCGCCTTCTCTGGTGACGGCCAGCCCCTCGAAATTATCGGCCAATAGCGGCGGCGCGAGCCGTGCCAGCGTTTCCGCGCGCAGTCGCGTGCCGGGCTCCAGTCGTTCGGGCAGTTCGACGATGGCGACGACGCCGGTGAACAGTTCCTGCAAGGTCAGCCGCCGGTTCAGCACCAGCAGGTGCCGTTCATCCAGCGCCACCGCATCGGTGGGGCGATAGCCTTGCGGCGGCGTATAGCGCAGATGAATGGGAGAGGGGGTGTCCGGGTCTGCCGGATCGCCGGAAAAGAGCAGGGCATCATGATTGCCGTCCGCCGTCATCCCCATTTCGGCGATGGCGATGAAGCGTCCGTCGGGCAGGCGAGCGAGGGATTCGATGGAGCCGGTTTCCGGCCACGCCTCGATCTCCGGCCATGTGCGGCAGGCTTCGACCCGCGCAAAGCCGGATGAATAGCGGCAGATCATCTGCTGCAATTCGAAGCCGACCCAATAGCGGTCCGTGGCGGGGTCATGCGTCATGGACTCCGAATCCCACGCCCACCAGGGTTTCTGCCGATCCTGCGGACGGACGGGCAGGGGCGCGATGAAGGACCGGCGGCGGGCTTCGCCGGGGCCGACATGAAATCCCATCAAAATGCCTGCGTCGCTCAGCCCCAGAACCTGTCCTGACGGTTCCACCAGCAGCGACGATATGCCGCCGAAATTGGGGTTCCGGCTGGTCAGCGCCCATCCCGCGACATAATCCAGCCTGCCCACGCGCCGCAGCGCCGGGTCGCTGGCGCTCAGCGCGACGGCGCGCGCCAGCACGGGCAACGTACCGGGATGCAGCAGTTGCGGCTTGTTCTTGTGGGCTGCCGGCAGCAGCAGGATCGCAAGGACCAGAACGATCAGGATTCGACGCATCGCGGCTTGCCATAGGACAATAGCAGGCAGCTTGCAGCATCCGCGTGACAGATCGATGATTAGCTGAACAATGGCTGTCACGCTTATTCAGGCTTGGCTCAAAGCGAATCGGGCATAAGGGCGTCAATCAAGGCGAATTCGTATTCCGGATGCGCCGAGAAGATGGCTTTTGGAGGAGCAACGCCATGAAAATGAAGTTTCTTGTGAATATGGGAGCTGCGCTGGCCATGGGCGTTGCATCTCTCGCGGTGACCGCCACCCCCGCCATGGCGCGCGACGGCTGGGGTCGTCATTATGATCGCGGCCATTCCTATCGGGGTGATCGTGGCTATCGCGGTTATCGCGGCGACTATAATCGCGGCTATCGGGGCGATCGCTATTATCGCAACAATTATTATCGCGGTTATCGGGGCGGCTATCGCTGCCGGGACAGCGGCACGGGCGGCACGATCATCGGCGCGATCGCCGGTGGCCTGCTGGGTAACGAAGTCGGCAAGGGCAGCGGCCGCTATGGCCGTGGCGACGGCACCACGGGCGCCATCCTTGGCGCAGGCGTCGGGGCCCTGGCGGGTCGGGCCATCGACCGCGATTGCTAAGCGAACCGTCCTCATCGGACATGATTCAGGCAGGGCCGCTCCGCAAGGGGCGGCCCTTTCTGCTTGGTGGTCCGGGATGGGTTACGGCCATTCGGCTCCGCCCCTCCTGGGGAGGATTTATAGGTCCGCGCCTGACCGCCGCAGGTCATTGCATGGCATGGATTTACGGAATTTTCGCGCCTGAGCTGTTTTCGGCGGCGGGCTCGATACGATTTCGATCGGCGCGCAGGGCCTTCATCGCCGCTGGGTTGATGCCCGCGTCTTCATTGTGAGCCTGTCCCGCACGCATATCCAGCATGGCCGCGGCATCGTTGAGCGCGCTGGCCTCACTCGCGCTGACGCCGCCTACGCCGTCGCCGGAATCCGATCCGCAGGCCGTCAGGCAGGCCAGCATCGTCATGCCCATAAGGGTGCGGATCATTTTTCCATCCTCCTCACGCATAAGAAAAGGGCCGCTCCGTTTCCGGCGCGGCCCTTTTCGAAAACTTCCGAAACGGAATTACATCGCGTTCGAAGCAGCGTTCGCGGCGGCGTTCGAAGCGTTCGAAGCAGCGTTCGATGCGTTGTCGGCGGCATTCAGCGCGGCGTTCATCGCGTTGTCGGCAGCGTTCGATGCGTTATCCGCAGCGTTCGCGGCGGCGTTAGCGGCATTTTCCGCACCGCCCGAACAGGCGGCGAGGCCGAGCGACGCGGCGAGAACGAGCGAAAGAGCAATCGACTTGGTCATGGGCTAAACCCCTCTCTGAGAACAAAAAACCGTGCAGACCATCTCGGAGAAAAGCTCACCCCCCATTGTCTGCGGGCCGATTCGTAATGCCTTGGTCCGCGCAAGGCAATCCTCTTCATGTGGGTTAAGGGCGCTATTTCCACGATTTTATGCGAAACATATAGGGAAAGAGCGCGATTGACGTATATAAAGTTTTCTTTATATAACCTTGTCATGAGCGCCGCACTCGACATTTTCCGTGCCCTTGGCGATCCCACGCGCCTGCGGATCATCCATTTGCTGCGCGCCATGGAACTGGCCGTGGGCGAAATCGCGCAGGTCGTGGGGCAAAGCCAGCCGCGCGTGTCCCGTCACGTCCGCATCCTCGCCGAGGCCGGTCTTGTCGAACGGCGCAAGGAAGGAAACTGGGTTTTTCTTCGCCTTGGCAAGGATGCCGCCCTTGCGCCCTATCTCGCTTTGTTCGACCGGATCGAACCGTCGCAGGCCGAACATCTGTGGCAGCAGGCGGACCTCGCCCGCCTGGCCGCCGTGCGGGCGGATCGTTCGCGCGCCGCAGAAAGCTATTTCGCCGAACATGCGGAGGAATGGGACGCGATCCGCTCGCTCCACGTTGCCGAAGCCGATGTGGAAGCGGCCATGACCGCGCTCCTCGTGCAGGAGCCGATCGGCCATCTCCTCGATATCGGCACGGGGACGGGCCGCATGATCGAGCTTTTCGGCCCCGAAGCCGAACAGGTGACCGCGCTCGACCGCAGCCCCGACATGCTCCGATTGGCCCGCGCGAAGCTGCCGGAGGACGCGGGCGACAAATATGCGCTGGTGCTGGGCGATTTCGGCGAGTTGCCGATGGAGCGGGGCAGCGTTGACACGGTGGTCCTGCATCAGGTGCTGCATTACGCACAGGCGCCCGAAGCCGCCATCGCCGAAGCCGCCCGCGTCACCGCCGCGCAGGGCCGGGTGCTGATCGCCGACTTCGCCGCCCATGAGCGCGAGGAACTGCGCCTGCGCGATCAACATGCGCGTCTGGGCTTTTCCAACGAGCAGATCGAAAACTGGTTCGCGCAGGCGGGCCTTGACCTGGAACGGGTGGAAAGCCTGCCCGGACAGGAACTTACCGTGCAACTCTGGCTGGGCCGCCGCCGTGGCGCGCGCGTCCTGCCGATCGAAGGACGCATTTCCGCATGACCCTCAGCTTCCCCTCCGTCGAAGAGGCGCGGCGCGCACTGGATGCGCCGCTCTATGCCGATCTGGCGGGCGACCTTAACGTCAGCTTCGAATTCTTCCCGCCCAAGACGGAGAAGATGGAGGAGCAGCTCTGGTCCGCGATCGAGACGCTGACGCCGCTGGGGCCGAAATTCGTTTCCGTCACCTATGGCGCGGGCGGTTCGACGCGGGAGCGCACGCACAACACGGTGGCGCGCATCGCGAAGGAAACGCCGCTCGCCGCCGCCGCGCACCTGACCTGTGTTGCCGCCAGCAAGGACGAGATCACCGAAGTAGCCGATGCCTATTGGGACGCGGGCGTGCGCCACATCGTCGCCCTGCGCGGTGATCCGCCGGTGGCAGGCGCGAAGTTCGAGCCGCATCCGCAGGGCTATCAGGGCGCGGCCGAACTGGTCGATGGGCTGGTGAAGCGCCATCCCTTCGAGATTTCCGTGGCCGCCTATCCCGAAACGCACCCCGATGCGGCGAGCGCCCAGGGCGATCTCGACAATCTCAAGCGCAAGCTGGACGCGGGCGCGACCCGCGCCATCACGCAATTCTTTTTCGAACCGGACACCTTCTTCCGCTTTCGCGATACGGCGGCGGCGGCGGGCATTTCGGCGGACATCATCCCCGGCATCATGCCCGTCAGCAATTTCGCCGCGGTTCAGCGCATGTCGGCCATGTGCAACACTGATGTGCCGCTTTGGATGGGTCGCCTGTTCGAGGGGCTGGACACGCTTCCCGCCGCACGGCAGCTTGTTTCCGCGACGCTGGCGGCGGAGCTTTGCCGCAAGCTTTATGCGGGCGGAGTGCGCGACTTCCATTTCTACACACTCAACCGTGCGGAACTCAGTTACGCCATCTGCCATCTGTTGGGCCTGCGACCGGAGAAAAGTGCATGACCGCCGAGGAACAATTCCGCGCCATCGCGGCGGAAAAGATCATGATATTCGACGGCGGCTATGGCACGTCGATCCAGAAGCATGGCCTGACCGAAGCGGACTATCGCGGCGATCTGGAGCTGCCCAAGGACCAGAAGGGCAATAACGATCTGCTCTGCCTGACCCGCCCCGACATCGTGGAGGGCATCCACGCCGCCTATCTGGAGGCGGGCGCGGACATGGTGGAAACCAACACCTTCTCCTCCACGAAGATCGCCATGGCCGACTATGGCTGTGAACATCTGGTGCGCGACATCAACATCGCCGCCGCGAAACTCGCGCGCAAGGCGTGTGATGCGGCGACCGCGAAGGATGGCCGCCCGCGCTTCGTGGCGGGGTCCATCGGCCCCACGAACAAGACGCTGTCGATCTCACCGGACGTGAACGACCCCGCTTACCGCGAGGTGGATTACGATACGCTGAAAGCGGACTATCGCGAACAATGCGATGCCCTGATCGAAGGCGGCGTCGATTTCCTGCTGGTCGAAACCTGCTTCGACACGCTCAATGCCAAGGCGGCGGGCATGGCTGCCCGCGAAGCCGAAGCGGCGGCCGGCCGTTCGGTGCCGCTGATGCTCAGCTTCACCATCACCGACATGTCGGGCCGCAACCTGTCAGGGCACACGATCAATGCCTTCTGGTATTCGCTGCGCCATCTGAAGCCGATCACCATCGGCGTGAACTGCGCGTTCGGCGCGGATCTGCTGCGGCCTTATCTCAGTGAACTGGCGAAGAATGCCGACACGCTGATCCTGGCCTATCCCAATGCGGGATTGCCCAACGAACTGGGCCAATATGACGAACTGCCTGAAACCACGGCCAGCCTCATCCGCCAATGGGTGGACGAAGGACTGGTCAACATGGTCGGCGGCTGCTGCGGCACCACGCCCGCGCATATCGGCGCGGTGGCGAAGGCGCTTGCGGGCCACAAGCCGCGCGTCGTGCCGGAACTGCCGGTCGTGACGCGCCTCGCGGGTCTTGAACCGATGCACATCGCGGCCTGATACCCACCTCCGTTCGTGTCGCGCGAAGTCGAGACACGAACGCAACCGCCTCTAGACTTCGCTCGAAGCGAACGGATTGACAGAATGACCACCCAACCTTCCGCCACCAACTTCGTCAACATCGGTGAGCGCACCAACGTCACCGGATCGGCCAAGTTCAAGAAGCTCATCATGGCGGGCGACTATGCCACCGCCATCGACATCGCGCGCGAGCAGGTGGAGAACGGCGCGCAGGTGGTCGACGTCAACATGGACGAAGGGCTGCTCGACGCCATCGAGGCGATGACGACCTTCCTGAAACTCATGACGTCGGAACCCGACATCAGCCGCGTGCCGGTGATGATCGACAGCTCCAAATGGGAAGTGATCGAAGCGGGCCTCAAATGCGTGTCCGGCAAGCCCATCGTCAACTCGATCAGCATGAAGGAAGGGGAGGACGCCTTCCTTGCTCATGCCCGAAAGGTTATGGCTTATGGCGCGGCGGTGGTCGTCATGGCCTTCGACGAAACGGGCCAGGCCGACACCAAGGAGCGCAAGGTCGAAATCTGCGCCCGCGCCTACGACCTGCTGGTCAGCATCGGTTTTCCGCCGGAAGACATCATCTTCGACCCCAATATCTTCGCCGTCGCGACGGGCATCGAGGAGCATAATAATTACGGCGTCGACTTCATCGAAGCCTGCAAGGAGATCAAGGCCCGCTGCCCGCATGTCCACATTTCGGGCGGCCTGTCGAACCTCAGCTTCTCCTTCCGCGGCAACGAACCCGTGCGCCGCGCGATGCACTCCATTTTCCTGTATCACGCCATTCCGGCGGGCATGGATATGGGCATCGTCAATGCGGGCCAGCTCGACGTCTATGACGCCATCGACCCCGAACTGCGCGAAGCCTGCGAGGACGTCATCCTCAACCGCCCCCAGCGCGATCCCAGCGTTACGCCCACCGAGCGGCTGGTCGAACTCGCCGAAAAATTCCGGGGCACCGGCGGGGAAGTCGACAAGGCGGCTGAGGAATGGCGCGGCTGGCCGGTCGCCAAGCGCCTCGAACATGCGCTGGTCAAGGGCATCGACATGTATGTGGTCGAGGATACGGAGGAAGCCCGTCTTTCCGCAGACAAGCCCATCGAAGTGATCGAAGGCCCCCTGATGGACGGCATGAACGTGGTCGGCGACCTGTTCGGCGCGGGCAAGATGTTCCTGCCGCAAGTCGTCAAATCCGCCCGCGTCATGAAGAAGGCGGTGGCCCATCTCCTCCCCTATATCGAAGCCGCGAAGGAACCCGGCGCCAAGGGCAAGGGCAAGGTCGTCATGGCGACCGTCAAGGGCGACGTGCACGACATCGGCAAGAACATCGTCGGCGTCGTGCTCCAGTGCAATGGCTTCGAAGTGATCGACCTGGGCGTCATGGTGCCGTGGCAGGACATATTGAAGGCCGCGAACGAGAATGATGCCGACATGATCGGCCTGTCCGGCCTCATCACGCCCTCGCTGGACGAAATGGTGACGGTGGCGCAGGAAATGCAGCGCGCCGACATGTCAATGCCGCTGCTGATCGGCGGAGCCACCACGTCGCGGGTGCACACCGCGCTGCGTATCGACCCGGCCTTCACTGGCCCTGTCGTTCATGTGCTGGACGCCAGCCGGGCGGTGGGCGTGGCGACCGCGCTCGTCTCGCAAACGCAGAAGACCGATTTCGTCCAGAAGACCAAGGACGATTATGAGCATGTCCGCGTCGCCCGCGCGAATAAGGGGCAGAGCGCCCTCCTGTCGCTGGAGGACGCCCGCGCCAATGCCTTCGAGATCGACGAGAATCTGAAGCCGCCGCGCCCGCGCCTGCCCGGCGTTCATCGCTTCCCGGACTGGGATCTGAAGGATCTGCGGGACTATATCGACTGGACGCCTTTCTTCCGCGCCTGGGAGCTGGCGGGCAATTATCCCGCGATCCTCACCGATGACATCGTCGGCGAAAGCGCCGCCAGCCTGTTTGCCGACGCACAGAAGATGCTCGACCGTATCATCGACGAAAAATGGCTGACCGCGCGCGGCGTCGCGGGGCTGTGGCCCTGCGCCCGCGAAGGCGACGACATCATCGTCCATGTGGAGGACGAACGCCACGTCCGCCTTCCCATGCTGCGCCAGCAGATCGCCAAGCGGGAAGGGCGGGCGAATATGTGCCTTGCCGACTTCATCAGCCCGGACGGCGACTGGATCGGCGGTTTCGCGGTGTCGCTCCACGGCATCGAGCCGCATCTGGCCCGCTTCAAGAATGCGATCGACGATTATTCGGACATATTGCTGAAGGCGCTGGCCGATCGCCTTGCCGAAGCCTTTGCCGAGCGGCTGCATCATTATGTCCGCACCGCGCTCTGGGGCTATGCGGAGGGTGAGCAGCTTACCAACGAAGCGCTCATCAAGGAGCAATATCGCGGCATCCGTCCCGCGCCGGGTTATCCCGCCTGCCCGGAACACAGCCTGAAACCCTTGCTGTTCGACATGCTGGATGCCCATCACGCGACGGGCATCACGCTCACGGAAAGTTTCGCCATGCTCCCCACGGCGGCGGTCAGCGGCTTTTATTTCGGCCATCCGCAGGCGGAATATTTCGGCGTCGCCCGCATCGGCCGCGACCAGTTGGAGGATTATGCCCAGCGACGCGGCGTCGATGTGGAAACGGCGGAAAGGTGGCTGCGGCCCAATCTGGACTGATCGGATCGCAGCCCGCCGTTCACTTCATCGGGCTGATGCGATTGTCAGCGCCCGTTATCTGAATCCGGGGCCGGGAGCCATCCGGCGTCGACCAGTGGATTTCGTTGCTTGCGCCGGTGACGCGGATGGTGCCGCCCTTGGCCATGGACAGGTGGACGCGGTTGTCTGCGCCTTCGATAGTGACCAGACGGCAATCACCGGAAATATGCACCTGATTGCCCGCACCCGTGATGGAGGCGGACTCGCCTCCGCAATCAAGCTCGGTGGTCTGTCCCGCGCCAGTGAAGCTGGCCTGCGCGAACGCCGCCATCGGCAACGTCCCCACGACTAATAAAGTCGCGACGCCGCTCAGAAGGCTCGGTTCATCAATTTCTCCCTTCTGCCAATGATTTCGCTATGGCAACGTCGGCGGGGGGAAGGAGTTCCGGCAGAGACTTTTCTCCCTTCCCTCACACTCGGCGTCACGACCGTCCCATAACGGGGCAGGAATCCGTTAACCATGTCCCTGCATTGGCCGCGCGCCGGGCAGGGGCTACATGCCGTTCATGCGTATCCTCTCCACCATCGTGCTCGTTTCCGCCGCCGTCGCCGCCACCGCGTTGGCGCAGGTGGCCCCCGCGCCCTTCACCGTCGCGGAAACGGGGCAGGCGTTCGGTTCGCTCGCCGATGCCGTGAACGCTATCGGCCATGCGAAGGGCACGGTGGTGATCGCGCCCGGCACCTATCGCCAGTGCGCGGTGCAGGAGGGCGGCGACGTCACCTTTACCGCAGCGACCCCCGGCACGGCCATATTCGATGGCGCGACCTGTGAGGGCAAGGCGGCGCTGGTCCTGCGCGGCAGCGCAAGCAAGGTGGACGGCATCGTCTTTCAGAACCTGCGCGTGCCCGACGGCAACGGCGCGGGCATCCGTCTGGAAAGCGGCAACCTTACCGTCACCAACAGCCTGTTCCGCAATAGCGAGGAAGGCATCCTCTCCGGCGATGCGCCGGGAAGCAGCGTGACCATCGACAAGTCGACCTTTCGCCATCTGGGCCGATGCGACCGTGACCTGGACTGCGCGCATGGCATCTATATCGGCCATTATGGCAGCCTTACCGTCACTCGCTCCCGTTTCGATCAGGGCGACGGCGGCCATTATCTGAAAACCCGCACGCCGCGCGTCACCATCACCGGCAACAGCTTCGACGACAGCGCCGGGCACCTCACCAACTATATGATCGACCTGTCCAACGGCGCGAGCGGCACGATCACCGGCAATGAAATGGTGCAGGGCAAGGACAAGGATAATTACAGCGCTTTCATCACCGTCGCCCCCGAAGGCCGGGAACATGACAGTTCGGGCCTCTCCATCGCGGGCAACAGCGCGTCCTTCGTGCCGGGGCTTTCGCGCAGCAGCAGCTTCGTCGCCAATTTCACCGATGACGCGGTAAAGATCGGCGCGAACAAGCTGGCGAGCGGCATCAAGGTTTCCGACCGCCGCTAAAGCGTTTTCAAGTCAGGGAGATCACCTGACGATCCGAAAATCATGGCAAGCAAAAACCTCTTTGCCTTGCCAGCGGAGCGTTGGGGGCGGACAATCGGCTCCATGCGAACGACTTACCAATCCGCCACGGTCCGCCTCTATCATCTGAGCGACACGCAGGAAGGCGGGGCGGCCACGACTCTTTTCTATGGCCCGTTGAACGAAGCCCTCCTTATCGCCGAGCAACAGCCGGCCGATGTGCAGGACGGCCTGTTCCTTGCCACCGACAATGATGTCGTCGCCTATCTCGACCTGATCGACGGGTGAGGGGTATGTGGTTCCACGTTTCTGTTTGATTTGGGTGGGAAGGTGGACGGTTTGCTATTCCCATCTCCGTTCGCCAGGCTTCGACAGGCTCAGCCCGAACGGAGATGGGTTGTCCCAAGCTGGCCGTCGTCCGCCATCACCCGTCCGCAAATCCAAAGGGTGCATGGGTGCGCCGGAAATCGTCGGGCAGCACGTCGCGGCCGATGGGCGGGGCGGATCGCGCCAGGCACTGGCTGCGGTGGCACAGGCGGCATGTCACGCCGATGGGCGTCGGTTCTGACGGCGCGGTATCCTGCGTATAGATCAGCCGATGGGCGTGCTCCGCCGCGCAGCAGAGCGCGATCGCCCGGTCGACGCGCGGCGCTCCCCATCCGCCGCCGCCCGCCCGCACTGACCGCGCGATGGAGAAGAACCGCTCGCCATCGGGCAGCTCCAGCCATTGCGTCACCACTTCGCGCGGCGTTTCGAACACCCGATGCACCGACCAGAGCGGGCATGACCCGCCATGGCGCGCAAAGGGAAAGCCCGCCCCGTCCAGCCGCTTGCTGACATTGCCCGCCGGATCGACCCGGATGAAGAAGAAAGGCACGCGCTCCTGCCCCGACTTTTGCAGGGTGGTCAGCCGGTGCGCTGTCTGTTCGAAACTGGCGCCGAACTGTCGCGCCAGCGCCTCCACATCGTAATGCCGCGCCTCCACCGCTTTGGCAAAGGCCGTGTAGGGCATCAGGATCGCCGCCGCACCATAGCTCGCCAGCGCCCGCCGCGTCAGCCGCCGCCCGCTTTCGCTGGCGAACTGCCCTTCCTTCAGCAGCGTATCGAAGGCCTCCCGCATCTCCAGATAGGCGATCTGCAGCGCAAGCTGGAAGCTGGTGCTGGCCCCGTCCAGCGCATCGTCGATCAGCACTGCGTCGCGATGCCGGTCCAGCCGCCGCATCGACCCCGCCATCACCTCCGAAGGCAATCGCCGCACCCGCAGCCCATGCTTTGCCTTGAGCCATGCATGGAGGTCGCCCGCGCCCTCGATCTCCGCCGCCAGCACTTCGCCCGCATCGTCCAGCAGCGGAAAGCTGTTCCGCCGCGCCGCCACGAAACGCCGCGATTCCGCCACCGGGTCAGGGGCGTCTCCGGCCTCCATGCGTTCCCCGTCCATGTTCGCGCCCCTGTCGGCCAGCGCGAGTTGTTCCTCGCGATAGGCGGTGTAGAGCCGCAGCAGAGCTTCGGTCATGCCGGGATAGTTGACCGCGACATCCTGCGTCGCGAGGGCGGGTAGGTCGATATCGGCGAACATCGGGTCTTTCAGAACCGTCTGCAAACGCGCTGTCTGCTCCGCGCCGCCGTCTCCCGCCAGTTCGCTCATGTCCAGCCGGTATGTCCGCGCCAGCCGCAGCAGCATATCGGCGGTTAGCGGCCTCTGATTACGTTCCAGCAGCGCGACATAGGATGCGGAAATCTCCAGGTCCGCCGCCATGTCGGCCTGCGTCAGCCCCAGTTCGCGGCGCAACCTTCGCAAGCGCGGCCCCATGTAAACCGGACGATCCTTGGCCATCTAAAGAATGCTCCTGTACAGGCTTTACAACTTTACACCAGATTTTTGTAAAAATCGACAACTGAACTTCAAAGAGAGTGCCGGACAGATCCCGCCCCCCTAAACCGGCGCCAGTTCTCTTTTTTACGGAATTGACGCTCATGACCTACCAGCAGGAAATCGCGAAAGCCGGCACGCTGATCGGCGGGCAAGCTCATTGGGACGGCATCGCACCCGAATCCGTCGCCCGGATGCGCCTTCAGAACCGCTTCCACACCGGCCTTGACATTGCGCGCGCCACCGCCGCGATCATGCGCCGCGACATGGCGGCCTATGACGCCGATCCGGCAGCCTATACCCAGTCGCTCGGCTGCTGGCATGGTTTCATCGGGCAGCAGAAGCTCATCTCGATCAAGAAGCATTTCGGATCGACCAAGGGCAAATATCTCTATCTCTCCGGCTGGATGATCGCTGCGCTGCGGTCCGAATTCGGCCCGCTGCCCGACCAGTCGATGCATGAAAAGACCAGCGTTCCCGCGCTGATCGAAGAACTCTACACTTTCCTGCGCCAGGCCGACGCGCGCGAGCTCAGCCTCCTGTTCCGTGATCTCGACAAGGCCCGCGAAACCGGCAACGAGGTCGAAATCCAGCGCCTCACGCATGCCATTGACAATCATGAAACCCATGTCGTGCCGATCATCGCGGACATCGACGCGGGCTTCGGCAATGCCGAGGTGACCTACCTCCTCGCCAAGAAGATGATCGAGGCGGGCGCCTGCGCGCTCCAGATCGAAAATCAGGTGTCCGACGAAAAGCAATGCGGCCATCAGGACGGCAAGGTCACGGTCCCGCATGAGGACTTCCTGGCGAAGATCCGCGCCTGCCGCTATGCCTTTCTGGAACTGGGCGTGGACGACGGCATCATCGTCGCCCGCACGGACTCGCTGGGCGCGGGGCTCACCAAGCAGATCGCCTATAGCCGCGAGCCGGGCGACCTTGGCGATCAGTATAACAGCTTTCTCGACTGCGATGAGGTCGACCTGAACGGGATCGGTAATGGCGATGTCATCATCAGCCGCGACGGCAAGCTGTTGCGTCCAAAGCGCCTGCCGTCGAACCTCTATCAGTTCCGCTCCGGCACGGGCGAGGATCGCTGCGTCCTCGACTGCATCACTTCGCTCCGGAACGGCGCGGACCTGCTGTGGATCGAAACGGAGAAGCCGCATGTCGAACAGATCGCGAGCATGGTCGACCGCATCCGCGAAGTCATCCCCAACGCGAAGCTGGTCTATAATAATTCGCCCAGTTTCAACTGGACGCTGAACTTCCGCCAGCAGATATTCGACCGCTGGCAGGCGGAGGGCAAGGATGTGTCAGCCTATGACCGTGCAAAATTGATGAGCGCAGACTATGACGCGACTGACCTCGCCGTCGAGGCCGATGAGAATATCCGCACCTTCCAGAAGGATGCGGCTGCACGGGCTGGCATCTTCCATCACCTCATCACGCTGCCGACCTATCACACGGCGGCGCTCAGCACCGACAATCTGGCCAAGGACTATTTCGGCGATGCGGGTATGCTGGGTTATGTCGCGGGGGTTCAGCGTAAGGAAATCCGCCAGGGCATCGCCTGCGTGAAGCATCAGAATATGTCGGGTTCCGACATCGGCGACGATCACAAGGAATATTTCGCCGGCGAAGCCGCGTTGAAAGCGGGCGGCGTCCGCAACACCATGAACCAGTTCGCCGCATAGAAAGGGTTTCGCGGCTGGCGCCGTGAGGACCATGTCGCAGGGGGTATCCCATGCGCCTTGCGATAAGGAAGGACTGGCGGCCCGGAGTGCTCCTGCTCCGGGTCGTTTTTTTGCCGTCCCGTGAAATGGCCTTGCGAAACTTATGCGCCGTTCCGACTTTTACGGCCAGAAGCGACGCTGTATCGTCATGCCGGATCGCTCCATGGAAAGGCTGGCCCATGCCCTTCACGCTCATCACCGCGAATCGCAATTATTCGAGCTGGTCGCTTCGGCCATGGGTGTTGATGAAGGCGCTGGACATATCATTCGCCGACCGGATCGAGCCTTTCACGCAGGTCAGCAACTATGCGGCCTTCCGCGATTTTTCGCCGACCGGACAGGTGCCCGTCCTTGTCGATGGCGATCGGACCGTCTGGGATTCGCTGGGCATCGCGCTCTATCTCGGCGACCGCCATCCCGCTGTCTGGCCGCAGAAAGAAGCCGTCCGCGCATGGGCGCAATGCGCCGTAGCGGAAATGCACAGCGGCTTTGGCGCCCTGCGTCAGGATTGCACGATGAATGTCGGCATCCGCGTGGAATTGCACATGCCATCGCCCGTGCTCAATCGCGACATCGCGCGCCTGCGGGAATTGTTGGAGGAGGGGTTGGCGCGCTTTGGCGGTCCTTTCCTGGCCGGTTCGGCATTTACCGCCGCCGATGCCTTCTACGCGCCCGTGGCTTTTCGCGTGCGGACTTATGGACTGGACATCGGGCCGGTGGCGCGGGGCTGGGTAGATCATATGCTGGGGCTTCCGGCCATGCGCGAGTGGGAAGCTGCTGCTCTGGCGGAAACATGGCGCGAGGAAAGCCACGAAGCGGAAGTCGCCGCGGCTGGCCGGGTTGTCGCGGACCATCGCGCCATATAACTTTCTTGCTTGACGATGCGGTGAAACAGCCGATTCAGGCTCCATTTCCTCTTTCGTCCCGCGCCTGACAGGTCTAGGGGGAAGGGATCATGGTCAAGCCGAGCACTCTCTACGAAAAAATCTGGGACTCCCACGTCATCGAACGCCGTCCCGATGGAACCTGTCTGATCTATATCGACCGCCACCTTGTGCACGAGGTGACGAGTCCTCAGGCGTTCGAGGGGCTACGCCTTGCCGGGCGCAAAGTGCGCCGTCCCGACCTGACGCTGGCGGTGCCGGATCATAACCTGCCCACTACGCCGCGTCGAGACGCCGCCGGCAACCGCATCCCGATCGCGGACCCGCAAAGCGCGCAGCAACTGGCCGCGCTGGAGCGCAATGCGCCCGAATTCGGCGTGCGCCTGTTCGGTGATACCGATCCGCAGCAAGGCATCGTCCATGTCGTCGGGCCGGAACAGGGTTTCACGCTGCCGGGCACCACGCTGGTATGCGGTGACAGCCACACCAGTTCGCACGGTGCGCTGGGGGCGCTGGCCTTTGGCATCGGCACCAGCGAGGTGGAGCATGTGCTTGCCACGCAGACGCTGCTGCTCAAACAATCGAAGACGATGGAAGTCCGTATCGACGGTGAACTGGGCTTTGGCGTCACGCCCAAAGATGTGGCGCTCGCCATCTGCCAGCATATCGGTACGGCGGGCGGCACCGGCTATGTCATGGAATATCGTGGCTCGGTGTTCCGCGACATGTCTATCGAGGGACGGCTGACGGTTGCCAACATGTCGATCGAGGCCGGCGCGCGATCCGGCCTGTTCGCGCCGGACGAAAAGACTTTCGCTTATTTGAAGGGCCGCCCGATGGCTCCGAAAGGCGAAGCATGGGACGCCGCCGTAGCCTGGTGGAAGACGCTCAAGACTGACGAAGGCGCAGTGTTCGACAAGGTGGTGGTGATCGACGCCGTCGACATCGTGCCCAATGTCACCTGGGGCACCAGTCCCGAAGACGTGGTGGCCGTGACGGGGGTGGTGCCGGACCCGGAAAGCTTCGCCGATGCGTCCAAGCGCGCCGCCGCGCAGAAGTCGCTCGATTATATGGGGCTGACGCCGGGTCAGCGGATGCAGGACGTGCCGGTCGAGCATATCTTCATCGGCAGTTGCACCAATAGCCGGATCGAGGATCTGCGCGCTGCCGCCGCTCTGCTCAAGGGTCGTCATGTCGCCAGCGGCATCAAGCAGGCGATGGTCGTTCCTGGCTCCGGCTTGGTGAAGTTGCAGGCGGAGGCCGAAGGGCTGGACCGCATCTTCAAGGAAGCGGGCTTCGAATGGCGCGAGCCGGGCTGCTCGGCCTGTCTGGGCATGAACCCGGACAAGGTGCCCGCGGGCGAGCGCTGCGCGTCGACCAGCAACCGCAATTTCATGGGGCGGCAGGGACCGGGATCGCGCACGCATCTCGTCTCGCCGGCCATGGCGGCGGCGGCGGCAGTAACGGGCCGCCTGACCGATGTGCGCGAACTGTTGGATAATAAGGAAGGGGCGGTCGCATGAAGAAGATATTCTGGTTGCTTACGCTGGGCGCACTGGCGAGCGCCGCCATGGCGGCGACGTTGGGTCGTGCCGAAGATGGCCCCGCTACGGAGACGAAACAGGTTCGCTGATGGAAAAACTGACTGAAGTCGAAGGCCGGGCCTATCCGTTCGGCATGAAGAATGTCGACACCGACATCGTCATCCCCGCGCATTGGCTCAAGACGATCAGCCGCACCGGGCTTGGCAAGGGCGCGTTCGAAGTGCTGCGGAAGGAACCGGGCAACGTCTTCGACGATCCGGAATATGCGGGCAGCCCGATTCTGATCGCGGGCGACAATTTCGGCTGCGGGTCGAGCCGCGAACATGCGGCATGGGCGTTGGCGGACCTTGGCATCAAGGTCGTGATCGCGCCCAGCTTTTCGGACATTTTTTCGGGCAACGCCTTCAAGAACGGCATACTGACCGTGGTTCTGCCGCAGGAAGCGATCGACCGGCTGATGGAGGTCGCGAAGAGCGATCCGATCCATGTGGATCTGGAACATCAGACGGTGACGACGCGGTTCCAGGATCGTTTCGCGTTCGAGATCGATCCTTTTCGCAAGCATTGCCTGCTGGGTGGTCTGGATGAAATCGGTCTGACGCTGGATAACAGGAGCGAAATCGACCGTTATGAGGACAGGCTTGCGGCCGAAAAGCCCTGGCTCGTTCCGACCGTTGCCTAAGCGCGCGGTTCGGCATATCTGCGAAGATGACCAACGAGCTTTTGAACAGGGCATAGCATGACCACTTTTGACGATCGCGAACGGGCTTTTGAAAATATGTTCGCGCATGACGCGGAAATGCAATTCCGCATTCAGGCGCGCCGCAACCGCCTCGTCGGTGAATGGGCGGCCGCCAGAATGGGCCTGACGCCGGAAGAGACCGACGCCTATGCCAAGGCCGTCGTGCAGGCCGATTTCGAGGAAGCGGGCGACGAGGATGTGATCCGCAAGCTTCTGGGCGACATGACGCAGGCGGGCGTCGACATTGATGAAGCGTCTGTGCGTACCGCGCTGGAAGAACAGCAGGTGATCGCTCGCCGCCAGTTCATCGAAGCCCAGTAAGCTGCAGGAACGGGGAAGCCGCCATGCCGATGGCCGCCGATGAAATAGCCGACATGATCCGGGCCGCGATCCCGGACGCGCAGGTGGAGATCACCGATCTGGCCGGCGACGGCGATCATTATTCCGCCCGCGTGGTATCCGAAAGTTTTCGCGGCCTGACACGCGTCGCGCAACAGCGCGCCGTCTATGCCGCGCTGGGCGGCCGGATGGGCGGCGTCCTCCACGCCTTGCAACTGACCACTGCCGTTCCCAACTAAGCGGCAGGAATAATGTTCGCGCCTGCACGATGATGGCGCCAGACAGGAATGGACTCAATAGATGACCGACGTCGTGCAGCAGCGGATTGCCGAGATCGTCAATGGCAATGACGTGGTGCTCTTCATGAAGGGCACGCCGCTTTTCCCGCAATGCGGCTTTTCCAGCCGCGCCATCGCCATATTGGAACATCTGGGCGTAGCTTATGAAAGTGTCGACGTGTTGCAGGATCAGTCGATCCGGCAGGGCATCAAGAGCTTTTCCGATTGGCCGACTATCCCCCAGCTTTATGTGAAGGGCGAATTTGTCGGTGGCAGCGACATCATGATGGAGATGTATGAAGCGGGCGAACTGCACCAGCTGATGACGGATCAGGGCGTCGCTCTGGCCAGCTGAAGAGCGACCTTACGGGAATTTCGGAAGGCGGTCCGGCGCTTCGGGCCGCCTTTTTCGTGCGCCATTGCCGGGAAGGAAAGACCGGGTGGGGGACGCGGCGGAGACCGGCCTGCGTCCCCCGAGTAGTTAAACGGTCGGGAACGCCTGACAGGAAGCAAGCGCCGTGCCAGAGCCATAGGCTGGCAGAAAAGCGCCCTTTCAAAGGTTAACGCTTTCGCGTCGATGGAAGCGGATGTAAAATATATCGACAGGTTCGGACGTGATGGGCGTATTCCATCCTTGGCCCGCCTATTGACTACGTCTGTAGTCAATGCGATTACAGACGTAGTTGAGGACTCGGGACTCGAAACGCATCATGGCTGTCAGTGAAAAGATCAGCGAAGCCGAACTGGTGGTGATGGAGGCTTTGTGGCAGCGGGCGCCACTCACCGCCGCCGACGTTGCCGGCCGGGTGACGGCGGATCGCGGCTGGAGCGTGCAAACGGTCAAGACGCTGCTTTCCCGCCTGATGGCGAAGGACATCATCGCCGCTGATCAGGACGGGCGCCGCTTTCTCTATCGCCCCATGGTCGCGCGGGAGGATTATGTCGCGAGCGAATCCGGGCGGCTGGTCAAACGCCTGTTCGGCGGCCGTATATCGCCGCTCGTAGCCCAGCTTGCCCAGCAGGACCAGTTGACGGCGGATGACATCGCGGAACTGGAAGGCATATTGAAGGGGCTGAAATCATGAGCATCTGGCTCGCTGAAACCCTGATCGCCACGACTTTACTGATAGCGCTGGTCATGATGGTCCGCCGCCCGGTCGCGCGGTGGATAGGGGCGGGCGTCGCCTATTGGCTCTGGGCTTTGCCGCTGGCGCGGATGCTGTTGCCCACCTTGCCCAGCCAGGTCGCGGCGCCGTCTCCGCTCCAGACGGCCGTCGATCAGTCCGGTATTCCCGAGTTCATGACCGTTATATCCGTTTCGTCTCCAGCCGACGCCGCATCAAGCGCTCCATGGCTGGAAATCGCAATCGCGGTCTGGCTGTGCGGCGTGGTCGCTTTCCTGGCCTTGCAGTTGGTCGGCTATATCCGTTTTCGGCAGCATATGCTGGAGGGCGCGACTCTGATCGAGCAGGAAAGGCGCATTCGGATCATCACCAGCCCACAGGCCGGCGGTCCGCTCGCCTTTGGTGTGTTGCGCCCTTATATCGTGCTGCCGGTCGATTTCGCACTGCGCTTCGACGCGGAGGAACAGGCGATGGCGATCGCCCATGAACGGGCGCATCACGACCATGGTGATCTGGCCGCGAACATGGCCGCGCTGCTGTTGCTGGCGATCCATTGGTGCAATCCGGTCGCATGGATCGCCTATCGGGCCTATCGCGCCGATCAGGAGCAGGCGTGCGACGCCCGCGTGCTGGCGCTCTACGGTCAGGATCAGGCCCATACCTATGGCCGCGCCATCCTGAAGGCGGCAGGTGGGCGTCAATTCGCCGGAGCCTGCCATCTCACCCGCATCGCTGCCTTGAAGGGGAGGCTGAAAATGCTCTCGAACCATGAAATGTCGCTCCGCCGGATCAGCTGGGGCATGGTCCTTGTGGGGCTGGTGACGGTCACTGGACTGGCCCTGACGGCGTCGGGCGGGCGGGCCGCGCGGCAGATGTCAGCTATTACGGAACAGGTGGAAGCCGTCGATTTCGCGCGGCTTTCTGATCTGGTCGCTCAGCCTGCCCATGCGGATGAACCCGCGACCATGCAAACGGCCGATGCGCCGGAGGCGGTGGACGCGCCGCCCGCCGCGCCGGCCGTAACGCAGGCCCATCACGCCGTGCCTTTGGCCCCCGTCGCGCCGCCCGCGCCAATGGCGCCCACGGCTGACATGGTGCCGCCGGTTCCCCCCTTGCCGCCGGTTCCGCCTGTCGCCCGTGTTTCCGATGCGGGGATGGAGGCTTATGCCATCCCGAGCGAGGCAGACATCCGCCGCAGAATTCCCAATGTCGACGTTCGCAATGGCTGCGATGGCGATCAGACCGTCAGTCATCGGGAAACCGTGGGCGCCGATGGCCGCCGTCACATCCGCGTCCGTATCTGCGAAACCGCGATCAAAGCGCAGGCCAGCAATGCGGCCCGGGCAGGCCTTATCAAGGCTCGGGCGGAGGCTGCGCGCGCCATGAAGATGTCGGATGAAATCCGGGCCGAAGTACTGCGTGATCTGGATGAGGAAATTGCCCGGATCGACAACCGCGCCGGAGATTGATCGTCAGACGGCGACGATTTCTGGCAGAATCGCATCAAGCAGCAACATGCCCGCCGGTTCGATCCGCAGCGCCTGTCCAGCTTTCGCGACGAGGCCGTGACCGGAAAGCCGTTCCACCGCTTTTGCATCGATCAAATCCGCCACCGGCAGGCCAGAAAGCGCCGCAATCCGTTCCAGATCGACGCCTTCCCCCAGGCGCAATCCCATCAGCAGAGCCTCGCGTGCCCGATCCTGCGAGGCGAGCGCCTCCTCGCCCTGCAATCCGTGGCCGTTGCGCTGGATTGCGTTCATCCAGTTCTCCGGTTTCTTGTGGCGCAGCGTCGCCATCCCCAGCCGCCGCCCGTGCGCGCCGGGGCCGATCCCCGCATAGTCGCCATAACGCCAATAGGTTAGGTTGTGGCGGCTTTCCTGCCCCGGCCGGGCGTGATTGCTGATCTCATAAGCCGGGATGCCCGCAGCCATCGTCATTTCCTGCGTTTGTTCATAGAGCGTCGCGGCATGATCGCCATCGGCAGGCACCAGCTTGCCTTGCGCCACCAACGTCGCGAAGCGCGTTCCCGGCTCGATAGTGAGTTGATAGAGCGAGAGGTGATCGGTCCCGAAGGATAGGCCACGCGCCAGTTCCGCCCGCCAGCCGCTTTCGCTCTGCCCCGGCCGCGCGTAGATGAGGTCGAAATTCACCCGCGCGAAAACAGATTGCGCGACATCCAGCGCTGTCAGCCCCTCCCGCACGTCATGCGCGCGGCCCAGGAAATGCAATGCTTCATCCTCCAGCGCCTGCAACCCCAGCGATACGCGATTGACCCCGGCCGCCGCCAGATCGGCAAAGCGCGCCGCCTCCACCGAACTGGGATTGGCCTCCAGCGTGATTTCCAGATCGGAAACGGGTTGCCAATAGACCGTCGCTGCCTCGATCAACGCGGCCACGATTGCGGGCGGCATCAGCGAAGGCGTGCCGCCGCCGAAGAAGATGGAGGATAAGGGCCGTCCGCCAGTCAGATCCGCTTCATGCCGTAAGTCCGTCAGCAACGCGTCTCGCCATGCGTCGGCATCCACCTGATCCCGCACATGGCTGTTGAAGTCGCAATAGGGGCATTTGGAAACGCAAAACGGCCAATGCACATATAAGGCGATAGGATCGGCCGAGACCGATGCGGAAATGATGGGGGAGGACGACATGGGTGAGCGTTCCTAGACCGCTTTGCCATGCGCGGCCAGCGCTTGCGGCTGGAAGGGTGCTGAATGAGTGGGGATTTGGGGTGTTGCGTCCTTCCAATTTTGGCGCGCGGTGCTCCCACGAAGGCAGGAGCACGATCCCCATATTCCTCAGAAGACTGCCGCCACCATCTTCGCGAAGGCATCCGCCCGATGGCTCATCGCGTGTTTCTTTTCCGGCTCCATCTCGCCGAAACTGATTTCATGGCCAAGCGGCTTGAACATCGGGTCATAGCCAAAGCCCTTGTGCCCGCGAGGCGGCCAGATCAGCGTGCCGTCGACCCGACCTTCGAACACTTCGACATGCCCGTCAGGCCATGCCAGCGCCAGCGCACAGACGAAATGCGCGTCGTGGCCAGCATCGGGGCCTTTGGCCTCGACCGCGTCCCACACATTCTGCATGGCGAGCCGAAAATCCTTGTCCGGTCCCGCCCAGCGCGCCGAAAAAATGCCCGGATCGCCGTTCAGTGCGTCCACGCACAGGCCGCTGTCATCGGCCAGCGCGGGCAGGCCGGACAGATCCGCGGCCTGCAACGCCTTGAGTTCCGCATTGGCGATGAAGGTCGTGCCGGTTTCGTCCGGTTCGGGCAGGTCCAGTGCACCCGCCGACACCGTTTCAATGCCATAGGGCGCCAGCAGATCGCCGATTTCCCGCACCTTGCCCGCATTGTGGCTGGCGATCACCAGCTTGCCGGGTCCCAGCTTGCGGATGGCCTGTTCCTGTCCGAAATCGTCGCTCATGCCTGTTCCTATATCACCGTTCGCTTGTCGACTTCAGCTTATCCTGAACGCCTGCCAGGGCTGGCAGTCGACGGGCGCGAAGCGAACGGATGCCGGGAAGAAAGTTTTTAACGCCATGTCGCCTTGTCCTGCGCCGCGAAGATCTTCGCGCAGCCGATCCGCGCCAGCCGCAGCAGCCGCAGCAATTCTTCCTCGTCATAGGTCGCGCCTTCGGCGGTCGCCTGCACTTCGGCGAATTTGCCGTCGCCGGTCAAAATCAGGTTGGCGTCCGCTTCGGCATTGCTGTCCTCGGCATAATCGAGGTCGAGCACAGGCGTGCCCTTATAGATGCCGCAACTGATCGCCGCGACTTTCTGTACGATAGGGTCTTCCTTCAGAGCGCCCGATGCAATCAGCTTGTCGATGGCGATTCGCAGCGCCACCCAGCTTCCCGAAATGGCCGCCGTGCGGGTGCCGCCATCGGCCTGGATCACGTCGCAATCGACCACGATCTGCCGCTCGCCCAGCTTTTCCAGATCGACCACCGCGCGCAGGGAGCGGCCGATGAGCCGCTGGATTTCCTGTGTGCGGCCCGACTGCTTGCCCTTGGCCGCTTCCCGGCTGCCGCGCGTATGGGTGGCGCGGGGCAACATGCCATATTCAGCCGTAACCCAGCCCGAACCCTTGCCGCGCAGGAAAGGCGGCACCTTTTCCTCCACCGAGGCAGTGCACAGCACGCGCGTGTCGCCAAAACTGATAAGGCAGCTCCCCTCGGCATGGATGGTGAAGCCGGGTTCCATGGTGATTTCGCGCATCTGGTCGGGCGCGCGGCCGGAAGGACGCATATATTTCTTCTCCGAAGCGTTCAGGGGGTGGGGCTTAGCGTCCGTTGCGGCGTCATGCCAGTGCCGATAGGGAATAAAGAGCGGGAAAAGGAAGTGGGCTATGCGGATAATGATGGGTTTGACGGCGGTGGCGGCGCTGACCGGGTGTGCCATGGATCAGGCGGAACTGGAAACGCCGGTGCGGGCCGGGGACACGATTCGCTTTTCCGCAGGCCCCTGTTTCGGCACCTGTCCCAGCTATACCCTGCGCGTCACGCCTGATGGATCGGGCCTGATCGAGCCCGAACGCTTCACCGCCGTTCCCGGCCCTACGCGCTTTACCGTCACCCCCGCGCAATATCGGCGGTTCCTGAGCGCCCTTGACGCCTATCGCCCCGCATCCGGCACCACCAAGCGAATCACCCATGGAGAAAATTGCGAGCGCTTCGCCACCGATATGCCCGGCTATGTCATCGAATGGACCCGGGGGGAGGATGCGCCCACGCGTCTGGAATATCAATCCGGCTGCATGGACGCGCGCTATGGCCGCCTGCGGGCCATGATTGCGTCCGTGCCCCGGATGTTGGGCCTGGAAGCGATGCTGAAGCCCACCCAGCACCGCAAAGCCGACACTTGAGCGGCGCGCCCGTCTTGCCTAGATAGGTGCCCATGGCGGTCACCCCGATCTCGGAATTAAATGAGCGCGCGCGCGACGTGTTCCGTC
This sequence comes from Sphingobium sp. CFD-1, assembly GCF_024611115.1. Classification (NCBI taxonomy): domain Bacteria; kingdom Pseudomonadati; phylum Pseudomonadota; class Alphaproteobacteria; order Sphingomonadales; family Sphingobiaceae; genus Sphingobium; species Sphingobium sp. CFD-1. Next base: position 2,600,714 of record NZ_CP084398.1, on the reverse strand, counting down.
TGGTGGTGGAAAGCTATCTGGGCACGGGCCTTCCTGTCGGGTCGCGCACGATCAGCCGCATCGCCTCGCTCAGCTTGTCGCCTGCTTCCATCCGCAACGTGATGCAGGATCTGGAGGAACTGGGACTGCTGGCCGCACCCCATACCTCCGCCGGGCGGATGCCCACCGAAACGGGCCTGCGCCTCTTCGTGGACGGCATGATGCAGGCTGCGGAGCCTTCACAGGAGGAACGGCGCGCTATCGAGGCGGGACTGACGGAAAACGGCCCGATCGAAGAAGCGCTGTCCGCCGCGACGGCGACCTTGTCGGGCCTGTCCGCCTGCGCGGGCATCGTCATGGTTCCCAAGCGCGAGCCGGTACTGCGCCAGTTCGGTTTCGTGCCACTCAATGACCGTCAGGCGCTGGCCGTGCTGGTGGGGCAGGACGGCTCCGTCGAGAACCGCGTGCTCGACCTGCCCGAAGGCATCACGCCTTCCTTGCTGGCGGAGGCGGCCAATTTCATGTCCGCACGCTTCACCGGCCTGACCCTCAATCAGGCGGGGGACCTCCTCCGGCAGGAGTTGGAGAGCGAACGCAACGCGCTCCAAGGCGCGGCGCGTGAGTTGATCGAGCGCGGCATCGCCATCTGGTCGCAGGATGCCGACGACCGCCCCGTGCTGATCGTCCGTGGCCAGTCACATCTGCTGGACGATGGCACGGCGGCCGATCTGGAACGGGTGCGGCAATTGCTGGAGCAGTTGGAGGGCAAGCAGGAGATATTCGGCCTGCTGCAAAGCGCGCTGGCGGGCAATGCCACCAAAATCTTCATCGGTTCGGAAAACAAGCTCTTTTCCCTGTCCGGTTCTTCGGTCATAGCCGCCCCTTACCGGGGCGGCGATGGCCGGGTCGTCGGCGTGGTCGGCGTGATTGGCCCCACGCGCTTGAACTATGCGCGGGTGATCCCCATGGTGGACTTTACCGCCCAGACATTGTCGAGATTGATGAGATGAGTGAAGACAAAGAGAATATCGAAAATACCGAAGTCGTGGATCAGCTTCCCGAGGATGTGGCGCCCGCAGGCGACGGGGCGGAGGACCGCCTGACCGCCCTTGAAAATGAATTGGCGACAGCGAAGCAGGACGTGCTTTACGCCCATGCCGAAACGCAGAATGTGCGTCGTCGGCTGGAAAAGGAGCTGGCGGACGCGCGGGCTTATGCTTCCACCTCCTTTGCCCGCGACATGTTGTCAGTGGCTGATAATCTGGCCCGCGCGCTTCAGGCCATCCCCGCTGAGCTGCGGGAAGATGAAAAGTTCAAGGGACTGGTAGCGGGTCTGGAAGCTACGGGCCGTGAACTGGAAAGCGTGTTCGGCCGCAACGGCATCTTGAAAGTGGAATCGATCGGCCAGCCGCTCGACCCCAACAAGCATCAGGCGATGATGGAAGTGCCCTCCGCCGATGCGGAGCCGGGCACCGTGCTGGTGGAAATGCAGGCAGGCTACACCATCAAGGACCGCTTGCTGCGTCCCGCGCTGGTCAGTGTGGCGAAGAAGCCGGATTGATTGCACCCGTCACCGGGCGGTATCGGGATTTCAAGGAACGGCGCGGACATATTGGTTCGCGCCGTTTTTTGTGGTCGTTGGAACCGAGGGGGTCGGTGCCTGGCTCTTCCGTCCGCATCTTAAACATAAAAAGATATATCTTAAATCTTGCATGGTGCGATTTTTAAGATATATCTGGATGCATCACGAAATAGCAAAGAGATTAAGATGCATTTCCATATTTCCCATTGCGGTCATGGAGGCCGCTCTTCTCACCATGACGGGCGAGACCGGTTTGCCGGTCCCGACGGCTTCGGCCGGGCTTTTGGCGGCGGCGGCCGTTCCCGCTCCTTTGGTGACGAACCCTTCGGCGGAGACAGCCGAGGCGGGCGTGGCGGCGGGCGGAGGCGGCTCTTCACCAACGACATGTTGCAACTCATCCTGCTGCACCTGATCGCCGCCGCTCCGCGCCATGGCTACGACCTGATCCGCGAGATCGAAAGCTTGTCGGGGCAGGTCTATGCGCCCAGTCCGGGCGTGGTCTATCCGACGCTCACTTTGCTGGCCGATATGGGCCTGATCGCCGAACAGCCCGGCGAAGGCAGCCGCAAGCTGTTCGCCGTCACCGATACCGGAACGGCGCGTCTGGCCGAAAATCAGGCTGAGGTGAAGGCCATCCTGGAACGGCTCGCCCATCTGGCGAAGAAGGCTGAGCGCAGCGACGGCGCGCCCGTCCGCCGGGCCATGCACAATCTGGCCATGGCAGTCCGGGGCCGCCTTGAAAAGGAAGGGGCCGATACCCAGACCATGTTCGACGCGGCGGCCCTGATCGATGAGGCAGCCCACAAGATCGAAAGGCTCTGAGAATGACGCTCACCGCTCATGTGCCGACCGGCCATGCCAGCCGTTATCTGCAACAGCTGTGCAAGCATTGGGGTCACAAGTTCGAGACCGATTTCGACGCGCAGCAGGGCCGGATCGCGCTCCCGATGGGAGCGGTCCGCATGACTGCCGCGCCTGAAGCACTGACGGTCACGATCGAGCCGAAGGGAGATGCGGATGTAGAACAGTTCAAGCAGGTGGTGGTCGCTCATCTCGACCGTTTCGCCTTCCGCGAAGGGCCGCTGACCTTCGACTGGCAATAGGGCAGGGTAGGGCGGGATACCCCCTTGGTCCTAGCGCGTCGGTATCCGCCGCGCGCTCGCAAGGTGATGGGCGTGGGTGATCGCTACGGCGAGTGCGTCGGCGGCGTCCGCGCCCGCGATCTTCGCACCGGGCAGCAAGCGCGCGACCATGGCGTGCACCTGATCCTTGGACGCATTGCCCACGCCGACCACGGATTTCTTCACCAGCCGCGCGGCATATTCGCCCACGACCATGCCCGATCGCGCGGCCGCCAGCAGGATCACGCCGCGCGCCTGCCCCAGCTTCAGCGTCGATTGCGGGTTGACGTTGACGAACACCTCTTCGACCGCCGCGCCATCCGGGCGATGTTCAAGGATGAGGTCAGTCAACGCCATATCGAGCGCCATCAGCCGCGTCGGCAGCGGCAGTTCCGCGTCCGTCTTGATCTGGCCATTGGCGACATGGGCGAGGCGGTTGCCGTCCGCAACGATCAGCCCCCAACCCGTCGTGCCGAGGCCGGGGTCCAGGCCGAGCAGGATCATGCCGGCTGTTCCTCCCCCTCAACGGACGGATGGGATGCGCCCGCATCGCGAAGGCAGGCGGCCAGCTTCCCATAGAGATTGGGGTGATATCGTTTCGAGCGTGGGTCGTTGCTCACGGTGGATATGAACGCGCCCCTCGCCGCGACATGGATGTGCCCGCTGGCTTCATTGAACCAGATTCCCACATCCAGCTTTACCGTTTTCGGCTCCTGCCGTGCGCTCATTTTGCCCTCCACCAGCGAGCGGACAGCACTCCGCATGAGGAAGGCCACGCCAGAGCATGGCCCCTGTCAAAGAGGAAAAGTTTCCCGGCCTTAACCCAGCTTCTCCATCACCGCGTCGGGCACTTCATAATTGCCCCACACGGTCTGGACGTCGTCGTCATCTTCCAGCGTGTCCACCAGCTTGAGCAGAGTCGCCGCGCTGCTTTCGTCCACTTCCACCGTGGTTTGCGGCTTCCATGCCAGCTTGGCGCTTTCCGCCGGGCCGAGGGAGGCTTCCAGCGCCTTGGCGACCTCATGCAGCGCGTCCATCGCGGTCCACACTTCATGCTCGTCCTCGTTGGAGGACACATCCTCCGCACCCGCTTCCAGTGCCGCCTCGAAGATCGCGTCGGCATCGCCCGCGGTCGCCGGATAGGTGATGAGGCCCATGCGGTCGAAGCCATGGCTCACCGCGCCCGAAGCGCCCAGATTGCCGCCATTCTTGGAAAATGCCGTGCGGACGTTGGTCGCGGTGCGGTTGCGGTTGTCGGTCAGTGCCTCGACAATGATCGCCACGCCGCCGGGACCATAGCCCTCATAGCGGATTTCCTCATAATTTTCCATGTCGCCACCCAGAGCCTTGTCGATGGCGCGCTGGATATTGTCCTTGGGCATGGATTGCGCCTTGGCCGCGTTGACCGCCAGGCGCAGGCGCGGGTTCATGTCCGGGTCGGGCATGCCCATCTTGGCCGCGACGGTGATTTCGCGGGACAGCTTGGAGAACATCGACGAGCGCTTCTTGTCCTGCGCGCCCTTGCGATGCATGATGTTCTTGAATTTGGAATGGCCAGCCACAGCCCGCTCCTGAAACTGTTGGTGCTAAGGAGCGCGCTCTCTAGCGTTCAGGACGCGTCCGCGCAACTTAGACGAGTATGGCGGTGCCGGAAGCCGACACCATCAGCATCGACCCGTTCGACCCCAGCACTTCATAGTCGAGGTCAACGCCCACAACGGCATTGGCGCCCAGCGTTGCCGCGCGCATCCGCATTTCGCCGATCGCCTGTTCCCGGGCGCGTTGCAGCACGTCCTCATAAGCGCCCGAACGCCCGCCCACGATGTCGCGAACGCTGGCGAACAGGTCGCGGAACAGGTTGGCGCCCACGATCACCTCTCCGGTGACGATGCCGAGATATTCCTTCGCCGGCCGCCCTTCCAGACGATTGGTGGTGCTGACGATGATCTCGGTCATGGGCGCTCTCCTGTTTCGCGGGCGTTATTCGATTCCCAGAGCGTTCTTGTATGTTTCCAGCAGCGCTTCGGCTTCCATGCGCGCGTTGCGCTCCATCTTGCGGAGCCGGACGATCGCCCGCATCGTCTTCACGTCATAACCATTGGCCTTGGCTTCCAGATAGACGTCCTTGATGTCGTCCCCGATGCCCTTCTTTTCCTCTTCCAGCCGTTCGATGCGTTCGATGAAGAGGCGTAGCTGTTCGGCGGCGACATTGCCATCGCTCATGGGAATCTCCGTGTGAGTGTGAATCGGTTGACGCACGCTCCTAATGGCTGTCGGCGTTCTTCGCCACACTCTCCTTCATCTTCTCGATCTGCTCGGGCGTCGCTTCCGCCTGATAGCGGTCCTTCCATTGGGTAAACGGCATTCCATGGATGATTTCCCGCGCCTGATCGCGGGTCAGGTTGCCATCCGCCTCCGCGATCCAGTCGGCGAGGCAGTTGCGGCAGAAACCCGCCGCGCCCATCAGGTCGATATTCTGGACGTCAGTGCGATGTTGAAGATGGGCCACCAGCCGCCGGAAGGCGGTTGCGGCAACGGCGTCGTTGAGTATGGTGTCGCTCACGGCGAAGCCTTTCGCTGATCTACACAATCCTGTCGTGCAGCATGGATAACCGATAACCGCGCCCAGGCAAGCCAGGGGCGACCCTATGCCCAGGAGAAGATAATGACAAGATTGCCGCCCCGCTCGCGCAAGGTCCGCATTCTCGCGACCCTTGGCCCGGCCAGCGACACGCCGGAGATGATCCGCGCGCTGTTCGTCGCCGGAGCGGACGCGTTCCGCATCAATATGAGCCATGGCAATCATGAGGATCACGCCGCTCGCATCGCCGCCATCCGCGCGCTCGAAAAGGAATATGGACGGCCTACCACTATATTGGGCGACCTTCAGGGACCGAAGCTACGCGTCGGCACCTTCGCGCGCGGATTGGCGGTACTCAAAACCGGCGCGCGCTTCATTCTCGACCGCGATGAAAAGCCGGGCGACGCCAAGCGGGCGAACTTGCCCCATCCGGAAATTTATGCCGCGCTGGTGCCCGAAACCCGGCTGCTGCTGGATGACGGCAAGCTGGTGCTGCGCGTCAAGGCAGTCTCGGATGATCGCATCGAAACGGTGGTGGAGGTCGGTGGCGCGCTGTCCAACCGCAAGGGCGTTAATGTGCCGGACGTGGTCGTGCCAGTGCCCGCGCTCACCGACAAGGACCGCCGCGATCTGGCTTTCGCGATCGAACAGGGGCTGGACTGGATCGCGCTCAGCTTCGTTCAGCGGCCGGAAGATCTGGCCGAAGCGCGGCGGCTGATGGGCGGTCATGGCGCGCTGATGGCGAAGATCGAAAAGCCCTCCGCCGTGCAGCGCCTGGAGGAAATCTTGGAACTGTCCGATGGCGTGATGGTAGCGCGTGGCGATCTGGGCGTGGAGTTGCCGCCGCAGGCTGTGCCGCCACTGCAAAAGCAGATCGTCGCCACCGCCCGCCGCATGGGCCGCCCGGTCGTGGTGGCGACACAGATGCTCGAATCGATGATAAAGGCGCCCACGCCTACCCGCGCGGAAGTGTCGGACGTCGCCACCGCCGTCTATGACGGGGCGGACGCGATCATGCTTTCGGCGGAAACTGCGGCGGGCGACTGGCCTCAGGAAGCCGTCGCGATGATGGACAGCATCGCGCACAGCGTGGAACGCGATCCCGGCTATTTCGCGCGGTTGCATTTCACCGAGACGCAGCCCGACGCCACCACCGCCGATGCGCTGGCGGAAGGCGCGGGCGGCATAGTTTCCGTTGTCGGAGCGAGCGCGATCACTTGCTACACCACATCGGGCAGCACGGTGCGGCGGGTGGCTCGCGAGCGGCCGCTCGTGTCGATACTCGCGCTGACGCCGCGACTCGACACGGCGCGGAAGCTGGGCCTCACATGGGGCGTTCATGCCGTGCGGACAAAGGACGTCGGCAATTTCGAGGAGATGATCGGCAAAGCCCGCCGCATGGCGCTGCGTCATGGCATGGTGGAAAAGGGCGGGAAGATCGTCGTGCTGGCTGGCGTCCCCTTTGGCACGCCCGGGTCGACCAATGTGCTGCACGTCGCCACTATTCGCGGCGATGAACTCAAAGGACGGGAATAGAGGGAAGGAGTCCCAGCGCGGCCAGTTCTTTCCGCAGCGTTTCCGCATCGCGAAACAGATGGCCGTGCATCCCCAAGACTCGCGCGCCCGCCACATTCTCCTCACGGTCGTCGATGAAAAGGGTTTTTCCCGCCACTGTACCGAATCGCTCCAACGCCAGCCGGAAAATGGCGGGGTCGGGCTTCACCATCTTTTCGACACCTGAAACCACAATGTCGCGAAAGGGTAAGAAGAAGGCCGCCTCCCGCGCATGGAAAGTCTGCCAGAACTCTGCGCTGAAATTGGTGATGGCGAACAGCGGGATGCCGCCTTCATGCAGGTCCGCAACGATCTGCGCCATGCCATCAACCATCGGTGTCACGCTATCGATGAAGCGTTCACCCCACAGGCGGATCAGTTCCGCATGGCCGGGATGCCGCGCGATCAGTTCCGCGCTGGTTTTCGCGAAGGAGCGGCCTGCATCATGCTGGAAATGCCATTCCGCTGTCACCACGTCGCGCAGAAATGCGTCAAGCGCCTGATCGTCGGGGATCAGGCGCTCGTAAAGAATCCTGGGATTCCAGTGATAGAGGACATTGCCGACGTCGAAGATGACGGCGGCGACCTCCGCCACGGCTTCAGTCATTGCATCGTTAAAACGGACAACCGGTGCCCACTTTTCCGCGCGATGCTTTAGTTTAGCCCTGGCGGGCCTTGAAGCGGCGGTTGGTCTTGTTGATGACATAGGTGCGGCCGCGACGACGGATCACGCGGTTGTCCCGGTGACGGTCCTTGAGCGACTTGAGCGAATTGCGGATCTTCATGGAAGCCAGCCTTTGATGAATCTTTATGATCGGAAAATCGAAGCGCTGCCCCTATGGGCGGGAAGGGCGAAAGTCAAGGGTGAGCAGCGCTCTTTTCCCGCCATTCATCCTGCATGCAGCAAAGCCGTGGCTGATGCGTTAGAGTGATTTATCAGGCAGATGAAATCATCCGCCGACTCGGAAATGACAGTAAAAAGAAGAAGCCGATCCGGGTTCATCTGGAACCGGCCCGGCCCGGGAAGGAATCCGCCGCGTGGCAACGTGTCAGGGCATATATTTTGTTGGGAGTGCATCCATGCTGAAAAAGATCGTTCTTCCCTGCTGTCTCGCCCTGTCACTGGCTGCCTGCGCGACGGCTGTGCCGCCGGTGGAGGTGACGCGTTTCCATGTCGGCGATCCGGCGCGCAGCGGCACCGTTGCGGTGGAGGAAATGCCCGGAAATCCGGATGTCAGCCTGGAATATCGCACCTATTCCAATGCGGTGCAGCAGGAATTGCAGAAGGTCGGCTTCACCCCCGCCGCCGAAGGCGCGAAGAGCGATTATGTCGCGCTGGTCGCCTTTCGGCGGGGCTTTCGGCCTACCGGCTATGACCGCAGCGGCAAGCCCGTCAGCGTCGGCGTAGGCGGCGGCGTTGGTAGCGGCGGCTATTCGGGCCTTGGCGTAGGCATCGGCATCAACCTGTCGGGCAAGCCAAAGGACATCGTGTCCACCGAACTCCAGGTGCAGATCCGCCGCCGCTCCGATTCGACCACCGTCTGGGAAGGCCGCGCCGTGACGGAAGCGCGCGAAGGCAGCCCCGCCGCGCAGCCCGGCCTTGCCGCCGGAAAGCTCGCGACAGCGTTGATCCAGGGCTATCCGGGCGAGTCAGGCCGCACTATAACCGTCAAATGACCATCTCTATTTCGAGCGCTTTCGACAGCGGCAATATTCGCCTTCTTTCTGTCAACGACATGCCGGCGGCTGTCCGCGCCACGCTGGAGATTGTCCGCGACAATCAGAGTGATTTCTATCAATGGTTCCACTTCCGCGTGGCGGGCGTCGCCGGACGGGACGTGGAACTGGCCATCACCAATTGCGGGTCATCGGCCTATCCCGATGGCTGGAAGGGCTATAAGGCGCGCTACAGCGAGGATCGGGAAAATTGGCTGCTCGCCGATACCGATTATGCGAACGGCACGCTCACCATCCGTCTCTCGCCGGATAGCAACGCGGTCTGGGTCGCCTATTTCGCGCCCTATTCGATGGAGCGTCATCATGATCTGATCGCCTGGGCGGCCTGCCAGCCGGGTGTCGTCCATCGCGAGCTTGGAGTGACGCTCGACGGTCAACCGCTCGATCTTTTGACGTTGGGGGACGGCCCAAAGCAGGTGTGGCTCTATGCCCGTCAGCATCCCGGCGAAAGCATGGCCGAATGGTGGATGGAAGGCGCGCTGGAACGCCTGACGGATGAGGAGGACGCCGTGGCCCGCCTGCTCCGCCAGAAAGCGACCTTCCACATCGTCCCCAACATGAACCCGGACGGCAGTCGGCGCGGGCATTTGCGTACCAACGCGGCGGGCGTGAACCTCAACCGCGAATGGCACGAACCTTTGATGGAGCGCAGTCCCGAGGTTTTCCTCGTCCGCGCGGCGATGGAGGAAAGCGGCGTCGACTTCGCGATGGACGTGCATGGCGACGAGGCCATTCCCGCCGTTTTCCTTGCGGGCTTTGAAGGCATACCGTCGATCACGGACCGGCAGTTGGGTCTGTTCCATCGCTATCGCGACACGCTGGCCGTGCGCACGCCCGACTTCCAGACGAAACGCGGCTATCCCATCGCAGGGGAAGGGAAGGCGAACCTGTCCATGTCCACCAACCAGCTTGCCGAACGCTTCGGCGCGGTGGCGATGACGCTGGAAATGCCGTTCAAGGACAATGATGACCTGCCCGACGCTGACTATGGCTGGTCACCCGCCCGCTCGATGCAGTTGGGCAAGGATTGCCTTGCCGTGCTGGCCGAGATGATCGACGAGATTTGAGTTTGTCCGGTTTGAGTGCGTTAGGGATTTATCGCACGCCGTCATGCTAAACGAGTTCAGGTTGACGATGAAGTGACGACCGTCACCGGTCGTTTGCCAATCGTTCAATCGAACAGATCGCTCAGGAAATCCTTCATCGCCCGGAAGCTGCGGTGGTCTGCATGCGGGCTATAGGCCATGCCTTTGTCGGGCATGTGCACCGACTTGTCTGTAAAGGCGTGGCCGGTCTGGCCATAAGCATGGATCTGCCAGTCGCATCCCGCCTCGGTCAATTCCGTTGCCAGCGCAACGGTTGCCTCAGGCGGCGCGATGGGATCGTCCCAGCCGTGACAGATCAACAGCTTCGCCCGGATGACTGCATTGGGAAAGGATGGCGCGTCATAGACGCCGTGAAAGCTCACCCCGCCCGCAATGTCGGCCCCGCTGCGCGCCAGATCCAGCACGCATTTCCCGCCAAAGCAGAAGCCCAGCGCCGCCGTCCGGGCAGCGTCCACCTCATCACGCCCCTTAAGCACATCATGCGCCGCGTTCACCCGATCGCGCAGCAGGGCGCGATCATTGTTCACGACATTCATATAGCGCCCGAAATCCTCGTCCGCCCGCGTCGTGCGATTGCCCTGCCCAAAGATATCCGCGACCAGCACGGCATAGCCCAATGCCGCGACCTCTTCAGCATAGACGAAATCCGCTTCCTTCGTTCCCATCACATTGGGGAACAGCAGCACGCCCGGCACGGTCCCGGTCGTGGCGTCATCGAACACGGCCATGCTTTCGAATAGGCCGCCCGGTCCTTCATGCACAATGGTCTGGCGTTGAATTGTCATGGTCAGATACTCCCAAATCCCCAAGCCTCGCCTCGTTCCGCGCTGTTGATGCGGCGCGGGCGCTTCCAACCGATCCGCGGCCGTTTGCGAAGCCGCAGCGTCGGCCAGTCGCCCCGGTCGCTCCGTTCGGCAAGCCGCATTCCCTGCGCCCGATAGGCCGCCAGCACCGCGGCGGCCTGTTCCTTCAATAGGCCCGCCAGCACGATCGTCCCACCTTCTTCGACCAGCGCGCAGAGCGATGGCGCCAGTTCGATCAGCGGCCCCGCGAGGATGTTGGCGATCAGGAGGTCATAGGGCGCGCGCCCTGTGATGACGGGATGGTCCGCGCCCGCCGCCGTGCACAGGATGACCTGACCGGCAACCGCGCCCAGCCGCACGCCATTGGCCCGCGCATTGTCCGCGCTGACCTCCACTGCGACCGGATCGATATCCGAAGCCGTCGCCTGGGCGCGCGGCCACAGGCGCAGCGCCGCGAAGGCGAGCAGTCCTGTGCCCGTGCCGATATCGGCGACGTTGCGGAACCGCATCCCTACGCGGTGCATTCGGTCCAGCATCATCAGACAGCCCGAGGTCGTCTCATGCTGGCCCGTGCCGAAAGCGCGGCTGGCTCCGATCAGGAAGTTGACATGGCCGGGCAGTTCGGGATCGCCGGGCAGGTTGCGGACATGAAAGCGCCCGGCAGTGACAGGTTCCAGCCCCTGCTGGCTCAGCGTCACCCAATCTTCGTTGGGCAGTTGCTCGATCGCGGGCCTGATGCGCGTAGCGCTCGGCACCAGCGTCCGCAACAACTTCACCGCGGCGGCGCTGGGCTTGCCCTCGAAATAGGCTTCCAGTCGCCAGCTATCGTCATTGTCCGGCTCCGCCTCGCTGGTCATCAGCACCGGCGGCCGATCCATCATCGAGAAGGCGGCAATGTCGCTTTCCAGCGCCTCGGCCTCGGCGCGGGTGCAGGGGAGCGTGACTTTCCAGCTTTGGACGAGATCGGCGGTATCGTTCATGCCGCCGCCTTACTGCACGGATAAGGGGAGGGGAAGTATTGGGCGTATGGAGTCCGCAGACTTATGTTTCATGTGGCGGGTTTCGGCCATTTATGGACATAACCCACATCCGTTCGTCCTGAGCAGCCACTGAGCTTGTCGAGGGGACGTATCGAAGGACATGAGGGATGCGCCAGCCTCTTCGATTTCGCTCGGCCCCTATCCAGGATGAACAGGGAAGGAGGCGGATAGTCTCCAATCCACCTATAATCCTCATTCAACCAGCCGTCTCCGCTCCTTAAGCGACCTGCCGGCTGAAGTCCGACGATGCGACCCGTAGGCCCGACAACTTGCCTTCCACCGTCATGAAGCCGCGTTCAAGCTGGTCGATTTCCGATGCGACCACTTCGGTGTCCTGCCGGATTGCCGAAATGGTGCTCGACATCGAATCGGCGGCAAGGGCGGTCTCGTCCACGGCTGCCGTTATCATGGTCACGGTCTGGGCTTGCAAGTCCATGGCGTGACGGATGCGCTGGGCGCTGGTCTGCACCTCGCCCACCGTGTCGCGGATGCGTTCGTTGGTCTGGACGGACTGGCTGGTCGATGTCTGAATGTCGGCGATCTTGCCTGCGATTTCATCGGTCGCCCGGGCGGTCTGGTTGGCGAGGCTCTTCACTTCCTGCGCGACGACGGCGAATCCGCGCCCTGCATCACCCGCGCGCGCCGCCTCTATTGTGGCGTTGAGCGCAAGCAGATTGGTTTGCCCCGCAATGTCGCGGATCAGGCCCAGGATCGATTCGATCGACTTGGCATGTTCGGAAAGGGTTGCGGACATGGTGACGGCGTCGCTCGACTGCTGGGCGGCCCGCTGCGCCACATCCGCGGCGCTTTCCACTTCGGCGCGGGCATCGTCGATGGCGCGGATCAGTCCGGCGGAGGTCTGCGCTGCGTCCCGCATGGCGAGCGCCGACTGCTCGGCGGCGGCGGCGACCTCGGATGCCTTGCCCAACATGCCGCGCGTGGCGGCGGATGCGTCCTTGGCCTGTTCGCGTAGCGATTCGCCCAGATGCGACGCGCTGTCGATCTCGGCGACGATTCGCTGTTCGAACAGGGCGCCAAAGTGCATCCGCTCGGTGCGCCGGGCATCGGCGATGTCCTGCGCCATGGCGTTGCTCATCATGCCGATGCTCATCATGGACATGCGGTTGACCGTCCGCAGCAGCCTTTGGCAGCGCGGCCTGTCGTCCCAGATGCGGTCGCAGACAAGCTCCGCGATCTTTTCATCGCCGCGCGCGATCGAAGCCAGCACCGCGGCCACGGGCAAGTCATGCTTGCTCGCGTGGCGGGCGCAAGCGGTCGCGATGTTACCCCATTCCCCGGCATCGAAGCGCAACAGCTTTTCCCGCACATAGTGACGCGTGCTGACCTCGATCTTACGCAGGGCTTCTGGCGACAGATGTTCGGTCAACTTCGCTTCGGCCGCATAGGTATTGAAGAATGTCTGCGCGACGATATCGAGGGAATCTTCGATCAACCCATATATTTCCAGCGCTTCAGGCCCGATGGTGGGGTCCAGTTCGGCCAGATTATCGGCCTGGATGATCCAGCTGTTTGCGGCAGACGACATAGAATAAGGTGTCCCTGAATGGTGCGCGATCACATCTCGGCCTGCATAGCCCGCTTTGGTTAATCGATCCTTTATCCCAGCTTTCGTGCGCCACGTTCCGCCGTGCCTTGCCCTTCGCCGCGTTCGCTCTTAAGGGGGGCGGAACCAGGGACAAAGATCAGGGACACGGGTAGACATGGCGCGATCCACCAGCCGGCCGCTCTCGCCGCATATGACGATATGGAAATGGGGGCCTGCCATGGCCATCTCCATCCTGCACCGCATCACCGGCAATGGCCTCGCCATCGTCGGCGCGCTGGGGCTGGTCTGGTGGCTGCTTGCCGCGGCGACCGGGCCGGAAGCCTATGCGACCTTCCTCAAATGCGCGACTTCGCCGATCGGCTATATCGTCATGATCGGCCTGACCTGGGCATTTTTCCAGCATCTCTTTTCCGGCCTTCGCCACTTCGTGCTCGATATGGGCGCGGGTTACGAGTTGAAGACGAACAAGAGCTGGTCGATCGCCGCGATGATCGGTTCAGTCGTCGTGACGGCGCTTGTCTGGGTGTATATCTGCGGGGGTAAGTTCTGATGGGAACGGGAACCGGAATCGGCCGCGTTCGTGGCCTTGGCTCGGCGCGGCACGGCGCGCATCACTGGCTGGCGCAGCGTTACACCGCCGTCGGCAACCTGCTGCTCGTCCTGTGGCTGATCTTCAGCTTGCTGACGCTGCCCGGCCTCGATTATGAAAGCGTGACGCACTGGATCGCCAATCCGCTGGTCGCGGTGCCGATGATGCTGATGATCGTCAGCATTTTCTGGCATTTGCGTCTTGGGATGCAGGTGATGCTGGAGGATTATGTCCATGACAAGGGCCTTGCCTTCCTGTCCGTTCTTCTCCTGAACTTCTACGCCATTGGCGGCGCGGCCGCCGGCATCTTCGCGATTGCGAAGATCGCCTTCATGGGAGCTGCCGCATAATGTCGACCGAAGCCTATAAGATCATCGACCACACATATGACACCGTGGTTGTGGGTGCGGGCGGTTCGGGCTTGCGCGCGACCATGGGCAGCGCCGAAGCGGGCCTCAAGACCGCCTGCATCACGAAGCTGTTCCCAACCCGCAGTCACACCGTGGCGGCGCAGGGCGGCATCGCGGCGAGCCTTGGCAACAACTCGCCCGATCACTGGACCTGGCACATGTATGACACCGTCAAGGGGTCGGATTGGCTGGGTGACCAGGATGCGATTGAATATATGGTGCGCGAAGCACCCGCCGCCGTGATCGAGCTGGAACATGCCGGCGTGCCTTTCAGCCGCAACGATAACGGCACTATCTACCAGCGGCCCTTTGGCGGCCATATGCAGAATATGGGCGCCGGTCCGCCGGTGCAGCGCACCTGCGCCGCCGCGGACCGCACTGGCCACGCCATGCTGCACGCTCTGTATCAGCAGTCGCTGAAATATGATGCGGACTTCTACATCGAATATTTCGCCATTGACCTCATCATGGAAGATGGCCCGAACGGCAAGGAATGCCGGGGCGTCATCGCCATTTGCCTGGAGGATGGCTCCATCCACCGCTTCCGCAGTCAGGCGGTTGTGCTGGCGACGGGCGGCTATGGCCGCGCCTATTTCTCCGCCACCTCGGCGCATAGCTGCACTGGCGACGGCGGCGGCATGGTGTTGCGCGCCGGCCTGCCTCTGCAGGATCTGGAGTTCGTGCAGTTCCACCCGACCGGCATCTACGGCGCGGGTGTGCTCATCACCGAAGGCGCGCGCGGCGAGGGCGGTTATCTCACCAATTCCGAAGGCGAGCGTTTCATGGAGCGCTATGCCCCCTCGGCCAAGGATCTCGCCAGCCGCGACGTGGTATCGCGCTCCATGGCGATGGAAATGCGCGAAGGGCGCGGCGTCGGCCCGAACAAGGACCATATTTTCCTGCACCTCGATCACATCGATCCCAAGGTGCTGGCGGAGCGTCTGCCGGGCATTACCGAAAGCGGCAAGATTTTCGCGGGCGTTGACCTCACCCGCCAGCCGCTGCCTGTGACGCCGACCGTCCACTATAATATGGGCGGCATCCCCTGTAACTATCATGGCCAGGTGGTGACAAAGGTCGGCGACGATCCCGAAGTCGTGGTGCCGGGCCTCTATGCGGTCGGCGAAGCGGCCTGCGTGTCGGTCCATGGCGCGAATCGCCTCGGCTCCAATTCGCTGATCGACCTTGTCGTATTCGGCCGGGCGACCGGCTTGCACCTCAAGGAAACGATCAAGCCTAACGGCGCGCATCGGCCGCTGCCCAAGGATTCGGCAGATCTGGCGCTGGGCCGCCTCGATCACTTCCGCAACGCCAAGGGCGGCTCGTCCACCGCGAAAATCCGCCTCGAAATGCAGCATACCATGCAGAAGCATGCTGCCGTGTTCCGCGACAGCGCGCTGCTGTCCGAAGGCGTCGCCAAAATGGCGGAGGTCAACAAGCGGCTTCAGGATGCATCCATCGCGGACCGCTCGCTGATTTGGAACACCGACCTTATCGAGACGCTTGAGCTCGACAATCTGATGTCGCAGGCCGTATGCACCATGGTCAGCGCGGAAAACCGCAAGGAAAGCCGTGGCGCCCACGCGCATGAGGATTATCCGAACCGCGACGACGAAAACTGGATGAAGCATACGGTCAGCTGGTTCGAAGGTTGGGGCGGCAATGGTGGCAAGGTCAGCCTCGATTACCGTCCGGTCCATGACTATACGCTCACCGACGAGGCGGAATATATCAAGCCCAAGGCGCGCGTTTACTGATCGCCTGCAAAGGCTGAAGAACGCAAAGGGGGCGGGCCTGCAGCTCGCCCCCTTTCCATATGCGCGCCGTCAGAGTGTGTTGGCGTCGTCTCTTTGGTGGGCTAGACGGTAAGCATGGAAATACGATCCGAGCGCCCCTCCGATGAAATGGCCATTCGCCATCTCGTGACGGCGGCGTTTGCCGGCGCTCTCCACAGCAGCGGCACGGAAGCTGTCATCGTCGAAGCGCTGCGCGACGCCGGCGCCCTTACATGCTCGCTCGTAGCTGAAGAGGATGGTGCGATCGTGGGCCATGTCGCCTTCTCGCCAGTCAGTATCGACGGTGTCGCCGGGCGATGGTTCGGGCTGGGCCCTGTCGCCGTCCGTCCCGACCGGCAGCAGCGCGGCATCGGCCAAAAGCTGATTGCCGCTGGGCTGGAGCAATTGCAAAAATATCGGGCGCAGGGATGCGTGGTCCTGGGCGATCCTGCTTATTATGGCCGTCTCGGTTTCGAAAGCGATCCCGCGCTACACTATCCCGATGTACCCGCCGAATATTTTCAGCGCCTCAGTTTTGATGGCTCCGCGCCGTCCGGGACAGTGGCCTATCATTCAGGCTTTGCCGCCGGATAGGGCCGCGCCTCCAACCCTTGCCCCTTCCCCCCGCAAGGGTGTATCATGCCGGTCATTGGCCATGAGGCGGTCCTCATGCCGAGATGGCGCTTGCCGAAGACGAAACTGGATGAATGGCCCAGCGCGTCCCGACTAAGGACAAATGAATCAACGCCCTGCATGGTCACCCCTTCGGGAGAGCGACCATGGCAATAGTGCATCCAACTCCACTGGCATCCGCCCAGGAAAATTATGAAATCCGGGCCCTCGATCTGGGCGACATTCGCATTGCGCTCAAACAGGGCTGGGAGGATTTTCAGGCAAAGCGCGGCGATCTGGTCTTTGTCGGCTTCATCTATCCCATCGTGGTTCTGCTGGCGATTTTCTCGGTCAGCCGGGTGTCCATGCTGCCCTTCATTTTCCCACTGGTGGCCGGATCGGTCATGCTGGGTCCGCTTTTCGCCAGCGGCTTTTATGAGTTGGCGCGGCGGCGCGAGGCAGGGCTTGATACGCGGTGGCGGCATTTCCTGGATGTCGTGCGTGGTCCGTCCGCACCCGCATTGTTCGACCTTGCGAGCGTCACGGCGGCGCTGTTCATGGCGTGGATCGCGGCGGCCTGGTTCATCTATCAAGGAACTATGGGGCGTCTGGGGGCGGACGCAGTCAGCTCTGTCGGCGCATTCCTGCATTCGGTTTTCACGACCCCGGAAGGCTGGAGCATGATTGTCTTCGGTAATCTGGCGGGCCTTTGCTTTGCCATCGCCACACTTGCGGTCAGCGCCGTGTCTTTTCCCATGGTGATCGACAAGCCGGTCAGCTGGGGCGTGGCGCTCCGCACGTCCGTTCGCGTCGCCCGGCGCAATCCCGTGACGATGACGATCTGGGGCCTCATCGTCGTTGCGCTGTTGGTGCTGGGCGCACTTCCGGCGCTAGTGGGATTGGCTGTGGTGCTGCCCGTGCTCGGCTATGCGACATGGCACCTCTATACGCGGGCCGTAGTGCGTTAGGGGCATGGGTCGCTCTCCAGAGTCCGTCCGGTCGAGACAGGGCGGACTCTAAAGCGACAGGAGCATGGGACGGGCTTCTTCCAACGCTTTTTGCCCGTCACCCGGATTGCCGTCGAACAAGGCAACGACAACGTGTCGGCCGCGCTTCAGCACGATGGCATAATTGTCCTTGAACAATCCGAAATGGGACAAGCCGCCCCGCGACACTTTCCATCCCAATCCGTAATAGGACGCCCCGGCATAAAGCGGCCTTTCCATGATGAGTGGGTTCGTCGGCTGGGCAGCGAAATGCCAATAGGTCATCGCCGTGCCGGACCATCCGCCCGCCGGTCCCAACCAGTCGTCATAGCGCATGTTGCGCGTCGCCGGGATCAACCTGCGCGCGGCGTCTTCAAAGGGCAGGCCCGATCTGCGTTCGACCAGAGCGCCCAATATGCAATAGCCGATATTGGAATAGGCCTGCCGCGTGCCCGGTTCGAACTGTTTGGGCGGCGGAGGAATATCGACGCAGCGATTGTCGGTCTGGCGCTGGGTTACAGGGTCGCCAGCCATGGCCCGATCCCACCCGCCCGCATGATGCATCAGGTTGCGAGGCGACGTCCCCGCAACTGCTTCGTCCAGAGACAGGACATGCCGGTTCGCCAGTTCCATGACCATCGCCGCGGTGATGGGTTTTGACAGGCTGTAATAAGGATAGATTTTGGCTGGATCGGAATGGATGGTCAGCGTTCGCGGTATTTCATCCCGGTCGCCATAGGCGATGCTGACCGATGTCAGCCCATGTCGGGCCATGAAAACCGTGAGCCGCTGGCGGGGATCCAAGGCGCCGGGAAACAGAATGGCGGCATAGGCGAGCTGAACCAGCAATAGCGACAAGACGACGGGCAGGAATGTTCCGCCCGATTGTCCGCCCCCTTGCATCATGGCTGCGGACAATCGAGTCCGGATGCCGGGAAGTCAAATGGAAAGAGGGAGGGCGCAGCCATCCGGCCGCGCCCTTCCATTGCCCGACAGCAATTTTTTTCTCCGGCCAAGCGATCAGGCGGTCAGGAACATCTCCGGGTCCAGCGCCATCAGGCTGTCCGCGCCGCCTTCGATCTTGCGCCGCAGCGCGCCCGCATCCGGCATGATCCGTTCGGCGAAGAAGCGCGCCGTCACAAGCTTGGCCTCCAGGAACGTCGCGTCCCCTTCGTCTGCTTCCAGCAGGCCGTTCGCCGCCTTCGCCATGCGGAGCCACATCAGCCCTGTCGCCACGATCCCCATGATATGCATGTAGTGATGCGCTGCTGCCCCGGCATTGTCGGGGTTTTTCATGGCGTTCTGCATCAGCCACATGGTCGCGGCCTGCAATTGCTGGGTCGCCTTTTCCAGCGCCTCGGCAAAGCTCACCAACTTCTCCACGCCCTTGGCCTCGGCGATTTCGCCCGTCACGATCTTCAGGAAAGCTTGCATGGCTCGCCCGCCGTTCATCGGCAGCTTGCGACCTACAAGGTCCATCGCCTGAATGCCGTTCGTGCCTTCGTAGATCTGGGCGATCCGGGCGTCGCGCACATATTGCTCGACCCCGTTTTCCCAGATGTAGCCATGGCCGCCGAACACCTGCTGGCAGGCAACGGTCACGTCGAAACCCTTGTCCGTGCCGTATCCCTTGATGACCGGCGTCAGCAGCCCGATCAGATCGTCGGCAAGCTGGCGCTCCTCCTCGGTCGCGGCGTGGTGCGACAGGTCCACCTGCAAGGCGCCCCACAGGATCAGGGCGCGCAGCCCTTCGGTCAGCGCCTTGGCTTCCATCAGCATCCGGCGCACGTCGGGATGGACGAACAGCGTGTCGGCTTTTTCCTCTGGCTCCTTCGGTCCCGTCAGGGCGCGGCCCTGCCGCCGTTCCCGCGCATAATGTACCGCGTTCTGGAAGGCGATCTCGCCCTGGCCCAGTCCTTGCAGACCCACGCCCAGACGCGCGGCGTTCATCATGATGAACATGGCGGCCAGGCCCTTATTTTCCTCGCCCACCAGCCATCCGGTCGCGCCGTCATAGTTCATGACGCAGGTGGCGTTGCCGTGAATGCCCATCTTGTGCTCGATGGAGCCGCAGGACACTGCATTGCGATCCCCCAGCGTCCCGTCATCCTTGACCAGAAACTTGGGCACCACGAACAGGGAAATGCCCTTGGTTCCTTCCGGCGCGTCGGGCGTCTTGGCCAGCACAAGATGAATGATGTTTTCCGACAGGTCATGCTCGCCCGCCGAAATGAAGATCTTGGTGCCCGTGATCGCATAGCTGCCGTCGGCAGCGGGGACGGCCTTGGTCTTGATGAGGCCAAGGTCGGTGCCGCATTGCGGCTCGGTCAGGTTCATCGTGCCGGTCCATGTGCCCGCCACCATGTTGGGCACATAGGTCGCCTTGAGCGCGTCGCTGCCCTTCGCCAGCAACGCCGCGATCGCGCCCGTGGTCAGCCCATGGTACATTTCGAAGGACTGGTTGGCCGACAGCACATATTCGTTGAACGCCGTCGCCAGCACCGTGGGCATGCCCTGGCCCCCGAACTCGGCAGGCGCGTGCAGCGTCGTCCAGCCGCCCTCGACGAACTTCTCATAGCCTTCCTTGAAGCCGGTCGGCGTCGTCACGCTGCCATCCGGGTGCCAGGTGCAGCCCTCCTTGTCGCCCACCATGTTCAGCGGAAACAGCACTTCGGCCGCTATCTTGCCGCCCTCAGTCAGGATCGCTTCGACCAGATCAGGGGTCACATTCTCAAAACCCGGCAGATTGGCATGGCGATCCAGCCCCACGACATGGTCGAGGACGAAACGGGTGTCGCGAACAGGCGCGGAATAGCTGGGCATGATCTTCTCCGAACATTTTGTTCTGTTTGCAAAAGGGGTGGGGGATCAGTCTCTGGCGATCGTGGCGATGAAGTTCGACAGTTCCATAATGGCCGCGTCGATATCGTCCTTTTGCCGGGTGAGCAGGTCGATGCGCGCTTTGCACTTGGCTATAGTGACGCGCCGCTGCGCTTCATGTTCCTCATCGGCGTCATAAAGATCGATCATCTCGCGGATGTCGGACAGGCTGAAGCCCACGCGCTTGCCGCGCAGAATCCACGCCAGCCGCGCCCTGTCTCGCCGCGAATAGATGCGGGACAGTCCTTGCCGCTCGGGCGATATCAACCCTTCATCCTCATAAAAGCGCAGCGCGCGTGCGGTGACGCCGAATTCATCCGACAGATCGGTGATGCTATAGGTCTGCCGATCATCCTGATCCGGTAATTCGATGCCGGCAATGCTGGTTCGTTGATCCATATCGGCTATCTATAATCACTTTACGTTTACGTCAAGGTTAGGATGTCGTGCGCCTTGGGCACTTTGTCCTGATGACAGCAGCCTTTGTCTTCGTTAGAGGCGCGGACGATGTTGGGGGCAATCAGACAATCGGATAATGCACGGGGCCTGTTGGCTGCGCTGGCATTGCTTGTCTTTGCCATACAGCTGCTCGCGCCTTCGGGTTTCATGCCGGTGCGGACGGCAAAGGGCATCGTCGTGACGCTCTGTTCCGGCACTGGCCCGGTCAAGGTCATGGTGCAGCGCGACTCCGTGGCGCAGGGCCGGATGAAGCAGCATCACCAGCCCGCCGATGACGGTATGATGCAGCAGCATTGCGCCTTCGCCGGAGCCAACGCCACGCCAACGGTTCCGCCGCTTGCGCTGGCGGACGTCCCGCTGCCCGCGTGGCAACTGGCGTTCGGGCCGATCGCCTTCGCGCTCAAAACGGGTTTCATCGCCCGGCTGGCCGCGCCGCCACCGCCGTCTTCAGGACCGCCATCCATCCTCTGAAAATCCATGCCGTTGCGCGTTGGGCGATGACCTGACGCGCCGCTTTACGCACATGTTTTCAGAAGGTTTCCCTTTCCATGACCCTTTATTTCCGCACCCGTGGCGCGTCGCTCTGCGCGATTGCCTGCGCTCTTTCCGCCGTTCCGGCTTTCGCCGATGAAGCTGATCAACGTATCATCGTCACCGCCAGCCCGATCATAGAAGAAGCCGCGGCCAAGGTTGCCCGCACCCCTGGCGGCGTGGATGTCATCGCGGCCGAAGACTATCAGGACAAGCTCGCCGTCTCCCTGCGCGATGCACTGAGCTTCTCGCCCGGCGTCTATACCCAGCCGCGCTTCGGGCAGGAGGTCCGCATCTCCATCCGTGGTTCTGGCCTGTCTCGTGGCTATCATATGCGCGGCCTGACGCTGTTGCAGGACGGCATCCCGATCAACAGCGCCGACGACAATGGCGATTTCCAGGAACTCGACCCGCAGATCTTCCAGCATATCGAGGTCTATCGCGGAGCCAACGCCCTGCGGCTGGGTGGATCGACGCTGGGCGGCGCGATCAACGCGGTCGCGCCGACCGGACGAAACGCGCCCGGCATCGACATGCGGATCGACGGCGGCTCCTTCGACACGGTGCGCGGCAAGCTGGGCTATGGCTATGCCGATGATCGCGCCGACGCATGGGCCGCCATCACCGCCGACCGCTCCGATGGCGACCGCGACCATGGTCGCCGCAAGGCGCTGCGCTTCAACGGCAATGTGGGCTTCCGGCTCAGCGACACGGTCGAAACCCGCTTCTACGCCAGCGCCCAGAGCATCCGCCAGAAATTGTCCGGGGCATTGACGGAGGGCGATGCGCTCGACCATCCGGCCAAGGGCAATTCCACCGGCGATCAAGCGCGCAATATCGATTCGATCCGGCTCCAGAACCGCACCACCGTCCAGATCGATGGCGGCCGGATTGCGTTCGGTGCCTTCTACAACGCCAAGGAACTCTATCACCCCATATATCAGGTGATCGACCAGAACAGCGAGGATCGCGGCGTCTTCGCCAGCCTCGACTGGGCGGGCGATCTGGGCGGACTGCCGGTGGAACTGACGTTGGGCAGTCAGGCACGTTTCGGCAGAAC
The DNA here is from genome assembly GCF_024611115.1 of Sphingobium sp. CFD-1. Taxonomy (NCBI): domain Bacteria; kingdom Pseudomonadati; phylum Pseudomonadota; class Alphaproteobacteria; order Sphingomonadales; family Sphingobiaceae; genus Sphingobium; species Sphingobium sp. CFD-1. The sequence continues at coordinate 2,578,342 of NZ_CP084398.1, read as the reverse complement.
CGTCGCGAAGCAGTTCGATAATATCTCCGGCAAGCGCGCCGCGCCGACCGCCTATGCGATCCAGAAGGCGCAGACGATCAACAGCTATGGCGAATTGCGCGTCGCGCCTGTCACGGACTTGTGGCTGATCGCGGGCGGCCTCTACACCCATGGCGCGCGCAAGATCGACAACCGTTTCCTGCCCGAACGCAGCGGCAAGGCGGATTTCGACACATTCGCCCCGAAATTCGGCCTGCTCTATGCGCCGGCGAGCGCCGTGCAGGTCTATGCGAACTACAGCCGCTCGGTCGAATTGCCCGGCTTTGGCGAACTCAGCCAGACGCCTTTGGGCGGTGCGCCGGGCTTCACGCCGGTCGGCGCGCAAAAGGCATGGACGGCGGAGATCGGCACGCGTGGCCGCATCGGCATTGCGGCATGGGATATCAGCCTTTACCGCGCCACGCTGAAGGGCGAGATGCTGCAATTTGTGCTCGATCCGGACGTTCCTCCCTTCACCTTCAACGCCGACCGGACGCGGCACCAGGGTATCGAAGCGGGGCTGGACCTGACGCTGGCGCCATGGGCGACGCTGCGGCAGATGTATCAATATAGCGACTTCCGTTTCCGCCACGACGCGACCTATGGCGACAATCGCCTGCCGGTGGTGCCGCGCCATTTCTATCGCGCCGAACTGCGGCTGGGCACGGATCGCGCCAGCATCTCCCCTTCGGTCGAATGGGCGCCGCAGGGCGCATGGGTCGACTATGCCAACACGAAGAAAGTTGACGGCTATGCCATGCTGAACCTCAGCGCGCAGGCGCAGGTGAGTGACGGCGTGACCCTTTTCCTCGACGCCCGCAACCTGACGCAAAAGCGCGCCATCGGCGACATCAGCGCCGTGGTCCAATATATGGGGCAGGCGAGTTTCTATCCGCTGGAACGGCGCGCTTTCTATGGCGGCATCCGCGCCCGCTTCTGATGCATGAAGGGGCAGCGGTTCCCTTTCCCGCCCGCATCCATTAGGGGGCATCCTCATGTTGCGCCTTTCGGGACTGAAGCTGCCCCTCGACCACCCGGCCGAGGCGATGCCCGCCGCCATTTGCGAGCGCCTCGGGATCGCGCCGCACGAATTGCTGAACCACGTCGTCGTTCGCCGCGGCAATGACGCCCGGCGCAAGAATGCGATCCAGCTCGTCTACACCGTCGACGTGGAACTGACCGACGAAGCGGCAGTGCTGGCGCGCTTCGACAAGGATCATGACGTTCGCCCACGCCCCGACACGGACTATAAGTTCGTGGCCAAAGCGGTCGAAGGCTGGTCCGGCAAGCGCCCCGTCGTCATCGGCGCGGGGCCGTGCGGCCTGTTTGCGGGCCTGATCCTCGCGCAGATGGGGTTCCGCCCGATCATCCTCGACCGGGGCAAGGTGGTGCGCGAACGCACCAAGGACACATGGGGCCTGTGGCGGCGCGGCGAACTCAATCCCGACAGCAATGTCCAGTTCGGCGAGGGCGGGGCGGGCACCTTTTCCGACGGCAAGCTCTATTGCCGGGTGAAAGACCCCCGCTTTCTGGGCCGCAAGGTGCTGGAGGAATTTGTCGAGGCGGGCGCGCCGGACGACATTCTCACCGAAGCCCATCCTCATATCGGCACCTTCCGCCTCGTCACCATGGTGGAGGCGATGCGTCGCCAGATCGAGGCGCTGGGCGGCGAATATCGCTGGCAGCACCGCGTCGAAGACATCGAACTGGAACGGCAGGGCGACGGCACGCAGCGCCTGCGCGGCCTGCATCTCCACGGTGGGAGCTTCATCGAAGCGGATCATGTCGTCATGGCGGTCGGTCACAGCGCGCGCCCGACTTTCGAGATGCTGCATCGACGCGGCGTGCATATCGAACCCAAGCCCTTTTCCATCGGCGTCCGCATCGAGCACCCTCAAAGCTGGATCGACCGCGCCCGTTTCGGCCAGTGCGCGGGGCATCCCGCGCTGGGCGCGGCGGCCTACAGCCTTGCCCATCACTGCGCCAATGACCGCACGGTCTACAGCTTCTGCATGTGCCCCGGCGGCCGTGTTGTCGCCGCCACGTCGGAGGAAGGCTGCGTCGTCACAAACGGCATGAGCCAATATAGCCGCGCCGAATTCAACGCCAATTCCGGCCTCGTCGTCGGCATCGACCCGCAACGCGACTATCCCGAAGGCCCGTTGGCGGGCATCGACCTGCAACGCCGCCTTGAATCGCTGGCCTATGTCGCGGGCGGCTCCTCCTACAACGCGCCGGGGCAGACGGTTGGCGATTTCCTCGCGGGCCGCGCATCCACGCAGCTCGGCGAAGTCATACCGTCCTACAAGCCTGGCGTGACACTGACTGACCTGTCTTCATTTCTGCCCGATTTCGTGCTGGAGGCGTTCCGCGAAGCGCTGCCTGCCTTCGGCCGCCAGATCGCGAATTACGATCATCCGGACGCCATCATGACCGGCGTTGAAACCCGCACATCCTCCCCCATCCGCATCACGCGCGGCAAGGATTTCCAGAGTCTGAATGTCGCGGGCCTCTATCCGGCGGGCGAGGGCGCGGGTTATGCGGGCGGCATCCTTTCCGCCGCGATCGACGGGATCAAGGTCGCCGAAGCCGTCGCCCTGGGTATCGCAGCGCGCTGATCCGGCGCAGCTTCATTGCGGCGTCGTCCGGCCCCCCGATGCGCGATAACGGGTCATTTGCGCGTCATAGGCTTCCTGCGCCGCTTTCACGCGCGCCGATTCGGCTTCATAGGCTTCCCGTTCGCGCTGATACTGGTCCTGCGCCCGCTGCGATTCCGCCAGCGCGGCGGCATAGGCGTCCTTGTCCGACTTGATCCGCTCCGTGTCAGCCGCGGCCTTGGCGGCCATGTCGGCATTCAGGCGCAGCCGGTCCGCCCGGTCGGCATCCGGCGCAGGAGGGGGAGGGGCTGGCGTGGTGCCAGCCGCCCTCGCGGCGGCATCGCCCTTGCCCAGATCGTCAATACCCTTCGCCTTGTCCCACAGCGTCTGCGGAATAGCGTCCGGGCAGGGCGTCACCTCGCCATTGACCGCGATCAGCCGCAGCATCTGCGCCACCTGCATTCCATAGGCATCGGCCTCCGGCCCGGTGGCGATACTGCGCTTGAGCGCGGCGGCCGAACAGGCGGTCCAGCTTTGTGCATTGTCGGGGTCGCTGGTCGATAGCGCCTGATATTTGCGCGCCACATCCGCATCCGCGCCTTCCGCCGGAGCGCCAGACGGCCCCGGATCGATGGCCCGGATCGGACGCGCGGCGGGCGGCCCGCCCAATCGCTTCAGCCGTGTGGGCACATTGCCCGCCACATCCTTGAACGCCTCTATGGTCTGGCTATCGATACCCCTGATGCCATAGGTGTAGCCGGTATTGGGGTTGAAGAAGAGATAGGTGTCAGGCCGGTCCGCTCCCGCTGGCTGATAGGGGGAATCCTTGTTCGGTTCCTTTACCATCAGGCCCGTCGCGGTCTTTTCCACGGTGATGCTGTAGCTTCCGCCTTCAAGGACATAGGTGCCTTCCTCCACCGGCGCGGACTGGGCCAGCGCGGCCGATCCAGCGCCCAGCATCATGGCGGTCATCATCCCGGCGATTGCGCGGACAAGGCTTTTCATCATTCCCCTACATTCCCATGTCATACGGACCAGGATGCAGCATAGCATCGGTCGCGGACGGGAACAGGCGCAATCATCTGTCTTCCTCCGCCCATGCCACCATCCGCATCGGTCCATGCCCGCCCGCGCCAAAGGGATAGCAGGTGGTGAGCGCCAGCATGGGCCGCGCCGGATCGCGAGGATAGGCGAAACGGTCCCAGCGCACGACTTCAAACCCCGTGATCCGATAGCGGTGGGCCGTGCCGCTGATCGGCTGGACGTGAACAATGTCGCCCACTTTCGCTCGCGCGAGGAAAGCGAAATGCGTATCGCGATGCGCCGCCATGATGGTGATGCGGTCATGACCCTGTGCGGCGGGCAACAGTGTCGGCCCGAACGCCATGGCCTGCCCCGATCCGCCGGACAGAATCACCTCGCGAACGCCAAGGCGGGGCACGCTGATGCGCGCCATCGGCGCGGTATCCGCCCAGGGCCACGGCTTGACCGGCCGACCCCGCGAGACGCTTTCATCAAAGGCGCGGTCGAGCAATATCTGCGCGGCCCATGCCTTGAGCGGAACCATCGCGCCCCACGCCATCAGCGTCAGGCCGATTACGCACAGCGCGATCAGCACTGTCCGCTGAAGGACGCGCCCGAAGGCGCGCCCTCCTTTCCTTGCGGTCGAGATCGCAGCGCCGCTCATGCCCGAGCCTCCCGGCGCATCCACACCAACCCGGCAAGGCCGATCAGCAGGCACAGCAGCCCCTGTCCGATCAGCAGGGCATAGCCGGTCGCCGTCTGGGGCAGGTCCATCGCCTCGGCCTGATCGGCGGGCTGCATGTCGCCCTTTGCCGCCACATGAGTCGCCTGTCCGCCAAACAGCGTGTCGAAATCCCATCCGGCGGGCAGCAGCAACGGCAATTCTTCCCGTGTCAGCCCTACGCCGTCGGGGCGGCTGGGCGTTTCGTCCACCGCGACAAGGCTCGTCTGGCGGGTGACGATGCTGTAGCTCAGGCCCAGTTGCGCGATGGCTTCATCCGCCGTCGCATCATCCGTTTCCCCCGCCGCGCGGGCGGCTTCGACATCGGCAATGCGGCGATTGGCCCACAGCTTTGCGACGGCGGGGCTGTCCACGGCTTGCGACAGGTCCACCCGCTGCGACCAGGGCCGGTCCCCGATCATGCCGGACACGGTGAGCTTGCCCGACAGCGCATCGCCCTTGCCCAGCAGCACCAGCGGCTCCCCGGCATAAAGGTCCGGCAGGCGGCGGGGCGTCAGGTCCAGCGGCGCGCCGTCGACGCTGACTTTCAGGTCGCGCACGACCGGAGCCTTCAGCCGGTCGAGCAGGGCGGTCATCTTCGCCGCGACTTCCTCGCCCGAACCGATATTGGTGTAGGTGCCCCGGCCCGCTTCGGACATGCGGCGCATCAGATAGTTGTTGGGTGCGGACCCGATGCCGACCATGAAGACCCGGCTGCGTCCTCCCTTGGCTGCGATGGCCGCCATCATCTCCTTCTCGTTGGACAGGTCGCCATCAGTCAGGAACACAATCTGCCGCACGGTCCTGGCATCCGCCGGATTGGCATCCTCCAGCGCGGCCTCCAGTGCGGGCAGCATCTCCGTGCCGCCATTGGCCTCCAGTCCCTCGGTAAAGCGCCGGGCAAGCGCAATCTGGTCGGCCGAGGCAGGCACGCTGCGTTCGAACAGGCGGGTCATCGTATCGTCGAAGCGGATGACGTTGAACCGGTCCTGCGGCCCCAGCGTATCCAGCGCATAAAGCAGGCTTTCCTTCGCCGCCGCCATGGACTGCCCACCCATGGAGCCGCTATTGTCGATTACGAACAGCATCTCGCGCGGTGCCGCCGGAGCCTTTGTATCGCGGCTTGGCGGTGTGATCGACGCCATCAGATAGGACTGGCCATCCACCGCCTGCCGGAACAGGCCGATGGTTGGATCGGCGCTCGCGGACCGCCAGCGCAGTTCGAAATCGCGGTCAGCGGGCACTTGTCCATCGGCCAGCTTGATCGTCCGCGCCTGCGCCCCGTCCTGCTCCACGGCAATATGATGATACGGGCTGATGAGGTTTGCGGGTACGAAACCGGGATCGAGACGCACGGTGATCGAGACCGGGTTGATTTCTTTCCCCAGCGCCGGATGCGACAGCGGCGCGGTGACATTTCCGGCATCGGCCACGGTGGCCCCGTCCTTCAGCGTATGCGGCGGCACATAGCGCGGCCCAACCACCAGCGGCAGGCGCAGCGCATATTCCCCGCCCAGTTGCCGCACCGGCGCCTGATATTCGATGGCGACCAGCACGGTTTCGCCCGGCCCCACATTGGCGACGCTGTTGCGGAACATATTGGGCCGTTCGGATTCGACTAGCCCCGCCTTCTTCCCTTCCTCGCGCGCCTTTTCGTAGATGGCCCGCGCTTCCTCACGCCGCTTGATCCGGCCGATGATGACGCGTTGGCCGACGACCATTTTCAGGCTGTCGACCGCGCCGTCATCGGGTAGCGGATAGAGATAGGTGGCCTCCATCCATTGGGTGCTGCTGTTGCGGAAAGCCTGCGTCACGCGCACGCGAGCGATCTGGCCGCTGACGCGTACGTCCATGTCGGTGCCCAGCCGCATGGCGGGCAAAGCGGTGGCCACGCCCTTGCCGCGCAGCATCAGCGTGCCGCTGCCGATCGCATCGGGATCGCCCTCCGGCTCGGATGCCGTCAGGCGGCTGGTCAGGAAAATGGCGGCGATCAGGCCGATCAGCAGGAACAGGCCCAGAAAGGCCCGATGCCGCGACCGGCTGGGGAAGGGGAGAGGGGACATGGCAAAGCTCCATCATTAGCGGAGCCTTTCCAATAGGCAGCGGGTCCGCCGTACAGCCATGGGCAATGCAGGCCAGTTTCCGCCTTCTCCGGCGCATCCGTGCGGAACGAAGGAACGGACTTGACGGGATGTGCGGTTTTGTGCGGAATTGTCCGCATCATTTTGTGAAGGGGAAAGCATGTCGGATCAGGCGCAATTGCCGCAGGGGGAAGGGGACGCCATAGCCGACCGCCTGCGCGAGGAACTGGCGCGCCGCCGCATTTCCCGTCAGGCAGTGGCCGATATGGCGCGGATCAGCCTGTCCACGCTGGAAAAGGCGCTGGCGGGCAGTCGCCCCTTCACCCTTGCCACCGTCATCCGCCTGGAAGAAGCCCTCGGCGTCAGCCTGCGCGGCCAGCCCGGCCATGGAGAGGTTGCGGCTGCTCCCGGTCTCGCCCCGGATCATATGGGTGCTTACAGCCGCGCCGCTGTCCGCTGGATCGAGGGCGACTATCTTACCCTGCGCGCCAGTTTCGGCACGCCGGGGGCGCTCAACGCCTATCGCACGACGCTGTTCTGGGATGATGCAGCGGGCCATCTGCGCTTTGCGGAATCGGACAGGGCGGACGGTGCCTTCGCGCAGGCGGGGCATGTTTCCATGCCCAATCTGTCGGGTCATACCTATCTGGCGACCAATGAAGCGGGGCAGCATCGCCTCATCATCCTGGGCCGCCCCACACGCGAAGGGCAGATGTTCGGTCTGCTGACCACGCTTCAGGCCGGCGCCGGATCGCAGCTTGTGCCGGTGGCCTGCCCCGTCGCCTTCGTCCCGCGCGCGCAGTTACCCGATGTGCCGATGGGCGTCCTGACCGCGCAGAGCCCGCATTTCCCTGTCTGTCGCGCCATAACAGACCGCGCCACGAAGGACGATTTCTGCCGCTGGCATGGCGGATAACGCGGCGCGCTTGCCGGGGAATGCAAGAAAATCCCCCATAACAGGCCGCGTTTTCATCTGCTTACATGGGAAGTGGATGCCCGATGAGGATTCGAACCTCAATTGACGGAGTCAGAGTCCGTAGTCTTACCTTTAGACGATCGGGCATCAGAACGAAGCCATGCTCCGTCCGGAGAGGCGCAAATAGGCTTGGTTTTTGGTCAGGTCAAGGGGTTCTGAAACCCATCAGACCTAGTTTCCGCAACGCGGTTCGACCGACCTTTGCCAGGCCGAATGGCCGAGGCAGGAAGGGCGGACATTGTCAGGCCGATCAGGTCCATCTCCGGTAGCCCGGTGATAAGTCCCCTTGCCCATACGTTCGGGCTGTTTACAAACTGCGCCATTCCCAAATGAAAAGGGGCCGCTCTCCCGGTGGAAAGCGGCCCCTTTCTGATGGTTCAGTCCATATCCTGTGTGGTGAAGTCCTCACCCTGGACAGCGCCCAGCGGATCGTCGCCGATCGCCGCTTCGGGACCCTGCGCCAGTTCAGCGGCATGTTCCTGCGCGGCGGTCTTTGGCGCGATCAGATCGACCTGGCTTGAAGCGCGCAGCGCGGCTCGCAGCGCCGCGTCACGCGACGAGGCGGCAACGCGCATCCGGTTCATGCCCGCACCCGTGCCCGCCGGGATCAGGCGGCCGACGATGACGTTTTCCTTCAGACCGACCAGCGTGTCCTTCTTACCCTGAACCGCCGCTTCCGTAAGGACGCGGGTGGTTTCCTGGAAGGACGCGGCCGAGATGAACGAACGGGTCTGGAGCGACGCCTTGGTGATGCCGAGCAGCACCGGCTTGCCAGCCGCAGGCGCAAAGCCCGGTGCCAGCTTGGCGTTGATCTCGTCCATTTCCTCGCGGTCGACCTGCTCGCCCACCAGCAGCGTGGTGTCGCCGGACTCGATGATCTCGACCTTCTGCAGCATCTGACGAACGATCGTTTCGATGTGCTTGTCGTTGATCTTCACGCCCTGCAAGCGATAGACTTCCTGGATTTCCGCGACCAGATATTCGGCCAGCGGCTCGATGCCGAGCACTTCCAGAATGTCGTGCGGATCGGGCGAACCACCGATCAGATTGTCGCCGCGCTTCACGAAGTCGCCTTCCTGAACGTCGATCACCTTGCTCTTGGGGATCAGATATTCGACCGGCTCGCCGCCATCCTCGGGATTGATGGCGATCTTGCGTTTCGCCTTGTAATCCTTGAGGAACTGGACGCGGCCCGACACCTTGGCAATGATCGCATTGTCCTTGGGCTTGCGGGCTTCGAACAGTTCGGCGACGCGCGGCAGACCGCCGGTGATGTCGCGGGTCTTCGCGGCTTCGCGGGAGACACGCGCCAGCACGTCACCGGCCTGCACCTGCGCTCCGTCATCGACCGACAGCGTAGCACCCACCGCCAGCATGTAGCGGGCGGCCTCGCCGGATTCGTCGTCCAGCAGAGTGAGGCGCGGACGCAGATCCTCCTTCGTGCGGGCGGCGCCACGGAATTCCGTGACCACGCGCTGCGCGATGCCGGTGGCTTCGTCGGTCTGTTCGGTCAGCGTCTTGCCGTCGATCAGATCCTGATACTTCACGACACCCGGCTTTTCGGTGATGACCGGCATGGTGAAGGGATCCCACTCGGCGAAGCGGTCGCCCTTCTTCACGGTGTCGCCATCCGCGAACAGGATGGTGGCGCCGTAAGGCAGGCGGTGCGTTTCGCGTTCGCGGCCTTCGGAATCGATGATCGCGATCTCGCCATTGCGGGCGAGCGACAGGCGGCGACCCTGCTTGTCGGTGATGGTCGGCATGTCGCGCAGCTCGATCGTGCCGTCCGACATGGATTCCAGGTTCGACGTTTCGTTGAAGTTCGCCGCGCCGCCGATGTGAAAGGTCCGCATGGTGAGCTGCGTGCCCGGCTCGCCGATGGACTGCGCCGCGATGACGCCGACCGCTTCGCCGATATTGACCGGCGTGCCGCGAGCAAGATCACGGCCATAGCATTTCGCGCAAACGCCCATCTTGCTTTCGCAGATCAGCGGGCTGCGGATCTTCACCGCCTGCGTGCCGATGGCTTCGATCTCAGCCACGAGAGGCTCGTCCAACAGGGTGCCGACCGGCACCACGATGCGGCCGTCCTTCGTGTCGACGATATCCTCGGCCGTGGTGCGGCCCAGGATACGCTCGCCAAGCGAGGCGATGACGCTGCCGCCCTGGACGATCGCCTTCATCTCCAGCGCCTTTTCGGTGCCGCAATCCTCTTCGACGATGGTGCAATCCTGCGACACGTCCACCAGACGGCGGGTCAGGTAGCCCGAGTTCGCCGTCTTGAGCGCGGTGTCGGCCAGACCCTTGCGGGCGCCGTGGGTGGAGTTGAAATATTCAAGGACGGTGAGGCCTTCCTTGAAGTTCGAGATGATCGGCGTTTCGATGATCTCGCCGCTCGGCTTGGCCATGAGGCCGCGCATACCGGCAAGCTGCTTCATCTGGGCCTGCGAACCACGCGCACCCGAGTGCGCCATCATGTAGATGGAGTTGATCGGGGCCAGGCGGCCGGTCTGCGGGTCCTTGGGCTGGGCGCGGATTTCGTCCATCATGGCGTTCGCGACCACGTCGCCGCAACGGCTCCAGGCGTCGATCACCTTGTTGTACTTTTCCTGCTGGGTGATCAGGCCGTCCTGATATTGCTGTTCATAATCAGCCACCAGCGCCTTGGTTTCCGCAACGGTTCCTTCCTTGGAATCAGGGATGACCATGTCGTCTTTGCCGAACGAGATGCCCGCCTGGAACGCGTGGCGGAAGCCCAGCGCCATGATCGCGTCGGCGAACAGCACCGTGTCCTTCTGGCCGGTGTGGCGATAGACCTGATCGATGACGTCCCCGATTTCCTTCTTGGTGAGAAGGCGGTTGACGACGTCGAAGGGCACCTTGTGGCTCTTGGGCAGGCACTCGCCCAGCAGCATGCGGCCGGGCGTCGTCTCGAAGCGCTTCATATACTGATTGCCGGCTTCGTCGGTCTGCGGCACGCGGCTGGTGATCTTCGTGTGCAGCGTCACTGCCTTGGCGAAGAGCGCCTGATGCACTTCCTGCATGTCGGCCAGCAGCATGCCTTCACCCGGCTCGCCTTCGCGTTCCATGGACAGGTAATAGATACCCAGCACCATGTCCTGCGAGGGGACGATGATCGGCTTGCCGTTCGCGGGGCTGAGGATGTTGTTGGTCGACATCATCAGCACGCGCGCTTCCAACTGGGCCTCAAGGCTCAGGGGAACGTGCACGGCCATCTGGTCGCCGTCGAAGTCCGCGTTGAACGCCGAGCAGACCAGCGGGTGAAGCTGGATCGCCTTGCCTTCGATCAGCACGGGTTCGAACGCCTGGATGCCCAGACGGTGGAGTGTCGGCGCACGGTTCAGCATGACCGGATGCTCGCGGATCACTTCGTCCAGGATGTCCCAGACTTCCTTGCGCTCCTTCTCGACCCACTTCTTCGCCTGCTTGAGGGTCATGGACAGACCCTTGGCGTCAAGCCGCGCGTAGATGAAGGGCTTGAACAGTTCGAGCGCCATCTTCTTGGGCAGGCCGCACTGATGCAGCTTGAGTTCCGGGCCCGTCACGATCACCGAACGGCCCGAATAGTCGACGCGCTTGCCGAGCAGGTTCTGGCGGAAGCGGCCCTGCTTGCCCTTGAGCATGTCGGACAGCGACTTGAGCGGACGCTTGTTCGCGCCGGTGATGACGCGGCCGCGGCGGCCATTGTCGAACAGGGCGTCGACGGCTTCCTGCAACATGCGCTTTTCGTTGCGGACGATGATGTCCGGCGCGCGCAGTTCCATCAGCCGCTTCAGGCGGTTGTTACGGTTGATGACGCGGCGATACAGGTCATTGAGGTCCGACGTCGCGAAGCGGCCGCCGTCCAGCGGCACCAGCGGGCGCAGTTCGGGCGGGATGACCGGCACCACGTCCAGGATCATCCATTCCGGGCGATTGCCGGATTCCAGAAAGCTCTCGACGACCTTCAGGCGCTTGATGATCTTCTTGGGCTTGAGTTCCGACTTGGTGGTGGCCAGCTCGTCGAGCAGCGCGACCTTCTCGCCTTCCAGGTCGAGGTCCATCAACATCTGCTTGACCGCTTCCGCGCCGATCCCGGCGGTGAAGGCGTCCTCGCCATATTCGTCCTGCGCGTCGAGCAGTTCGTCCTCGGTCAGAAGCTGGAACTTCTCCAGCGGGGTCAGGCCCGGCTCGGTGACGATGTAGCTTTCGAAATAGAGCACGCGCTCAAGCTGCTTGAGCTGCATGTCGAGCAGCAGGCCGATGCGGCTGGGCAGCGACTTCAGGAACCAGATATGCGCGACCGGCGCGGCCAGTTCGATATGGCCCATCCGCTCGCGGCGGACCTTCGACACCGTGACTTCGACACCGCACTTTTCGCAGACGATGCCCTTGTACTTCATGCGCTTGTACTTGCCGCACAGGCACTCATAATCCTTGATCGGACCAAAGATGCGCGCGCAGAACAGGCCGTCGCGTTCGGGTTTGAACGTGCGGTAGTTGATGGTTTCCGGCTTCTTGATCTCGCCGAAGGACCAGGACCGGATGCGCTCGGGCGAGGCAAGGCCGATCTGGATCTGGTCGAAGGTCTCCGCCTTCTGGACGGGGTTCGCGAAGTTGGTCAGTTCGTTCATAATTCAAGTCCCTCTAGAGGGTAAATTTGGGAGCTGCGAAGGAGGGAAGGGGCACTGCCTTTGGGAGACAGTGCCCGCAGGTTCCCTTATTCTGCCGCCTGCGCGAAGCCGTCGCCGTCTTCTTCGATCTCGTCCATCGCGGCGAGTTCGACGTTGAGGCCCAGCGAGCGCATTTCCTTGACGAGCACGTTGAAGCTTTCGGGGATGCCAGCTTCGAAGGTGTCGTCGCCCTTGACGATCGCTTCGTAGACCTTGGTGCGGCCGACCACGTCGTCCGACTTCACCGTCAGCATTTCCTGCAGCGTGTAGGCGGCGCCATAGGCCTGGAGCGCCCACACCTCCATTTCACCGAAGCGCTGGCCGCCGAACTGCGCCTTACCGCCCAGCGGCTGCTGGGTGACGAGGCTGTAGGGGCCGATGGAACGGGCGTGAATCTTGTCATCGACCAAGTGGTGCAGCTTGAGCATGTAAATGATGCCCACCGTCACCTTACGGTCGAACTTGTCGCCCGTGCGGCCGTCATACAGGTCGCTCTGACCCGACGAGTTCAGCCCCGCCAGTTCCAGCATCGCCGACACGTCCGCTTCGCGCGCACCGTCGAACACCGGCGTCGCCATCGGCACGCCGCGTTCCAGATGCTGCGCCAGATCGACGATCTGGTCCGCGGTCCGCCCGTTGATCTGGTCCGCATATTGCGGGCCGTAGGTTTCGAGCAGGCGCGTCTTGACCGCATCCGGCATGTCGCCAGCCTGCGCGTTCGGATTGGCTTCCCGCCAATCTTCCAGCGCGTGCTTGAGCTGCTGGCCGAGGCCACGCGCGGCCCAGCCCAGATGCGTTTCGAAGATCTGCCCGACGTTCATGCGCGACGGCACGCCCAGCGGGTTGAGCACGATGTCGACATGGGTGCCGTCCTCTAGGAACGGCATGTCCTCGATCGGCAGGATGCGCGAGATCACGCCCTTGTTGCCGTGACGGCCGGCCATCTTGTCGCCCGGCTGCAGCTTGCGCTTCACCGCGACGAAGACCTTGACCATCTTGAGCACGCCCGGGGGCAGTTCGTCGCCGCGCTGCAGCTTGTCGACGCGGTCCTCGAACTTCTCGACGATCGAGCGGACGGCTTCGTCATACTGTGCCTTGACGGCTTCCAGATCGCTCTGGATCTTGTCGTCCTCGACCGCGAACTTCCACCATTCGTGGCGCTCGACCTCGTTCAGCAGAGCCTCGTCGATCGCCACACCCTTGCGGATGCCCTTGGGCGCGGCCGTGGCGGTCTGACCCTGCAGCATTTCGCGCAGGCGGTTGAAGGTCGCGCGGTTCAGAATTGCGCGTTCGTCCTCGCGGTCCTTCGCCAGACGATCGATCTCCTCGCGCTCGATCGCCATGGCGCGCTCGTCCTTGTCGATGCCGTGGCGGTTGAACACGCGCACCTCGACGACCGTGCCGGCAACGCCCGGCGGCAGGCGCAGGGACGTATCGCGCACATCGCTCGCCTTTTCGCCGAAGATGGCGCGCAGCAGCTTTTCTTCCGGCGTCATCGGGCTTTCGCCCTTGGGCGTGATCTTGCCGACCAGGATGTCGCCGGGTTCGACCTCGGCGCCGATATAGACGATGCCTGCCTCGTCGAGGTTACGCAGCGCTTCTTCACCGACGTTTGGAATGTCGCGGGTGATGTCTTCCGGCCCCAGCTTGGTGTCGCGGGCCATGACTTCGAACTCCTCGATATGGATCGAGGTGAAGACGTCATCCTTCACGATGCGTTCGCTGATGAGGATGGAATCCTCATAGTTGTAGCCATTCCACGGCATGAACGCGACCAGCGTGTTGCGGCCCAGCGCCAGCTCGCCGAACTCGGTCGACGGGCCGTCCGCGATCACGTCGCCGGCTTCAATGAGGTCGCCCACCTTCACCAGCGGACGCTGGTTGATGCAGGTGTCCTGGTTGGAACGCTGGAACTTCTGCAGCGTGTAGATATCGACGCCCGATTGTCCGGCAGTGATATCGCCGGTCACGCGGATGACGATACGGGCCGCGTCGACCTGATCGACGATGCCTGCGCGCTTGGCCGCGATGGCCGCGCCGGAATCGCGCGCGACCGTGCCTTCCATGCCGGTGCCGACGAAGGGCGCTTCGGCCTGGACAAGCGGCACCGCCTGACGCTGCATGTTCGATCCCATGAGCGCGCGGTTAGCGTCATCGTTTTCCAGGAACGGAATGAGCGAAGCTGCAACCGACACGAGCTGCTTGGGGCTGACGTCCATCAATGTGATGTGGTCACGGGGCGCCATCAGGAATTCGCCCGCTTCCCGCGCGGAGATCAGGTCTTCGGCCAGCGAGCCATCGGCGTTCACTTCGGCGTTCGCCTGCGCGATGGTGTGCTTGGCTTCTTCCATGGCCGACAGATAGACGACGTCGTTCGTCACCTTGCCGTCGATCACCTTGCGATAGGGCGTTTCGATGAAGCCATATTTGTTCACGCGGCTGAATGTGGCCAGCGAGTTGATCAGACCGATGTTCGGGCCTTCCGGCGTTTCGATCGGGCAGATGCGGCCATAATGGGTCGGGTGAACGTCGCGCACTTCGAAGCCGGCGCGCTCGCGGGTCAGACCGCCCGGCCCAAGCGCCGACACGCGGCGCTTGTGGGTGACTTCCGACAGCGGGTTGGTCTGATCCATGAACTGCGAAAGCTGCGAGGAACCGAAGAACTCGCGCACCGCAGCCACGGCGGGCTTCGCGTTGATGAGGTCGTTCGGCATCACGGTCGACACGTCGACGCTCGACATGCGTTCCTTGACCGCGCGCTCCATGCGGAGCAGGCCGACGCGATACTGGTTCTCCAGCAGCTCGCCCACCGAACGGACACGGCGGTTGCCGAGGTTGTCGATATCGTCGATCTCGCCCTTGCCGTCCTTCAGGTTCACCAGTTCCTTGACCACGGCGAGGATGTCCTCGACCCGCAGCGTCGTCACGGTGTCCTCTGCGTCGAGGTCAAGGCGCATGTTGAGCTTCACGCGGCCCACAGCGGACAGGTCATAGCGTTCCGGGTCGAAGAACAGGCCCGCGAACAGCGCCTCGGCGGTTTCCTTCGTCGGCGGTTCGCCGGGGCGCATGACGCGATAGATGTCGGACAGAGCCTGATCGCGTTCCTCGGCCTTGTCGGCCTTCAGCGTGTTACGGATCCACGGGCCGGTGGTCACATGGTCGATGTCGAGCAGTTCGAGCCGGTCGATGCCCGCCTTGTCCAGCTTTTCCAGGTTCTCCGGCGACACTTCGTCGCCCGCCTCGATATAGATTTCGCCAGTCGCTTCGTTGATGAGGTCATAGGCGCTGTAGCGGCCATAGACTTCCTCGGTCGGGATCAGCAGCGTTTCAAGCCCGTCCTTTTCCGCCTTGTTGGCGGCGCGGGGCGAAATCTTGTGGCCTGCCGCGAAGACGACTTCGCCCGACTTGGCGTCAACGATGTCGAAAGCGGGCTTCTGACCGCGCCATGCTTCGGCGAGATAGGGGATCTGCCAGCCGCCTTCGCCACGGACGAAAACGACCTTGTTGTAGAAATAGCCGAGCATGTCCTCAGCCGTCAGACCCAGCGCATAGAGCAGCGCCGTGACCGGCAGCTTGCGCTTGCGGTCGATGCGGACGTTGACGATGTCCTTGGCGTCGAATTCGAAGTCCAGCCACGAACCGCGATAGGGGATGACGCGCGCGGCGAACAGATATTTGCCCGACGAGTGCGTCTTGCCCCGGTCATGGTCGAACAGCACGCCTGGTGAGCGATGCATCTGCGACACGATGACGCGCTCGGTTCCGTTGACGATGAAGGTGCCGTTGCCGGTCATGAGCGGCATGTCGCCCATATAGACGTCCTGCTCCTTGATATCGAGCACGGAGCGGGTTTCGGTGTCCTGGTCGACTTCGAACACGATCAGGCGCAGCGTGACGCGCATCGGCGCGGCGTAGGTTATGCCACGCTGACGGCATTCCTCTACGTCATATTTCGGGTCTTCCAGCTCATAATGGACGAAGTCCATTTCCGCCGTGCCCGCAAAGTCGCGGATCGGGAAGACGGAGCGCAGCGTCTTTTCAAGGCCCGAAACATAGCCGATCTTGGGATCGGACCGCAGAAATTGCTCGTAGCTCTCCCTCTGGACCTCGATCAGGTTCGGCATCTGCACCACTTCGTGGATGTCGCCGAACACCTTGCGGATGCGCTTCTTCGCGCCGGTGTTGCTGATGGGGGGAAGAGCTTTGGTCGCCATGCGTTTCCTGCCTTTTGTTCGTCGCATTTTTTCGCATCGCAGCGAAAACTCAGCCTGACGGGACGATTTTCGGGCCGGATTCGACTCGATTCGCCACGCAAAAAAGTGCGGGCCGGGACTGTCCGATCCGCACTGTCAGCGTCTTGTGCACCCGCCGAACTCACCCAATTCCGCCGAAAACCGCGCGCTACCCGGTTTCGGACCCCGGTGGGATCGTGGGCCAGTCAAACTCCGCAAAAGCGGCGGATCGACCGGATTTCAGAAAGGCATATAGGATATACGTCCCGGTTTGTGAAGGGGGAGGAGGGATCGCTTCTACCCGCCTCCCCGCAAATCGCATCGCTGCCTTTATGGCTTCGCCGCCGGCGCCGCGACGACCGGCAAGGTTGGTGGCGCGATCTTCACCGTTTCAAAGCGCTCCTTCCGCCGAACGCCCAGCAGGGCGGGAGGGGCGGGTTTCGGAGCATCCGCCGCCGCGCTCGGCCCCTCTGCGATGACCGGTTCGCGCTGACGCATGCATTCATTGCGGTTAGCGCGCGGAAACTGGGCGCAGTTCCACAAGGACCGCTGCAACCCCGTCGCCGCATTGTGGATATAGGCGAAGGTCATGCTCTCCATCTGTTCGCCCGACAAGGGCACGCTGGTGGGTGCGCTCCCCACACGCCAGCCCATGATGCGGCACTCCCGCCGGCCCGC
Source organism: Sphingobium sp. CFD-1 (assembly GCF_024611115.1). Taxonomy (NCBI): domain Bacteria; kingdom Pseudomonadati; phylum Pseudomonadota; class Alphaproteobacteria; order Sphingomonadales; family Sphingobiaceae; genus Sphingobium; species Sphingobium sp. CFD-1. The sequence continues at coordinate 2,561,343 of NZ_CP084398.1, read as the reverse complement.
GCAGAAAGTGCGCGCCATGACGGGCCAGTTGTCCGCCATGCTCTCCTTCGCCAGCTCGACCAGAAAGCTCTTGCCGCCCGGAACGGCTACCACCAGCCGCGCCCCGGCGATGGCATTACCCTCCACCGGCTGTTGCGGCTTCCCCGCCAGCTCGGCCGCTGTGCCGCCCACCAGCAACGACGGCGTCAGGCCAGGCATCAGGCCGGGCAGCCCCTGATGCGCTGGAGACAGGCGGGCGATCCGGCTGATGACCGGCTCGTTTGTCTCCTGCGCTTTCCGAAAGGCGGGCGGCGTCCCCCACCAGCCGCGCCAGCGGAAGAACAGATGCGTCCCCACCGCCGTCACCTTGTCCAGCGTGCCGCTCCAGTAAGGTACCACCCAGTCGGTGTGATAATGGGTGGCGTAGCCGACAGGCTTGAACACTTTGCCCGCCAACGCCTGTTGCGCGATGGCGCGTGCCCGTTCCCAGGCCGCTTGGCCCGGCGAGCGGGCCAGTGCGCCGTCGCAGGTGAAGGTGAACTGGCATCCCGTCGCCCGTTCCTGCCCCTGAAAGACGACACCGCACACCGTCTTGGGAAAAGCGGGATGCCGCACGCGATTGAGCACGACTTGCGCGACCGCCCGTTCGCCCACCGCATCGTCGCCCGCCTCATAAAGCTGGGCGGCGGCGAGGCAGTCGGTCGCGCGGGCCAGATCGTCCGCAGGCCCGGTGAACTGAAAGGGCCGCGCCGCCGGATTGGGGCCATGCGAAAAGGGCACGGAAGCGTTGAGCGTCCGCGCCTGATCGCGATCGATGTCGTAAACTTCCACCGGTTCGACGGGTGGGGGCGGACTGGGTGGACGGATCGTGCGCTCCGCATCGGCAGCGGTGAAGCGCGGAGCCGTCAAGGGGCGTTCCCGCGCTTCCCAGCTCGCGATGGCCATCGGCAGCCCGACGAACAGCGCAAGCCAGACGAGCCACACCAGCGGATGCGGCTCCCTCCGAGGGAGAGCGTCCGTCATGCCGCTTCCGGCTTACCCTTATTCCGGCAGGAAATCGGGAACGGACAAATAGCGTTCGCCAGTGTCATAGTTGAAGCCCAGAACGCGGCTCCCGGCGGGCAGTTCCCTGATCTTCTGGGCGATGGCCGCCAGCGTCGCGCCGGATGAGATGCCAACCAACAATCCTTCTTCGCTTGCCGCGCGCCGGGCATAGTCCTTCGCATCGGCGGGATCGACCTGAATCACGCCGTCCAGCAACTGCGTATGGAGATTGGCCGGAATGAACCCCGCGCCAATTCCCTGAATAGAGTGGGGTCCGGGCTGTCCGCCGCTGATGACAGGGGAAAGCGTGGGTTCCACCGCATAGACTTTCAGGTTCGGCCACAGTTTCTTGAGCACCTCGGCGGCCCCGGTGATATGGCCGCCCGTGCCCACGCCCGTGATCAGCGCATCGATGGGCGCATCGGCGAAATCATGGGCGATCTCCTGCGCGGTGGTGCGGGCATGCACGTCGATATTGGCGGGATTCTCGAACTGCTGCGGCATCCATGACCCCGGCGTCTGGTCGATCAGTTCCAGCGCGCGCTCGATGGCGCCCTTCATGCCCTTTTCGCGCGGCGTCAGGTCGAAACGCGCGCCATAGGCCAGCATCAGGCGCCGCCGCTCGATCGACATGCTTTCGGGCATGACCAGGATCAGCTTATAGCCCTTGACCGCGGCGACCATGGCCAGGCCGACGCCGGTATTGCCGGAGGTCGGCTCGATGATCGTGCCGCCGGGCTTGAGTTCGCCCGAAGCCTCCGCCGCCTCGATCATCGCGAGGGCGATGCGATCCTTGATCGACCCGCCGGGGTTGGAGCGTTCGGACTTGATCCATACTTCCGCGTCGCCAAACAGCTTGTTGATGCGGATATGCGGCGTGTTGCCGATGGTTTCGAGAATATTGGCAGCTTTCATGAGGACTTCTCCTGGCTGATGTCCGCCTCCCTTATGTCGGGTGGGTCGAAGGTGCGTGCAAGGCGCAATTCGGGAAACAGGCGCGCCCAGACAAGGGTGATGACAATAGCGCCGATTCCTCCGCCGATCACGGCCGCAATCGGGCCGACCAGCGCGGCGAGGAAACCGGACTCCGCCTCGCCCAGCTCATTGGAGGCGGAGATGGTGAGTTGCGACAGGCTCGACACCCGGCCCCGCATGGCGTCGGGCGTGTGAAGCTGAATCAGCGACTGCCGGACATAGACTGACACCATATCGACGCTGCCCAGTGCGATCAGGGATGCGATCCCCACTTCCATCGCGATGCTCCGGGGCAGGAAAGCGGTGCAGCCGAAGGTGATGGTGGCAAGGCCGAAAAGGACCACGGCCCCCAGCATCTTGAGGCCCACTTCTTTCTTCATCGGCCGGAATGAGAAATAGAGCGCGGTGACGCCTGCGCCAATGCCGGGGGAAGCCGCCAGGTGTCCAAGGCCGGTCGATCCCACATGCAATATGTCGCGGGCATAGATGGGCAGCAATGCGGTCGCGCCCGCCAGCAGCACCGCGAACAGATCCAGCGTGATCGCGGCCAGCACCAGCCGGTTGGTGCGGACATAGGCGAAGCCGTCGATCATCTGGCGGATCGGATGGCGGCTGGTGTCGCGCGGCGGCTGCGGCACCGGCCCGATCAGCATCATGCAGATCAGCGCCATGGCGAACAAGGCCGACGCCAGCGCATAGGCGCCCCATGGCTCGGCTGCGTAGGCATAGCCGCCCAATGCGGGCCCGGCGATCATGCCCGTCTGCCACACGACGCTGGAAATGGCGATGGCGTTGGGCAGCACTTCGCGCGGCACCAGATTGGGCGCGAGCGCGCTATAGGCCGGCCCGTTGAAGGCGCGGGCAATGCCGACGATGGCCGCGATGCAGAAGATCAGCGGCAGGCTGATCCAGCCTTCCCATGTCGCGAAGGCGAGCAGGCCAGAGGATAATGTCAGCAGCGTCAACGTTACGCGCGTAATGATGCGCCGGTCGAAATGATCGGCGACCCACCCCGTCACCGGCGTCAGAAAGAAGAGCGGCACGAACTGCGCGAGGCCGATCAGGCCAAGCTGGGCCGCCGCGCCCGATGTGCTCATCGTCTCGCGGGCGACGTTATAGGCTTGCCATCCCAGCACGATCATCATGCCATATTGGGCAAGCACCGCTGCGAAACGGCCCGCCAGATATGCGCGGAAATCGGGATAGTGAAGCGGATGCCGCGGCGCGTGAGGGGACGTCATGCGCTTTCCTTAGCCGCGCCGGGTTGCAAACGGCAACCATATGGCAAGGAAAGGGAAGCAGTAATTCTTGCTGCTTCCATGTCCGCGCTTTGGCGGTCACGGAAACTCCGATTCCTCTGCGGCCTTGCGGGCCGGAACCTGCAAGGGGAAGGCCGGGCGATTCTATTCGTCGCGGCGCAGCAGGATGCCCGTCACCGAACCGTTACGCACCGAGCAGACGAACGGGACAGATGAATCGGTCGCGGGAGCCACCATGCCTTCCACTTCCCAGCCGGTCGCCATGCTGTTCGCGCTGGGTGTGCCGATGATCTTCGCGCCCGCTCCCGCCTGTGCGAGCGCCTTCTGCGCGCAGGCGTCACGCGCGCCGTGGGCCGTCGCGATGGAGCCATAGCCGGAGCCGGGCGAAACATAGGGTTGCCGCTTGGCGTCGCGCTCGGCCTGCCGGTCGCTGGCGATGTCGCTCAGGATCGCGGCGCCGACGGCGCGATGCAGATCGCCGTGGCTTTGGGCGAGGGCCGCCGTCCCGGCCGTCAGGCCAAGGGCGAGAGCCGTCATCGTGAAAACTGTCCGCCGCGCTGCCAAGGTCATGCCGTCCTCCCTGTCTGGACTGCTATGATACCGTCATCATCGGCGCGGGAAAAGCGGTCATACGCGGCTATTTGAACAGCCCCCCCAATATGCCCCGCACCAGCTTGCCTGCAATCCCGCCAGAGCTACGGCTCGATCCGCCAAAGACGGCGCGGCCAAGCTCATTGGCCACCTGGCGCCCGACCGAGGAAGCAGCGGAGCGCGTGGCGGACTGGACCGCCTTGTCGAGGGCTGATGGCTTGGCCGCTTCCCGCTGGGCCGCCGCATCCCGCCGGGCCTGTTCCTTCAACTCCTGCTCGCGCTGCTTGGCTTCGACCTTGGCCTGAGCGGCGGCGGCCTTGTCGGCTTCCGCCTTCGCCTTGGCCGCTTCGGCAGACGCAGCGGCGGCTTGCCCGCGCGCGGCGAGGATTTCCTGCGCCGACTCCCGATTGACGGCGGCGTCATATTTGCCCGTGCACGGCGAAATCGACTGGATGATCGCGCGTTCCTTGGCATCCACGGGGCCAAGCCGCGACCGGGGCGGGGCGATCAGCGTGCGTTGCACGATGCTGGGCGATCCGTCTTCCTGAAGCAGGGAAACCAGCGCTTCGCCGACCTTGAGTTCGGTGATGGCGGTTTCGACCTTAAGGTCGGGGTTGATGCGGAATGTATCCGCCGCCGCCTTGATCGCTTTCTGGTCGCGGGGTGTAAAGGCGCGCAGGGCGTGCTGCACGCGATTGCCAAGCTGGCCCGCCACGGCTTCGGGAATGTCGATCGGGTTCTGGGTGACGAAATAGACGCCCACGCCCTTGGATCGGATGAGGCGAACCACCTGTTCGATCTTGTCCTCCAGCGCGGGCGGCACATCGTCGAACAGCAGATGCGCCTCGTCGAAGAAGAATACCAGCACCGGCTTGTCCGGGTCGCCCACCTCCGGCAGCGTTTCGAACAGTTCGGAAAGCAGCCACAGCAGAAATGTGGCGTAGAGCTTGGGGCTCTGCATCAGCTTGTCGGCAGCCAGGATGTTGATATAGCCGCGGCCCTTGTCGTCGACCTTCAGGAAATCATGGATGTCGAGCGCCGGTTCCCCGAAGAAATGCGCGCCGCCCTGGCTTTCGAGCTGAAGGAGCTGGCGCTGGATCGCGCCCACGCTGGCCTTGGTCACATTGCCATAGCGCGACGACAGGCTGTCCGCATTGTCCGCGCAATAGGCCAGCATGGATTGCAAATCGGCAAGGTCGAGCAGCAGCAACCCTTCCTCATCGGCATATTTGAAAGCGATGGACAGCACGCCTTCCTGCGTTTCGTTCAGGCCCATCAGGCGCGCCAGCAGCAGCGGGCCCATTTCGCTGACGGTGGTGCGGATCGGATGGCCCTGCTCACCGTAAAGATCCCAGAAGATCGCGGGATTGTCGGCATAGCTGTAATTTTCGATGCCGATTTCCTTGGCCCGCTCGACCAGCTTGTCGGCATTTTTCGCCGTCGGCGATCCCGCCATGGATATGCCTGACAGGTCGCCCTTCACATCGGACAGGAACACCGGCACGCCCAGCGCGGAAAAGCTTTCGGCGATCCCTTGCAGTGTCACCGTCTTGCCGGTGCCGGTCGCGCCAGCGATCAGGCCATGGCGGTTGGCGCGCCGCAGGTTCAGATATTGGGGCAGGCCGCCATCCTTTTCCGGCGCGCCCAAACCGATGAAAATGCCGTCGCTCATTGACCCACGCTCCCTCGAAAAAACATTGGGCCGCGCTTGCCGGTTCAGCCCGCTCCCCGTTTATGGGAAGGGGAACTGATCCGGCAGGCGCGGCCCATCATGATCCGCTGTCCTGCCCAGCCTTATTTGTCGCGAAGCCGCACGGGCAGGAAGATCGGCGGTTGTCCGCGACGCAGCACCTGCAACAGGATCGCGCTGCGGCCCTGCGACGACACCTGCTTCACTGCCGCATCCAGATCGGACTGGCTGACGACGGGGCGGTTGTTCGCGCTGATGATGACGTCGCCGCGACGCAGGCCCTTCGCCCCCGCATCGGTGGAAGCGTCGACCGCCGTGATGACGATGCCGCGCGTATCGGCCGCGATGCCCAGCTGCCGGATGATGCTGGAGGTCAACGGAATGGCGGAAATGCCGAGCGACTTCTGTGCGGCCTGCCCGTTATCCGATCCATTGTCCTGCTGGCCAAGCGCATCGTCATCCTGCTGCTGCGCGAAGTTGTTGAGCTGATCTTCGGGCGGGCGTTCGCCGACGATGGCGGTGACATTCTGCCGCTGGCCGTTGCGGATGATGACGATGGGCACGCGCGCGCCGATCGCCTGATTCGCGACGATGGACGACAGATTCTGGTCCGGGGTCACTTCCTGCCCGGCGACGCTGACGATCACATCGCCCGCCTTGATCCCTGCTTTGTCCGCGCCCTTGCCCGGCTCGACGCTCTGGACGAATTCGCCACGGTTCTTCGCCAGCCCCAGGGAATCGGCCATGTCCTCGCCCAGCGGCGTGATTTGGATGCCCAGATAGCCGCGCTTGACGATCTGCCCCTTGCGAAGCGTTTCGACGATGGGCGCCGCCTGCTCCGATGGAATGGCGAAGCCGATGCCGACATTGCCGCCCGAAGGCGACAGGATCTGGCTGTTGATGCCGATCACGTTGCCGGCCATGTCGAACATCGGGCCGCCGCTATTGCCCTGGTTGATGGACGCGTCGGTCTGGATGAACTTGTCATAGGTGCCGCCGGTGCCGCGATGCAGGGCGGAAATAATGCCCGCCGTCACCGTGCCCGAAAGGGCGAAGGGATTGCCGATGGCCACCACCCAGTCGCCCACGCGGGCGCGGGTGCTGTCGCCGAACTTGACGAAGGGCATGGGCTTCTTCGCGTCGATCTTCAGCACGGCGATGTCGGTCGCCGGATCGCGGCCGACCAGCTTGGCGGGATATTCCTCGCGGTTGGTGAGCGTCACCGTGATCGAATCGACGCTCGCGCCTTCCGCGCCCGCGGACACCACATGGTTGTTGGTGACGATATAGCCGTCCGGCGAGATGATGAAGCCGGAGCCGAGCGATTGCGCCTGACGGGTCTGTGGCTGGCCGCCTCCGCCTCCACCCTGGCCAAAGCCGAACAGGTCGCCAAAGGGCGTGCCGGCGAAGGGGTTCTGTACCTGTACGCGCTGCTTGGTCGAAATGTTGACGACGGCGGGTTGCAGTTTTTCCACCATGTCGGCCAGACTGGCGGGCGCTCCTGCGGGCGCGGCGGCCTGCATTCCTTCATTTTGCGCGGTCTGCGCGCCGACATTGGGGCTTGAGGTGACGGCGATGGCGGTGCCGCCAAGCAGCAGGGCGCCGGTAATGGCATAAGCGTAACGCACTCGTGACGGTCCTCTCATGATCTTCGGGAATGGAAGGGCGGGACTCTAGGAGAGTCCTGGATGCGCCGCCCTGCCTTAACCCATATTGAATGACTCTGGTTCCGTAATGACCTCATCGCCCCTGGAATTGCCGGAGGAATTCATTATCGCGGGACAGGACCATATTGGTCTGCCCCGGCTTGTCGGTCGCGAAGGTATAGCGATAGGACTGCATCGCCCGATAGAAATCGTAGAATTGCGGGTCCTTGCCAAAACTTTCGGCATAGATGCGGGCGGCGTTCGCGTCTGCTTCGGCCCGGATGATCTGGGCCTGTTTGGCGCCCTGCGCGCGGATGGTGAGCGCTTCCTGCTCGCGCGCGGTCCGCATCCGGGTAAAGGCGCTTTCCAGCGGCGTGCCGTCGGGCAGGTCGGCGCGCTTGATGCGGACATCGACGATTTCCGCGCCATATTGCCGCGCGACGCGGTCGAGGCCCGCTTCGATATTCTGCATCACCTGGCCGCGCTCGGGGCTGAGCAGCGCCGCGAAAGGCCGCTTGCCCAGTTCGTTGCGAAGCGCCGAGCCGAGTATGGGCCGCAGCGCGTCGGACACGCGTTCCTCGCTTCCCGCCGCGATATACATGCGAAGCGGATCGACGATGCGGTAACGGGCAAAGGCGTCCACCTGCAAGCGAAGCTGGTCGGTCGACAGCACCTGCTGCCGCTCCATCTCGACCGACAGGACGCGCTTGTCGATCCACACGATCTGGTCGATGAACGGCCAGCGCATGATGACGCCCGCGCCGGTTTTCCCGAAGGTTTCGTTCGGACGATAGCGGTTGATGATCGCCTTGGGATCGCCGAAGCGCACGACCACGCCCTGCTTGGTTTCCGGCACGATGGCGATGGTGCTGCCAAGCAGGAGCAGCAACGCGATGGCGATGAGCGCGATGGCGATCGGATGGCGTTGGAATGCGGGCATCACTGATCCCCCTCGGCCTGCGCGGCGTTGCCTGGCGCGGCGGTGGCGGCCTGCGCCCGGCGCTTGAGTTCGGGCAGCGGCAGATAGGGGGTGACGTTGCCGCTTTCGACGATCGTCTTGTCGACGTTGGACAGAACGCTCTCCATGGTTTCATAATACATGCGGCGGCGCGTGACGTCCGGGGCGAGCCGGTATTGCTCGAACACCTTGTCGAACGCGGCGGCCTCGCCCTGCGCCTTGGCCGTCACCTGCTGGGCGGCGGCGCGTGCTTCGTTGAGGTAGGTCTGCGCGGTTTGCTGCGCGGCGGAGACCGCCTTGAACGCGTCATTGACGGCGGTGGGCGGATCGGCCTGCTTGATCGCGACGCCCTGCACGCGGATGCCGGACCTGTAGCCGTCGAGGATTTCCTGCATCCGCAATTCGACCTGCTGTTCGATCTCGGTGCGGCCCGCGCCCAGCGCGTCGTCCAGGCTGACGCTGGCGACGACCGAGCGCATGGCGCTTTCGGCGACTTCGCGGACGCTCGCGTCGGGATCGGAAAGCTGGAACAGATAGAGTTCGGGATTACGGATGTTCCAGCGGACCGAATAAGCCAGGTCGATGATGTTCTGATCGCCCGTCAGGACGAGGTTTTCGCTTTCGGCGCTGGTCGATCCGATGTCGATGGTGCGGATTTCCTCGACATCCACCGTCGTCACATTCTCGAACGGCGCGGGCAGCGTCAGGCTGATACCGGGCGAAAGCGTGCGGCTATATTTGCCGAGCAGCGTGACGACGCCGCGTTCCTGCGGACCCACGCGGTGAAAACATGTAAGCGCCAGCCACAACAGAATGAGGATACCGATGGCGAGCGGCCACAACGCCTTCCCATTGGCGCGGGGCGGCAGTCCGCCTAGCCCGCCGCCACCGCCCGAACCAAAGCTCTCGCGGCTGCGGCGCAGCAGTTCCTCGATCGCGGAGGGGCCTTTCTGCCCGCCCGATTTGCCTGGCTGGGTCCACGGGTTGCGCGGGCCATCGTTCCCCCCGCCGCCCTTGCCCGGTCCGTCATTGCCCTCCGGCCCGTCGCTTTTACCGCCCCATGGCCCCTGGACCATGGCGCTCGCGATGCCGGGCATCCACCCGAAAATTCTCTTCATGAGGTCTCTATAGGAAGGCTGAGCGGCGAAAAACAGTGCCCATCGTCGGGAATATTGTTTGAAAGCATTTCCGGACGGCGCGCGAAGCGGAAAATGCGCCAGCCGGGCAAAGCCTCTTTCCCCACCATGCCGAAAGGCTTTAGAGGGCAGCCATGACCGATCTCGACAGCTTCGCCGCACGCCTCAAGACCATCACCGGCGGCCGCGCCAGCACGCCGCGCGTCAAGGACGGCGTCATGACCCTCGCGCTGGAAGTAGGCGGCCTGACCGCCGATCAGCGCGACGCCATCGCCGCCGCCATTCGCGAAGGCGCGCTGACCGTTCCGGGCGTGAGCGATGTCCGCATCGCCATGACCGCGGAACGCAAGGAATTGCGGATCATCGCGGTCGCGTCGGGGAAAGGGGGCGTCGGCAAATCCACGCTGTCGGCCAATCTGGCCGTGGCCCTCAAACGGCTGGGCCATCGCGTGGGCCTTGTCGATGCCGACATCTATGGCCCGTCGCAGGCCCGCCTGATGGCGAGCGAGGATCAAAAGCCGCAGGCGCGCGACAAGCATCTGATCCCCGTGCAAAGCCCGGTGGGCGTGCCGATGCTGTCCATGGCCCATCTGGTGGAGCCGGGCCGCGCGCTGGCGTGGCGCGGGCCGATGGTCAGCAATGCGCTGGGCCAGCTCATCGACGCCGAATGGGGCGACGTGGAAACGCTGATCGTTGACATGCCGCCGGGCACCGGCGACATCCAGCTTTCGATGATCCAGAAGCACAAGCCCGCCGGCGTGGTGATCGTTTCCACGCCGCAGGATCTGGCGCTGATCGACGCCACCCGCGCCGTCAACCTGTTCGAGCAGGCGCATGTGCCGCTGATCGGCCTGGTCGAGAATATGGCGGGCTATGCCTGTCCCCATTGCGGCGAGGTTTCCGATCCCTTCGGCGCGGGCGGCGCGGAAGCGGCGGCGAAAGAGATGGGCATGCCCTTCCTGGGCCGCATCCCGCTCGCCATCGACATCCGCCGCCGCTCGGACGCGGGCGATCCTCCCGCGGCGGGCGACGATGTGCATGGGCAGGCGTTTCGCGCCATCGCGGAAAAGGTTGCGGAACATATCGCGCGATAAGGATAGGGCGTGGCCGCAGGACAGCGGATCGCGTGATCCGGTTTGGGTGGGGAGCGGACTGTCCGCTATTCCCATCTCCGTTCGCCCTTTGACTTCGCTCAGCCCGAACGGAGGTGGGTTGTCCGCAACTGGCCGTTTGCACCATCCCTCGCGTCTCTCGCCCCACCTCCCAAAGCGCCCATAAATGGGAACGTCTTGCTTTACGCCGCGTCTCTCCCATCTGGGAAGCTGAACCAAGGAGGCTGCCATGCCATTGACCGAGCCGCAGGATATCGCCGATCTGCTGGGCGAAACCCGCACCATTGCGCTGATCGGCATTTCCGATCGTCCCGACCGCCCCAGCTATGGCGTCATGAAGGCGCTTCAGGACCATGGCTATCGCGTCCTGCCGGTCAATCCCCAGATCGCGGGAGAGCATGTGCATGGCGAGTTCGTCTGGGACCGGCTGTCCGACATTGGCGTGCCCATCGACATGGTCGACATCTTCCGCCGCAGCGAGGCGGCGGGCGAGGCAGTGGACGACGCCATCGCCGCCGGGGCAAAGGCGGTCTGGATGCAGCTCGGCGTCATCAACCCGCAAGCGGCCGCACGCGCGGAAGCCGCTGGCCTCAAGGTCGTGATGGACCGTTGCCCCGCAATCGAAATCCCGCGCCTCGGCCTTGCGCCCATCCGTGCCGAATAAGGCTATGCAGCGCCTTTGCCGCTCTCTATCAGTCGGGATATGGGGCGAGCACCGCTAAGGCAGAAGGGTAGGGGCAGGCAGGGAATCGACCGCCGCGCCCTGCTTGTCGGTGGAGGCGCCGGCGCGGGGCTGCTGCTCGCATGGGCCGTCTGGCCGCGCAGCTACAAGCCCAATCTCAACGCCGCGCCGGGGGAGTTCGTCTTCAACGCCTTCCTCAAGATCGATCGGGCGGGACAGGTGATCGTCATCGTGCCGCAACTGGAAATGGGGCAGGGGATAACGACCCTGCTGCCCCAGATTCTCGCGGATGAACTGGGCGCCGACTGGCGCACCATCGCGGTGCAAAGCGCGCCGGAAAGCCCCCTTTATGCGAACACCCTTCTGGCGCGTGAGTGGCTGGCGAGCGACTGGACCCGCGTCGGCGGCGAGGTGGGCGACTGGGCGCTCGATCAATATGCGACGCGCAAGGCGCTGATGCTGACGGGCGGCGGAACCTCCGTGCCGATGTTCCACGATGCCTATCGCGATGCCGGGGCCGCGGCGCGCATCCTGCTGTGCAAGGCGGCGGCGAAGCGCTGGAACGTGCCGTGGGAAAGCTGCGACATTCAGGAAGGTCTGATTTCCGACGGCGGCCAAAGGACGCTGCGTTTTGGAGATGTGGTCGAGGAGGCGGCGGCGTTCGACCTTCCCGAGATCCTGCCCCTGCGGCAGGGGATGGAGGGGCGGTTGGCGGGACAGGATTTGCCCCGGCTCGACACGCCTTCCAAGCTCGACGGCAGCCATAATTTCGCCGCCGACATCCGCCTGCCCGACATGATCTTCGCGTCGATCCGCCAAGGGCCGATCGGCGATGCGCGGCTGGAAAGCGTGAATGAGGGCGCAGCCAGGAGCGTCACCGGCTTCCTGAAGCTGGTCCGGTCGGAACGCTGGGTCGCCGCGGTTGGAACCAACTGGTGGGCGGCGAACAAGGCGCTCGATCTGGCCGATCCCGTATTCATGCTGGATGGGCCGCCCGTCAGCGACGAACGCATCGACGCCGCGCTGGAGGATGCCTTTTCCGGTTCCCATGGCCGCCGTCTTTATACGCAGGGCGACCTGTTGCCGGTGTTTGAGGGCGCGACGATTCTGGCCAGCGAATATCGCGTGGACGCCGGGCTGCATCTGGCGCTTGAACCGATGTGCGCCACCGCGCGCGTCACCGACGCCGGGGCTGAGGTGTGGACCGCGACGCAGGCCCCAGGTCTCGCCCGCACGGCCATCGCCGACGCGCTGGGGATCGACCGGGCTTCCGTGACGCTTTACCCCGTGCACGCGGGCGGCTCTTTCGGGCGCAAGATGGATTTCGAGGCAGCGGTGCAGGCGGCCCTGATCGCGCGGGACATGGGGCGTCCCGTCCAGTTGCTCTGGTCGCGGCTGGAGGATGTCATTCATGACCGGCCAAGCCCGCCCGCCCATGCTCGCATGGCAGCGAAGCTCGGCCGCAGCGGCGTGATAGAGGGCTGGCTGGCGAAAGTCGCCGCCCCCTGCGCGATGAGCCAGACCTGGGCACGGATCGCAAACGGCGCCTTGCCCCACGAAGCGGCGGCCCAGAGCGCGGACAAGGCGACAAGACTCGCGATCGCGGGTATGGAGATACCCTATGCCGTCTCCAACTGGGCCATCGACCACTATCCGTCAGATGTATATCTGCCTCTTGGTTTCGTGCGCGGCAACGCTCATTTGCACAGTACGTTCTTCACCGAAAGCTTCATGGATGAACTCGCCCATCTGGCACAGATGGAGGCGATGTCTTTCCGCATCCAGATGCTGGGCGGCAATCCGCGTCTCGCCCATTGCCTTTCGACCGCCGCCGCCATGGGGGGATGGCAGGGCGGCATTGCGGGCAGCGGGCAGGGGATCGCCGCGTATCAGGCCGGCAATGCGTTCGGCGCGGTGCTGGTGGAGGCCGCGATCACCGGCGGCAAACTCACGGTCAGTCGAATGGTCGCGGCGATCGATTGCGGCGATCAGGTCAATCCCGACATAGCCCGGCAGCAGGTGGAAAGCGGCCTGATCTATGGTCTTGCCTATGCGATGGGGGCGTCGGTCCCCTATGACAAGGGAATGCCCAGACGCGCCATATTGGGCCGCATGAACCTTCCTCGGCTGGACGATATTGGTGAAGTCACGGTTGAATTGATCCGCAGCACCGCGCAGCCCGCCAGTGCGACGGAAATCGCCGCACCACTGGTGACCCCGGCCATCGCCAACGCCCTCTTCACCGTCACCGGCCAAAGGTTCCGCAGCCTGCCGCTTCTTTCTCAGGACTGAATATGCCTCGCATCGGTGTTCTTCTCATCAATCTCGGCACGCCCGATGCGCCGGATGCTGGGGCCGTCCGGCGCTATCTGGCCGAATTTCTATCCGACCCGCGCGTTGTGGAAATCCCGCAATGGCTCTGGCAACCGATCCTGCGCGGGCCGATTCTGCTCACCCGTCCGCGCAAGTCAGCCCATGCCTATGCCCAGGTCTGGACGAAGGAGGGCTCCCCGCTCGCCGTCAATACCCGCGACGTGGCCATCGCCCTGCAAGGACGCTTCGGCTCCGAAGTGATGATCGACTGGGCCATGCGCTATGGCAATCCATCGATTGCGAGCCGGCTGGCGGCGCTTGATGAGGCAGGCTGCGACCGCATTGTGGTAGCGCCTCTTTACCCGCAATATTGCGGGGCAACGACCGCCACGGCGGTAGATTGCGTGTCGGCGGCGCTGGCAAAGATGCGCGCTCAACCCGCGATCCGCACCTTGCCGCCCTATTTCGACGATCCGGCCTATATAGAAGCGTTGAAGATGTCGGTCCAAAGGCAACTCGACGCGTTGGATTTCGAGCCCGATCTCCTGATCGCCAGTTTCCACGGAATGCCGGAACGTACAAAGACGCTGGGCGATCCTTATCATGAGCAGTCGCTGGAAACGGCGCGACTCCTGACGCAGGCTTTGGAACGGGACGTCCGGGTGACGTTCCAATCCCGTTTCGGACGAGCGAAATGGCTTGGGCCGGCGACCGATGAGACGCTCAAAAGCCTACCGCCAAAGGGTGTCCGAACGGTTGCCGTTCTTACGCCTGGCTTTTCTGCCGACTGCCTTGAAACCCTCGAAGAAATCGGCATCCGGGGACGAGATGATTTTCTGGCTGCTGGCGGGCAAAAATTCGCGCATTTGCCTTGTTTGAACGCCTCTCCAGAGGCTATCAAACTCTATGAGAATCTGATCGGTCGAGAATTGGCCGGCTGGGTGAGTTGAATGAGGTTTCAGACTGAAAAATTATAGGAGGGCTTATGAGCAAGGTTGCTGTCGTCACTGGCGGAACACGCGGTATTGGCGAGGCGATCAGCCTGGCTCTCAAGGCTCTCGGCTACACCGTCGCAGCTAATTATGCGGGCAATGAGGAAAAGGCGCGCGCCTTTACCGAAAAGACCGGCATCGCCACTTTCAAATGGGATGTCGGCGACCATCAAGCCTGCCTCGACGGATGCACGCAAGTGACGGAACAACTTGGCCCCATCGATATCGTGGTCAATAATGCAGGCATAACCCGCGATGGCGTGCTCGCGCGGATGAGCTTTGATGACTGGAATGATGTGATGCGCATCAATCTGGGCGGGTGCTTCAACATGGCCAAGGCGACGTTCGGCGGCATGCGGGAGCGGGGCTGGGGGCGCTTCGTCAATATCGGTTCGGTCAACGGGCAGGCGGGTCAATATGGTCAGGTGAATTACGCCGCCGCCAAATCCGGCATCCATGGCTTTACCAAGGCACTGGCGCAGGAAGGCGCGAAATTCGGCATCACCGTCAACGCGATCGCGCCCGGCTATGTCGATACCGACATGGTCGCCGCCGTTCCTGCGGCCGTGCTGGAAAAGATCGTCGCGAAGATACCGGTGGGCCGCCTTGGCCATGCCTCTGAAATCGCCCGCGGCGTGGCATTTCTGTGCGGTGAGGAGGCGGCCTTCATCACTGGCAGCACATTGTCGATCAACGGCGGTCAGCACATGTATTGATGGAACGGGATGAGGCTTCGTCGGCCCGGTCCGCCGGAGCCTCTCTTTTTGCCCCGCCTGCAAAGCGGAGCGTGACTATTGCTGGCCACCAGACGGCCATCAGCCTTGAACCGATATTCTGGAAGGCCCTTCGTGAGGAAGCGGCGCGCGAAGGGATTCCGGTCAACGCCCTTATCGCCCGGATCGATGTGGAGCGCCTGGCGGCAGCGCAGCCGCCCAATCTTGCCAGCGCGATCCGGTGCTGGCTTTTCGATGTGACATATCGAGCGCAATAATAAGAATTATTCGCAATAATGTTGACTCTGAGAACAAGTCGCAATAGCAGGTCTCCCGACAACAAAGGGGGCTTCCTGATCCATGTCCAAATCCGCAAATGTTCCGTCTTTTCTGGCGATGGGCTGTGTCGGCGCTATTGCGCTGGCGTCCACCGTCCACGCGCAGGATAGTGCCTCGGCGCCCAAGCTGGGGGGCGTCACCGTCACCGACACCGCGATCGATGAATCCGAAGTGAAGGTCGAGAAAGCGGACTCTCCGAAATATGTGCGTCCGCTGCTCGATACGCCCCAGACCATCACGGTGATCAGCAAGGCGACCATCCAGCAGCAGAATCTGCTGACCTTGCGCGATGTGCTTTCGACCGTTCCGGGCATCACTTTTGGCGCGGGCGAGGGTGGTTTCGGCTATGGCGACCGCATCATCCTGCGCGGGCAGGACGCGAAGAACGATGTGACTATCGACGGCGTGCGGTCGGGTGCGTTTCTCAACCGTAACGAAGTCTATAATATCGAGCAGATCGAGGTCACCAATGGTGCGAATTCCGTCATGAATGGCGGCGGGTCGGTTGCGGGCACGATCAACCTCGTCACGAAGCGGCCGCTGGCCGACGATCAGATCGTGATGAATGCGGGCATCGGCACCGACAATTATTATCGCGCAACCATTGACGCGAACAAGCGCCTGGACGATCTGGTCGCCGTCCGCATCAATGCCGTCTATCATGAAAATGATGTTCCGGGCCGCGATGTGGAAGATTATAAGCGCTGGGGCATAGCGCCTGCCGTCACTATCGGCATTGACGGGCCTGCCAGCTTGACGCTGCAATATGAGCATCTAGATGACAAGGCGATGCCGCAATATGGCATGCGTTATTTCCCGGCGCTCGGCGGTATTCTCAGGGACTTCGACCGCTCCGCCTATTATGGCTTCGCCAATCTGGACCGGCAGGACAGCAAGACGGATTCGCTCCAGGCGATCTTCAGCCACGCGTTTAGTGATAGCGTGAAGCTTCGCAATCTCACCCGTTATGAAAATGTTCGCCAGAACACCGTAACCAGCCAACCGCAGGGTGTCTTCTGCTTGGATGATGGCGCCGGCGGCGGTTTCAACCCGGATACCAACGGTGCATGCACGATGACCATCTACATGAGCGAGGCAGGGGAAGCGCTCACCATACCAGTAGGCTATTATCTGCCTACTGGCGGCCGCGGCAACCAGCGCTTCATCAGCAATGAAACGGCCTATACGCAGTTCGACCTGAGCGCTGAATTTGAAACTGGCGGCATTGGTCATTCCCTCGTCATCGGCGCATCGGCGATGTGGGAAAAATATCAGCAACGTCAGGGCAGTATCGGACGTACCGCGGACGGCTATGACCCCTATGCAGCACCCTTTGTGGTGGCGCGAGGCGCAAGTTCGGGGGTGCCCAATCCGCTTTACAATGCAGGCGCCAGCCTGGGCCTTTACTATCCGCTCGTGAATATCGGCGATCCATCGTCGGTTATTGCCGGCCCGGCGGCGATTGGTGGCCTCGCCCGTCTTTATGGCAGCAACAGCTATGTCGGTCCGACCAATTTCATCATGGGCGGCCGAAATATCGGCCAGCAGACAAGCTATGCGGCCTATCTGTTCGATGCGATGAAGTTTACGGAATGGTTCGAGATCAATGGCGGCGTGCGCTATGAAAAGGTGAAGGGCTGGAACCGGAACTTCAGTTACCAGACCAGCGGCCCCGACATTGGATTGCCGGTGGTTCCCACTGATCCGGCCGAAACCAATCCGACCTATTTCGAGGTGGAAGACAATCTCTTCTCCTATCGTATCGGTGCGGTGGTGAAGCCGACGCCCAACACCAGCATCTATGTCGCTTATGGCAATTCAAAGCTGCCTTCGAAGGCATCTGTCGATGGCGCCTGCTCGGCCGCTAATTGTCGCCTGAAACCGGAAACGACCGAGAATTATGAAATTGGCGTGAAGGCGGATTTGTTCGACGGGCAATTGCTGCTGACTGCTGCGCTGTTCCGCAACGACCGTAATTCGATCAAGGTGAACTCGAACGATCCGACGCTGCCGGACCAGACGCTTGATGGCAAGCAGCGGGTGGAGGGTATTTCCCTTGGCGCATCGGGCAATATCACGCCCAACTGGACGATTTCGGCGAATTACATGTATCTGAAATCGAAGATACAGCAGGGCGTGTCCAACTATTGCCTTGCCAATCCGGGTGCGGCGGGTTGCGGTAACAGTGCCGATTTTGTGGATCCGACCGCTGGTTACCAATTGGCCAATACGCCCAAGCATTCAGGTAGCCTGTTCTCCACCTATCGCCTGCCCTTTGGGCTGGAACTAGGCTATGGGCTGACTTATCAGGGTAAGTTCCTGCTGAACCAGCCCACGCTCGCGCAACTCGCGGCCGACAATTATGTGCCTTATCGTGTGCCCAGCTATACGATCCACCGGTTCATGGCATCCTACCCCATCACGGAAAACCTGATGGCGCAAGTCAATGTCCAGAACTTCACCAACAAGAAATATGTGACCACGGTTCGGAATAATATCGGCAACAGTTGGGCGCAGCCAGCGCCGACCCGTTCGGCGGTGTTCAGTCTGAATTACAAGTTCTGACCCGGAATAACCCCCGGCTTGTCCCGGCCGGGGAAAGGGGCGGGCAGCGGCGAATCCATCCTCCTCGGGCCGCTGCCCGCCCAATCCTTTGAACCGGAGCAGGACCATGCGAGACAATTATGCAATTGATTCGCATTAGGGTTCGGGATATGGGCCTTTGCTGGCTTACTGATCGGAAGAAGGGGCGATCATGCTCTCGGTAGCGGAAGAAAGGATCGACGACGTGTTGGACGTTCCGGCGTCTCAGTACCTCCTTGAATCCCGTAGCCCCAGCCGGGTCTTGTCGTCAAACCCCGTCGAGGCCACAGGTCGCTTCGGTGAAGGGCGCAGGCCCAACCTGCCCGTCATTCTTGCTATTGTCCTGATCCATGCCATGCTCATCTATGCGCTGATCCAGGTGCGGCAGCATGTCATTGAAGCGCGCGAAGCAAAGCTGACGGTGGTCAACCTGACGCCCCCACCGCCGCCGCCCGCCGCCGATACGCCCCCACCGCCGCCCTCGAAGCCGGAAATCGTTGCACCTCCACCGTTGGTCCAGATGCCCGTGCCGCCGGTTCAGTTGGTGGCGACAACGCCCGATCCCGTGCCCGTTCCGTCGCCCATGCCGGTCATGTCCCCGCCGGGACCGTCGGCATCTGCCGCACCGCCAGCGCCGCCGAGCATCGTGCAGGGTGGGGATTTGGGCGCCCAGATGGTGGCAGGCAAACCGCCGCGTTATCCCATCGAAAGCCGTCGCAAGCGTGAGCAGGGGACGGTAGTGCTGTCTCTGACGCTGGGCGTGGACGGCAGCGTCGAAAGCATCGTTATTGCACAAAGCAGCGGCTCCAAGCGGCTGGATGACGCCGCGCGCGATGCCGTTCGCGGCTGGCGCTGGAAGCCCATCATCCGCAATGGACAGCCAGCGCGGGTCAAGGGCGTGGTGGAAATCCCGTTCGTCCTGCGAATCGACGCTGCCTGATAAAGCGTTAGCCTTTCGCCCGACCTTTCTACCCCTTGTCAGTCCCGGTTCGAGTTTCAGGTCATGTTGATTGCCGTTCCCCAGTTGCTCGACATGCAGGCCGTCTGCGCTGTTCGGGCATTGATCGATCAGGCGCAGTGGGTGGACGGCAACGTTACGTCGGGCCATCAGTCGGCGCTCGCCAAGCGCAACCTGCAATTGCCGGAAGATGCGCCGGAAGCCAGGCAGGCTGGGCAGATGGTGCTGGACGCCCTCGGTCAATCGCCCCTGTTCATTGCGGCGGCCCTGCCGCTCAAGATATTCCCGCCGCTTTTCAACAGCTATGCAGGCGGGCAGGCATTCGGCACGCATGTCGACAACGCCGTCCGTATTCAGGCTGGAACGGGTTTTCGCGTCCGGTCCGACCTTTCTATCACCATCTTTCTGGAAGAGCCTGACGCCTATGACGGTGGTGAACTCACCATTGAAACCCATTTCGGGGTTCAGCAGGTGAAACTGGCCGCGGGCGATGCTGTGCTCTATCCCTCTACTTCGTTGCATCGGGTGGAACCGGTCACGCGCGGGCGTCGCGTCGCGAGCTTCTTCTGGCTGCAATCCATGGTCCGCGACGACGCCGCGCGGCAGATGCTGTTCGATCTCGACAGCAGCATTCAGGCGCTGGCCGCCGATCTGGGTCATGGGCACGCGCAGGTGATCCGCCTGACCGGCGTTTATCACAATCTGCTTCGCCGTTGGTCGGAGGCTTGAACCAATCCGGATTGGCGTTGACGCGGATTGCGCTATAAGCAGAAAACAGGGGCCATCCGAAGCCCGCAATGAAGGACGGGAAATTATCCATATGTCTCAAATCGATCAGCCGATGAATATCACGACGATTGCCGAAGAACTGATCACCGCCGCGATCGAGGCGGGCAAGGCGATCATGGCAATCTACGATGCGGGCTTTTCGGTCGAGACCAAGTCGGACAACAGCCCCGTGACGCAGGCCGATGCCGCGGGGGAAAAAATTATCCTGGAAGCGCTGGCGCGATTGGCGGGGCATATTCCGGTGATCGCGGAAGAGGAGGCGGCGGCAGGCCGCATTCCGCAAACTGACGGCACGTTCTTCCTTGTTGATCCGCTCGACGGGACGAAGGAATTTATCCAGCGGCGCGGGGACTTCACCGTCAATATCGCGCTGATCGAGGGGCGCAAACCTGTATTCGGCATCGTCCATGCTCCGGCAAAGGGCCGGATTTTCGTGGGCGACGTGCACAGCGGAGAAGCATGGAGCGCGTCTGTCTCCCGCGAAGGCATGATCGGTGAGCGCACCCCGATCCGCGTGCGTGACCTGCCCGACACGGGATTGTCGGTGGTCGCCTCAAAATCCCACAACACGCCGGAAACCGACGCCTATCTCGATCAGTTTGACGTGGCCGAGCGGGTGTCTTTCGGCTCCTCGCTGAAAATCTGCATGGTCGCGACGGGGGAAGCGGACCTCTATCCCCGTCTCGCTCCGACCTGTGAATGGGACATCGGCGCGGGTGATGCCGTTTTGCGCGCTGCGGGGGGCAAGCTGCTTGCGCCCGATGGGGCGCCGATGGCCTATGGCAAGGACGGCTTCTTCAATCCCGGCTTCGTTGCAGCTGGCGATATTGATCCGCCGCCCATTGCACCCTTCATGACGAAGTGAGGCCGACGCCTTTCAATTGGGCTGTCTCAGCTGTGGCATCTCGCGCTGGCTGCTCCCATGTGGAGGGCGGGTCAACGCGACGCCATCATGACCCGCTCCTGCAACCAGGCGCCGACCGTAGCGATACGAGCGACTTTCCGCAGATCCTCATGCGTCACCAGCCAGAAATGGCGGATGATCTCCACCCTGTCGGCCATCAATTCGATCAGTTGCGGGTCGCTGCGCGCAATGAAGTCGGGCAGTACGCCGATGCCGCTTCCATCGCGGACCATGCGATATTGCATATTGATGCTCGTCGCGCGCAGATGCGCTTCCAGCCCGGCCTCCACCTCGTCCAGATAATCGAGTTCGGGAGAAAAGATGAATTCCGGCACATAGCCGACCAGCATATGATCGCGGAGCTGGGCAGGGCGATCCGGTCGTCCTGCCCGCGCCAGATAATCGACCGACGCATAAAGATGCAGGCGATATTCTCCGAGCCGCTTGACCGACAGCCGCCCTCGCTGCGGTCGTGCCAGCATCAGCGCCATGTCCGCCTCGCGCTTTGAAGGATTGAGGAAACCCGAAGCGGTAATGAGGTCCAGCCTTATGCCCGGATGCCGTCGGCTGAACTCCGCCAGCCCCGGCGCCAGCACCCATGTTCCAAAGCCCTCTGCCACCGACAGCCGCACTTGCCCGGCAAGCTGTTGTTCCAGCCCGGCCACATCCTCCACCGCCGACATGGCTGCGCTTTCGACGGCTTCGGCATGGTGCAGTAGAGCCTGTCCTCTGACGGTCAGCGTCCGCTCGCCCGATGCCATCTCGAACAGGTCCGCCCCCAGCGCCCGTTCCAGTCGGGCGAGGCGCCGCATGATGGTGGTTGCATCGATTCCAAGCATCCGCGCCGCCGGAGCGATCTTGCGCGCCCGCGCTACGGCCAGAAAGACGCGCAGATCGTCCCAATCGAACATCATTTCCCCCAACTGCGTTTTTGCAGTATAGACATGCGAAACTTCGTCGTTGCATGCAATTACACGCTATTGCTAGAGCCGCGTCAACCTTACGGAAAGGACCGTCCATGCGTGAGATTTCTCACAAGCTCGCTTTCGCCCACGATACCGCGTCCGCGCGCTATGGCGATGTCTTCGATCCCAATAATGGCGGCGTTCAGGCCCGCGTCACGCTCGGCGACGCCGCTTTGCTGGATCGCGTCGTGGAAGCCGCGCAAAAGGCGCAGCCCGCATGGGCGGCCGTTAATCCGCAGCGTCGCGCCCGCGTCATGTTCCGTTTCAAGGATCTGGTGGAACAGCATATGGACGAACTCGCCCATCTGCTTAGTTCCGAACATGGCAAGGTGATCGCTGATGCCAAGGGCGACATTCAGCGCGGCCTTGAAGTGGTTGAATTTGCCTGCGGCATCCCTCATGTGCTGAAGGGTGAATTCACGCAGGGCGCTGGCACCGGCATCGACGTATTTTCCACCCGTCAACCGATCGGCATCGGTGTGGGCATCACGCCGTTCAATTTTCCGGCGATGATTCCGCTCTGGATGTCCGCCGTTGCCATCGCGACCGGCAACGCCTTCATCCTCAAGCCCTCGGAGCGTGATCCGTCCGTTCCGGTGCGTCTGGGTGAACTCTTCCTTGAAGCGGGCCTGCCTGAAGGCATTTTCCAGGTCGTCCATGGCGACAAGGAAATGGTCGACGCGATCCTCGATCATCCCGGCATCGGTGCGGTCAGCTTCGTCGGTTCGTCCGACATCGCCCATTATGTTTACAATCGCGGCGTTGCGGCGGGCAAGCGCGTTCAGGCGATGGGCGGCGCGAAGAATCATGGCGTCGTCATGCCGGATGCCGATCTTGACCAGGTGGTCAACGATCTGTGCGGCGCGGCTTTCGGTTCGGCGGGTGAACGCTGCATGGCGTTGCCGGTCGTCGTGCCGGTGGGCGAAAAGACCGCTATTGCCCTGCGCGAGAAACTGATTCCTGCGATCGCGGCGCTGCGCGTCGGCGTCTCCACCGATGCGGAAGCGCATTACGGCCCCGTCGTTTCAGCCCAGCATAAGGCGAAGATCGAGCAGTGGATTCAGACTGGCGTCGATGAAGGCGCGGAACTGGTCGTCGACGGCCGCGGCTTCACGCTGCAGGGGCATGAGAAGGGCTTCTTCGTCGGCCCGACGCTGTTCGACCATGTGACGCCCGACATGCAGGCATATAAGGAAGAAATTTTCGGCCCCGTGCTCCAGATGGTCCGCGCCGACAATTTCGAAGAGGCGCTCGCGCTTCCCAGCAAGCACCAATATGGCAACGGCGTCGCTCTCTTCACCCGTAACGGCCATGCCGCACGCGAATTTGCCGCACGGGTCGAAGTCGGCATGGTCGGCATCAACGTGCCGATCCCGGTGCCGGTCGCCTATCACACCTTCGGTGGCTGGAAGCGGTCTGCCTTTGGCGATACTAACCAGCATGGCATGGAAGGCGTCAAGTTCTGGACCAAGGTGAAGACCGTCACTCAGCGCTGGCCCGACGGCGGCGAAAGCGGCGATAGCGCCTTCGTCATCCCGACCATGGGTTGAGGGCAGGGGTATCGTGACTCAGTTCGATCTCACCGACGACCAGCGCGAGATCCAGGATCTCGCGCGCCGGTTCACCGCCGACGCGATTACGCCCCATGCGGCGGAGTGGGACGAAAAGCATATTTTCCCCCGCGACACGATCCGGGCGGCGGCGGAATTGGGCTTTGGCGGCATCTATGTTTCCGAAGCGTCGGGGGGCATCGGCCTTGGCCGTCTTGAATCGGCCATCATCATGGAGGCGATGGCCTACGGTTGTCCGTCGACCAGCGCCTTCATGTCCATTCATAATATGGCCGCCTGGATGATCGACCGCTTCGGTAGTCAGGCGGTCAAGGATAAATATCTGCCTTCCATGGTGCCGATGGAACGGATGGGCAGTTACTGCCTGACCGAGGCAGGGTCCGGTTCGGACGCTGCGGCCCTCAAGGCCCGGGCGGTTCGCGATGGCGACCATTATATCGTCACCGGCTCCAAGCAGTTCATCTCCGGCGGTGGAGAGAACGAACTTTATGTCACCATGGTCCGCACCGGCGATGACGGCGCCAAGGGCATCAGCTGCCTCGTCATCGAAAAGGATATGGAAGGCGTCAGCTTCGGCGCGCAGGAACGCAAGCTGGGCTGGCATTCTCAACCTACCGCGCAGGTCAATTTTGACGCGGTTCGCGTGCCGGTCGAAAATCTGGTCGGGGGCGAAGGGGAAGGCTTCCGCATCGCCATGATGGGTCTTGACGGGGGGCGCCTCAATATCGGCGCCTGTTCGCTCGGGGGCGCACAACGCTGCATCGACGAAGCGGTTAGCTACACAAAAGACCGCAAACAATTTGGCCAGTCCATCGCCGATTTCCAGAATACCCAGTTCACGCTGGCGGACATGGAAACGGAGCTTCAGGCTGCCCGCACCCTGCTGTATGCCGCAGCGGTCAAGGTAACGGAGAATGCGCCTGACAAGACCCGTTTTGCCGCCATGGCCAAGCGTCTTGCCACCGATACAGGTTCGTCCGTGGTTGATCGCGCGCTGCAGCTGCATGGCGGCTACGGCTATCTGATGGACTATCCGATCGAGCGTTTCTGGCGCGATCTGCGCGTGCATTCGATCCTGGAAGGCACCAATCAGGTCATGCGGATGATCGTTGCCCGCGATATGTTGCGGCAGTAATCGCTAACTTTTGGGGAAGGGCGCTCAGGGGCTGGGCGGTTCGCTGTCCGGTTCGAAGCTGGAACGAAGAAAACGCGCAGCCAACCCCATTACAACTCCGCTCCGGCATGTGCCGCGCCAAGGAGAGAAGATGACTGACCAAGTTCTGACCTTCATCGAAAATGGCGTCGGCCGCATCCGGCTCAACCGGCCCAAGGCGCTCCACGCCCTGACGCCGGAAATGTGCGGAGCCATCAACGATGCCTTGCTGGCCTGGAGCAAGGATGACACGGTCGTCGCGGTGATGATCGATCATGCCGAAGGGCGCGGCTTTTGCGCGGGCGGCGACATTGCCCTCATCGCCAACAGCGCGAAGGGCGATTGCGTTGAGGCCGAGCATTTCTTCTTCGTCGAATATCGGATGAACCATCTGTTGTTCGTCTATGAAAAGCCGATCGTTGCCTTCATTGACGGGATCGTCATGGGCGGCGGCGTCGGCCTTTCTCTCCCCGCACGGCATCGCGTCGTGACGGAACGGACTATTTTTGCCATGCCGGAAACGGGCATCGGCCTCTTTCCCGATGTGGGTGGTGGCTGGTTCCTGCCGCGTTTGCCGGGCAGGACAGGCGCATGGCTCGCGGCCACCGGCGCGCGGATCGACGGGGCCGATTGCCGCGCCGTTGGACTTGCCACGCATTATATGACCTCGGACAAGCTGGATACGGTCAAGGATGCCATCCTTGGCGATCCGCAGCAGCTCCTTGCCATATTGGACGATAATGCCGAAACGCCGCCGCCTTCCAAGCTGGAGGCGATGCGTCCCGACATTGACCGGCTGTTCGCATCTGGCCGGCTGGAGGAAATCCTTGCCGCGCTGGAAGCGGATGGCGGCGAATGGGCGGCGAAGCAGCGGACCGTTCTGGACAGCAAATCCCCGCAAACGATCAAGGTGGCGTTGCGCCAGCTGGCCGAAGGCGCGGCCAAGACCGACTTTGCCGACAATATGCGGATGGAATATGGCATTGCCTGTCATGTGATCCGCCGTCCCGATCTGGTCGAAGGGGTGCGCGCGGTGATCTTCGACAAGGACAATGCGCCCAAATGGAATCCGGCGACGCCTGAAGGCGTAACGGATGCGATAATCGAGGCGATCTTCGCGCCCTTGCCGCCGGAAAAGCAATGGACGCCCTTGCCCGAACTTCAGGGGTAAAGGAAAGCTGTCCTGCGGAAATGGCGGCCCGGACTCCCAGCACCATCTGCCCGTTTCCGACAGGGTCAATGCCATGGATGAATTCGCATTCCGCGAGATATAGACGTCAAGAGTTGGAAGGAGCCTGACATGAGCCTCACCATCGCCTTCATCGGCCTCGGCAACATGGGCGGCGGCATGGCCGCCAATCTGCTGAAGAACGGCTATGCCGTCCGCGCCTTCGACTTGTCCGAAGACGCACTGGCCCGCGCCGAAGCGGCTGGCGCCGTCCGCGCCGCCAATGCGGCCGAAGCCGTCACCGGTGCGGATGCCGTCGTCACCATGCTTCCTGCGGGCAAGCATGTCGAAAGCGTCTATAATGGCGAAATCTTCGGCGCGGCCAAGGCGGGGGCGTTGTTCCTCGACTGCTCCACTATCGACGTTGCCACCGCTCGCCGCGTCATCGAAGCCGCGACGGCAAAAGGCTTCGAAATGGTCGATGCTCCCGTCTCCGGCGGCATCGCGGCCGCCAATGGCGGCACGCTCACCTTCATGGTCGGCGGCGCCGATGCGGCCTTCGCCAAGGCAAAGCCGATTCTCTCCGCCATGGGCAAGGCCGTCATCCATGCAGGTGGTGCGGGCAATGGGCAGGGGGCGAAGATCTGCAACAACATGCTGCTCGGCGCGACGATGGTTGCGACCTGCGAAAGCTTCGCCATGGCGCAGAAGCTGGGCCTCGATCCGCAGACCTTTTACGACATCTCCAGCGTCTCGTCCGGCCAGAGCTGGTCCATGACCAGCTATTGCCCCGTTCCCGGCGTTGGCCCGCAAAGCCCGTCGGACAATGATTATCAGGGCGGTTTCGCGGTCGGCCTGATGCTCAAGGACCTGAAGCTGGCGATCGAAGCGGCCGCCTCCGTCAACGCCAGCGTTCCCATGGGCAATGCCGCCGAAGCGCTCTATCAGATGCTCGCAAACCAGGGGAAGGCGACCCGCGACTTCTCCATCATGATTGAAATGCTGGACGGTAAATAAGCTCCGTCAGCTTTCCAGCAATTGCCGGAGATCCGGCATGGCATCGGCCTGTCCCATGCCATGCCGCTCCATCTCCCGCAGCGTTGCCAGCGCCATGGCCTGATAGTCCGGCAACACATCCGGGCAATATCGGTCAAAGGCGGCCAGATGATCGCCGATGGTTCCCCGGTCCCCGCGGAGCAAAGGCCCGGACAAGGCTGCGAACCCGCTGGTCAGACTATTCTCCATGGCGGCGCGGACCAGCGGTCCCAGCACTTTGCCCGGATCGTCCACCCCGGCTTCTTCCAGGGCGCGGGCCGCTCCGGCCATCAGTGTCACCAGATGGTTTGCCGCATGGCTCAGCGCGCCATGATAGAGCGACCGTTTTTCTTCTGCGATAATGAATCCCTTGCCCCGCAGCCATCCCACCACCGCCATGGCGCGTTCGGTAGTCTCGGCGGAACTCCCCGTCACGCCAAAGGGTGCGCCCACCATGCGCTTCACTTCATGGGCCGGATCGCCGGTGAAGGTCATCACCGGGTGGATGGCGGCAGTCAGCGCGCCCGCTTCGCGCAACATTTCCAGCGCGGCGGCCCCACTTCTCCCGCTCAGGTGAAAGAGGAATGGGCGATGCTTCATGGTTTCGCGCGACAGGCTTTCCACCACGACCGCTATCGCATCATCGGAAACAGCCAGAACGATGGTGTCGCATTTTTCCGCGACCTCTTTCAGATGCTCCGCAGGCGCGATATCGGGTAAACGGTCGAGCACCTCCCGCCGTCGGGCCTCGGACCGATTGTAGAGCAGTGGCGTTCCTTGGGAAAAGGGCGCCAGCCCCAAGGCGAAGGCCTGACCGGCGCGTCCCGCTCCGATAATGCCCAGCCTTTTGCAGAAAAGCGCCTGTCCCGACACCCCGTCCCTCACAGCCGCCGCGCAATGGCTCCGGCGGTCCACCCCATGCCAACGGCGAGCAGGATCGCGGTCAACCCATAGAAGAAAGACCAGTGTTCCGCCGCCATGGCCATGAACTGCTCAAAGCCCGATTTGCGGACAGTAATGTCCCTTACCGCCGCCGCCACGACGCGGCCGTCCTGCACCAGGAAAGTTTCCGCCGTATAGTCTCCCACCGTGACCCTTGCCGACAATGGCAGACGCGCCCGATACAGCACGCCGTCGGTGATTTCGATGGTGCCGGGCTTCTCGACATAAAGACCTACACGTCGGCGCAGATCCACCAGGCCCGTCTGAAACCGTGCAAGTGCGGCGCTGTCGTTTAGCGATGATGGCGACAACTGCAACTTGTCGACGCCCAATTCGTAAATGGCGGCGGTCCTGTCATCGACGATTTGCCTGATCGGCCGGGACGATGCCATAGCATAGAAGCTGGGCGCGGAGCGGAAGCGCGCGCGGTCTGCATTGACCCAGATGCCCGCGACCTTCTCCTTCTCGCGCATTATGATGGATTGGTCAGGGCCTTTGAGGATCACGACGATGTCGGCCGGCTTTTTGGGTCGTCGCCCGTCGGGATAGACGATCGCGCCGAACAGCAGCAGATTCGCGCCGGTGAAGCTATATTGGATTTCGACGGTGCGTTGCGACACGTCGGGCACCAACTCAGGCTCATCGGCGGCGCCCAGCAACAGGATGAGAGCGGGAGCGAGCAGGGAAGGGATGAAGGCGCGCTTCATCGGACCTCGATCGTATAGATTTCGTCTGGCCGCCACCCCAGGCCCAACGCCATGCGCGCCGCGACGAGCAGAACGATTGCAGCCAGCAGGATGCGAAGATATTCCGGGCGGATTGTCATCGAAAGGCGCGTTCCCACCTGCGCGCCCGTCACGCTGCCGATAAGGAGCAGCAGGGCGAGAACCAGATCCACCGCCTTTGTCGTCATGGCATGCATCATCGTGGTCGCCATGGTGACGAAGAGGATTTGGAAAAGGGAAGTGCCCACCACCGACTGTGTGTTCATGCCCAACAGATACAGCATTGCGGGCACGAGGATGAACCCGCCGCCCACGCCTAGCAGCATGGTAAGAATGCCCGTCGCCATGCCCAGAAGCAGCGGCGCGAGCGGGGAAATATAAAGCCCCGAGCGATAGAAGCGCCAGCGCATCGGCAATGCCGCGACGAGGGGGTGATGACGGCGTTTGCGCGCCGGGAGGCGCTTGCCGGACTTGAACGCAATCAGGGCTTGGATCGATTCCTTGGCCATCAGCGTCCCGATGCCGCCCAGCATCAGCACGTAAAGAATGGCGATAACCGTATCGATTTGCCCGAGGGACTGGAGCAACCTGAACAACAGGACGCCGATCCCCGCGCCGATCACGCCGCCGGCAATCAATACGCCGCCCATGCGAAAATCGACGGTGCCGCGCTCCATATGCGTGACAACGCCCGAAACGCTGGCGCCTGTCACCTGCGATGCGGCCGACGCGGCCGCGACCGTGGGAGGAATGCCATAGAAGATGAGCAGCGGCGTCGTCAGAAACCCGCCGCCTACGCCGAACATTCCGGACAGCAGGCCGACGACCCCGCCCAGCCCGATGATGACGAGGGCGTTCACCGACAGATTGGCGATGGGCAGGTAAAGATCCATGTCTCTCTGGGTTAGTGCCAAAGCATCCGGATATAAAGTCGTGCAATGCCCGATCGGTTAAAAATCGGTGGCAAGCGTCATGGCCAGCCCGGATGGAGGGCGCGCCCGCCCCGCGATGCGTTCACGCCATTCGATGACAATGCGGGCATTGGCATCGGGGAGAGGAAGACGCCATTGCAATTCGGGGCCTATGTCCAAACGCTCCAGATCGGGCTGCGCTCCGCCCGACAGGCTGCCGCCGATGCGGAAAGAGGATTTGCCGATTCTTGAAAGGAGCGACAGCTTACCGTCGGCGAATAGGTCGCGGCCACGTAATCCTACCATGCCCATTTGGGTGTAACCTTCGGCCTCGACGCCATCGAACAGGACGGTCGGGCCAAAGCCACCCACGATCAGGGCGGCATTGGCGTTTCTTCCTCCTTCGCCCAACGCTATGCGACGCTCTATCCCAATGCTCACCGGAATGCCGGGCACAGGCTGCAAGGAAATGCCCAGCGCCGCCTCCGTTGCAATCGGGCGGTCGAGCGCGCCGCTTATCCGTCCATATGCAGTGGCTCGTCTTTCCATGGATGGCGCGAGAAGGAAGTCGATCCGTATCCCCGCCTGGGAAGCGCCCAACCGACCAGGAGAAAGCGCATGCGGGACATCGCCGCCATCTCTCCAGAACAACCATGCGCTCGCCCGCCAACGGTCGGTGGAAGGGCGGTAGGGGGAGGGATGAGGTTCCGGCGCGGGGATCGCCAGGACGGGCGAGCCATAGTTCCCGGATGGCGCGGCCTCATCGGAAGGGGGGCTGAACCCGGCAAGATGGAGGGGGATGTCTCTGCTGATCTGATGCGGGTGATGATGCCGGGCCTGCCTTTCAGGGCGAAAGGCGTCATGTTCTTTTCCCTTCCTGGCTCCTGGTCCTGGCGTGGAGACCGTGGGAGTCTCCATCGCGAATGACCGAACGGGCATGGGAGCAAGGCGCATCAGAGGGCGCGCCAGGGAGTTTGGTTCATCCATCCATATGACGGCAGCGCGAAATGCAACCCATCCCAGGATCAACAACGCGAAAAAGCGAAGGGGACGCCCGCTGGTTGTGACAGTCATTCCTGCGCCCGTAATTCGGGGAAACGGTGCTCGGTCTTGTCCCATGCCAGCGGTCTGCCAAGCAGCGAGCCGACATAAAGGAAAATGGCGCGGCGGGCCGCCATGATGGCAATCAGATTGGCGACGAATATGCGCGGGATTGAGGCGATCCCATGGTGCCAGCCATAGCTATGCCCCGCAAATAATGCGCGCAGCAACGCGCGCCAGATCATGATGCCCGCGTTCAAAAGCAATAACGTCCGGATCGCTTCAGGATAGGGCGGCAGTGTATAGGCAGAAAAAAATTCGACGAGCAGCAACATGCCCCACAGCAAAAAGGACAGGTATGCCGCGAATAGTACGAGCGCGGCAAACGCGGCCCGCCGATCGCGGATACGCATCCACCATTCGGATACGCCGCCATGCCACCCCAGTCGATCCCATCCCGCAAGGGATATGCCGATGATCCAGCGCGCCTTCTGCCTGATGGCGGCATCCAGCGTGTCTGGGAAATATTCGCGAGTGGCGACCAGGTCGCCTTTCCCATCGCGCATACGCACGAATATGCCTCGACCGCCCATTTCGCCGATGCGGAGACCGGCTTCATAATCTTCGGTCAGGGACGCAGGATCGAAGGGGCCCTCGTGCCTGTCGTGGGCCAGCCGACCCAGCATCCGCCTTTCGAAGGCGCAGGCGACCCCGGCAGACGGAATGGCGGCACCCAATGCTTCCCTTATGGTCAGGAATTTGGAATGGCTCTCCGCAAATTCGTCGCAATAATGATTGGTGACGGCGCGGCCTAGCCATCCGCCCTTGCCGGGCAGGGGCAGCACCGGCAGTTGGACCAGATCGAAACGATCGATCATGAAGTCGAACAGACGGATCTCATCGCCATGCACGACATCCTCGGCATCGTGAAGCAGGACCGCCTTGAACGCGAAACCGCTTTTGTGTTCTTCGGCTTCCATCGCGCGCCACAGCAGGTTGAGGCAATCGGCTTTCGTGGTGGGACCGGGATGAGAATTGATCGCCAGGATCACTCGCGGTTCATGGGCCGCGATCCTGCCCGCCGCCTCGATCGTCGCACGGTCGTTCGAATAGACTCCGACGAAAATCCTGTAGTTCGCATCCTGCCAACGGTGCAGCGCGTTTCTGATCATCGGGCCGATCACGTCAGCCTCGTCCCATGCGGGCACCAAAACGGCGATTCGTCCGGGGTTTGGAGAGTGCGGCATCGTGGCCGTCGTCATACGCGGATGGCGCGAGTAGATGGTAAGCCTGCGCCAAACACGGCGGCACAGGAACAGGACATCTATCAGCAGGTCGTCGATCCCGCCGATAAAAAGCCCCGCCACCGCGAAGAGAAGAATCTCGCGATGAGCGATCGCCAAAAAGGCGACCAGCATTTCCCCCAAAATATCGACCCCCTGTCTTTATGGGAGCGGGTGATGCCATGATGATGCCCGTTTTCCAAGAGGTTGCGTCATCGACTCCATGAAATTGTCGCCATTGCCGCAATCCTTGCCATCGCAGGCGAGGCGCTTCATCATGCGCTAGTCCGGCATGAGAGTGCGTCAGGCCGCGCTACCCGTGGGACAGGCTGATTCGCCGGAATGGGCGGGAAAGGGTAAAATCCCGCACCGGCGCCTCAGGCGACCGAGATGAGCCACCTGACCCACATATAAGGAACGTCAAGGAGAGGCCGATGGATAGGGAAGTGGATGTCAACTACCTGCTGCATCGTCAGCAGATGTCCTTGATACGCGCCGCAAAGAGTCAATCGGCGGCCGGCAGGATGGCCTATGAAGATCTCGCGCGGGGCTATGGCGAGCGTGTGGATGCCTATCGCCAGGGAAATTTCCGGACAACTTCCCTCACGCACTAGGTAAAGCCGTCAGCGCCGCGCAATCGGTCTTTCAAGAGTGCTGCTCCTGCAAGCTGTTTAGGCCTGGTTCAGCATCATGTCGCCATCAATCGGGCCATGACGAGTCCGATCCCGCGCTGCGCCTTCGTGCCCCTGCTTATGGCCGCGCTGCTTTCATCCTGCGCGACCGTTTCGCCCGAGTCGCGTTTGCGGAACCGCCTGATGGAGGCGGGACTGTCCCCTCGCATGGCGAGATGCATGGCCGGCAAGATGGTGGACAGATTGAGCCTGTCTCAACTTCGCAATCTTCAATCCCTTGCCTCACTTCGCAAAACGGATATGGGAGAAGTCACGCTCGATCATTTTCTCCACAAGATCCGCGCACTGGAAGACCCGGAAATTTTCCTCGTTACCAGCAAGGCGGCGGTTTCCTGCTCCTTTTAAGGGTGCGTCACTTTGCAATTTTGCAAAGTCATTTTGCAAATTCATCTGGCATGGCGCCATCGCCTATGCTTTAGCCCTCCCTAACAGGTTTGCTGCGAAAAGGACGGGCCGGACCCATGAACATCCACGAATATCAGGCTAAGGAACTGCTGGCGAAATATGGTGCGCCGATCGCCGCGGGCTATGCTGCTTTTTCGGTCGATGAAGCTGTCGAAGCCGCAAAGAAGCTGCCCGGACCGCTTTATGTGGTCAAGTCGCAGATCCATGCCGGTGGCCGTGGCAAGGGCAAGTTCAAGGAACTGGCTCCCGAAGCGAAGGGCGGCGTTCGTCTGGCCTTCACGCTGGATGAGGTGAGGGCGCACGCTACCGACATGCTCGGCAATACGCTCGTCACCGTGCAGACCGGTGAAGCGGGTAAGCAGGTCAACCGTCTCTACGTGACCGACGGCGCAGACATTGCCAAGGAATTCTATCTCGCCCTGCTGGTCGACCGTGCGACGGGCCGCGTTGCTTTCGTGGTGTCGACCGAAGGTGGCATGGACATTGAGGAAGTCGCGCATTCGACGCCTGAGAAGATCCACACCTTCGCCGTTGACCCGGCCACCGGCTTCATGCCGCATCATGGCCGCGCTGTCGCCGCTGCGCTGGGACTTGCCGGCGATCAGGCGAAGCAGGCGGCCAAGGTCGCATCGTCGCTCTACGCCGCGTTCCTCGATACCGATGCCGAGCAGATCGAAATCAACCCGCTGGCCGTCACCGAACAGGGCAATATTCTCGTGCTCGACGCCAAGGTCGGCTTCGACGGCAATGCCATGTTCCGTCACAAGGACATCGCCGAGTTGCGCGACCTGACCGAGGAAGATCCGGCCGAGGTCGAGGCTTCGGAATATGACCTTGCTTATATCAAGCTGGACGGAAACATCGGTTGCATGGTGAACGGCGCGGGCCTGGCCATGGCGACGATGGACATCATCAAGCTGAACGGTGAATTTCCCGCCAACTTCCTGGACGTCGGCGGCGGCGCTTCCAAGGAGAAAGTGACTGCGGCCTTCAAGATCATCCTGAAGGATCCGGCGGTGAAGGGCATTCTCGTCAACATTTTCGGCGGCATCATGCGTTGCGACATCATCGCGGAAGGCATTGTCGCGGCGGCCAAGGATGTGAATCTGTCGGTTCCGCTGGTCGTGCGCCTGGAAGGCACGAACGTCCAGCAGGGCAAGGACATTCTGGCGCAGTCGGGCCTGGCCATCGTTCCCGCGGACGATCTGGGCGATGCGGCGAAGAAGATCGTGGCGGAAGTGAGGAAGGCGGCCTGACGCACCAAGCCACTGGAATGAACAGCATGGGGCGTAGGTGGTCCGGAAACGGGCCGCCTGCGTCCTTGTTGGCGTATTAACGGAGGATGTTGCAATGAAGATCCTTGTGCCCGTGAAGCGGGTGATTGATTACAATGTGAAACCCCGCGTGAAGGCGGACGGAACGGGCGTCGATCTTGCGAACGTCAAGATGTCGATGAACCCGTTTGACGAGATTGCGGTTGAAGAAGCCATTCGTCTGAAGGAAAAGGGCGTCGCGACCGAGGTTGTCGCGGTGTCGATTGGCGTTACCAAGGCGCAGGAGACGCTGCGGACGGCTTTGGCGATGGGTGCGGACCGCGCGATCCTGATCGAAAGCGATGCCGAGGTGGAACCGCTGGGCGTGGCGAAGCTGCTGGCGAAGGTTCAGGAAGAGGAAGGCGCTGGCCTGATCATCCTGGGCAAACAGGCGATCGACGACGACAGCAACCAGACCGGTCAGATGCTCGCGGCGCTGCTGAACCTGCCGCAGGGCACGTTCGCGTCGAAGGTCGAGGTCGAGGGTGACAAGGTCAATGTGACCCGTGAGGTCGATGGCGGGCTTGAAACGGTGAAGCTCAGCGTGCCTGCGATCATCACGACGGACCTGCGCCTTAATGAACCGCGCTATGCCTCGCTGCCCAACATCATGAAGGCAAAATCCAAGCCTCTGGCGACCAAGACGCCCGCCGATTATGGCGTGGACATCTCGCCGCGCCTGGAAACGATGACCGTCGCCGAACCGCCCAAGCGGTCGGCGGGGATCAAGGTCGCCGATGTCGATGAACTGGTTGCGAAACTGAAGGCTCTGGGAGTTGCGGCATGAAGACGCTTGTATGGGTTGAACATGAGGGCGGTGCCATCAAGGACGCGACCCTTTCCGCCGTTACCGCCGCCGGCAAGCTGGGCGAAGTGCATCTGCTGGTTGCCGGTCAGGGCGTCGATGGCGTCGCCGCCGAAGCCGCGAAGATTGCGGGCGTGGGCAAGGTGCATGTCGCGGACGATGCGGCCTTTGGTCATGCGCTGGCCGAAAATGTCGCACCGCTGGTCGTGGAACTGATGGGCAGCCATGACGCTTTCGTGGTGCCTGCCACCTCCAACGGCAAGAACATCGCGCCGCGCGTAGCCGCGTTGCTCGACGTGATGCAGATCAGCGACATCCTCTCGGTCGAGGGCGAGGATACGTTCACGCGCCCGATCTATGCGGGCAATGCGATCGCGACGGTCAAGTCGAAGGACGCGAAGAAGGTTATCACCGTGCGTGGCACGGCGTTCGAGAAGACAGCGCGCGAAGGCGGCAGCGGCGCGGTGGAAGCCGTGGCTTCGACCGGTGATAAGGGCCTCTCCAGCTTCGTTGGCGCGGAGATTGTCAAGCTGGAACGTCCCGAACTGACCTCTGCCAAGGTGATCGTGTCGGGTGGTCGCGCCTTGAAGGACAGCGAAACCTTCGAGCAGGTGATCTTTCCGCTGGCCGACAAGCTGGGCGCGGCCGTTGGCGCAAGCCGGGCTGCGGTGGACGCGGGCTATGTGCCCAACGACTATCAGGTCGGGCAGACCGGCAAGATCGTGGCCCCCGAAGTCTATGTCGCGGTCGGCATCTCCGGCGCGATTCAGCATCTCGCCGGCATGAAGGACTCCAAGACCATCATCGCCATCAACAAGGATGAAGATGCGCCGATCTTCCAGGTCGCGGACATCGGCCTTGTCGGCGATCTGTTCAAGATCGTCCCGGAACTTACCGAAAAGCTGTAATCGGCTTTCGACAAGTAGGAAAAGGGCGCGATCCGAAGATCGCGCCCTTTATTCTTGCTTTTCCTCTTGGTTTATTCGCAATTGATGTCGTTACGGTCGATAGCGCGGCCTGCCAGCGCGCCGCCCGCACCGCCCAGGATCGTACCAAGCGTCTTGGAACCGCCCGGAGCGATCACATTGCCCAAAACCCCGCCCGCCAGAGCACCCACGATTGTGCCAGTAGTGCCGTCATCACGCTTGCAATAATAGCGGCCATCACGGTCGCGGTAGATGCTGTCATTGTCGCCAAGCCGACGGTGATGCCGTTGCCCGTCACGGCGGTCGCCGCGATGGCTGGGGCGATCATAGCTGCCGGGCCGGTCATAGCCATAACGGTCGCCATAGCCGTCAGAAGCGCAGGCGCCGAGCGGCAACATGGCGACCAGGGCAATGGCGAGAATGGGGGTGCGCATAAACATTCCTCCTTATTGGCTTTTCACCAACCCTTCGGAGCGGGGAAGGTTGCGTAGCTCTGTCACATCATGTGGCACGAGATGCGCGCAATGTTTCGGTGATCAGCGGAAAACTGCGGGCCGGCATTACGGAATGGTGGATGAGGATGGCGTGGGATTCCCCGGCGCCTGCCGGGTGACGAGGTCGGCCTTCGCCTGATTGTAGCGGGTGTTGAGGTCGTCCTTGAAGGCTGTCAGCTTGCCTTCGTCATAGAGCTTCTTGCCGACATAGCCTGCGATGGCGCCGAAGATGAGGGTGCGGATCATGGAGAACTCCTTGGCCTGTGAAACGGTCGAGCCGGACAACGGGCCGTCGGGCGTTCCTGTTCCGGGTCAAGGGAAAGGGCGCGGCGAATGGAAGAGAAGAGGCGGCGGGCGGTCTTTTACAGAGGGAAGTAGAGAACTGAAACCAGTTTGCCTGAGGCCGCAGGTGGGGCATTTTCCTACATATGTTGGAAAATCGGGATGGCCCCTCATGGCTCATTCCGCCGCCACGGCCTCCAGTCCCAGCAAGGGGGCGAGATAGCGTCCGGTGAAACTGCGGCTGTTCTTCGCGACCTTTTCCGGCGCGCCTTCGGCCACCACTTCGCCGCCCTTGACGCCGCCTTCTGGTCCCATGTCGATGATCCAGTCGGCGGTCTTGATGACATCCAGATTATGTTCGATCACCACCACGCTGTTGCCCTGCTCGACAAGGGCGTGGAGGACTTCCAGCAGCTTGCGGACGTCCTCGAAATGGAGACCGGTGGTGGGCTCGTCCAATATGTAGAGCGTGTTGCCGGTGGCGCGGCGGGAGAGTTCCTTGGCCAGCTTGACGCGCTGGGCTTCGCCGCCGGACAGGGTTGTGGCCTGCTGGCCGACCTTGACATAGCCCAGCCCCACTTCGGCCAGCATCGCCATCTTGTCGCGGATGGGCGGCACGGCCTTGAAGAACTCCACCGCGTCCTCGACCGTCATGTCGAGCACGTCGGCGATGGACTTGCCCTTGAACTTCACTTCGAGAGTCTCGCGATTGTAGCGGGCGCCGTGGCAGACGTCGCAGGTCACATAGACGTCCGGGAGGAAGTGCATCTCAATCTTGAGCACGCCGTCGCCCTGACAGGCTTCGCAACGGCCGCCCTTGACGTTGAAGGAGAAACGGCCTGGCTTGTAACCGCGCGCCTGCGCTTCGGGCAGACCCGCGAACCAGTCGCGGATGTTGGTGAAGGCCCCCGTGTAAGTCGCGGGGTTGGAGCGTGGGGTGCGGCCAATGGGCGACTGGTCGATGTCGATGACCTTGTCGCAATATTCGAGGCCCGTCACCTTGTCATGCGCGCCCGCGACGATGCGCGCGCCGTTGAGGGCGCGGGCGGAGGCCGCATAGAGGGTGTCTATGGTGAAGCTGGACTTGCCCGATCCAGAGACGCCGGTGATGCAGGTGAAGGTGCCGAGCGGGATGCTGGCCGTGACGCCGCGCAGATTGTTGGCGCGGGCGTTGTGGACGGTGAGCTTCTTGCCGGTGCCCTTGCGTCGCCTGGCCGGCACTTCGATGCGGCGGGTGCCGTTCAGATAATCGGCCGTGAGGCTGTCGCGATGGGCGAGCAGTTCGTTGAGACTGCCCTGCGCCACGATCGCGCCGCCATGAACGCCCGCGCCCGGTCCCATGTCGACGATATAATCGGCGGCGCGGATCGCATCCTCATCATGCTCCACGACGATGACGGTGTTGCCGAGATCGCGCAGGCGTTTGAGGGTAATAAGCAGGCGGTCATTGTCGCGCTGGTGGAGGCCGATGGAAGGTTCGTCGAGGACGTAGAGAACGCCCGACAAACCGCTGCCGATCTGCGAGGCGAGGCGGATGCGCTGGGATTCGCCGCCTGAGAGGGTGCCGCTGGTGCGGTCGAGGTTCAGATAGTCGAGGCCGACATTGTTGAGGAAGCCGAGACGCTCGACGATTTCCTTGAGGATGGCGCGGGCGATCTGGTTCTGCTGGTCGGTGAGCTTGTCGGGCAGGGTGGAGAAGAAGGCGAGCGCATCGACCACGCTGCGGCGGGTGGACATGGAAATGTCCTCACCGGCGATCTTGACCGCGAGAGCTTCGGGCTTGAGGCGCGCGCCGTCACATGTCTCGCAGGGCATGGCGGTCTGATATTTGCTCAATTCCTCGCGCATCCAGGCGGATTCGGTCTGGAGCAGACGGCGGTTGAGATTGCCGATCACGCCTTCGAACGGCTTGCGGACTTCGTAGCTTTTCTTGCCGTCGACGAAGCGCAGGGTGACAGGCTTGCCGCCGGTGCCGTGGAGAATGATGAGCTTCACCTCGCCGGGAAGGTCTTGCCACGGCGTTTCGAGGGAGAAACCGAACTCCTTCGCCAAGGAGCCAAGCACCTGCATATAATAGGGGCTGGGCGGGTTGGACTTGGCCCAGGGGACGACCGCGCCCTTCTTGAGGGAAAGGGCTTCGTTGGGAACGACCAGTTCGGGGTCGAACTCCTGCCGTTCGCCCAGGCCATCGCAGGCCGGGCAGGCGCCCATCGGCGCGTTGAAGGAGAAGAGGCGCGGCTCGATCTCCGCGATGGTGAAGCCGCTGACCGGGCAGGCGAATTTTTCCGAGAAGACGATGCGGTTGGCGGGGATGCCGGCGCCTTTCATCTTCTTGTCGGCGGATTGCGCTTCGTCTTCGCGGCCCGGGACGACGCCGTCAGCGAGGTCCACAAAGGCGAGACCGTCCGCCAGCTTGAGCGCCTGCTCGAAACTGTCGGCGAGGCGGGTGCCCATGTCGGGTTCGACGGCGAGGCGGTCGACCACGACTTCGATGTCATGCTTATATTTCTTGTCGAGCGCGGGTGCGTCCTCGATCAGATATATTTCCCCGTCGATGCGGACGCGGGTGTAGCCCGCCTTCTGCCACTCTGCCAGTTCCTTGCGATATTCGCCCTTGCGGCCGCGCACGACGGGGGCGAGCAGGTAGAAGCGGGTGCCTTCGGGCAATTGCATCACGCGGTCGACCATCTGGCTGACGGTCTGCGCGGCGATGGGAAGGCCGGTGGCAGGCGAATAGGGGATACCGACGCGCGCCCAAAGCAGGCGCATATAGTCGTAGATTTCCGTAACCGTGGCGACAGTGGAGCGCGGATTGCGGCTGGTCGTCTTCTGCTCGATGGAGATGGCGGGGGACAGGCCCTCGATATGCTCGACATCGGGCTTTTGCATCATCTCCAGGAACTGACGCGCATAAGCGGAGAGCGACTCCACATAGCGGCGCTGTCCCTCGGCATAGATGGTGTCGAAGGCCAGGGAGGACTTGCCCGAACCCGACAGGCCGGTGATGACCACCAGCGCATCGCGGGGCAGGTCGACATCCACGCCCTTGAGATTATGCTCGCGCGCGCCGCGCACGGAAATATGCGTGAGACTCATGGGGTCTTCTTGTTCCAGATTTGTTCTATTGGGGCAAGTGCGCGTTTCGCATCTGTCCGCCAAGATAGGATCGGTTGCGGGAAAGGGAAGGGCGCGGGGGTTCCATCCCGCCGCGCGGCGCATTAGGGTCCGCCGCATGAGCGGTGGAATGGCGAAAGGGATGCGCGGCGGCGTGCTGGCTGCGACGGTGCTGCTGGCGGCCTGTGGCGGGGGTGTGCGATACAGGCCGGTAAGCGACGTGCCGGTGAAGATCGGCAAGCCCTATAGCGTGCGGGGCGTGACCTATGTGCCCGCGGCCGATCCAACCTATGACTATCTGGGCTATGCGAGCTGGTATGGCAGCGAATCGGGCAATCAGACAGCCAATGGCGAACGATTTCGGCCCAAGGCGGTGACTGCCGCGCACACGACCTTGCCGCTGCCGAGCTATGTCGAGGTGACGTCTCTGGACAGCGGGCGCACGATATTGGTGCGGATAAATGATCGCGGACCCTTCGCCAGAAATGGCAGAATCATTGACTTATCTCGGGGTGCCGCGGAACAGCTTGGCATGCATGTCCAGGGGGTGGCGCCGGTGCGCGTTCGCATTGCCAACCCACCGGAAAAAGACCGGAAAAAGCTGCGCGAAGGCAAGGATGCACCGGAAAGGCCTCGCGTTCCCGAGTCCGTGCTGGTAAAGTGGCGGGCGCAACTGGTGGCTGGAAAATAGGTAATACCCCCTGTCCTGTTTCCCAAAATAGGACGCAAAGCCAATTGACGTTACGGAAACGTAGCGTTAATGGTTTTACCTGCCAAATGTCGTTGGTAGCCGCAGGCAGCCCGTTCGTCCCCTGGGGACGCTGTCGAGCGGAAATTGGCGGCCGACTGTCGATTGGCGCCGGGTGAATGGCGTTTCTCGACTATCATGAGGCATCCCAAGAGGGGGTTTCCCCCTGTTCAGAGACGGTTAACGCGTGAGCGTGTCGTCTGATAGATGACAGTTTCGAAATCCTGGAGTGCCCGACAGCATCCTGGATACGCCCCCGGCCTTCCCTTGCGCCGGGGGCGTTTTCGTTATGCGCCTGACCGTTTCGATTCGGAGTTTCCGTTAAGGAAATGTCGCTTGTCCGGGTGTTCATGTCGTTCGTCATGTCTTTTGTCCGGCGCTATCTGCCTTTTGTCGATGGATGTGCCGTTGGGCGATGAAGCGCGCCGTCCATCGAAGGCGGCAGGCATCGCGCCCGCCACCGCCGTAAAAGGAAAGGGCAACGGCGGCGACGCGCTTTCCCCCAACCGATCGAGCCTCCGTTTTCATCCCCGGTTTGTCGCTCAATCCCCCCGAGCGACGAACCGGCAAGACAAGCAGTTGAGGAGACTTTGCCATGTTTGCCCCCTTGAAGACCCTTTCCATTGCCGCCTTTGCCGCCGCTTCGCTGATCGCGGGCAGCGCCAGCGCGGAAACCTTTATGTCCAACGGCCGCACTTTTGAGGTCCGTTTCGGCGATCTGGACCTGTCGCAGGCAGCGGATCAAAGGGAATTGCAAAGCCGTATCGGGCGCGCCGCCGGCAGGGTGTGCGGAAGCCGGGATCTGGCCGAAGCCACCCGTTGCCGCAGCGCGGCCATCGCCCATGTCAAGGCGCCGGTCGCCGCCGCCATCGCCCGGGCGGAAACCAAGGCGCGCTATGCCGAGGCGGGGAAAGCCCCGCATTCCGCTTTCGCCAATTGAAGGGCGCGGTCCCAGAAAGGAAAAAGGCCCGGCATTGTCGGGCCTTTTTCTGTGTGCCGCTTGGACGTCAGCGTCCCGTCATGGCCCGCGCGTTGGCAAGGAACGTGCGGCCGATGCGGATTTCCCCGCCCAAGGCGAGGCAGGCGAACCAGACGCCGCTGCCGTCATGACGCAGCCGGACGATATGGTCGCGCCGGACGATATGCGAGCGGTGGAGCCGGACGAAACGCTGCGGGTCCAGCCTTTCCTCCAGCGAACTGATGGTCTGGTGCAGCAGATAGCTGTGAGCGCCCACATGCAGGCGCATATAGTCGCGCTCCGCCTCGATCCGGTCGATCTGGCCGGCGGCGATGCGGACCAGTTCGGAGCGGTGCGGCACCCAGAATTCCTCCGCCCATTCAGGTTCCGGTTCGGCCGACGGCGCGGGGCTGGCCAGCGCGCGGCTTTGCAGCGCGAGTTCGACGCGGTCGATCGCGCGGGAAAGGCGGTCATGCGCCACAGGCTTGAGCAGATAATCGACCGCGGCGAGATCGAACGCTTCCACCGCGAAGCCTTCAAAGGCGGTGACGAAGATGACGGCTGGGCGCAATCCCATGCGGCCGATCGCGCGCGCCACGCCGATGCCGTCGAGCAGCGGCATGGCGATGTCCAGCATCACCAGGTCGGGTTGCAACCCTTCTATCAGGCGAAGCGCGGCTTCCCCGTCATTGGCCGTGCCCGCCAGCGCGATGCGCGGTTCGCGGGCGCAGAGCATCTGGAGGCGTTCAACGGCCAGCGGTTCGTCATCGACGATCATGGTGCGGATGGAGGTCATAGGTTTCAGCAGCCCCGTCGGATGATCGGAAGGGCAAGTTCGACCGCAAAGCCGCCGCCCTCACGCGGACCATAATATATGCGGCCTTCATCGCCAAAGCGGGCGGCCAGCCGGTCGCGCACATTGGCGAGGCCGATGCCGTTGCCGCCGTCCGATGCGCTGGGCGGCTTGTCGCCGTCATCGGTGACGGTGAGGCGGAGCATCCCATCCTGCTCACGCGCGGCGATGGTGATGGTGACGGATGCGGACGTGCGCGACACGCCATATTTGATCGCATTTTCCACCAGCGGTTGAAGGATCAGGCCCGGCACGCAGGCGTGAAGCAGGGATGGGGGCACATCGATGCGCGTGATGAGGCGGTCGGGGAAACGGACGGCTTCGATGTCGAGATAGAGCTTCTGAAGGTGCACTTCCTCTTCCAGCGGCACATCCTCCAGCGGATCGCCGGTCAGGCTGGTGCGGTAGAAGTTGGATAGGGAGAGTATCATCTGCTCCGCCTCGTCCCGCCGATCTTTCATGACGAGGGAGGACAGGGAATTGAGCGTGTTGAACAGGAAATGCGGGTTTACCTGATAACGCAGCGAGCGCAGTTCCGCCTGTTGCGCCGCGCGTTCGAGGCGCGCTGCGCGGCGTTCGACGCGATGCGCTTCGCTGGCATAGGAAATGGCCAGATACAGACCGGCCCAGGCGGCGAGGAAGAAATAGCGGCTGATCGCGTCTTCCACGATCGACATGAGGGCGTAGCCCGCTTTTTCATATTTCGCCGGATCGGAATCCGGGAACAGGCCCACGGGATCATAGACGTTGAAGATGTAGAAATTCGCCGCCGCCATCGCCAGCGCAAAGGGAGCCGCCAGCGAAAAGGCCGCGACGATGCGGACGCTGAGCGGCTTATGATCGAACCGGCGCAGCGCCAGATAGAGAACCCATGTGGCGACGACGCCGATCACCGTCACCACCATGCGCCGCGCGGCCAGCGCGTCCTGCGCCTCAAATCCCATGACGGCGGCGCGCAGCGACACGAGGATGGCGTAGAAGAGCCAGAAGCCGAGGATGGAATAGAGCGCAATGGCGGGCGGCACGCCGCGTTCGCCGTCTTCGGGAAGAAACGTCATATTGCCGGTCTACGCCAAAGGGCATCCGCTGTCGCGTGTCTGTCGTGTAGCTGGTCGAAAGACGCTGACCATTGGTCGAAGCGCCTGACGGAACCCCCGCCCATGGGCATCCGTTTTCCTTTGGCAGAGGGCCGGTGTTCCGGTCCAACAAGGAGAGCCATTATGTCCGACAAGAGCGATATCCGGCCCAACAGCCGGGAGGAGGCGGGTGACAAGCGACCGACCGACGCGCAGGACCATGCCGTCACGACGGAAGAGAAGCTGGAGGAAGGACTGAAGGATTCAATGGATGCATCCGATCCCCCGGCCGCCACCATGCCGGGCGACAATGGCGATCCGGTGCCATCTTCGGGATATAAGAAGGAGCGGGGCCAATAGCGGCCCTGCGGGAAACATGTTAATATGAGAGCAAGGGCGGCTTTCAAGGCGGAAAAACACCAGGCCGCCCCTTTGGAAGGAGAGCCGTTTATGCCGACATCTGCCACGCCTGCGATTGAGCGTATCGCCCGCGTTCTTGCCGGACGCCAACTGAGCCTGAATGGTGAAGGCAACGATCCGCATGCGTCGAGCGCGGTGGATGCGACATGGCATCGGCACGTCGATGACGCCTATGCCATTCTCCATACCCTGCGTGAACCCGATATGCAGATGGCGCAGGCGGGCGATGTCGCCGTATGGCGCAGCATGATCGGCGCGGTGCTGGAAGGCCGCGCGGATTGATTTTCTCTCGATTTTTCTGGGACAAGAGCGGATGGAAATCGCCTCCATCCGCCGCATAGCGAAAAAATGATGTTGCGCCGCAAAACGAAATCTGATTCCCTGTGAATGTCGGTGGAACAGGCGCTTAAGCCTTCAGTAACCATAAGGCGTGCATGTTCTGCAGGACGACTGGAAGTCGGAGGGCATGAGCATGGGCACGAGTGCAAGACCTGCGGATGGCGCCATTACCCTGGCGGAACTTCGCGAATTCGCCAGCTTCACCAGCGCGACGCAACGCTATATCAGGCGA
Source organism: Sphingobium sp. CFD-1 (assembly GCF_024611115.1). Taxonomy (NCBI): domain Bacteria; kingdom Pseudomonadati; phylum Pseudomonadota; class Alphaproteobacteria; order Sphingomonadales; family Sphingobiaceae; genus Sphingobium; species Sphingobium sp. CFD-1. The sequence continues at coordinate 2,517,229 of NZ_CP084398.1, read as the reverse complement.
TCTCTGGACATAGGGCTGCATCGCCGCGACGCGATGAAGCTGTGGTCGCGCGACATGGTGGAGGAAGCCTCCATCCGCGCCCAGGCCCGGATCTATGGGCGGCTGGACGAAATCAAAGCGCGGGTTCCGGACGATAGCGGCCTGGATCAGATGGAGCCGTTCATGGCGCCGCTGGTAATCGTGTCGGCCTTCGATCTGGGGCAGGATCGGCTGGGAAGCTTTTCGGCCTATCGTTTCCTTTATGAGCGGCTGTTGGGGGCGGGGGCCCGGCCTTGGCTGCCCGGCGCTTTCTGCGCGGCGGCGAGCCTGCCGCACCTGCATCCAGAGAAGCGGCGCGCGCTGCTCCAATCGATCAGCGAAGCGGCGGCGACGGCGATCGGATGGTCCAATCGGGAGCCGACCTTCTATCCCGAATGGGTCGACAAGGTGGACCTGAGCAAGGCGAACTGAACCGCGGGCGATCCGCTTGGCGAAAGCGGATCGCATGACGAATATTGTGTGGAACACGGCAGGCTGAGGCTTGCGCGCCGCCTGTTCGTTATCGAACGATAAGCGCCCGTCAATCGGCCTGCACAGGCGGATCGAGGATCACGGATGCCTCAGCCGTCTGGGTCTGGTAGGTCAGCGTTTCCTGAAAATAGAGTTCGACGTCATCGGCGGAATGGCTGAGATAGCCGATGGAAAGGTCCTGACCGATCGTAAGGTCGAAATCGCCGCCGCGGGTCGTGACGACCACGCCGCCCTTGATCGCGGGGCTCCAGATGATGTCCTTGTCAACCAGCCGCTGGATATGTTTGAGAATGGGATAGCCTTCGTCGCTGCCGCCGGTGATGCTGGTATAGGCATCTGATCCCAGCACCAGCGCATAGGGTCCGTTGACGCCGGCGAGCCGAAGCGCGTTCACCGCTTTCGCGACGGCATCGGGATAGCCCTGAATATCGCTGGGCAAGGTGAGCTTTGGATTGCTTGTGACCTGGCGCATGCCGTCGATGCCGCCTTGCGGATACCCCTCGATGATGACGTGGTCCTCCGCGAAGGCGATCGTCCGCGCTGCGTCCTTGAGCGGTTGCCAGTCGGAATCGTTCGAGCCGCGCTCGACATCATCTATCGCCTTGCGCGTGAGCCTGAAGGGAACCCGCAGTTCAAGGACCGGGACAACCTGCCGCTGGGCGACCTTGAGCCCGTCGCAGAGCGGTGGAATGTCGCGCGTGTGCCCGGTTCCCACGGAAGAGAGGTCGAAACCTTTGGGACCGATCAGATCCACCACCTTCCGCGCGCCCAGATAACGCTTGAGCGTCCGTCCGGCCTCCTGCTCGATCTGGGCCCATGCGCTCTCGGAAATGGGCGCCAGTTCGCGATGAAGATTGTTCATGTCAGTCCTCGCTCTTCAAAGATCCAATACCCAATGATCCGTTCGATCGCGCCGCCGGTTCTGCATCGGCGGCGGATTGATCTGTGACGGGCTGCACGTCCGTTTCGGGCGATGTTGCCGCTTGCGCCGATACATTGTCCAGAAACGATGCCGTGGGGACGAAGAACAGGCTCCCCGTGACGGCCCGGCTGACATCCAGGAGGCGGTCGTAATTTCCCGGCGGATCGCCGATGAACATGTTCCGAAGCATCCGTTCGGTGCGGCTGGGCGATCGGGCATAGCCGATGAAATAGGTGCCGAACTCACCCTTGCCGATGTCGCCGAAGGGCATGTTGTCCCGCACGATATCGAGCGAATTGCCGGCGTCGTCGTTGATGCTGGTCAGCACATTATGCGCGAAGGTGGGTTTGGCGGCCTCTTCCAGTTCAATGTCCGAAAGCTTCTTTCGTCCAACGATCCCTTCCTGCTGTTCGACCGGGATCGCCTCCCACTTGGCGAGGTCGTGAAGATATTTCTGCACGATCACATAGCTGCCGCCGGCGAAATCGGGATCCTCATCCCCGATGACCGCAGCATCGATACAGGCGGGGCCGACGGGATTTTCGGTTCCGTCGACAAAGCCAAGAAGGTCGCGATCGTCGAAATATTTGAACCCGTGCGTTTCATCCACGATCGTGACCGCCGATCCGATCCGGGTCATGATCTGCGTCGCAAGTTCAAAGCAAAGGTCCATGCTCATCGCACGAATGTGAAAGAGGATGTCGCCCGGCGTCGACACCGCGTGGTGGACGCCCTGTATTTCCTGGAAGGGATGCAATTCCTGGGGACGCGGCGCGCCGAAGAGCCGGTCCCAGGCGTCCGAACCGAAACCCATGACGCAGGACAAGCCTCCATCCAGGTCGCGAAAGCCCACGGCGCGTATGAAGGCGGAAAGGTCCGCGCAAAATGCCCGCACCTTTTGAAGGCCTTGGGGCGTGTCGTTCAGGGTTGCGACAAGGAAGATCGCCGAACGGGAGAGCTTTGCTGCAACCGGCTGACTTTCTATGGATTCCACAAATTCACTCCCCGTCGGGCTTTGCCGGTCGCTTTCTCCAAGCCCCGATCATGTCGATGATTCCAGCCATGTAAAGGGCTGTTTCAGGCGTTCTTGCCGATGGGGCGATGGAAGCGGATGACCCGCTTCAGTTTCGCTTCTGTATGAACCTGCCGCTGCGCCAGTGTCGATGAAGATCGCGGCGCAGGATGCGGGCAAAGCCAAGATGCTGGTCTATATATAGGCCCGGGCGCGAAAGGGTCGCCGGATGGCGACGCCGTCTTTGAAAGGTGAGCGCGGCCGGGCCAGCGACATGGATAGATCACATGCCGCTGGCCCGGCCCAACCGTTAATCCCCTGCTTCCATAAATGCGAGCAGATCGGCGTAATGGGGCTGATGCACCAGTCCGCCGCCGGAAATGGAGATGTTCTCCCCGGTGATGTAGCGGGATTCGTCCGATGCCAGAAAGGCCACGAGGGCCGCGATATCATCGGGCGTGCCGAATTCGGGCGTCAATATGTGCCGCTGGATGATTTCCTTGAGCCCCGGCACCGTTTTTTCCAGCGCCGGGGTCAGCACGACGCCGGGAGCGATGCTGTTGCAGCGGATATTCTGCCGGCCATGCTGGGTTGCGACATATTTGGTCAAGCCGATGATCGCCGCCTTGGTCGAGCCATAGGCGATCCGCGCCAGATCGCCCGCGGTGCCGGAATTGGACGCCGTATTGATGATCGACCCGCCGCCGCCGGCCACCATGTGCGGGATCGCATATTTGCAGCCCAGCAGATAGCCGGTCAGGTTGATGTCGAGAATTTCCTGCCAGATCGGCAGCGGAATATCGGGTGCGGTGGTGTCTTGCGGGCTTTTGACCGGATCGGTCATCGCGGCGTTGTTGTGAAGGATGTCGACACGGCCGAAATGGCCGACCGTCCGGTCCACCATATCCTTGACCGATTGCGGGTTCGCGGCATCGAACTGCACGGCAAGCGCCTTGTCGCCCAGCGGCTCGGCGGCCTTGGCCGCGGCATCTTCGAACAGATCGGCGATGACCACGCTCGCGCCTTCGGAAACCAGACGGCGGGCGACGGCCGCGCCTATGCCGCCGCCTCCGCCCGTGACGATCGCGACCTTGTTCTCGAGTCTTTTCATCTTCGGATCATTCCTCTCATCGCTGTGGCTGACGGGGGCGCCGCCATGCGGCCCGCCTTTCAGCCGTGGGTCATCATGGTCCATGAGCAGGCCATGCCTTCTACCTTTTGGCAGGTTCGATAGACGATTAATCTGTCCGCCAGGCGATATTCGTCGCGTGAGCGATAGTTCTGAAGGAAGCATGGGGCGCTGCATTGCCCTAATGGTCTGGAAAGAATTCATAACCGGGCGGGACGAGCGATGCACAATCCATCAACTGCGGGCACCGCACAGGGGGCGGTGCCTCATGGAAAGCCTTCGCCGACCGCCAGCCGGTCGGTTCTGCTCTGGACCATCATCGCCCTGTTTCTGCTGAACTGCCTCAATTATATCGATCGTCTGCTCTTTTCGGTCGCGCAGGAACTGATCAAGACCGACCTTGGTCTCAGCGATTTTCAGCTTGGCCTGATCGGTGGGCCGGCCTTCGCCATCCTCTACACGCTTTTCAGCTTTCCGATCGCGCGGGCGGCTGACCGGGGCCGGCGGGTCAGGATCATCGCCATTTCGCTGACATTGTGGAGCGCCATGACCGCCTTTTGCGGGATGGCGGCCAATTTCGTCCAGATGCTGATCGGCAGGGCGGCGGTCAGCATCGGCGAAGCAGGATGCACCCCTGCATCCCACTCGCTGATTTCCGACGCTTTCCCGGCCGAGCGGCGGACGACGGTCATCGCCATATTCGCGGTTGCCGGTCCTTTTGGAGCCATGTTCGCGGCAGTGGTCGGCGGCGCCCTGATCGGTTCCTATGGCTGGCGCGCGGCCTTCATCATCTGCGGCGCGGCGGGTATCCTGCTGGCGATCCTGTTTGGCGCAACCGTGCCCGAGCCGGCCCGGACCCATCCCTCCTCTTCGCCATCCTTCCTCTTTACGTTCCGTCACCTGCTGCGTCGCCGCAGCTTTGCCCTGGTGGCTCTGGCGGGCGGAGTCGCGGGCATCGGCAGCTATGCCAACCAGCAATATATGGTTTCGTTTCTGATGCGGGCGCATGGCCTGTCGCTGCCAAACGCGTCCCTGCTGATGGGGCTGGTGATCGGTGGCGTGGGCATATTGTTCACGTTGATCGGTGGCCCCGCGATGGACCTGGGGCATCGCCGTTATCCGCGGATCAAGGCATGGCTTCCCTCCGTCAGCCTGCTGTGGTGCGGAACGCTCTACGCCATCGCGTTCCAGATACCGGCGGTGGGCCTTGCCATCGGACTGATGATATTCGCATCGATGGGGCAGCATTTCTACATGCCCGCCATGTATGCACATGGACAGGATGTGGCGCCGCCCCACATGCGGGCGATGGCGTCGGCGATCATCATCGCTACGAGTTCCGTTGTGGGTTATGGCCTCGGCCCGCCGCTGGTGGGACTTGTCAGCGACATTCTGGCGGAAGCCGCGCGGGGAGCCGCAGGTCTTGACCTTGCGGATTGTGCGAAGCGCGCAACGCAGGCTTGCGAGGCGGCGAGCGCGCAGGGATTGCGCTTGTCGCTCAGCTTCGGATCATGTTTCTTCATTCTCGCCGCCGGTCTGTTCGCCCTGGCGAGCCGGTGGATGACGGCCGATGTGGCCGACCGGGACCAGCCATGACTTGCTATCCGAGGCCAACTGGCAAATAATGGCTCTGCCTTTCCAGGTCTGAGAAAGACTCGACCAAGGGCAGGAGGTTTGAGGATGCAGATAGAAGCCGGCAATGCTCTGCCGATGTGCGCGCCGCACACGGCTTCGCATTTCCATGTCGAACAACAAGTCCATGCCAATGGTATTTTTGCGGACATCCGCCATTTCGGCTGGACGCAGAGCAGCAGGGCGGTATTCCAGCCCGATTCCTATTATCTCGATTTTTCCATCGGCCCGCGCTGTCCCACGTCGCGTTTCTACAGCAACGACCGCCAGTTGGCCGACCCGCCGGGCGACATCGTCTTTCTGCCCAAGGGCGGCGCTTTTGCGGCGCTCAGCGAGCCGGGCGAGCACAGTCTGCTATGCCTGACATTCGCCAATGAGCGGGCAATGCAATTGTTCGAGGAGGACAGCATCGCCGATCTGACGCCATGCCAGGACGTGCAGATCGGCCGTGTGCGTCAGGGACTTGCCCGACTGGTAGAGGAATTGCGTAACCCCGGCTTCGGGCAGGACATATTGCTCGAAAGCATGGCTCTGTTGCTGGTTGTCGAACTGTGCAGACATTTTCGTCATGCCCAATATGACGACCGCGGCGTTTATGGGCAAATGCCGGGCTGGCGGCTGCGCCGGATCAAGGACAGGATAGAAGCGGAACTGGCCAGCACGCTTTCCGTCGCTGACCTTGCGACGGAAATCCGCACCAGCCCGCGTCACCTCATGCGGACGTTCAAGGCCACGACCGGCACGACCTTGACCGACTATATTGCTGGCCGCCGAATTGCCCGGGCGCAGGAGCAACTCGCGCAGGACGATGCGATGATCAAGGTGATTGCCGGTAATTGCGGCTTTCAGAGCGCGGCAGCCTTTTCCGCGGCCTTCCGCAAGGCGACCGGCATGACCCCCCGTGAATATCGTGAGGAACGCGGCAGCTAGACCGCGTTCCGCACGGTTCAGCCTCCCATCATGGTGGCGGTCAGTTTCTCGATTTTCCAGCGGCCGCCCGTTTTGCGAAGCGTCGCGTCATAATTGGAGAACATGAGGGCGCGGCCGCCATTGTTCCAGTCAGTCACCAGACCGGAGGCTCCAATGATAGCGACATCCTCGCTCGTCCCCGCGTCGATCATGATGTCGGTGATCTGGTGCCGCCATTTGCCGCCGCTATTTTCCGCCAGCATCGCGGGCATGCCGGCCAGTTGTTCGGCGCCGCGCAGGGTCATCTGGCCAGCAATATCAAAGCAGCCGTCGTCGGTGAACAACGCCACCCATTCGGCTGCCCTGCCGGCATCGACATATTGGCAGTAGCGCGCGAACAGATCGTAGATGTCCAGCCGGTCTTCAACGCTCAATCCCATGACTTCCTTCTCCTTCTCCCTGCTTCATGCTGCCTCCGTGACGGCAGCGCAACGCCATGTTGGTCGCGCAGAATGGAATATGGGCGCATCATGTCCGCCTGACGATGTTTGGGCACTTCGGCTGTAGGCATCGGCATTGCAGTGAGGGCGCGGCGACCGCCACAATCCATCTTCGACAGAAAGACGGACTCTCATTCCATGACCAGCTATCTAGATCAACTGATCGCCGATCCCACCAGTTTCCATGACGCGCCCTATGCACAGGCTTTCACGCTCAGCCGGGATGAAATCGACCGGCTGCATCTGGAAGGCGCGCGCAAGCGCTTTGCCGAACTTCGACCCGGTCTGTCCGTGCTGGACAAACTCGCGCGCGAGCAGGGAATCGACAAGATCGAGACGATCGACGATCTGGCGCCGTTGCTGTTTCCACACACCGTCTACAAATCCTATCCCATCAGCTATCTGGAGCGCAGCCGTTTCGACAAGCTGACCAAATGGCTCGCGGGCCTGACGACCAGTGACATTTCCCATGTCGACGCGTCGGGCATCGAAACGATCGACGACTGGATCGACCTGCTCGACGCGGAGACCGACCTCACCGTCCAGCACACGTCCGGCACGACCGGAAAGCTGAGCTTCGTGCCGCGCACCAAGGCGCAATGGCGCGAAACGATCATCCATTCCGCGATCATCATCCGCGACTGGTGGCCCGATCGCGGGCCGGACATCTTGAAGGACGGAATGCCGATCATCATTCCGGGCTATCGCTATGGCGCGGCGGCAACGCAGCGCGGCAACGGCATTCAGATCGACCTTTATGCCAAGGGCGAGGAAAACGCCCTGTTCCTCTATCCGGACGCCCGCTTCAGCGCGGATATCGCCTCGCTCGGAGGCCGGTTGCGTGCGGCGGAGGCACGAGGCGAGGCGGGAATGCTCGACATTCCGCCGGTTCTGCTGGAACGGCGGGAGGCTCTGCTGGAACTGGAGCGCCGCCGGCCCGACGATCTCAAGCATTTCTTCAGCGAGGCCCAGCGGCGCTTCGGCGGGCGCGACGTCTATGTGACGGCGATGTGGGCGATCCTCTACGACTGGGCGGAAGAGGGGCTGAAGCGCGGCCTCAAGAACGTCTTTGGCAAAGGCAGTGTGCTGCTGACTGGCGGCGGCAAGAAGGGCAAGGAACTGCCCGACGACTGGCGCGAGCGGGTGCTGGAGTTTCTGGGTTTCGACACCATCTATGAAATGTACGCCACGTCTGAACAGATGGGTCTGTCGATGATGTGCGAGCACGGCCATTATCACATCCCGCCGATCCAGATCCCGTTCCTGCTGGATCCGGAAACCGGCAAGCCCTTGCCGCGCAAGGATGGCCTGACCGGTCGCTTCGCTTCGTTCGACCTGATGCCCAACACCTATTGGGCCGGGCTGGTGACAGGCGATGAGATCACGCTGTCGGGCTGGGAAAAGCCCTGCGCCTGTGGCCGCACCGGGCCGCACGTCATTCCGCCGGTGCGCCGCTATAGCGAGAAGGAGGGCGGCGATGACCGCATCGTCTGCGCCGGCGCGCCCGAAGCGCATGACCGCGCGCTCGAATTCCTTGCCGAACTGTCGATGTGAGAAGAACCATGACCGACGATTTCCGCGTTCCCCTCATCATCCGGGGCCAGATTATTGATGATGCAGAGATCAGCTATGGCGGCCGCCGGGGCGGCGTCAGCTTTTCGGCGCCTGACATAGGCAAACATGTCGCCCGCCTGCCGCTCAGAACGCCTTCGTCCATGGCGGATCTCTATGCGCTGAGCTTTGACGAGATACTCGATTTCCTCGTTGCCCTGGGGCAGCGACTGGATTTCGGACAGAACCGGCATTTGCAGGATGCGTTTCGCCTGTCTTGCCGGACCTCCGGCCTGTCGGAAAGCATCCTGCGTACTCATTTCCAGCATATCGGCGCTGGCTTTGACCGGACGGAAATGCGGCGCATGATGGAACGGGCCTGCGGCATCGACTATCTGGAAGGCTGGGTGGATCAGGGGCCGAGCGTCTTTCCGGGCCTGACCGCCCGCACCCGCGCCTTCGGCGCACGGACCGTGCATGTGATCGCGGGCAATGCGCCCATCGTGTCGATCCTGACGGTGATCCGCAATGCGCTGACCCGGTCCGACGCGATCATCAAGCTGCCGTCCAACGATCCGCTGACCGCTGCCGCGCTGGTACGCACGATGGTGGAGATGGACCCCGACCATCCGCTCTCCAAACATGTTTCCGTCGCCTATTGGAAGGGCGGCGATGAGCAGGTGGAATCGGCGATCTACGACCCGCGCGGGATCGAGAAGATCGTGGCCTGGGGCGGGTTCGATTCGGTGAAGCACATCACCCGCTATCTGCAACCGGGCATCGACCTTATCACGCAAGATCCCAAGCTGTCGGGCACGATCATCGGCCGCGAAGCCTTCGCCGATGACGCGACGCTGGATCAGGTGGCGCGCCGTCTGGCGCTCGACATCGGCGCGCAGAACCAGGAAGGCTGTGTGTCTGCTCGCGTCATCTATGTCGAAAGCGGCACGGATGAAGCCGGGCTGGAGCGCGCCAATCGGCTGGGGCAAATGACCTTTGACGCGCTCCAGCGTCTGCCCGATCATCTGAGCACGCCGCATAAGGCGTTCGACGGTGCGCTCAAGGCAGAGATTGACGGTATCCGCCTCAATGACGAGGATTATCGCATCTTCGGCGGCCGGACCAACGAGGGCGCGGTGATCGTCAGCCAGGAGGATTATCCGGTCGACTTTTCCCGCACGCTCGCCTGCCGGGTGGGCAATATCGTGCCCATCGACAGCAGGGAAACGGCTGTCAGCGCGGTCAATGCCTATACCCAGACGATCGGCATTTTCCCCGAAAGCCTGAAGGATGAATTGCGCGACCGTCTGGCCTTCCAGGGCGCGCAGCGGATCGTGTCGCTGGGCGGCGCGGCGACGATGCAGCATAATATGGAAAAGCAGGACGCGATCGAGCCGGTTCGCCGCATGGTGAAATGGGTGACCGAGGAACAGGCGTCGGGCGAGATGCTGGCGGCGCTGGCAGGCTGAGCGAGAGGAATGGACATGGCCGACGCTGATCTGGTGATCCGGGGCGGAACGATAGTCGATGGGGATGGTGGCGAGCCGTTCGAAGCGGACATCGCCATTGTCGAGGGTCGCATCGCGGCCGTCGGTTCCGCCGTGGGGCAGGGCAGGGAGGAGATTGACGCGCGCGGGCTTCTGGTTACGCCGGGCTTCGTCGATGTCCACACCCATTATGACGGGCAGGTCACCTGGTCGGACAGCCTTGTCCCTTCCGCCGAGCATGGCGTCACCACCGTCGTCATCGGTAATTGCGGCGTTGGCTTCGCGCCGTGCCGGGCGGAGGATCGCGAGGCGCTCGTCAATGTCATGGAGGGGGTGGAGGACATCCCCGAAGCCGTTATGGCGAAGGGCCTGCCCTGGAACTGGGAAAGTTTCCCGGATTATCTGCGTTCACTCGAAGCGCGGGCCTGGGATGCCGATGTCGGCGCCTATATCCCGCATTCGCCGTTGCGCGTCTACGCCATGGGGCAGCGCGGTCTGGATCGCGAGCCGGCGACCCCGGCGGACATCGCCCGGATGACGCAGCTTGTCGAGGAAGGGATGGCGGCCGGCGCGCTGGGTTTCGCCACGTCGCGTTCGCTGGTCCACCGGCGCGGCGACGGCGCCTTCATCCCGTCTTTCCAGGCGGAGAGCGACGAACTGGCGGCGATTGCTCGATCCGTGGGCGAAGCGGGGCGCGGCGTGCTTCAGATGATCCCCAATCTCGATACCGCCGATTGGGAAAGCGACATCGATCTGATGAAGCGCATGGCCCATGAGTCCGGTCGCCCCGTGACCTATTCATTGGCCCAATGGTCGACCGATCCGCAGGGTTGGCGGCGCACCATGGATGCGCTTGCCCAGCATAATGGAAGCGGAGCGGCGCCAGTGCTGGCGCAGGTTTTCCCAAGGCCGATGGGGGCGATGTGCGGCCTGTCGACATCCGCAAACGCTTTCAGTCATTGTGCGAGCTATCGCGCGATTGCGGAGCGGCCGTTGGCGGAAAAGGTCGCGATCATGCGCGATCCCGCTTTTCGCGCGCGGCTGATCGCGGAGGAGCCGGACGAGACGCCGACGCCGCTGCATCGCCTGTTGCGGACGTGGGACAATATCTATCCGCTGGGCGCAGAACCTGATTATGAACCTTCGCCGGACGGGAGCATCGCCGCGCTGGCCGCCAAGCGCGGCGTCAGTCCGGTGGAACTGGTTTATGACCTGATGCTCGAACAGGATGGCCACGCGCTGATCCTGATGCCTTTTTCCAACTATGCGGAACGGTCGCTGGAGCCGGCGCTTGCCATGATGCGCGATCCATACAGCATAGTGGGGCTTGGGGATGGCGGCGCGCATTATGGCATCATCTGCGACGCCAGTTACCCGACGACGATGCTGTCATACTGGACCCGCGACCGTGCGGGAGAGAGGCTGACGATTCCCGCCGCCGTGAAGGCGCTGAGCGCCGATAATGCCGATTTTCTCGGACTGCGAGACCGGGGGCGGGTGAAGGTCGGCCTGAAAGCGGATATCAACGTGATCGATCATGATGGGATCAGGTTGCATGCCCCTCATGTCGTCTATGACCTCCCCGGCGGAGGCCGCCGTCTGGCGCAGCATGCGACCGGCTATCGCGCCACGATGGTCAGCGGGATTGTGACCCGCCGGGACGGGGTCGATACCGGCGCGCGTCCCGGAAAACTGGTTCGCGCCGCATGATGGGAGCATGATCCGTCCGATGTGACGGATCATGCTCCAAGCATTTGCGTTCCATATTTTCCAGACCGTCAGGCGTTTCCGCCAGACCTGGAGTTAAGCGCGCGGCTGGATGGTGGTGCCGCCGGTCAATCCATGACGAATGAAGGGCGAAGCGAGGAAATCGTGCGGGAAGCCGAGCGGCGTCCGGCTGGCCGCGTCCAGGCGCTCCAACTGCGCCGCATCGAGGGATATGCCGAGCGCGGCGATATTATCTTCATATTGCCGCATGGTGCGCGCGCCCACCAGCGGCGACACCACCGCCGGATTGGCAAGGGTCCATGCGATCGCCACTTGCGCGGAGGTCACGCCCATTTCATCGGCGGTCGCCTTCACCGCATCAGCGATCGCCACCACGCGGGCATCGACCCGGCCAGCCGCTTGCAACATGGCGCCGCGACCGCCCGCTTCGCTGTCATGCGCGCTGCCGCCGGTCGCATATTTGCCGGACAGCATCCCGCTTGCCAGTGGCGACCATGGCATGACGCCGATGCCCAGCGCCTTGGCGGCGGGGATCAGGTCGCGCTCGGCCGTGCGTTCGATCAGATTATATTCAGCCTGCAGCGCCACAAGCTGGCTCCAGCCACGCAACTCCGCCATGGTCTGCAACCGGGCCATCTGCCAGGCGGGCGTGTCCGACAGGCCAAGATACAGGATCTTGCCCTGCGTTACGAGATCGTCGAACGCGCGCAGAATTTCATCCGTGGGCGTGGTGTCGTCCCAGACATGCAGGAAGAACAGGTCGATCCGGTCCGTACGCAGCCGCTTCAGGCTGGTTTCGACCGTCTGCACCATGTTGCGGCGGCTGTTGCCGGCGGCATTGGGATCTCCGACCGAGCGGGTCAGCGAGTATTTGGTCGACAGGACCAGCCGTTCGCGCTTGGCCTCGGCGAATTTACCGGTCAGCGTTTCCGATGCGCCATCGGCATAATATCCCGCCGTATCGATGAAATTGCCGCCCTGATCCACATAGCTATCGAATATCCGGCGCGATTCCTTCTCATCCGCGCCCCATTCCTCGCCAAAGGTCATCGTGCCCAGCGCCAGCGGCGAAACCCGCAATCCCGAGCGGCCGAGCAGGCGATAGGTATCGAGCGACAGCGCCTGAGTGTTCGTCTGTGTCATAGGTCTTTTCAATCTTTCGCTGCTTCGGTGACGACCCAATGCATCATCTTGTGCACCGGCCATCCCCCATCGTGCGGCAGGCCGCCGAATTTTCCGTTGTTGATATTGCCAAGGCCGACGATGCGCTGGGCACCTGCCGAGGAAAGGCCGTCGCGCACCTCGGCAATGCGGGATTGCGGGTAGACGCCGACCGATTGGGTGGCCACCGTCACATGCTGGATCGCGTCGGCGAGGCGATCGACCGTGACGACATTGACCAGCTTTCCGCCGGGGTTGAACGACACAGGCTCGCTGGAGCGGATGACCATGCCCCGGCCATCGGGCTGGCCGAACACGCGATAGACCGGCTCCAGATTGCTCAGCATGTCCAGTTCGTCGACCAGCATGGGGGGCGGCAACGGACCGTCAACGCCGGCGCCATAGCGAATATCCTTGCCCATCGCCTCGACTAGTGCCTCGCAATAGGCATCGACCTGATCGCTCGACCCTTCGATGAACTGGAAGCGGGCGCAACTGCACGCATCCTGATTGAAGGCGATGATGTCAGCGGCGCTTCGTTCGGCGATGGTCGCCAGCGGCGTGCCGTCAAAGGCTTCGCTGCCGATCAGCGAAATCGACACTTTGGGATCGAAGGACATGATCTCAAAGCCCGGCGCGGCATATTTCATGGCGTGGCGCACCGCCGCTTCGCCGCCCCAGACGGCCAGCTTGTCGAAATATTGCGAGCGCAAGATGTGATTTTCGATGCTGGCGTCGCCGCCGCGCCAATAGGCTGCCGAAAAGGAGCGGGTCACGGGGTGGTTGGGGCCGACGTCAGCCATCGTCCGCAACAGGGCGGTCGCCGTGAACATGTCGTTCGACGGCATTTTCATCAGATGCACGCCCTTGCTGATGGCGCCCCGGACGATCGTGACCGGCGGCACGATGGGCGCGTTTCCGGCCAGCACATGCACCATGCGCGGCGGGAAGGCGCGGATGTCGAAGGACGCGCCCTGCACGTCGCGCCGCGCCCATCCATCGAGCACATCGGTCGATCCCAGCGATTGTTCCGCTTCGGCCTCGACCGCTTCGCGCTTGAAGAACCAGGCGATATCGCGGTAGCAATTTTCAAGGATGCGCGCGCCCAGATTGTTGCAGCGCAGATTATAGGCGGCAGCTTCCTGCAGGTAGATATTCCGGTCGAAATCGAGCGCCTTGCCCACTTCGACGAGGAAATCCACGATTTCCGCCAGCGGCGTGTTGAAAGCGGGGCCTGCCTCGCTGCGCGGCCAGATCAGCGAGTCGAGGTCGATCGATGGCGTCATGACCGAACTGCCGCTGCCGCGCGAGCGATGTTCGACGGCGGCATCCAGTTGGACGACGCCTTTGATCACATGGGGAACGAGCAGTTTGTCGTTATCGGCGATGATTTCATGCAGCATGTCTGCCTCCTGTGCTTCAGGCCGCGACGGACTGGGGTGAGGAGATGGACCCACGCACATAGGAATCGATCGACCCCGCGCAGCTGAGCTTATCCTCGCCTTCCTCCAGATCGGCGTAACGGGCGATCGCGTGGACCACCGGGGTCTTCACCCCTTCAAGGCCGGAGCCGAACTCGACCTGCACCTTGTCCCCGGAAATGACGCCGCCCCAGCGGCCGTCGGCCAGTATGTCGAAAAACGCCATGCGGCCTTCGACCGTGCCGCTATCCGTGGTCGTGCCGAGCAGCTTTTCGCCTGGCTTGTCGAGGATGAGGGGGATGATCCATGGCGGCATCGCATAGGATTCGGTCGGCTGGATCTTGGCGCAGAAGCCGCTCATTTCCACCATCGCATAGGAACTGGTGATGCGATCCGGCGTCACGCCGAAAAAGCCCATAATCTGTTCCTTATAGTCGGGCGGGACGGCCGCGCCCTTGGTGCCTCCACCAAAGCTCATCAGCGTGTCGGGATGGAAATCTCCATCCTTGACCCCGCGCGCGCGCAGTGCCTGAACGATTTGCCATGCGACGCCATACATGACGCCGATGTAGAGCGGGCGATCCCGGCGGCTTTCGAGCAGGTCCATCCAAGCATCGAATTCGCCCGCCCGCTTGACCTGGCGCGCTTCGACCTCCGCTTCATAGGCTGCTATCTCGCCGGGACCGACCTTGCCCGCAGCCAGCAGGCGGCGGAGCTGCGCCGGTCGCATGGCGTCGAATGCGCGGATCGGGTCTTCGCTCAGGCGATGAAACTCGCCCGGCGCGGCCCAGCGGGGGAAATGCGCGTTGCAAAATTCGATCATCTTGTGCGTGCCGCGCGGCGGCATCATCGTGAAGACCGACCGCGCGTTATCGGGAGCATAAGCGGGCGTGGAAAGATCCGCCGCCGCGATGCATGCGGCGAGCGAAAGATCGCGATCCTGCGTTGACTGGTCGAGGAAGGAGGATTTGCCCGACGTCCCGCTCGACGCGAAAACATGATGGCCCGCGGCCTTGGCGCGATCCAGCCAGTCGTCGATATCGCGGACATCCGAAACGTCGATATTGTCGGTCGGATAGCTGCTGAGCGTGCCGAGCCATATGTTCATATGCTTCCACTGGCCATTGTCTACAAAGGCCTCGGGATAGCTTTTGTAGTTGGTGTGAGCGAAGAGCAGGGGCACGAGGTCGGCAAAGTTGTCGACGCTGTCGATACCGGCTTCACGCGCGCGCTTGTCGAGCACCCGGATCTGCTGCCGTCGTTCCGTGAAGCACTCGCGCGCGGCCTCCAGTTGCAGTTCCGCCAGATTGTCCGGCGCATTGCGGAATGGATCGGGCGACTGGGCAAGGGCGATCAGTTCGTCAACGGCACTCATGCAAAACTCCTCCAAGCATCAATCAGGAATATAGGAGGCGCCCGATTTTCTGCCGCTCCATTCGCTTTCATGAGAAGGACATACTGTTTTCAGCGCGACCTTTCGGCCACGCGCGGCATGGCGGCGCTGATCCGTTGCGGGCATCTGTTGTTGGTCGCGACCCGAAGCGCGCCTATGCACAGGCCATGACATCCTTCGACGATTATTCTCCCGGCGCGCAGAAACTCATTTTGGCAGCTGAACAGCTGGTGGCCGAACGCGGCCTGGAAGGCACCTCTATCCGGGAAATCCTGCGCCGGGCCCATCAGGCAAATAATTCGGCGATCTATCATCATTTCGGCTCCAAGCAGAAGCTGATCGAGGCAATATACGATCTTCGCCAGGCGGAGGCGGATCAGGCGCGGATCGACTGGCTGGCCCGTCACGGTCGCTTGCCAGGGGATATGAAGGAGATATTGGACGCTCTGCTGCGCCCTGTCCTGGAAGCCTTTCACGGACAGCGCCGTGCGACCTTCGCCAAGTTGATTCTCCAGCTCGTTCTGGCCGATCCCGAAAGCCCCCTGTTCGTCGAGGAAAGGCAACCGGCCACGACCCGGCAACTCAACCTGCTCCTGCGCCAGAACTGCCTGCATCTGGACGATCATCTGTTTCGCCAGCGTTATACGCTGGCCGTCCTCTATCTCCTTCAGGCTGCGGTCTATGCCGGTCAACGCGTGGCACAGGGCACGCTGGGGGAAGAAGATGACGCCGCATTCTGGGACGAGATCATGCGCGTCATATTTGTTTCGATGAAGGCGTGATTTCACCGCCGCCAGCTTGGGCGCGGGCCGGGCTTAAGACCCGCCATCAAGGGCAGCCGCTATCTTTCGGCAGGGCAGAAACGCGCCGCGTCGCGCCATGGAGGATGAAGCCAAATGAAAGCAGGGGAGTGATATGCCGGGTCCATTGGAAGAAGCGCTGACGTTTTTCCGGGAGAGCAGCGGCTCGCGCGAAGATATGCTGACAGCCATGCAGCGCCGGTTCACGGCGCAGACGCGCTGGGAAAATGTCGGCGTTGCGACGACCGTCGGAATCGATCAGGCCAATCAGTTCGTAGAAGGTTTCCTGGCCCGGTTTCCCTTCGAGCGGGGGGAGTTCGTCGTGCATCATGCGGCGGTGGCGGGCAATGTCGTTCTGACCGAGCGCAGCGATATATTCTATGGACCGGATGGGCAGGAAATGCTGGCGCTGAGGGTGATGGGCGCCATGGAAATGGATGGCCCGCATATCGTCGCGTGGCGCGATTATTTCGACACCAACAGCTTTTGAGGGGGGAAGAAAATGACGGATCGCAAGGCTGTTTGGGCGCAGATCGTCCCCATGCCGGGGCAAGAGCTTTCCGCGCTGGCGCAGGGATATGAAGCGGCGGGGGTGGAAGGCATATGGGCACCCCAGATGTTCGGCGCGCCCTTTTCGACCCTCGCTGCGGTCGCCCCTGCCACGCAGCGGATCAAGCTGGGCACCGGCATCGCGCTGGCCTTTGTGCGTAGTCCGCTGGAAACGGCATGCAGCGCGATTGACCTCGACCTGATCAGCAATGGCCGGGTAGTGCTGGGGCTAGGATCGAGCGCGCAGAGCCAGATCGAGGGATCGTTCGGCAGCGCCTATGGCAAGCCTCTCGCCCATATGCGCGAGATTGTCGGCATGATCCGCGCTATCGTGGCGAAAGGGCATACGGGTGAACTGACCGAACTGGCGGGCGAATATCATCGCCTCGACCTGTCGCATTTCCGCCTGCTGCATAAGCCGGTGCGTGGCGATATTCCGATCATTCTGCCCGCCGTGTTCCAGAAAGCCTGCGCGCAGGCGGCAGAAATCGCCGACGGGCTATTGGGGCATCCTTTGTGGAACGATGCGTGGATAGAGCGCGAAGTAGCGCAGCATGTGAAGGCGGGGCTGGAGCGGTCCGGGCGAGCGCGCAAGGATTTCTCGCTCAATATTTCGATCTTCACCGTAATTTCGAACGATCGGCGCGAAGCCATCGACGATTGCCGAGGGACCGTTGCCTATTACAGCCAGTCACCGCAATATATGCGCTATTTCGAGGAAATCGGCTTTGGCGCGGAAGCCGCGGCGATTCAGGCCGCTTTCGCGCAAGGCGATATGGCGGGGATGACGGCGGCCTGCACCGATGACATGGTGGAAAGCATCGCGGTGATCGGAACCGCCGATGAAGTGCGGGATCGGGTCATGCGCCGCGCGGCGCTGGCCGATGCGATCACACCGGTTATTCCCCATTACGGTTTGTCGCCTGAAAAGAGCGTCATTTATACCCAGCGCATTGCGGAGACATTCTATGGTTGATCCCACTTCGTCCGCGGTCGCGGCCATGGCTGGGGACGGGCTTTACAATCGCCACTCGGGTCTTCAACACGCTAATCTGCAATCGGCGCTGCCTCTGCTGGAAGATGCGGCGCGGGCTATCGACGCCGATTCCGGTCGCGCCGTCACCATCGCCGATTATGGCGCGTCGCAGGGGCGCAATTCGATGGCGCCGATGGCGACGGCCATTGATCTCATTCGCTCAAACGATGCGGAGCGGGTGGTGCAGGTCGTGCATACGGACCTGCCTTCCAATGACTTTACGTCGTTATTCGGCCT
This sequence comes from Sphingobium sp. CFD-1, assembly GCF_024611115.1. Classification (NCBI taxonomy): domain Bacteria; kingdom Pseudomonadati; phylum Pseudomonadota; class Alphaproteobacteria; order Sphingomonadales; family Sphingobiaceae; genus Sphingobium; species Sphingobium sp. CFD-1. The sequence goes on along the minus strand of NZ_CP084398.1, from coordinate 2,499,252 downwards.
GCTGGCGGATGACCCCACCAGCTATCTTCAGGGGCGCGAGGGTGTCTTTCCTTCGGCGGTCGGCCGATCCTATTTCGACATGATCCTGCCGCCTGGCAGCGTGGATATCGGCTGGTCGTCCAACGCGTTGCACTGGATGAGCCATAGCCCGGTCGACGTTACCGACCATGGCTGGGCGGTTTACAGCCAGTCGGTCGAGGCGCGAGCCGCTGTCGACGCCGTGCTGGCCGAAGACTGGCTTCGTTTCCTGAACGCGCGCTCGGCCGAATTGCGGCCAGGCGGACGACTGGTCTGCCAGTTCCTGGGCCGGGGGCCGGATGGCCACGGATTTGAGTGGATGGCGGGCAATTTCTGGCAGTCTATCATGGATATGGAGCAGGAAGGACTGCTGAGCAGCGCTGAAACTCTCAGGATGACATCGCCCTCGGCCGGCCGCTCGGTGGACCAGTTGGCGATGCCGTTCGAGACGGGATTGGTGCCTGATCTGGTGCTGGACCATCTTGCGGCGATCCCGGCTCCCGACCCCTATTGGGAGGCTTTCCAGCAGACCGGCGATGCGGCTGAACTGGGGCGGCAATGGGCGAACATGATGCGAGCCGCCAACGGTCCCAACTTCTTCGCGCGTATCGATGCTTCCCGCGATCGCGAAACGCTGCTGGATAATCTGACGCAGCGTCTGGCCGCGCGTATCGAGGCCGATCCCAAACGCAGCCTGTCCTACATCGTAATCATGTCGATCCGAAAGCAGGCCTAAAACGCGAAATGCGTCATGAGAGGCCATCGAAGTAAAAGATGGAGAGCCCTGCCATTGCAAGCTGGGGGCGGGCGCACGCCCTACATGGAGCGATCGTGGCGGAGGCCGCATCTATCCCGTCTGCTGACCAGCTGACTGTGCGCGGCTTAATGGCCGGCGATTTTAAGTCGGCGCGCCAGATCCCCGTCATGAGGCCCTGAGCGTGGCGCGTCGGTCCATCTATTGAGTGCTAGCGCCGGGGCGTGGATAGGGCGGAAAACGATCCTCCTTCCACAAGACAGGTTCCAGCGGACCGATCGTGCGCTGCCTTTGTCTGTATCCGGTCCATGGCACCGGCAACCAATCGTAATGGAAAGAGGAAGCAGGAATGGGCCGCCTGGCAGACAAGATTTGCATCATCACCGGCAGTGGAAGCGGCATCGGACGGGCCAGCGCGATGATGTTCGCGCGGGAGGGCGCCACGGTGATCGTCGCGGACATTCGCGCCGAAGCGTCCGAGGGAACGGCGCAGGCTATTGCCGATGCGGGAGGAACGGCGCGAGCCATGACTGTCGATGTCGGTGAACATGCTGACCTTGAACGCATGATCGGCCAGACTGTTGCCGATTTCGGTCGTATCGATGTGCTGTTCAACAACGCGCTTTACGTCAATCAGGACCATGCCATGCGCGACATGGATTTCCTGGCGTTCGATCCCGACATCTTCCTGGCAAATTTGCGGGTGAACGTTCTGGGTGCCGTTCTGGCGAGCAAGCTCGCCATTCCGCACATGCTGGAACGCGGGGCGGGGTCTATCATTTCGACATCTTCCGGCAGTTCCTTGGGCGGCGATATCACTGCCTATAGCTATGGATCGTCGAAGGCCGCGCTCAACTGGTTCGTCCAGGCGATTGCAGCCACTTATGGTAAGCAAGGCATCCGCAGTAATGCGATCCTGCCGGGGCCGACGCAGACGCCATCCAAGATACAATGGTCTACGCCGGAGATGGACCGGCTGTTCCTGGAAGTGTTGAACACCCCCTTTATCGGGGAGCCGGAAGATATCGCCGCCATGGCGCTTTTCCTGGCTTCGGACGAATCCCGTTACGTCAACGGGATGCTTTATCCGGTCGATGGCGGGCAGAGCTGCACGGTGCCGTTCATTGGCGTAACGCGGGCCTTGTCCCGGGGGTGAACGCATAATCCATATTCCGATGGAAATATGAAAAGGAAATGCTGATGGGCATTGAGATCGAGAACAAGGTGCGGGCATTTTGCGACGCCTGGGGCGATGGCAGCGATGAGAGCAGGCCCGATGTCGAGAAGATCCTGTCGATGATGGCAGAGGACGCCGAATGGCAGCTTTGGGTGCCCGGCGGTCCGGTCGTGAAGGGCAAGGCGGCTCTTCGGGCGGAAATCGAGCGACAAATGGCTTTTGCCACCAACAATAAATGTAATGAGGTGAACATCGTCTCGAACGACCGGATGGTCATGCAGGAGCGTTCCGACACCGCCATCATCATGGGGCGTCCATGTCCACACCAGATGGTCGCGATCTACGAGTTTGACGAGGCCGGACTGATTTCGCGTTGGCGTGAATATCTCGACATGGCGGACCTTACCCGCAAGATGGGGATAGATGAAGCTGCGGCGGGCGGGACGGAAGTTCCGGCCTGATCGTCTTTCGATAGGGCGGGACATGGCCGCATGTCCCGCCATTTTATATGCGCTCGCAGAATTCGCGCATGGTTTGAGTATGGAGTGGCAGGCGGGTGCAACTAGGGCTGCCCTTGCCAAGGTCGCTATGCAGCACGGATTTCTGTAAGATCAGCACATCTCGGGGCTGGCAACGCGCCCAATTCCTTCTGTCGCGGAGCAAGCCTTGCCCTCGACCGCGCCTATATATCCGGGCTGATGCCGGTCCTGGATCATGCGTGGAAGAGGACGATCAGAACCACGCAGGTGACGACCGCCCAAAGCTGGAACAGCCACAGCAGCAGGGGCGGTGCATGCCGCAACTCCATGAACTCGCGTCCGACCAGCAATACCTTCGCGAAGGCGATGACGAGGATAAGGGAGCGAAGAAGAAAGGCATTGCCTAGCCCGCCTTATTCACCAAAAGTGTCCTGAAGGGTTGGCGGGAGTGGCGTAAGCCTCTGATCTGAATTAGGAACTGGGTGTCTAAGCCGAACCTGCCGCAGGGCAGAAAATGCCACGGGCCACACCCGCCATGAACGATGATATCGCAAGCTCATTTGGATTCCCAGCAGTCGGCCGCAAGAAAATCACAGCTGCGTTCGACGGTGGCCGGCTTACCTCGGATGGCGGTGTTCTACTGCTTGCACAGGCCGAGCGCGCGATGGGGATTTGCCAGCGCCTGGCGGCTTGTATTGCCGATCCGCGCGATCCAGCGCGGGTGATCCATCGCCTGGATGACATTCTGCGTGCCCGTGTGTTCGCGATTGCGTGCGGCTATGAGGATGCCGATGATCTCGATGCTCTGCGCGACGATCCAGGCTTCCGCCTGGCGCTCGGCAAGCTGCCGGAATCGGGCGCGGGGCTGGCCAGCCAACCGACGATGAGCCGGTGGGAAAATGCACCGACTACGCGCGAACTGGCCAGCATGATGGCCGCGATGATCGACATCTACTGCGCCAGCTATCCCGCCCCTCCGACAGCGGTCACGCTGGATATCGACGACACGTGCGACGTCGTGCATGGCTATCAACAGCTCTCGTTCTGGAACGGGCATCATGGGGAGCGCTGCTTCCTACCGATCCATATCTACGACACCGCGACCGGCAGGCCGGTGGCCATGCTGCTGCGCACAGGCAAGACGCCTTCTGGAAAGGAGGCGGCGGGGCACATCCGACGCCTGGTGCGTCACCTGCGCCGTAATTGGCCCGATACCCACATCACTATCCGCGGCGACGGGCACTATGGTCGACCCGAGGTCATGGCCTACTGCGATGCGGCCCGCGTCGATTACGTGTTCGGCCTGCCCACCAATTCAGCGCTGCGCGCCGATCCCGCCATTGTTGCGGTCGCCGATGCCTGCGCGGTCAAGCGCGCCCAGCGTCAGTGTCCCGTCCTGCGCAACTATGCCGAGACCCGCTATGGGGCAAAGACCTGGAAGTGCCAGCGTCGCGTCGTTGCACGGATCGAGGCCAGCACGCTGGGCATGGACATCCGCTATGTCGTCACCTCGTTGGCAACAGGATCGGCCGAGCACATCTACGACACGCTCTACTGCGCGCGTGGTCAGGCCGAGAACCTGATCAAGCGCCACAAGTCCCAGCTCGCCAGCGACCGAACCTCGTGCCGCTCGGCCAATGCCAATCAGATGCGCCTGATACTGCACACTGCCGCATACTGGCTGCTATGGCGCATCCAGCAGGCGATGCCCAGGACCGCTGCTCTGGCAAGCGCGGAGTTTACCACCTTGCGCCTGCGGCTGCTCAAGGTCGCTGCGCGCGTCGTAGAAAGTGCTAGCCGCATCCGCATTGCCTTCGCTTCCGCCTGTCCGGATGCCGACCTGTTCCGCGCCCTCGTTCTCCGGCTGAAGCCTGCGCCGACGTAGCCCATGCGGCAGCGCCGCAGAACTCCGAGCCCAGCCCTTCAACCCGAAAAGCCCATCAATCCGAATGCGGTGAAACAAACGCCAGCGATGCCGGTCGTCCGCGCAATACAGCCAGCCGCAGCAAATGCCCAGAGCGGGCCCGAAACCGAGCGTCGTGAATAAGAGAGGCTAGCGTCATCGTTTCGAAAGACAAAAAGGTTGCGGCGACCAGAATCGCCCAGATCAGAGTGATGCGGTTGCGCCAGATGGCCATGAAACGATGTCCCTACAGCAGGTAAAGCAGAGCGAAGAGGATGATCCACAGCAGATCGACCAAATGCCAGAAGGCGCCGCTGCCCTCAATCAATGCGACGCCGCCCGGCATCTTCCCGTTCCGGTCGAAGCGTGAAAGCGCGAAACACAGCACGCCGAGGCCGATCAGCACATGCACCAGATGGATGCCGGTAAACATGTAATAATAGATCGAAAAGCTGTTGCTGTTGAGCGTGAAGCCTTCAGCGATCTTCGCGGAATATTCGAATATCTTGACGATGACAAAGCCGCTGCCGAGCAGGATCGCGGCCAACAGCAGCGGACGTGCCTTGCTGTCGCCCCGGCGCACGGCTGCGACGGACTGGGCGACGAAAAGGCTGCTGGTCAACAGCAAAAGGGTGTTGAGAAGGCCAAGATTGCGGTTGAGCAGGGCTTGCGCGCTTTCGAATAGCGCCAGTTCCTGCTGCCGCGCGACGGCATAGGTGATGAAGAAGACGGCAAAGACGACAAGATCGCCGCCGATGAACACCCATACGCCTTCTTCGCCGGGCACATGGCCGCGGGAGCGGGCGGCGGCGGCTTGCGACGCAGCCATTATTCGCCGCCCAGCGCGTCGCGCTTGATCGCGCCGAGCATGGCGAAGATCATCAGGTTGAACCAGATGCCGAACACGACAGCCGGCATCCAGAAGGCCAGAACACCGTTCCAGGCGAAAGGCCCGGTCTTGAACAGGCCCACCGCCAGTCCGGGCAGCAGCAGAACGCCGGTCCACAGGTTCATATAGCCCAGCCAGCGCGGCAGGATGGGCTTTGCGCGGCGGTCGCCCAATATGACGAAGCCGGTCAGCAAATTCTGCACGAAGGCTGGCACCGCGGGCATGACGAACAGAAGAAAGGCTATGTCGCTCAGCGCCCCGATGACCGCGTCGGGCCGGTCAGGCCTATAGGCCGCCGCCGTGAAAAACAGACCAGCGAAGAACACGGTCACGAAGCCAAAGGCCACGACCATCACGAAGGCCCAGGTCACAGGCGAAATCGGCCCTTCGATTTTCTTCATGAAGGTGGCGACCGCCGCCAGAAAGGGGAAGAACAGCACCGAGGAGGAAGCGATCAATATGGCGCCCACCAATATGCCGGTCTGATGGCTGCGATAATAAGCGGCGACTTCCTCGACGGGCATGGATGGGGCCAGAGGCGGAAACAAATGTGCGATCGGCCATATGCCGACGAACATCATCGTGCCGGCTATGGCGCCCATATAGGTGCACAGCGTCATGGTCGTGCTTTTGGTAGTCACGGCTCTCCCCTCCCCATATCTCCACTTTTGTGGCGAGAGAGTGTGAAGTGAACGCGATAACGCCACCCACCCATGGATAGGGTTCGGACCGGCCATTGCACCTGCAAAAGACCGGGGACGACTGTCAAGGCCGCAGGCATGGCGGCAATGGACGGATTATGACGGAGAAGGTTGATGGGCGATACAGAAGCGAACAAGGCAGTGGCGCGCCGCTATATGCAGGCGGTTGAGGAAGGGGACGTCGAAACGATCGAGGCGTTGCAGCATCCCGATTGCCGCTGGTGGATATTGGGCCATGGGGACATGAGCCGGGCTGATTTCATCGCCAGCGTGAAGGGCGGATTGCTGGTCGCGCAGAAACGCACGGCGGAAATCATCGGGATAACTGCCGAAGGTGAGCGGGTGGCCGTGGAAGTCCGTGGCGAGATGGTCTTTCCCGACCGCGTTTATCGCAACGACTATCATAATCTGCTGATCATCCGGGATGGGCAGATCGTTTCCGGCAAGGAATATATGGACACCCGCGCCGTGGCGGAGGCCTTTTCAGCCGGAGAAGGCGGGCAGTGACGGATACCGCTCCGCTCAATAATTATGACGATGCGGCGGTCGGCCGGATCACCGCTTTTGTCGAGGAACTGACAGGCGGCAAGGTGGTCGGACTAGAGCGGCTTGTCCGCTGGCGCCCTTCCTGGTTTGTCGACGTGGAAAAGGCGGGGGAAGTGCGCCGCCTGCATCTGCGCGGCGATCGCGGCGGTGACGTTTCCATCTTCCCCGATCTCAAGCGCGAAGCGGACGTCATCGATGTGCTGCACAAGCATGGGCTGCCGGTGCCGGAAATTTACGGCTACCTTGCCGATCCGCCGTGCATCGTGATGGAGGCGATCGAGGGGACGCGCGATTTTTCCGCGCTCGATGCCGCGACCAAGAGCGCGATCGGCCGCGTCTATATGCAGGCGGTCGCCGCCATGCACCGTTTGCCAGTCGATCCGTTCGTGGCCGCGGGCGTGCATCTGCCCGAGGGGGCGGAGGCGATCGCGCTGGTTGGCCTGGAAGCCTATATGCCGCATTATCGGCGGACCAAGAGCCGGCCGGAGCCATTGTTGGAATTCGTGATCCGCTGGCTGCGCCGCAACGTGCCCCGCCACCGCCAGCGCGCCAGCTTCATCCAGTTCGATTCGGGGCAATATCTGGTCGACAAGGGTGCGATGACCCAGCTCTACGACTTCGAATTTTCGATGATAGGCGATCCGCTGGTCGACATCGCCACCATGGGGATGCGTAACAGCTATGAACCGCTGGGCGCGCCGCTGCCCGAACTGGTGCGCTATTATGAGGAGGCGACGGGCGAACCGCTCGATCATGATGCGGTTGTTTTCCACGTCCTGCAATTCTCGCTGCTGGGCACAATGCAGTTTACGGGGACCGTGGGCCAGCCCTGCACCGGCGATCCGCATTCGGTCTACCTCATGTTCGACCTTGCGCTGCGTCGCTCCATCCTGCTGGCGCTGTCTCAATTGACGGGGATAAAACTGCCTGAATTGTCTCCGCTGGAGGAGCGCGCGGGTGATAATGCGCCGTTGCTGGCGAAGCTGGCGGACACGCTTGCGACATTGCCTGTAACGGGAGAGGCGGCAGAGGCGCACAAGACGCAGGTGGCCGAACTGATCGAATGGGCGCAAAGGGCCGACGATCATGGGGCGGACATGGTGGCAAGGAACATGGCGGATGTGTCCGCGCTTCTTGGCCGCCGTTTCGATCGCTGGGCGGATGCCGCCGAGGCGCTGGAAGCCCATATCATTGACGCGGGACCGCAGGAAGATGCCACGATCATCCAGTTGCTCGCGACCATCGAGGGGCGGCGGATGCAATTGTTCGGACCGACCGCATTGGGCGAAGCGGCGCGTCACGTCGTCCTGCCGGCGACGCGATCGGCCTGAAGGAGTATCAAGCACTGGGGTTGCCCCCGATCGTCGGATAGGTCACGTCCATGACCTGCGCGGCGATGCCAGCATGAAGGACAGGAGCAGGATATGAGCGAAAAAATTGTGCTGGTAACGGGCGCCACGCGAGGGCTGGGGCGCGGAATGGCGCGGGGTCTGGCAGCGCGTGGCAATATGGTGGCGGTCACTGGACGCGACAGCGCGCAACTGGCCGAGGTCGTGGTTGAGATTGAGCGTGCGGGCGGCAAGGGTCTTGCCCTGGAATGTGACCATAATGACGATGGCGCGGTTGAAAGAGCCTTTGCACAATTGGCCGAGCGGACGGACGGAAAGCTGGACCTGCTCGTCAACAATGCTGCTGCCGTTTATGGGCCCGAACTGGTCGCGCCGGGTGGTTTCTGGGAAAAACCGCTGAAGCTGGCGGACATGATCACCATCGGGCTGCGTTCCAGCTATGTTGCGGCCTATTATGCCGCCCCGATGATGGTAGCGGCTGGCAAGGGCCTGATCGCCAGCATTTCCTTCTATGGAGCGGTGTCCTATTTTCACGGGGCTGCCTATGGCGCCGCCAAGGCCGGGACTGACAAGATGACGGCGGACATGGCTGTGGATCTTGCGCCGCATGGCGTGTCGGTGGTCTCCTTCTGGCCAGGTTTCATCCTGACCGATGCCATCAGGACCATGCCGCCGGAAATGATGCCTGAAGAGTTGCGCGCATCCCTGCCCAATTGGGAAACGCCGGAATTTTCCGGCCTTGTCCTCGACAGGCTCGCGGAAGATCCCGACCTTGCCGTTCTTTCAGGCAAGGCCTTGATCGGCGCGGAACTGGGTGAGCGATATGGCATCCGCGACACAGACGGAAAACAGCCCATATCCTATCGCGCGATGATGGGTGCGCCTATCAGCTTCATGCCGCCACCGCAGGGCTGATCAAAGCATAAATCAGGAGAGGAAAGGCAAAAGCGATGATAGATGCCGTGCTGGTCGTGCTGACCAAAGCCGTTCCGGGCCGGGAGGCCGACATGGAGGATTGGTACACCAACATCCATGTCCGCGACGCGCTGCGTTTTCGGGGATCGGTGACCGCGCAGCGTTTTCGGCTCGCTGCGGATCAGCCCTGTCCGCCCGAAGGGTTCGATTGGCAATATCTTGCCTTTTACGATGTCTTCGATCCGGTCCGCTTCAGCCGCGAGCATCTGGACAATGCGCTGACATCGCGGATGCAGGTGTCGGATGCGATTGATGACAGCCTGCTATATGATTTCCATTATTATCCGCTGCTCTTTCAGGACAATGACCCCGAGCTGGTCCATGCAGGTGGCGTCATCCTGGAGGAACTGAACCCCGGCGCCGATGGAGATGATGCTTTCAGGCAATGGTATGCGGAAAACTATTTTCGTGAAGCGGCCATGCGCCCCGGCATCAAATCCGCCGCTTTTCTGAAATTCCGGACGTTCGGGCAGATGATCCCGATGACGCCCGACTATCGCTATGTCGCGATCTACAGGATCAATGACGGCGAAGCTGCACGCAAGGCCTGGATCGGTGCTGACGCCATGCTGGAGAAGAGCGGTATGCTCCCGCCCGATGGCGCGCGCATCACGCAATGGGACCGGGCGACGCCAAGGCTTACGAAGGACGATGTCCAGCATCCGACGGCGGCAGGCCTGGCGGAAGAGGAGCGCGCCCGTGCCCATATGGGGGATCGGGTTCGCACCGGCGGCACGGAAAAGCTGGCGATGAGTTGATCGTTCAAGTCGCCGGGGTGCGGTCGACGATGGCGCGCATCTGGCGATAGGCCGGGCGCGCCGCCATCCGCTCGACATAGGCGGCGATATTGGGATGCCCTTCCACATCAACGGACATGAACAGGCGTGTTGTGGTGAAGGGGAAAGTCATCATGATGTCGGCCGCCGTGAATCTGTCGCCAGCCATGAAGGGCGTGCGCGATAACTGGTCGTCGACCAGCGCGAGGAAATGGGCGGCTCTGGCCCGGCCCGCGATACGGGACGGATGGTTGTGGGCAATGTTTGCAAATTCGGCCATGATCTCTGTCACGAGCGCCGGCATCAGGGATGACTCGGCGAAATGGAACCAGAACAGATAATCGACATAGTCGGTGTCGCCCGGCTTTGCGTGAAGCGCGCCGTTCCCCTGCGTGGTAGCGAGATATTCCATGACCGCGCCGCTTTCGGCGATGCGCCGCCCATCGGCTTCGATCACTGGGGAAGACTGCATCGGGTGCAGCGCCTTGTAGGCAGGTTCGGCCGCCAATGTTTCCAGCCGTTTATAGAAGCGAATGTCATAAGGACTGCCCAGTTCCTCCATCAGCCAAACGGCGCGTTCGGAACGAGACCTGTCGAGTTGGAAAATCGTGATGCTCATGGATTGTCATCCCATTGATGAAGCCATTGGATGAGCCGCGCAGGAAATAGCTGAACCTATCTTTATCTAGGTATCGGTCAGTTCACGCCGTGCAAGGCAGTGGGAGCGAGAGGAACTTCAGATGACCGATAGCGATCATGTGCCGGAATTTCCGCAGATGTTTCACGTCGCGTCCGCTTTCGAACGTCTGTCGACCCATGCGATCGGCAGGGGTGCCGATCCTGGTGAAGAGCCCGAACGCGGCCAATGGACGGAAAACATGTATCGCGACGAGAGGGGAAGGGAATGATCGGAAGGTTGAAATTCAACTTGTTGGCCGGGGCGTTGATGCTGACTTCGGGCGCATTGGTCGCCGGTGCGCCTGTCAAGCCGCTGAAATCAAGGCCGCAGGTCGACCGGCCCAATGTCGTTATCATTCTGGCCGACGATCTTGGCTTTTCGGACATTGGCGCTTTCGGCGGAGAGATAGCGACACCCAATCTCGATCAACTCGCCCATGCCGGGCTTCGCCTCACGGATTTTCATGCTTCGCCTACCTGTTCCCCGACGCGGTCGATGCTGTTGTCAGGGACAGGCAATCACACGGCTGGTGTCGGCGCGATGGCGGAATCGGGTAGGGCCGATGGACGTTGGGGCTATGAAGGGCATCTGACCACCCGGGTCGCGACGCTGGCGGAACGGATGCGAGGGGCCGACTATAGCACGCTGATGGCGGGGAAATGGCATCTGGGCCTCGACCCGGATCAAGACCCTCATGCCCGCGGTTTTGAACACAGCTTCGCCTTGTTGCAGGGCGCGCATAACCATTTCGGCAAGGGAGGGTTTGGGCCGGACGATCACCCCGGAACGGCGGCATGGTATAGCGAGGATGGCGTCCGGACCGGCATTCCGGCGCAATTTTATTCATCCGATTATTTCACCAGCAAATTGATAGGTCAGATTGACGCCGCGCCGAAGGACAAGCCTTTTTTCGCCTATCTGGCCTTCACAGCGCCTCATTCGCCGCTTCAGGCTCCGGCAGAACTGATCGCGAAATATAAGGGTCGCTATGACGGTGGCTGGGACAAATTGCGGGAACTGCGCCTGAAGCGGATGAAAAAGCTTGGCCTGGTCGATGACAATGTCGCGCCCGCGCCATTGAGTCCTGATGCGGGGGCGTGGGGAAAGCTGGATGCAGCCCAGCGCCAGGTCGAGGCGCGGAAGATGGAAATCTATGCCGCCATGGTCGAGCGCATGGATGAAAATATCGGGCGGCTCGTCCAGCATCTTCGCGCCACCGGCCAATATTCCAACACGATTTTCATTTTCAGTTCCGACAACGGCGCGGCGGGTGAGGTTCCGCAGACTTTTTCCGTTATGCCGGGCGAACTGGAATATATTGCCAGAGCGGACAACCGGCTGGACAATCTGGGATCAGCCAGTTCATTCGTGATGTATGGTCCCTATTGGGCCCAAGCGGCGATGGCGCCGTCCCGGATGCACAAGGGCTGGATGACGGAAGGAGGAACCCGGGTTCCGGCGATCGTCAGCTATGCCGGATTCAAGCGGCAAGGCCGTATCGGCACGGCCTATGGCAATGTGATGGACATCGCTCCCACGATATTGGAAGCGGCGGGCGGCCATGCGACGTTGTCGGTGGATAAGCGGGAGGTAGCTCCGGTCCGGGGTCGCTCCATGCTGCCCTATCTGCTTGATCGCAGCCCGGCGATACATGGTGAAGGAGACGCGGTTGCCATGGAATTGCATGGGCAGCGGAGCGTTCGACAGGGGCGGTGGAAGCTGTTGCGCCTTTCGCCACCCTTCGGCGATGGCGTCTGGGCGCTTTACGACCTGAAGGATGATCCCGCCGAACAGAAAAACGTCGCGGCTGAGCATCCCGAACAGGTTCGAACGATGCAGGCGGCATGGGATCAATATGCGGCGGAGGCGAGGATCGCAGCGCCGTGAGTTGGAACTGCCGGACGTCTGAGGGCTTGCTTCCGCATAGGATGATGACGCGACGATGGGCGCAAATGTAGGAAGGCTGGATGGGAATATTCACGCATGTCTGCCTTGGCAGCAACGATCTGGAACGATCGGCCCGTTTCTATGATGCCGTGCTCGCGCCATTGGGCATCGGGAATCTCGGCCCGTTTCTGGATCAGGGTATCGGCTATGGGAGACGAGTTCCTGAACTGCTCATCCTGCGTCCGCTGCTGGGTCAGGCGACGTCGTCCAATGGCGCGACGCTGGGATTGAAGGCGCCTGACCGCGGCGCCGTGGATCTTTTTCATGTGGCAGGGCTGGCAGCCGGAGGAACCGATGCCGGCGCGCCCGGTCCACGCGGCGCCGTGCCCCATGCCTATGGCGCCTATCTGCTGGACCCGGATGGTAACAAAATCTGCGCCTATTGCTTTGATCCACCGTAGTTTTGCACGGCAATTCCCTACCATCCTATAGGTGTTCGTTGCCAGGAGCTCGGCGCTAATTGAGCAAATGGGAGAATATGGAATGGCGGGATCACTGGAAGGCCGCGTGGCTATCGTTACGGGTGCGGGTCAGGGCATCGGCACGGAAGTGGCTACGGTCCTTTTGGAGCGGGGTGCGACCGTCATTCTGACCGACATTCTGGCCGATCGGGTCGAAGCGGCAGCAGAATCATTGCGTGCCAGGGGCGGGCGGGCCGAGGCAGAGGCATTCGATCTGACGGACGAGGACAGCGTTGCGGCAGCCGTGGCGCGTATCGCCCATCGGCATGGACGGATCGACATCATCCACAATAATGCCGCTTACCAGACGACCGAGCAGCGCGCCCGCGATCTGGATGTCGTCAATCTGGCGACCGATGCATGGGACAAGGCCTTCGCCGTCAATGCGCGCGGGCCGATGTTGCTATGCAAACATGCGTTGCCAGCCATGATCGAGGGCGGCGGTGGATCGCTCATCCACTCCGCTTCCGGCTTTGGCCTGCTGGGCGAAATGACGCTGACGGCCTATGGCGCGTCGAAAGCGGCGCTGATCAATCTCAGCCGTTTTCTGGCCACGCAATATGGCAAGCAAGGCATCCGGTCCAATGTGATTGCTATCGGATTTGTGCTCAGCGAGACGGCCATCGAAACGACACCCCAGGCGGTGAAGGACGTGCTGCGCGACCATCATCTCAATCCCGAACTGGGCAGTCCGCGCGATATCGCCAATGTCGTTGCCTTTCTGGCCGCGGACGAATCCCGCTTCATCAACGGTGCAATGATCCCGGTGGATGGCGGCTTTACCGCGCATCAGCCAACGATGGTGGATTTCCAGCGCTTGTTCGAAGCGGCGGGCAGCAACCAGTTGTAACGGCTCGCCCCCTATAACAGGGTTTCGACGAGCTTCGCCGTTTCGAGGTCTTCATAGGCCGTCGTCAACCGCAGATGGTTCATCACGTTGATTTCCCAGCCATAGTTAACAACTGGCGTGGTCAGCCAACCGATGTAGACGCCCCATATCAGGGTTCGCCGATATTCTTCCCAGGCGCTGTCGAAAGCAGGAGGGCGGGCGACGCCTTCCTGCCCAAGACGGTCCAGATAATAAGCGACAAGATCGCGCTCATGCGCGCGACGATCCGCGATGGATAGCCCGGTCGTGACGATATAGTTGACATCATGCATCGCATAGCCGCGCACCATCAACTGCCAGTCCAGCAGGCCAGCCTTTCCATCCGGCAAGCGATAGGTGTTGCCAAGATGAGTGTCGCCATGGAGCAGCGTCTGAGGCAGGGTGGATTGGTGCCGTTGCACCGCCTGCACGCCAGCCAACAGCTTGTCGGGCGTGGTGCGTAGCCGCTGAACCAGTTCGCGTTTGAAATTTTCGGTTTCGACCTCATGCGCGATATAGGCTGGGGCAATTTCGTTCATCATCGTTGCGACCGCACCTTCGACATGGGTTTCGACCCAGGCGAGATCGGAACCGAAACGCGGCGATTCCCAGAATGCCGCATGGAGACGCGCCAACTGATCCAGCAACATGCGGACATCATCCTGTCCGGTCCGCTGCGTCGTGTTGGGGAAGGTCGCGCCCCGCATCGTCAGGTCTTCCAGCAACAATCCGAAATGGGTGGTGGACGCGTTGAAATCTCCTCCGAAACAGCGCGGCGCCTCGATCGCCAGCTCTGGCCGGATGCCTTTGTAGAAGGCCACCTCATTGGCATAAAAGGGCGCCATGATCTCATCGACCGCCCGCGTCAGCTTGAGCACGAGCCGCGTTGGGAGATCACTGGGTGTGCCGCTGGCATAATCGACTTCGATGGAGACACGCCCGGCGGTCGACACCATTTGTTCGCCATAAGTCTTGGCGTCGGTCACGCGCACGGCGGTGACTGCGGCATTCGGCACGGTCGTGGCCAGCAGCTGATTGATGTAATCCGGCGTGATGCCGTCCGTGGATGTGGGATGGTTCATGGCCATGGCGATAATTCCTCTCGTGCTGTGCCGTTCGACCGGCACTTGTTTGGGATCGGCCCGTCAATTGCGCCGTGCGTTACAGGCGAAAATTTTCTCCGCGTCATCAATGCACTCAGGCTGCGATGCTCCCAGCCTTTGCCATCGTCGGCTCATTCTCCGAGCAATTTCCAGCTGTCGAGGTCTTCGCCGGCAGCGAAGAAGCGTTCGTTCATAGGCAGCCCATTCTGGCCCCAATGGTCCATATTCGCTACCCATGCCTGAATGCCATACATCACCCAGCGCGGAATCTGCTCATTCCAGATGGTGCCGAGGTCGATGACGTTGGTTGCGCCTTCCCGGATCAGGCAGTCGCGATAATGGGCGATCAGGTCGCGGTGATGGTGGCGGCGTTCCTCGATCGTCAGCGAACCGACCGTGAAATAAGTAAGGTCGCGCCAAGGCCGCCCGCGCCGACCCAATTGCCAGTCGACCCACATGCGTTCGCCATTGGGCAGAATATAGGTGTTGCCCTGATGGCAATCCCCCAGGATGATGCAATAGGGGGCATCGAACGCCCGCTCGAACGCGACCAGCCGATCATAGGCCCGCTCGACGCGCCGTGCGTCGTCCAGATAATGTTTGGGTGCGATGGCACGGAAATTGGGATCTTTCAGATTTTCGCCGATCCAATGCCACATGATGCGGACTTGGTCATGATCGACCGGAACATGCATCGACGTGGGCAGCCAGGGCGCAGCTTCGGCTGTGATCAGGGGACTGTCCCACAGGCCCGCATGCAGCTTCGCCAGATCGGCGAGCGCGCTTGCGACGCCGTCGATACCGGCATGTTGGGTGGAATGGCCGAATTCCCCGCCGCGATCGATGAGATCTTCCAGCACAATGACGCCATGGGCCGAACCGTCATCATCCCAGTCCGCATAATAGCAGGTGGCGGTGTTCGCGCTGAGCTTGTCTGTCAGGAAATGATAGAAGCGCGCTTCAAGGGCGTGGATGTCCACGTCGCTGAACATGCCCGACCAGTTCGACTTGATGCAGAGATTGCGGGGTAGGCCGGCGGCCAACCCGGCCTCATTCCAATCCACGGCAACGCGCAATTTCGTCGTGTGGCTGTCGAACAATTGCACGACTTCCATGGATTTCGCTTCCACGCCGGGATATTTATACGCCATCAGCGATCCCAGCCATTGAGCATCCGGAGTGAACCGGCCATGCGGCAGAGGGGTGGTGCGGGCAGGATAGGGACGAGGGACCAAATTGCGGTCGATGACCGAAACGGGGACGGTGGCAGGCTCGCTCATGACGGGATGTCCTCTCTCATGTCTTTGCCGTCAATCTGCATGGATGCAGTCGTCCAGCATGCCTTTCGGCTGAAATGCGAAGGTGATTTTCGGCCGTCGCAACGGGAATCGAGCCTGCCGGCCGGTAGGTCGATCGGGTGACGGTTAGTCGGCCATCAATTTGAAGCAGGCACGCAATTCCTGCACGAAAAGCGTCGGCTGCTCGAAGGCAGCGAAATGGCCGCCCGCATCCAGTTCGTTCCAGTGAACCAGGCGGGTATAAATACGTTCCGCCCAACGGCGGGAGGGGCGAAAGATCTCCTCCGCGAAAATGCTCACGCCGACGGGCAGGTCCAGTTGCCGCGCCTGAAACGCATTGGCGCTTTCCCAATATAGCCGCGCCGATGAAGCGCCGCTGTTGGTCAACCAGTAGAGGCTGATCACGTCCAGCATCTCGTCGCGTGTCAGGGCATCCTCCGCCGCCCCCCGATTGTCGGTCCATGCCTGGAATTTTTCGTAGATCCATGCTGCCTGACCGACCGGCGAATCCGACAGCCCATAGCCCAGCGTCTGGGGGCGGGTGCCTTGCAGCTTGGCATAGGCGGAGTCGTGATCCTGATAATATTTCATCCGCTCGACCGTTTTCGCTTCGGCAGGGGTCAGGTCGGCAAAGTCGCTTTCCACAGGGAAAACGAGCGGCATGTTGAGATGGACGCCGATGCACTCGGGCGGTGCCGCCATGGCGATTGCGGTCGTGACGGCAGCGCCCCAGTCGCCGCCTTGCGCGACGAAACGGGCATAACCCAAACGGCGCATGAGTTGAATCCAGGCATCGGCAATTTTTTCGACGCCCCAGCCAGTCGTCCTGGGCTTGTCCGAAAAGCCATAACCCGGCAACGAAGGGATGACGACATGGAAGGCCTGTGCGTCGGGCGCGCCATAGGCGGCGGGATCGGTGAGCGGTCCGATCACCTTCATGAACTCCAGCACCGATCCCGGCCAGCCATGGGTGAGGATCAGCGGCAGAGCATCCGGCCGGGAACTGCGGACGTGGATGAAGTGGATGGAAAGGTCGTCTATGAGGGTGGTGAACTGGGGCAGGGCATTGAGCGCCGCCTCGCAACGTTGCCAATCATAGCCTGCCGCCCAATAAGCGCATAGATCACGCAATGTTCCCAGCGGAACGCCCTGACTCCAATCGGCGACCGTCTGCGCTTCGGGCCATCGGTTACGGCTCAACCGGTGACGCAGATCGTCCAGAGCCTCCTGCGGAATGGCGACGCGAAAAGGCGTGATGGCGGCAGTCATTCATCTGTTCTCCCGCGTTAAAAATGAACGCCCAAAGCCGCGACCGTGCCGAGATCCTCACCCGCGACGAAGATACGTTCCACGATATGTGCGCCTTTCTGGCCCCATTCGTCCATGTTCGCCAACCAGGCCTGCATCGCATAGGGGGGCCAGCGGCGATAATATTCCCAGAGCGTGTCGTCGTCGGGCACATTGAGTGCCCCTGTTTCGACGAGGCAGCGGCGATAATGGCGCAACAATTCCCGATCATTGGCGCGCCGTTCCTCAATGGTAAGGGCGCCCAGCACGAAATAGGTGAAGTCGCGAATTGGGCGGCCCTTGCGGACAAGTTGCCAGTCGAGCCACACGCGTTCGCCGTCCGGGCGGACATAGCTGTTGCCCTGATGACTGTCGCCATGAACCAGACACCACGGTCCCTGTTCCTTCGTCTGCGCGAAATCGATCAATGCGTTATAGACGGTATGCAGGCGTGAAATGTCGCCCTTGATCCATTCGGGCAGGAAAGCCTGATAGTCGGGCTTCGCATGATTCTGTTCGGCAAAACCGAACATCATGGTCAACTGTTCCGTGTCTACCGGCGTCGCCATGGAGACGGGGAGCCAGTCAGCCGCATGTAGCACGGGACTGTCCCAAAAGGCGCCATGAATGCGGGCAAGACTCCCGACCGCGCGGGCTGCTTCCTCCACGCCCATATGATCCGTGCTGATCCCGAAATGGCCACCCTCGATGGAAAGATCCTCCATCATGACAAGGCCCTGACCGCTGTCGGGGCGCGGATCCCACGCCTCGAAATAGGATCGCGGCGCGGGAAAGGCGACGTGGCGGCGGAAATCCTCATAGAAACGGGCTTCCAGGCGGCAAATGCCCTGGCTGTCGAATTGTGCCCAATTGGCCTTCAGGCAGACATTCTCAGGAATGCCAGCCGCCTTGCCGACGTCGTTCAGGGTCAGCTTCACCTGATATTTGGTGGTGTGGCTGTTACGGAGAAACACCTCCTCCATTCCTTCGACGACTATGCCGGGATAACGTGGCTGCATGATCTGTGTCAGCCATTGCGCCGTCACGTCTTCCAACTGGGCGGGGATGCCCACCGGATTTGGCACATTCGACATGCAGGAAATCCTTATTTGATTTTCTTGAGTTCGCGCAGAGCCCGGTTGGCTGCGATCCGTCCGGCAATGCCCGATACGCCGCCGCCCGGATGCGCGCCCGCGCCGCCGATCAGAAAGCCGGGGAAAGGCGGCTTAGGGCCGCCAAAGCCCGTCGCCGGGCGATGAACGCCCGAACGCAGCGCGCCGAAGTCGATATGAGTCACGCAGCCATTGGTGACATTAAGGCGCTTTTCCCGTTCCCGCGCGGTTTCGACGAAGCGGCCGACTTCGGTGTCCAGGCCATCGTAAAATTCCCCGAGATGCTTGATGATCGAGGACATGGTCTTGTCCTTGAGCGCAGGCGACCAGCCTTCCCGCGCATCCACGGCCATGCCCGGCAGGTAGATATAGGCGAGCGATCCGCCCGGAGGCGCCTGCGTCGGATCGGAATTGGAAAGCGGAGTGAGCGACACCGCATGCCGGTCGGGAATGTCGCCGCGCCGCGCCATGGCAAAGGCTTCGCGCACTTCCTCCGGCGTGCCGATCAGGCCGACCGCTTTATTGAGATCGGCATCATCATGACGCATGTCCTGATGTTTTTTAAGGGTGAGCGGACCCGACATGGCGATGTTGGCGAGAAACGGCGCGGCGTTCGAGCGGTTCGCTGGCGCATGTTCGATCCGCTGCATCAGGGTGCGTGGCACGCCGCCGGGCGTGGTTAGGCGCATCGCCGTGCGAGGGTCGCAGGTGGCGATCACCATCTTGGAGCGGATGACCCGGCCATCTTCCAGCCGCACGCCCTTTGCCGCGCCGTCATCGACGATGATTTCGGCAACGGGGGCGTTGAGTTCGATCGTCGCGCCCGAAGCCTCGATGCTGCGCGCGAGCGAGTCGGAGAAGGATTGCAGGCTGCCGATTGGCTTGCCGGTGCCATATTTATGGGTAACGGCGAAGATCATGTAGGCGGCGGCATTGCCGTCGTCGTCCACGGGGCCGGCACCTGCCGCAATGCCGAGCAGCAGCGCGATGGTCGCGGGATGCTCGAACCGCTCGCAGGCGATCTGGTCAGCTGTCGCTTTCGACATGGCGATCAGTTCGTCCTTCAGGCGGACATTGCGGACGGCGCTCCCGATCATCTTGGAGAGGTTCTTGACGTCCGGGCGGCCCGGTTCGGCCATCATGAGCGGAAAACCGATATCCATCATGACGTTCAGCGTCTTCATGAACTCAAGATAGGCCTTGCCGTCATTGCGGTTGATGCGCGCAATATCCTCAGCCGTGCGGTGATAGTCGTAGAATAGCGCGATGGAGCTGCCATCGGGATGCAGATAGGCATAGGTCGGATCAGGATCGACGGTGCGGAGGCCATATTTGTGCAGATCGAAGTCCTCGATGATGCCGGACTTGCGTGCGAACAGCAGTTCGACCGCGCAGGGCGTCACCATATGTTCGGGCGCTTCGGGAATCATATAGCCCGAGCTGGTCATTCCGCCGACCTTGGCCAGCCGTTCGACCACGACCACCTTCTTGCCTGCCCGCGCCAGATAGCCGGCGGCAGCCATGCCATTATGTCCTGCGCCGATGACGACGACGTCGACCTGATCCGTCATTCCTATTCCCCTTATGCCTGCCGGTCAGCCGTTTGCAGCGGCGGTATAGGCTTTGCCCCATTCGGCCAGCGCGACGAGGCGCGTCTTGCGATCGGCCTGGATCTGCGGGATTTTTTCCTCATCCGGACCGTCGGGAACGATCACCAGCGGTTCCTTGCCCAGGCTGGCGAGGGCAAGAGCGCAGACATCAGCAGGATCATAGGCCATGGAATAATCCATTCCCAGCCCCTCGGTCGCGCGGCGTAGGGTCGGCGTGTCCATGATCGGTGCGGCAATGCCGACGATGTCCACATTCTGCCCATCCAGTTCCGCCCAGAGCGATTCGACGAAATTGAGTTCGAAGGCCTTGGTCGCGGAATACATGACCAGCCAAGGCTGTCCGCCAAGGCCTGCGCCGGATGACATGACGACGATGCCGCCCTTGCCGCGCTTCAGGAAGCGATTGCCGAAGCCATGGGTCGCCTCCAGCACATTGGCGGCATTCATGGTGAGCAGGCGCAGCGAGCGGTCGACAGGCGCACCTAAGAAACTATTGCCCGCGCCGTCGGCGCCTGCATTGGAAATATAGAGGCCAATGTCGAGATCGGCCGTTGCTTCGACCAGGCGCGTGCCCGCTCCCTTTTCTGTCAGGTCCGCGACGATGGCGCGATATTCAATGCCATGTTCGGTGGCCAGGCGCTGGCCCAGGGTATCGAGGGCTTCCTGCCGACGAGAGACCAGCACCAGATGGATGCCCATGGCGGCAAGCTGTTCGGCATAGCAGGCGCCAGTGCCTTCGGATGCGCCCGCGATGATGGCCCAGGGGCCGTATTTCTCCGCGAAGGCCGCGCGGTCGAAAGACGGAAGGTCGATTTTACGCATCGGTGGAAGTCCTCTCATATTGCTGGCCGTATCGGCCCTGACAGCGATTTAAGCGGACCCTAGAAGACGAGTGTCTTTCCACAGCCTATCGGGAGGAAGGGCCGGAAAAATTCGAAACGAAGCGGGGTGATGAGAATTGCCGTTGCCATATAATGACAAAAATGTCATTTAATTGAGGAGCAGGCGGGAAAGGCGATTCTGATGGGGTTGGAAATAGCGGAAATGCGCGGGGCCGATAATGGCCAAGTGGCCTTTGTCGCCGATCCGGTGGACGTGGCGGCGTCATTGAGGCGTTGCTGCAAGATCATGCCGAGGCTTGCGAGCGGGAACGGCGGATCGTCCCGCCGGTGATGGAGGCGCTGCGGGCATCCGGCCTGTTCCATATCACGGCCCCCAAGCGCGTAGGCGGGCCGGGGCACAGGTTGACGACCCATATCGAGACCGTGGCAGAACTGGGCAAAGGCTGCGTCGGCACTGCCTGGGCCTATGGCCTGTTGTCGGGGATTACCGGCACGGCGCTCGCGCTGCCTCCCGTCATGACGGAAAGGCTATTCCGAACTGGGGACGAGCTGTTTTGCAGCGCGTCCGCGCCATCGGGCAAAGCGGTTGCGGCGCCGGGCGGCTATCGCGTGTCGGGCCGCTGGGGCTATGGATCGGGATGCCTTCATGCCGCCTGGGCGCTGAACGGCGTTATGGTTGAGACGGATGGTGGGGCTGAACCGGTCATGGCGTTCCTCGATCTGCGCGATGTGGCCTGTTCGATAGAGGATAACTGGCATGTCGCGGGCATGGCCGGGTCTGGCAGCAACATGATTGTCGCGCAGGACTTGTTCGTGCCTGAGGAACTCATCCTATGGACGGCACGCAAGCCGTCGGCGGAGGCGTTGCTGACCATGGAAGGGCTAGAGCCGCGCGACCGCTGGCCGATGGAACCGCTGTTCCCGCTAGGCGTGCTGGCGCCGATGCTGGGCGCAGCAACCGCTTTGCTGGAGGGCGTCGTTCAGGCAATGCCCAGACGACAGGTGGTGGGCTGGCACTATGCCGGGCAAAGCGGGTCGGAGGCTCTGATCGGCGCGGCCGGACGCGCGGCCATGGAGATCGATTCGGCCTGGTTGCATGTACGTCGTGCCGCCGCCATGCTGGACGAGACGGCGCAGCAGCGCGTATTGACCGGCTATGACAAAGCGCAGGCTCAGGCCGATTGCGGCTATGCCATGGAATTGCTCCGTACGGCGGGCAACCGGCTGATGGATGTCGCCGGGCCGGGGGCCTTTGCCCTTTCCAGTCCCTTGCAGCGGTTGTGGCGCGACCTGAGCGTCGGCACCCGCCATAATGCGCTGAACGGGCAGCTTTCGCTGGAGCTTTACGGGCGGGCGATCATGGGGCTGCCGTCCAATATCGCCCTGCTGCCGGACATTCAGCCAGCCCCGGCATGGGCTGAACCGAAATAACAGGAGAAGGAAGAATCATGGCACTACCCACCGCACAGGAAATGGCGACATTCCTCAAGACCCAGGCCGGTTTGTTCAGCGAAGGCCGCATCGACGATTTCATGGCGGCGTTCCGCGCCATCGCGCCGGGCGGCTTCAAGGTGCAGGATCCCGCCACCGGACCCGTGCAGGAAGGATGGGACAAGCTGGAGGCGCTATGCCGCCAATATGTCGGATGGAAGCTGATCGTCGAGGATGTGAAGGTGAGCGGCAACGAAGCGGTGATCTATGTCCGCAACGAAGGCGAATATGAAGGGCAACCCGTCCGCGTGCACAGCATCGAACATTATATATTCGGAGAGGATGGCAGTCTGCTTGCGCGTTATTTCCACCCGATGCAATAGGAGCCGATGACCAGCGCCGCGCCTGTTTCCCCTGCTGTCGATCCGCGCACGGCCGCGGCGGCGATCAGGCGCGCGCGGATGCGCGAGCGGCTGCTTGAAGCCGTGCTTGACCTGTATCAGCCGGGGCAGGGCAGTGGCAGTCTGGTGATCGACGATGTGATCCGTGCGGCGGATGTGTCGCGCGGCAGCTTCTACAAATATTTCGAATCCCTCGACGCGGCGGTGAATGAACTGGGCGAGCGGATGACGGCGGATATGATCGCCGATTTCCGCAGGTTGTTCGATGATGGGGAAGCGCCGCTGGTTCGGGCGGTCGGCGGCTCCATCATGGCGATGGTGCGGGCCTGGCATGATCCGCGCTGGGGTGGTTTCACTTGCCGCGTGGACTATGTCGATTATTTCGCGCGGGCGAGCATGTTCGACCTGATCGTGCGCGACGCGTTGGCCACAGCGCGGTCTGGCGGACAGATGGTGTTTCGTTCGCTCGACGTGGCGGTGGACCTGATCGTTGGCATGACGATTGAGGGGCGGCGGCGCTTGCTGCTCCGATCCGTCGCACCGCGTGCCTATATTGACGAGATGATCGAGCGCACTTTCACAGGGCTTCAGGTGAAGCCGGATGCCCTTGAACAGGCGGTTGCGCGTGCATGGAGCGTGATAATGGAAGCGGCGCCGGGCCTGGACTGGTGGCGGCCGGGCGATGAGGGTTGCATTTCCTGAAGCGCGCCACTTTCAGGTTGATCCTCCCGTCAAATGACGATGCTTCTGTCTTGCCTCATGGATGAACGAGGCCGGGTGGCCCATGCGGCAAAATCACCGCATTTTCAATAATGAAGGGTGCCTTACAGCCGGGTCCAGCAGGGCGTTCCGGCCTTTTCCAGCGGTCCGCAACTGGCGATCCGAGTTGCGCCATTGGAAGCGATCAGGACGAGCCAGTCGCCGCTATCCTCACATCGCAGTGCCCAGGCTGCATTGGTGCCGATATCACCCCTGAACAGGGCTTTTGATGTGCGCGCGCATTGCTGCCCCGCGTCGTGCATGAGCTTTGCGAAAGCTGCGCTTCGGCCTGTCGCATTTTGGATTTCGATGCTGTTGCTATAGGAATTGCGGCTGCTGCCTTGACGCGTGATTTCGGCATAGGCGATGCGCGCGAGAAGTATGACCGCGATCATGGCGGTGGGCACGATCGTCCACAGCATCGCGCGGCGGACGTTTCCGCCGGAATGGCCGCATGCGGGGCACCACGTGCCATAACCTTCCTGTGGCGTTCTGCATCTGGGGCATTTCATGCCGCCGCACTATAACAGCTCCAGCATAGGGCACCCTATCCTTGGAGAGGGGCGACGGGACGAGGTTTTCAACATTCTATAGAATATGGAATCGCAGAATATAATGACTGACATGTTTTGGGTGTCCGATATGGACATGCAGGATTCCGCTGGCACATTCCGTTCGCCCGCGACCCGGCGACAGGCCGTGGCCGCTGTGCTGCGGTCACGGATCGTGTCCGGCGTCATTCCGCCGGGCGCGCTGCTGCGGGAAACCGCGCTGGCACAGGATCTGAATGTTAGCGCGACGCCGATCCGGGAGGCGCTGGGCACGCTGGCGTCGGAAGGGCTGGTTGAAATCGAGGCCCATCGGCTGAAGCGGGCGACCCCCATCGACATGGAGATGACCCGCGACCTTGTCCGTGTGCAGGGGGAATTGTGGCGTCTGGGCTATATTTGGGGGATGCCCCGGGTCGATACGGCGGATGTGACGGCGCTGGAGCGCGCCATCGCGCGCTATCGGGTGGCGGTGGAAACGGGCGAATATATGGCTGCGATAATGGCAGGCCTGGATTTTCACAGTATTTTCATCAGAGCCTCGAAAAGTCGCGAATTATTGCGCTCGACGCTGGACCGGCGCGGACTGATTGCGCGTTTCATTTTCCTTCACGGCCTTGCGACGCTCTCCGAAAGCGGCCTCAGCCAGCATGAGGCGATATTGCAGGCATTCAAGGCGGGAGACCCGGACGGCGTGCTGGCCTGCCTTGACCGGATGTCATCGCGTCTGGTCGCTCTGTGCGACATCGAACCCGCCGCTCGCGACGAACAAGATCAACACCCAAAGGACTGACAATGGATTTTGAACTACCCGAGGAATATCGTTCCTTCCGCGACGTGGTGCGGCGCTGGGTCGATAATGAAGTGCCCAAGGAATGGGCGCGCCTGTTGGAAAAGGACGAGCATAATTATCCCTTCGCGCTGTGGGACAAATTCACCGAAGCGGGTTTCCACGGCGTCGGCATTTCCGAGGAATATGACGGGCAGGGCGGCGATGTCGTCATGCAGATGCTGCTGGCGCGGGAACTGGCCCGTTCGCTGGGCGGGCTGGCATGGATTTGGGGTATCACCAGCTTTGCGGGCTCCAAATCCATCGGCCTATATGGTTCGGCCGAACAAAAGGCGAAATATCTGCCCCTGATCGCGACGGGGCAGCTCAAGGCGGCGATCGCCTTTACCGAGCCGGGCGGCGGCACTGATCTGCTGGGCGCGATGGCCACGACGGCCGAGCGAGTCGATGGTGGATGGAAAATCAATGGCGAGAAGATATGGTCTTCCTCCGCGCATGTGGCCGACTATCTCCTCGTGATCGCGCGCAGCGACAAGACGGTCGAGAAGAAGCATCAGGGTCTGACCCTCTTTTGGGTGCCGACCAAGACCGAAGGCGTCAAGATCACGCCGCTGGCCAAGCTGGGCATGCGGTCGATGGGAAGCTGCTCGATCCATTTTGAGGACGCCTTCGTCCCGGACGAGAATGTCCTGGGGGAACCGGACAAGGCCTGGTATATGTTGCTGCCCACGCTCAATAACGAGCGTATCATGGTCGGGGCCTTCTGTCTGGGCGTTATCGACGGGGTGCTGGAAGATGCGCTCGATTATATGCAGCAGCGCAAGGCCTTTGGCGGAATTATCGGACGCTTCCAGAGCTTGCAGCATTATGTCGCCGACATTGCGACCATGCAGAAGACCACGGAACTGATGTTGCATTATTGCGCCGACAAGCAGGCGAAGGGCGAGAATGTTGGCGTGGAAGCCAATATGCTCAAGCTGATGGCGTCGGAAAATGCCAATGCGGCGGCGGACCTGGGTATCCAGATCCTGGGGGGCATGGGCTATTCGGCGGAAACCGACATGCAGCGTTACTGGCGCGACAGCCGCCTGTGGCGCATCGGACCCATTACCAATGAGATGGTTCGCAACGGCATCGCAGAGAGTCTGGGCCTGCCGCGATCCTTCTGAAAGACAGGTGCGCTTGGGTGGATCGCTTATCAGTGTCCACCCAAGTTTCAAGGCCCGAAACGCGGGCCAGAAATTCGAGGAGAGTGAGAGCGATGAAATTTCCGGAGCAGCCAATCCCAGATCATGTGCCGCCTGCACTGGTGAGTAAGGATTTTCCTTTCATCTTCGGTATGACGACAACAAAGGATCCGTTCGACGACCTGACGATGAAGGTGCATGAAGGGCCGGACATCATCTATGCCACCCATGCCTATCCCGGCGGGACCGCCGCCTGGGTGCCGCGCAGGATGGCGCATCTTCGCGCAATCTATCTCGACACCGAGCATTTTTCCTCGACCGATTTCTCGCCATTTTCCAAGCTTGTGGGCGGGAACTGGATCAATTCCCCGGCGGAACTCGACCCCCCGGCCCATGGCCCCTTTCGCCAGATGGTCAACCCGGCCTTCACGCCGAAGGCGATGGCGGCGCTGGAGGACAATATCCGGCAATATGCGGTTGAGTATATCGATGCCTTCGCGGCGCGCGGCCAGTGCGAGTTCATGAGCGAGTTCGCCTTTGAATTTCCCATCAAGGTGTTCATGGAACTGATGGGCCTGCCGTTCGACCGGGTCGGTGAGTTCATGGAGTGGGAAATGAATCTGCTCCACAATCACGACCTGTCCAAGATCGCGGAAGCGACGCGCAGCGTGCTTGATTATCTGGGGAGCGAGATCGAGGACCGGCGTGCCAATCCGCGCAACGACCTCATCAGCTTTGGCGTGCAGGGGAAGATCGACGGCCGATCGCTGACCCAGGATGAACTGTTGGGCTTCATGTTCAATCTGTTCATCGGTGGGTTGGATACGGTTTCGACCAATATGGGGCTTCAGTTCCGGCATCTGGGCAGCCACCCGGAGGATCAGGCGTTCCTGCGGGCCAATCCGTCGGAAATCCCCCATGCCATTGATGAACTGATGCGGGCCTATGGCGCTGTGACGACCTTCCGCACCTGCAAGAAGGAGACGCAGGTGGCGGGCATCCGCTTCATGCCCGGCGACAGGGTGGCGATGTCAACCACGTTGGCCGGGCGTGATCCGGCCGAATTCGATGCGCCCGCTGAGGTTAGGCTCGACCGGCGGCCGCGCCATGTGGGATTTGGTTTCGGGATTCATACCTGTGTTGGTATGCATCTTGCGCGGCGCGAACTGCGAATCGCGATGGAGGAATTTCTGGCGCGCATTCCCGACTTCCGCATCGCGCCGGACCATCAGGTGCAATGCCATCTGGGGATGATCCAGCCAGTCGAACTGCCATTGGTCTGGACGCCCGCATCTTGAATATAGGGAGAGAAAATGAGCGTTTTCACACATGTGTCGGTCGGCACCAACGATATTGAGCAGTCGCGCGGCTTTTATGATGCAGTTCTGGGCCCGCTGGGTATGAAGCGGCTTTTCGATGGCGAAGCCATGTCCGTATGGGGCGTCGAGCAGCCTGCGGTGATGGTGACGAAGCCGGCCAACGGTGGGGAAGCCACCTATGCCAATGGCGGCACCATCGGCCTTGTCGCTCCGTCGCGCGCGGCCGTGGACGGTTTCCATGCCGCCGCGCTGGCCAATGGCGGGTCATGCGAGGGGCCTCCGGGATTGCGGACTTTCGCGCCGAACGCTTATGGCGCTTATGTGCGCGACAGCTTGGGCAATAAATTCTGCGCTTATTGTTACGCGCCGGAATGACTTGACGGCCGGGGCGGTCGTTTCGCGACAACCGCCCCGGCAACTTGCCTAGAGGTCGAGGCAGGCCTCTTCGAAATCGAGCCGGGGATTGCGGGGATAGAGCCCAGCCGGATCGCCATAGCCGATATTGCACAGGAAGTTGCTCTTCCACCGGCCATCGGGAAAGAATTCGGCGTCGGTGCCTGCCTGATCGAAGCCCGACATGGGACCGCAATCGAGGCCGATCGCGCGGGCAGCCATGATGAGATAGGCACCCTGAAGCGTGGATGATCGCGCTACCGTGTCCGCGATCATCGCATCCTTGCCCTCGAACGTGCTACGCATGTCGCGCGATGGGAACAGCTTGTCGTAGAACTCGTAAAAGCGCGTGTCGCCGGCGATAATCACGGTGCAGGGCGCCTGCATCACCTTGTCCACATTGCCGGCACTCAGATGAGGTTTCAGCCGCGCTTTGCCGGCGGCTGAGCGAATGAAGACGAAACGGCCCGGATTGCTGTTCGCGGTGGTCGGCCCCCATTTTGCGAGGTCGTAGAGGGTTCGGACAGTCTGATCCGTGACGGGTCGATCGCTCCATGCATTATGGGTGCGGGCTTCGCGGAACAGCAGGTCCAGCATGGTGGTTTCGGTAAAGACAGGCGTGTCGGGCATGGTCGCTCCCTTACTTATCGGTGGAATCGGCGATGCCGTGGTCATTCCAGCCTATCGCTTCGCGCGCAAGGATTGCTTCAGCCTCTTCCCCCAGCTTTGCCATGTCGGATTGTTCCCATATCCGATGAGCGCCCATGGCATAGGCTCGCCCATTGTCGCGATAGAGAAGGGCATCGACGATGTTCGCGCGCAGCTTGTCTATGCGGCGCACCACGCGGCCCGGCGTGCCCATGACGAGCGAATGAGGCGGGATCACGCTGCCCGGCGGCAGAAAGCTGTGCCCGGCGACGATCGAGCCGCGTCCTATGATGCAGCCTTCCATGATGGTCGCGCCCACGCCGATCAGGCTGGCCGGTTCTATGGTGCAGCCGTGAACGACAGCGCGATGGCCTATGGTGCAATAGTCGCCGACAATGGTGGGATCGTCCCAACCGATATGAACCATGGCATGATCCTGCACGCTGGCGCATCGTCCGATCGACACATGCGCCCGCTCGCTGCGGATGACGGCATAGGGCCACAAGCTGCAATCGTCGCCCAGCCGCACATCACCGAACATGCGGACGGTCGGGTCGATATAGGCCGGGATGCCCATGATATCAGCGGGTGATGACGATCTTGCCATGCGGGCTGCCCGCCTGCGCGGACCAGGCTTTGGCCGCGTCGGCAAAGGCATGGCGGCAGGTGTCGACAGTAAGCCCCCGTGTCATCGCCATATCGATCAGCCGGTCATAAGCCGCGCGGCGCTCGTTCGCCGGTCGTTGCCCGGTGCCGACGCCGACATGACTGCGGAAAACGAGATCGCGCAGGGAAAGCGTCACCGTGGGCCCTGCCTGAACGCCTATGCTCATCATCCGCGCGCCGGGACGGGTGGCGCGCATCGCCGCTTCGGCCGGAGGACCATAGATAATGTCGAGCACGACATCATAGCCGCCTTCCGCAACGGCTTTCAGTGCGGCCTCATCGTCCCCTTCACCCAATATGGCGATGGCGTCCGCGTGACCGGCGGCCTGCATGGCCTGAAGCCTGTCACGGTTGCGCGCCGCAGCGACGACGCGACCTGCGCCCAGTAGCCGGGCGACCTGCGCGCCTATTTGGCCCACCGGACCGGTTGCGCCTAGGATGAGGACGGACTCGTCCTTCGCTATCCTGGCTTCTTCGAGCGGGATCAGTGCGCCGGTGCCGGAGATGGCAAGAGCGATCAACTGGTCGTCAGACAGGCCATCGGGCGCTGGCCAGATTTCTTCCTCCGGCACGAGCGTGCGTTCCGCGATGGCGCCAAAGGGCGCTTTGCTATGCCCGAAATAGACGCGCTGTCCGTCATCGAGCCGTCCGACGCCTTCGCCACCCGGAACATAGGGTGCGCTGACAGGACCGAAAAACCCCTTCGCGCGCATGAGGTCGGTGGGGCCAATTCCGGCCGCCGAAACCTCGACAATGCGGTGGCCGGGCTCAGCGACGGGTTCGGGATGATCGGCGAGGGAAAAGCGGCCATCGGTGTCGATCAGTGCGGCGCGCATGTCATACCCCTGTGAATATGATGGGTGCGGCTGGGCCGCAGAAGTGAAGAGGGCTGCGCGCTCTTTCGACCGGGCAGCCCTGCTTCAACTATGGAATGTTGACCTCAATAAGCGCCCGGAGGCGAGATCGGGTCGGCCCCGGTCAGGTTGCGGCCATAGATTTCATAGCCGATGGTCGGAATATTCTGAATATGCCGCAGCGCCATCGAAATATCGCGCCAGTAGCGGTTGATCGGCTTGTCCAGAGCAAAGCCAGAGGAACCGGCCTGGAACATCAGCGATTCGCTGGCGCTATGGACGAGTTCGATCATCTGCGCGCCGCCCGCCCGCTGCTTGGCCTTTTCCGCGAGCGTGAATTCCTCGCCCAGACCGACGCGATCCAGTTTGGCGGTAAGGTCGAACAGGATCAGCTTGGCGGTATCGATCATCGCTGCAGCCTCGCCCAGATCGCGCATATAGGCGCCCGAGCTGGTGCGTGGGCCGATGATGGTTGTCAGCACCGGCTTCTTGGGAGATTCGGCGGTGACGATTTCCAGCATCGCATCGACCGCGCCGATCAACTGGGCAATGCCGGTGGTGCGGACGACTGGCACGGCGGGCAGCAGGTCGGAAGGAGCGCCGAAATTACGCTTGGTCCGATCGATCTGTCCGGCGCGTTCGTCCATCAACACCATCTGCGCGTCAGGGATGAAAACGTCCTTGGCGATGGCCGTGTCGGAACCAGTGCCTTGCATGCCGGACACGAACCATGTGTCTTCGATGGTCATGCTGTCCATCGGCAGATAGCACATGCTGATGCCAGGAACGACGGGGCCGTCATAGCCTTCCAGCACCACGCCCTGCTGCGCCCAGGTCGACTGGCGCGAGCCGGACATATAGGGCCATTTGCCGTTGATGATCCAGCCGCCATCGACCTTGCGGGCTTTGCCGGGCGGGTTGTAAGCGCCGCAGACCGGCTGCGGACCTTGGCCGAATACGGCGTCCTGCACGCCGTCGGGCGCAAGGCTGGTGATCCAGCTTGTCCCGTTGATAATCTGGATGACCCAGCTGATGGCAGGGTCGCCCTTGGCAATTTCCATCTGCACGCGGCAGAAATCCGTCGTCGACATGCCCATGCCGCCCAGACGCTGCGGCAGGAGCATGCGGAGGAAACCTTCCTCCTTCAGCATCTTGTCCACGGCGGGGGTGGGATTGCGCCGCTTTTCGCCTTGGGGCGCTTCGCTTTGCAGGAACTCGCGAAAACCGCGAGCCTTCTCCACCATCGCGTCGGCGACCGCCTTTTCGGCGAAGCCGCACTGGATTTCAGAATCCGCCTTGGGGGCAGTAGCCATCAGTTCATCCTTTCTTATGTTCAGCATGGTGGCCGGCGATTTGCAACGCCCATTCGCACAAGCGATCAGGCGCGCTGTTCCAGATCGCTAGCCATTCAGGTGTAGCGGGAATGATGAGGGTGCTCAGTTGCAGACGGACCATCGTGTCGCAGAAGACGTCACGGTTGATCCGACTGCCCGTAAGCATCTCGAAATAATCGAGCACCGGATTGAGCGCAAGCTGGACGGCGGCCTTGTGCCGGCTGAAATGGCACCGCAGGAAATTGAGGTGAAACGCCGGTTCGACCTCGAAAATCCCTTCGGGCGAGCGTTCGATCGTGAAACGGCCGTAAAAGCCCATCACCGCGCGAAAGCGTTCGATCGGATCGGCTATGCCTTCGCCCGATTCCACAATGCCTTTTTCGAAACTGCTGCAAATATATTCGCTGACAGCAGCCAGCACTTCCTCCTTGGAGGCGAAGTAGCGGTAGAGCGTGCCCCGTGAGACGCCGCTGCTTTCGCTGATGTCGCTCATCGACAGGCGGCGCGTCCCCATGCTGCTGATCGCGCGCAAGGTGCCGTCCATGATCTTCTGGACGCTGCCAGACTGATCGGTGGCGACGATTTCGCTCCAGTCGGTGTGCGGCATCAACTTCATGTCTGGGCTTCCATCTCCGCGAGATTGTGCGGCACACTCACATAGCCGGGCAAATGCTGGCCGCCATCCACATTGATGAGTTCCCCATTCACGAAGCGGGACATTTCCGACGCAAGGAAGAGAACGACGGGGCCGATGTCCTTTTCCGGATCGCCCGCGCGCTTGAGGGGATTGCTGGCGGTCGCCATCTCAAGGAAGCCGGGCACATTTTCGGCAAGTTCCGAGAAAACCTGACCCATGCCTGTGGGCGCGATGGCGTTCGTGCGGATGTTGAACCGGCCCCATTCGACCGCCGCGCTGCGGGTAAGGCCGAGGATCGCACCCTTGTTCATATTATAATCGGCATGAAGCCAGGCGCCGGTCTGCGCGTCGATCGAATAGAAATTGACGATCGAGCCACCGCCGCGCGCTTTCATGTGAGGGAAGGCGGCGCGCATGGCCCACCAGCTGCCCCAGGTGCCGATTTCC
Organism: Sphingobium sp. CFD-1; assembly: GCF_024611115.1. NCBI lineage: Bacteria > Pseudomonadati > Pseudomonadota > Alphaproteobacteria > Sphingomonadales > Sphingobiaceae > Sphingobium > Sphingobium sp. CFD-1. The sequence goes on along the minus strand of NZ_CP084398.1, from coordinate 2,467,064 downwards.
AACGTCCGCTGGAGCATATCGTCCGTCTTCTGTTCAAGCAGAATATTGGGTGAAAGCTGCGATGCATTGTTGACGAGGATGTCTAGTCCGCCAAATTCGCTGACGGCGCGGTCGATCATCGCTTCGACTTCGGACTTGACGCCCATGTCAGCGGACATGCCCACGGCGCGGACGCCGGATGTTTTCGTGATTTCCGCCGCGACGGCTTCAGCAGCGGAGCCATCCCGGCCGGTGATGAGCAGGTTCGCGCCTGCCTGGGCAAGACAGCGGGAAATGCCATGGCCCAGACCCTTGGCTCCGCCGGTGACGATTGCAACCTTGTCCTGCACCAAACCTGTCACGCAGCTACTCCTGTCATCTGTTCGCTCAGCGCACGATCCATGTCCATGCGTTCCTGGCAATAATCCTTCGTGAAAACATAGCCGCGGATGGCCCCCGCTGCATCCAGATAGTGATATTTGATGCCGCGCTCGTCGTTGGCGATTTCCTGCCACTGGCCTTCCACGCCCATCGGCGCGGGCAGCAAGACGACGGGATAGGCCGTGGTTTTGACCTGCACGGAAAGTGGCGGGAAGCGAATATCCGTCGGCGTGCCGAGCGCGCTGGGTGCGATGGCGCGTGCTGCTGCCATGATCGGCGTCACATAGGCGGCCAGCCCCTGTGGATATTCCGCGCAATCGCCGATCGCATAGATGTCGGGATCACTGGTGCGGCCGGTCTGATCGACCTTGATGCCTCGCGCGACTTCCAGTCCCGCGTCCTGCGCCAACTGGATGTGCGGACGCAGGCCAACAGCAGAAAGAACCGCCGCGGCATCGATCGCCATGCCATTGTCAAGTTCGGCCCGGATACCACTTTCGCTCTTGTGGATGGCGAGGACCTTGCGGCCCAGATGCCACTCCACGCCCTTTTCCAAAAGCGCATCGCGAATCATGTCGCCGACGCCCGGCGGTACGAGCTGGGCCAGGGGGTGGCCGAGCATGTCGACGACCACCGGCTGATAACCGCTTGCCGAAAGGTCGTTGGCAAATTCGGTGCCGACAAGCCCGCCGCCCATGACGAGCACGCGGGCGCTATCAGGCAGCGCTTCCCGAAATTCGCGATAATTATCGAGATTGTTGACCGCGAGCGCACGATGCGCGGCGTCGCCGTCAATCGGCGGACGGACCGGATCGGCACCCAATGCGAGCACCAGCTTGTCGTAGAAGATCGGCCCGCCGGTGGTCAGAACGGCCTTGTCCTGCGGATCAATGGCTTCGACAATGCGCCCGGCCCGCAGGTCGAGCTTCAGCTGCGCCGCCATTTTCTCAGCCGGTGTGGTGATGAGCGTTTCGGCGACCTTGCCCTTGGCAAGCGCGGTCGACAGCGCAGGCTTGGAATAGAAATGCCCATCATCCTGTGTGACGAGCGTCAGCCGGGCGTCCGGCGCAAGCTTGCGAAGCTCGCGCAGGACGCCATATCCGGCAAGGCCGCTACCGACGACCACGATATGCGGGGTTCCCGTCACCGAATGCTGGCTCCGATCAGAGGAAGATGGCGAAGTTGGACATGCCGATTGTAGACTGGTCGACGATGATTTCCCGGCTTGCCAGCTTGTATGCGCCATCGACCAGCCGCCAGATGTCGCGGCGTTCAGCGCTGATCGTCTCATTTTCCGGATTGTCCATGCGGCTGCGCTCCACATAGAGGTAGCTCACCACTTCATATTCCCCGGCCGTCTCGCTTTCGGCGATGCGGACATTGGTGACGAAGCGGCGAGTGCGCGATGGCGGATCTTCAGCCCAGGCGCTTTTCGACAGGCGGCCGGTCCGCATCAGGATCGATCCGTAATTTTCGTCGAAATGCTTCATCGTCCGCACCACGTCCCGGTCCTTGTTGGGGCCGTTGCGGGTGAGGCGCAGAGGCGCGGTGTAGCTCAGATCCTTTTCCAGATAGGCGACCCAGTCGTCGAAACGGCGTTCGTCGAGCGCGGCGGCCTCGTCATAGAGGGTTTCGAGCAGGCGGTTATAGACTTCCGACCCCAGCGGCACGCGCTTGGTGGACACCAGGCCGCGCATGACGCTAGTCTTGTCGATGGCGGCGGTCGCGTAGTTCACCATAGATATGATCCTCTCTTTCGCGCGGCTCAGGCGTCGGCCATCAGGTTGTAATAGGCCATCCACCAGGCCCATTGCGTATCGTCCTTGGTGAAGCCGGGGTAGAGATCCCCGCCGCCGACCCAGCCTTCTGGACGTTCATGGCCATGGAGCGCCTGATATTTGAGGGTGATGGACTTGCTCATGTGACCGCGCGAATTACGCATGATCTGCGGCCATGTATCGGCATCATCCTGCTCGATCGTTCCCGATGTGCCGGTCGACCAGATGGCGTTCTGCAGCATGTCGCGCTTCACATCTTCCGGCGCGTCCTTTTCCGCGAAGATGAAGTTCACGAATTCCACCTTGTCCGGCCCCTTGGGCACATAGGTGTGTAGCGACAGCGCGCCCGACGCGCCACCATCCATGCGAGGCGCGAAGATGAACGCGATCAGGATATTCGGGAACATGCCACCGACCTGGGGAGGGATGTTCGCAAGCTGGCTGACCTGATCTTCCGACAGATTCTTGAACAGTTGCGGGATCAGTTCCTTGGTGATGCCCGGAGGCGGCAACAGGTTCAGGCGTTCTTCCGTCGACTTGCCTTCAAAGCTGACGTCGGCGAACATCTTGAAGGTCTGCGCCGCTTCAAGGCAGCGCAGCGTGTGACCTTGCGGAACGGAAAGATCGACGCCGTACATGCCCGGCGCATTGTCATAGATCGACTCCGGCGTGCCGCCCATGATCCCGCCTTCCATCAGCGAGCGATGCAGGGTCAGCGTGTGGAAGCCATCCGATCCGGACTGTTCGCCGGGAATCTTCCAGTTGCAGGGCAGAACGAAGCGCTGCGGCGGGCCAAGCATCTCAAGGCCGTTGTCGGTGCGGCAGAAAAGCTGGTCGAGATAGAATTTGGCGTCGCCCAGATAATCCTCGAACGAGAGTTCCTTGTTCCAGGTGGCGAAGATAAGCCCCCCATAGAGATGAACGCGCGCCTTCTTGAGACCCAATTCGTCCTTGGAACGCTTGTTGCCGTGCATCTGCTCCTTTTCGATCGGCGCGCCGATGAAGCTGCCGTCAGAGCGGAAGGCCCAGCCATGATAGATGCAACGGTGAGCCTGGGCATTGCCCGCTTCGGCCGTGCAGACCTTCATCCCACGATGAGGACAGACGTTGAGCATCACATGGATTTCGCCACTGCGATCACGCGAAACGATCACATTGTCTTCCGCCATGTCACGCATGACATAGTCGCCCGCCTTGGGAATTTCCGATTCATGACCAAGGAGGAGCCAGGTGCGCGCGAAGATGCGCTCCATCTCCAGCTCGTAAAGCTCCTTGTCGTTCATCACTCGCAACGACACCTCATTCATGTCACGATTGATGAGGTCGTCCAGAGTCGTTCCATCACTAAGCGTCAGCCCGGCATTGTGCAGCATCTTGCTCTCCTCAAGGATTTCCTTAGATTGAGTCGTGTTATACATATTGAACTAAATCTGTTCAAGGTGTAATGTTGCTTAGGTTGGAAGGAGAGGCTGATGAGCCAGAAGTTGAAAGTTGTGATCGATAAGCCGGCTTGTTGCGGCTATGGGATTTGCGCTGAAATCTGTCCCGAAATTTACAAACTCGATGCCAACGGTATTGTGTACGTAGATGACGAAATCGTCCCCGAAGGATTGGAAGAGCGCGCCCGTGAAGGTGCCGAAGCCTGCCCGCAGGCCGCCCTTGCAATCGAAGAAGTCTGATTCGGACTCAAGGATGGGCCGTTCCGGCATGTCCATGTCCTGTCACTGGATAGGTTTTCGGCGCAGGCTTCCTGCTGCACCGTCGTCCGGCAGGCACAGGAGAGAATTGCACCGATGGAACAGGCCGACATGTTGTTTACGCCATATGCGATCGGTTCGCTGAAACTCCGCAACCGTTTCGTGATGGCGCCTATGACTCGCAATTTCTCTCCCGGCGGAATCCCGTCCGAGGGAGTGGCCGGCTATTACCGGCGGCGGGCTGAAGCCGATGTCGGACTGATCATCACTGAAGGGGTAGGGGTGGATCATCCTTCCGCGGTGGGACGGGAAACGATGGGCGGCGGCGCTGCGCCTGTCCTGCATGGCGAGGAAGTCCTGGCGCGCTGGCGCGAAATCGTCGCCGGAGTGCATGAAGCGGGTGGGCTCATCATACCCCAGCTATGGCATCAGGGGGTCATCCGCGTGCCGGGAACGGGTTATCATCCTGATGCTCCTTCGGCGCGCCCCTCTGGTGTGTGGGGCCCGATCGACAAGGCGATGGTTCCGCCGGAATATCTGGAACTGGTGCGTGAGCCCACAGCGCCGCTCACCGACAGCGAGATAGGAGACATCATCGCCGCTTTCGTCCGCAGCGCAGTCAATGCGAAGGCAGTAGGCTTTGACGGCGTGGCATTGCACGGGGCGCACGGCTATCTAATCGACAGTTTCCTGTGGCGGCACACCAATATGCGCGAGGATCGCTGGGGCGGTGGAGCTGCCGAGCGGGCAGGCTTCGCGGCCGCACTGGTTCGCGCGATTCGGTCCGCGACTGGGCCTGATTTTCCGATTATCTTCCGCTTCTCCCAGTGGAAGCTTCAGGATTATGACGCGCGCAATGCGGAAACGCCTGGTGAGTTGGAAGCCATGCTGGCGCCTCTCGTCGCGGCGGGAATCGATGTGTTCGACGCAAGCACCCGCATCTTCACGACACCGGCTTTCGAAGGGGCTGACATGGGCCTTGCGGGATGGATCAGGAAGCTGACAGGGAAACCCACCATAGCGGTTGGTGGCGTGGGCCTCAGCAAGGATCTGCAATCCTCCTTCGCCCAGCCGACGGTCATGACCGATAATCTGTCATTGGTGGCAGACAGGATGGCGCAGGGCGAATTCGATCTGATCGCGGTTGGCCGCGCTCTGCTGATGGATCCGCAATGGGTTTCCAAGATGCGGCATGGCGGAGAGGTCAAGCCTTTTCGGCTCGACGCCTACGCCACGCTGGATTGAAGGCCGCTGGTTCGATCTTAATAGCTATCCGCCGCCGCATAGACGTGAATGCGTGCGATGTTGGTTCGTTCGGACTGCTGTGCGATGACGACGACCGCATCGGCAATATCCTGGGGCTGCATCGGCGGGATGAAGCTATCCCATGAGGGTTGGCCTCTGGCCTTCATATCCTCGAAGATTTCCGTGCTGGTGGTGCCGGGCGCAACGATGCCTACTTTGACTCCCGTCCCGGCCAGTTCGACTCTCAGGCAGTCGGTAAATGATTCCAGTGCGCGCTTCAGCCCGCCATAGACACCTACGCCCGGAGCGGTGATGTTTGCACCGATGCTGGAAATGTTGATGATCTGCCCCTTGCCCGCAGCCTTCATCGTGCGCGCGAAAAGAGTGCTGGCACGGACCACCGCTTCATAGTTGATCGCGATCATGGGGCGTAGCTGGTCGAGGTCGAATGCGTCGATCGGCGCGGCGTGCAGCATCCCGGCATTGTTGACCAGAATGTCGGCGCGACCAAATCGCTCGAGCACGAAGTCGTGTAACCGTTGGGGGGCGTCTGGATCCGCCATGTCGGCGGTAAATGCAGTGCTTCCACGGCCAAGTTCCTCGGCCAGCGCAGAGAGACGGTCGGCCCGCCGTGCGACCAGCACAAGTGTTGCGCCCGCTTCGGCAAGCGCGCGGGCGCTGGCCGCGCCGATGCCCGAAGATGCGCCGGTGACGATGGCGATCTGCCCTTCCAGATTATTCATGACGTGATTTCCTCTTCCCAGATCAGACGAGACGGATCAGCCTCTTGCCGTCATTTTCCCCGCGATAGAGACCGGCGAGCGCATCGGGGCAAGCTTCGATCCCATCCAATATGTCTTCGCGCCATGTGATCCGGCCTTCCGCGATCCATGCGCGCAATTGCGCCGCCGCGTCGGCATAGCGATCGCCATGATCGAAGATGACGAAACCTTCCATTCGGGCCCGCTTGACCAGCAGGTGGCGTTCAATGCGTGGCCCCGTTGGCCATGGCGCCCAGCGGTCTATCGATGCAGTTCCGCATACGATCACACGCCCGCGCAGCGCCAGATGAGGCAGAACCGAATCGCTGATCCCACCGGCGACATTGTCGAAATAAACGTCGATGCCCTGCGGCGCATATTCCGCGATCGCCGCCCCCACATCCTGCGCGCGGTAATCGATGGCGTGGTCATAGCCATAGTCTTCCACGCAGCGCCGCACCTTCTCCGGCCCTCCGGCTATGCCGATCGTGCGGCAGCCAAGGATGCGGGCGATCTGGCCAACTGCTGATCCAACCGCGCCGGCTGCGGTCGACACCAGCACGGTCTCACCCGCGCGGGGCTGGCCGGTCAGGGTGAGAGCCAGGTAGGCCGTCATGCCGTTGATACCGAGAATGCCGAGCGATGCCCGCATCTCCCGCTCCGTGGTACGCTGGACCACCTGATCCGCCGCGACGCAGGCATAATCCTGCCACCCGAACCAGCCCGTTACATGATCGCCGACCGCATAATCCGGATGCGCGGAGGCCAGTATCTGGCCTGAGGCAAGGCTACGCATGACCGAACCGATGGCCACGGGAACGGCGTAGTTGCCCACGTCGGCAATCCAGCCGCGCATGGCCGGTTCAATCGACAGATAATGATTCCGCACCAGTATCTGGCCCTGGGCAGGCTGTTCGATCGGCGCTTGGCGAATGGCGAAATTTTCGGCCTGCGCGATTCCCGCGGGCCGAGACGTCAATATGACTTGGCGGTTGAGATCAATCATCCATTCCGGCCTTCACGAGGGTGAATTTTCGTCGCGAAATTTTCCACCCGTCCGAGGTGCGGACCAGGCAGTCGTCATAAAAGCCAGTCGCGCGATGGGTCACGCCACCCTGAGCCGCTTCGGGCAGGATCGCGTCCACATAGCTGCGCGCATGCACCTGATTGTTGCGATTCTCTATCACGATATTGGTGATGCGGTGTAATGTCAGCCCCATGTTACGGTGCGCGGCCGCCATATATTCTGCGATTTCGCGCGGACCGCGCCAACGCCCGAAGCTGCCATAATCGGCTTCGCAATCATGGGCGAAGCAGGTGCGAAACAACGGCCAGTCACGCGTATCGATGCCAGTGGCATAACGCAGCAGCACATGTTCGATCGCACGTTCGTCGTCAGCGCCGACGGGCAAGCGTCTCACCAGGCTGTCATGTGCGGGCATCTTCATTCTCTCCCCTTGTTTCCAGCAGAAACATAGAGAGGCGCCGTTCAATCTTGCCCGCCAAAGGATAGGATTGGCCTGCATGATCCTGCTATTTATGAATAATTGGCGAGCGCGTATATCGTCTGTCCGTAGGAGAAGAAAAATGCGGTGGCCGAAGACATGATATTGATTGACGTCGCCCTGACGACGACGGAGGCCAATCGCGGGGCTTTGGTGAGCTTGCTTGGCCAGACGGTTGCCGGATCGGAGGCGGAACCGGGATGCGCCACCTATCGCGCCACGGTCGCGCTGGATGATCCGCTGAAATTCCACATCCTGGAATTGTGGGAGAGCGAAAGCGCCTATCTGGCACATTGCAAAGGCGCGCCCCTTGCCCGGTTCCTGGAGCAATTGCCGGGATGCGGGACAATCGTGTCGATCAACCGGAGAGTAGGTCCTTTCCAACTCTATGAGAAAAAGCCATGACGATGGACAGCGCGGTCAATCAATCGGTTCGACAAGCGTTGCACCGCGCCATTGCCGAAAAAGGCGAAATCGGCATTCAAGTGGCCGCCTATCTGGGCGAGGAACTGGTGATCGATTGCTGGGCCGGGGTAGCCGATCGGGAAAGCGGTCGTCCTGTCGATGCCGATACCTTGTTCAACGTGTTTTCCGTGTCCAAGGCCGTCGTGTCGACGGCGGTCCATGTGCAGGCAGAAAAGGGGCTGGTGGAATATGACCGGCCCATCGCGGACTATTGGCCGGAATTCGCACAGAACGGCAAGGAAACCATCACCGTCCGCGACGCTCTCAACCACCATACGGGCACGCCGCAGATGCCGCCCGGAACGACGCCGGAATCCATGTGCGACTGGGATTTCATGGCGCGCGGCATCGCCGGCCTGACTCCCATATTACCGCGCGACAAGCCGGCCTACCAGGCGATGTCCTTTGGCTGGGTATTGGGCGAGGTGGTGCGGCGAACCGATCCGCAATGCCGGGACTTCGGGCGCTTCGTCCAGGAAGAGATATGCGAACCCTATGGCATCACCGATCTGTGGATCGGCATGCCCGACGAGGCCGAACGGCGCGTCGCCACGCTGGTGGATGAAGGATCGTCGGCCAGCTTTCCCGACGACAGCTATTTTGCGATGGCGCTGCCCAATAATGTGCGCCTGATCCCCGACGTGTTCGAACGGCCTGCGGTGCGCCGCGCGGCGGTGGCGGCGGTCGGCGGCATCTTCAATGCGCGTAGCGAGGCGCGCTTCTGGGCAATCTGGGCCAATGGCGGCGCTCTGGACGGGAAGCGGCTATTGTCGAAGGAGAGGGTCGATGCGGCCTGCCTGCCGCGCGCCAACAGTGAGGCGCCGGATCCGGTTTACTTCAACGCGCCAATGCCACTCAGCCAGGGTGGCTTCTGGATGTATTCGCCCACCACGCCGCTGACTTGTCCTGCAAAGGGCGAGCGCACGATCTGCGTCCCCGGCGCGGGTGGCTCGCTGGGCTGGGCCGATCCTGATACGGGTCTTGCCGTTGCCTTCTGCCATAACCGGATGATGCGCCCGCGCAGTTGCGAGGACCATCCTCTGTACGAAATCGCCGACGTCATACGCTCCAGCCTGGGCGTCTGAATGCATGGAGGTTTTCGATCATGTGATCGTCGGCGGCGGGACGGCCGCGGGCATATTGGCGTGGCGGCTGACCGGGGCGGGGCGCAGCATATGCGTGCTGGAAGCGGGGCCGCCCGATAGTAAATTCTATCATCGCGTGCCCGCCGGGTTCATCAAGACGTTGTTCGATCCCGACGTCACCTGGCAGCTCGCGAGCACGCCCAATCCCCACAGCGGCGATCGGCCGATCCAATATACGCAGGGCAAGGTTCTGGGCGGATCGAGCAGCGTCAACGGCATGGTCTATAATCGCGGTCAGCGCGCCGACTTCGATCATTGGGCGCAGCTGGGCAATCGTGGCTGGGGTTATGATGACATATTGCCCTATTTCCGCCGGACCGAGCGACGGGAAGGGGAGGGCGACGATGCCTATCGCGGGCGCGAGGGGCGCTTGGGCGTGAGCACATCGCCTTGGCCGAGCGCGGTGGTCGATGCTTTCATCGATTCCGCAGCCGAGCGGGGGCATCCCTATAATCCCGATTATAATGGCGCCCGGCAGGAAGGCGTGGGCCGCTATCAAAGCGCAATCGCAGGGGGGCGGCGCGCCAGCACAGCTACCGCCTTTCTGCATCCTGCAAGGCGGATGGGCGCCGTGGTGCGAACTCATGCACTGGCAACGCGCATCCTGATGGAAGGAAAACGCGCGAGCGGCGTCGCTTATCGGCAGCATGGCGAGACGAAGGAGGTGACGGCGCGGCGGAGCGTTATTCTGGCCGCTGGAACGACCAATACGCCCAAGCTGCTCCAATTGTCAGGCATCGGTCCTGCGGCGTTGTTGCAGCGCCATGGTATTCCGGTGCTGCACGCCCTGCCCGGTGTGGGTGAGAATTTCCATGATCATTACAGTCCACGCCTTGTGGTCCGGCTGCGCGAGGGCGTGGACAGCCTGAACGCTCACGTGCGGGGTCTGCCTCTGGTCGGCCAGGTGCTGCGCTGGATGAGCGGTCGGCCGAGTATACTCGCGCTGTCGCCCGCGCTGGTGCATGTGTTTGGGCGCAGCGACCCGGCCTTCGACATGACCGACTACAGCCTGGTTTTCACGCCAGGCAGCTACAAACAGGGCTTTATCGGACGGCTTGACGATTTTCCCGGCATGACCTGCGGGGCGTGGCAGATGCGCCCCGAAAGCCGGGGCCATGTACGGATAGCATCGGCGGACCCGATGGATGTGCCGCTGCTCGATCCCGATTATCTGGGGGTGGAGAAGGATCGCGCTGTCCTGATCGCGGCGTTGCGGGAAGCGCGCGCGATCCTGTCTGCCGCGCCGCTGGCGCCGATGGTTGAAGGTGAACTTTTCCCCGGGCCGGATGTCCAGAGTGACGACGAATGGCTGGATTTCGCCCGCCAATATGGCAACAGCAGCTATCATCTGGTCGGAACCGCCAAAATGGGACCGGCTAGCGATCCGATGACGGTGGTGGATGATCGGTTGCGGGTTCATGGGTTGGACGGGCTGCGGGTGGTGGATGCCTCCATCATCCCGGTTATCCCGTCAGCCAACACCTATGCCGCTACGATGATGATCGCCGAAAAGGCATCGGACATGATTCTGTCCGACGCCTAAAAGGCTTGCGTCTATTCCCGCTTGGGCAGGGCGTAGGCGACCAGTTCGTCGCTTGCGCCCGACAGCATTGCGCCGTGTCCGCCTGCCGCGATCACCACGAACTGGCGGCCGCTGGCATCGGACCAGTAGGTGGAAGGGGAGGCGTTGCCGCCAGCAGGCAGTCGCGCCTTCCAGAGCAGGCGGCCCGTTGCCGTCTCATAGGCGCGGAACATATGTTCCTGTGTCGCGCCGATGAAGGTGAGGCCGCTCGCCGTTGCGACCGATCCACCAATATTGGGCACGCCCATGGGAATGGGCACGAAAGTCGGCAGGGCCAGCGGGCCGCTGTCGCGTGAGGTGCCGAATATCCTGCTCCAGACCAGTTTGCCGGTTTTGAGATCGACGGCGTTGATGCGCCCATAAGGTGGTTGTTGGCAGGGAATGGCCAGCGGCGAGAGGAAAGGTGCGATATGGGCGGCGTAGGGCACGCCCATCTGCGCGACCGGACCGCCGACATCGCTCATATGCTCGGCGTTCATCGGTTTGATGCCCTGCCGGTCGGCATCGGCCCTTGGTATCAGGCGATTATAGTTGGCGACCTGATTGTTGTTCACGATCATCAAGCCGCGCCGGGGGTCGACCGATACGCCGCCCCAGTCGATCCCGCCCAGATAACCGGGCCAGGTGACGGTCGGATGATCGGTCGACAGAGGCGTCATGTCGCCATCGAAGCGTGCCTGCCGAAAACGGATGCGGCACATCGCCTGATCGATGGGGGTGAGGCCCCACATGCCCCTTTCGGTAGGGCGAGGGCCGCCGAAGCTGGGGATGGCGACCGAATAGGGCTGGGTCTTCGACAGCCGTTCGCCGGGGACGGCGCCCTGAGGGACGGGGCGTTCCTCAACCGGCAATATGGGCTTGCCGGTTGCGCGGTCGAGGAAGAAGATTTCCCCGCGCTTGGTCGGCTGGAGCAGACCGCGCACGCCGCCGGGAAGATCGACCAGGGTGGGCTGGGCAGGAACATCATAGTCCCACAGGTCATGATGCGTTGTCTGGAACGACCAGCGTACCGCGCCGCTTTCCGCGTCCAGCGCCAGCACGGCACTGGAATAACGGTCATCATTGGCCGTGCGATGCCCCCCGAAATAATCCGGCGTGGCATTGCCTGTGGGTACATAGACAAGCCCCAGTGCTTCGTCCGAACTCATCGGTGCCCAGCTATTGGGCGTGCCAGGCGTAAAGATAGCGCCGGATGGCGGCAGGCCGTGCTCGTCGGGTCGACCAATGTCGAAAGCCCAGGAAAAATCGCCCGTGACGGCATCGAATGCCCGGACGACGCCTGAAGGTTCCTTGATTTTCTGGCCATCCATCACCCAACCGCCCAGCACGAGGCGGCCCCGCACCAGCGCGGGGGGCGAGGTAACGAAATAATAGCCCTTGTCGACGTTGCCCAATCCGACCTTCAGATCCACCTGGCCGCCCCGTCCGAAGCCGGGGCAGAGGCTGCCGGTCGCGGCGTCGAGTGCGATCAGCCGGGCGTCAAGCGTCGCGGTATAGATGCGCTCGGCGCAAACCCCCGTTGCCTGCGGGACGCGATAATAAGTGACGCCGCGGCAGACGAGACCATAGACGCCCGCAAGATCGGTATTCGGATGATGCCGCCACAATTGCCGACCCGTTTCCGGATCGAGCGCGATCACATCATTATTACCAGCGCAGAGGAACAGGCGATTGCCCACCTTGAGCGGGTTGGCCTGAAAGGCGGAGCCCTGCTTGCCGTCGCTCAGCTTTCCGGTGTGAAAGGTCCAGGCCTTTTCCAGATTGCCCACATTGGCAGGTGTGATCTGAGCCAGCGGCGAAAAGCGCGATCCGCCGCGATCGTTCCCATAGGCGATCCAATCGCCATCGGCCGGTTGCGAAGGCCCGGCTCCCCAGATGTCGCTGCCGGCCATCGGCGACCGATCGATCCAGAAGGCGGTGCCGACTGCGCCGACCAACAGCAGCAAAAGGCCGGGCCACATGATGCGCGCGCCGACGAATCGTCCGGCAAGCCCGACGTGCCGCCGATAGAAGGGGGTGAGCATATAAAGGCCCATGGCGACAGGCATGGCGAGCCGGGGGGCAAGCGCCCAGCCATCCAATCCGACCTCCCAAAGCGCCCAGCACAGATTGGCTGCCAGAAAGGCCCAATAGACGGTAACGGACAGAGCCGACCTGCGGCAGCCAAGATAGGCCGTAACGACCATGACAAGGCCAGAGAAAACATACCAGATCGATCCGCCGAGCAACGCCAGACGTCCTCCCAGCCATAATAGAGACAGGCCGACGAGGCACATCAACAGAAGGAAAAGAACATTCAGAAAGCGTTGCATCGGCCCCCCCGGAATCTGGCTAAACTATGGCAGGATCAGGCGGGCAATTGCGCCGCGAGCCAGTCCGGCACGTTCAGCCGATAGCATTTCTGTTCATAGAGTCGGCTGATCTTCCAGCCTTGCCCGGTGCGAACGAATTCATGATGATACCAGAGGCCAAAGACCAGCGTATCGGTCGTTTCGCCGTCACTGACGGTCATCGGATTGTAGCAGGCCGTCTTGGTCTTTGCCCGGTCGCCCTCAATCTGATACTGGGTGGTCGAAACCGCGTGTTGGAAGGCAGGAATCGGTGCCAGACTCTCCGCAAGGAACGTCTTGATTTCCGCCAGTCCGCCGACGATGCCCACCATTTCCGAATAGTCGATCACCGCATCTTCGGTGAAATAGCGGTCCAGCGCGTTCCAATCGCGTGTATCGACAGCGTAGCAATAGCCGACGATCAGGTCCTGAATTTCGAACCGATCAGACATTTCCTGCAGGGTCAGTGTCATAGCCTCTCCTTTATTCTATAGAATTGTTGCTGACACAGTGCGGGACGCACGCCGCCTTCCATTAGGTAGGTGTAGAGGGGGGTGGCTATGGGGATGAAACGGCACCCCCGGGGCGATCCCGCGGACCATTTTATCAAGGAGATTATTATGGGCCTTGCCCCGTTCACGGAAGCCGATTTCGTCCTGTCCAAGGATAAGCGGGCAGAAATCACCGCCGGGCTGACCGAGCGGCAGGCGTTCATGGTCAATCACTGGATGGACCTGCACGAGGTCATCAACCGCGGCGATTGGGACGGCATGGACCGGTTCTTCAACACCGACACCATGACCTATGACAATCCCAACCGGCCTGACCTGGGCACCTATCATGTCTGGAAGACCTCGCCGCAGGGCCTTTACAAGACTTTCCCGCCCAGCCTCTATCGCACGCTGAAGGCATGGGGCCGCGGCGAGGACGAGATCTGCGTCCTGTGCCACCACCATGGCAAGCACACCGGCGGTCCTTACATGGGCGTCCAGCCGACCGGGAATGACCTCAATGTCCTGTGGTTCTCCTGGCTGCGTTTCCGCGGCGACAAGATCGACCATATCTATTCGATCTCCGACGTGTTGACCATGCTGAAGGATCTGGAAGTCATCAACGTTCCGCAGCCGGTCGATCCTTACAAATAATCGACATGCCGGCCCGGCGCGCATCGATAGCGCGCCGGGCCAGCAAGCTTTTGGATAGGGATCGATCAACCGTCTACGCCTCTATTAAGGCTCTGCGCGATCTGAAAGCGTACTATTCGCCTGCTGGCGGGCGTATGCGCTAGGGAGATACCCAAAACGCTTCAGGCGGCAGCGCAACCATGTAGCGTAAGCTGGCCCGAACTGAATTCCCGAACTTGCGATAATGTCACGGCAATGCCGGCTTTTAGAGGCTGAAGCCTCCATCGACGATCAAGGTTTGACCGGTCACATATTTCGCCTTGTCGGAAGCCAGGAAAGCCACGGATTCAGCGATATCTTCACCACTACCGAAACATTGCAAGGCTATGCGCTTGCGCTGCGTTTCCCATATTTCAGGTGAATAAAGCGACTTGAGGAAATCGGCGCCCAAACCGGCATCGATGATCCCCGGCGCGACCATATTGGCCCGAATGCCATAGCGGCCTTCCTCCTTGGCGACCGCGCGGCCCAATGCTTCCATCCCTGCCTTGGGAACGGAGGAAAGGGCATCACCGGGCGGGAAACAGTAATTGGCGACCGAAACGACCGCGACGAAATTGCCGAAACCCTGGGTACGGAAATGGGGAAGGGTTGCAGACACGATGCGGGTAAAGCCGATCAGTTCGATCTCGATCACTTCGCGCCATTGCTCTTCGCTGATCTTGCTGACGAAAGGCTGGGGTATCTCGACCCCGCTGGCAAAGATCATGGTGCCGATGGTGCCGAACCGATCGACGGTCGCGCGAATGCCCGCTTCTATGGAGTCGCGGTTGGATAGATCGCAGGAAACGGGAAGCGCCTGACCGATGCCATTCTGCAAGGATGCCGCGACCGCCAGCGCTTTCTCGCGGCTGGAACGATAGCCGATGGCGATATTGTCCCATTCGGTTGACAGGCGGCGGCAGATGGCGCTGCCAAGGCCACCCGTCCCACCAACCACAAAGGCCGCGCCCTTGTTCATAGTGGCATGTGGATAGCAAGGTGGTGCAGCAGGCGCTCGGCAAAAGCGTCGTTGCGGTCCCCGGTGAACATGTGGCCCACGCCACGGGCGATCTCGACGTGCAATTGCGGGGTGAGCGCATGGAAGCGCTTGACGCTTTCGTCCGAAACGATGTCGCTCAGTTCCGCCTTCACGAGAATCAGCGGCGATTTGACGCGGCGAGCTGCCGCAATAAGCGTCTCTCCTTCCGAGGGAGGATGGAGAAATTCCGGCGCAGTCGTGCGCGGATCCCAGTGCCAGAACAGGCGACCATCTTCCTCGCGCATCGATTTGGCAAGGCCGGAGACGTTGGGAAGCCGGGGCTGGCCAAGATGGACGTGCAGCGCGTCGGCGGCATCCTCAAGCGATGCGAAGCCGGAATCGCTTGCGCGGAAGAAGCCGCGAATTTCGTCCACTCCCGTATCGACCATATAGGGCGCGACGTCGGCCAGCATGATGAGGCGAACCCGGTCGGGACGGTGCGAGCCACCCACCAGGGCCGATTGACCACCGCGTGATGCGCCCACCAGGGCAAGCGGTCCTTCGATGGCCTGGATGATGGCTTCGACATCGCGGCCATAGGCTTCCAGCAGATAGTCGCCATCGCTGGCCCAGCCGCTGTCGCCATGGCCGCGCAGATCGAATGTCAGGCCATAATAGCCCGCTTGTGCAACGTGCCGGGCCGAGCCTGCCCATGACCGGCGACTTTGCCCCCCCCCGTGGAAAAAGCAGACGGCCGGAGCGGCCGGGTCGCCATAGGCGTCCGCAACCATCTCCAGTCCGTCACCCGGCAGGCTTATCCGCTTTGGCGTTATCATGCCGGAACCGTGCACTTACTCAGCAGCGACTGGCGGCACCATTTCGGCGAACGAGGGATGTTCACCGGGGCCTTTATAGGCGAATTTCCCGGGTGCATGGTGCCATTTGCCGTCGTTGCGGCTTTCATAGGGCGAAGCAACCTCGATCAGGCAGCCATGAGTGCTCTTGTGGCCGACCCAGCTCCACTTCTGCCAGGTCATGTCCGGATCATTATAGGTCTGGCCACCGCCGGGCAGGTGCAATCCTTCCGCCTTCAGCTTTTCCATCGAGCCCGGCACATCGTCGGTCGCATAACAGAGGTGATGAACATGCTCACCGACCTTCTCCAGGCGGTCGCCCATGGGCGTGCCGGGGGCGGGCTGGATGAACTGGATTTCCGTGCCGCCATTGTTGACGAACGTAGCCCATTTCATGCCCGCGTCATCGCCGCTGGAGAACTCGTCATATTTCACGATGCGTTCTTCCAGCGATGCGGGATCAAGCACGCGCAGGATCTTGGTCCAGTCTTCAATCGCCTTATCCAGGTCTCGGACGACCATGCAAACATGGGCAAAAGGTCCGCTAGGCATTTACTTTCTCCTCGTATCTCTCAGATTTCCACGATCGCCGTGCCGGAATTGACCGTGCCCCGGCCATCGACATCCAACGTAAATTCGCAGGTCACGACATTGCCGTCGATGGCCGCGACCTTGCCTGTCACCACCGCGCGGTCGCCGCCATAGACATTGTCCAGAAAGCGCGAATCCATCGTTTTGATCCGGCCGCCGGGAAAGGCGCGCATCAGCATGTTCATCATATAGGCGACGTTGATCGGCCCTTGATTGATGACCCGGTCGCCCAGCCCCTTCGCCTTCACCACCTCGACATCGAGATGAATGGGGTTTGGATCGGCAAGGAACACGGCCCATTGCTTCATGGCCTCGGGGCTGACGCTTTCGATCGTGAAGGGCGGCAGTGCGTCTCCGATAGCGTAGCTCATGCGGCGAACTCCTTGCGGGGCAGGACCCACACATTGTCGGTTTCAAGCACTCTGGTCCCATCGAGCAAGTGCAGGCGCAGGCGATAGGTGAGCACGTCCATGACACCAAGCTTGCGGCTGCGCTTGCGGACGAGACTGAGGATTTCGCCTGTCACCTTATAGCTTTCCCCCACCTTAAGGGGAGCGTCGAAGCGCACGCCGCTGCTACCCATCATCGGGCCGTCCTCGACATCGAATTCGCACGCCTCGCACACGCCGGCAACCGTCTTGCCCATCGCGACCTGCGTTGCGATGTAATAATAAATCGGGTGCGCGGTTCCATCGGTGGCGGGCTCTATCCCGGTCGAACGGCACAAGGCGGCGTTTTCCTCGGCCGTGATGACAAAGACCTTTGTGCCATCCAGCGAAGTGCCAGCGGCGTCCGGGGCAGGAGGAAGATCGTCAAGATCGCTCATGGCAGTTCCTTAGAAGGAGCGCGGCAGGCCGAGGCTCTCGGCGATTGTATTGCGCACCATTTCGTTGCTGATCGGCGTCATTCGCAGAATTCGGTGATCGCGCCAGTAACGCTGCATGTCGGTTTCCGCCGAATAGCCCATGCCGCCCAGAATCTGAATGCCCAGATCCGCGGCCTTCACGGCATTTTCGGTAGCGACCATCTTGAGCATGTTCGCTTCGATGCCGCAGGGCATGCCGTTGCTCTGCATCCATGCAACATTGTAAAGCAGCAGTTCGGTGAGCTTCTGCCAGGTCGCGATGTCCGCCACATAATGTTGCAGAATCTGGAAGCGACCGATGATGCCGCCGAACGCCTTGCGTTGCAGCATATACTCCACCGCATCTTCCAGTACGCCGTCGATCGCGCCCAGGCACTGCGCCCCGACCATGATCCGTTCATTGTTGAGCGTAGGCAGCATCGCATACCAGGCCTGGCCGGGCTCGCCCAGAACATCTTCGTCGGGGACGAAGACATCCTCATAATGAACCTCGCACGAACCCATGGCTCGCATGCCCAGCTTGGGAAGAAGCGAGGCGGTGATGCCGGGCGCCTTCGCATCGACGAAGAACATGGTAAGGCCATGATGCTTCTTCTCGACATTTTTGTCGGTGCGCGCGAGGACGAGCAGGCGATCGGCGGCCTTGGCGCCTGTCGTCCACATCTTGGCGCCGTTGAGTTTCCAGCCGCCATCGACCTTTTCTGCGTGGGTCTTCATCGCGCCCAGAACGTCGGTGCCGCCATCGGGCTCGGTCATCGACAGCGCGACGCGGAGCTTGCCCTGCGCCATGGGGCGCAGCCAGCGATTTTTCTGCTCTTCCGTGCCGACCGCGCCGATCGTCTTCGCGCCGCCGAATGAGGTAAGGCCCCAGACCCACAGCAGACCGCCCGCCGTTCGCGCAAATTCGCGGGCGAAGATCATCTGCATCATGACGTCGCCACCCAGCCCGTCATATTCCTCAGGAATGCCTATGCCGAAAAATCCCTGCTCCGCGATCTTGTCCCACAGTGCATAGGGATAGTTTTCTTCGTCGGCTTCCAGCGTCCGCATCCAGTCCTTGGGCGCTTCCGCATCGACCCAGCGGCGAACGATGTCCCTGAATGCCTGCTGTTCTTCGGTGAGTGAAAAATCCATTGTCATTCCCGTTAATAGCGCTTCGACTAAGCCCCTGTCGGTCGCATTGCGAACCTATCGGACTATAGGGCAGGCCGTTGGTAGAAGCCAAGCATCCGGTCCATCATCATTCCCCACTGATCGGGAACCGGTACATGCATCGCGCCACTGATGCTACGCAATGAAGCTGTTTAATGTCAGATCGACAATCCACCCTCTACGGGGATGACCGATCCGGTGACATAGGCGCCTGCGCGCGACGCCAGATAGATGGCCGTGCCTGCCAGATCCTCCGGCGTACCAACGCGGCCGCGTGGGACCATGGATACCACCATCTTGCGCATTTCATCGGATGAGATGACCGTCATTTCGGATTCGAAGAAGCCAGGGGCGATCACATTGGCGGTGATGTTGTCGCGGCCAAGCCGCTTGGCGAGCGACTTCGCCATCCAGTGAATGGCGCTTTTCGAGGCCTGATAGGCGTAGTTTTCCTTCGGCCCCACCTTCAGGGCACCAACTGATCCGATATTGATGATCGATGCGGGCCGTTCCGCCGTTCCGCCCGCGCGAAGCAACGGCAGGAATTTCTGGAGCGTGAAGAAAGGCGCCTTGAGGTTCAGGTCGATGACCGGATCCCATTCGCTCTCGCCATATTCGTCGATGGATGCGTCCGCCATGGTCCCGGCATTGTTCACAAGGACGTGGACGGCGCTTTCCCGCGCGGAGACGGCCGTGATCAGTGCGTCGATCCCGGCAAGGGTCGACAAGTCGGCAACAAGGCCGGTGCAATTGCCGCCCGTAGTCGCAGAAATCTCTGCCGCTGCCGACATCACCTTGGCTTCCGTCCGGGCGCAGATATAGACTTTTGCACCTGCGGCAGCGAAGCCAGTGGCGATGTGCCGGCCGATTCCAGTCGAGCCGCCGGTGATGATGGCGACGCGATCCTTTACCGAGAACAGTTCCGCCGCGTTCATGCCTTGGCTCCCGCGCCGGCGATCTTCAGGATGAGGTCGACCGTGCCTTCGGGATCTCCAACCAGCAGGGCATGGTCGCCCGGATGGTCATGGACGGTCCAGCCAAGTTCCCGCGCCCGGTCGTGCATGGCGGTCATGACGGTGACGGCCGCCGCGATGTAATCGACAGGCTTCGCGATCGTTTCGGCGCCCACGGAGATGACGCAGGCCGTCGCCTTCATCGGCTGGTCCGACAGATTGTCGAGCAGCCATTTTTCGCGCGCCGGGTCCATGAGGTGCGGGTGATCCTTGGCGGCGGCGCGCTGCATTTCGTGCACGCCTGAACCGATTGGACCTTCGCCCGCTTCCAGCATCGCGTCCAGTGCGGCGAGTTGGTCTTCAGGAACGTAGCCCATGAGGGAGGCGATACGTTCGCCCGACCGGGGTATGATGGCGTCGAGATAAATGACCTTGGCGATGCGGTCGCCCACCTCGGCGATGACGCCGGGCGCGACGGTGCCGGCATAGCTGTGCGCTACCAGCACGACGTCGTGCAGATCCTCATATTTGAAGACATTCACGATGTCGCGCACATGAGTCGCATTGCCCACATCACGGCCGATAAGATGCTCACGCTCGCCAAAGCCGGTGAATGTCGGCGTATAGACCTTGTGCCCCTTGGCTTCCAGCAGTTCACGGACATATTTCCATGTCCAGCCGCCCATGCCGCCGCCGTGAAGAAGAACGAATGTGGTCATGAAAATCAGGCCTCCGCCGGTTCGGTGTTCTGGATGAATTCGGGAAACGGATCAGGCCCCCACAGGAACATGCTGTCTTCGGGCGCATGATTGGCTGACGGCCAGTCGACGTCAGACGGAATGAAGTCGATATCGGCCGAATATTCGCTGAAGCTGCCCCATGGGTCGCGCACATAGTAGAAATAATTGGCGCCCAGCACATGCTGGCCCAAGCCCCAATTAGGGCCATAGCCTGCCCGCGCCATGGTCGCGCCGCCCAAGCCCACTTCCATCACGGAGCCGACATCCCAACTGTTGTGATGCATACCTCGCCGGTCCGACAGGACGAGGGCAAGCAAATGGTGGTCGCTGCCATGCACACCATGCAGGAACGCGACGGCCGGCTCGCTTTTGTCGGAAAGGCGCAATCCCAGCGTCTTTTCATAATAATCGATTGCAGCGTTCACGTCAGTTGTGAAGATGGCGAAATGCGAAAGGCGGCGAGGGTGAACCTTCGGAGCCTTGCTGTTGGGAATGGCGCCGGATTCGCCGGGTGCCGAGCTGATGAAAGTGAAATGGCTTTTTTCCGATGGCGTCGCCTTGTCGGCAACGCGCACATTGATTGGCAGGCCATCGAAACCCGCGAACCAGATGCCGTTGGATTCAACTCCTTCGGGCGCATCGATTTTGCTGACCCCGCAGCTGTCGAGATGGGCTGAAAACGCTTCCATCTCATCCGCATAAATGCCGAAGCTCAAATAACGTAGTCGCTTGGCGCCGCCCTGACTCAGCACGCCCCAACGATGTGGATTGCCGACCGTATAAAGTTCGAGCGCGCCATTCTTGTCCCGCACGTCGAGACCGAAGAGCGTATAGAATTTCCGCGCTTCCTCCAGATCGGGCACTTCAAGCGCGAAATGGTCGATGGAATGGACGCCCAAAACATTGGCGCGGCGTCCTGAAGAGCTTTTCTGGTTCATCCTTCCCTCCTTCGTTGGCCGGGCGCCTATCGAATGGTGCCCGGCCTTTCGGTCATGCCGCCTTGATGGGGTTCACCAGCAGGCCGATCTTCTCGATTTCCACTTCACACACATCGCCGTCTTTCATGAACAGCGGAGGCTTGCGGGCAAGGCCGATGCCGGACGGGGTTCCCATCACCAGAACGTCGCCCGCCTCCAGGGTGAAGCAGGTGGACAGGAGAGCGACAGTGTCGGCCACATCGAAAACCATGTCCGACGTGTTGGCGCTTTGTACGACCTGCCCATTCAGGCGGGTTTCGATCTTGAGGCCTGCGCCACCCGCGGGCAGTTCGTCCGGGGTGACCAGCCACGGGCCGAAGGCGCCGGTATCGTCGAAATTCTTGCCGACGGTCCATTGCGGCGTCTTGAGCTGATAGTCGCGAACCGATCCGTCATTGAACACCGAATAGGCCGCGATGTGCGACAGCGCATCTTCCTTGCTGATATCTTTCCCGCCCTTGCCGACGACAGCGACCATTTCGCCTTCATAATCAAGCTGGTCGGAGGAGGCCGGTTTGATGATCGGAGCGCCATGCCCGATCAGGCTCGAATTGAAGCGGCCGAATACCGTAGGAAATTCCGGCACCTGGAAACCGCCCTCGGCCGCGTGATCCTTGTAGTTGAGGCCAAGGCAGATAATCTTGGGCGCCTTGACCAAGGGCGGCAGGAAGGTCAGGTCTTCCACCTTCACATCTTCACCCGTGGCGCTGACCTTGGCGCCGGCGTCCGTCAGGGCGTTGCCGCCGCTGGCGATCAGGGCGTCCAGATCATAAAGCGCAGCGTCACCGAACAGCGCCTTGACGCCCGCACCCGTGTCCACTGCCAGACCGACCGTCCCACCCTTTGTCACCTTTGCCAACCGCATGTTCTATCCTCCTGAAAATTTTCGAAACCGCTTGGTGAGCGGCATGTGATATCACCAAATATATTTCAAGTTATAAAATAGATCCAAGTGAATTGCCACGGTCTGCGAAGCTGATATAGCTGTTCCGATGACAAAAAAGCTGAGCCTGACCGAACGCGCCTATCGGCAGTTGCGGGACGATCTTTTGACTTGCCGGCTGGTGCCCGGAGCGAAGATCAATATCAAGGATATCACCGAAACTCAGGGCTTTAGCCTTGGTGCTGTTCGAGAAGCATTGTCTCGGCTCACGTCCGAAGGTTTTGTAATTCAGGACGAAGCGCGGGGATTTCGGGTAGCGCCCATTTCGATTGGTGACCTCACCGATCTGGTCGCCGTCCGCAGCGACATTGAAGGGCAATGTCTCAGGCG
Organism: Sphingobium sp. CFD-1; assembly: GCF_024611115.1. Taxonomy (NCBI): domain Bacteria; kingdom Pseudomonadati; phylum Pseudomonadota; class Alphaproteobacteria; order Sphingomonadales; family Sphingobiaceae; genus Sphingobium; species Sphingobium sp. CFD-1. The sequence continues at coordinate 2,444,646 of NZ_CP084398.1, read as the reverse complement.
AGCCCTTGAGAAAGGGGGGCTGGACTGGGAGGCGTCCATCGTCAGCGCGGCGCATCGGCTGAGCAAGACCCCAACGCGCGATCCGCAGGAGGCGTCCCGCCTGAGCGAGGAGTATGCCGGTGCACATGCGGCCTTTCACCATGCTCTGGTGGCGGCGTGCGACAGTCCCTGGCTGCTTAGAATGCGTGATTGGCTTTATGCCCAGTCGGAGCGTTACCGTTATCTTACCGTGCCGATGGCTGATGGCGACCGGGATCTGGTTCACGAACATGCGGAGATTGTTGAGGCAGCGTTGGCGAGAGACGCGGATCGCGCCACTGCGCTCCTGGCGAACCATCTCATGGCCACGGCCAGGCTGCTGATCGACCGGCAGGAGGCCAAGGGCGGTCCCCCTCCCGAAATGGCTCTGGTTGCGGGTGGGGGCGTTTGACCGCATCTCAGCTTTGCTTGTTCTGACCAGTACCGCCGCCGCTCGCAGGCATCAGCATATTGCTCATGCCGCCATCGACCAACAGATCGACGCCGCTGATATGGCCGGCATGAGGGCTGATGAGGAACAGTATCGCATTGGCCACATCCTCCGCCAAACCCAGCTTACGCAGAGGAATGTTGGCCTCTCGCTGGTCGCGCCGCGACTGATCCTTATATCCCGCCGCGGTCATTGGCGTGTAGGTGGGGCCTGGCGATACGGTGTTGCAGCGGATGCCGTCCGGCCCCCATTCGATGCTGAGCTGGCGAATCATCATCAGCAGGGCAGCTTTACTGGAAGAATAAAAGCCGAGCGCGGGCGTGGGCTGGGTAGCCGACATGGACGCGGTGGCTACGAAAGCGCCCTTGCTCTTCTTGAGATGAGGATGGGCAGCCTTACCCAGCAGCCAGGACGAACGGGTGTTGATGGCGAAAATGCGGTCGAAATCGCTGATCGGCAGTTCGACCAGCGCGCCGCCCATGATGATGCCGGCATTGCTGATGACGGCGTCGATCCCGTCCATATGCGCGAGCGCCGCTTCGACCATCCTGTCGCCGCAGTCAGGCTCGGCGAGATCGACTACGCTTGTTGCCGCTGCGGGGCCTATTGCGTCGGCCACGACCTGAAGATTGGCCGCGTCGCGATCGGCGAGTAGCATCCGGTGTTCGCCCGGGATCACGGAGCCTGCCGCCAGCAATTCGGCGCATGCCCTACCGATGCCGCTTGCAGCACCCGTGATGATCACCCGCATTTCACTCTCCCTAAAATAAAGATGGCATCCATGCGCCGTGCCTCAGTCCTTCAGGCCCAGCTCTTCCATCAGCGCGCCGCGCAGTTTGAACTTCTGGATCTTGGACGCCGACATGGGCCATTCCTCTATGAATCGGATATGGCGCGGCACCTTGAAGGACGCCAGACGTTGTTTGGTATAGGCGATCAGTTCCTCCGCCTCGACTTCGACGCCGTCTTCCCGTTCGACATAAGCGGCGGGGATTTCCGCCAATCGTTCATCGGGGAGGCCGACCACCTGTGCAAGGCGGACTGCCGGATGGGTCGCCAGCACAGTTTCCACTTCCGCGGCGGCGACATTTTCACCGCCCACTTTCAGCATGTCCTTGAACCGGCCGTGGAACATGGCATGGCCATGCTCGTCGATGGAGCCGATATCGGCGCTATGATACCAGCCCTCTGCGTCCAGCGCCTGGGCGGTCTTTTCCGGGTCCTTGTAATAGCCGTCGAAGAGATTGTAGCCCCGGATGAGAATCTCTCCGCGCTCGTCGATGCCCTTTTCTTCGCCGGTTTCCGGATCGACGATCTTCAGCTCGATGCCGGGCAACGGGAAGCCAAGCTTCTTAAAGCCCATTTCCGGGTCCATCGCATAGCCGCCGGTTGTAGCGATGCCTGTCGCCTCGGTCATGCCCATGGTGCCGACTTGCAACATATTCGGGGCTTTATCGCGATAAGCCTGACCCACGCGTTCCGGCATAAAGGCGAAACAGCTGTTCTGGAGGCGCACCGAGGACATGTCGGCCTTCGTCCAGTCGGGGTGAGTAATCATCGCCTGATGGAAGGTGACGAAGGGAAGGAACATCATCGTCACCTTTTCCTCTTCGATCTGCTTCAGGCTTTCTCCGGCATCGAAGTGCGGCTGGCCGATGAACGTGCCGCCCACGTCGACCGCGCCGAGCATGCACAGCATCGCGGCGATATGGAACAGTGGCAGCGGCGACCACGCGCGTTCGTCGGGCTGGAAGGACCAGCGATAGCGAGCGAGATTCGATGCTTCGCGGGTGACGGCTTCGTGACTGAGCAGGCAGCCCTTGGGATTGGCCGATGTCCCTGACGTATAGAGAATCATGGCGGTATCACGAACCCTGACCGTCAGGCGGCAGGCATGGATATCGGCTTCGCTCACCGTCTCGACCGCCGCATCGAACGTCGCCTGATCAACGAATCCGGGAGCGGAGCGGCCTCCCAGCATGATAATTCGCTTGAGAAGGGGCGCGCCGGAGAGCGTCAGGGCGGTCGGATCAACCGTATCGGTCAGGTCGGGAAACGCTTCCGTCAGCCGGCAGCCGAAATCGATATGTTCGGTCACCATGTCGTTGGTGATGACCGCTGCCAGATCGGCATTCTCCGCGACATAGGCCATTTCCGGGGCCTTGTAGCGCGCGTTCATCAGGACAGAAACGGCGCCGCACATTGCGTTGGCGAACAGCGTTTCGACAAATTCGATGCTGGACGGCAGGAGGATGCCGACATGATCGCCGCGCTTGATGCCGAGGGCCTTCAGGCCTCGCGCCCGTTTCAGGACGCTCTGGACGACATCGTCATATGTCTTGCGTTCTCCCGGGAAAACGAGCGCTTCCTTGTTCGGGGCCTTGTCCCATCCTTTGAGGAGCAGATCGCCCAAAGTGGTTGCAGAGATACGAATTGGGGCGCAATCTTCGCCTTGTGTGACCACGGATGTCCGCTCCTAAAAATGCCGGTCAGCTGTTGATGGCGATCAGATTGCAGCCATCGCTCCTCTCTGCGCCTTTCGTTGGATAGGTGCGGCCTTGCCTTCCGGGTCCAAGAGCGAGCATAGAGATTTTTGCTTTACTGGTCGGGAATTCACTATGGAAGCCTATGTCTACGATCATGTTAGGACGCCCCGCGGCAAAGGCCGCCCCGATGGCGCGCTGCATGAAATCACCTCGGTCGAAATGGCGACGCAACTGCTTCGCGCGTTGCAGGAGCGCAACGATCTGGATACGGCTCTGCTGGATGATGTGATCATAGGCATGGCGCAGCCGGTTGGTGAGCAGGGCGGCGTGCTCGCCCGTGCGGCGGTATTGCAGGCGGGTTATGCTCAGACGGTTGCGGGGCAGCAGATCCATCGCTTCTGCGCGACCGGGCTGGACGCGGTCAGCCTGATTGCAGCGCAGGTGCATTCGGGCATGATCCAGGCTGGTATCGGCGGCGGGGTCGAGTCCATGAGCCGCACGGTGATGGGCTATGATTCGGGTGCATGGACGTCCGACCCTTCGGTGGCATACGGCAATTATTATGCCCCGCAGGGCATTGGCGCCGACATCATCGCTACCCTCGATGGTTTCACGCGCGAAGATGTCGACGGTTTCGCGGTCGAAAGCCAGCGCAAGGCGGCCCATGCCTGGGAAAATGGCTATTTCAAAAAGTCGATAGTACCCGTGAAGGATGTGCTTGGAGAGGTCATACTCGACCGTGACGAGCATATGCGTCCAGGCACGACGGTGGAGAGTCTGGCCAAGCTGAAGCCTGCCTTTGAAGGGTTCGGCAAGGCGGGCTTTGAGGCAGTCGCCAAGGCCAAATATCCTGAGATCGAAGAATTGAACTATGTCCATCATGGCGGCAACAGCTCCGGCATCGTTGACGGGTCGGGCCTGGTGCTCGTCGGCTCCAAGGAGTTTGGTGAGAAGGCGGGCCTGAAGCCGCGCGGCAAGATTCGGTCCTATGCCAATATCGGGTCGGAACCGACGATCATGCTGACCGCGCCGACAGCGGTATCGCGCAAGGCGCTCAAGGCAGGCGGAATGACCGAGAAAGACATTGATCTGTGGGAGCTGAATGAAGCCTTCGCCAGCGTCGTCATGCGCTTCCAGCGCGAACTGAATATCCCCGACGACAGGATCAACGTGAATGGCGGCGCGATCGCCATGGGCCATCCGCTCGGCGCGACCGGCGCAATGATCCTTGGCACCGTTCTTGACGAACTGGAGCGTCGCGACGCTGCCACCGGCCTTATCACGCTGTGTGCCGCGAACGGCCTCGGCACGGCCGCCATCATCGAGCGCGTCTGAGCGCGCACAAAGAACTTTAGAGCGGGAATTCCCATGAAGACTATGCGACTGGAAAAGGCCGACAACGGCATTGCTATCCTGACCCTTGATGCGGAAGGGGCCATGAATGTCGTCAACGATGCGTTCATTGCCGACATGGAGGAGGCGACGGCACAGATCGCCGGGGACGATGGCATCAAGGGCGTCATACTGACATCGGGCAAGAAGACGTTCATGGCTGGTGCCGACCTTAAGCAGCTAGTCAACGGATTTGGTACGCTGACTCCCGCACAGGCTTACGCCTTTTCCAAGCGGGCAACCGACATGCATCGCGCGATTGAGCAGTCGGGCAAGCCGTGGGTCGCGGCGATCAATGGCCTTGCTCTGGGCGGCGGTTTTGAACTGGCGCTGGCCTGTCATCACCGCATTTTGGTGGATGATCCCAAGGCACAGGTGGGCCTGCCGGAAGTCAATGTCGGCTTGCTGCCGGGGTCCGGAGGCACGGTGCGCCTCGGTATCATCGCTGGCATGAAGGTGGCGCTCGACCTGCTTCTTTCCGGCCGCTCGGTTGCTCCGGCCGAAGCGCTCAAGCTGAAGATCGTGGATGAGGTCGTTCCTGCGGACAAGCTGATCGACGCGGCCAAGGCATGGTTAGCCAACGGCCCCGATCCAGTGAAGGCATGGGACGTCAAGGGTTGGGTGCCGCCGCAGAAAAAGGGCATGACCGTGCCCGAGGATTCGGCCGCCTATATGATGGCCGCCGGTGGAATCGCGAAGGCTGGTTATAACAGCCCGGCGCCCCTCGCGATTCTCAACAGCGTTTTTCATGGGATGCAATTGCCCTTTGACAAGGCGCTCGCCGTGGAAGGCAAATATTTCGCCAAGCTGCTGACTGATCCGGTCGCGCGCAATATCATTCGTACCACCTTCATCTCGAAGCAGGCGGCCGAGAAGGGCGCTCGCCGTCCTGAAGGCTTCCCCAAATTCGAGGCGAAGAAGGTCGGCGTGCTCGGCGCAGGCATGATGGGCGCGGGCATCGCGTTCGTGTCGGCCAATGCAGGGATCGAGGTCGTGCTGATCGACCGAGATGTGCCCACGGCGGAGAAGGGCAAGGCTTATTCGACCAAGGTTCTAGGCAAGTTGGTCGAAAAGGGCAAAACTACGCAGGAAAAGGCTGATGCCATTCTGGCGCGTATTACGGCGACTGATGACTTCGCCCTCCTCGACGGCTGTGACCTGGTTGTGGAAGCGGTGTTCGAAGATACCGCGATCAAGGCCGAGACGACCAAGAAGGCGGAAGCTGTCCTGCCTGACAATGCGGTATTTGCGTCCAATACGTCGACCCTGCCAATCTCGCAATTGGCTCAGGCATCCCGCCACCCGGACCAGTTCATCGGCCTGCACTTCTTCTCGCCGGTCGATCGCATGGGTCTTGTCGAAGTGATCATGGGCAAGCAGACCAGCAAGGAAACGCTGGCCAAGGGGCTCGATTTCATCGCGCAGATCCGCAAGACGCCGATCGTCGTCAATGACAGCCGCGGCTTCTATACCAGTCGTGTGTTCCAAATGTTGATCCATGAAGGCGCGGCAATGCTGGCGGAAGGCGTCCCTCCTGCGGTGATCGAAAATGCCGCCAAGGCTGTCGGTATGCCGGTCGGGCCGTTGGCGCTGCTCGATGAGTTGACGATCGATCTGCCGCTCAAGATTGTGGATCAGGCGATTGCCGAGGAAGGCGATAAATATACGCCGCCGGCGGGTGTTCCCGTTATGCGCCGGATGAAGGACGAGATCGGCCGATCCGGCCGCAAGTCCGGCGGCGCTTTCTACGATTATCCTGAGGGCGGCAAGAAGCATCTGTGGACGGGGCTGGCGGAGCATTTCCCGGTCAAGGATGGCTGGGATGTCGAGGAACTCAAGAAGCGCTACCTTTACGCGCAGGCCATGGAAACGGCTCGCTGCCTTGAGGAAAATGTGCTGGAGACGCCGCAGGACGCCGACCTTGGCGCCATCTACGGCTGGGGTTTCCCGACATGGACCGGTGGCACGATCAGCTATATCGACACGATTGGGATCGAAAACTTCGTCAAGGAAGCCGACCGGCTTGCTCAGCTTTATGGCCCCCGTTTCCTGCCGTCGGCTTGGCTGCGGGACAAGGCTGCTAAGGGCGAATCCTTTTACGCATCCGCGCAGGACGCGACGGTGAAGGAGCCGATGCCAGCATGAGGCGCCTGATTTTCGAACCGGAGCACGAACAGTTCCGCGACAGCGTCATCAAGTTCATGACGGCGGAAGTCGGCGCCCATGCCGAGCGCTTTCGTGAGCAGGGCATGGTCGATCGCGAACTCTATCTGAAAGCCGGGGAGCAGGGCTTGCTCTGCACCTGGGCGGATGAGAAATATGGCGGGGCAGGAATCGATGATTTCCGCTTCGAACAGATCATCATTGAAGAGAATATGCGCCACGGCGACATAGGCTTTTATATCAATCTCCATAATGATCTGGTCGCGCCTTATATCGCCAAGCTGGGGACGGACGAGCAGAAGGATCGCTGGATGCCCGGCATCGTCAGCGGCGAGAAGATTCTGGCTGTCGCGATGACGGAGCCTTCGACTGGAAGCGATCTTGCCGGTATGCGTAGCAGCGCGGTCGACAAGGGTGACCATTGGCTGCTTAACGGCGCCAAGACCTATATCTCCAACGGCATCCTCAGCGATCTGGTGGTGGTAGCCGCGCGGACCGATCCGAACAGCCGCCACGGCCTTGGCCTCTTTGTCGTCGAGCGCGGCATGGAAGGATTTGAACGTGGCCGCAAGCTCGCAAAAATGGGCATGAAGGCGCAGGACACGGCCGAACTTTTCTTCAATGATGTGAAGGTGCCCAAGGAAAATGTGCTGGGCGATCCCACGCAGGGCTTCCGATATCTGGCGCGGTTCCTGGCCCAGGAACGACTGGTTGCGGCAATCGGTTTCATGGCGACAGCGCAGACGGCCTTCGACATCACGCTCGACTATGTGAAGGAGCGCAAGGCGTTCGGGAAACCGATCGGGGCCTTCCAGAACAACCGGTTCAAGATGGCATCGATGCGGGCCGAATTGGACGCGATCCAAACCTATGTCGACCAGAGTGTCCTGCTGCTCAATGCCGGTGAGCTGACTGCAGAGGATGCGTCCTCTGCCAAGCTGCTGGCGAGCGAGTTGGAAGGCCGGGTAATGGACGAATGCGTCCAGCTTCACGGTGGCGCAGGCTATATGGAAGAATATCGCATTTCTCGCATGTATACCGACGCGCGCATCAGTCGCATTTTCGCGGGCACATCGGAAATCATGCGCGAGATTATCGGTCGTGGATTGGGACTGGACGAGCGCAAGCTGTCCTGACGGCTTAGCCGGGGGTGCCGGATGCTGAATGTCGAACAAGTACGCAGCTTCCGGGTGCCGGAAGCACAGGATGCCTGCGATCCGCGCTCTGCAATCCTCTATGCGCTCGGTGTCGGTGCCGGGTTGGGTGGCATAGACGAGCAGCGCCTGGTCTTTGAGCGGGATCTGGCCGTGCTGCCGACGATGGCGCTGGTGTTGGGCACACCCGGTTTCTGGCCCATGGCGCCGGAACTAGGATGGGATTGGCCGCACATCCTGCATGGTGAACAGACGCTGAAACTGTTCCGCCCGCTTGAATTGGGGCAGTTGGTCAATGGCCGGATAGAGATTACGGATCTGGCCGACAAGGGCGTCGGGAAGCCAGCCCTTGTGCGGGCGAAGCGCATTCTCACGACACCCACCGACCGGCTGATTGCGGAGATGGAGGAAGTGTGGGTTTTGCGTGGTGCGGGCGGCTTTGGTGGTGCACGCAACCTGAGCGGATCGGGGGCTGCCGAGATGCCGGAACGGCTTGCGGATACCGTTCTGGACCTGCCGACGGCGGTCAATCAGGCGATGCTGTATCGCCTGACCGGCGATCGCAATCCGCTGCATATCGATGAGGGCACGGCGCAAGCGGCCGGTTTCGAACGGCCCATATTGCATGGCCTTGCCACCATGGGTCTCGTCGGCCGTGCGCTGACACATGCATGTTGCGACGGCGACCCGACTGGCTTGACCGAGATGCGGGTTCGGTTCACCGCGCCGGTATGGCCTGGCGAAACGGTTCGCACCGAAATCTGGCGTCATGGGGCTGAAATTTCCTTCCGGGCAAGCGTGCCCGACAGGAATATCATTGTGATCGATGGCGGATATGCGCGCATCGGTGGATTTACATAAAAGATCGGGACGCATTAAAGTGAAGATATTGGATGGCAAGGTCGCGTTGGTTTCCGGCTCTGGACGCGGCATCGGCAAAGCCATTGCGCTAAAGCTTGCCAATGCCGGCGCCCATGTGGTCGTGAACGACCTGGATGAGGATGTGGCGCGGGAAACGGCGGGTGAAATCGAGAGTCTGGGCGTGCGCGCTGTAGTGTGCGTGGGCGATGTGACGCAACCCGATTTCGGTGAGACGTTCGTCAAGACGGCGGTCGATCATTTCGGGACGATTGACATCATCATCAACAATGCGGGCTATGCCTGGGATGCGGTGCTTCAAAAGACCGGCGACGAACAGTGGATGGCTATGCTGGACGTGCATTTGAGCGCGCCGTTTCGCATTCTTCGCGCCGCACAGCCCGTGATCGCTGCTGCGGCGAAGGCCGAAATTGCGGAGCATGGCCGGGCCAAGCGCCGGACCGTCATCAATATTTCCTCCGTAGCGGGGCTTGGCGGTAATGCCGGACAGTCGGGTTATGCGGCAGGTAAGGCGGGAGTTGTCGGCCTGACCAAGACGGTGATGAAGGAATGGGGGCGGTATAATGTCACCGTCAACGCCGTTGCCTTCGGCGCCATCATGACCCGCATGACCGCTGGTGAAGCGGGCAGCTCAACGATCAGCATCAAAGGCCAGGACATCAAGGCCGGTGTGAGCGACGAGATATTGGAAGCTATGGAAAAGGGCATTCCGCTGGGTCGCGCTGGCACACCGGAGGAAGCGGCGGGCGCCGTTTACCTGCTGTGTTTGCCCGAAGCCGACTATATCACGGGCGAAGTGATCGTCGCGGGTGGCGGCTGGAAACTTTGAAAAACAGGTGGGCGTTGCGCCCACCTCCCTTTCAGGCGGGCCAACTCGGCGTTCGCCCCTTCATGCCTTCTAAGATAGGGCGCATCGGTTCAGGCACGGTTCCTGCACCAATGCCGGTGCCGAAATTCAGGCCTTTTCGTTCATAAATGCGCCAGCCATCGGTCGTGCGGCGAAGCCTGTCTTCATAACCCCCCACCACCAGAAGGTCTGTTGCACGGAGTGGATCGGCATCAGGAAGCGCGAACCAGTGCCAGGCAAGGACTCGGCTGGCGGCGCGGGCTTCGTCGCCGCTCACGTCAATCACCAGATTGGTGACATTATGCGAACAGCCCGTCAGCGCGCCCTGATAGCTCATGCATTGGGCGTGGATGGCTTCGCGGCCTACTGACTGTGCACCGCCGAAGTCGATTGAGCCGTCCTCCGTGAACACTTCCTTGGCGATGCGGTCATATTGCATCGAATCGACCAGATGGGCGTAGCGGTAGATGCATTCCTCGATCGCTATGCGATCCGCCAGTATTTGAAGGTCGATCGTCATGGCAAATGCACTCCTTTGCGGGTGGCAATGTCGGTTGTGATATCCCATAGACGCGCGGCCTCCTGTGGAGGCATGTCGAAAGGCGTGGGTTCGAACGCCTTGGGATTTTTGAAGATCGCGGCCTTCAATGCCGGCCGTTTGTCATCGAGCAGCAGGCGCGTCGCATTGACGGCTGACTTTTCCGGCGTCGTGCCGAACCAGCCCATCATCTGCATGATGAGTGGCATTGCCGGGTCCTGCATCGCCTTGGTCTTGGTCGAAGCTACGCCGGTGGCATAGAGACCGATGGGACGATCCGACCAGCGCCGCGATGCTTCGTCCAGGAATAGGAAACCTTCCACATGAGTGGTGAGGATGGCCTTGAAGAACCCCCACTTGCGCCGCTCAAACTGCAAATCGTCGAGATCGGGCGGCGCCATGCGATATGGCACCGCTCCGGCCAGATGGACGATCCGCCCGTCACCCGATGCCGCCAGCGTATCGGAGCACAGGCGGTTGATGATAGCCCGCGCCAGATATTGGAGGGCGAAGGCGAATTCCAGCCTGTCAGCGGTCACCGTCTTGCCCGAAAAGGCGCTCATCGCGCTGTGCATCAGACCATCTATGGCTGGACGCCATGCGGTTATAGCTGTGGCGGCTTCGGCAGCGCCGGCAATCGTCGAAAGGTCTGCCTTGAGAAAGGCTGCGTCTCGCGCCCCTGCGGTCAGCATGGCATCAACAGCAGCCGCGCCGCGATCTGCACTTCGCGCCACGAGAAGGATGGAAGCGCCCTGTTGCGCCACATTCAGCGCGGTAGCGCGCCCGATACCTTCAGTCCCGCCGACGAAAACGAAATTGCCATTTCTCGCCATGACGGGTTACTTCCTTCAGCCGCAGCCGACCACCCCGCCATCAACCGGGATTTGAGCGCCGGTGACATAGGCGCCCGCGCGCGCGCAGAGGAATACCACGATACCCGCGATATCTTCCGGGGTCCCAAGGCGCCTCAGCGGAATATGCGCCAGCAGCGTGGGATCGACATTATCCTCGTCGCGCATGTGGGCCGTCATCTTGGTCGGAAAAAAGCCGGGGATGACTGCATTCACGGTGATATTGCGTTCCGCGAGATCACCCGCCAGATCACGCGTCATCATATGAACGGCAGCTTTGCTCGCTGTATAGCTGTACGCTTGGAGCCGTTCCGTTTTCATGCCCGCGACCGAGCCGATGTTGATGACCCGTGCAGGATCGCCGGGCGTTCCTGCCGCGCCCAGTTCGGGCAGCAGCTCACGGATCATGGTAAAGGGTGTCTGGACGTTCACCGCCATTACGCCGGGCCAGGCCTTGTCAGGGAAGCTGTCGATGGAGCCGCCCCAGGTCTTGCCCGCATTATTGATCAATATGTGACATTCGCCCATCGCATCGCGATAGCGAGCGACGAGATCGACTGCTGCCTCCGGTGTCGACAGGTCTGCGGGCAGGGGGATGCATGGTCCCAGCGCCGCCATTTCCCTTGCGGCCTCTTCGCAGACGTCAGCTTTGCGCGATGTGATTGCGACGCTCGCCCCGGCACGCAATAGGCCTTCGGCAATCATGCGTCCAAGTCCCTGAGCGCCGCCGGTCACCAGCGCTTTCTTACCCGTCAGACTGAACAGGTCGCTCACATCGTCACCACGACTTTGCCGAACTTATGCTGGTCGCGCAGGTGAAGAAGCGCTTCCTTCGCCTGCGCGAGCGGATAGGTCGCCTCTATCACCGGCTTGATCTCATGCTGCGCGGCAAAGGCGAGCATATCCTTGAAATCCTGCGGATCGCCCACCTGACTGCCGACGATGCTGGCGCTTTTCAGGAAGATGTCGGTGGCGTTGAACTTGACCTCGTTACCTGCGGTCGAACCATAGATCACGATGCGCGCGCCCGGATTGATGGCGCGGACATAGTTGGCGAAGCTGGGCGAAGGGGCGCCATCCAGCACCACGTCGACGCCGCCGGTCAGCTTTCCAACCTGCTTGCGCCAATCGGGATCGGTGTAGAGCAGGCCACCCTTTGCTCCCATTGCAATGGCGCGGTCGATCACGTCCTGGCTTTCGCCGGTCACATAGACATTGGCACCCTTGGCGACAGCGAAGGCAAGACCGAATGTCGCAACGCCACCGCCAACACCGCTGATGAGCAGGGTTTCACCCGCCTCCAGTCGCCCCTTGAACATCAACGCGCGCCAGGATGTCAGCGCCGTCAAGGGCATGGCCCCGGCCTCTTCGAAGCTCATGAAAGCAGGCTTGGGTGCGAGATTGTCGACGGGGACACAGATATATTCCGCGATCGTGCCGGCGAAGGGCATTCCGAGCAGGCCGAAATCGGCGGCAGGAGCATGGCGATTGGGTCCCCAGTTCCGTGCGGGGTACAGGACGACTTCGTCGCCTTCGCTGACGCCGGTGACGCCTTCACCGATCATGTCCACCACGCCCGCGCCGTCGCAACCCAGAGAGGTCGGCACCACCATGCCCGGGTACTGACCGTGCGTGATGAACAATTCGCGGTGGTTGACCGATGCCGCTTTCACCGCGACCCGAACCTCTCCGGGACCCGGTACTGGCGTTTCGATTTCCGCTACCGCAACGGAATCAGGGCCGTCGGTCCGTTCGAGATAAAGGGCCTTCATGGTCCAACCTTTCCTAAAATGCTGTCTGGCGTTTCGTCGCTGCGCGGCCAACTTGCAAGCTTTGCGTGCAGGCCCGGCTTGTCAGTTTGGAAGCGTGGACAATCTTCCGGCTCGTTGGGAACCTATCTGTGGATAGGAAAAAGAGGTTGCGTTTATAGATTCCTCGCCCAAAATATATTTCATACGAGAAAACGAATCGTGTGAAGGCGCGTGCTTAGGAGAGAACAGCGTGACTGTTGTGCCGACAACCATCTTGCCGCCCCGTTCGACACATACGCCAATCCGGCGCGCTGCGCTTGTCGCGTTGACGGAAAAGGTGGCCCAGTCGCGGATGACGGCGGTGTCTGCGCCCGCGGGGAGCGGAAAAACGACGGCGATGCTGTTCTGGGCGGAAGAGCTTCGCGCTCAGGGGCGCCCTGTTCTCTGGCTGGCGGCTCGGGCGGGAATTGGAAGCAAGCAATCTTTCCTGCAAGCCCTGAAGGCCGCTGGCATTGCGGCCGGTCTGCCATGGGATGATCTGGAGAGCGGCGCGCCTGACGAGAAGTGGTTGACGACGCTTGCCATGATGGGAGACGTGCGACCGGTCATCATCGTCGATGACGCGCAATTGTTGGGTCAACCCATCCTTGACTTCGTCGCGCAGCTGTCATCAAGCGCGCGGGATGCCCTGACGATCATCATTGCCGCGCGCGGTACGGTAGGGTTGTCGCTAGCTCGCATGCGTGCGCTCGGCTTTCTGGTTGAAGTGGGGGTTGCCGACCTTTCCTTTTCCCTGGCGGAAGCGACCGAGCTCATCACCAGGACCATCGGAACGCCTGTCGATTCACGCAATCTCCAGGATATCATTGGCGATACGCAGGGGTGGGTTTCAGGCATCATCATCGCATGTGATCTTTACCGCCGAGCCAGCGAAATGCCGGGTGGTCTTCGTTTGACGGGGCTGCGTCCGGAATTTGCTGAATATTTTCATGATGAGGTGCTGAGTTTGCAGCCCGACGAGGTGCGTAATTTCCTGGTCGATACCTCGATACTGGACGAACTGACTCCCTCTTCCTGTGCTGCGGTTACAGGGGACGAAAATGCCCGTGTGATGCTCGATTATGTCTTTCGAGAAGGGCTGTTTCTGAATGCCATCGATCAGGAGCATAGCCGCTATTCCTATCATCGGCTATTTCGCGAAATGGTGCTTGGCCGGCTGATGGATCGCGCGCCCGGCCGTGCCGCGATCATGCATCGTCGCGCAAGCGAGCATTTTGCCGAAAACGGGCAGCTGGCTACTGCGATTGAGCATGCGCGGTTGAGCGATGACAAGGCGTTTCTGGCTGATCAACTGGATCGGCTGGCTGAGCAACTGACCTATTCTGGTTATCTGTACCGCATCGACGAACTGGGAAGCGAGCTTCCCTGGCCACTCCTTGCTGAGCGTCCGAATCTGTTACTCGCGCTTGCATGGAGGCGTATTCGCCAACTCGCCTTCTCCTCGGCGGACAGGCTGCTTTCCGCCGCGCGGCAAGTCTATGAAATCCGCCGCGAGGGCCGGTCCTTGCCAGTGCATGCAATCCAGCAACTCGATCTGCTGATCCGCCATCGCTTCGTCATGCTCGCGGCCGCTCGCGATGACATGGTTAAGGTCGAAGCGGAGTCCGAGCCGCTGCTCGCTGAGCTGGCCGACGGTGACGCCTATCTGAGCTGCACGCTTCTTGCACAGCTCATGTCGGCGAGGAGAGAGCTTTATCACTTCCAGGACATGCTCAAGCTTGAGGCTGAAACCAGCCGGGCTCTATCCCGTCCCGGATCGGATTTCGCGTCCATTGCCCTTAAATCATCGGTCGCGCCGACAATGATGGCTCAGGGTAAGACCCAGTTTGCCCAACGATTTCTGGAAGAGGCCTTCACGCTCGCGGTGGAAATTCATGGCCCCGGTTCCGGTCTGGCGGCACTGCCTGCGCTGCCGCTTGCGGAATTGCTCTATGATGCTGGCGACCTGGAACAGGCGGCGAAGCTGGTGGAGCATTATCTGCCGGTCGTGCGGCAATGGGGTTTTTCCGACCAGATGGCGTCAGGCTATCTGGTAAACGCCCGTCTGAGCGCGGCAAAGGGAGATCTGCCCGGTGCCCTCTCAACGCTCAACGAGGCCCATCTCGTTGCGATTGAGTGCGGCCTTGATCGCCTTCGCTCTTTCATCGTGGCTGAGGAAGTCCGGCTGCTGATCAAGGCGGGACAGATCGAGGAGGCGGAGAGGCATTTCCTGGCAGGCGATCCGCAGTTGGATGGCGAACCCATACCGACCTTGCGCCCGACGCGCCGCAACGAAAGCATCGCTATTGCCTGGCTGAGGATCGAGATGCAGCGCCACCGGCTCGGTCGGGCGCGCAAGGTTGCCCATCGCTGGCTGGAATTCGTGAAGCGCGCAGGCGCGGTGCGCTCGGCCGTGATTTTCGAATTGCTGCTGGCGGAAATAGCGGTTCTCCAAGGCAATCGATCCGAAGCGCGCAGGGCAGTGCGCGCAGCCGTCGAAATGGCGGAACCGGCCGGCTGGGTACGGGTGTTCATCGATGAGGGAGAGGTGATCGCATCGCTGATTATCGAAGCCTATTCGCAGGGGCCGGAACTGGACACGCCCACCGACCGCTTTGCCGTTCGTCTTGTATCCATGTTGCGGAGAGGGCCGCAGATTGAAGCGGACGAGGAAGAAGTGGATGATTTCGGCCTGACTGGTCGCCTTGCCAACCGCGAAGTCGACATTCTGACGATGGTCAGCGGTGGATTGCGTAACAGGGAAATCGGCGATCGCCTCGGTCTGACCGAAGGTACGGTCAAATGGTATATGCAGCAAATATATGACAAGCTCGGCGTGCGGCGACGGCCCCAAGCGGTTCTGCGCGCGCGCCAGCTGGGCATTTTGCCCTGACCGTCGTGCGGCTTCCTATCGAAGGATAGATTGCGCCGCTCATTCAAGCTGCGAACGGCGCGATCTGCGCGAAAGGAAATATCATGGCAAAACGCAAGGTCATCATCAGCTGCGCGATTACAGGCGCAATCCATACGCCATCCATGTCGCCCTATTTGCCCGTAACCGCGGAAGAAATCGCGGAATCGGCAGTTGGCGCGGCGGAGGCAGGCGCGGCCATCATCCATTTGCATGCGCGCAATCCCGTCGACGGGCGCCCGGACCAGAATCCCGATTTGTTCGAGCCTTTTCTCAAGGTCATCAAGCAGCGCACGGACGCCGTGCTGAACCTGACCACGGGGGGGCATCCCTCCATGACGGTGCAGGAGCGCATTCGTCCTGCCCAGACTTTCGCTCCGGAAGTGGCCAGCCTCAACATGGGCACCATGGGCTTTGGCCTGTTCCCGATGCTGGATCGCTACAAATCGTTCAAACATGATTGGGAACCCACCGCACTGGAAGCGTCGCGGGATCTCGTGTTCAAGAACACCTACGCCGATATCGAGCATCTGTTGGCAACTTTGTCGCCGCTGGGAACGCGCTTCGAGTTCGAATGCTACGACACCAGCCATCTTTACAATCTCAAATATTTTCTCGACCGCGGGCTAGTGAAAGCGCCGCTGTTTATTCAGACCTGCTTCGGCATATTGGGTGGCATTGGCAGCCATCCTGATGACATCATGCATATGAAGCGGACGGCCGATCGGCTGTTCGGCGATCAATATGAATGGTCCGTGCTGGGAGCTGGCGCACGCCAGATGAGCATCGTCGCCATGGCGGCTTCCATGGGCGGGAATGTTCGCATCGGTCTGGAGGATTCGCTGTGGGGTGGGCCGGGACGTCTAGCCGAAACCAATGCCGAGCAGGTCAAGACTGCGCGGCAGATTGTCGAGGGTATGGGTCTCGAAATCGCAACGCCTGACGAAGCGCGCGCCATGCTCGACCTTAAGGGTGCGGACCGGACAAACATCTGATGACAGGAAAAAGCGAGCCATTGGCCGGTATTCGTCTACTAGAGATCGACGCGATCGGCCCGGTACCGCTCGCAGCGATGTTATTGGCCGATATGGGCGCCGAGATCGTCCGCATAGCCAGGCCGCCATCGGCGGGAGCGGGGGACTGGGACGATGTGGGTGGCGACATCCTTCATCGCAGCCGGGCCGTGGTCTATCTCGATCTCAAGAAGGATGCCGACCGCGAACAATTGCTTGATCTGGTCGAGCGTGCGGATGGTCTGATCGAGGGTTATCGGCCCGGCGTCATGGAGCGTTTGGGAGTTGGCCCAGACGTCTGTCTTGCACGCAATCCGCGCTTCATATTCGGTCGAATGACCGGATGGGGACAATCGGGACCGTTGGCGCTGCGGGCCGGCCACGACATCAATTATCTGTCCATCACCGGCGCGCTTCATGCGATGGGGGAAAGGCATGGGCCGCCGCCGGTGCCGCTCAATCTGGTGGGTGACTATGGCGGTGGGGCCATGTTCCTCATCTTCGGGATGTTGAGTGCGCTGCTTGCTGCCCAACGCACAGGTCAGGGGCAGGTGGTCGACGCTTGCATTACTGATGGGGTCGCGTCCCTGATGAGCCTTTTCTATGCGTGGCAGCCCAAGGGGTTGTGGGTGGATGCTCCTGAATCCAATCTGCTGGACGGCGCCGCGCCCTTCTATCGCTGTTATGAATGCGCCGATGGACGGCATGTTGCAGTAGGGTGTCTGGAGCCCAAATTCTTTGCTCAAATGGTAGAAGGACTGGGTCTTTCAGATCGGCAATATGATCAGAATGATCGAAACGGCTGGCCCGCGATGCAGAGCGACTTCGCCGCAGTCTTTCTGACGAAGGCGCGGGACGAATGGGCTGCCTTGTTCGCGGCCAGCGACGCCTGTGTCACGCCTGTCCTGTCGATGGAGGAGGCGCCTCACCATGCACATAATGAGGCGCGTGGAACCTTCATTCGGCGCAACGGCATCGTTCAGTCGGCGCCCGCGCCGAGATTGTCGTTGAACGCCGGTGTCATTGGTGAACCATCGCCCATCTCGATAGCGGAGCTGATCGCCGACTGGTCTTGATTGCTTTGCAGGATCGGACGTGATTGTCGCCTTCCCTCTACAAGGACAGGTTTTATGATAGTGAACGGGCGGCTAGACGGCAGGACATAGGATGCTTTGGAGAGGGCGGTCATGAAACTTGGCATATGCAGCATGTGGGGGGACCGGCTGGAGGCATTTCGTGAAGAGGTGCGGCTTGCCTCCGATCTGGGTTTCGAGCTGATTACCGTGGGGGATTCGCCTGCGGGCTGGCATGAACTTTATGTGTCGCTCACGCTTGCCGCGCTTGAGGCTCCCGAGGCGACATTGGCGCCCCTGGTGACTTCGCCCTTCATGCGGCATCCGCTGGTTACCGCATCTGCGCTCAGCACGATTGACGATCTGTCGGGTGGACGGGTCGCACTGGGATTGGCGACGGGCGGGAGCACGGTTCTGGCCATCGGACGGCCGCCCGCCACGCAAAAGGAAATTCGGACGGAACTGAGTGCGCTTCGCGAACTGTTCGCCGGGCGCCCGGTGGAACTGAATGGGGCTGAGATCAAGCCGCTGCGTTTCGCTCGTCAGATTCCGATCTATTATTCCGCATTCGGTCCCAAGGCACTGGCTCTTGCGGGGGAACAGGCCGACGGCGTCATTCTGTTCGCGGGCGATCAGCACGTGGATACGCTGAAGGATCGGATCGGCGCGGTCCGGGCAGCGGCTCAGGCGGCAGGACGCGATCCCCAATCGATAGATATCTGGGTTGTCTCCTTCGCCTCGATCCGTCCCAGCCGGTCAGAAGCCATAGACGATCTCAAGGCGTTCATCGTCGTAAACGGCATGGCTTTTCGCACGCCGGAATTGCTGGCGCGGGTTCCAACGCAGTTTCGCGGCAAGATCAAGGAACTTCATGCGCGGTACGATCCGACCGAGCATGTGGTTGTCGGTGGCAAGAATGTGGCCTTGATGGAAGAATTGGGACTTACCGAATTTCTGGCGGACTTTGATACGCTGGCGGGACCGGTTGAAGCCGCCACGGACATGTTGCGGGAGTTGGAGGCGCTGGGGGTCTCCACCTTCATTGCGGCCTTGCCCGGACATGCAGCGCCGCTGGAAACAATTCGAGGACTCGCACAAGCTCGGAGCGCGATGTGACACTGGACCTGCTGCATTTGAGCGAAGACGAAGCGGCCGGGATCGCAGCGGTGCTGGGATCCCGATCGCTTGCGGATATGATGGACGCCGCGGAAGGGATGACCCTGGCTGCCCATGGGCATTGCGTGACCTATTCCCGCAAGGTTTTCATTCCTCTCACAAAATTGTGCCGTGACGTCTGCCATTATTGCACTTTTGCCACCACGCCGGCTCGCGCTGGCGACGCGTATCTCAGCAGAGATGAGGTGCTGGCTATCGCTCGGGCGGGTGCGGCGGCCGGATGCCGGGAAGCATTATTCACGCTCGGAGACCAGCCGGAAGTTCGGTACGCCGCTGCGCGTCAGGCACTTGAGCAGTTGGGGCACGACTCCACAATGTCCTATCTCGCTGAAATGGCGGAATTGGTGTTCCGTGAGACGGGCTTGCTCCCTCATCTCAATCCGGGATTGATGAATGGTGCCGACTATGCGCTGCTGCGACCGCATGCGGCCTCCATGGGCATCATGCTGGAAAGCGGTTCTAACCGGCTGTGCGAGCGCGGCGGCCCGCATTTCGGTTCGCCTGACAAGGAACCGGCCTTACGCCTCGCATCCATTGAAGAAGCCGGACGGGCGCGGGTGCCATTCACAACCGGCCTGCTGATCGGCATTGGCGAAACCCGCGACGAGCAGGTGGAGGCGCTGGTCGCAATTCGTGACCTTCATCGTCGTTACGGTCATATTCAGGAAGTCATCATCCAGAATTTCCGGGCAAAGCCGGGTACACGGATGGCGAACCATGCCGAACCGTCGCTTGACGATCATCTTTGGGCCATAGCAGCGGCGCGGATCATCCTTGGGCCTCAAATGACAATCCAGGCGCCACCCAATCTTCATGATCGTGTTGACCTGGCGCCGTTGATCCGTGCTGGCGTCAATGACTGGGGCGGTGTGTCGCCCGTAACGCCCGATCATGTGAACCCTGAAGCGCCCTGGCCGCATCTGGAAATATTGGAGGATGCCACCAAGGCGGCGGGACGCATGTTGCGGCAACGGCTCGCTATCGGTCCGCGCTACGCGCTCGCCGCGCGTGAATGGGCCGCACCGGCGGTCGCCACGCAGGTTTTACGCGCCATAGATGGACGGGGACTGCCCAAGGTCGATGACTGGTCCGCCGGACATGGCGATTCCGTTCCGGACATCGTGCCCGGAGACGCAGCCTATGCGTCCCGATCGGTTCTGTCGATCCTCGCTGCCGCAGAAGAGGGGAGGCGATTGAGCGAGCCGGACATCGTCAAGCTGTTCAATGCCGAGGAACATGATTTCGCCGCGATAGTCGGTTGGGCAGACCGGCTGCGTCAGCAGGCTGTTGGCGATACGCTGACCTATGCGATCAATCGCAATATCAACTACACCAATATCTGCCTCTATAAATGTGGTTTCTGTGCTTTCTCTAAAGGCAGCACCAAAGCCATGCGCGGGCCGGCCTACAAGCTCGATCTGGCCGAGGTTGGCCGCCGTGCGGCTGAAGCATGGGATCGGGGTGGGACTGAAGTATGCCTGCAAGGCGGAATTCACCCCGATTATGATGGCAATACCTATCTGGCCATCCTGAAGACGGTGCGTGAGGCGGCGCCGGGCATTCATATCCATGCTTTTTCGCCGTTGGAGGTGATGCACGGCGCCAGCACATTGGGCTTGCCGCTGGAGGATTATCTGGCGCGGTTGAAGGAGGCTGGTCTTTCCACGCTGCCGGGCACGGCGGCGGAGATCCTCGATCCAGAGGTTAGAGCCATCATCTGCCCTGACAAGGTGACGGCGGATGAATGGATCGAAGTGATGCGCGTGGCGCATGGGGTCGGGCTACGCAGCACGGCGACAATCATGTTCGGCCATGTCGAGGAATATCGGCACTGGGCGCGCCATCTGCTTCGCATTCGCGCCTTGCAGGAGGCGACCGGGGGCTTCACCGAATTCGTGCCGTTGCCTTTCGTGCATATGGAATCGCCGATCTGGCGCAAAGGTCTCGCGCGCTCGGGCCCAAGCTATCGCGAGGCGGTTTTGATGCATGCGGTCGCACGTATCGTGTTGCATCCGGTGATCCCGAATATACAGGTGTCCTGGGTGAAGATGGGACCCGAGGGCGCGTCGGCGATCCTGAACGCGGGCGCCAATGACATGGGTGGCACGTTGATGGACGAATCGATCACCCGCGCGGCAGGTGGCGTCAACGGGCAGGAGTTCGGTCCCAATGAAATGCGGGCCTTGGCGGCAATGGTAGGACGGCCCGTCCGCCAGCGCACCACGCTCTATCAACCGGTGCCTCCTCGGGCGGCAGTTCTTTCGGAGACACCATGACCGATCTGCAATATCCGTTGGACGGCAAAGTCGCGATGGTCACGGGTGGCGGGACCGGAATAGGACTGGCTACCGCTCTCATGTTGGCGAGCCGCGGGGCAAGAATTGCCGTGGCGGGGCGGGAGGCCGGAGCACTCGACGAAGCCGTCAGGCGAATTACGGAAAGGGGCGGCGAAGCGATTGCCGTCATCATGGATGTTGCCGTCGAAGAGACGGTAGAGAAGGGCATCGCGCAGGTCGTGGAACGTTTCGGCAGGCTGGATATCCTGCACAGCAACGCCGCCCAGACCGGTATGCTTGAGAGTGACGGCCTGATCGGGGATATGGATGCCGATTTCTGGGACCGGGCCTTCGCCGTCAACCTTCGGGGGGCGATGCTGACGGCAAAACATACTATCCCGCATATGCTTGTAGGCGGCGGTGGTTCGATCATCTTTACCGGATCGGGCAAGGGCCTGGCCGGGGATCTCGACTTCCCCGCCTATGGCACGACCAAGGCCGGTATGCTCAGCCTTTCGCGCTATATTGCCACGCAATATGGGAAGCGGGGTATACGTTCCAATGTCGTCGTGGTCGGACTGGTGATGACGGATGCCCTGGATCGCAATATGCCACCGCAGGCGCAGGCGCTGATGCGTGAGCATAATGTGGTCGACTATCTTGGCCGCCCGGAAGATATTGCAGAAGTTGTCGCTTTTCTGGCATCCGATCAATCCCGTTACGTCACTGGCACATCAATTGTGGCTGATGGTGGTTTCACCTCACATTCTGCGGTTTTTGCGGACATGATGCGCTTTGCCGCCAACCAATCAGAGGAAAAAATATGACAGTTCCTGCCATTGCCGTTGTCGGTGGCACCGGCAATCTCGGCGCTGCGATCGCGTGGCGACTCGCGCGTGCGGGCTATTCTGTGACGATCGGGTCGCGCAGCGCCGAAAGTGCGGAAAAGGCCGCGTCGGAATTGGGACATGGTCTGCGCGGCGGCGCCAATGCGGACGTCGCAGCCGGAGCCGACATCGTTATCGTGACGGTCCCCTTTGCCGCGCAGGAAGCGACCCTTCGCGACATTGCCCCTCATGTATCCGGTAAGCTGGTCGTGGATACTACCGTCCCGCTCGTTCCGCCTAAAGTGATGCGCGTCCAACTGCCGGATGAAGGTTCCGCCGCTCAAAAGGCGCGGAATGTGTTGGGCGATGATGTGACGCTTGTTTCCGCCTTCCATAATGTGGCCGCGCACAAACTGGCAAAGGATGTCGATGTCGGATGCGATGTGCTGGTTTTCGGTGATGACAAGGATGCCCGGTCGCGCATCGTCGCGCTGGCCGATGCCATGGGCCTGCGGGGGTTGCATGGGGGAGCACTCGTCAATTCGGCAGCGGCGGAGGCTTTGACGTCGATCCTTATTTTCATGAACAAGACATATAAGGTCGACGGGGCAGGCATTCGTATCACCGGGGAGTTGATTCCGCCGGAGGCGTGAAGGTTTTTGGCTGGAGAGGGCGATGACCCTCTCTTCGGACAGGGGCCAGCAGAAGTGGTCGATTGAGGGTAAGTGCTGGGCTACGGGAAACGTGGTCTGGCTTGGTTTTCAAGCTGTTTCCCCCCTTCCGGTGGGAAGGTGCTCCTGAAGCGACGCCGCCTATCCTTCCGGCTTAGAGAAACATGGGAGGACATAATGAAGCTTAACGTCGGCGTTCCAAACAGCATGCATGTTGCCGCTATGACGCAACCATGGGAATATGCTCTGACCGGAGACGATATCGGGCGTGCAATGGCGGTCGCCGATCAACTCGGCTTCAACAAATGCATGTTGGGTGAGCATTTCATCATCCCGGAAGAGCATATCGAACTTTCGGGCGACCATTATGTTCATGGCACAGTCGCGTTGTCTTTCCTGGCTGGCCGCACCAAGAACATGAAGCTGAGTTCTTCGGTTTCGATTCTGCCTTTGCAGAGCCCGATCGTGCAGGCGAAAGCCTGGTCGACGCTCGATTGGCTGAGCAGCGGGCGTGCGACGGCGCTGTTTGGCGTCGGCTGGCTGAAGGAGGAGTTCGACATGCTGGGCGTCGATTTCCGTCAGCGGGGGCGCATGGCCGACGAGTATGTCGCGGCGATCATCGAGCTGTGGACATCGGAAAAGCCCGAATTCGAAGGCGAGTTCGTCAGCTTCAAGAATGTCGGATTCGCGCCCAAGCCGGTGCAGAAGCCGCGTCTGCCGATCTGGTTCGGGGGCGACGCCGAACCGGTGCTGAAGCGCGTGGCAAAGTTTGGTGATGGTTGGTCGCCTTTCCGGACGCCGCCGGAAAAATTCCCCGAATGTCTCGATTTCATTCGGTCGCAGCCTGAATATGACGGGCGACCCATCGACATGTTCTTTGCACTGGAAATGCTCAATGTGGGCGCCCATCACGAAATTATGGATGACCCGCGCGCTCCTGGAACGCGCGACGCGCAGAAGGTCATCGACCAAGTGGGCTGGCTGAAGGAATTGGGGGTCAATGAAACCATCGTCCCGCTGCCGCCGGGCGTGTCCGGCTTGAACGAATATATCGAGCGGCTTCAGTGGGTCGCCGAAGAAATCATGCCGAAAATCTGAACCCTGCCGGGGGAAAGGGGCTGACAGGCGCTGCTTCCCCCATGTCGGTAAAAGAAGAATGGAACGGGAGGACTTGATGGCCCAATATGACGTGGTGGTAGTGGGGTCTGGTGCTGCGGGCTTGACGGCAGCGATCAGAGCCGCGTCCGCCGGGCTGTCGGTCCTCGTTCTTGAAAAGGCCGAACATTTCGGCGGCACGACATCGGTTTCGGGTGGCGGCATCTGGATTCCGGGCAGCCCGCAGGCAAAGGCCGCCGGTGTGGAGGACAACCGGACTGTCGTGCGCCAATATATATTGGACGTGATCGGGCCGACGGCCAATCCCGCGCTGATTGATACCTATCTGGATACAGGGCCGGAAATGGTGGAATGGCTGGATAAGCACAGCCAGGTACATTTCCTCCTCTCCCCGCCCAGCAGTGATTGGTATCCCGAAGTCGCCGGTGCTGCCGATCATGGCCGCCTGCTTGCGCCACAGGAATATGACGGCAAGAAGCTGGGCAATCATTTTGCCGAGCTGCGCCCGGCTCGCGAGGAATTCAACGCGCCCGGCGGTTTCATGATCGATCTGTTCGATCTTCCCTATCTGGCCGAGATGCCATCGCCCAAATCCCTGTTTCATTTTGGTAAGCTGGCGGCGAAGTTCGGCCTGGACAAGGCGCGCCGTTATCCCCGCGGAACGCGGCTCACCATGGGCAATGCGCTGGCTGCGCGGCTGATGCGATCGGCGATTGATGCCGGAGTGACTCTTCGCAAGGATGCCGCGGTCGACAAACTTCTAGTGAAGGACGGCCGCGTGACCGGCGTGCGCGCGAATGGCGAAAATATCGACGCAAAGGTCGGAGTATTGTTGGCGTCGGGGGGCTTTTCAGCCAGCGAGCAGCTGCGTAAAGCCTATATTCCCTTTGCCGAGGAGCATGTTTCCATCCTGCCGTATGAAAATACCGGCGATGGCATGAATATGGGGCTGGAGGCGGGAGCTTCGCTCGACGGTGATAATCTGGTCAATGCGGTCTGGGCCGTGGTTTCCAAGATGACGCGCCCGGACGGCTATGTCGCGCGCTATGCACATCTGATCGACATGTCGAAACCGGGCTGCATCGCGGTCAATGCGAAGGGCGAGCGTTTTGGCAACGAGGCGTCCGTTCATTTCGTGGAAGCCATGCACAAGAGCGGCACCGTGCCGGCACACATCATCGGTGATGCCGCCTTCATTAAGAAATATGGCATGGGCATGGTTTATCCTGGCGGCGGCGGCCTCAAGAAGCTGATTGCGGCAGGCTATGTTACAGAGGCGCCCAGCCTGCGGGAGCTGGCCGATAAGATCGGGGTGGATGCCGATGGGCTGATGGCGACGGTGGCGAAAATGAATCGCTATGCTGAAACCGGTAAGGATCCGGAATTTGGCAAGGGCGATACGCAAATCGACATCGAGATTGGCGATCCGACGAACAAGCCCAATCCGTGCCTGGGCCGGTTGGAAAAGGCGCCTTTTTATGCCATCAAGATTTATCCGGGCGATGGGTCCACGACGGTGGGTCTCAAGATCGACGAGCAGTGCCGTGTGATCGGCGCGGACGACGCGCCGGTGAAGGGCCTGTTCGCCGCAGGCCTCGACGCCAACTCCATCTGGCGCGGCAAATCGCCGGCCCATGGTTGTAATGTGGGCCCCGCCATGGTGACAGGCTATATTGCGGGCAAGGCGATGGCGGAGGAGCTGGTTGGGGCATGACCGGGAACGCCCGCGCGATCAGTAGCGTGCGGGCAGATGAAGGTTCGCGCAGGCTCACCTTGCAGCAGTGGAGGATGACGCGTGCGCTTTTACCGAGCGAGAGAGATTGAGCCTCAATCGCCCATAACTGCCGCACCGATCTCTATTTTGGGACTGCAATTACCCTGCATCGAAGCGCAATCCCTCTGGCAACACTGGTTGCGCGCATGAGTGATTTTGCGTTTCGACGAAGGCAGGGTTCAGTGCTTGTGCGGCGGCCTTCTCGCAGGGCCGGTGCAGCTCAACCTGTAGCTGTTCCGGCGCGCGCGCGGGCGGTCGCAACCAGCTTGTAAAGACCGGCATTATATTCGGTGAGCTGTTCCATGGTCAGATCCCGATAAGGCGTCATCGGACAGAGCGAATCCACGACATCCCAGAACGGCTCGATCTTTTCGAGCACTTCGTCAACCGAGCCGCAGGTTACAAAGGCTTCGACCATTTCGTCTGACACATTGCCGATGACCTTGGCGATGTCGCCATGTTCGCCCAAGCTTAGCTGGCAGGCGCGGGCCTGATCGCCAAAGCCGATCGCTTCGAAAAAGGGCTCATATTCCTTGTAGCCGGAATAAGCTGCGACGGTGGCGCGGCTGTCATCGATTGCCTTCTGCTTGTCATCATTGACCGCAATCCATGGCCAGGCGTTGATTTCGACATCCTCGCGCTTGCGACCGAATTTGGCCAGCGTCTCGTTTATGAAGGGCAGGCGGCTCTTCGTATAGGCTGCGGACCAGAGGGCATGGACCATGAGGCCGTCGCCGACTTCCAGCGCAAGAGCGGTCATCTTGTCCTGCAACGCCGCGATCCAGATCGGGATCTCCTCTCGCACTGGCGGCGCTGTGAGCATCATCTCCTCAAAATCGGCGGAGAAATATTCTCCCTTGATGGGGTCGAGCCCTTTATGCGCGTTGGCGACCACATAGCGGATAACCTTCACGCTCTCGCGTAAATGGCTGAGCAGCTTGCGTTCCGGCTCACCATACATGCCCGTGACGCAGCTTTTAATGCTGGAGCCCAGGCCCAATATGAAGCGTCCGCTGGAAATCCGGTCTACGTCCATTGCCGCGTAAGCAGTCTCCACCGGGCTGCGCGTACCCGCAATGGCGACACCGGTGCCGACTTTGAGGTTGCTCGTCAGCGCCGCAGTGGCAGCCATCGGCACAAAGGGCGGGCCGTAGATCTGAAGCGAGAAGCAGCCTTCGAAGCCAGCCTCTTCCATCTGCTGGCCGATACCGGCCATGACAGGAGCGGGAAGGGTAGGCATGACGGCCCACCAGCGGCGTTCGCCGCCGACAGCATTGACGAGTTTGGGCATGAGCCCTCCAAATAAAAAAAAGGCGGGCATCGCTGCCCGCCCATTGGGGAATTCAGATCAGAACTGGAACAGTTCCTTACGCAGGCCGATGATGTCGCTGCAATCAGCGCTGACATTGTCGCGATAGGCGAAATCGCCCTTCGCCTGCCGGTCAGCCAATTCCATCATGGCCATGCGATAGCGTTGCCCGGCCTGATCGAACTTGCTGTGCAAATCCTTGCGGTCGGTGTGACGCATGTAGCGCGGGCTTTGCGGCGAGGTCATATAGCTGTCCTGACGCGACACCTTGTAGCCCGCTTTGGGCATGACGTGACGGAACATGAGACCCGCATTGGATGTGTTCATGACCATTTCCATCCGCGTGCGATCACGCGTCTCGGGCGTGCAGGGGTGGAATAGGGGCACATCGTCGCCGGGTGTGAAACGGCCATAGGCGATCGCACAGTGCGAGCGCAGATAAATGCGGATCACCTGCCGCACATTCTGGGTCGGCTGCTTGATGCCGCTGAAGAATTTCATCACCGGCGCCACCGACTTGTTGACACAGGTGCGGATCATCGTGACCGTTTCGCTGTCGTAATAGGTTTCAACCGTCTCGCTATCCGAACGCTCATCGCCAACCACGTCGGCGTGAAGGAAGTCGGCGTGCGTGAGGTCGATCAGATTTTCCAGGCTGATAGGTGCTGAACATTCGAACCGGACGGTCGAAGTCATGTGCCGGGGCAGGCCGCCCTTGGGAGGCAGGAAGGGCAGGCTGGGGAGATGAACCGGATCGGCTGCCAGTGGATTGCCGAACCAGACCCACACTACGCCATAATGTTCCATGACCGGATAGCGACCGCGAACATCGGTATATTCGCTCTTGTCGCGGGCGATCCGTTCATTGGGATGAAATTCGCTCGCAACGACGACGCCATTGTCGCGCCACAGGAAGATGGGATTTGAATAAACGGCGCGGCGGACGGGTTTGCCTGTCACGGAATAATTATGCGCGACTGGAAACCAACTGTCCCGCATCACGATATCATGCGGCACCCAACGATTGATGGCGTTCATCGCAATTGGGCTGCCACCCGACGTAGTGGCTGAATTTTCGTCGTGGGAGACGGAACGATCGGCGACTTCGAGCATCTTCAAATCCTCCTTCAGGCCGCTACGGTCTGATCATTGGTCACTGGCGAGCCTTCCAGCATCGCGTTGCGTAAATCCTCGCCATGCAGTGAGACTGTGGGTTTCGTGACGCGGAGTTTCGTTCCATCGACCGAAGACAGCACCGACAGCGGATTGATCCCGCGCAGCACGGCGCCGCGCAGCCCCGGATGGCGAACGCCCAGTTCAGCGCGCCAGCGGACGGCCGTCACGCCGCGTGCCGAAGGCACGGGGGAGAGAACGGCGTGGAGCAATTCGTTGAACTGCTCATCGCGCAGCGTCAACTGCGTTTCGCCGGTCAGCGGATGGGTCCGCGTCAGCAGGGTAAGAGGGAATTCCGCGACGAAATGCGACGGCCAGTGCAACGGATGCCACTGGCAGTTGCGCTCCATTACCAGCAGTCCGCCTTCTTCGTGCAATTCCGACATCAGATAGGAGCTGAAGCGGACGCCCCGGATCGAGATGATGAGGTTCGGATCATCGTAGAGGGCGTTCAAATATTCCTGATGGCTGCAACTGACGTTCACCGTACCGCAATAGGTATATTTAGGGTCGGCGCGCAGCGGCGCTTCCGCCTTGGGATTGAGGCAGACCCGAACGAAGCCGCCCTGTTCGCTGACGCCAAAGGCATTGGCCTTGTAGATCGGCGGAAATTTCTGCTGATCCTTCATGTTCGGGATTTCCTTCAGGCGTCCCGATTCACCGTCATAGCTCCAGCCATGATAGCCGCACTGAATCCATCCATTGTCGCGAATGCAACCCAGCGACAGCGGTGCGCGGCGATGCGGGCAGCGGTCTTCCAGCGCGCGGGCAATGCCCTGATTGTCGCGCCACAGCACGACAGGCTGGTCGCCGATATCGACGGATAGCGGCTTTTCGGAGGTTACTTCCTCAGACCGTGCGACGGCCCACCACAAATCAGAATCGAGACTCATAAGGCAATCCAATCTCCTTTCGATTAAATTGACGGATGACAATTTATATGTCAACGTTTTTCACTATGGATCAATTGATGCTTGATCGACCTCAGCGTGCTCGCGGCCGTCCCGCGCTCAATGCCAAGCAGGCGGTGGATGAGGACAAGTTGCTGGGGCTGGCCTTTGCGACCTTTGCGGAACGGGGCTATGAGGGGACGACGTTACGCGACCTCTCGAAGCGGTTGGGGGTCAGCCATAATCTGCTGAATGTCCGGTTCGGCCGGAAAGAGGATCTGTGGATACGTGCGGTCGACTGGCGCATGGCGCAGGCATCGCCTTTCGTTGAAACCGCCTTCGATGAACGCGCCGATCCGGAAGTGCGGTTGCGCCACTTGATCCAGCGCTTTTGCCTGTGGGCCACGCGCAATGGCGACATCGTATCGCTCACCAATGTCGAAGGTTGTCGCTCCACCTGGCGACTCGACCATATTGTCGAACATTTCGTGCTGCCATTCCAGCGGCGGCTCGACAGTCTGTTGGACGCGGTGCGGTTGCAGCGACCGGTTGATGGCCTGTCGACGGCGGCGCTGATGGCGCTGTTGGTGCAGGGGGTTGGCTATTATTTCTGTGCCGTGCCGATGCAGCAACGGTTGGGAGCGGGGCATGAAGTGGATGATGCCCACGCAGTACGGCAGGCAGAGCGCCTGGCGGCTTTTCTGCTTGCCGCCCTCCTTCCGCCTGTCGTTTGACTGGCGGAAGGAGGGCGGCAATCCAGAGAGGCTTATTTATACGGATCGACCGGCTGCGGCACTTCAACGACACCGATGTCCTTGAGCATGGTCAACACGTCGGAAATGCTGAAGATGCTGACGATCTTGTCGTCCTTGAACTTGACGATCGAGAACCAGTTGACCTGAAACTCGTTGCCGGTGGGCTGCACGCCCATATAGGGACCACCGACATGCTTGCAGTAGTGGGTGGCGTAGATCCAGATTTCATCGTCGCCCTTGCCGACCGCGTCGATGGTCTTGTAGGCGGCGGGGAAGAAGGTTTTGTAGAGCGCGACCGGCGAGGTCTTCCACTGCTCATACGTGCCCAGATCCGGTCGATTTGGATTTCCATAGCGAAAATCGGGATGGAAGAAGCGATCCATCCCATCAAAATCGCCTGCGTTCAGGGTTTCCTGCAGATCGGTCCAGTGCTTGACCATCTTCTTCTGCTTGTCGGTGAGCACGGTCGATCCCGACACGTCAAGCTGATCACGAATAGGTTCTTTCCAGGCCACGATAATCCTCTCATTCACTAAAGGTTGGGGGCAAAAAACTCAGTCTTCGGGCGCTATGGTGACCGTAAGGCCTGATAGAGCGTCCGTCATCACGACCTGACAGGACAGGCGCGAATAGTCGTTGCGATGCGGCGATCCATCCAGCAAATCGCTTTCGTCGTCCGACACCGGGGGCAGGGATGCTGCGAAGGCCGGATCGACATAGACATGGCAGGTGGCGCAGGAACAGCAGCCGCCGCATAGTGCCAGCAACTCATCGAAGCCGGCATCGCGAATGGCTTCCATCACCGAGACATCGGCGGTTGCATTGATAATCTGCTGGGCGCCGTCGCGAGTGATGACGTTCAATTCAGGCATGACGTTCCTCTGCTGGAATCGAGATTGAGCCCTCCTAATCGTGCCGCCCCGACTTCCCTCCTGTCGAAAGGCAGGTCGCGGGATCGGCTATTTGACTTCGACCTGAACCGGGAAGCGATCGAAATAGAAGGCGAAGGGCTGGCGTAGCTCCTCTCCCGTCACGTGGAAATCGCGTTCCAGATCGTAGACGATCTTCCCCTTGGCCTGTTCGCCATGCTCGGCCAGATAGCTGTGCAGATCGGCCAGTGCCTGATCGGTCAGTGGAATGTCGGCGATGCGGTATATTTCTTTCAGGATAGGATCGGGATTCCTGATCCATTCGTGAAAATAGACGTCGATCGTCTGGTCTGGAGGGAGGATGTCGCGATCCCGAACACAGGCGCGGAGCAGCTTTTCATAGCGGTCGGGCCAGTAGCCGAGCGGTTCCTGAATATCGATCTTCTTGCGGAACATCCGTGCGGCATAGGTGTACATGGTGAGCTGAGACCGGATCGAGCCGACTGGATCGCGGTGGGTCAGGACGAAGGTGGCGTCCGGGAAAGTCTTATAGAGCGCAGGCAACTGCTCCATATGCTGCGGACATTTGATGACCCAGCGGTTCGGACCATTCAGGAATGTCAGCACCTGAAGGCATTTCTTCAGATAGGCATAGGTGCCCGACTGATCGTGGCTCAGATAATAGTCGCGCCAGCGCGGCACCAATGCCAGCCACTCGATCAGATAGGAGGAAAAGTCGGGTGCCTGAAGCTCGATGTCCTCGCTGATATGGTCGGGCGAAAATTCATGCATGATCGCCATATAAGGCAGGATGGATTCCATCATCCGCCAGCCATGTTCCGCCTTGGTCCAGCGGGGATTGTCGTCCTCTGCGGTGGGGATTTCATCGGGCGCGGGGACCGGCGCGATCGCTTCCCACCAGGGCAGCGAGCGAAAGCGGCGATCGGCCGACAACAGGCCGAGCAGATGAGTGGTGCCCGATCGTGGAAGGCCCGCTACGATGATCGGCCGGTCGATCTGGATATCCAATATTTCCGGATGGCGCTTCACGATGTCTTCGATCCGCAAGCGGGTCGCGGCATAGCGGATCATCATCTGGAACAGATTGGCGCGCGTGACGGCTGAGGCATTGCCGTCCTCGTCTATGGCCTGGCACCATATGGCCAGCCGCTCGCGAAAATCGTCCGCCCCGAAATCCGACAAGCTCGTCTGCGCCTGTGCCGCACCCAGGATGATTTCCGGTTGAAAGACGATCTGATCCGCCGCCGCTTCCGCCCCGGCCATCACCTGCTTCTGAACATCGGTCAGCACGGGATGATGAAGATCGGTAATATCGATGATATTCTGGCGCGCGGCCTTTTCCTGCGCGGGACTGCCCATATCGCTCTCCTTGCATTTGATACGCCAATTAAAAACGCCGACCCTCTCTTCGGCAAGGTGCGCCGCCATCGCGGCTGCGCCAAATACCGTGCCATAATGCCATCCTGCGCGTCGATCATGTTGCGGTAGGCAGAACCGTTCGGAGAGGATGGATGAACCCAGTTTCCCAGGTCTATGATCTGCCGGTCACTCCGGCCATGGAGTGCACGGTCAAGGGAAGGATCGCGCTGCCCGGCGTCGTAATGGAACTGCATCATTATCGTTTTCGCGGTCAGCAGGGCGCTATTTTTTCGTCACCGCGAAGCTTTCTGGATCTGGCGCTGTCCCCCCGCCCCGGCCAGCCCTGCGGTGGTTATGGCGGGATGATTGAAGGCGGAGCGAACGCTCTGGGCGATGTGCTTTTCGTGCCGGCTGGAAGCGAGCTTCATACCAAATGGGGAGAGGGCGAGCAGACGTCGATTTGCTGCGGTTTCGATGGGTCGGGATTCGATAATGATGAGCCGGACTTGTCCTGCGACGCGTTGCAGGCTTCGCTCGACGTTCGCAGTCCAGCCGTGCGTGACGCGTTGCGGCGCATTGCCAGCGAGATCGCGCAGCCGGGGTTTTGCAGCGAGATATTGGCTCAGGCGATATGGGTTCAGACCGCGATCGAATTGCAGCGCTATCTGCGTTTCTCCGGTGGAGAAGGTGAAATGCGGGTCAGTGGCCTGTCCCGCTCCAAGCTTCAATATATCAACGAACGGATCGAGCAGTCGGGCAAGCCACCTTCCGTTGCGGAACTGGCGGCGGAATGCGGCCTTTCCACGCGCCATTTCTTTCGCCAGTTCAAGACTGCCACAGGCCAGACACTTACGAGCTACGTCACCGACCGCAAGATCGGCCGGGCCAAGCAATTATTGCGTCAGCCCGGCCCTGCAATAAAGGTGATCGCCTGGGACTGCGGCTTCGACAGCGCGGCGGCCTTTTCCGCGGCTTTTCGCAAGGCTACCGGATTTACGCCACGGCAGTTCCGCGAAGCCATGCTCCATTAGCGGCAGGGCCGTTTCGCGATGGCATTGGCGCGATCACGAAAGTCGCCCGGCTTGTCGACAAGTGCGTCCGTCAGCAATGTTGCGTTAAAGTTCCGCCTCATTGGCGGTCATTGGGAGAGTGGATGTGCCGGAAAACCTGTTCGACCTTAGTGGCAAGGTGGCTTTGGTCACAGGCGCTAATTCTGGGCTGGGATTCGGCTTTGCCCGTGGTCTGGCCCGTGCCGGCAGTGATGTTGTTCTCTGGGGACGTCGCGCCGATAAGAATGAAGAGGCGGCGGAGGCCCTGCGCGCCTATGGCGTGCGCGTATTCGCCGATGTCGTCGATGTCTCCAGCGAACCGGATATTGTTGCGGGCTTTGCGCGCGCGCTCGAAGCCATGGGCCGGATCGACACGGTGGTTGCCAATGCCGGTATTGCCAGCCGGGTTGCATTTACGGACATGGACGTCGCCACCTATCGCAAGCTGATTGACGTAAATCTCGATGGGGCGGTCTTTACCTTGCGTGAGGGCGCAAGGCATATGAAGGCGCGTGCCGAAGCAGGCGATCCCGGCGGATCGCTTGTCATCTGCGGCAGCGGTTCCATCTTTCAGGGCGTGCCCTCCATGGCGCATTATGGCATTGCGAAAGGTGCGCTGAACTCACTGGCCAAAGCGCTGGCGGCTGAACTTGGGCCGATCGGCGTGCGCTGCAACGTGATTGCTCCGGGGTTCATCGAAACCGAGATGACTTTTGCGGACCCGGAACTCGGCAAGGCAATTGCCGACATAGTCGCTGCCAAGGCTCCGCTGGGCCGTGCCGGAAAGCCCGCCGATCTGGAGGGAGCGGTTGTTTATCTTGCGAGCGACATGTCCGCCTATCACACTGGTGATACGCTGGTGGTGGATGGCGGCAAGATGTCCGCCAACTGATCGTCCGGCAGGTGCCGCACCGAGATTTTAACAGCGATCTGCCGGTAATATCAGGAGAAATGCATGTTCGCTCGGCCCAACAGTCAGCATAGCCAGATTGCCTATGTCACCAACGATCTCGACGCGGCGATGGCCGTGTTCAGGGATGCCTATGATACGCCAGCTTTCTTCGAGATGTCGAACATCCAGCCCGGTGAAGATCCGGCTGGCAGAGAGGTGCTGAAGATCGCGCTGGCAGTGGTGGGCGGTGTCGAGATTGAACTGATCGAGCCTGTCGGAGACACGGCGCCGCTATTCAAGGACGTCCTGCCTGTTGGCGATGGCCTTGCGATCCGCTTTCATCATGTCGCAACCCGGATCGACGGGGCGCTCGCCAATTGGGACGCGCATATCGCCTCGCTCGACCTGAACAAGCATCCGGTGGTGTTTGAAGGGGCCATGGGCGACATGCTACGCTACATCTATACCGACGAGCGCGCTACGTTGGGCCATTATGTCGAGCATGTCTGGATGTCGCCCGACCTATTGTCGCAAATGCGCGCCGTGGTGCCGAGCTATCCGCCAGTAAAGGACTGACTGCATGACCATCGCCCTGTCCCGCCTCAACTTCCGCGATATTGGCGGCCTGCCGACCGGGCGGGGCGGTCAAATCCGGTCCGGCATATTGTTCCGATCCGAAGGTCCGGCCAGTTTCGTCGAAGATCATCATGCGGAGCTGTCTGACCTGGGTTTTCGCGCAGTGGCGGACCTTCGATCGGAGATCGAGCGGGACGCGGCCCCTCATGGTTGGTGCGGTCCGGATTGCCGGATGCTCGACCTCGACATGAATACCGATCTGCGCGCGCAGGGTGAGGATATGTGGACATCGCTCGGTCGCGAGCCGACCGCTGCCCGTGCCGCCGAGGTGATGGCGCATAATTATGGTCTGATGCCGCAGGCCTTTCTGCGTCATTTGCCTGTGATGGTCGATGCGCTGCTGGCCCATGATACGCCCATGCTGGTACATTGCACGGCGGGGAAGGATCGAACTGGCGTCGTCGTCGCTCTGTTCCTCGACCTGTTGGGCGTGCCGCGCCCCGTGATCGTCGAAGATTATCGCAAATCCGACATATTTGGCCAGAATTTGCGTATGTCAGGGCATTTGAAAAGCGACCTGCAAAAGACTTTCGGCTTTGTGCCGCCCGATGACATGGTGGCTGTGCTGATTGGCGTGCAGGATGATTTCCTTGCGAGCGCGCTGGATACGGTCGCGACTCAATGGGGCGGGATCGACGACTATTTCGAAGCGGCAGGCGTGAATGGCCAACAGCGTGGAGCGCTGCGACAGCTTCTTGCCACGGACTAGGCGGGAAATATGCGTGGGTGCGTCCGCGACGCTGGCCGGGCTTCTGCTGCCTGGCGGCGCGCTGGCGCGGTCTGTAGATCGAACCAGATTGGTGGAGAATGATATGAGCGACACTGGCATTTTCGAATGGGAAGAGTTGCTGGACCAGCTTCGCCCGTTGGGCCAATTGATGCGCGAGCGCATCCCCGAAAGGCTGCGTAGCGATCCGCATGTCATGCAAGAATCGATGCGTCTGCTGCTGTCGGGTGTGTTGCGAACCACGAACGATGCGATCATGCACGACCGTAGCCACCCGATCTTCGTGCCCGAACTCAACATTTGCCAGAATATCTTTCAGCCCAATGCCGACACGATCTACAAGGCGGCGCTGATCGAAAAGGGCGGCACATATCGTATCCGGGGCGATCGCGGCACGACGCGGATGATGATCCTCGCCCAGCTTGGGCCGGATACGCTACGCACCGGCCAGCATCATCCCGCGCAGGACGCCAATGATTTCGACGATCTTCAAATCGGTTCGGACGGTAGCTTCGATGTCATCCTGTCTCCACAACGCCCTGCCGGTCACAAGGGGGATTGGTGGGAACTCAAGCCTGCGACCGAAAAGCTGATGGTGCGGATTGTCGCCTGCGATTGGGGCATCGAACGCGAGCCGCGTTTCGGTATCGTGCGCCTGGACGCGGAGAAAGCCGCCAAAGGACGGCCGACGCTGGCGGAATTGGCGCATCGCTTTGCCGAAATTCCCGCTACGGCGACCGTTTGTGCGCTGGCCTTTCCTGACAAGGTGCAGAAATTGCGGGACGAGGGTCTCATCAACACGCTGAAAGTCGTAGACTTCTCGCAAATGACGGGCCTTGCCCGGCAATCCTATTATGAAGGGGCCTATGAACTGGCCGATGACGAGGCGCTGATCACTGAGGTTAAGATTCCCAAGGAGGTCGACTATTGGTCGCTGATCCTCACCAACGAACTTTATGAGACAACGGATTGGTATCATAATCAGTCCAGCCTCAATGCAGCGCAGGCCGTGATCGATAGTGATGGTTATTTCCGTGCTGTCATTTCGGCCGGTGATCCGGGCGTTCATAACTGGCTCGATACATCGGGCTATCCCAGCGGCGCGGTGCAGGGGCGCTGGTTCAACACCGATGAGCGGCCCACGCCGACGATGAAGAAGGTAAAACTCGCCGATGTGCAAAGTCATTTGCCTGTCGATACAGTGCTGGTGAAGCCGGACGCGCGCGCCGAGGCAATCCGCGAGCGTACGCTCCGCGCGCACACCCGCATCATCTGGTAAAGGAAGAGGACTGTGAGCGAAGAACTTTCGAGGCTACTCGACTATGAGGCGATCCGCAATGTGAAGGCGCGCTATTGCCGCCTGCTCGACACAAAGGATTGGGATGGTTTCATTACCCTGTTCACGCCCGATGCCGTGATGGACGTGGAAGAAGATACCGGCAATCCGCCAATAACCGGGCATGCCGCTATCCTCGACCAGGTGCGCTTCGCGGTCATTGACGCGCAATCGGCGCATCAGATCCACTCATCGGAAATCGACCTGCGCGGGGATGAGGCGGATGTCATTACGGCGATGCAGGATCGGGTGGTCTGGGCGCCAGGCAAATGCCCGATTCCGGGCGGCCAGTCGATAACCGGTTTCGGCCATTACACCGAACGTTATGTGCGTCGGGATGGGCAGTGGAAAATCGCCGCGCTCAAGCTCACGCGCCTCTATGTAGAGGTGCATCCCGAACCTGCCCTTTGACAGGTTGCCAATGGTCCTCCGGGCGGCAAGGCAATGGCATTTATCTGAGAGGACATGAGAATGACGGTAGCGGTGGAGCCGGGCGCACAGGCACTTTTCGATAAGTTCGGCACCTATATCCTTCCGGGGCGGGTCAATGATCCGCGCCGTGGCATCGATGAAGCGAAAGAGGCCGAAAGGATCGGTCTGGGTTGCGTCTGGATTTCGGAACGCTATGCACTGAAGGAACCGGCGGTGCTGGCCGGTGCGGTGGCCGAGGCGACGTCCAAGATCCGTATCACTGGCACCATGTACGCGACCATGCGTCATCCGCTGGTCACCGCCAGCGTAGCCGACATGATGCAGGCGATGAGCGGCGAGCGTTTCCGCTTGATGTTTGCCCGCGCAGTCCCTGCCTATATGAAGATGTTGGGATCGCCGCCGATCACCATGGAGCGGTTGGCTGACCTGATCTCCATTTGCCGCCGCCTCTGGGCGGGCGAAAAGGTCGATTATGATGGTGTGCTGGGCAAGTTTCCGGCGATCAACCTGACCGACCGTCATGGGGGCACGCCCCCGCCGATCATCTTCACCGCCATCGGTCCCAAGAGCCTGGAATTTGCCGGCGAGCATTGTGATGGTGTGCTGCTGCATCCCTTCGTGTCGGCTCAGGGGGTGAAGAATAGTGCGAAGATCGTCCGCGATGCGGCGGAAAAGGCCGGGCGCGATCCCATGTCCGTGCGTATCTACCATAATATCATCGTTGCGCCCGACCTGCCCAAGGACGAGGAGGAAGCCGTCGTTGGTGGCCGCGCCATCACCTATTTCGAACTGCCCGGCTTTGGCGATTTGATCGTCGACATCAACGGCTGGGACAAGAAGGTGCTGGAAGAGATCCGCGCACATCCCAAGATTGCGGGACTTAATGGCAAGCCGGCCGATCAGGCCTATACGCGGCAAGAACTGGTCGATGTCAGCCGCCTCATTCCGCAGCAATGGCTGGACGAGGGCGCTGCGGTCGGGACCGCCGCCCAATGCGCCGATCAGTTGATGGGGTTCCTTGATGCAGGCGCGGATGAGATCCTGCTTCACGGTTCTTCACCCAAGGACATGGGGCCGCTCACCGCTGAACTGAAGCGCGCGCTGGGGGCAAAGGGATTGTAATCATGGAACTATTGACCCCTGACCGTATCAAAACCCAGTTGCAGAACTGGCTGACGAGCGAAAAGCCTGATTGGCGCGATATTCAGGTCCATCCGCTCGACGTCACGCTGGGGGCGGGCTTTTCGGCGGACATCTTCTTTGTCGATGTCGACTATGTCGATCCGGCTGGAGCGCAGAGCCAGACGCTGGTGGTGCGCCGCCAGCCGATGGACCTGGAGGTCGTGTTCGGCAGCAGCCTCGCGCTTCAGGGCAAGATGATGGCGGCACTCGACGCGCGCGGCGACCTGCCCGTGCCGTCATGGATCGGCATGCATCTCGATCCCGATATTCTTGGCCTGCCCTTTCTCGTCATGGGAAAGGTCGAAGGGGAATGCGCCAAGCAGAA
Source organism: Sphingobium sp. CFD-1 (assembly GCF_024611115.1). Taxonomy (NCBI): domain Bacteria; kingdom Pseudomonadati; phylum Pseudomonadota; class Alphaproteobacteria; order Sphingomonadales; family Sphingobiaceae; genus Sphingobium; species Sphingobium sp. CFD-1. The sequence goes on along the minus strand of NZ_CP084398.1, from coordinate 2,406,285 downwards.
ACCCAACTATAATCTCGAGGGCTGGCTGGTCGACATGACGCCGGAGCAGCGACGTCAGACATTCACGAATGCGATCAACGCGTTTGCTAGCCTGGCGAAGATTGACTGGCGCGACGGATTTGAATTTCTAGTCCAGCCGCAAAATGGGAAGCCCGGACTCGATCAATATGTCGGAGCTCTGGAGGCATGGCATAAGGCAGCCGGACGTGGCCGCACCATGCCAATCGTCGATGCCGCAATGGCGTATGTGCGGGCAAACATGCCCGCCGATGCGGATGTGAATGTGTTGTGGGGCGATCCCACGCCTTCGAACGTCATGTTCGCGGCCGACGGTAGCGTCAATGCGCTGATCGACTGGGAACTCGCGGCGCTGGGGCCGGCGGAACTGGATCTCGCATGGTGGCTCTATTTCGACGATCTGTTCGGCCGACGGTTCGGCGTAACTCGTCTGGAAGGCTTGCCGAGCAAGGACGAGACCATCGCCATCTGGGAAGCCGCGAGCGGACAGAAGGCCGAACATCTCGATTATTATGATATCGTTGCCGCCCTCCGCATGGCGCTCGTTGCGGTAGGAGCGTTTGATCGGCAGGTTGGCATCGGTAACATCCCGGCGACGAACAAATCGCTCAATGATAATTTCATGACGCTTTATCTGGCGGAAAAGATGGGCCTGCCTATCCCGGAACTGGGGCCGGATTTCGTAGCGTTCATGAAGAATCTGACGCCGGTCGAGGAAAAGGCGGCCTGAAACCGTCGGTATAAAATATGTTTGATCGCTTGACGCCTCGTTTGAATAAATACACGGTGTGGAATAATAATATGTAGGAGAAGGCGAGTCATGAAGCGGCGGCTGGTCGAGGTACGGCGATGAATGCGCGGGTCGAGGAGCGGAAGCCTCTGGAGGCCGATGCGCTGATCGCCGAAGCGCGTGCCGCGACAGGTTTGGCGGATTTTGGTCCTGACCTGTCGTTCATGACGGGCTTTCGGCGATTGGTCGATGCGGTCGAAGCGATGAAGCCGCCAGCCCAGTTGCGGGAAACCGCGCATCACAAGATCGTTGGTCTGCTTTCAACCCGCCTGCGCTATGTCGAGGATGAGAAGCGGCATCCCGATATCGTAACACAGGAGGTGGGCGATCCGTTGATCGTCTGCGGTCTGCCGCGCACGGGTACGACAATTACCTATGACCTGCTCTGCCTCGATCCCGCCGCGCGTGCGCCGCGCGAATGGGAATGGTATATTCCTTGGCCTGCTCCTGAAATAGCGACCTTCGACAGCGATCCGCGCATTGCACAGGTGCAGGCCATCTATGAAAACTGGCTGAAACATGCGCCGCAACTGGCGGATATTCAGCGGATGGATTGCACGCAGCCCGGTGAGTGCAACCATGGCATGATGCTGCATTTCGCCAGCACCAATTTCCCAGCAGAACTGGGCGTTCCGGATTTCGCCCGCTGGTTGCAGGAAACTGTGCCGGAAGGGCAATATCGCACCCATAAACGGATGCTACAGCAATATCAGTGGAAAGGGCCGAAGGGGCGCTGGACACTGAAATCGCCGCAGCATCTCATGGACCTTCCCGGCCTGGTGGAAGCCTATCCCGGCGCAATGCTGGTGTGGACGCACCGTGATCCGGTGAAGACCTTCTCCTCCCTCGCCAGCATGATATCGGGCTTCCTCGCGGCCGTCGGCGCCCCCCAGGATGACAAGGCGATAGGCCGTTCGGTGTTCGATACCTGGAGTGCGGCGCTGGCGCGTGCGACTGCCGCTCGCGCTACCCGTCCCGATATCGAGGCGCGGATCATCGATCTCGCCCATGCCGACATTGTTACTGATCCCATGGGTTCGGTCGAGCGCATCTACAAACGCTTCAACCTGCCTTTCAGCGACGAACATCGTACGCGCGTCAGCCAGTTCCTTACCGATAATCCGGCCGCCAGCCGCCTCGGCAAGCACAAGCATAGCCCCGAGCATTTCGGCATCGATGCTGACGAGGTTCATGCGCGCCTTTCCGACTATTATGATCGCTACGGCCATTTGCTGGGCCGCGCGTGACCGTTTTTCAGGAGTAGCATGATGAGCGTTCTCGATCGCTTCCGCCTTGATGGGCGTACCGCCATTCTGACCGGCGTTGGGCCGGGTGTAGGGGAACATGTTGCCAAGGCCTATGCCGAACTGGGTGCTAATGTCGTCATCTCTGCACGCTCACAAGACCGGCTTGACCGGATCGCGGAGGAGATCAACGCGGCGGGCGGTGGCAAGGCGATAGCCATTGCGGCCGATGCGGGCGAGAAGGCCGATCTGGAACGGCTGGTAACGGGTGCGCGCGACGCCTTCGGTCCCATCCATATCGTGTTCAATAATGCCGCGGCTGGTGTGGTCTATGCAGCCGATGGCGGGCTTTGGGCGAATACGGACGAGGTGTGGAAAACGGCGATGGACGTCAATGTAATGGCGACCTGGCGCCTGACCGAGCTGACCGAGGCTGACATGAAGGGGCATGGCAAGGGCAGCATCATTTCGGTTCAGAGCTGTGGTGGTTTCACTCCGATTCCGCCTGCGGTCGCCTATGGCGTGTCGAAAGCGGCTTTGTTGTTCCTGGTCCGCGAACTGGCAAAGTCACAGGCGCCGCATACCCGCATCAATTGCCTGTGCGTTGGGTCGATGAGCCCCGATGGTCAGGAAGCGGATATCCATAAGGGGCTGGGCCTTGCCGAACGCAACGCCATCAAGCGCTTCGGCGCGGCGGACGAGGCGGTGGGCGCAGCGATCCTGCTGGCGGGCGATGCCTCCAGCTATACGACCGGTAGCACCATCTTCACCGAGGGTGGTCGGGTAGGCACCATTTCATGATCGCCAATCCGCTCTGGACTGACGATCAGACAGCGGTCGAACGGTTAGCGCTGCGCCTGATTGAGCGCGCCGATATCCGCGCTGCGCGCGAACAGGCGCGTCTCATGCTTCTGGCCGATCCGCTTGGAGGAACGCTCGACGGACGGCTGGGCCTCGATCGAGCGCTTGACCAATGGGTGTTGGGCCTTGCCATGCGCGAAGCCAATGGCGATTCCGCTGATCCCAAAGTGGTCTGGAACATCAGCAATGCCCCCCGGAACTGGTTCGGACATATCTATTCCGGCGCGGCAGTGGCGATCGACAATCCCGATAATTTCAACCGCGAGATCCCGATTGACGGCGATGGACAATATGCAGTGGACATCCGCTTTTCCGTCGACCCGCCGCAATTCAGCATCGTTGCAGAGGTTGAACCGGAGCACCATGCAGGCCTTGGCCGCAATCTGGGGGCGTTGACGCTGCAGCAATTACGGCCCTTTTGCGACAGCGACGGACGGGTGACGGTGACGATAGGCCCCGACGAGGGTGGACCGACTCATTTACGGACCGAACCGGGCACGCGGATTCAGGTTTATACCCGTGACAGTCAGCGTGATTGGCGGCAAGTACCGGCGGAGGTGAGTGTCCGCCGTCTCGACCCGCCATCAGCCTGGAGTCAGCGCGATGAGGATGAGATCGCCCGATCCATCATCGACGATCTACCTGCGTGGGTCGCCTTCTGGTCGGGTTTCAAGAATGATTTTCTGGGGCACCCCGAACCCAATCGGCTGATTGGGCCCAATGGACGGGATGGCGGCTGGGGTTATCTTGCGGGTGGACGCTTTGCATTGGGCGAGGGGCAGGGATTACTTCTTACCATCGATCCTGCGGGGAGCTACTATACCGGCATCCAGATTGCGGACCCCTGGACGATCTCGCCTGATCCGATGTTTCGTATGGTGAGCCTCAATAGCGCTCAGGTCACGCCTGCCGCCGATGGCACGATCAGCTATGTCGTGGCGGGCGTCGATCCGGGCATAGCTAACTGGATCGACACGGCGGGATTGGGAGAGGGGTGGGTATTGCTGCGCTGGCAGGGCGTTCCTGAAGGTGCCGATCCGGCAAGCTTCATCCGCGAAGTGCGGGTCGTCGACCTTGCGGCTATCGACCGCGAAGTGGACGCGGCAGTCCCTCGTGTCGATCTGATCGAGCGGGGCAGGCAATTGCGCGATCGCGCTCGTGAACATGGCCTGCGGACCGGTGCCGCGACCTGGGGAGAAAAATGATGCAACCCAAGGGTTCTATTTTGGAACTATGCCAAGTGGTGCGTGACATGGACAGCGCACTCGATCATTGGACGCGCGTCATGGGCGCGGGCCCGTTTTTCGTTTTTGACGTGCCCGTGCTGCCGGGCCAGATATATCGCGGTGAGCCGACCCAGGTGGCCATGAAGGTCGGGTTCGGCTTTTCCGGCGGGTTGCTGATTGAACTCCTCCAGCAGACGAATGACGGGCCGTCGGTTTTTACCGAGATGCTTGATCGCCACGGTGATGGCTATCACCATGTCATGTTGCGCGTTCCCTATGATGAGGGGGTGGAGCGGCTGTCGAGGGAAGGCTACGCCATGGCCTTCAGCGGCACGATGCCATCAGGCGAAAGGTTCGCATTGTTCGATACGCGTTCGGGCAATGGGGGCTATGTCGAACTGATGGAGATGTCGCCCGCCATCGAAGCCTCACTGGAACGGATGCACACTGCCCATCAGCAATGGGACGGGGTAAGCCGTCCGGTCCGGTCCATGGCCGAACTCGCCTGAATTTCATGCCGTACCGGTGGCGGCGTGGATCGCGCCAAGGAGCATGTCGGTTGCGCGAGTAAAGGCGGCTTCCACCACATCGCGCTGCATTGCCAAACGTGCGTCATTGTCGCTCAGGCTTTCCGCCACCACGACATTGCCAAGTATGACGACGGAAAAGATGACGAGCATCTCTTCGCTCTGTCGCTGCGTCAGCCCAGCTTCGTCCAGTGCGGTGAAGATCGCTTGGCGTATCGCCAGTGCGTTGGGTTGCTCCAGCCGGTCGGCGCTCCTTGACAGGATGAAGGCGGCGGACCCTGGAAAATCGCGATAGGCCAGATGAACCGCGCGGGCGATGCCGCGAAGGCGGCTTTCCCAGTCTGGCGCGGACAGATCGGGCATCCGATCACGGAGGATTTCGTCGGTCAGCAGACCGAGCATCTCCTGCTTGTCGCGGACATGGTGGTAGAGCAGTCGCGGCGACACGCCCAGTTGCTGCGCGACGGGCCGGATATTAAGCGATTCTATGCCGCCCGAGCGAGCCATATCGAGCAAGGTCGCGATCAGCCGACCGCGATCAAGCGCCGGGCCTTCGGATTGCGGCGGCCGGCCACGCCGGGAGGCCCGTGCAGGCGGTTTTTGATTTGCCCTCATGCCTTCCCTTTAAGGGGATGAGCGGCAAGGGTCCATGCCCCGCAGCCAAATCGGGCTGCGGGGCAAGTGGATTACAGCTTCTTCAGTTCCGCATTCGACATGCTGGTCGTGACGCCCTTTTCACCGGCGCTCAGCGTGGTCGCGGGGATGGTAATGAACTTGCCGCGATAGATGACGCGCACAGCGGCCACCGCGCCGTCACCTGCCGTCAATACGCGATCGACCTTGCCAATCTTGGTGCCATCGGCGGAATAGATCGCTTCATTACGCTCTACTGCCGGTGCCTGAGCCAATGCGGGTGCCGCCAGGCCCAAGGCCGTCAGCGCGATGATGATCGTCTTCATATAGAGAATCCCTTTGTCGAAGATATCAGTCTGTTGGCGTAGTGAAAGGATCGTTTCAAGAGAAAACCGATACACATCGGAAAGAAGTTGTTCTATTTGTCTCGGATGCTTGGGGAAAACGGCCGGACGGCAATGGGAGGGGCAATGAGTGATACCAGCGGCTTTGGGGCGCGTGACCGATGGTTCCTGTTGCTGCTTGGCGCGATCTATATGTTCAATTTTATCGATCGCACCATCATTGCTGTAGTGGGAGAGGCGATTCGCCATGATCTTCGGCTGAGCGATCTTCAACTTGGAATGCTCGGCGGCCTGGCCTTCTCGCTCTTCTATGCTGTGCTGGGCATTCCCCTGGCACGATTGGCAGAACGCTATAGCCGAGTGCGGATCATCGCAGTGGTGACGATGCTTTGGTCGTTAATGACGGCACTGTCGGGTGCGGCGGGCAGCTATTTCCAGCTATTGCTGTGCCGCATGGGCGTGGGCGTGGGTGAAGCGGGCTTTACGCCTGCGCTCGTCTCCATGATCTCTGACCGGTTCGATGCTGGCCGCCGTGCTGTTGTCTTTTCGCTCATAGCATTGGGCGTTCCGCTGGGCGGCGCGATAGCAGCGGTTGCCGGCGGCGCAGTGGCGCAGGCTTTCGGTTGGCGACTTGCGCTCGTTGCGGTCGGATTGCCGGGCATCCTGCTGGCGCTGCTACTGCTCGCCACCATCGCTGAACCGGAACGTAAGGATGCGGGCGACCGCGCCGATACGCCACCCTTCGGCATGGTCCTGCGGCGACTGGCGCGTTCACCCGCATTCCTGCATCTGACTTTCGGCAGCGGCTTTGTGGGCCTGGTCGGATTCGGCACCAATCTGTTCCTGATCCCTTTGCTGGTCCGTCGCTTTGACCTGCCCCTCGGTCAGGCGGGCCTTGTGTTCGCACTATCTTTCAGCCTGGCAACGATGGTCGGGCAGGTCAGCGGCGGCTATCTGATCGGGCGCCTGATCCGGCGCAATATACGTTGGGGCGGTTGGGCGCCTGCAATAGCGGTGGGATTGGCTTTGCCTTTCTATCTGCTTGCCATTCATCAATCGGATTGGCGATGGCTGGTTGGCTTTCTCTTCGTAGCGACCGCTTTGCTTTACGCTTTCACCCCGGCAATCATGACCATTACGCAGTCGTTGGTCGAACCGCGCATGCGGGCGTCTGCCGCAGCACTTCATTCCTTTGGCCAAACGGTGGCCGGACTGGGGCTGGGGTCGGTTGTGCTGGGTTATCTCAGCGATCGTCTCGCCGCCTTTCTCTATAAAGGAAATTATGCCGTCGATTGCCTCGCTTCAGGGAACATGCGGCCGCCGGCAGCCTGTCTTTCGGCGGCTGCGGACGGCCTGCAAATGAGCATGCAGCTTTGTGCATTGGTGCTGTTGATCGCGGTTCTTCACTATGTTTTCGCCGCAAAGAATCTCCCTCTCGAAGCAAATGCATCGTGAAAGACGATAAAGTCGTCGAGGGTCGGCCAACGCCTTCCTGATGGGATGGCGGGGGCGCCATGGCTATGCAATTTTCCTGGCCTGTCGATTATACGACATTGTTTGGCCGGTGATTGAACTGGCCCGACGGACTGATCATGCAGTCATCGGCCTTGCAGATGTAATAGGAGAAAAAATATGAGTATTGATGAAGCTCAGTGGCAGAAGGGGCTGGAAGTATTCGATAAAGTTTATGGACCTGGCTCTTCCGAGATGACCCGCCCGTATCGCGATTCTTCCTTCAATCAGGAAATCGTTGGCAATCAGTTCGCCAATCTATGGGCGAGCGATATCCTGTCCATGCGGGAAAAGCGTCTGATGGTGCTGGGCGCGACTGCGATGCTGGGGCGGCCCGATCTGGTGGAAATTCAGATGAACGGCGCTCTCATCAACGGCGAATTGACCGATGAGGAATTAGATTTCATTCCGCTCTTCATGCTGTTCTATGCGGGGGCGGGCAATACGACCGCTCTGTTCCGGGGGATTGAAGCCGCCAAGGCGCGGCGTAAGGAGCGCAGCGCCGCAGCTGGCTGATAAGATCAAGCATGGCGAAAGGGCGGTCTGGTTGAAAGAACCAGGCCGCCCTTTTCTTATTTCAGGCTTCTTCGTTGGCTTGCGCGCGCCGGATCGCGCGCGACGCCAGCAGTAACAGCAATCCACCGGCAAAGGTGAACAGCATAGCCGTGCCGATCCCCCAGGCGACACCCGCAGTGCCGCCGACGAAATCGCTGACGGCGCCGATGAGATAGGCGCCCGCGCCCACGCCGATCAGGTTCGCGCCCAATTGCACCAACGACACAGCGAGCCCGCGTAGGCGCGGTCCGGCCATCGTCACGATGACGGCATAGATCGGGCCGTTATAGGAGGCGCTGAGAAAGCCGCAAGCCATCAGCAATATCAGCATCAGGTTAAGGTCCTGCACAATCACAGTGCCGATGCCCGTTATCGCGGTCAGCAACGGTATCACCGCGCCGAACAATGCCGTTCTTGCCGGATCGAAACCGCCCCGGCGCCGGTTGACCGCGTCGATCACCCAGCCAGCCAGGAAGCCGCCCAACGATCCGAGGCCACCATAAGCGATGGCGATGATGATGCCGGCGCGTGAAATGGGCATGGCATGGACCCGGATCAGGAAGGTCGTGAGCCATGTGCTCATGCCGTAAATGCCGGCCGCGATCAGGACGATGGCGAAAATGCAATAAAGCAAACCTGGCCGCGCCGAGAGCAGGCGGATGCGCTGCACAAGGCCAAGCCGCTCTTCCTGTTGAAGTGCGGCAGGCCCGTCATGTGCTCCACGCTTAGGTTCACGGACGGTCAGCAAAAGGATCGGGGCCAGTAGCAGGCCAGGCACACCGGCGGCGACGAATGCCCAACGCCAGCCCGCAGTCTGCACGATCACGCCGCCGACCAGAAAGGCAATGGCAAGACCGATACCCGAACTGAGATACCAGATGCCGATTGCGGTCGCGCGTCGATCCTCCCCAAAATAGTCGCTGAGCAGCGACATGCCCGTCGGTGATCCGCCCGCTTCGGCGGTTCCTACTGCCGCGCGACCGATCAGCAAGGTCCAAAACCCCGTTGCAAGGCTGCACAACGCCGTTGCCCCGCTCCACAGCGTCAGCGCGGCCGTCATCAGGTTGCGGCGGTTCCAGTTGTCCACCGCGATGCCGAAGGGTAGGGCCGCCAAAGCGAAAAATATGCCATAGGCAAAGCCCGCCAAAATTCCGAGTTGCCCGTCCGACAACGCAAATTCGTGGCCGACCGGCGCCAAGACCAGCCCGATGATGGCGCGGTCGATGCCATGGCAGGTCTGCGACAGCGTCAATATGCCCAATACATACCAAGGGTAGCGGCTGCTGAGGGCGCGTTCTTCCGCCGGAGCTCTCATGACGCTGATTGTCGCAGGACGGGTTGGATATTCATGGCGCGCCTCTCCATTTTCTAAATCGGGCAAACTAGCCGCCTATGCGAGGTGTCACATCGGCGCGCAATAATGGCACTCGGCCAGATCGTGTCGAGTATGGGCCATCATTCGCTGCGGGATGATCGGTGCGCCGCGGCATTTTTGACCTATCCAAAGATAGAAGTTAATCCGGACGGGATAGCTATCCGCGTAATCGCAGAACAGAAGCAGGCAGAGGTAGCGATGTTTCGTCCGGAGAGTGATTGGACTGGTCAGGACAGGTTCGGGGTAAACGATTTCTACATCGAAGCCACGGCAACGATGCGCGATGCGCGTGTTGATGTGCGTCATTTCAACTGGGTTTTGCCTTGCAGCGGCGTTTTCAGCCCGGAAAAACATTATCTCGACTATTCGCTCGACAGTCAGCCGCGCCGCAGCATGGTCAGCATGGGGCGGCCGGATCGGCGTGCGGCTACGGGCGACATTCTTTATATGCCGCCGCATCGTCAATATATCGGCGAACCGGCCCTGCAGGAACGGCATCTGGTCTGCGTCGCTCTGGGAGACGAATTTCTGGAGGAACTATTCGACGGTCAACGTCCGCTTCAGGGGCTGGACCCATGTGCCGATGTCCAGAATATTGCGATGCGCCGTCTTTTTGAAGCGCTCGCCGTGGAATTGCGGACGCCCGGTTTTGCAAGTCAGGTCCTGATTGAATCGATGCTCATGGGATTGGCGGTCGAACTTGTCCGGCATATGGGGCCGCAGACGTTGGGTGGTGTGACATCGCGTGGCGGGCGGCAGGTGCGGCATATCGTCGATTATGTAATGGATAATCTGTCTAGTCCGCTCGGCATCGCCGACATTGCTCGCGGTTGCAACATGAGTGTGCGTCATGTGGCGCGGGTGTTCAAAGAAGGGACCGGTGTCAGCCTTGGTGAGTTTGTTGCGCGCAGCCGCATCGCATTGGCCAAGGAATTGCTGCGGGGCGATAGCGCCCGCATCAAGGAAATCAGTTGGCGGTGCGGCTTCAGCAGCACGTCGGCTTTTTCGGCCGCTTTTCGCGCTGCTACGGGCCAGACGCCCAAGGATTTTCGCTGCCAGTTGTCTCGCATCCACTGACGCGGCGGCGGCCAAAATATCGGGTGGCGGCCAAAACCTGTCGCCGCACAGTCAATTAAGCCTCCGTCACTATGGGGGCGGATAACCCTTGGTTTAAGCGCGCGGCATTATTGCCGTATCACCGTGCCGAGAGTGGCGCGGAGCAAGATAAATGATCTGGGAGGAAAAAAATGATCAAAACCACCACTCTGGGAACGATAGCAACAGGGGCGCTGATTGTCGCACTGGCGCAGCCGGTTTACGCGCAGCAGGCGCAATCGGGTGCCGCAGAAGGCATTCAGGATATCGTCGTCACCGCGCGCCGGACTGAAGAAAGCCTTCAGACCACGCCGATCGCCGTTACTGCGCTCACCCCTGAAGCGCTGACCACCGCGAAAGTTGAAAATGTCGTCGATCTCCAGCGTACTGCGCCGGGCCTTGTCATCGGTCGCGGTTCCGCTGGCGGCGATGGCATCGTCTTCGTCGCTATTCGCGGACAGGGCAATCTTCAGCCTATCTTGGCCAACGACCCTGCCGTCGCCACCTATGTCGACGGTATCTACATTCCCCGGCCTTCGACCGGGATGACCGATATTCAGGACATCCAGCGCCTGGAAGTGCTGCGCGGTCCCCAGGGCACGCTTTTTGGTCGCAACACGACCGGTGGCGCCATCAACATCATTACCAACGATCCGACCGATCAGCTCAGCGGGACGTTCAAGGCCGAATATGGCAATTATGATAATCTGGGCGCGCAGGCCAATATCAATGTGCCGCTTGCCGAAGGTCTCGCGATCCGCCTGAGCGGCGCGATCAACGACCGGGAAGGCTATGGCGATAATCCGATCAACAATCGGGACTTTTCCGACAACCATAGTAAGTTTGTGCGCGGCAAGCTGAAATATGACGGTAATGGCTGGGATCTGACCCTTTCGGGCGATTGGAACCGCCAGACCAATCATGGTCAGCAGATTGCGCTTTGGGACTTCGACAGGAACAGCGCCACGATCAACGCTCTGGGGTTCGCGCCGGGCCTGACGGCTGGCCTGCTGAGCCGGGATAATTGGTGGCGCAATACGGCGATGGGGACATCAGTGCCGGCCAGCATTGGTGCGTTGCCGCCTGAGATTCAGTCGCTTTACGGCGTTCAGCCCTTTAATACTCTGGAAGTATATGGTTTTTCGGGCACGCTCAATGTGGATCTGGGCGGTCTCAACCTCAAGTCCATTACCGGCTACCGCCATTCGATGAACTATGGCCTGAGCGATACGGACGGCACCGCCGTTCCGCTTCTGAGCACTTATGCCGGGTCGGGTTCCTACTATATTTCTCAGGAACTCCAGCTTTCCGGTAATCTTACCGACAGCCTCAGCTTCATCGCGGGTGCCTATGCGGGCAAGGAAAGTGGTTACGAATTCAGCCGCTCGCAGATTTTCGGCGGCCTCATTCGCGATTCCAATGCGGATGTCACCAACAAGACCTTTGGTTTGTTTGCCCAAGCCTATTATGAGCTGACCCCGACCCTGCGCGCCGTGGGCGGTTTCCGTTACACTTGGGATACGCGTAACAGCGTGCTGCATAATGCACAGGTATTTGGTCGGCCCTATGATGCTGTTGACCTGACCACGCCGACCGACATCAATTGCACGGTAGACCCGACGGATCCGGTGACAGCGACCACCTGTAATCAGGCGCAGAACGCTAAGTTCAACTATCCGGCATGGAATGCTGGTCTTGACTGGCAGGCCAGCGACAATCTCTTCCTCTATGTCGCGACGCGTGGTGCGGCCAAGGCCGGCGGCTGGAACCTGCGGGCAGGCGGCTTGCCTGCCTTCGCGCCGGAAAAGGTCAAGGACGTTGAAGCGGGTCTGAAGGTCGATCTGTTCGATCGTCGTCTGCGCTTCAACACCGCGGTTTTCCACACGTGGAAGGATGATAATCAGGCGATCGTCAACAGCTTTGTGGATGGTATAGGCGTTACCCAATATATCCAGAACAACGGCAAGGTGCGTATCTGGGGTTGGGAAAATGAATTGACCTTGGTGCCTTGGGAAGGGATGACGCTCAATGTCAATGGATCGCTTCAGGACGGCAAATATGCGAAGGGCAGCTTCAGCGAAACGCAGGTGGTCGCGGGTAGTGGTTGCACTAATCCAGCAGGGGTCGCGGATGGTTGCGTCGTCGATCTGAGCGGTCTGCCGCTGCTGCAGCTGCCCAAGAAGCAGCTCAATATTAGCGCGACGCAGAAGGTTCCGCTCGGCGCCGGTACGCTGGCCGTCACCGGTGCTTGGTCCTATGTCGGCTCCCAGCATTTCGATGCAGTCCGGGCCGCGGATCAGCAGCCGGACGATATCAAGGCGGGTTATGAAACGGAGAACCGCCTCGGCCGCGTGCCCGGTTATGGCATTTTCAACGGTCGGATCGCATTCCAGCTGGACGATCCGAATGTTGAAATCGCCATTTACGGCCGCAATATCACCAACAAGAAATATCTGCTGCGTCGCTTCCCCGACCTCTATCGGACCCTGGGAATCGCAGCGGCTTATGTGGGACAACCTGCCACTTATGGCGTCGAAACAACGTTCAAGTTCTGATCGGCAACAGCTGATCGGATAAGAGAGCAAGGGGGGAAGGCATGGATAAGACAGCCTTCTCCCCAAGTTCATAAACGGAGATTTGAATGATGATGCGGTTCCAGAACAGCGTTGCGATTGTCACGCGCGGTTCTGCTGCTACGGAACTCCTCGCAGGAAATGCGCGCGATGCGGTTGCTCGTATGTTCCGGGCCATCACGTCTCCGAAAACCGTAGAAATCTAATGCGCGGTGCCGTGGAAATAGCGCATCGTCATCCGACTATCGACGATCTTGCAGGTTCCCAGGCTGGGCATAGTCAATGCCATTCTTGGGCCGGGCTGCACAACTCGCGCCATCACCCCCAGCAGCATGTGCTGTCGCATTCTGTCCACATTTCTTCCATCATATCCTGTCGTCGCGGATTATCCGCGTCCTCGCTAATGCTCGAGGGACGGCTAAGGCCGCATCTGCTATTGGCGAAGGTGAAATCTTTATAATGCTTCGGAGATCATCATGACTGCACTTGCCCAACAGCCCTTGCCTGCCCACGTGCCGGCCGAACTGGCGATGGCGCTCCCGCTCTTTTCGCGGCAGGTGATCTATGACAATCCGCAGGAAGTGCTGATCCCGGCCATGCACGCGGAACTGCCGCCCATCACCTATGTGACCAACATTTTCCCCGGTGATCAGCCCGGTTGGCTGCTCACAAAAGCCGAAGACGTGCAGGCGATGCTGCGCGATGCCGACAATTTCACCAAGAATGGCATGGGGAAATGGGCGCAGAATATCGGCGAAAACTGGCTTGTGATTCCGACGGAGGCTGACCCGCCAATACACACCAGCTATCGCAAGGCGCTCAACAGCCATTTTGCTCCGCAGAAAATGTTTGCGATGAAAGAGCAGGTACGAGAGCGTGCCCGGACTTTGATCCATGCTTTCCAAGATCGGGGTGAATGCGATTTCATTGCGGAATTCTCGGAAAAATTCCCGATCTTCATCGTTCTCGACCTCCTTGGTTTGCCGCAGGAGCGCATGGCGCAGTTCCTTATATGGGAAAAGGAAATGCTCCACTCCAATGATTGGGAGGTGCGTGGCAACGCAGTGCGCTGTGTGAAAAATTATCTGCTGGAAGAAATCGAAGCGCGCCGCCAGCACCCGCGCGATGACTATATCAGTAAAATCCTTACTTTTGAGGTCGAAGGCCGTCTGTGGAACGACGATGAAGTGTTGGGGCATTGCTTCAACCTTTATATCGGCGGTCTGGATACGGTGACGTCGCTGCTGGGCAATATCTTCAATTATCTGGCGTCGCACCCGGACAAACAGAATGAACTTCGTTCCGACCCGTCGCTGATCGTGCTTGCGGTTGAGGAATTTCTTCGGGCTTTTGCACCGGTTACAGCGTTTCGTATCGCAACCAAGGTGATCGAAATTCATGGGCAGAAGATCATGCCCGGAGAATATGTGGCCTTTAGTTCACCCGTGATCGGCCGTGATCCGGCATTTTACGAAGATCCTCAGGCCGTCCGTTTTGACCGGAAAGCGCCGCATATGTCGTTGGGCAGCGGGATCCACAAATGTCTGGGCATGCATCTGGCACGGCTGGAACTGCAAATCGCGGTTGAGGAATTCGTCGCGGCCCTGCCGGAATTCAGGATTAAAGACGGCTTCAAGGTTCCCTATTTCGTAGGGAATATATTGCATGTGCCCGACCTGCATCTTCAATGGTAATGAACATTTTTATTCAGGGAAGATGGCCGTGTGGACGACTATCTTCCCTGATTTTGGTTGGCTGAAGGGGGCGTCGCGCTTTGTTATGGGCCTGCCCGTCTACATCATCCGGCGAGCGAGAGGCGCAGGCCCGCTCCGGTGATCGAAGCTGCATCATTGGATAGCAGGAAGGCAATCACCTTTACAGCGGAGGCAGGCTTCACCCAGGTCGAGGTGTCGGCGTCAGGCATGTCCATACGATTTACCGGCGTATCGATGACGGTCGAAAGCACCGCATTGACCCGAATGCCCTTAGCTTTTAATTCGTCCGCGAAGCTTTCGCTCAGGGCCATCACCCCTGCCTTGGATGCAGCGTAGGGCGTCATGCCAATGCTTACGCCGGCTGCTGCCGCTGCGCCTACATTCACGATGGATGCGCCTGTCGTCAGATAAGGCAGGGCGGCGCGTGACGAAACTGTCGCGATACGCAGATTCAGGCGATACATCCTGTCCCAGCTATCCAGCGTGCCGCCTTCTATCGGCTCCCAGACAAAGCCTCCGGCGATATTCACGGCTCCGTCAATCTGTCCCTGAACATTTTGCAACTTCTCGGTAAGCGGCGGAAATGGCGCTTTCATCCGCGAGATCGGCTCTCCAGGACAAGTGTTTCGCTCTGTGTCGCGGCGGGAGCGACATCCACTATCGCGATCAGTTCTTCCACCACAGCCTCGCCCAGTGCGCCAAGGCGACCCGCGACGATAATATTCAACATTGTTCCCGCTCCATATCCGATCGCTTTTCCATCTCGGTATCTAAACCATAGGCAAACCGCCACTCAGCCCGCTATCCGATTGGATAACGAGCCAGATTCCTGGGGAGAAGCAAGCAAGCGAATGAGGAACGCCCTATAGCATGGTCGGGGGCATGAACCGGATCGTTGGTCCAGGATCGAGAGATTCATATAGAGCTTGATTCCTCGATCGCCGCGGCCGGGTCGGAGTCAAAATCTTCAAACTGCTTCGGAACATAGGTTCGCAATGGCAGCTTATGGGCGCTTACTCTGGAGAATTAGCCGGGTCTTCAGGGGCGCCGAAAGAGAGCGCATCGGCGGTGCCCACATTCTGTTCGCCCGAGAATAGTTGGTCCAGCCGGTTTCGGATTTCTTGCCGATAGGTCTGCGAAACTATCGCCCGTGGCGCAGAAATCTCGATTTCATGGGCTATGACCGTCTTGATTCGTTCGATTGCAGCTTCATCCAGTACATTCACACGCCGCAATTCCGTACAGAGTTGCAAAAGTCCCGCCGCCGTAGCCTGAGCGCGTAGGCCGACATTCGTCAGATCGAAATGCAGCTTCCTCTGCTTGTCCGCGGCGATTGTCATCTTTCGTTCCTCTCCAAATATTTATACTGCACACGTAAACGCGGTGAGGGAATGAGAAGCTGTCTCATGAGATGGGTAAGGCAGCAGTTATGCCACTTTGCACAGAATAGTGAAGCGCGGATGGCATCCGAATCGCTATCGGCGATTTGGCCGACCTTCGTCGTTTGATGTTGCTCGCATGACTCGACTAGAAGCTGGCATCCATTGCTCTGTCGAGCCTTTTAATCGACAAATGGAAGGATCAGCTGCGACGATAGCGGAAGTACCAGACTTCATGGCCCTGACGTCTGGCCTTCGCCTCGTAACGGGTTTCAGGCCATCCGCCGGGACGGACCAGAAAATCGTTCGGTTC
The DNA here is from genome assembly GCF_024611115.1 of Sphingobium sp. CFD-1. Classification (NCBI taxonomy): domain Bacteria; kingdom Pseudomonadati; phylum Pseudomonadota; class Alphaproteobacteria; order Sphingomonadales; family Sphingobiaceae; genus Sphingobium; species Sphingobium sp. CFD-1. The sequence goes on along the minus strand of NZ_CP084398.1, from coordinate 2,390,125 downwards.
CTTCGCCAGCCATTCGAAGGCAGGATGGCCGTTCATCACCATCAGCGCCCAGCGTAGATAGACCGGATGGTCCGTACCGAAACGAAATTCGCCGCCGGGACGTAGTTTCTGCGCGATCAGTTCGACCGGTCCTTTGTTCATCATGCGTCGTTTGGCATGGCGCGCTTTGGGCCAGGGATCGGGATGCAGCAGATAAACGAAGCTGAGCGCGCCATCGGGAATACGATTCAGCACAGACAACGCATCGCCCATGTGGAGGCGAACATTGGGCAGGCCCCTGTCGCGGATATGACCCAACGCACCCACCACCCCATTCAGGAAAGGCTCGCAGCCGATGAAGCCGTGATCGGGCAGCATGTCGGCGCGATAGGCCAAATGCTCGCCTGCGCCAAATCCGATTTCCAGGTGGAGCGGGCGGTCATGGCCGAACAGGCCTTCCGCTGTGATTTCGCCTTTTTCGGGGATGGATAGGGCGGGGAGCAGGCGATCCACCAATTCCTGCTGGCCCGCGCGCAGCTTGTGGCCGGACTGTCGTCCGTAAAGGCGGTTGAGGGTCGTTGGGTCGCCAGATTTGTGCGCGGTCATGGCGGGCCGATAGCGGGCCGGACGAGTGGGAGCAAGCGGGAGAATGACAATCCTTGCCTCCCGCCATCGGGTGGAGTGGAAACCCGACGGGAGGAGGCGGGAGGCAAGGTTTATGAAATGGCTGCCCCTGGGAGACGGGACAGCGATTTACAATCCGTCCCCATGAGCTGCGAACCGCTGGAGGAGCGTGATCGATAGCCCGATAGGGCCTTAGGCAACGACGGCGGATATTCGTGACAGTCATGCCGCCGGAGTTAGGGTGCCGGGTCCGACAGGGGTGCGGACCCGACGCCTCGCTTATGGCGCTGCCGAGCGAAGGAGGCTAATGAACTTTTGGTCATTTTACGGCAGGATACTGGTGATGCCGACACCATGGGTCATCAAAGTCCGGCTGTTATTGCCTTAGCAAAAGAAGCTGGTTTCGGGTGACGGATTCCAATCGATCATCACCGTTTAGGCCGCAGTGTTTCTCTAATGACTGGTCGCCGGCCTGTGGTTCTAAGGGAAGGGAGAGATGGAGCCTCTCCCCCCTAGTCCCTTTCTATGGCGTCAGGCTATGGCTGCCTTCAGCTTTTCCACTAGGTCGGTGCGTTCCCAAGGGAAGAAATCGCCTTCCGGCTTGCGGCCGAAATGACCGTAAGCGGCCGTCGGGCGGTATATCGGCTTGTTGAGGCTCAGATGCGTGCGGATGCCGCGCGGCGTGAGGCCGCCCAACTCTTTGATCGACCTGATCGCGTCTTCAATCTTCGCATCGTCCACCGTGCCGGTGCCATGTGTGTCGACATAGAGCGACAGCGGTTCCGACACGCCGATGGCATAGGCAAGCTGGATCGTGCAGCGCCGTGCGAGGCCCGCAGCGACGATGTTTTTCGCAAGGTAACGGGTGATATAGGCGGCCGAGCGGTCGACTTTGGTCGGGTCCTTGCCGCTGAATGCGCCGCCGCCATGGGGTGAAGCACCGCCATAGGTGTCGACAATGATCTTGCGGCCCGTCAGGCCTGCGTCGCCGTCCGGCCCGCCAATTTCGAAGCTGCCGGTCGGATTGATATGATAGACGGTTTCGTTAGAGAGCAGATGTGCGGGCAGGATTTCCGCCACGATGCCCTTCACGTAATTTTTCAGTTCCGCTTCCTTTTCACCCTGATCGTAGCCCGGCGCATGCTGGGTCGATACGACGATGGCGGTGGCGGCGGCTGGCTTGCCGTTTTCGAAGCGGAGTGTCACCTGGCTCTTGGCGTCCGGTTCGAGGTAAGGGGCGGCGCCGGAGTGGCGGTCAGCAGCCATCTTCGCGAGAATCTTATGGCTGTAGTCCAGCGTGGCGGGCATGAGGTCAGGCGTTTCGTCGCAGGCGAAGCCGAACATGATGCCCTGGTCGCCAGCGCCTTCATCCTTATTGCCGGACGCGTCGACACCCTGCGCGATATGCGCGGACTGGGCGTGCAGATTATTCTCGAAGCGCAGCTTTTCCCAATGGAAGCCATCCTGTTCGTAACCGATGCGCTTCACCGTGTCGCGCACGGCCTTTTCGATTTCTTCCTGCGCGCCGGGAGCCCACTGGCCGTTTTCATAAACGCCCTTGCAGCGTATCTCGCCCGCCATAACGACAAGCTGTGTCGTGGTCAGCGTCTCGCAGGCGATGCGGGCTTCGGGGTCCTTGGAAAGGAACAGGTCGACGATGGCGTCGGAAATCTGATCCGCGACCTTGTCGGGATGACCTTCGGACACGGACTCCGAGGTGAAGAGATAATTGCTACGCATGGGACTCCCGTAAGATGCTTTGCGGAGAAGTGATATAAAGAAATGTTTATACGCCCTTTAGCTTTTGCCTCTCCGCATGGCAATGGCCAGGCCGATGAGCAACAGCATGAACAGCGTCGGCGCCCCATTGCCGAGACGCGCAAAAATTGTCGGCGGCAGAGAGGAAGGCAGGGTGCTGTCGAGGAAGCCGGCATGGTGCGGGCCCAAGGCGCGCAGCACATGGCCTTTTGCATCGATGATCGCGGAAATGCCGGTGGGGGTGGAGCGGATGATCGGCATTCCTTCTTCCATCGCGCGCAGGCGGGCTTGCGCCAGATGCTGGACGGGGCCCCAACTGCCGAACCACGCATCGTTCGACGGGTTGAAGAGGAAGGCGGGGCGGTTGGCTTTGTCGACGACTTGTCCGGAGAAGATGATCTCGTAACAGATCTGAACGCCCATCTTCATTTCCGGTCGACCCAGAGCGGCAGGCAGGTTCAGGCTTTGCGGACCGGGACCGGGCCAGAAGTCGGCGTCTCCGGGCACCAGGCGCGACAGGCCAAGGGGTTGAAGGATCGAACGCATTGGCAGATATTCACCATAGGGTACAAGATGCGCTTTGTCATAACGGGCAGGCAGCCGCGCATCGGGGGTGACGATCCAGACGCTGTTGTTCGCGCCCGCCAGTACATTTTCACTGTAGCCACCTTTGTCGACCGGTTTGTAATAGACCTTGTTTGCACCTGTAAGCAGCAGGTCGCCGGGACCGAGCAGGGCAGCCAGGCGGTCGCGCCATGCCGGTTCCATGTCGAGATAGGCTGGAATGGCGGCTTCAGGCCAGAAGATCAGGCGCGGAGCCGGGCGCGGGGTACCGGACAGTGCGGCGAGGGTGCGGAAATGCGCCTGCTCCAATTCGGCGGAATATTTCTCATCCTGCCCGATATTGGGCTGGACCACGCGGATGCGCGGTGCGCCCGCAGGCGTGGGGGGAGCCTGCGCGAACTGCCCCCAGAGCGCGAGGGCCAGGAGCGGGATCGTAATGGCGGCGGCTGGCCCTATGCGGCGGCGTAAAGCAAGGACCAGTGCGCCCGATGCCAGAATGGCAAGTGCGCCGAGGCCATATGTGCCGATGATGGTAGAGGCGATGGCGATGCCCGTCGGCAACCAGATCACGCCCAGCGGGCTCCATGCGAAACCGGTGAAGACGACCGCGCGCAGATATTCGCTCGCGATCCAGCAGGCGGCGAAAAAGAGGAGGAAGGGAAGCTGCGTGTTGGTCCGCAGCGGGAGGCGGCGGGTCAGCCACCACGCGCTGAGGGTCGCGAGGGCGGGATAGACGGCCAGATAGAGCGAAAGCAGGACTACCGCGCCATAGCCGAACCAGTGCGGCATCGCGTCCTGATAGGTAAAGGCGTGGGCGATCCAGTTGAGGCCCAGCGTGAAATGACCGACGCCGAACAGCCATCCGCGCGTGAAGGCGGATTTGCGGTCCAGCGCGCTTTCGATGAGCAGGATCAGCAGGGCGAAGCAGGCGAGCGTGACGGGCCAGAGCTTCAGCGGCTCAAATCCCGTCGCGGACAGAAAGCCGGCGATCAGCGCGATCAATTTGGGACGGCGTTCGAGAAGGGATGGCATGGGGCAGATTAGCGAGCGGTTGCCAGCGTGGCGTTGCTGCACTTGTCGTTCTTTTCACCGCCGCCGGTCAACATCGAGGCGGCGATGAAACCGCCGACCACCAGCACCAGGAACAGGCCGGAAAGGAGAGCCAGATATTTCTCGATGAACGCCTTTATGGGGCGGCCGAACTTCCAGAAGAGGAAACCCACCAGCATGAACTGGAAAGCGCGGCTGATGACGCTGGCCCAGAGGAAGGTGAAAAGCGGTAGTCCGACGAATCCCGCGGTGATGGTGATGAGTTTGAAAGGGATGGGCGTCGCGCCCTTTATGAGGATGATCTCCGCGCCATATTCGCGCAGGTAGCAGGCGGCGACCGGGAATTTGGCGGTGAGGCCCAGAGCGGCGAGGATCTGGTGGCCGACCGTTTCGTAGACGAAGTGGCCGATGGCGTAGCCGAACAGGCCGCCCAGCACCGAGGCCATGGTGCAGATGAGGCCGAAGCGGATCGCGCGTTCCGGCCGGGCGAGGCACATGAGGCCGAGCAGCGGATGCGGGGGGATCGGGAAAAAGCTGGATTCCATGAATGAGATGGCGAAGAGCCAGCGTTCGGCATGGGCGTGGGCCGCTTTGGCGAGCGTCCATTGATAGAGCCGGGTAAGCATCGCGGGCGAATTAGCCGAGATTGCGGCGGGCCGCCAGTGCTTTCGCCAGCACGACCATCCGATAAGGCGGATCGAGCGGAATAGGGAATGGCCGTTTTTCCCCGGTCAGCCGATAACCGCGCCTTTCATACCAGGAGATCAGTTCATGACGGCTGTCGATCACGGTCATTTCCATGGCCGTCGCGCCGAAGAGATGGACGGCGTGATTCTCCGCCGCGGCGATCAGCTGACGGCCAAGGCCCCCGGCCTGAAGCCGCGGGTCGATGCAGAGCAGGCCGAGATAGGAAAGACCGCCGCCCCGGTCGGTGATGTTGACGCAGCCGATGGGCGAGGCCGCGTCATCGTCGAGCGCGATCAGCAGACGCTGGGCGGGATCTTCGACGATGACGGTCAGGGCCGCAAGATCGGTGCGCGCACCGCTGAGCAGGTCGGATTCCCAGGTCCAGCCCATGCGCGCCACGTCGCCCCTGTAGGCGCGCTCTATCACGGGATGCAGCGCGGGCAGGTCGGCGATCGTGGCGGCGCGGATACGCATGGGGGAGTCCTGACGGCGGGAAATGAGGTTGTAAAGAGGCGTGCAGACCCCTTGTCCATCTGTCGCGAGGCAGATTTCGGCCGGTTCAGCCGGCCCGTTCAGGATGCCAGATCTCCGCAGCTTCTCTCGCGTGGGGAGGGGATATGCGCTCGCAGGATAGCGCGCAGCTTCGCCTTCCTTCCCCCCTCATTCAACTGCGCCTGGTCAGCAAGCTGGCAAGGCTTCCTATCCTTCTTCCCAAGGGGGAAGGGAAAAGGAGCATCCCGCCTGACCGGAACCGGCCATCGCGGGTTTGTGAGCCATGGCCGCTAAAAAATTCCCGGCGGGGACGGGGATGATCTTGGCAGTGGGGAGGCGATCACCTAGCTAAGGGTTCCAAGGAGACGAATGATGCAAGGCATGGGAGACGGCAGCTGCCCCTTCACTTTCAACACGGACCCCGCGACCTTCAAGGTCGGGGATGAGGTCAGCTATCGCGTGACAGGCAGCCTGGAGGGGATGCCCTTTGCCGGCGTGCTGTTGGAAGTGCATGACGATTATGTGGTGCTGACATCCGACCCCGACGACAAGGCCAGCCGGATGCGCGCCACGCGCGAAAGCCGCCCGGTCGTGCGCGAAGAGGATGTGTGCTGACGCGACGGCGTTGACCGTCCCATATCGTCTGTGCCAGAGCGCCGATACGGCCTGAGCAGGCGATTTTCGTGTGAATTTTTCTTCCTCTTCCCGGTCTGACACCAAGGCCCGGCCCGATTTCAGGGAGCGCGCTGGCGGGCTGGCCTTTGCGCTGGGACTGAACGCGCTGCTGTTGCTGGCGCTGTTGACGCTGACGCCGGGGATGCAGCCTCCGCCGGTCGATCCGCGCCATCCGGTGACATTTGAACTGGCGCCCGGACCCCAGGCGGCGGAGGAAAAGGCGCAGGCGCAGAAAAGCGACGACGCGCCCAAGGAAAAGACACCGCAAAAGCAGGCGGATACCGCGATCCAGCCGCCGCGCCCGGTGGAAAAACCGCCGGAGAAGCCGCCCTTGCCTCTCCCCTTCATCGTTCTGGACAGCAGCCAGATGGCGTCCGCCGACATCGGGAAGATGCCGAAAAAAGGGCAGGGCCAGGGCGCGGCGCAGGGGGACAGCGCGCAGGTGGCCGGGCCGGGCGAAGGGCCGGGCGGCGTGCAACTGTTCGCGGCGGAATGGTATCGCAGGCCGCGCGATGCGGAACTTTCCCCTTATCTGCCGGCCAATGCGCCGGGCAATGGATGGGGCGAGGTCGCGTGCAAGACGGTCGACCATTATCGCGTCGAAAATTGTCAGGCGCTGGGCGAATCGCCGCTGGGATCGGGCTTTGCGCGGGCGGTGCGGCAGGCGGCGTGGCAGTTCCAGGTGCTGCCGCCCCGCGTCAACGGCAAGGTGATGGTGGGAAGCTGGGTTCGCATCCGCATCGATTATACGCGCACGGTAGTGGGCGGTGGCCCAGGGGCGGGGCGGTAGGGGCTGTTGAGGCTGTGGGCCGAAGGTGGTTATGAGTGGAGAGCGGACTTGCGTTCTCCCGACTTCCGTTCGCCCTGAGTCGGGGCTGAGCGAAGCCGAAGACCCGTATCGAAGGGGCCAGCGCGCGCCATGTCCTTCGATATGTTGAGCAGGTCGGATCGTCCCCCGGACACAATTCGGCAGGCTCAGGGGCCATCCAGAACGAACGGACATGGGGGATAATCGGCCATTGCGGTTGCCTCATGGAACGTTCCCCGCGGGATGGGCTATCAAGAGTTGCATTGCGAAACGGCAATGGCACTTTGCCAGCTGCCCGACTCACGGGAAATGGAGGAACAGATGATCGTCTATGGCGCGCGGCCTTCGCCTTTCGTTCGCAAGGTTATCGTATTTGCCGCTGAAAAGGGCCTGACCCTGGACGTGCAGCCGGGCGGTTTCGGGCAGGGCAATGAGATGTTCGCGCAGGCTTCGCCTTTCGGCAAGATTCCGGGCTTTCAGGATGGTGATTTCCTGATCAGCGACAGCACGGCGATCATAACCTATCTGGATACGATACGTCCCGACCCGAACCTGATTCCCACAGAGGCGAAGGCGCGGGCGCGCACCATCTGGTATGAAGAGTTCGCCGACACGATCCTGCAACCGGTGGGCATGCAGATTTTCTTCAATCGCGTGGTCGCGCCCTTTCTGGGCCTGCCCAGCGATCCGGCGGCGGCGGACGCGGCCGAGGCGGACAGGATGCCGGAGCTTTACGATTATGTGGAAGGAAACCTGCCGGATAGCGGGTTTCTGGTAGAGGACCGGTTCACGCTGGCGGATATTGCCGTCGCCTGCCCCTTCATCAATATCGGCTATTGCAGCGACGGGTTGGAAAAGGGGCATTGGCCCCGGTTGAAGGCATGGTTGCAGGCCGTGCGCGCGTGGCCCAGCTTTACCGAGGCGCTGGCGATAGAAGGGAAGGCGGTTAACCGGATGATGGCTAAATAATTCACCTATATGGAACATTTTTCTTGACATCGTCACGCTGTTCCGGCAGAGATGGCGACACTGGAAAATTGTGAGTCGCCGACGCGGTGATGCAAGGGGCTGGTCCTGATGGGCCGGCCCTTTTGCTGTGCGCGTTCGCGGCGAAAGGCGGAGCGATGACGGGAGAGCGGGAAAAGGCGCGGCCACCTTTGGGCGGCCGGGCGGGGGACAAGGCGGAGGCGCTGGTCGCGCAGCGGGGGCAGCGGGGGGCGGCGGGAAGCGGGCCGCAATTGAAGGCGGTGCGTAAGGACGGATGGACGCCCGCGCGGCGCAAGCGGTTCATGGAGACGCTGGCCGCGACCTGCAATGTCAGCGAGGCGGCGCGCGCGGCGGAGAAGAACCTGTCGAGCGCCTATTATCAGCGGCGTCGCGATCCGGCTTTTGCGCGGGAATGGAACCAGGCGATGAACGTCGGTTATGCGGAACTGGAGACGTTGCTGCTGCGCCAGTCGCTGTTCGGCGTGGAGGATGAGGAACTGACGCTGGATGGCGAGGGCGCGCTCAAGAGCCGGAAGCTGAAGCGCGGGCATCCGCATGTGGTGGCGATCCGGTTGCTGCTCGCGCATCAGGGCACGGTGGAAAAGCTGCGCGCAGCGGAAATGCGCGACGGCCCGGAAGCGGAGGACGCCGTCGCGAAGATGCGCGCGCTGCTGGACGATGTGCGGCGCAGGCGGGAAGCGGCGGGCGATTGAGGCGGGGGCGCAGGCGATGCGGATGTCGGACATGGAATGGCTCGCCGGGCAGGATGACGCCGTGCGGGAACGGGTGCTGGCGCATCTGGACGACGCGGCTGCGGAGCGGCTGGCCGCCGAATGGCGCTGGACGGCGCGGGCGGGGCAGGTCGCGCCGGACGGAGACTGGCGCGTCTGGCTGATGATGGCGGGGCGGGGCTTCGGCAAGACGCGGGCTGGCGCGGAATGGGTACGGGAGATTGCGGAAAATGATCCCGGCGCAAGGATCGCTTTGGTGGGGGCCACGCTGGGCGAGGCGCGCAGCGTGATGGTGGAGGGGTTTCGGGGCTGCTTTCCATCGCGCCATGGTGGTGCCGGCCTGCTTATGCGCCTGCCTTGCGGAAGCTGATATGGCCCAATGGGGCGATTGCCACGCTATTCGGCGCGGCCGACCCGGAGGCGCTGCGCGGGCCGCAATTTAGCCATGGCTGGGCGGACGAGATCGGCAAATGGCCGGGCGGGGAAGCGGTGTGGGACAACCTCATGCTGGGGATGCGGCTGGGGCGCAGGCCGCAGGTGCTGGCGACGACGACGCCACGGCCGGTGCCGCTGGTGCGGCAGCTGGCGGCGCGGGAAGGGGTGGACACGGTGGTGACGCGGGGGCGGACGGCCGACAATGCGGCGCATCTGGCGGAGGGTTTCCTCGCCGCGATGGAAGAAGGCTATGGCGGCACGCGGCTGGGGCGGCAGGAACTGGACGGCGAGCTGATCGAGGAGATCGAGGGCGCGCTGTGGACCCGCGACCTGCTGGAGCGGTGCCGGGCGCGGCATGTGCCCGAAAAGGGGCTGACGCGCGTGGTGGTGGCGGTCGATCCGCCTGCTTCGGCGCATGGGGATGCGTGCGGGATCGTTGTGGCCGGGCTGGGCGCGGATGGGCGCGCTTATGTGCTGGCCGACGCGAGCGTGGAAAAGATGCGGCCCGAAGGCTGGGCGCGGGCGGTGGCCGGCGCGGCGGCGGCCTATGGCGCGGACCGCGTGGTGGCGGAGGCCAATAATGGCGGCGCGATGGTCGAAAGCGTGCTGCGCGCGGCGGAGGCCGGGCTGCCGGTCAAGCTGGTCCATGCCAGCCGGGGGAAGGCGGCGCGGGCGGAGCCTGTGGCGGCGCTCTATGAGGCAGGGCGGGTGGCGCATCGCGGGGCTTTTCCCGACCTGGAGGACGAGATGTGCGGGCTGATCGCCGGGGGCGGCTATGAAGGGCCGGGACGCTCGCCCGACCGGGCCGACGCGCTGGTATGGGCGCTCACCGAATTGATGCTGACGCGGCGCGGCGATGCGCGGATCAGGACGCTGGGATGAGGAACCCTTCGCGACGGCGGCTCGTTTCTCCAGACGTATCGCTGAACTGTTGGAGTATGTGTGATGAAAATGGGCAAGCTTATGGCGGCCCTCGCTGGCGTGTCGCTGATGGCGGCGCCAGCCTTTGCGGCGTCGCTGAACAGCAAGGAACGGGCGCGGGTCGCGCGGGCCCATCCGTCCGATCGCGACGATGTGCGCTATTGCCTGTTGCAGGCGAAGAAGGGTCGGGACAAGGGCACCGTCATCGGCGCGGCGGGTGGCGCGGGCGTCGGGGCGATCGCGGGCGGCGATCTGGGCGAATCCCTGCTGGCGGGCGCGGCTGGCGCCGTCGCGGGCCGGGTGATCGGCAAGAGCGAAGGCACCAATTCGGAATGCGACCGGGTGCTCAAGCGCAATCCGTGAGATTGGAGTGAGGGTGGGGCGTGATCTTTCCCCTCATCCCACTGCGCCGGGCGAGCTTGTTGGCAAGGGGCCGTATCCTTTCCCCCAAAGGGGGAGAAGGGCAAGGGCAGGAGGGGCTGTTATGGCTTCTTCCCCTGCCGGAGAATCTTTTTATCCTCGCTTCCGGATAAGGGGCGGGGATTTTTTGTGATCGTGGTGAGGGCGGCTCCGGGTGGTTGGCGGATGTTGCTATTTCAGCCCTCTCCCGGTTCGGCCTGAGTAGGGGCGATACGCCACTTCGACAAGCTCAGTGGCTACCTACTCAGGACGAATGGAGGTGGGTTTGGGCATGGCCGCCCTTGGCCGAAAAGGGCCGTTCTGTCCGCGGCCTAGTATATTTTTCCTGAAAAGACGGGGTTTGTCATGAAATGGTTCGGGACGAAAGCGGCGCGCGATGGGGCGCGGCCGGTGCTGGCGCGCGCCTGGGGATCGGGCGGCGTGGCTCTGGGGGAATGGCCTGCCTCTTATGAAGCGCAGGTGCGGGCCGGGGTGATCGGCAATCCCATCGCGCAGCGGGCGATGCGGCTGGTGTGCGAAGCGGCGGGCGCGACGGCGCTGAAAGTCTGCGGCGTGGAGCCGGAGGCGGCGGCGCGAGTGCTGGGGCTGGTCAACCGCTGTTCGGCGGGGCAGGCGCTGGTCGAGACGCTGGCCTGCCACCTGCTGTTGCACGGCAATGGTTATGTGCAGATATTGGCGGGCGCGGACGGGACGCCGACCGAGCTTTATGCGCTGCGCCCCGAAAGGGTGAGCGTGGAGGCCGATGCGCGGGGCTGGCCCGCCGCTTATCTCTATCGCGTGGGGGACAGCGTGACGCGCCTGACGCCGGAGGACGGCGCAGGGCGCACGAGCATCATTCACCTCAAAGCGCTACACCCGCTGGACGATCATTATGGGCTGGGCTGCGTCGGCGCGGCGGCGGGCGCGGTGGCGATCCACAATGCCGCGACGGTGTGGAACAAGGCGCTGCTCGACAATGCGGCGCGGCCGAGCGGGGCGATGGTCTATGATCCGGGCGACGGGTCGGTGATGTCGCCGGAGCAGTTCGAGCGGGTCAGGCAGGAGATGGACGCCGCCTTTGCAGGCGCGGCCAATGCCGGGCGGCCGATGCTGCTGGAGGGCGGCCTCAATTGGAAGGCGCTCAGCCTGTCGCCCGCCGAGATGGATTTCGTGGGGTTGAAGGCGGCGGCGGCGCGGGAGATCGCGCTGGCCTTTGGCGTGCCGCCGATGCTGCTGGGGCTGCCGGGCGACAACACCTATGCCAATTATCGCGAGGCGAACCGGGCGCTGTGGCGGCAGACGATCCTGCCGCTGGTGGCCAAGCTGTGCGCGGGGCTTTCGCAGGGGCTGTGCAGTTGGTGGCCGGGCGCGCGGGTCGAGGCCGATCTGGACGCCGTGCCTGCTCTGGCGGAGGAGCGGGCGGCGCTGTGGGACCGCGTGGCGGCCGCCGATTTCCTGACGGCGGAGGAGAAGAAGGCGATGCTGATGATCGCCTAAAGCAGAGGTTGGGCGAGGGAATCGAGGCGGCAGAAATGTCCGCCCCAGTTCCAGCGCCCGCCCTGCATCAGGCAGTCGCCCACGGTGAAGAGGTCCGCCCACCAGGCGAGACCGCCGAGGGCGACGAGGACAAGGACGATCAGCCATTTGCGGGTAACGCGTTTCATGGCGTGGGACATAGGCGATGCGGCGCGGCTGGAAAAGGGCGGCGGGGAGCGGTGTGCGATGAAATATGATGGGGAGATGCTGGCGCGGCTGGTCGCGCAGGCGGAGGCTCAGCCGATGAGCGCGGACATGGTGATGATCCGCGCGCTGATCGAGGAGGCAAGCGAACTGGGCGCGGGACGGGCGCTGGAGCGGCTGGGGCTGGCGGATCGACGGGCGGAGGGCGACATGAGGGAGTTGCGGGAACTGCTGTCGGCGTGGCGCGACGCGAAGAAGGCGGCGCGGGGCGCTGTCGTCGGTTGGGCGGTGCGGATCGCCATGGCTCTGGTGCTGCTGGGGCTGGCGGTGAAGATGGGTTTGCTGGGCTTGGTGCGCGGATGAGCGGGGACGATGTGCGCTTTGCCGGTTATGCGGCGGTGTTCGACCGGGTGGACCGGGGCGGCGACGTGGTGCGGGCCGGGGCTTTCGGCAGCGCGCGGGCGACGGGCGTGCCGCTGCTGTGGCAGCATGGGCCGGGCGAGGTGATCGGATCGGTCGAGCGGCTGGAGGAGGATGCGCGGGGGCTGCGCGTGATCGGGCGCGTGTCGGCAAGGACGGCGGCGGGACGCGCTGCGGCGCGGATGCTGCGGGAGAAGGCGGTGGACGGGCTGTCCTTCGGCTACCGGGTGCGGGAGGCGCGGGGCGCGGGGCCGCGCGAGTTGCTGGGGCTGGACCTGGTGGAGGTGAGCATCGTCACCCATCCGATGCAGCCCTTGGCGCGGGTGATTGCGGTGGAGGAGGGCGGAGAGGCCCACTCCTCCAACTTCGCCTAGCCAGCAGGCTGGCAAGGTTTCGTATCCTTCTTCCCGATGGGGAGAAGGTTTTTGGCGGTCCTGCGGGGCCGCCTTTTTCGTTTTGTGGCAAGGAGAAGTCGATGACGGATATGTTGGAGAACAGCTTTGACGCGGTGCTTCAGGGGGAAAGGATCGCGGCTGTGGAAGGTGATCTTGCTGCGCTGAAAGGTCGGGTGGACGGCGCTTTTCTCTCCGGGCAGCGCCCGGCGCTGGATGGCGTGAAGGGCGGTGCGGTCGATCCGGCGCGGGCGGCCTTCGTGGATCGCTATCTGCGGCAGGGGCTTGAGGCGGGCGTGGAGCTGAAGAGCTTTTCGGGCGCGAGCGGGGCTGCGGGCGGCTATGCGGTGCCGCGAGAGATCGATGCGGTGATCGACAGCACGCTGAAGGCGATTTCGCCGATCCGTTCCATCGCCAATGTGGTGCGGACGGGGAGCGCGGGCTATCGCAAGCTGGTGAGCGCGGGCGGCATCGTGTCGGGCTGGGCCAGCGAGACGGGCGCAAGGGCCGAGACAGGGACGCCGAGCTTCAACGAGATCGCGCCGCCTTCGGGCGAGCTTTACGCCAATCCGGCGGCGTCTCAGGCGATGCTGGACGATACGCAGTTCGACGTGGAAGGCTGGCTGGCCGGGGAGATTTCCCGCGAGTTCGCGGCGGCGGAGGGCGCGGCCTTCGTGGGTGGCAATGGCACGAACAAGCCCAAGGGGTTCCTGACCTATACGACGACCAACGAGGCGGACGGAGTGCGGGCTTTCGGGTCGCTGCAATATGTGGCTTCGGGCGCGGCGGGCGGTTTTGCGGCGTCCAATCCGCAGGACAAGCTCATCGATCTGGTGCAGAGCCTGCGCGCGCCCTATCGGCAGGGGGCGTCGTTCGTGATGAATTCGGCGACCCTGGCGGCCATCCGCAAGATGAAGACCAGCGACGGCGCGTTCCTGTGGCAGCCTTCGATGAGCGCGGGGCAGCCTGCGACGCTGCTGGGCTATCCGGTGGTGGAGGCCGAGGACATGCCGGACATCGGCGCGAACAGCCTGTCGATCGCCTTCGGCAATTTCCATGCGGGCTATGTGATCGCGGAACGCAGCGAGACGAGCATCCTGCGCGATCCGTTCAGCAACAAGCCCTTCGTCCACTTCTATGCCGTCAAGCGGATCGGCGGCGCGGTGGCGAACAGCGAGGCGATCAAGCTGATGAAGTTCGCCGCTTCCTGATGCGGGGGTGACGGCGGATTAACTTTGGGGGGCGTTCGCGTCCCCCTTTTTGTTTGGTGGGGAGACGGGCGTGGCGATCACGGATTGGGAAATGGCCGATCTGGTGCGGGAGGTCTGTTACGATGTCGGGACGGGGCCGCTGACGCTGGGCGGCGCGATGATGGGCTATCGCGCCTTTGCCGATGCGGTGGGGACAGGCGCGCGCTTTCCCTATGTGATCGTGGGCGTGACGGATGCGAGCCAGTGGGAGGCGGGCAGCGGGATGCTGGACGGCGAGGGGCGGCTGGCGCGGACGGTCGGCGCTTCGTCGGCGGGCGGCGCGGCGGTGGATTTCGCCGCGGGGGAGAAGCGGGTCGCGCTGGCGCTGCACGCGGCATGGGCGCGGGCGGTGGAGGCGCATGATCATGCGCCGCCGGACCTGAGCGGGATCGAGGCGGCGCTGGCGGGCAAGCAGGCGGCGAGCGGCGTGCTGGATGCGCTGGCGGGCGTGGAGGGAGGGGCGGACCGGCTGCTGTGCTTTACGGGGATGGAGAGTGCGGAGGCCATTTCCTGCACGCCCTTTGCGCGGTCGTTGCTGGACGATGCCGATGCGGCGGCGGCGCGGGTGACGCTGGGCGTGCAGGATGCGGGCGGCGACATGCTGCCGGACGAGGATGACGCGCAGGCGCTGGGCAGCCCGTCGCGGCGCTGGTCAGCGCTGCATGCGGTTTCCATCGTGAGCGATGACGCGCAGATCGGCGGGGGCAGAATCAGCGGCATCGACGACCTGGCCATTGCGGATGGCGGGACGGGAGCTTCCACGGCCGCGCAGGCGCGGGCTAATCTGGAACTGGGAAGCATGGCGACGCAGAATGCGGGCGCGGTGGCGATCACCGGCGGGAGCGCGGTGTTCGACAGCTTTGGCGTGGTGACGACCGGCGACCCCTATATCAACCGTTTCGCCGGCACCTCGGCCGCCAGCGCCGCGATCGCGGGACGGCGCGCGCGCGGAACGGTTTCCACGCCCGCCCCGGTCCAGACGTCCGATATATTGGGCGGTATGTATATGGCCGGCTATCAAGCCGTGTCGAACGGCTGGACCGCCAATGTCGCGGCTGTCTATGCCTATGCGACGGAGGATTATTCCAGCTCCGGCTATGGCGCGGACATAGCCATCGCCACCACCGCCATCGGATCGACCACACGGGCCGTGCGTGTCCGGATCAGTTCCGCCGCCATGACCCCCGGCGGGGATAATAATTTCGCGCTGGGAGCGGCCACCAGCCGCTGGTCCGTGGTCTATGCGGGCACCGGCACGATCAACACGTCCGACGCGCGGGAAAAGCGGGATGTGGACGATATTCCCGAAGCGCTGCTCGACGCGTGGGGCGACGTGACGTGGCGGCGCTTTCGCTTCGTCGATGCCGTGGCGTTGAAAGGCGGCGATGCGCGCTGGCATGTCGGCCTGATCGCGCAGCAGGTGCGCGACGCGATCGACGCGCGCATGGGCGCAGGGGAAGCGGTGCGGCTGGGCCTCGTCTGCTTAGATAGCTGGGAGGCGGAAACGGAAGAACGGGATGAGGAGGGGCAGATCGTCCGTCCCGGCCGGGACGCCGGGGACCGATGGGGGCTGCGCTATGAGGAATGTCTGGCGCTGGAAGCAGCCTGGCAACGCAGGCGGATCGCCGGGATCGAGGCGGCGCTGGCCCAGTTGAGCGGAGGCCCCGGCGATGGAGGGTGAGGCGCTTGGCGCATTGCCGATTGGCGATGCGGGCAATGCGCGCGCGTCACTGGTCTGGCCGGGTAGCTGGCTGGCCGGAACGCGACCCGGTCAGAAGCAGCGCATGGAAGGCAGGACAGGCCCCGCGAGGCCCGAAGCGACGGGAGGAAGCAGGATAAGATGAACCTCTATCTGAAAGATCCGCAGGCGCGGATCGACCATGAAATCGACTGGTCGGCCTATCTGGCCGGGCAGCATGTCGTCGCGAGCGTGTGGCATGTCAGTCCCGCCGAAGCGGGCGGCATCGTGGTGGAGGCCGATGCGTTCGAGGATTTGCGGACCAGCGTGCGGCTGAGCGGTGGCGCTGTGGGGCGGCTTTATTATGTGACCAACCGCGTCGCCCTGTCCGACGGGCAGGAAGATGAGCGGTCGATCCATGTGCGGGTGGAGGAGCGATGATGATGGCGGCGCAAGGGGAAGCGGGCGCGCTGGCGGCATCGCTGGCGGAATTAAAGGCCTATCTGCGAATAGCGACGAGTGATGAGGATGCAGTGCTGGCAGGATTGCTGCGAAGCGCGGCGGCGCTGTGCGAGGGTTTTGTCGGGCAATGGCTGATCGTACGCGAGGCGCGGGAAACAGTGTCCGGCGATGGCCGCTGGCAACGGCTGTCGGCGCGGCCGGTGGCGGCGATCCTCGATGTGCGGGCGGTGGACGCGGCGGGCGTGGAAGAGGCGTTGCCGCCGGAACGCTATGCGATCGACATCGATGCGTCGGGCGAGGGCTGGGTGCGGCTGAGGGGCGTGGGCGGCGGGCGGCGGCTTTGCGTGCGTTATCGGGCGGGAATGGCGGAGGATATGAACGGTCTGCCCGAAGCGATCCGGCAGGGGATCGTGCGGCTGGCGGCGGATCATCACGCGGCGCGCAGCGGCGAAGGCGCGGCGCCGCCTGCGGTCGTCAGTGCGCTGTGGCGGCCATGGCGGCGGATGCGGCTGGCATGAGGGAGGCATGGCAAAGGCGCATGACTGCGCTGGCGGAAGCTGGCGCGGCGCGAAGGCGGGCCGCGATCGCGCAGGCGATGAGCGATGCGGGCGTGGCATCGGTGCGGGTGGACGGAGAAAATGTCCGGGCATCGGGGCGCGGACTGATGGCGCGATGGATGGGTGATCTGACGCTGCGTGAAGCAGGAAGGGGCAGGGCATGAGCGCGGAAATAACGGTTCGCGCCGCCATGATCGCGGCGCTGAAGCAGGATATGACGTTGATGGACGGGCTTAATGGTCTGTTCGATGGCGCGCCCGACCGGGCGACGTCGCCCTATGCCGCGGTGGAAGAGTGTCTTGGCGCGGATTGGGGGGCGAAGGATGTCGACGGACGGGAATTGCGTTTGTCGATCAGTCTGCATGACATGGGCGAGACGCCTGCCCGCATCGCGCCGCTGCTGGCGCGGGTGGATGCCGTGGTGAAGGCGATGACGGAAGCGGGCGAGGGTTGGCGGATCGTTACTACGCAGTTGCTGCGTTCCCGTATCGCCCGGCAATCGGGGCGGGATCGCGGCTGGCGCGCCATTGCGGACTATCGGCTGCGCCTGGTGCGGGAGGCGGGCTGAGGGGATTTCGGTGGAGTGTGGATATTGGAGAAGTGACGAATTTTGGCCAATCGCGGACGCACCCACCCATGTAGGGAAAGCGGCCGGTCGATTTCCCATCCAAAACCGCCATTCGGCGTGAGGCCGATCAGGCCGGGCTGAGATAATCCTCATATTCAGAGGTGATCTTGTCCATATATTCGGACACCTGATCGTTGGCGTCGGACTGGGCTTCCTGCTCCGACATGCCGCTGGTCTTGTCGTCCGCCACGATGGCGGCGCGGAAGGCGGCTTCCTTGTCGCCGCACTTCGCCTTCAGCGCGGACTGGAAATCGCCCAGCGCCAATTTCTTGTCGAGCGCAGGCTGAATCTGCGCCGAAAGGCATTGGGAATAGGCCTTGCGCCCGGCACCGACAGGGTCAGCCGCGGGGGCGGCTGCAAGCATCATCACCAAAGGAACTGCAACAAGCATCGGACCCTCTCCACAGCTTGATTCTGGCACGGGTTAACGAAAAGGAGAATGCGCCATGGGCGTCGAAAAAGGAAGTGCGTTTCTGCTCAAGGTCGGCGATGGCGGCAGCCCGGCAAGCTACGCAACGGTAGCGGGGATGCGGACCACGCAATTATCCGTCAATGGCGAGGCGGTGAACGTCACCAGCAAGGATAGCGGGGGTTGGCGCGAGTTGCTGTCCGGCGCGGGCGTGCGGTCGGTCAGCGTGTCGGCGGCGGGCATCTTCACCGGATCGGCGGCGGAAGTGCGGATCCGCAACCATGCCCTGTCCGGCACCATCGACGAATATGAACTGAGCTTTGAAAGCGGGGAGCGGATGCGGGGGCGATTCCTGGTCACGCGGCTCGACTATGCGGGCGATTATAATGGCGAGCGCAACTATGCGCTGAGCCTGGAAAGCTCCGGCCCGGTGGTGTCGCAATGAGCGCGGCGGCGAACGCGGCGCGGGGCGAGGCCGCGCTGGAACTGGGCGGGCAGGTGCTGACGCTGCGCCCCAGCTTTGCCGCGCTGGTGGCGGCGGAGGAGGAAGTGGGGCCGCTGTTCGAACTGGTGGAACGGGCGGCGGACGGGAAGCTGTCGCTGGGCGATATGGCGGCGCTGTTCTGGCATTGCCTGACGGATCGCAGCGGCGGGCTGACGCGCGAAGCGATGGGCGAGGCGATCCTGGCGCTGGGACTGGCGAAGGTGACGCCGGTGCTGCGGACCATATTGCAGCAGATATTGACGGGCAAATGAGCGCGGCGACGCGGCTTGCGGAGCGGGCGGCGGCGTTGGCGGGGATCGCGGGTTGGCTGCTGGGGTGGCGGCCCGACGAGTTCTGGCGCGCGACGCCCGCGGAACTGGCGGCCGTGCTGAAGGCGGCGCGGGGCGAGGAAGGGCCGGAGGCTGGCGTGGACGCGGGCGATCTGGAGCGGCTGCGCGCGATGATGCCGGATCGCTGAGGCGGACAGGAGGAATCTCGATGGAAGAGGAAGTCGACACGCTGGTCGTGCGCGTGCGCGCCGACACGCAGGGGCTGGCGCGCGATGTGGAAGCGATGCGCGCCGGGATGGAAGGGCCGCTGGCGGCGGGCGCCGAACGAGCGGGGCGGCGGATCGAACAAGGGCTGCTGAGGGCGGCGCGAACGGGCAAGTTCGGGTTCGAAGATCTGCGGCGCATGGCGCTGTCGGTGCTGGACGATATTGCCCGTGGCGCTTTGCGATCGGCGATGGGGTCGATTGGCGGTGGAGGCGGCGGCGGGCTGCTGAATGTGGGGGCTTCGCTGATCGGGTCGGCCCTGGGGCTGCCGGGGCGGGCGACGGGCGGGCCGGTGGGGCCGGGCCGCGCTTATGTGGTGGGTGAGCGGGGACCGGAACTGTTCGTGCCCACGGCGAGCGGGCAGGTCGTCGCGCATGGCGGCGGCGGCGGGCGCGACGTGCGGGTGAGCATCGCAGTGCAGGGACGAGGCGACGGGCAGGATAATCCCCGGCTGCTGGCGCGCAGTGCGCGGCAGGTGGCCCGGGCGGTGAAAGGGGCGCTGAACGGATGAGCGGGATCGGCTATTGGCTGACGAAAGAGCGGGGCGGGCAGGAAACGCGTTTCATGAAGCGGTTCGCGCCGACCCATTGGACGGTGAATTTTCCCCGGCCGATGATGGCGAGCGTGGTGACGACAGCGCCCGATGCCCTGCGGGTGGATGCGGTCTTTTACGGCTCGGGCGATCTGGCCGGGCTGATCTGGGAAGCGGAGGACAAATGGAGTCACCCGCTGCTGGCTTATGAGACGGCGCGCGATTTCCGCGATTGCGTGCTGCGCTTTCGCTGGCGGAGCGGTGGTCTCAGGCGGCTGGACCAGACGCATGGGCCGACGCTGACCATCGAGGGGCGCGATGCGGAAGGCCATACGCGGTCCTGGTATGTGCGCTTGTGGAACTATGCCAATGGCGATCCAGAAGATACGGAAATCATTCTGGATTTCTCTCGCCTTGAGGGCGGATTTCTTATGCCGGAGGAGAGCGATCCGGTGTGGGCGGGGGATATCGACCGGATGTTCGTTTCGCTCGCGCCGCTCGATTATGATGCGGGCGATACGGTCTTTGCGGCGGGCGTCGAAGGCTGGGCGGAGTTGTCCGGCATCAGGTGCGATGGCGCAGGATCGGTGCTGGCGGTGGGCGATGTGGTGGTGCCCGAACATGGGCTGTCGATGGCGACGGGCTATGACGATTGCCTGAACCAGACGCCGGAGCGGATTATCGCGGCGATCCATGCGCTCGGCTATCGCGGCGACATCAATCATTATGTCGGCATGAGCCATTATTTCCGGCTCTTGTCTGTTGGGGGAGGGCATGTTGTCACCCTGGACGGCGGAGCGCTGAATACGCCCTGCGCGGTATGGCACGCCGATTTCGCGCGGCGGGCGAAGACCATGGGGCTGGGGGTGATCTGGTCGCTGTCCTATGAACTGTTCGACGCGCATTGCCCGGAGGCATGGAAGCAGCGGGCGGAGAATGGCGATCCGGCGCTGACGGGCTGGACGCCGCCTTCGACATTGCTGTCCCCGGCCCATGCCGGTGCAATGAGCTATCTGCAGGCGGTATCTTCTTCCTTTGTTACCATGGCTTTGTCCGAAGATATTGCCGTCAAGTTTCAGGTCGGGGAGCCATGGTGGTGGGTGATGCCCGCCGATGGACGCATCTGCCTGTATGACGATGCGGCGCGGGCGGCGCTGGGGGGAAGTCCCGTTTCGATCCCGGATGTGCGGGGGACGCTTTCTGCCGGGCAGAAAGCGCTGCTGGATGCGGCGGGGGCGATATTGGCGGCGTCCACGACTTCC
Source organism: Sphingobium sp. CFD-1 (assembly GCF_024611115.1). NCBI lineage: Bacteria > Pseudomonadati > Pseudomonadota > Alphaproteobacteria > Sphingomonadales > Sphingobiaceae > Sphingobium > Sphingobium sp. CFD-1. Next base: position 2,369,707 of record NZ_CP084398.1, on the reverse strand, counting down.
CTCTGCGCGGCGGTGAAGGCGCTGGCTCCGGAGGCGGTAACGCATTTGTTGGCTTATCTGCCGACGGTGCTCGATCCGCTCGCGCCGGAGGCCAAGCGGGCGAACATGCCGATAGGGTGGGCGGACCCGGCCTTCGATGTGCTGCAACTGGAAGATTATGACTGGGTGACGCAGGGACGCAGGCGGCTGACTGCGCGCGGTGTCGAAGAGGCGACGGCGCGGCTGGGCTATCCGATCGAGCGGCAGCATTATTTTTCGGGCTTCGTGCTGACGCCGGAGGATGCCGCGCAATGGCGGGAGATCGCCGGGGAAGCGGACGCCGCCATCCGGCGCGGCACGGCGGCGACGTTCATCTGGGCGCTGCCGCAGGTCGCGCGCGATGGCTTCACCTGCTTCAGACTGGATGGGGGAAAAGATATGCAAGCATTTGATGATATTGTCTTTCCTTTGAGCGTGGGGCGAGAGGCCAGCCTGTCCCCCGCCTTTTCGACGCAGATCGTGGAAAGCCCATCCGGCCATGAGCGCAGGACGAGCGATTGGGCCGATGCGCGCCTGTCCTTCGATGCGGGGCCGGGCGTGCGGTCGGAAGCGGATATTGGAGAGCTGATCGCCTTCTTCCGGGCGCGGCGGGGCGCGGCGCGGGGGTTCCGTTTCACCGATCCGTTCGACAATCGAAGCTGCGCGTCGGGCGGAACGCCAGGGCCGATCGACCAACGATTGGGCGTGGGTGACGGCATAATGGCGGAGTTCCAGCTCATGCGCTTCTATGGCGAGGGGGAGGAGGCGCAGGCGCGGGCCATCACGCGTCCGGTGTCGGGATCTGTCAGGGTCGCCGTGGATGGCGTCGAGCAGCTTTCCGGCTGGAGCCATGCGGGGCTGGGCGTCATCGCCTTTGACGCCGCGCCGCCGGAGGGCGCGGTGCTGACCGCCGGTTTCCGCTTCGACGTGCCGGTGCGTTTTGCCGAGGACCGGCTGGACATCAACCGGGCGACCTTCGCCGCCGGGGAGGCGCCATCGGTGCCGCTGGTGGAGATCCGGGAATGAGTGCGGCGGAGATATTGGGCAAGCCGCTGTGCACGCTGGCCTTCTGTTGGCGGCTGGAGCGGCGGGATGGCGTGACGATGGGCCTCACCAGCCATGACCGCGACCTGACTGTCGATCATGTCCGCTATCGCGCCGCGCCGGGCATGATGCCTTCGGCCATCCGCAGCGGCATCACGGCGGAGGGCGCGGACATGGATGTCGAGGGCGCGCTGACATCCGACGCCATCAGCGAGGATGACCTGATGGCAGGACGTTGGGATGGCGCGGCGCTGGAGGTGCGGCTTACCGAATGGGAGGAGCCGGGCGCGCTGTGGCTGTTGCTGGCGCGGGGGGAGATAGGCGCTGTGGGGCGCAGGGGCGGCGCTTTCACGGCGGAACTGCTGGGCGCGACCAATACGCTGCGGAGCGCGGTCGTGCCTTCGACTTCGCCGGATTGCAGGGCGCGGCTGGGCGACCGGCAGTGCCGGGCGGACATGGCCGGACGCAGGCGCATCGTGGTGGTTTCTGGTATCGAGGATGGCGTGGCGCAGGTCGAAGGGCTGACCGCGGGCGCTTATGCCTTTGGCACGCTGCGCTGGCTGACCGGCGGCAATAGCGGGGTCGTTCAGGCGGTGACGGACAATGAAACCGACCGGGCGACACTGGCCGATCCGCCGCCCTTCGCGGTGGCGGCGGGAACATTGGCTTTGCTGACGGAGGGATGTGACCGGCAACTGGCGACCTGCGCCGCGCGCTTCGGCAATGTCGTCAATTTCCGGGGCGAGCCTTATCTGCCGGGCACGGACCTGCTGACCCGTTATCCCGGCGCATGAGCGGCGAGCGCATGGCGGCGCGGATCGTCGCGGAGGCCCGGGCTTTGGTCGGCGTCCCTTTTCGATTGCATGGGCGCAGCGCGGAACTGGGGCTGGACTGCGTCGGGCTGGCGGCGGTGGCGTTGGGCCGGGCGGGGCATTCGGGGATGGCGCCCAGCGGCTACGCGCTGCGGACGAGCGATGTGGGACGGATCGAAACATGGCTGGAACAGGCGGGATTGCGAAGAGTGGCGACGGCGAAGGCCGGCGACCTGGCGCTGGTGCGGCCGGGGCCGCTGCATCTGCATCTGATGATCCGGGTGCCGGGCGGCTTCGTCCATGCCCATGCGGGGTTGCGGCAGGTCGTCGAAATGCCGGGAGGTTCGCCCTGGCCGATCATCAGCCATTGGCGCGCGATTTGAGGGGTATTGGAATATGGCAACAGTTGTTCTGACCGCCGTGGGATCGGTTTTCGGCGGTCCCATCGGCGCGGCGCTGGGCGGGCTGGTCGGCAACGCCTTTGACCATGGCGCGCTGTTCAAGCCGAAGGGGCGGCAAGGTCCGCGGTTGCAGGACCTGCATATCCAGACATCGACCTATGGCACGCAGATCCCGAAGCTGTTCGGGACGATGCGCGTGGCGGGCACGGTTATCTGGGCCACCGACCTGCGCGAGACGAAGAAGAAAAGCGGCGGAGGGAAGGGGCAACCGAGCGTCACGACCTATAGCTATTCGGCGAGCTTTGCAGTGGCCCTTTCGGCGCGGGCGGTGCGATCGGTGAAGCGGATATGGGCCGATGGCAATCTGCTGCGCGGGGCGTCGGGCGATTTCAAGACCGCTCTGGGGGACTTCCGGCTTTATCGCGGAGAGGAGGATCAGGCGGTAGATCCCTTGATCGCGTCGAAGCAGGGGGCATCGCAAACCCCGGCGCATCGGGGAATTGCCTATGCCGTTTTCGAGGATTTGTCGCTGGCCGATTATGGCAATCGTATCCCATCACTGACCTTTGAGGTCCAAGCGGATGACGGCGCGGTTTCTATCGGCGCAATCGCCACGGGGCTGAGCGAGGGGCGGATTGGTGGCGAGGGGCTGACGAGCGTGGATGGCTATGCGGCGGGCGGTAGCGATCTGGAGGACGCCCTTGCGCCGTTGGTCGAAACCTTCGGACTGGCTCTTGCGGCGGGAGAGGAGGGGCTTGCGATAAGCCCGGAATGGCGGGAGGCCTCTCACGACATTCCAGCGGCGAGCCAGTGCGGGCGCGTGAACGGGCGGGCGCTGGACGCGCTGGAGCGATCCGGCGCGGCGGCCGATGCCGTGCCGGTGGCGCTATCGGTCCGCCATTATGATGCGTCGCGGGATTATCAGGCGGGGATGCAGCGCGTCACGCGGCCTGGCCCGGGACGGCTGGAGCAGGGCCTGGAATTGCCCGCCGTACTGACCGGCGACGTGGCGCGGGCTTTGGCTGGAGAACGGCTGGGGGCGTATTGGGCGGGACGCGCTGGCCTGACGCTGCGTTGCGGTTGGGAAGCATTATGCCGCCAGCCCGGATCGGTCGTCACCCTCGAAGGCGAAGCGGGCCTCTGGCGGATCGAGGAACGGGAATGGGAGGCCATGGCGGTCCGCTTGTCCTTGCGCCGGGTGCCGGGGGCGGAGGGAACCATTCCCCCGGGCGCATCGTCGGGCGCCATCGTACGAGAAATCGATGCGCCGCATGGTCCGACCAGCTTGCTATTGGCCGACCTGCCCAATTTGAAGGACGGAACCGTTAGCACGCCGATCCTTGTCGCGGCCGCTGGTGGTGGAGCGGGCTGGCGCGGAGCTGCTCTGTTCGTGATGAATGAGTTGGGCGAGGCCGCTCCCGCAGGCAGAACTGCGCCGCGCGCCACGATGGGGCGGGCCGATGCGGCCTTGCCAGGAGGGAGCGCCACGCTGGTCGATGAAAGCCATTCGCTGTTCGTCACCTTGCTGGCGCAAGACATGGAATTGATGGACGCCAATGAGCTGGCTCTGGCGCAGGGCAGCAACCTGTGTCTGGTCGGGGATGAGTTGATGCAGTTCAGCCGGGCGGTAAGGACAAGTCCCCTGAGCTATCGTCTTTCCGGTTTGCGGCGCGGTTTGCGCGGCACCGAATGGGCAATGGACGCCCATGTCGGCGGAGAGGGATTCCTGTTGCTGGAGGAAGATCGGTTGATCGAGCCTCTCGCGGCCCTGGGCGCGGAAGGGGAGGAGGGCGCGCTGCTGCGGTTGAGCGCGATCGGGATCGGTGACGTGGAGCCGGTCGAGGCAGCGCTCGCCATCAGGGGGGAAGCGTTGAAGCCGCCTTCCCCCGTGCATGTCCGGCTGGTTCCTGACGGCGCGGGAGGGTGGCGCATCGGCTGGACAAGGCGCAGCCGCGACGGATGGCGCTGGAGCAGTGGCGGAGACGTGCCTCTGGGAGAAGAGAGCGAGCGTTATGAACTGCGAGTTCTGCGCGGTGCTGAGGTGAAACGGCGCGCCGAAACGGCCGAGCCGGTCTGGCTCTATGACGCGGCGATGGTTTCCGATGACATGGCGGGAGCGGGCGCGGCCGACTGCATTCTGGAAATCCGGCAGATCGGATCCCGCGCGATGGGGCGGCCGGCCCGTGTCGCCATTCCGGCCTGAAGGCCATGTAGCGTTGAGGGGAGTTGGCAATGACGATGGATATGACGCCGCGCTGGGAACTGCCGCTGCTTTTCGCGGGGCAGGCGCAGAAGGAAATGTTTCACAATGAGGCGCTGACGCGCATCGACATGCTGTTGCACGGACAGGTGCAGAGCGCCGATCTGGGGGAACCGCCCGCAACACCATCGGCCGGGGAATGCTGGATCGTCGGCGCGGATGCTTCGGGCGAATGGGTGGGGCGGGAAGGCATGGTGGCCTGCTGGACCGAGGGTGGCTGGCGCTTCGCTTCGGCGATGGCGGGACTCGCGCTCTGGGTGGTGGACCGTGGCCATGCGATGCATCATGATGGTGCGGTATGGCGTTTCGGCGCCTGTCGTCCCGATGGTCTATATGTGAATGACGCCCGTGTTGTGGGGGAGCGTATGGGCGCTATCGGCAATCCTTCGGGCGGCTTGGTGATAGACGGTCAGGCTCGCGGGGCGATAGATGCGATTCTCAATATATTGCGGACGCACGGATTAATCGCTGCATAACTATGTTGATATGTGCCATCATCGAATGAGCGCTTCCGATTAGCTCGGCAAAGGCGCTAAACCCTTCCTGTTGCGTCTTTTTTGCAACAGTTTCGCTAATTGTGGACTTGCCATGAAACTTTCTTGTGGATACAGGGTTTCAGCAGTCCTTCGTGACACTTTTGAAAGGGGAATCCAAATGCGGAAGCTTGCCCTCGCGGCTGCTCTTGCGACTAGCGCCCTGGCCACCCCGGCTCTGGCGCGTGACAATAGTTGGTATGTCGGCGTAGACGCCGGTGTGCTGCTGGTCGAAGATCAGGATATCAGGTTCAATCCCGGAGTGACGGTTCCGGACGTCGATTACCACAAGGGTTATGATTTCGACGCCAACATCGGCTACGATTTCGGTAGCTTCCGTCTTGAAGCTGAAGCGGCCTACAAGCGCGCCAAGGTTGATCTGGACAAGTCCGGCTTCGGTGGTGCGGCCTCTGCCCTTTCGTTCATGCTGAACGGCTTGCTTGACTTCGGTCCCGATGACGGCCTTCAGGGCTTTGTCGGTGGCGGTGTCGGCGTTTCGCGCGGCAAGCTGGCTACGGATCTCGTCAATGACAGCGATACGGGCTTTGCCTGGCAGGCACTGGCGGGTGTTCGCTATCCGCTGAGCAGCAATGTCGATGTTTCGTTGAAGTATCGCTTCTTCAACCAGGACAAGATCAAGCTGGTCAACGACTATGCCACGGCTGGCCCGGCTGGGTCGGATGTTCGGACCAAGCTGCGTACGCACAGCCTGCTGCTTGGCCTGACCTACAACTTCGGTGAGCCGGCTGCTCCGCCGCCGCCTCCGCCGCCACCCCCGCCGCCTCCGCCGCCTCCGCCGCCGCCTCCGCCGGTCGTGGAATGCAGCCCTGGACCGTACATCGTGTTCTTCGAATGGGATAAGTCGGACGTTACGCCTGACGCAGCCACCATTCTGGACAACGCGGTTTCGGCCTACAGCAACTGCGGCAGCGCCCAGGTCATGCTGGCGGGTTATGCGGACCGTTCGGGTTCGGCATCGTACAACGTCGGCCTGTCTCAGCGCCGTGCTGATGCGGTCAAGGCCTACATGGCGTCGAAGGGTATCCCTGACGGCGTGATGACGACCCAGGCGTTCGGTGAATCGAACCCCCGCGTCGAAACCGCCGACGGCGTTCGCGAACTGCAGAACCGTCGCGTGGAAATCACCTACGGTCCGGGTTCGGGTCAGTAATCGACCTCCCGTTTCGGGAAAGATGGAAGAGGGCCGGTCGCAAGACCGGCCCTTTTTCGTTGCGATTTGCGGTTTGCAAACCTTGATGCCGAATGTTTTCATGGGGCGGCGGGATCGTCCGCTTCCTTCCCCATTCGTCCTGAGCACTGAGCTTATCGTAGTGGCGTATCGAAGGCATAGGTGGTGCCAGCCTCTTCGATAGGGGTATTCGGCCTGGTCAGAGGCCAAGTTTATCCTGAAACTACTATTGCAAGCAGTCAGTCGAAGGGCGCAGCGCCTGCTCAGGGCGAACGGATGTTGATGTTTCGGTAAATGTCCGCAATTGGCCGAAAACCATCGCCCGTTTGCGAGTTGCAAGCGGCTCTTTTGTGAGTTGCTTATCCGTTCAGCCCTGTTTCACCGCTCATGGATTGAGTTGGCGATGCATTTTGGAGATGCGTGGGCTATTCGAACGCGCCGACCAAAATCCCATTCTTTCATGGGAACCGATGACAAGTTGGTTCGAACGTGCAACAAATCATCTCTTGCTGCGTTCGCTTTCCTGTTTGTATCCGGGAGTTTGCTCCATGAAATTTGCTTCGATCGCTTGGGCTTTGCCCTTGTTCACCACCGTTGGGGCTTGCGCGACGGCTTCCAATGAACCGGCTTCTCTCGCCGAGGCGCCCGTGGCGCATGCAAAACTGCTGGCGGGCGATGCTACGGCACGAGGAGAGGCGAAGGTCACTCAGGCAGCGGATGGCCTGCATGTTTTCGTGCGGGCGGAGGGGCTGACGCCTGGGCTTCATGCGGTTCATCTTCATACCACCGGAGTCTGTACTGCGCCCGATTTCGCGAGCGCAGGCGGGCACTGGAATCCGACGGGTCGTCAGCACGGCAAGGATAATCCCCAAGGCATGCATATGGGTGATATGCCCAACATGCTCGCCGGGGCGGATGGCACGGGTGAGATGGAATATGTGATCCCCGGCGGGCTTGTCAGTTCCGGTGCGGCGCCGTTGCTGGATGCAGATGGGGCGGCTGTCGTCATCCACGCGCAGGCGGATGACAATAAAACGGACCCTGCCGGCAATGCGGGCGGACGCGTGGCGTGCGGGGTGTTGACTGCGGGCTGACGCGGCGCATGGATGATGGAAAAGCGCGCGAGAGATGAGATAAATAGGCTCTGACTGCGGAACCTGCATTGGTTTAGGCGGGATAGTGGGCAACCTGATTATAGGTTGCCCCTTCTCCACCGAGATGGCTTTCATATAATGAAAAGCCGCTCACCTCGAACGGCGCGCTTGAAAAGTTCGCATGGCGCTGCATGAATGGCTCGACCGATGCAGTGGACCGTCCGCACCGTGCGATCGTAATATGCGGCAGATAGGCGCGAGCGTCCGGTTTCAGGCCGAGCGTGACGCAGAGATGGTCGATTTTGCGGTGCAAGATCATGAGCGCGTCACAAGGGCGTAGGCCAACCCACAGGCTATTGGGTCGACCATTGGATGCAAAGCAACCCACGCTGCCAAGTTCGACGGTAAAGGGATGGAACCGAACCGTTCCCAACAGATCGGCCAGATCATTGGCCATATGTTGATCCACTTCGCCGATGAAACGAAGGGTCAAATGAAGCTGATCGTCATTCTGCCAGCGCGCGCCTGCAATGCCTTCCATCAGCGTCCGTAGCTGAGAGCGGATGAAGAGGGGTGGGCGAATGGCGATGAACAGGCGATGCATAGCCTTTATATAGGTTTCCGGCCTGGGTTCGTCATGTCCGTCAGACCGCTTGAATTCAGTGACGGAACAGCCGATAATGCAAAAACCGGCGGATGGATGCCGGCGAAGGAGAATTTACTCATGGCCAACTGGTCCGACCCCCGTTCCGACATTGCGGGCTTTGGCGGCGGCGCCACGGTAGCGCGCGGCGAGGCGTTTGACGCTGGCCTGCGGGCCTATATGCTGTCGGTTTATAACTATATGGCGAGCGGCGTTCTGCTGACGGGTTTGGTCGCCATGCTGTTCGCCTCCAGCGGTCTGGCGTTGCAGATCCTGGCAGGCCCCGGCATCCTGAAATATGTCATCATGTTCGCCCCGCTTGTCTTCGTCATGGTGATGAGCTTTGGCGTAAACCGGCTTTCTACTTTTGCAATGCAGGCGATGTTCTGGGCCTATGCCGCGGTGATGGGCCTGTCGCTGGCGTCGATCTTCCTGGTTTATACCGGCACGTCGATCGCGCAGACTTTTTTTGCCACGGCAGCAGCCTTCGCGGGATTGAGCCTGTGGGGCTATACGACGAAGAAGGATTTGTCAGGCTTTGGCACCTTCCTCATCATGGGGCTCGTGGGCTTGCTGGTGGCATGCCTCATCAACCTGTTCCTGCGTTCCAGCGTTATGGATCTGGTGATCAGCGTCGTCGGCGTTTTGCTGTTCGCGGGCCTGACGGCCTATGACACGCAGAAAATCAAGAGCATCTACGCCCATGTCGCGGGCACGGATATGATGGGCAAGTCGGTCGTGATGGGGGCGCTGAACCTTTATCTCGACTTCATCAACATGTTCCTGTTCCTGCTGCGCTTCATGGGTAGCAGCCGGGACTGAGCAAAGATTATATTTGATGGGAAGGCCCGGCGGTTCATTCTGCCGGGCTTTTTATTGGCTGTTTCGCCGCATCTTGGCGATCAGAGCATTGTCCAATTCCCTCTGCCGCTGATAGCCGGGACGGTCGCGAAGGCGGACGGCATAGGCATCAAAGGATGGGCGGTTGGGAATGGTGCCGAATTGAAGTCCCCAATCAATCTGCGCGCCGACATAGACATCGGCTGCGGTAAACTGATCGCCGCAAATCCAGCCGGGGCCTGAAACGGCGCTTTCCAATGCATCTATGGTGTGGTCGAACGTTCCATATCCCGCCATTCGTTCCCGGCCTTCCGGGATGATGAAGCCAAGAGCCTTGTTGGTCACCGCTGCTTCCACGGGACCAGCCGCGAAAAAGAGCCAGCGGTAATAATCGGCGCGGCGGTCAATGGGCGGAGCAAGATGGGCCGCCGGGAAGGCATCAGCCAGATAGGCGCAGATGGCTGCGGCTTCGGTGATCGTTTTTCCGGCATGGACGATAGCGGGAACCTTGCCCATGGGATTGATGGCGAGGTAGTCGGATGCCTTCATGCCGGTGCCATAGTCGAGTGGGACGAGGTCATATGGTTCGCCAACCTCCTCCAGCATCCATCGCACGATCTGGCCGCGTGACATGGGGTTTGTGTAGAAGGTGATCTCTGCCATCGAAGCTCTCCCTTGGCTTTGCCATGCTGTAGCAGGTTCGGAAGGTAAGGGGCCACTTTACGACGGCAGGGATATAGAAAAGGGCAGCCGGAGGCCGCCCTTTTCTATCCGGATTACCCGACGCTTATTTTGCCTGTTCGGCTGCCTTCGGCTTGCCACCCTTCTTGCCCTTTTTGGGCGCGGCGGGCGTGATTTCGAAGGCGAGGGCATCGTCCTTCAGCCGGACATGGACTTCACCGCCATGGACGAGCTTGCCGAACAGAAGTTCCTCGGCCAGCGGCTGCTTGATCTTCTCCTGCATCAGACGGCCCATGGGACGCGCGCCATAGAGCTTGTCATAGCCGCGCGCCGTCAGCCATGCCTTCGCATCATCGTCCAGCGTGATGTGGACATCGCGGTCGGCCAGTTGCAGTTCGAGCTGGAGCACGAACTTGTCGATGACGCGGGCGACGATTTCCGGCGGCAGATAGCCGAAGGGAACCACTGCATCGAGACGGTTGCGGAATTCGGGGGTGAAAAGCTTCTTCACCGCATCCTCCTGCACATCGCCGCGCGTGATGTTGCCGAAACCGATGCTCTCCTTCTCCATGTCCGACGCACCGGCATTGGTGGTCATGATGAGGATGGTATTGCGGAAATCGACGGTCTTGCCATGGTGATCGGTCAGGCGGCCGTTATCCATGACCTGCAACAGGATGTTGAACAAGTCGGGATGCGCCTTTTCGATCTCGTCCAGCAGCAGGACGCTGTGCGGATTCTGATCCACCGCGTCGGTCAGCAGGCCGCCCTGATCATAGCCGACATAACCCGGAGGCGCGCCGATCAGGCGGCTGACCGAGTGGCGCTCCATATATTCCGACATGTCGAAACGCTGGAGCGGGATGCCGAGCAGGTTGGCGAGCTGGCGCGCGACCTCTGTCTTGCCGACGCCGGTGGGGCCGGAGAAGAGATAGTTGCCGATCGGCTTGTCCGGATCGCGCAGTCCCGCGCGGGACAGCTTGATCGCGGAACTGAGCACCTCGATCGCCTTGTCCTGGCCGAAGACCACGCGCTTGAGATCGGTGTCCAGCGCGCCCAGCACCGTCTTGTCGTCGCTCGACACCGTCTTGGGCGGGATGCGCGCCATGGTGGCGATGACCGCTTCGATCTCCTTGGGGGTGATCGTTTTCTTGCGCTTTGAAGGCACTACCAGCATCTGCATCGCCCCGACTTCATCAATCACATCGATGGCTTTGTCGGGAAGCTTGCGGTCGTTGATGTAGCGAGCCGAAAGCTCGACCGCCGACTTGATCGCGTCGGGCGTATATTTGACGTTGTGATGCTCCTCAAAGGCGCTCCGCAGGCCCGCGAGAATCTTGATCGTGTCCTCTACCGTGGGTTCGTTGACGTCGATCTTCTGGAACCGGCGCAGCAGGGCGCGGTCCTTCTCGAAATGATTGCGAAATTCCTTGTAGGTGGTCGAGCCGATGCAGCGGATCGTACCGCCGGACAAGGCAGGTTTCAGCAGGTTGGACGCATCCATCGCGCCGCCGCTGGTCGCGCCCGCGCCGATGACGGTGTGGATTTCGTCGATGAAGAGCACCGCATGAGGCATCTTCTCAAGCTCGGTGACGACGGCCTTCAGCCGCTCCTCGAAATCGCCGCGATAACGGGTTCCGGCAAGCAGCGCGCCCATGTCGAGCGAATAGATCACGGCTTCCCTGAGCACGTCGGGCACGTCGCCCTCTATGATCTTGCGCGCCAGACCTTCGGCGATGGCTGTCTTGCCGACGCCCGGATCGCCTACATAGAGCGGGTTGTTCTTCGATCGGCGGCAGAGGATCTGGATCGTCCGGTCGACTTCGGCCGCGCGGCCGATCAGCGGATCGACCTTACCCCGCTCGGCCTTTTCGTTGAGGTTGACGGTGAACTGCTCCAGGGCGCTGTCCTTCTTGCCCTTGCTGTCCTGCGCCTTCTTTTCTTCTTCCTGAGCGCCCTTCGCTTCGCGCGCTTCGGGCGCGGACGTGCCCTTACCGACGCCGTGGCTGATATAGCTGACCGCGTCGAGGCGGCTCATATCCTGCTGCTGGAGGAAATAGACGGCATAGCTCTCCCGCTCCGAAAAGAGCGCGACGAGGACATTGGCGCCCGTCACCTCATCCTTGCCGGATGACTGGACGTGCAGGATCGCGCGCTGGACGACGCGCTGAAAACCGCTGGTGGGGGAGGGGTCGGACTGGCCCTCCACCTTCAGGCTGTCGAGTTCATGGTCGAGATATTGGGTGACGGCGTCGCCCAGTTCGCCAAGCTCCACGCCGCAGGCCTGCATCACTTTCGACGCATGCTCGTCGTCGATCAGGGCGAGCAGGAGATGCTCCAGCGTCGCATATTCATGATGACGCTCGGACGCATGAGTCAGCGCATTGTGCAGCGTGGTCTCGAGAGCGGGTGCGAAAGATGGCATGTCTGTTCTACTCCTGGCCCCAAGAAGGGGCGATCTTGAACCATATGTCGGCATTGCTCGACGGCGGATCAAGATGCCTGTCCTGATCGCCGGAATTGCCGGACTGCCCGTGCCCCAGAAAACCCGAAGAATGAAAGCCCATCCTGGGGTCGCTAGGGGCGAGGCGCGGGTTCATCGCTTGAATAACGCCTCGGCGGTTGCCTTATGGTTAACGGCGCTTTCAATCTTTGATCGGGTTCGGGCTAATTCACCCTCCAGCGCTTTGATACGCGCTTCCAGATCGGCAACGGACAACGGCCCCAAATCCTGTCGGATCAACTGGGCCAGCGGATTATCGGCCTTGCGTGGCAGATCGTCGTCCAAGTCCATGAAAGCCAATGTTGACCCTGCAAGGCAGTCTGTCAATAAGGGCGCAAACTTCACATGCGATTTCTATGATGTAGCGATGCGATCGGGGGCGGCGAGTCATGGGTTTTGAGAGCGCAGTGCCGGATGAAATGATGGCCATCGGCATTTCCGCGCCGGGTGGGCCGGAAGCGCTTGTGCCGGAACGGCGTCCGGTCCCGCTTCCGATGGAAGGCGAAGTATTGATCCGGGTAGCTGCGGCTGGCGTCAATCGCCCGGACGTCCTGCAGCGCATGGGCAAATATCCGCCGCCGCCCGGAGCGCCGGATATTCCGGGACTTGAAGTATCAGGCACCATCGTGGCTGCCGCTTCCCAATCCGGAGCATTGGTGGGGCAGCGGGTATGCGCTCTGCTGCCGGGCGGAGGATATGCGGAATATGCGGTTGCGCCCGCGGGCCAATGCCTGCCGGTGCCGGACAGTTACGATATCGTCGAGGCGGCCGCCCTGCCGGAGACGCTGTTTACCGTATGGACCAATCTTTTCGAGCGGGCCTATGTGGTCGAAGGCGATACCGTATTGGTGCATGGCGGGACGAGCGGCATCGGCACCATGGCGATCACGCTGTGCCGGCTGTTCGACATCACCATCATCGTGACCTGCGGCAGCGACGAAAAATGCGAGCAGGCGCGGCAATGGGGCGCGCATCACGCCATCAACTATCGCACGCAGGATTTCGTCGCGGAGGTCAGGCGCATCACCGGCGGGGAGGGGTGCCAGGCCGTGCTGGACATGGTGGGCGGCGATTATGTGCCGCGCAATATCGAGTGTCTGGCCGAAGATGGCCGCCATGTTTCGATCGCCGTGCTGGGCGGTGCCAAAAGCACCGTGTTTCTTCCCACTATCATGAGCAAGCGGTTGACGCTGACCGGATCGACGCTTCGCAGCCGTCCGGTCTCCTTCAAGACGCTGGTCGCCGAAGAGCTGATGCGGGTCGTCTGGCCCATGGTGGAGGAAGGCCGGTTGCGGCCGGCGATGGATCAGCGCTTCCCTCTCGTGGAAGCGGCAAAGGCGCACGCGCGCATGGATGCGGGCGAGCATTTCGGGAAGATCGTTCTGACCGTCTGATCCCCTGCAATGTCGTATTTCCGTAACATTCGGCGCGGATTTGTAACATAAGGAGGCTAAGGCTCCTGCCTCAAGGACAACAGCCTTGAGGACAGACTGTGATGGACGCTGTGACGCGCCTGCCTTTCCTGTCGGACCTCGAAGAAGGTCTGATGCGGGAGCCGCATTTTCCTGAACGGCCAGGCCATGGCCGCCGCCGTTATCGCGCCATCTGGATTTCGGACATCCATCTGGGCACGCGCGGTTGCAATGCGAAGATGCTGATCGATTTCCTCGACAGCGTCGACAGCGACATCATCTATCTGGTTGGCGACATCATCGACGGCTGGCGTTTGAAGAAGCGCTTTTATTGGCCCGCCAGCCATAATGACGTGGTCTGGCGCATGATGAAGCGAGCCAAGCGCGGCACGCGGGTCGTCTATATCCCCGGCAATCATGATGAGATGTTCCGGCAATTCACCGGCCTCAACTTCGGCGGCGTGGAGATCAGGCGCAAGGCTATCCATGATACGGCCGACGGTCGCAAGCTGTTGGTTCTGCATGGCGATGAGTTTGACACGATCATGCTGGCCCATCGTTGGCTCGCTTTCGTGGGGGATGCCGCCTACACCATGCTCATGCGCCTCAACGTGATCGTCAATGCGGTGCGGCAGCGCATGGGGCTGCCCTATTGGTCGCTGTCGAAGATGGCGAAACACAAGGTCAAGAACGCCGTTTCCTTTATCTCCCGCTTTGAGGAAGTGGTCGCGCATGAAGCGGGCGCGCGGGGCGTGGATGGCGTCGTGTGCGGCCACATCCACAATGCCGAAATGCGCGAGATCGGCGGCATCCAATATTATAATGATGGTGACTGGGTCGAAGGTTGCACGGCCCTGGTCGAGCATTTCGACGGGCGGATGGAGATACTCCATTGGGCAGATGAGATTGCGGCTCGCGGCGTAGGCGAACAGCCGCGCATCGCGGCGTGAAGGCGGCGGCCATGCGTATTGCCATCGTCACGGACGCCTGGCAGCCCCAGATAAACGGCGTGGTCCGCACGCTTCAGATGATGCAGTCGCAGCTTCTAAGCAAAGGACATGCGGTCAAGATAATCTCGCCCGATCTTTATGGCTCCATTCCCTGCCCCACCTATCCTGAAATCCGCCTGGCGCTGGTCCGCTCCGCTGTGGTGGGGCAGGCCATTTCCGGGTTTCGGCCCGATGCCGTGCATTTGGCGACCGAAGGGCCGCTATGCCTTGCCGCGCGGCGTTGGTGCCTGCGGAACGGAGTGCCGTTTACCACCGCTTACCACACGCATTTCCCGGAATATGTGGCGCGGCGCACCGGCCTGCCTGCGGGCTGGTTCTGGCGTTATATCCGCTGGTTCCACGGTCCCGCGCAGGCGGTGCTGGTGTCCACCCGCTCCGTGCGCCGGCAGCTTCGCGCCCATGGGGTCGCGCAGGTAAGGCCATGGGGCAGGGGGGTGGATTTGGCCGCCTTTACGCCGCAAGCGATACCGCCTGCGCTCTTCGCGAATTTGCCCCGGCCGATCCAACTTTATGTGGGGCGCGTCGCGATAGAGAAAAATCTGGAGGCTTTCCTCGCCAGCAGACATCCCGGAAGCAAGGTGGTTATCGGGGATGGGCCGGCGCGTTCGATGCTCGAACGGGCTTACCCGCAGGCGCATTTCATGGGCGCGATGTTTGGCGATGCACTGGCGGGCGCCTATGCAGGCGCGGACGTTTTCGTCTTTCCCAGCCGAACCGATACATTCGGTCTTGTCATGATTGAGGCGCTTGCCTGCGGGACGCCTGTCGCAGCCTATCCGGTTTCGGGACCGGTCGACATCGTCTCCGCCACAACGGGCACGCTGGCTGAGGATCTGGATGAAGCGATCGCCGCCGCCTTGCGCTGCGACCGGGGCATGTGCGCGGCCCATGGCCAGACATTCACCTGGGAAAACAGCGCGGAAGATTTCCTGTCTGGTTTACACCCGATCGGCCGCGAAAGACTGAACGGCGCAGCCTGACGCTTTTCCTTGCTCCGCAAGCCGTCATGCATTATCCCAAAGCCGTCATGGCCGCCCTGCTTGGGCGGCCCTTATTGTTTTTACGTGGAGAAAGTTCCCGTGTCTCAGCCCCTCATGCCCCACGCGACTGCTAGCTGGCTTGTTGACAATACAGCGCTCAGCTTCGACCAGATCGCGGAATTCTGTGGGCTTCATATTTTGGAAGTGCAGGCGATCGCCGACGATACGGCCGGCACCAAATATACTGGCCGCGACCCGGTTCGCGCGCATGAAATCACGATGGAGGAAATCCACAAGGGCGAAGGAAGCCCGGATTACCGCCTCAAGATGCTGAAAGGCCCGGAACCTGTGCGCCGGACCAAGGGACCGCGTTATACGCCGGTTTCCAAGCGGCAGGACAAGCCCGACGGCATCGCCTGGATTCTGAGGAACCATCCTGAGATCTCGGATGGCGCCATCGGCAAGCTGATTGGCACTACGCGCACCACCATTGCGGCGATCCGCGACCGGACACACTGGAACATCGCGAACATCGTGCCCAAAGACCCGGTGACGCTGGGGCTCTGTTCGCAGCGCGAGCTTGATGCGCTGGTCGCGAAGGCGGCGAAGAAGGCCGGGATCGAAGCACCGACCGATTCGCGCCTGGACGGCGATCGCGAGGCGTTGATCGAGGAACTGCGCCGTGAACGCGACAATGCCGCACGCCGGGCTGAGGAAGCTTTGAACAGCGAGGCCGAACTGATTTCCGATGTGGCGAAGGTGCTTGACCCCTTCAGCGATAACAAGGGGCATATGTGATGCCGTAGCGTCATTTCTTCTTCGGAAGGAATGGCCCATAATGGCTTAAAACGAGGGCTGCGCCGCGATGGTGGCGCGGCCCTTTCCTATTGCTTTACGCTTGCGTAAAGTGATCGCGCTCCATACATTCTTTCCAATGGACAAGAACGAAACCATCTGGAGAGAGCGTTACAACCATCCGACTCCGTGGGATCAGCAATTCGCGCCCATGTCGATGATCGAGATGTTTGAACAAAGCGCGCAGGCCCACCCTCATGCGCCGCTTATCGACTTTTACGGCCGCATCTATTCCTATGATGAAGTGCGTGGCGGTGCCCAGCGGGTCGCCTGCGGCCTGATGCGGCTGGGCATCAAAAAGGGGGACCGGGTCGGCCTGTATCTGCCCAATGTCCCACATTATGTCGCGGCTTATTATGGAATCATGATGGCCGGCGCGACCGTCGTAAACTATTCGCCGCTTTATACCGCCGCCGAACTGGAGCACCAGGTCGAAGACAGCGGCACGACCATTCTTTTTACCCTGTCCGCCAGCGCCCTGTTGCCCACGGCTCTGGAAGTGCTCAATAACAGCAGCCTTGAGCGGCTGATCGTGGGATCGGTGGCGGGCGCGCTGCCGCCTGTTAAATCCTTCCTCTTCCGCCTGTTCAAGCGGAGCGAGACGACAGCTCGTCCCAATGACCCGCGCGTCATGACCTTTTCCAGCCTGATCGCCAATGATGGGAACTACCCGATTCCAGCGATCGATGCAGAGCAGGATGTCGCCCTGCTGCAATATACGGGCGGCACGACGGGCCAGCCCAAAGGCGCGATGCTGACGCATCAGAATCTGACCGCCAATGCGCGGCAGGTGCAGATGATCGATCCGTTGCCGGGATCGACCGACCGGATCATCGGGGTGCTTCCCTTCTTCCATGTTTTTGCCAATACCTGCGCGCTCAATCGCACGGTGCTGAACGGCGGCGAGATCGTGATGCTGCCGCGTTTCGATGCGACGCAGGTTCTCGCTGCGATTCAACGGACGAAGGCCACGGCGCTGCCTGGCGTGCCGACCATGTATCAGGCGCTGCTGGATAATCCGGCGACGCCGAACATCGATTTCTCCTCACTTCGCCTTTGCATTTCCGGCGGCGCGCCCCTGCCTCTGGAGATCAAGGAGCGGTTCGAAGCGATGACTGGCGCCAAGGTCGTGGAGGGGTATGGCCTTACCGAGAGTAGCCCGGTCGTCTGCGTCAACCCCTATGAGGGGCTCAACAAGAGTGGCACGGTGGGGCAACCCGTTCCTGGCACTCGCGTGCGCGTCGTGGATCGCGAAGATCCCACGAAGGAAGCCGCGTCCGGCGTGCCGGGTGAATTGACCTTCGCCGGGCCGCAGATCATGAGGGGTTACTGGCGGCGTCCCGATGCCGACAAGGACGTCTTTATTGGCCCCTGGTTGCGGACGGGCGATGTCGGCTTCATCGACGAGGACGGCTATTTGAAGATTGTGGATCGGTTGAAGGACATGATCGCCGTCGGCGGGTTCAAGGTCTTCCCGAGCCAGGTCGAGGCGGTGCTGTATCACCACCCTGCGGTCAAGGAAGCCTTGGTGATCGGCATTCCCGATGCCTATCATGGCGAATGTCCAAAGGCTTTCGTATCCTTGCAGGAAGGGGCCTCGATCAGCGGAGAGGCGCTGAAGGAATGGCTCAACCCCCAACTGGGCAAACATGAGCGGGTCTGCGCGGTCGAAGTGCGCGAGAGCCTGCCCAAGACGCTGGTCGGAAAGCTATCCCGCAAGGAACTGGTGGCCGAGGAAAAGGCGAAGGCGGATGCGCTAAAGGCTGGAAGCGCCGCCTGACATTTCCTATCTGAGCGTCCATGCAGGATAAGGATGCACGATATGACCGATGAAGTCGCGACGCTGGCAGGCGGTTGTTTCTGGTGCACCGAGGCTGTGTATCAGAATCTGAAGGGCGTCAAATCCGTGGAGAGCGGCTATATTGGCGGCGCAGTGCCCGATCCGACTTATGAACAGGTGTGTTCCGGCACGACGGGGCATGCCGAGGCGATCCGTATTACCTATGATCCGGCGGTCATTTCCTATGCCGACCTGCTCGCCATTTTCTTTGCGACGCATGATCCGACGACGCTGAACCGGCAGGGCAATGATGTCGGGACGCAATATCGGTCCGCCATCTTCCCTCATTCACCCGAGCAGGAAGCGGAGGCAAGGGCAGGGATCGCGCTGGCGCAGGCCGACCAGCTCAACCCTATCGTCACGGCTGTCGAGCCTGATGCGCCATGGTATCCGGCGGAAGATTATCACCAGCAATATTGGGAACGGGTCGGTGATCGCAATCCCTATTGCATGGCAGTCATTCCGCCCAAGCTGGCGAAGCTTCGCAAGGGTTTTGCCGAACGTATCGAAGCCTGATTTCGCGACAGCCGATCCTAGCTCATATTCCGTGGCAAGCCGGGCGCATTGCCTGCTATGCCATCGATGGATCGCAAGGATGGAAAAATGGACGGAAAACGGATCTGGATTGCACTGCCTGCCTTACTACTGTTGCCTGCCTGTGTGGCAAAGACGGCGCTCGATGTCGTTACGCTGCCCGTGCGGGCTGGTGCACAGACTGTTGACTGGACAACCACCAGCCGCGAGGAAGCCGACCGGAACTACGGCCGCAAGATGCGTAAGCAGGAGGCTCGCGAAGCCCGGGAACGACAAAAGGCCTCTGAAGAGCAAAGGCGTGAATGTCGCCGCGCGGGCTATGGCAATTGTCCCTGACGATCAGGCGGCGGCGCGGCGCAGGCGGTCGTTGATGGCGATCCCGATACCTTCCTCTGGAACAGGGGCCACGGCGATATTGTTCGCGGCGCTCGCATCGGCCAGATGAAGGGCGGCGAACAGATTGGCCGCGGCTTCCCGCAGGTCCGCGTCAGGGCTGAGGTTGAAATTGCACGGCATCAGCCCAAAACCGATCAGAAATTCATTTTTTTCTGCCTTCAGGGCATGCAGGCGAACTGGTTTTGACGGAGCATAATGGCTTTCCATTTGGCCGGGCGCTTCGATTTGTGCGTTGATGCCGCCCGCTATAACAGGCAGCCCGCTTGCTTTCTCCAGCATGGCAGCTGTTACAGGGCCAGGACGCAACAGGCGGATGCGGTCCGTTTCCGGAGCCACAATCGTTGATTCCACCCCTTCGCTGGTCGGGCCTTCGTCCAGGATCATGCGGATCTTGCCGTTGAGACTGGCCAGCACATGCTCCGCCCTTGTCGGGCTGATCGAACCGCTGCGATTGGCTGACGGAGCAGCAAGCGGCCGACCACTTTCCCGGATCAGCGCGCGCATCGCGGGATGAGCAGGCAGGCGGATGGCGACCGTTGGCAGACCGGCCGTGACCAGCGGCGAAAGGCCGCTATCTTCCCGCACCGGCAGCACCAGCGTAAGCGCGCCAGGCCAGAAATATTCCGCCAGCTTTTCGGCGTGTGGCGAAAAATGCGCCAGTCCTTCGGCCATGGCGCGATCGGCCACGTGGACGATCAGCGGATTGAAGCTAGGTCTGCCCTTCGCACTGTAAATGGCTGCAACGGCATTGCTGTCTGTCGCATCGGCGGCAAGGCCGTAAACCGTTTCCGTCGGCACTGCCACTGGTTCTCCGGCGCGGATCAATAGCGCGGCTTCGCGCAGCGATTCCGTGCCATAGCGGCAGATTTTCGTGGAAAAGGCTGAATGTGCGATGGTCACGGCCCCCGCGCTATAAACGTCTCTATAGGCCAGTAAAAGGCCAATGCGAAAGAAGGATGACAGGTTCGTCCGACTTGCCGCCGCGCTGGTGGGGGATTAAGCGCGCAGGATGAACGACGCACTTCTGACCCGCATTGCACAAGCCCTTGAGCGGCTTGCGCCGCCTGTTCCTCCATCCGCAGATTTGACCACCGCGCCGGCCTATGTGTGGGACGGCGACGTTATTCGGCAGGTGGAGGCATTCGATCCGGTCGATTATGAGCTGCTGTCTGGCATCGACACGCAGAAAGGGGCGCTGCTTGAAAATACGCGTCGCCACGCTGCGGGCCATGCCGCCCATGATGTATTGCTATGGGGTGCGAGAGGAACGGGCAAATCGGCGACAGTTGCGGCGGTTGTCGGCAGGCTTCAGCAGGAAGGGCAGGACGTGGCCTTGCTGCAATGCGCGATAGAGGAACTTGCGAGCCTGCCCCGGCTTTTCTCTGTCCTGCGCGGAACGAAGCGGCCTTTCGTCCTTTTCCTGGATGATCTGGGCTTTGACGAAGGGGTGGGGGACGCCCGTTCGCTGCGTTCCCTGCTGCAAGGCGGAACGGCGGCACGACCGGGTAATGTACGCCTCTATGTGACATCCAACCGTCGCCACATCGTGCCCCGACATCTTTCGGAGCAGGACGATCCTGTCAATCCGCGGGACGTGGTGGACGACAAGATGGCGCTGTCTGACCGTTTCGGCCTGAGTCTGGGTTTCCACGCCATAGACCAGCAGGCCTATGTCGATATCGTATCGGGATATGCGAACAGCCTGAGCCTCAGTTTCGATCCGTTGGAGGCAATCCAATGGGCGACGCAGCGCGGGAGCCGGTCTGGCCGTGTCGCCTGGCAATATGTCGTTGAGCTGGCGGGGCGGAACGGCCTGGCGCTCTGAGCGATGCTCAGTCGGCCTTCACCACCCGCCAGATCACGCCGCCTACATCATCGCTGACCAATAACGCGCCTTTGCTGTCGCTCGTCACATCGACCGGGCGGCCATGGGCCTTGCCATTTTTGTCGAGAAAGCCCGTCAGCACATCCACCGGCTTGGCGGTGCCGACCTCGCCATTATTCTGGAATGATATGAACACGACCTTGTAGCCTGCGGCAGGCTTGCGGTTCCAGCTGCCATGCAGTCCGACAAAGGCGCCATTGGTGAAAGGCGCGCCCAGTTTCATATCCTTGGCGAAGGACAGACCCAGCGGTGCGACATGGTTGCCCAAAGCATAGTCGGGGCGTTTGGTATATTCGCGAATTTCCGGGCGCTGCGGCTGGACGCGTCGATCCTCATAACCGCCCCAATAATTCCATGGCCAGCCATAGAAGCCGCCAAATTCCACGCGCGTCAGGAAATCGGGAACCAGATCGCTGCCCAGCATATCGCGTTCGTTGACCACGCCCCAGAGCGCGCCGCTATCGGGTTCAAAGGCGAGGCCCGTGGGATTTCGCAGGCCGGATGCGAAGATGCGATATTCGCCCGTCTTTGGGTTGACTTCCAGCACGGCGGCGCGGTTCTTTTCATTGTCGAGGCCGCCTTCACCGATATTGCTGTTCGATCCAATCCCGACATAAAGCAGCCCTTCAGGGCTGACGGTCAGGCTTTTCGTCCAATGATAGTTAGGGGCCTGCGCGGGCAGGTTCAGAAGCTTGCGACCCTTTTCGGTGATCTTCGTCTCGCCTTCCTTATAGCGGAAGGCCATCAACGCGTCGGTATTGGCGACATAGAGCGTGTCGCCGATCAGCGCCATGCCATAGGGCGAATTGAGACCTGTCAGGAAAGCCGTTTTCGTATCCGCCCGTCCATCTCCATCCGTATCTCGCAGCAATGTAATGCGATTGGGGGACGGAACGCCCGCGCCCGCCTTGTCCATCATATAGCTCATGATGCGATTGACTATGCCGCTTTGCGGACGTGGCGGGCTGTTGGTTTCGGCGACCAAAATGTCACCATTGGGCAGGCGCAGCATGGACCGTGGATGGGTCAGCCCATCGACAAAGCGGCTGACGGACAGGCCTTTCGCAGCCACTGGCTTTTCGCCCGCTTTCCAGCCCTCTAGCTCGGCAATGTTGACGGTCGGGATAAGTTCGTTGCGTGGCGTGGTGAAAACGGGTTCCTTGCCTACATCCGCGCCCGGAGCCAGTTGAGCCGTATCGCCTCGCGCGAAATAGAGAAACGCGCCGCCGACGATGAGCAGCGCGATAAGGGCGAGGGCGATGATATGCTTTTTCATGGCGGTCACATCTATGCCGCCATGGTCCTGACGGCAAGGCACAGGATGTTCAGGCCGACAGCTATTTTCCGCGCTCGCGGAGCCATAGCAACAAGGCGATCACCATGCCCACGACTGCGCCGATCAAAAGACCCGCGCTGGGTTGCCCCATCAGTCCGCCCACGATTGCGCCGCCCAGGATCAGCAGGGCAATGATGGCACCGGCGCCGGTGGGGTTGTTCTTTCCTGTCGTCATGTCTGGCCATTGCCATGAGCCGACCGCCAAGGCCAGCCGCTTTTGTTCGCAATCGCCTCTGCCCCGTTTTTGAACGGATTGTCCCTTTATGGGATTTTCGTGCCGGATAGGGATTTGGCTAACGGGCGGTATACTTTCCTATCCCGCTCTATCTCTCAAAACGAACAAATGGCACGCTATTTGAGGGGGGATGGAAAGCCGTGGGGGCTATGCCGAATGGGGGAATCGATGCACGTGCCATATCTTTCGGATCGCAAAAGCTATGAGCAAGCGGCCGAACTGATCAACCTGTTCGGCGACAATGCCGGCTATGAAGCCGCCGCGCGCGCAGATCGCAGCCGCGATCTGGGCAATCACGTCCATTTCTGCCGCTGGCGACAGATCGAGAGGTTGATCGTCCTGCTTTCCCATGACCAGCCGCTCGGCACCATTCACTGATCCGGGGGAGAGGCAACTTTAGAGGCGCAGTCCCGAAGTTTCCGGCAACCCGGCCAGAATATTCAGATTCTGAACGGCTGCACCCGCGGCGCCCTTGCCCAGATTGTCGAGTGCGGCAGCAAGACGCACTTGCCCGCTGTCCTCATTACCGAAAACGAACAGCGTGAGGCGATCGGTCGCACCGACATGCTCGACCCGCAGATGGGTCATGCCGGCACTTTCTTCCAGTGGCACGACCATGACGATCGGCGAGTCCGCATAAGCGGCGGTCAGGGCTTCGTGCAGGCTGGCTACCGAAGGTCTGCCCGGCATGGTGCGTAATTGCAGCGGCACCTCCACCACCATGCCGCGATGCACGTTGGCGACGGCGGGCGCGAAGATCGGCGGATGCACGAGACCGGAATAGCGCGTCATTTCCGGAACATGCTTATGCGCCAGATTGAGGCCATAGGCGCGGAAGGCTGTGGGAGCGCCGTCGGAACCTTCGAATTCCGCGATCATGGATTTGCCGCCGCCTGAATAGCCCGATGCCCCAGATACAGTCACGGGCCATTCTGCCGGCAGAAGCCCTGCCAGTGTCAGCGGTCGCACCAAAGCCAGGAAGCCAGTCGGCCAGCACCCCGGATTGGCGACGAAGCGTGAATGGGCGAGTTTTTCGCGATGTCCCGGTTCCAGTTCGGGAAAGCCGTATGTCCAGCCATCGGTCACGCGATGCGCCGTTGAGGCGTCAATCACGCGCGTCCGATCATTGTCGATCAGCGCCACCGCTTCACGCGCAGCATCGTCGGGCAAGCATAGAAGCACGATGTCCGCGCCGTTTAGCGCATCGCGCCGCGCGCTTGCGTTCTTCCGGTCCTTCTCATCGAGCGCGATGAGCGTCAATTCCGGCCGTCCGGCCAACCGTTCGCCGATTTCAAGACCAGTCGTGCCGACGCCGCCGTCGATGAAGATATGAGTCGTCATGCGCCAATCCTCCGCCGCGCAATGATGGGATCGGCATGTTCCGCCTGCAATCGCGCGACGACATCGGTCAAAGGCTCGACCACCACGGCCATCCAATGCGCGTTGGCATGCAACAGCCTATCGCCATCTGTCATGATGCCCACATGGCCTGGGAAAAAGACGAAATCCCCCCGGCGTAGCGGCACATCGCCGGGAAGGGGCGAACCGATTCCTTCGCTTTGCAGGTCCGTATCGCGCGGCGCGCTGATACCGCACTGTTCGAGTGCGACTTGCACGAGACCCGAACAATCGACTCCCCGATGGCCGCGCCCACCCCATATATAGGGTTGGCCCAGATAGCGTTCCGCGACCGCTGTCCAGTCGGTTTCTTTCTCACCGATCGTTTTAGCGTGTCGACTGTGGATAAAGCCTTCGCCGGTCATGATGAAGGCGCCATCTTCTTCGCCCGCGAACACAGCGCTGCGGGGCCAATAGTCCACCACGGGCGCCTTGATATCGGCGGCGCTGAACAGGGGCGCACAAGGTGCCGTAATCCGGTGGGTTGCCTCTTCCAGCGCATCCAGCGCTTCCCGCCGGACATATCCGACATAACCGTCATGGCCGCAAAATCCCCATGCCCAATCGGTCGTGAAATCCAGCGCATGAAAAATGTCGCCCCGCAACAGTTCGCTCACCGCCTGCGCCGTGGCGCCGGGCGCCGACAGCAAGGGCGCGCCGGCAGCGACGCATGTCAGTTTGATCGCGCGTGCATAATGAGCGGAAAACAGCACGCCGGCCAGCGACACGTCGGCAAGATCGCCGCGTGTTGCATGAACGCGGCCGTCCAGTGCGACCGACCTGCCTTCCAGCTTGAATCGGATTCTTTCAGGCGGAGCGATCCGCGTGGGTGTATCTATGACGTTCATCGCGCGCGGTTCCTGCGATGAAATGGTGAAAGGCGTCAAGGAATTCCGCCCCCTTGGGTGTGCGTACTATGAAAATATTGCGCCGATCGGCGGCATCGCGCTCCCGCCGCACATAGCCAAGCGCGGAAAGCTTGTTGAGCGCGCGGGTGATAACCGGCTTGGAAACATGGAGCACTTCGGCCAATCCGCGAACGGTGTGAGGCCCGGAATCGATATAAACCGTCATCATCAGGGCCATCTGACGATTGGTCAGGTCGGGCTTTCCCGATCGGACATAATCGACCAGGGTCTGCATCCATTGGCTAAGCGGCCCGATGCCGGGACGATTTTTTTGCGTCACCGATTCTTTGGCAGTAGAGGCATCCATGAGCCCCTAACGCACGATGGCCAATCCGGTTGCGTAACGGATGTGAAGGATTGTTGGCTTTAATCCAGTTAACCGTAACGCTGCTGCAAAAATCTGAAAATAGCCCGCAATCCAAGCGCTTCGCCACCCTTCGGCCTGCCCGGCCGTGCCGACGGCCTCCAGGCGAAGGTATCAATGTGCAACCAGGGTGTATCGTCTGGTACGAACCGCCGAAGGAAAAGCGCCGCCGTGATGGCGCCTGCAAAGCCGCCTTCGCCTGCGTTGTTGATGTCGGCCGTGTCGGACTTCAGCATGTCGGCATAACCGTCCCACAGCGGCAGGCGCCAGCTTGGATCGTCCACTTCCGCGCCTGCCGCACTCACGGCGGCGGCAACATCATCGTCATTGGCGAACAGGGCAGGAAGATCGGGGCCGACCGCAACGCGCGCGGCGCCCGTCAACGTGGCATAATCAATGATGAGGTCCGGCTTGTCTTCGCTCGCCCGGGCCAGCGCATCGCCCAGCACCAACCGGCCTTCTGCATCGGTATTGCCGATTTCGACGCTTATTCCCTTGCGGCTCTTCAATATGTCGCCGGGACGGAAGGCATTGCCGCCCACTGCGTTCTCGGCTGCCGGGATCAGAAGGTGCAGTCGCACGGGTAAACGGGCACCCATCACCAGCTGCGCGAGTGCAAGGGCATGGGCGGCCCCACCCATATCCTTTTTCATCAGGAGCATGGCCGAAGCCGGCTTGATGTCCAAGCCGCCACTGTCGAAGCAAATGCCCTTGCCGACGATGGCGATGCGCGGCTTTCCCGGATCGCCCCATTGCAGTTCGATCAGGCGGGGAGCGAAGCTCTTGTCCGCCGCTTTTCCAACGGCATGGATCATGGGATAACCCTGCTCCAGTTCATCACCCTTGGTGACTGTAAACGCGGCATCGTGGCGTTTGGCGAGCACTCTTGCCGCGTCTTCCAGCTGCGCTGGCCCCATGTCTGCGGCGGGCGTGTTGACCAGATCGCGGACGAGTGCGACCGCATTGGCCAATTGCACGGTGGTGTCGATGCGCCCGATGTCCTTGGTCAGCAGCGTGCGGGGGCCAACCGGATTGTCCTCCTTGCGATAGCGGCCAAAGCGATATTGTGCGGTCAGCCAACCCAATGCTGCAGCGCCGGGTGCGCCTTCGCTCAGCCGATAAGTGCCTTCGGGCAGGACTTCGGCTAGTTTAGCAAGGCACCATGTGCCTAGCTTTTTATGATTGGCGACGCCGGCAACTACGGACCAGCCATCGTCTCCCTGTGCAGGCAGGATGGCATGTTCACTTGCTTTTCCACGAAATTTCTGCGCGCCGACAAGTGCCCGAACCGGTTCGGACTGCTCGTTCAGCCAGCTTTCAAACCGATTGCTGTCCACAAGGTGGATCAAACGGGCAGGCTGATCGTTGTCGGCTTTGAACAGGTCGGAAAAGTCGGTCATGCGGCAGGGATGTAAGGGAAAGGCGGCGGTGATGGAAAGCGCATTTTTCGTCGTTCGATCCAGTCGGTTGGTCCTGCCGTCCTTTGCAGCCGGGCAATTGCCGGCTTAGGATCAGACCGATTAGGAAGCTTGAAGGAGAATAGAGATGTTCCACGCTGATGACAGCAGCCTGCAGGCCATTCGCGCCCGCGCCTACAAGCTGGCGGAAAGTGGCCGGTTCGATGGCGCCCATGCGATTGAGAGGGCGCTGATCGCGGAAGGCTGGTCCAATGCCGGCCGGGCTTTCCAGAGCGATTATATGCGAAAGGCGATCAGCGAACGCTGCATGGCTGCGGCAAAGGTTCATTGATGCGTTATACCCGCCTTGGCGTGACGATGGGGTCGCTGGCAACGGCGGCCCTTTTCACGTCTGCCTGTTCACCATCCTCTCACGATAATGCCGCGTCGGCGAATCGCGTAACCGACGAAGAAGTGGCCAGCTTTGCCAACCGCATGGCGGGCGAAGCTCCTCCGCCGGTTCCGGTTGGCAAACCCTTCGCGCTTTCCGAAAAGACCGACCTGCTGGAGTTCGTCTATGCCTATCCGGGGCAAGCGGCGGCGGTTCCCGCATTGTCGTCCAAACTCGGCAAAGCGATGGCAGAGGCAAAGGCCAACGCCCTCAAAATGGCGCGCGAGGACCAGAAGTCGGCCAAGGATGCAGGTTATCCCTTCCGTCCGCACAGCCTGGAGACGCGCTGGACGGTGACGGCCGATACGCCGCGGTTTCTGGCGCTGAAGTCGCAGACCTACATCTTCACGGGCGGCGCGCATGGCATGACGGGCTATGATACATTGCTATGGGATCGTCACGCCAAGCTCGAAACCAGCCTCGCGGCAATGATGACGTCCTCCACGGCGTTCGCGTCAGCAATACATGACCGCTTTTGCGCTGAACTCGACCGGCAGCGCGCGGAAAAGCGTGGCGCGCGCGTAATCCGGGGTGACGACGATTTCACCAGATGCATTGATCCGATGAAGGAAGTGCTGGTGTTGACATCGAAGGATGGCAAGTTGATCGATGGCGTCACCGTGGTGGTCGGCCCCTATAGCGCCGGTCCCTATGCGGAGGGCACCTACGATGTGGCGCTCCCGATCGACGGAGCGATCCGCAA
Organism: Sphingobium sp. CFD-1; assembly: GCF_024611115.1. Classification (NCBI taxonomy): domain Bacteria; kingdom Pseudomonadati; phylum Pseudomonadota; class Alphaproteobacteria; order Sphingomonadales; family Sphingobiaceae; genus Sphingobium; species Sphingobium sp. CFD-1. The sequence goes on along the minus strand of NZ_CP084398.1, from coordinate 2,341,985 downwards.
GGCGATCAAGACGGAGTATCAGGACGCCTTCGTCCCGGCACGGTGAGTTTCATTCTGGGCGGGCGGTGCTGTCCAACCGCCCGCCACCTTATGCAGTGGAGCCTTGCGGCACGCCATAGAGGTCATGCTCATCGGCATCCTCGATCAGTACCGTCACTATATCGCCCGGCTGCCGGCCTTCGCCCACATCGCGCAGGAAGACATTGCCGTCGATTTCCGGCGCGTCGGCCTGGCTGCGCGCCGTAGCGCCGATGGAGCCATCCTCATCCGGTTCGCCAATCTCGTCGATGATGACGGGCATCGTCCGCCCCACCTTGGCGGCCAGCTTGGCGGCGGAGATGGCGGCGGTCTTCTCCATGATCCGCTGATAGCGCTCTTCCTTCACCTCTTCAGGCACCACATCGGGTAAAGCGTTGGCCGCAGCGCCCTCGACAGGCTCGAATCGGAAAGCGCCGACCCGGTCGAGTTGGGCTTCGCCCAGCCAGTTGAGCAGATATTCGAAATCCGCCTCCGTCTCGCCAGGGAAGCCGACGACGAAGGACGATCGGATCGCGATGTCCGGGCATATGTCACGCCATTTGCGGATTCGGTCCAGCACCTTGGCTTCATTGGCCGGGCGCTTCATGGCTTTGAGCACATTGGGCGAAGCGTGTTGGAACGGAATGTCCAGATAGGGTGTCAGCAATCCTTCGGCCATGAGCGGGATCACCTGATCCACATGCGGATAGGGATAGACATAATGGAGCCGCACCCATGGCGGCGTCCCCTCGCCGGTACGAAGCTGACCCAGTTCTCGCGCCAGATCGGTCATATGCGCGCGAACCTCGCGGCCCTTCCAATTGCGCGCCTCATGCCGGGTATCGACGCCATAAGCCGATGTGTCCTGGCTGATGATGAGCAATTCCTTCGTGCCCGCATGCACCAGCTTTTCCGCCTCGCGCAACACTGCATCCACCCTGCGGCTGACCAGATCGCCGCGCAGCGAAGGGATGATGCAGAAGGAACAGCGATGATTGCACCCCTCGCTGATCTTTACATAGCTATAGTGGCGCGGGGTCAGCTTCAGCCCGCCCTCGGGCACCAGATCGACAAAGGCGTTAGGCACGGGCGGCGATGCTTCATGCACCGCGCTCACCACCGCCTCATATTGATGCGCGCCGGTGACGGCCAGAACCTGCGGGAATTTCGCGCGGATCAACTCCGCTTCATTGCCCATGCAGCCGGTGACAATGACGCGGCCATTTTCCGCGATCGCCTCGCCAATGGCCTCCAGCGATTCTTCCTTCGCCGAATCGAGAAATCCGCAGGTGTTGACCAGCACGACGTCCGCGCCGGAATAGTCCGGCGACATCTGATAGCCATCGGAACGCAGCTTCGTCAGGATGCGCTCGCTATCCACCAAGGCCTTGGGACAGCCGAGCGACACCATGCCGACCTTGGGTGGCGAAGGGATTTTGGTTGCCATGATCGGCGCGCACATAAGGATTTTCGCACCAAATGTCACGGCCTGCTTAAAATGGAGCGGAATCGAGGCCTTCTTCGCCGATTTCACCGACGATCTCGATGATCATATCGCCGGTCTGGAGTTGCTTTGCGGCATCTTCCCAGAAGCCGATAGGCCGATTCTCCCGATACACCCGGACGCCAAGGCCCGTGGTGACGGCGGACAGCGGCTTTCCGATTTCCTCCGGCAGCACGAACCGCTCATTGAGTTTCACGCGTCCGCCCGATGCCGCCAGATCGGCCATATAGTCCGCAATATGCCGTCCGCTGGTGCTCCCTGCCAGCAGCAGCCCGGCAAAGCTGACGGGATTGATGACGGTGGTCGCGCCCGCCTGCCGCGCTGGCAGTTCATTGTCCTCATTCCGCACCACTATGCTGATCGGCAGACGAGGCGCCAGATGCCGCGCCGTCAGCGTGATGAGGATAGAGGTGTCATCCCGCCCCGCCGACACGATCATGCTGCGTGCGCGGTGGATTGCCACGTCCTTCAACGTCTTGTCTCGCGTGGAATCGCCGCACATGACGTTGCAGCCCATCTCCTCCGCTTCGGTCAGCGCCCGTTCGATCGGATCGACGACCACGATCTCCCGCGCATCGACGCCTCGCGCGAGCAACTCGCGCACAGCTTCGCTGCCGGACGTGCCAAAGCCGGTGACGATGATATGATTGTGCAGATCGGCCTGAATGCGTGCCATGCGCCACCTGTAGAGGATATTGCGGAAAAAAAGATTATAGGCTGTTCCCAAAAAGATCAGCCACACGAACAATCGGATGGGCGTCACCAATATCGCTTCAAACAGCCGGGCTTCCGGGCTGACCGGCACGATATCGCCATAACCTACCGTCGTCACCGTGACGGTGGTGAAGTAGAGCACGTCCACAAAGCTGATATTATTGTCCAGCGTATCCTTCAATCCGTCGCGGCCGATCCAGTGGATCAGCAGGACAAGCGCGATGAGCCCGAATACCAGTGCCACGCGCCACACAAGGTCTGCCCATATGGGAAGAGAGGATCGCCGACGCAGGAAACCGGCCATGGGCGATCGCAAGGGGATGGACCTGACCTTCATCGCTGCTCCCTTGGCAGATGATCGAGTGGATTGACGGGCGTCCGATCCTTACGCAATTCGAAATGCAATTTGGGACGGCTGGCGTAACCGCTGTCGCCGCTCAAACCGATGATCTGTCCCTTTCGCACCTTTTGGCCACGCACCACGTCAACCCGGCTCGCATGGCCGTAAGCGCTCACCCAGCCGTCGCCATGGTTGACGAGCATCAGTCCGCCGAATACGGCCACCTTGTCGCCCGCATAGGCAACCACGCCATTGGCGGCCACGCGGATGGGCGTTCCGGCGGGAATTGCGATGTCGATGCCATTATTGCGCGCGCCAGCCGTGCCGGGCCCGAACCGCGACAATAAAGCTCCATGCGCTGGCCAAGCGAAGCCGCCGGTAAATTGCGCCGGCTCCGTAATGGGTACATTGGAGGGCAGGGCGCGCGGCTGGCTGGAAGCCGCAGGCCGCCCGCTTTGGCCGCTCGCGGGCTGGCCGCCAGTCAGGACATCGTCAATGTCGATCCGGAAAGCGGCGGCGCGTGCCTCCATCGTGCTGGGCTTGCGGGCGGCGTCATCGGGCAGCAGCAGGCGCTGGCCGTTGCGTAGGATATAGGGTTCGGGAAGGGCGTTGATATCGACAATCCGGCTCCATGCCACGCCATAGGCGGCGGCGATGGCGATGCCCGTTTCCCCTTCCGACACACGATGATAGCGTCCGCCCGGAATGAGAAGCTTCTGCCCTTCCCGGATGAGATAGGGATATTTGAGGGCATTGGCCCGCGCTATGCTTTCCGATCCGGCCCCGCTGCGATTGCCGACGCCGCGCAGCGTTTCGCCTGCTTTGACGATATAGGTGGAGGGTGGGACTATTACCGCATTGGCCACCACCTGCTGCATTTTCCAGACGGGCTGGTTTTCGATGACGCTGACCGGGCTGTCCTTATTTCCGCGTGTTTCCGCCGCCGTGGCGGCAAGACCCGCCGCCAGGAAAAAGCCAGGAAAAAGGAGCATCGGCGGGCGCGGCATCATATCCTCTCTAGCCGCGTCGTCGCAGTCTTGTCATCCCTGTCGGGCGATCAGTCCGCAAAGGCCTGAACTGTCGCCGCCATTGCGCTGTCCTGCGTCAGGTCGAAGTGGAGCGGCGTGACCGCCACATAGCCTTCCGCAATCGCAGCAAGGTCCGTGCCTTCCGGGACCGCATCGCTGGTGCCAAGGCCAAACCAGTAATAGCGATAGCCGCGCGGATCGACGCCTTCGACGATGGAGGTGCGGTCGATGTCGTGAAAGCCCTGCCGCGCCACGCGTACGCCCTTGATCTGATCCGGGTCCATTGCGGGGAAATTGACGTTGAACAGCATCCGCGGGGAGGCGGGCATAGCGATTAGCGGTCGCAGCACCTTCTCTCCCCAGGCGCGCGCAGCGGCGAAGGGGACAGCGTCGCCCATGCCCTCACGCATATAGACCTGGCTGAGCGCGATGGAGCGGATACCGGAAATCGCGCCTTCCATCGCGGCGGAAACGGTGCCCGAATGGGTCACGTCCTCCGCCAGATTGGCGCCGCGATTGACGCCCGACAGCACCAGATCGGGCTTGCAGTCCTTCATCAGATGACCGACCGCCATCATCACCGCGTCGGTGGGCGTGCCGGTGACGCTGTAATGCTTATCTGCGTGCTTGCGGATACGCAGCGGGCGGGTCAGCGTCAGGCTGTGGCCCGCGCCCGACTGCTCCTCGTGAGGAGCAACGATCCAGATGTCGTCGGACAGCGTTCGGGCGATCTCCTCCAGCACCCGGAGTCCTGGAGCATAAACGCCATCGTCATTGGTGAGAAGGATACGCATAGGTAATCTACCACTTCGGTTCGCTTCGGGCGAAGTCGAGAAATCCATGCGCCCGTTTTCGACTTCGCTCGAAACGAACGAGGCAAGCCCTTATCTCGGTCGCAGCCGAGTGGTGCCGCCCATATAAGGCGCCAGCGCCTCCGGCACGATAACGCTGCCATCCTCCTGCTGGTAATTTTCCAGCACGGCGACCAGTGTGCGGCCGACCGCCAGTCCCGACCCGTTCAGCGTGTGGAGGAAGCGGGTCTGCTTCTCGCCTTCCGGCTTGAAACGTGCGTTCATTCGCCGCGCCTGGAAGTCACCGCAGTTCGATATGGAACTGATCTCGCGATAGGTTTGCTGGCTGGGGAGCCAGACTTCGAGGTCATAAGTCTTGCGCGCGGAAAACCCCATGTCGCCCGTGCATAGCAGCATCTTGCGATAAGGCAGGTTCAGCGCCTGCAATATGCCTTCCGCCGCCCCGCACATGCGTTCATGCTCGGCTTCGGAAGCCTCGGGCTTGCAGATGGCGACCAGTTCCACCTTCTCGAACTGGTGCTGGCGGATGAAGCCGCGCGTGTCGCGGCCAGCCGATCCGGCTTCGGAGCGAAAACAGGGGGTGAGCGCGGTGAGGCGCAGCGGCAGGCTTTCCATCGGAACGATCTGTTCGCGCACCAGATTGGTGAGGCTGACCTCCGCCGTGGGGATCAGCCAACGTCCGTCGGTGGTGCGGAACAGGTCTTCGGCGAATTTGGGCAATTGCCCGGTGCCGAATAGCGCCTCGTCGCGGACCAGCAGGGGCGGGTTCACTTCCTCATAGCCATTCTCACCCGATTGGCGGTCGAGCATGAACTGGGCGAGCGCCCGGTGAAGCCGCGCCATCTGGCCGCGCAATGCAGCGAAGCGCGCGCCCGACAGCGCCGCCGCGCCCTCGAAATCCAGTCCCAGCGCGGGACCAAAATCGGCATGATCCTGCGGGGTGAAAGGGAAGCTGCGCGGCTCGCCCCAGCGGCTGAGTTCCACATTGGCTGCTTCATCTTCACCCGGTGGAACATCGTCGGCGGGAAGGTTAGGGATGGCGGCCAGCATCGCCTGGAGCGCTTCGCCGGTTTCCCGGTCTTCTGCTTCCAGAGCGGGCATCTGTTCCTTGAGCGCGGCGACTTCCGCCTTGAGGCTTTCGGCCTTTTTCATGTCCTTGATGGCGATGGCCTGACCGATGGCCTTGCTCGCTTCGTTGCGACGCGCCTGGCCCTGCTGCAATTCGGTCTTGATCGCGCGGCTGCGCTCGTCGAGCGCCAGTATCCCGGCAGAGAGCGGCTCAAGACCCCGACGGGCGAGGGCGGCGTCGAAAGCGGCGGGGTTTTCGCGGATGAAGCGGATGTCGTGCATGGCCCAGCCCTATGCCGTTACGCGATCGGCCGCGCAACCCTGCGCGCTGCCGTCCGTTGGTGACAGTGAACTCAAGAAGGAGATGGCGATGCGAATCGATCATGATGCGGTGGTGATGGTGGTGGATGGGCGCAAGTTGTTATTGTTCCGTAACAAAGGCGATGACGCCTTTCCCAATCTGGAAACGGAGACGACCAGGACGCAGGATAACCCGCCCGATCGCGATCAGGCGTCCGACGCGCCGGGCCGCGCTTTCAATTCCGTCGGCAGCCATCGCAGCGCGATGGAACAGACGAATTTTCACGATCTGGAGGAAGCCCGTTTCGCGACGGAAGCGGCGGACCTGCTGAAGCGCGGGGCATTGGCGAAGGATTATGAAAAGCTGATCATCGTCGCGCCGCCCACGGTGCTAGGCGAACTGCGTAAACATTATCACAAGGAAGTGCAGAGCCGCCTGGCCGGTGAGATCGCCAAGGATCTGTCCAATCACCCTGTGCCGGAGATCGAGCGGATCATCCTGGAAAACTGACCCACTGTCGCGCGCCCGCAAAAAAGGGCGGGCCGTTGACCGGCGCCGCCCTTTTCTGTTGCCCCGGGGGCGTTCCGTCAGGCCGCCGCCTTGGTCTTCCGCTCGGCGAAGCGGCGGCGGGCGACCAGCGCCACCGCGCCAGCGCCGAATAGCAGGACCATGGGCGGCGCGGGAACGTCCGTGCCCCCGGTGCTGCTGGACGTGCCGCCCGAACTGCTCGACGAGGAGCTGCTCGACGACGAACTGGAGGAGCTTGAACTGCTGCTCGTCGTGCCGAAGCTTGACGAGGAACTGCCCGATGAACCGCTGCTCGACGAGCTGGATGAGGAGCCCGACGAACCCGACGACCCATGGCCGTGTCCGCCGCTCGAACTGCTCGACGAACTGGAGGAGGACGAAGAAGAGGATGAGGAGGAGGACGAACTGGACGAAGAAGTGCTGACGCCCGAAGAGGTCGACACATTGCCGGACGATGTGGAGACATTGCCCGACGAGGTGGAGACGCCGCTGGATGTCGACACGTTGCCGCTGGAGGTCGAGACGCCACCGGTTGAGGTCGAAACACCGCCCGTGGAGGTGGAAACGCCGCCCGTGGTCGAACTGGTCGAACTGCTGATGCCACCGGTCGAACTGCTGGTGGAGGAGATCACCACAGAACCGCCGCCGCTGCTGCCGCCCCCGCCACCGAAGAAGCCGCCGATGAACCCGCCTCCGCCGAATCCGCCGCCCATGACGACCGGAACGGCCGACCCGCCCGACATCATCGGCATTTCAGCCACCGGCATGGGCGCGGAAAGGGGAATGGGCGCGGCCTGGGTAGTGACGGTCACCGTGGACGGCGCGCAGGCGGTCACCGTCTTGACGACCTTGCGTTTCACTGTGTGGACCGCGTAGCGTTTCCTGGGCGCGGCCTTCACACTCTTGGTGCTTTGGACCCCCGCGGGACGCGCGCTTTCCGCGACATGGACGGCTCCCCCGCCAATGATCGCTCCGCCGCAAGTGCAGGCGCACAATTTTGCCAATGCCATCCGTACCGACATAGGTTTGCTCTTTTCCTTTATCCCCTGGTCGCCCGTCGCTGGCTTGGCCCAGTGAAGGGGCGGCGGGTTTTCCCTATGTGCAGGAACGCAAAATAAAGCGTTAACCGCAACGCCGTTAACCCTGAATGTCGTCCTCAAGTCGAGCAGATTCCGGCAGCGACATGGGCAAATATGGTTAACGTCCCACTATGGAACATTCCCGCGCGGCGAAATGAATCCGGCTTGCCGTCCGATGCCTGCACGGCCGCATCCAAGGGACTCGGCGCATCCTTGCGCTCGCGGAAAAACGGACAGGCGGCAAGCGGTAAGAAGCGGAGAATGTTCGCTTGTGTCGCTGTGCGCCCGTGGCTATTAGAGCGCCCAATCATAAAGGAATGGCTGTCCGGTCCTTTAAGTGCCGGGGCCCATCGAGTCGGAGAGCCAGATGGCATCGGTTTTGAATTCCGAGAAGGACGGCGACAAGCCGCCGAAATCGGCTGTAACACTCCCTACCGACTATCGTCCTTCCCCGGACGAGGAATTCATGAATCCGGTGCAACTGGAATATTTCCGGCAGCGCCTGTGGGACTGGAAGAAACAGATTCTCGCCGAAGCGGAGGGAACGCTCGCCGTCCTCCAGAATGAACCGCTGCGCGAACCCGACCTTAACGATCGCGCATCGAGCGAAACGGACTGGTCGATCGAACTGCGTACCCGCGATCGCCAGCGCAAGCTGATTTCCAAGATCGACGCCGCGCTCCGCCGCATCGATGAGGGCGAATATGGTTATTGCGAGGTGACAGGCGAACCGATTTCGCTGGGTCGGCTGGAAGCCCGCCCGATCGCGACCATGACGGTGGAAGCGCAGGAACGCCATGAGCGGCAGGAAAAGATTTCGCGCGACGACTGACGATTAACATTTTGTCCATGTGCTGCTGGCAATGATCCGGTCTTTCCACAAATAATATGCGACGGGTCGGTCAATGGGCATGGAACAGGATGGGTTGGAGCGCGGCCCTGCCAGAACGTCGCCACGAGACAGCCTTTTTCTGCTGACGAATCTGGTCAGGGATGACGGTATGCCGCTGTGTCAGGCGCGTGTCCGCAACCTGTCGGCCACCGGATTGATGGCGGAGTGCGAACGGCGGATCGCGGTGCAAACCCGCCTCACTCTGGAATTGCGGGGCGTGGGCAAGGTGTCCGGTCAGGTCGCCTGGACCCATGGCGAGCGAATCGGCGTCGCTTTCGACAGGCCGATCGACCCCCGGCTGGTCCGGCGTCCGGCGGGCAGCGGCAAAAGGCATATGATGCCCGATTATCTCCGCCCGCATTCCATCCGCGCCCGTTGAATCGCAGCCGGACCTGAGCGCGGTACGGCGGGTTGCGGCCAAGTCGGCCATTGCCGGCAAAAGTCGGCGTTGCTAGACATCGCCTGTCGAAAAAGGGGAGATCGGTGCGGTTGGCCCGATCCCTGCGGAGCAGGCCCTGACCTTCGCTGCGGCGTCGAGTCCCAAGACCTTGAACGTTGACCGCAGCGGTGCGGCAGCGAAAGAAAGGGCTTGATATGCAGCAACAGATTTCCGTGATCACATTGGGCATTCGCGATCTGCCGCGCTCGCGCCGATTTTATACTGAAGGCTTCGGATGGGCCCCGGTGTTCGAGAATGACGAGATCATATTCTATCAGATGAACGGATTGGTTCTGGGAACCTTTGAAGCGTCGGCGCTGGAAAAGGACATGAGCCGCTTCGGCTTATTGTCGCCGGGGGCATTTTCCCTGGCGCATAACGTGCCCGGTCAAGCGGACGTGGAAGTTGTAATCGGGAAACTGGCCAATGCCGGCGGCCGCATCATCAGACCGGCAGATGCCCCGCCGCCTGGCGGTTTCCGTGGATATGTGGCCGATCCTGACGATCACGCCTGGGAGATAGCGTGGAACCCGGCCTGGCTCATCGATGAAAACGGCCTGGTGCAGTTTGCGATCTGATCTTGGCTTGACGGTCCGCTGATCCGCGAGGGAGGCGCGCAAGCTGGGAATGCCCCAATAAAAAGCCCCGCGCGAACGGGGCTTTATCTTTCGGGCTTCACCTCCATCTGATGAAGCCCGCCATGCTATGATGGCCGCGCTTAATGTTGCGCCGTCATCTCCTCCTTCAACCGCAGTTTCTGCTTCTTGAGCGAAGCGACGAGCGTTGCGTCCGGCATGGGCCGACTCGTCTCGGTCTTGATTCGTGCCTCAAGTCCGGCGTGCTTGGCTGAAAGAGCGGAAATATGGCTGTTTTCCATGACATTCTCCTGACGAGGGTGATGGATGATCGAATAGATCATGAATCGTCCCGCTTGTCTCGGCCCTATTGGGGCTTTGCGATGGGTCGCGCGGAAATTTGCGATGGCCCGCATGGGCCCGGCAGGCTATCAACGGCTCGTCATGGGAACGGGAGTTCTGGGAAGCGAATGCGGTGAGCCGGGAAGACATCATGCGTCGATTGGAAATCCTGCGCGTCGAGCATCGCGACCTCGACAGCGCGATTTCCGCTCTGGTCGATTCGGGCGCGGGCGACCAGATGCAGATCGCCCGGCTGAAGAAGCGCAAGCTGCGCCTGCGCGACGAAATGTCGTTGCTGGAAGATTCGCTGGTGCCGGACATCATCGCCTGAACCGGTCGCCCCTGAATGGGACAACCCTTCGGCGACGCGCGAGGCGGGACTGACAAGGCGCGAAGAATATGCCACCCATGCGAAATGGGAAAAGCAGCATCGCTTGATCGGGGACTTCATCGGCGTCTGGTGGACGGCCTCTATCTGGAAGCCATGGTCATGGCGGACGAGGCGCGTTCCTATTTCGATTCCGGGGCACTGCCCGAAGATCTGGCCGAGGAACCTCTGCAACGGGTCGCCTTCGCCTGCGAATCGCTCAAGGTGACGACGCGCCTCATGCACATCATCGCCTGGCTGCTGAGCCAACGGGCGTGGCAGCGGGGAGAGATTGGCGACGCGGAACTGGGCGAAGAGAAATATCGGCTGGGCGCGGCGGCGCAAAGCGATGAGGGGCTGGTCGCCGCATTTCCTTTCGCGGCGCGATCCCTGGTCGAGGCGAGCCAGGAACTTTATGCGCGCGTGGCGCGCCTGCAGGAACGCATCGACCTGATGCTGCGTCCCGATGGCGAGGAACGGCAAAGCCCCGCACGCGCTTTGATGGACCGGCTCAGCACGTCCTTCTGAAGGCGGCCGCTGCGATGGAATGATGCGACCGGCTTGCTTCTTGACTGGCATTGGGCACTGCATCTGGTCTAGATCAGGCGCATGACCAACGGCTTGCGGACCCGATGCCGCTTTTCAGGCTGCCCGCATGCCGCACGGCTTGTCCTTGCGCCGTTGTTGCTGGCCGCGCCATGGGCCGTTCATGCCCAGACTGCGCCCGCGCCCGCGCAGGACGAAGCGCAGCCGCTCGACCCCATGCCCGACATCGGCATCGACTGGCCCGACATGGGACAGCCGGACAAGGTGGAGCCGCTCCCCGCCGACCCCCATGCAGAGGCCGCCGACGCCGATAGCGAGAGCATGGCGGAAGCGCCCGTGGTCGAAGAGCCGGTCGAGCAGAACCCCGTTTTCACCGATGCGGGGGAAGAGCGGCGCTACAGCGTGAAGCTGAACGGCGTGGAGGGGATCGCGGACGAGCAGTTCAATCTGCGCTTCAAGGAATTGTCGACCCTGTCGCAGGGCGAGCGCCGCCGGGCCAATCTGGCGCAGATCAACCGGCGGTTGAAGGAAGATCGCGAGCTGCTGGACCAGTTGCTGCGGGCCAAGGGCTATTATGCGGCGCGCATCCGCGGTTCAGTGTCGGCGCCGCCACCGGGGAGCGACAGGCTGGCGGTGCAGTTCGATGTCGTGCCGGGGAGGCAATATCTGTTGTCCTCGGTCGAGTTGACGGGGCTGGCAGAGACGGGCGCGCGGGAACCCAAGCTGCGCGAGGCTTTTCCGGTCAAGGCGGGCGATCCGGTGGACGCGGACCGGATATTGGCGGGGCGCGATTCACTGTCCAATGCGCTGGCGGAAAATGGCTTCCCCTTCGCCAGGATCGACGAGCCGGAGGTGCGGATCGACCATGAGGAGCGCAAGGGCGATCTGGACATGGCCGTCGCGCCGGGCGGCTATCGCACTTTCGGCGACATCATCCTCAATGACAACAAGCTGTTCGATGCCCGGCACCTTCAGGAAATAGCACGTTTCGATCCGGGCGATCCCTATATGGCGTCGGATGTGGAGGATCTGCGGCGCGCCATCGTGGCGACCGGCCTTGTGTCCACCGTCACGCTGAAGCCCAGGGATGCGGGCGACGGCGAACATGTCGATCTGGACGTGAATGTCCGTTCCGCGCCGCTTCGCACCATTGCGGGCGAACTGGGCTATGGCACGGGGGAGGGGTATCGCGCCGAGGTGAGCTGGCAGCATCGCAACCTGCTGCCGCCCGAAGGCGCGGTGACATTGCGGGGCGTGATCGGCACGCAGGAACAGACCGCGAGCGCCCTTTATCGCCGTAACAATTTCCATCGCCGCGACAATGTGCTGACCGGGCTGCTGTCGATCAGCAACATCAAGCGCGACGCCTATGATGCGCGCACCATCACCGTCGCGGGCGGGCTGGAGCGGCAGACGAACATCCTGTTCCAGAAGAAATGGGTGTGGCGCATCGGCGCGGAAGTGATCGCGTCAGACGAGGCGGATTTCTTCAGCGGCGGCGCGCGGCGAACCTTCTTCATCGGCGCGGTGCCCCTCAGCCTGACCTATGATGGCAGCGACGATCTGCTGAACCCGACCAAGGGGTTCCGGCTGGGGGGACGATTAAGCCCGGAAGTGTCGTTCCAGAGCGGCACCTTCGGCTATGCGCGGGTGCAACTGGACGGCAGCGTCTATCAGCCAATGGGCGATCGGATCGTGCTGGCGGCGCGGACGCGGTTTGGGACGATATTGGGGTCCACGGTCGACCGGATCGCGCCGTCGCGGCGCTTCTACGCGGGCGGCGGGGCGTCGGTGCGCGGCTATGGGTATCAGAAGATCGGGCCGCGCTATGGGCCGGACGATGATCCGGTGGGCGGCAAGAGCCTTGCTGAATTCTCGCTGGAGGCGCGGGTGCGCTTCGGCAATTTCGGGGTCGTGCCCTTTGTCGATGCGGGCAATATCTCGACCAGCTTCGTGCCACGCTTCCGCGACCTGCGGATCGGGGCGGGCATGGGCGTGCGTTATTATAGCAGCTTCGGGCCGATCCGCGTGGATGTCGGCACGCCGATCAACCCGCAGAGCGGCGATCCCAAGATCGCGGTCTATGTTTCGCTGGGGCAGGCCTTCTGATGGCGGACGATCAGCCCGTGGAAGCGACCCCCAAGCCGCCCCGGCCCCGCCGGGCATGGGACGGGCGGTGGCAACGGTGGGTGACGGCTGTCCTCGCCGCGTTGCTGCTGATCGTGGTGGGCGCGCTGGCATGGCTGGATACGCCTTCCGGGCATCGCTTCCTCGTGTCGCGGATTGCCGCCATCAGCCCGCCTTCGGGCCTGCGTATCCGGGTCGAACGGATCGATGGCAGCATCTATCGCCGGGCGGTGCTGCACGGGCTGGTGTTGTCCGATCCCAAGGGCCGCTTTTTTGACGCGCCAAGGGTGGAGCTGGACTGGTGGCCCTTTGCCTGGCTGTCGAACCGGCTGGATATCGACCGGCTGGTGATCCCGCGCGCGACGCTGCACAAATTGCCCAGGCTCAACCCGAGCGAGCGGCAGGGGCCGATATTGCCGGGCTTCGACATTCGCCTGATGCAGTTGTCGGTGGACCGTCTGGCGATAGACCGCAGCATCACGGGGCGGGCGCAGGAAGCGACGTTGAGCGGCGACGCGGATATTCGCGGCGGCCGCGCGATCATCGACATGTCCGCGCGCGTCCTGAACGGTGAGGATGCGTTGAACATCACGCTCGACAGCCGCCCGGATGACGACAAGTTCGACCTCGATGTCACGATGAACGCGCCCAAGGGCGGCGTGCTGGCGGTGATGGCGGGGTTGAAGCAGGACGCCAATCTGCGCGTCCATGGCAAAGGAAGCTGGACGCGTTGGGACGGACAGTTTGCCGGAACGCTGGACGCGCAGCCGGTGATCGCCCTCGACCTGACGGCGCGCAAGGGACGTTATAGCGCGAAAGGATCGATCGAGGGGCCTGCGCTCGCGGGCAATGGGCTTGTCGAGCGGTTGTCGACGCCGCGCCTGTCGGTGCGCGCGGAAGGCAGCATGGAAAATCGGGTGATCGACGGCACCCTATCGCTGCGGTCTGCCGCCATCGATCTGACCGCCGACGGCGCGATCGATCTGCGGAACAATGCGCTCGACAATCTGCTGGTGGACGTGAAGCTGTCGCGGCCCGAAGCCTTGCTCAGGAATATGCGTGGGCGTGATGTGGTGGCCCGCATTCGTCTCGACGGTCCCTTTGCCAGCCCCGGCTACGAATATCTGCTGACGGCAAAGCAGCTTGTCTTCGACAAGACGACGATCAGCGACGTGCGCGCCGATGGCAAGGGGCGCAAGGCGAAGAATGGCCCGGCGCTGATCCCCGTTCGCCTGCGGGCGCGGCGGCTGGACGGGCAGGGGGAGCTGGTCGAAGGCATTTTCCGCAACTTCGCGCTGGACGGGGTGCTGCAACTCAAGGGGCAGCAGATCATCAGCAATCCCATGGAGGTGCGCTCCGACCGGCTGCGCGGGCGGTTGCTGATGATGGCCGACCTTAAGACCGGACGCTATGATTTCGGGCTGGACGGACAGATCAACGGCCTGCTTATTCGTGGGCTCGGGGTGGTCGACCTGACGTCGAAGCTGCGCGCGGTGCCGGGGCCGAAAGGCGCGTTTTCCTTGAGCGGTCATGCGCTGGCGCGGATGCGGCGGCTGGACAACAGCTTCCTGCATTCGCTGGGCGGCGGGTTGCCGACGCTGCGGAGCGCACTGGCGCTGGGGCCGGATGGGCAACTGGCCCTTCATGATCTTGTCCTTCAATCGCCGCTGCTGTCGCTGAACGCGAACGGCTATCGCCGCCGCGACGGGACATTCCATTTCGAGGGCAGTGGACGACATGGCCAATATGGGCCGTTGCAACTGGTGCTGGATGGAAAGATCGACCGCCCCGCCGTGGACCTCGTGCTGCATCGTCCGATGGATGCGCTGGGCCTGAGTGAGGTGAAGGCGCGATTCGATCCCGATGACACGGGTTATATATTCACGGCAGAGGGCGGATCGACGCTGGGGCCGTTCACCGGCAATGGCGCGATCCTGCTGCCCCAAGGCGGACAGGCGATCGTGCGCGTGGCGCGGCTGGAGGTTTCAGGGGTGACGGCGAGCGGGGATATTCGCCCCGTGACCGGCGGGCTGGACGGGCAGCTCGCCGTCGTCGGTCCGGTGACCGGCACGGTCGGTTTCCGGCCAGTGAACGCTGTGCAGCAATTGCAGCTGCAACTGGCCGCCAACGGCGCGCATTTCGATGGGCCGACGGCCATTGCCGTGGGGCGCGGCAAGCTGGATGCGACCATATTGCTCGACCCGGACGGCACCTCCATCGATGCGACGGTGCAGGCGCAGGGATTGCGGGTTGGCGGCATATTGCTGGGCCGCATGGCGGGCACCGCGAAGCTGGTGGATGGCAAGGGCACGGTGCGCGGCAGCCTTTCGGGGCAGCGCGGCCGCTTGTTCGACCTTCAGGGCGAAGCGCAGGTCGCGCCGGACCGCATCCGCCTGTCGGCCAGCGGGACGATCGACCGCAAACCGATCCGGCTGACCCGCGCGGCTTTGCTGACGCGGACGCAGGAAGGCTGGCACCTGTCGCCCGCGACGATCCGCTATGCGGGGGGATCGCTGCAGCTTGCCGGTGATCTGGGTAGCGAATCCGTCGCGATAGAGGCGCGGATGCAGACGCTGCCGCTGTCGCTGCTGGATATCGCTTATGACGATCTGGGTCTTGGCGGCGTCGCTACGGGCACGCTGAGCTACGCCAAGCCGCGCGGCGGGATGGCGACGGGGAAGGTCGAACTGCGCGTCCGGGGGCTGTCGCGGTCGGGCCTGTCGCTCAGTTCCCGTCCGGTCGATGTCGGCGTCAATGCGGTCCTCAATCAGGACCGGCTGGCGACGCGGATGGTCTTTGTGTCGGAAGGGCGCACCATCGGCCGGGCACAGGCGTTGCTGACGCCGCTGGGCCGGGATGGCAGTCTGGTCGAGCGCCTGAACCGCGCGCCCTTTTTCGCCCAGCTCCGCTATAATGGAGCGGCCGATACGCTCTGGCGGCTGACCGGGGTGGAAATCGTCGATATTGTCGGGCCGGTGAACGTGACGGCGGATATTCGGGGCACGTTGGGCGAACCGGTGATCGCGGGAACGCTGGCCACGGACAATGTCGCGATCAACAGCCCGGTAACGGGGATGCGGTTGAGCGGCGTCAAGGCTCAGGGGCGTTTTTCCGGGGACCGGCTCGTCATTTCCAGTTTTGCCGCGACGGCGCGCAACGGCGGTTCGGTGACCGGCACCGGCTCCTTCACCTTCAAGGGCACGGCGGGCGTCGGCATGGACCTGGCGTTGCAGGCGGACAATGCGACGCTGCTGGAGCGCGACGATCTGGGCGCGACGGTGACGGGGCCGATCACGCTGCGGTCGGATGGAAGTGGCGGCACCATTGGAGGCAACCTCAAGCTCATCAAGAGCCGATTCACGCTGGGCCGGGCAGCCGCCGTCGCCCAGTTGCCGCAGCTCAAGGTGGTCGAGATCAACCGCCGGGGCGAAGAACTGGAGCGCCCGCGCGGCAATGCGCCATGGGCGCTGGCGATCAAGGCGCAGGCGCGCAACCGGCTGATGGTCACAGGCCTTGGGCTGGACAGCGAATGGCGGGCCAATCTGGACCTGGGCGGCACGGTGACCAATCCGGCGATTGCCGGCACGGCGCAACTGGTGCGCGGCGATTATGAATTTGCGGGCCGCCGCTTCGAACTGCGCGAAGGGCTGATCCAGTTCGATGGCCGCACGCCCGTCAATCCGACGCTGGATATCACGGCCGAGGCGGACGTCAGCGACCTGACGGCCTCCATCCATGTCGGGGGCACCGGGTTGTCGCCGGACATCAGCTTCACCAGCGTGCCCGCCCTGCCGCAGGATGAACTGCTGTCCCGCATCCTGTTCGGCACGTCGATCACAAACCTGTCCGCGCCCGAAGCGTTGCAGCTGGCGTCGGCGGTGGGATCCTTGCAGGGCCAGGGCGGCCTTGACCCCATCAACGCGGTACGCCGGGCCGCCGGGCTGGACCGTTTGCGGATCATCGCCGCCGATCCCACGCAGGGACAGGGCACGTCCATCGCGGCGGGCAAATATCTGACGCGCAAGACTTATGTGGAACTGATCACGGACGGGCAGGGCTATTCCGCGACGCGGATCGAATATCAGGTCACGCGATGGCTCTCGCTGCTGGGCGCCATTTCCACCTTGGGCCGCGAAAGCGCGAATGTCCGGGTCTCGAAGGATTATTGAGCGGCACGGGGGATGGCGTGTTGGGTGGACTGTCCGCCATTCCCATCCCCGTTCGCCCCGAGCGAAGGCGAAGTGCGTAAGGGAGGCTCTTTGCTTCGCTCAGCGTAAAGCCCTTCGACGCCGCCTGCGGCGTCACTCAGGACAGATTTCGACTTAGCTCAGCCCGAACGGAGGTGGGTTGTCCGCCATTGGCCGAAAGTAGCCATTACAGGAACGCGGTTCGTCCCGATTGGCGCACAGATTGACGGCGAGCCGTCGCCATATGTGGCATATTGACAACATAAGCCTTTGTTTATCTTAGGTTCATGCAACCAACGGCTTTGCTCCGCTTTCACCGTCTAGTCCCTGCAGGGGGACGCAAGAACAAAGAAGACGGAGTTATTTTTATGCGAAAGATGATGGTCGCAACCTTTCTGGCCGGTAGCGCAATCGCAGCCCCGGCGCTCGCGCAGGATGTCGCCCCAACCTTCACCGGTCCGCGCGTCGAAGCGATCCTGGGCTATGACCATGTCGGCGCGGGCAGCGATATCGACAATGACAATGGCCGCGACGACCAGTCGATCGACGGCCTGCTTTATGGTGTAGGCGCGGGCTATGACGTGAACCTGGGCAGCGCCGTTGTCGGCGTGGAAGGCGAGTTCACCAATTCCACCGCCAAGAGCAACCGCCATGATTTCACCGACGATTTCGGCTTCGGGCGGGTGAAGCAGGGCCGTGACCTGTATATCGGCGCCCGCGCCGGTATCCTCGCGGACCCGGCAACGCTGGTCTATGTGAAGGGCGGTTATACCAACAGCAAGCTGAAGGTGCTGGCGGGCGATACCAATGAAACCACCGATACGGCGTTCAAGCTGGACGGCTGGCGCATCGGTGCGGGCGTGGAACGCGCCATCAACACCAATACCTTCGCCAAGCTGGAATATCGCTATTCCAACTATAATGATGGCAAGATCAAATTTGGCGATGGCGCGACCAGCAGCGAATTCAACGTCGACACCGATCGCCATCAGGTGGTCGCCAGCGTCGGCTATCGCTTCTGATGAAAGGGCGGGGGCTGACTATTTAGCCCCCGTCGCTTTTTGCTTCAAAGCGTCGCTTCGATTTCCCGTGCGGCCGTATCCGGATTTTCAGCGAGGCTGATCGGGCGGCCCACGACCAGAATGGAAGCGCCGCGATCAAGCGCTTCACGCGGCGTGACGGCGCGCTTTTGATCGCCCATGGCGCCACCCGCCGGCCTGACGCCGGGCACCACGAAGAAGCCTTCGGGCCATGCCTGCCGCACCAGCGCCACTTCCGCGCCGGAGCAGACGATGCCGTCCAGTCCCGCGCTGCGCGCCAGGTCGGCGAGGCGCGCAACCTGATCTTCCGCCCTGCCGCCGACGCCTGTGTCGAGCAGGTCGCCATCATCCAGACTGGTCAGCACGGTGACGGCGACAACCTTCGTATGGGCGCCCGCCGCGGCCTTTGCATTCTCCAGCATGGCGCGGCCGCCCGCTGCATGCACGGTCAGGATCGCGGGCTCCAGAACATGGAGCGACTGAATGGCCTTCGCCACGGTATTGGGAATGTCGTGCAATTTCAGGTCGAGGAAGATCGGCAGGCCGAACTTCATCATTTCATGCACGCCGTGGTGGCCGTTGGCGCAGAAAAATTCCAGCCCCAGTTTCAATCCGCCGACATGATGGCGCACCTGCCCCGCTAGTGCCTGCGCCTTTTCCAGCTCTGGCGTGTCGATGGCGACGTAGATGGGGCTGCTCATGCTGTTCCTGTTGTGTGAAGGGAGGATGTCGCAG
This sequence comes from Sphingobium sp. CFD-1, assembly GCF_024611115.1. Lineage (NCBI taxonomy): Bacteria > Pseudomonadati > Pseudomonadota > Alphaproteobacteria > Sphingomonadales > Sphingobiaceae > Sphingobium > Sphingobium sp. CFD-1. The sequence continues at coordinate 2,323,343 of NZ_CP084398.1, read as the reverse complement.
GGGACAGGGCTGATTCATCGCCCTGCGTCTTTGGCATGGAGGAAAGGGAAGGTGGCGACGGCGCGGCGGCGGCGGTGACAGCCGCGAGCGCGCGTTCCGTGCTTTCCAGTCTGCGTTTCATGCGCCAGCGGGTAGCCCGCGCCATGATCCAGAAAGGCCCGGCGCCCAGAAGGAAGGCGCCGATAAGCAGAACCGGCAATTTGGTTTCCATCACCAGATCGCCCCAGAGCCGAACCGTCACCGGCACATAATTCGCCATGCAGAAAAAGGCGAGGGTGACGGCGATGACGACCCAGAAGGCGGTGCGTAGAAATTGCATCGGCGATCCTTTGGTTGCTGATCCGTGGGCAGCTTAGGCGATTTTGACGGAAGGCGGAAGCGTCTCGTCCCGGCAAGCCGCGATCGTTACATCAGGGGCATGATTATGCTTTGGCGTAAATGCAAGCACATTGCAGGGAATGCACCTTCATCGGGCATTTTGCCCTCTTCCCCCTGATGCCATTGTTGCTTAGCATGGGGGATCATGAGCAAGATCGAAGATAATCCGCCAGAAACCGCGTCGCAAACCGTTGAGGAAAAGGGCGCGCCGACCCATCCCCCCGCCGGAAAAACGCCTCCGCGAAAAGGCGGTAAGGCGGCGTGGACGGGAGCGGCCGTGGGCATAGGTTCAGCCGCCATCGTCGCGGCTCTCCTCTATACCAACAAGAAGCGGTCCTGACACTTACCGGGCGGTGAGTCCAAAAAAAGAGGCGGCGTGGCCTTCGCTCACGCCGCCTGGTGCGACCCTTCGGGGTATCCGTTTCCTGCTTCGTGACAGGGATCGCCTTTCAGGATCAGCCCGCGATCAACCCGCGCCGCCGCCCAGGAAGCTGACCAGCTCAGGCTTGCTGACGGACGTGCTCTTGTCCGCATCGGCCGTGGCGAAGGCGCCCTCGGCCCAGGCCGTCACTTCGGCGGGCGGCAAGGTCTTGCCGGTCGCTTTCATTTCCTGATCTTTCAACGCGACCATCCATTTGGAAAATTCCGCCTTGTCGAGCTGACCGTCCTTGTTGAGGTCATAAGCGGGAAATTCGCTATCCACGATGGACGCGACCGTATTGGCCTGACTGGAAGGCGACGCGGCCTGCGGCTGCGCGGCCGCGCCCGGCTGTGTTGCGGCGTCGGGTTGGGCTGGCGCGGTCTGCGCCGGAGCGGTCGGCGTCGTGCCTTGCTGCGGCGTGGCAGCTTCCTGAGCGATCGCGGGGGCGGTGATGGCAAGAGCGGTCGAGAAAAGAACGGTACGCAGCATATCAATCTCCTGAATTGTCATTCCGTTGGTGAATTTGTTTCAAACGGCATCGTTGTGATCTTTGCAGGGATAATATCCCAATACTCGATAAGGTTCCTGAATGGTTGTTCATCAACTTCCATTCGTCTTTTTGGACCGCTCGTTTCGGCTGTGATTTCTATTGCAATTGCGACGAATGGATGACGGTTTTTACCCGAAGCCTGCCGATTTGCTCTTGGCTGGGGACGCTGCTAGGCGGCGCGGCATCCGTTCACGCCAATATGCAGGATTCGCCATGGTCCCTCGCTACGCCCGCCCGCAAATGACTGCTCTTTGGGAGCCGGAAGCCCGCTTCCGCATCTGGTTCGAGATCGAAGCGCACGCGACCGAGGCGCTCGGCGAACTGGGCGTGGTGCCGAAATCGGCGGCGAAGGCGTTGTGGGACTGGTGGGCGACCAACCCGGCCATCGACGTGCCCGCGATCGATGCGATCGAGGCGGTCACCAAACATGACGTCATCGCATTCCTCACCTGGGTCGCGGAGCAGGTGGGCGACGAAGCGCGCTTCATGCATCAGGGCATGACGTCGAGCGACGTTCTGGATACATGCCTCGCGGTGCAGCTTGCGCGCGCGTCCGACATATTGATCGAGGATCTCGACAAGCTGCTCGACGTCATCAAGCGCCGCGCCTTCGAGCATAAGCTGACCCCGACCATCGGCCGCAGTCATGGCATCCACGCCGAACCCGTCACCTTCGGCCTCAAGATGGCGGAAGCCTATGCGGAGTTCAGCCGCTGCAAGGCGCGCCTGATCGCCGCGCGCGAGGAAGTCGCGACCTGCGCCATTTCGGGCGCGGTCGGCACCTTCGCCAATATCGATCCGCGCGTGGAAGAACATGTCGCGGAGAAGCTGGGCCTTGCCATCGAGCCGGTGTCCACGCAGGTCATCCCGCGTGATCGCCATGCGATGTTCTTCGCCACGCTGGGCGTCATTGCTTCGTCCATTGAGCGGCTGGCGGTGGAAGTCCGTCACCTCCAGCGCACCGAGGTTCTGGAGGCGGAGGAATATTTCTCGCCCGGCCAGAAGGGCAGCAGCGCCATGCCGCACAAGCGCAATCCGGTGCTGACCGAGAATCTCACCGGCCTTGCCCGCATGGTCCGCAGCTACGCTATGCCCGCGATGGAGAATGTGGCGCTCTGGCATGAACGCGACATCAGCCATTCGTCGGTGGAACGCTATATCGGGCCGGATGCGACGATCACGCTCGATTTCGCGTTGGGTCGGCTGACCGGCGTGATCGACAAGCTGCTCGTCTATCCTGAGCGGATGATGAAGAATCTCGACAAGATGGGCGGACTTGTCCACTCGCAGCGCGTGCTGCTGGCGCTGACGCAAGCGGGGGTGAGCCGTGAGGACAGCTACCGTTACGTTCAGCGTAACGCGATGAAGGTGTGGGAATCGGACGGCCAGCTTTCGCTGCTGGAATTGCTGAAGGCCGATCCCGATGTGTCCGCGGCGCTGACCGCCCAAGAGATCGAGGAGAAGTTCGACCTCGGCTATCACTTCCGTCAGATTGACACGATCTTCAGGCGGGTGTTCGGCGAAGCCTGACTCCTATTTCTGCGTCGCGAGGCGGGTCATGCGTGATCCGCCCGCGTCCAGCACGGTTTCCATCGCCACATAGGTCGATGTGCTCGCCACATGAGGCAGGCTGGAAATTTTCTCGCCCAGCACCGTGCGGTAGCGGCGGATGTCGGACGTCCGCACCTTTAGCAGATAGTCGAAGCTGCTGGCGATCATATGGCATTCCTCGACTTCGGGGATACGCCGCACGGCCGCATTGAATTCGCGCAGCGCCTGTTCGCGTGTGTCGGACAGCTTCACTTCGGCAAAGGCGACATGATCCATGCCCAGCTTCGCGGGGTCGACGATGGCGCGAAATCCTGTGATGACGCCGGCGTCGATCAGCCGCCTGAGACGCACCTGACAAGGCGTTTTCGACAGCCCCACCGTGCGGGCGAGGTCGGTGACGGTCATGCGCCCATCTTCGATCAGCGCAGCGATGATCTTGCGGTCGAAATCATCCAGATCGACTGACTTTGGAGGTTTGTCCATCCATATTGCCTATCAGATGACTGAAAATAAGTCATGAGATAGGTCGATGGCCTTTTTAAAAGTCGGATCGCATCGCGCCGCGATGATAATATGGTCGCATGACGACACCGCCGCCCTTCGCCGATTTCGCTCCCGCCATCCGGGAGCGGTCTTCCCTCCGACGCGCCATCACCGCCGCCTATCGCCGCGATGAAGCCGCCTGCATGGCGCCCCTGATCGAAGCGGCCGCCTTGCCCCATGCGACACGTCAGGCCGTGCGCGAAACGGCCCGGGCGCTGGTCACGGCGCTGCGGGCCAATCGCAAGGGCAATGGCGTCGAAGCATTGGTGCAGGAATATTCGCTTTCCAGTCAGGAAGGCGTGGCGCTGATGTGCCTGGCCGAAGCCTTGCTGCGGATTCCCGACGATGCGACCCGCGACGCCCTGATCCGCGACAAGATCGCGGACGGGGACTGGGGATCGCATATGGGCGGGGGCAAATCGCTGTTCGTCAACGCGGCGACATGGGGCCTTGTCGTCACCGGCAAGCTGGTCGGCAGTGTCGACGACAGGGGATTGAGCGCGGCGCTCACCCGCCTGATCGCGCGGGCGGGCGAGCCTGTGATCCGGCGCGGCGTCGATCTGGCCATGCGGATGATGGGCGAGCAGTTCGTGACTGGCGAAACCATCGCCGAGGCGCTCAAACGCGCGAAGGAGATGGAGGCGAAGGGCTTCCGCTACAGCTATGACATGCTGGGCGAGGCGGCGACGACCGCAGCCGATGCGGCGCGCTATTTCGATGATTATGAGCGCGCCATCCATGCGATAGGCAAGGCGTCCCATGGGCGCGGCGTCTATGAAGGGCCGGGCATCTCCATCAAGCTGTCGGCGCTCCACCCACGCTACAGCCGCGCGCAGGCCGGCCGCGTGATGAGCGAGTTGCTGCCCCGGCTGAAGTCGTTGGCGCTGCTCTCAAAAAGCTATGACATCGGTTTTAATATCGACGCGGAGGAGGCGGATCGGCTGGAGCTGTCGCTCGACCTGCTGGAAAGTTTGGCGCTGGACCCGGATCTGGCGGACTGGAACGGGCTAGGCTTCGTGGTGCAGGGCTATGGCAAGCGCTGCCCCTTCGTCATCGACTGGATCATCGATCTGGCGCGGCGGGCGGGACGGCGGATCATGGTGCGGCTGGTCAAGGGCGCTTATTGGGACGCGGAGATCAAGCGGGCGCAGGTCGATGGGCTGGCCGACTTCCCGGTCTATACGCGCAAGGTGCATACCGATGTCGCCTATATCGCCTGTGCGAAGCAACTGCTGGCCGCGCCGGACGCCGTGTTTCCGCAGTTCGCGACGCATAATGCCCAGACGCTGGCGACGATCTATCAGCTTGCCGGGCCGGATTTCGCGGTGGGCCGCTATGAGTTCCAGTGCCTGCACGGCATGGGCGAGCCGCTTTATGAGCAGGTGGTAGGCCCCAAAGGGCTGGACCGCCCCTGCCGCATCTATGCGCCTGTCGGCACGCATGAGACGCTGCTCGCCTATCTGGTGCGGCGTTTGCTGGAGAATGGCGCGAACTCGTCCTTTGTGAACCGCATTGCCGATCCCGCCGTGCCGGTCGATGAACTGGTGGCCGATCCCGTCGATATGGTGCGCGCCATGCCGTATCCGGGGCATCGGCATGACCAGATCGCGCTGCCGTCGGCGCTCTATCCCGACCGGCGCAATTCACAAGGCGTTGATCTGAGCGACGAAGATGCGCTCGCGGCGCTGGCCGTGGCACTGCGGGAGAGCGCGACCATCGCATGGACCGCCGCGCCGGAGGGCGGGGAGGGGACGGAGCGCCCGGTGTTCAATCCCGCCGATCATCGCGATGTCGTGGGCACAGTCACTGAAGCTTCGCCCGGCCAAGCCCGCGCCGCCGCTATCCGCGCTTCGCAAAGCCTGTGGGGCAATGTCCCGGTCGCCGACCGGGCCGCCGCGCTGGAGCGCGCCGCCGACGCCATGCAGGCGCGGATGCCGGTGCTGTTGGGCCTGATCGTGCGGGAAGCGGGCAAGTCCTTTCCCAACGCCATCGCCGAGGTGCGCGAGGCCATCGACTTCCTGCGCTATTATGCAGCGCAGGCGCGCACGACTTTTGGAGCGGAACAGAAGCCGCTGGGTCCGGTCGTCTGCATCAGCCCGTGGAATTTTCCGCTCGCCATCTTCACCGGGCAGGTGGCTGCCGCGCTGGTCGCGGGCAATCCGGTGCTGGCGAAGCCCGCTGAGGAAACTCCACTGATCGCGGCGGAGGCCGTTCGCCTCCTCCATGAGGCGGGCGTGCCTGCCGATGCGCTGCAACTGATCCCCGGCGATGGCGCCATCGGCGCGGCCCTTGTCGCGGCATCAGAGACGGCGGGCGTCATGTTCACCGGATCGACCGAAGTCGCCCGCCTGATCCAGCATCAACTGTCCAGGCGTCTTTCACTCCAGGGCTATCCCATCCCGCTGATCGCCGAAACGGGTGGGCAGAATGCGATGATCGTCGATTCCTCCGCGCTGGCAGAGCAGGTGGTGGCGGATGTCATCGCCTCCGCCTTCGACAGCGCGGGGCAGCGTTGCTCGGCGCTCCGCATCCTGTGCTTGCAGGAGGATATTGCGAACAGGACGCTCGCCATGCTCAAGGGCGCGCTCACGGAACTCAGGATCGGCCGGCCCGACAGGCTGGCGGTCGATACCGGCCCCGTCATCACCGCCGAAGCGAAGGCGACGATTGAGGCGCATATCGACGCCATGCGAAAACTCGGCCGCAAGGTGGAACAGCAGACGCTGCCCGACGAAGCCGCCCATGGCACTTTCGTGCCGCCCACGATCATCGAACTGGAAAGCATCGCTGACCTGAAAGGCGAGGTTTTCGGGCCGGTGTTGCACGTCATCCGCTTTTCCCGCGACCGGATCGACCCGTTGATCGATGCGATCAACGCGACCGGATATGGCCTGACCTTCGGCCTGCATACCCGGCTGGACCAGACCATCGCGCATGTCATGCAGAGGGTGCAGGCGGGCAATATCTATGTGAACCGCAATGTCATCGGCGCGGTGGTCGGGGTCCAGCCCTTTGGCGGGCGGGGGTTGTCAGGCACCGGCCCCAAAGCGGGCGGGCCGCTGTATCTGGGGCGCCTGACGGCCGTTGCGCCGACGGTGTTGCAGGGGACTGAAGGGATGACCGCGCCCCTGTCCGTCTTTATCCAGTGGCTTGATGCGCGGGGGGATGATGCCGCAGTTGCCGTGGCGCGCCGCTATGGAGAGCGATCGGCGCTGGGCATCGAAAAGCTGCTGCCGGGGCCAGTGGGCGAACGCAATCTCTATACGCTGCATCCGCGTGGAGCCGTGCTGATGCTCCCGGCGACGCAGCAGGGGCTGTTCGACCAGATGGCCGCCATCCTTGCCACCGGGAATAGCGGCGTGCTGGAGGGCATGGCATTGCCCGCCGATCTGCCGCCGCTTGTCGCAAGCCGTTTCTGCGCCGATCTCGCCATGCCTGTGGCCGCTGCTCTGGTAGAGGGCAAGGCGGACAAGATCGCCGCGACAGGCCAGTTCCTTGCCGAGCGGCCGGGGCCGATCATTTCCCTCCATGCCGCGCCGCTGGGCCGCATGGGATGCCATCCGGTCGACCTGCTGCTGGAGGAGGTGTCGATTTCCATCAACACGACGGCGGCTGGCGGCAATGCCAGCCTGATGATGATCGGTTGAAATGCAGCTCGCCCGCATGGTTTTGATGAAACGGCACGCCGCTTCGCTGGCGCATTCCAGCCGCAAGATGGATAGAGTTTTTGGTCGGGGAGAGAGGATTCGAACCTCCGGCCCCTGCCTCCCGAAGACAGTGCTCTACCAGGCTGAGCTACTCCCCGACCGTCGGCGGTTTCGCTGGGCGATCCCGCTGGGCAGGCCGCAGCCTATAGAGGTGGCTTTTCGGGCTGGCAAGCGGTGGATGCGCTTTTTTTGCAGCTACAACAACCCCGCTGCCCGGAAGCTGAATCGATCGTTCCGCGCATCTATCACATGATCGGCGAGCAACATCCCCAGCGGGCGGATGCGGCGGTAAAGCGAACGGGTCAGCACGATGTCGGAAGGACGGAGCGTGGCGACCCTGTCCCTCTTGCGCCGCTGATGAAGGGCCAGCCACCGGCTTTTGAACAGCAATAATTGCCTTGCCGTGGAACGCCAGTCCTCGTGCGGATGCAATCGATGGAGCGGCCGCCAATGGTCGTCCAGTATCACCAGCGCGATTTCCACATCTCCCTGCATGAGGGGATAGTGCCGCCACCGGGCGAGGCGGAGCTATCGGAACCCTGTCCGTTCCGCTCGCCAGCTTTCGCCATTTCGGTGCAATTCCCTTCGGGCGCGATTTGCTTGGCAGGGGCGCCATGCTGCGGGTAGACGCGGAAGGAACGACAGACTCACCGATCCGTCCGGAAGGCCGCTGCATTGACCGAACACTCCGCCTCGACCGCCCCGCATTATGAGCAGCAATATCTGGACCTGATGCGCCGGATCTGGACGGAAGGCGATGAGAGGATCGACCGCACGGGCGTCGGCACCCGTTCCATATTGGGCGCGATGATGCGTTTTTCGCTGGCGGACGATCATGTGCCGCTGCTCACCACCAAGCGGGTTTACTGGAAGGTCGCCGCGCGGGAGATGCTGTGGTTTCTGACCGGTGACACCAACATCCGCGAACTGGTGCGGCAGGGGGTGCATATCTGGACTGACTGGCCGCTCGACGCCTATCGCAAGGCGACAGGGGAGGAAATCGACCGCGATGCTTTCGAGCAGCGAATCGTCGACGACGCCGCTTTCGCGGCGCGCTGGGGCGATCTGGGACCGGTTTATGGCGCGCAATGGGTGAACTGGCCGCTATATGAACCGGCGGGAGAAGGGCTTTACCGTCGCGCCGAGAAGGGGCGCAACCAGATCGCCGAACTGATTGAAGCGATTCGCCGGACACCGGGGTCGCGCCGCCTGCTCTTCACCGGCTGGAATGTCGCGGAAGTGCCGCGCATGGCGCTGCCGCCCTGCCACATGACCTACCAGTTCCAGGTGGCCGATGGGCGGCTCAACGGCCTGCTGTTCCAGCGCAGTTGCGATCTTGGATTGGGCTTTGCGTTCAATATCTTCGGCCTGTCGATGATGACCCGGATGCTCGCCCAGCAATGCGATCTGGAGCCGGGCGACGTGGTCTGGCAGGGCGGCGACGTGCACCTTTATCTCAACCATGCGGAACTGGTGGAGCAGCAGCTCAGCCGCTTGCCGTCCGGCGCGCCGAAATTGCGGATCAATCGGCGGCCCTCAAGCATTTTCGACTATAGGATCGAGGACTTCGAAGTGCTGGATTATACGCCGCAATCCCATATCGCCGCCCCGGTGGCGGTGTGAGGCGGACAAGGGTCTGATATGTTTGGGTAAGCAACCCTTGCCTTTCGCGGCGTTGAAATATAATAATTACGGACGGTAATTTTATTGCAACGCGCAAGAGGAGGCAGGATGAGCGACCGGACAGAATCTGGCGCGAGCGAAGGCATGGCGGGACGCAACCTGCCGACCCTTGAGTTGCATGTCCCCGAACCGAAATTCAGGCCCGGCGACAGCGTCGATTTTTCCCATTTCGATATTCCCGCCGCCGACGCCACGCTGCGCCCCGACGAAGCGGTTCAGCCCGCCGAGATTCGCGACCTGGCCTATGGGTTGATTCGCGTGCTGGACGAGGATGGCGGAGCGGTCGGCCAATGGAATCCCAATTTGCCGCCCGAAACGCTGCTGCGGATGCTGCGCGCCATGGCGCTGACCCGCGCTTTCGACGCGCGCATGTTCCGCGCCCAGCGGCAGGGCAAGACCAGCTTCTACATGAAATCCACCGGCGAAGAGGCCGTGTCCATCGGCGCAGCGCTGGCGCTTGCCCGCGACGATATGTGCTTTCCCAGCTATCGCCAGCAGGGCATATTGATCGCGCGCGACTGGCCCATCATCGACATGATGAACCAGATCTATTCCAATACCGGCGACCGGCTGAAAGGGCGCCAGCTTCCCATCATGTATTCAGCGCGGGAGGCAGGGTTCTTCTCGATCTCCGGCAACCTCACCACCCAATATCCGCAGGCGGTGGGCTGGGCGATGGCGAGCGCGGCCAAGGGTGATACGCGTATCGCCGCGACCTGGTGCGGCGAAGGCTCCACGGCGGAGGGCGACTTCCATTCCGCCTGCACCTTCGCCAGCGTCTATCGCGCGCCGGTCATCATGAATATCGTGAATAACCAGTGGGCTATCAGCAGCTTTTCAGGTTTTGCGGGAGCTGAAGCCACAACCTTCGCGGCGCGCGCCGTGGGCTATGGCATTGCCGGTTTGCGCGTCGACGGCAACGACGTGCTGGCGGTCTATGCCGCTACCCGTTGGGCGGCGGACCGGGCGCGATCCAATGCCGGGCCGACGCTGATCGAGCATTTCACCTATCGCGTTGAGGGGCATAGCACTTCCGATGATCCCAGCGCCTATCGGTCGGCGGAGGAGAGCAGTTTGTGGCCGCTGGGCGACCCTATTGCGCGGCTGAAGCAGCATTGCATTCGCCTCGGCATATGGGACGAGGAGCGCCATGCCGCGATGGATAAGGAACTGGCCGAAATGGTCCGCGATGCCGCGCGGGAGGCGGAGAAGAACGGGATATTGGGCCATGGCCTCCATCATCCGATGGAATCCCTGTTTGAGGATGTGTTCGAAGAGATGCCCTGGCACCTGAAGGAACAGCAGCAGCAGATGCTCGACGAATGGAAGGCGGCGGGACTGTGAGCGAAGGCATGATGCAGGAGGCGCGCGCCGACGCGCAGCAGATGAACATGATCCAGGCGATCAACAGCGCGCTGGACGTGATGATGGAGCGCGACGCGCAAGTGGTCGTGATGGGCGAGGATGTCGGATATTTCGGCGGCGTCTTTCGCGCGACGGCGGGCTTGCAACAGAAATATGGCAAGAACCGCGTGTTCGACACGCCGATCACCGAATGCGGCATCATCGGTGTGGCGGTGGGCATGGGCGCCTATGGCCTGCGCCCGGTGCCGGAAATCCAGTTCGCCGACTATATCTATCCCGCGCTGGACCAGCTTGTCTCCGAAGCCGCGCGCCTGCGCTATCGTTCGGCGGGTGAGTTCATCGCGCCGATGACAGTGCGCTCGCCCTTTGGCGGCGGCATCTTCGGCGGGCAGACGCACAGCCAGTCGCCTGAGGGCATTTTCACTCATGTGTCGGGCGTCAAGACGGTGATTCCGGCGACGCCCTATGACGCCAAGGGGCTATTGATCGCCGCCATCGAGGACAATGATCCGACGATCTTCTTCGAACCCAAGCGCATCTATAACGGGCCGTTCGACGGCCATTACGATACGCCCGCGAAAAGCTGGGCCGGGCATCCCGACGCGCAGGTGCCGGCCGGCTATTACCGCATTCCGCTGGGGCAGGCGCGGACAGTGCGGGCGGGCGAGGCGCTCACCATATTGTGTTACGGCACGATGGTTCATGTGGTCGAAAACACCGTCGCGGCCATGGGACTGGACGCGGAGATCGTGGATTTGCGGACGCTGGTGCCGCTCGACATCGAAGCTATCGAGGCGTCCGTGAAGAAGACCGGGCGCTGCCTGATCGTCCATGAGGCGACGCGGACCAGCGGCTTTGGCGCGGAACTGTCCGCGCTGGTGCAGGAACGCTGCTTCTACCATCTCGAAGCGCCGATCGAGCGCGTCACCGGCTTTGACACGCCTTATCCGCACAGTCTGGAATGGGCCTATTTCCCCGGTCCCGTGAGGATACGCGAAGCCATCGCCAAGATCATGAAGGATTGATCATGTCCAACCCCTTCCGTTCGTTTCGAGCGAAGTCGAGAAACGGAAGTGTGTTCACCTTGCCTCGTGTCTCGACTTCGCTCGACACGAACGGAGTTCTGTAATGGCACTGTTCACATTCAAGCTGCCGGACATCGGCGAAGGCATTTCCGAGGCGGAGATCGTTGGCTGGCACGTCAAGGTCGGCGACCGGGTGGAGGAAGATCAGCCTATCGCCGACATGATGACCGACAAGGCGACGGTGGAAATGGAAAGTCCGGTCGCAGGCATTGTGATGCGCCTTGCGGGCGAGCCGGGCGATCAGGTGCCCATTGGCTCCATGCTGGTGGAGATCGAGACGGACGGGGAGGGTGAGGTCGTCCCCGCCGCAGAAACTCCGCCGCCGTCGGAAGAGGTCATCGCGGCGGAGACGCCCGGAGAAGCGGTGATCGAGGAAGCGCACACGCCTCCCTCCATTCGCCCTGAGTCTGTCGAAGGGCACGCGGTGGAATCCACCAAGGAACAGAAGGGCCTCGACAAGCTCAGTCCGAACGGGACAGGGGAAGCCAAGGCCGAAACGCCGATCCTTGCATCACCCGCCGTCCGGGCGCGGGCCAAGGAACTGGGCATCGACCTTGCCCAGGTGAAGCATGGCGGCGAGCGCATTCGTCACGCCGATCTGGACGCCTATCTGCTCTATGGTGCGGGGCAGGGTTATCATCCGGCTGGCCGTTCGGCCAGGCGCCCGGACGAAGCCGTCAAGGTCATAGGTATGCGCCGCCGCATCGCGGAGAATATGGCCGCGTCGAAGCGTCACATCCCGCACTTCACCTATGTCGAGGAAATCGACGTCACCGAACTGGAAGCTTTGCGCGAGCAACTGAACGCCGGCAGGGGGGATCGGCCGAAGCTGACCCTGTTGCCGCTGCTGATCGTGGGAATATGTCGCACGCTGCCGGAATTTCCGATGCTGAACGCGCGCTATGACGATGAAGCGGGCGTGGTGACGCGCTACGGCGCGGTTCATCTGGGCATGGCGACGCAGACCGACGCGGGCCTGATGGTTCCTGTCATCCGCGACGCGCAGGATCGCAATATCTGGCAACTGGCGTCCGAAATCCGCCGCCTCGCCGAAGCCGCGCGCACGGGCAGGGCGAAGTCGGAGGAACTGTCCGGCTCGACGCTCACCATCACATCGCTGGGGCCGCTGGGCGGCATCGCCACCACGCCGGTCATCAATCGGCCGGAAGTCGCGATCATCGGCCCCAATCGCGTGATCGAGCGGCCCGTTTTCCGGGGACGGGAGGTCGTGGCGGCCAAGCTCATGAACATGTCGATAAGCTGCGACCACCGCGTCGTCGACGGGTGGGACGCGGCGAGCTTCGTCCAGGCGCTCAGGAAGCGTCTGGAAACGCCCGCGCTGCTGTTCGTGGATTGAGGAGACTGGAATTGGGTGGGGAGCGGAGAGTCTGCTTTCCCATCCTCCGTTCGCTCAGTTCCTACTCAGGGCGAATGGGCATGGGCTATGTTCGCCATTGATCGTAAGCGGTCGCTCAATTTCCGAAGAAAATGGAAGGGCTATCGGGCGACGGCGCGGTAGCTTAGCCGGCCGCTTTCGCCGGGGAGGGCGCTGCGAGGCAGGGGCCAGCGCACATGCGTCACATCTTCGGCGACGGCGCGGCGCATTCCGCCTAGCGGGGTCGGCAGCCATAGCTGGTCCAGCCGTCCCCAATGCGCGCCGCCATCGACCGACACGTCCATCCGGGGATCGCTGGTATCGATCCGTGCGCCGCGTGGCACCGCTTTGGTGATCGCGAAACCTCTTGCCGGATTGCTGCCTTCGTTGCGCCAATGGACCACGAAGATGAGCTGGTCGCCCGGCGCCACCCGATCCGCATTGGAAAGGATGCGGCGTTCGCGTCCGTTGAGGTCGGTCATCACCCGCTCCACGAAGATCTGCGTATCAAGCCGCATGTCCTGTTGCGCGGCTGCTACCGATGGCATGGCCAGAACCGCCAGGGTGCAAAGCCAGCGTATGATCGTCATGTGAAGCCCCGTTCCTTCATCCCTGAACCGGATAGTGCCGCGCAGAAGCGAACATTCGGTTAAGGCGGCGTTTTCCTTCCTGTCGTCGCCCTGCGATCCGAATCCAAATTGACGGCCCCTGTCTACAGGCGCAGAGCATTTTCCATAAAGTGGGGCAATAACGGATTCTGGCGCGATGTTACCGGCGGAAGAACAGGAGGTCATCAGGCGTCGCGACCGGCTGCTCGCTTCCATTGCGCTCAGTGCGGGGCTGGGGCTGTTGCTGGCCTTGCCCTTCGCGCTCAGCGCGGGCGCGGAATTTTTCCTGCCGCTGACCGCCGCTCTGGTCGTCGCCATTGCGCTGGTGCCCTTTCTGGAGTGGATGGAACGGCGCGGCCTTCCATCCGCTTTTGCGGCCCTGCTCGCCGTCATCGTCTTTCTGGTGGTGGCCAATACCGCGCTTGTGCTGATTATCGTCCCCGCGACGGACTGGTTCGGCATATTGCCGCAGCGGCTGCCCCGGATTCAGGCCAATCTCGCGCCGCTTATCGACTATTATTCCCAGTTGCAGCGCTTCGTCGACGAAACCGTCCAGATGCTGGCGAGCGGCCCTGTCGCGGCGGCCCAGACCGCGGCGGTCGAAGCGCCCCGTTCGCTGCTGCAATTCGCGGCGACCTCGGCCCCGTCCGCGATCATCCAGATGGTGTTCGGCCTGCTCATCATCTATTTCTTCCTTGCGGGCTGGACGAAGCTGCGGCGACGCACGATCAACAGCCGGGACAGTTTCGACGGAGCCATGGCGGTAGCCCGCGTGATCCAGAACGTCGTGGACGCGACATCCGCTTATGTGTTGACCATTGCGACGGTGAACCTCTGCCTTGGCGGTGCGGTGGCGCTGTCGTTGTGGCTGGTGGGGATGCCATCGCCGCTGATGTGGGGCGGCATCGTCGCGCTGCTCAATTTCATCCCCTATTTCGGGCCGATGCTGGCGGCGGTGCTGTTGGCGCTGGGCGGGTTGATGGTGTTCGACGATCCGTGGTGGGCGCTGCTCCCCGCCGCCTTGCAGGTGGGCTTCCATCTGGTCGAGGCCAATGTGGTGACGCCGATGATATTGGGACGGCGGCTGACGATGAACCCGCTGCTGATTCTGGTGTCGCTCGCCTTTTGGGGATGGGTGTGGGGCACGCCCGGCGCGCTGCTGGGCGTGCCGCTGCTCATCATCATCCAGACCGTCGTTTCGGCAGCGGGAACCCCGGATATTGCCGGTTTCCTGTTCGAGCGGGGGACGCTGGTGGTGTCTCCGCGCAAAGAAAATGAAGAGAAAGAAGAAAGTCCTGTTACGGATGGTTGACAGGCGAAGCGCGCCCGCATAGATGCCCGCCCACACCAAACGCGGGTGTAGCTCAGTTGGTTAGAGCGCCGGCCTGTCACGCCGGAGGTCGCGGGTTCGAGCCCCGTCACTCGCGCCATCTTTCACGAAGGATGGCCACTGGTTTCGACCAGATTTTCCCGCTTCATGACAATAGCCAATGGGCCGACGCCGAAGCATCGGCCCGATGCGTCAAGCTACAGATTCTCGCCCACGACGGCGGGCGCCTTCGGTTCTTCTGCCAGCCAGCGATAGACGCCGCCGGCGATCACCGCGCCCGCAATCGGCGCAATCCAGAACAGCCAGAGCTGATGCAGGGCGATCCCCCCGACCAATAATGCCGGGCCCGTGCTACGCGCGGGATTGACCGACGTATTGGTGACAGGAATGCTGATAAGGTGGATCAGCGTCAGCGACAGTCCGATCGCGATTGGCGCGAAACCGGCGGGCGCGCGGCTGTCTGTCGAGCCCAATATCACGCTCAGGAAGCCGAAGGTCAGCACGACTTCGATCGCGAAGGCCGATGACAGCACATAGCCGCCCGGCGAATTGGCGCCATAGCCGTTCACCGCAAGGCCGTTGCCCATCAATACGAAGTCCGGCTCACCGCTTGCGATATAGAGAAGCAGCGCGGCGGCGATCACGGCCCCCACCAGTTGTGCGACGATATAGGGCGCGATGTCCCGTACGGGAAAGCGTCCGCCCGCCCACAGGCCGATGGTTACGGCGGGATTGAGGTGGCATCCGGATATATGGCCGATGGAATAGGCCATGGTCAGCAATGTCAGGCCGAAAGCCAGGCTGACGCCCAGCAGACCGATGCCTACATCGGGAAAGGCCGCCGCCAGCACGGCGCTGCCGCATCCGCCGAAAACAAGCCAGAATGTACCGAAGGTTTCCGCAAACAATCTCTTGCTCATTGGCACCATCTTGTCCTCCTGTTGCGCTGCGCCACCATCATGTCGGGTGTCGTGGCGGGGTGGCTTCGCCAGTGATGCTGGAAAGGGTGATGCGGAAGAAGAGTGCGCGCGGGAAAGGAGCGCCTTCACGGGCGCGTCCGGGTCGCAATAGCAGGCATGGGAACATGCCTTCGCCTCCCCCTCTTGTAGCAGGGGTGGCGGTATTCCGTCAGGTGCGGATATCCGTTACGACCCCTTAACGGCTTGGGAGATATACCGAAAAGGGAAGGCTGTCACGGCTTATCCGCGCCGCCAGCGGCCCGTCTCCATCCAGGCGAGCAGGCGCTTGAGGGGCAGAACCCAGATCCAGATGAGGCCGAGGAAAATATAGACCGGCACCTGCGCGATCATCGGCAACTGTCCGATGAGGCCCGACAGGCTACCCACCAGCACGGCCCACAGCAGGATGAGCGCCAGGATCATGAACATGCCCGCGGGCTTGCGCCAGCTCGGTTCATAATGTTTCATGACTCTTCCCCCTCGATCAGTTCCACTTCGGTCAGCACCATATGAAGCGGCAAATCCCAAGGATCGGCGGGAATCGCCTCCTGCTCCTGCACCGACCATGCCAGCCCGACACGCAGCGCGTCCGGGTAGCGGGCAAAGGCCCGGTCATAATAGCCACCGCCCTGACCCAGCCGGTTCATCGCCCGGTCAAAGCCCAGCAGCGGCGCAATGATGGCGTCCGGCGCCACAGGACCATCGCCCTGTTCGGGGTGACTGGTGCCAAAGCGGCCGGGCAGCAGCGGCGCGTCCGGATGCCATGCCAGGAATTCCATGCTCCCCATCCGGTCGATCACGCGCGGCAAGGCCACCGTCCTGCCAGTCTCGATCAGCTTTGCGGCCAGCCTTTGCGCGGGGGCTTCATCCTCGATCCCCATATAGAGCGCCACCGTCCGCACATCCGCCAGCCGCCTCGCGAGAGGGGAAGGCAGCACCTTGAACGCCAACCGGTGCGCCAGCGGGTCCAGCCCCGCCACGAAGGCGCGCCGCCGCTGCCGCGCGATGGCGCGTAATGTGGGCTTGTCCGGCATGCCGCTATGTTCGTCGCTCATGAACAAGCCCTTTGCGTCAGGGTGGCGGCGATGGGAAGAGGAATATAGGGAAGGCGGGTGACGGGACCACCTTGGCCGTTGGCTGGAAAATCCTCTGACGCCTCAACGTCAGGTGGGGACCATGTAGATCGGGCCAGGGCCCGCCCAGGGACAGCCCCCGTGGATGTGATTATCGCCTCAGGGATGTTCGCTAAAGCTCGTACCAGGCAGTGCCCGTCGCCTTACTATCTAGGCGTCCGGCAAGGGCGCGGCAAGCCTGTCGCTCAGCTTTTCCAGCCGCGCCGTCAAAACCTCTATCGCCAGCACAGCCGGATCGCCTCCGTCGTCAAGTGGCAGGGCTTCCTGCCGTCCGGCGACTTCCCTCTTCATGTCGTTGAGTTCGTCGGCCAGGAACAGCGCCGCGAACAGCAGTGTCCGCACCTCCGTCAATCCCGGCGTCGCCTGTTGCGCCAGCCGTGCCTTGCGCTCGATCAGGCCCGCGAGATGCGCCAGATGCGCTTCCTCGCCATCGCGGCAGCGCAGATCATATTGCCGCCCGGCTATATAAAGCGTGGTTTCAGCCATGGGCGCCTTCCTTGAGTTCGCCGATCAGCGCGTCCAGCGATTTGAGCGCCGCGCGGGCGGCTGTCGCATCGACGCCGGAAGAGGGAAGGGAAGAAGTGGACGGCCCCAGCCTGTCCATATTCTGTTCCAGACGGTCGATTGCGCGCTCCAGCGCGTCGATCGCCTGCTTCATGCGGTCGCTTGCCATGGCCCTGCATAGCGAAACTTGCCGTCCCGAAAAAGCCGTGATTGAACGGTCCGGCGCAGCGTCCGCCCCGCCTATGGTTGACGCATGGGGCTTGACGCGACAAAGGAGGCCCGATTCCGACTCGCCTGCATAATGCGGGCATTTCGATAGACAGGAAAGACGCCCGCCCCCGATGACCGTTTCCGAAAAGACGCTCGCCAACGCCATTCGCGCCCTCTCCATGGACGCGGTTCAGGCTGCCAATAGCGGGCATCCGGGCATGCCGATGGGCATGGCCGATGTCGCCACGGTCCTCTTTTCCGACTATCTGAAGTTCGATCCGGGCCAGCCCAAATGGGCCGACCGCGACCGCTTCGTGCTGTCGGCGGGGCATGGGTCGATGCTGATCTATTCGCTTCTGCACCTGACCGGCTATGCGCGTCCGACGATAGAGGACATCCGCAACTTCCGTCAGCTAGGCAGTCCCTGCGCTGGCCATCCGGAGAATTTCGAGCTGGCAGGCGTCGAGGCGACAACCGGGCCGCTGGGTTCGGGCCTCGCCACGGCCGTGGGCATGGCGATTGCGGAACGGCACCTGAATGCCCAGTTCGGCGACGACCTGGTCGACCACCGGACATGGGTGATCGCAGGCGACGGTTGCCTGATGGAAGGTATCAACCATGAGGCTATTGGCCTTGCGGGGCATCTGAACCTTGGCCGCCTGATCGTGCTGTGGGACGATAACAAGATCACCATCGACGGCGCGGTGGACCTGTCCTCCAACGAAGACGTGCGCGCCCGCTATGCCGCGACCGGCTGGCATGTCGTGTCCTGCGACGGCCATGACACGGCCGATGTGCGCCGCGCCATCGACGAGGCGCTGGCCGATCCGCGTCCCTCGTTGATCGCCTGCTCCACCAAGATCGGTTATGGCGCGCCCAACAAGGCAGGCACGTCCGGCGTCCACGGCTCCGCGCTGGGCGAAGCGGAAGTCGCCGCCGCGCGCGAATTTCTGGGCTGGGCAGCCGAACCGTTCGTCATTCCCGAAGATGTCGCCGCCGGATGGCGCGAAATCGGCGCGAGGGGCGCGCCTGCTCGCGCCAAGTGGGAAGGTAGTCTCGCAAGCAACGGACAAAAGGCGGAATTCGAGCGCCGCATGGCGGGGGAACTGCCCGCCGGCTTCTCGCTCGACGCCTATATCGACAGCCTGATCGCTGCGCCGCAGAAGGTGGCGACCCGCAAGGCCAGCGAACTGGCGCTGGGCGCGATCAACGACCTGCTGCCGGAAACCGTGGGCGGATCGGCGGACCTCACCGGCTCCAACAACACCAAGACCAAGTCCACCGGGCCGCTGACCCGTGACGATTATGCGGGCCGCTACATCTATTACGGCATCCGCGAATTCGGCATGGCCTGCGCGATGAACGGCATGGCGCTGCACGGTGGCGTCATTCCCTATGGCGGCACATTCCTCGTCTTCTCCGACTATATGCGCGGCGGCATCCGTCTGGCCGCGCTCCAGCAGCAGCGAGTGATCCACGTTCTGACGCACGATTCCATCGGCCTTGGCGAAGACGGCCCGACGCATCAGCCGATCGAGCATGTCATGTCGCTTCGCATGATCCCCAATCTCGATGTCTATCGCCCCGCCGATGTGGTCGAGACGGCGGAATGCTGGGAACTGGCGCTTAAGGACGCGACTGGCCCCTCCGTATTGGCGCTGACCCGCCAGAATCTGCCGCAGCTCCGCACGGAGAAGGCGGGCGAGAATCTGTCGGCCAAGGGCGCCTACCGCCTGCGCGCGGCCAAGGCGGACCGCAAGGTCGTGCTGATCGCCACCGGATCGGAAGTCGAGATCGCCGTCGCCACTGCCGAAGCGCTCGAAGCGCAGGGCATCGGCGCGGATGTCGTCTCCATGCCGAGCTGGGCGCATTTCGAAGCGCAGACGCAGTCGTACAAGGACGACATTCTGCCGCAGGGCGTCTTGCACGCGTCGATTGAGGCGGGCACGACTTTCGGCTGGGAACGCTATGCCGCGCTGCGTTTCGGTATCGACAGCTTTGGCGCATCGGCTCCGGCCGAAGTGCTCTACGACCATTTCGGCCTCACGGCCGCCAAGATCGCGCCGCAGATCGCGGCCGCGCTCGCCTGAACATATTCAAGCCAACACGCAAAACGGGAGTCAATTGCAGTGGCAACGAAGGTAGCAATCAACGGTTTCGGGCGCATCGGCCGCCTTGTCGCGCGCGCCATTCTGGAGCGTAACGATCATGACCTGGAACTGGTCAGCATCAACGATCTGGGCGATGCCAAGTCCAACGCCCTGCTGTTCAAGCGCGACAGCGTGCACGGCAATTTTCCCGGCGAAGTGAGCGTCGACGGCGATGCCCTCGTCATCAACGGCAAGCGCATCGCCGTCACCGCCGAACGCGATCCGGCCAAGCTGCCCCATGCCGCGCAGGGCGTGGACATCGCCCTCGAATGCACCGGCATCTTCGCCGACAAGGCGAAGGCAAGCGCGCACCTGACCGCAGGCGCGAAGCGCGTCGTCATCTCCGCCCCCGCGACGGGCGTGGACAAGACCGTTGTTTACGGCGTCAACCATGACTCGCTGAGCGCCGACGATGTGGTGATCTCCAACGCGAGCTGCACCACTAACTGCCTCGCCCCGCTCGCCAAGGTGCTGCACGACGCCATCGGCATCGAAAGCGGCTTCATGACGACGATCCACAGCTATACCAACGACCAGAACACGCTGGATCAGATCCACAAGGACATGCGCCGCGCCCGCGCCGCCGCTTTGTCGATGATCCCGACCACCACCGGCGCCGCCCGCGCGGTGGGTGAAGTGCTGCCTGACCTCAAGGGCAAGCTGGACGGCTCCTCGGTCCGCGTGCCGACCCCGAACGTCTCGGTCGTCGACCTCAAGTTCATCGCCAAGCGCGACACGACTGTCGAGGAAGTCAACGGCCTGCTCAAGGCCGCGTCGGAATCCGGCCCGCTCAAAGGTATCCTCGGCTATTCGGACGAACCGCTGGTGTCGATCGACTATAATGGCGATCCGCGCAGCTCCACCGTCGACAGCCTGGAAACGGCGGTCATCGACGGCAAGCTGGTCCGCGTGCTGAGCTGGTATGACAATGAATGGGGTTTCTCGAACCGCATGATCGACACGACCGGCGTGGTCGCGAAGTATCTTTAATATCCTTGCCGCCGCCGGTCCCGTGACCGGCGGCGGCTTTCCTTGCAGCAGGGGAGTGCGCGTGAAGCCCTTCAAGACGCTTGACGATATGGGCGACATCCACGGCAAGGCCGTGCTGGTGCGCGAGGACCTGAACGTGCCGATGCAGGACGGTTCGGTCAGCGACGACACCCGCCTGCGCGCCGCGATGCCCACGATCCTCGAACTGGCCGACCGCGGCGCGAAGGTGCTGATCCTCGCCCATTTCGGCCGTCCCAAGGGCCAGAAGAACCCTGAGTTCTCGCTGAGCAAGATCACGCGTCCGCTGTCGCAGGTGCTGGGCCGCGAAGTGCAGTTCATCCCCGATTGCGCGGGACAGGCGGCGGTCGACGGTATCGCGGTGATGCGCCCTGGCGATATCGCGATCCTGGAGAACACCCGCTTCCACCCCGGCGAGGAAAAGAACGATCCCGCACTGGCGGATGCGATGGCCGCGATCGGCGACCTTTATGTGAACGACGCCTTTTCTGCCGCCCACCGCGCCCATGCCTCGACCGAGGGGGTGGCGCACAAGCTGCCCGCCTTCGCAGGCCGTTCTATGGAGAAGGAATTGGACGCGCTCCAGGCGGCGCTCGGCGAGCCGGTGAAGCCGGTCGCGGCGGTCGTCGGCGGGGCGAAGGTTTCGACCAAGCTCGATGTGCTCAACAACCTCGTCGCCAAGGTCGATCATCTCATCATCGGCGGCGGTATGGCCAATACGTTTCTCCACGCACGGGGGGTCGATGTCGGCAAGTCGTTGTGCGAAAAGGATCTGGCGGACACCGCCGAAGCCATTTTCGAAGCCGCCGACAAGGCGGGCTGCACCATCCATTTGCCCTATGACGTGGTGGTGGCGAAGGAATTCGCGGTCAATCCGCCGTCGCTCCGCACCTGCAACGTCCATGAAGTCGCGGCGGACGAGATGATTCTCGATATTGGCCCCGCCGCCGTGGAGGCGCTGGGCGACGCGCTCAAGAATTGTCGCACGCTGGTCTGGAACGGCCCGCTTGGCGCGTTCGAGATCGCGCCCTTCGACAAGGCGACCGTGGCGCTCGCCAAGACCGCCGCCGCCCTCACCAAGGAAGGGCAACTTACGTCCGTCGCAGGTGGAGGTGATACTGTCGCAGCACTCAACCATGCGGGAGTTGCGGGCGATTTCACCTTCGTCTCTACTGCGGGCGGCGCTTTCCTTGAATGGATGGAAGGCAAGGAATTGCCGGGCGTCAAGGCGCTGATGGCCTGAACGGCCGCGCGCCTGTCTTTCGTCGCCGGGAGAGGGCGACATTTTCCCTATCACAGCGCCGCCGGAGGGGTGGCGCGACCAATCGAGAAGGTATGTGCAGATGCTGGATCAGGAAATGACCAACAAGATAGCGGACGGCAACGGCTTTATCGCTGCCCTCGACCAGAGCGGCGGTTCGACGCCCAAGGCGCTCAAGGGCTATGGCGTCGAAGAAGACGCCTGGTCGACTGAAGAGGAAATGTTCGGCTTGATCCATGGCATGCGTAGCCGGATCATCACATCGCCAGCCTTCGCCGGCGACAAGGTGCTGGGCGCGATCCTGTTCGAGCGGACCATGGACGGGCAGGCGGGCGGACAGCCCGTGCCGCAGGCGCTGATCGAGCGCGGCGTCGTCCCCTTCATCAAGATCGACAAGGGCCTTGAGGACGAAGCGAATGGCGTCCAGCTCATGAAGCCGATGCCGGAACTGGATGCGCTGCTGAAGCGTGCCAAGGCGCTGGGCGTCTACGGCACCAAGGAACGCTCGGTCATCAACCTCGCCAACCGCGAGGGCATCGCCGCTATCGTCAAGCAGCAGTTCGAAGTTGGCCAACAGGTGCTTGCCGCCGGTCTGATGCCGATCATCGAGCCGGAAGTGAACATCAAGTCGCCCGAACGGGCCGAAGCCGACCAGATATTGCTGGAGGAAATCCTCAAGAATCTCGACGCGCTGCCGGGCGATGACAAGGTGATGCTCAAGCTTTCGCTTCCCGCCAAGTCCGGCTTGTTCGATCCGCTGGTCGACCATCCCCGCGTGTTGCGCGTCGTGGCGCTGTCGGGCGGCTTCAAGCGCCCCGAAGCCTGCGTCGAACTCGCCAAGAACCGGGGCATCATCGCCAGCTTCAGCCGCGCGCTGCTGGAAGACCTGCGCCACCAGATGAGCGATGATGAATTCAACGCCTCGCTGGGCGGGGCGATCGAGGAAATCTACAACGCTTCGACCGCCAAGACCCCGGTCGCGGCCTGACGGGCAAGGGTGACGGCCGTGGATGCCCCAGAGCTTTCCGCCGCCGTCACCCGCCTGACAGCGGCGGGTGGCGTCCGCTGCTGCGCGCGGCCAATGCGCCGTTCGCGGAGGTTTTGAAGACCCCGCCTCCTATGCCGGAAACCCTCCGCCGGACGCCTGGCTGGCGGACCTGCTCGTCGATCCGCGCTTCATCGCGCTGGTGACAAAGCGTGGCGAAAGGGTGATCGGCGCGCTCGCCGCTTATGCATTGCGGAAATCGAGTAGCAGCGCAGCGAAATCTACATCTACGACCTTGCCGTGGCAGCGGGTGAAAGGCAGCGTGGCATCGCCGCCGCGCTGATCGACGCGCTCCGGCCCATTTCCGTCGAAAGCGGCGCATGAAGGCCGATCATGGCGACGATCCGGCTATTGCGCTCTACACGAAGTTGGGCGCGCGCGAGGATATGCCGCCTTTCGATATGGCGCCGCGCTGAGAGCGGATGCCGCCGGGTCCGTCATCCCGAAACATGCCCTAAGACTTCCGTCCCGCGCCGCCTTGTTCTACTGCACAGCCCATGACTGACTTCACCGAAGAAGAACTGGCCCTCGATCCGCGATTCGCTGACCAGTTCGAGCGGGGCTTTCGTCCCGCCTGCAAGCTCTACCTGATTTCTCCGCCCGCCATCGATGCGGCCTTCACCGACCGTCTTGCCGCCGCCCTGGACGGAGGGGAGGTTGCCGCCTTCCAGCTTCGGCTGAAAGGGATCGATGACCATGCCATCGCCCGCGCCGCCGAGCCGCTGCAAAAGCTCTGCGCTGACCGCGAAGTCGCCTTCATCGTCAATGACAGCGTCGCCCTCGCCAAGCGCCTGGGCGCGGATGGCGTGCATCTGGGCCAGTCCGATGGCGACCCGCGTGAAGCCCGCAGCATCCTGGGCCCCTCGGCCCAGATCGGCGTCACCTGCCACGACAGCCGCCACCTTGCGATGGAAGCGGGCGAGGCGGGGGCGGATTACGTCGCTTTCGGCGCCTTCTATCCCACCACGACGAAGGAAACGCGCCATCGCCCGGAGCCATCTATCCTGAGTTGGTGGGTCACATTGTTTGAATTGCCCTGTGTCGCGATTGGCGGCATCACGGCGGAGAACGCGGCTCCGCTCGTCGCGGCAGGCGCCGATTTCCTCGCGGTCAGCAGCGCGGTCTGGAGCCATGCGGATGGCCCGGGGGCAGGCGTGGCAGCCTTCGCGCCGTTACTTGCCACCAAAGGCTGACGCATCTTTTTGAAGGCTTGCGGCGTTTCCCTGAAAAATCAGGAGAATGCCGTGCGTCCTTTCATGCTTTCCTCGCTCATCGCGCTCTGCGCGACTGCCTGTAACAGTCAGCCTTCCGCGCCTGCGCCGCAGGAGAGGGGGCAGGAACAGCAGCCGACCGCTCCGGCCGATCCCTATGCCTTCGCCGTTCAGCCCGAACCGGCGAACCAGCCCCAACGCGCCGATTCGATCCTTCAGGCGCAGGTTGCGCTCGACCGGGCGGGTTTTTCTCCCGGCGTGATCGACGGGAAGGAGGGCATGTCCTTCACCGACGCGCTGCGCGGTTTCCAGCAGGCGCGAGGCCTGCCTGAAAGCGGCAAATATGACGAGGCCACAGCCAAGGCGCTGCTGGGGGACAATCCCCAGCCCGCCACATGGCTCGTCCGCATACCCGAAGGCTTCGCGAAGGGGCCGTTCTTCGCCATTCCCAAGGATCTGAACGACCAGGCGAAGCTTCCTGCGCTAGGCTATCGCAACCTGCTCGAAAGGCTGGCGGAACGCTTCCATACCAGGCCCGAAGCGTTGTTGGCGCTTAATCCGGCGAATACGAAGGTCGGGCCGGGCGCGATCATCCGCGTGCCTGCCATCGCCAACCAGCCCGTCGCCCGGATCGAAGGCGACGATCGCGGCTGGGGCGAAACGCTCGCCAGCCTGGCTGTTGCCGCCGGCCAGACGCAGGCCGACCATATCGTCGTCGACAAATCCGAAGGACTGCTGAAGGTCTATGACGACAAGGACCAACTGATCGCCCAATTCCCCGCCACCATGGGGTCGCAGCATGATCCGCTGCCGATTGGCGACTGGACGATCAAGGGGGTCAGCCGTAATCCCGATTTCCAGTATAATCCAGACCTGTTCTGGGATGCGGACGAATCGGACAAGAAAGCCTTGCTGAAACCCGGTCCGAACGGGCCGGTGGGCGTGGTTTGGATCGACCTTTCCAAACCGCACTACGGCATCCACGGCACGCCGGAGCCACAAAATATCGGCCGCACCGAAAGTCATGGCTGCATCCGCCTGACCAATTGGGATGCGGCTCGCCTTGCCCAGATGGTGAAGGTCGGGACGAAGGCGCATTTCCAGCCATGAGAGGGTCATGAGGATCGGCGCGCGGGGTTGGGCGGGGATTGTGGTCGCGGTTCTGCTCTGCGTGCTGTTCCTGTCGTTTTGCGTGCGGATCGTGCCCGCCGATGCGCCGCATGACTCCGAGCCCCTATCCTCCGCCTCGTCGTCCGCGACGGAGCTGTTGATCCCAGTGGAAGGGGTGCCCGCAGTGGTGCTCACCGACACTTTCACGCAATCCCGCGCGAACGGCGCCCGTCCGCATGACGCCATCGACATCATGGCCGCGCGGGGCAGCACCGTTCTCGCCGCCGCCGATGGCCGCATCGAAAAACTGTTCTGGAGCGAGGAGGGCGGACGGACCGTCTATGAACGCTCCCCGGACGGAAGGCGCATCTATTATTACGCGCATCTGGATAGCTACGCGCCCGGATTGCACGAAGGGCAGGCGGTGCGGCGCGGCGACCGCATCGCGGCGGTCGGGAGCACCGGTAATGCCGATCCGTCCGCCCCGCATCTCCATTTCGCCGTGCATGTCGCGGAGCCGGGAGAGCCATGGCATGGCGGGCGAGCGGTCAATCCCTATCCGTTGTTCGCCCGGTCGCCCTGACCCGCTATCCTGTAGCCACGTGACGCGGGCGATGTTAAGCCCCTCTTGCCCTACGGCCCGTCTGGATGTAGACGCGCGCCCAGCCTCAAAAAGGCCGGCTCTTTTCCATCCACAGACATATAGGCAGGCTCTTCCCATGAAGATCAGCGGCGTGGACATCCGTCCCGGCAACAATATCGAATATGAAGGTGGCCTGTGGCGCGCCGTCAAGATCCAGCACACCCAGCCCGGCAAGGGCGGCGCCTATATGCAGGTGGAACTCAAGAACCTGATCGACGGGCGCAAGAACAACGTCCGTTTCCGCTCCGCCGAAACGGTCGAGCGCATCCGGCTCGACACCAAGGATTTCCAGTATCTCTATGCCGAAGGCGACATGCTCGTCTTCATGGACACGGAAACCTACGAACAGATCAACCTCCCGCTTGATCTGGTGGGCGACGCCGCCGCCTTCCTTCAGGACGGCATGATGGTCATGCTCGAAATGTATGAGGAACGCCCGATTTCGGTGCAGCTCCCCGAAACGGTCGAAGCGACCGTGGTGGAGGCCGATGCCGTGGTGAAGGGGCAGACCGCCTCGGCCAGCTACAAGCCCGCCATCCTCGACAATGGCGTGCGCGTCATGGTGCCGCCGCACATCGTTTCCGGCACGCGCATCATCGTCGACGTCTACGAACGCGAATATGTAAAACGCGCGGACTGATTGCATAGTCGCCCTTCCGCCTGCGGAAGGGACAGGGGGGTGGGTGGCGAGCGCAGGCGAGCCTTCCGCCTTTTCCTTTTCAGGGCGTCTCCAAACCCCGCACCCATATCCCTCCGTTGGTGGAGGGAGGAGAAAAGAACATGGTATCGCACTCCGGCCTTCTCACCGTCATGGAACGCGCTGTCCGCAAGGCAGGCTCCAAGCTGCGCCGCGATTTCGGCGAGGTCGAGCATCTCCAGGTCAGCCGCAAGGGGCCGGCGGACTTCGTGTCTCTGGCCGACAAACGCTGCGAGGAAACGCTGGTCGAGGAATTGCAGCGCGCGCGCCCCGACTGGGGTTTCCTGCTGGAAGAGGGCGGCATGATCGAGGGCGATCCCACCAAGCCGCGCTGGATCATCGACCCGCTCGATGGCACCACCAACTTTCTGCACGGGATTCCGCATTTCGCGATCTCGATCGCAGTGGAAGAGCCGCTTTATGGGGGCAGGAAGGAAATCACCACCGGCCTGGTCTATCAGCCGATCACCGACGAAAGCTATTGGGCCGAAAAGAACCGGGGCGCATGGCGACATGATCAGCGCCTGCGAGTCTCGGCCCGTCGCGACATGGGCGAATGCCTGATCGCGACCGGAATCCCCTTCATGGGCCATGGCGACTTTGCCCAGTGGACCCGAATCTTCGGCGCGGTGGCGCCTTCCGTCGCAGGCATCCGCCGTTTCGGCGCCGCCTCGCTCGACCTCGCTCATGTCGCGTCCGGCCGCTATGACGGCTTCTGGGAGAGCGGCCTGCAACCCTGGGATGTCGCAGCCGGCATCCTGATGGTGCGTGAAGCAGGCGGCTTCGTCACGGATTTTCGCGGCGGCGATCAACCGATCGAGCGGCGGGAGATTATCGCGGGCAATGATGCCATCCACAGCAAGCTGCATAAGCTGCTCGCCGGAGCGTTGCGCTAGGGGCGTTTGAGCCAAACACTTCGAGCACTTGGGCTTTTTGCGATTCATTCTCAGGGGTATGCCCCCTTGCTTCGCATATGCAGCGGTCCTAAAGCGCGCCCGTAATCATTTTCGCCCAGGGGATTCCGTTGGTCGATCTCGCTCAATATCTGCCGATCCTGATTTTTCTGGGGATCGCCCTGCTGCTCTCCAGCGCCTTCGTCTTTCTGCCGATGCTGGTGGGTCGCCTGACCGGCGCGCACAAGCCCGACCCGGCCAAGCTTTCAGAATATGAATGCGGCTTCCCGGCCTTTGAGGAGCCGCGCAGCCAGTTTGACGTGCGTTTCTATCTCGTCGCGATCCTGTTCATCATCTTCGATCTGGAGGCGGCGTTCCTTTATCCGTGGGCGGTCAGCCTCGATCAGATCGGCTGGACCGGCTGGGCGACGATGATGGTGTTCATAGCAGAGCTGGTGCTTGGCCTTGTCTATGCGTGGAAGAAGGGAGCCCTGGAATGGGAGTAGAACTGACGAATCCCGCGCCCGGCACCATGCCGCCGGTGGGGACACAGCCCGACCAGGATTTCTTCAACGCGCTGAATTCTGAAGTCAGCGACAAGGGTTTCCTTGTCACCTCGACGGAGGAATTGTTCCATTGGGCGCGCACCGGATCGCTGTGGTGGATGACCTTCGGCCTTGCCTGCTGCGCGGTGGAAATGATCCACGTCAATATGCCTCGTTATGACATGGAGCGCTTCGGTGTCGCTCCGCGCGCGTCCCCGCGCCAGTCGGACGTGATGATCGTGGCTGGCACGCTCTGCAACAAGATGGCCCCGGCGTTGCGGAAGGTTTACGACCAGATGTCAGAACCGAAATATGTGATTTCCATGGGCTCCTGCGCGAATGGCGGCGGCTATTATCACTATAGCTATTCCGTGGTGCGCGGCTGCGACCGGATCGTGCCGGTGGATATCTATGTCCCCGGTTGCCCGCCGACCGCCGAAGCGCTGCTCTATGGCGTGATGCAGCTACAGCGGAAGATCCGCCGCATTGGGACTTTCGAGCGCTGATATGGGACATCCTGCTCCGAAGATCGCTGCCATCCCCGGCATCGCGGAAGAAATTGCCGGACTGCTGGGTTCGATGCTGATCGAAACCGTCGATCATGCAGATGAACTGAGCTTCACTGTGGTTCGCGAAAAGCTGGCCGACGCGATGGAAGTGCTGCGCGACCGCGCGCACTATCAGCAGCTCATGGAAGTGGCGGGCGTCGATTATCCCGAACGGCCGGAACGCTTCGAGGTCTGCTATCATCTGCTGTCCGTCACCCGCAATCACCGCGTCCGCGTCAAGGTTTCCACCGACGAAGACAGGCCGGTTCCGAGCGTCACGCATATCTGGCCCGTCGCGGGCTGGCTGGAACGTGAAGTGTTCGACATGTATGGGGTGATTTTTTCCGGCAATCCCGACCTGCGCCGCATCCTGACCGACTATGGGTTCAAGGGCTATCCGCAGCGCAAGGACTTTCCGCTGACCGGCTATGTCGAGCTGCGCTATTCCGAAGAGGATAAGCGCGTCGTCTATGAGCCTGTTCGCCTCGCGCAGGATTTCCGCAGCTTCGATTTCATGAGTCCTTGGGAAGGCGCGCAATATGTGCTGCCGGGCGATGAGAAGGCGCCGCAGGCGCCCGGTGCGCCGTCGCCCGCGCCTGCTCCGCCGCCGCCGCCCGCCGCCCCCAAGGGCGAGGAGAAGGGCGACAAGCCGAAGGTAACGGAAAAGTCCGGCGATAGCGGAGCCGGCGAGCCGACCGACAGTAAGGCGAACGCGAAGTCCCCTGAAGCGCCGGCCAAGCCCGCCGCCGACACCGATGAAGGCAAAGGCGTTGCCAAGCCCGAGGACAAGGCCTGATGTCCGATTATATCGAAAAACTGGATCATAAGATCAATGCCGACGATCCGACGCTCGGCGATACGGAGATTCAGAACTACACCATCAACTTCGGCCCGCAGCATCCCGCGGCGCACGGCGTGTTGCGCCTTGTCATGGAACTGGACGGCGAGATCGTGGAACGCTGCGATCCGCATGTCGGCCTGCTCCATCGCGGCACCGAAAAGCTGATCGAATATAAGACCTATTTGCAGGCGCTGCCTTATTTCGACCGGCTGGACTATTGCTCGCCGCTCGGCATGGAGCATAGCTATGTGCTGGCGATCGAGAAGCTGCTGAACCTCGAAGTGCCGCTGCGCGCCCAATATCTGCGCGTGTTTTTCGCGGAACTGACCCGCATCAGCAACCACATGCTGAACCTTGGCTCGCACGTCATGGACGTCGGCGCGATGACGCCGAACCTGTGGCTGTTCGAAATCCGTGAGGACTGCCTCAACTTCTTCGAGCGGGCGTCCGGCGCCCGCATGCATTCGGCTTATTTCCGGCCGGGCGGCGTGCATCAGGATGTGCCCTTGAAGCTGCTCACCGACATCGCCGACTGGCTCGACACGCGCTTGCCGCGCCTGTTCGAGGACGCGATCTCGCTGGTGGCGGACAACCGCATCTTCAAGCAGCGCAATGTGGACATCGCCGTTGTCAGCAAGGAAGATGCGCTGAAATGGGGTTTCTCCGGGCCGATGATCCGAGGCAGCGGCATTGCATGGGATATCCGCAAGTCGCAGCCCTATGATGTCTATGACCGGATGGAGTTCGATGTGCCGGTCGGCACCAATTACGACTGCTACGACCGCTTCATGGTGCGCGTCGAGGAAGTCCGTCAGTCCGCGCGGATCATGAAACAGTGCCTCAACGACATGCCGGAAGGTCCGATCGCCAGTTTCGACCGCAAGGTCTCCCCGCCCAAGCGCGGTGAGATGAAGCAGTCGATGGAAGCGCTGATCCACCATTTCAAGCTCTATACCGAGGGATTCCATGTGCCCGCGGGCGAGGTCTATGTGGCGACCGAAAGCCCCAAGGGCGAATTCGGCGTCTATCTGGTCGCGGACGGCAGCAACAAACCCTATCGCTGCAAGATCCGCCCGACCGCCTTCTCGCATTTGCAAGCGATGGATTTCATGCTGAAGGGCCACATGCTGGCCGACACCACCGCTGTCCTGGGCGCCATGGACATCGTGTTTGGGGAGTGTGATCGCTAATGGCTGACGCAGTTCATATCCCGGACGAGGCCGAGACCCGTGCGCGCTGGGGCGCCTTCTCGTGGACGGCCGAGAATGCCGAACAGGCGAAGAAGGTCATCGCCCGCTATCCCGCAGGCCGTCAGCAGTCGGCGGTGATGCCGCTGCTCGATCTCGCCCAGCGGCAGGTCGGCGCGGAGACGCAGACGCAAGGCTGGCTGCCGGTGCCGGTGATGGAATATATCGCCGACCAGCTCGATATGCCGTACATGCGCGTGTATGAAGTCGCGACCTTCTACACCATGTACAATCTCGCACCGGTGGGCCGTTATCATGTGCAGGTGTGCGGTACGACGCCCTGCATGCTGCGCGGCTCCGATGATGTGTTTTCAGCGTGCAAGAACAAGGGCTTAGTGAAGGGTGGCACGACGCCCGATGGCCTTTTCACGCTGACCGAGGTCGAATGTCTGGGCGCCTGCGCCAACGCGCCAATGGTCCAGATCAACGACGATAATTATGAAGACCTGACCTATGACAGCATGGGCGCGATCCTGGAGGATCTCTCGGCTGGCAAGCAGCCCAGGATCGGGCCGCAGATCGAGCGGCAGACGAGCTGCCCCGAGGGCGGCCCGACGAGCCTCAAGGAAATGGTCTCCGGCAATCACGACTATCGGGGTCAGTGGTCATGAGCGACGTCATCGCACCCCTTAGCGATAAGGACCGCATCTTCACCAACCTCTATGGCTTCCAGGATTGGGGCATAGACGCGGCGATCAAGCGCGGCGACTGGGACAATACCAAGGCGCTTTTGGAATTGGGCCAGGACGAGATCATCGAGCGCATCAAGGCCAGCGGCCTGCGCGGCCGTGGCGGCGCGGGCTTCCCGACCGGCATGAAGTGGAGCTTCATGCCCAAGGAAAGCAAGGATGGCCGTCCCAGCTTCCTGGTCATCAACGCCGACGAATCCGAGCCGGGTAGCTGCAAGGATCGCGAGATCATCCGCCACGATCCGCATAAGCTGATCGAGGGTGCGCTGATCGCCGGTTTCGCGATGCGGGCGCGGGCCGCCTATATCTACATTCGCGGCGAGTTCATCTATGAGGCGAAAGTGCTCTTCGCCGCCGTCGAGCAGGCTTATGAAAAGGGCTTCCTCGGCAAGAATGCCTGCGGGTCGGGCTATGATTTCGACGTCTTCGTCCATCGCGGCGCGGGCGCTTACATCTGCGGCGAGGAAACCGCGCAGATCGAGAGCCTGGAGGGCAAGAAGGGCCAGCCGCGCCTGAAGCCGCCTTTCCCGGCGGGCGCTGGTCTCTATGGCTGCCCGACCACGGTGAACAATGTCGAGAGCATTGCCGTGGCGCCGACGATCCTGCGCCGTTCGCCCGAATGGTTCGCGAGTATCGGGCGGGAAGGCAACAAGGGCACCAAGCTGTTCCAGATCAGCGGCCATGTGAACAGGCCCTGCGTCGTCGAGGAATCGATGGGCATCAGCTTCAAGGAACTGATCGACCGGCATTGCGGCGGCATTCGCGGCGGCTGGGACAATCTGCTCGCGGTGATTCCCGGCGGGTCGTCGGTCCCGTTGGTCCCCGCCAAGGAGATCATGGACGCGCCGATGGATTTCGATGGCCTCAAGGCGCTTGGCTCCGGCCTTGGCACGGCTGCGGTCATCGTCATGGACAAGTCGACCGACATCGTTCGCGCCATTTCGCGCCTCAGCTACTTCTACAAGCATGAAAGCTGCGGCCAGTGCACGCCCTGCCGCGAAGGCACCGGCTGGATGTGGCGCGTTATGGAGCGGCTGCGCTCGGGTGACGCCGACATCAGCGAAATCGACATGCTCCAGGAAGTCACCAAGCAGGTCGAAGGCCACACCATCTGCGCGCTCGGCGACGCGGCGGCCTGGCCGATTCAGGGGCTGATCCGGCATTTCCGTCCTGAGATCGAGCGGCGGATCAACGAGAATAAGGGTAGCGCCCCCGTCATGGAGGCAGCGGAGTAACCATGCCCAAGGTCACAGTAGACGGCGTAGAACTCGAAGTCCCGGCGGGCGCGACGGTCCTCCAGGCGTGCGAGCTGGCGGGGAAGGAAATCCCGCGTTTCTGCTATCATGAGCGCCTCAGCATCGCGGGCAATTGCCGGATGTGCCTGGTGGAAGTGAAGCCCGGACCGCCCAAGCCGCAGGCAAGCTGCGCGCTTCCGGCGGCGGAAGGGCAGGACATCCGTACCGACAGCGAGATGGTCAAGAAGGCGCGCGAAGGGGTGATGGAGTTCCTGCTCATCAACCACCCGCTCGACTGCCCGATCTGCGATCAGGGCGGCGAATGCGACTTGCAGGACCAGTCCGTCGCCTATGGCCGTGGCAAGAGCCGCTTCGATGAGAATAAGCGCGCCGTCACCGAAAAATATATGGGTCCGATCGTCAAGACGGTCATGACCCGCTGCATCCAGTGCACCCGCTGCGTGCGCTTTGCCGAGGAAGTCGCGGGCGTGCCGGAAATCGGCGCCATCTATCGCGGCGAGAATATGCAGATCACCACCTATCTCGAACATGCCGCGAAAAGCGAGCTGTCGGGCAATGTGGTCGACCTGTGCCCCGTGGGCGCGCTGACGTCGAAGCCCTATGCGTTCGAGGCGCGGCCCTGGGAACTCAAGAAGACCCATGCCATCGACGTGATGGACGCGGTCGGCACCAATATCCGCCTCGACAGCCGGGGCCGTCAGGTGCTGCGCGCCGTGCCGCGCATCAATGACGACGTGAACGAGGAGTGGGCGTCGGACAAGACCCGCCACAATGTCGACGGTCTGGTCCGCAAGCGGCTGGACAAGCCCTATGTCCGCAAGGACGGCAAGCTGGTCCCGGCGACCTGGAACGAGGCTTTCGCGGCGATCGCCGCCGTCCAGCATGGCGGCAGCGTGGCGGCGCTGGCGGGCGACCTGCTCGACTGCGAAACCATGTTCGCGGGCAAGGCGCTGGTCGAGAAGCTGGGCGGCACGATGCTGGAAGGGCGTCAGACGGGCCTGGCCTATGACGTGTCGAGCCTGTCGGCTGTGAACTTCAATACGACGCTCGCGGGGATCGAGACGGCGGACGTGATCCTGCTGGTCGGCACCAACCTGCGCTGGGAAGCGCCGCTGGTGAACACGCGCATCCGCAAGGCGATCAAGAAGGGCGCGAAGGTCTTTGGCATCGGTCCGGAAGTCGATCTGACCTACAAGGTCGAGTGGCTGGGCAATGATGCGTCGCTGCTGGCGAAGCTGCCGCAAGCGGTAACGCAAGCGTTCGGCAAGGCCGCGCGTCCGGCGATGATCGTGGGCGGCGGCGTGCTCGCCAAGGACGGCGCGCATGGCGATACGCTGGCGCTCGTCGAGACGCTGGGCCTCGTGAAAGAGGGCTGGAACGGATATAACGTCCTGCACTTCGCGGCGGCGCGCATGGGCGGGCTGATGCTCGGTTATGCGGTCGATGGCGGCGTCAAGGCGGTGGCGGCCGCCAAGCCCAAGCTGCTTTTCTCGCTGGGCGCGGACGAGGTCGATTATGCGGCGTTCGAGGACAGCTTCAAAGTCTATGTCGGCCATCATGGCGACAAGGGCGCCCATGCGGCGGACGTGATCCTGCCGGGCGCGAGCTATGCCGAAAAGGCGGGCACCTATGTCAATCTGGAGGGCCGGGTGCAGCGCGGCGAAAAGGCCGTGTTCGCGCCGGGCGACGCCCGCGAGGACTGGTCGATCCTGCGCGCTTTGTCCGAGGTGATGGGCGCGACCCTGCCTTTCGACAGCTTCGACGCGCTGCGCGCGGAAATGGTGAAGGCCGTCCCGGCGCTGGGGCAATCGGGCCTGG
This sequence comes from Sphingobium sp. CFD-1, assembly GCF_024611115.1. Lineage (NCBI taxonomy): Bacteria > Pseudomonadati > Pseudomonadota > Alphaproteobacteria > Sphingomonadales > Sphingobiaceae > Sphingobium > Sphingobium sp. CFD-1. The sequence continues at coordinate 2,288,979 of NZ_CP084398.1, read as the reverse complement.
CCGATTATGGCTGGTCCATCCCCCGGTTGCCGACCGGCGCGTCTGGCGAGTTCGGTTCGCCGATCAAGGATTTCTATCTGACCAACGCCATCTGCCGCGCCAGCCCGACGATGCAGCAATGCTCGGCGGAGCTGATCCATGGTGAGACCTTCGCGGAGGCCGCGGAATGACCGCTTTTTTCCAGAATCTCGGCCTGCCTTATGATGGCGCATGGCTGCTTTCCACGGTCATCGGCATCCTGCTGATCGCCCTGCCGCTGATGCTGGCTGTGGCGATGATCATCTACGCCGACCGCAAGATCTGGGCGGCGATGGCGCTGCGCCGTGGCCCGAACGTCGTCGGTCCCTTCGGCTTGCTCCAGTCCTTCGCGGATGGAGCCAAGGTGTTCCTCCAGGAAACCATCATTCCATCGGCCGCGAACAGAACCCTGTTCATCATCGCGCCGATCATCACCTTCACAATAGCCTTGATGGCCTGGGCGGTGATCCCGTTCCAGGTGGGCGTGGTGTTGGCGAACATCAATGTCGGCCTGCTTTATATCCTCGCGGTTTCGTCCCTTGGCGTTTACGGCATCGTGCTCGCGGGCTGGGCGTCGAACTCCAAATATCCCTTTTATTCCGCGATCCGCGCCAGCGCGCAGATGATCTCCTATGAAGTCTCGATCGGCTTCATCCTGATCACCGTCGTGCTGTGGGCCGGCAGCTTCAACCTCTCGACCATCGTTGAAAGCCAGAAGGGCTATTATGGTTTTCTGAACGGCCATGGTTTCAATCCGTTGCTGTTCCCGATGGCAATCATGTTCCTGATCTCTGCCATGGCGGAAACGGCGCGTGCTCCGTTCGATCTCACCGAAGCGGAGTCCGAGCTGGTCGCGGGCTATCAGACCGAATATTCGTCCATGTCCTTTGCCCTCTATTGGCTGGGCGAATATGCGAACGTGCTGTTGATGTGTGCGCTCAACGCCATCCTGTTCTGGGGCGGTTATCTGCCGCCGTTCGATTGGGCGCCGCTATATTATGTGCCAGGCATCCTCTGGCTGTTCGCCAAGATACTGTTCTTCTTCTTCGTCTTCTCCTGGGTGAAGGCGACGGTGCCTCGATACCGCTATGACCAGTTGATGCGGCTGGGCTGGAAAATCTTCCTGCCGACCTCGCTGCTGTTCGTCTTCCTGGTGTCGGGCTTTCTCATGCTGACGCGCTATGGAGGCGCACAATGAGCCTCGGTTACTACATCAAAAGCTTCACCCTGTGGGAGTTTGTGAAGGCGCATTGGCTGACCTTGAAATATTTCTTCAAGCCCAAGGCGACGATCAACTACCCGCATGAGAAGAACCCGATCTCGCCGCGGTTCCGTGGGGAGCATGCGTTGCGCCGTTATCCCAATGGGGAGGAACGCTGCATCGCGTGCAAGTTGTGCGAGGCGATCTGTCCCGCGCAGGCGATCACCATCGAGGCGCAGCCGCGCGAGGACGGCAGCCGCCGCACGACGCGCTACGACATCGACATGACCAAATGCATTTATTGCGGCTTCTGTCAGGAAGCCTGCCCGGTGGACGCTGTGGTCGAAGGGCCTAATTTCGAATTCGCAACGGAAACGCGCGAGGAGCTGATCTATGACAAGGCCAAGCTCCTTGAAAACGGGGACAAGTGGGAACGGGCCATTGCCGCGAACCTTGCCGCCGACGCGCCTTATCGTTAAGCCGCAGCCGCCGAAGGGGATAATGGTCCTGTGATTCACGTCTTCGCCTTTTACCTGTTCGCTGCGCTGGTGGTGTGCAGCGGCGCGCTGACGATCCTGTCGCGCAATCCGGTTCATTCGGTGCTGTGGCTGATCCTGGCGTTCTTCAACGCGGCGGGCCTGATGGTCCTGCTGGGCGCCGAGTTCATCGCGATGCTGCTTGTCATCGTCTATGTGGGGGCGGTCGCCGTGCTGTTCCTGTTCGTCGTGATGATGCTCGACATCGACTTCGCGGAATTGCGTGCCGGTTTCGTCGATTATCTGCCCTTTGGCATGTTGATCGCGCTGGTGCTGCTGGCCGAGATCGTGCTGGGCATCGGCATCTGGAGCGCCGGTCCTATCGAACTGGCCCAGCGCGCCGCGCCGGTGAACCCGGAACTGAGTAATATCCAGGCGATCGGTGGGCTGCTCTACACCCGCTATATCTTCCTGTTCGAAGCGGCGGGCATTATCCTGCTGGTCGCGATGATCGGCGCCATCGTGCTGACCCATCGCGCCCGCGGCGGCGTGCGCGGCCAGAACATCGCGCGCCAGAACCGCCGCCGTCCGGAAGAGGCGATCCGTAACGTCAATCAGCCCGTGGGGCAGGGGGTGGAGCTGTGATCGGTCTTCAGCACTATATGGTGGTCAGCGCGATCCTGTTCGTGATGGGCGTGCTCGGCATCTTCATCAACCGCAAGAATGTCATCATCATCCTGATGGCGATCGAGTTGATCCTGCTCAGCGTGAACATCAACTTCGTGGCCTTCAGCGCCTTCCTCGGCGATCTGGTGGGGCAGGTGTTCAGCATGTTCGTGCTGACCGTCGCGGCGGGTGAGGCGGCCATCGGCCTTGCCATCCTCGTTATCTATTTCCGCGGTCGGGGCACCATTGCCGTCGATGATGTCAACCGGATGAAGGGCTGAGCCTGAACCCATGATCCAGCTTATCGTCCTTCTCCCGCTGCTGGCTGCTGCCATCGCTGGTCTTGGCAACAAGGCCCTTGGCAAGCTGCCCGCGAAGATCGTCACCACCGGCGCGCTGTTTATCAGCTGCGCGTTGAGCTGGCCGATCTTTATCAGCTTCCTGACCGGCCAGGCCGAACCCTATGTCGCGCCGGTCTTCACTTGGATACAGTCGGGCAGCTTCGATGCTCAATGGGCGCTGCGCGTTGATACGATGACCGCCGTGATGCTGGTCGTCGTCACCAGCGTGTCGAGCCTCGTCCACCTCTATAGCTGGGGCTATATGGACGAGGAGCCGGATCAGCCGCGTTTCTTTGCCTATCTGTCGCTGTTTACCTTCGCGATGCTGATGCTGGTGACGGCGAACAACCTGCTCCAGATGTTCTTCGGCTGGGAAGGCGTCGGTCTGGCGTCCTATCTCCTCATCGGCTTCTGGTTCCGCAAGCCCTCCGCCAACGCCGCTGCGATCAAGGCGTTCGTCGTCAACCGCGTCGGCGATCTTGGCTTCATGATGGGGATTTTCGGCACCTATCTGGTGTTCAACACCATCTCGATCCCGGAAATCCTGGAAGCCGCGCCGTCCATGGCCGGTTCGACCATCGGGTTTCTGGGCTACCGTTTCGACACCATGACCGTGCTTTGCCTGCTGCTGTTCATCGGCGCGATGGGCAAGTCGGCGCAGCTTGGCCTGCACACCTGGCTGCCGGACGCGATGGAGGGGCCGACCCCGGTGTCGGCGCTGATCCACGCGGCGACCATGGTGACGGCGGGCGTGTTCATGGTGTGCCGCCTCTCGCCGATGTTCGAAACATCGCCCACGGCGCTGGGCTTTGTGACCTTCATTGGGGCTGCGACCTGTCTCTTTGCGGCGACGGTCGGCACGGTGCAGAACGACATCAAGCGCGTCATCGCCTATTCGACCTGTTCGCAGCTCGGCTACATGTTCTTCGCGGCGGGCGTCGGCGCTTATGGCGCGGCGATGTTCCATCTCTTCACCCACGCCTTCTTCAAGGCGCTGCTGTTCCTGGGCGCGGGTTCGGTGATCCATGCGATGCACCATGAGCAGGACATGCGCTACTATGGCGGCCTGCGGAAGGAGATTCCGATCACCTTCTGGACGATGACGCTGGGGACGCTCGCCATCACCGGCGTCGGCTTGCCGCTGATTGGCGTCGGTTTTGCCGGTTTCTATTCGAAGGACGGTATTCTCGAAGCGGCCTATGCTTCGGGCGGTGCGGGTGTGGGCGCCTATCTGGTCGGCGTATTCGCCGCGCTGCTCACCAGCTTCTATAGCTGGCGTCTGGTGTTCCTCACTTTCTTCGGCAAGCCGCGCTGGGCCGCGTCGGAGCATATCCAGCACGCGCTGCACGACGCGCACGGCCATGGATCGGAGCATGACAATGCGCCCGCGCAGGAAGATGCCGGACATGATCCGCATGGTCATGAACGGGATGCACATGCTCTGTCGACGGGCACCGGCGGCTATCATCCGCACGAAAGCCCGTGGGTCATGCTGGTGCCGCTCGTCGTGCTGGCCCTTGGCGCCGTGTTCGCGGGCTTCATCTTCCATGACCAGTTCATCGGTCCGGAAGGCGGCGTCGCGTTCTGGAAGGGCGCCCTGGCGTTCGACAGCCATCTGATGCATGCGAGCCATGAAGTGCCGACTTGGGTCAAGTTCGGTCCCTTCACGGTGATGCTGGCCGGCCTGGTTATAGCCTGGCTGAGCTACATCAAGCATACAGATTGGCCGCGGCGTTTCGTCGCGCAGTTCGGCGTGCTCTATCAGTTCCTGCTCAACAAATGGTATTTCGACGAGCTGTATCATGTGCTCTTCGTGAAGCCTGCCTTTGCCATCGGTCGCTTCTTCTGGAAGTTCGGTGACATCGGCTTCATCGACCGCTTCGGGCCGAACGGTCTCGCTGCACTGGTCGTGCAGGGCAACAAAGTCACCCGCCGGCTTCAGTCCGGCTACCTCTACACATACGCGCTGGTGATGCTGATCGGCCTCGCCGCGGCCGCAACCTGGGCGATGACACGATAATGGACGGCTTCCCCATCCTTTCCCTGATGATGGCAGTGCCGATGGCGGGGGCCATCGCCTGTCTGTTCGCGGGCGCTCAGCAGGCGCGCTGGATCGCTCTGCTGGCGACGCTGGCCGATCTGGTGCTGGGCATCGTGCTGTGGATCAACTTCGACCAGTCGGCCAGCGCGCCGCAATGGCAGTTCCAGGAATATGCCCCGATCTTCGGGCGCTTTGCCTGGGCCTTGGGGATTGACGGCATCGCCCTGATGCTGATCGCGCTCACCGTATTCCTGATGCCGATCTGCATCGGCGCGAGCTGGCAGGCGATCGAGAAGCGGGTCGGCGAATATATGGCTGCTTTCCTGTTCATGGAGGTGCTGATGATCGGCGTCTTCACGGCGCAGGATCTCTATCTCTTCTACATCATGTTCGAAGCGGGCCTTATTCCGATGTATCTCATCATCGGCATCTGGGGCGGCGCGGATCGTATCTACGCCTCATATAAATTCTTTCTCTATACGCTGCTCGGCTCGGTGCTGATGCTGATCGCGATGATGTGGATGGTGCATGAAGCCGGGACGACCGAAATCCCCGCGCTGATGGCCTATAATTTCGATCCGCATGTCCAGATATGGCTATGGCTGGCCTTCTTCGCGAGCTTTGCCGTCAAGATGCCGATGTGGCCGGTCCATACCTGGCTTCCCGACGCGCACGTTCAGGCGCCGACCGCCGGTTCCGTCATTCTGGCGGGCGTGCTCCTCAAGATGGGCGGTTACGGGTTCATCCGCTTCTCGCTGCCCATGTTTCCGGAGGCATCCGCGCAACTCGCGCCGCTGGTCTGGGGCCTGTCGATGGTGGCGGTGGTCTACACCAGCCTCGTCGCGCTGGTGCAGTCGGACATGAAGAAGCTGATCGCTTATTCCTCGGTCGCGCATATGGCAATCGTGACGCTGGGCCTGTTCGCCTTCAATCAGGCGGGTCTGGAAGGCTCGATGATGGTGATGCTGGGACACGGCCTCGTGTCGGGCGCATTGTTCCTTTGCGTCGGTGTGATCTATGATCGCCTGCACACGCGGGAGATCGCGCGTTATGGCGGGCTGGCCATCAACATGCCCAAATATGCGGTGCTGTTCCTGCTGTTCACGATGGCGGCGGTCGGCCTGCCGGGCACCAGCAACTTCGTGGGTGAGTTCCTGTCGCTGATGGGGGTCTATCAGGTTTCGACCTGGGCGGCTCTGGTCGGCACGTCCGGCATCATCCTTGGGGCGGCCTATATGCTCTATCTCTATCGTCGCATCTGCTATGGCGAACAGAAGAATGCCGATGCGGCGGCTATGCCCGACCTGTCGGTCAGGGAAGTCGCGCTGCTCGCGCCCATTGCCGCGGTCGTGCTGTGGATGGGGATCTATCCGGAAAGTTTCCTCGCGCCCATGCGTCCTGCCATTCATGCGCTGGAAGCGCGCCTCGCATCCGCCGCTCCAGCGGGAGATTCCAAGATTGAGATGGGTGCGCCCAAGCCGGTTGGAGAAGGCGCGGTCCATGAAGAAGTTGCCGCGCATGGGGAGGCGCACTGATGATCGATACAGCTTCCCTTCTGGCGGTCCTGCCCGAACTGATCCTGACGGCTGGCGGACTGGCGCTGCTCCTGACTGCAGCCTTTGGCGGCGAGGGCATGGCGCGCTTCGTAAACTGGCTTTCCGTGATTATCCTTGCGGTGGCGGGCGTGGCCCTGTGCTGTTCTCTGGAACACGGTCCTGATGCCTTTGATGGATTGGTGCGGGCGGATGCTTTCTCGGTCTTTGCCAAAGCGCTGATCTATGGTGCCGCAGCAGCCGCGATCCTGTTGGCCCCGCGCTTCTTTGCCGTGGGTCATACCATTCGCGCGGAATATCCGGTCCTCATCCTGTTCGCCGCCGTCGGTATGGGGATGATGGTGTCGGCGGGCGATATGCTCACGCTCTATGTCGGTCTGGAGATGAACAGCCTTGCCTCCTATGTGTTGGCGAGCTTCATGCGTCAGGATGAGCGTTCGTCGGAGGCAGGTCTTAAATATTTCGTGCTGGGTTCGCTGGCGAGTGGTATTCTGCTTTACGGCACGGCGCTGCTCTACGGCTTTACCGGCAGCACGGCATTTGATGGCATTTCGCTCGCCCTGTCGGACGGTGTGTCCAAGGGTGAGCTGTTCGGGTTGGTCTTCGTTCTTGCAGGGCTGGCGTTCAAGATCAGCGCGGTGCCGTTTCACATGTGGACGCCAGACGTCTATGAGGGCGCGCCCACGCCAGTCACTACCTTCTTTGCCAGCGCACCCAAGGTGGCGGCGGTCGCCCTGACAGTCCGCGTCGCGATCGAGGCGCTGGGACCGGCGGGTCTTGACTGGCAGCAGATCGTGATCTTCGTGGCGCTGGCCTCGATCATTTTCGGGGCCGTGGCGGCAATCGGCCAGACCAATATCAAGCGGCTGATGGCCTATTCGTCGATCAACAATGTGGGCTTCGCGCTGATCGGCCTCGCCGCAGGCACGCCCGCAGGCGTTGCCGCAACGATGAGCTATATGGCGATCTATGTGCTGATGACGATCGGCAGCTTCGCCTGCATCCTGCAGATGCGCGATGCGGAGGGCAATCCAGTCGAAACGATCGCCAGCCTTGCGGGCCTGTCGCAATCGCGCAAGGGGCTGTCGGCGGCGTTTGCGATTTTCATGTTCTCCATGGCCGGCATCCCGCCGCTGTTCGGCTTTTGGGCGAAGTTCCTGGTGTTCGATGCGGCTGTGGCGGCCAATCTCGCGGCGCTTGCGGCAATCGGCATCGCGGCGTCCGTGATCGGCGCCTATTATTATCTGAAGATCATCAAGACGATCTATTTCGACGAACCCGCAGCCGCTTATGAAGCGCGCGGCGGCGCGGTCGAAAATGTGATCCTGACCGCTTGCGCCGTCGTGATCGTGCTGGGTTATCTGCTCAACCCCGCGCTGGATAAGGCTAGCGCGGCAGCGGCGGCGTCGCTGTTCTGACCGAAATCCGCTTCGTCGAGGAAACCGGCTCCACCAATGCCGATATGATGGCATGGGTGGAGCAGGGCGTATCCGAAGGAGCATGGCTCCGCGCGGGGCGGCAGACCGGCGGGCGTGGCCGCATGGGCCGGTCTTGGGAAAGCCCGGAAGGCAATCTCTATTGCTCGACGCTGGTGCGCCTTCGTGCGCTTGACCCGGCGCCTCACACATTGGCGTTGGTGGCTGCCAATGCTGTTCATGCGCTGATCGCGCCCTTGGCTGATGGGCAGGCGCGCATCAAATGGCCCAATGACATATTGGTCGATGGCGCGAAGATTGCCGGTATCCTGCTGGAAAGGGCAGGAGAGGCAGTTATTGTGGGCATAGGGATCAATGTGAAGGGGCATCCAAAGGATCTGGATAGGCCAGTGACCTCCCTGGCCGCACAAGGCGCAGGAGAGGCTGAGGCGGAAGGCCTGCTTGAAAGGTTGGCGGCGTTGTTCGCCCATTGGCTAGCCATCTGGCGCGCGCAAGGACTTGATCCGGTGCGAACGCATTGGCTTCTCAATGCCCATGCTACGGGCACGGCCATGCGCGTCAACCAACCTGATGGAAGCATATTGGAAGGGCGCTTCGAAACATTGGATCGCGATGGCATGCTGATCCTGCGCTTGGCGAATGGCGATCCCCGTGCCATTCATGCAGGCGACATCCTTCTCATCTGATATTCGGGGAACAGCCATGCTTCTCGCGATTGACGCGGGCAATACCAACGTCGTTTTCGCGCTTCTGAGTGAAGGGGAAATCCGTGCGCGCTGGCGCATTGCGACCGATCCCAGACGGACTGCGGACGAATATGCCGTGTGGCTGAACCAGTTGCTGATGCTGGAAGGCTATGCGATCGGGGATGTCGACGCCGTCATCATCGCAACGGTCGTGCCGCGTGCGCTCCATAATCTTCAGGTGCTGGCTGAGAAATATTTCAAGGTTGAACCGCTGATCGCCGGCCATGCTCCAGTGGAGTGGGGCGTGGAACTGGATGTCGAGCAACCTTCTTCGGTGGGCGCCGATCGGGTTGTAAATGCCATTGCGGCGCACCATCTTTACGAAGGCGATCTGATCGTCATTGATTTCGGCACCGCGACGACATTTGACGTGGTGGATTACAAGGGCGCTTACAAGGGCGGCATCATCGCAGCAGGCATCAACCTGTCTCTCGACGCACTGGTCGCGGCGGCAGCGAAGTTGCCCAAAATAGCGATCGCGCCGCCGGAGAACCGATCAGTTATTGGTCGCACTACCGAAGCGCAGATGCATATCGGCGTATTCTGGGGTTATGTGGCGATGATGGAAGGACTGGTCGCCCGCTTGCGTGCGGAAATCGGCCGTCCGACCAAAGTGATTTCGACGGGGGGCCTTGCGGTCCTCTTTGATGAGAATAGCGATATTTTCGATGCCATCGCGCCCGACCTGACCATTCAGGGACTGGCGCTGCTGCACGAACGGAGTAAACAAGCATAATGACACCCGGAGACGAGCTGCTCTTCCTGGCCCTTGGCGGGTCGGGAGAGATCGGCATGAACGTCAATCTTTACGGTTGCCAGGGAAAATGGGTGATGGTGGACCTGGGTCTGACCTTCGCCGATCCTGCCTATCCCGGCGTGGAACTGATATTGCCAGACCTCTCCTTTATCGAGGAGCGGCGGGATGACCTGTTGGGCATTGTCCTGACGCATGGTCATGAAGACCATATCGGAGCCATCCCCTATCTGGCCGCCGATCTCGGGGTGCCGCTTTATGCCACGCCGTTCACGGCGGGCCTTATCCGGTTGAAGCTGGAAGAGGAAGGGTTGGTTCAGGAGGTCGAACTCAACGTCATCGAAAATGAGGGCAGCTTTGCGCTTGGTCCCTTCGGTTTCCGTTATGTGCCGCTGGCGCATTCGATCCCCGAAGGCAATGCGGTGCTGATCGACACGCCTTACGGCCGCATCTTTCACACCGGCGACTGGAAGCTGGATGAGCGGCCCCTGCTTGGCGCGCCATCGACGCCGGAGGAGTTGACCGCGATCGGCGACGAAGGCGTGCTGGCCCTTGTGTGCGACAGCACCAACGTGTTCAATTCTGAAGCCAGCGGGTCGGAAGGCGATGTGCGCGAAGGTCTGATGGCGACCATATCCGGGGCTAAGGGACGCGTGCTGGTCACGACCTTTGCGTCCAATGCCGCCCGCCTCCAGACCCTTGGCGAGGTCGCGGTGGCGACGGGCCGTCGCCTTTGCGTCGCCGGGCGTTCGCTCGACCGGATCATTTCCAATGCGCGCAACGCTGGCTATCTCAAGGATTTTCCGCCGACGATCGATTGGGACGCTGCGATGGCATTGTCACGCAATGAAGTGATGATCGTGGCGACTGGCGGGCAGGGAGAAGCGCGTGCCGCCCTGTCCCGCATTGCCTTCGATTCCCATCCTATCAAGCTGGCTGAAGGCGATCTGGTCGTCTTTTCCTCCAAGCAGATTCCCGGCAATGAAATCGCAATCGGTCGTATCCAGAACGCCCTGGCGACCAGCGGCGTGCTGATGGTGACGGACAGACAGGCCGAGGTCCATGTATCGGGCCATCCCGGTCGGCCGGAACTGGAAGCCATGTATCGCTGGATTCGCCCGGAAATATTATTGCCTGTCCATGGCGAGCGTCGGCACATGGCCGAGCAGGCCCGGCTGGGCCTGACGTCGGGCATCCGCAATGCCGTGGTGCAATCCAATGGCGATCTGTTGCGGTTGGCGCCCGGAGGCCCGGAAATCATCGGTCATGAAGCGAGCGGCAGGCTTGTGCTGGATGGCGACGTCATCCTGCCCGCTGACGGCACGACCATGAATGAACGGCGCAAGATAGCCTTGCATGGCCAGATCAGCGTTGCGGTGGCTGTGGATTCGAAGGGACGCGTGGTCGGGCAACCGGCGCTTCGCACGCAGGGTGTCCCGGTCGAAGAGGATAAGGCTGCATTTCTGGAAGAAGCCGCTGCCGAGGCAGCCCAGGCGGTTGCCAAGGGTGCGCGGGAAGAGGAAGCATTGCGGGAACGCATTCGCCTTGCCGTCCGCCGGACGGCGACGCGCTGGACCGGTAAGAAGCCGGTGGTGGACGTCCTCCTCATTCGCGCCTAATCGAGTTTCCCATGAACTGGTATGCCATCTTCGCCATTTACGTGCTGTTCTGGGTGATCAGCGCGTTCATCGTCTTGCCCTTCGGCATTCGCACGCCCGATGAAACCGGGGAGATTTTGCGGGAAGGGCAGGCGGACAGCGCCCCAAGCAACTTCAGGCCTGGCGTGGTCGTCTTGCGGGCGACCATCCTTTCGGCGGTGCTGTTTGGCCTCTACTACGCCAATTATGTCGAAGGCTGGGTCACGCTCGACAAGCTGCCGGGCTATAGCCGCTCAAACTGATCGCTATGGAATGCAGCCGGTCGGGTCCAAGTCCGGCCGCAGCCGGTCCGCCTATTGCCGCAGCCGCTCGATCGCCTGCGCGAGCGCCACATAGAGCTTGCCCATGTCGGACGACAGGATCGCGACACCCAGCGCATTGCCATCCCTTGCCGATAGGATGATCCGCAACATCGATTCGAAATCGTGAATGTAGCGGTTCACATGATCGCGAAACTCTGAATCCTCATCATAATGGAGGGCGATTTCGCGCGACTCTCCGGCATCCAGCAACTTCACCGCGCGTCGTGTGAAAACGCCGCGATCGCCCTTCAGATAGGATGACCAGGCCGAATCAGTTACGTCGTTCGACAATATCTTCGCAACGTCGATTGCCGTGCTGTTCAGCGATTCGATCAAAAGGGCGGATCGGCGGGCGAAATGATCCCGATCGCGTTCCTCGGCGGCACGTTCCGCCTGCTCGATCCGCTGCTCCACATTGCTGCTGGTGTCGGCAATCGTCAGCAACTGGCGCATCAGCCTTTCGGATGCTTGATGTGCAGCCTTGACCGCTTCCTCGGCAACTCTGGACAATTGTTCGATCTGGACAGCGACGCGATCGCCGATGGCGCGTTCCATTGCTTCCTCGCTGGCATCGGCCAGGGCCTGCGCCGCTTCGGGAATGGTCCTGCCTAATGCCTGACGCGCCCGTTCGGCGGCCTGATCGGCGGTATCCTTGACCCGCAACAGAGCCGTGACCAGCAAGGGACCGGCGCCTTCCGTGATGCGCGTGGCATCCTGATGCGCGCCGTCGAGCGCCAGCCGCAGCCGGTCCACCAATTCGCGATTGGATTCCAGTCCGCCCTGCGTGCTTTCCAGCCATTCCGTCAGGCGGCTGCCTTGACCCCGCAACAGCTCTTCCGCTTCCTGCGTCCGACCGAGGAGGGCTTCCGAAATGGCCTCCAGCCGTTCCAGTTCGGGCGTCGCGCTTGTCATAAGGGTGCGGCTGCGTTCCATCCGCGCGTCGAACCGTTCCAGCGCCGCCGGATAGGTTTCGTCCAATTCCCTGACACTCGAATCCAGCGCGACGAGCAGCGTTTCCGCGCAGGCGATCAGCTTTTCCGCCGTTATGCCGCCGCCAGCCAGCGCATTGTCTATCCGTTGCGTTTCGGCGGTCAGGCTGGACAGGGCGTCGGTCAATCTTTCGGTGCGCGCAATGGAGGATTGCTCCATCGCCCCGAAGCGCTCTTCCGCCGCTGCCAGCGTGTCGCCCAGTTGCCCATGCAGGCTTGCCATCAAGGTCCGCTGACCTTCGACCAGATCGTTTATCTGATGCAGGCGATTTTCGACTTCACCCATATTGTCGGCAAGCGTGGCGACCGTTTCGTCGCCAATGGCATCGATGCTGGTGCGCGACCTCGTGACGAGTGAATCCAGCGCCTTCGCCTGATCGGACAGTCGCGTATCGCACTCCGCCAGCACGGCCTGGACCTGAGCCTGCGTGGCTTCCATCCGTTGCCGCAAATCGGCTTCAATGACGTTTATGCTGTTGCCCATGGTGACAAGCGCCGCCTGACCTGTCGCTGCGATTCCGGTCTGGGATCGGTTGAGCAGATCTTCCAGAGCCGATTTCTGATTGCCCAGTTCATCGACTGTCGATGACATAACGTGCTGGAGTTGGCTCAGCGTCTGGTCGATCGCCTGTTGCAAATGGGCCGTGGTAGTTTCCATTTCCGCCGCGAAAGAGGACCGGCTGGCTTGCGTGACCGCTGCTATGCTTTGGCGGACGCTCTGCATGAGCGCCTCCAGATCGGAAGCCTGTTGTTCGATGGCCTGCCGGTTTTCGTCCGTGGCAGAACGGGCGCCTTGCATGGTCGCTTCCAGCCGAGCGGCGGCGATGTCGGCGATGCCGGTCATCTCCTCACTGGCCGACCGGGTGGCCTCCTGCACCTGCACAAGCTGGCTCGACAGGCTCTTGGTCGCGGACAATGTTCGCGTGCGGGTGTCGTCGGACAGTTCGCCCAACGCGTGGAGCCGCGCTTCCAGCGCATCGATCCGCTCCGACAGGGCATGGCCGTCATCCACGATCCGGGCGGCCATGCGCGCGGCCCGATCTTCCAGGTCCGGCATGGCCTCGATCAGGGTATTCAATTGGGTGACGAGTGCCTGGCCTGCCTTTTCGGCGGACTCGGTATCGCGCACCGTGCTTTGCGCGCGGCTGGCGATCAATTCGGCGGAAGCCTCCATATTGCTGCTCGCCGCCGCGCCATAGCTATCCAGCAGTTCGGCTTGGTCCTGCATGGTCTGGCGCGACGCTTCAAGCTGGCTGGCAATCCGGCCCAGCCGCAGTTCCAGCAGGTCCGCCTCGGCGCGCAATGCCTGAGCCGTGTTGAGATAGCGCCTGCTTTCCGTCCGGCTGTTGCGGATGAGCAAGATATAGCAAACGCCCAACAGGATGATGGGGATGAGCAGGGTGGCGACCATGCCGGGCCAGACCGCCGGACCCGCCCGCCACTGGCCCGACGACATATTGGCCCAGATCGCGAAGGTCAGCCATGCCGCCGCAAAAAGGAAAAGGGCGATCTGCGTTCGTTTGAGCGCGCGATCGGCCTGCGCCGGCGGGGCTTCATCCTCCTCCATGTCGAAAAGGCTTTGTTCCAAAGGCGATACATCGTCCACGCGCGATGCGTCGATCGCCGATTTTTCGTTGTCGCGCCAAAACTCGACGATTGTGCTGCCCCCGGTCATGGCGGCTATAGTAGCATCTTTTCCTGCAACGAAAATGCCCTGTTACCAAAACTTAACGCAAGCCAGATAGCATCTGGCCCATGTCTTATGATCCTGGCGCCTTGAATGCAGCTCTGGCGGCGGCTGTTGGTGAAGATTCGGCGTTGATCGCCGACCTGCACGTTGCGTTCATGGAAAGCGCGCTCCGTCAGGTCGATTTGCTCGCCCGGGCGCGTTGCGACGCCAATTGGGAATTGGCTGCGTGGCGGCTGAAGGGGCTGGCGGCCAGTTTCGGCCTGACGGGCCTGATGGCGCTGGCGGAGGAAGCCGTGCAAGCGGCGCCAGGCGACCCCCGAATTCTCAAGCAATTGCGGACAGCGCTCGCGGCTCTCGAACAGGGTTGATCCTTTTGTGCCAAGGCGTCGCTTGCGCGATTGCTCCGGCCTTGCGAAAAGGCGGCTACACAAGAACGGGTCGGCCTTTCGCAATATGACTTTCGTGGCCATTTTGAGCGCCAGCCGGACATCGGGCGATTCGCCCGCCGGGTTACGCGCGACCTTGCACTTTGCCGGGCAGACGCTGGTGGAATATCAGGCGCGTCAGGCGGCGCGTGCAGGCGCAGATCACATCTTCATCCTCGTCAACGTCATCACGCCGGCGATTTCCCAGGCCGTGGACCGGTTGAGCGCGGATGGGATAGCCGTCGCTCTGGTGCGCGATATGATAGCGATGGTGCGCGACATGCCGCGCGATGCGGACAGCCTGCTGGTCGCCGATGGGGCCATTATTTCTCAATCGCATTTCGATGCCATCGCCGGGACAGAAGGCGATGCGTTGCTGGTCACTGATGACAGCCGCGCGAGCGCGCCCTTCGAACGAATCGATGCCGGGCAGCGTTGGGCCGGACTGGTTCGCATCAGCCCCGACCTGTTGTTTGGCACGCTGGACATGATCGGCGACTGGGATCTGGCGCTTACCCTTGTGCGTGGTGCGGTTCAAAAAGGCGCGCGTCGGATCACCGTTCCGCAGGATGACCTGCTGGAAGGGCGCGTCACGCTGATTGAAGGGCAGCAGCAGGCCGATCTGGTGGCGCAATCCGTCCTGTCCATGGCATCGCGCTCCGGCCGGATGCGCGGCGGAATCGAGCATTATCTTTTCGGTCCGGTTGCGCGTTTCCTGGGTCCCGTGTTGATGCGGAGTCAGGTGCCCGCGTTACAGGTGCGAATCGCGTCCATGATGATCGGCGCAATCGCGCTGGTTCCGATTGAACTCGACTGGCCGGTCATCGGCTTTGGCCTTCTGCTGTTCGCTCTCCTGCTTTCGGAGGTCAGCGACCGGCTGGATGAGCTGGCCTTGCGTTCGCCGCCTTTGGGCTGGATCGCTTTCATCACGCCGTTTTTCGCACTGCTCGGGTTGGTCATGGCAAGTGGCTCAATAACGGCTTCCTATCTGGCATTGATGCTCGCGATTCTACTGGTTGCCGACAGATGGCAGCGAACGGGCGGCGCGCGTGCATGGATGATTTTCACGCCGGGAAGCGCCCTGCTGCTCCTGTTCGCCGCGCAACTGGCTGGGGGCGTTTCCTGGATGCTCGATCTGGCGATGATCTGTGCGATCGGTTCGGCCGGCGCCATCATTTTGACGCGACGTGGCTGACAAATATTTCTCTGGGACGGTTTAGTGCATTTTAACGACGTGTGATTATGGTGCCCGCATGAGCGCCTATCCGACCCTTGCTGGATCGACCCTGGCGGACTGCTGGCCGATGACAAGGGTTATGGCCGGTCTGTCCGCTGTGCCCGTCGGTCATGCCATCGATCTGGCGTTTCTCTTTCCTCTGGACGGGCGGGAACGCAATGATGCGCTGATCGCGGAGACGCGGCGTCATCTGGGGGGCTGCCTGCGTGCTATAGAGATCGCCTTCCGCGCTGCCTTGCAGGATGAAGCGCCCATTGCCGCCGCGCTGGACGAATGGCCCGATCCGCTTTGCTGGCCCACCGTTTGCGCGCAGCCCACAATGTTGGGGCCGTCCCTGCTGGCGCATATGCAAATGCGGGCCGGGATTAGCCTGCTGCTGCGCCAGTCCGGTCGTCCCGAAGGGGAAAGCGCGGATGGAGAGGCCGAATCTGTCCTGTCGGCGGATGACCCGACGATTGGAAACGCCCTTTCCGCCCTGGCGCTGGCGGAAGGGCGATGGCTCACGACCGGTGGAGAGGACGAGCCTTTGCGTCCGGACGTCCCGGCGGAATATTTTGCCGAGCTAGTCTGGACAGCGGCGGCCTGTCTTGCAGCGATCGTGCAGCGCGTGTCGGGATCGGACGATGCCATCATTGCCGCCTTTGAACGGGCCGGCGAAGTCCTGCTGCGCCGGCATGAGGAGGCGGCCGGTCCCATTCCCATCGCCGACGTGGTCGTCCGGCAACTCGGCGATCGGGCCGATGCACCAGAACTGCTGGCGTTGGCGCTGTCGCAACGCCAATTCCTGATCTTCATTGCGCTGGCAGCACGCCGATTACGGATGGAGAGCGCACAACTCGCGGATGTCCTGCTGTTCGGCCCCATGGATCAGGTCGCGGCCCTGAATCGGACGCTGGGCGGATCGGATTCGGATTATGTTCACCTTCTTCTAGCACTGCGCCCCGTCCGGCCGTCCCTTACCGACGCGGCAATCGTCGTGCAGGCGGAGCGTTACCAATCGCTCCATGCCGTGCAGGCCGACGCGACCGTCAGCGCGCTACGCACGCCAGCGGCTTTTCGCGCCAAGCTCGATCATCTGCGCCGGGTGACGGCGGGATGAACATGCCGGTGCACTCCGCCATCATTCAGGCATCGGTATCGGCTGAGGGCCTTTTGCTTAGTGCCGACGAACCCTTATTGGCGCTCCAGCGCGAAACGGGCGGGGATTTGGGGGAGCGTCTCGCCATCCCTCAACTGGCCGCGGTCGCGCGATTGGCGATTCGGCTGGGCATTATCGTGTCCCGCCCGGTGGTAGCCGCATCCGACCAGTGCGATATCGATATGTGGGTGCGGGCGCGGCCGGATGGGAAAGCCGTTCATTTGTCCGTGATCGACTGGCAGGAACGTCCCATTCCGCTTTTGCGGAACAACAGCAGCCTGCTGGAAGCCGACCTTGCCGCTGTATCGGACGGCTGGAGCTGGCAGGTGGATACGCAATTGCGGTTCCAGATGGTTCTGGAGGGTGGCGATCCTGACGGGGTCTTGCCGTTGCAGCCGCCTGTGCCAGGCAGCCCCTTTTCCAGCTATTTCCAGCTACAGCCGGACGAGGACGGCGACATGGCCATCCTGCGCGGTTTCACGCAGCGCCGGGCGTTTCGTAACCAGCTTGCCTGCCTGACCGCCGATCCGGCCAAGCGTTTTCATCTTTCCGGCTTCCCGCTTTTCGACCTGACCGGGCAATTATTGGGATATCGAGGGAAGGCCTTTGCACTTGATCTGGCGGTGCCGGTGCCGGAGATCGCAGCGCCTGCCGTTCTCGACCCCCTTGCTTTCGGCAAGAGGCTGGATCGCTCGCTTCGCCAGCCGCTGGGGCGGATCATCGCCAATGCAGATACGATCAGCGCCCAGTTGGAAGGGCCATTGCGTCCCGATTATGCGGGCTATGCACAGGACATCGCATCGGCAGGACGGCATTTGATGGCTCTGGTAGACGATCTTGCCGATCTGCAGGCGATAGACCGTCCCGATTTCACCGTTGTTTTGGAAGCGATTGATCTGGCAGATGTGGGCCGGCGTGCGGCGGGACTGTTGAGCGTGAAGGCGCTCGACCGGCAGATCAGCATCATGGCTCCCGCGACAGAGCAGCATGTGCCCGCCAATGGCGAGTTTCGCCGGGTGTTGCAGATTCTTGTCAACCTGATCGGTAACGCAATTCGCTATGGCCCGGAAGGCTCGGTCGTGCGGGTCGAAACGGAACAGGAAGATGGCCAGTCACGCATTTTCGTGACGGATCAGGGCCCGGGCATCGCGACGGAGGATCGCGAGCGGATCTTCGAGAAGTTCGAACGTCTGGGCCGCGACGATCAGGGCGGCAGCGGTCTAGGCCTCTATATCTCGCGCAGGCTGGCCCGGGCGATGGGTGGCGACATTCGCATCGAAGGGGAGGAGGGACAGGGGGCGTGCTTTATCTTGAGGTTGCCGCTCGATCAGGCCGTGGAAGCGGACATATCCGTCTAGGATAGCGATGATCCCACCGAGGCGAATGTCCGCGAAGCCCCATTCGGTTGATGAGTAACAAAAGCGAAATCTGATCGTGGAAACGGGCAAGGGGCTTCGCAGACCATAATTCCTGTATGAAGCAAAAAAAACGGCGCCTGAACCGGCGCCGCCTTTCTTCATTCCTGACGCGGATCAGCGTTTGCCGACCGGGACGTAATCGCGCTGCGTCGGGCCGGTGTAGAGCTGACGTGGGCGGCCAATCTTCTGCGCGGGGTCGGAGATCATTTCGTTCCACTGCGCGACCCAGCCGACGGTGCGGGCAAGAGCGAACAGAACGGTGAACATTTCGGTCGGGAAGCCGATGGCGGACAGGATCACGCCCGAATAGAAATCCACATTGGGATAGAGCTTCTTTTCGATGAAATAGGGATCGTTGAGCGCGATATGCTCCAGTTCCTTCGCAACGTCGAAGACCGGATCGTCGACGCCCAGCTTTTCCAGAACGTCCTTCGCGGTTTTCTGCATCACGGTCGCGCGCGGGTCGTAATTCTTGTAGACGCGATGACCAAAGCCCATCAGGCGGAACGGATCGTCTTTGTTCTTGGCGCGAGCGATATATTCCGGAATGCGATCGACCGTGCCGATTTCCCGCAACATGTTGAGCGCGGCTTCGTTGGCGCCCCCATGCGCCGGACCCCACAGGCAGGCGATGCCTGCCGCGATGCAGGCGAAAGGATTGGCGCCCGAAGAACCCGCCAGACGCACGGTTGAGGTCGATGCGTTCTGTTCATGGTCGGCGTGAAGAATGAAGATCTTGTCCATCGCGTCAACGATCACCGGGTCCGGCTCATATTCCTCGGCCGGAACGGAAAAGGTCATACGTAGGAAATTGGCGGTATAGCTGAGATCGTTGCGCGGATAGACGAAGGGCTGACCCACCGAATATTTATAGGCCATGGCCGCGATGGTCGGCATCTTGGCAATCAGGCGGTGGCTGGCGATCTTGCGCTGTTCAGGATCGTTGATATCGGTCGAGTCATGGTAGAAGGCCGACAGCGCGCCGACAACGCCGCACATGATGGCCATGGGGTGAGCGTCGCGACGGAAACCGCGATAGAAAGCGGTGAGTTGTTCATTCACCATCGTGTGGCGGGTAATGGTGCGGGTGAAGTCGTCCAGTTGCTGTTTCGAGGGCAGTTCGCCGTTCAGCAGCAGATAGCTGACTTCCATGAAGCTGGACTGTTCGGCCAACTGGCCGATGGGGTAGCCGCGGTGCAGCAGCACGCCTTCGTCGCCATCGATATAGGTCAGGCCCGATTCGCAACTCGCGGTGGAGGTGAAGCCAGGGTCGTAGGTGAACATGCCGGTGTTGGCGTAGAGCTTACGCACGTCGATGACCTGCGGGCCGACCGTGCCATCCAGAACGGCGTAGTCCTTTGTCTCTTCCCCGATGGTCAAAGTGGCATTTTTATCGGACATTCATGTTCTCCTTAACTGTCAGCCGACCGATGCGTGCCCCACATCCATCAACCGACCCAAGCTTTCTTCTTTTCCCAGAAGGAAAAGGACATCGAAAATTCCGGGCGAAACCGTCCGGCCGGTCAACGCCGCCCTCAAGGGCTGCGCTACCTTGCCGAGGCCCAGGCCCGCATCCTCTGCCACGCGGCGTATGACGTCTTCGATCGCTTCGACCGTCCAGGGCTGAACGGCAGAAAGAGCGTCAGCTGTGCTTGCCAGCAACGCGCGCGCCGAGTCGTCTAGCAGAGCGAGGGCCTTTTCGTCAAAATCCAGCGGGCAATTTTTGAACAGGAATTCCGCCCCCTCCGCAATTTCATTAAGCGTTTTCGCGCGTGGCTTTAGCGAAGGCATCGCCTGCGTCAACAGCGCGCCCGCGTCGGCGGGGAGGGGCTGGCCCAGCCGCGCTGCGACGCGCGGGGCGACCAGCGCCGCCAACCGCGCATCGTCGGCCTCCCGCAGATAGTGGCCATTGAGATTCTCCAGCTTCTTAATGTCGAAGCGTGAAGGCGAGCGGCCCACGCCCGAAATATCGAACAGTTCGATGGCGCGTGCGATGGAGATGATTTCCTCGTCCCCATGGCCCCAACCCAGCCGGAGCAGATAGTTGAGCACCGCTTCGGGCAGCATTCCCATTTCGTCGCGATAGGCATCGACCCCCAGCGCCCCATGGCGCTTGGAAAGCTTCGCCCCGTCCGACCCGTGGATCAGGGGGATGTGGGCATAGACCGGCTCTTCCCAGCCCATCGCTTTGATAATGCCTAGTTGACGGAAGGCATTGTTCAGATGGTCGTCACCGCGAATGACATGGGTGACGCCCATGTCGTTGTCATCCACGACAACAGCCAGCATATAGGTGGGCGTGCCATCGGAGCGGAGCAGGATCATGTCGTCCAGTTCCGCATTCTGGACCACGACACGGCCTTGCACCGCATCCTCGATCACCGTTTCGCCTTCGCGCGGCGCCTTCAGCCGGATGACGAAGGGCGCGTCTGCGGGCGCCTCGGACGAGGCACGGTCCCGCCAGCGGCCGTCATAGCGCATCGGTTGCTTCGCGGCGCGCTGCTGCTCGCGCAGTTCCGCCAGTTCTTCGGGCGTCGCATAGCAGCGATAGGCATGGCCGTTCGCCAGCATCTGATTGGCGACTTCCGCATGGCGCGCCGAGCGCCCGAACTGAAAGACCGCAGGCTCGTCGCCGCCAAGGCCGAGCCATTCCAGGCCGTCGAAAATCGCGGCCACTGCTTCCTCGGTGGAACGGGTCCGGTCCGTATCTTCGATGCGGAGCAGGAACTTGCCGCCATGGTGCCGCGCGAACAGCCAGTTGAAAAGCGCGGTGCGGGCGCCGCCGATGTGGAGAAAGCCGGTGGGGGACGGGGCAAAACGGGTCACCACCTGCTTGTTCATTCCCGTTGCACTCACCGAAGAATTCCCTGACATTCGCCCTGCCTATTCATGAACGCGACGCCCCCTAGCATGGCTTTTGAGTCTCCACAAACTTCCGTTCGGGAGAAGGGGAAGGCGTGGCGTCAGGCCTTGGCTTTTTCATTGGAACAATGGCTGGAAAAGGAAAGGGAGCAAATCCCGCTCTGGGTTCCGGTGGGATTGGGAATCGGGATCGCGACCTGGTTTGCTTTACCCCATCGGTGGGCGTGGCTCGCTTTTTGCTGTGTCACCCTGGCTCTGGCCAGCGCCGCTGTCTTGCTGCCGACAGGAGGTCGCGTAAGGAGGATGGCGGTTTCGGCGGGGATACTCGCCTGTCTGGGTTGCCTGCTCATTTGGGGCAAGTCGGCGCTGGTGGGAGAGCCGCCGTTGCAGCGCGCCACATTCGCGGTGCTTACGGGCGAAGTCCGGTCGGTGAGTCCCGTTCCTTCGAAAGACATGGTTCGCTTGCTGCTGCGGCCGGTAGGCGCGCCGGAGCTTCCATCCCTGGTGCGGGTGAATGTGCGGGAGGCGGATATGTCGCCCGCCATAGATCGAGGAGCAACTGTTCGCTTCCGTGTGCGGTTGATGCCGCCGGCGCCACCCAGCTTGCCGGGCGGCTATGATTTTGCCGCGCGGGCTTATTTTCAGGGGATAGGGGCAACGGGACGCGCCTTGCCGCCCATCGCCGTCATCGCGCCCGCGACGGGTGGGCCTGACATGAGGAATCGCCTGTTCTCGCATATTCTCGATCGGCTGAAAGGGCCGGCGGGAGGCATTGCCGCCGCGCTCGCCACCGGCGATCAGGGCGCGATTGCGGAGGACGATGCGGAAGCGATGCGGCGCAGTGGCCTCGCGCATCTGTTGTCCATCAGCGGACTGCATGTGACGGCTTTGATCGGCGCGGTCATCTTCCTGCTCATGCGGACGATGGCGATCAGTCGCCGGGCGGCGCTGAATTGGCCTTTGATGCTGATCGCGGCGACGGGCGGGGCGTTGGCGGGGATCGGCTATACCTTGCTGACGGGCGCGGAGGTTCCGACCGTGCGCTCCTGCATCGCCGCGCTGCTCGTGCTAGGCGGTCTGGCGCTGGGGCGGGACGCCATCACCTTGCGGCTCGTGGCGACGGGAGCGCTGATCGTGCTGTGCCTGTGGCCCGAAGCACTGGTCGGGCCGAGTTTCCAGATGAGTTTCGGCGCCGTGATCGCAATTATCGCCTTGTCGGAGCACCCGCGATTTCGCGCTTTCGCTGCGGCGCGCGATGAAAATGGCTGGCGCAAGTTCGGGCGTTCGGTCGCGGTCTTGTTGATGACAGGCTTTGCGGTCGAACTGGTGTTGGCGCCGATCGCTTTCTTCCATTTTCACAAGGCGGGTATGTTGGGCGCATTCGCCAATATCATCGCGATCCCGCTTACGACCTTTGTGGTGATGCCGCTGGAGGCCTTGGCGCTTCTGCTGGATCTGCTGGGTCTGGGTGCTCCGGCGTGGTGGGCGACTGGCAAGGCCTTGGATTTCTTGCTGTTGATTGCCCATGGCGTCGGAGGAAGTCCCATGGCCGTGGCGCTGGGACCGGCGCTGCCGAACTGGGTCTTTGCCGTAATGGTGATGGGCGGGTTGTGGTGTCTGCTGTGGCGAAGCGCATGGCGCTGGTGGGGGTTGGCGCCCGTTGGAATCGGGCTCCTGGCGATTTTGCTCAATCCTCCGCCCGACATATTGATCACCGGCGATGGCCGCCATGTCGCCTTGCGAACCGAGGGGGATGGCATGGCTTTGCTGCGGGACAGGGCGGGTGAATATGTGCGCGATGCCCTGACGGAAAGTGCGGGCTATGATGGAACTCTCGAATCCCTGGCCAGTCTGCCGCAGGCACGCTGCTCCGCGGATCTGTGTTCGGTCCTGTTGGACAGGGGAGGCAGATCCTGGCGGTTGCTTGTCACTCGCAGCCGCATGTTTGTCGAAAGAAAAGCCTTCATGCGCGATTGCCAATGGGCCGATATCGTCGTCAGTGACCGTCGCTTGCCTCAATGGTGCCGACCCAGGTGGCTGAAGGTGGATCGCTCTATGTTAGCGGCGAGAGGTGGTCTCGCCATCAATCTGGAGAATGGGACGATTCGCTCTGTCCATAGCCCGCATGACGCCCATCCCTGGATGCCGCGCCGCGGACGCACCGATCACAGCAGATCGCGTTAGATCTGATGCAGGCCGTGCGCTCTCATTCTGTTTCGCCGCCTGGGTTACTGAAAAGTAGCCCTGATCCTTCGCGCGATGCTTCAACTATATCGGCGCAGCAACCCGGCCAGCTTGCCTTGAATGCGAACCTGTGTGGGATCGTATAGCTGAGGCTCATAAGCGCTGTTGGCGGGATCAAGTCTCACCCTTTTGCCGTCGCGGCGGAAATATTTGAGCGTGGCTTCATTGTCGTCGATGAGGGCGACCACTATCTGGCCTTCCCGCGCTACGTCGGTTTTCTGGATCAGCGCGAAATCGCCATCGAGAATACCGGCATCGACCATGGAATCGCCCGCTACCTCCAGCGCATAATGGTCACCCGCGCCTAGCAGAGCCGCCGGAACGGAAAGCATATTCTGCCCCTCCAGCGCCTCGATGGGAACGCCCGCTGCGATCCGTCCATGCAGAGGGATTTCGATGATGTCATTAGCGGCGATGGGCAAGCTGACGGGCGCTTGCGACGTGGCGGCAGGCATCTCCTTTGGCAGGCGATGCATGGCGTCCGGCAATTTCAGCACTTCCAAAGCCCGCGCGCGATTGGGCAGGCGCCGGATGAAGCCGCGTTCCTCCAGCGCATTGATGAGGCGGTGGATGCCCGATTTGGATCGCAGGTCGAGCGCGTCCTTCATCTCTTCAAATGAGGGGGATACGCCGCGCTCTTCCAGGCGGGTCTGGATGAAGCTCAGCAACTGTTGCTGTTTGGGCGTCAACATGCCTGCGATCTCCAATGGAACGGATGGAGAACGCATAGGAAACGGAAGGGGGCAAGTCAAGCGGTTAACCGTTGGTCGCATTTGCGCGGAACGGTGAGTGGGACGGGCCGTTGTCAGGCTACCCCTTCAGGTGGAGAGGTTAGGAGAGTGACCATGCCCAACCAGAACGATCAGGACAAACAACAGCCGCGCCGCGAACAGCAAGGCGGACGTCAGCAGCAGCAGGAGAATAAGCAGGGCCAGATGGGCGATGAGCGCCGCAAGGACTCCAATCCCGGCAAGCAGCAGCGCTGACAGAAGTTGATATGTCTTTTGGAAGGGGTCGCGATGCGGCCCCTTTCTATTTCTATGCCGGGATGGGAAGAATATCGACGATATCGCCGGTCTTGGCCGGAGCGGAATGCGCGCGACGCAGGATCAGGCAGTCCGCACGCGCCATTGCAGCCGTCGCCGCGCTATCCTGCGACGTCACGGAAACGATTCCTCCTTCGGCCCGAAAGGCGCGTAGATAGTCGTCCCGTTCTCCGGTAGCCGGCAGGGGCGCGGCAAGGCGGGCACTGGCCAGGACGGGGAGGGGCGATGCGGCTCCTCCCATATGGCGGGCCAGTGGCAACAGGAACAACATGGCAGTTACGAAGGCGGAAACCGGATTGCCCGGTAGACCGAGAAAAGCAGAATGCCCCAGCTTTCCTGCCATGAGCGGTTTTCCGGGACGCATGCGGATTTTCCAGAAGTCCAGCGATCCGCCCGCCTGGGTAAAGGCGGGACGAACCAGATCATGATCACCGACAGATGCGCCCCCCGTCGATAAAATTATGTCAGCCATTTTAGCCTTTTCAAAGGCTTGTATCATGGTTTCGAGATCATCTGGAACTATTCCCAGATCGAGGATGTCGCAAGGCACGGTGCCGAGCATTGCCATCAGCATCGGGGCATTGGATGAAGGAAGCTTGCCGGGAGGCGCAGACTCGCCGGGCGCCACGAGTTCATTGCCCGTCGATAATATGGCTATGGTAGGGCGCTTGCGAACCGGAAGGGTTCCGTGCCCTGCAAGGACGGCAAGGGCGATCTTCGCAGCGTTCAATTGCGCCCCGCCCGCAAGCAATGTTTGATGGATGTGAAAATCCGACGCAGTCGCGCGGACATGCAGACCTGGCGTCAATGGTTTGTCCACGCCGCGCAGCACATCGCCGGTCAGTTCCGCATTCTCCTGAATGAGAATGGCGTCAGCTCCCGGAGGGAGCGGCGCACCGGTGAAGATGCGGCAGGCCTCGCTTTGTGCCAACGCAGTAGGCAGATAGCCACCCGCGGTGCTGGCGTCGGTCACGCGCCATGGTCCGGGCCATTCTGCCGCGCGCACAGCATAGCCGTCCATCGCGGAAAGATCGGCCCAAGGTTGATCGCGATGGGCCGCGATGTCCTGCGCCAGCCAGCGGCCGGCGCAAGATGTGACTGGAACCTCTTCCACCGGAAGGGGCGGGGTCAGCGCGAACAGTCGCGCCTGCGCTTCCGATACGGGGAGGAGGCTCATGACGCCGGCGCGTGCCAGTCGCCTGACTTGCCGCCCGTCTTGGAAAGCAGGCGCACGCCATCAATGACCATGGCCTTGTCCAGCGCCTTCGCCATGTCGTAAATGGTGAGCAAGGCGACAGAGGCCCCGGTCAGGGCTTCCATCTCCACGCCGGTCTGGCCAGCCGTCCGGGCGGCGACCGTCACGGTTACACCCTCTTCGTCGAGGTTGAGATCGACCGTCACGGAACTGAGCGGCAGGGGATGGCAGAGCGGGATGAGATCGGACGTCCGCTTTGCCGCCATGATCCCAGCGATGCGCGCGACGGCGAGCACGTCGCCCTTCTTTACCTGACCGGCGGCGATGGCGGCGGCGGCGTCCCGATTCATCGTGATGCGCCCGGTGGCGACGGCCTGGCGAGCGGTGGCGGCCTTGTTCGACACGTCGACCATGCGCGCCGATCCGTCCTCATCCAGATGGGTGAGGCCGCCGGTCATTCGCCGGTCAGCAGATTGTGGGTGGCCGCTTCCAGATCGGCCTGTCGCATGAGCGATTCCCCGACGAGGAAACAGCACACCCCATGGTCGGCCATCGTTAGCAGGTCGGCGTGACTACCAAGGCCGCTTTCAGCGACGAAGGTGCAGCCTTTGGGCGCCTTGTCCACCAGTTCATAGGTGCGGGCGAAATCGACGGTAAAATCGCGCAGGTCGCGGTTGTTGACGCCGATCAGGCGGGATTGCAGCTTCAGGGCGCGCTCCAGTTCATGCGCGTCATGCACTTCGATCAGAGCGTCCATGCCAAGGCCAATGGCGGCATCCTCTATTTCCGCCATCTGACTGTCCTCGAGCGCGGCGACGATGATGAGGATAGCGTCCGCGCCGATGGAGCGGCTTTCCAGAACCTGCCACGGATCGACGAGGAAGTCCTTGCGGATGACGGGCAGGGCACAGGCCGAACGAGCGGCCATCAAAAAATCTTCATGCCCTTGGAAATAGGAATGGTCGGTCAGGACCGACAGACAGGCCGCACCGCCTGCCGCATAAGCCTGGGCATGGGCGGGGGGATCGAAGTCGGTGCGGATTAAACCCTTGGAAGGACTGGCCTTCTTGATCTCCGCGATCAGGCCGAAGCCGGAGCGGGCGGCATCGTCCAATGCCTTGCGGAAGCCGCGCGGCGGTGTCTGCTCGGCGGCGCGGGCATGGAGCGTGGAGACGGTCATCGCGGCCTTGCGGGCGGCGACTTCATGGCGCTTCGTTTCGCAGATCTCGATCAGCTTGTTGGTCATTTATAGGCTATCCAGCAATTGAGGAGCGCGTTGGCAAGGCCCCGGTCGATGGTTTCGGCGGCTTCCTCGACCCCTTCCCTCACATCGGGGACGGCTCCCGCGACGACAAGGGCGGCGGCGGCGTTCAGGAGCACCGCATCGCGATAAGGCCCCGGCTCGCCCTGTAGCAAGGCGCGCAGGGCGGCGGCGTTGTGCTGCGGCGATCCGCCGCGAATGGCGTCGACCGGATGGGTGGGCAAGCCGGCGTCGGCGGCGGAGAGGCGGCGCATGGCGACGATGCCGTTGCCGGTGACTTCCGCCACGTCATTTCCGCCGGCGAGCGAGAGTTCGTCCAGCCCTTCGTCGCCCGAGACGATCATGGCGCGGTCGACGCCGATCTGGGCCAGCGCCTGGGCATAGATGGGGACATAGGCGGGCCGCGCGATGCCGACGAGCTGGCGGCGGACATTGGCCGGATTGGCGAGCGGACCCATAAGGTTGAAGATGGTGCGGCGGCCGATGGACTTGCGGATGGGACCGAGCCGCTTGAGTGCCGGATGATGCTTCTGCGCGAAGAGGAAGCAGATGCCGAGGTCGGCGAGGGTGGCTTGCGCGCTTTCGGCGATCCGGTCGAGATCGAGGCCGAGTGCTTCGAGCGTGTCGGCGGCTCCCGCCTTGGAGGATGCGGCGCGGTTGCCGTGCTTGGCAACCGGAACGCCTGCGGCCGCGACGACCAGGCTGACCGCGGTCGAGACGTTGAGCGTATGATGCCCGTCGCCTCCCGTGCCGCAAACATCAATGGCTCCGGAGGGGGCATCGATCGGGATCATGCGCGCGCGCATGGCGCGGGCGGCGGCAGCGATCTCTATGGCGGTTTCGCCGCGTTCGGCCATGACGATCAGGAAGGCGGCGATCTCCGCTTCGGGCAAATCGGCATCGAACAGCATGGCGAAGGCGCGGGCGGCCTCTTCTGCGTTCAGTGGGGCGGCGGGATCGGGCAGGTTGGTCATGACCCTGCCGCCTTAATCGCCCGATGCCCTGTGAGTCGAGTATGACTAACACTTAAGGTCACATATGTCGTGTAAGGCTCGCCATTCGGCGATCCTGCACAAACGTTGCGATAGCCCGCAAACCAGCGTCAGGCCGCTTCGCGTTCCTTGACCGGGAGGCCCGCGATGCGGAGGAAGTTCGCCAGCATATCATGCCCATATTCCGTGGCGATGCTTTCCGGGTGGAACTGCACCGAATGGATGGGGAGCGTCCGGTGGCGGAAGCCCATGACCGAGCCGTCCTCGCTGGTCGCGTTTACGATGAGGCTGTCGGGAATGTCCTCCACGATCAGCGAATGATAGCGGGTCGCAGTGAAAGGCGAAGGCAGCCCCTGGAACAAGCCGGTGCCGTCGTGGCGGACGGGCGATGTCTTGCCGTGCATAAGGCCGCCGCGCACCACCTTGCCGCCGAAATACTGGCCGATCGCCTGATGGCCCAGGCACACGCCCAACAGCGGCGCGCCCGCATCGGCGCAGGCGGCGACGAGGTCGAGGCTGACGCCCGCCTCATTGGGCGTGCAGGGGCCGGGCGAGAGCAGAAAGGCGCGCGCGCCGGTGGACAGCGCTTGCCCGGCGGACATGGCGTCGTTGCGGACGACCTCCACCTCCGCGCCCAGTTCCATCAGATAATGGACAAGGTTCCAGGTGAAGCTGTCGTAATTGTCGATGACGAGGATCATGGGACAAGGGCTTTAGCGCGGGACGGGCGCGGGGGGAAGCGGGCTGTTCCGGCAAGGGGCGGAAATGCCGCGATCCTTGATTCGTTCATGCCATGGGTTGAGGCCAAGAAAAGGCGAAGCTGCTTTCGCCCGTCACCCCGCCGGCGGCGTCGAAGCGGCGCTCCATGATGGTTCCCCGGCCTTCCCCGTCGATTGCGATCAGGCTGCTGCATCGCGTGCCATAGACGGGGTTGCGGATGAAAATGGGCGAGACGGCGGCTTCGTCCGGCGCATCGGATGGAATTTCCGGCGCGATGCCGGCATCAAGCAGGGTTTCGGAACGAAGGGCATCCATCAGGACGGCAGGATCGTCGGCCTCCGTCATCAGCCAGTCCAGCAGCGCGGCCTTGAGCGCCAGCG
The DNA here is from genome assembly GCF_024611115.1 of Sphingobium sp. CFD-1. Taxonomy (NCBI): domain Bacteria; kingdom Pseudomonadati; phylum Pseudomonadota; class Alphaproteobacteria; order Sphingomonadales; family Sphingobiaceae; genus Sphingobium; species Sphingobium sp. CFD-1. The sequence goes on along the minus strand of NZ_CP084398.1, from coordinate 2,260,190 downwards.
TCTTGGGCCATGGGTCGTCCAGCGCGCCGTTGGACAGGCCGTAAAGGCCGTGTGTCAGCGTTGTGCACAGCGGATGCGGGCGGTTGGTGAGGAAATGAGCCTGTTCGCGGTCGATCAGGATCAGGTTGAAGGGGTTGAAATCATCCATCGGAGCGCGATCCGGGGCGGCATAGGCGCCCTCGCCACGAAGCAGATCCGTCACCAGCGCGCCGCGAGAGGCTTTGGCGGGATCGGGCAGGCCATAGCCCCGGCGGTTGGTGACGATGGCGCAGCGCCCCTGTTCCGACACGCCCAGCCATGTGCCGCCCGATTGCAGGTCGCGTCCTGCAATCAGATGGTCCGGCTCGTCCCAGCGGGCAAGTGGCGCGGCGGGACGGGCGTGCAGTTCGTCGCGATTGCCGACCAGCAGCAATCGCCAACGCGGATGCGCGTGCCAAGCCATCGCCATGATACACATATCTTTGCCTTCTCCTGCATGGCTGCCTGCTGGACCGCTTGATAAAGCGGCCGGCGCGCTCCATATAGGACGTGCCGGGTTCGCCCGGCTATGGTGATAAATCGTGTCGTGCAATAGGCGCAGCGGACCCGGGGGCAGTACCCGGCGGCTCCACCACATATCCCGGTGGCCTTTGAAAGGGCTGGACGGGGTGTCTGACGGGGCCGAACTAGGATCGACGTGTGTTGAAAAGCGAATGCCTTCACCCGGCCTGAGTACGCCGTAAAAATGTTCAAAACTCACAAGTGCCAACGATAACGAGGCTCTTGCTCTTGCTGCGTAATTGATGGCCTCACGGCCTGACATTACCCAAAAGGAACGCGGTTGAACCCACCGGGCAACAGAAGGGAATTCAGCGGCCGCCGGAGGGGCCGGGCAACAGAACCCTCCGGACTATTCCCATTTCCTGTTGTTTCGACTGTCTGGATGCTCGGTCCGGGCGGTTCATTTACATGTGCGTTCCCGATTCGAATCGGGAGTAAAAAGGCGAATCTATTCGATTACACTTTTATGACATATTGAAGAAATAATTATAAATCTCTGTAATTAAACATATAAAAATGCTTTTTCGGTATCTCGCACACTATTGCCCGGACGTCATGAAGGTGAAATAATTCCGGCTATGATGGAAAGTTTTTTTGGGAGAATAGAGATGCTGAAGGTCGCTGCGGTAATCGGACTCGCGCTGGCCGCCACGGCGCCGGGTATCGCGCTCGCGGTGCCCGATGAGGTTGTGGTCGTCGGCGTGCCCGACGGCGGGCTGGCCGCCAATGCGCTGATGTCGGGCGATTTCCAGAAGGCTGCGAACAAACTGAAGACTCCGATGCCCGATGGCGCGAACGATCCCGCCCGGCTCATCAATCTGGGTAATGCCTATGCCGGTATGGGCCGCATGGGCGATGCGCGCGATGCCTATAAGGCGGCGCGGTTTGCGCCCGAATCGCTGCTGGTCCTGGCGAACGGCAATGAGGAATCCTCACGCGACATCGCCCGGCGCGCACTGGGCAAGTTGCAGGCGAGCTACGCCATGCGTTGAACGGCGGTTAAAAATCGCGCCCTGTCGATGGGAGCCGTTTCCTTCGGGAATGGCTCCCATTTCCGTTCCGGCGGGTGGCTGGTCATCGAACTGTCATTTCAAAGACGCCGTTTCGTCATCAAATCAAAATGTCCCTGTCATCCGACGCGCCTAGCTGCCGCCTTCGAGGGCGACAGGGGGCGTTGTCCGATTCGAAAATCCCCTGCGCTCCGCATTGCAACATAAACCGGCAGACGCCGGAGCGGAGACGACATGGCCAAGATCAACCGTATTCACACCATCCTGATGGCGAGCTGCGCCTGCGCGGCGCTGGGCGCTTGCGGCGCCGACGACATCGCCTCGCCCGGCGAAGGCACGATCGTCATTCCCTCGCCCACGCCGACACCGACCCCCACGCCGACGCCCACCCCCACGCCGACCGGCGTGACGCCCGCGTCCGATTGCCCGACGCTGACTGGTTCGGATCAGTTCACCAAGATCGGGGAAATTTCCGATAAGAGCGGGAACACCTGGCTCAACTGTTCTTTCCCCACGCGCTTCCGCTCTTCCGTTACCGTCCCGAAGGTCGCAGGCGTGATCTATTCGCTGCCCGGCCGCGTCGATGTCGGCACGGACCAGGGCGCTTCCAGCAACAATCTGGACGTCACGCTTTCGATCGATCCGGGCGTGGTCGTCTTTGCCAATACCGGTAGCGCGTTCCTGGCCGTCAATCGCGGCAACCGCATCAATGCGGTCGGCACGGCGTCGCAGCCCATCGTCTTCACCAGCCGTGAAAATGTGTTGGGCAACGCGAACGATCAGTCGTCGGGACAGTGGGGCGGCATCGTGCTGCTGGGCCGCGCGAAGATCACCGATTGCGCCGCCGGCGGCGCTGCGCCCGGCACGGTGGCGTGCGAACGCGATACGGAAGGGACGAGCGGGGCGATCTATGGCGGCGCCAATGACGCCGACAATTCGGGCCGCATGAGCTATGTGCAGATCCGCTATTCCGGCTTCGTCCTGTCGGACGGCAAGGAATTGCAGGGCCTCACCCCCTCGGGCGTCGGCACCGGCACGCAGATCGACCATATCCAGGTGCACAACAGCTCCGACGACGGCATCGAAATCTTCGGCGGGTCGACGCACCTTAAATATCTGGTCTTCACCGGCAATGAGGACGACAATCTGGATACCGATGTCGGCTTCCGCGGCACGGCCCAGTTCATCATTTCCGCCCAGAGGGCTAACGCCAATATCGGCGACACCTTCCTCGAAACGGACTCCAACGGTTCGACGACCGCCAGCAACGCCAGCGAGGACGCGCTGCCCCGCCAGTATCTGAAGGTCGCCAACTTCACCCATATCCAGCGGTCGAACACCGGCGACGATGGCGCGTCGATGCTGCTGCGCGGCGGCGCCGATCTGGCGCTCATCAACGGCATCATCGTCAGTCCGGAACAAAGCTGCCTGCGTATCAACGGCGCGGCGGCGGTCCGCGACGCCGACAGCGCGCTGGAGGATGCGGGCAAGCCCCGTTACCTGTCCGTCGTGATGCAGTGCAATGCGACGCCGTTCAAGGGCACCGGCACGGGTGTCACTGATGCGCTGGTCCAGTCGATCTTCACGGCTGGCGCGAACAGCAGCTTCGCATACACGCCGTCGCTGACCAGCCTGTTCATCAACGGCGCAACCGAAACCGCCGTCACCGCGATCGACCCCAAGACGATCGACGCCGCGTTCACGACCACCAACTATATCGGCGCGGTCAAGGACAGCAACGACACCTGGTATGCCGGTTGGACATGTAATTCGGTGAGCGCGAGTTTCGGCACGTCCAGCGGCGCCTGCACCGCGATCCCGACCACCTGATCCATCCTGAAACCAACAGGGGCGGGGGAGCGTGCCGAGGCGCTTCCCCGCCTTATTTGCAGATATTTTCCCAAGAGGGGGACAACCGCATGTCGAAGCCGCTCAATCTGGCGCGCCTGTTCCTGATTTCCTCTGCGCTGGTCGCCCCGATGGCGATGGCCCAGACTGAAACCGATACCGCGCCTTCCACCGGGCCCGGAACGCCCAGCGCTCGCGAAAAAGCCGATGCCGAGGCGGGCCGGGTGGATGTTTCCATCCCCGGTTCGGACATCATCGTCACCGGCCGCCGCACCAGCAACGTGTCGCAGGCCGCGCCGCAGGTGGTGAACGTGCTGTCCGCCGCTGACATCAAACGCACGGGCGAAGGCGATATCGCCGGATCGCTCCAGCGCGTCACCGGCCTGTCGGTCGTGTCGGGCGGCTATGTCTATGTGCGCGGCTTGGGCGACCGCTATTCGCTGGCGCTGCTCAACGGTTCGCCGCTGCCCAGCCCCGAACCGCTCAAGCGCGTGGTGCCGCTCGACATTTTCCCCACCAGCGTGATCGCCTCGACGATGGTGCAGAAGAGCTTTTCCCCCAACTTCCCCGGCGAGTTCGGCGGCGGCGTCATCAACCTGACGACCAAGGCGATCCCGAGCGAAAGCTATCTGGAAATCGGCGTCGGCAGTTCCGCCAATACCGAAACATCCGGTCAGACGGGCTATAGCTATTATGGCGCCAAATCGGACTGGACCGGCTTCGACGACGGATCGCGCGATGTGCCGCCGCTGCTACGCCAAGCGCTCAAGAGCGGCGTGCCCTTCTCCAATATGGAGCGCGGCGATCTTCAGGACATTTCCATGCAGTTCCTGAACGCCAAGACGTCCGTGTTGCAACGGACGAACAGCCTGCCGTTCAACTTCTCGGGCTCTATCAATGGCGGCACGGCCGTCGATGTGGGCAGCGACGGGCGGCTGGGCGTCATCGCCACCATGTCCTACAGCAATAAATGGCGGACGCGCGACGCGTTGCAGCAGGCGTCCATCGACCTGACGCAGCCGGCGGGCAAGACATACCACCAGATCACCACCGACAATGAAGTGACGGTCAACGGCCTGCTGGGCGTCGGGCTGGAACTGGGCGAGCAGAAGATCCGCTGGACCAACCTCTATATCCGCGACACGCTGAAGCGCGGCGCGCTTTCGATCGGCCAGAATGACGGCGCGATCGCGGGCGCGGATTACATGCACCAGAACACCGCCTGGTATGAGCGGCAGTTGATCGACACGCAACTGGTCGGGGAGTTCAAGCTGGGCAACGGTCTCAGCCTCGACCTGCGCGGCGGCTATGCCAATTCGCAGCGCGAGGCGCCCTATGAGCGCGAGTTCGTCTATGTGCGGAGCAACCGCGACCTGACTGTTGACCCGGTGGGCGACCGCTTCATCAATGCGCTCAACCGCCAGCGCGGTGATGCGTCGATCACCTTCAGCGACCTCAATGAGGATCTGTGGTCGGCGGGCGCGGACCTGAGCTACAAGGTTTCGCCCGCGCTGACGCTGACGGCGGGCTATGCCTTCAGCGACACGAAGCGCACCTCGTCCCGCTATGAGCTGCATTTCGATGCGACCAACCTGCCGATCCCGGTGCAGCAGCAGCGGCCGGACTATCTGCTGTCGGACGCGACGATCCAGCTCTTCGACCTGACGCTGCTGGATTTTTCCGGCAATTATCCGGTCTATGAGGCGGCGATGCGGGTCCATGCGGGCTATGGGCAGGTGCGGGCGGAAATCGTGCCGGGCCTGTCGATCGATGGGGGTGTACGCTTTGAAAAGGGCAACCAGTCCGTCACCGGCGTGGATGTCTACAACACCGGCACCGAGCCGGTGAACCGCATCCGCAAGGAATATTGGCTCCCCGCCGCGACCATCACCTTCGAGGCCTCCAAGGGTCTGCAATTCCGCCTCAGCGGCTCCAAGACCATCGCCCGGCCGCAGTTCCGCGAACTGATCGCGCAGCCTTTCGTCGATACCGACGCCAACCGTTTCTATCGCGGCAATCCCTTCCTGCAGGACAGCGAACTGTGGAACGCGGATATCCGCGCCGAATGGTATATGGGACGCGACGAGCGGCTGACGGCGGCGGCCTTCTACAAGAAGATCGACAATCCGATCGAAACCTACACCACCATCAACGACAAATATGATGTCACGACCAGCTTCGCCAACGCGCCGGAAGCGACGCTTTACGGTTTCGAGCTGGAGGCGCAGAAATATCTGCCGCTTGACGGGTGGAATTCGCCCTTCTTCCAGAGCCGCCGCGTCGTCCTGATCGGCAACTATACCTATACCCAGTCGAAGCTGAAGGTTGGTGCGGACGACACGACCATTCCCTATAGCTACACGACCGGGCCGCTGCCCGCCGCGACGGACTATTTCGTCGACGGCGCGCCGATGACGGGACAGTCGGATCATCTGGTGAACCTGCAACTGGGGCTGGAGGATACCGACAGGCTTTCGCAGCAAACGCTCTTGCTGACCTATGCCAGCCCGCGCGTCACCAGCCGCGGCCCCAATCTGCAACCGGACATCAAGGAAAAACCGGGCCTGACGCTGGACTTCGTGGCGCGGCAGGGCGTGAAGCTGTTCAATGCGATCAACAGCGAATTCAAGTTCGAAGCGCGCAACATCACCGGCCGGAAATATCAGGAGGTCCAGCAACTGGACGGCAACAAGGTGTTCTACAACAGATATAAGGTCGGCACGACCATCGCGGCATCGCTGACGGTGGCGTTCTGATGCGTGGACGGCGGGAGCGGAACTGGCTTCCCCCCGCCGTCCGATATGCTTCCTGTTGGGAGAATAGGGGAGATATTAAACCCGTATCATTGCAAGTACCGAACCTCACAGAATACTGAAATCTGTCGAGGGGGTGAAGACGGTAGTCACGCACCGCTCATGATCGACGAATTTGACTTCGTCCTCGGTCGCTTCATCGACGATTTCGGTGAGCGCCATCAGGTCGCGCAATGATGCTTCATCGGGATAATGGCATTCTGCCGCGCCATCGAAATCTCCCACCCCGAAACCGGTTGCAGCGAGCAGGGCCTCCGTCCGGGCGACGTTGGTATGAAACTGGCGATAGCGCATGCCGATTTCGGGCGGCGTATGGGTGCGGGTAAAGTCCGCGTGGAAACCAAACCAATAATCAATAAATTGCTGATGGGTTAGGTGCGGGAGCCGCCGGTTTGCGATCAGGACGAACGTCTGGCCTTCGCCGGGCAGGATGACATGCTCGACCCCTGACAGTGCGGCGGATTTTTCCCTATCAATCAAATCTGCCAGCCGGCCGGATAGCCCCGTCAATAGCTGCACTGCCTTATCCACACTGTTTTCGGGCGGAATGATTTCCAGCATTACGTCATAGGGGCCGGCGGAAGCATCGAAAGCACCCGCTGCGATAATGTGCAAGGTAGGGTCCGCGACTGCCTTGCCGACAGTGATGGCGGATGGTACGCCGAGCGTGGCCTCCAGCCGGGCGATCTCCGCCTCCAGAGGCGCGCGCAATCGGGTGGCTTCGATACCCTCGTTCAATTTGAACAATAGCTTGATCTTGGTCCGCATGATGGGCATCTCCCTGATTTCCCTTTGGACCTTATCGGTTGCTGGGGCCTGCAACCATCGCCATGGATGGATCGATCGCACCGAAACTCTGATCAACCGTCCAAGACGGCGGCTGCCGCCACACCAAAGACAGGTGACCATACGGCGGCGTTTGAGATGATCGGGCAACATTGAAGCCGGGGGAGGACTGATGGAAGAAGTTGATCCGCTCACAAGCTTCAGGTCCGAATCAGAACCGCTGGTCGACGGCAGGCTGGTATCGGACCCGATGGCTGATCTGCTGGAAAATATCCGCCTGAACCATAGCAGCTATGACGTCGTGCAGTTGGACGACGGCGAGGAACTGACTTGCGCTGCGAACCCGGATTTTACGGGGCTGTTCGTCATTGAGGGCGACATTGAGCTTCGCAGCGGCAATGGCGAGGTGGAAATGCTGCGGCAGGCCGATTTCGTGTTGGTGACGCCGCGTCAATTGATGCATGTCACGGCGATCGGTGGCGGCTGTCTGCTCGGCAGGGTGCATTATGGCATGGATATGGACCGCGCCAGTCTGTTGCTGAAGATGTTGCCCCCGCATCTGACCGTCAGGCGCGGGCAGGCGCAGGATGACGAATGGGAATGGCAGTTGCGGCTGTCTCGATTGATCGTCGATCGACGCCATTGTTACCGGGCTAGCAATGCCGCGATTGACCGCCGCCTGGTGGAAGTGGTTTTGATCGGCGTCATCCAGCAATATCTGACTAGCATGAAGACGACGCCCGCGCTGACCGATCCCGAACTGGTCCGGATCGGTCCCAGCCTGCACGCCATCCATCAGTTCCCCGCCAAAGCCTGGACGGTAACGTCGCTCGCGCGGGTGGCGGGCATGTCGCGAACCCTGTTTGCCGTGCGCTTTGCGGAATACACCGGTCAGACACCGGCCCGTTATCTGCTGGAACGGCGGATGGAACTGGCGCGAGACCTGCTTGCCCGCAGCCCGCTGGCGCTGGCGGCGGTCGCCCATCGTTGCGGCTATAGCACCGATGTCGCCTTCGCCCGCGCTTTTCGCCGACGCAATGGTGTGTCGCCGGGGCGCTATCGCACGGAAACACGGATGAAAGGCGACGCCCGCGGGACCGCCTGAACGGCCCCGCGAATCGCCCCCCTTATTACCGCGGGCCGAAGCCGACCCGCAAAACCAGACCATAAGCGCGCGGATCGCCGACGATCACTGAAGTAAGCGGTAGGCCGACCGCTGTGATCGCTGGACCGGACACATATTTTGCGTTGAACAGATTACGCGCGAAAATGCCTGCGCTGACCTGGCTGCCCGCTATATTGTTCCAGTCGAGCCGCGCATTGACCAGTTGATAGCCATTGGCCGTATAGCCCACCATGTCGAATTTCGACGAAGTATAGTAGGTGGCGTTGAGCGCCACTTCGCCGATGCGCTCGTCCAGCGGCAGGACATAGCGCACATCGCCGGAAAAGGTGCGCTTGGGCGTATAGAGGGTGCCCAGATTGGGAGGCGCCACCGCTGCAAGAATGGCGGGCACGCTGAAAGATGTCACCTTGGCGTCGATGAAGGTCGCGCCCATGGTCAAGGTCAGGTTGCGGGTGGGGGCGATAACCGATTCCAGTTCGACGCCGGTAGTCCGCAACTTGCCCGCATTGATGGTCAGCACAGTGCCCTGCGGATCGTTCGACGGATCGCAGTCGCCATCCAGGAAAGGCTCGAAATCAGGTGCCGTGCAGGCCAGGCCGATACCCGCGAAATTGCCGGTGGATACGCCGGAGACGGTCTGCTGCAGATCGCGCACATAGCTGCGGAAGACCGACCCGTTCAGGCGGATTTGCGCGCCGCCTGCGCGGATCGTCGATTTGACGCCGAGTTCGACGTCGGTGGTGATTTCGGGCCGGAAACCTTGCAGCGGCTTCAGGCCTGTGCCGAAACTGGGGCCGTTGAGACCTGCCGCCTTATACCCCCGACGGGAAGTGATGAAGAAGAACAGATCTTCATTGGCCTGATAATCCAGCCCTATGGTCCAGGTCGGCTTGCTGCTCTTGCCCGCAATCGCGCTGCCTTCGGGAATGACGCCGGGGCAGTCGTCTGGCGTATAGCTATAGGGTGGATCATATTCGCCGGTGCCGGAACACAGATAGAATTTATCCCATGTGTAGCGCGCGCCTGCATTGACGGTCAGCCCATCGAGCAGTGCGTCGAGTTGGTAGGAAAGGTTTGCAAACAGCGCCTTGCTCTTTTCCCTATTGAAGGCATAGCTGGACGGCGTGTTGGGCAGCAGGCCCGGCGCGAATACGTCGCGAAAGATGTCCGTATCCAGCGTATTTGGGCCACGCGGTTTGGCGTCGAGGAAGAAGCCGCCGACCAACCATTTGAGGCGCCCGCCCAGCCCATCGCCTGCCAACTGGACTTCATTGCTATATTGGCGGGACCCGATGACCTGCAGGGAATCGACATATTTCAGCGGCACGGCGTCGCCGCTATTGTCGGTGGCGAACTTGACCTGACGCAGCCCGAATATGTTCGTCAGGGTGATGTTGCCGATGCTGATCTCCGTCTTATTGCTCAAGCCATAGGTCGTATAGCCCTCGCTGGTGGTGAAGTTCGAGCCGGAGGTGAAGAAACCGCGTTTCCGTTGCGCTTCATATTGGGCCGACAGATAGGGGTCGTTGGGATCGGCCCACACCAGCACGGTGCCGGTTGCCGACACCTTGGAATAGGGTTGTCGATTATAATCGAAAATCGTCGTGTTCTTCAGCCAGTCGGTCGGTTCGAGCAGCAGCGAGGCGCGTAGATGATTGCTGTGCAGATTCTGCAGATCGCGAAACCGGGTGTCGATATTCTTGATGTTGCCATCGCGCCGCTCCATCAGTCCGCCTAGGCGCAGCGCGACCTTGCCCTCTAAGATCGGCACGTTCACCACGCCTTCCAGCGTGCGTAGATCGTAATTGCCGATCGTCCCCTCGACATAGCCTTCCAGATTATAGGTGGGTGCTTGTGGATAGAGGAGGACCGCCCCCGCGCTGGTGTTGCGGCCAAACAGCGTGCCTTGCGGGCCTTTGAGCACCTGAATCGACTGGAGGTCGAACTGGGGAACGGCGCTGACATAGGTCGGCAGCGGAACGTCGGAGAAATATGTGACGACCGCTGGCGCGCCATTGCCGCTCAAGGGACGCGACTGGCCGCGAATGGCGTACATGGGCGACGCGCGGGAACTGCTGCCCGAAAGAAAGACGCCGGGCACGGATGCTTGCAGGTCCTGTGGCGTCCGGATTTGTGCATCGCGCAGCCCCTGGGCGTCGAGCGCGGTGATGGTGACGGGCACGCTCTGGGCATTTTCGGTCGAGCGGCGTGCAGTGACGACGATATCGGCGAGCCCGGTGCTCAGATTTGCGTCCCCTTGCGGCAGGGCATCCTGCGCGAACGTGGTCATCGGCGCCAGCATCATGCCGAGCGAGGAACAAAATATGGCCCTGAATTTCCCTGATTTCATTGCATCCTCCATCCGGCCTGACCTTTTGGCAGGCTCCTTATCGGACACGACCTGACGCAATATCGGGGGCCCGCCAAGCCGGGCGGACGAATGGCATGGATAACTGGCGGATTGATCAACACGCGATGATGGCGATACGATCCGGCCCATCCTAGGCTTCAAACAGAAGGCAAAAGAAGGAAGGCAAGGTCGTGCGGGCCGTGCCCGGCGCGGAGGGTGACATATGGGCAGTCTGGATGGCAGGGTGGCGATCGTCACCGGTGCGGGCGAGGGTATCGGCATGGGTATTGCAAGACGGTTCGCCCGCGAAGGGGCGAAGGTGGTCATCGCCGAGATCAATTCTGGGCTGGGCCAGTCCGCGGTGAAGGAAATCGCCGCGGAGACTAACGGCGAACTGTTGTTCGTACCGACCGACGTGCGCCGGAAGGATGATGTCGCAGGCATGATCGACGCCGCCGTGCAGTGCTTTGGCGGAGTTGATATTCTGGTCAACAACGCGTGGGGCGGTGGCGTCTTTAAGCGTGCCGAGCACAAGAGCGATGCGGATCTGGAATACGGCCTGTCCATGAACATATGGGCGGCCTTCTGGGCGGCGAAGGCGGCGCTGCCCCATATGCGATCGAAAGGCTGGGGCCGGATCATCAGCATTTGTTCTCTGAACGGCGTCAACGCCCATACCGGCACGCTGGAATATAATGTCGGCAAAGAAGGGTTGCGCGCCCTTACCCGCAGCATCGCCCGCGAATGGGCTCCCTATCAGATTTGTGCGAACATCATTTGCCCCGCCGCGATCACGACGGCGTTCCGTACCTTTGCCGAGTCCAGCCCTGAACTGGCGGCGAAGCTGCCGACGCCGCCCATGGGTCGACTGGGCGATCCCGACGACGATATTGCCGGCGTTGCCCTGTTTCTGGCGAGCGACGATGCGCGCTATGTCACGGGGAATACGCTGTTTGCCGATGGGGGAAGCCACATCAATGGCGCAAGCTGGTCGCTTGATCTACCCGATGAAGAATAGGGGGAAGGGATGAGTCTGCCAGAAACCGCTCCGCCGCCGCCCCGCGATGTGTCGGTGGCGACGCTCGATGAACTAGAGCCGGGCAATTATTTTCCATTGTCGCTGGGCAGCGAGACGTTGCGGCAAAATGCGCTCGACGGTCTTGTTGCAAGCTGGGGCGTGCGTCGCCCTTTCTACATACGGCAGAATGGCATATTGTCGGTAATGTGTGGTCGGGCGCGGGACGTGCGGGAAGTATGGCTCGATTCGGCGCGCTTCACGGTCGAGGTGCCGCGCCGCGAGGGCTATGAAATACTCGACATGTTCGGCGGGCTGGAAAGCGTGCTGCAGATGGACGGTGCACGCCACAACCGCATCCGCAAATTGATGAATCCGTCCTTTACCCGCGCGGGGATGGAGGCGCTGAAGGCCGATGCGGATCGGATCATCGCCGAAAAGCTGGACCGGATCGCGCGGATCGGCCCGGCCTTCGACGCCATGAAGGATTTTGCCGAGGATCTCGTTACCCGCGTCATGCTGGAGGCATCCTTCAAGCTGACGCCCGACCATTGCGCCATATTCGTTACGATGCAGCAGGAGATGAATAAGCTTCCCTCCTATGTCGCGGGCGAGCCGCTGCCCCAATCCTTCATCGACGCCGGGCTGGCGGTGCGCGAAGCGGTCGACGACATCGTGCGCCGCCGTCGCGCAGACCCCGGCATTGACCTTATCAGCAGCCTCATCACCGCGCAGGAAGATGGCCAGACGCTGACCGATGCCGAGCTGTTCGGGCAGATCAATTCGATCGCGACGGCAGGCATCGGTACCACCGCGAACACGCTGGCGGGCGGCATCATGATGCTGTGCCGCAATCGGAATCAACTGGAACTGCTCAGGCAGGAGCCGCAATTGATTGACGGGGCCGTCGGCGAATGCCTGCGTTTTCATGGACCGGGCATTACCTCTTTCGTACGCTTCGCCACTGAGGATACGGAAGTCGGCGGAACCCGCATTCCCCGGCATATGCCCGTTTATGTTTCGGCGCAGGCGGCTGGCTTCGATCCGACCGAGCATGAAGACCCGTTCCGCTTCGACATCCGCCGCAACAACCGGTCGATGCTAACCTTTGGCACCGGTATCCATCATTGCATCGGTCAGAGGCTCGCGACATATATATTGCGGACGGCGCTGTCCGGCCTGATCCGGCGATTTCCGGATATGCGGCTGGCCGACAGCGCATTTCGCCCTGCCTATAGCGGCCTCACGGGGGAATTGGCGCCGCTTATGGTACCCATGCTGACGCACTGATACCGATACAGAGATTTAGAAATAGGAGAGCGATATGCAGTGGGATGAGGATTTCGACGTCGTTTGCGTCGGTTCGGGACTGGGTGGCATGTCGGCGGCGTTGACTGCTGCCGAGCGCGGGTCGCGTGCGATCGTCCTAGAGAAATTCGAACTGCTGGGCGGGGTTTCGGCGCTGTCATCGGGCCAGCTTTGGCTGGGCAATCATCATTTGCAGGATGCTGATGGGATCGAGGATAATGACGCCGATGTCGAGCGGCATCTGAGTCATCTCGGTCAGGGCTTCGCCACGGCGGACCGGCGCAAGGTGTTTGTCACCCGCGCGCGGGAGGCGCTGCGCTATTTCACCGATGTCATCGGGATAGAGATGATGGTCGTGCGGGGATTGCCCGATTATTATCATCCTGCCGTTCCCGGCAGCAGGGCCGAGGGGCGCTACGTGGAGGTCAAGCCGTTCAAGGACGAGCGGCTTGGCGATCTTGCCTCCCTTGTCCTGACCTCCCCCTATGGCGATGGCTATAGCTATACCACGGCGAACGAATGGGTAGGCATGCAGACCGGTGGCGAACCTGTCGGCGCGTGTCTGCAACGCCATCTTGAGGTGGGCGAGCGGTGCGCCGGCGCAGGTCTTGCCGCCGCGCAGGTGGCAGCGGCGCGTGATCGCGGCGTCGAGATGCGGGTGTCGAACGCCGTCACCGAACTGGTGATCGATGAGGGCGAGATAGTCGGCGTCGTCGTGCAGGGACCGTCCGGCACGACCCGGATACGAGCGCGGCTGGGCGTGGTGCTGGCGACTGGCGGCTATGACTGGAAGCCCGATTTCGTCCGCGCCTTCGACGCCCTGCCGGAAGCAGGCACGATGGCGCCGCCAACGGTGTCCGGCGATCATATCGTGATGGCGTCGAAGGCCGGAGCGATCGCAATCCCCGCGCGCGCGCCGTCGCAAAGTCCGATCTTCATTGGCTACAAGGTGCCGGCGGAAACCATCTACGGCAAGCCATCCTCTCGCATGTGGCTGCCCGGTACGCCGCATTGCATCGCGGTTAACCGTTATGGCAGGCGTTTCGCCAATGACGGTTTCTATCCTGACGTGGCAACCAAGGTGGCGCGCTTCGATGGCCAGGAACAGGGCCAGCCCAACTGGCCGGCATGGATCATATTCGATCAGGACATGGTCGACAAATATGGCATGATGCCCAGTTGGCCCGGCCAGCCACTGTCTGAAGGCATGGCGACTTCCGCCGACAGTCTTGAAGCGCTGGCGCAGGCGGTAGGTATCGACGCCGATGGCCTGCAGGACACCGTGGCGCGTTTCAATGGCTTTTGCGAAACGGGGGTCGACGAGGATTTTGCACGCGGAAGCGTGCCATGGGGCCGGATCATGACGGGCGATCCGCGCCGGTCCAATCCCAATCTGGGGCCGATCGGCCGGGCGCCCTTCTATGCGGTCAAGCTCGAACGGGTGAATATGGGCGTACCGACCGCAGGGCTGGCGATCGATATTGACGGGCGGGTGCTCGACGCGCACGACCAGCCGATCACGGGCCTGTATGCGGCAGGCAATTCGGCATCCTGGCTGGACATTGGCGGCGGTTATAATAGCGGCATCGCCAATACGCGAGGTATGCTCTACGGCTATCTGGCCGCGCTACACATGACCGGGCAGCAGGCCGCTCCTGCTTCTGCCCCGCCGATGGTGTCTGCCTAGCCGATGCGGGAGGAGCGGACCTTCTGCCGCATATGCACGGGCCATTGTGGCCTGCTGCTAGCGATTGATGAGGATGGCGCACCCGTGTCCGCCCGCGGTGACAGGGAGGACCCCCGCAGTCTTGGCTATATCTGCTCCAAGGGCGTGACGAGCGTGCAGGCGCATACCGATGGCAGCAGGTTGCTCCACCCGCTCAAGCGTCAGCCGGACGGCAGTTTCGTACAGATCGACCTGGATCAGGCGCTGGATGAGATTGCCGCCCGGATGGAGGCGATCGCCCGGAAGAACGGCCCTGACGCGATCGCTGGTTATCGCGGCACCGGCGGTTTCTTCACGACCAGCGGTCTGGGGATGCTGCCTGCCTTGTTGGACGCGTTCGGATCGCACAAGCTCTACACCACGCTGACCATTGATCAGTCGGCGAAAGTCGTGACTGCCTATCGGCTCGGCATCTGGCCGCCGGGTAAGCAGAGTTTCCAGAGCGCCGATGTCGCGATGATGATCGGCGGCAATCCGATGGTGTCGATGGCGCAGCTCGACACCCGCAATCCGGTCAAACGTATGGCAGAGGCGAAGGCACGGGGGCTGAAGCTGATCGTCATCGACCCCCGGCAGACCGAGACGGCGGCGCTCGCCGATCTGTTCCTGCAACCGCTGCCCGGCCATGATGCGGCAATCGTCGCCGCGCTGATCCATATCGTGCTGGAAGAGGGGTGGCATGACGCGGCCTTCTGCGCGGACCATGTCGGTGATCTTGACGAATTGCAGGCTGCGGTCGCGTCCTTCGCGCCGGATCAGGTGGCCCGCGCTGCACAGATCGTGGAGGCCGATCTGCGCGCTGCTGCCAGGATGTTCGCCCGAACCGGGACACGCGGGATAGCGGTAACCGGCACCGGCGTGGACATGGGGCCACATTCCAATCTGGCCGAGCATCTGGTCGAAAGCCTCAACGTGATTTGCGGGCGCTTTGTCCGGGATGGCGAACTTGTCGAAAATCCGGGGCTGGTCCTCAACGCGGGCCCAAAGCCCGCGCAGGTGGTCAATCTGCCCCGGCCTTGGGAGAGCGGGCCTCAAAGCCGGATCGGCGATTATGGTCTGGTAGGCGGGGAGATGGTCACCGCGATGCTGGCCGATGATATCCTGCGACCCGGCCCCGGCCGAGTGCGCGCGCTGATCAACCATGGCGGCAATCCGGCGCTCGCCGTGCCCGATCAGCGCAAGATGGTGGAAGCGCTGCGGGATCTGGACCTGCTGATCAGCATAGAGCCGGTGCTGTCGGCAACCGCTCGCCTGTCGCATTATATCCTGCCGCCCAAATTGCAGTTCGAACGGCCGGACCTGCCCATCTATCTGTTCGAACCTAATATATTCCCTACGCCCTATACGCGCTACACGCCTGCGCTGGTCGATCCGCCCGCCGGTTCTGACGTCTGCGACGAATGGAAGGTCTTTTGGGAGATTGCGCGCCGGACGGGGCGCTCCATGGCCTATATGGGCACTGCTCTTGCTATGGACGGGAGGCCGGAGGAAGATCATCTGATCGCTCTCACGCTGGCCAATGCGCCGGTGTCGCTCGATGAGGTGAAGCGGCATCCGCTGGGCTATTATCATCCGAATCTGCAATATGCGCTGCCGCCCGACCCCGCCACGGCGGGCCGGTTTGCGACGATGCCGCGGGATGTGGCGGCGGAGATGAAGGCGCTTGTGCGCGACTGGCAAACGCCGACGGACGAGGGTTTTCCTTTTCATTTCATTAATCGCCGCGCCCGGCACCGCATGAACTCGATGGGCGCCACCTTGCCTGATCTCATAAAGGCAATGCCGCATAATCCGGTTCATATGTGTCCGGAAGACATGGCGCGGCTGGAAATAATATCCGGCGATTGGGTTGAAATCGCTTCGGCCCATGGGACGGTGACAGGTCTGGCGCAGGCGGACGGGACGCTTCGCCCGTCGGTCGTGTCGATGTCGCATGGCTTTGGCGGATTGCCGGACGAGGACATGGATGATGCGGGATCGCCCAATCTGCTCATTAGCACCGACAGCGATCTTCAGACCATCAACGCCATGCCCAGAATGACGGCGATTCCTGTCCGTGTCCGTCGGCTGGACCGGTTTTCTACCCCTATCGGCAAATCAGAGGATCAGGCAGCATGACGACAGGCCATATCGACGCAGCGACGCTCGATGAGGATTTTGCGGCGGTCAGCGAGATGTTCGGTACGGACATTCGTGATCCGCACAGTCTTTATCGCGAGTATCGACAGGCCCAGCCGGTCATGGAAGGCGACATATTGGCGCGCTTCAATGTGCCGTCTCAGGCGGACTATTCCAATCTGGGCCGCCAGGTATTCACCCTGTTCAAATATCAGGACGTGCTGGCGGTGCTGCGGGATTCCAAGACCTTCACCAGCACCTTGCTGAACGAGGGACTGGGGCAATTTCTCGGGGGTTTTCTGCTGACCGGTATGGAGGATGGGCGGCATAAGGAAATCCGCTCGCTCCTCGCTCCCGCTTTCTCGCCCCGTGCGATACAGGAGTGGAAGCTGATGCTCGGCCCTGTAGCGCAGGAAGCAGTTACTGCGTTGCGGCCCGTCGGGCGCGCCGAACTCGTCGCCGACCTGTTGTTGCCGCTGCCGGTGCGGATGATCTACGAAATCATGGGCTTTCCCCGTGATACCGAGCAGATGCAGGCTTTTGCAGCGCGCGCGATGAAGATATTGGTCGGTCCCCAACGCGACCCGGAGAAGATGCGGCTCAGCATGGAGGTGGCGTTCCAGGCTGCGCGGGAACTTTATGACGAGACGCTCGACATCGTGCGCGCACGGCGAGCGGCAGGATCCGAGGGTAGTGACCTGATCGGCTATCTGCTGCGTGCCAATGATAAGGGGCGCACCCTTGATGATGGTGAAATTACTGAATTGATCCGCCAATTCCTGCCCGCCGCGGCGGAAACCACCACACGGTCCTTTGGCAGCATGCTGGTGGCGTTGCTGGAACGACCGGCACTGCTACAACGGGTGCGTGATGATCGTAATTTGGTGCCCAAGGTAGTAAGCGAAGGTATGCGATGGGAAACCGCTTCGCAGTTCCTCGCCCGACAAGCCGCCGTGGACGTCGAGATCAGGGGCGTGAAAATTCCTGCGGGCGCGGCCTTGTCGCTCGCTTCGGGATCGGCCAATCGCGACGAAGAGATATTCGAGAACCCCGATGAGTTCGATATTGATCGACCTCAGCGGGTAAATATCGGCTTTGGCGCGGGCGCGCATTTGTGTCTGGGCATGCAAATTGCGCGAACCGAAATGGAAGCGATGCTGAATGCGCTGCTCGATTTGCCGGATCTGCGGCTGGACCCGGATGCTCCGCCCCCGACCATCGTCGGCGCGCAGCTGCGCGGACCTCGCGCGATCCACGTGGTCTGGAATTGAATCATAGCCGGATAACGGCGGCAAAAGGAATGGAAAGAGAATGAATGATCGTTTCAAGGATCAAGTCGCGCTGGTGACGGCGGGCGCTGCCGGGATCGGGGCTGCAACGGCGGAAATGTTCGCCCGGCAAGGCGCGCGGGTCATGCTCTCCGATATTAATCGTCCGGCGGGAGAGGCGATGGCGGAAAAGCTGCGGTCCGAAGGCTATGAGGCGCAGTTTCTCCATGCCGACGCCACCGTGGAGGAGGAAGTCGAGGCGCTCGTCCGCAAGACTGTGGAGACCTATGGTGGCCTCCATCTCGCTGCCAATGTCGTCGGCGATGCACATCCGCAGGCATCGGGAGCCGAATTCCACACGCAAAGTCTGGAGTCCTGGGAACACACCATGGCCGTGACGCTACGCAGCGTATTTCTCAGCATGAAGTATGAGATCGCCCATATGATCGACAATGGCGGTGGAGCGATCGCTAATGTGACGTCGCTGGCCGCATTGCTCTATGTCGGCGTTTCGGGCGCTGCCTATGCCGCATCGAAGGCGGGCGTTGTCCGTCTCACCAAGTTCGCTGCCGTTACCTATGCTGACCGGGGCGTCCGCGTGAACTGCATCGCGCCGGGTGTGACGCCCACGGCCGCCTATAATAAGGCAGGCGAGGATATCGGACGGATGGTCATCGACGATCTGCTGCAAAATCAGCCGATCCGTCGCACTATCAACCCCAGCGAGCAGGCGGAAGCGATTGGCTGGCTATGCTCGACGGAAGCGTCGATGGTGACCGGCCATGTCCTGCCCGTGGATGGAGGCTGGACGGCGCGCTGACTGGAATAGTCGTAGCGGTTGCGCCGCCCGTCACATGGATGGGCTCGACCTGCCCTTCTTCATTGCAGGGCTGCTACGGTCGACACATCCGACCTGGTGGCGAGCTGCGGCCGGATGTCCCGCGCCATAATCCGGCCAAGCATGATCGATCCCTGTTGTGTCAGATGGCCATAATCGAACTGGACTGGCACGCCGGGCGTGACCCATAGGCGGCATTGTGGAGCGCAGAGGCTGCGATAGGGCGAAAAATAGGGAATATTCGCCTTCCGCATCACTGCACCGATGCGCTGGTCCAAATCGTAAACCTGCACGATGCGATGTGGATCGATCGGCTCTTGCTGGTCGATATGCCGGGCGAGCAGGCGCGGAAGCGGTTGATCATATTCCACAATCGGCCCCGACACGATCAGATGAGGCGTGGTCCGACGGATTCGCTGAACGATGCCGGTCAATTCGGGGACATCCTTGTCGAGCCAGCGTGCTGACAGGATCACCATATCCGGGCGCGTTTTCTCCAGATAGTCGCCAAACACCTTGTCCATGAGCGCCAGGCATCGCGGATCACCGCGATTGTTGAGCAGCGGCCGACACCCTGTCGCCGTCGCCTGAAGAATATGCGCGTCGGGCATGGCGCGGTTCAGGCCATAGTAGAGATGGGCGGCATGGCTATCCCCGACGATCAGGATGCGCGGTTTGTCGTGCGGCGCCACCATGCAACGTTTGAAATCGAAATCCTCCAATCGGCTCTGCGACGTAAGGAAGCATACCCCCGTTCGCATCATCTCCGCGCGACCGGTTTTCTCGCCATATACCAGCACCTCCTTGGCCTGTGCGGATATGGGGTGGAAAAAATTGCTGAGCGCGGCGAGCGATATGACGGCAGCGCCACACATTGCCATGGCCATTGCGCCACGTGCCACCACGGTGCGGGACCCCAACGGGCTAGACCGCCGAAACGGCTTCTCCACGAACGCCCAGGAAAGCGTCGCCGCGATAAAGGAAGCAGCCAATATCATCAGCCGATCCATATTGTCCGGGCGGCTTTCGATCTGGCGATAGAAAACCATGATCGGCCAATGCCAGAGATAGAGAGAATAGGAAATCAGACCAATGAACCGCATCGGCGGAAGCGACAGCAACCGCCCGGCCATGAACGCCGACCTCTCGCCACAGAGCAGGACCAATGCGGTGCCAACACAAGGAATGAGCGCCGATATGCCTGGAAAAGGCGTCACCTTGTTGTAGAAAAGGACCGAATAGCCGATCATCGCTAGGCCGAGGGCGACACCGATCTCGGCCTGCCAGGCGCTGCGCGGCTCCGGAACCGCCCGCATTGCTAGCAGCGAACCGATGGCGAGCTCCCATGTCCGGAACGGGATAAGGTAGAATGCCGCGCTCGTGTCACGCGTCACCATCCATTGCGAAGCCGCAAGACTGGTGATCGTCAGTGCCCAGACCAGTTGTCGCCTATATCTGTCGGCCCAGCTCCGGGTGAAGAAGATCAGAAGCGGGAAAAATATGTAGAATTGCTCTTCTACCGACAGCGACCATGTGTGCAGCAGTGGATTGTTGTTCAGTTCACCGTCGAAATATCCGCTCTGGCTGTAGAATAATATATTCGACACAAAGAATATCGACGCGATCGTCGATTTTCCTATCTCAGCTGCCTGATCTGACATCAGCAACCAACCAGCTACCGCCATGACGCAGATGTAGAGGGCGAACAGGGCAGGGAAAATGCGTTTGATGCGTCGCTTGTAGAAATCAAACAGCGCGTCGCGCCATGTGCCCTGCTCACCTAGAAGTGTTTGCGTAATCAGGAAGCCCGAGATTACGAAAAATACGTCGACACCGACGAACCCACCGGGAAAAAGACTGGTGCCCAGATGGAAGATGACCACCGGAACGACGGCTATTGTTCGCAGACCGTCAATATCTGCGCGATACTGCCTCATCATGCGGGCCTTACCTCCGTCATGCGCCGCCGGCTGGTCCAGATCGAGGGCAGGAAGATCGCGTCAGCACTTTCCCAGCAGACCGAAACGGCATGTTTGCACATTGGCGTGTCCCTTTTTTCAGAATCTATCTGTATATTTTATGAAGTTATGCGCCCATTGAAAAAAATACAAGTAAAAATCTAGATGTAATTTCTTCGCATATAGAAATAATTATAAAGAATGTTTTATATTTTGATGATTAATTACACTTAAATAAATCATTACTTGTTTTTTTATGGGCAAGATGAATAATTGTGATGTCCATTCGTGCAACGTGCGTCGCATTAAAGGGGCTCTCTTGGCGGGGAAATCTGGATCATGGATGTGAAGCACGGCTCTGACGAGCACCCCCCAGCTGCTGCAAGGCATCGATATCTTTCCAATAGGATCACGAAAATATTCGCGGTTGGTGGCACGGCCATGGTGGGGACGATCGCCGCCATTTTGATGGCGGCGCCCAGTCCGCCTGTCGGCGACGACCGGCATTTCTTCATAGCTATCACGGTCGACGATCTGACGGGCAATGCCCAATTGCCCCCGGGGATGAGCCGGTTGGAAATCGCCGACCAATATATAAGGGCGTTGCGGGCCCATCGCGTGCCCGACGTCTATGGCTTCGTCAATGCTTCTAAATTGCAGAGGGACAGAGATGGGGCCCAGGTTCTGGCCAGTTGGCGCCGCGCTTCCTATCTACTGGGAAATCATTCTTATACCCATCTCAATTTGAACAAGGCGCCTTCCCTTGAAGTCTGGAAGGCAGATGTTCTGAAGGATGAGCAGCAAATAGCGCAGCAAATGGAAGGGGCGGATTGGCGCTATTTCCGTTTTCCCTTTTTATCGGCGGGAAAGGACAAGCCGCAGCATGATGCAGCGGCATCATTCCTGAAGCAGCAAGGATATAAGATTGCCGAAGTCAGTGTCAGTTTCAATGACTGGGCCTATGGCAATGCCTATGCCCGCTGTCTTGCCAAGGGTGACGAAGCCGCCATCGACGCGATGAAGAGGCAATATTTCAGAGGCGTCGACGATGGGATTGCACGGATGAAAGAACTATCCCTCAAAACCTATGGCCGCATGATCCCACAAGTGTTGCTGACGCATCTCAGCGCGTGGAGCGCGATGACCCTACCCGAAGTACTCACTCGGCTTGATACGGCAGGTGCACAATATGTGGGGCTACCGCAAGCGCAGGACGATCCCGCCTATGTCGACGGCCCATGGGCCGGCAATCAGCAGGTGATGGAACGCGCCGCCCGACAAGCCCGAATTGATATTGATGCCATTCCACGGCTCCAGCCGATCGACAATCTCAAGATGCTCTGCCGGTAATCGTCCGGTTCAAATCCTGTTCCAAAAGTGAGTTGGATCGAAACCGGAGTCTTGATGTCGAATGGATGCACATCTTTATGTCATCCACTTCGTCTGACCTGCCCCCACCGAGTGGGCCGGTTGGTTTGTTAGTGGGTTATGCTCACCGCCGCCATATCCGGGTAGAGGTGTAGCGAAGCGGAACCGGAGGCAGGATATGGCGGTGCAGCCGTTTCCGGTGCGGGACCATGAGCTCTTCACGCCGCCAGATCCGCTCGACCCGTTTTAGCCGGTGTTGTCACGGCCACAATGAGTTGCCGATGGACCGCGATCTCTGAGCGGCTATGATCCCGCCCTACCTGGATCGGAGCGGCAGACAGTTGCCGCTGGACCGCGATCTCTGAGCGGCTATGATTCCGCCGCCCTCCGCGCCCGCGCCTCCATAGTTGCCGCTGGACCGCGATCTCTGAGCGGCTATGATCACCTTGCCAACCTGCACCTGGGCGCAGCGGTTGCCGCTGGACCGCGATCTCTGAGCGGCTATGATATCGCTCATTGTTCTGACTCCATATATTCAGTTGCCGCTGGACCGCGATCTCTGAGCGGCTATGATCGTGCGCGAGTGCCTGACCGATCCCGACTGGTTGCCGCTGGACCGCGATCTCTGAGCGGCTATGATTGAGGAAATGGTGCAAGCTGTCAGGCACAAGTTGCCGCTGGACCGCGATCTCTGAGCGGCTATGATCCCTGCAAGCGGCACTGGCCCGCCTGAAAAGTTGCCGCTGGACCGCGATCTCTGAGCGGCTATGATGGATCAACGGATACTGCATTGAAAACCAACGCAATATCCGTTGATCCGTCGCCGCAAAAATCATGCGAATCGCTAGAATAGCGCGAGCTGATCGGGGTTTTTCCGTTGCCGTCGACGGCGCTGTCCTGAAAATCGCACGATATTTTCATACTGCCGGTCCGTGAAGCTGAGGATGTGGACGTCGCCGCGATCTGGCAAGCTCGACTCGACCCGCCGCATATAGGTTTCGAACTGTTCCTTGCCGTTGCAGAACCGAGCATAGACCGAAAACTGGCTCTTCTCAAAACCTTCATCCAGCAGGAATTCGCGGAATTTCGTTGCCGCGCGCGCTTGTGCTCTGGTGGTCACGGGCAGGTCGAACATCACGAAAATCCACATCAGTCGGTATCCGCTTAACTGGCTTGCGCTCATGACAGTAGCGAGTCGAGTCCGGCCAGTTCCAGCGCGGACGGGGGTGTGGGAAGCGTGATGTCTGCCGCCTGTCCGCTCTGGAACGCGCGCGCCAGACTTTGTGCGGCCCGGTTCGCGGCGCCCGCCACGGTGGTCGTGCCGTCTGCGCCAGGCAAGTCGAGCGCGATCAGTCCGGCAAAAGCGCGCTTGGCTTCAGGCGTCACTGTATCGATCCCGCACGCGACAAGACGCAGGGCAAGCGCATCTACCAGCGGTCGAAACGGCTCGATCAGGTCGTCGGCCAGAGCAAAGGCATTGGTCCTGTTGGCATGGTGCACGCCGATCGACGGGTGCAGGCCGGACGCAACCACGGCGCGTGCACACAGCGACCGCAGCACCGTATATCCATAATTGAGCAGGGCATTGATGTCGTCCGCATTCCGATCGCGCCGGAAACCCTCCCCCATCAGCAAGGGCCAGTAACGTCGCGCGGCCTGTGCCTCGACATTGTCGGGGTCGCCCGATCCCACGCGGCGGGCGAGCAGGTCGAAGGCCGAGGAGGAGATGCCATTGGCATCCAGTATCGCTGCCTGCCAGCGGATCTTGGCGATGACGATCCGGCGCCATAATTGTTTGGACAGCGGCTTGCCGGCCTCCCACTGCGCGCGCATCCGACTGTTCTGGGCATGGTGCCCGTCGAGCGGCAGGCACACGGCAATGGGGGCGTGATTGCTGCCGCACAGCAGCATCACCGCGCCGCGCTGCGCCAACGCGACGATCAAGTTGGTTGACCATGTAACGCCATGGGCATGAACGATGACGGCCGCGACATCGTCAAGTGGCACGCGGCCCACTTCCTCGCGATCCTCCGACACGATCAGGAAACCGCGATAGGCGGAGAGGTGGCGGCCATCGGTGGCGATATCGACAATCCGGTCCATCTGCCCCGCCCCGTCCTTTGGTCAGATTGGCTTGCGCGTCTTGCGGCGGGCGGTGCGAGCAGGAAAGCCCGGGTCGAGGACGCGGCCTATTTCGTCGATACGGACCTGCCGCGCGCGCCATGCCTTGAGCGTATTGGGCGAGGGGTAGCTATATTTGAACGGGTCGCTCTTGTCCGCATCGCGCGCCTTGAGCGCTCCGCCCTCATTGGGCGCCGCCACCACGAATTGCTTCTCGGAGAATTTCACAACCCGCACCAATTCGCGTGCGCCTCCGTCTCGTTCGATCGCCAGCACATCGTCCCGGTGTAGGCTCAATGCCTTGCGCGCGGTCGGATTGGCGGTTCGGATGGCGGACTGCCAACCAGGCTTGTGTGCATCGAACATGGATACGACTTCATTCACCCACTTGCCCCCCGGCAATTCCCAGACATCGTAACGATAATTGGAATCGCCCTTATACCCCTTATAAATATGTCCATTCTGGTTGCTTATCGGAATGACGGACAACGCTTCGGTCACGCGTACGCGACGTATGCCAGGAAAGGGGTGCCATTCCAGATTGGGGAAATCCGTCACCGCTTTTTCGAACGCCTTGCCTTCCAGCCCGTCGAGATGCTGGTAGAGCGCGGCCTTCAAATCGGCATCGCGAATGCGATCCAGGTCGGCGAGCTTCTTGAAGCTGGACAGTGGCACGCGGTGCACGACGATGCTGTTACCCTTGGCGTCGGTCTCGCCGGTAAAACCATAGGCGGTGTCATTGTGGAGGCGGCCGGCGGTTGCGTCCTTGCCCTTGGGTAACCCGGCCTTGGATACAGTGCCATGGTCAGTGCGATGGCTGACGGTGATCGCGTTGACCACCTCGCGCAGGTCGTTGCGAACGCTCGCTGACGCAATGCGGGGTGCCGATGTCTTCCTTGGATTGTCTGTCGAAGGCGCTGTTTCAGCCGAGATGGTAGACTCGATGGCGGCCAAGCCGATTATCTTCGCGCTGGCGAATCCCAATCCCGAAATCCAACCGGAGGTCGTCAAAGCGATCCGGCCCGATGCGATCGTCGCGACTGGCAGGTCCGACTAGCCGAAGCTGTCCTTCAGTTTCAGCTTCGTGTCACCAATAGCCGACTGGAGCGCATTGCTGGCCTTTTCCGAATAGAAGATCGTGTAGTTGACGCCCGCGCCGACATAGGGCCGAATATGTGCGTTGGGCGCAAAATGATATTGAAGCGTGAGCGTTGGCGGAAGCACCCAGGTTCGTCCTGCCTTGCCGAGCCCGTCAAGCGCGCCGCGTCCTTCGATGTAATGCTTCGTCGTGGCCAGGATCAGTTCGGCACCGATGTGCCTAGTCGCCATATAGGTGAAGTCCACTTCTGGCGCATAACTGTTTGTCACCGCCGTATGGGCGGTCGGAAAACTCGGAAGGATCGGGCCGGTCTTCTCGGTCGGCGTCACCCGGATCGCACGGGCACGGATGATCCAACGCTTGTCTGCTTCTTCGGCATGGGCCGGGACCGCGAGCGCGGCAACAACTGCGCCAATCGATACAAGGACTATCCTTTTCATGCCTATCTCCATGCCGTGTTAGATATGGATTAGGAGACTTGCCGACTTCGAACTTTGACCGAGCGCAAACATATGTGCGCGATCTGAGTTGGTTCCAATAGACCCGGTCGCATTGGTTTCGTCGGACTACAGAGGCGGAAATTACGTGCATTGGCGCGATAGATATCGCGCAGATTGCCGCGGATCCGATCCGCTCTCTGGCGCACTGTTCGAAGCGCGCCTGATAGGCTCTCTCAAGTGGTGGTGTCGCGGCCGTTCTCGAACAATACCGCCGCGTTGCTTGCGCGGGCCGTTCCGGGATATGATTCAACCGAACATGAATACTTCAAGGGGATGCGGAGGTTTGAGCTTCGTTTCCGCGATACGTACGAAAGGACGCCCCACCCGGTTGCCCGGAGGGGGCGAGTTCCGTTCGCGGGCGGGGAGGAGATGGCCCGCGTCCGGTATGGTGTTAGGCGAGGGTAGCGCTTCTCTCTTTGATCGTGGTCAAAATATGCAATGTGGGGCTGATATGCCCTTCAAGGAGTCATAGTGTAATTTGCGACTGCTTGCATGGCCACGGCGGCGCGAACTGGATGACGGCAGTCGACCGTCGCACTTACGCGCACGGCTCCTTCAGTGCCCGAGCACCAGCGGCAGCTTGCTCTTGGTGAGCATCCGCTTCGTGACGCCGCCAAACGCTTCCAACAGTCGGCCGTGACTATAGGCGCCCATCAGCACATAGTCGGCGTGCCAAAGAGCCGCTTCCTCGGCGATCAACGCGTCCGGCGCGTGAAGTCCGTCGTCGACGATCTTCACGCTCGCGTGCACGCCATGGCGTGACAGATATTCGGCGGCTTCGGTCGGTTCGGTCTTCTCGGCGCCGTCGCGAGCCATGAAGATATGGACGTCGGATGCGAGCTGAAGAAGGGGCACGCAGGCGCGCATCGTGTCTGCCGCAGACGCCTGACCATCCCAGGCGATGAGCGCGCGACCGGCCGCGTTGAGCCGTTCCAGGTTCTCCGGAACAGCAACGATGGGCTTGCGCGCGTGCATCAGAATCCGGCTGGCGATCGTGCGCATATCGGGAAGGGGATAGGCGTCGAGCGTCCGATTGAGCACGATCAGATCCGCGAGCGTCGCCGCCTCGAGGACACAACTGGCGATATCGCCGGTCGCGTCGGTCCAGTCCCAGCGAACGTCTTCATGCGAGAGGCGCTCCGTCAGCGCAGCCCTGTTCTTTGCCTCGTTCTCCCGCTCGTCGGTCAGCATCACGGCTTCACCAAAGCCGGCATAGAGGTCGCCCGCGACCACCGGCGATTGCGTGACGTCGATACAGGTCAGATGCCCATCAAGGGCACGTGTCAGGTCGAGCGCCGTCTGCAGCCTGGCTTCCTGCCCATCGTCGGCGTGAACCAGCAAAAGAATGTTCTTCATCGTCGCCTCCATATTGATGGAGGGACTCTATTTGCGACCCACGGCTCAGAATATGCGGGACTATACTGATGCGAGACAGTCACATGGTGACTGCAGCGATCGCTGGATGGCTGTTCGCTCAGCAACCTGTGGCGGCAAAGCGCCTTCGCGTTGCGGCAAACCAAATGGATGGTGGCATTGTCGGTGGCGTACCCCCGGGGACTGGCCGCCGGCCGGCCGACGGCCTCCGATAGTTTGCGAGTTCAGCGTTGCTCAGATGAGGCCATGGCTTCCCGCGACGGCAGCCATGACCGTCAGGAGTGACAGGACCAGCACAGCATTATGCATCCGTTGCATGCGATCGAAGACGGCCGCCGGCGTCACCGGATCCGCCAGGCGCCGGTGAGCGACCAACGGCTCGGCTACAAAGAGCATGGCGGCAAATCCGATCCAGAGCAGCAGCATCGCATGCATCCACCAGAAATGCAGGTCGGCGAACCTTTCGAGCATGCCGCCGCGCCCGATCATCCAGCCGCCACTTAACCCGGCGAGCAGCACCCACAGTCGCGCCTGCGCCGCGAACCGCCCCTCGAATGCATGGAAGGTCGCGAGCCGCTCGCCAGGTGGATGGCGTCGCCGGATGGCCGGCATGAGCACCGTCGTGACGAAGGCGACGCCACCGATCCAAAGGACGACAGCTGCCACATGCAGAGTCCGCGCGAGGGCGAGATCGTCGATCACGACGCGTCCGCCGCGCGCCAGAATTCGACATAAAAGCGAACCGGGCCAACCGGGAGTACATGGTGAAGGATTGTCGGCTCGACGACACCGGGCGGCCCGCCAGAGGCCAAAAGCCGTTCGCCCGGCTGCCGGCGGGGATCGGTCACCCTGTAGCGCAACGCGCCTTCGGTCACATGGACGAGCCCCCATGTGCCAGGCTTGGTGTTGTGGTCCCGCAGTAGGGCCGCCGGGATCGTCTCCGACGTAAACTCGGCGGTCCGCCGATAGACGGCAAGCCCATCGGGCAAAGTGAGCGCTGCGGGAGCCAGCTCCATCGGATCAGGCCGCCTCGGCGTAGAGCGCCGCCTCACGCGCGATCAGCACGTCGGCAAGAAACCAATAGGCTTCGCCCCAGGCCGCGAGTACCTGTTCGTCGATCGCGTCACCGAGCACGTCCTTGATCGCCGGCAGCAGGGCATCGGCGACGGCCGGGTAATGCGCGGGCTTGATATGCGTCTCGACATGCCGACTCGCGATGCGCTCGATCGCGGAAGTCAGGACGTCGAGCTTGTCGACATTCTTGGCAAAAGCGAGGATGGCGTCGGCTAGGCGTTTCGGCTGCTCGCCCGACCGTTGCGCGGCCTGATTGAACAATGCCCTTATCTCGGGATCAACAAACAGGCGTTCATACATTCGTGTCGTGATCGCCAAGCCGTGCTGCTGAAGCGCGGGTGCGGTGGATTTGACGATAGCCATCGTTTCAGCCGACATCGTGCGTGCCATCAGATATTCTCCAGATTGGGGCGTTGTGGTGGGATCGGCCGCATGCCCCTCGCTGCGGTCGAACCGGGAAATCAGGCCGCGAGGCGTATGTCTTTGGCATGCGCGGGATAGGGGGCGGGCTGCGTCTCCACGGGAAGCACGGACATGACGATACTCCTGGAGATCGGGCCGGCCTGCGGCCGGTCGGGGAAGGCGATGGCTTGAAGAACAGGGCGAGGCTCAAGCTTTCGGCAATGCGGGCGGCCTTGCCTTGCAACATATGCGCCGCTTCGGGCGTCATCAGCGCGTTCGTGGTTTCCGCCCACAAGGCGAGCCAACGGTCGAACATGGCCGGCGTGATCTGCGCGCGATAGCGTGCGTGCGCCGGCACCGGCTGCCCCTTATAGCGTCCGCTACCGAGCATGACCGAGGACCAGAAGTCGGCAAGCCTGGTCAGATGGCCTGGCCAGTCGTCGATCGCGCCGTTGAAGAGTGGGCCGATCAGCTTATCGGCCCGCACCCGGGCATAGAAAGCGTCGACCAACTGCCGCAGCCCCATTTCGTCGATATCGGTACGCTGCGCCACCGTCTCGTCCTCCAATCATGAATTGGAGATGCATCTATCGGGGCACAGAGAAACATGCATTTGGGATATATACTTATAGTGCTTGGACCGGCTTTCTCCCATATCTGGCGGCATGCGATTGACCCGTTACACCGACTATGCGCTCCGGGTGCTGCTGTATCTCGCCGAGCGTCCCGAACGTGTTTGCGCGATCGCCGAGATCGCCACCGCGCATGCGATTTCCAAGAACCATCTGATGAAGGTCGTCCACGAGTTGGGCAAGGCGGGCTATGTCCAGAGCGTGCGCGGCTGCCACGGCGGCATGCGCCTTTGCCGGCCGCCCGACGCCATCAATATCGGCGCTGTCGTACGGGAGATGGAAGGGGACTTCGACCTTGTCGATTGTGCTTCGTGCGTCATCACGCATCGCTGCGGCCTGCAGGGCGCGCTCGGCGAAGCCCTGGGCGCATTTCTTGCCGTCCTTGACGATTATTCGTTGGCGGACCTGTCCCGTCAGGCGCCAGCATCGCTGACGAATGCTCAGATCACCTCTCCAATGCTGGGGGCGGTGCAACGGCCCTTTGCGACGTCCTGACTGGGAATTCGGGGTGGCCGGACGCCCCCGATCGGTCAGTGCAAGAGGACGGGTAGCATCAGTAGGCTCGCTGCGACGCTCGCGATCAGGGCCAGGGCGGCAGATCTGCCCCGATGCCTCCCGGCCAGGCTGATCGTGGCCCCGGCCTTGACGAGGGTGTTGAGCATGACCGGGGCGGCCAGAACAAGGCCCGCCGTTCGTCCGTCCAGCACGCCCTTTGGCAACCCGCCCATCGTGATGATAGCGGAATCGACATCCACCATCCCCGACAGGGCCAGAACCGTGGCAAGGCCGGCATCGCCAAACCGACCGAGCACCCAACGCGAGGCCAGCGACAGAACCATCACCAGCGCCATGAGGCCGAGCGCCGGCGCGAGGTTGAACGGGTTGCGAACAGGAACTTCCCGGCTGGACGATGAGGGCAACAGCGCCGCTGCCCGGAGCTGCCAAGCCGTGGCGAGGGCACTGACCACCGCCGCCGGCGCGACCAGCAGCGCAAGCGCCGGCAGCGCAAATGGCGCCAGCACGCCCACTAGCACCAGCACGCGCACCAGCATGACCACGGAGGCGGTGGTGATCCCTGCTATCAGAATGGGAGCATTTTCCGTACCGTCGCGCAGCCGGGTCGCCAAAGCGGCGGTTACCGCCGTGGATGAGACCATGGCGCCGGCAGCGGCCGTTGCGAGTGTCCCGCGAGATGCGCCCAGGCGCTTGCTGGCCATATAGCCGGCGAAGGAAAAGCCCGAAACAAGGACGACCACCATCCACAGTTGCCGCGGATTCCAGGCATCGTAGGGACCGTAAGGGCGATCGGGAAGGATTGGCAGGATGGCGAGCGAGATCAGTGCGAATCGGGCGATTGCGCTTACCTCAACCTCGCTCAACCGCCCGATCCAGCCGTGAAGCTGCGAGCGGAGCGCAAGTACCAGCGTCATCAAAACTGCGATGATCGTGGCGAGGCGTTCCTGCTGGCTTGTCGCGAGGAACCCGCAGCCGAGCGTCAGCATCCCGGCAAGGCTCGCTGTTCCGCTGACCGGTCCGCCACGCCATGCCGCCTGCGCATATCCCATCAGGACCAGCATGGCCGCAGATGCGATCAGGATGATCGCCACGCCGGACTCGATCGACCGAAGGGCGCCCGCGACGCCGCCGGCCAGCCCCAGAAGTCCAAAGGTCCGGATGCCCGCGAAGCGGGAGCCGGCCGGTTCATGGCGTAAGGTCCAGCCACGCTGGACGCCGATGAGAAGGCCAAGGGCCAGCGCTAGCGCGATGCCGGCTATGGTAGCAACGCCTCCGGCTATCGCAAAATCCATCTCAAACGCCGTCACTTATGTCCTCGGTTCTGAATGCAAGGTAGTCCAATGGCCTTGATGCGACCGTATGACCCAATCCAAATGCGAATATCTATTGGCTGCGGGTAGCGGCCAAGGCTCACGGCGCCAATCTTGGCGAGCATAATAGGATAACAGGAATGACGATCAGAGGAATCCGTAAGTACCCGTAATGTGCCGGTAGTCGGCTTGCACCAGAATGATCTTGAAGCAGGCCGGCGACGCAGCACGTCGCTCACTTCGAACAGGAAGAGAATGGATGCCGATCGCCACTGACCAGCGACCTACCGCGCCATCCCGGTCCGGGCTGACCGCAGCGGAGGCCCGGCGACGCCTTGATGCCCAGGGACCGAACGAACTGCCTAGAGCAGGGCGGCGCACGGTGCCGCACATTCTCGCTGAAGTGGTCCGGGAGCCGATGCTGGCGCTGCTGCTTGCGGGCGGCGTCGCCTATATGCTGCTGGGTGACCTTGGCGAAGCGCTCATCCTCCTTGGCTTCGCGACCTTTTCGATCGGCATCACGGTCATCCAGGAAAGCCGCACCGAGCATGTCCTAGAGGCGCTGCGCGACCTGTCGGCGCCGCGTGCGCTGGTGATCCGCGACGGGACCCGCATCCGCATTGCCGGGCGCGAGGTGGTCGATGGCGACCTGCTCGTCCTGGAGCAGGGGGACAGGGTCGCCGCCGACGCGATGCTGATCGCGGCGGACGATCTTCAGGCCGATGAATCGCTGCTTACCGGCGAGTCCGTACCTGTCCGCAAGCAGGCGGTGCTTCAGGGCGAGGAATCGTTGCGGCGACGGCCGGGCGGGGAGGACCAGCCGCTTGTCTATTCGGGCTCGCTCATCACCCGCGGCTCGGGGCTGGCGCTGGCGATCGCGACCGGCCCGCGCAGCGAGATCGGCAAGATCGGCCAGTCGCTCTCGACGCTCGATGCCGAGCCGCCGCGCCTACGCCGGGAAACCGCCCGGATCGTCCGGCTCTGCGCGATCGGAGGCGGCTTCGTCGCCCTCCTTGTCGTCCTGCTCTTCGGGCTCCTGCGCGGAGGATGGATCGACGCTATGCTCGCGGGAATCGCGATCGGCATGTCCATGCTGCCGGAGGAGTTCCCGGTGGTCCTCACGATCTTCCTCGCGATGGGGGCATGGCGCATTGCCCAAGCCGGCGTCCTCACGCGCCGGGCGGCCGCCATTGAGACGCTCGGTTCCGCGACAATATTATGCACCGACAAAACCGGAACTCTCACCGAGAACCGGATGGCCGTGACGGAGCTGTGGCTGGCGTCGGGCGAGACGGCGACGGTCGACGGCGTGACCGAGCCTTCGACCCGGTTTCACGAACTCCTGGATACCAGTATCCTGGCCAGCGCCCCGGTGCCGGTCGATCCGATGGAGGTCGCCTTTCACCAGGCAGGCGCGGGCATCCCGGACCTTGCAGAACGCCGTGCCAAGCTCAGTTTGGCCCACAGCTATGGACTGCGGCCTGAATTGCTGGCGATGTCGAACGTCTGGCAAGCGCCCGACCCCGAGGCGGCCTGCACGGTGGCGGCCAAGGGCGCGCCGGAGGCCATCGCTGCGCTCTGTCATCTGTCGCCGGATGAGCGCGCGCGCCTGAAGGCTGCCGTCGATACCATGGCTCTAAGGGGCATGCGCGTGCTGGGTGTCGCAACGGCATCGACTGGCCCGGGCGACAGCTTGCCGGAATCCCAGCAGGAGCATGATTTTGCCCTGATCGGTCTGATCGGCCTTGCCGATCCCCTGCGCGCCAGTGTGCCGGCCGCCGTGGCCGAATGCCGTAGCGCCGGGATCAGGGTCGTGATGATCACGGGCGACTACGCTGCCACCGCGCGAGCGATAGCGACGCAGGCCGGAATCATGGATGGCGATGTGCTGACCGGGACCGAGCTCGCTGCCCTGGACGACGCGGCGCTTGCAGAACGGCTGAAGACGGTGACAGTCTTCGCGCGGATCATGCCGGAGCAGAAGCTGCGGATCGTGGCGGCATACAAAGCGGATGGCGAAATCGTCGCCATGACCGGAGACGGGGTGAATGACGCACCGTCGCTCAAGGCCGCGCATATCGGCATCGCCATGGGTAAGCGCGGCACCGATGTCGCCCGGGAAGCCTCGGCGATCGTCCTGCTCGACGATGATTTCGGGTCGATCGTGAAGGCGGTGCGGCTCGGGAGGCGCATCTACGACAATATCCGCAAGGCGATGGCCTTCATCTTTGCCGTCCATGTGCCGATCGCAGGCCTCGCGCTGCTGCCGCTTGCCTTCGGCCTGCCCATCCTGTTCGGGCCGATCCATATCGCGTTGCTCGAGATGATCATCGATCCTGTCTGCGCGCTCGTCTTCGAAGCCGAGCGCGAGGAGCAGGATTTGATGAACCGTAAGCCGCGCCACCCCGAGGAACGGCTCTTCTCGCTGCGCATGATCGGCTGGAGCGTGTTCCAGGGCGGGCTGGGCTTTGTGCTGCTCGCCGGGATATTTCTGGCATCGAGCTATTCCGGCATGCCGGAAGCCGATGCGCGCGCGTTGACCTTCTTTTCGCTCATCGGCGTGATCTTGGTGCTGATCCTGGTCAATCGCTCGTTCGACACATCGCTCCTTCACGCGCTGGTCCGGGGCAATGCGGCCCTGCGCTACGTCCTGGGCGCGGTGGTTGCGGTCGCGGCCATCATCATGACCGTTCCCGCACTTCGTAGCCTACTTAAATTCGGTCCGCTCCATGGCCCCGACCTCGCGATCACCATGGGGTCAGCAGCGCTGCTCCTGATCCTGCTTGAGGCGAGCAAGATGGTCGAGTTGCGGTGGGCGTCAAGCTTTGCACGGCAGCCGCGAACGTGACACGTGCCTATGATGCATCCGGTTGAGGCTGGAATCGCGAGCGTGCGAATATATCCCATGCAGCGATGAACAAAGCCGCCGCCGCCGGACCGATCACGAGCCCGTTGAAGCCGAGTACTTGCAGACCGCCGAGGGTGGAGATCAGGACGACATAATCGGGCATGCGCGCGTCCCGACCCACCAGGATCGGGCGCAGGAGATTGTCCACGAGGCCGATCACGAACAGGCCGCACAGGATCAGAATGACGCCTTCCCAGACCGCGCCGGTTACGAGCAGATAGACAGCGACCGGCGCCCAGACGATGCCTGTCCCGATCGCCGGCAGAAGCGACAGAAACGCCATCAGCACGCCCCAGAGCAACGCGCTATGGATGCCCAGCGCCCAGAAGACGATCCCGCCGATGGCGCCCTGGATGACCGCAACCACGAGGCTGCCCTTGATCGTCGCCCGAATAACGGCGGCGAATTTCGCCAGCAGCGCTGCGCGTTGGTCCGGATCGAGCGGAATGGCCGTTTCCACCCGGGCAGCCACCTGCTTGCCGTCGCGCAAAAGAAAGAAAGTCAGGTAGAGCATGACGCCCAGGGCGACGACGAAGCCGAAGGCGCTCTGGCCGATGCTGAATGCTCGCGCCGTCAGGGTCTGGAAGCTAGCGGCGATCCCGGCGGTCAATTTGGTCCGGACGGAATCGAAATCGCTCAGGCCCAACCCTGTCAGCAGCGACTTCAGCCATTGCGGCAGATGTGCCTGGAACCGGAGGAAGTAGGTGCCGGGATCAGCCTCGCCGCTTTGCATTCGCGCGTAGACGCCCGCCACCTCCTGAAGCAGGAACGCAGAAAGCAGGATGGCGGGGAGGATTACCATCGCCATGATCACGAGCAGCGTCAGCAGAGCGGCAAGGTTGTTCCGCGTCGGCATCGCACGCAGCAGGCGATCGTTGAGAGGCGCGAAGAGGATCGATGCGATGACGCCCCAGAGAATGGCGCCGAACAGCGGTTGCACGATCCACGCGAAGGCCATCGACACGGCCAGGATGAGTACAGCAAAGCTCGTGTCCTCGATGCGGCGCATACGCGGTCCATCAGGCCCTGTCGTGCTCCGCCGCGCTTGCACATCGGATGCAATGTGCGGCGGCGGGCAGCGCCTCGAGCCGTGCCGGCGCTATCGGCTCCCCGCACGTGGTGCACAGGCCATAGGTGTCCGAATCCAGTCTTGCGAGCGCCTGTCGCGTGAGGGCGATTTCGGCCAACGTCGAGCGCTCGACAGCATCCAGTGCTTCATCATCCTGGCGGGCTATCGCCTGTTCTTCGAAATCGGCGTCGAGAGGTTGGCCCTGCTCCTCCTCGATGCGCTCGACTTGGGCGTTCAGTTCGGAGAGGCGATCGGTGAGACGCTGGCGCATAAGGTCGAAATCCATCACGCATCCTGCCTTTCCGCAATCATCGCTGCGACCTCATCGAGCAGGCTCAGGCGCTGCTTTTTCAGGTCTTCGAGTCGGTCATCGGAAGCGGCATCAAGTCCCGCCTCGATCCGGTATATCTGCTGGGCCAACTTATGATGGCGGTCGGCCAGGTCGCGGTAATGCGCGCTCTCCAGCTTCAGCGCGTGAAGGATCTCGCGCTGCGCGGGAAACAGCGCGTGCAGATCGTGGCCAAGTTCACTCATCTTTTCTCCGATCGAAGTTTGTCGTTGGGGACAGGTGTGTGGTTACCGCTCGTACACGGCGGCGCCAGCGCATCGAGCGGGCGGGCATCATGCGGCCAGCCGCTCCTGATACATCGGAGTTGCCGATGCGCGCGCGCGTCGCAGGGCAAGCAACCGCCGTTGGTAACTGCTGACGAACTGCTGATGAATGCAACGGGCTTCAGCACAGCTGGTGATACGGGCCAATGTCCGGTGTGAACGGCAGCGGTCTAGCAGGTAGGAAATGTCGGGATCATCCATGATGGCAGGCCTCCTTCCATGAGAAGGTGCCGCCTGACGGGGTAGATGTCGCTACGTGAATCTCCGCACCAGTTGGATCGATTGGTGCGTCTGCGGGAGGAAGGCTTCTACGCCGAGTCAGCATTCTGCCGCTGGGGCAAGGACCGACACACGGGACGTTTACGAGGGTTCCGCGGCTCCGACATCGGGCAGCTTGTCGCGCTGTGCAAGGGCAATGTCGATCAACGCGGGAAGGCTCGGCACCGCGAGCTTCCGCATCAGCCTCGCGCGATGGATTTCCACTGTCCTGTGGCTGATTCCCAGCTCCCGACCGATTTCCTTGTTGGTAAGCCCGTGCAGGAGCCAGGCCACGACTTCGCGCTCACGTGCCGTCAGCCGATCGATGTCCCTGGCATCGGGCGTCCGGTGAAGGTGTCCGCATTTGCTGGTCGCCAGCTGGATGGCATCCAGAAGACGCTGCTCGGACAGCGGCTTTTCAAGGATGTCGACAGCGCCGGCCCGAATAGCGGCAACGCCAAATGCGAAGTCCGGCGCTGCCTTCGCGAGCAACACAGCTTGCACCGATCCACGCTTGCGAAGGGTGGCGATGGCATCCGACACGTCATCCTGAACACTGTCGGCGTCGAACAGGACGATACCCGGCGCCAGCCGCGTCGAAGCCACAAGAAAGTCGTGAAGCGTCGCAAAGTAACGCGAAGCGACAGCACTCAGCGCTGACATCAGTTCAGGGCGCAGCTCGTTGCCGATACAGTAGACTGCGGGAGTTCCCGCAGCCGCCGATAAATCCTTCACCGTCCCGCCTTTCCACTCGTGCAACCTACGAAGGGGGCGGTGGGCATGTCATACGCAATGCTACGGACTCTCCCCGGGAGATTGCGCGTGGGCTCGGCCAAGCGAGGCACGGTCCTGGCAGGGGAAATATAGAGCCGCAAGGCAATGGCAATGCTCGTTGCTGCCGGGTCCACGGCAACGCTGCCGGTTTCATTCTGCTTGAGGACATCATCGCAGAGCCTTCCGGATCGCTGCGTCGAGGCCTTCAGACCCTTGCAAAGTTGGCGCGAGACGGCGGTGCCTGATTTCCGGCGATCAAGCGCCCGAAACCCTCGGCGGAATCATGGGCAGGCGATCCCGCCGGCAGGTCCTTCGACCGTCCTCAGACCTTAGTATCCACCAACATGGTCAGGATAAGATGCGGGCGATGATAGTCTCGGTATAACGGTCATCACCTGCATCATAGCCATCGAACGGATTGAACGGCTCTGAGGTGATGACCGCACCGCGAAGACCCGAAAGCTTGAAGGTGCCCAGTTTCGTTTCGGTGGACCTGGCGCCATTGCGCTCGATAACCACAGCATCCGCGAACCGGTCGCCGTGCCGCGTGTAGAGGATGTGCGGCGCAAGGATCACCAGCCCACGATTGTAGCTTGCCCGCACACACAGCTGATGGGTGATCGCGTGGGCGAAGATGCTCTCTCCCTCATCTTCCGGCGCGTTTCCGCCGCCTGAATGGCGGAGCGTCAAGGTTTTGCGAATCTGCATCATGCCACTGGCTATTCACCGTCTCAGGTCGTTGCAAGAACGAACCTGAAGATATTGCGATGAGGAAATCCAATGCTGGACACATCCCGCATTTGGTGACCTTGCCATAGCATAACGATCGCGCGATAGTCTCGACCAATAGACGTTCGCGCGCGCGTGAGAGGGCAGAGCGGGCGCGAACGGCGTTGTCGGAATGGCCGGTAGCGCCTGGAATCGTATCATGCACGCATGAGAAATATCCACCCGCATCGCCGCCGAATGGACACGCAACATTCGAGGTCGTCTCGATTTCCGCCGCGGCGCGAGAGCCTGTTGCCGGTGGCGTCGAGCGGGACCGTAAGGCCCGTCCGGGTGCCAAACCTACTGAGCGATCCACGCGACGAGAGCGCTCATCGTCGCGCCTGTAAGTAGATGACCCGATAGGGAAGCAATGTCGCATAGCCTACGGATATCTTCTGTCGATACCTTGGGAATTCGTCCCGGCAACGCGACACATCGTAGGAGGCCCGCCAGTGAGTTACGCAACTTTGATGGTGCATCTGGAGCTCGGCCGGTCCAATGCCGCGCTGCTCAATGTTGCTGCCGACCTGGCCGAACGATCGCAGGCTGGCGTCATCGGAATTGCCGCGTGCCAGCCGTTGATGGCGACGGCATTTGCTGGCGCTTATGTTTCCGGTGAAGCGATCGAACTGGATCGTGTCGAAATTGAAAGCGAAGCCAAGGAGGCCCAGGCAGAGTTTCGAGCTCTGCTGGACGGCCGAGTCGCGGATATTGAATGGCGCTGCGTGGAGATGGCCACGCCGCTTGCGGACTATTTCGCACGCGAGGCACGCGGCGTCGATGTCATCCTGACCGCACCGGATCGTGGCGGCTCGCTGCTTCCCGATACACGACGCGCAAATATCGGCGATCTGGTGATGCAGACTGGGCGACCGGTAATTGTCGTTCCTACGCACGCTAAGGGGCTGCGACCGGAGCAGGTGCTGGTGGCCTGGAAGGACAGCCGTGAAGCCCGGCGTGCCGCACTTGATGCATTGCCGCTACTGGAAATGGCCGGCCATGTGACTGTCGTCGAGGTCGCTAGGGAGGAGGACGAAGCTGCGGCCGGTCGGCGGCTGACCGATGTGGCCGCATGGCTCAAAAGACACGGTATTCTGGCGGAGACGCTGGTGGCGCCGTCGACCGGCGATGATGTGGCTGCCCTTGCGGCGGTCGCTCGCGCTCAGCACGCCGATGTCGTTGTCGCCGGAGCATATGGGCACGGCCGGCTCCGGGAATGGGCGTTTGGTGGCGTGACCGCCGATCTGTTGCTGGATCCCGTAAGATGCACAATGCTGTCCCATTGACCGCTGTCGACATAGGGGGCGGGCGGTCGCTGGCTCCAAAAGCAAACGCGCGATCAGCGCAAGTGATCGTGACGTCGCAAAAGATCGTGCTGCTCCTGGTCACACTCGGCCTCGCAAGCTGTGACAAGATGGTGGATCCACGCAGCAATGACACCAACAGAAGGGCGGCCGCGGCGGCGGTGACCCAATATGAGATAAACACGGAAGGGGCCAGCGCGGCGGATCGGTGCCTACAGGCCGGGTTGGCGGCCGCAGCCTATCTGCAGGCCCAGGATGAAAGCAACTACGCAAAGTGGAGGGCACTGGAGGAGGCCAGCTGTGCTGAAACGAAGACAGCAAGATAGCACTGATCAATGCCTCAAGTGGCAAGCTGATGCGGAACGCGGCGGGTCGAGGCAAGGCTGAGCGGTCCGGCGGGCAGCCCGCGCCACAATCCGCCGCTCCGATTGAGATATACCGAGATGATGGACGGTCAACATGGCTTATGTTCCTTTGTGCCGCGGTCGTTTCGTAAGCACCGCCACCAAATTCTGCACCGCATCCCGCAACGAGACGACCGCCTCTGGAGAAAGGTCAAGGCCTTCGCCCAGCGTCGCGGGCACGCTACTCGCCGGCACCCGCAGGCAGCGCCCGGCCTCGGTCAGCGCAACGATCACGCGGCGCTCGTCGGCGAGATCCCGTCGACGCGTGAGAAGTCCGGCAGCCTCCATCCGTTTCAGGAGCGGCGTGAGCGTTCCACTGTCCAGATGCAGCGTGGCGCCGAGCTCGCCAATGGTGTGGGGCTCAGACTCCCAGAGCACCAGCA
The DNA here is from genome assembly GCF_024611115.1 of Sphingobium sp. CFD-1. Lineage (NCBI taxonomy): Bacteria > Pseudomonadati > Pseudomonadota > Alphaproteobacteria > Sphingomonadales > Sphingobiaceae > Sphingobium > Sphingobium sp. CFD-1. Next base: position 2,220,610 of record NZ_CP084398.1, on the reverse strand, counting down.
TGACAAGATACTGGGGGTAGGTGAGACCGATCTTTGACAGAACCGGACAATAAAGCCGGGTCAAAAGGTTCGAGGCGGCATAAAGCGGGAAGCAGACCTGACGGTCCAGTCGCAGGGGATCGTCCTCCGTCATCGCCGTTTCCGCCGAGATCTCGTCAGCGTCCGCTTCCCGCCTCACCATCAGCGCGTGCTCACGCTAATCGCGACGTCCACATTACCCCGGACTGCGTTCGAGTAAGGGCAGACGGCATGCGCGGCTGCGATCAGGTCTTCGGCGGCGACCTGCTCCAGGCCCGCGATCGAAACGTCGAGAGCGGCGGCCAATTTGAAACCGCCGCTGCCGTTGGGCAGAAGGCTGACCGTGGCGACCACTTCAAAATCATCATCGGCCATAGCGAGCTTCTTGCTCCGCGCGACGTGAATGGCCGCATTCTCGAAACAGGCGGCATAGCCGGCCGCGAACAGCTGCTCAGGATTAGTGGCTCCGCCCTTGCCTCCAAGCCCCGTCGGCAGGGCCAGGGAAAGTTCGAGCAGTCCGTCATCGCTGCGAACCGTGCCCGCACGGCCGCCCACGGCTTTGACTCTCGTCGTATACAGTGTGCTCATGATAATCCTCCAGTTGAAATGGTATGCACACCCGGCGTTCCATTGTTCTCGGAGCCGCTGCCCTCAATATCTTCGAGTCGCGGGTGTGCCAGACAGCGTGGCCATGCCTATGACGAAGCGGTACTTCACGTTCGTCCGTGTCAAGCATTCGCGGGCGTCGCTGATATTGCCGATCACGATCGTCTCGCAGTCGGGACCGATGTTCTCTGCGGCACAGAAGCTGGGCAACTCCGGGGATGGAATGATCTCCTTCTCGTTCGATCGCAGTCACGTCCCGTGATTATCGCTCACGAGGCGCCAGGATCCGTTCCCACGGATCCGACTCGATGGGTGCACACAATCAAATTGCACACAATATAATGTTGAACAATATATTTCTCAGATTCTAGGATGGAATCGCGTGAAGATGGCCGGGCAGGCGCGGGGCCCAGCTGCAAGAAGGGGAGGCGGCTAAGGTCCAGCCCAGCCAACGTCCGACGATCCCGACCCCGAAGCGACGCGAGGTACGACCGATTTTCTCCATTCCTACTCAATGCCGCAGATCGGCAGAGTCGACGCGGCCCGTCGGTCCGACCCTTGCCGGACCCGCACTCATATGCCAGCTATTGTCTGCTTGGCCTATGAAGAGTGTTGTCGAGTGGGGGGATGCAGGTTTCGTCCGGAATCGCCGTCTCGATCCCGGTCTCGATCTCCGTTATCGCACGAGCGCGACGCCTATTCTGAACCGCGTCATGCGCCGATCATAGTCGAGCAGGTTCTCGCCATAGCCAACGAAACTCTGTCCGAACAGATAAAGGTCCGGACCACCCCCCAGCAGACGAGGCAGCGGATAGGAGAGATCGGCACTGAGCGCGCCCTTGCCGCTCGAAAAGTTGAACCGGGTGGAGGTGGAGAGGCGCAGTCCTTCATCCTCCCCGATCTCCACGAATAGCCCCGTGATGCCGCGGTATCGGCGGATATCGGGATTGTCCGACTTGTCGCCGACGAAAAGCGCCAGACGTGGTGCGACCGAGAGGCGATAGTCTCCGCCGAGCGGGATCGCCGCCATCGGCGCGACATAGACGCTGTTGATGCTGCGCGACGCCGCGCCGTCGCGCCCGTTCGATTCATGCCGGATACCGCCCTGCGCGCTCACCGAGATGCCGTTCGACAAAGTGGCGGAAGGGGTCAGATAGAAGAGTTCGGGCTGATAATCGACATTGCGGAACGGCGAGGAGTTCCCGCCCAGGTCCCAGAACATACGCTGGCTATAGGCGAAGTGAAGCCCATCACGCCAGGACCCCGGCAGCCCATCAGCCCGTCTCGATCCGAACAGCTGGTATTTGAAGCTGATCTGGATCCTTGCCTCACTGTTGGTGCCAGGCCCGTAGACGGCGTAGATCGGCTCATAGGCCGAGAGATTGACGAGAAAGGCATTGCCAGCCGAACGGTCGGCGGGCGGCGGCGCCGCTTCCCGCTCCGGCTCGGAAGGCGCCTGCGGTGCGGATATGGCTTGCGCCACTTGCGTCGCCGACCGCAAAGCAACAGTGATCTGCTGCGAACGCCACGCCGGAATGGAAAGCGTCGCGCCATCCAGCGTCAGGTCGGAAGGCGCGCGAAAGCAATAGCGAGCGCGCATGAACCCGCCAGGCGGCACGGTCAGGCTGGCCGGGACATTCGCAGCGCGTTCGAGCCAGACGGTCCGGACAGATCCGGCAGCCCCGATCCGTGCCTCGATTCGGTCGGGCAAGGATACCGTTTGTGGATCTCGGTCCCCGTTGAGCAATCGCAGATCGACCAGAATGGCGCCGTCCTGGTCGCGCTGGCCGGCGTCGCCGATCAGGATCTCGACCGGCGAGGCGGCATGGGCCGTCGGCGCGAGGAGAATCGATGCGCCAGCCATGAACCAGAAGTGCGGACGGATCGTCATGCGCGCAGGTGCCAACCGCTGTCGCCTGCACCACGGACCGGATAATCGAGCAGCCGCGTATGTTCGCGCGCGATCCTGGCGTTGCGCCGCGGTCGCTTGCCCGGCGGGAGGGCGAGGTGAAATGTCCGGTCGGAGAAGACCTGGAGGAGCATTGCGGGCGGAAAAGCCGAGGCGAGCCGGGTAACCGCGGCGCGAATGAATGTCTCTGCAACGTCTTCCAACGGGTCTGGTGGCGAAGTGGCGGCGGATGTGTCCATGTTCCTCATCTCCAATCGGACATGCCCTTCCATCGCCTGACAGCGAGGAACACGCACTACGCGATGACGTAGCCTGACTCAGCATCCTCCCCTGAAACCGCCTCCGATTATACCATCGTTATCAAGCGGCTACTCTCATCTTACCACCACGCATGTCTTTCCGAGAGTCGCCAATTTCACAGAACGGTACTGCAGGGGAGAGATAAGGCGCAACCCCGGCCATCAGTATATTTGCGCCTGGCCCGACACAGAATATGTCCTTCGCCATCCGATTTGTGACGATCCTGCCGCTCCAGCCGTCGTCCATTCCTCACGCTTTCCCGGATGGAAAGAGGAACGAATTAGCGTCGATACGAAACGCATAAGTATAGTTCCCGATGGCGGGGTGGTGCTCCGGCGATGCACATGAACCGCATATCCCGTGGTGATCGGGAATCCAAAACGCCAGGGAGAGGTGCCGGATCGGCTTGGCGACGCCCGTTTTGGGCGGCGGCTTTCGTGCGCTCTGGAGAACCGGATGTTCGACTTCAATGACAAGGTCGCGATCGTGACCGGAGCCGCCAGCGGGTTGGGCGAAGCCATTTCCCGTGAGTTGGCTGCCTCCGGCGCCCGGCTCGTGCTCGCCGATCTCGATGTCGACCGCGCGGACACTCTGGCCGCCCAGATCGGTGACAACCGGGCCATTCCGCTTCGGACAGACGTAGCGAACGCCGCGGATGTCGAGGCGATGGTGGCTTTCGCGGTGAAGACCTTCGGTCGCCTTGATCTTGCCGTGAACAATGCAGGCGTAGGCGGCGTCTCCGCTCCAGCGGGTGAATATGATCTTGCCGAATGGCGGCGCGTGCTCAGCGTCGACATGGACGGCGTGTTCTACGGCATGCGCTATCAGATTCCCGCGATGCTCGCCTCGGGCGGCGGGGCGATCGTCAACATGAGCTCGATCTGCGGCATGCTCGGCCTGCCCGGCACGATCGCCTATACGGCCGCCAAGCATGCCGTGGTCGGCATGACCCGAACCGCCGCCGTCGACTATGCGCGTAAGGGAATCCGCGTCAACGCGGTCGGGCCGGCCGTCATCGACACGCCGCTGATCCGGGCGCAGGGCGAACCGTCGCCCGCGCTGATCGATCAGCATCCTATTGGCCGGCTCGGCCGGCCCGAGGAGGTGGCGGTGCTTGTCGCCTTTCTGCTCTCCGATCGCGCCTCGTTCATGACCGGCGGCTACTATCCCGTCGATGGCGGCTATCTCGCGCAGTGACCGCGTCGCCCACTCCCTTTTCATCAGCACTAGCAGCAAGGAATTTCTCATGTCCCGTATAGCGCTTATCACCGGCGGCGTGAGCGGCATCGGCGCCGCGACCGCACGACTCCTCAAGGCGCACGGCTACACCGTCGTCGCCAATTATTTCGGCAACGAGGCCGAAGCCCAGGCGTTTCACGACGAGACGGGCATTCCGGTCTATGGCTGGAACGTGGGAGATTTTGCCGCGAGCCAGGCGGGCGTCGCCAAGGTGGTCGCGGAGGTCGGGCCGGTCGATATCCTCGTCAACAATGCCGGCATCACCCGCGACGGCACGCTCCACAAGATGAGCGAGGAGCAATGGCGCAGCGTGATCGACGTCGACCTCGGCGGCTGCTTCAACATGTGCCGTGCAGTGATCGAAGGCATGCGCGAGCGGCGCTTCGGCCGGATCGTCAATGTGAGTTCAGTCAACGGCCTGTCGGGGCAGTTCGGCCAGACCAACTATGCCGCTGCCAAGGCGGGCGTGATCGGCTTCACCAAGGCTCTCGCGCTCGAGGGCGCGGCGCGCAACGTCACGGTCAATGCGATCGCGCCGGGCTATACCGACACGGCTATGGTCGCCGCAGTATCAGCGGACGCGATGAAGGCAGTTCTCGGCGCCGTTCCGGTCGGCCGTCTCGGCACGCCCGATGAGATCGCGCGCGGCGTCCTCTTCCTGATCGAGGACGAAGCCGGCTTTGTCACTGGCGCCACGCTTTCGATCAACGGCGGCAAATACATGGCCTGAAGCGGCCGAATGGAAGGAGAAGATCATGACCACGAATGTTGTTCTTTGCGCACCCGTGCGAACCGCCATCGGCAGCTATGGCGGCAGCCTCAAGGACATGGCCGCGCCGAGACTCGGCAGTATCGCCATCGCGGAGACGCTGAAGCGCGCCGGCGTAACCGGGGAGGCGATCGATACGGTCGTCATGGGCCAGGTGGTGCAGGCCGGTGCGAAGATGAACCCGGCGCGGCAGGCGGCGATCGGGGGCGGAATCCCCGACACTGTGCCGGCGATGACCGTCAACCGGGTCTGCGGCTCCGGAGCCCAGGCGATCGCCACCGCAGCGCAGGAGATCATGCTGGGCCTGACGAATGCCGCGGTCGCGGGCGGGATGGAGAATATGGATCAGGCACCCTACCTCATCGAGAAGGGCCGCTGGGGCTATCGGATGGGAGACGGCAAGCTTTTCGACAGCATGCTCCATGATGGTCTCAACGACGCATTCGTCGACCAGCATTCGGGCTGGGTGACCGAGGATCTCGTCACGAAATTCCAGATCTCGCGCGAAGCCCAGGACAGCTGGGCCGTGCGTTCGCAGCAGCGGTTCAGTACGGCCCAGGCGGCCGGCAAGTTCGATAGCGAGATCGTGGCGGTCGAAATTCCGGGACGAAAGGGGCCGACCAGCTTCTCGCGGGACGAGCAGAACCGGTCGGATGCGACGCTCGAAAGCCTCGCCCACCTCAAGCCGGCCTTTCGTCCGGAAGGAACAATCACGGCAGGCAATGCGCCCGGCCTCAATACCGGTGCGGCGGCGATGATCGTGGCGAGCGAGGACTGGGCCAGCCAGCACGGCGTTGCTCCGGTCGGTCGGCTGGTCGCTTTCGGCGTGGGTGCGGTGGAGCCCGGACTGTTCGGGCTGGGGCCGGTCCCGGCCGTGCGCCAGGCGCTCACCCGTGCGGGCTGGTCGGTGTCGGATCTCGAACGGGTCGAGATCAACGAGGCGTTTGCCGCCATCGCCATCGCCGTCGTAAGGGAACTGGGCTTGCCCGAGGACATCGTCAACGTTGAAGGCGGAGCTATCGCCCACGGACATCCGATCGGCGCGACGGGTGCCGTGCTAACCGCGCGGCTTCTCCAGTCGATGCGGCGCGACGGGCTCAGGCGGGGGCTCGTCACGCTTTGCATCGGGGGCGGGCAGGGCGTTGCCCTGCTCCTTGAGGCAGTCTCCTGAGCGAAGAGGCTTGGGGCGGCGATCGATCTTCCATCGACGCTGCCCTGGCCCGAACGCAACCGATAAGGTGTCGCGTGCCCATGCTCATCGCGAGCTTTCTGGAAAACCCACTCTCGCAGGGGAACCGGAGAGCCGTGGATAGCGGCACGTCTGTTCATACGGGTGGCGGTCCGGTGACCGGTCGACTAGGCGAATTGCAGAGCTCCGACGGTACGGCCCAAGGACTCTCGATTGTCGGGATCGAAAAATCATTCGGCGCCCGAAAGGTTCTCCACGGCGTTTCGCTCAACGTCAAACCGGGCGAAATCGTGGGGCTGCTTGGTCCCAACGGCGCCGGAAAGACGATTTGCTTCTATGCGATCGTCGGCTTGACGAGCGTCGATGCCGGCACGATCCTGCTTGGCGGAGCGGATGTCACGGCGCTTCCGATGGACAGGCGCGCGGCACGGGGTCTGGGCTATCTTCCGCAGGAGCCATCGGTCTTTCGGGGAATGACGGTTGCGGAAAACATCACCGCGGTGCTCGAGTGCCGCACGGACGATCCCGCGGTGATCGCGGCGCGCCTTGATGAACTGCTCGCCGAGTTCAGTATTGCCCATGTCCGCGATACGCCGGCTCCGGCTTTGTCAGGCGGAGAACGCCGCCGCACCGAGATTGCTCGTGCGATGGCTGCACAGCCGGCGATCATGTTGCTGGACGAGCCCTTTACCGGCATCGACCCCTTGTCGATCGTCGATATCAAGCTGATGGTGCGCGACCTCAAGCAGCATCGGGTCGGCGTCCTCATAACCGACCATAATGTCCACGAGATGCTCGAACTGGTCGATCGGGCCTATGTCATCCATGAGGGGAGGGTGCTGTTCGAGGGGGCGCCCGACGCCGTGCTTCACAATCCCGATGTGCGCAGACTCTACCTTGGCGAGAACTATGAGCAGTGACCTGTCCTTTGGTCGATCATGGCCGCTCCGTTGCCGCCGCTCAGCACCGGGCCAGCCTCGACGGCGGCCTGCTCGTGTTCATGCATCGGGGCGACGGCATGACGCCAGACTTGCGGTCGGAGTCCGTATCCAACAGGATCGAACATGGAGTTAACCGGAGCAGTCTTCGTCCAGGAAGGGCATTCCGCGCGCGATGAGATTCATGGTGCGCTTGAGATAGTCGGCTTTGGCGCGGGATGTGTTTTCCAGTTCGTGCCGCAGGAGAATGCGCGTCCGTGGGCAGGTGACCAACGCATCGAAGAGGAAGGTCGCGAGGAACGGCAGATCATACGCGCGCTTTTCGTCGCCATCGCCGACTTGTTCGAGGATGGATTGGATCAACGCAATCCCCGCCTTCGCGCCCATCGAAGGAGTGACCTGGCTGACCTCCGATTTATGGTCGGCAATCCAGCTGACAAGTGACTCCAAACCTATGGCTTCGCGCTTGAGCGATGCATCGAGCATTTTCCTGCTAACATGGAGAAGTTTGTCCTGCGTCGAGCCGGCCGGAATATTCGCGGCGATTGGCCTGAGATAATGCGCCGTCCCATGTTCGATGGCAGCAAAAAGCAGCGCCGTTTTGGACCCGAACCGGGAATAGAGCGTGCGCTTGGACACATTGGCGGCATTCGCAATCCCCTCCATGCTGGCGCCTTCCACGCCCTGGGCGATGAACTGCTCGAGCGCCACATCAAGAATGTGAACGCCCAGTAGGGCCGCGATTTCCTGCGTCGGCCGACCACCTTTGGGGTCACGCGGCGGCAGGCGCCTGGCGGTTCCGGTTGATGTTGCTCGTGTCATAAAACCGTCTCTAACCCGATCATCCAGGTCTTGCATGAGTTTTGACTTGATCCGGTATCGCCAGGAGGCGATAACAAAACCGCTAAGTATACATACGCATTGTCCGGGGAGGAGCTGTGGGGGAAACCTCGCGGCGCATCTGAAACAGGAACGGACCCGGACGATCATGACGGATATCGCACTCGTAACCGGTGGCACGCGCGGGATCGGCGCGGCCATCGCCCGATCGCTGAAGGCCGAAGGCCATGAGGTAGCGGCCGTCTATCATGGCAATGACGCCGCCGCCGCCCGGTTCAAGCAGGACACCGGCATACCGGTGTTCAAGTGGGACGTTGCGGACGAGGCGGCGTGCCGGGACGGCGTGGCCCAGGTCGAAGAACGGCTTGGGCCGGTGTCCATCCTCATCAACAATGCGGGCATCACCCGCGACGGGGTCTTCCACAAGATGAGCTGGGACAATTGGCGGTCCGTGCTGGCGACCAACCTCGACTCGATGTTCACCATGACCCGCGCAATCATCGGGGGCATGCGCGAGCGGCGCTTCGGCCGGATCATCAACATCTCGTCGATCAATGGGCAGAAGGGCCAGGTCGGGCAGGTCAACTATTCCGCGGCGAAGGCGGGCGTGATCGGCTTCACCAAGGCGCTGGCTCAGGAAAATGCCGCGCGCGGCATAACCGTCAACGCCGTCTGCCCCGGTTATGTCGACACGGACATGGTCGCCGCCGTCAAGGAGGAGGTGCGCGCCGGGATCATCGCCGGCATCCCTGTCGGCCGTCTCGGCGACCCCGACGAGGTTGCGCAAGCCGTCTCCTATTTCGCCTCGCCAAAGGCAGCCTTCTGCACGGGTTCGGTGCTCACCATCAACGGCGGGCAATATATCGCGAATGGCTGAGCCTCGTCTGCCGTCATGCGTAAGGATAATCCCTCATATCGCAGCGCAGCATCGCAACGGAAACTGTTTTCCCCCACCTCGATCCTCGAAAGGACCTGACCTATGAGCACCCCCCTCGATCAGATCACCGCGCTTGCCAAGGCCAATGGCGAGCTCGTCCTCAAATTCGCCGAGATCGCCCGGACCGGCGGTGAGGATTATGCGCAGATCGGCAGCAAGGCGGCGACCCTCTTCGTCGATCAGCTGAAGGAGCTGAAGCCGGGGACGGTTCCCAGCTTCAGGAGCGATGCGGTCACGAGCCTGTTCGCCGAGGCGGAGAAGAGCCGAGAGGCGTCGGTGGGCAAACTCAAGGCCGCGATCGACGAATGGCAGGGTAGCTGGAAAGATCTGTTCTCGCAGGCGACCAGCCAGCAGGAACTGACCGGAACCATCCAGGCGTGGTTCCAGCCCCTGCTCAAGAAGTCGGCGGCCGAGCCGGAGAAGGCGAAGGTTCCCGCGGCCCCGGTGCGCGCGCCTGCGAAAGCTACCGAGACAGCCTGAGGGTCGCATCTCACGGCGAACAACGGCTCCCGCCCGGTTCCCGGACGGGAGCCGGCTATTTGAAGACCGAACCAGGGGCAGTGCGCGACGATATGGCCGTTCCGGAGATCATGAGGGCCAGATACCGACGGCCAGCTACAAGCGTAGCCTGTCTCGCTGCGTCCATGCTTCTGGCCGGCTGCTCGTTCGCGCCGGCACACGTCCGTCCGCCGCAGCCCGTTCCGCAGGGCTATGCCGCATCGGCCTCCGACTCGTCGTCCATCGCCCGGGTCGGCTGGTACGATTTTTTCCATGAGGAGCAGCTTCGGGCACTGATCGCTGCGGCGCTGGAGAACAACCGCGATATCCGGATCGCCTCGGGGCGTGTCGCGGAAGCGCGGGCGTCTTGGCGGATCCAAGGCTCGGCGCTCTATCCCCAGTTCGATGCCGTGGCGACCGGAACGCGGGGACGAACCCCTGCCGATCTGTCGGTGACGGGCCAGGCCGTGACGGGCAACCAGATCTATGCGCAGCTGAGCGCCGGCTGGGAGATCGACTTCTGGGGCCGGCTGCGCAACCTCAACGCGGCGGCGCGCGCGCAGTATCTGGCGACGGAAGAAGCTCGACGCGCGATCGCTACCGACCTCATCGCCCAGGTCGCCAACGGCTATCTGCTCGAGCGCGAATATGAGGAACGCGTCGCGCTGGCGAGCCGGACGATCACGACGCGCGAGGACGCGCTTCGGATCCTGCGGCGGCGTTATGAGGTGGGCTCGGGCTCCAAGCTCGAGATGACGCAGGCGCAGACCCTGTTGGCGCAGGCGCAGACGGCGCTGCAGGCGCTCGATCAGGATCGCGAGGTCAATCGCAACGCGCTGGCACTGCTGGTCGGGCGTCCGGTCGACATCCGGCCGGGGCCGCTCGGCCTTGCAGAAGCCGCGCCGGAGGTCGTGCTTCCTCCGGGCCTGCCGTCAGAGCTTCTCGTCAACCGGCCCGACATCGTGGCGGCGGAATATGTGCTTCGCGCAGCCGAAGCGAATATCGGCGCCGCGCGCGCCGCTTTCTTTCCGAATATCAGCCTGACCGGCGCCTTCGGGACGGCGAGCAGCGAACTGGACGGCTTGTTCAAGGGGGGAAGCCTTTCCTGGAATTTCACGCCGACCCTAAGCCTGCCCTTGTTCAATGCCGGACGCCTCAAGGGCAATCTCGACGTGGCGAAGGCCCGGCAGGTGATTGCGGTCGCGGATTATGAAGGGACGGTACAGGCCGCGTTCCGCGATGTGTCGGATGCCTTGGTCCGGCGCCGGCAGATCGGCCTCCAGATCGAAACGACGCGCATCATGCTCGCGGCGCTTCAGGAACGCGCGCGCCTTGCCCAGTTGCGCTTCGATAACGGGCGCTCGGCCTATCTCGAAGTGCTCGACGCGCAGCGCGACCTGTTCGACACCGAGCAGGCGCTTGTCCAGCTTCGCCGCGCCCATCTCGGGAGCGCCGTCGCCCTCTATGCGGCGCTGGGCGGGGGCTTCATCCAGAATCCAGCCTTCGACATCAACGCAGCTGAAACCGGGAATCCAGCACAATGACGACGCCCCAGAAGAAATGGTTCATCAGGGGCGCCATCGCCGTGGCCGTCATTGCCGTCGCTCTGACCCTGTGGCAGCTGCTCAAGCCCGGCGGCCTGCCGGACGGCATCATTGGCGGCAATGGCCGGATCGAGGCGATCGAGATCGACATTTCCGCCAAGACCCCTGGGCGGATCCGCGACATCGTCGCCGACGAGGGCGACTTCGTGAAGGCGGGACAGGTCGTCGCGCATATGGACACCGATGTCCTCAACGCCCAGCGCTCCGAGGCACAGGCGCAGCTCGCCCAGGCGCAAAACGCGATCCTGATCGCGCAAAGCCAGGTGTCGCAGCGCCAGAGCGAGCGCGCGGCCGCCTTTGCCGCCGTGCGGCAGCGTGAGGCGGAGCTGAGCGCCGCGCGCAAGCGGCTCGCTCGCTCGGAAACGCTGGCGCGCGAGGGTGCGACCGCGGTTCAGGAGCGCGACGACGATCAGGCGCAGGTCGAAGGCGCGACGGCTGCCGTCGAGGCGGCGCGCGCGCAGCTGGCTGCGGTCGATGCGGCCATCGGCACCGCGCGCAGCCAGGTGATCGGCGCGCGCTCGAACGTCGATGCCGTCCGCGCGACGATCGAGCGGATCGAGGCCGATATCCGCGACAGCGACCTGCGCGCTCCGGTGGGCGGAAGGGTTCAGTATCGCGTGGCCCAGCCGGGCGAGGTCGTCGCCGGCGGCGGGCGGGTGCTCAACCTCGTCAATCTCGGCGACGTCTACATGACCTTCTTCCTGCCCGAGACGGTGGCGGGACGCGTGGCGCTGGGGAGCGACGTGCGGATCGTGCTCGATGCCGCGCCCGACTATGTGATCCCCGCCAGGGTCTCGTTCGTCGCCGATGTCGCGCAGTTCACGCCCAAGACGGTGGAAACGGAGAGCGAGCGGCAGAAGCTGATGTTCCGCGTCAAGGCACGGATCGATCCCGCTTTGCTCGATCGCCATATCACCCAGGTCAAAACCGGGCTTCCCGGCATGGCCTATGTGCGGACCAGCCGCGATGCCGAATGGCCGGCGAAGCTGACCGTCAACGTGTCACGATGACTGAGCCTGGAATTTCGGAGGGCGCATCGCCTCGATTGGCGGCGCGCCTTTCGGGCGTCGCCCTGGATTATGGCAGGACGCGGGCGCTCGATGGCATCGATCTGGAAATTCCGGCCGGACGCATGGTGGCGCTGATCGGTCCCGATGGCGTCGGCAAGTCCACCCTGTTCTCGCTGCTCGCCGGCGCGCGCGTGATCCAGGAAGGCAGTGTCGAGGTTCTCGGCGGCGACATGGCGGACCGGCGGCATCGCGAAGCGGTCTGTCCACGCATCGCCTATATGCCGCAGGGCCTCGGCAAGAACCTCTATCCGACCCTCTCCATCGACGAGAATCTGGAGTTTTTCGCGCGCCTGTTCGGGCAGGATGCGCAGGAGCGCGAGCGGCGGATCGCCCAGCTCACCGAGAGCACCGGCCTTGCGCCGTTCCGCAAACGTCCGGCGGGTAAGCTTTCGGGCGGGATGAAGCAGAAGCTCGGGCTCTGCTGCGCGCTGATCCATGATCCGGATTTCCTGCTGCTCGACGAGCCGACCACCGGCGTCGATCCACTATCGCGCGCGCAGTTCTGGGACCTGATCGATCGCATCCGCGCCGACCGGCCGGGCATGAGCGTGCTTGTCGCCACCGCCTATATGGAGGAGGCGGCTCGGTTCGACTGGCTGGTGGCGATGGATGCGGGGCAAATCCTCGCAACCGGCACGCCGGCGGATTTCTATCGACGCACCGACACCGACGGGTTGGAGCAGGCGTTCATCGCGCTGCTGCCCGAGGAACGCCGACGCGGGCACAAACCGGTGATCATCCCTCCGCGCAACGACGGGAGCGATGCCGAGATCGCGATCGAGGCCAAGGGACTGACGATGCGGTTCGGCGATTTCACCGCGGTCGACCATGTCGATTTCCGGATCGAGCGCGGCGAGACCTTCGGCTTCCTGGGTTCGAACGGCTGCGGCAAGTCGACGACGATGAAGATGCTGACCGGCCTGCTCAAGGCGAGCGAGGGCCAAGCGTGGCTGTTCGGGCGCGAAGTCGAGAATGACGACGTGGCGACGCGTCGGCGCGTGGGCTACATGTCCCAGGCCTTCTCGCTCTATTCCGAGCTGACGGTCCGGCAGAATCTCGAGCTGCATGCACAGCTCTTCCATGTGCCGGCGGAAGAGATTCCCGCCCGGGTCGAGGAGATGGCCGGACGCTTCGACCTGACCGACATCATGGACGCGCTGCCCGACGCCCTTCCGCTCGGCCAGCGCCAGCGTCTCAGTCTGGCGGTGGCGATGATCCACAAGCCCGAGATGCTGATCCTCGACGAGCCGACCTCGGGCGTCGATCCGATCGCGCGGGATCAGTTCTGGCAGATGATGATCGACCTGTCGCGCAACGACAAGGTGACGATCTTCATCTCGACCCATTTCATGAACGAGGCCGAGCGTTGCGACCGGATTTCGCTGATGCATGCCGGCAAGGTGCTGGTCAGCGATACGCCGGCGGCGATCGTCGAGAAGCGCGGCAGCAAAAACCTCGAGGATGCGTTCATCAGCTATCTGGAGGACGCGGCGGGCGGAGATGAAAGGGCGGAGGCGGGAGTGGCGGCCGCGGCGCCGGCCACCGAGACAAAGGCTGAGCCTGCTTCGTCCTTTTCCCGCACCTTCAGCCGCCGACGGATGCTGAGCTATTCCCGGCGCGAGGCGCTGGAGCTGCGTCGCGATCCGATCCGCGCCACGCTCGCCCTTCTGGGAAGCGTGCTGCTCATGTTCATCATGGGCTATGGCATCAGCCTGGATGTCGAGAACCTGCCGTTCGCGGTGCTCGATCGCGACGGGACGACCACCAGCCAGAATTATGCTCTGAATCTTGCGGGATCCCGCTACTTCATCGAACGCCCGCCGATCACCGATTATGCGCAGCTCGACCGGCGCATGCGCGATGGCGAGCTCAGCGTTGCGATCGAGATTCCACCGGGTTTCGCGCGCGACCTGCGCCGCGGCGATCCGGTCCAGATCGGCGTGTGGATCGATGGCGCCATGCCGATGCGGGCGGAGACCGTGCAGGGATATATCCAGGCACTGCACGCGCAATGGCTGGGAGAGATGGCCGTGCAAGAGCTTGGCGCTCGGCCCTCGGCGGGCCTCATCAATATCGAGACGCGCTACCGCTACAATCCCGACGTCAAGAGCCTGGTCGCGATCGCGCCGGCGGTCATCCCCGTCCTGCTGCTGCTGTTCCCGGCGATGCTGACGGCGCTCAGCGTCGTGCGCGAGAAGGAGCTGGGCTCGATCATCAACTTCTATGTCACGCCGATCACGCGGATCGAGTTCCTGCTCGGCAAGCAGCTTCCCTATGTCGCGCTCGCCATGCTCAACTATGTGCTGCTGGTGCTGCTGGCGCTGCTCGTCTTTCGCGTGCCGATCACCGGCAATGTGCTGGCGATGACGGTGGCGGCCTTGCTCTACACGCTGTCCGCGACCGCGATCGGGCTGCTCTTCTCGATCTTCATGCGCAGCCAGATCGCGGCGCTGTTCGCCACCGCGATCGGCACCATCCTGCCGGCGGTGCAGTTTTCCGGGCTGATCAATCCGGTCTCGTCGCTGGAGGGCGTCGGCGCGTTCGTCGGGCGCATCTTCCCGACCACCCATTTCGTCACCGTCTGTCGGGGCGTCTTCTCCAAGGGGCTGGGCTTCGGCGATCTGGGTCAGCCGCTTCTGGCGCTGGCCGTGGCAGTACCGGTGCTGCTCGCACTGTCCGTCGCGCTTTTGAAAAAGCAGGAGGGCTGAGATGCGGCATATCGCCAATATCGGACGTCTGGGCGTCAAAGAACTGCGCAGCCTGTGGCGCGATCCGATGATGCTGGTGCTGATCGTCTACGCTTTCTCGCTCGGCATCTATGTGGCGGCCTCCGCCATGCCCGAGACACTGAACAAGGCGCCGATTGCGGTTGTCGACGAGGATCAGTCGCCGCTGTCCAGCCGGATCACCGGAGCGTTTTACCCGCCACACTTTACGCACCCGGCGCTGCTCGCCTTGGGTGAGGTCGATCCCGCCATGGACGCCGGGCGCTACACCTTCGCGCTCGACCTGCCGCCCGATTTCCAGCGCGACGTCCTCGCCGGCCGCCAGCCGACCGTCCAGCTCAACATCGACGCCACGCGGATGAGCCAGGCGTTCACCGGCGGCGGCTATATCCAGCAGATCGTCCAGGGCGAGGTGTCGGAGTTCATGAAGGGAACGCGGGCCACGGCCGCGCCGCCCGCCGATCTCGCCCTGCGGGCCCGCTTCAACCCGACGCTCGCGCAAAGCTGGTTCGGGTCGGTGATGGAGATCATCAACAACGTCACCATGCTCTCGATCGTGCTGACCGGCGCCGCGCTGATCCGCGAGCGCGAGCATGGCACGATCGAGCATCTGCTGGTAATGCCGATCACGCCGTTCGAGATCATGGCGAGCAAGGTCTGGGCGATGGGGCTCGTCGTCCTTGTCGCCTGCGCCTTCGCGCTGCTGGTGGTGGTCGAAGGAATATTGAAGGTGCCGATCGAGGGATCGATCCCGCTGTTCCTGACGGGTGCGGCGCTGCATTTGTTCGCCACCACGTCGATCGGCATCTTCATGGGCACGATCGCGCGCTCGATGCCTCAGTTCGGTCTGTTGCTGATGCTCGTGCTGCTGCCGCTCCAGCTGTTGTCCGGCGGTATGACCCCGCGCGAGAGCATGCCCGAGTTCGTGCAAACGGTGATGCTCGCCGCGCCCACCACCCATTTTGTGAGAATGGCGCAGGCGATTCTCTACCGGGGAGCGAGCTTCGACGTGGTCTGGCCCCAGTTCCTTGCCATCGCCGTGATCGGTGCAGTGTTTTTCCTGATCGCGCTCGCGCGGTTCCGCCGGACGATCGGAACGATGGCATAAGCAGGCACATGGTGATGGCCGCCTCAGTAACACTACCAATATGCCCACCAGCGCGGCTGCGCGAAACTTTTCTCACCACAAAGGGGAGAATCTCCATGCACGCCCTGGACAGAATTCGTCAGTCGATCGACGTCATTTTCCTGTATGGATTGACAGCAGGTCTGGTGATGGCGATCGCCGCCATCATCATGGCGAAGCTTCCCGAATGAAAAGGAAGACGCGTCTCCGGCGTCTTGCGCCGCTCGTTCTGAGTGTTCTTCTTGGGCTTTCTATTCACACCGCCGCCCAGTCGGCGCCCGCTGCCGCCGAAGCGACCGCCCCGGCGGGCTTCCGCCTCGATTCCGACGGGACCTTGGTGCATGTGGGAAGCGGTGCGCGCTTTCCCCATATGCTCGCCGGATTCACCCGCGTAGCCGAGCAGGGATATGATCCCAGCGGCCAGTATGTTTCCGTCGAATATCGTTCGCCAGTGCACGGTTCGACGATCGTTGCCCGCATCTCGCTGGTTCATATCGAGCAAATGTCGGCGAAGGAGCATTATACGATCATGAAGTGGCTTGCGCGCAGCTATTTCGATGAAAGCACGCCGCTGTCCGAGGGGCCGGTCGTTCTTCCCGACATGCCAAAGGATGCCGTCTGGCGCGGACGGTTCCGCGGCAGCCGCGAAGGCGTTCCCTTTGAATTCAGTCTCACGACGGTCGATCTTGGCTATTGGGGCGCCCGCGTCGCCACCGCTTATCCGGAGGCCGAACATGGTGAAGCCGAACAGCGGCTCGATGCGTTGATTGGTGGATTGCGGGCATTGGCGCCGACCGCGAAGCCGGAATAGAGTCGATCTCATGCAGGGCGTTGCCGCTTGCGGTCCAACGCCCCCAAGCAAAGAAGAGGAAGAGCCATGCTCGCCATCACCGGAGCGACGGGACAACTCGGGCGGCTCGTCATTTCGGCGCTGTTGAAAACGGTGCCGGCCGGCGAGATCGCAGCCCTGGTACGTAATATCGACAAGGCGTCCGACCTCGCTGCGAAGGGCGTCGTCGTGCGCGAAGCCGATTATAGCCGACCGGAGACCCTGGGCCCGGCCCTGGCGGGTATCGACAAGCTGCTGCTCATTTCGGGAAACGAGGTCGGACACCGCGTGCCGCAACATAAGGCGGTGATCGACGCCGCCAGGACGGTGGGCGTGAAGCTCATCGCCTATACCAGCGTGCTGCACGCGGATACGTCACCGCTCGGTCTTGCCGAAGAGCAGCGCCAGACCGAAGCGCTCCTCCGGGAAAGCGGCGTACACTATGTCTTGCTACGGAACAGCTGGTACACCGAGAACTACACCGCCTCGATACCCTCCGCTCTCCAGCATGGCGTGGTGATAGGCTCCGCCGGAGACGCCCGCATCGCCTCGGCCACCCGCGCCGACTTTGCCGACGCAACCGCCGCCGTTCTGGTGGCGCAGGAGGATCAGGCCGGACGCGTCTACGAACTGGCGGGTGACGAAGCCTATACGCTCGCCGAATTCGCGGACGAACTCTCCCGCCAGGCGGGCATGACGATCATCTTTCGCAACCTGAGCGAGGCCGACTACAAGGCGGCACTGGTCGACGCCGGCCTGCCGGAGGCGGTGGCGGCGATGCTCGCCCAGTCGGACGCTGCGGCCGGACAGGGCGCGCTCTTCGACGACGGCCATCAACTCAGCCAGCTGATAGGCCGGCCGACCACGCCATTGAAGGACGCGATCACCGCGGCCCTGGCGCGTTGAGCGCTGGGCGCCGGCGGTCAACCGGCGCGCAGCGTTTTCCTGACCAGCACCAGGGTCGAGTCCCCTGGATATTCCTCGACCGTGAAGCCCATGTCGCGTTCGAGTTCGATTGCAGCGACATTGGCGCGGCTCTCGATCGACTCGATTATCGAGAGCCCCCGCGCTTCCGCCTGATCGGCCATGAAGGAGAGCAATGTCCATCCGACGCCTCTGTGCCGATAGTCGGCGTCAACCGAGATCGCCACCTCGCCCCGCTCGCCCGCTGCATCGGATACGAGCATCGCGCTTGCAACCGCGGCGCCGCTCTCGGCATCGAAGGCGAGGAAGCTTAGCGCGTTGCCATCATCGATCGGGGTCAGGGCACGAAGTTGCTCCGGTCCGATCTCGTTCAGTCCTGACAGGAACCGGAAGCGCAAATCCTCATGGCTCACATGGTGGAACAATTGCGTCAGGATCGGCCCGTCCTGCGCGCCTGCCGGTCTCACCGAAAGCTCAAGCCCGCTGCGCGTGACCAGATGGGTTGGGTTATTGCTCATTGTTCTGACCTTTCTGAGACCTCACGTCCATGAGTTCTGCGCCGGACGCCTGTATGGTCCAATCGACAAACTGTGTTGCATAACGCGCCACCGCCCGGTCGAACGCCGCGACAATCCCGCTCTTGCTATTGGCGGTCACCGGCTCCTCCACCGTGAAACGGCGTGATGCGATCGGCTGCCGATCCCGCAGATCAAGCAGTGTTGCGTCTCCGGTGATGATCACGGCTGGCGGACCCTGTTCCGCACCTTCCGCAGGGTAGCGCGCCTCGAACCGGTCGATGCTTATCTGCAATGCCTGTAATGCGCCGGTCGCGCTTCCAGGCGGCGCCAGCCGGATCGTCGGTAGGCGCTCGCCGAACTGTCGGCCCAGCGCCTGCACGAAAAGCTCCGGAACGGACGCTACCCAGCGCGCGTCCTTCATGTAGAGCGCGCGCGCGCCTTGTGTTGTGAGGATCCGGTCACCTTCGATCTCCGGCGCGAAGCGGACACGCAGGAGCGAAATGGTACGGGGCATCGGACTGTGCCCAACCGTTGTCGAGGGGCGCGCGGGAAGGTGCGGCACGCCAAAACGGAAAAGATCATCCCGCGCGCCGCCACCGAGCAGGCTGCCACAGCCGGAAAGTGCGAGTAAGCCAATGAGGAGGGCCGCAGATATCCTCAAGACGGCAAAATGTTTCATTGCGGAAGCTCCCGTTCCCTGCCGCTGCCCTTGCCAAGCGCGTGACGTGGATCCCGCTGGATCTGCCGGATGAGACCGTCGAGCGACTCGGCCGTGTCCTGAAGACTGATCATGGCGGCGTTGATGTTGGGAAGGGTGGTGGTGCTTATGTCGGCGCTTCGCGTGTCGAGTCTGGCGACGGCTTCCCGGGCTTCGTGGATTGCGGTCTTGAGCTCACCTGCCGCACCCGAGATATCGGCGAAAGCGCGCCTGCCGTCGCCGTCGGCGATCTGGCGGACCGATGCTGAGGCGCCCTGGATGTCGGTCGCGGCACGATCGAGCTTCGCAAGGGCCGAGGCAGCGTTCGATATCATCCTCCGGTTCGCCGCGAATTCCGCGCTGGTCAGGCGAATATCCTCTACAGCCGCACCCACATTGGCGATCGTGCGATCCGAGAGCAGCCGGTTCACGCGGTTGAGCGCTTCGGTAGCGGCCTGGACCATCTGGCCGCCGCCCTGCAGGAGAGTCGACAGAGCGTTAGCCTTGCTGGAAATGATCGGGCGTCCGCTCCCATCGACCTTGCGCAAGAAGGGCTTTTGCAGGGATCCGGCGCTGATCTGGATGACGCTGACACTCGAGATCCCCTGAATTTCGGTCGAAGCCATCGAGTCCACGCGGATCGGCGTCCCACGGTCGACCGCGATGTCGGTGAGCACGCGATTGGGATCGTCCTCATCAAGCCGGATATTCTGAATCTGACCAACCTTGATACCGTTGAACTGAACTTCACCGCCTTTGCTCAGCCCGCGCACCGGACCCACAAACATGATGCGATACAGGTCATGGTCACGCCTGAACTGGGACCCGCCCAGCCAGACGACAAAGACGATCGAGGCGATCAGAAACACCGTGGAGACAATGCCCACCAGAGCATAATTGGCATGGCGTTCCATCAGCGCAGCTTCTTCTGGACGGCACGGCCGCGCGGCCCCAGGAAATAGCTCTTGATCCAGGGATGGTCCGATCGCGCAAGTTCATCGACGGTCGCGACGGTGATTATCTTCTTCTCCGCCAGTACCGCCACGCGGTCGCAGATGGCGTAAAGCGTGTCGAGATCATGGGTGATCATGAAGACGGTGAGGCCAAGCGCCTGGCGCAAGGTGGTAACGAGCGCGTCGAACTCGCTCGCTGCGATCGGATCAAGACCTGCGGTAGGTTCGTCGAGGAACAGTATGTCGGGATCGAGTGCGATCGCACGCGCTACGCCCGCGCGCTTGCGCATGCCACCCGAAAGCTCCGCCGGCTTGAGCGAACCGACGTTGTCGGGAAGGCCTGCGAGTGCGATTTTCAACCGGGCAAGATCGCGTACGAAGTCTTTCGGCAGACGCGCATGCTCGAGCAGCGGCGTTTCGACATTTTCCTGGACGGTCAGGAAGGAGAACAAGGCGCCCTGCTGGAACATCACGCCGATGCGCCGCTCGACCGCCGATCGAGCGTCCGGATCATCGATACGCCGTCCGAAAATCTCGACCGTCCCACCATCGGGGCGCTTGAGGCCGAGGATCGTATTGAGCAGCACCGATTTGCCCGAGCCGGAGCCGCCGACCACACCCAGTATTTCTCCCTTGCGAACTTCGAGATCCAGCTTCTCGTGGATGACCTTCTTACCAAAGGCCGTGCGAAGGCCGGAGATGCGGATCGGCGCGTCGCCGTCGCCGGTTGCGGACGGGGCGCTCACAAGTCGAGCACCGTGAAGATCACGGCGAACACCGCGTCGAACATGATGACCATGAAGACCGACTGAACGACCGAAGAAGTGACGTTGCGGCCGAGGCTCTGCACATCGCCGCCCACCATCAATCCGTGCCGGCAGCCGGCGGCGGCGATCACCAGCGCGAGAAACGGCGCCTTACTCATCCCCATCCAAAAATGCTTGATGGCGACCATCTCGAGCGTCCGTTGGATAAAGAATGCGGGATTGATATCGATCGTTGCCCAACTCACCAACAGCCCGCCGGCGAGGCCGCCTATATCGGCGCAGAAGGTCATCAGCGGCATCATCAAGAGCGCCGCCAGGACGCGCGGGATCACAAGGGCGTCGAAGCGGTCGACGCCCATGACCTGCATGGCGTCGGTTTCCTGGTTCATGCGCATTGCGCCGATCTGTGCGGCGAACGAGGACGCGGAGCGGCCCGCCAGCAGGATCGCGGCGATGACGACGCCGAACTCGCGCAGGACGGCAACACCGACGAGTTCGACCGTGAACACCTCCACGCCCAAAGTCGTCAGCAGATTGGTGCCGACGAGCGCGATCACCGCGCCGATGAAGAAGGTCATCGTGAACACGATCGGCAAGGCGTTGATGCCCGCGTCCTGCATCACTGCGAAGAGCGGCGTCATCCGCAATCGTCCGGGATGGATGATCGTTCGCCCAATGGCCGCTACGAGGTGCCCTGTGAACCCCAGCATGTCATATGCGTCGCGGGCGAGATGGACGACGTGGCGCCCGAAGCGGTCGAAAATGCTGGCCAGATCCCCGCTACTCTGCCGGGATGGTGTTTCCGCATCTAGCGCCGGCCGGACGAGCGTGATCAACCGGTGCAGATCCTCTCGCGGGCCACAGTCGATATCGACGTCTTTCGCCACGAACTGCAGCAGCGCGAGCGCCCCAGCCGTATCGATCCGTCCCAGGTCGGACAGGTCAATGCGACGGACCTCGTCACGCCCACCCATACGTGCGGACAATCGGACCAGGGCGTTGCCCAGGTCCAGCGCCGTCCAGTCGCCGATCGTGTGAAGCGTCGTCTCGCCGTTGCGATCATAAAGGCGCCAATCCGCGGTTGTCATCGCGGGAGCGCCGCTCCAAGTCGAACGCGGGGCGGCGATCGACGATGACCGACGAGATTTTTGCCGTGACTGGCAAGCCACTGCCTGATGCAATGGTAGCCTGAAGCTCCATCAGGTGGTCGGCCGGTGATATCGCTTTCAGTGACGGCGGCGAGCCGAGGTTTGGCCACATAGGCGGCAATCGGGGTCACCGTCCACCTCCTGGTGCAGGCAGGACGCCAAGGGTGTGGACGGCGATCATGCGCTCCTCGTCGGTCGGGATGACGCGGGCGATGATCCTGCTGTCCGGCCGGCTGATGACCGGCGCATTGCGGGCGTTGAGATCCCGGTCGATGGTCAGGCCGGTCCAGGCCAGGCGCTCGCAGATCGATGCACGGATGATCGGGTCATTTTCGCCGATGCCCGCCGTAAAGACGATCCCGTCAAGGCCGCCGAGAGAGGAGACGAGCGCACCGGCTTCCCGCGCCGCGCGCCAGGTGAAGAGGTCGATGGCCTCGGCGGCGTGCGGGTCTTCGCTCTTGTGGAGCGCGCGCATGTCGCTCGACACGCCTGACACGCCGAGCAGGCCGGACTGCTGGTACAGAAGCGTCTCGATCTCGCCGCTGCTCATGCCTTCCTGGGTCAGAAGGTGGAGCAGGACGCCGGGATCGATGTTGCCGCAGCGCGTTCCCATCATCAGCCCGTCGAGCGCGGTGAAGCCCATCGTCGTATCGACGCTCTTTCCCTCACGCATCGCGCACAGGCTCGCGCCGTTTCCCAGGTGGGCGACGATCAATCGCCCGCCCGCCAGCTCCGGGTCGATCTCCCTCAGCGTCCGCGCGATATATTCGTAGGAGAGACCATGGAAGCCATAGCGCCGGATGCCCTTGTCGTGCAGCGCGCGGGGCAGGGCGAAGCGCGTGGCGCTGTCCGCCCGGTCGTGATGGAAGGCGGTATCGAAGCAGGCGACCTGGGGAAGGGCAGGCGCCAGCGCGCGGATGGCCCGGATCGCTGCGAGATTGTGGGGCTGGTGGAGCGGCGCCAAGGGGCTCAGCGCGTCCAGTGCAGTGAGCAGGGCGTCGTCGACCAGTAGCGGCCGCGCAAACGCCATTCCGCCATGGACGACGCGATGGCCGATGGCGATGATCTCATGTTCGGGCAGGTGATCTCCCGCCCAGGCGAACAGGTCATGAAGCAGGGCCTCGTGGGTCAGCCCCGCGCCATTGTTCCAGCTGCGGTCGACCAGGACGGCGCCATCGGCGTCGCCCGCCACGAGCCGCGGAGCCGTGCCGATCCCTTCCAGCTTGCCGGCCGCGGCATGGCGCGGGCCGTCGGTGTCGAGCGTGAACAGCGCGAACTTGATGCTCGACGAGCCCGCATTGATGCTGACGACGGCGCCGCTCATGCCAGGGGCTTGCCTTCGGGCAGGCCCGGTGCCGCCTTGGTGGCGGCACGCGCGAGCAGCACCGCGACCGCGCAGGAGGCGAGCCGTGTGCGTAGGGAATCTGCGCGGCTGGTGAGGATGATCGGCACGCGCGCGCCCAGCACCACCCCGGCGGCATCCGCCCCGCCGAGAAATGTCAGCTGCTTGGCAAGCATGTTTCCGGCCTCGAGGGTGGGGACGACCAGGATCTCGGCCTTGCCCGCCACGGGCGAGACGATCCCCTTTTCCTTGGCCGCCGCCTCGCTGATCGCATTGTCGAAGGCCAGAGGGCCGTCCAGCACGCCGCCCGAAATCTGGCCGCGATCGGCCATCTTGCAGAGCGCGGCGGCGTCGAGCGTCGATCGCATCACTGGGTTGACCGTCTCCACCGCCGACAGGATCGCGACCTTGGGACTTTCGATCCCGATGACATGGGCGAGATCGATGGCGTTGCGGATGATGTCCGCCTTTTCTTCGAGCGTCGGTTCGATGTTGATCGCCGCATCGGTGATGATCAGCGGAGTAGGGTGCTCCGGCACATCCATCAAATAGGCATGGCTGATGCGGCGCTCGGTCCTGAGCCCCGTTGCGGACGAGACCACTGCGCCCATCAGTTCGTCGGTATGGAGGGAGCCCTTCATCAGCAACCGCGCCTCACCCGAGCGGACGAGCGCCACGGCCTGCGCGGCAGCGGCGTGGCTGTGCGGCGCGGCTATCAGGCGGAAAGCGGTTATGTCCTTGCCGGCGTCCCTGGCCGCCGCCCGGATTTTCTCCTCGGGGCCAACGAGAATCGGCTGGATCAGGCCGGCCTCGGCGGCCTCCACCGCCGCGAGAATCGCGGCGGTATTGCAGGGATGTGCTACGGCGGTCGGTATGGCGTCGCCGCCGGCCGTCATCTCGATCAGCTTGCGATATCCATCATGATCGGAAACGCGGATGTCGGGCAAGGCCATCCGGGGGGCGCGGACCTTTTCGGTCGGCGCCTTGACCTCGGCCTGCCCTGTTATGACGTCCTGTCCGTTCTGGTTGACGCAGCGGCAGTCGAGGCGAACGACATGGTGCTCGGCACGTTTCTCCGTGACGGTCACCGAGGCGGTGACGGTATCTCCGAGGCAGACCGGCCGGATGAAGCGCAGGGTCTGGCTGAGATAGATGGTGCCGGGACCGGGGAGCTCGGTTCCGAGCGTGGCGGAAATGAGCCCGCCGCCCCACATGCCGGGCGCGATCACCTGATGGAACATGTCGGTGGCGGCATAGGCCGGATCGAGTTGCACCGGATTTGCGTCGCCTGAAACGCGCGCGAAAAGCTGCATGTCCTGCTCGCACAACGTGCGGACAACGCTCGCCGTGTCGCCGACGACAATCTCGTCGAAGGTGCGGTTCTCGATCATATCGATCACGGCCACCGCTCAATGCTCCAGCACATAACGGCCGGGAGCGTTGTCGATCACCGGATAGTCCTTGTCCGGCGCGCCCATCGGCGGCGGAGCGACCGGCTCGCCCGAACGCGCGCGCAGCCACTCGTCCCAGGCGACCCACCAGGATCCGTCCCGCACGGGCGCACGCGCCATCCAATCGTCCGGATCGAGCGCGGCGCCGTCTGCCTCACGGGTGAGGATATGGTAGCGTCGCCCCTTGTGCCCGGGCTCGGAGACGATCCCGGCATTGTGCCCGCCGCTGGTCAGCGCGAATGTGATCTCGGCGCTGCTCAGCATATGGATCTTGTGGACCGAACGCCACGGAGCGACATGGTCGCGTTCGGTGCCGACGACGAACATCGGCTTGCGCAGCGCGGACAGGCTGATGGTTCGGCCGTCGATCTTGTAGCGACCCTCGGCGAGATCGTCGTCGAGGAACAGGCGGCGCAGATATTGGCTGTGCATCGCGTAAGGCATCCGCGTGCCATCGGCGTTCCACGCCATCAGGTCCGACATCGGCTCGCGCTCGCCCATCAGATAGGTGTTGAGGATCCGCGACCAGACGAGGTCGTTCGAGCGCAAAATCTGGAAGGCGCCGCCCATCTGCGTGCCGTCGAGATAGCCCTTGCTCCACATCATATTCTCGAGCACGTTGAGCTGCGCCTCGTCGATGAACAAGCCAAGTTCGCCCGGCTCGCTGAACTCGGTCTGGGCGGCGAACAGGGTGATGGTGGCGAGCCGCTCATCGCCGTCGCGCGCCATCGCCGCCGCCGCGATCGACAGCAATGTGCCGCCGATGCAATAGCCGACGGCGTGAACGGCCGGCGACCCCGTTATCGCCGTCACCGCATCGAGCGCCGCCATCGGGCCCAGGCGCCGATAGGCCTCCATGTCGAGGTCGCGGTCCGCGCTGACGGGATTGTGCCAGGAGATGATGAAGACCGTATAGCCCTGCCCGGTCAGCCAGCGGACCAGCGAGTTCTCCGGCGACAGGTCGAGAATATAATATTTCATGATCCAGGCCGGCACGATCAGAATGGGTTCCGGCCGCACGGTGTCCGTGGTCGGCGCATATTGGATCAGCTCGATCAGCTCGTTTCGGTAGACGACCTTGCCGGGCGTGGCGGCGACGTCCTTCCCGACCTCGAACGCTTCGGTCCCCGCCGGCGGCTCGCCGCGCATCGTGCGCTGCATGTCCTCCAGCAGCAGCCTGGCACCCTCGACAAGGCATTGCCCGCCGGTCTCGAATATCCGCTTCTGGAGGACGGGATTGGTCGCGACGAAATTGGTCGGCGCCATCGTGTCGAGGATCTGCCGCGTCCCGAAGGCGACCATGTCTTCATGATGCCTCGTGACGCCCGCCACGCCGGTCGTGGCCGCGTGCCACCATTGCTGGTTGAGAAGGAAAGCCTGCGCGATCAGACTGAAAGGCGCTTCCTTCCAGGCCGGATCGACGAAGCGACGATCCTGCGGCAGCGGCTCGATTGCGGGAGCGGCGTCGTGGTCACCGATGCTGCGCACCGCATATTCGCCGAGCCGCATGAATTTGCGTGTCGTCTTGGCCGCCAGCTGCAACTGCTTGCCCGGCGAGCCGGCAAGATGCATGCCCCAGTCGGAAAACGCCTGCAGGATCGTCGCGGGCGAGAGTCCGCTGGTCATTTGCGCCATGCCGGCGATCGCGGCCCGGTCGAGGGTTTCGGCAATGCCGTCGAGCGGATCGGACGCGTCCTGACGTGAATGCGCTGCTGCCATCTTGGAGCTCCTGAAAAAATCCTGTCTCTACTGCGGCTGAACACGCGCAAGCGCATTACGTAAATGCCCCATGCCGCATGTCCCACGGCATTCCATTGCTATCACTTTCGCCTGTATTCTCAGGTATTTTGGGCCAGGGCTTGATCCGTGCCTTGGAAAAGAATCGCACCTTCGCAACGGCAATAAACGGTACTGCAAAGGTTAGATACAGCGCAAGTCCGTCGGTTGCTCCCGAACATTTTCGTCAGCGATCCATCGCCGCGCGCGTCCCCTGAGAAGCAGCTTGCCTTCATGGATGACATAGGTGCGACACGGCGGAATTGATCTTGGTAAACCCAATGATCGAGCAGAAGCAGACGGTCTTGCCCAGCCGTCCTTACATTGTGACCCTATAGTGCGGCACCAGATCGCGACCGGTCAAATGCTCTCCGTACGGTCATCCAGAGCGCGCTTCTTGCCGCTGTCGCCAGGGGGTTCGCAGGATCGGTCGCGGATGGATTGAGATCGCTCCCCTCGGAGGGGAAATCAGCAGTGGCGCTATCCGTCACTTGGGAAATCTACGTAGTTCAGAGCGGCGACGTTGCCGTTAGACCGAATCGACCGGACGATTCCGGCAGTCCTTGGTTTGTTTGGCACGAGTGACACATAGGCCCACCGACCCGCAGATTCCTCACGCTGTGATCCTCCTTGTCGAGAGCGACACCGGATTGAGGCGCGCGTTGCACCTGTTGTTTATGGCTCGCGGCTATAGCGTGAAAGCCTATGCAGAGGAGACCCGCCTCCTGGCAGATCCGATGAGAGAGGAGGCAGCTTGCCTGATCGCCGAGCATCGGCCCGTTCATGTGGATGGAATCGACCTTCTGCGTCAGCTCCGGGCGGCGGGCTGGCAGCGCCCGGCCATTCTAACCACAGCCGATCATTCCGCGGAGACCGAACTCTGCGCACGCGGTGCGGGCTACGCGCATATTCTCCACAAGCCGTTCGCGCACCATGTGCTGCTTGGCCTTGTCGATGGAGTCCTGCCTCTGGGTCTCGGTTAGACGCAGCAATAGGCAGGGGTACGCGCTCCCATGCACGCGCTGCAGCGGCCAACGCCGCTTCGCCGCTCACGAAGATGGGGCAGGGGAGGCGCGGGGCGGGGCCGTCAATCGCGCGACAGCGTCAGCGAGCGCATGCTCGCGCAACGGTTTCTCGATGACGATGCTGAAGCCCTCCTTCATCGCCCGCTCGACAAGATCTGGCGAGCCATAGGCGGTGACGAGGATGGCCGGTCCCCGCCATCCGCGCGCACGAAGCGATTGCAAGACCTCCAGACCGTCCATTTCGGGCATGCGATAGTCGGTCACCAGGCAGATCGCGTCGTTCACAAGCGGATCGGCAAACATGGCCGTGCTCGATGCGTAAGAGCGGATGTCATAGCCTCGGGCGTGAAGGAGAAGCTGGAGAGAGCGGCGGACGGCCGGCTCGTCCTCCACCAGTAAAATCTTAGGGCGCTCCACCGGGAGAGGTGCAACAGTGCCATTCATGATCGTCTCGCATTGATCCGGTTCCTAACGTCGACCGGATGCAAGGAATCGCAGGAAAATCGCGGCAAGTCGCTACGTAGAGGTCCTATGAGCGGTCGTCGCCGAGATTGGCGGCGAATGCGATACGCAGCGCATCGGACAGGCTACGGACCCCCAGTTTCGTCATCAGATTGGCGCGATGCACCTCGACGGTCCGGGGCGATATGCCGAGATCATAGGCGATTGTCTTGTTGGGTAAACCTTCGGCCAGTCCCTTGAGCACGTCCTGTTCGCGTCCGGTCAGCGCGGAGATCATCACGGCCGCGTCGGCCGCCCTTGTCGCCCGTTTGTCGCTGTCGTCGAGCCGTTCGAAGGCGGCGGCGATAGCATCCAGTAGCACGGCCTTTTCGAAAGGCTTCTCGATGAACTCGACTGCGCCTGCCTTCATGGCCCGCACCGCAATCGAGATATCGCCGTGCCCGGTCAAGATGATGACGGGCATGGCGACGCCGCGCTCGAGAAGCGCCTGCTGCACCTCCAGTCCGTCCATCTCGGGCATGCGGACATCGAGAAGGATGCAGCCGGGCTCGGCGTGCCGCACCTCGCGCAGGAAGGCGACTCCGGACGCGTAGCTCGCCACCGTGAAACCCGATGTTTTCAACATGAATCCGGCTGATCGCCGGATCGCCTCCTCATCATCGACGATATGGATCATACGTCTTTCGGTCATTCGATAGTCTCCGGCTCCGCTTCGACGAGCGTGAAATGAAACTGAGCCCCGCCGCCGGGACGTGGCTCCAGCCATATCCGACCGCCGTTCGCCTCGACGATGGTGCGGCAGATCGAGAGCCCCAGACCCATGCCCTCGCTCTTCGTGCTGACGAAGGCGGTGAAGAGCTGTTCCGCGACTTCAGGCGAAACGCCCGGGCCAGAATCAGCAATAGTTAGCCGAATGAAGCCAGCTTTGTCACGGCGGGATGCAATCCACAGATGCCGTTCGGACGATTCCGCCATGGCCTCCACCGCATTGCGAAGGAGATTGATTAGCACCTGCTGGATCTGCACCTTGTCGAGAAGCACTTTCGAAGCGTCGGGAGCGAGATCGAACTGGGCGTCGATACCCTTCTCCCTAGCGCCCATCAGCCCGAGCGCCGCCGCCTCGCCAATGAGGGTGGGAAGATTCTCGACGGTCTTCTCAACCTCCCCGCGCGCGACGAAGTCGCGCAGCCGCCGTACGATCTGTCCGGCGCGCAGAGCCTCTCGAACCGAATCATCCAGGGCTTCGCGGATCATCGGCAGATCCTCGGGATTGGCTTCGGCGAGCAGGTCGCGCACCGCCTCCACATAGTTGGCGACGGCGGTGATCGGCTGGTTGAGCTCGTGGGCGAGCGTCGAGGCCATCGTGCCCATCGCGCTCACCCGGGCGACATGAATCAGCTTGGACTGCAGTTCATCGAGGCGCTCCTGGGTCTCCTGGCGTTCGGTCAGGTCCCGGATGAAGCCGGTGAAGACGCGCTGGGTCTCGCCAATGGCTTCGCCCACAGATAGTTCCATCGGGAAGGTCGAACCATCACGCCGCGCGCCGATGACGACGCGCCCGATCCCGATGATCTTTCGCTCGCCGGTTGCAAGATAGCGTTCGAGATAGCCGCCATGGCGTTCACGATCGGGCGATGGCATGAGCAGGCTCACGTTCGATCCGCGAATCTCAGCCTCTGAAAAACCAAACAGCCGTTCGGCTGCGGCGCTGAACGAGAGGATGATGCCGTGTTCGTCGATCACGATCATCGCATCGGGGACCGTCGAGAGGATCGAGCGGAGATGGCTGGCGCTGGCTTTGTGCGCACTCTCGGCGGCGCGCTCCCCCGTTGCATCGCGGACCACCTTGCCGAAGCCGCGCAAGGCTCCGCTTTCATCACGCAGCGCAGTGATCGAAACATGCGCGAGGAACTCGGAACCATCCTTCCTGAGCCGCCAGTCTTCCTCCTCGAATTTGCCCTGCTCGCGCGCCCGCTTGAGGTCGGCTTCGGGCTTGCCGGCCTGGACGGCGTCCGCCGGGTAGAAGATCGAGCAATACTGGCCGACGACCTCTTGTTCTCTCCAGCCCTTAAGCCGCTCGGCGCCGTCGTTCCAGATCGTGACGCGGCCTTCGGGATCGAGCATATAGATTGCATAGCCCTGTGCCCCGTCGATCAGCAGGTTAAGTTCGTCGGCGATCTCCGAGAGCTGGTTCTGGCGTCTCTTGTCCCAGGCTGCACGCCGCCGCCGCAAGGACGCGTTGCGAGCGTCGAGCAGGGCGATGCCTGCGGCCACCAGCAGCGAAAGCAGCAGATCAAAGGGTTCAAGACCAGGCAATGGGCGCAATAGGGCAAACAAGGCGCCGACCAGAATAGCGAGAATAGCCGCGCCCGTTGCGGCGCCCGTTCCACCCAGCGCGGCTGCAACGATGATCGACAGGATGAGCAGCAGATAAGGGCTGTGGTTGACGCCCCCTGCCCGGAGGGCAAGATCGGCGGGTACGGCGAGGAGGACGGCCACGATGCCAATCGCATAACCCCAGCGGACCTGCCGAGTTGAGCTATCCTGCGAGTCACTTTCCATGAGTCATTTCCCGTATGGAATCCAGTCTGACTTTGATCCATCCTCTCTGGTCGCACCTTGATTATATTCCGAGCGTCGGAACTCCTCAGTTGACTACATCAGAAAATGCTACTCAATAGAATAGAGGGACTATTGGAATGAGGCCGAAGCCCGTCTTCGCAACTCCACTGCTGTCCTTCCAAATTGCCTCGAATCAGCCCAAGATTCTTGCAGGTTCCGTCTCACTTTGGGACCTTTATCTGGCAACCTTGCCTTGAGAAAGCATCAAAACACCATAATGTCAGACATCGTTCGGGCTCGCGGCCGCCTACCATCCTGTCAGCAGCAGGTCCCAATATATCGATCAATGCATGAGCAAGCCGAGAGGCCTTCGCGGGTCGTGAGGCATACGTCATAGGCTATCCCGTGCCTGCCGCGCATCCCGTCAGCCGGGACGGTTGATCGCGCGCAAACATAGGAAAACGCGCCCGGCGTATTCCCCGAAGGTCTTTTATTCCGCAGGCCGCCCGACCGAAGCCGAGAAACCCATGTTTGCCGCGCGATGCGGACCCCTCCTCACGATCAAGATCGGAAGGGTGAGGAGAGGCTATGCCGATCGCATCCGCTTGTCCATATCGTATAGCGGTATCGCTCCTCCGACGATTGTGCGTATTCTAAGCTGTTGGCAAAGAAGGTGATCACCAGCGCAGCGTACAGGCTTCGATATCAAGCCCCCGCATCATCTTGGGTCCCAAAGCGGCGACGCGAGGCCGGCCGTACCTTCAGACCTGATGCGATTGCAGCAGGGCCAAGATATCCCCGTCGCCACGTTGAGCGAAGTCCTTGGCAATCTCCGCCAGGATATGATTCTGCATCTTCGGGTCAAGGTCGCCGCGAAGCACGCCCAGCATGCGCGGCGGTGCGATCACGATCAGCGGCCTGTCCTGCCTGCCCAGCGACGCCACCGCCCGCAATGCTTCCTGTCCGAACCGGTCCTGCCAGCGCTGGTGATAGTCCGCGTCGGCATAGGCGCTGCGCGTCGGTGCCGCGCTGCCGAAGCTGCGCCCCGGAGCGTCCGTGGCCATCGCGCGGCTCGGCGGATTCTTCATCGCCTGCTCGTGTAGAAGCTCCAACTCGGGCGCGGCGTCGGTGCCGCGATTGCGAAACACCTGCACATGGCCGCCATCGACAACCAGAATCGTCGTATCGTGGGTAATAAGCATCGTCTCTTCCTTATCCTGGGGCCGGACCCCTTCGCCTCGCATGGCGATCGGACGCCCGGGCGAGCCGTGCGAGTGACCGAAAGGTGTCGCCTCTCGAACCAGCCGGACCACCTCCTCGTCCGTCGTCTGATCGAACACGGCATAGTGTGTGCCAACGGCGTAGAAAGGATCGGGCTGTGCCAGACAGACGATGTCATCGCACTCTGGCGAAATCTCGGCGATGCTGTCGCTAGGCGCGACCGGTATGCCAAGGACAAGGCGTGCCGGCCGATTCTTGCGCAGTCCTTTGAGGGCAGCCTTCACCGTGCCCCCGGTCGCGATCCCATCGTCGATCACGATGACCGTGCGGCCCGTCACCTCCACCGGGACGCGACCGCCGACATAGGATGAGCGCCGTCGCTCGATTTCCGCGAGCTGCCGCCGCATCTCGGCCCTGATATAGTCGGGGCTGGGCGCCAGCTGGCGGACGATGTCCTCGTTGAGCACGAGCTGCGGTTCGGCACCATCGACCACCGCGCCGATGCCCAACTCCTCATAGCCCGGCGCGCCGATCTTGCGGACGAACAGTAGGTCCAGTTCCGCATCAAGCGCCTTGGCCACCTCGAACGCGACCGGCACGCCGCCGCGGGGCAGCGCCAGCACCAGTGGATGCGCCCCCGCCAAGGGGGCGAGCACGATCGCCAGTCTCCGGCCGGCCTCGCGCCTATCGTGAAACTCAGGTTTATGGCCGGCCATGGTCAAGCCTCCTGGAAATGTTGCCGGAACCATCGCGCGGCGTGGTCGATCACTGCGTCGAGCGTGCCTGGCTCTTCGAACAGGTGCGTCGCTCCCGGTACGATCAGCAGCTCGTTCTCGGCATGAAGATGGCGTTGCGCGATCCGGTTCAGCTCGATGACCGGCAGGTCCCGGCTGCCCACGATCAGCAGCGTTGGCGCGCGGACATGCGCGAGCGCGGCCGAACCCGCCAGATCCGGCCGGCCACCGCGCGAGACAATGGCGGCAATGCGCGCGTCGGGGCCGGACGCGGCCAGCAGAGCCGCGCCCGCGCCCGTGCTCGCCCCGAAATAGCCCACCGGCAGCGCCGCCATTCCTGCCAGCAATCTCACCCACCCGGTGGCGGCCTTCAGCCGGGACGCCAATAACGGAATGTCGAACACATTGACGCGGTCCTGCTCCTCGACCGGAGTCAGCAGATCAATCAGCAATGTCGCAAGCCCCGCGTCGCGTAAGCCTTGCGCGACATGAGTGTTACGCGGGCTGAGCCGTCCGCTGCCGCTGCCATGGGCGAAGATGACGATCCCCTTGGCAGCGACGGGCACGCCCAGCAGCCCCTTGAGCCCATCGGGCTGAACGGTGACGGGAACCGGATCGTGGGCGGCGAGGGCGATCATCGTCACAGTCCGAAGGGCCAGGTTTCGGGCGCGCCATGGGGATGCTCATGTCCCAGCGGGGTCACCGCGGTCGTTTGCTCAAACCAGACCCAGGCATCGAACTGCTCAGCCAGGACCGCCTCGAAATAATGGCTGAGGCGCTCGGTTTCCGGGCGGTACACGACGCCTATGGCGCGCTCGAGCAGGGGCTCGCGCAGCAGCCCGGCGAGATTGGGCTTCCTCCGCCAATCGGTCAGCGTCCGCGCCAGTCCCGTGGACCGAAACGCATGCTCGTAGCTGTCGGCACGTGCCGACCGCACGGTCTTGATCTGCATGTCGGCGCCCCAGTCGCTGGCGGCGGCGACCGTGCCGGTATCGGTGCCAAAGCCGATCGACACCGCTTCCTCGCCATAGGCCATGCGGCAGAGCTCACCGATGTTGAATTCGCCCTGCCAGCCCATCGCGGTCGCGGCGGCGTTGCCGACATGGCTGTTATGCGCCCAGACGACAGCCTTGGCACCATCGCCGCGATGGGCGAGCAGCGCCTGCAACGTTTCGAACATATGCCGGTCACGCAGGTTCCAGCTCTCGGTCGAGCTGCGGTACATGGCACGGTAATAGCGCTCGGCAGCGCGCGCGATACGCGCGTTTTGTACCGCGTCGAACCAGGCTTCGCCGTCTCCGTGCAAATATTCGAGCCGATGGGTCAGAAGTTCATGAAGCTGTGCGACCGCGCGATCCTCGCAACTCGGACGGCCGCCATGAACCACGGCGCGGCCATAATGCGCCGGTTCATCCTGCCATGGTGTCAGGCACCCATAGCGCCGGCGGGCATTCCCGGCGGCCTCGGGATCGACCGTGTCGAGATAGGCGAGCACTGCGTGGATCGATTCGCTGAGGCTGTAGACATCCAGACCATGGAATGACGCGCGGCAATCTTCGTCAAGCGATGCATTATGCCCCCGCATCCAGTCGGCAAATTCCAGCACCTCGACATTGCGCCACATCCAGGTCGGAAAGCGCACGAAGCTGTCGCCGCGTCGGGGGCGCGGTGCTTGATGCCGGACATAATCGTCGATCCGCGCGGCGTCCGGCCAGTCGGCTTCGACCGCCACGACGGTAAATCCGTGACGCTCGACCAGGCGGCGGGTGATTGCTGCTCGCGCACGATAGAATTCGGACGTACCGTGAGTTGCCTCGCCCAGCAGGACGATCCGCGCATCGCCGAAGCGATCGAAGAAGCTGCCGAACTCGTCGATCCGCTCGGGCGACGGCAGCGGTTCGGCGTGGCGGCGCAGCGCTTCGATCAGCGCCGCCGGTGCCTCCCGGCCGATACGGTCGTGTAGCGCTGCGTTCGGCATACGCATCTCCTTGTCAGGCCTGGCCCACTGTCAATGCCCAAGAAGGAGCGGCACCGGACTCTCGGCGAGCATCCGCCGGGTCACGCCGCCGATCAGCCGCTCGCGCAGGCGTGAATGGCCATAGGCGCCGATAATGCAGTAGGCTGGTTGCCGGTCCCGACAGGCGGCGAGAAGCGCATCCGCCACCGTCCATTCCAGCGGAATATCACGGTCGATGCGGGCATGGATGCCATGGCGTGAGAGATAGGCGGCGGCCTCTTCCGCAGGCGGTCCATCGGTCTTGCCGATCTCAACGATCGTCACGCCTTTCGTGAGGGCGAGGAGCGGCGTGACCGCGCGAAGCGTCTCGGCGACAGCGGGAGCACCGTTCCAGGCGACCAGCGCCTGTCCATGGGCATCGAGGCTGCAGAACTGTTGTGGAACCGCGAGGATTGGCTTTCCGGCGCGCATAACGACGTCGGATACGATCGCCCGCATGTCGGGAGGCTCATGATCGGCGAACATAGTATTGAGCACGATGATGTCGGCGAGCCCCGCCTCGGCTTCCAGCAGACCGGCAATGTCGCCGGTCGCGTCAGCCCAGTCCCATGCGATGTCCTCGACTGAAAGGCGCGCCTCGATCCGGTCGCGATTAACCGCTTCCCGGTTGCGCGCGTCGGCGAGCAGGGCGACTTCGGCATCGGCCATCATATAGTCTGCGCCGACCAGGATTGGCGCCTGGACAATGTCGAGGCATGTGAGATGCCCGTTGGTCGCGCGGACAAGATCGAGCGCGGCCTGGAAGCGAGCCTCTTCACCGGCGTCATCGTGAATCAACAGCAGAACATTCTTCATATGAATCTCCAGCGCATGCCCGCCATCGAGGCGGAGTCGTAGCCGAACAATGGCGGTCACATTCGCGACAATCATTACGTGAGGATACGGAGGAAGAGTCCGCGGTGCGCCAGTGCGTAGACTTCCGGATGCCGAACAGGTCGTTCGTTGCGTACGACTCCGACGTTCTCCGGCCAGACCCCGGACAAAGATTAAACCCAGGAGTCCCTGATGAACCGGTCCATCCAAACACGCCGAAACCTGCCCGACGGCGCCAACCGTTTGCGGATTGGTATAATCATGCTGTGCGGCGTGGTTGCGAGCCAGATCATGGTGTCGATGGCGACTGGGGCTGACCCCCTACCTCGTTTGTCGGCGGTCTTCAGCACACGGCAAGTCCATCCCCAAATCGATGCGCGGGCATCCACGATCATGGCGCATTCCCGGTAATAGAACTCCCAGACGGAATAGCCAGTCAGCGGCTCTAATCGCTGTCGAAATTTCGGCGCGTGATGCCCAAGGAGCTTCTCGCTTGATTGTCCGCAGTCCTCGTGGCGCGCGCTCGGAGTGGCTACTTCTGGCCTGTGGATCTTGGCCAGTTCCACGCCGGTTTTGTTCATACCGTCTGAGGCGAGCCGTTGGTATCGATAGCCACGCGGGCGTCCTCGACGGTGGGCACCTCAAAGTCTAGCCCACATGCGTCGATCGCCGGGTAGGCGACATAGAAATCGAATGCCAACCCACAGATAATGTAACCGGGTCGATGTGCTCGCCGGCCGGGCTTCCTGCATAAAATGCGAAGAGGAAGGATCGCCAGGAACGGACAGGCGCGGACTTCACGTTCATCTTGAGCGATTATCGAAGCTGGCCGCCGGGATGTCCCGACGGCCGTCTGCTCGCTGCGAAGGTCAGAAAGCGACGATGATATTGTCGTCGACCGTGGTGACGCCGGGAGCGGCCCAAGCCGCACGCTCGGCGATCTGGCGCTCGTTCCACGCCTTGACCTTGCCGCCCAGCGTCACCTTGCCGCCATCGGTGAACACCGTCACCGATGCCGCATCGAGATCGGCATTGCGCTTGAACGCAGCCATGATCCGGTCCTTGATATCGCCCGACGTCGGCAGCTTGCGCACCTCGATCAGATTGCCGACGCCGACGACGCCGTTGACCTTGCCGACGACCTTCCGAGCCTCGTCGCTCTGGTAGTGCCAGTCGACCGTGCCGCTCAGCGTCACCCAGCCATGCTCGACCTTCACCGCGATCTTGTCGTCGGGGATCGAGACGTTCCAAGCGAACATGTCGAGGATGCGCTTGGCGATTTCATGATCGGCGGTCTTCGGATCGGAGGCGAAGCGCACCTTGATCTCCTCGGCGAGCGCCTTCACGCCAGCCACGCGCCGTGCCGCCTTTTCCGCCGCCAGCTTCTCGGCATAGCTCTTCACGAAACCCGACAGCGTCACCACGCCGTCGGTCACCGCCACCCCGATATCCGCATGATCGACGCTCGGCTCCCATTCCAGTTCCGCCATCACGTCACGCTGCAATTGACTGTCGCTCTTCATCTCAGCTCTCCTTGGCTCGCATAATAACCGTCCCAGGTGGGTCGGCAGCTTATCGACGGCCATAAACCGGGGACCATCGGCAAGTTCATCGCAGGGCGCCAATGGCTTGACCGCGCATCGGGGGATCCCTGCAACGTCTCTTGTCTGTTGCCCGGCGCTGCCACAGAATCCGTAATGTCCCGGAGGCGCCAGGGTATGCCAACATCCCCGGCACGCCGCGGCTCGACTCCCTGGCCAAGCGACAAATTTCAGCCGAGCGCGGCGGCAGGACGGCGCCCGAAGACGATCGGCTAGGTAAACTCCCCAATATAGGCGCCGATGGACCGCCATTATCCTCAGCAAGACTCGGCGAAGGAGGCCATCATGAGTGACGAGAGCACCATCCGGGCGAGCTGGCCCTCCGGTGATCCCGACACAGCCGCGGTGCTGCTTGCCGCCCAGCGCCTGTGGCAGTTGCCACTGACGCTTTGCACGATCTGGTGGAACGCGGGCGTGGAGGCACTTTGGCCCCATATGCAGCATCCGCACCATCCCGCCCATCACGACGAGCATGACCAACTCGTGGTTCCCGAACCGATCGAGGCTGAAGGCGAACATGCCCTGTTCGCCTGATGAAAGGTCTTTCCCTCGTCACGGGATCGACCATCTTTAACCTGAGGAGAAGCAAGATGAACGATTTGACCAATGTTCCAGTGACCAAAACGCGTCCGGCGTCATCGTTGCGCGATCTCGCAACCCAGATCAGCGAGCCGGTCGGCTGGCTGCGGTCGGAGATCGACCGGCTGTTCGACGATTTCGGTAGCTCCGGCCGCAGCCTTTTCCACTTCGCTCCGCGCGGCGCCTTGGCAATCGTGCCGGCGCTCGAGCTGGTCGATGACGAGAAGGCCTATCGTCTTACCGCGGAGCTTCCCGGGCTCGATGAAAAGGATGTGGAAATCAACGTCGCCGATGGCGTGCTCAGCATCTCGGGCGAAAAGAAGGAAGAGGAAGAGCGCAAGGAGAAGGGCTTCCTGCTCAGCGAGCGCCGCTATGGTTCCTTCCGACGCCAGATTTCGCTTCCCGCCGATGTGGATGCCGAGGGCATCAAGGCGCAGTTCAAGGACGGCGTCCTGACAGTGACGCTGGCCAAGGACGAGAACGCGGCTGCACGCACGCGCAAAATCGCGATCGAGAAGGCCTGAGCCAATGGCGACGACATCGCCTGGCCGCGGCACGCCGGACGACCAGGCCGATGTCGTCGCCTTCCTCGACCAGGGTCACGCCTTCGAGCGAACGCGCCCCACGCGCATCGATACCCACTGCGCCAGTATTTTTCTTGTCGGCGACCGCGCCTGGAAGCTCAAGCGCGCGGTCCGGTTCGGCTATCTTGATTTCTCGAGCCCCGACAAGCGCCATGCCGCGCTCGAGGCGGAACTTCGCCTCAACCGCCGAACCGCGCCCGATCTGTATCGTGCTCTTCATCCGATCACGCGGGAAGCCGGCGGTCGGCTGGCGATCGACGGCGCCGGTGACGTGCTCGACTGGCTGCTCGAAATGCGGCGCTTTCCCGATGATGCGCTGCTCACCCATATCGCCGATCGCGGCCAGCTCGATGAGCGCATGCTGATGCGGCTGGCGGACCACATAGGCGCTTTTCACTCAGCAGCAGCGGAGGCTGATCGGGCTCACACGGGTGCGAAATCGTTCCGCCGCGTCGTAGACGGTAATATTGCCAGCATGGCGGCCTTTCCCGATATCCTCGACCCGGGCAAGGCGAAGCATCTGGGCGACAGCCTGCTCCAGATGACCGATGATATGGCACCGCTGCTCGATGTGCGAGCCCGGGAAGGCCGGGTCAGACATGGTCATGGCGATCTCCATCTGGCCAACATCGCGCTGATCGACGGCGAGCCGACCTTGTTCGACTGCCTCGAATTCAGCGTCGAACTGGCCACGATCGATGTCCTCTACGATCTCGCCTTTCTCCTGATGGATCTCTGGCATCGCAACCTCCGCACCGAGGCGAACATCGTCTTCAACCGCTATCTCGATCTGTCGCCGGCGGATGAGAGCGGGATCGGGCTGCTGCCCTTGTTCCTGTCGGTTCGCGCCGCGATCCGCGCGCATGTGCTGGCAGCGCAGAGCCTGCGTGCTCCTGAAGACAGGGCGCTCGCGCAGAATGCGCGATCCTATCTCGAACTTGCGCTCGCCATGCTGGTGCCCGCTCCCCCGCGGCTGGTAGCGATCGGCGGACTCTCGGGAACCGGCAAGTCCAGTCTCGCACGTCGGCTCGGCGGCGCGATCGGACGCGCGCCCGGTGCCAGGATCCTTCGGAACGATGTACTGCGCAAGCGCCTCGCGGGGCTGTCTCCCGAGGCAAGGCTTCCCCGCGGCAGCTATTCGGCGCAGGCCGCCGCCCGGGTCTATGAGACAACTGACAGGATGGCCGCATCGGCGCTTGCGCTCGGTCAATCCGTCGTGGCCGATGCGGTGTTCGCGCAGCGTGTCGAGCGCGAGAGGATCGAGGCGGTCGGGCGGCAGTCGGGTGTTCCCTTCGACGGTCTCTGGTTAGAAGCGGCGGCAACCGCGCGGCTCAGCCGGGTCGGGACGCGCGGCGCCGACGCGTCGGATGCCGATGTTGCAGTCGCGCAGGCCCAATCCCAGCTGGAAATCGGCGATCTCGGCTCGTGGCATAGGGTCCATGCGGACGGATCGCTGGACGAGGTGGCTGCGGTGGCGTGCGCCAAACTGGGACTCTGCTGACGGAAACGCCTCACCTCATGCCGGTAGGCATGTTGGCCGCAGCCTTTGTCCGCGCCCGCTATTCGTCTTCGCCGGTTATAACTGTGAGCCGCCGGCCGGTTTCACTCCTTGCGAGACTGTCGTTGGTAACCAGCACCGTTGCGCCCTCGGTCAGGATCGCTGCGACGGAACGCCGGAATTCCTCGGCGACGCGCAATCGGTTCCGATCCTCGGATGGCGCCGTCTGCTGCGCCGGCGATGCCTCGCCGGACAACGGGATGTGCAGCCAGTGAAACCCGGTTTCATCGATAGCGCGCAGCGTATAAGCCTTCGTTCGGTCGACGGCGGTGTCGGGTGCTATGGGTGCGGATCCGATCTGGCGGCCGTTGCGGAGCACGATCATTCGTCGATCCGCGGTGCTGATCACGATGGATACAGATCCCGAGGGTGACAGTTCGGGACGCCATGTGAACGGCCCGGAAGGTGGAGCGTCGTCGATGTCGGAGGCGGTCGGCCGCATGGGATCGGGTACCGGCGCGACACGCGGCACTGCCGCCTCTTTCGTGATGACGACGGTCAAGCCGAGGCGGGTGACGCCATAGAGAAGCCTGGCGAAGCCCAGCGGCAGGCGGATGCAGCCATGCGACGCGGGATAGCCAGGTAGATTGCCGCCGTGCAGAGCTACGCCGCCCCAAGTCAGGCGCTGCATATAGGGCATCGGCGCATCGTCGTAGAGGTTGGACTTGTGGTCGACATGCTTTTGCAGGATCGTGAACAGCCCCGTTGGTGTCTCATGTCCGGGCTTTCCAGTCGAGACCGTGGAGACGCCGATCGGCACGCCGTTTCGGTAGGTGACGGCCCGCTGGTTGGCGAGGCTGATGATGATCAGCACGGGGCCGGCGGGAGCAATATCAGGCGCCCAGATATATTCCCCCGGCTTTAGCCGCTCGACCGTCTCAAGGACCGAACTCGTATCCAGCGTCGGTTGCTGCGCGGACAGCGGCACGGACAGCATGCCAAGGAGCAATGCCGACATCATGGCCATCCCTATGCTGCGACCCAAACGCGTCGAGGTTCGCGAAATCGGATATATCGCCAAGCTCAAACACGGCATGGTTCGCGTAGCTGAGGCGTATGTGCCGGCCGAACGCATCGCATTTGATCCTCGATAATCTGTCATGTCGATCCTGCGGACAACGATCCGTATCTGGACCCGTCGCACGCGAGAATGATGTGATCGGCACCGTCCCGGGATTGGTATTATCCCCTAGTTATCCGCGCCGCCCTAACCTCTAGCGTGCGATTTCAAACGGGATCGTAGCGAAAACGAGGAGGGCGTGGTGAAATCGATACTTCTGCATATCAATGACGATCACGGACAGACGGAGCGGCTTGCCGTGGCGCTGGACCTTGCGCGCGCCCACCAGTCACATATCACCTGCGTCCAGGTCACTCCGTTCAACAGCTATGTCGTCGGCGACCCCTTCGGCGGCCTTTATGCCTCTTCGCAACTGCTTGAGGCCCTTCAGGCGCGCGACGATGAGGAGCGAGAACGCATCGAGCAGCGACTGAAAAGCGAGGATATCTCCTGGGATTGGGAGCATGCCGATGGAAATGCCGCCGATGCGCTGGTGAGCCGCGGGCGCCTGGCCGACGTCCTGATCTTGAGCCGCCAGTACAAGGGGCAGGATGACACGCCGGAGCCTCTGCCGATCGTCGCCGACGTGGCCATTCACGCGCGCGCGCCGGTGCTGGTCGTGCCCCCGGGCACGACCAGCTTCAACGCCAGCGGGCCGGTCGCCATAGCCTGGAACGGATCGATCGAAGCCGCGCACAGCCTGCGTCTGACGCTTTCCTTCCTGCGGGTGGCGAGCGAAGTCCACATCGTTACCATATCGAGCGATACCAGCGAATTTCCACCGATGGACGCAAGCCGATATCTCGCCCGGCATGGCATAGGTTCTCAGTTGCACGAATGGCCCCAAGAGGCGCGCACGATCGCGCAGACGCTTTTGGACGCAGCGGGAGAACTGGCGGCATCTTCTCTCGTTATGGGAGCCTACGGGCACTCTCGGCTGCGTGAGACGGTGCTCGGCGGGGTGACCCGCGACCTCCTGTCCGACACGTCCGTTCCGCTGCTGCTGGCGCATTAGCCGCTCCGTGAGAATATCCGGTGGCGCCCAAGCACAGCAGGCGCTCCGCACATGATCCAATTCTATTGACGGGATGCTGAGCGGACGTGTGCGGCATACGAACTGAGAATCGGATTTTCGGCAGCATTGTTGACCTGCGATCCGGGGAAACCGCTTGCGCGGATTGAGCCGTTGGCCGTCCCTGGGTCCTTCGAAGGATTATCCGAATATGGCTGTTGGACAGATTGCTTTCATGCCTCATCGGGACTGGCGAGTCGTGCTGTTCGAGGCGGACGGCACGCGCCATGACTCCGTAGATACACTTATTTCGAGTCTCTTCCGGATCGGTCACCGTGGCCGCCATCAGAAATTGCGGCGTCGCAACGAGCTTCGGGCTTGTCCTCGAACGCCTGGCGCTGGGCGTGGTGGCCCTGTGTTAGGGCGCACGGAAAAATGCCGCGCAAGACAACAGGAGGCCGGAATATGTCGACATCGAACGCACTCTTCCCAGGCCGCGCCGACACGCAAGCGGGAACCTGTCACGTCGTCGCGTGCCTGGATCGATCCGAGCACGCGGCCGGCGTCGTTTTCCATGCATTTGCGATCGCCCAGGCGCTCGAGGTTCCGGTAACGCTGCTGCAGGTGCTGGAAGGCCAGCCGGCAAAGGAGATGCGGCCTGACCCGATCGAATGGGATCTTCGCCGGCACGAGGCGAGACGCAATCTGGGGAAACTGGCAGCCGCTCCCGAGCCCTCGACTACCATCGCCGAGATCAAACTTGCAGAGGGTGCAACTGCCGAGGAAATCTGCCGGTTCACCTGCGGACAGCCCGATTGCCTTCTCGTACTTGGCACCCAGGGCGAGAATGGCGCAAGCCAGAAAGGCATTGGCGGCACGGCCCACAATGTTCTCGATCGGGCGCCCGGTTCGATCCTGCTGGTCCCGATCGCGGCCTCTGCCGCGCCGGCGCCGAGCTATCGGCGCATCCTTGTGCCCGTGGATGGATCGACCTGGGCCGAAAGCGTCATCCCGCTCGCGGCCCGGCTTGCGAAATCGGCACAAGCGGAACTGATCCTCGCGCACGTCGTCCCGACGCCGGAACTCACTGAAACCAGGCCCCTCGAGCCTCGCGATCTCGAACTCCAACGGCATGTTGTCGAACGAAATGAAGCGACGGCGCGCGC
Organism: Sphingobium sp. CFD-1; assembly: GCF_024611115.1. Lineage (NCBI taxonomy): Bacteria > Pseudomonadati > Pseudomonadota > Alphaproteobacteria > Sphingomonadales > Sphingobiaceae > Sphingobium > Sphingobium sp. CFD-1. The sequence goes on along the minus strand of NZ_CP084398.1, from coordinate 2,178,042 downwards.
CTATCTCGACCATGTTCGGACATATGTGGCGGCCATGGGGCTGACAGTTCGGGCGATCTCGATGCGCAGCGAGGATGTTCGCGCTGCTCTGGCCGGGTTGATCCGCGCCGAAGCGGCCGACCTCGTCGTGCTGTCGGCGCGCGGCCATGGCGGCCGCCATCACATGGACGTTCCCTATGGCAGCGTCGCCGCCTACCTCATGACCCATTCGCCCGTGCCGATGCTGATCGTTCGTCCATCCGTGACTGCAGTGGAGCCGATGGTGCTGGCGAATGTCCAGAATGCTCGCCTCCCGGCCGTAGGTCCGGTCTGAGAATGGCGGATGTCGAGGATGCGGACCCGATAGTCGCCGCTGCGCACGAGCTTGCGCGCCGTCACCGTCTTGTGGGCTTGGCCCGCAGAGCGGCGCCGCTGACAACCTGGTCGCAGCTGCCGGCATTGCGTGCATGGCTGAGTATGGCCCGGATCGCCGCTGGCGCCGCGGAGCCGCAAAGCAGCTCGGCGGCCGAATGGCTGCTCGACAACGATTATCACGTTCAACGCGCAATCCTCCAGATCAAGGAGGATATGCCGGCCCAGTTCTACCGGCGCCTGCCCGGCCTCGCGGGTGAGGCGGCGAAGGGCCTGCCTCGCATCTATGCCCTGGCCCATGGGCTGCTCCACGCGTCGCATCTGCAGATATCGCTCAATACCGCGATCCCGATCATCGAACGCTATCAGGATGAAGAGCCGCTGAGCATTGCCGAGCTCTGGGCGTTTCCGGCCATGCTGCGCCTGGCCTGCCTCGAGCTTCTGGTAACCGGCTTCGGACGCATATTCCCGGATGTGGCGCCGCCGTTCGAGGTGGGGCCCGATGCCGCCAAATCCGCCGCAGCGGACGATACCGAATGCGTTTCGCGCGCGATCGCCAATCTCGCGGTGATCTCGACGATCCAGTGGAAGGACTTTTTCGACCGGACAAGCCGCGTCGAGGCGATCCTGAGGCTCGACCCTGCCAAGGTTTATCCGCACATGGATTTCGACACGCGCGACCGCTACCGGCATGCGATCGAGCAGCTGTCTGATCATGGCGGCCTTCCCGAATGGGAGGTCGCCGAACGCCTGCTCATTCAATGCAGGGCCAATGACGAGGCGCCGGCCGATCATGTCGGCTACTGGCTGGTCGGCGAGGGCCGGCCGGCGTTCGAGGATGCGATCGACGTGCGGCCGTTGGCGCTGGAATCGATCGGCCGCAGACTCCTGCGCTATCCTGCGGCGCTTTATACCGCGGCGCTGTTCTTGGCCGGACTTGTCAGCTTTGTCGTCCCGGCGCTCTACCTTGCGCTGGTCGAGGCGACCGCAATGGGGTGGCTGCTGGGCATCGCGCTCACCGCGCTGCCGGCTACCATCCTGAGCGTCACGATCGTCAACTGGGTCGCGACACTGCTCGTGTCGCCCCGGGTGCTTCCGAAACTCGATTTCGAAAAGGGGATCGCCGACGATTGCCGGACAGCGGTCGTAATGCCGGTGCTTGTCGCGCATCCGGCGGACGTGGCGGCGATCCTCCAGCGGCTGGAAGGCCACTATCTCGGCAATCCCGATCCAAGGCTGCAGTTCGTTCTGCTGAGTGACCATGCCGACGCCGACAGCGCAAGCCTTCCTGGCGATGCGGATGTCGAGGCCGCGCTGGAAAATAGCGTCAAACGCCTCAATGATACCTATGGCAGCGCGGGCAGCGGCCCGTTCCATATGCTGCACCGGCCGCGTCTCTATAATTCCGCTCAGTCGGTCTGGATGGGATGGGAACGCAAGCGCGGAAAGCTGGAGCAATTCAACGGCTATATCCTGCGCGGCGACCTCAGCCCTTTTTCACTCACCGCCGGCCGCGTCGAAGCGCTTCGCGCGGTCCGATTCGTCGTGACCGCAGACGCCGATACCCGCCTGCCGCCGGGTGTAGTCAATCGGATGGTGGCGACGCTCGCCCATCCGCTCAACAAGGCCCGTTTCGATCCGCGCACCGGGCGGGTGGCAAGCGGCTACACGATCCTCCAGCCGCGCGTCGAGATCGCACCTGAAACCAGCGGACGATCGCTGTTCACACGCTACTTCGGCGGCGACACCGCGATCGATATCTATTCGCGCGCCGTATCCGACGTCTACCAGGACCTATTCGGGTCCGGCATATTCGTCGGCAAAGGCATCTATGACGTCGCCGCCTTCGAGCGCAGCGTCGAAGGGCGAATTCCCGAGAACAACCTACTCAGCCATGACCTGTTCGAAGGGCTGCATGGTCGCGCGGCGCTCGCCAGCGACATCATCGTCTATGAGGGCTTCCCTTCCGGCTATCTCGATTACCGCCGGCGCTGGCACCGCTGGGTGCGCGGCGATTGGCAGCTGCTGCCCTGGCTGCTTCCCCTGGTGCCGGGCCGCGCGGGAACGCGCCTTCACAACCGTCTCACCTGGTTCGATCGGCTCAAGATCTTCGACAATCTTCGCCGCAGCCTCGTGCCGCCCAGCCTCGTCGCCCTGCTGCTGGGTGGATGGTTCATCCTGGGCGGCAACCCCTGGATATGGACATCGCTCGCCATCGTCGCGCCGGCAGCCTATCTGTTCACCGACGTCGTCACCGGTCTCGCGCGCGGCCGCCGGCGCGGCGTTCTCCAGGGTGTCCTGCGACGGCTGGGCGATGAACTGGGACGATGGGCGCTGTCGATCGCCTTCCTGATAAGCGATGCCGCCATCGCGCTCAATGCGATACTGATCACGCTCTGGCGGCTAGGCACCGGGCGTGGACTGCTGGAGTGGACGTCTGCAGCGCACACGACAGCGCATTTTGCCGCGCTCGATCCGCGGCGGGCCGCTTGGCGCGAGATGTGGGTGTCACCCGCATTCGCGCTTGCAGTCGGCTCGGGGCTGGTGCTGGCACATGCTGCGGCCCTCCTGCCCGCCGCGCCGCTACTGATGCTGTGGGTGCTGGCGCCTGAAATCGCGTACCGGATAAGCCGTCCGCGCCGCTCCTCGGTCGAGACGCTGGGCGCCGAAGACCGTCTGTTCCTGCGCAGCATCGCACGGCGGACATGGTTGTTCTTTGAAACCTTCGTGAGGCCGGAGGACAACTGGCTGCCGCCCGACAATTACCAGGAGCCGCCCGAGGAGGAGATCGCCCATCGGACGTCGCCGACCAATGTCGGCATGATGCTGCTCTCCACGCTGACGGCATGGAAGCTGGGGCATATCGGCGTGACCGATCTCGAGATGCGACTGCGTAATGCGCTGGACGCGCTCGACCGGCTCGATCGCTACCGGGGACATATGCTCAACTGGTATGATACCCGTACATTGCAGCCGCTCGAGCCGCGCTACGTCTCCACGGTCGACAGCGGCAATCTGGCCGTCAGTCTTGTCGTCGTGAACGAGGCGTGCCGCGATGCTGTTCGAGCCCCCGTGCTTTCCCCTGCATTATGGTCCGGTCTCGACGACACCCTCGATCTGCTTGTCGGCGCGCTTGCGGCCGATCGCGCCGACCCGGATCATGCCTGTCGTACTCTTGTTGCGGCGATGCGGGACGCCGCAACTGCGGCGCGGGACGACAGCGCCTGCTGGGGCGACCGGCTGGACGCGCTCTGCGATCGGGACTGCCCCGAGCTGCAGGAAAGGATCCGCAATGGCATCGCCAACGCGGGGACACTCCCGACGAACGTGATCCGCGACGTTCAGCTGTGGCTCGAGCGGGTTGATCATCATCTGCGCAGCATGCGCCGCGACGTGCAGATATTCCTCCCGTGGCTGACGCTGTTGACGCGCGCGCCCGCCGATTGCGCCGACATCGCCGCCCGGATCGGCCCCATGCTCGCGGGCGAGCGCACGCCCGCCGAAATCGAGGCCGCGTGCGCGGAGGCGAGCGCGCTGCTGGACACATTCGGCGGCTCCCTCGATACTTGCGAAGCAAGGAGCTGGGCGGAAGAACTCGGTTCGGCTCTCGCCCGCGCCGCGGATGCCCATAAGACCATGCGCGACCGGCTGGATGGCATCGCCCGGCGAGCGGGCGCCTGGGCCCATGGCATGGATTTTGCTCTGCTGTTCGATATGAGCAGCCGGCTGTTCCATATCGGCTACAATGTCACCGCCGACCGCATCGATCAGCACCATTATGACCTGCTGGCGAGCGAAGCGCGGCTAGCGAGCTTTTTTGCCATCGCCAAGGGCGATGTGCCTCCCGAGCATTGGTTCTTCCTCGGCCGCCCGATCACGAAGAAGGCCTCGGGCCTGTCGCTGGTCTCGTGGAACGGCTCGATGTTCGAATATCTCATGCCAAACCTGTTCCTGCGCAGCGATCCCGCAACACTTCTCGGCCAAAGCGACCGGACCGCCGTCGATCTTCAGCATGCCTACGCGGCCAAGCATGGCATCCCCTGGGGCATATCCGAATCCTCCTTCGCCTCGATGGGTTCCGATCGCGTGTATCGCTACCATGCGTTCGGCGTCCCGGGGCTGGGCTTGCGCCGTGGGCTTGCGCGCGATCTGGTGGTGGCCCCCTATGCGACTGTGCTCGCACTCGCTGCGCGAACGGTCTTGGCAGTCCGTAACCTTCGTGATCTCGCGGGGCTGGGCATGCTCGGGCGATACGGCTTCTACGAGGCCATCGACTTCACACCCGAGCGGGTACCGGACGGAGAGCGCTTCGCGGTGGTTCGATCCTATATGGCGCACCATCACGGGATGAGCATGGCCGCTCTCGGCAATGCGCTGTGCGGCGATATGTTCGTCCGCTGGTTCCACGCCGACCCCCATATCCGCACGATCGACCTCCTCCTCAACGAACGCATTCCCTGGGAACTCCCGCCCGAGATTTCGCGCATCGAACTCCGCGAGCCGCAGCCGGTCGCCGAGGGCGCGATCCCCCGTCTCCAGCCCTGGAACCCTGGCTCCATCGGCGGTTCCACTGCGCTGCATGCGATCGGCAATGGTCGTCTGACCAGTCGTCTGGCGGCGAATGGGGGAGGGGGGCTCTACTGGCAGCGTTATGCGCTCACCCGCCCCGATCGGATCCCTGGCGACGCCGGGCTCTGGATCTATGTCCGCGATCGGGACACCGGCGCGCTTTGGTCGGCGACGCCGGAGCCGGTGCGCGCGCCGGCCACCCAGGCGCGCGTTCTCTTCGAGGCGCATCGGGTCGAATATCATCGTCGGGATCACGATATCGCTCTGACCATGGCTGTCGGTATCCCGCACGGGGACGATCTGGAGATCCGCCGGGTCACTGTCGTCAACGAGAGTGACCGGCCGCGAACACTCGACTTCACGAGCTATGCCGAGGTCATGCTCGCGCCGCCGCTCGACGGCGCGCGCCACCCGGCGTTCAGCAAGCTCTTCGTCGGCAGCGAGCTGCTGCCGGGCGTGAATGGCCTGCTGTTCACGCGCCGACCACGCGATGCTGACGATCGTCCGCCCGTGCTGCTTCACCGGATCATTGCCGACGACAAGGGCTTCACGTTGCGGGGTTCCGAAACCGATCGCGCGGCCTTCTTGGCGCGCCACGGTAATCAGGCGGACCCCGCCGCGATGCACTCTGATGAACTGGGCGGCACGACCGGCTGGACCCTCGATCCGATCTTGGCGATGCGCGCGGAGTTGGAGCTTCCGCCGCACGGGAGACGCGAACTCGCCTTCGTCACGATCGTTGCGGGCTCACGGGAATCCGCTCTGGAGCTCGCCGAGCGCTATGCGACTTTGACGGCACTCGAATGGGCAATGAATGACGCCCTGGCGGATGCGGCGCGCGAGATGCATCAACTTGGATTGGCGCCTGACCGCGTGCGGGACGCACAGATGTTGCTGTCCGCGTTGCTTCAGCCCGTTCAGTCATCTCCCGGCATGCAGAATGCGCTTGTTGCCGACCGTCACGGCAGAGGCGATCTCTGGGCGCTTGGAATATCGGGCGATCATCCCATTCTGCTGGTGCGCGCAGGCGACGGCCAGCGAACTGCCCTGCTGCGGTTTCTTGCGGCAGCCCAGCAGCTGTGGCGGAGGCGGGGCATCGCGATTGATCTCGTGATGATGCACGAAGGGGCAGCGGGCTATCTTGAGCCGGTGCGCGAGCGGTTGATCGAGATCCTCCGCGAGGCGGGCGTGCAGGAGCAGCTCGGGCAAAATGGCGGAATCCACCTCGTGGGGATCGGGCACGGCGACACCGATCGCGCCCAATTTCTGGAACGCGCCGCGCAGATCGTGCTCGACGAAGCGGCGGGTGCGCTCGGCGACCAACTCGCGCGCGCCGAATCTCCCCAGCTTCGGAGCCCGCGCTTCGAGCCGGTCGGCAGCACCGGGGCGTCGCCAAGCGCCAGTTTGGGCTTGCTCCCGCTCAAGGAGCTGGCGTTCGACAATGGTCGCGGCGGGTTCACGCCGGAAGGCGAGACCTATGTGATCCACCTCGCGCCGGGTGAGACCACCCCCGCGCCCTGGTCGAACGTCCTCGCCAATGACGGCTTTGGCACCATCGTCACCGAGGCCGGTCTCGGTTTCACCTGGGCGATCAACAGCGGCGAAAACCGACTGACCCCATGGAGCAACGATCCCGTTCGGGATCCGCAGACCGAGATCCTGTATCTGCGTGACGAGGAAAACGCGCATCTGTGGACCCCGACGCCGCAGCCCGCCGGGGCCGGAACCGCCTGCCGCATCCGACATGGCGCGGGCTATACGAGCTGGGAGAGCAGCAGCGAAGGCCTCGAACAGGAACTTCAGGTTTTCGTCCCCGTCGACGATCCGGTCAAGATCGTCCGGCTGAGGCTTCGCAACCTGTTGCCCCATGCCCGCCGGATCACGGCGACCTATTATGCCGAATGGCTGCTGGGCGCGGTTCACGGCGAACCGGCCCCGCTGCGGACCGCGCATTATGATGCCGAAGTCCATGCACTGATGGCAAACAACCCGTGGAACGAAGAATTCGGCGAGCGGACGGCTTTCCTGACAAGCAGCCATCCACCGCACAGCCTGACGACGTCGCGACGGGATTTTATGGGCGGCGATGGCGATTCACGCCGGCCCGAAGCGCTGCTGAACTGGGATCTGGGCGGTCGCCAGCAGTCAGTCGGCGCGGATTGCTGCAGCGCCTTGCAGGTCCATCTCGATATCGGCGCCGGGCAAGCCGCCGAGGTCGTATTCGTACTGGGGCAGGGGGATCACCGTGCCCACGGCCGAACGCTGGCGCTGCGGTGGCAGGATAACGCTGAGGTGGAGCGTGCCTTCCAGCAATGCCAGGATGATTGGGACAGGCGTCTGGGCGCCGTCAAGGTGAAGACGCCGGATCCTGCGTTCGACATGCTCGTCAACAGATGGCTCCCCTACCAGACAATTAGTGCGCGTCTGCGGGCCCGTGCGGGTTTCTATCAGGCCGGCGGCGCCTTCGGCTATCGCGACCAGCTACAGGACGTGCTCGCGTTGCTGCATGCCGATCCCGATCTGGCGCGACGGCACATTCTCGCGGCCGCTGCTCACCAGTTCGAGGAGGGCGACGTCCTCCACTGGTGGCATCCGCCGCTGGATCGGGGTGTCCGGACGCATTGCTCGGACGACCTGCTCTGGCTGCCTTTTGTCACTGCCGCCTATGTGGAGGCCACGGGCGACGTCGGCATTCTCGCGGAAGAGGTGCCGTTCCTGCGCGGTCCCCCGCTGGCCGGGGACGAGGCCGATCGCTATGCGCGATTTGATATCACGGATGAACGCCGATCCCTGTTCGAGCATTGCGAGCGTGCGCTCCAATGCGGTCACCGGCTCGGGGCCCATGGGCTGCCGCTGATGGGCACCGGAGACTGGAATGACGGCATGAACCGCGTGGGCGAGCAGGGGCGTGGTGAAAGCGTCTGGCTGGCATGGTTCCTGATCGCCACGATCGACGGGTTCACAGGCCTTTGTGATCGGTTGGAGCGCAACGATCTGGCTGAACGCTGGAAGCCCCGTGCAACGGCGCTGGCCAAGGCGGCCGAACAATCCGCCTGGGATGGCGAATGGTATTTGCGGGCGTTCGATGATGACGGCCGGGCTTGGGGTTCGGCTTCGGACAGCGAATGCCGGATCGACTCGATCGCTCAATCCTGGGCGGTGCTGTCGGGCGCCGGCGGTTCAGAGCGGATCGCGCGCGCCATGTCCGCGGCCCAGCAGCATCTGGTCCGCGACGACGATCGGCTGGTCCGGCTTCTCTCGCCCCCCTTCGACGCGACGCCACGCGACCCCGGCTATATCAAGGCCTATCCACCCGGCATTCGGGAAAATGGCGGCCAATACACGCATGCCGCCGTCTGGCTCGGCATCGCCCTTGCCCGGCTTGGCGATGCCGAGGGCGCGATGCGGGTCTTCGATCGCATCAACCCCATCAATCAGACCCGCTCGAGCGAAGACGTCGCGCGCTATCGAACCGAGCCCTATGTGCTGGCGGCGGACGTTGCCGGCACGCCGCCCCATGTCGGCCGCGGCGGCTGGAGCTGGTATACGGGCGCGGCCGGCTGGACGTGGCGACTGGCGGTCGAGGAAATATTGGGGTTGCGGCTGGTGGAAGGCCGGCTGCATCTCGCGCCTTGCCTGCCGGCGGCATGGCGATCCTTCGAGGCAACGATCACCAGGACGGCGGGCAGCCTGCATATCCGGGTCGACAACCCCGAAGGACTTGCGCCAGGCGACGCGCACATCACGGTCGATGGGGCCGGGCCGCCAGGGGATGGCATTCCGTTTCCCTCTGGAGGCGAGATGCGTGAAGTTCGGTGTCTCCTGACCCCCCGCATTGCCTTGGCATCGTGATTTTTCGCAGGATGGTAACGCTGCAATTGCCGGTTAGATCTTCAGAATATATCACGTAGGCGGGCCGGATATTCGGACGGCCACAGTTGCCATCGAACCAATTCCGACCGTCGGAAGTCCTTTGGTTCCGCCATGGCGCCCAACCTTGGACGTGGCGCTGTTACACGGGAGAACAATCGAAAGAGCATGCGCACGGACACCATAATCATGGACAGCCGGTGGCAGATCAGCTGCTCGAAAAAGTCCGGTTCGCGGCATCATGATCGAGCCGGGAATGACCGCTGATCAAGTCGATCATGCGGGCAATAGCTGGTACTTCTGCAGCGCCTGATGCCGCCGCAGGTGCCGGCCAAAAGTCGTTCCTGTCGCCGCGATGTTTGGGGAGGGGATTTTCAGTCAATCCAGCGCAGCTGCGGCGGGTGGCGCGGGACTGGCGCGATCGGCGCCGTTGGATATCCGATAATGATCGGGGCAATCGGCACGAACGCGTCGGAAACGCCAAGCGTTCGCTTGCCGTCCGCCGTTTCGAGCCATCGCTGGGCGAAGCCGATCCAGCAGGATCCCAGGCCCAGCCCGTGTGCCGCCAGCATCAGGTTCTCCGCCGCAAGTGTGGCATTTTCGATAGCCCATCCTCCGGCGCGTGCCGAGACGGTGATGAGGACCGGTGCATGGTAGAAGATGTGGAAATCTGGACTTCCGAGAGTCTCGTGGAGATGTTCCGGAAAGGATCCGCTCGGCATCGTCTCAATCATATGGGCTTTGGCCGCCGCAGAAATCCGATCGAGCAGCGATGTGTTCTGGATAATGGTGAAGTCCCACGGCTGTTCGTTGACAGCGCTCGGGGCCTGAACGGCGGCATCGACCAGGCTCTTCAGCACCTCTTTCGGGACAGGAGCCGCCGTGTAGGCACGTGTCGCGCGGCGTCCGTAGATCGCTTCGGTCAGGTCCATGTGATGCACTCCGCAATAGATTGAAATCCTGGTTCGTCCGATGCCGCGGGCGCGGGTGGGCAATCGTGCGCCGCGGCCTTTTGGTCGGCTCAGAGTCGATCGGAAATGCGGAAGCTCCAATCCGTATAAGAACGGAGTGTCCAAGGCGCCCGAGGGACTAGACTGGCTGTAAGATTCTCCCTTTTGAACGGCTGCCGGATGGATGTGATCGATATGGGGCTGACAGCGAGGAATACGGTACTCTGCCGTGGCCCTTCGGGATCGCCACATGCGCCGGAACAGCATCCTGCCTCCGCGCGAGATGTGGCGTGACGGAGCTGAATACAGCGATCGATCAGGCTGCGTCGCCTGGTATCCCGGCTGGGAACGCCGGTCTGGTCATTCAAACCTCTGAACTGTCCAAATCCTTCGACGGCCGGGTGGTGGTGGACCGGGTGGATCTGCAAATCCACAGTAGGGAGATTTTCGGACTTATCGGTCCCAACGGTGCGGGCAAGTCGACGCTGATCAAGATGCTGACGACCTTGCTACCGCCGTCGGCTGGCAATGCCCGGGTCGCTGGCTATGATCTGGCCCGGGAACCAAGGGCGGTGCGCAGTCACATCGGCTACGTACCCCAGCTTCTATCGGCCGACGGTGCCCTGACCGGCCAAGAGAATCTTCTTCTCTCCGCACGGCTGTATCTCATTCCTCGGGCTCAGCGTGCACAGCGGATCAGGGAAGCCCTCGAACGGACGGAGCTGACCGATGCCGCCGGTCGGCTGGCTCAGCATTATTCCGGCGGCATGCTGCGCCGGCTGGAGATCGCCCAGAGCACGATGCATCGGCCGGCGCTGCTCATCATGGACGAACCCACGGTCGGCCTCGACCCGGTCGCCCGCAACACGGTGTGGGCCCATGTCCGCGATCTCCGCGATCGCTATGGGACGACGATCCTGCTGACGACGCACGTCATGGAGGAAGCCGACGCCCTGTGCGACCGCGTCGGCATCCTGCGCCAGGGCCGGCTCGAAAAGGTGGGAACGCCGGCCGAGCTGAAGGCCGGGATCGGCCCGGACGCCACGCTCGACGATGTCTTTGCCCGGATCGCGGGCGGCGACGAGCAGACGGGCGGCGACATGCATGACGTTCTCCAGACGCGCCGGAGCGCGGCCGAGCATGGCTGACATCCTCGTCCGGATCGGCAACTATGCCACGGAAGTCCATGCGGTGGCGGACGCCGAGCTGCGCAAGCTCCGGCATGACCCGACCGAACTGCTCACCCGCGCCATCCAGCCGGCGATCTGGCTCCTATTGTTCGGCGAGGTGATGGCGCAGGTCCGCGGGCTGACGAGCGGCAACGGCCGATATCTCGATTTCCTGGCACCGGGCATTCTTGCCCAGAGCGTGCTGTTCGCGGCGATCTTCTATGGCATTGCGGTGATCTGGGAGCGCGATCTTGGCGTCCTCCATCGTTACATGGTCAGTCCGGCGCCCCGCAGCGCCCTCGTCCTCGGCAAGGCGATTTCCTCCGCCGTGCGGGGGCTGTCACAGGCGATCATCGTCTATGTGCTTGCCTTGGCGCTCGGCATCGCGATCGATCTCCATGTCCTGCATCTGCTCGGAGTCGCCGCCCTGATCATCTTGGGCTCGGGCCTGTTCTCGACATTTTCGCTGATCATCGCCTGCATCGTGCGGACTCGTGAGCGGTTCATGGGGATCGGGCAGGTGCTGACCATGCCGATCTTCTTCGCCAGCAATGCGATCTATCCGATCGAGATCATGCCGGGATGGCTCAGGGCGATCTCGCTGGCCAATCCGCTCACCTATGAGGTCGATGCCCTGCGCGCACTCATGCTGACGGGCGAGGCGAGCAAATTCGGCGTGGCCACCGATTGCATCGTGCTCGTCGTGATCTCCAGCCTTCTCGTCGTTGTCGCCACGCGCATGTATCCTCGTATGACGATGTAGGCGTTGCAAGGTTCGAGGGTATCGTCGTGCCGGGGCTGGCGCCAGGCACATGAGAAGGGCTGGCGATTTCGGCGGAAAGCCCGGCCGTTGTGCGACACCGCGCAACATCGGCAAGACGGAAATGAGGGAGCAACGGCAATGCCTGCAATCGCCGCCAACAATCGCGAACCAATGCGGCCATTCCCGTTGCCGGAGGTTTACCAACTGCTTGAGCCCGGACCGGTTGTCCTGCTGACGACAGCGCATCGAGGCCGAAGCAATGTAATGACCATGTCATGGCATATGATGGTGGAGTTCACACCGCCATTGCTGGCCTGCGTTGTCAGCAGGGCCGATTTCAGCTTCACAGCACTGCGCGCGACAAGGGAGTGCGTGATCGCCGTCCCGGCCATGGATCTCGCCCCCAAGGTCGTGGAGATCGGCAACTGCTCCGGCCGCAACGTCGACAAGTTCGCCACGATCGGACTGACGCAGCTTCCCGCCGCGCTGGTGGCGCCGCCACTGGTAGCGGAATGCTTCGCCAATCTCGAATGCAGGCTCGTCGAGACACGCTTGGTCAACAAATATAATCTGTTCATTCTGGAGGTCGTCGCGGCCTGGAGCAATCCGGCCCAGAATGATCCGCGGACGATCCACCATCGCGGCTACGGCAGGTTCGTTGTGGATGGTGAGACGATCGTGCTGCCGTCGAGGATGCCCTGATCGTCCACCGTGACGCACAGGCGAAGGATTTGGCGTCAATACGTATGGCGCATCATCCACGTGCGGGGGGATGCTCCCAAAGTCGAGAGGGGCTAAATGCTTGCACACAATTAGGGATACTGACGCATCGCCCATGAGGAATGCCCGCGCGGAATACGCGGGTTCAATCTCTTGCATCCACTTTGGTCCACCGTCGTTCGCCCGCGGGAGCGTCTCGTGCGCGGCCTATGTTTCCGGATCGGGACAGATCACCGCAGCACCGGTCAATCGACCCTCGCGCAGCCGTCGCAATGCGTCGTTCGCGCGCTCCAGTGGAAAAGATTCGGTCACGGTCCTGATCCCCGCCCTTTCCACCATCTCGAAAAAGGAGGTGCCATCCTCGCGCGTCAGATTGGCGACGGAGAGGATCGCGCGCTCACCCCACAAATCGGCGTAGGGGAAAGCAGGGATGTCACTCATGTGAATGCCCGCGCAGACAACGCGGCCGCCCTTGCGTACGACCTTTAGCGCGGCCGGAACCAGCGCTCCTACCGGCGCAAAGATCAGTGCGGCGTCGAGCGGAACGGGAGGGGCCGCCTCGGACGACCCGGCCCAGATACAGCCGAGCGACCGCGCGAACGCCTGTCCGTCCTCGTCGCCGGCCTTGGTGAAGGCATAGACCTCGCGCCCCTGCCATGTCGCGACCTGGGCGAGGATGTGCGCAGCCGCGCCAAAACCGCACAGCCCGATCCTCTGCCCGTCGCCGGCGAGACGCAGCGCGCGCCAGCCGATCAGACCGGCGCACAATAGCGGCGCAGCCTCCACGTCAGTGAAGCGATCCGGCAGCGGGAAGCAATAGCGTGCGTCCGCGACGACATGGCTGGCATAGCCCCCATCGCGGGTACAGCCGGTAAACTCCGGCTGATCGCAGAGATTCTCGTGACCGCTCCTGCAAAAGCTACAGACGCCGCAGGTGTGGCCGAGCCAGGGGACACCGACACGTTGGCCGATCGCGAAACCTGCCGTTCTTGCGCCCATGGCAATCACGCGTCCGACAATTTCGTGGCCCGGGACGATCGGATAATGGGCCGGGATTTCCCCGTCGAGCACATGTAGGTCGGTGCGGCAGACGCCACATGCGAGCACCTTGATCAGGAGCTGTGCCGGACCGGCAACAGGCAGCGGCCGCGTGACCATGCGCAAAGGCTTGCCGGGTCCGTCGAGTTGCATGGCATGCATTTGGCCCATGTCATGATCCTTTCATTGACGGCACGGTAAGTCTCGCACGACTCGCCGGACAGCGCGCTAGGTAGACTTACGCAACGCGATGAAGCTCTCGTCGCGGCACATGACGCTGGCTGGAAGAACGATATACTGAAGGATCCAGCGAGGCAGCGGCCCCCGCCAGCACCATTGTAAGCGCAAGACCAAGCGTCTCGGTTTCAGAGTGGGCTGCTCCCTTGGATGAACCTCGTTGGTTTACTCGCCTTAATGCATCATTGCACAGTCTTGCCATTCTGGCGCAGCCACGCCTGCAGGGCATCGATCTCACGGTTCTGGTCCGTAATGGATTGCGTAGCCATCCGGTTCACGGCGCCCTCAGGCTTGCCGGCGAGGATTAGCCGCGACATCTCCACCGCACCGCGATGATGTTCGATCATCTTGCGGACATAGGTTTCCGTCGCGTCGGCGCCGATCGCATGCATCATCGCCATGTGCATCTTCATCTCGACATGCGGGAAAGGATTGGCAGCGGTCGGTTCCATCATCGGCATCTGACCCATGCCCTGCATGCCACCGCCCATGCCGCCCATCGAACCGGCTGCCGCGGTGCCATGGTCATGTTCGCTGTGGGTATCCGGTGGAAGAGCCGGTTGCGTTGGGGCGGGCTGCACCTGACCGTGGTCATGGTCCGTAGTGGGCATCGGCCCGGGCTGGGCGAACGATGGAGAACTGGCCAAAGTCAGGGCCATACAGGCTGCGAGGGTGACTGCTTTCATTGTTCTGCTCCTGTGAAATCGTTCTAGGCCATACGCAGGCGGCGCATTTTCCCCTCCAATCTCCGCGATTTTTTTTCAGGCGCGACTTGGAGCAGTCGTTGAAGACGCGCTGCGTGGCTATGTGCCGCAGGACGCGGTCGCCAAAATAGGTCGGCTGGTTCAGCTCGGACCTACCCTGGCTCGGCCCGCCGGTGGTGCTGCGGGTAAGCTTGGAAGAGGCTAACGCCGCGTTCGAGGCGGGACGCGAGCAGGACTCTTGAAGGCAGACGCCCTTCTCGACAGCAACCTGCTCATCGCGATGTTAGCGGAAGCCCACGATCATCATGCGCTCTCTCCAGACTTGCTGATCGGCGAAGCGGCGATCGTTCACGACGTTCCGGTGGTCGTCACCTGAAATGTCGGCCACATGCGGAGCCTATTTCCTTCGCTGACTATCGCGACACCCAAGGACGTTGGAAAAGGTCTCGTTCGCTGGGAAATGTTGCATGATCCGACCTATCGCGCTGGCTGCCCCAGGATCACTGAACCGACCTCTTTCCCCGCTAGAGCATCGAGGTGCACGGATGCTGCCGCCACCCTTCATGAACGATGGGCAGCGCATATGTTTGGCCAGCAGGTCCGGTTCGTCGGCAATGACAAGGATACCTTCCACCGACCCGGCTGTTGGCGCGCTCGCTTCGAAATGACGAGGCAGGTCGATCACAGACGAATGACCCGCAATCGCAAGGCATTGGTGATGACGCTCACCGATGACAGCGCCATGGCGGCCGCTGCAATGGCAGGCGAGAGCATCCAGCCAAAGGTTGGATAGAGCGCGCCGGCTGCGATCGGAATGCCCGCGACATTATAGGCGAAGGCGAAGACCAGGTTCTGGCGAATGTTGCGCATCACGGCGCGCGACAACCGCCGCGCGCGCAGGATACCGTTGAGATCGCCTTGCAGCAGCGTAACCCCCGCGCTTTCTATGGCGACATCCGCCCCCGCTCCCATGGCGATCCCGACCTCGGCTGCCGCCAGCGCCGGGGCGTCGTTGACGCCGTCGCCCGCCATGGCGACGCTGCGGCCGTCGGAGCGCAGCTTCTGCACAACGCTGGCCTTGTCTTCGGGCAGAACCTCGGCCTCGACATTATCGATGCCAAGGCGGGCCGCAACGGCAAGAGCGGTAGTGCGATTGTCCCCGGTCATCATGACGATACGGATGCCGTCTGCCTTTAGCTCGCGGACGGCTTGAGCCGAAGTTTCCTTGATAGGATCGGCTATGCCCAGAAGTCCGGCAAGCTTGCCATCGACGCTGGCAAAGATCGCGGTCGCGCCCTCGGCGCGCATCGCCTCGGCCGCTTCGTTGAGCGCAGCCGTATCGATCTTCTGCTCCGCCATGAACCGCGGGCCACCAAGCAGGATATGCTTGCCCGACACTGTGCCGGTCACGCCGCGCCCGACAGGCGAGTCGAAATCGCTCGCCTGTTCGAGCGCCAGCTTGCGGTCCTGCGCGGCGCGCAGAATGGCGTCAGCCAGCGGATGTTCGCTGCCCCGTTCGAGACTGGCCGCAAGGCGCAGAATCTCGTTCTCGTCCCATCCGCTGATGGTGCGGATACCAGTCACAGCGGGTCGGCCTTCGGTCAGCGTTCCGGTCTTGTCGACCACCAACGTGTCGATCTTCTCGAACCGTTCCAGCGCCTCGGCATTCTTGATGAGTACGCCAGCCTGCGCGCCGCGCCCGACGCCGACCATGATCGACATCGGCGTGGCAAGGCCAAGGGCACAGGGACAGGCGATGATTAGCACCGAAACGGCGGCAACGAGGGCATAGGTCAGGCGCGGGTCGGGACCGAACACCGCCCAAGCGGCGGCCGCGATCAGCGCGACCGCGATCACTACGGGCACGAACCAGCCGGAGACCTGATCGGCCATGCGCTGGATCGGCGCACGGCTGCGCTGCGCGTCGGCCACCATCTGGACGATCCGCGAAAGCAGCGTCTCGCTCCCGACCTTCTCGGCGACCATGACGAAGCTGCCCGTCTTGTTGAGCGAGCCGGCGATGACCTTGGCGCCTGCTTCTTTGGTCACCGGCATGGATTCGCCGGTCACCAGTGATTCATCGATCGATACTCGTCCTTCGGCGATGACGCCGTCCACCGGCACCTTCTCGCCGGGCCGAACCCGCAGATGATCGCCGACAATCACGAGGTCGAGCGTGACTTCCTCGTCCTGTCCAGCGGCGGTCACCCTGCGGGCGGTCTTTGGCGCCAGATCAAGCAGGGCCTTGATCGCGCCGGACGTGCGCTCACGCGCGCGCAATTCCAACACTTGGCCGAGCAGGACCAGGACAGTGATGACGGCGGCCGCCTCGAAATAGACCGGCACCGTGCCCATCGAATCCCGGAAGGCGGGCGGAAACAGCGATGGCGCGAAATGGGCAACGAGGCTGTAGACATAGGCGACGCCTACACCCATGGCGACCAGCGTGAACATGTTGAGATGGCGAGATTTGAGCGAGGACCAGCCGCGCGTGAAGAACGGCCAGCCCGCCCACAGCACGACCGGCGTTGCGAGGAAAAACTGGATCCAGTTCGATGTCTGCTTGCCCACGAACATCATAAGGCCGGTCAGATGCCCGCCCATCTCCAGAGCAAAGACCGGAATGGTCAAGATAAGCGCCACCCAGAAACGGCGCGTCATGTCGGCGAGCTCGGGGTTGGGGGCGCTGTCGGCCGATACCATTGCCGGCTCGAGGGTCATGCCGCAGATCGGGCAGGAGCCGGGTCCGATCTGCCGCACCTCGGGATGCATCGGGCAAGTGTAGATGACAGCGTTTGCGACGGCACGGGCCGGTGGCACGTCTTTCTTGTCCAGATACTGGTCCGGGTTTGCGACGAACTTCGACAGGCATCCTGCACTACAGAAGTGGTAGCCTTGGCCCGCATGGGTCGCATGATGCTCGGTCGCTGCTGGATCGACCTTCATGCCGCACACCGGATCAAAGGCAGTGGCCGTACCGCTCGCTTTCGTGTTGCTGCCACAACAGCCCGCACCATGATGATGCGCCTTGTGATCAGTCGATGTCATATCGATTCTCCTTCAACGCAGCGTCATGTGGGGTCTGACATCATGTCAGGGTCAAGCCCTCATTTGCCGGAACACGGTTCATCTCGGGCTTGAGGTTCGCCATTTCGGAAAGAAGCCGCCGGTGCGCGCCATATATTGGCGATAGGCATCGCCAAATTGAGCGATCGCAACCTTCTCTTCGTGGTGGGCAAGGCGGACGTACATGACGACGAGAACCGGATACATGGCCAGCGTCAGCAGCGTCGGCCATTGCAGCAGGAACCCGGTCAGAATGAGGATGAAGCCGGCATATTGCGGGTGCCGCAGCCGTGCATAAATGCCGGTGGTCGCCATTGCGTTGTGTTGCTGCGCCGCATGGAGCACGGCCCAGCCGACCGAGATCATCGAGAAACCACCGCCGATCAGGACAAAGCTGGCAATGTGGAATGGACCGAAATGCGGGTTGATCCGCCATCCGAACATCATCTCGAGCAGATGGCCGGCATCATGCGAAAACCAGTTGACGCTGGGATAGTGCGACTGGAGCCAGCCCGCGAACAGGTAGATGGTAAGCGGGAAGCCGTACATTTCGGCGAAGAGCGCGACGAGAAAGGCGCTGAACGCGCTGAAACTGCGCCAGTCCCTTGCCGATTGCGGTTTGAAGAAACTCAGAGCGAACAGAATGAACACCATCGAGTTGACGAAGGCCAGGCCCCAGAGGCCGAAGCCCTGCATTTGATGCGCGCCCATGGTGCCCTCCATCATTGCACACCGGCGTCACCGGTCCCCTGTGATTTGCTTGAAGGAGTCCCGCCGCCATGTTTGTGACCATGGTGCATGAAGAGGTGCATGATCGGGCAGGACAGGAAGAGCAGGAATGGCAGCGCGTTCAGCACATGCGCGGTATGCTCGGTGAAGAGATAATAGCCCGCGACGACGGCGAACCCGACGAAGATGAGTTTGGCGCGGCCCGACATCTTGCCGCCGTAATGGGCCTCATGATCCGACATGGGGTGTTCCTTCGAGACGAGGGGAAGCTTGGTGGCACGCATTGCCTTGCGAAGGGGCGCTGAAGCTGGTCACCAGCCTGGTTCCAGGATTCCGAGCCACGCAACCTGTCCAAGGACCAGGACTGCGGCGGCAAACTCCACCGCCATGGTCGCCTTGATCCGCCCCAGCGCCGTTCTCGAGGCTGGAAGCACGCTCGATCGCAGAGGAACAAGCCGAAACCGGTGGAGCGCAGCCAGCGCCAGCATGAGGCCGAACAGCGCAAGCTTGCCGCCCATCAGAACCATATAGGTCGAGCCGGAGGGAGGGCTAAAAGGTTGTGCGCCGAGGACGGCCATGCCGTTGACCAGGCCGGTCGCGATCAGCAGCGCGACGATAATCGACCCCACGATGCCGAAACCGCTGAGGGATCGCTGCGCGACCGCCAAGTCAACGAGCGAGGCCGTTGGGCGACCCACTATGAAGAAAAAACAGGCAATGGCGCCAATCCATGCGCCTGCGGCCAGAAGATGCACGATGTCGGCAAGGAGATGTGGCCATGCCAATGCGCCTTCTGTGGCGACACCGTGCCCGTTCCAGGCCAGCGATGCGAGGGCGATACCGCTGAGCGCGGCAGCGCTGGCCATCGTATCTGTTCGACGCACCGGTGCGAGCAGGACAAGGCACAAGGCCAGCATGGTCGCGGCAAGCCGCAGCGCGAAGGCCCAGCCAACCCGAGTGTTCAGCAGGATCAAACGGGCAAGTTCGAGGTCGAGGCCGTCGATCGATGTGCCCGACATGCTGGCCAGCAACAGGGCAAAGCCGACGATGTTCAGGCCTGCAGCACATAGGCTGAGCGGGATCAGCCATGCTCGGAACGGGATCTGGCCCCGTTGCGGCGCACGCAGGGCGTAGAGACCGAAGAGCGGGACGCCGAACAGGAGCCCCTCGATCGCAAAGAGGCCGAAGCGGACAGCAATGACCGGCCCCTCGGACATGGCCTTCAGTTGACCGTGAAGGCGAAGTGGTTTTCGACCCGGTGGGTGTCTGCGGCTACCGCATGCCAGGTCACGATATAGCCGCCGCGCGGCAATGCGCTCGCCAAAGTCGCGATGAGGGTTTTGCCATCCGAGGAGATTGTCGTTTTCACTACCGGCACAGACGTTATGGCCATGTGTGCCATATGATCCGAGTGCGGCATGCCAGCCATGCCGGCAGGCGTGATCTCAAGACCGGTCAACTGGGGCAATAGCCGTTCGGTGAAGCGCAGCATGACCTGCCGGGCCGAAGCAACGGATGCCTGGGCGGCGGGAATCGACGCAACCAGCCTCGGGTGCGCCAGCGCGGGCATGGTCGTCGTCATTGCGGCGGCGGCGAGGGCAGTGGCGATGATTTTGATGGCCTTCATGAAGCGCTCCTCGGATATCTCGCTGTCCATACGCAGGCCGAGCGCTCACCCCTCGGATCGTGCGGCCATTAATTTGAGGGGTCGGAGTATTCCTTGCGTATGACGAAGCGCGCAGTTCGGAGAAACAGAATGACAGATATAGAAAACGCGCTCGCGCGCCTGCGAGCGTTGCCGGTGGATCCCCGGCTCAACGCGATCGATGCAGCGGTACTCAATGGCTTGAATCAGCAATTGGCCGGCGATCGCTCGTCCGGGCGGCTGTTCGTCACGGCCGCCGCCGTCGCGCTTGTGACCGGCATCCTAGGATCGAGCTTTCCGGGTGAACCCGCAACTGCGGCAACCACCGCCTTTCCGTTCGGCGCTCCAGCAGCGCTCGCACCGTCAACATTGCTGGCGGGCGCGCGATGACCGATCGGTCCCGCTTCCTGTTCGTTATATTGATCGCATTCGGCGCGGCATTGGCGGGCGTCTTTGTCGGCCGCAGCTATATCGTGGCGCCGCCGCCGGTCGAAAGCGAGCTCCATCAACTGCTCCACGAGGAGCTCGATCTTGATCCCACTCAGGAAACCAGGATAGAGGCAATCGAAGCCCGGTTCGCCATCCAGAAACAGGCGCTCGAACTGGAATTGCGCGCCGACAATGCCCGTCTGGCGCAGGCCATCCAGACCGAACATGGCTACGGCCTGCAGGTCAGCGCTGCCATCGACCGCTCACACAAGGCGATGGGTGAACTGCAGAAGGTGACGCTCGAGCATATCTTCGCGATGCGTGGCGTGCTCCGACCCGAGCAGGCCACACGTTTTGACGACGCAGTGGTCAAGGCGCTGACCGTCGAGGCAAAATGAGCCTCGATCTCGCCGAATGTTCGGACGGCGAACTGGCGGCGCTGGCGATCGGGGGGCGGCAAAGCGCTTATACCGAATTGATGCGCCGGCATCGCGAAGCCATTTTCCGCTTCGCCCGCGCGCACACCGCCGATGACGATGCGGCGCTCGATATCACACAGCAGACCTTCATCGCCGGCTTTGCGGCGCTGAAGCGCTACGATCGGTCGCGACCGATGAAACATTGGCTGACCCGCATTGCGCTCAACAAATGTCGGGATTGGGGACGGCGCCGAAAGGTGCGTGCGCTCTTCGCCTTTGCTGCGCCCTTGGAAGGCGCGCCCGATCCGGTTGACACGTCCGCCGACGTCGAGCGCGAAGCCAGTGACCGCCAGGAACTGGCCGAAGTGATGCACGCAATGGTCAAACTGCCCGCAAAGCTCAAGGACGTGCTGGTGCTGCGCGCCATCGAGGGGGCGTCGCAAGCAGAAGCTGCCGCGATCCTGGGCATCACCGAGAAAGCCGTCGAAACGCGGCTTCATCGCGCGCGAAACAAATTGCAGGAAGTTTTGAGGGCCTGAAGCGCGATTTGCGTATTGGCGCACAACAGATCCCGAACAGGCAGCCCGTCCATGACGACCTCTCCCGTCTCGCTACCGGCCCTTGATCGCCGGACGCTCCTGCGTGGCGCCGGCCTTGGCGGCGGGGCCCTTGCGCTTGCCGCGTGGATGCCCGTCTGGGCGCAGCCGGTATCGCGCGGTATCGCCAAACCCTTGCCCGAGCTTTCGGGCGACAGCATCTCCTTGCGGGTCGCGCACGAGACGGTGAAGGTCGACGGACGGCAGGCACATGTGATCGCCATGAATGGCACCGTTCCTGCCCCATTGCTGCGCCTGCGCGAAGGGCAGACCGTTCGAATCACCGTCGATAACGCGCTGGATGAGCAGACGTCGCTGCACTGGCATGGCCTGTTGGTGCCCTTCCAGATGGACGGCGTCCCGGGCCTGAGCTTCCCCGGCATCTCCGCGCGCTCATCCTTCACCTATGAGTTTCCGATCACGCAGTCGGGCACCTACTGGTATCACAGCCATTCGGGTCTGCAGGAGGCGATGGGGCAGTACGGCCCGATCGTCATTGACCCCAGGGGCGCCGATCCGATCGCCTATGATCGCGAACATGTCGTGATGTTCTCCGACCACAGCTTCGTGCATCCGCACAAGCTGTTCACCAAGCTCAAGCAGGAGCCGGGCTACTATAACCGACAGAAGCAGACGCTGGTGGGGCTGCTCGGGGGAAAGGACCAGAAGCACGCTGATCGCCTGGAATGGGCGCGGATGCGGATGGACCCGACCGACATCCTTGATGTGACGGGTGCGGCCTATACCTATGTCGTCAACGGCTATGGTCCGCAGGACAATTGGACCGCGCTGTTCAAACCGGGCGAGCGGGTGAGGCTGCGGCTGATCAACGCCGCCGCCATGACGATCTTCAATGTTCGCATCCCGGGCCTGCAAATGACCGTGGTTGCCGCCGATGGGCATCCGATCCGCCCGGTTGCTGTCGATGAGCTCCAGATGACGATCGCGGAGACCTATGACGTCATCGTCACGCCCATTGAAGACCGCGCCTTCGCCATCGTCGGCGAGGCGATCGACCGTTCCGGCATGGCGCGCGCCACGCTCGCGCCGCGCGAGGGCATGGCCGGCGAAGTGCCGCCGCTGCGCGATCGACCGCTGCTGACGATGACGGACATGGGCATGGGCGCGATGGAAGCGCCGACCGGGCCGAGCGGCCAGGCCGGGCAAGAAATGGTGGGTATGGACATGCCCGGGATGGATATGTCCGGAATGAGTCATGGTGCGGGCCATGCCGCGCCAATGCATCATGGTTCCGCCAGCGCGTCTGGGCATTCGATGAAGATGCGCGATGGCGTCAATGCACCGCAGGTGGTGCTGGGACCAGGCGTTCAGACCATCGCACCGATGCCGATGGACCGCACTGGCGAACGCGGCGTCGGCCTGGAAAGTGCTGGACACAAGGTGCTCACCTATCGCGACCTGGTCGCGCTCGATCGCAATCCCGACGTCCGAGCTGCCGCGCGCGAGGTCGAACTGCATCTCACGGGCAACATGGAACGCTATATGTGGTCCATCGATGGCCAGACGCTGTCGGAATCACGGACTCCGATCCCGGTTCGCACCGGCGAGCGGGTGCGCATAACGCTTATCAACGACACCATGATGAACCACCCCATCCACCTGCACGGCCATTTCTTCGAGCTGGTGACGGGGCATGGCGATCATTCCCCGCGCAAGCACACGGTCAACGTGCCGCCGGGCGGCAAGGTCAGCTTCGACATGACCGGCATCTATGGCGACTGGGCGTTCCACTGCCACATGTTCCTCCACATGCACGCGGGTATGATCCGCGTGGTGCAAGTGCGCAATTCGCGAGATGCCGCATGAACGCGCTCGGACTTCTCGGGCTTTCGCCACTCCTGTTCGCCGCATCGGTGTCCGCTCAGACGACGGATCAGTCGGGCCATCAGGGCCACGACATGTCGACCATAGCGATGCCGGCGCAGCCGGCGACGCTGCCCGATCCGCATGCTGGTCACGCCAAGCCAAACCCGGACACGCAGTCGCAGGATCGCCGGGACATGGGCGCCATGCTGATGCCTGCCGCGGCGTCAGGCAAGCCCGCTGGCCCGGCGGGAACCGACGTCGACCCCGGCAGCGTGCCACCACCGCCGGTTGTGATCGACCGGCCTGCCGATCGCTATTTCGATCCGCAGGCGATGGCCGCCGCCCAGGCCAATCTGCTGGGCGAGCATGGCGGCATGACCTTCCATAAAATACTGTTCAATCTGGCTGAATATCAGGCGCGCAAGGGTCGCGATGGCTACCGCTGGGACGCGAGCGCATGGTTCGGCGGCGACATCGACCGGTTGGCGCTCAAATCTGAAGGTGAGGGTAGCTTCGGCGAACCGGTCGAGCAAGGCGAAGTGCAGGCGCTCTGGTCGCATGCGGTCGATCCCTATTGGAACGTGCAGGGCGGTGTTCGGCAGGACTTCGGCAAGGGACCGAACCGCACCTATGCCAGCATCGGGATCGAAGGCCTCGCGCCCTATTGGTTCGATCTTGGCGCTTCAGCCTTTGTGTCGACCAAGGGTGACGTGCTGGCCCGCGTGGAAGGCGACATTGATCAGCGCATCACCCAGCGGCTGATCCTCCAGCCCCGCGTCGAAGCCAATTTTGCCGCGCAGAACATCCCCGAGAATGGGATCGGCGCCGGCCTCTCGAATCTCGAGCTCGGATTGCGGTTGCGCTATGAGGTCGCCAGGGAATTCGCGCCCTATGTCGGCGTTTCCTGGGACCGAAGGTTCGGCGAGACGGCGCGCATCGCGCGGGCCGCAGGAGAACGAGCGTCATCCACGAGCTTCGTCTCTGGGATTAGGTTCTGGTTCTAGCCCTACCGCCAGCCCGAAGCGCGCGGTCCGAACGTGGCGCTACGCAGGGACAGACCGATCAGCAAGAAGGCGACCCCCTGGAATAGCAGGTCGATCGACAGAATCAGTCCGAGAACCCAGATCGAATTGACTGGCCAGCCGAGTGCAATCACCAGCGCGGCGGCAATGCTCGCGACGGCCGAGACGGCCATCCATCCCCAACCAGACGGCGTGCGCGTTGTCAATGCTATGAAGAGGCGCAGCGCGCCGGAGAGCCCGAGCGAGACGGCGAGGAACAGGGTGAGCAGGGTGGCGGCGAACAGGGGATCGAGGAACATCGCGACGGCGGCCGCAAGATAAAGCAGGCCGCTCAGGAGCCAGAATGCGAACCGCGCCCACTTTTTGACGCCGAAGGCATGGATGATCTGGAACGCGCCGGCGGCGAGCATGATGGCGCCGACGTAAAAAGTCGCTGCAACGGTCGTGATGAACAGATTCGCGGAGGCGATGGCCCCCAGCAGGATAAGTGCGATGCCGAGCACCGTGAACCAGCACCATGCGCCGCGTTGCTCCAGCGAAGCCGGACCGTCGCCGAAGCGCGATCCTTGCGTGTTGATCATGATGTTCGTCTCCTCTGTGTGTGCGGTCCAACGCCCAACGACTGCTTGCTAGGCTCCGGCGGTGTCCCGCACACTCCGTTTATCTACGGATTGGCGCCCCGAGGGTCAGTTCAGCGCATTGTCCAGACAATGTCGGCGCGAATGCCGACGCCGTCGCAGGAGCTGCCAGATGTCGCCGCCGACGAGGAAATCCCGACCCATGGCTTGTGACCCTATGTAGCCAGCCAGAGTCTACCTTGGCGGCGGCGCGATCGTGTTCCTTGCGACGGCGGTTTTCCTGATCCGTGATGCGAATGCCCGGGACTCGATATCACCATTTTCGAGCAGCTTCACCGCCCGGTGGCGGGGGGAACCCGGGCGATGAGCATGTGCTGCATGGCCGCCAGATGCTCGAAAGCAAATCTGTGCACCTACGACCTGTTATCCGAGAGTTCGACGCTCAACGAGAGCCGGACGGTCACCGAGAAAATATTCGAGAGCGCGGCCGTTCTGGTGTGGCGAACGGCGATGCGCCATATCGACCAGCGCATTTCGCAACGATATCGTCGCCTACCAGAGCCGACCAACGCGCGTTTACGCGATGATGATGTCGTTCCGCACATCGGTCACGCCCGGCGCGGCCCATGCCGTTGCCGCAGCGACTTGCCTGTCATGGGGCGAGTGAACCGTTCCGGCGAGCACGACATTCCCCTCCTGCGCGCTGACCGTGACGGTCTTCGGGTCGAAAAACCAGGAGCGATGGAGCGCGTGCATGATCTCGTCGCTGATATTCGAGACATCGACCTTGCGCTTGATCGTGACCTGGTTGGACACGCCGATAACGCCGAGCAGCCGCCGGATATCCTGTTCGGCGCTGTCCCTCTGATAGTGCCAGTCGACCTCGCCGGTCAGGGTGATCCACCCCTTTTCAACCTGTACCTTGATGGCGTCGCGTGGAACGGACACGTCCCAGGCGAGCCGATCGACTGCGGCTGCCGCTATATCGTCGTCATCGCGCTGACTATCAAAGGGGAGCCGGATCTCGATCTCTTCGGCCACGGCCTTGACGCCCTTCACCCTGCGGGCCGCAGCCTCGGCTGCCTGCTTTTCCGCGAAACTCTCGACATGGCCCGTGAGCGTCACGACGCCTGCGTTCGCAGTGACGCCGATATGGGCGGCGGTCACGCTCGGTTCCCAGCTCAGCTCGGCGAGCACGGACTGTTGAAGATGACTATCCTGGGGACATGATGTTCTCCAAAGCGATCGACAAAGGGAAGCTGCGCGTCTTGATCGACGATCCTCCTTACAGGTGTCATGTGACAGACAGGCGCAAACTACCTTCGCTCCGACGGAATTTGACTCCTGTAGAGGCAACTCGTCGCGCATCGGCCTTCTAAGCCGGGCTTGCAGGGCCGGCATTCCGGAGTTTTACTGGCGGGTCGTCCACGCATAAGCATCTGGGATCGGCTTCCGCACCGCCGAGATTCATCGCGCTCGTTTTGATGCGCAAGCAGGGCGTTACGAGTCTCTCGGTGCTCCTGGACGTCGCGTTCCTGTATCGCGACATGCTGGTGTGAGAGATTCGCCTTTGGCCAGCCCCACGGAAAGCCGAAACCCGTCGGATGTCACGCGACGCCGACAGGATTCGCCCCCTCCGTTGATTTACGGATAGGTTCGGCGCGAGTCCGGGTTCAAATCGCGGGACTTGATCATCGGCCCTGGAGGGATGCGCCCAGGGCGCACGCCGACATTTCACCACAAAGAGGTTTGTTCATGAAAGCGCTCGTTTATCAGGGTCCTGGCGCCAAGGCGCTCGAGGACCGACCCAAGCCTGAAATCCGTGATGCCGGCGACGCCGTCGTCCGCATTACGCGGACGACGATCTGCGGGACGGACCTGCATATCCTGAAGGGCGACGTCGCGACCTGCGCGCCGGGCCGCATTCTCGGTCATGAAGGCGTGGGCGTGGTCGAGGCGATCGGCGCGGGCGTCACCGTCTTCAAGCCGGGCGACCGCGTGCTCATCTCATGTGTCACCGCCTGCGGCCGGTGCGACTATTGCCGTCGCGGCATGTATTCGCATTGCACGACGGGAGGCTGGATCCTCGGCAACGAGATCGACGGCACCCAGGCCGAATATGTCCGCATCCCCCATGCCGACACCAGCCTCTACCCAATCCCCGAAGGCGCCGACGAGGAGGCCCTGGTGATGTTGAGCGACATTTTGCCGACCGGCTTCGAGTGCGGCGTGCTCAACGGCAAGGTCGCGCCGGGGGGCAGCGTCGCCATCGTCGGCGCGGGTCCGATCGGACTCGCGACGTTGCTGACGGCGCAATTCTATTCTCCCGCCCAGATCATCATGATCGATCTCGACGACAACCGGCTGGAAGTCGCCCGCCGTTTTGGTGCGACGCATGTCGTCAACAGCGCCGACGGGAAAGCGGCGGACGCGGTGAAGGCGCTGACCGAGGGACGCGGCGTCGACGCCGCGATCGAGGCCGTGGGCGTCCCCGCCACCTTCCTGCTGTGCCAGGATATCGTCGCGCCGGGCGGCGTAATCGCCAATATCGGCGTCCACGGCTCCAAGGTCGATCTCCATCTGGAGCGGCTCTGGTCGCACAACATCTCGATCACGACGCGGCTGGTCGACACCGCGACGACGCCGATGCTGCTCAAGACGGTCCAATCGAAGAAGATCGATCCCAAGCTGCTGATCACGCATCGCTTCGCGCTGGCGGACATTCTCGACGCCTATGATACCTTCAGCCGCGCCGCCGCGACCCAGGCGCTGAAAGTGATCATAGAAGCTTGACCACCGGGACCGACCCTGGTGCCCTGCCGCGCTATCGCTCCAATCTCCAGGGCGAGGTCGACGGCGCGGCGGTCTATGCGGCGCTGGCCGAGAGCGAGGCCGACCCGAAGCTCGCCGAAGTGTTCCACCGGCTCGCCGCTGTCGAGCAGGCCCATGGCGAGTTCTGGCGCAAGCGGATCGAAGCGGACGGCGGTCATTTCTCGCCCGCGCCTTCGGCAAGCGCACGCATCCTCTCCTGGCTGGCGAAGCGATTCGGACCGGCTTTCGTCCTGCCGGCGATCGCGGCCAGCGAGGCGCGCGGCAGCACAGCCTATGACGCTCAGCCCGAGGCGAAGGCCGCCGGGCTTCCGGGCGACGAGCGATCGCATGCCGTGCTGATGCGGGCCGCCGCCGGCAGAGGAGGTCTTTCAGGACCGACGATCGCGCTCCTCGAGGGACGCCACCGCGGCGGTGGCAACACCCTGCGCGCCGCCGTGCTCGGGGCCAATGACGGTCTCGTCTCCAATCTCAGCCTGGTGATGGGGGTGGCCGGCGCCGCCGTGGCGGACAATACGCTGCTGCTTACGGGACTTGCCGGTCTTGTCGCGGGCGCCTGCTCGATGGCGATGGGCGAATGGCTGTCGGTTACAAGCTCGCGCGAACTCTATCAGAGCCAGATCGAGACCGAAGCAGAGGAATTGCGCGAGGTTCCCGAGGAAGAGAAGGAGGAGCTGGTCCTGATCTATCAGGCCAAGGGCATTTCCGAACCGCAGGCACGCGCGCTGGCGGAGCGACTGCTGAGCAATGAAGGAACCGCGCTCGACACGCTGGCGCGCGAGGAGCTCGGGATCGATCCGGATCAGCTCGGCGGGTCAGCCTGGACGGCCGCGACATGGTCGTTCCTGCTCTTTGCGACCGGCGCGATCATCCCGGTCGCGCCGTTCCTGCTGCTCTCGGGGCGACCGGCGCTGATCGCCAGCCTGGCCGCCAGCGGTCTTGCCCTCGCGCTGATCGGCGCCGGCACGAGCCTTTTCACCGGCCGTTCCGCGCTGTTCTCGGCGGCGCGCCAACTCGTCATCGGGATTGCCGCGGCCGCAGTCACCTATGGTGCCGGGGCAATCGTCGGCGTGTCGCTCGGCTGACGGCCACGATAAAGCCGTCGCCAAGAGCCCGCGGCGTGAAACATCAATATGGAAGGACACGAGCACGGGGGATCGACCCCTAAGTAACATTCCCGATTCTCCGGGCGCTTCCTGAGAGGGACAAGAAATGCGTCAACGGAGGGCGCCATGCACAGTGTCTCACTTCACCGGGATCCGGATATATCCACGCGCGAGACTATTCACGATCTGCGCAACCTCTTCGGCGTCGTGGCCTCCGCGCGGCACATGCTGGACGACAGGCCGACGGGCGATCGGCGGACATTACTGCTCGACGCGATCGAGGACGCCGCGTTGCGCGGGGGACGACTTACCAGCGCGATGCTCGGGCAAGGCCGATCGGGAGGCGCCGCGACGCGCTTCGACCTCAACGAGCATCTCGCCGGTCTCGGGTCGCTGATGCGCGCGCGCGCCGGCCGGCACGTCGAAATCCGGTTCGAACCGGCCGTCGGCTCACTGCCCGTGAAGCTCGATCCCGCCGATCTGGACGCCGTGATCCTGGAGCTGATCTCCAACGCCTGCGCGGCATTGGTGAGACCGGGCGTCATCCGGATCCGGACCAGACGGCTCGGAGGCCGCGTCCGGCTCATCGTCGCCGACAATGGGCGCGGCATGAGCGCCGCCGAACTCCACAGGGCGCTGCATCGACTGGAGCAGTTCTCCGAGACCGGCACCGGCCTCGGCCGCGTCCGGCATTTCGCGCAGAGCGCCCATGGCCGTCTGCGGATCCGGAGCCGCGAGAACAGCGGCACGATCGCTTCCCTGAACTTACCGCTGGTCCTCAAGGTCGCCGGCGCTGAGACCTCCGCGACGGCCCTCGCCCGGTGGAATAGAAAGACCCCCAAGGAGATCAGACATGAAAAGCGACAGTCAATTACAGCGTGATGTCCTCGATGAGCTGGAATGGGAGCCGAGCATCGACCAGGCCGATATCGGCGTGGCCGTGACCGATGGAGTCGTCACCCTTTCCGGATTCGTCAAAAGCTATCCGCAGAAGATGGCGGCGGAGAAGGCAACCCGGCGCGTTGCTGGGGTCAAGGCAATCGCCGAGGAGATCAAGGTGCGCTTCGCCTCCGATCCGAAGACCGCCGATCATGAAATCGCCAAGCGCATCCTCGACATGTTCGCCTGGAACGTCTCGATCCCCGACGACAAGATCGCGGTGAAGGTCGAGCATGGGGTATCTCAACGTCGTCGGGCCTCTTGGGAAGAAAATTATCGTTCCTGACCCCGACCTCGCACCCATCGTAACCCGCGTCTTCGAATGGTTCGAGACTGGCGATTATGCTCTGAAGGACGTTACACAAAAAGCGAGATCTGCCGGCCTCCGCTATCGTCGCAGCCAACGGCCGGTTGGAATCAGCACAATCCACTACATGCTTCGGAACCGGCTCTACGCAGGGGCTTTCGAGTGGGCAGGACGCCTTTTTCAGGGGACCCATGAGCCGATCGTAACCCGTGAGACATGGGAGAACGTCCAGGAGGTTCTGGACGGTCGCAGCGCGAGCAATGTTCGTGCCGAGCCATTACGATTTGCGTTCACGGGCCTTATCACGTGCGGACACTGTGGGTGTGCGGTCGTGGCTCAGATGCAGCGTGGCCGCTACATTTATTACCACTGTTCCGGATTCAAGCAGAAATGCCCGGAGAAGTACGTCCGAGAGGAAGCCTTAGCAAAGGCATTTTCGGAGCAACTCGCCCGTTTGCACATGGATGACGAGGTCTTCTCGCTCATCGAGCGGGCTATTCGCGAATCTCATACAGATAAGAGCCGGGAGCGGGTTGAGGCGATTGCCCGACTGCGGGCAGCCGCCGATCGGCTACAGCACCGCCTGGACACTCTTTATGTCGATAATCTTGACGGTCGGATATCGAGCGACATGCATGATCGAATGGCAGCGACGTGGCGCGAAGAGCGGGCGGTCTGTCTACGGCGACTAGATGCCCTCCACAATGCGGAAGACGCTTTCGTCGACGATGGTATCGCGCTGCTGAATCTTGCTCGGAAGGCTCACTCAACCTTCAACCTACAGTCACAAAACGGCAAAAACATCGCTTTGAATCTGTTGGTTTTGAACAGCACGTGGGCAAACGGCCAGCTGACGGTCACCTTCCGCGAACCATTTGATATACTTGAGAAAATTGTGTCTGGAGCCCCGCCCGCCGAGCCCCCGACCGGGTCGGGTGGCTCTGGAGTTTCAAGTTGGCTCCCCGAGTAGGATTCGAACCTACGGCCATTCGATTAACAGTCGAATGCTCTACCGCTGAGCTATCGGGGAGCAGCCTAGCCTTCGCCGGGCAGGCCGCGCCTATAGCAGCGAGATTCGTGGAATGGCAAGCGCTAATCCGTGAAAATTTCAGGCTATGAACTGCTCGGCGGCAATGCGATCGTCGAGCGTATGTTCCGGGTCGAAAAGCAGCGTCAGAGGGGTCGCGCGATCAATGGCGACCTCCACCCGCGCGACGTCGCGGACTTCACGCTGGTCCGCCACGGCGCTGACGGGACGCTTGACGGGATCGAGTACGGTGAAGCGGATCGTCGTGCTTTCCGGTAATATGGCGCCCCGCCAGCGACGGGGGCGAAAGGGGCTGATCGGCGTTAAAGCGACAAGGCCCGATCCAAGGGGAAGGATGGGCCCATGTGCTGACAGGTTATAAGCCGTCGATCCGGCGGGGGTGGCAACCAGAACGCCGTCGCATACGAGTTCGGGCAGGACCGTGCGGTCGTTGACTTCAACTTCCAGTCTGGCGGTCTGGCGGGTTTCGCGCAGCAGCGATACCTCGTTAATGGCGGGAATGGAGAAGCGCTCGCCATCCACCGTGTCCACAGTCATCCGTAACGGCGTGACCTTGAACGCCTTGGCGGAATGCATCCGCTGCTCGAGCCGTTCCAGCCGCCATTCGTTCATCAGGAATCCGACAGTGCCCAGGTTCATGCCGAAAATGGGTAGGATGCGGCGGCTTTCGAGCATGGAATGCAGCGTCTGGAGCATGAAGCCGTCACCGCCCAGGGCGACGATCATATTCGCCTCGTCTTGCGGCACGAAGTCATAAGTGGCCCGCAGCCGCTCTTCGGCCGCTTTGGCCGCCGGAGTTGGAGACGCGACGAGGGCGCGCCGCACTTCGCCGCTCATCCGCCCGTAACACTCATATGACGGTTAACAGCGGCGGCTGGAGCGTCCGCTCCGATTCGGAAATCATGCCGCGCGGGTTTTAGGCGCAGGGCACGGTCGATCAACGGCTGAACCGCATCCAGACCGCCTTCGCGCAGCGCAGCGCGGAAATCGACATGATCCTCATGTCCCAGGCACATGAATATCTTGCCCTCGCATGTCATACGCATCCGGTTACAGTCGGCGCAGAAATTATTGGTGAGCGGCGTGATAAGCCCGAGGCGTGCGGTCATGCCTTCCACGGCATGATAGCGTGCAGGGCCGCCCGTTCGATGAGGCAGAGCCTTCAGTACATGGTGCCGCCCGATATGCTCCATCACCTGCGTCAGCGGCAGATAATGGTCCGTGCGATCCTCACCCGTATCGCCCAACGGCATGGTTTCGATGAGGGTCAGATCGAAACCCTGGCTGTCGCACCATTGGAGCATAGGTAGAATTTCATGTTCGTTCACGCCTCTGAGCGCGACCATATTAATCTTGACGGCGAGGCTCGCTTCGCGCGCGGCATCCAGCCCTTGCAGCACTTTGGAGATATCGCCGCCACGCGTGATATGCGCGAAACATGTGGGTGAAAGGCTGTCCAGGCTGACATTGATGCGCCGAACGCCAGCATTGTGCAAAGCAGCGGCATGTCCGGCCAGCCGCGTGCCGTTGGTGGTGAGTGTAAGTTCGTCCAGACCCTTGCCCAGATGACGCCCGATCCGGTGGACCAGATCGGGCATATCGCGTCGAACCAGCGGCTCGCCACCCGTCAGTCTGATCTTCCTGATGCCGCGGGCAATAAAAAGATCCGCCAACAGGGCGATTTCTTCCAGCGTCAACACCTGGTTCTTGGGTAGAAAGGACATGCGCTCCGCCATGCAATAACGGCAGCGCAGGTCACAGCGGTCGGTGACGGATATCCGCAGATAATCGATCCGGCGGCCGAGGCCGTCAGTCATGGGCGCGCGGGAAAGATCGACCATGGCCATGACCTCTTAGCTAGGCGATGCATCGGGCAGGTGCAAGCGCTGCCAGTTGCGGGACGGTCAAGAGGTCAGTAACCGATTGCTGTTAAGGGGATGCAATGCGCGTCCTCAAGGAGTCGATTGTGTGAGCGGTTCAGCCGCGCCCGATGGGCAGCGCAGTGTTTTCATTCTGTCTCCGCATGACCGGGACAGGCTGTGCCATGCCGTGCAGGCGGCCGGATGGCATGCCATCGGCGCACGCAGATCGTCGGACGCCCCCCAACGTTATTTGCGGAGCGAGGCGCAGATCGTGCTGATCGACATGCGGGAAGGGCCTGAGCTTGAAAAGCTGCTGACGCCGCTGGTGCCCGCTACGGTGGCGGGTGGTGGCGCGTTGATCGTTCTGGTGGACGCCATAGACACAGGCTCGATCCCCGCATTGCTGGCGGCGGGCGCGACGCATTTCCTGACCGAACCTTTCACCCAGGCCAGCCTGACGGCGACCTTATGGTCGGCCGAGCGGCTGGTCGAGCGGCTGGGCGGCGGCGCGATGCACAGCAGTCGCGCCCAGCGTATTCGGCGAGGCGACGCGCTGTATTGGGAAATGGATCGCAAGCGCGGCGCATTGCGGTTGAGCGAAAATCTGGTTCGGCAACTGGACTTGCCGAATCAGTATATGGCGCCGTCCAAATTGCTGCGCCGCCTGTCGCGGCCGGAAAGGCGTGCGGCGCTGGCCGCATTGGAGGGATTGAAGCGATCCGGCCGTTCCGCCGCCTTCGCGCATGATGTGCCGGAGCGGGCGGGCGACAGGCTGGTTCATCATCTGCGCTATGCGGATGGCGCGCCGGCGGCGGATGTTGAATGGTTGCATGGCGGGCATGAACAGGACGGCATCGGTCGTGACTATCTGACGGGACTGCGTTCGCGCCAGGCCGCGCTTGAATGGCTGGATGGCCGGGCGGGGCTGGCGACGACGATCCTGTTGCTTTCGATCAGCCAGTTCGACCGAATGAACGCGGCCTATGGGCAGGTGGTGGGCGACGCTCTGCTGGGACGTATCGCGCGCCGGATCGAGCGCGTGGTGGACGATGTGGCGCAGGGCGCGACTGTCGCGCGCATCGCAGGCACTGAATTTCTGGTCGGCTTGACTGGGGAAGCAGCCGAGCGCGACCGGGCGACGTTTCTGGCACGTCAGATCATCGGAGCGATCGGCAGGCCTTTCAGCGCGGGCGATCATCTCATCCGTCTGACGGCGCGCTGTGGCATCGCCCAATCCCGTCCGGAGGATGATGCAACGCAATTGTTGAAGCGGGCGGGAACGGCCCTCGCGGACGCCAAGCGAACGGACGGGGAAGGGATACGCATCCTTTCCGCGGAAAAGCGCAGCCGCCAGGTCGATTCCGATCAGCTCGAAACGGATTTGCGTCTGGCGCTCGACCGGGGGGAGATAGGCATTGTCTTTCAACCACAATATCCTGTGGGGCAGGAACGGATTATCGGCGTGGAGGCGCTCGCCCGCTGGAATCATTCGCAATATGGGCCGTTGGGCGCCGGGATATTGTTCACGACGGCGGAACGGTCCGATTATATGCTACCCCTGTCCGCGCATATTCAGGCGGAAGCCCTGCGGCAGGCCGCCGCATGGCCGCGCGCGCTGTCGGACCTGCGCCTTTCGCTGAACGTCACGGCGGCGGATATTGCCCAGCCCGGATTTCTGCTGGAGTTCCTGGATCTGGTTGACCGGACTGGCTTTCCCCGATCCCGCCTGACGGTTGAAATCACGGAAAGCGGCTTGATAGAGGATGTGAGCGCCGCTGCCGCATTGCTGACGGCGTTGCGGGCCGAAGGACTGGCTGTCGCGATCGATGATTTCGGCACCGGCTATTCCAGTCTTGCCTATCTCAAAAATCTGCCGCTCGACTATCTGAAGATCGACAGTGGCCTCGCGCAGGATATTTCCGGTACGGCACGGGACCGGATCATCGTGCGGGGCGTCATCCACATGGCGAAATCCCTTGGCCTGCGGGTGATCGCGGAGGGTGTCGAAACCGAGCAGCAACTGAATCTGCTCGCCCATGAAGGCTGCGATTTTTATCAGGGATTCCTGCGCTCGGCGGGCGTGTCGTCCGACGAGCTTGTGGCGCTGGTGTTACAGGCTTAGGCCGAAACGCGCGATCAGGGTCGCGCCGGTATGCGCGCTGCCGGGGCCGTCAATGTCGCTGTTGGCGTAGCGAAGCCCGGCGAACCAGCGATCTTGCAGATAGTCGATGCTGACGCCATGGTCCCAATAGGCGCCGTCCGGCCGCAGGCGCGCGGCACGGGCCGGATCGTCCACATCGCCCGATGATCGTCCGATGCGTGCTGACAGGGTGAGCGGGGTCCCCGGCACGCCGATGGCAGCGGAGGCGGCAATATACAGATTGTCGCCGCCGATGGACGACTGCGTCGGTGCATAATTTGCGGTGAGGTCGATGCTGGCCGGTCCGATCAGAAATCCCGCTCCGGCCCCCAGTTCGCCATAGCCCTGATGAGAAGAGCCGGGGAACAGATGGTAGCGCCCCTCGGCGGACAGGCGCCAGCCGCCGACCTGCCGCACATAGGTCACCCCGACATCGGCCACGCCGTCAGCTCCGCCATGCCGGTCGCTTCCCCAGAGGGAAACAGCGGCGGCGTCGAGGCTGAGGCCCTCGGCGACAGGCAAGGACAAGGTGCCGCGCAGTACCGGATCGCCGTCGCTCCAGCTGATGCCGCGACGGCGTTCGTCGCTGGCGACCTCCACTGTGGCGGACAGGCCGTTGACATATTGGGCGTGAACCGGAGCGGCACTTGTCGCGGCGATAGCGCAGCAAGCGAGCGCCGCCCAATCCATCCGATCAATTCGAGGCAAGATTGTAAATGGCATCAAGCTCCGCCAATAGCGGCGCATGGTCCTGCTGTGCAACCGTCATAAGATGCACGCGGATCTGATCCTGATACTTTGCCATCTGGCGCACGCCGATGTCACGGCCAGAGGTGCAGGCGCCCGCCTCGCTGCCCGAAAATTCGCGGTCGGTAGGGATGGCGCGCGTCAGGGGGGGGCTATGGCTCAACTGGCGGTCGACCATGACGGTCGCTTTCCAATGGCAGCGGCGCATGTCGGCGCGGTTGGGCGTGTGCGCGCCCACCGTGCGCGTCTTGATGTCGGCGCGGGCGGCATAGGTCGCTTCGACCGGCGCGCCGCGATGGTCGATCTGGACGGTATGCGTCGCGACTGCCGCCGCGAGCGCGATAAGGGTTAAACTCATGTCATTCTCCTGCTGCGAAGCCGGGCTATGTTGCCCGATCGTCCACGCAGGATTTAGGAAAGGACTGTTGCTGCTCTTTTGCTGGGCGATAACAAAGTCCTGCCTTCTTCATACAATCGTCAGCCTGCCGCCTTGGCGAGCCCTTTGGACAATTGCAGCGCGCCGTTGAGCCGTGCGCCGGGATCGGCCCATAAGCGGTTGACCACGACCTTGCTGTCGGGACGAAGCCGCGCTACGCCATCGAGACGCTGGATATAGCTTACGAGGCCCGCCGGATTGGGGAAACGGTCTTCATGAAAGCTGACCAGCGCCCCCTTCGGCCCCACGTCGATCTTGGCGATATTCGCCTTGAGGCAATTCTGCTTGATTTCGATGATCTTGAGCAGGTTCTGCGTCGGCGCGGGGAGCTTGCCGAAACGATCGATGAGTTCGGCGGCGAAGGATTCGAGGCCCTGCCGATCCTCCATTTCGTTGATCCGGCGATACAGGCCCATGCGGAGGTCGAGATCGGGAACATAATCGTCCGGGATCATGATCGGTGCATCGACGCTGATCTGTGGCGAGTAGCTGTCGCGCGGGCGTTCGAGGCCGACGCCGCCCGCCTTTGCCTCCATGATCGCGTCCTCCAGCATCGACTGGTAAAGTTCGAATCCGACTTCCCTGATGTGCCCCGACTGCTCGTCGCCCACCAAATTGCCCGCCCCGCGAATATCGAGATCGTGGGAAGCCAATTGGAACCCTGCGCCCAGTGTGTCGAGGTCGGACAGCACCTTCAGCCGCTTTTCCGCCGTTTCGGTAATGACGCGATTGGCGGGCGTGGTGAAATAGGCATAGGCCCGCGTCTTGGCCCGGCCCACGCGCCCGCGCAGTTGGTAAAGCTGGGCGAGGCCGAAGCGGTCGGCGCGGTGGATGATGAGCGTGTTGGCGCTGGGGATGTCGAGGCCGCTTTCGACGATGGTGGTCGACAGCAGCACGTCGTAACGCTTGTCGTAGAAGGCGGACATGCGTTCTTCCACCTCGCTCGCCGCCATCTGGCCATGGGCGACGACGGGGCGGACTTCGGGCACTTCGGTTCGCAGATATTCCTCTATGTCGGCAAGATCGGAGATGCGAGGCACGACGAAGAAGCTCTGCCCGCCGCGATAATGTTCGCGCAACAGCGCCTCGCGAATGACCACGGCGTCCCACGGCATGATATAGGTGCGGACGGCGAGGCGATCCACGGGCGGCGTCTGGATGACGCTGAGTTCTCGCAGGCCCGACATCGCCATCTGGAGCGTGCGGGGAATGGGGGTGGCGGTCAGCGTCAGGACGTGCACGTCGGTCTTGAGGCTCTTGAGCCGTTCCTTGTGCGTGACGCCGAAGCGCTGTTCTTCATCCACGATGACGAGGCCGAGGCGCTTGAACTCCAGACCCTTGGCGAGCAGCGCATGGGTGCCGACTACGATGTCGACGGTGCCGTCCGCCAAACCGGCTTTCACGGCTTTTGCCTCCTTGTCGGGGACGAGGCGGGAGAGGCGGCCGATATTGACCGGGAAGCCGCGGAAGCGTTCCACGAAATTCATGTGATGCTGGCGAGCGAGCAGGGTGGTGGGGCAGATAAGCACCACCTGCATCCCCGCCATCGCCGCGACGAAGGCGGCGCGCAGGGCGACCTCGGTCTTGCCGAAGCCAACATCGCCGCAGACGAGCCGGTCCATCGGTTTGCCCGCGCCCAGATCCTCGACCACGTCGCTGATGGCGCGGTCCTGATCGTCCGTCTCCTGATAGGGGAAGCGGTCGACAAAGGCGGGATAGCCCGCCGCATCCGGCTCCGCGACGATTGCGGGGCGCAGGGCGCGTTCGGCGGCGGTTTTGAGGAGTTCGCCTGCGATCTCGCGGATGCGTTCCTTCATCCGCGCCTTGCGCCGCTGCCACGCTTCGCCGCCCAGGCGGTCGAGCGTGACGCCATCACTCTCGGAGCCGTAGCGGGAGAGGACTTCGAGATTTTCGACCGGGACGTAGAGCTTGTCGCCGCCTGCATATTCCAGCGCGACGCAATCATGCGCGGCCTTGGCGACTGGGATCTGGGTCAGCCCCTCATAGCGGCCGATGCCGTGGTCGCGGTGGACGACGAGGTCGCCGGGGGAGAGGGTTGCCAGTTCCTGGAGGAAGGCGTCGGCGCTCTTCTTGCGCTTGGCGCGGCGGACGAGGCGGTCGCCCAGCATGTCCTGTTCGGTGAGGACGGCGACATCGGGCGTGGTGAAACCATGATCGAGATGAAGAACTGAAAGCGTTGTTGCGCCGGTGGCGGCGAGGCCGAGGGCTTCCTGCCAGTCGTCGGCGGCCGCCAGCCTTTTGACGCCGTGGTCGGCGAGGAGGCCGGACAGGCGTTCGCGCGCGCCGGGCGAATAGGAGGCGATGATCACCCTTTTCCTATCGCGCTGAAGGGCGGCGATATGTTTTCCAACAGCTTCGTATATATTCGCATTCTGGGCGCGTTCGGGGGCGAAGTCGCGGGGGCCATCGACGTTGAAGT
This sequence comes from Sphingobium sp. CFD-1, assembly GCF_024611115.1. Classification (NCBI taxonomy): domain Bacteria; kingdom Pseudomonadati; phylum Pseudomonadota; class Alphaproteobacteria; order Sphingomonadales; family Sphingobiaceae; genus Sphingobium; species Sphingobium sp. CFD-1. The sequence goes on along the minus strand of NZ_CP084398.1, from coordinate 2,139,506 downwards.
CGATGACGGCCGCGCTTTCCGGCTCATGGAAGGGCGTGGTCGCGTGCATCGGCCAGTCGCGGGCCACAGCTTCCCACTCCTGCGCGTCCAGATAGAGCGCCTTTGGCTCCAGCGGGCGATAGGCGCCGGGGTCGGAGGATTTCGCGGCGATGCGGTTGGCGTGATAGTCGCGGATCGCCTCGAAACGAGCCTCCGCCGCGCCCGCGACGCCATGGTCGAGGATGATGACGGTATCCGCGCCGATATGATCGGTGAGCGGGACCAGCCGTTCCTCGAACAGGGGGAGCCAATGCTCCATGCCCGCCAGCCGCCGTCCCTCGCTTACCGCCTGATAGAGCGGGTCGCCTGTTGCGGTCGCCCCGAAGGTTTCGCGATAGCGGCCCCGGAAACGCTTGATCGTTTCCTCGTCCAGCAAGGCTTCGGAGGCGGGGAGGAGGGTGAAGCCATTAACGCTGCCAGTGGTGCGCTGGTCGGCGGGATCGAAACGGCGGACCGTCTCAATCTCATCGCCGAAGAAGTCGAGGCGCAGGGGCTGTTCCTCGCCGCCGGGGAAGAGGTCCACAATGCCGCCGCGAATGGCGAACTCGCCCCGGTCGTGCACGGTGTCGGTGCGGACATAGCCATTGGTTTGCAGCATGTCGGCAAGCCGCTGGATGGCGATCCGTTCCTTGGGCGCGAGCTTTGCGACAAGCTGGCGGACGCGGAAGGGTGTCAGCGTCCGCTGGGTCAGCGCGTTGAGGGTGGTGACGACGAGTTGCGGCCCCCTGGGCGTGTCCTGAAGCCTGTGAAGGCCCGCGAGCCGCGCCGACGCGCTACGCAGCGACGGGCTGGCGCGGTCATAGGGCAGGCAGTCCCAGGCCGGGATTTCGATGATCTCAATCTCTGGCGCGAAATAATGGGCGGTGTCGGCGACGGCGCGCATCAGCGCATCGTCGGGGGCGATGAACAAAGCGCGGCCTTCCCCCGAACCGAAGGCTGCGCGGGCCATGTCGGCGAGCAGCCAGGGCTGGAAACCCGCGGGGACGCCGGAGAGGGTGAGCGGGGCTTTCGCCTTCAGGATTTTGGGGAGGTCGGTCATATGGGGAATATTGTCTTTCGGCTCAATCATGCTCCTGCGAAGGCAGGGGCCCGGGCCCAAGGTCTGAACTGGGCTTCTGCCTTCGCAGGAGCGCGTGGATGCGCTGTGATTAGACGACCTTTACGAAATCGAGCTTGAGAAAGCGGTCCATCATCGGGCCTTGCCATTCATCGGGCACAGGAATGGTGCCCATGGCCCAGCCCATGATGTCGGCATCCTGTTCTTCCATCAACCGCTCGAACCATGCGGTTTCTTCTTCGCTCCACGTCGCGTGATAGCGGTCGAAGAAGCCGCCGACCGTATAGTCCGCTTCCCGTGTGCCGCGATGCCATGCCCGGAACTGGATGCGGCGCATCTGGGGATTGTCGTTCATGATGTGTTCCTTTAACGGGCAAGCCAAATGCGCCGATCGGATGTTTGCGCCACCGTCCCGGCTGGTGTTTTTGTTGGAGGCATTTTCCGAGTCGCCGGACATACCCTCCGGCTCGAAAATGCTCTAGAGCGACGTCAGATAGACATGCGACCCGATATTCTCAATCCGCTCTTTGCCGAAATATCGGCCCTGAAAGGCGTCGGACCCTCGCTGGCGAAGCCGTTGGAGCGGCTGGCGCTGGCGCGTGCGGTCGATGTGGCCTTCCATCTGCCGGTCAGTTTCATCGACCGCAGGCTGACCGACGAACTCAGCATGGCGGATGCCGGGCGAGTGATCGGGATCGAATTGACGCCGGTGGATTACCGGGCGAGCGGGAGCGCGCGGGCACCCTTCCGGGTGCAGGCGGTGGATGGGCACGGCAATGCGGTCGCCCTCGTTTATTTCGGGCGGAACAGCGCATGGCCGCGCAAGCTGTTGCCGCTGAACGAGCCGCGCTTCGTATCGGGGAAGCTGGAGAGTTATGGCGATAACCTCCAGATCGTGCATCCCGACTATGTGCTGCCGCCGGAGGAAGCGGAGACGGTGCCGGCGCGGGAGGCGGTCTATGGGCTGTCCGAAGGGCTGACCAACAACCGGATGCGCGATCTGGCGGGGCAGGCGCTGGCCCGCGCGCCGGAATTGCCCGAATGGATCGAACCGAGCCTGCTGGCGCGCAAGGGATGGCCCGGCTGGCGCGAGGCGCTGACCCGCGCCCATGCCGACCCGTCCGATGCTCTGGCGCGGGAGCGGCTGGCCTATGACGAGATATTCGCCGGGCAACTGGCGCTGATGCTGGTGCGGCAATCCTCGCGCAAGCGGCGGGGCGTGCCGATTGCCGGGGATGGGCGCTTGCGGGCGATGCTGAACCTGCCCTTTGCGCCAACGGGGGCGCAGCGGCGGGCCTTTGGCGAGATTGAGGGCGATATGGCGCAGGGCGTGCCGATGCTGCGGCTGCTTCAAGGGGATGTGGGGTCGGGCAAGACGCTGGTGGCGTTGATGGCGCTGCTCAACGCCGTTGAGGCGGGCGCACAGGGGGCTTTGCTGGCCCCGACCGAGATACTGGCGCGACAGCATTATGAGGGGCTGCGGCGGATGGTCGCGGGCCTGCCGGTGGAGATCGCCATCCTGACGGGGCGGGAGAAGGGCAAGGTGCGCGAGGCCACGCTGATGGGCCTGGCGGACGGCAGCATCGACATATTGGTCGGCACCCATGCGATTTTCCAGGAGGCGGTGCGCTATCGCAATCTGGCGCTGGCGGTGATCGACGAGCAGCATCGCTTCGGCGTGGCGCAGCGCATGATGCTGGCGGCCAAGGCGGAGCGGACGCCGCATTTGCTGGTGATGACCGCGACGCCTATCCCGCGCACGCTGACGCTCACCTATTATGGCGAAATGGACGTGTCGCGGCTGGACGAGATGCCGCCGGGCCGCCAGCCGATCCAGACCCTCGTCATGTCTTCGCAGCGGCTGGAGGAAGTGGTGGAGGCGCTTGCCCGCCATGTCGAAGGGGGTGGGCAGGCCTATTGGGTGTGCCCGCTGGTCGAGGAAAGCGAAACAAGCGATCAGGCCGCGGCCGAGGCGCGGGCGGAGGCGCTGAAGATGCGCTTTGGCGAGCGGGTCGGCCTGGTCCACGGGCGGATGAAGGGGGCGGACAAGGACGCGGCGATGGACGCCTTTGCCGCCAACCGGACGCAGATATTGGTGGCGACGACGGTGATCGAGGTGGGCGTGGACGTGCCCAATGCCAGCCTTATCATCATCGAGGGGGCGGATCGTTTTGGCCTGGCCCAGTTGCACCAGTTGCGCGGGCGCGTGGGGCGCGGGGACAAGGCTTCGGTCTGCCTGCTGTTGCGGGGAGGCGCGCTTTCCGAAACGGCGCGGGCAAGGCTGGCGCTGATGCGGGAGACGAATGACGGCTTTCGGATCGCGGAAGAGGATTTGCGGCTGCGGGGCGCGGGGGAGATATTGGGCACGCGGCAGTCGGGGGAGGCGCAATTGAAGCTGGCGACGCCCGAGCATCTGTCCGCCCTGATCGATGCGGCGCGGGACGACGCGCACCTGCTGATGGAGCGGGATGGCGGGCTGGCGCAGGAGCGGGGGCAGGCGGCGCGGACCTGCCTCTACCTGTTCGAGCGCGACGCGGCTGTGGGCTTGCTGCGGAGCGGGTGAGGGGGCGGGATGACGGTGGCGGCTTTGCCGTTAAGCAAGCCGTGCTCCTGCGAAGGCAGGAGCACGATGTATGGGAGATAAGCGTACGGCCCGCAAACCACCCAAACCGGACACCGCCGCATATTTGCAGTGCATCGCCAAAAATTTCCCGCGATTCACCAATAGTCCTAACGGAAAATTAACTTCCGTTCTTCATGCCTCGTTTACGAAGGAGTGAAGCTATGGCGTTTTCCCGGTCTTGTTGCGCGGCTGCTATGCTTATGACTTTGCCGCTCGTCGCATGCGGCAAGGATGACAAGAACGCCAATCTCGCCGCGCTCGACGCGCAGCTCACCAACAATATGGTCGATCCCGCGCTCAAGAGCGCGCTCGCCGACCAGATCGTCGTCGATCCGAAACTCACCGGCCAGTCCAACCGCAACGCCGTGCGTCCCGCCGACAAGCCCGCCAATGCCGCGCTTCCGGTGCTGACGGGCGATGCGGCCAAGGCGCTGGCGCAAGCGGTACAACGCGCGGGCGGCAAGCTGCTCGCCGCGCCCGCTCCGGCGCAGGGCGGACAGATGGAATCGACCGTGACGCTCGGCGCGCTGGCTCGCGAACAGGCGCAGCGGACCGGCGGCAAGAATTGCAGCAAGCAGCTCGTTTACGGGATGCAGTGGTCGCAACGCCTGCCCGAACCCTTCACCCTCTATCCCGGCGCGCAACTGCTCGAAGCAGCGGGCGCGGAGAAGGACGGCTGCACCCTGCGCGCCGCCAGCTTCACCACGCCGGTGCCGAAAAAGAGCGTCATCGATTACTATTTCACGCAGGCGCGGCGGGCCGGTTTCGACGCGGAACATCGCATCATCGACGGCGACAATGTGCTGGGCGGCACGCGCAAGGATGACCGTGCAGCCTATTTCCTGCTGTTCACCGATGCGCCTGGTGGCAGGACGAATGTCGATATCATCGCCGACAACGGGAAATAGTAGCCCATAGCGCCATTTCCTTTGCCGCGTTTTCCCTTTAGGGCGGGCGGCATGAATAATCTGCTTCTCGTCATGGGTGGCGGTGCGGTCGGTTCCGCGCTGCGTTACCTGCTGGGGCGGCTGGCCGGGCACATGCTGCCGGGCGCGGCCTGGCCCTGGGGGACGTTTGCCGCCAATATATTGGGCGGCCTCGCCATGGGCCTGCTGGCGGGATGGCTGGCGCGGTTCAGCACTGGGTCGGGGGAACCGATCCGACTGTTGCTGGGCGTTGGCCTGCTGGGCGGTTTCACCACCTTTTCCTCCTTCAGTCTGGAAACCATGTTGATGATAGAGCGCGGGCAGGGAGCGATGGCGCTGGGCTATGCGCTGTTTTCCGTGGTCTGCGCGATCGGTGCGCTGGCGGGCGGCCTCCTGTTCATGCGGAGCGTCGCATGAAGGGGCGTCCTCCCGGCAAGCCTTCCGGCCCTTCGCGCGGCGGCAAGTCCGGTGGCGCGGGGAAATCGGGCGGCACAGGCAAGCCCGGCGGGCAGGATGCGCCCGGTCGCGCGCGCGGCGGAGCCAAGGCGGCGCAGGCGCGCAAGTCCGATGGCGCGAAACCCGCCCGCAGGCCGCAGTCGAAGCCTGCTGCCAAGCCCCGGTCCAGGCCCGAAACCGCCGCCGCAGCGGCACCGGCAAAGGCCGCGTCCGGCAAGGGCGTGACGCTCGACGTGCGGCAATATCGGGTGGGCGCGGACGATGACGGTATCCGCCTCGACCGCTGGTTCCAGCGCCATTTGCCCGATGTCGGCTTCAACATCGTGTCGCGCTGGTCGCGCACCGGCCAGCTCCGCGTCGATGGCGCGCGCGCCGCGCCGGGCGACCGCATCGCCGAGGGACAACTGATCCGCGTGCCGCCCGCCGAGCCGAAGGCCGCGGCCTCCGACAAGCCCAAGCGCGCCCGCGTCATCGACCTGACGCCCGATGAGGTCGCCTTCGCGCAGGAAATGGTCATCCATCGCGACGCGCAGGCGATCGTCATCAACAAGCCGCCCGGCCTCGCCACGCAGGGCGGCACCAAGACCGACGATCATGTCGACAAACTGCTCGACGGCCTGATGTTCGATCTGGAGACGCGCCCCAAGCTGGTGCACCGGCTGGACAAGGACACGTCTGGCGCATTGCTGATCGCCCGCACGTCCCGTTCGGCGGCGCATTTCGCCAAGGCCTTCTCCAGTCGCACCGCGCGCAAGGTCTATTGGGCCATCGTCATGGGCGTCCCCAGCATCGCGGATGGCATGGTCGAACTACCCCTTGCCAAGCAACCGGGCACGGGCGGCGAGAAAATGCATGTGGACGAGGCGGAAGGCCTGCCCGCCCGCTCGCGTTATCGCGTGATCGAGCGCGCCGGGAACCGTGCCGCATGGATCGAACTGCAACCCTATACCGGCCGCACCCACCAGCTTCGCGTCCATATGGCGGCGATCGGCCATCCTATTGTCGGCGACGGCAAATATGGCGGCAAGGACGCGTTCCTGTCCGGCTCGATCAGCCGCAAGATGCACCTCCATGCCCGCCGCATCCGGGTGGATCATCCCGATGGCGGACGGATCGACGTGAAGGCGGACCTGCCGGACCATTTTGCCGCCAGCCTCGTTTCGCTGGGCTTCGACCTGTCGGCGGGCGACCTGCCGCTGGACGATGAGATCGAACGCAAGGTGACGCGCGAGGACGAAAAGAAGTTCGCCCGCCAACACGCCAAGCAGGTTCGCAAGGAGCGGCGGGGCGAACGGCGCTCGCGCGGCGCTGGCGATGCGAAAGGCCCCGGAAGGCGCTGATGAGCAACCGGCTTGCGGTTTTCGATTGCGACGGCACGCTGGTCGACAGCCAGCACAGCATCTGCGCGGCGATGGCCCGCGCCTTCGAGGATCAGAAACTGCCCGCGCCGGATCGTCTGGCGATCCTGTCGGTGGTCGGTCTGTCGCTGCCCCATGCCATCGCCCGCCTGCTTCCCGATGCGGAGCCGGATTTTCACGATTACCTGTCCGAATGCTACAAGCTGGCTTTCCAGCAGATGCGCCGGGACAATGCGGTATCGGAACCGCTTTATCCGGGCATGGCCGATCTCATCGCCCGGTTAGACGGCGATGGCTGGCTGCTTGGCGTGGCGACGGGCAAGTCCGACCGGGGCCTGAACCTCTGTCTTGCCCATCATGGCATCGCCGCGCATTTCGTGACGCTCCAGACCGCGGACCGTCATCCCTCCAAACCGCATCCCTCCATGCTGCGGGCCGCCATGGCCGACGCGGGCGCGGTCCCTGAAAGCACGGTGATGATCGGCGATACGGTGTTCGACATCGACATGGGCCTTGCGGCGGGCGTTCGCACGATCGGTGTGGGCTGGGGTTATCATGCGCCGGACGCGCTGATCGCGGCCGGTGCCGTCGCGGTGGCGATGGACAGCGGCGAATTGCACGGCCATATCGGCGCATATGGATGACATGACGCCCCCACCCCCGCCGCCGGTCGATCCCGAAAAAGTCGCACGCCAGCGGTTTTTCGCCATCGGCCTTTTCCGCTTGTCGGGCGCGGTTGTCGTGATGTTCGGCATCCTGATCCTGATGGAGCGTTTTTCCTGGGTGCAGGGGAGCAAGGCCAAGGCGATGGGCCTGATCTTCGTCATCGTCGGCCTGTTCCAATATATGATCGTGCCGCGCCTGCTGCTCAGTCTTTTTCGCCGGCACCCGCCAAAATGAGGCGCTTCTACAAGGATGCCGCCATCGTTCCGGGCGATGCGGGCTTCGAAATTCAGCTGGACGGCCGCCCTGTAAGGACGCCCGCCCGCGCCCTTCTGTCGCTGCCCAATGCCGCGCTGGCGCAGGCGGTGGCGGAGGAATGGCGCCGACAGGGCGACAGCATCGACCCGCGCGCTATGCCCTTTACCGGGCTGGCTAATGCGGCCATCGACCAGATCGCGCCCGCTCGCGAAGCCTTTGCCGCCGGTGTCGCCCGTTATGCCGAAACGGACCTGCTCTGCTATCGCGCGGAGGGACCGGATAGGCTGGTCGCGCGGCAGGCAGCGGCCTGGAATCCGCTGCTGGATTGGGCGCGGACGCGCTATGACGTGACCTTTCGCGTGACGCAGGGGATCATCCATATCGCGCAACCACCCGAAACGCTGGAGCGGCTCGCGACAACCGTTGCGGCGTTCGATCCCTTCACGCTGGCGGGCCTTTCGACGCTGGTGACGCTCAGCGGATCGCTGGTCTGCGGGCTGGCGGTGGTGGATGGCGCGCACGATCCCGAAGCCGTCTGGGCGGCGGCGGAGATCGATGAAGCCTGGCAGGTCGAGCAATGGGGCGAGGATGCCGAAGCCGCCGCCCGCACTGCCCTTCGCCGGGAACAATTTTCCACGAACTGCGCCTTTTGCGCGTTGACGCGAGCCTGACGGGCTGGGAACCAACCTGCCTTTTCGTCCATTATTCCGTTGAAAGGCGTTCGATGCGCCTGACCTGTGTGAACGAAAATGGAGAGTCTGCTTTGTCTCGACCGGTTTATATTGCCCTTATGACCCTTGCCGCGCCGCTGGCGATGATGACCCCCGTGCAGGCGCAGGAAGCGCCTGCCGCGGCTGAAGCAGCTCCCGCCGCCCCGGCTGAAGCCGCGCCTGCCGCGGGTCAGATGACGCAGGAACAGATCGCCGCTTTCAATCAGGCCGTGACCGACTTCACCGCGGGGCAACAGGCCCAGCAGGCGGGCGATAATGCCGCCGCCACCGCGAAATATGAAGCGGCGCTGCCCGCGATCCGCACGGCCGTCCAGGCCCAGCCCGCCAATATCGACAATGTGAATTTCCTCGCCAACGCGCTTTATGCCGACGCCGCCGCGCAGGGCGCTCAGGGCCAGATGGACAAGGTGATCGCCCTCTATGGCGAATCGCTGCCTCACTGGCGCAAGGTAGTCGAAGCCAAGCCCACAGATGCCGCCAGCCGCAATATCCTGGCGGGCATCCTGATCCAGCTGGGCAACCAGAAGCTGGGGGCCAAGGACATGACCGGCGCTGATCCTTATTATAAGGAAGCCGTGACGCTGGCTCGCAAGTCCGTGGCGGAAAATGCGGCGGACAAGACCAACAAGAACATTCTGTTGTCCGCCCTGATCGGTGCAAGCCAGACAGCCAATGACGAGGCGCTTCGCAAGGAAGCGCTGGATATGGGCAAGGCGATGATGGCCGATGGCACGATCGACGCCATCAACAAACCGTCGATCGAAGTGATGAGCGGCCAGAAGGCGGGCTGATCTATTTCCGCCCGGATGCTCATGGCATCCGGGCGGAGAAGAACGCGACATTCGATCCCGTGTCATGGGGACTGGAGGTTGATTGCTCTTCGCTCAGAATGAAAAACCGGTCTCCTGCGTAGGCAGGAGCACATAGCATCTCAACCCTAAGCGCCTGTCACGATGATCTTGTCCGCATAGACCATGCGGCCCGGCCCCAGCAGGCCGACAAGCTGCGGCAGCATGTGCCGCGCCACCGCCAGGCAACCTTCGCTGCGCCCGCATTTGCCCCAGGCGGCGATGTGATCCTCGCTCACATAATCCGCGCCATGGATAACGATGGCGCGATTTTCCGCATTGTTGTTGGTCGGATCGAGACCGATGAGGCGCATCGCCTGCCCATGCTGGCCGTAATAAATGTCGCTCGTCCGATAGGCGCCCGACGAACTGGCCAGTGAATTGGGCTCGTTGGAAAAGCTTTGGAGCCATCCTGAATGGCCGGGGTCCGAACCGCGGCCATGAGCGACCAGATAGGAACTGGATTGCCCGCCGATCAGGTCCACCACATGCAGGCGCAAATCGCGCGAGGGCGCGTTGAAATCGGCGATAGCGATTCGGTCGCGCAGGGTGAAGGCGTGGGCATGGCTGTCCAGCGCGGCCTTCGCCTTTTCCAGCAGGCGCGCATAGGGCTTGCCCGCGAAGGACACGGTGCGCGGCGCGGCGGGAACCGGCGCTGGCGGCGGGTTTTTGGGAAGAAGTCCTTCCGGCGCGGCGGCTTTGCCGATGCTGTCGGAAAGAAACGATAAGGCCAGTCCGCTTAAAGCGAACTTTGTAAAACTGCGGCGATCCATGGAAGCAATATAGCAGAGCGGCGGCCCCAGTCCAAGGCCGCCGCGATGCGCCTTAGCCGCCCGCGTTGCTCGCTTCATCCGCATGATGGTCCGCCTCGGCCTGTGAGGGGAGGCGCGAGGTCATGCCGGTGGCGGCGGCATCGTCCAGCATCTGCTGGTCTTCGGACACTTCGGGCGGCGGCGCGGCCGGGGCCGTGTTGGTGACATTCTGGCTCGGCTCAGGCGCGGCGTCCGGTTCGTCGATGATGACATTTTCGATCGGCGGTTCGACCAGATTGTTAGTCGCGGGGGCCTCTTCCTGCTTCTTGCCGCAAGCGGAGAGGGCGAGCGCGCCGCTAAGGGCGATAAGGGCGATCTTGTGCATGGGGTTCAATCCTTCGATGCGATGGCGGTCGAATGGTCGGTCGTGGGATCGACGCGGCGGCTGGACGCCTCGATCTTCTGGGCGAGCAGCTTGTCCCAGCCATAGGGGTCCGACCGGAAGTTCATCACCCCGTCGCTCCCCGGAAAGGCAGTCCAGTAAAGCAGGTAGACGGCCACTTGCTGCGGCAAGGACACGCGCTGCGTCTTGCCTTCGTCGATCAGCGTCTGGATCTGCCCCGCCAGCTTGGGATCGCCCGTCACCATCATCTCGGCCAGCGGCACCGGCTTTTCGAGACGGATGCAGCCATGGCTGGCAAGCCGGTCATAGCTCTGGAACTTCGCCCGCGCGGGCGTGTCGTGCAGATAGACCGCGAAGGGATTGTTGAAATCGAACTTCAACCGGCCCAGCGCGCTGTTCGGCCCGGCGGGCTGGACGATGCGCTGCCCGCCTTCCGGCGTGCCGATGATCTTGTATCCCTGCTTCAGCAACGTTGCGCGGCCCTTGGGGAACAGTTCCTTCTTGGCGATGGAGGCCGGAACGTTCCACGGTGGATTGACGACGATCGAATGGATGCTGGACGACAGCATCGGCGTCTGGTTGGTCGGGCTGCCGGTGACGGCGCGCATCGACTTCACCGGCTGATCGCCTTCGAACATGGTGAGCACGGCGGCCGCGATGTTCACCTGAACCCGGTTGACTGGCAGGGTGCGCGGCATCCAGCGCCAGCGTTCCATATTCGCCATGATCGCGGCGATGCGGTCCTCCACCGGCACGTTGAGTTCAGCGAGCGTCCGCGCGCCAAGCTGGCCCGTGGGATTGAGACCATAGCGCCGCTGGGCGCGCTGAAGCGCGTCCACCAGCTTTTCACCGGGCGTCACGGCCTTGTCCTCGATGGCGAGGCGCTTGCGGATCGCATCGGGCGACGCATCCGCGCTCAGTTTCGGCCAACCGCCATCGTCGCGGATGCGTTCATAAGCGACCAACCCCTTGCGAAGGCCGTCATAGCCCGAATAGGGCGGCGTCAGGCTGGCGGCCCATTGCGGCAGCCGGTCCTCCGCGATCGCCGTCGCCAGGGACGGGCGGGGATCGAAGGGCGCGGGGCGCAAGGCCCAGATATTGAGGAAGTCGGCGGTGTCTACGCGCCCGGTGCTGAGCGCCCGCGCCCGGTCCAGCGTGGCGGAAAGCAACGCATCGCCGGTCAGCGCCGCGCTGGCCTTGCTTTTTGCCATCAGACCTTCGGCCGCGCCCCTGCGAAGCCAGTCGTTGAGCCATTTTTCCTGTGCAGCCGACATCGGCGGCAGCGGAAGGGGCGGGGGCGTCACTATGGCGGGTGGCGCTACAGGCGCCGGAGCAGCAGGCAGCGCCGGCGTCACTGCCGGGGGCAGGATGGAGGTTGGGGCGCTTTGCTGCGCGACAGCGGGCATGGCGGCGAAAGCCAGCAACGCCACGCCGGAAAAGCGGATCAGATCGGGACGGTTCATACTCGACCAGATAGCGCAAAGCCCGCGGCGATCAAACTTATGATCGCGGAAAAAGATGATGCTGCCTGTCGTTCACCATCGTGCCTATGTCTTTCCCGCAACGCAGGAGGGGCGAAGCGCATACTCCGTCAGTGCACGGTGTCTTCGATGGGGGAAGCAACGGCCGTGCCTTCCATCAGTTTCGCGGCGATCAGCCCCGCGGCAACCAGCCCCACGAAATCGCTGAGTGCGAGATAGAGGATATAGCCCCATGGCGCATGGTTGAAGACCGCCTGCCCGACATGGAGCCACAGCACGGCGGCCAGCGCGAACAGCAGCACCAAGCGCGCCCGGCTGCCGAAATCCGCTGCCGTGAAGCGCAGCGCCAGCGCGATCACCACGCCCACCACCAGCGCCAGCACGAAACCGCCGATCAGCGCAGACCCGTCTGTCACGGGGAAACCGCTGCTATTGTAGAAGATCATGCCGACCGGTCCTTTGCCGAACAGTACCGTTCCTTGCGCGGTGGCGGGATCGGGCACGACATAGACGCCGGTGCCTGTGGGATTGAGCGTCTGCGCCATGGCGGCTTGCAGATTGGCGCCCGCCTGTGGATCAGCGCGGCTGAACGCCAGCGAACCCAGCGGCGTGCCCCAGAAGATGAAGCCGGTGATATAGAGCGCAAAACCGCCCAGCAGCCCGCCTAAAACCGTCCGCACCATGATCGCCCTCCATTATTTCCCTCTTGCAATGAGGCTGGAGTATAAACGCGGCAGGGGCAATATCTTTCCGAAGGGCCGGATCAGTCCGGGCGCGCGGCCTTTTCGGCGAGACCCGACAGTCCCTCGCGCCGTTCCAGCTCATCCAGGACGGAATCGAGCGGTATGCCGCAATCGGCAAGCAGCACGAAAAGATGGAATAGCAGGTCCGCGCTTTCGCCGATGGTGTCGGCGGTGTCGCCGCTCAGCGCCGCGATGACGGTTTCGACCGCCTCTTCGCCCACCTTCTGCGCGATCTTGGCGCGCCCTCTGGATGTCAGCTTCGCCACATAGGATTGCGACGGGTCGGCGGACCGTCGCCGGGCGATGGTTTGTTCCAATTGATGAAGGGTCGCGCGCATGGCCGCCATCAAGCGCCAGGCACGCGACCCGTCAACTAAAAATCAGCGTGCGTTGCGCTTATTTGCGCTTGCGGCGGGCGCGAAAGGTGCGGAAGCCCAGAACCGCGATGCCCATGGCGAACAGGCCGAGCTGCTCCGGCTCAGGCACCGGCGTGGCGCCGCCCGACGAGCTGCCCCCCGATGAGTTGCCACCGGACGAGCCGCCGCACTGCTTCCACCATCCGCAGCCGAAGGTCGCCTGAGCGGGCGTGGCTGCACCGACCAGACCGGCGACGCCAGCGGCGAGAAGCATCTTGTTCAGTTTCATCCTCTTACTCCCTGTTTCCTGCAAATGGTGATGCAGGAAATTTAAGCAGGAGCTGTGCCAAGAGGAGCTGAGTCACGCATTTGCGGCGCCCTGAAAGGTTAATGCCCCTCCGGCCAGTCTGGTTAATGTAAAATAAGCCGACGCTTTTGCCGTCTTGTCAGGCGGCGCGCACCGGCACGCCCGCCGCCGCCAGCGCGCGGTGGGCCTCTGCAACCGTGTGCTGCCCGAAATGGAAGATGGAGGCGGCCAGCACCGCGCTCGCATGGCCCTCGATCACGCCTTCGACCAGATGGTCGAGCGTGCCCACGCCGCCGCTGGCGATCACCGGCACCGACACGGCATCGGCAATGGCGCGGGTAAGGGCAAGGTCATAGCCCTGACGCGTCCCGTCCCCGTCCATCGACGTGACGAGAAGTTCGCCCGCGCCCAGTTCGGCAAGGCGGATGGCGTGCTCCAGCGCGTCGATGCCGGTCGGCTTGCGTCCGCCATGGGTGAAGATTTCCCAACGGTCCTCGCCCACGCGCCGCGCATCGACCGATCCAACGACGCACTGACTGCCGAAGCGGTCGGCGATGTCGGCGACCAGTTCGGGCCGGGCGACGGCAGCGCTGTTCACCGCGACCTTGTCCGCCCCCGCGAGCAGCAGCGCGCGCGCATCTTCCGGGCTGCGGACGCCGCCGCCCACGGTGACGGGCATGAAGCAGACCTCGGCGGTGCGGCGCACCACATCCAATATGGTGCCGCGCGCCTCCTGCGTGGCGGTGATGTCGAGGAAGCAGAGTTCGTCCGCGCCCGCCGCGTCATAGACCTTGGCCTGCTCGACCGGATCGCCCGCATCGCGCAGGTCGACGAAGTTGACGCCCTTGACCACCCGGCCATTGGCGACGTCGAGACAGGGAATGACGCGTGTGCGGACGGTCATGCCTATATTCTTACCGAATGGATGAAATGTGTCACGCTCACGCCGCCGCCTGCGCCACCGCCAGCGCGGCTTTCAGGTCCAGCCGCCCGTCATAAAGCGCTCGTCCGGTGATGACGCCCTCAATCCCTTCATCGGCGTGGAGGCTCAGCACGCGAATGTCCGCGATCCCCGCGACCCCGCCACTGGCGATCACCGGAATATCGGTGGCGCGGGCAAGGTCCACGGTCGCGTCGATATTGCAGCCCTTGAGCAGCCCGTCGCGCCCAACATCGGTGAAAAGCAGGCTGGCGACGCCTGCATCCTCGAACCGGCGGGCGAGGTCCGCTACCGGCATGTCCGACTTTTCCGCCCAGCCGTCCGTCGCGACGAAGCCATCGCGCGCATCGACCGCGACGACGATGCCGCCGGGGAAATCACGCGCCGCCGCCTTGACGAAGTCCGGGTCTTTCAGCGCCGCCGTGCCGATGACGATGCGCGACACGCCCAGATCGAACCAGCGTTCAACCGCTTCCCGATTGCGGATGCCCCCGCCCAGTTGCACATGGCCGGGAAAGGCTTCGACGATCTTCTCCACCGCTTCGGCATTGACCGCATGGCCCGCGAAGCTGCCGTCCAGATCGACCACATGCAGATGCTGTGCGCCTGCCTGCGCGAACAGCAGCGCCTGTGCGGCGGGATTGTCACCATAGATGGTGGCGCGGTTCATGTCGCCTTCGGCCAGGCGGACGACTTGTCCGCCCTTGAGGTCGATGGCGGGAAAGACGATCAGGCTCATATCATCATCCGTGGGAGCGCGCTCAAGGACGCCACTCCAGAAAGCGGGAGAGGAAGGAAAGGCCATAGTTCTGGCTCTTTTCCGGGTGAAACTGGCAACCGATGATGGTGTCACGCGCGACGGCTGCGACCAGCGGCCCGCCATGGTCGGTGACGGCGGCGACATGGGCCGGATCATCGGCTTCGAAATGATAGCTGTGGAGGAAATAGGCCTCGCCTGTCTCCAGCAGAGGCGGGTCGCCGCGCAGGATCACGTCGTTCCAGCCCATATGCGGCACCTTGATCGCCGGATCGGCCGGCTCGATCAGCTTCACGGTGCCGGGGATCCAACCCAGCCCTTCATGCCGACCGAATTCCTCGCCCGCGTCCGCGAGCAACTGCATCCCCACGCACACGCCCAGAAAGGGAACGCCGCGCCGGTTCACCGCCGCGTCCATCGCCTCGACCATGCCGGGGATCGCCACCAGCGCATCGCGGCAGGCCCGGAAAGCGCCGACGCCCGGCAGCACGATCCGGTCCGCCTTCGCCACGACATCCGCGTCGGCGGTGATCGTTACATCTCGCGCGCCGGCCTTTCGCAGGGCGTTGTGCACCGAATGAAGATTGCCCGCGCCATAATCGATGAGGGCAAGGGAGGTCACAATATCCCCTTGGTCGACGGGATGGCGTCGGCCTTGCGCTGGTCGATCTCCACCGCTTGCCGCAGCGCCCGCGCCAGCCCCTTGAAGCAGCTTTCGACGACATGGTGGTTGTTGGCGCCATAGAGATTTTCGACATGCAGCGTGATCCCCGCCGCCTGCGCGAAGCTTTGGAACCAATGCTCGATCAGCTCGGTATCCCATTCGCCCAGCCGCTGTACGGAGAAGGGCGCCTTGAACACCAGCCAGGGACGGCCCGAAATGTCCAGCGACACGCGCGTCAGCGTCTCGTCCATAGGCGCATAGGCCGTGCCGTAGCGGGAGATGCCGCGCTTGTCGCCCAGCGCCTTGGCGACCGCTTCACCGATGGCGATAGCGGTGTCCTCGGTCGTGTGATGCTGGTCTACATGCAGGTCGCCGACCGTCTTGACGTCCAGGTCGATCAGCGAGTGGCGCGACAATTGCTCGATCATATGATCGAGGAAGCCGATGCCCGTCGAAACGGAATAGATGCCCGTGCCGTCCAGGTTGACGGTGACGTCGATCTGCGTTTCCGCAGTGTTGCGATGAATCTCGGCCCTACGCATGGCCGCCCTATAGCGCGTTGCGCGCGCCATGCAATGCAAGTGTATGGGAAATGACGGGCGGGCTTGACGCTTCGTATCGCCTCGCTAGGACTGACAGCCATGAGTGAAGACCTGCCCGACAGCCTGATTCCCTATGATGAAATCGTGCAGGAAGCGCTGCGCGCCGTCGTCGGCCGTGTGCTGGGGGAGGTGGAGGAGACCGGAGGCCTGCCGGGAAACCATCATTTCTACATCACTTTCAAGACGCAGGCGTCGGGCGTCGACATCCCGACCCGGCTGATCGAGCGCTTTCCCGACGAAATGACCATCGTGCTTCAGAACAAATTCTGGGATCTCAAGGTCAGCGAGGACATGTTCCAGGTCAGCCTGACCTTCAATCAGGTCGCGGCCCACCTTGTCATTCCCTTTGCGGCGATCACCGCTTTCGTCGATCCGGCGGTCAATTTCGCGCTCCAGTTCCAGGTGCAGGCCGATGCCGTGCCCGAACCGCATGAAGAAGCGGAAAACGACGTGCCGGACGTGAAGGCGGAAGACGGTTCCAATGTCGTGACGGTAGATTTCGGGAAGAAGAAATAAGCGTCCGTTTTCGGCTGGTTTCGGCTATTCCCGACACCCGTTCGCCCTGAGCAGGGGCTGAGCCCTTCGACTGACTGCTTGCAGCATTCGTTCAGGATAAACTTGGCCTCTGGCCAAGCCAAAGACCCATATTGAAGGGTATGGCACAACCTGTGTCCTTCGATACGCCCCTTCGACAGGCTCAGTGGCTACTCAGGACGAGCGGATTTGAATGTCCGCTTCCCACCCAACGCCGCGTCCCCTAAAAAATCGCTCTTGGCTTTCCTCGCTTCCATCCTACATCCAACCTATTGTTGCGATTGATTCTTAATTGGGAGCCGAAGCATGGCCGCAACCCGCACCGAAACCGACTCGATTGGCGCGATCGAGGTGCCCGCCGCCGCCTATTGGGGCGCGCAGACCCAGCGGAGCATTGAGAACTTCCCCTTCGGCGATAGCGAGCGGATGCCCATCGGCATCGTCCACGCCCTCGCCATCGTGAAGCAGGCGGCGGCGCGGGTGAACCGGAAGCATGGGCTGGATGCGAAGCTCGCCGACGCCATCGAAACCGCTGCCGCCGAAGTCGTGGAGGGCAAGCTGGATGATCAGTTCCCGCTCGTCATCTGGCAGACGGGCAGCGGCACGCAGTCCAACATGAACGTCAATGAAGTGATCGCGGGCCGCGCGAACGAAATCCTGACCGGCACGCGGGGCGGCAAAGCGCCGGTTCACCCCAACGACCATGTGAACATGAGCCAGTCGTCCAACGACAGCTTCCCCACCGCCATGCATATCGCCGCCGCGCTGGCCGCGACCCGCGCGCTGCTTCCCGCGCTCGAACGGCTCGAAGGCGCATTGCTCGCAAAAGCAAAGGCATGGGACGGCATCGTCAAGATCGGCCGCACCCATCTGCAGGACGCGACGCCGCTGACGCTGGGGCAGGAATTTTCCGGCTATGTTGCCCAGCTCCGCCTTGCCCGCACCCGCGCCATGCCGCTGGTCGAACATGGCCTCACCAAGCTGGCGCAGGGCGGCACGGCGGTCGGCACCGGCCTCAACACGCCCCCCGGATTCGCGGAGGATGTAGCGGCGGAAATCGCGGCGCTCACCGGCCTTCCGTTCGAAACCGCGCCCAACAAGTTCGAGGCGCTGGCGAGCCATGACACGCTGGTCGACTTTTCCGGCCGCCTCAACAGCATCGCCGTCGCGGTGACGAAGATCGCCAACGACATCCGCCTGCTGGGCAGCGGTCCGCGTTCGGGCCTTGGCGAACTGGACCTGCCCGCCAATGAACCGGGCAGCTCGATCATGCCGGGCAAGGTCAACCCGACCCAGTGCGAGATGCTGACGATGGTGGCCGCTCAGGTCATCGGCAATCATCAGGCGGTGACGGTCGGCGGCCTGCAAGGGCATCTCGAACTCAACGTGTTCAAGCCGCTGATCGGCGCGGCGGTGCTGCGGTCCATCCATCTCCTCGCCGTCGGCATGGATAGCTTTGCCGAACGCTGCGTCGAAGGGCTGGAGGCGAATGCAAAGCGCATCGCCGAACTGGTCGACCGATCGTTGATGCTGGTGACGGCCCTGGCGCCGGAGATCGGCTATGACAATGCCGCGAAGATCGCCAAGCATGCCCATGTCGAAGGATTGACGCTCAAGCAGGCGGGTCTCGCGCTGGGACTGGTCGATGAAGCGACCTTCGACCGGCTCGTGCGTCCTGAGAATATGGTCTGATTCAGATCAACATGGCGGAACGGACGGCGATCCGATACATTGATAGGATATGAAGAGGAAAGCCGCCCCCGCCAAACCGGCCGCGCAACCCGCATCGGTCAAGTCCCCACCCAAAGCCGGACTGCTGCGAAAGGCGGCGCGTGTCGGCGCGATATTGGTGGGAACCCGTGTCGCAGCCGAAACCGGGAAGAAAGGCGCGGTCGGCCTGCTGGCGGGCATGGGTGCCAAGAGGCTGATCCTGCGCTATCCCATGGGCGCGATGTTCGTCACCGGCGCCTATCTGGCGGGTCGCCTGTATGAAGCGAAGCGCGAGGTGGACCGCAAGCGGGGCGTTAAGGCATTGCCGGACGAAGGCGCGGAACCGATCCTGATCGACGAAGCCCGGTCCCGCAGGGCCGGACGCTGATCGCCCGCTGCGGCGACCCGTGCCGGATTCGGCGCGGTGTGACGGGACGTCAGCTATTTTCCTGCCTTCAGACGCCATAGGATTTTCCGCGGCGCAGCATGGTGCGCCTTCCAGCGGAGAAACCCATGACCGATTCTCACGCCCCGGTCGAAAGCGCCATCCCTGTCGTCCCCCACACCAAGCGGGAACGGCAATTATGGATGGATCTGCTCCGGGGTCTGGCGATCCTGCTGGTCGTCGCCTTCCATTCGGTGACCATATTGGAACGGCACGCCTACACCGCCGCGCCATGGATGCGCGATTTCAACCAGTTGTTCGTCCTCTATCGCATGCCGACGCTGGTATTCCTGTCCGGCCTGCTGCTGGCGGGATCGTTCGGCAAGGGGATCGTGCTCTATCTGCTGGGGAAGGGGCGGCGGATATTCTGGCCGCTGCTGGTCTGGACGCTCATCTATGCACTAGTCATCGGGCCGATGGTGGATGGACCGATGCAACTGCTCAAATATCTGTCCGGCCAATCCTATCTCTGGTTCCTGACCTTCATCCTCATTTATTATCTGGCGGCCATTCCGCTGCGCCGCCTGTCGCCGCTGCTGGTCGCGGCGGTTGCCTTCGGCATTGCGATCCTCGCGCCCGATGGCAGCAAGAATGGTGAGCGGCTCTTCTACCTCATGGCCTTCTTTTTCCTCGGCTCATGGGTGGGCGGCCATTGGGCGTTGTGGATGCGCGTCGTGCGTTCGCGCGCGGCGCTGCTGGGATGGATCGTCATCGTCGGCGCATCGGCGGCGGCTGTCGTCTATGAGCTTCACTATGGTCCGCTTTACGCTTTTCCCGCGCTCTGCTTCATCATCGCGGTCAGCGCCACGGCCTTCTGGATACAGGCCGCCCGCTGGTGCGCGCCGCTGATCTTCATGGGCCAGCATTCGCTGATCTTCTATGTCTCGCACTTTCCGACCATCTATATCGTCATGGGATTTTGCCGCGGGCTGGGCGTGAAGCAGGCGGAAGTCGCGACGATGGTGGCCTTTCCCGTCGCATTGCTGGTGGGGCTGCTGCTTGTGCTGGCTTCGCGCGCGAGCTGGGTCGTCGATCTGCTGTTCGTCGCGCCCGCGCCGCCGCAGCGTGTGGTCGGGGCGTTGCAGGCGGTCGAAAAACGGCTGGCTTTCGTCTAGAATGCCGACTGCCAGGCCTTCACCGCCTCGACCGGCCAGACCAGCATCAGCACGTTAAGCGTCAGATTGTCGCGGATCACCCACAGCGCCAACAGCTCGAACCCGATGCCGGCCAGCACCGTCAGCCAAACCGGCGCCCGCGCGGCAAAGGCGAAGCCCAGCGCCATCATCCCGATGTCGCTCATCGAATTGAGGATGCTGTCACCCGAATAGCCGAGCGCGATGGTCGCCGTGCGGTATCGGTCGATGATGACCGGCGAATTTTCCAATATCTCCCACAGCGATTCGACCGCCACCGCCGCCGCGAAGCGCATCCCCCTGGGCTGCCGCCGCATCAGCGCCCACGCCGCCAGATAGAATAAAAATCCGTGGATGATATGGCTCAGACTATACCAGTCGGAGAGGTGCTGGCTGTTGCCGCTGTCAATCGCGCCATGCCATAATTCTACCGTGCCGCAGGCGCAGATCGGCGGTCGTCCCATCAGGAACAGCATCGCGCAGGCCGCCAGCGCGATCAGCCCGGCAAGGGCGTAGCCCCGGCGGCTGCGGTTCCGTTTGCGCTTCAACACTGCGTCATCCCCCTTCTTGCCCTCTTGCAAATCGCTGCTTCTGGCGGCACTAGCGGCCATGGCCGACGACATTCCGACCGAAACGCCCGATTTCAAGCGCCGTGGCGTTCTCTTCGTACTCTCTTCGCCTTCGGGCGCGGGCAAGTCCACCATCGCGCGCAAATTGCTGGCGGCAGAGCCGGACCTGGCCATGTCGGTGTCCGCCACGACCCGCCCGATGCGGCCGGGCGAAGTGGATGGCAAGGATTATCACTTCGTCGATCTGGAGGAATTTCGCCGGATGACGGCGGATCATGAGTTCCTCGAATGGGCGCATGTCTTCGGCCAGCGTTACGGCACGCCCCGCGCGCCGGTGGAGACGATGCTCAAGAGCGGCCGCGACGTGCTGTTCGACATCGACTGGCAGGGCGCGCAGCAATTGCACCAGATCGCGGGCGGCGATGTGGTGCGTATCTTCATCCTGCCTCCCTCTATGGAGGAACTGGAGCGCCGCCTGCGCGGCCGCGCTACCGACAGCGAGGCAGTGATCGCAGGCCGCATGGAGCGCGCCGCCGGAGAGATCGCGCACTGGGATGGCTATGATTATGTGCTCTGCAACGTCGATGCGGAGGAATGTTTCCAGCGCGTCCAGACCATCCTCCACGCCGAGCGCATGAAGCGTAGCCGTCAGACTGGCCTCATCGGCTTCATCCGCCGCCTCAGCCGCTATCATCAGGACGATTGAGCGCGCTTCAGACGCCAAACCCCGCCGGGGCGGCCCAGTCGGGATGAACCCACGCCATGGCTTTGAACAACGTGCCCATCGCGTCCGGGGATGTCAGGCGCAGGCGGGCGGCTTCCACCTCCTCGGCGCGCTCCGGGCTGGCCTCCGCCAGTTGCGCGGCGCGGGCGTCGATGCCCAGCTCGCCGAGAAACGCGCCCTGACCCACCGGTCCCAGTACGCGCAACCCCGCCTGCCGCGCCATATTGCCGATCATGGTGAAATCCACATGGGTGGTCAGGTCCACTTCGCCCGGATCGGTGAAGGGGTCGGCGAACTTGTGATCGCGCACCGCCTGTAACGTGTCGCCAATGGCCGGGCCTTCATAGCCATAGTCGATGATGATCGCCGCGCCGCCCTGTTTTGCGATACGGTTGGCCAGGCTGAAGGCGGCCGTGGCGCCCGCCAGCGGTGTTTCGATGACATGCCCGTCGTCCGCCGTGGCGGCGATGGCGGGCATGTCTGATTCGATACGGCGATAGCCGACGGCCGGAACGAAGCGGATGCCATCCTCCCCTCTGCTGGCCAGCACGACCCGCTCGCGCCATTCGTCATTGACGCGGATTGACTGGCGGACGGGCAGGGCGTCGAAAAATTCATTGGCGACCACCAGCAACGGTCCCTGTTCGGGCAGTTGCTCTATGCTGTCATGATGGACGATATGGGGCAGCAGCGCCCTCTGCCGCTCGCGCAGCACGGGGCTGGTTTCCACGAAATGCAGACGCGGGGCGAAGGCGGCCCGCTCCATCGCGCGGAGCGCATCGGCCGCCAGCGTCCCGCGTCCCGGCCCCAGTTCCGCATAGAGCGCCCCCGGACGCCGCCCCGACCGCATCCACACATCGGCAAGGCACAGGCCGATCAATTCGCCGAACATTTGGCTGATTTCCGGCGCCGTAGTGAAATCGCCCTCCAGACCCAGCGGATCACGGGTCGCATAATAATGCTGGTTTGCCTCGCCCATGAAATGCGCGATGGAGATCGGCCCGCCCGCCTCGATCTGCCGGGCGAGCCGTTCGCTCAGCGGCAGTTCGTCAGCTGACACTCGCGCTGCCCGCGATCGGTTCGACGCGCACGCGCCGTCCTTTGGCGGTGACGATCAGGTAAAGCCCGCCCAGGATCATCGGCACGCACAGCCACTGGCCCATGTGCAGGCCGGTGCGCGCAGCGAACTCCATCAGTTGCGCGTCGGCCTCGCGGAAGAACTCCACGCCGAAGCGGAACAGGCCGTAGAAGAAGAGGAACAGGCCGACCAGCATCCCCGGCTTGTAGCGCGCTTGGGTCTTCCAGAAGGCATAGGCGAGGATGGCGAACAGAAGGACGCCTTCCAGAAGCGCCTCATAAAGCTGGCTGGGATGGCGAGGGAAGGGGCCGCCTGTGGGAAAGATCATGGCCCAGGGCACATCGGTTTCCTTGCCCCACAGCTCCCCGTTCACGAAATTGGCGAGCCGCCCGAAGAACAGGCCGAAGGGCACGCAGCAGGCGACATAATCATGCACCCGCAACCAGCTCAGCCCTTCCTTGCGAGCCAGATAGAGGATGCCGAGCGACACGCCGACCACGCCGCCATGGAAGGACATGCCGCCATTCCACAGCTTGAGAATGTCGAGCGGATGCCGCAGGATTTCGGGCTGGTAGAAGACCACATAGGCCAGTCGCCCGCCGATGATGATGCCCAGTGTCGCATAGAAGATCATGTCGTCGGCATGACGGCGCGCCATGGGCGATCCGGGCTGCGCCACCAGCTTCAGCAGATACCAGTAGCCGATCAATATGCCCGCCAGATAGGCGAGGCTGTACCATTTCAGCGTGAAGAAGCCGAGGTCGAGTGCCACAGGGCTGAGGCCCAGATCGTCAAAGCGAATGGCGCTGGCGGCGGTGGCGGCGATGTCCAGGATCAAGATGCGGTTCCCCTTGGGAATGGTGCCGCTGCCATAGAGCAAGCGTCTCCCAAGACCAAGGGGCAAGCGCAGCTTCGCGTCAAATCGAGAGGGAAAGGTTGTAAGGGCGTCATCATGTGGACGGCTGTTTATGGCCAGTTGCGGCCATTTATCGAAACACAAACATCCGTTCGCCCTGGGTAGGGGCTGAGCCTTTCGACTGACTGCTTGCAGCAGTCGCTCAGGGTAAACTTAGCCTCGCGCCACGTCGAAGACCCGTATCGAAGGGTCTTGTGCAATATCTGTCCTTCGATACGCCTCTTCGACAGGCTCAGGGGCTACTCAGGACGAACGGGGACGGGGAGCGAGCTGTCCGCTCCCCACCCCCAACCGTCCTTCGGTCCGCGCGCACCGGCCGCCATGAAAGAGGCCGCAAACCCTCCGGCTCGCGGCCTCTTCCCCTTTTGAATGCAGATCAGAAGGACGCGGTGACCGATCCGACCACGCCGGCCTTGCCGATATTGCGGCCGCTGGACGAATAGGCGTTCTTGTTGGTGTCGACATAGCTGACGCCGAAGGTCAGGTGATCCCAGGTGTAGGTCGCGCCCACGCTCCAGTCGGTATATTCCTTGCCGCTGCCGATGATGAGGTAGCTCGGTCCCCAGCTATGGCCCAGATGGGCCGACACGCCCACCGGCGAATTGGGTATGCTGGCCGACAGGTCGCCCGCGACGTAGAGATTGTCTTCCTTGTGGATGCCATCCAGCGTCAGCGCCTTGGTCTTGGGCGCATAGTTGACGGTCAGCTTCGCGGTGGCGGGGCCGAAAGTGCCCTTCACCGACGCATAGGGTTCGACAAAGTCGCTGTTAACGCCGCCCGAACCGGGATAGTAATAATAAAGGACGCCCAGGTCGAAGGTCGCCGCGCCCACCGTCTTGGAATAGCCCGCGATCAGGTCGATTTCCTGGTCGCTGCCATTGGCGACATAATCGTCGATGGAGGAACCCCAGGTCGACACATAGAAGCCCGATTCATGGGTGACGGTGATGCCGCCCTGGATGGCGAAACGCTTGTCGGTCTGGGATACGCCACGGAAACGATAATCGGTGACGACGGCGGCGCTGCCGCTGACGGTCAGTTCCGGTGTCGGCTCGTCCTGAGCGAAAGCGGGTGCCGAAAACGCGGCAAGAGCAATGGCCGACAGGCCAAGAATGGACTTACGCATGATAAAACCCCTTTGATGGTTATGCGATCGTCCCACCTGCGCGAAGGTCCCTGCCTCTTTCTCCCGCAACGGGGCGGGCCGGGTGCCTTGACCCCAAATGGATGCGCTTCCTTGCTGCGCTGCACAAGGATTTATTGCTGAATCATGTCTTTTGCCGACGAAATGTTGCTGTTCTGCAACAAGTGCATGGGCGGCATCCTGAAGCCTCGTCTGCCGCCCCGATTATGATCGAAAGCTCGTAATTATATTACGCGGGCGGCGCGGGCGCCTGCGTCGTGTGAATGACGCGCTGCGGATAGGGAATGGTGATCCCATTGTCCCGGAACAGCAGCCACAGCCGGTTGAGCACGTCCGACCGGACATTGCCCACGCCTTCCTCCGGGTCGCTGATCCACACCAATATCTCATGCTCCACGCGATTTTCACCAAAGCCGGTCAGACGCACGGTGGGGCTGGGCATGTCGAGCACGCGGTGGCTTTCCTGCGCGGCGCGCAGCATCAACTGTTGCGCCAGCGGCAGGTCGCTGTCGAAGCCCACGCCCAGGGTAATGCGGACGCGGACATTGCGGTCGGAATAGGACCAGTTCTCCACCTCCTGCGTCATCAGGTTCTCGTTGGGGATCAGATGCTCCTTGCCGTCGCGAGTGATGACGCTGACGGCGCGCACGCCGATCTTGTTCACCCATCCGAAGCTGTCGCCCACCACGATCACGTCGCCCGGCTTGATGGAACGGTCCATCAGCAGGATGATGCCCGCGATCAGATTGCCGAAGGTCTTTTGCAGGCCGAAGCCGACCGCGAGACCCAGTGCGCCGGAAAAGACGGCAAAGGCGGTCAGGTCGATCCCCAGCAGGTCGACACCGATGAAGAAGGCCGCGATCACCACGGCGATGGCGGCGAGCTTCTGCGCCAGCAATTTCTGCGTGGGATCGAAGCCGTCCGCCCGGGCGATGCTGCCCCCGATCAGCCGGTTGGCAAGGCGCACCATGGCGAACAATGCGACGCAGATCGCGGCCATGGTGATGAGGCCGAGCAGAGTCACTCGCCGTTTGCCAAGGCCGATGCCGATCGCGTCCAGCATCGTGCCCACCGGCGTCAATCCGCCATTGGTGCCCGACAGGGTCGTCAGGAACAGCAGCAGCGCCAGCGGCGCGACCGCCCAGACCGGTATCGCCAGCGCGCGCAGGCCATGGGCCGCGAGCAGGGCGACCGACAGGCCAAGCGCGATTCCCAGCACCAGATGCGGCGCCGTGTCCACTGGCCAGAGCGCGGTCGCGAAACCGATGAACAGCGCCGACAGGGCATAACGCAACATGGCGCGCAGCCGCCCGGCCAGCGCCTCGCTCAATATCGCCGCCTTTTCCCGCAGTCGTGGCGCGATGAGGCGGGCTGCCGCCGTCGCCGCCAGATGCAGCAGCAACGCGATGCCCAGCGCGATCAGCGGCTGGACGATCTCCGCATCGCCCGGCACCAGCGCCAGCAGGGAGGAGAAGTCCGGCGTCATCCCCGCGCCGCGCGGAACCGGGCAAGGCCCGCATCGAGATCCGCGATCAGGTCGGCGGGATCTTCCAATCCGATATGCAGGCGCACGGCTGGACCTTCCGCCTCCCATATCGTCGCGCTGCGGTAACGGGCTGGATCGACCGGCAGGGCCAGGCTCTCAAAGCCGCCCCAGCTATAGCCGATGCCGAAATGGGCAAGCCCGTCGATCAGCGCGGCGCGCGCCGTCTCATCGCCGCCTTTCAGGATGAAGCTGAACAGGCCGGAGGAGCCGGAAAAATCCCGCGCCCACAATTCATGCCCCGGACAATCGGGCAGGGCGGGATGCAGCACCCGCGCCACATCAGGCTGCTCATTCAGCCACCGGGCGATGGCCAACGCGCTCTCCTGATGCTGCTTCAGCCGCACGCCCAGCGTCCTGAGGCCGCGCGAAGTCAGCCATGCGTCGTCGGGACTCGTCATCTGCCCAAACAGATAAGCCGTCTGCCGGACCTTGGGAAACCATGCCTCACTGGCGGTGACGGAACCGATCATCACGTCGCTATGCCCGACGATATATTTGGTGCAGGCGAGGATGGAAATATCCACTCCATGTCCCAGCGCCGGGAAGAATAGCGGTGTCGCCCATGTATTGTCGATCAGCGTGACGATGCCCTTCTCCTTCGCCACCGCCACGATGGCGGGCACGTCCTGCACTTCGAAGGTCAGGCTGCCGGGGCTTTCGAGGAAGATGGCGCGCGTCCGCTCCGTCAGCAGGCTCGCGATCCCCGCGCCGACAGTCGGATCATAATAGACCGTCTCGACGCCAAAGGGCTTCAAGATCTGTTCGCAGAAATTGCGCGTAGGATCATAAGCGCTGTCGGTCATCAGCAACTGATCGCCGGGCTTCAGCACCGCCATCAGCCCGCAGGCGATGGCCGCCACGCCGGAAGGAAAGAGCATCGTCCCTGCCGCGCCCGGCTCCATCTCGGTCAGCGCGTCGGCCAGGCTCCATGCGGTCGGCGTCCCCTTGCGCCCGTAGAACAGCCGCTCATGCGTGCTGGAGCCGGCGGCGCGGCGCAGATGCGCCACATCGTCATACAGGATCGTGGACGCGCGCCATACCGGCGGACTGACGATGCCGCCCGGCTGCCCCGGCATCCCGGTCCATTCGGCCTTACGTCCCGCCTGCGCCAGCTTGGTCAATGGCTTGCGGTCATCGTCCTTCCCGCTCATGCCGCGCCGGTCGCCTTGGGCGTGGCGGGATCGAGGCCCCATTCGGACCAGCTTCCGTCATACAGCGTCACGTCTTTTTTCCCCAGTAGTTCCAGCCCCGCCAGCAGGATCGCGGCTGTCACGCCGCTACCGCATGTAGTGATGACGGGCCGGTCGAAATCGAGGCCCGCCTGCGCGAACAATTGCCGCAATTCCTCGCCCGTCTTCATGCTGTTGTCGGCGTTGAACAGGGCGGAGGAGGGCAGATTGCGCGAGCCGGGAATATGTCCCGATGCCATGCCGGGGCGCGGTTCCTTCTCCTCGCCGGTGAAGCGCGCCGCCCCGCGCGCATCGATCACCGCTTCGGCGCGGCTGTCCACATTGGCGATCAGATCGTCCATCGTCCGCACCTGTCCGGTCGCGCGCCGCGCCACCGCATTGCCCGGCGGGGGAGTTACCGCGCCGCTTTCCGTCGGACGCCCCTCCGCCACCCATTTAGGCAAGCCGCCGTCGAGGATCGCGGCCCCCTTGCCCACGCCATAAAGCCGCATCATCCACCATCCCCGCGCTGCGCTGTGCGTGGGGCTGTTGTCATAGACGATGATGCGGTTGTCGGTGCTTATTCCCAGCGCCCGGCACCGCTCCGTCATGAAGGCGTCGGTCGGCAACATGCCGGCTCGCGGATCGTCAAGATCGGCCAGTGTCGGCAGGTCGAGAAAGGCCGCGCCCGGAATATGCGCCTGCTCGAACTCGGCGCGGGGGTCGCGCGGCACGCCGGGCAGGAACAGGCTGGCGTCGACGATCCGCAGATCATCCTTGCCCAGTTCCCCGGCCAGCCATTCGGTCGACGCCAATATGTCCATCATCCATCCCATGCGCTGCTGTCGCCACCCTTGATAGGGTGGGCGGACGGCGCTGCAAAGGGGGCTGTCAGTTTCGCCCGAACTGCCGCGCGACGCGCGCGCCGGGCCGCCGATACTGGCGCGGGCCAAGGTCGAGGCGGAAGGGTGACAGCCGCTCGGCGCGCGGCTCCTGTTCCTGCCCTACGATGAAGGCGCCCCCGGTGCGGCCCGTCCCCGCCGGATCAGCGCTGTCCTCGCCCCAGCGATATTGCACATCGAACGCCGCGAGCGGGATCAGCAGCAACCGCTCGCCCATCGGCACCGGCACGATCTGGTCCGCCGTCAGCCGCAGTTCGCCGGTCAGGCGCTGGCTGGCCCCCGGGGCGATCGCCACGGCGGAATGGAGCGGCAGGCCGATGTGGCCGCTCACGAACTGCTGGAGCAGCGTCTGCTGATCCCCGCCCGCATTGCCGATCAGTCCGCGCACCAGCACATCCTGCGCGGTTCGCTCGCCCCGATTGGTGAGCGTCAGCGCATAGGCGACCGTCAGGCCCATCAGCGAATTGCGCGCGCCCGTCACTTCCAGCGAAAGGTCGATCTGGGCACGATCCGTTGTCGTGTCGGCAACCGCTTCGGGCATAGGCGTGGGCGTGGGTGCAGGCGGTGGGGACGCGACGGGCGCGGGCGGAGGCGGTGGAGGGGCCGTTTCCTCGGCAACAGGCTCGGCCAGGACCGGCTCCACAGGCTCCGGCGCAACCTCGTCCTCGTCCGATTCGTTCCGTCCGCGCCGCAGGAAGAAGGAGGCCGCAGCCAGCAGCACGATCCCGCCAACGATCCAGAGCCAGGGCAGGCCTTCGTTCGAAGCCTCCGCCGCCGGAGTCGGTTCGGTAGGCGCGAGCGCGGCGTTCGCAGCCTCATTCGGCGCGGGCGCGGCCTGCGGTTCCGGCGCGGCGGTCGAGGGGGCCTCGCCTGTCGTGCTTTCGCTCTGCTCGGGGGCGGGCGTTTCGGTCTGGCGCGGTTCGTTGCGTTGCGCGTTCCGCTCTGTCCGGGATTCGGGCTGAGCCTCGGATGGGCGCGTTTCCCGGCGTGGCGCGGGCGTCTGCGCCGTTGGCTGGGGGGCGGCAGGCGGCGGCGTGGTCGGCGTCACGACAGGCGGCAGGGCCACGGCGGGCGGCGGCGCTACCGTTGGAGTCACGGGATCGCGAAACACGTCCAATTCCGGCCCCTGCCGACTATCGGGGGCATTTTGCGTGTTGCCGCGCGGCAGATTCATGACCGGCCCGCCGCTATCCTGTTGCTGGGCAAGCGCGCCCGTCGCCAGCAGCAGCGGCACCATGGAAAAGATCAAGCGATAAGGCCCCATAATCGGCAGCCAAGGCAATGCTTCACCTGAACGGCAGATGAACAGATCGCCCCCATGACTTTATGCGTGCAATCGCGTAGATGGGCCGCCATGACCGATACGCCCCAACCGATCCATCTTGGCCAGACCAGCGCGCTGCCCCAGCGCCCGGAAGAGGCCGTCCTCGATTACGTCCCCAATCCCCGCCCGGGAAAGCCCTATCTGGTGCGCTTCACCGCGCCGGAATTCACATCGCTCTGCCCGGTGACGGGGCAGCCTGACTTCGCCCATCTGGTGATCGACTATGCGCCGGCCGCGACCATCGTCGAATCGAAGTCGCTGAAGCTGTTCCTCGGCGCCTTCCGCAACCATGCCGCCTTCCATGAGGATTGCACCGTCGGCATTGGCGAGCGGCTGTTCACCGAAATGAAACCGCTCTGGCTCCGCATCGGCGGTTACTGGTATCCGCGCGGAGGCATCCCCATCGACGTGTTCTGGCAATCGGGCGAGCCGCCCGCAGGAATGTGGCTCCCGCCGCAGGACGTGCCGGGCTATCGCGGGCGGGGTTGAAGCCGCTAAGGATACAGCATCCCCTCATGCCATTCATCGCCATGCCGCGTGAACAGGCGGCGTTCGTGCAGCCGGTGCTCGCGGTCCTGCCAGAACTCGATCCGCTGCGGCTTCACGCGAAAGCCCGACCAGTGCGGCGGGCGCGGCACCGGCCCGCCCTCGAACCGGGCGCGCATTTCCTCATAGCGGGCCATGAACACCTCTCGCGAAGGTAGCGGCTGCGACTGGTCGGACGCCCATGCGCCAAGCTGGCTGTCGCGGCTGCGCGTCGCGAAATAGGCGTCGGCGGCGGCTTCGTCCACGCGCCCCACCGGCCCCTCGATCCGGACCTGCCGCCGCAGCGACTTCCAATGGAGCAGCAGCGCGGCATGGGGATTGTCCAGCAGCTCGCCCGCTTTGCGCCCCTCGAAATTGGTGTAAAAGACGAATCCGTCTGGCCCATGTCCTTTGAGCAGCACCATCCGCACCGAAGGCCGCCCGCGTTCATCAGCGGTGGCCAGCGCCATGGCGTTGCTGTCGTTGATCTCGCTCTGGCGCGCTTGCGCGTACCATTCATCGAACAGGGCGAAGGGGTCTGTCATGCCCCCGACCTTAGGAAGAAGCGCTTCGGCTGTCGATACAGGCCAGCCGCAACTTGAACGCGGCGGCGCTTTTCTCCACATAGAGGGGCAAATTCACTTTCCACCGTTAAAGATAAAGGTAACACAGCGTAGATGGCCGATCCCTATTCCACATTGGGCGTCGCACGCGGCGCGAGCGAGACGGAAATCAAGTCCGCCTATCGCAAGCTCGCCAAGGAACTGCATCCCGACCGGAACAAGGACAATCCGAAGGCGGCGGAGAAATTCTCGTCCGTCACCAATGCCTATGACCTCCTGTCCGACAAGGACAAGCGCGCCCGCTTCGACCGGGGGGAGATCGACGCAGACGGCAACCCGACCGCGCCCTTCGGCTTTGGCGGCGGGGGAGGGGGCGGCGGCTTTCGCGGGCATCCGGGCGGGGGCCAGGCGGGCGGCTTCGAATTTAACGGCGGCAGCGCGGATTTCGGGGATATTTTCGAAGGCCTGTTCAGCGGCGGGGGTCGGCGTGGCGGAGGATTCGGCCGCAATGCGCCTCCGCAAAAGGGCGCCAATGCCGCCTATCGTCTGGCGGTGGCCTTCGTCGACGCCGCCACGCTCGCGCCGCAGCGGATCACGCTTCAGGACGGCAAGACCATCGACCTCAAGCTTCCCGCCGGGGTTGAGAGCGGCACGCAGATGCGCCTTTCCGGCAAGGGCCAGCCCGGCCCCGGCGGCGCGGGCGACGCTATCGTCACCATCGACGTGAAGCCGCATCCCTTCTTCAAGCGGGACGGCGACAATGTTCTGCTCGACCTTCCCATCACCCTCGACGAAGCGGTGAAGGGCGGCAAGGTCAAGGTGCCGACGGTCGATGGCCCGGTGATGCTCGGCGTTCCGGCCGGTTCCACCTCCGGCAAGACGCTGCGCCTGCGCGGCAAGGGCTTCACCGCGAAGGACGGCAAGCGCGGCGACCAGCTCGTCACGCTCCAGATCGACGTGCCCGCCGACGATCCGGCGATCAAGGCGTTTGTCGAAGGCTGGCAGGACAGCCGCGCCGTTCGGGCCTCGATGGGCGTTTGATGCGTTAGGGGACGAATGCCGCAACCTTCGCCCCTTTCCCCTGAATCGCGCCGCAACCTCGGGCATCCGGCGCGCAGCCGCCTTAACCGCCATATCGACCGGGTTCGTCCCGGCAGCCACGCCTTCGAAGTCATGAAGCGCGTGGCTGTGGGCACCTATAGCGACGGGTTCATCCATGCCGGGAACCTTGCCTACCTGTCGCTGGTGGCGCTGTTCCCCTTCTTCATCGTGGCGATGGCGGTGGCCAGTATCTTTGGCCGATCGCAGGACGGGCTGGCCGCGGTCGGCAATTTTCTCGACAATATGCCGCGCGGGGTCGCCGACGTCATCCGCCAGCCCATCGGCGAAGCGCTGGCTGCGCGCACCGGGCCGCTGCTCTGGCTGGGCGGCCTTGTGGGGCTGTGGACCGTGGGCAGCCTGATCGAAACCGTGCGTGATATATTGCGCCGCGCCTATGGGACGAAAAGCACGCGTTCCTTCCTCCACTATCGTCTGGCCGCTATCGGTATCACGCTGGTCAGCGTGCTGGCGGTGATGTTCTCCTTCTCGCTTCAGGTCATAGTGACGGCGATAGATGAGATCATCCATCGCCTCTTCCCTTTCGCTGACGAAGCCATCCGCATCATCACGCTGACCAAATTGGTGCCCAGCGGCATCCTCTTCCTTTCGCTCTGGTCGCTTTACTGGTCGCTGACGCCCAGTCGCTACAAGGACGGGCGCTTCCCCAAATGGCCCGGCGCGGCGGCGACGACGGGCTGGTGGTACGCCGTGACGCTGCTGTTGCCGCCGACCCTGGGATTGCTGGGCAGCTATGATCGCACCTATGGCAGTTTGGCTGGCGTGATGATCACCCTCATTTTTTTCTTCCTCGTCGGGCTTGGCGTGGTAATTGGCGCGGAACTCAATGCGGCGCTGGCGGAATTTCCTGAGGAGGAAGAAGGTGAGCCGGCGCCGGACGACAAAGGGAACGGGACATAAGAATGAACGGCTTGATGGCAGGAAAGCGTGGCCTCATCATGGGTCTTGCGAATGACAAGTCGCTGGCCTGGGGCATTTCGAAGGCCCTGCGCGCGCAGGGGGCGGAACTCGCTTTCTCCTATCAGGGCGAGGCGCTGGCGAAGCGGGTGAAGCCGCTGGCGGAGGAACTGGGATCGGATTTCCTGATCGAATGCGACGTGTCGGACATGGACAAGCTCGACATCGCCTTTGACGAGATCAAGGCGCGCTGGGGCAAACTCGACTTCGTGGTCCATGCCATCGGTTTTTCGGACAAGAACGAGCTGCGCGGCAAATATGTCGACACCAGCCTCGAAAACTTCCTGATGACGATGAACATTTCCGCCTACAGCTTCGTCGCGGTGGCGAAACGCGCCCGCGCCCTGATGGCGGAGGGCGGCAGCCTGCTGACGCTCAGCTATTATGGCGCGGAAAAGGTCATTCCCCATTATAACGTGATGGGCGTGGCCAAGGCGGCGCTGGAAACCAGCGTCAAATATCTGGCGATGGACTTGGGGCCTGAAAATATCCGCGTCAACGCCATCTCCGCTGGCCCCATCAAGACGCTGGCGGCGAGCGGCATCGGCGATTTTCGCTACATCATGAAGTGGAACGAGCTGAACAGTCCGCTTCGCCGCAACGTGACGATCGAGGATGTGGGCGGCGCGGGCCTCTACCTCCTCTCCGACCTCGCATCGGGCGTGACGGGCGAAGTCCACCATGTCGACGCGGGCTACAACGTCATCGGCATGAAAGCCGAAGACGCGCCCGACATCGCGCTGGACAAGTGAGGCGATTGAAAAACCTATCGCGTTAGGTTATATATGGTGACGGTTCACCGCCAGGGCGGGTTCGCGTCGTCATCTATGTGGATGACCATGCGCCTGCTCATGTTCATGCGGTTGGTGCCGGCGAAGCGAGCGCCGACATAACAGGCTCTGCGCCAAGGTTGATCGAGGTCCAGGGCTTCACGCGCGCCGAGGTCAGGCGGGTTATGAAGATCGTGGAGCAGCAGCAAGCGGCGCTGCTGTTGCGATGGAAGGATATACATGGTTGAGATCAGCGATGCCGCCATTGATGCGGCCCTGGAATGCGGCAGAGAAGCCGTGCGGGAAGAGCCGCGCGCAACCGCCGCGCATTATGATGCCCGAACCGGCCGGGTGATCGTGGATCTCACCAACGGCTGCACTTTCGCCTTTCCCTCTCGGCTTGGACAAGGGCTGGAAGGCGCCACGCCGGAACAGATTGCCGCAGTTGAAGTCAGTCCTTCGGGCTATGGATTGCATTGGGAGGATCTTGATACGGATCTGTCCATTCCCGGCCTGATGGCGGGGCTGTTCGGCACCCGGGCGCATATGGCGCGGATCGCGGGACGGTCGCGCTCGCCTGCCAAGGTGGCTGCGGCGCGGATGAACGGAGCCAAGGGCGGCAGGCCCCGGAAGCAGGCCAACATATGAGCTTCAATACATTCGGCCGCGTTTTCCGCTTCACCACTTGGGGGGAAAGCCATGGCCCCGCCATCGGGGCGGTCGTGGATGGCTGTCCTCCGGGGCTGCCGCTGAGCGAGGCGGACATTCAGCCTTTCCTGGACAAGCGCAAGCCCGGCACGTCCAAATTCACCACCCAGCGCCGCGAACCGGATGAAGTCCGCATCCTCTCCGGCGTGTTCGAAGGGCGCACCACCGGCACGCCCATCAGCCTGATGATCGAGAATACCGACCAACGCTCGAAGGATTATTCCGAAGTCGCCAAGGCCTATCGTCCCGGCCATGCCGACTATGCCTATGACGCCAAATACGGCTTTCGCGACTATCGCGGCGGGGGCCGGTCCTCCGCCCGCGAAACCGCGAACCGGGTGGCGGCGGGCGCGGTCGCGCGACTTGTCATCCCTGATGTCGACATCTTCGCCTATGTGAGCGAGATTGGCGGCGACGCCATCGACCATGCCCGTTTCGACGCGAGCGAGATCGACAACAACCCCTTCTTCTGCCCCGACCTGGAAGCCGCGAAGCGTTGGGAAAAGCTGGTGGACGAAGCTCGCCTCGACGGCTCGTCCCTCGGCGCGGTGGTGGAATGCGTCGCAGCGGGCGTTCCCGCCGGTTGGGGCGCACCGCTCTATGCCAAGCTCGACAGCGAACTGGCCGCCGCGATGATGAGCATCAACGCGGTCAAGGGCGTGGAGATTGGCGACGGTTTCGCCGCCGCCCGCCTGCGCGGCGAGCAGAATGCCGATCCCATGCGTCCGGGCGAGGATGGTCCGCAATTCCTGGCCAATCATGCGGGCGGTATCGCGGGCGGCATCTCGACCGGCCAGCCGATCAAGTTGCGCGTTGCCTTCAAACCGACCAGTTCCATCCTGATCCCGGTCGAAACCGTGACCCGCGAAGGCGTGGCGTCCGACATCGTGACCAGGGGACGCCATGATCCCTGCGTCGGCATTCGCGGCGTTCCGGTGGTCGAAGCGATGATGGCGCTGGTGCTGGCCGACCAGAAACTGCTCGACCGCGCCCAGTGC
This sequence comes from Sphingobium sp. CFD-1, assembly GCF_024611115.1. Lineage (NCBI taxonomy): Bacteria > Pseudomonadati > Pseudomonadota > Alphaproteobacteria > Sphingomonadales > Sphingobiaceae > Sphingobium > Sphingobium sp. CFD-1. The sequence goes on along the minus strand of NZ_CP084398.1, from coordinate 2,104,708 downwards.
GGGGAACGCTGAAGCCGCCGCGCCAGCGGCGAGACGCCTCTTTCCTTCGATAAAGCCGCATCGGAAGCGAGACGACTCACCCGATCTGCGTTACACTTGCCAGACGGATCGCCCGCGGGAGGGCGAAGCGGCAGAGCGTAAGCCTGGGGAGCGTCATCGCCTTCGCGCGGATATGGCGGTCAAACTGTCCCCTTCAAGCCGCGAACACGGGCCAGCCATGCAACCATGGCTGGCCCATTTCGTTGGATTCCTCTAGGTAAAGACGAAGGCCACGCGACGACGCGAGCAGGGGGATCGACCGGCATATGCATATGGTAACGGCGCTGTTGGGCGCCTATCGCGCGGAGATCGGTCTGATCCTCCTTGCATGCATGTTCGTTGCCTTCCTGCGCGAACGCTATCCGGCCAGCGTTGTCGCGGCGCTTGGCGCCTGCGCCTATGCGGCCTTGGGGCTGATCGACGAAAAGGGCCTTTTTTCCGTTTTCGCCAACCCCGCGCCGCTGACCGTCGCGGCGATGCTGGTGCTGTCGGGCGCGCTCATCCGCACCGGCACGGTCAATCGCGTCGCCGACCTCATCATGACCCGCGCGCAGCAGCATCCGCGCCTTGCCCTTGCCGAAGTGACGGTGGGCATCGTCATCATCTCCTGCTTCCTCAACAACACGCCGGTGGTCGTGCTGCTGATCCCCATCGCCTTCAAGCTGGCGCAGGCGACCAACATCCCGGTCAAGAAACTGCTGATCCCGATGAACGCCGTCGCGGTAATGGGCGGTTGCATCACGCTGATCGGTACCTCCACCAATCTCATCGTCGCGGGCATCGCGGCGGAGCAGGGGATGGAGCCGATCGGCATCTTCACCATCTCCCCTTATGGCATAGCGGGCACGGTGGCGGGCATCGCGACGCTTGCCTGCCTGTCCTTCCTGCTGCCGAGCGACGAACCGTCCATCGGCGGCGAGAATGGCGGAACGGTGCAGGATTACCTCACTGAACTGGTGGTCCCGCATGACAGCGATCTTGTGGGACGAGAAATCGGCTCGCTCAGCCTGTTCGGCCGGTCGGTAGTGCTGCTGGGCCTCAAACGCGCGGGAGAGATCCGGCGCGGCGACCTGATGGAGGAGGAGCTTCATGCCGGCGACCGACTGATCGTCCGGGCGGACGGCACCGCGGTCATGACCCTGCGCGAATCGGGCCGCTTCGAACTGGGAATCGCGGCGGATTCCGAAACCTCCTCCCATGAAGGCACGGTGATCGAGGCGATGGTCGCGCCTAGCCATCCTTCGACCGGCGACCGGCTGAGGGACATACCCTTCCTCCACGCGCTGCGCGTCCGCATCATCGGCATGCATCGCGCGCGGCATTTACCCGGTCCCGATCTGGCCGATGCGCGCATTCGCGGCGCGGACCGCCTGTTGATCGCCGGCAGCGACGATGCGGTGCGTTCGCTGCGCGACCATCCGCATCTGATGGGCGTGGACATCAGCCGCACCCGCGCCTTCCGACGTAGCAAGGCGTGGATCGCCATCCTATCCATGGCCGCCGTCGTGACCTTCGCCGCGCTGAATTTCATCAGCATCGGCCTTGCCGCTTTCCTCGCGGTGGGCGTTATCCTCGTCACCCGCTGCATCGATGCGGAAGAGGCATGGAGCGCCATTGATGGCGATGTGCTGGTGCTGATCTTTGCAATGCTGGCGGTGGGGATGGCGCTGGAACAGTCGGGCAGTGTCGCGCTGATGGTTGGGTGGGTCACTCCGCTGCTTCAGGTCGCGCCCACATGGTCGCTGGTCTTCGTCATCTATTTCTTCGCGCTGATCCTGTCCGAACTGCTCAGCAACAATGCGGTCGCCGCGCTGATGACGCCCATCACGATCGCGCTGGCGCGGCAACTGGGCGTCGATCCGCTGCCGCTGGTGATCGCGCTGATGATCGGTGCGTCGGCCTGTTTCGCGACGCCCATCGGCTATCAGACCAACGCGCTGGTCCATGCGGCGGGCGATTATCGATTCGCCGATTTCGTGCGGATCGGCGTGCCGCTGAACATCGTCGTGGGACTGGCGGTGTGCACCACGCTGGTGTTGTTGAATTAGGTAATTCGGGCAGTTCAGAAACGGTCAGACTTTGCCGTCAAGCAAGCCGTGCTCCTGAAGGCGGGAGCACGGTGTACGTTGAACAAGCCGCCGTTCCGCAATCCGTCCCTGCGTCAGCCCACAATCATCCCATGCTTCTTCGCGCCGAAGCTGACCTTGTCGCCGGCCTTGAGCGCCAGATGCGGGTTTTTCACCACTTCGCCGTTCACGCGGATCGCACCTTCGTCCAGCTTGCGGCGGGCTTCCTTGTTGGAGGCCGCGAAGCCGAGCGCCGTATTGGCCTGAACGATGGTGAGGCCTTCCGCGCCGAGGCTGACGGTCGGAAGATTAGCGTCCGACGCGCCTTCCTCGAAGGTTTTGCGTGCGGTTTCGGCGGCGGCGGCGGCGGCCTCCGCGCCGTGGGCGAGGGCGGTCGCGGCCTCGGCCAGTATCTTCTTCGCTTCGTTGATCTCCGCGCCTTCGAGCTTTTCGAGGCGGGTGATCTCGTCCAGCGGCAGGTCGGTGAACAGGCGCATGAAACGCCCCACATCGGCGTCCTGCGTGTTGCGCCAGAACTGCCAGTAATCATAGGGCGCCAGCGCATCGGCGTTGAGCCAGACCGCGCCCTTGGCGGTCTTGCCCATCTTGCCGCCGTCCGCCGTGGTGATGAGCGGGGAGGTGAGGCCATAAACCTGCGTGCCGTCGACGCGGCGGGCGAGTTCGATGCCGTTGACGATGTTGCCCCACTGATCCGATCCGCCCATTTGCAGGCGGCATTCGGCGCGGCGCGACAGTTCGAGGAAGTCGTAGGCTTGCAGGATCATGTAATTGAATTCGAGGAAACTGAGCGATTGCTCGCGGTCCAGCCGCAGCTTCACCGAATCGAAGCTCAGCATCCGGTTGACCGAGAAATGCTGGCCGATGTCGCGCAGGAAGGGGATATATTCGAGGCGGTCGAGCCAGTCGGCATTGTCGACCATCACCGCATCGGTGGGGCCGTCGCCGAAGGTCAGGAAGCGTTCGAACACGCGCTTGATGCTGGCGACATTTTCCTGAATCCGCTCAACCGTCAGGAGCGAACGCGCCTCGTCACGCAGGGACGGGTCGCCGATCTTGCCGGTGCCGCCGCCCATCAGCACGATGGGCTTGTGCCCGGCCTGCTGCATCCGGCGCAGCATCATGATCTGCACGAGACTGCCGACATGCAGCGATGGCGCGGTGGGATCGAAGCCGATATAGCCGGGGACGACCGATTTCGCGGCAAGGGCGTCCAGCCCCTCCGCATCGGTGAGCTGGTGGATATAGCCGCGCGTGTCGAGCAGACGGAGAAGATCGGATGTATAGGTCGTCATGGCCTGTCTGGTCTGGAAAAGATCGGTCTGTGGAAATCCGGGCGCGCATAACATGGGGAAGGGCGCTTGGGTAGCATGCTTGCAATCGGATTGATGTCGGGCACGTCGCGCGACGGCATCGACGCGGCGCTGATCGAGACGGACGGCGAAGGGGCGGTGCAGCCGCTGGCTTTCCACGCCATGCCCTATGGCGAGGGCTTCCGGCTGCGGCTGGCCGAGGCGTGCCAGCGGGCGATGGCGATGGACGCGCCGGGCTTCGAGCCGTTGATCCGGTCGGTCGAGGAAGAATTGACGGAACTGCATGTGGAGGCCGTGGCCGACCTGCTGGGACGCAGTGGCTATGAGGCCGGCGATGTGGGCGTCATCGGCTTTCACGGGCATACGGTGGCACACCGGCCGGAGCGTTGCTGGACCTGGCAGATCGGAGATGGGGCGGCGCTGGCGGGGGCGTTTGGCATCGATGTGGTCGCGGACCTGCGGAGCGCGGATGTGAAAGCGGGCGGGCAGGGCGCGCCGCTGCTGCCCATCTATCATCGGGCGCTGGCGCATGAACTGGCAAAGCCGGTGGCGGTGCTCAATCTGGGCGGGGTGGCCAATATCACCGCGATCGGACCGGACGGGGAACTGGTCGCTTTCGACACCGGCATGGCAAGCGGGCTGATCGACAACTGGATGCAGACCCATGGCGCGGCGGCCTATGACGCGGGTGGGGCCGTGGCGGCAAAGGGACGGGTGGATGAAGCGCGACTGGCGGAGATGCTGGCCGATCCCTGGTTTGCCGTGCCGCCGCCCAAGAGCATCGACCGGGAAGCCTTTTCCATCGCGGCGGTGCGCGGATTGGAACTGGAGGACGGCGCGGCGACCTTGACCGCTTTTTCCGCCGCCGCCGTGGCGCGGGGCGTGGAGCATCTCGGCGCGCGGCCGGAGCGCATCTATGTGGCGGGCGGCGGGCGGCATAACGCCACGCTGATGGCGATGCTGGCGCAGCGGACGGGCGCGGAGGTGCGGCCGGTGGACGAACTGGGCTGGGACGGCGACGCGCTGGAGGCGCAGGGCTTCGCCTATATGGCGGTGCGGTCGGTCAAGGGGCTGGCGATCAGTTTTCCCGGCACCACCGGCGCGCCGGAGCCGATGACCGGCGGAAGGTTGTTCCGCCCGGCTTGAAGAGAGGATTGCCCGGCATTTGCGTGGACTTTTCCGATGATGGTTATGGGTGTCCCGCCACTTATCCGTCATCTCCGACCCGAAGGGCGACGTAAGCCAATGCTGGGATGACGGACATTAAATGACAGCAACTGGCCGTAAGCGGCTGTTAGGCGGAGGCTGTTTGTAAACAAAATAATCAGGCCCGAACGGCGCAAGGCCATGCGCCGACCCTACCGCTTGCGGGTGAGTTCGCGCATCGCTTCGTCGATCCCCTCGATCGTCAGGGGATACATGCGGTCGTTCATCAACTGGCGTATGATCTTTGTCGATTGATTATAGTCCCAATGGTCGCGATGCATGGGATTGAGCCAGACGGCGGCGGGATAGGTGTGGGCGACACGCTGCATCCAGACCGCGCCTGCTTCCGGGTTCATATGTTCGACCGATCCGCCCGGATGCGTGATCTCATAAGGGCTCATCGCCGCGTCGCCGACGAAGATCACCTTATAGTCATGGCCATATTTGTGGAGAATGTCCCAGGTCGACGTGCGCTCTGAAAAACGACGGTGATTGTTCTTCCATACCGCTTCGTAGAGGCAGTTGTGGAAATAGAAGAATTCCATGTTCTTGAATTCGCCGGTCGCGGCGGAGAAAAGCTCCTCGCACAGCTTGATATAGGGGTCCATCGACCCGCCTATGTCGAGGAACAGCAGCAGCTTCACCGCATTGTGGCGTTCCGGGCGCATCCGGATGTCGAGCCAGCCCTGACGCGCCGTGCCGCGGATGGTTTCGTCCAGGTCCAGCTCATCCGCCGCGCCTTCGCGGGCGAAACGGCGCAGGCGGCGCAGCGCCACCTTGATATTGCGGGTGCCCAGTTCCCGGCTGTTGTCGAGATTCTGGAACTCGCGCTTTTCCCAGACCTTGATGGCGCGCTTGTGGCGGCTTTCGCCGCCGATGCGGACGCCTTCGGGATTATAGCCGCCATGGCCGAAGGGGGACGTGCCGCCGGTGCCGATCCACTTGTTGCCGCCCTGATGGCGGGCCTGCTGTTCTTCGAGCCGCTTTTTCAGGGTCTCCATGATCTCGTCCCAGTCGCCCAGCGACTTGATCTTTTCCATCTCCTCCGGCGTCAGGAACTTTTCCGCGACGAGACGCAACCATTCCTCCGGAATTTCCGCTTCGACGCCCCCCGTGTTCAGCACGCCCTTGAACACCTGGGAAAAGACCTGATCGAAACGGTCGATCAGCCCCTCGTCCTTCACATAGGTCGCGCGGGCGAGATAATAGAAATCTTCGGGGCGGCGTTCGATGACGTCGCGGTCCAGCGCCTCCAGAAGCAACAGATGCTCCTTGATGCTGGCAGGAATGCCGGCGGCGCGTAGCGCGTCGAGGAAGTTGAGCAGCATGGTGGCGCTTTTCGGACAGAGCGGGCGGGGATGCAAGCAGGCTGTTGAATACAGGATAATGTTAATTGTTGCATTGCATGGTCAATGCATCACTATCCATTCCGCAGGATGGCTGTTGGAGGCTCCTTGGAAAATCAGGATTTATTAGCCGATCTGGGCGAGCGGTCGGGCGACATTGCGTTGCAGTGCAGCGAAACGGCCGGATTTCTGGGCGTGCTGAACGGACGGATTCAGGGCAATCTGGCGCGGCTGACCGAATTGCAGGCCAATATGGGCAGGCTGGGGGACAGCCAGCAGGAAAGCGTGCTGGCGGCGCAGGAACTCAAGCTGACGGCGGCCCGCGCCGGACGGATGATCGCGGACGGGCATGAGGTGGTGTCCCTGTCATTGGGGCAGGTGGCCGAACTGGTCGCGCAGGTGACGGGGCTGGAGGAACATCTGCGGCGCTTCCTGAACGTGATCGAGGCGGTGGGCGGCATTTCCGATCATCTGGGCGCCATCGCGCAGCAGACGCGGATGCTGGGCATCAATGCCGCTATCGAGGCGGCGCGCGGAGGCGAGGCGACGCAGGGCTTTGCCGTGGTGGCGGAGGAAATCCGGCGGCTGGCGGCGCAGGCCGGTGAGTCGGCGGCATCGGCGGGCGAGCGGCTGGGTCAGTTGGACCGGGACGCGCGGCAACTGATCGACGGCGTGACGGCCAATATTGCGCGGGGGCGGGGCGTGGGTGGGCATATCGATACGCTTCATGCGACGATGGCGGATATTGCCGCGCTGGTGACGCAGTTCGGGGATCGGTCCGCCACCATCGTGGCCTGTACCGATGCGGCGGACGGCGATGTGATGGCGTTGCGGCAGGGGCTTGACCTGTTCAGCCGGACATCGGGCGAAAGCGCGGGACAGGTGGATGCCGTCCGCCAGCAACTCGAAGGGCTGGAGGGCATGGCGAACGACATGCTGAACCGTGCGGCCCATGCGGGCGGGCGGACGCGCAACAGCCGCTATATCGCGCTGGCCGAGGAGGGGGCGGAGGAAGTGGCGCGCCTGATCGGGAACGCGCTAGCCAGGGGTGAACTGACGGTGGAGGCGTTGTTCGACAAGGACTATCGCGGGATCGCGGGGACGGAGCCGGCCCAATATGAAAATGGCTTCACCGCCTTTGCCGATCGCGCGATCCGGCCGGTGCTGGATCGGCGCACGGATGAGGATGCGGCTATCGTGGGGTGCTGCCTGATCGACATGAACGGCTATCTACCCACCCATATCAGCGCGCGCAGCCAGCCGCAGAGGGCGAGGGAAAGCGCGTGGAACATGGAACATGCGCGCAACCGCCGGATATTCATGGACAGCCAGACCCGGCGGGCGCTGGATGGGGAAGATGACTTTTTTCTCTTCACCTACCGACAGGATCTGGGTGAAGGGCGCTATCGCGCATTGCGAAGCGTGTTCGTGCCGCTGGTCTTCCACGGTCGGCGCTGGGGTCTGTATGAGGTCGGCTACCTCATCTGATCGCGGCGGCGGATACCGTGGATCAGGGAGATGAGCACGAAGGAAATGATCATCAGCAGATACCAGGAGCCGAGCTTGACGAGGCTCACCATATGCCAGCCGTGCCGCTGGTCGGGATAGGCCCAGGCATTGGCGAAGGTGCCGATATTCTCCGCGAACCAGATGAACAGGGCGACGAGAAGAAAACCGAGCAGAAGCGGCATCCTGCGTGCTTCGCGCCATGGCGTGAACCAGATGGTCGTGCGGGCGAAGAGGAGGATGGCGGCGGCGAAGAGCGCCAGCCGGACATCGGGCAACCAATGATGGGCGAAGAAATTGATGTAGATCGCGGCGGCCAGCAACACCGTGGTCCAGATGGGCGGATAGTGGCTGAAGGAAAAGTCGAAGATGCGCCAGATGCGGGCGATATAGCTGCCCACCGCCGCATACATGAAACCGGAAAAGAGCGGCACGGCCCCGATATGAAGGACGCTATGTTCTGGATAGATCCATGAGCCGGCGCTCGTCTTGAACAGTTCCATGATCGTGCCGATGACGTGGAAAGCGCAGATGACCAGCGCTTCCCGCGCGGTTTCGAGGCGCAAGGCCAGCATCGCGACCTGAATGGCGAGCGCCGCGAGGGTCAGGAAGTCGTAGCGGTGCAGCGGGGCGTGGGCGGGGTAAAAGAGATGCGTGCCGAGCAATAGCGCCAGCATGAGGCCGCCGAACAGGCAGGCCCAACCCTGCTTGAAGCCGAAAAGCAGGAATTCATAAGCCCAAGCGCGCGGGCCTGCGGCGATGCGTATGGATTCGAGATGGGCGCGAATGCGCGCGAAGCGGGTGGCGCCCGTTGGGATGGTCATGCGGCGGGCTTAACGGAGGCCAAAGCAATAGGGACAGAGATTATCGCAGGCTCTTGCGCGTCACGCTGACAGTGACTTCGCCATTGGCGGCATAGGCGGTGGTCGCTTCGGCCTGCGCGGTTTGCGGGTCTTTGCCGTCGATGATCGCGGCGATCTGACGAGGGCTGGGTATGCGGTCATAAACGCCATAGAGTTCGGTCTGGCCCAGCGAATGCATGGAAAGCTGATAGCCCGATCTGCCCTGTGCCGGTTCGAAGGCGAGCAGGCTGCCGGTATCGTCTATCGGCACGATGATCGCGCTGCCCTCCATGCCCGTCTGTTGCAGCATTTCATAGCGCCCATCGGAGGTTTCGACCGTGCCGCGCAGGCAAAGGCTACCTCGGCCATCGCGGGGGAGGGCAATCTCCCCCTTTTCTGTGCCGGAGGGAGCCGCGCCGCTGAGGCGGGCGTCGCGATTGTAGGCGGCAGGACAGGTCGAGATCTTTGCCGGGATGACGGCGTGGAGTGCGCCGGGATCGTCAAAGGCGAGGTTGGCGATCATTCCGTCGAGGCCCGCAAGCACATCCTTGCGGCGCTCGGCGGGGCCGGTGACGCGCATCTTCACGATCCAGCGGCCCGCATGGATGAACGCCGCCGCCGTGGTCAGCGCGCCATCGGCGGCATCGTCATAGACGGCGCGTATGGCGGTGCCGGCATGGCCGCCCGCCGCCGCGCTGGTATAGCTGGTGCGGAGGGTCTTGGCGCCGAAACGTTCCATCACGGCCTTGTCGGTCATATAGGCGGCGAGCGCGGCGTCGGCATAGCTCGGCAGGTAGACGTAAAGCGTCGCCTGGACCGCGCCGTCTTGGGAGAGATATTGGGCGTAATTGTCGATGCCCTTGCCGCCATTCGATACTTCGCCGCTCTTGGAAAGCGAGAGGCCCGCCACGGTTTGCGGGAGGATTATGCCCGCTGCATTGGCGCGCAGCGTCGTTTCGGTGGGCGTCCAGGCTTCGGCTTCCTCCGCCGCATGTCCGAAGGCGGGCATGGCGAGCGCCAGCAGGGCTGAAACGAGGGGCAAGGCGCGCAGAGGCATTGACATCCTTCTCCTGATCCAGGCCGTCTTGACGCGGCCTTGAATGACAGGAAATCAGGATGGCGGGCTTGCAGGCGCTCCGCAAGGGGCGTTGTCAGGCTACGGGCGGAATCTGTGCCGGATAATGGGGCAGATCCGGGTCGAAATGCGCCCAATGCGGTGCGGCCTGGATCCAGATGATGGCTTCGGGCGCTTTGAGGTTCGGATCGTCGAGCGCGCCCGCGCGGATGAAGGTCAGGTGCGGACGCGATTCGGCAAGGCTGAAGAGAGGTGTGCCGCAGGCCGGACAGAAGCCGCGCCGCATCCGGTTGCCGCTGTCCGCGACGCTTTCATGCCAGCGCACTTCGCCGGTCGTCGTCACCTTGTCGGCGGGGAAGCAGACGTTCACGGTCGCCGATCCGCCGCCCAGATACTGGCACAGGCGGCACCAGCATTGGCGGGCGGCCATGGGTTCGGCGTCGATCATGATGCGGACCTGACCGCAGAGGCATCCGGCTTGATAAGGCATGGTTAAAGTCCGTTCGTTTCGAGTCCTTCGACTACCTGCTAATTCAGGCGCTCAGGACAGGCCAAGGTCGAGAAACGGATAGCGTATCCATATCGTTTCTCGACTTCGCTCGAAAACGAACGGAGGTTGGCTGTCCTTACCGCCCCTGCCGCCGCGCCATGAAGGCGAGGCGTTCGAACATCATGATGTCCTGCTCATTCTTCAGCAGCGCGCCGTGGAGTGGTGGGATCGCCTTGGTCGGGTCGCTGTTCTGAAGCACGTCGAGCGGCATGTCCTCATTGAGGAGCAGTTTCAGCCAGTCGAGCAGTTCGCTGGTCGAGGGCTTTTTCTTGAGGCCGGGCACATCGCGGATCTCGTAGAAAATGTCCATCGCCTTGCTGACGAGGATCTTCTGGATGCCGGGGAAATGCACGTCGACAATGGCCTGCATCGTCTCGCGGTCCGGGAACTTGATGTAATGGAAGAAGCAGCGGCGCAGGAAGGCGTCGGGCAGTTCCTTCTCATTATTGGACGTGATGACGACGACCGGGCGTTCCTGCGCGGCGATCGTTTCGCCGGTTTCGTAGACGTGGAAAGCCATGCGGTCGAGTTCCTGCAACAGGTCGTTGGGGAACTCTATATCGGCCTTGTCGATCTCGTCGATCAGGAGGACGGGGAGCTTGGGCGCAGTGAAGGCTTCCCACAGCTTGCCCTTGCGGATGTAGTTGGAGATTTCGTGGACGCGCGGGTCGCCGAGCTGGCCGTCGCGCAGGCGGGCGACCGCGTCATATTCGTAAAGGCCCTGATGCGCCTTGGTCGTGGACTTGACGTTCCATTCGATGAGTGGGGCGTCCAGCGCCTTGGCGATTTCCTGCGCCAGCACGGTCTTGCCGGTGCCCGGCTCTCCCTTCACGAGCAAGGGGCGGCGCAGCAGCACGGCGGCGTTGACCGCGACCTTCAGGTCATCGGTTGCGACATAATCCTGCGTGCCTTCAAATCGCATGTTCGTTCCGCTCTTCGCTTTCCAATTGTCCGACAGGAACTAGGCAAAGCGAAGAGAGGGCGCAATGCGTTTGTGCGGCGCGGCGGAACTTGCGCGATCAGGAACGAGCGCGGACCTGGGCGCGGGCGGCCAGCAAGTCCCAGAGGCCCCGATGCTGGCTGAGAAGCTGGCGCGCGCCGAACTGGATGGCGCGGTCGATGGCGTCGTCCCCGCCGATGGCGCGGGCGACATCCAAGGTGGCGGCCCGGTCGGGAAGGGTGGAACGCACCGGCTCCAGGCCCATCCGGATCGCGGCTTTGTCCAGCACGCGGCGTACGGCGCGCCAGTCGAGCGCCAGCGCCATGGCCGCGCCCATCGCACAGCCGCGCCGGTCGGATTGGGCCAGCATATCGAGGGCGTGGCGTTGCTGGCTGACGGTGGTTTCGCAATTCGCCTGTCCGGTCGTGCTGGGGGCAGGGCCGACAGCCACTGTCACCTGCGTCAGATAGGCGCGTTCGCGGACGAAGCCGTCGGCAGCCTGGATCAGCCATTCGCGCGCGGCGTTGTCGGCGGAACGGGTGGCGGCATGGTCGATGACGCCGGGATGACGGCCATGAAGCAGGCAGAGATAATAGGCTGCGTCGGCAAGGTCGGACAGGGACAGCAGCGCGTCGCGCACGTCCTGGCCACCCGCCGCCTGATGAGCATAGGGATGCGCGCCCGTGCCATCGGCCGCGACCAGCGCCTCCAGAACCTGCGCTATGTCTCCAAACTGATAGCGTTGCGCCGCGTCGTTCATCACAAGAAAACCCCTGTGCCCATGCATTTAAGGCTAAGGGGAGAGCGTATCGCAGGGCGGTAAACGAGGAGTTTACGGCATAAAAAAAGGCGGCCGCTTTTGCCGCCTTTTCCCTTATTTCGTCGCAGAAACCGGCCTATTGGTCGAGGAAGCTCCGCATCTTGCGCGAGCGCGAAGGATGCTTGAGCTTGCGGAGCGCCTTCGCCTCGATCTGGCGGATGCGTTCGCGGGTCACGCTGAACTGCTGCCCCACTTCCTCCAGCGTGTGATCGGTGTTCATGCCGATGCCGAAACGCATACGCAGCACGCGTTCTTCGCGGGGGGTGAGGGACGCAAGGACGCGAGTGACCGTTTCCTTGAGATTCGCCTGGATCGCGGCATCCACCGGGATGATGGCGTTCTTGTCCTCGATGAAGTCGCCCAGATGCGAATCCTCCTCGTCGCCGATCGGCGTTTCGAGCGAGATCGGTTCCTTCGCGATCTTCATGACCTTGCGGACCTTCTCCAAGGGCATGGAGAGGCGTTCGGCCATTTCTTCGGGCGTCGGTTCGCGGCCCTGTTCGTGCAGGAACTGGCGGGAGGTGCGGACCAGCTTGTTGATCGTTTCGATCATGTGGACCGGGATGCGGATGGTGCGGGCCTGATCCGCGATGGAGCGCGTGATCGCCTGCCTGATCCACCAGGTCGCATAGGTGCTGAATTTATAGCCGCGACGATATTCGAACTTATCGACCGCCTTCATCAGGCCGATATTACCTTCTTGAATAAGATCAAGGAATTGCAGGCCGCGGTTCGTATATTTTTTAGCAATGGAAATGACGAGACGCAGGTTCGCCTCCACCATTTCCTTCTTCGCGATGCGCGCTTCGCGCTCGCCCTTCTGCACCATATTCACGATGCGGCGGAATTCGGAGAGCGACATGCCGGTCGCCTGCGCGATTTCGCTCACTTCGTTGCGAATGCGGTCGACCGCGCGCGCTTCGGCGGCGGCGAAGGCAGACCATTTCTTGTCGAGGCCGCTGACCTTGTCGAGCCAGCCGTCGTCCAGTTCATGGTTCACATAGCGGTCGAGAAAATCCTTGCGGCTGACCTTGTGTCGCTCGGCCAGACGTAGCATCTGCCCGCCCAGCGCGGTCAGACGCCGGTTATAGGCATAAAGCTGATCGACGAGATATTCGATCTTCTGCTGGTGGAACTGGACGCTTTCGACCTCGGCGGTCAGTTGCTCGCGCAATTCCTGATAGCTGTCCTCGGCCTTCTGACTAAGGTTCTCGCCATTGGCCATGGCGGCCATGCGCGCTGCCTGCGCGTTGGAGAAGGTGCGGAAAATTTCCGTGATGGTTGCGAACTTCTCCAGCGCCATCGGCTTGAGCGTCTCTTCCATCTGGGCGAGGGAGAGGGTGTTGTCTTCCTCCTCTTCCTCTTCCACCCGGCGGGTGCGGCGTTCGGTCAGGCCGTCCTCATCCTCATCGGCGTCGGCGGATTCCTCCTCCGGCTCTTCTTCTTCCTTGAAGCTGGGACCGGCGGTCTTTTCGCTGATTTCGCCGTCATCGTCCTCGGCCCCTTCCTCCAGATTTTCCGGAGCTGGGTCTTTGGATAGCATGGCGTCGAGGTCGAGGATCTCGCGAAGCTGCATTTCGCCATTGTTGAGGGCGGTCGACCATTCGATGATTGCGTTGAAGGTCGTGGGGCTTTCGCACAGGCCCAGGATCATCGTGTCGCGGCCGGCCTCGATCCGCTTGGCGATGGCGATTTCGCCTTCGCGGCTGAGCAGTTCCACCGCGCCCATTTCGCGCAGATACATGCGGACCGGATCGTCGGTGCGATCGACGGTTTCCTTCTTTTTCTCAGTAACGAGCTTGGGGCCGCCATCATCCTCGGCGCTATCCTCGCTCGTGTCGTCGTCATTATCGTCGCGCTGATCGTCGCCGTCTTCGCTGGCTTCTTCATTCTCGACGATGTTGACGCCCATTTCGTTGAGCGCGGACATGATGTCCTCGATCTGCTCGGAGGACATCTGGTCCTGCGGCAGGGCGTCGTTCAACTCGTCATAGGTGATATAGCCGCGCTTCTTCGCGCGGGCGATCAGCTTCTTGACCGATGCCTCGTTCAGATCGAGCAGCGGCGCGTCGCCGGTATCCGTATCCTCACCTGAAGCCTTGCCGTTCGCTTTGGTCGCCATTTATTCGCCTTAAACTTCACCGCTCCGAAAAGAGCGATTATTCAATCAGATAATGTCTTCGGACTGCGCCAGTTCCGCCAAGCGTCGATCGTGATCCGCCTTCAGCGCCCTCATGCGCTGCTGCTCAGCGAAATTTTCTTCGCTGACCTCGCTCTCAAATCGCCGCGTGGCTTGCGCCAGTGCTGCCTCCAACTCCGGTCCCTGCGCCATCACCCGAACAGCTTCATCCAGATCGCGCGCCACGCGATCAGGGTCGGCTGTGATCCTGTGGGGGGTGAATGTGAACGTGTCGGCCCGGAGCATCCCCTTCGCCATATTATACACTTCACCTTGCCCCAATATGGTAAGGAGGCCCTGTCTTTCAACTGTTTCTTTGCGGAATGATGCGGCAATCATCGCGTCAAGCAATTGGGCGAGCGCGGAGTCGGCGATCTGTAGTCCCGAAAGTGTTTCGCGGTGGAGTGCGATCTGTTCGGGATGACGCAGCAGGCTGGCAAGAATCGCGCGCAAAAGACGCTGTTCCATGCCGCTTTCGCCGATGGCGCGGGCTTCGGTCCCGGCGGGCGGAAGCGGCGGCTTCCAGTTGCCGCGCCGGTCGCGTTGCCAGCCGCCGCTCGCGCCGCGCGGATTGTGGCGGGGGCCGGGGGTGAAGCCGCTCTGGCGGCGGGCGAAGAACAGGGCGTCGTAACGCTCGCGGAATGCCTGCACATAATGAGCGCGCACGTCGGAATGCGCGATGGCGTCCGTAATGGCCGACAGGCGCTGTTTGAGCGCGGCCCGCTGTTCGGGCGTATCGAGTGGCGCGACGCCCTGCTCATGCTTCCAGAGGCGTTCGACCAAGGGTTCGGCGCTTGCCAGCACGCTTTCCATGGCGGTGGTGCCCTGGGCACGGATGAGGTCGTCGGGGTCCTGGCCGCCCGGAAGAGTCGCGAAAGCTAGACTCATGCCCGGGCGGAGCAGGGGCAGGGCCCGAGTCGCGGCGCGGATCGCAGCCTTCTGTCCTGCCGAATCGCCGTCGAAGCAGAGGATGGGGACGTCCGCCATTTTCCATAGCCGCTCGATCTGATGTTCGGTCAGCGCGGTGCCGAGCGGAGCGACGGCTTCGGCGAAACCGGCCTGCGCCAGCGCGATCACGTCCATATAGCCTTCTACCACGATGATGCGGCCCGACTGGCGACTGGCGGGGGAGGCGCGGTCGATATTGTAGAGTGTGCGGCCCTTGTCGAAGAGGGGGGTGTCCGGGGAGTTCAGATATTTGGGCTCGCCCTGGCCGATGATGCGGCCTCCAAAAGCAATCACCCGGCCGCGAATGTCACGAATAGGGAGCATCAGGCGGCCGCGGAAACGGTCATAACTGTCGCGTTTCCTGGCTTGGCTGTCTTCCGGCTCGGCGCCGTCAGGGTCGATCAGCAGCCCTGCCTCAATCAGCATCGGATCGCCGAAATCGCGCAAGGCCACTTTGAGCTTGCCGCGCGAGTCCGGGGAATAGCCGAAACCGAAAGTCCGGCGCGTGGCGTCCGATATGCCACGGTGCTGGAGATAGGCGCGGGCTTCTGCGCCGTCGATGCCGCCCAGTTGATCCTCGAAAAAGCTCTGTGCCGCCGCCATGACGTCGTGCAGCCCCTTTGCCTGTTCGGCGCGCTGGGCGGCGCGGGGATCAGGTGCAGGAACTTCCATGCCAGCGGTTTGGGCGAGTTCCTTCACCGCCTCCATAAAGGGCAGGCCGCGCTGGTCCGTCATCCAGCGGATCGCATCGCCATGCGCGCCGCAACCGAAGCAGTGATAGAAGCCCTTTTCATCGTTGATCGTGAAGCTGGGCGTCTTTTCATTATGGAAGGGACAGCAGGCCTTATATTCGCGACCTGCCTTCTGGATCTTCACCGTGCGGCCGATCAGTGTCGACAGCGATGTGCGTGCGCGCAGTTCGTCAAGGAAGGCGGGGGTGAGGCTCATGCTGGCATATCGCCGTTCGTTTCGAGCGAAGTCGAGAAACGAGTCGAATGCGAGTTCTGCGAAGCTAAACGCTCGCGCGGTAGTTTGGCAAAAAACGAAACCAGGGACCAGTTGCCCGCGATCAACGCCTCTTTCTTGGCGCGCGACCAGCCTTCGATGATTCGTCCGGCCTCCAATGCTTCGATTCGGGCGGAGAAGTTTTCGCTCCAGACGAGTTGCACGGGCAGGGGGCGGCGCGTGAGCGCACTGCCCTGACCGCATTGATGCTGCCCGATGCGATGTTCAAGGGCGTCGGTATGGCCGGTATAATAACGGCCATCCAAATATTTCAGCATGTAGGTCCAGAAAACCATCGGTCGATTATGCCCCAACGCCTGTCCGTGTCGAGCGAAGTTGGGATAGGAGATCGCAGCGGTTTTTCGACTCGCTCGAAACGAACGGAGGCTGGGCTTACCCCAAGGCGGCCTTTACCAGTCCGCTGGCCTTGCTCATGTCGATGACCGAGCCGTGGCGTTCCTTGAGGACAGCCATGACGCGGCCCATATCCTTGACGCTCGCCGCGCCCACTTCGGTCTTGATCGCCTCGATCGCGGCCTTCGTTTCATCCTCGCTCAGTTGCGCGGGGAGGAAGCTGTCGATCACGGCCAGTTCGCCCTGTTCCTTGGCGGCCAGTTCGTCGCGGCCTCCGCTCTTGAACATCTCGATCGATTCGCGGCGCTGCTTGGCCATCTTCTGCAGCACGTCGACCACGACCGTATCGTCGTCGGGAACATTGCTGGCGGTCCTCAGTTCGATGTCGCGGTCCTTGAGCTTCGCAAGGATCAGCCGCACGGCGGCCAGTCTTTCCTTGTCGCCGCCCTTCATGGCTTCGATCTGGGCGCTCTTTAGCTGCTCGCGAATCATGGCGATAAGAATCCTGTTATCTGGAAAGAGACAGATATAATGCGAAAAGAGATTTTTAACAGGAGTTGACCGCGCGCCCTGCTGGGCATAGGTGGCGGGCCGTTTAACCCGCTGAAGACGGGTTCCCGCAAAAGCATAAGAAGGACTTAGCAAGCCATGGCCGACGCCAAATCCCTGACCGTGCCCAAAGGAGTCACAGGGGTATTGGTTTTCGCCGATGGCTCGGCCGTGTTCGGACGCGGTTTCGGTGCGGTCGGCGAAGCGGTGGGGGAGCTTTGCTTCAACACCTCCATCACCGGCTATCAGGAGATCATGACTGATCCCAGCTATGCCGGGCAGATCATCAATTTCACCTTTCCTCATATCGGCAATGTTGGCACCAACCCGGACGATGTGGAGGCGGACAGCCCCCATGCACTGGGCTGCATCGTGCGGCAGGATGTGACGGAGCCCAGCAATTTCCGCAATGTCGAACCCTTCGACCAGTGGATGCAGGAAAAGGGCCGGATCGGCCTTGCGGGCGTCGATACCCGCGCGCTGACGCGGATGATAAGGCTAAAGGGCGCGCCCAATGTCGTGATCGCCCATGATCCAGAAGGAAAGTTCGACATCGCCGCGCTGGCGGAGAAGGCGGCAGGTTGGCCGGGACTGGAGGGCATGGACCTCGCCATCGAAGTCACGGGGACGGAGCGTCCGTGGAAGGACGGGGTATGGCGTCTGGGCTTCGGCTATGGCGTGGGTGAGGCGGGAGATGAGCGGCCCCATGTCGTCGCGATCGACTATGGCGCGAAGAACAATATCTTCCGCAATCTGGTGAAGGCTGGCGCACGCGTCACTGTGCTCCCCGCCACCGCGACCTTTGAACAGGTGATGGAACAGAAGCCTGACGGCCTGTTCCTCTCCAACGGTCCGGGCGATCCGGCCGCGACCGGCGGCTATGCGGTGTCGGTGATCAAGCAGGCGCTGGAGGCGGAGGTGCCGATCTTCGGCATCTGTCTGGGGCACCAGTTGCTTGGCCTCGCAGTCGGCGCGAAGACGGTCAAGATGCATCAGGGCCACCGCGGCGCGAACCATCCGGTCAAGCGGCTGGAGGACGGACTGGTCGAGATCACCAGCATGAACCACGGCTTCGCGGTCGATGCCGATACGCTGCCCGCTAATGTGAAGCCGACCCATGTGTCGCTCTTTGACGGTAGCAACTGCGGCATCGAACTGACAGACAGGAAAGCCTTTTCGGTTCAGTACCACCCCGAGGCCTCACCGGGGCCGCAGGACAGCTTCTACCTGTTCCAGCGGTTCGTGGAGGGGCTTAAGTGAGCCTCAACCTGCCCCAGGTTGATCCCGCCCGGCTCGAAGCGGAGTGGGAGGCGGACAAGGCTGTTCTCGCCAATCTGGCCGAGAATGGCGACAAGCCGAGCATTCCACGCCCCGTCGATGTCAGCTTCCGTGGGAGCGAGAAGGATTTCGAACGGGTGCTGACCATCGCCAGCCAGTTCGGCTTTGTCGAACTCGACCGCGAAGAGGATGAGGAAGGCGATCTCTACCTGTTTCTCGAAACCGAGCAGGCGGTCGACGAAGCGTCCATCCGTGCGCTGACGAAAAAGTGTCTCCAGATCGAAATCCTTTGCGGGGTCGAATATGACGGCTGGGGTTGCGAAGCCCGGACAGGGGCAGTGCATTGACCATCGCTTTACGAACAGCCTTCGAAGGCGCCGATCCTTATAAATCAGAGGCCGAATAATGCCCAAACGCACCGACATTTCCTCCATCCTCATCATCGGCGCGGGGCCGATCATCATCGGCCAGGCGTGCGAGTTCGACTATTCGGGCACGCAGGCGGTGAAAGCGCTCAAGGAAGAGGGCTATCGCATCATATTGGTGAACTCCAACCCGGCCACGATCATGACCGACCCGGAATTCGCCGACGCCACCTATGTCGAGCCGATCACGCCCGAAATCGTGGCGAAGATCATCGAGAAGGAGCGGCCGGACGCGGTGCTGCCGACTATGGGCGGGCAGACGGCGCTCAACACGGCGCTGGCGCTGTTCAATGACGGCACGCTGGAGAAATATGGCGTCCAGATGATCGGCGCGGACGCCGAGGCGATCGACAAGGCGGAAGACCGGATCAAGTTCCGCGACGCCATGGACAAGATCGGCCTGGAAAGCGCCCGCTCGCGCATCGCCCACACGATGGAAGAGGCGATGGAGGCGCTGGAGTTCACCGGCCTGCCGTCGATCATCCGTCCCAGTTTCACCATGGGCGGCACGGGCGGCGGCATCGCCTATAATCGCGATGAGTTCATGAGCATCGTGCGGGGCGGCCTCGACGCTTCGCCCACGACCGAGGTGCTGATCGAGGAATCGCTGCTCGGCTGGAAGGAATATGAGATGGAGGTGGTGCGTGATCGCGCCGACAACGCCATCATCATCTGTTCCATCGAGAATATCGATCCGATGGGCGTCCATACCGGCGACTCCATCACCGTCGCGCCCGCTTTGACGCTGACGGACAAGGAATATCAGATCATGCGGAACGCGAGTATCGCGGTCCTGCGTGAAATCGGCGTGGAAACAGGCGGTTCCAACGTGCAGTTCGCAGTCAATCCGAAGGATGGCCGCCTGGTCGTCATCGAGATGAACCCGCGCGTTTCCCGTTCTTCCGCGCTGGCCTCGAAGGCCACCGGCTTCCCAATTGCGAAAGTCGCGGCGAAGCTGGCGGTCGGCTATACGCTGGACGAGATCGAGAACGACATCACCGGCGCGACGCCAGCGAGCTTCGAACCGACCATCGACTATGTCGTGACCAAGATCCCGCGCTTCGCCTTCGAGAAATTCAAGGGGTCTGAGCCGTTGCTCGGCACCGCGATGAAGTCGGTGGGCGAGGTGATGGCCATTGGCCGCAACATCCATGAATCCATGCAGAAGGCTCTGCGCGGGCTGGAAACGGGCCTATCTGGCTTCGACAATGTCCATCATCTGGAAGGCGCGTCCAGAGACGACATCATCGCCGCACTTGCCCAGCCGACGCCCGACCGCTTGCTGGTCGCCGCGCAGGCGCTGCGCGAAGGGCTGAGCGTCGAGGAAATCCACGCCGTCGCCAAATATGATCCCTGGTTCCTCGAACGGATCAAGGAGATTGTCGAGGCCGAAGCGGACGTGTTGGCGAACGGCTTGCCGCAGGATGCGGATGGGATGCGCCACCTCAAATCCATGGGTTTTTCCGACAAACGGCTGGCAGGGCTGGCTCTCAAATCCGCCAATCTGCGTGGCATGGAGCGGGGCATCGCGCGGGGCGGCGGCCTGATCCATGACGCGGTCGTCGCCATGACCGGCGGCGTGACGGAGAATGAAGTGCGCGGCCTGCGTCACAAACTGGGGGTGCGTCCGGTATTCAAGCGCATCGACACCTGCGCCGCCGAGTTCGAGGCGAAGACGCCTTATATGTATTCGACCTATGAAGCGCCGATCTTTGGCGAGGCGGAGAATGAGGCGCAGCCCACCGACCGCAATAAGGTCGTGATCTTGGGCGGCGGGCCGAACCGGATCGGGCAGGGGATCGAGTTCGACTATTGCTGCGTCCACGCCTGCTTCGCGCTCAGCGAAGCGGGTTATGAAACGATCATGATAAACTGTAACCCGGAGACGGTTTCGACCGATTACGATACGTCGGACCGCCTCTATTTCGAACCGCTGACGGCTGAGGATGTTCTGGAAATCCTGCACGTCGAAATGTCGAACGGGACGCTGAAGGGCGTTATCGTGCAATTTGGCGGCCAGACTCCGCTCAAGCTGGCGCAGGCACTGGAGGATGCAGGGATTCCGATCCTGGGCACGTCGCCCGACGCCATCGACCTTGCCGAGGATCGCGAGCGGTTCGCGGCGTTGATCGACAAGCTGAAACTGAAGCAGCCCGCCAACGGCATCGCTCGTTCACGGGAAGAGGCGATCGCCGTCGCCAACCGGATCGGCTATCCGGTGCTGATGCGTCCGTCCTATGTTCTGGGCGGCCGCGCGATGGAGATCGTCGACGGTCAGGCGCAGCTTGAGGAATATATCACGACCGCCGTTCAGATGTCCGGCGACTCGCCGGTGCTGATCGACCAGTATCTGCGCGATGCGACCGAGGTGGACGTGGATGCGCTGTGCGATGGCGACGATGTGGTGGTCGCGGGCGTGCTTCAGCATATCGAGGAGGCGGGCGTCCATTCAGGCGACAGCGCTTGTTCGCTGCCGCCTTACAGCCTGCCCGACGACGTCATTGCGGAGATAGAGCGGCAGACCGAGGTGCTGGCCCATGCGCTGCATGTCCGCGGCCTCATGAACATCCAGTATGCGGTCAAGGACGGCACCGTCTATCTGATCGAAGTCAATCCGCGCGCCAGCCGCACGGTGCCCTTCGTCGCCAAGGCCGTCGGCACGCCCATCGCCAAGATCGCCAGCCGCGTGATGGCGGGGGAGAAGCTTAAGGACCTGCCGAAGATCGACCGCAACGCTATCGATCATGTCGCGGTCAAGGAAGCGGTGTTCCCCTTCGCGCGCTTCCCCGGCGTCGATCCAGTACTCTCACCTGAAATGAAGAGCACGGGTGAAGTTATGGGAATCGATAGTAATTTTGCTACAGCTTTCGCCAAATCGCAGCTTGGCGCCGGCATGGTGCTCCCGACGCATGGAACGGTGTTCATTTCGCTCAAGGACAGCGACAAGCCGGTGATCCTGCCGGCGGCGCGCAAGCTGGTCGACATGGGCTTCAAGATCATCGCGACGGGCGGTACGGCACGCTTTCTGGAAGATAACGGCATCCCGATCGAAACGGTGAACAAGGTGGCGCAGGGCCGCCCGCACATCGTCGACCGGATCACCGATGGCGGCGTGGACCTGATTTTCAACACGACCGAGGGGTGGCAGTCGCTAAAAGATAGCAAGGCGATCCGTACAAGCGCGCTGCGGCAGAAGGTCGCGAGCTTCACCACGGCGGCTGCCAGCCTGGCGGCGGCGGACGCAATCGAGGCGTTGCGCGGCCATGCCCTTGAAGTGCGCTCGCTCCAGTCCTATTATCCAAGGCCGCAAGCCTGACCCCCTGCATGAAGGAACACGCTGCGGGCGACCCCATGGGCGGGGCCGCCAAAGGGAAGTTTTGACGAAGGATTTGCAGTAATGGCGACCGTCGAGAAGATGCCGATGCTTCAGATGGGCTATGACAAGCTCACGGCGCAGCTTCGCGAACTGAAGGCTGAGCGGCCGCTGATCGTGGAGGCGATCGAAGTCGCGCGCGCGCATGGCGACCTGTCGGAAAATGCCGAATATCATGCGGCGAAGGAACGGCAGGGCCAAGTCGAAGCCACCATCGCCGATCTGGAGGACAAACTCTCCCGCGCGCAGGTTATCGACCCGAAAACGCTGTCTGGCGACAGGGTGATCTTCGGCGCGACAGTTACGCTGCTCGACGAGGATGACAAGCCCGTCAAATATCAGATCGTGGGCCAGGCCGAGGCAGACGCCAGGATTGGCATGATAAGTTATAATAGCCCGCTGGGCCGGGCGCTGATCGGTCGTGAGGTTGGCGATGAAGTGGAGGTGTCTGTCCCGTCGGGCGACAAATTCTACCTTGTCGACAAAATCGCGTTCCTCTGATCTCGTGAAACCGCCGATCGGTCGCATGACCAATGGGATCGCGGCGATCACTTTCGCCGCGTTCCTGCTGCTGTATCTGACGGGACAGGTAGACAATGCCGCCATCATGGGCGGGTTTATTCCTGCCCGGATCGGCGATTCCCATCTTCTCGACGGCATATGGGCCGTGCCTGCGTGGCTGACGCCGCTTAGTTGCACGTTGATCCATGCGGGCTGGCTGCATATCGGCTTCAACCTGCTGATGCTGGTCTTTTGCGGGCGGCAGGTGGAGCATGTGCTGGACCGCTGGGGGACACTGATCCTCTATGTCGCGGGCGCTTATGGCGCCACGTTGGTGCAATGGGCGGTCGATCCCGGCACCACGAATCCGATGGTGGGTGCAAGCGGCGCGATTTCCGCGGTCGTCGCCACTTATTCGCTGCTTTACAGCCAGCAGAATGTGCGGCGGATCGGTCCGTTTTCGGCCAATATGGTGCGGGTGTTGTGGCTGGCGGCGGGCTGGATCGCGATTCAGTTGATGATCGGTATCGCGACGGCTGGCGGCATGGGCGATCTGGGCCAGATCGCGGTGGCAGCCCATATTGGTGGTTTTCTGGTGGGGCTGGCGCTGACGCGGCCTTTGTTGCGGTGGCGCTTCAGGAAGCGGCATCAGCTGGTGAATTGAGCGAGGCGTTAGCTGCGGTTTTGTGACGGCAGTTTCGGCCAATTTTCGCCATTTACGTCCGAGCCCCGCTATATCCAAAGCTGACCAAAGGTCGTGAGATATGATTTAAATCGGAACCAGCACTCGAAATAGTGATGCGTCCTAGCACGCAGATTTGGATTGCAGTCCTCTTATGCGTGTCGGTTGGTGGCAGTTCTGTTGCCTCTTCATATATGACATACAAGTTTACGCGGCAGAGCCGTGGCGTGGCTACCTTGATGGGGCGATTTGTCGCCCTGTTCGCAACAGGGAGCTATTTCGCGCGGAGCCGGGAGCAGCCTTTGTAATGACGCTAGCGGCATTTCTCAGGCTTGTAGTCGGTTCGCTGATTTTCATCGCTGCAACGCGAACGGTAGATAGTTGAACCGCAAAGTGTGGGTAGCGACGGTTTTAGCATAATCGCTCGTCACAAGCGGGCAGTCCCTAACTATCCACTATGCCTTTGGTGGCCTGATGCTTTTACCCGAGCGCCTACGTGGATTTGGGCAGTTCCGGTTCCAGCAGACGGTGCAGGTGCACGATCACATAGCGCATTTCCGCATCGTCCACGGTGCGTTGCGCCGCGCCGCGCCATGCGCTTTCGGCGCTGGCATAGTCGGGGTAGACGCCGACGATGTCGATGGCGCCCAGATCCTCGAACTCAAGCGTCTGGGGATTCTTGACGCGACCGCCCATCACGAGATGCAGCTTGCTCATGACCTTCCCTTCCTGGATTTGGCTCCTCATGGATTTGGGCGGGCTTAGCAGCGCTCTCCTGCGCCTCCAAGGGAAAGTGGGCGGTCGGTGCGTGCATTCACGGCCGGTGCGATTACCTTTTGGGCAATCGCGATTTGAGGGCGTCGCTGAACGCGTCGGCCTTGGTCGCGACGAGGGCGATCATCTCATCGGCGAGGCGCGATGCCTTGCCGGGCAAATCTGCGGCTGAAGCGCTTGCGCGGGCGTGGGCCGCAAATTCGGCCGCGTTGTCCCGGGCGGTCTGAAGTGCTTCGCTGGCGGTTTCCTTCACGGCGTGGAACGCTTCCTCCGCGCTGTCCTTTGCGGAGAGGAGGGCGCTGGTTGCGTTACCTTTTGCGATATCGACATTTTCCGTGGTGGAAGCGCGGGCGGCCGCCGCCGCTTCCAGCACGCGTCCTCCCGCCGTGATCGCCAGGCCGGGAAGTGCCTTCATCACCTTGCGGCTTTTGGGGAACATCCAGGCAACGACCGCGCCGACGGCAACGGCGCCCGCGACAGCGGTCACGGGATGTTCCTGAATGATTTCATTGGCGCGCGTGGCGGCCTTTTGCGTGCGATCGCGGGCGTCGGCATAGGCGGCGCTCGCTCGTTCACGCGATGTGACATAGGCTTCGTTGGCATTGTCGCGCGTGTCACGCAGCCGCTCCGTCGCGCTTTCGGCCATATCGTTCGCCGCTTCGCGAGCACGGGTAAGTTGAGCGCGGATATCAGCCATCTTCATTCTCCGGATTGCGATTTTTAAAACGAACGTGCAGGCGGCGGAAAAGTGCCGCCAACGGACGCCGGGCGAGATAGAGAAGGAAGGCAGTCAGCCCCGCTCCTGCGGCGACCGGATGCTGCCCCACTTTGGCCGCCCCATCCATCGCGACCGAAACCACCTTGTCCTTGGCATCCTGCTTCAGACGAGCTGGCGCGACACGCGCTTTCGCGGCACCGGCGGAAAGCAGGAACTGAGCCTTCTTTTCTTCGGCTTGCTGGATGGCCTCACGATAGGCTGCTTCGCGGCTCATGGCTTCATCGCCCTTTTCATGCGTCCGATCCGCGCCTTGGCCAGCAACAGCAAGAGCAGGATGACCAGCAGCGTTCCGCCCAGAACCGCGCCGGTCGCGCCCAGCGGCCCAAGCGCGGGCGCAAGGCCGAAAATCAGCCCTACCAGCGAGGCGACCACAACGCCGAACAACAGCATCAGGGCGACGGCGCCCAATATGGCAGCATCGCGCGCGCCCGCGGCAGCTATGCCCGCGCGCAGCTTCTGCCGTTCGATCTCCGCCTCCGCATAGGCGCGGCCATCGGCGTAAAGGCGCGCAATGCTATCGCGGACAGACTCGTCCTGCCCATCGGTCTGCGGCGTTTCCACCGTTTCCGCCGGTTCCTGGGTCAATGGTTTCTCCGCCCTCTTTGGCGCCCCTTCTGGTCAGGGCCTTTAGTGTGTGCCATGCCTTTTCAGGCGTCGTCGGACGATCCCTTGGCGAGACGCATCAATACGAAGCCGACCACCGCAGCCGCGCCGATGGCCACGGCCGGGCTTTTTCGCACGAAATCGCGCGCTTCGCTCATGAGCTGATCTACATCCTTGCTGTCGAGCGAATTGGCGGTGTTGGCGACCGATTCGGCTGCGTGGCGGGCATAATCGCCATATTGGGGGCCCAGCTTGGCGTCCACTGTCCCCGCCGTTTCGGAAATCAGCTTGGCAAGTCCCTGCATGGCCGATCCGGTCTGGTCCTTCGCCACGGTGGCGGCGGAGCGGGCGGTCTTGCCCGCCTGTTCCTTGAGCGGATCGATATGGGCCTTCCAGTCGACGGCGTTCAGCTTGTCCTTGGCACCCTTGGCCGCCTTTTCCGCCTGCGCCTTGATAGGGGCGATCTGTGCGCTCCAGCCCTTGGTTCCGGTATCCTTCGTCTTGACGGCGGGCGGCTTGCGCGTGGCGGCCTTCTTGACCGGGGCAGCCTTTACGGGCGCGACGCCGGAAGCGGAAGCCTTGGCCGCTTTCGCCTTCGATGTCTTGGCTGCGGCGGTTTTCGTGCCTGTCTTGGCAGGGGTCTGGGGCGTGTCGGCCATGGTCGATTGTCTCCCTTCACATCAGGTTGTCGGGCAGAGGTCCGGATCACCAAGTGGAAATGCCGTAGCATGCTAATGCTTGGCGGTCGCCTGTAGTTCCGTTGCCGTTACCATTTCGAGCATCGGCATTTTTGCCGCTGTTGCAACCCCCCGCATTGCAAAGAGGACGGGTGCTGGCTAAGCGGAGCGCGAAAAGCCGCCGCACAGCATTTCAGGAGCGACCATGACCGCCATTCTCGACATTCATGCCCGTCAGATTTTGGATAGCCGGGGCAATCCCACCGTCGAAGTCGATGTGATGCTGGAGGATGGCAGCTTCGGCCGCGCGGCCGTGCCTTCGGGAGCTTCGACCGGCGCTTATGAAGCCGTAGAAAAGCGCGATGGCGATGCGTCGAAATATATGGGCAAGGGCGTTCTGGCCGCTGTCGCTGCCGTGAACGACGAGATTGCCGAGCAGATCATCGGCCTCGACGCGGAAGATCAGGCCGAAGTCGACGCGGCGATGATCGCGCTCGACGGCACGGAGAACAAGAGCCGCCTTGGCGCGAACGCGATCCTGGGCGTCAGCCTCGCCACCGCGAAGGCCGCCGCGGACGCGCGGGGCCTGCCGCTCTATCGTTATGTCGGCGGCGTCAATGCCCATGTGCTGCCGGTGCCGATGATGAACATTATCAATGGCGGCGAACATGCCGACAATCCGATCGACTTCCAGGAATTCATGGTGATGCCGGTCGGTGCGGAAAGCATTGCCGACGCGGTGCGGATCGGTTCGGAAATCTTCCATACGCTGAAGAAGGGCCTGCACGATAAGGGGCTGGCGACGGCGGTGGGCGATGAAGGCGGTTTCGCCCCGAACCTGGCCTCCACCCGCGACGCGCTCGACTTCATAATGACGAGCGTGGAGAAGGCGGGCTATACGCCGGGCGACGATGTGGTGCTGGCGCTGGATTGCGCGGCGACCGAGTTCTTCAAGAACGGCAAATATGAGATTTCCGGCGAGGGCCTGTCGCTAAGTCCCACGGAAATGGCCGATTATCTGGCCGCGCTGTGCGCGGACTATCCGATCAAATCGATCGAGGACGGCATGAGCGAGGATGATTTCGAAGGCTGGAAGGCGCTGACCGACAAGATCGGGGGCAAGGTCCAGCTTGTTGGCGACGACCTGTTCGTGACCAATCCCGCGCGACTGTCCATGGGCATTGGCAAGGGGCTGGCCAATTCGCTGCTGGTGAAGGTGAACCAGATCGGCACGCTCACGGAAACGCTGGCGGCCGTCGATATGGCGCATCGCGCGCGTTATACCGCCGTCATGTCGCACCGTTCGGGCGAGACGGAGGACGCGACCATCGCCGATCTGGCCGTCGCGACCAATTGCGGGCAGATCAAGACCGGCTCGCTGGCCCGTTCCGACCGGCTCGCCAAATATAACCAGCTGATCCGTATCGAGGAAGAGCTGGGCGATGTGGCCGTGTTTGCAGGCCGTTCCATCTTCCGCTGAATCTATATTCCGACGGTTGGCCGCAAGCTCGGCGTTTTTTGCTTGCGGCCTGCCCTTTCCTGTGATTCATCAGTGCTATGGCGCATATCGCGAAGCTTCGTCTCCTGCTCTTTTCGGCTTTCGGTCCGGCGATCGCGGTGCTGTTGCTCATCCTGTTCGCGGGTTATGTCGTGCTGGGTTCCAACGGCGTGCTGGCATGGGGCGATTACACTCGTCAGTTGCGCGATGCGCGCACCGAACTGAAGAAGGTGGAAACGCATCGGCAGGAATTGCGGAATCGGGTCGACCTGCTCGATCCGCGCCGAGTTGACCCGGACCTCAGCGATGAATTGATCCGCCGCCAGCTTGGCGTCATCCATCACGATGAAGTGGTCGTTCCGCTGAACTGAACGGCGGTTCAAAGCATGGCTTGCGGCGTTGCAATCCGCCGCTTTCTGCCGCTATATCGGCATTCCTTTCATATACCCACGCAAAAGGATATAAGCCTTGGCGAAACCAACCATGCCGCGTCCTTCCCGCGCCAGAGCGAAGAAAGCGGAAACCCCAGCCGGGGCGGATCATAACCGGCTGCGTCCGCAAGAGCCTGTTGATTATAAGGCGAGTAAGGAAGAACTGCTGGAATTCTATCGCCAGATGGTGCTGATCCGCCGGTTCGAGGAGAAGGCGGGACAGCTTTACGGCCTGGGGTTCATCGGCGGTTTCTGTCACCTCTATATCGGCCAGGAAGCGGTTGCGGTGGGCATCCAGTCGGCGCTGGAGCCGGGCAAGGACAGCGTTATCACCGGCTATCGCGATCATGGCCACATGCTCGCCTATGGCATCGATCCCAAGCTCATCATGGCGGAACTGACGGGCCGGGAGGCCGGCATTTCCAAGGGCAAGGGCGGATCGATGCACATGTTCAGCGTCGATCACAAATTCTATGGCGGGCACGGCATCGTGGGCGCGCAGGTGTCGCTGGGCGCGGGGCTGGGCTTCGCGCATAAATATAATGGCGATGGCGGTGTGTGCGTCGCCTATTTCGGCGATGGCGCGGCCAACCAGGGTCAGGTTTATGAAAGCTTCAACATGGCCGAGCTGTGGAAGCTGCCGATCATCTTCGTGATCGAGAATAACCAATATGCCATGGGCACCAGCGTCAACCGCTCGTCGGCCGAGGATCAGTTGTATCGCCGTGGCGAGAGCTTCCGCATTCCGGGGCTTCAGGTAAACGGCATGGACGTGCTTGCGGTGCGCGGCGCGACCGAAGATGCGCTAAAATGGGTGAAGGATGGCAATGGGCCGATCCTGCTTGAGATGAAGACCTATCGCTATCGCGGCCATTCCATGTCCGATCCCGCCAAATATCGCTCGCGCGAGGAAGTGCAGGAGGTGCGGGAGAAGTCAGACCCCATCGAAGGCGCGAAGAAGCATCTGGAAGCCGCCGGTATCAGCGAGGAGGAACTCAAGAAGATCGATCAGGACATCCGCAAGATCGTCAGCGACGCAGCGGATTTCGCGGAAAGCTCGCCCGAACCTGAACTGAGCGAACTCTATACCGACGTGCTGGTGGAGCAATATTAATGGGTATCGAAATCAAGATGCCGGCGCTGTCGCCGACCATGGAGGAAGGCACGCTGGCCAAGTGGCTGGTGAAGGAAGGCGATGAGGTGCGGTCCGGCGACATATTGGCCGAGATTGAGACCGACAAGGCGACGATGGAATTCGAAGCAGTCGATGAAGGCAAGATTGGCAAGATTGTCGTGGCCGAAGGGACCGAAGGGGTGAAGGTCGGAACCGTCATCGCCGAAATGGCGGGCGAGGGCGGCGAAGGCGCAAAAGCCGCGCCCAAGGCGGAGGAGAGCGCGCCGCCTGCCAAATCCGATGCCGCGCCTGAAGCGCCGAAGAAGGCGGAAAGCGGCACAACCAAACTGGCCACGCAGGCGCAGGCGACCATTGCCGACCCGGACCTGCCCGAAGGCACTGAATATGTGAAGACGACGGTGCGCGAGGCGCTGCGCGACGCGATGGCGGAGGAAATGCGCGCGGACGAGCGCGTCTTCGTGATGGGCGAGGAAGTCGCCGAATATCAGGGCGCCTACAAGGTGACGCAGGGCCTACTCGAGGAGTTCGGCGATAGGCGGGTCATCGACACGCCGATCACCGAATATGGCTTTGCCGGTATCGGTGCGGGTGCGGCCATGGGCGGGCTCAAGCCTATCGTCGAGTTCATGACGTTCAACTTCGCCATGCAGGCCATCGACCACATCATCAACTCGGCGGCCAAGACCAATTACATGTCCGGCGGCCAGATGCGTTGTCCGATCGTGTTCCGCGGTCCCAATGGCGCGGCGAGCCGCGTGGCGGCGCAGCACAGCCAGAATTATGGACCATGGTATGCGGCGGTGCCGGGCCTGATCGTGATCGCGCCCTATGATGCGGCGGATGCCAAGGGATTGCTCAAGGCGGCGATCCGGTCGGACGATCCGGTCGTGTTCCTGGAAAACGAGCTGGTCTATGGTCGCAGCTTCGACGTGCCCAAGGTGGATGATTATGTTCTGCCCATCGGCAAGGCGCGGATCATGCGGCCGGGCAAGGATGTGACGCTGGTCAGTTATTCCATCGGCGTCGGCCTGGCGCTGGAAGCGGCTGAGACGCTGGCAGGCGAGGGTGTCGAGGCGGAAGTCATCGATCTGCGGACCCTGCGCCCGCTCGACACCGCGACGGTGCTTGCGAGCCTCAAGAAGACGAATCGCCTGGTAGTGGTCGAGGAAGGCTGGCCGGTCTGTTCGATCTCCTCGGAGATTGCCGCTGTGGTGATGGAGCAGGGCTTTGATGACCTCGACGCCCCGGTGCTGCGTGTCACCAATGAGGATGTGCCGCTCCCCTATGCCGCCAACCTCGAAAAAGCCGCGCTGATCGACGCCGGACGCGTGGTCGAGGCGGTGAAGAAGGTATGCTATAGGAAGTAGAGCGACTAAAATCCCACCCCTCCCTTTCAAGGGAGGGGTGATTTGGCTGGGACATTAGGTGGCGCTATATTGCGTGCAGAGTGATCGCGATGCGTTTTCGGCATTGTAAATCCCGCTAGTCCCGCCTGCATAATCTCTATTGTCGCGCACGGTGAGCGCAGCGACATCCTTTATCGTGGGATTTATGCCGGGCAGAAAATCCAGGCTGATGAGCGGCTGATATGTATAATCTATCTCCACGAACATCACCGCGCCGTTCGATGGGGACGTGATGCGCTGACCATTGGCAGTGATGTCATCCATGTCGCCACTGGCTGGAAGGGCGGGATTGGTGGTGTTGGTGGCCGTATAGTAGCTGGACGTAACTGCCTTCACTCCTCGACAACGCTGCCATTTGACGACGAATTTGTCGGGAGTGCTCGAAGGCTGCAGACTGGCGAGGATGACTCGGCCGTTCTGGAACAGGTCGAGGCGTCCTGATTGCAGGCCGGCGCCAGTCAATAGGCCGTTGATCTGCGTTTCACTGATCGTCTTGGCGTTCATGGTGCCCGATCCGATGCGTGAAGCATTGTCCGCCACCATCAGCGCAAGTTGGCTTATCCGCATCTTTGTCGTCGTGTAATTGGCGAGTTCCGTTCCTGCCATGGTTATGGTGACGACAAAGGGCAGGCACATCGCAAATTCAACCATCGCTACGCCGCCTGCATCCCTCCGCAGAGCGTGCAGCTGTTGTGCGATCCGTCCGACTCTATGCCGCAGGCGCATTGCGATCATGGGCAATTCCTTGTCGTGACGGCTTTCTGTTCACCATAGGGCTGGTTCACCAATAGGGTGCTGGCGTTCATAGTGACATTGATGGGCAGCCCCGCCAGCTTCGCCATGGGAAAGAGGCGCGGATAGGAGACGTTGGCGGAAAGCAGCACCGCATCCTTCGCTCCGCCCGAATTGTTCTGGCCATTGTCGATATCCCATGAACCGCTGTTGTTGAGGTCGTCATAGGGCTCGCCCGCGTCGCAGGTGCCGCTGCCGTTCGTGTCGGTGAACGGTTCCTTGGTCCGGTTGGCGGCCCTTGCGTAGTCACGGAAGGAGGTTCGTGTGATCTGCACGGTCGCATTATTGGCGAGTTTCAGTACCTGCTGCTCGATGTCGTCATCGATCAACTGGCGGCGGGTGGCCTCCGAGGCGCTTTCAAGCGTGCTGTCACGAGCGGCCTTTTGCAGCGCACCCTGCAACACGCTTTGCATGTAGAGCGAATGGCCAAGGTCCATCGCGCCCATCAGCAGCAAGCAGAATACTGGCGCGATCAGTCCGAATTCCACGATGGTCACGCCCGCATGATGGGCGCGCAGGTGATGAAGAGCGTGCCTCATTGCGTTAGCCTCAGTTGGGAGATGTTATCGGCGATGTCCTTGAAATTATTGATGAGGGTCGTGGAGTTGGCGGCCGTAAAGGCATGTTGGGCGTCGGAAGCACAGTTTTGCAGCCGAGCAGCAGTGTCCTTGACAGGCTGTGAGGAACTGTTCGTGACCGTTACGCCGAAATAAATGGTCCAAACGGTGAAGCCCTTGTTTTTGGCCGCACTGCACAGAGCGGTGAAGCGGGCATTTACCTGCGCGTCGGTGTCGGGATCCGTCGGCGCGATAGTTTCGCTGGTTTGCCGTCGGTCCAACTTATGGATGCCATAAGCCGTGGGTTCCTCGACGCCGCTGTTCGTTTCGCCATCCGTCATGAAGATGATGTGCCGTTCGATCTGTCCGCCCGTGGGTGTCGCGGCGTTTTCGCTTCTGAAGATGCCGGTAGGCGATGCGAGTCGGGCGCCCCAGAGCATCCCAATGTCATGATAGGTCGTGCCGGAGGGCGTTAACGAATTGACATAGGCTTGGAACGAAGAAGCCGACGCCCAGACTTGCAACTTCTTTGCTTCCGTCGGGCAGGTGGCGCTCATGCTGCTGGAGGCATTGGTCGATTCGAGGTTTTCATACGTGTTTCGGTTAAACTGCGCGCCGGGGAGCAGAGGGCCCCATTGCGTGTCTCTGTCCGAAGTGCTCGGTACCATGTCGATATCCAGGTCGTAGGCGCCGGAGGGAATGGGATAATAGGAGGTTGCGCGAACGGTTTTCCGTTCCTCGATGCAGCCATTCCATGCGATGGACCTGTTTGCGCCTCCTGTCCCGACGGGCAGGGTTATGCTGCCGTTCCACTGGCTGTTGTCTGTTCCACCCGCCTTCAGGCTGGCGACAGGGAAGCTGACTGGCTGATAGGTATAGATATAGCGTGGCGTTTTGGTTGTCGTGTCGACCTTTTGTTCCTTATAAACCGTATAGATTGTTCTGTCATAACTATAGGTTTTTTTGTTCTTGTTGCTGGAGCTTGAGCATTTGTCGTCGTAATCGATGCCATTGCTGATACGCGTTGTAGTAGTTCTTATCGTGACCGTGCCGTCGGTAGCTGTGCTTGAAGATTCGCTGCTAGACGTCGTCTGCAGAAAAGTGTCGGCGGGAATATTGCAGCTGCTTTGGCCGGAAACAGTATCGGATACGACCGTTCCCGAAACCTTGGTCCATGAGCCTTCGCTAGTGCTAGTGTTGTAAGTTGTGCCATTCCAAGCATAGGTGCGCGATTGATAGGTCCAGTTGTCCGCTATCCAGTCATTTTTCAGCAGCTTGCCGACATTCACATTAACGCTGTAGGGCACAAAACCGAAGCGTAACTGGGCTGTCGAACTGTTGCTGCCGGTCGGAGTCGATCCGCAATCGGCATCGGTGTCCTGCTTGGCCAGTGCCTCGTAGAAGCACTTCACTGCTTTCTTGAGGCCGTCGATCTTGGAGAGGCTATCGCTGCTGTTGGCCTTGCTGGCCATTGAACCCGTGACGTCGAGCACGAACATCACGTCGGTATTGGGAATCCGCATTTCCGCTTCGCAGGTCGTGCTCAGCGTTTTGGAGGATATGCCCAGCGCCCGCATGACCGTCATCGGCACGGTCACGGATGCGGTGCCGGTGACTTTCCGATTGCTCTCGACGAAACTGCGCGTGGTGCCGGTGGTGCCATAGGGGTTGGAGCCGAAATTGGCGTCGAACAGCTGGAGCGCGACCGTATCAGGCTTACCGCTGTTCGCCGACCATGCGCCTGCGCCCATTTCCTTTCGGCCCGCCAGCGCCCCGGCGTCGCAGGCCTGTTGCAAACGCGCCTGGGTCAGGTAGAGGCGGCTCATGTCGATGCCGCCGCCGACCAGACCCAGCAATGGAATGACAGCGGCGGCCACGATCATCAGCGCATTGCCAGCCTGATTTCGCAACAGACGCGCCAGAAACCCCTGCTTGAGCGCGCCCCCGCCATGATTGTTCTTGCTCATCGTTTCGCAATCACTCATGCAAACCCACCCCGGATATCATGCCCACTATCCGGGCAATCTGATTAGAACCTGTATGAGATCTGTGGTTAAAGGATCGATAACCTGCATATTTTCTGTAAGGACGGATGAGGCGATGCATGACAGCGAAAAGGGCGTGACGCCGCTGGCGGCGTTGCTCTGCGCCCATGCTGGGGACATGAAAGTACGCCATCATGCATTATGGGCCTTTGATGCGCGGCTTGCACAAATTGCGCGAACCACGACCGAACCTGCCATTGGTCAGATGCGGCTCGTCTGGTGGAACGATGTCATCGCCGACGAGGCAGGGCTAAAGGGCAAGGGCGATCCCGATGTCGATCTGCTGCGTGAAACCGGCGCGATGACGATGCCCGGTCTGTCGGCCATGATCGATGGCTGGGAAGTGGTGGTGGTGGAACCGGAGATCGACCGCGATTTGCTGCGCGTTTATGCGGAGGGCAGGGGCGGTGGACTGTTCCGGGCGTTGGCGGGCGTGAAGGATAAACCAGAGGGGTTGATCGCTGCCGGGCGATTATGGGCGTTATGGGATCTGGCAGGCCATGTCGGGGACGATGCGCTAAGGGGTGCTGCGATTGCTTTGGCGCGCGAGGAGCGGTTTGATCTGGCCGCGATGAAGGGGCCGCCGACATGGAAGCCTTTGCGGATACTCGCTACCCTCGCGCGGGAGGATGTGATGAAAGGGCGGGGCGCTTCCGCCGGAATATCGCGTGGGCTTGCGTTCAGGCTCTTGCGAATTGCCCTTATCGGCAGATAGCGGGAAGGGGATCAAGGGGGATATGACCAGGTTATTGGCGGGCGGGATGGCGGCGCTGCTGCTGGTGGCGGGCGGGTTGTTCTGGTGGCAGGGGCAAGCAGGGAACGCGCCTTTGCCTCAGGCATTGATCGGCCCGCCACCTCCGCCCGAGGTCGAGGAATTGCCGGAGGGTGATCCTGGCGCTGTAGGAAAAGCGCCGCCTATGCCCGGAGAAGCCAGCCCGCAGAGCCGCGAGCAGAAACGCTTCGCCCGCTATGACCGCAACCGCGATGGCGTCATCACACGCATCGAGATGATGGGCAGTCGGGTGAAGGCGTTCAAGGCGCTGGACAAGGATGGCGACAATCTGTTGTCCTTCGAGGAATGGGCCGTGGCGACTTCGGATCGTTTCGGCGCCGCGGACGCAGACAAGGACGGCAAGCTGACACCTGCCGAGTTCGCCGCGACCGCGCCTAAGCGATCACCCAAACCCAAATGCAAGTGCTGATGGTTCAGGCGGGTTGAAGCTCTGCGTTCAGCCACTGGCCGAGCGAGGCGCGGGCGCGCGCGGTCATGGCTTCCTTGCGCTGTTTCTTTTTCACATCTTCCAGCGGCGGGAACAGACCGAAATTGACGTTCATCGGCTGATAGTCCGCCGTTTCGACATTGCCCGTCACATGGCCCAGCAACGCGCCCAAAGCCGTATCGGCGGGTAATGGAGTAAGCGGGCGGCCCAGCAGCTCGGCCACCGCAAACCGTCCGGCAAGCAGGCCGATGGCGCTGCTTTCGACATAGCCTTCGCAGCCGGTCACCTGCCCGGCGAAACGGATATGCCGGGCATTCTTCAGGCGCAGTGTCGCATCCAGCAATTTGGGTGACTGGATGAAGGTGTTGCGGTGCAGGCCACCAAGGCGCGCGAACTCCGCCTTTTCCAGGCCAGGGATGGTGCGGAAAAGGTCGATTTGGGCACCATGTTTGAGCTTGGTTTGGAAGCCCACCATGTTCCAGAGCGTGCCCGATGCATTATCCTGCCGCAGCTGCACCACGGCATAGGGCCAGCGGCCCGTGCGGGGATCGTCGAGGCCCATCGGCTTCATCGGGCCGTGGCGCAGCGTTTCGGGCCCGCGTGAAGCCATCACTTCGATCGGCATGCAGCCTTCGAAATAGGGGGTGTCCTTTTCCCAATCCTTGAAGTCGGCCTTTTCGCCGTCGAGCAATCCCTGGACAAAGGCCTGATACTGCTCCTTGTTCATGGGGCAGTTGATATAGTCTTTCCCCTCGCCGCCGCCGGGGCCGATCTTGTCCCAGCGATTGGCCATCCAGCATTGGCCCATGTCGATGCTGTCGAAATGGACGACCGGCGCGATAGCATCGAAGAAGGCAAGATGATCCATGCCGGCCGCCGCGCCGATGCTGATGGCAAGGCCAGGAGCGGTCAGTGGGCCGGTGGCGACGATGGTCATGCCCTGAACCGGGAGCGTGTCGATCCGTTCGCGCACGATCTCCACATTGGGGTGCTCGGTAAGGGCACGGGTGACACCGCCCGAAAAGATGTCGCGATCCACGGCCAGTGCCGATCCGGCGGGCACTTTGGCAAGGTCCGCCTGCGCCATGATGAGCGAGCTCAGGCGGCGCATCTCCTGATGCAGCAGGCCCACGGCATTCTTGTCCGCATCGTCTGAGCGGAAGCTGTTGGAGCAGACGAGTTCGGCCAGTCCTTCGGTCTGATGCGCCGGAGTCATGTCGCCGGAGCCGCGCATTTCGGACAGACGCACCTTCACGCCTGCCTGCGCCAATTGCCATGCCGCTTCCGATCCGGCGAGACCGCCGCCGATGATGTGAACCTGATGAGTCATGCCGGTCTCAGTGGGCAATTTTTTCCCTTCCTGCAACGATCAAGACGATCAGCCAGATTCCAACGCGGGCTGGGCTGCTACTCCATAATAAGCGTTCTCGTCCAATATGCCCTCGCGCCTTGCGACGATGGTGGCGACCAGCACCTGTCCCGCGACATTGACAGCGGTGCGGCCCATGTCGAGAATCGGATCGATGGCGAGCAGCAGTCCTGCGCCCTTCAGCGGCAGGCCGAGCGTTGACAGGGTGAGCGTCAGCATGACGATGGCGCCCGTGAGTCCCGCTGTGGCGGCCGATCCGATCACGGACACGATGACGATCAGCACATAGTCGATGGCATGCAGCGGAATGCCATAAAAGCCCGCGACGAAAATCGCTGCCAGCGCGGGATAGATTGAGGCGCACCCATCCATCTTGGTGGTGGATGCGAGCGGGATGGCAAAGGCGGCATAGGCTTTTTCGACGCCTATGCGTTCGGTGACGGCTTCGGTCACGGGCAATGTGCCGACCGAGGAGCGGGATACGAAGCCAAGCTGGATCGCTGGCCAAGCCTTTGCAAAGAAGGGTAGGGGTTTAAGCCCGTTGGCGGCGAGCAGCAGCGGATAGATCACCAGCAGTACAAGCGCGAGGCCGAGATAGATGGCGGCGGCGAATGTGCCAAGCTGGGCCAGTGCGTCCCAGCCATAAGTCGCGATGGCCGTGCCGATCAGCGCGGCGGAACCGATCGGCGTCAGGCGGATGATCCAGCCGAGGATCGCGCGCACCACGGCCAACAGGGAACGGACGAAGGTAAGGAAGGGCTCGGCCTTGTCGCCTACCTTCAATGTTGCGAGACCGATGGCGATGGAAATGACCAGCAGTTGCAGGATATTAAAGGAAAGAGTGGTGGTGACGATCCCGTCCGCGCTCTTGCTATCCGCGGCCAAGGCCAGGCTGTTGGTTGGGAGCAGGCCCTTGAGGAAATCGAGCCACCCCCCGCGTGTGCTTGTTTGGCCGATGGGCAGGGTGGCGCCATGCAGACCCGCGCCGGGCTGAATGAGCAGGCCGAGGGCCAGGCTAATGACGACCGCGATCAGGGCAGTAATCGCGAACCAGAGCAGCGTCTGTCCCGCTAGCCGTGCCGCATTGTCGAGCGCCCGCAAATTGGCGATGGAGGCGACGATGGCCGCGAAGACGAGCGGCGGCACTACGGCTTTCAGTAAGGCGACAAAGGCCGACCCGGTGGTCTGAAGCGCCTGCGCCAGTGTATTCAGATCGCCATCCGGCCCCGCGCCGATCTGCCGCGCGACGAGGCCGAGAAAAAGGCCCACGGCCATGCCGGCGAGCACCTGAAAGCCGAAGCTGCGATAGTGGAGCGTCATGCCCGTTATATCGGACATGGTCTCGATGATTACGCGCAAACAATTCTTTCAAGGGCTTCAAAGAGCATTGGCGTCCCTGCTTCACCGTGCCACATGAGTAATACAGGTTGGCAAGGGAGAGAGACATGATGGACAAGGGACGCGTGGGGATCGGCTTGCTGGCACTCACGGGCAGTGTGGCTGCGGCGGCACCTGCCGCCTTGGCTGCGCCGGACATTGCCCTTGCAAAGGCCGTGCTCATGAAATCCGTCGCCTTCCGCACGGTGGAGGGCGCAGGGGAGGTGCCGAAGCTGGCGGCCTATTATGCCTCCGTCCTCAAGGATGCGGGTTTTGCCGACATGGATATAGAGATCACGCCGATCGGCGAAACAGCGACCTTCGCGGCGACATGGCGGGGCACGGACCCGGCGCTGAAGCCGCTGCTGATGATCGGGCATATGGACGTGGTGGCGGCGAACCGGGCGGACTGGACGCGCGATCCTTTCGTGCCGGTCGAGGAAAATGGCTATATTTTCGGGCGGGGTACGGAGGATAATAAATATGACGTCGCCATGATGGTGACCACGCTTGCGGGCCTTAAGAAAGAAGGATGGAAACCGCGCCGGACGATCATCCTGCTGCTGTCGGGAGATGAGGAAACCGATATGCGGACGACGCGGGCGCTGGCGGTGAAATATAAGGACGCCGAACTGCTGCTGAATGGCGATGGCGGCGGCGGATTGCTGGATGAGGAAGGAAAGCCCGTTCTGTATCAATTGCAGGCGGGTGAGAAGACCTATGCGGATTTCCAGATCGGATTCACCGATCCGGGTGGGCATTCCAGCGCGCCGACGCCGGGCAATCCCATCTATCGCATGGCCAAAGCCATTGACCGGATTGCGGCCTACAAATTCGCGCCGATGCGAAACGAACTGACTGAGGCGTCGATGCGGCTATCGGCGGACCGGATCGGCGGCGATATGGGGGCGGCGATGAAGCGCTTT
Source organism: Sphingobium sp. CFD-1 (assembly GCF_024611115.1). NCBI lineage: Bacteria > Pseudomonadati > Pseudomonadota > Alphaproteobacteria > Sphingomonadales > Sphingobiaceae > Sphingobium > Sphingobium sp. CFD-1. Next base: position 2,066,105 of record NZ_CP084398.1, on the reverse strand, counting down.
GCCGAGACGGGCGACAAGGACGCGGCGGAGATATTGTCGACGCGGCCGGAATTTGTGGGGCAGGTGCGAACGACATGCGTGGCGACCATGGCGCAGGCGGGCCATGCGCTGAACGCCCTGCCGCAGAGCGCGAAGGTCAGCGTCAATTGCCGCATCTTTCCAGGTGTCGGTGTCGATGCCGTGAAGGCGGAACTGGTGAAGGCTGTCAATGATCCGGGCGCGACCTTTACGACGCTGGGCGATCCGGTGGCGAGCGACGCTTCCCCCCTGCGGGTCGATGTGGTGAAGGCGGTGACAGCGGCGGTCACGGCGCGCGATCCGGGGATACCGGTGATGCCGAGCATGTCGGCGGGCGCGACGGACAGCCTGCATTTCCGGGCGCTGGGCGTACCGAGTTATGGCGTGGGTAGCCTGTTCATGCGGGCGGAGGACGGCTTTGCCCATGGGCTGAACGAGCGCGCGCCGGTGGGCGGGATTCCTTCTGCTCTGCGGCAGTGGGAGAGCGTTTTGAAGGCGCTGGCGAAATGAGAGGCATTCGATTCCATGAACGAAATAGCGAAGGGAAAGCACTTTCCCATCGCTATTTCATTTCGGATCAGTAACGATCAGGCGCCCCCCGCGACGCTGTTGGCGGCGGAGAGGACGGCCTGGACCGATGCGGTCGCGACGTCCGTGTCCGTGCCGATCCCGAAGACCGTGCGACCGTCGGACGTGCGGCATTCGACATAGGCGGCGGCGGCCACGTCCGTCCCCGCGCCGATGGCATGTTCGCTGTAATCGGCGATGTCCAGATCGACACCCAGTTCGTCGCGCAGCGCCGCCAGCACGGACGAAAGCAGGCCGTTGCCGCGCCCGGAAATCGACCGCTCGCCGCCCTGATAGGCGATCTTGCCGGTGAAGATGCGATCGCCCGCCGCGCCGCCTTCATGATAGTCGATCAGCCGATAGGGCTGGTCGCCGGACAGGCGGTAATGATCCTCGAACGCCCCCCATATATCGGCGGCATTGAGTTCGCGGCTGCTTTGGTCGGCCAGAGCCTGCACAACTCGCGAGAAATCCGCCTGCATCCGCTTGGGCAGCTTCAGCCCCTTGTCCTGCTGCAAGACCCAGGCGACGCCGCCCTTGCCGGATTGCGAATTGACGCGGATGACCGCTTCGTAATTGCGGCCCAGATCGGCGGGATCGATGGGCAGATAGGGCACGTCCCAGATTTCGTCGTTGCGAACCTCCTGCGCGGCGAAACCCTTTTTGATCGCATCCTGATGGCTGCCCGAAAAGGCCGTGAAGACCAGTTCGCCGCCATAGGGATGGCGCGGATGGACGGACAGCTGGTTGCAATATTCGACCGTCTGGATGACCTCGTCTATGTCGGAGAAGTCGAGGCCGGGATTGATCCCCTGCGAATACATGTTGAGCGCGACCGTCACGATGTCGCAATTGCCGGTGCGCTCGCCATTGCCGAACATGCAGCCTTCCACGCGATCCGCGCCCGCCATGATGCCCAGTTCGGCCGCCGCGACGCCGGTGCCCCGGTCATTATGCGTGTGCAGCGAGATGACCACGCTGTCGCGCCGCGAAATGTGGCGGCAGAACCATTCGATCTGGTCGGCATAGATGTTGGGCGTTGCCGCTTCGACCGTGGCGGGCAGGTTCAGGATCAGCGGACGGTCCGGCGTCGGCTGGAGAATGTCGATTACGGCCTCGCAGCATTCCAGGCTGAAATCCAGTTCCGCGGTGGAGAAGGTTTCGGGGCTATATTCGAAATACCAGTCGGTATCCGGCTGCCTGGCGGCATTGTCGCGCAGGAGTTTGGCGGCGTGGACCGCGATCGCCTTGATCTCTGGCTGTTCCATGCCAAAGACGATGCGGCGCCATGCGGGCGAAATCGCATTATAGACATGGACGATGGCGCGTTTCGCGCCGCGCAGGGATTCAAAGGTCGTGGCGATCAGATCTTCGCGCGCCTGGGTCAGGACTTGAGGCGTCACATCGTCGGGGATACGGTCGGAACGGACCAGATCCTGAATGAAGTCGAACTCGGTCGCCCCTGCCGAGGGGAAGCCTACTTCGATTTCCTTGACGCCGATCTTCACCAGCAGATCGAAGAAGCGGGTCTTTTTTTCCGCATTCATCGGGTCGATCAGCGACTGATTGCCATCGCGCAGATCGGTCGAGAGCCAGCGCGGCGGCGCGGTGATGATCCGGCTGGGCCACTGGCGGTCGGGCAGGTCGACCTGCGGGAAGGGGCGGTATTTGGCGGAAGGATCGGTCAGCATCATCGGAAAGGCTACTTCTCTGCTACGGGCGTGTGTCTCACATGCCCGATGGAACGACTGTTTGCTTGAAGGTGCCCTTAGGCGTCTTGCCGGCCCATGAAAATGGCGCGCAGCACAAATATCACGCCTAAGGGCGTGTAAGTCGTAGCAGGGGTAGGAGCACGCGCTGCGTCATGAACAGCGCCATAACCCCATTCGGCGGGTTGCGTCCAGTCGTTTCTTGTGCGGCGCCTGTTGCCCTTATTCCCGCCTGCCTGTCTTATAGCTGCCGGAATGTCGCGTCGATGGAGAGATCCACGCGATTGGCGACGAAAGGGCGGCCATAGCTCATGCCGAACTGGCTGCGCTTGACGGCGGCATTGCCGGTAAAGCGCAGCGCGGGCTTCGCGCCGCTCAATATATCGGGATCAAGCCCCATGAAGCGGGTGGCGATGGCGATCGGGCGGGTCTGGCCGTGCATGGTCAGTTCGCCGTGAATCGCCAGCACATTATTGTCGCCGATGGACGCATCGTTCGCAGCGAAACGAACGGTGGGATAGCGATCCATGTCGAAGAAACTCGCGCTCTTCAACATCTGGTCGGTGGAGGCGTCCCCGGTGGTGAGGCGATCGACCGGGAAGCTGATGTCGATATCCGCGTGGCCGGAACGGCGCGGGTGGATGACAACGGTGCCGCCAGGCTCGATAAAATCGCCCTGATAACTGCCAAACAGCGATTTCACCTGGAAATGGACGCGAGTGCGATGGGAGTCGACCGCATAGGTGCCGGGCGGATAGCGGTCCTGATCCAGCCCGGCCGTGGCGGCGGGCGTCGCCGGAACGAGCGGCAGCATGATGAGACATGCCGCCGCCCGCGTCGGGAGCGCCCGCATGGCCGCCTACTGCTTTTCGAAGGCGGCGACGATCTTCAACTCGATCGTATCGCCGACCATGGGGACGCCATAGCTCATGCCGAAATCGCTGCGCTTGACCGCGGTGGTGGCGGTGAAGCCGATATTCTCCTTCTTGGACATCGGATGGATGCCTGCGCCGTAGAAATCGGCATCCAGCGTTACCGGCTTCGTGATGCCCTTGATGGTGAGGTTGCCCGTGATTTCGGCATCATCGCCATCGACCTTCACGCCGGTCGACACGAAGGTCGCCTTGGGGAATTTGGCCGCATCGAAGAAATCCGCTTTCATGAGATGCGCGTCGAGCTCGGTCACACCGGTCTTGAGGTTCGCGACGGGAATATCGACCGAAACCTTTGCGGCGGCAGGATTTTTCGGGTCGAGCGTCAGCGTGCCGGTGGGCTGGGCGATGATCCCCAGATTGTTGCTGAATCCCATATGGTCATAGGCGAAAACGATCTGCGTATGAGTGGGTTCGATCACATAGTTGCCGCCGGTGACCTTTGAGACATCCTTTGTACCGGGCGCGGGGGGCATCTGCTGCGCGACGACAACGGAGCCTCCGGCAAGCGCGACCAGGGCGGCGGCGGGGATCAGATATTTCCGCATTTCGCAAACTCTCCAAAACGTTCAAGGGGCGCAGCCAGAATAGGCCACGTCCCTTGATTGTTCCAGTGCGGAAAGCGGAAACGGATCGTTCCCGCGAACAGATTTAGTTCTTGTCTTTGTCGACCAGCTTGTTCGCGCCGATCCAGGGCATCATGGCGCGGAGCTGTTCGCCGGTCTTTTCGATCGGGTGCTGGGCCTGAAGCTTCCGCTTGGCCTTCATTTCCGGATAACCGGTCTTGATGTCGGTCATGAAGCGCTGAACGAACTTGCCCTGCTGGATGTCGGCGAGGACGCGCTTCATTTCGGCCTTCGTCTCGTCGGTGATGACGCGCGGGCCGGTGTGGTAATCGCCATATTCGGCGGTGTTCGAGATCGAATAGCGCATGTTCGCGATGCCGCCTTCATACATCAGGTCGACGATCAGCTTCACTTCATGAAGGCACTCGAAATAGGCCATTTCCGGCGAGTAGCCCGCTTCGGTCAGGGTTTCGAAACCCGCCATGATGAGGTGCGTCAGGCCGCCACACAGCACCGCCTGCTCACCGAACAGGTCGGTTTCGCACTCTTCCTTGAAATCGGTCTCGATAACGCCCGACCGGCCGCCGCCGACGCCGCTGGCGTATGACAGGGCGATGTCATGGGCGTTGCCGGTCGCGTCCTGGTGGATGGCGATCAGGCAGGGCACGCCGCCGCCGCGCTGATATTCGCTGCGGACGGTGTGGCCGGGGCCCTTGGGCGCGATCATGATGACGTCGACGTCGGGGCGCGGTTCGATCAGGCCGAAATGGACATTGAGGCCGTGCGCGAAGGCGAGCGCCGCGCCGGGCTTCAAGTTCGCGTGGATGTCGGCGGCGTAGATTTCAGCCTGGAACTCGTCGGGGGCGAGGATCATGAGGACGTCGGCCCATGCGGCGGCTTCGGCGTTGGGCAGAACCTTGAAACCCGCGCCTTCGGCCTTCTTGGCGCTGGCGGAACCGGGGCGGAGCGCGATCGCGACTTCCGCGACGCCGCTGTCGCGCAGGTTCTGGGCGTGGGCGTGGCCCTGGCTGCCGTAACCGAGAATGGCTACCTTCTTGCCCTTGATGAGGCCGATGTCCGCGTCGCGATCGTAATAAACCTTCATGTGACGTTCCTTCTTTCTGTCCTTTTGCTCCCTGATGGAGCTGTGATTGCTGTGGTGAGCGGGGTGGCCCTCACCCTCCCATCGCGGTGCGATGGACCCCTCCCTCTCCCGCTCGCGGGAGAGGGGCGATAATGTCAGGCCAACTCCTTGCCGCGCGTCAGGCCGACCACGCCGGTGCGGCCGACTTCCACCAGGCCGATCTGGCGCATCAGGGCGACGAAATTGTCGATCTTGTCCGTCGTGCCCGTGATTTCGAAAATGAAGCTTTCGATGGTCGTGTCGACCACCTTGGCGCGGAACACATCGGCGAGGCGCAGCGCCTCGATCCGCTCCTCGCCCGTGCCCGCAACCTTCACCAGAGCGAGCTCGCGCTCCACGAAGGGACCGGCTTCGGTGAGGTCCGTCACCTTGTGCACCGGCACCAGCCGTTCCAGCTGAGCGATGATCTGGTCGATCACCTTGGGCGGGCCGCCGGTGACGATGGTGATGCGGCTGATCGCATGATCGGTGGTGATGTCCGCCACCGTCAGACTGTCGATATTATAGCCGCGCGCGGTGAACAGCCCGGCGATGCGGGCCAATATGCCCGCCTCGTTCGCGACCGTCAGCGACAGGACGTGCCGCTCGCTCAGTTCTTCCTGGATATGCATCAGATGCCTGTTCCGTTGTCCGGTTCTTCTGTGCGCTCATGGCGCTGTGAGATCATGCCCGCAAAGGCGTAGTGCCATGCTCCATCATCGCGATAGGCGAGGCGGACGGGAAAGCCCGCCACCGCGTCGAACATCCGCGTCAGATGCTCGCCCACATAGCGCGGCCCGGCCAGAAGGCGGCCGATGCGGCGCTCATGGAAATCGAACCCTTCGTCCAGATGCACTTCCCATTCCTCATTGTCCGGATCGATATGATCGATGGTCCAGCCCGTCAGTTCAGCCGTGCCCGCGGATCGTTCGAAATCCCAGGGCTCGCTTACATGGACGCGGAGCTTGAGATGCTGCGTCACACCAGAGCCTTCGCCTCGTCCGACAGGCTGCCCGACACCTGGCTGGGATCGAGCAGCATGTCGGTATGCGCTGCGCCCGACGGGATCATCGGGAAACAGTTGGACAGTTTCGCCACGCGGCAATCCACGATCACCGGGCCGGGCGTGTCGATCATCTGGCGGATGCCCGCCGCCAGTTCCTGCGGCCCTTCGATGCGGATGCCGGTCCAGCCATAGGCTTCGGCCAGCTTCACGAAGTCGGGCAGGCAGTCCGAATAGCTGTTGGAATAACGGCTTTCATAGGTCAGTTCCTGCCACTGGCGGACCATGCCCATATATTCGTTGTTCAGGATGAAGAGCTTGACCGGCGTGCGATACTGGCTGGCGGTGCCCATTTCCTGAATGTTCATCTGAACCGAAGCGTCGCCCGCCACGCAGATGACGAGGCTGTCGGGATTGCCGACCTGCGCGCCGATGGCGGCCGGGAAACCATAGCCCATGGTGCCCAGCCCCCCGGAAGTCAGCCATTTGTTCGGCGCGTCGAAACCGAAATGCTGGGCCGCCCACATCTGATGCTGGCCCACTTCGGTGGTGATGATCACATCCTTGGCCGAGCGCGTCGCCTTGTAGAGTTGCGCGATCGCTTCCTGCGGCATGATCTCTTCGCGGCTTTCGGGATAGGCGAGGCTTTGCTTTTCGCGCCAGCCGTCGATCTGCTTCCACCATGCGGACAGGTCCGCCCTATGATGGCCCCGCGATTTCCAGAGCGCGATCATGTCGGCCATGGCGCTGCCCACGTCGGCGACGATGGGCAGATCAACCTCGACCGTCTTGTTGATCGAGCTGCGGTCGATGTCGATATGAACCTTGCGGCTGTTGGGTGCGAAGGCGTCCAGGCGGCCGGTCACGCGATCGTCGAAGCGCGCGCCGATGCACAGGATCAGGTCCGCCTGATTCATCGCCCAATTGGCTTCATAGGTGCCGTGCATCCCCAGCATTCCGAGCCATTGCGGCGAGGAGGCGGGGAAGGCGCCCAGACCCATCAGCGTCGAAGTGACGGGCGCGCCGGTGATGGCGGCCAGTTCGCGCAGCAGACGGGTGGCTTCGGGACCGGAGTTGATGACGCCGCCGCCGGTGTAGAAGATCGGGCGCTGCGCCGCCGCCAGCATTTCGACTACCGTGTCTATGGCCTTCGCGTCCGCCTTGGTCTGCGGGCGATAGCTGGCATGGGCGATGCCTTCGGGCTTCTTATAAGGCGCGGTCGCGATCTGGACATTTTTGGGAATGTCGATGACGACCGGGCCGGGGCGGCCGGTAGTGGCGATGTGGAACGCTTCATGAATGACGCCGGCCAGCTTGCCGGGGTCTTTCACCAGATAATTATGCTTGGTGCAATGGCGCGTGATGCCGACCGTATCCGCTTCCTGAAAAGCGTCGGTGCCGATCAGCTGCGTGGGAACCTGCCCGGTGATGACGACCATCGGTATGGAATCCATCAGCGCGTCGGTGATGCCGGTGACGGCGTTGGTCGCACCGGGGCCCGAGGTGACGAGCACCACGCCGGGCTTCCCGGTCGAGCGGGCATAGCCTTCCGCCATATGGGTCGCGCCCTGTTCGTGACGGACGAGGACGTGGCGGATCTTCGGATGGTTGAAAAGCGCGTCATAAATGGGCAGCACCGCGCCGCCCGGATAACCGAACACGACTTCGACGCCCAGATCGATCAGGCATTCAACCAAAATGTCCGCGCCGCTCTTTTCGGCCACGATGAAATCCTTCCCTTGCGTGCGAGGCAGCCCTTTGCGCCCGGATGAGCGGAAAGGCAAGGTGGGTGCCTCTATTGGATATAAAATGGCAAGTCAACAGTCATTGTTGTAATTTAATTACTAATTCAGCAATTAATCCTGCATCTATATGTCCTATTTCGCGATGCCAGCCGAGCGGGGGCTGGCGGGAGAACCAGGTATATTGGCGTTTGGCATATTGGCGGGTGGCGATGCGGCCACGTTCCATCATGGTGGCGCGGTCGATTGTCCCAGCCAGCCATGCGGCGATTTCCGGCACGCCGATGGCGCGCATGACGGGGAGGTCTGGCGACAGGTTGCGGGCGAGGAGAGCTTCGACTTCCTTGACCGCGCCGGTGTCCACCATCTGCCCGAAGCGCAAGTCACAGCGGGCGATCAGCCAATCGCGCGGAGGCAGGAGGATAAGGGGGGAGAGCGTGATGCGGTGAGCGATGCCGCCGCTTTTATGCCTTTGCCATTCCGAGAGAGGCTTGCCGGTGGAGCGGATCACTTCCAACGCACGGGCGATGCGCGTGGTGTCGGCGGGGGCGAGCCGAGCGGCGGCGTCCGGGTCTTCCTGCGCGAGGGCGGCATGGGCCTGCGCCACGGGGAGGGCGCGGACGGCTTCGCGGATGGCGGGGTCGATGTCCGGCACCGGCGCCAGGCCGTCGAGCAGGGTGCGGATATACATGCCCGTTCCGCCGACGAGGATGGGGAGGCGGCCTTCGCCATGGGCGTGGTCTATTTCCGCGCGCGCCTGAGCGGCCCAGCGGGCGGCGGTGCAGGCTTCCGCCCCGTCGATATGGCCGAAGAGGCGGTGCGGAGCCTGCGCCATATCCTCCGCGCCGGGACGGGCGGAGAGGATTTGCAGGTCGGCATAGACCTGGCTGGCGTCCGCATTGATGACGGTGCCGTTTGCCGTTTGAGCGAGCGCGATGGCAAGCGCGCTCTTGCCGCTGGCGGTAGGCCCGGCAATAAGCGCGACGCGCGGGCGGGATTCGCCCGCTTCGGGATCGGGAGTGTTCATGTTCGTCGCGACCTTAGTGGCAAGTGCGTCCTTGAGTCAGGGGGATATTGCGGAAGCGGTCGGGCGGCTCTCCGTCGCCGGTTGCGCGCCGGTCGATAGCGCATGGCTGGACGAGGGCAAGGCGGCGGACATCTTCTTCGGCGCGGACCCGGTGACGGCGCGGGCTGTTCTCGCCGATCTGGGCGCGGTGGACGTGATCGTCCAGCCCGCCCAGGGGCGCGAAAAGAAGCTGCTGATCGCGGACATGGATTCCACCATGATCACCGTCGAGTGCATCGACGAACTGGCCGACTATGCCGGGATCAAGGCGCAGATCGCGGAGATCACAGAACGGGCGATGCGCGGCGAGCTGGACTTTGCGGGCGCGCTGCATGAACGGGTGGCGCTGCTGAAAGGACTGGAGGATGCGGCCATCGACCGCTGCCGGGACGAACGGGTCGTCATCATGGGCGGCGCCAAGGCACTGGTCCGAACGATGAAGGCGCGGGGGGCGCGGACGCTGCTGGTGTCGGGCGGGTTCACGCGCTTCACCGGGCCGGTCGCCGACGAGATCGGCTTCGACAACGCGGTCGCCAATGTGCTGGAGATTGCGGATGGGGCGCTGCTGGGCACGGTGACGGTGCCGATCGTGGATGCGGCGCGCAAGCGGGCGGAACTGGAAGCGGCGATCGCGGGCGGGATCGACCGGACGCTGACTCTGGCGGTGGGCGATGGCGCGAACGATATTCCGATGATCGAGGGAGCAGGGCTGGGCGTCGCCTATCATGCCAAGCCCAAGACGCGGGCGGCGGCCGATGCGGAGATCGTGCATGGCGACTTGTCAGTGCTTCTCTACGCGCAAGGCATCGCATCGGCGGAATGGGCGCAGGACTGATAGGGCGGGTTTTAACGGTTGATCTCGGTTAAGGCTCCGTTCGCCGTCATTGCGGTTCGGTAATGGAATCCTTTCCGCCTCTGGGTCGTTGGAGGTCGGCTGCGTCCTGCAGCATTGAGTAGTGTAGGGCTTCCGCCGTTGGTGCGGACGCCACAGGGAGATGCTATGAATATTCGGCAAATGGCTCTGGCCGCCGCAGGGGTGCTCGCTTTGAGCGCCTGCGCCTCCACCAAGGATGAACCCGTAGCGCCAGCGCCGCCGCTGGGGCCGGGTGCGATAGCCGGCACGGTCGCGGCAGACCGTGATGGAGACGGTATCATCGACGGATATTACACCGCCGACGGCATCTATAATGCGATCCAGGGGCCGCCTTGCCCGCCGCCTCCGCCGCCCATGCCTTCCCGCCGGGGAGAACGCGGCTGATCACCCGACCTTTCAGGGCGCGGCATATCCGCCGCGCCCCTTCCTTTGTCCCAATCCTGATCCTTGGTCTGATGGTGAGCGCGGGCGTCGCGCCGGTTGCGCGTGCCCAGGATGCCGCCGTGAAGGGAAACCCCGCGCGATCGAGCGTGGCGGCGGAAATCCGCGCGCAGGTCGGCGGCAAGCTGCGAGACTTCTACGGGCCGCGCGGATTTTGGCCGGTGTGGGTCGAGAAGGACGCCGTGGGGCCGCAGGCGGATGCGCTGCTGAAGCTGATCGACAGCGCGGAGGCCGATGGGCTGAAACCCGGCAACTACGATCCCAAAGGGTTGCGCCGCGCCATCGAGGACGCGAACGGCAGCGGCGATCCCAAGGCGCTGGCCCGCGCGGAACTGGCGCTGTCCAAGAGTTTCGCGAAGCTGGTCGCCGATATGCGGGCGCCTTCGCGGGCGGTGAAGATGCGCTATCTGGACCCCGAAGTGGAACCGCGCGATCCCGGCCCGGCGGACATATTGCGCGCCGCGGCGGTGACATCCTCATTCGAGGAATATGTGGCGCAGGCGGGCTGGATGAGCCCTTTCTACATGCAATTGCGAAAGGCGCGGGCAGGTTATGGCAAGACATGGGCAAATCTGCCCGATGTGGCGGTGCCCACGGGCCTGAAATGGAAACCGGGCGCGAAGGGGCCGGGCGTTGGCGCACTGCGCGAGCGGCTGGGGCTGTCGGCAGGCGGCGGGTATGACAAGGCGCTGGCGGCGAAGGTCAAGGCGTTTCAGGACGACCATGGCCTGACGCCCGACGGCATTGCGGGCACGCAGACGGTGACGGCGCTCAATCGCGGGCCGAAATATTATGCGCGGGCGCTGGCGCTCAATATGGAGCGGACGCGGCTGTTGCCGGGGCCATGGGTGCGGCATGTGGTGGTGGACGCCGCTTCGGCGCGGCTCTGGTATTATAGCGGCGGTAAGCTCGACGGCACGATGAAGGTCGTGGTCGGCGCGAAGGAAAGCCAGACGCCGATGATGGCGGGCATGATCCGCTATGCGACGCTCAAGCCCTATTGGAACGTGCCGCCCGATCTGGTCGAGCGCAAGATCGCGCCCAAGATACTGGACGGCGCCTCGCTCCGGAAAATGAACTATGAGGCTTTGTCGGACTGGAGCGCCAACCCGCAGAAGCTCGACCAGAGCAGCATCGATTGGCAGGCTGTGGCGTCCGGGCAGCAGGAACTGCGCGTGCGGGAACTGCCGGGGCGGGCCAATTCCATGGGGCGGATGAAGTTCATGTTCCCCAACGATCTGGGCATTTATCTGCACGACACGCCCTCGCGCGATCTGTTCGGCAAGCCCGCGCGGCAGTTCAGCAATGGCTGTGTCCGGCTGGAGGATGCGCCAAGGCTGGGCAAATGGTTCTTCGGCAAGGCGCTGACCACCGATTCCGACAAGCCGGAGCAGCACAGGCCGCTGCCCCAGCCGGTGCCGGTCTACCTCACCTATCTGACCGCTACGCCGGGGAAGGATGGCGTGGGATTCCTGCCCGATGTCTATGGCAGGGATGGGGAATAGGAGTTCATTCCGGGCGAAGTCGAGAAAGGAGAGAATGGCTCCGTCGTTTTTCGACAGGCTCAAAACGAACCGGGTCTTAAATTCCCGCCAGCATCCAGAGCGCCATCGCCACCATCATGACGTTTTCGGTGAGCGAGACGAACCCCAGCGGCACATTGCTGTTGCCGCCGACGCAGGCGCATTTGAGTTCGCGCCCGTCGATATAGACCGCCTTGAACACCGACACCGCGCCGATGCCGCCGATGAACAGGGCGACGGGGATCGACAGCCAGCTGAGCGAATGGGTGAGCATCAGCGTGCCCGCGCCCAGTTCCAGAAAGGGATAGGCTTTGCCATAGGGCGGCAGGCGGCGGGCGAGCAGGTCATAATTCAGGAACATGGTCGCGAAACGGTCCACATCCTGTAGCTTCAGCATGGCGAGCAGCATCATGGCGGCGGCGATGAAACGCTCGACCGTCAGGATGCCGATGAGCGGCGCCAGGGTCAGCCAACTGATCGACAGGGCGAGGAGCGCCGCCACCGCAAAGACCGCGAGCACGGGCACATAGCTGGTCGCGCCCGGATCGCGGACCTTTAGGCCCAGATAGCGGCGCAGGTCGTCATGGCCGCCGATCCGCCGGCCGTCGATGAAGATTTGCGGCGTCGTCTGGACGTCATGCTGCGCCTTGAACGCATCGGTTTCCTCTCGGGTGGTGAGCCAGTGATCCTCGACTGCATAGCCGCGCCGCCGGAGCAGCCAGCGCGCGTTGATGCCATAGGGGCAGATATGTTTGGGCATCACCATCCGATAGAGGACGGCCTTCTTTTGCGGGGCGCTGGTCATGAGCATCCTTTTCTTGCGCGTAATACGGATGCTTCCCATATAGGTTCCGTACCATGGTACGGAGTCAAGGGCATGACGACGATTTCCGGTTTGGCGAAGGAAGGCGGCGTCGGGGTGGAGACGGTGCGCTTCTATCAAAGGCGCGGTTTGCTGGGAACGCCGGAGCGGGCCGGTGGCGTGCGGCGATACGGCGCGCAGGACGTGCGGCGGTTGAAATTCATTCGCGGCGCGCAGGCGGCGGGCTTCACGCTGGAGCAGATCGGGGAATTGCTGACGCTGGATGCGGGACAGGACCGGGCGAGGGCGCGGGAACTGGCGGCGGAGCGGCTGGCGGCATTGGATGCGAAGATCGCGGAACTGGAGGCGGCGCGGATGTCGCTGCGGCGGCTGGCGCGGGAGTGCGGGGCCAGCGAGGAGGGGCCTTGTCCGATCATATCGGCGTTTGAGGGGTGAGGGTGGTTAATGGGGTGAGGTTTGTGTTCCAGGGGCAATGACCATTTCCGGCCACTGGCGGTCATCCACCCATAACCGCCCCCAGCGCGGACTTTAGAAGCCCGCCATCAGCCCGTCTATCGCGCCTTGCAGGATGTAGCTTGCCGCCAGCTTGTCGACCAGTTCGTCGCGGCGGGCGCGGCTGGCGTCGGCTTCCAGCAATGTGCGCGTCACCGCCTGCGTGGACCAGCGTTCGTCCCAGAGGAGGATCGGGCGGCCAAGGTCCGCTATGTTGCGGGCGAAGGCGCGGCTCGCCTGACAGCGTGGGCTTTCGCTGCCGTCGAGGTTGAGGGGGAGGCCGATGACCACGCCCTTCACCTGCTGCTGGTCCATGAAAGCGGCGAGCGCGATTTTGTCCTTGCTGAACTTCCCGCGCGAGACGGTGTGGGCGGGGCTGGCGATGGACCAGCCCGCGTCGCACAGCGCAAGGCCGATGGTCTTGGTGCCGACGTCCATGCCGATCAGGCGGCCGCCTTGCGGCAAGGCTTCACGGAAGACGGCGCGGTCGGTGGTGAGGATGGGGGCGCTCATTTCAGGAACGCCGCCAACCGCGCGCGGGCGTCTTCGCGCACATCGGCCCAGAACAGGTTGTAGTCATAGACGTGGTAATTGTTGCCGGGCAGGGTGAACGGCCCCATGTCCACCGGCTCCCCGATCAGCAGGAAGCCATTGTCCGCGCAGCGTGCGGGGACGGCGGCGGAGACGAGCAGGGCGGGCTTGTCGTCCTCCCTGCTCTGGAGCGTGCCGCGATTGGCGCTGGCGGGAGCCGCGCCGTTGCGCGTGCCGGTCAGCGGGTTGGTGCAGAGCATGTGGGTGCCTTTGCGCGGCTTTCCGGTGAGGCTCTTATGTGCGTCGAACAGGGTGAGGACGGCGGAGGGATCAGCCGGTTCGGCATAGCTTTGCCAGCTCAGGATGCAGCGCGCCTGATCCCGCTTCACGCAAGCGGGCAGGCCCAGGGCGGGCAGATCCGCTTCGACCGAGATGGGCCAGCCGACGACATAGGCGGCGACGATCCTTGCCGCGACGGGCTTGCCCGCGACCTGATCGCGCATCAGGCGGAGCAGGTGGAGCGATCCCTGACTATGCGCGGCGAGGATGATGGGGCCTGTGGGATTGGCCTTGAGGAAGGCGGCGAAGGCTTGCGAAACGTCGCGATAGGCGGCGTCGATGGCCTGATCGCCTGCGGGCTTGTCGGTCAGGAAGGCGCCGTAATTGGCCTGACGGTAGCGCGGCGCCCAGATCGCGCCTGCCGCATTGAAGGCGCTGGCCTGTTCCTTCACGAAGCGGCGGGCGGTGCTCAGCGAATCCTTGTCGTCCAGCCGCATGTTCCAATGCGCGTCGCCCAGCGCGGTGATGTAGGAGGTGGGGTGGATGAAGAAAACCGCCGCTTTTTGCGCGGTCGGCGCGTCCTTGACGCCCGCGGGGGTCCAGAGGGCCGGATTGTCCCGAGCGATGTCGGGGCGGGCGATCCACATCTTCGGATCGTCATAGGCGTTGGCGGGCAGCGGCTGGAGCGGAGCGAAGGCTTCGCGCGGGACCATGACGGCGCGGATCATCTGATTGCCCCAGAGGCGATAGGCCAGCAAAGCCGCGATCACCAGAAAGATGAGGGTCGCGACGATATAGAGGAATTTGCGGGCCACCCATGCTCTCCGTTGCGTGGGCGCGGCGGCCCTGTGCGTCGCGGCCTGTCTGGCGCAAGGGCGGGGCGCTGGCAAGTCGCGAAACGGCTTGAAGCGGGCAGGTGCGGATGCTAGCGGCGAGCCATGTCTATAGACCTTCAGACCGTCAAGAAGATCGCCAGCCTCTCACGCATTTCGGTGAGCGATGCCGAAGCGCAGGCCATGGTGCCCGAACTCAACAACATCCTGGGATGGGTGGAGCAACTGGGTGAGGTGGACGTGACCGGCGTTCAGCCGATGACCGCCGTCATCCCCAACCATCAGCGCCTGCGCGAGGACGTCGTGACTGACGGCGATGTGCGCGACAAGGTGCTGGCGAACGCGCCACAGGCCGAACATGGCTTTTTCGCGGTGCCCAAGGTGATCGAATAATGCCGAATTCCACAGATAAGAACGCTTTGACCGATCTGACGGTCGCGGAAATCCGCGACGGCTTTCGTGGCGGCGCTTTTTCGGCGCGCGAAGTGGCCGAGGCGTTCAACGCCAATGTGGCCGCGGCGAAGGCGCTCAATGCCTTTATCGTCGAGACGCCGGAAAAGGCTCTGGCAGCCGCCGATGCCGCCGACAGGGCGAAGGCGGCGGGCGAGGCTTTGAAGCCGCTGGCGGGCGTGCCCATCGGCATGAAGGATTTGTTCTGCACCAAGGGCGTGCAGACCACCGCCGCGTCGCACATGCTGGAAGGCTTTACGCCGACCTATGAATCCACCGTGTCGAAGAAGCTGTGGGATGCGGGCGCGGGGATGCTGGGGAAGCTGAACCTCGACCAGTTCGCCATGGGGTCGTCCAACGAGACGAGCTATTTCGGCAATGTGATCTCTCCCTGGAAGCGCAAGGGCGGGGATAATGCCGCGCTGGCGCCCGGCGGGTCTTCGGGCGGGTCTTCGGCCGCGATCGCGGCGCGGCTGTGCCCGGCGG
The DNA here is from genome assembly GCF_024611115.1 of Sphingobium sp. CFD-1. NCBI lineage: Bacteria > Pseudomonadati > Pseudomonadota > Alphaproteobacteria > Sphingomonadales > Sphingobiaceae > Sphingobium > Sphingobium sp. CFD-1. The sequence continues at coordinate 2,050,647 of NZ_CP084398.1, read as the reverse complement.
CGACGGGGACCGATACGGGCGGATCGATCCGTCAGCCCGCGGCTTTCACGGGCATTTCCGGGATCAAGCCGACCTATGGCCGCTGCTCGCGCTGGGGGATCGTGGCGTTCGCTTCGTCGCTCGATCAGGCGGGGCCGATGGCGCGGACGGTGCGGGACAATGCCATCCTGCTGGAAACGATGTCGGGCTTCGATCCCAAGGATTCGACGTCGCTCGATCTGGCGGTGCCGCAGTGGGAAGCGGGGCTTTCGAGCGACCTGCGCGGCAGGAAGGTTGGCATTCCCAAGGAATATCGCCCCGACGGCCTGAATGCCGAGATTGCGGCGCTGTGGGACCGGGGCATTGAATGGCTGAAGGATGCGGGCGCGGAAGTGGTCGAGGTGTCGCTGCCGCATACGCAATATGCGCTGCCGACCTATTATATCATCGCGCCGGCGGAGGCTTCGTCCAACCTGGCGCGCTATGATGGCGTGCGCTATGGCCAGCGCGACCTGCCCGATGGGGCGGGGTTGCAGGACATGTATGCCGCGACCCGCGCCGCAGGGTTCGGGCCGGAGGTCAAGCGCCGGATCATGATCGGCACCTATGTGCTGTCGGCGGGCTTCTACGACGCTTATTACACGCAGGCGCAGAAGGTCCGGGCGCTGATCGCGCGCGATTTCGAACTGGCTTTCGAAAAGTGCGACCTGCTGCTGACGCCGACCGCGCCGAGCGCTTCCTTTGCGCTGGGCGAGAAGCAGGCCGATCCGCTCGCCATGTATCTGAACGATGTGTTCACGGTGCCGGCTTCGCTGGCGGGGCTGCCTGCCATGGCGGTGCCGGGCGGGCTGGACGCGCAGGGGTTGCCGCTGGGCTTGCAGATCATCGGCAGGGCGCTGGACGAGCAAACCGTGCTGAACGCGGGCCTCGCCATCGAGGAACGCGCGGGCTTTGCGGCGCGGCCGGAGAAGTGGTGGTAAGATGGCTGACGAGGTCAACAATACATCCGACAATGATGCGGATGCGAATGAGCTTCGCGTGTTCGTCTCGGAAACGTTGAGCGCAGTCATGGCGGGGGTGGGTGATGTAAGGACCTCGGCCTCGATTGTTTCGCCGAAAGGTAACGGACGTTACGTGTTTAAAGCTCCGACAGAGATTGAATTCGATATTGCTGTCACTGCGAAACGATCAGCCCAAGCTGGTGGAAAGTTAAAGCTACAGGTCTTTTCTGTAGGCCTTAACGGCGGTGGTGAAAGTCATTCTGAAACTTCTACTGTAAGCCGAATTCGGTTTTCTGTCCCTCGGGCCTATTTAGAAAACGGGCGTGACGAATAATGAGCACATATAGAATCCAGGGCGCAACCGGCGAGTGGGAGGTCGTGATCGGCCTGGAGGTCCACGCGCAGGTGACGAGCAACGCGAAGCTCTTTTCCGGGGCGGCGACCGCTTTCGGGGCGGAGCCGAACACGCAGGTGAGCCTGGTCGACGCGGCGATGCCGGGCATGTTGCCCGTGCCGAACCGCGAATGCATCCGACAGGCGGTGCGGACCGGCATGGCGATCAATGCCCAGATCAACAAATGGTCGCGTTTCGACCGCAAGAATTACTTCTACGCCGATCTGCCGCAGGGATATCAGATCAGCCAGCTTTATCACCCCATCGTGGGCGAGGGCGAGATCGAGATCAATCTCGATGAAAAGAACCCCGACGCGCAAACCAAGGTGATCGGCATCGAACGCATCCATGTCGAACAGGATGCAGGCAAGCTGATGCACGATCAGCATCCGACGCGCTCCTATGTCGACCTCAACCGTTCGGGCGTGGCGCTGATGGAGATTGTGTCGAAGCCGGATATGCGTTCTCCTGCCGAAGCAGGGGCTTATCTGTCGAAGCTGAGAACGATCCTGCGCTATGTCGGGTCGTGCGACGGCAATATGGATCAGGGGTCGATGCGCGCTGACGTGAACGTTTCGGTCCGCAAGCCGGGCGAGGCGTTCGGGACTCGCACAGAGACGAAGAACGTCAATTCGGTCCGCTTCGTCATGGCGGTGGTCGAATATGAAGCGAGCCGTCAGGTCGATGTGCTGGAGGCCGGGGGCACGGTGGTGCAGGAAACCCGCCTCTATGATCCGGACAAGAATGAAACGCGCTCCATGCGGTCGAAGGAAGACGCGCATGACTATCGCTATTTCCCCGATCCCGACCTGTTGCCGCTGGAACTGGAGGATGCGTTTCTGGAGGAATGCCGCCAGTCGCTGCCGGAACTGCCGGACGCCAAGCGCAAGCGTTATGAACAGGATCTGGGGCTGAGCGCCTATAATGCCGCCACGTTGACGGCCGACGCGGATACCGCGCGCTGGTTCGAGGCGCTGCTGGCGGAAGGCGCGCGCATCCAGAAGAAGAGCGAGGGCGAAGTGGCCAAGGCTTCGGCCAACTGGCTGCTGTCGGAGCTTTATGGCGCGCTCAACCGGCTTGGGCGGACGCTGGAGGACAGCCCCGTGACGCCGGAGGATGGCGCGGAACTGCTGGCGCTGGTCGCGGACGGCACGATTTCGGGCACCATCGCCAAGCAGGTGTTCGAGATCATGCTCGAAACCGGCGGGAAACCCGCGAAGATCGTCGAGGAAAAGGGCCTTAAGCAGACCAGCGACACCGGCGCGATCGAGGCAGCGGTGGCCAAGGTACTGGCCGACAATGGCGACAAGGTCGAGCAATATCGGGGCGGCAAGGAAGCGCTGTTCGGCTTCTTCGTGGGACAGACCATGAAGGCGATGCAGGGCAAGGCCAATCCGCAGGTGGTGAACGAACTGCTGAAGAAGGCGCTGGGCTGACGGAACAAGCCTTGGTTCCATGTTGGCTGGTTTGGGGCTAGTTGCGGATGTTCTTTTTCGCTTCTCCCTCTGGGGAGAAGTTGGAAGAGGGGGGAGGAAGGTGAAGCTGCGCGCTATCCAGCGAGCGGCCCATGCTCCCTTACCCAGCTACGACCAGCCAGCAAGCCGCCAAGTCTCCGCAACCTCGGCCAGAGTTACGCGCCTCTGGCCGACCCCCAAGGGCGAGGGATAAAATTATGCCCGCAATCCACCCAAGCCCACCATTCGGCACAGGTTTCAAAACGGCATAATCTGCAAAAAAAGAAAGGGCGCCGTCATGGGGGACGGCGCCCTTTCCCTTTCAAGGCCATGATCCCCGGGGGAGGGGACATGGCATGACCGGCGGATCTGGAGGGTCTGGGGTTCGATCCGCCGGTTCATCTTCAAGACGTCACAGGATGAAGTTTACCGTCGCGCGAAATGCGATGGCGACGTGGTTTTGCTGTTCCTCGGCGCTGAACTCTCCGCCCACGCGGAAGCTGTCGGTGCCGCCGATCAGGCGCGCGCGCCCGGTCCAGCCATTGGTGCGATCATCCGCGACCAGCGTGAACTGCTCGCCGCCCTTGAAATAGGCCACGGTGTCACCAAGCGATCCGCCGATTATCTGGCGGCGTCCGCCCTCCAGTTCGAAGCGGACCCAGCCTTCCTGCGGATCGAGGCTGCCGAAATCATAGCCGGCCGTGACGGTGCCGTTGGCTGTCAGTTCGTCGCTGGTGCGGCCGAGCACGGTCAGGTTGAACGCATCGCCGCCGCCGCTTTCGGCATAGCCCTTTTCCTTGAGGCGGTAATAGTCGATCCCAGCCGCCGGACGCAGCGACAGGCGGCCCATCCGTTTCTCATAAGAGACGCCCGCCGTGGCGGAATAGAGCTTGCCCGACCAGTCGCCCTCGGTTGAGCGCGATACGGTCCCGCTGGCGAAACGACGTGTGCCCGTGAAGTCGATATGCGCGGCCGAGACGCGGGCAAAGGCCTGAAGCGGACCGAAATCGCCACGCCAGTGCGCCGCCAGTTCGAACTGGTCGGAATCGACCGCAAGGTTGCTGCCGCCCTTGGAATCGCTGCCGTGGATATAGGCGAAGGAGCCGCCGAACGCGCCGATGCCCGTCAGATATTCGACGCCCGCATTCGCGCCCCAGCCGTTGATGTCATAGGATGCGGTGTTGCCCACGCTCTTGGAACTGCCGAATGCGACCTGTTGCAGCCAGAAGCCCAGCCGTCCGTCCTTGGTGCGATAGATGCCGCCCGGATCGGAGAGGATGCGCGCGGTGGCGCGGGAACCGGATGTGACCGCTTCGAACGTGCCGCCCGCATGATCCGGCAGCATCTGTTGCAGATTGGCCTTGAGCGCATCGCCGTCCGCGACCGCCAGATAGGCGTTGGCGACCGCGCTGTCATTGTCGAGCGCGTTGAAGACCGCCTGATAGGCGCGCGCCTGAGAGCCGGACAGGCCAAGCTCCGTCACGCTTTTCGCCGCGACGCTCAGGGTGACTTCGCCCGTGCCGTTGTCGGCGGTTACGCTACCCTTGAACATATAGGGAAGCAGTGTCGTGCCGGACAGCGAGGGCGAACCGTTGAGCGATCCAGCCCGGACGATGACATAATCGCCCGCCGCGCCCTTGACGTTGGTCATGGTCGCCTTGACCTGCGAGCCGTCCGCGAAGCTGGCCGCACCGGCCACGTCATAGGTGGTGTGCGTCCCGTTCGCGCCGTCGATGGTCACGCCGATGATGGAGCCGGAGCCAGCCTGAAGCGAGGCCAGCGCGATCGATCCGGTGTTGGTGGCATTGAGCGTGCCGCCGTTCAGCACCAGCGCGGTCTGGCCGCTGTTCAGCAGTTTTCCGGTGAAGCTCGCCGTGTCGGACAGCGTCATGCTGCTGCCCTGGCCCGCAAAGTCGACATCGCCCGTCACTTTCGACGTGTTGGTAAGGCTGAGCGTGCCGGTCCCCACCCCGAAAGAGATGTTGCCGCTATGGCTGGCGCTGCCCGACAGGGCCAGGCTGTCATCGCCCGCGCCCATGCTGATGTTACCGGCGACCGATCCCGCCGATACGGTCATGACGTCATTGCCCGATCCCAGCCGGACATCGCCGACGATGGACGGCGCATCAGCCTTTTCCGACGCCAGGGATTGTCCCAATGTCACGCCGCTGCTGTTGGCGCTGAGGTCGATGGCGACATTCGATCCGGCCTTGCCGCCCGTCGCGCTGATCTTGCCGCTGTTGGTCAGGGTGGAAACGGTGCCGGACGAATCGACAATGGCGACCGCCGTGCCTTTTTCATCGCTGCCCGCCTTGGCCTGCACCGTGCCGCTGACGGCAATGGTGCTGGCATGTGCGCCCGCATCGATCACGATGCCGCGGGCGGAGGTGCCGTCCTTGCTGGAGCCGTTCGCGCCCACGGTGCCGGAAATCTCCAACTTATCCGCTGTGGCCCCCGATCCAAGGCGCAGCGCGGTCGCGTTGCTGTCATAGGATGTGGCGGAAATAGACCCTGCGACGAGCACGCCTTTTGCAACGGTGACGTCGCCGCCCAGCCCGCCGATGACCAGACCATTGGCGTCGACGCCATCATAGACGCCGGCGCCGCCGATCGCGCCCTTCACGATCAGGCCGTATCCGGAACTTTCCGCAGCGACGGCGCCGATGCTGGTGTCGCGATCCGCCGCGCCGATCTGGACCGCGGCGGCCGAACCATAAGTGAGGATGGAGGCGCTGCCTTCGTTGCTGTCGGTCAGGCCGTCATCATCGATGTCGGTATCGTCCTCATCATCCTGGTCGGTGCGGGTGGGGGGAACGTCGAAGATGATGCCGCCCGTCACATTGCCCGCGATGCGAACCGCCGAACCGCCCTGAAGCAGGTCGTCGGCATCCAGCTTGCTGGTATCGCTGGGCCGAGTGGTGGAGCGATAGCCGGAACTGGCGATGGTGCCCTGAATCTTGATCGCGCCGTCGACATCCCCCAGCAACGCCGCGCCGACGCTGTTCGCGCCCTGCACGGTGGTCGATCCACGCAGCGTGACGTTGCCGGTCACGTCATTGGCAAGCACGCCATAGCTGTTGTCGCCCGCCACATTGATCGTGCCGCTGGTGGAAAGATTACCCGTCAGCGGGGCGTCCAGGCGGATGCCCGCCGATTGATTGCCCTCGATCGTGATGGTGCCGCTATGGTCGATCGCGCCGTTATGGGCAGTGCCGGACTGGACCCATATGCCCTTCTTGTTCGATCCCTTGGCGAAGGGGCCGTCCAGATCGCCGTCATCGTCGTCGTCCTTGGCGGTATAATCTTCCGTCAGCGTGATCGTGCCGCTGTTGGTGATGGCGCCCGTCGTGCCGGGGGCCACGATGATGCCGGTCACATTGTTGGCGTCGTTGATCGTCAGCGTGCCCGCATTAGTGACCTTGTTGTTGCTGTCCATCGTGATGGCCGCGCCGCTGGTCAGCTTGATGGAGCCGCCTGACGTGACATTGATGTCGTCCGCCGCGCCATTGGCGACGGTGGAAGTCTTGACCGCCGTGGTCGTGCTGGAATCGATCTTGGTTTCCGCCGAAGCAGGAGCAGCCGCCAGGGCCGCCAGAACGGGCGTGATGGCCGTGCAGGCCAAGAGATGTCGCATGATGTCTCCTCTGCGTGGGCGCGCTTTCTTTCGTGCGCCTGTGCGAGAGGGACGCTGCCGTCCGATCAAACCCGTCCTGAAATATTCACCCGGCGTTCAGAAGGCGAAATCAAGCCCGACGCGGACGGTGCGCGGCCGCAGCGGCGTATAATAATCGCTGTGCAGGTCGAAGGGCGTTCCCAGCGAAAAGCGGTTTCCGTTGCTGTCGAACAGATTGGACAGGGAAAGCGACCATTGCATGGGGCCGCGCGTCAGGCTCGCGGAAAAGGCGGTGTCGACATAATCGCCCTGGGTGCGGCCCAATATCGGGCCGACGCCCAGCCGCGATTTTCCGACATAACGTGCGGAGGCTGACAGATGGAGCGAGAGGAGGTCGCTTACCGGCGTGCGATAGTCGACCGCCAGCCGCCCGCTGAGATCAGCGACATTGGGCAGCGAAAGCCTGCGGCCGTCATAGGAGAGCGTCCGCAGGAACTGCGCGGGCTGATTGAGGCGGCTGTCATTGTAGATCATGCTGGCGTCGAGCGTGATCTTCGGCATGGGGCGCAGCACCACGCGTCCCTCTATCGTATAGATGCGGCCGTCGCCGATATTGGCCGTGGTCGGCAGCCCGATCCGGTCGGTCACGTCCGCCTGGATGTCGCGCCAGTCCGTATAGGCGATGTTGGCGGAAATCGCCACGGGATCGCGGCCCGGCACGCCTTTGCGGAAACCCGCTTCCAGCGTCGAGACGCGATCATTGCGGAAGCGTTCGATGCGCTGGTCGTCCACGGCCAGACCGCCAGGACGAAACCCCTGCTGGAACCGCGCGTAGAGCGTGATGCCGGGCAGGGCGTCGCTCAGCAGCGAGGCGGAAGGCAGGAACATGGTTTCGCTGCGGTTGGCCTGCGCTTCGGCATAGGCGATATCGGCCGCGGCGAGCAGGGAGATGGGATCGTTCGCCTCACCCGACAGGCGGCTGTTGGTCAGCCGTCCGCCCAGCGTGGCGATCAGCCCCTTGACCGGTTCGAATGAGGCTTCGGCGAAGATCGTCGCTTCCTTGATCCGGTTACGCACGCCTGTTGCCGTCGCCGCCATGCCCCGCCCGAACATGGGGACGCCGGGAATGATCTGCGGTTGGAAAGCCGCCGTGCCATAGGATGTGAGCGACCGGCGGATGTCGGACGTGCTTTCGAGATAGGATGCGCCCAATATCCAGCCCAGCCCATTGTCCAGATCGCGCACCAGCCGGTTTTCGGTCGAAAAAATCTCCACCTTGTTCCTCTGTCGGAACAGGGCGGGCGGTCCGCCGGGCTGGGTCGCGTCATAGCTTTCGGCGAGGATGTTGCGGACATAGCCGGTGGACGACACGAAGCGCATATCGTCCCATTGCCGCTCCACCCGTGCGTTGAGGAGCAGATAATCGGAATGATAGGGTTGGGCGACGCTCGAATCCCGTGTCAGGCGTCCGCTGTTCCGGCTGGCATATTGCGCGTCCCGGCCGTTGATCCGCTGGTAGAGGCCGCTGAGGTCGATGGTCCAATCCTCGTCGGGCGCAAAACGCAGCGCCGCCCGCGTGCCGTAAATGCGCGTCCGGTTAACGTCGTCGCGATCCCGTAGCCGGTCGTCGATATAGCCGCCCTCCTGCACGCCATAGCCCACGACGCGCAGCGCGATCTTCTCCGGCACGATGGGCAGGTTGAGCACCGCCGACAGGTCGCCGCCCGGATCGCCATGCTGCGTGGCGGAGACGCCCGCCGAAATCTGGCCGCCCGTTTCGCCCAGATTGGGCGGATTGGGAATGATGCGGATGATGCCGCCCAGCGATCCCGCGCCGTAAAGCGTGCCCTGCGGCCCTTCCAGCACTTCGACGCCGCGCATGTCGTAAAGGCGCAGGTCCGGGTCCGGCGCGGCGTAGTTGAGGCGCATGTCGCCCAGATATTGTCCCGTCGTTGCCTGCGTCGGCCCCGCCACGCCCGAATCCGCGATGGCGCGGATGAAGAGCTTGTTGCGGCCCGATCCGGCATGGGTGGAACTGAGGCTCGCCACGCGAGAGAGGAGCGCCGCCGATCCGCCCGCTGCTTCGCCGCTGTCGAACAGGCCGCCGCTCACCATGTCCACCAGGCCCGCATAGCGCGGCAGCGGCACGTCACGCTTGGAAGCGGTGACGATGATCTCCGCTGGCGGCGGCGCTGGCGGGAGCGCGGCGGCGCTGGCGGGACGATGAGGGATGGGCCGCGCCGGAAGATACGCGCGCACGATACGGAACGTCCGGTCGTCGATCCGGCGTATGGAGGCATGGCTACCCTTGAGCAGGCGCTTGAGCGCGGCTTCCGCAGACATCCGTCCGCGCACGGCAGGGGTGGCGATGCCTGCGAGCGACTGATCCGACATGCCGATGCTGGCGCCCGTTTGATGGCCGAGCGCGATCGCCGCCTCGCCCAGCCTGCCGGGAGTGAGGTTTATATTCTGTCTGTCCGCCGCCCGCGCAGGCGTTGCGGCCGCTATGGCGAGGGCGGTGACGAAAAGGACGTCAGCTTTGCGGACCATCCCCTTCTTTCAGCAGCCATCCGTCCCCTTGACGAACGGCGGTCAATCCCATGAGCGGCGCGGCGCCGGTGAAGAAACGGGCCGGGTCCTTGTCCAGCGCAATGGTGCCGGTGAAGCGCATCGCCGCAGCGCCGGGCGTCGCGGTCAGGCGCACGCCGATGGAGCGCGCAATATCCTCGCCGATCTCATCGATCCGGGCGTTGGCATAGACCAGCCGGCCGCTGCGCCAGCTTGCCACGGCTTCGGGCGCAATGGGCATGACGTGCAGCCCCGTGGCGTCCTGGGTCAGGGCGCGGCCTGCGGGCAGGGCGATGGCCTGCGCGGAGGGGTTGTATATTACCTTGCCTTCCGACACCCCGATACGGGTCGAAGCGCCGCTATGGACGATGTTGAAAACGGTGCCCGCATCCTCGAACACATCGTCGCCCACCATCACGCGAAAGGGATGGGTATCGTCATGCCGCACGGTGAAGGCCGCCTCGCCCTTATCGAGCGCGGCGAAGCGCGGATCCTTGCGGTCGAGCCGCAGCGTCGTGCCGCCGTTCACGTCGATCCGCGTGCCGTCGTCCAGCGCAATCATGCGGCTTTCGCCGGGAGCGGTCGTGACGGTGTAGATGTCGCTCCGGTTCACGACGCTGAGCGAAACCACCGCAACCAGCGCCGCCGCCACCGCGCCGCCGCCGATCCAGCGCATCGGCCTCCAGCGCCGTTCGCCCGGATCACCGGCGTCGTTCGCGGGCGCGGGCATGTGCACGGGATCGGCGGGGATGAGCTGTTCCAGCCCCGCATCCTGCGCCATCAGCGCGTCATAGGCCGCCGCATGGGCCGGATCGACCTCCAGCCATGCGGTGAAGCCTTCCCAATCGACAAATTCCGGATCGCGCGTGCGGATCACCCACATGAGCGCATCCTCATGGATCATGGCATCAGCCCTGTTCATTTTTCACCCCTTGCAGGCTGTGACGCCACCATCGCGCTCATTCCGTCTCCAGCCTCTGCTTGAGGGCGATCATGGCGCGATAGGCCTTCTGCAAATCCTTCTCCACGGTGGTGAGGCTTACGCCCAGTTCCTGCGCGATCTGTCGTTGGCCGACCCCCTCGATACGGAAGCGGCGGAACACCAGTTCGACACGCGGGCCAAGGTCGCGCAGCACGGCGCGCGCTTCCCCCAGCCGCTGCGTCAGGATCATCCGTTCGTCCACGGCCATATCGCTCGTCGGATCGGCCACCACGCCGCCCGCACCCTCCGCCCAGTCCTGCTCGCGCTTTGCGCGGCGGACGGTGGAGCGGTAGCGGTCCAGCATCAGATTATTGGCCATGCGATAAAGATAGGGCAGGGGATCGGCCACCGGGCCGAGATCCTTCGCCTCCAGCTTCATCCACATGTCCTGCAACATGTCCTCCGCATCGTCGCCAGCGCCGCGACCCCGCAGGAAACGCAGCAGGGCAGGGCGGTTCTGGAGGAAGATTGCGGAAAGGCCCGTGGCCATGTCCATTCAGGGTCCAGTGCTTGCCGTTCAGGCCGGTTGCAATAGAGGCGTGGGCGGGGTCTTGGCAAGGTGATGACGGTTTACCTGAGCGCGGCGCTGCTTTAGCGATCGCGGACATGGCACAAGCGCATATGACAGGATTTGCCGATCGGGATGCGGCGCGGGACGTGGGGATGGACCCGGACCGGATCGACGCGCTGGTGGCGTATTTCGACCGGACCTATGTGGCGAGCGGGAAATTGCCGCATTTGCAACTGCTGCTGTCGCGCGACGAGCGGATCGTCCTGTCGGTGAGCGGGGGACGCGCGCGGGCCAGCGGGGAGCCGCTGTCCGAGGATGCGCTGTTCCGTATCGCATCCATGACGAAGCCGGTGACGTCGGTCGCCTTCATGATGCTGGTGGAGCAGGGGCTGGTGGCGCTGGACGATCCGGTGACCGATGTGGTGCCCGAATTCGCCCGGCTGCGCGTGGGTATGGAGGAGAAGGCGCTCAAAAGGCCGATGCGGATGATCGACCTGCTGCGCCATACATCAGGCTTTACCTATGGCTTGCAGCGGCGGACAGCCATCGACGCGCGCTACCGCGAACTGGGGCTGGACGAGTTTCAGCAAAAGCGGTCATCCGACGATTTCATCGCTGCGCTGGCGGATATTCCGCTGGAATTTTCGCCGGGGGAAAACTGGAATTATTCGGTTTCGACCGATGTGCTGGGGGTCGTGGCCGAACGGCTGACGGGGATGGATCTGGAAAGCCTGTTCCGTGCCCGGATATTCGATCCGCTGGGGATGCCCGACACCTTCTTCACCGTGCCTGCCGATCGGGTGGACCGCCTGACCGATGCATGGCGTTTTGTCCCGGGCGGCGGGTTGGCGCTGGGCGATCGCGGCGCGCGGAGCGGTTGGAGCCGTCCCCTGCGATTCCGCGCGGGCGGCGGCGGGCTCGTTTCCTCGACCGGGGACTATCACCGTTTCGCGCGGATGCTGCTGCGCGGCGGAGAATTGGATGGCGTGCGGCTGCTGCGGTCCGAAACGGTCGAAGCGATGCGGACCAATCAGTTGCCGGGCGGCCGTGATCTTACCAGCATGTCGACGGGCATGTTCAGCGAAGTGGATTATGCGGGATTGGGCTTTGGCCTGGGTTTCGCCATGGAGCTGGGAACGCAGGTCTATAGCTGGGGCGGCATTTTTTCGACGCATTTCTTCATCGACCCGGTGGAACGGATGATCGCCATCCTCATGACCCAGCACCTGCCGTCGAACATCCACCCCATCCGCAATGAACTGCGCGTGGCGGCAAGGGCGGCGATAAAATGAAACAAGCCCCGCACGATGGCGGGGCTTGCAACATTGTTTTCCGATAACCGGTCGATCAGAAGCGGTAGCCGAGGATCAGCGCCGCCTGATGGCGTTCCGGCTTTACGCCCACGATATGCTCATAGCTCGAATAGCGATATTCCGCGCGCGCCGTAAAGCCATTGAAGGTGGTTTCCACACCGGCGCCCAGACGATAGCCGTCCAGATTCTTGCTGGCGCGCGAAAGGTCGACGCCATCGTCATAGACCGCCTTGACGCGGGCATTGGTGTAGCCGCCCTTTGCATAGAGCATGACGTTGTTGACTATTTCGCCGCCGATGCGGACGCCCGCATAAAGATCGCGGCCGGTCTTCAGCGAAGCGCTGTCGCCGGGGATCAGGATATTGGTTGCGCGATCTTTGGTGTCGGAATCGGCATATTCGCCCTCGATGCCGAACACGGCGCCGTTCAGGTTGATGTCATAGCCGACCACGCCGCCATAGAGCAGGCCGCTGTCATGGGTGCGGGCATCGAAATCGGTGTGGTCGAGGCCGACGACGGCGCCGATATAGGGTCCCGAGAAAGGCGTGGCGTCCTGCGCGAAAGCGGGAGCCGCGACGCCGGCGGAAAGCAGTGCGACCGCTGCGATAAGTTTCTTCATTGTTTCTACCTCATTCATCATTCCATGAAAGCGATGCGTCCTTAAGAGGAATAATGATCGAGCGTAAAGTGCTAGTGTTATGTTTATGCCTATATTGACATTTCTTATGTTGTAATTTTACATCATCCCTTGAATTCGGGGAATGTAATTCCAAGTCAGTGACATGTTTGCCATTAATCTGCCATTCATCTTTGGCTTACTGTGAAAAGTGATCCATGGCCGAAGGGGTGTATCGCAGGAGGAAAGTGGCTGCGGATGGGCTGGGCCAAATTGTCCATCCTCGCGACATATGGCGAAGCCGAAACGATCGACGATCTACTCGACGTGGCGGAGGACTGCACCGCCCACGAGTTGAAGATGTATTCCGCGATGGCAATCGATCCCGATGGCCAGACGGTCGTGTTGCACCTCGACAGCGAGCAGTACGCCCTGCTTGAACAGGCCCTGCTGGCCGAAGGCGCTAGACTGGAGCTCAAGGATGTGGGGGCAATCCTCGATAGTCACTATCTGAATCGCGATAGCGCGCTGGGGGATACGCCATTGGGAAGGTCGAAAGGGGAACAAAGACTCCCAACTGATGTGGGCGTGTCCGGCGACGATTTAGGGAAAACCGTGTAATTCAATATGTTGGAATGGTAGCGGAGGAGGGACTTGAACCCCCGACACGCGGATTATGATTCCGCTGCTCTAACCAGCTGAGCTACTCCGCCCCATGGGCCTCGCGTGGCGTGTCGCCCTGCGGTGAGGGCGCGCTATACGCAGCGGGGGCGGACCGGTCAACGGGGTTTGAAAGAGGCCGTGAAATTATCGCTTCATTTCCGGCGGACCGTCCATCCCGATGGTGGCGAAGTGGGATAAACGGTCAGCTTGCCTGTATCGATCGCCTGCACCGCCTGCGTCACGAGCGGACCGATGCGGCTCATGTCCGGTGCGTGGCCCGCGCCCGGCATCATGATTTCAACGGCCGGAGTCCGGGCGGTGGCAAAGAGCGCCGCAGCCTGGCCCAGATCGACCCGGTCATCGGCGCTCCCCTGGAACATGATGAAGGGCGCGCCGATCTTCGTCACTGCATCCAGATTGTTCCATTTGTCGGGCAGCAGCGCGCTGACGCCGCCCGGCGCCGATTCCTCCAGCTTATCGAAGGTGGAAAGCGTGACCACGCCGGCCACCCGAACCGTCGCGGCGACATGCAGCGCGACTGCGCCGCCCAGAGAGTGCCCGACCAGAAAGATGCGGGCCTTGGGCCCCACAAGCGCTTTTGCCTTGGCAACAAAAGCGCGACCGTCCGCCACAAGGCCCGCCTGCGTCGGCTTGCCCGGATTACCCCCGAACCCGCGATAGGAGGCGACGATCACATGGTCGCCATGGCCGGTCAGATGTTCCGCATAGCGTGCGCCCACGCCCTGGTTCGATCCGCGTCCATGAAAGAAGATCAGCACATCATGATCGTCGGCCGCGCCGGGCCAGTAATAGCCGGTCAATGCCAGTCCGCCTTCGCTTTGCACGGTCAGGGGCTGCGACGGCTTTTTCGTCCAGCTTTCGACGCTGATGGGGGTGTTGTCCGCCTTGTAGATCTGTTCGCGCACCGTGGCGGCGCAGGACGTCAGGGCGAAAGCGGCCAGTAATACGCCGCCGATAGCGCGATTGCGAGAAGGCATGATAATCCTTTCAGCCGGGCGGGCGAACAATGCCAATGGGATGCCTGACACATTTTTGTCTTGCAATCCCTCGCCAGCATTGCACTAATGCTGCAATGCACAATTGGCCTTTGGCCGAGGGAGGATCGACGCTTTGCCCTTCCATGAAATGTTTGAGCCTGATGGTTCCGTTCGCGCCTGTTACGACGAAGTGCAGAAATGGGTGGAGCGGACCGGTATAGCCGGGCTCAATCGTCGCATGGAGGAAGCCGAAGCGATTTTTCGCCGCATCGGCATTACTTTCGCCGTCTATGGCGAAGGCGGCGATCCGGAAAGGTTGATCCCCTTCGATCTGCTCCCCCGCATCTTCACCGCGCAGGAATGGCGGGTGTTGGACCGGGGCATCAAGCAGCGGGCGCGGGCATTGAATGCCTTCCTGCTCGACGTCTATCATCGCGGAGAGATCATCAAGGCGGGGATCATCCCGGCCGACATCATTTATCGGAACAGCGCCTATCTGGCCGAAATGGTGGGTTTTACGCCGCCGGGCAGGGTTTACAGCCATATCGTGGGCATCGACATCGTGCGGACGGGGTCGGCGCGTTTCGAGGTGTTGGAGGATAATTGCCGCACGCCTTCGGGCGTATCCTACATGCTGGAGAACCGGGAGATCATGACGCGCATGTTCCCGGAGCTGTTTGGCGAAGGACTTGTCGCGCCGGTGGATGATTATCCCGCCGAACTTCTCAAAAGCCTCAAGGAGGTCGCCCCGCCCGCCTGCAAGGGCGATCCGGTCGTGGTGGTGCTGACGCCCGGCGCGCTCAACAGCGCTTATTATGAGCATAGTTTCCTCGCCGACCTGATGGGCGTGGAACTGGTGGAACCGGCGGACCTGTTCGTGGACGATGGCCGGGTCTGGATGAAGACGACGCTGGGGCCAAAGGCGGTCGACGTGATCTATCGCCGGATCGACGACGAATATCTCGACCCATTGACCTTCCGGCCCGACAGCCAGCTCGGTATTCCCGGCATCTTTCATGTCTATCGCAGCGGCGGCGTGACGCTGGCCTCCGCGCCGGGCGCGGGGATCGCGGACGACAAGGCGGTCTATATTTACGTGCCGGAGATGATCCGCTTCTACCTGGGCGAGCAGCCGATCCTCGACAATATCCAGACATGGCAATGCTCCAGGCCGGACGAATGCGCCTATGTGCTGGAGCATCTGCACGAACTGGTGGCGAAGGAAGTCCATGGGTCGGGCGGGTATGGCATGTTGATCGGGCCAAAGGCGTCGACGGCCGAGGTCGAAGCCTATGCCGACCGGATCAGGGCCAATCCCGGCGAATTCATCGCCCAGCCGACGCTGGACCTGTCCACCGTTCCGACGCTCGGCCCCGCCAGCGTGGTGGGCCGCCATGCCGATTTCCGTCCCTATTGCCTCGTTGGCAAGCAGATCCGGCTGGTGCCCGGCGGGTTGACCCGCGTGGCGTTGACCGAAGGGTCGCTGGTCGTGAACTCCAGCCAGGGCGGCGGGGTCAAGGATACATGGGTGCTACAGGATTGATGCGATGCTGAGCCGGACCGCTGAAAACCTTTTCTGGATGGCCCGCTATATGGAGCGGGCCGAAGCCACCGCGCGCCTGCTGACGATGGGGCAGCGCATGACGATCCTGCCAGGCGCGCATCACCGCGACGAATGGCGGTCGGTTGTCCGCGCGGCGGGATGCGAGGGGCAGTTCCCCGCAGGAACGCCCGTCACCGAAAGCGATGTCGTATCCTATCTGATGCTGGACCCGGACAATCCATCCTCGATCCGGTCCTGCCTGCTCAAAGCGCGGGCCAATGCGAAGTCGGCGCGCACGATGCTGACGCAGGACATGTGGGAATCATTGAACGAGGGCTGGCGCAAGCTCGACAGCTATGACCTGGCCGAGGCGCGGCAGCAGCTTCCCGCGCTGATCGACTGGGTCAAGACACGGGTGATGACTTTCCGGGGCGCGGCCGATGCGGGACAGCTTCGCAACGAGGGCCATGATTTCCTGCGGGCCGGGGCCGCGCTAGAGCGGGCGCAGATGACGTTGCGGCTGCTGGACGTCAAATATTATGTCCTGCTCCCCGAAACGGAGGTCATCGGCGGCAACCGCGATCATTATCAATGGACATCGGTGCTTTATGCCCTGTCCGGGGTGCGGGCCTATCATCATGTCTATGGCGGCACCTATACGCCCTGGCAGATCACTGACTTCCTGATGCTCAACCGGCTGTTCCCACGCAGCGTCGCCTTTTGCGCCGATCAGCTTGCCTACCGGCTCAACCGGCTGGCGGGATGGCATGATTCGCGGGGGCCATGCCACGATACCGTGCAGGAAATGGTCGGCGTCATGGAAGGGCTGGATAGCGGAGAGATTTTCCGCCGCGGCTTGCACGAAACCGTGCAGATGGGGCTGAAGATGACCAACAAGCTGGGCCATGAAATCGCCCAGACCTATTATTTCATTTAGCAAAGGTAGAGCGTTCCGTCATGAAACTGCTCATCCGGCACCAGACTGTCTATCGCTATGCCCAGTCGGCGGGCCGCGTCGCCATGCGGCTGAAGCTGATGCCCGTCGACACGCCGCAGCAAAAGGTGCGGGAGTGGCGTGTCAGCATCAATGACGAACCGGTCACCGGCTTTCACCTCAACGGCAATGGAGAGAAGGAGGCGGTGTGGATTTGCCATGGTCAGATCGACCATGTCACCGTCGTGGCGGAGGGACTGGCGGAGACGACGGAAACCCATGGCGTCCTTGGTTGGCCGTCAGGGCAGGTCGATCCGCGTTACTTCCTGCGCGATACGCCGCTGACGCGTGCATCCGACGGGATTCGCGATCTGGCCCTTTCCGTGGGGCAGCAGGGGTCGCCGCTGGATCAGCTCCATGCCCTGTCCGCGGCAATCAGGGAAGCGGTCAGTTATCGCTCCGGCGTGACGGCGGCGGACACCGCCGCCGCCGAAGCCTTTGCCCTGGGCGCGGGCGTCTGTCAGGATCATGCCCAGATATTCATCGCCGGCGCGCGGGCGCTGGGGATGCCGGCGCGCTACGTTTCGGGCTATCTGCTGGCGGAAGAAGGCCATGCCCTGCACGAAACCCATGGCTGGGCCGAAGCGTTGGTGCCCGATCTTGGCTGGGTGGGGTTTGATCCGTCCAACCAGGTCTGCGTCACCGAAAGCTATCTGCGCGTGGCGTCGGGGCTGGACGCGGATGCCGCCGCGCCGATCCGGGGTTCGGTCACGCTGACGGGCGATATGTGGATTGACGCGGACGTCCGGATCGCGCAGGCCGAGGAAGGGCTGGAGGCGCGGCAGTTGCAGCAACAGCAGCAGCAAAGCGCGCGCTCGTCCATCCTGAAGAGATAGGCAGGCATTCGGGGAGCCGCAGGGGCATGACATATTGTGTGGCGGTGCGCGTCGACCAGGGACTGGTCATGCTGTCCGACACCCGCACCAATGCGGGCATGGACAATATCGCTCGTTTTCGGAAAACCTTCACCTATGTGAACCCCGGCGAGCGCGCCATCGCCCTCATGTGTTCCGGCAACCTGTCCATCACGCAGGGCGTCAAGACGATGCTGGGGCGCGCGATCAAGGATTCTGCGCTTGATCCCGATGTCGAAACCATCCTCAACTGTCCGACCATGCACCGCGTGGCGGAGATTGTGGGCGACGCCATGTGTTCGATGCAGGGGCAATATCGCAACACGATCGAAATGCAGGGATCGGCCGCCGACGCTTCCATCCTGATCGCTGGACAGCGCAAGGGCGGGAAGCCGCGTCTTTATCTGGTCTATTCCGCCGGCAACTTCATCGAGGCGACCGAGGACACGCCCTTCTTCCAGATCGGCGAACATAAATATGGCAAGCCGATCCTGGATCGCATCATTCAGCGCAAAACCAGTCTGGAGGACGCTGCGAAGGCGGTGCTGGTGTCGATGGATTCGACGCTGCGTTCCAACCTTTCCGTGGGGATGCCGCTCGACCTCGCCGTGATCGAGCGGGATGCATTCGATTTCCGTGTCCGCACCCGTATCGAGGCGGATGACAGGCAATTTTGGAAAATTTCGAAGGGCTGGTCCGCCGCGTTGCGGAAGGGGTTTCAGGCCCTGCCCAATGTGCTGGACTGAACGCCGGCTGATCGCTGGCCTATCAGGGGCAGAGGGAAATCCATGGCCAACTGATGCTTGCGCGAAGGCAGGCGGGCCTTATCTCCTTGCCCACAACGAATCGCAGCTGAAAGACCATCATGACCGCTACCCATTCGACCCGCATGCTCATCCTCGGTTCCGGCCCTGCTGGCCTGTCCGCCGCCATTTACGGCGCGCGCGCGGGTCTGGCGCCGATCGTGGTGCAGGGGATGCAGCCGGGCGGGCAGCTTACCATCACGACGGATGTAGAGAATTATCCCGGCTTCAAGGACGTGATCCAGGGGCCTTGGCTGATGGAGCAGATGCAGGCGCAGGCCGAACATGTCGGCGCGCAGATGGTCTATGACATGATTGTCGATGTCGACCTTTCGCAGCGCCCTTTCCGCCTGACCGGGGATAGCGGCACCGTCTATGTCGCCGACAGCCTGGTGATCTGCACCGGCGCGCAGGCCAAATGGCTGGGCGCGGAGGGCGAGCAGTTGCTTCAGGGCAAGGGCGTGTCGGCCTGCGCCACCTGCGATGGCTTTTTCTATCGCGGCAAGAAAGTGGTTGTGATCGGCGGCGGCAATACGGCGGTCGAGGAGGCGCTCTACCTCACCAATCACAGCCATGACGTGACGCTGATCCATCGCCGCGATTCATTCCGCGCGGAAAAGATCCTGCAGGAACGCCTGTTCGCGCATCCGAACATCAAGGTCGTCTGGAACCAGAAGGTCGAACGCTTTGTGGGCGGCGGCGATCCTGAAGGTCTGGTCGGCGTCGACCTGATCGACACGGTGACGGGCAAGGCCAGCCATATCGAGGCGGACGGCGCGTTCGTGGCCATCGGGCACCAGCCCGCGACCGAATTGTTCGCGGGCAAGCTGCCGATGGACGATGGCTATCTGCTGGTGGAAAAGGGCACGACCCGGACCGCCATCCCCGGCGTGTTCGCGGCGGGCGACGTCACCGACAAAATCTATCGGCAGGCCGTGACGGCGGCGGGCATGGGCTGCATGGCCGCGCTGGACGTGGAGAAATTCCTTGCCGAAGCCGATTTCGAGGCGCTCGCGGCGGAGTAGAGTCGCCTTTGTTCGGTGGCGGTGGGGTTATGATGCGGCCATAACCCCCTCCGCCATGCTGAATTTAGCTTCGCTGGCCTTCGGCTCAGGGTCCGTTTCGCTGGATTGAGTGGAGGTTGCGAGGCGCGATGGATA
Source organism: Sphingobium sp. CFD-1 (assembly GCF_024611115.1). NCBI lineage: Bacteria > Pseudomonadati > Pseudomonadota > Alphaproteobacteria > Sphingomonadales > Sphingobiaceae > Sphingobium > Sphingobium sp. CFD-1. The sequence continues at coordinate 2,031,201 of NZ_CP084398.1, read as the reverse complement.
CTGAAGCAAGTTCTGCATGACGGTGAGGGTTATGGCCCCTCATGGCTGAAAACTGGCCTTAACCGCCGATCTTCATCCGCGCGAAGGCGACCAGCGTTCCGAATGTCTCGAACGTATCGCCGTCAATATCCTCATCGTCGATCAGGATGTGGAAGCGGTCTTCCATTTCGGTGAGCAGGCCCGCGACAGCCATGGAATCCAGTTCCGGCAGCGCGCCGAACAGCGGCGTATCGACTTCGAAAGCGTCGACCCGTTCCTGCGACAGGCCCAGCACGTCGCGCAGCAGCGCTCGCGTCAGGCCATCCACATCGTCCATCCGGTCGACCGGCTGAGAATCTTCTGCCCGCATGATGGGCGCCCTCTAATCGTTCCCGGTCTATCCCACAAGCGCGGAAATGGCTGTCCGTGCGGCCGGCAGCCATGTGGAGGCGTGACGCGGATTGAAACAATCGATGCGATGTAGCGTCGCCCGGTCTTCCATCCAATCCTTCTTATAGGGATTGTCGCCCGTGCCATAATCGATGACCGACACACGATCCGTGTCGATCGCGTGGGCGAACATGGCATGGCTTAGCAACGTGCCGGGCGAAGCCTGATCGAAAGCCTGATCGTGCGATAGCTTGTGGATCAGCGCGATGTCGTTTTCCACGGTCCAGATCTGCGTGGCGACCGGCATATCATCCCGTCGTGCAAAGCCCATCCGCAACGTGCCCGCCGCGCTTTCCCGCTCGGCCAGTTCGCGCAGGAAGGAGAGGCCCGGTTCCGCGTCCTTCCAGCTCCGGGCATGGACATGCTGGTAATCGGTCCACAAGGCATCGTTCAGGCGACCGGTTATCTCCATGACAAAGGGATGACCGCGCCCCTTGCGCCTGACCTGGCTGCGAAGGCGTCCGGGGCGCTGCGCCCAATAGCTGGCGAAATCGCGCCCTTTGACGTTCAGCAAATGCCGCCCGCCCATGGGGCGGCGCACCGCGAACCATCCGGCGCGGCGAAAGGCGGACAGCATCCGGTCGGCTTCATCCTGCATCGGATAGAAATCGATCTGGGCGTGACGGCTCAACAGATGGCGAGCGGCTGCCTCCAGCAATTCCGTCTGCAATGGGGGAGCGGGCGAGCCAAGGAAGATCGGTCGCCAAACGAAACTATACCAGTTAGCGAGAGCCGAAAGACGGCGCGCATCGGATGGCAGCAGGAACAGCCAAAGCTCCGCATCCGCCTGCATCACCTGAAGAATATAAGTGGGCTGACCGGCAAAACAGTGGTTCTGGAGCGATTCGAACCAGTCGATCCGGTCGAACAGGCAGGGCGTCGCGGCGCGATCCAGCCGCCCGGCCAGCGCCGGACGGACTTCCGCGAAGCTGCGATATTCCCTTGTGACCGCCAAACCACTATCTCCCCGGCACGCCCCACGCGCCTAAAGGAAAAGTCTGGAGATGAAGTTAAGCGATCCCCTCTATGGCCTCCGCTATGGCGATGGGAAATTGCAGCCTATCGACCATGTGCTGCTGCGCGGTGAGCCCATGCATCCGGCGCTGGACGGCCGTTCAGGCAGCTATAATTTCTCCGAACTGGAGCAAACTTTGGCGCGTCTGGCGGGCTGGCTCGCCGGATTCGGGCTGGAGCGTGGCGCGCGCGTGGCAAGCTGGATCGCCAAGGGGCCGGTGGCCGCGCTGATGCCGCTCGCCGCGCCGCGTGCCGGGTTGGTCCATGTGCCGATCAATCCGCTGCTCAAACACACGCAGGTCGCGCACATATTGGCGGACAGCGGCGCGGCGCTTTTGATCGGCACGGCGGCCCGGCTGGATACGCTGGGCGAGGGCGATGTGCCGTCCGGCTGTCATCTCCACCGTGAGGATGACGCCGCTGCCGGGATGAGTGGGGGAGAGGGGATCGGCCCTTCCGATGCCGCGCCCGACGATCTGGCCGCCATCCTCTATACCAGCGGTTCGACCGGGCGGCCCAAGGGCGTGATGCTCAGCCATGCCAATCTGTGGCTCGGCGCGGTGGCTGTGGCTGATTATCTGCGCCTGTCGCCGCAGGATCGCACGCTGTGCGTCCTGCCGTTCAGCTTCGATTATGGGCAGAACCAGCTTTTTTCGACATGGTATGCGGGCGGATGCGTCTATCCGCTTGATTATCTGACGCCGCGTGACGTCATGAAGTCGGTGGACCGGCGCGACATCACGACCTTGGCAGGCGTGCCGCCGCTCTGGGTGCAACTTACGGAACTGGATTGGCCCCCCGAAACCGCGGCGAAGCTGAAGCGCCTCACTAACAGCGGCGGCGCGCTGACCCGTCCGCTGGTGGCGAAGCTGCGGGCGCTGTTCCCGCAGGCGGATCTTTATCCCATGTATGGTCTCACCGAAGCCTTCCGCTCCACCTATCTCCCGCCCGCGCTGGTGGAGAGCCATCCCGACAGCATGGGTTCGGCCATCCCCTTCGCGGAGATATTGGTCGTGCGCCCCGACGGCAGCCTGACCGATGACGAGGAGCCGGGCGAACTGGTCCATTGCGGTCCGCTCGTCGCGCAGGGCTATTGGCGCGACGCCCAGCGCACGGCGGAGCGTTTCAGGCCCGCGCCGCCTGCGTCCCGCTATGGCGGCACGGCGGTCTGGTCGGGCGACACGGTGCGGCGGGACGGGGAAGGGCTGCTCTTTTTTGTCGGACGGGACGATGCGATGATAAAGTCCGCCGGAAACCGGATCAGCCCGACCGAGATCGAGGAAGCCGCCGTCACGGTCGAAGGGGTGGCGGAGGCTGTTGCGCTGGGTGTGAAAGACGACCGGCTGGGGCAGGCGGTGCTGCTGCTGTTGCGCGCGGGCGATGAGGGTGTAAAGGCGCAAGTGGAAGCGCGGCTCAAGGCCGAACTCCCCAATTTCATGCAGCCCAGGGAGATTGTCGTGCTGGCCGAATTTCCGCGCAATCCCAATGGGAAGATCGACCGCGTGACCCTCGCAAAGGACTATGCGGCATGAAACCGATGGGCCCCATTCCGCCGCATTTCTCCGCCGAGGACGGCATGTTGCTGATCGGCGGCTGTGGCGCGGCCAGCCTTGTCGATGAAGCGGACGACACGCCTCTGTTCGTCTATGACATGGGTATCGTGGAAGCGCAGGTCCGCGCCTTGCGCGATGCCATGCCCGATGTGCTGGCGATCCACTATGCGATGAAGGCCAACCCCTATGCGCCATTGCTGGCACGCATGACGGGGCTGGTGGATGGCTTTGACGTGGCCTCGGGCGGGGAACTGGCGCTGGCGCTGGAGGCGGGCATGGACCCCGCGCACATCAGCTTCGCCGGGCCGGGCAAGCGCGACGACGAACTGACCGCCGCGATCCAGTCCAGCGCGACCATCAATCTGGAGTCGGAGGGGGAAGCACGCCGCGCACTGGCGATTGGCGACCGTCTGGGGATCACGCCAAAGCTCGCCATCCGGGTAAACCCGGACTTCGATCTCAAGGGGTCGGGAATGAGGATGGGGGGCGGATCCAAGCCCTTCGGCGTGGACGCGGATCGCGCCGCTGCGCTCGCCCGCTCGGTGATGGAGGCGGGCGCGGAATGGCGCGGCTGGCATATCTTTGCGGGCAGTCAGGCGCTCGACCCGCAGGCGATCACCGACATGCAGGTCGCGACCCTCGGCCTTGCGGCGCGCCTGTCGGAGGAAGTCGGCGCGACCCCGCCGCTGGTCAATCTGGGCGGCGGCTTCGGCCTTGCCTATTTCCCCGGCGATCAACGGTTGGATATCCGCCCCATCGGCGCGGCGTTGGAAAGCGCGCTGGAAGGGCGCGCAGACATGCTGCGCGACAGCAGCTTCGCCATGGAACTCGGCCGCTGGCTGGTGGGGGAGGCGGGCGTCTACCTGACCCGCGTGATCGACGTGAAGCAAAGCATGGGCGAAACCTTCGTCGTCGTGGACGGCGGGCTGCATCACCAGCTCGCCGCCAGCGGTAATTTCGGCACGGTGGTCCGGCGCAACTATCCGATCGCTGTCGCGAATCGATTCGACATAGAACCAAAGAATGAGCCGGTGACTATCGTTGGATGTTTATGCACCCCTATCGATCGTCTGGGTGATAAAGTCGCGCTGCCACCGGTTAACGAGGGCGATCTGATCGCGATTTTCCTCGCCGGAGCCTATGGCGCGTCGGCCAGTCCTGCGACATTTCTGGGTCATCCCCCCGCGCGCCAGCTTCTGATCGGCTGAATCCGGGATGATTTAAATCCTAACGGTATCTTTACCCTTTGCGGGCATGAGAGAGGCTGAAGCCATGTGCTGATCCGGCCTGCCTCACCTCTTTGGCGGTCGCCAGCGCGTGACGCATAAAGAGGTGAGATTATGGGTTTTCAGCGGATTTCCAGGCTCGTTATCGGTGCATCCCTTTCCGCCATGGTGCTGTCGGGCTGTGCATCGAGCGCCAACGGCCCGCAACTGCCGCCCGCATCCTTCGTCGCCACGGAAGAAAAGCCGGGCGAGGAATATGTCATCGGCCCGCTCGACGAACTCACCATCTTCGTGTGGCGCAATCCCGAACTGGGCGCGAAGGTTCAGGTGCGCCCCGATGGACGCATCACCACGCCGCTCATCACCGACCTGCCCGCCGTCGGCAAGACGCCCAAGATGCTGTCTGAAGACATCAAGCAGGCGCTGTCCAAATATATCGAAAATCCGCTGGTTTCGGTGATCGTCAATAATTTTTCCGGCACGTTCAGCCAGCAGGTGCGGATCGTCGGCGCGACGGAAAAGCCCGCCTCCATCCCCTATCGCGCGAACATGACGCTGCTCGATGCGATGATCGCGGTGGGCGGCCTTTCCGAATATGCGGCAGGCAACAAGGCGCGTCTGGTCCGCTTCGACAAGGAAAGCGCCAAGCAGACCGAATATCAGGTTCGCATCGGCGACCTGCTGAAGCGCGGCGACAGCAAGGCGAATGTCATGCTGGCGCCCGGCGACGTCATCATCATCCCGGAAAGCATGTTCTGATATGGCAGGACTTTACGACGAGCTTCTGGTCATCCTCCACGGCATCTGGAACCGGCGCTGGATGGCGCTGGCGGTGGCGTGGGGCGTGTGCATGCTGGGCTGGCTGGCCGTGGCGCTCATCCCCAACAGCTATGAATCGAAGGCTCGTGTCTATGTGAACACGCAGTCGCTGCTAGAGGACAAGGTCGGCATCACGCAGGTCCAGTCCCAGCAGGACCTGGATCGCCTTCGCCAGACGCTGGCCAGCGCGGAAAATCTGGAAAAGGTCGTGCGCGGCACCGATCTGTCGCAAGGCATTTCCGGCCCCCGCGACATGGCCGCGAAGATCAGCGCCCTGCGCGAGAACATCTCCATCATGGCGCAAGCCGATCCCAGCATGATCGACATCAGCGCCGTGTCCGCCGACAGCAGCCTGTCGGACGGCGCCAATGCCCGCATCGCGCAGCAGGTCGTGCAGAAGATGATCGACATCTTCCAGGAAGCGAACCTGACCAGCGACCGGACGGAAACGAAACAGAGCCTCGCCTTCCTCGACCAGCAGATCGCGCAGCGCGGCAAGCAGCTTGCCGCCGCCGAACAGCGCCGCGCCGAATTCGAACAGCGTTTCATTGGCCTGCTTCCCGGCGCGGGCACCATCGGTCAGCGCATGGACGCGGCCCGGCAGGAAATCAGCAATATCGATTCGCAGCTCGTGCAGGCGCAAAGCGCGCTGACGGCGATGAACGGCCAACTCGCGGGCACGCCGCAGACGCTGCCGGGCGTTGGCGCTTCGGGCGGACCGTCCGCTCTGGCGCAGGCGCAGGCGGACCTGGCCTCCATGCGTTCGCGCGGCTGGACCGCCGACCATCCCGACGTCATCGCCATGCAGAGGCAGGTCGATGCGCTCCGCAAGCAGGGCGGCGGCGCGGCTGGCGCCGGCGGCACGCCCAATCCCGCTTATCTGTCGGTCAAGTCCATGCAGACCGAACGCGCCGCGACCGTGCAGGCGCTGGGCGCCCGCAAGGCGCAGTTGCAGGCCGACCTCAACGTCATGACCTCGCGCCAGACGAACGAACCCGGCATCGCCGCCGAGCAGGAAAAGCTCGCCCGCGACTATGACGTGCTCAAGGCGCAATATGATAAGCTGCTGTCCGACCGTGAGGAAATCCGCCTGCGCGGCGAGGTAAAGACCGAAACCGGCGCCGTGCAGTTCCGCGTGCTCGCGCCGCCCAGCGCGCCCAGCGCGCCCGTCGCGCCCAATCGCCCGGTCCTGCTGATCGGCGTGCTGGTGCTGGGGATTGGCGCGGGTGTGGGCGTCGCGTTCGCCATCGGCCAGCTCAAGGGCACTTTCCCGACCGCCGCCCGTCTGGAGCGCGCCGCCGGCATCCCCGTCATCGGATCCATCAGCCAGACGTTCAGCGCCGGGCAGGCCGTGATCGAACGGCAGAGGCTGAAATGGTTCGCTGGCGCAAGTGGCGGTCTGGCGGCGGTCTGCCTGCTGCTGATCGCCATCGAATTCATTCAGCGCGGCATGGCGTGAGGAGGCTTCATTCATGAACAAGCATAGCTCCCTGTCGGCCAGCGGTTCGCTGTTCGAGCGCGCGACGAAAATCTATGATTTCGACGCCGCGCTGAAAGGCCGCGCCGCGCCTGCCGTGGAAGCGCCCGTGGAAGCGCCGCTCCCGGCTGCCGGAATCGCGCCGGAACTGGCTGTCCCCGCTTTCGAGGAACCGCAGTTCCGCGCGCCCGCATGGACCGGCCCGGTCCAGCATGTGGACCGCGAGAAGCTGGCCGAAGAAGGCTATTTGCTTCCCGGCGGCCCTGTCACGACGATGAGCGAGGAGTTTCGCCTGCTCAAGCGTGACCTGCTGACCCAGCTTCAGGACAATGCGCGGGGCAACCGCATCCTCCTCTGCTCGCCCCATAGCGGGGAGGGGAAGAGCTTCTGCGCCATCAACCTCGCGATCAGCCTGGCGGCGGAAAAGGACCGCGAAATCCTGCTGGTGGACGCCGATTTCGGCAAGCCCGGCATTCCTGACGCGTTGGGCCTGACCGCAGGCCCCGGCCTGATGGATGCGATCAGCAATCCCGCCATCGCGATCGAGGATTGCGTGATCCGGACGGACATTCCCGCGCTGTCCGTGCTTCCAGCCGGTCAGCCGAGCAACAATGACACGGAATATCTCTCCTCCGCCCGCACCGAAATGCTGCTCCGGCGGCTGGCGGAAGGACGGCCCGAACGCATCATCCTGTTCGATTCGCCGCCTTTGCTGGCGGCTTCGGCGGCGGCCGTGTTGGCGGGCCATGCCGCCATCCCTCTGCTCGTCGTCCGGGCGGACAGGACCAACGAAAACGCCCTGCGCGAAGCCGCCGCCATGCTGAAAGGCGGAACGCAGGTGCAGCTTCTGCTCAATGGCGTCCGCTTCGCTTCGGGCGCGCGCCGTTTCGGCGGCTATTATTCCAAGGAAGGCAGCAGTTCATGACCACCCAGCGGCTTGCAGGGCGTGTGCGATGGATCGCATGGGGCGCGGCGGCTACGCTTGCCTGCGCCACGCCTGCTTTCGCCCAGTCGGGCGGCAACGGGCAGCGCACTGATGTGACGCCCTATCTGGGGGTCGATCAGGTCGTTCTCGCGCCGCTCAAGGGCGATGGCGACGTCCTGACCTACACCAATGTCACGGCGGGCGTCACCGCGCAGTTTCAGAGCCGCCGCGTCGAAGCCGCCATCGATGTGCAATATAGCCACCTTTTTGGCTGGAGCGATGATTTTGCCGATCAGGATGTCATCAGCGGCATCGTCAGCGGTCGGATCAATGTCGCGCGCGGGCTTGCCATCGACGCGGGCGCGCTGGGAACGCGTGCGCGGACCGATGGCTATTCGGGCGCTTCGACCTTCGGCAGCAGCGCCACCAGCCAGGTCTATGCGGGCTATGTCGGCCCGACCTATGCCGACAAGCTGGGCATTTTCGACGTCACCGCCGCCTATCGCCTGGGCTATGCGCGGGTGGAGGATAATCTCAACCGGGATTTCTCCGGCGCGGAACGTGGCGGATCGTTCGACGATAGCTGGTCGCACATGCTCACTGGATCGGTGGGCGTCGGGCCGGGCGTCGTGTTGCCGGTCGGTCTGGTCGCGAGCGGCGGCTATAGCCGGGAAGACGCCAGCCAGCTCGACCAGCGGTTCGAGGATAAATGGGGCAGGCTGGACGCCATGCTGCCGGTGTCCCCGACCGTCGCGGTCGTGGGCGGCATCGGCTATGAAAATATCGAGATCCGCCAGCGTTCGCCGCTGCTGGACACGAACGGGGTTCCGGTCATTTCCAACGGCCGCTTCGTGACCGACAAAAGCTCGCCGCGCGCGCTGCTTTACGACTTCGACGGGATCATGTGGGATGTGGGCGTGCTTTGGCGGCCCAGCCATCGCACCTCGCTGGAAGCGCGGGTCGGCCGCCGTTACGGCTCCATGACCTATCAGGGCAGCTTCACATGGCAGGGGCGCGACAGTTCCTTCGCCGTCATCGTCTTTGACGGAATCGACAGCTTCGGCCGCATGATAACATCCGACGTGGCAAGCCTGTCGCGCAGCAATCTCAATGTGATGCGTAACCCCTTCACCGGCGATCTGACGGGCTGCGCTTTCTCGCCGACGGGCGGTGGACAGTGCTTCAACGATGCCTTGAGCGGGATCGCCGAAGCCAATTTCCGCTATCGCGGCGTCGCGATGCAATATGCAAAGCGGCATGGCCCGTGGGATTTGGGCATCGGCGCGGGCTATTCGCAGCGCAAGTTCATCACGCCGTCGGGAGACACCATCTATATCCGCGGCACGAAGGATGAGAACTGGTATGCCGACGCCTCGCTCAACTATGCGCTCAGCGAGCGGGACAGCATCGGCACCGGCGTCTATATCAACTATTTCAATGCCAGCGGCGGCCGCCCCGACGTGCTGAACGGGGGCGCCTTCACCGGCTATTACCGCACCATTTCCCGCCGCCTGACGGCATCGGCGGCCCTTGGTGTCGATGGCGCGAAGGGAGATGATCTCGACACGGTCATCACCGCCATGGGCCAGCTTGGCCTGCGTTACAGCTTTTAAAGGGTTTCCGGTCACGATTGCGACGGGCCGGATGGAGACGACAAGATGTACGATCAGTTCTATGGATTGCAGGGCCGACCGTTCCAGCTCACGCCGGACCCGCATTTCTATTTCGAGAGCGCGACGCATCGCAAGGCGCTGTCTTATCTGGGCTATGGCCTGGCGCAGGGCGAAGGCTTCATCGTCATCACCGGCGACATCGGCGCGGGCAAGACGACGCTGGTCGGCCATCTGATGAACACCATCGACCCGCAGCGGCTGACGGCGGTGAAGATCGTGTCGACGCAGGTGGAGGGCGACGACATGCTCCGCCTTGCCGCGCAGAGCTTCGGCCTTGCCGTCGATGGCCTGCCCAAGGCGCAGATATTGCGTCAGATCGAAGGCTTCCTCCACGCGCAGGCGCGGTTGGGTCGCCGTTCGCTGCTGATCGTCGATGAAGCGCAGAACCTCCCCATTTCCGCGGTCGAGGAATTGCGGATGCTCTCCAACTTCCAGCTTGGCGGGCAATCGCTGCTCCAGATTTTCCTTCTGGGCCAGCCGGAGTTTCGCGACCTGCTGAAATCGCCTCAGCTTGAACAGCTTCGCCAGCGCGTCATCGCCACCCATCATCTGGAACCGATGATGGCAAATGAGGTCGAACCCTATATCGTCCATCGCCTCTCGCTGGTCGGCTGGACCGGCAATCCGCATTTCACCGCCGAAGCCTTTGCCGCGATCTATGCCGCGACGGACGGCGTGCCTCGCCGCGTCAACGCGCTGGTCAGCCGTCTGCTGCTGCTGGGTGCGATCGAACAGCTTGGCGAGATCGACGGCGATGCCGTGCAGGCCGTGATGGCCGACATGGGCATTGACGAGGCTGAACCGGAAGCGGTCGCGCCCTCCGCCCTGGACACTGTGGCCGATCCGGTCGCGCCTGTTGCTGACATCGTTGACGGGGAGAGCGAAGGGCCGGACGCCGATCCTGCACCCGAAACGGAGGCGGAGCATACCGAAGCGGTGGACGTCGCGCCGGCCCGGGAAGCACTCCCTTCCGCCCTGCTGGATGAGATCGCCGCGCTGCGCGCTGAAATATCGTCGCTGCGCGCGGTGCAGGCGCATATCTCCATGACGCCTTCGGTCGACCCCGAAGCGCTCAAGGACTGCTTCACGCTGATCGAGGAGCGGCTGAGCGGCCTTGAATCCCGCGCGCAGGAACAGGATACCGCCTTGCGCCGCGTCCTCACCCTGCTGATCGACTGGGTCGAGCGCGAAGAGCGCATGGCTCCCTTGCAACAGGACGCCGCCGCCTGATCGCGGCTTGCCGGATGTGTGCGGAGCGGCGAGGGGAAGGGAATGATACGCAACGCCTTGTCTGTCGATGTGGAGGACTGGTTCCAGGTCGGCGCGTTCGAGCGCACGATTCGCCGCGATGACTGGGACAGCCTGACCCACCGCGTCGAGCGCAACACCGATGCCGTGCTGGAGCTGTTCGACGCGGCAGGCGTGACCGCGACCTTCTTCACCCTGGGCTGGGTGGCGGAGCGCTATCCCGCGCTTCTGCGCCGCATCGCCGCTGCGGGTCATGAGGTGGCGAGCCATGGCTACGACCATGCCCGCGTCTTTACCTTCACGCCGGAGCAGTTTCGCGCTGATCTCCGCAAATCCCGCGCCATCCTTGAGGATGCGAGCGGACAGGCCGTGACCGGCTATCGCGCGCCCAGTTTCTCCATCGACCCGCGCACGCCATGGGCGCACCGGATTCTGGCTGAGGAGGGCTATCGCTATTCCAGCAGCGTCGCGCCGATCCGCCACGATCATTATGGCTGGCCCGATTCTCCGCGCTTCGCATGGAAGCCGGTGAAGGACGCGCCGCTGGTGGAGCTTCCCGTTACGACAGCGCGCCTTGCCGGACGGACGCTGGCGGCGGGGGGAGGGGGCTTTTTCCGCCTGTTGCCCTATGGCTTTTCGCACTGGGCGATCCGGCAGGTGAACGGGCAGGAAAATCGTCCCGCCATTTTCTATTTCCATCCGTGGGAGATTGATGCCGGCCAGCCCCGCGTGGCGGGTGCCCCGCTGCGCTCGCGGGTGCGGCACTATAGCAATCTTTCGGCCATGGCGGGCAAGCTGCGCCGCCTGACGCGCGATTTCGCGTGGAGCCGGGTGGATGCGCTGGCCGATCAGGAAGCGGAGCGCGCGTCATGAGGACAGGCAATCGGGCCGACCTGGCGGTGACGGCGCTGGACCTGCGCGATCCGGCGCAGGGGCAGGCGGCGGACGATTATGTGCGGGGCCATGCCGATGGCACGCCTTTCCATCGGCCCGCGTGGCTGCTGGGCGTGGAAGAAGCTACCGGGCACCGCTGCCATCTGTTGGCGGCGGTTGCGCCTTCGGGCCGGATCGTGGGCCTGCTGCCCCTGCATCACGTAAAGAGCCGTCTTTTCGGACAGGCGCTGGTATCCTCCGCCTTCGCGGTGGATGGCGGCATATTGGCGGATGATCCTTCCAGCCTTGCTGCTCTGGTCCGGTCGGCGGAAGATATTGCAAGGGCGAAGGGAGGGCTGTCGATCGAACTGCGGGGCGGCCCATCCCCCGCGGCGCATTGGGAACGTCGCGAGAATGAGCATCTGGGCTTCGTCCGCCCGCTTGCCGCCGATGACGAAGCGGAACTGCTCGCCGTTCCGCGCAAGCATCGCGCCGAACTTCGCAAGGCGCTCGCCAATCCTGCGCTGCGCGTCGAACATGGCCGCGAACCGCGCCATATCCGCGACCATTACCGCGTCTATGGCGAAAGCGTCCGCAACCTTGGCACGCCGGTCTTTCCCGCCCGGCTGTTCCGCGAAATATTGGCCCGTTTCGGCGAGGACGCGGATTTCACCATCGTCTATGAAGGCGACCGCCCGGTTTCCGCCGTGCTGACGCTTTACCATGGCGACCGGGTGATGCCCTATTGGGGCGGCGGCGTGCAGGATGCGCGGCGGCTGCGCTCCAACGAACTCATGTATTACCGCCTGATGAGCCACGGCCGGGCGCGCGGGATGCGGCTGTTCGACTTCGGCCGGTCCAAGGCGGGCAGCGGGCAGGCGGCATGGAAGAAAAGCTTCGGCTTCGATCCCCAGCCGCTTTCCTATCATAGCTGGTCCCCCACCGGCGAGAAGCGCGACATCAGCCCGCAAAGCGCCAAATATCAGCGCCGTATCGACCTGTGGAAGAAGCTGCCGCTGCCTGTCGCCAACCTCATCGGTCCCTATATTTCGCGGGGGCTGGGATGACCGGCGAGATACTGTTCCTTTGTCATCGCATCCCCTTTCCGCCGGATCGGGGTGACAAGATCCGTTCCTATCATCTCCTGAAAAGGCTGGCGGAGGTCGGGCCGGTTCATGTCGGGTGCTTCGCCGATGACCAGCGCGACATGGGCTTCGCGCAGGAAATGGCCGCCTTCACCGCCAGCCAGTGCGTGCTGATGCGCGATCGTTCGCGCGTGACGGCGGGCCTTTCCGGCCTTGCCAAGGGGCAGCCGCTGCTGGTTTCCCTGTTCGACCATCCCGGCCTGCATCGCTGGGTCGCCCGGGTCATGGCGGAAAGGCCCATCGCCGCCGTCGTCGCTTATTCCGCGCAGATGGCGCATTTCGTGCCCGCCTTGCCGCAGGGCGTACGCTTCCTGATGGATTTCGTCGACTTCGACTCCGCGAAATATGCCGCCTATGGCGCGGAAGGCTCCGGCCCGATGGCGTGGATCAACCGGCGCGAAGGCCGCCTCCTTCTCGATTTCGAGAAATCCGTCGCCGCCCGCGCCGACATCTGCGCCTTCGTCAGCGAAGCCGAAGCCGCTCTGTTCCGCCAGGCAAGCGGGCAGGGACCGGCCAAGGTCATCGCCATCGAAAATGGCGTGGCGCTGGACTATTTCGATCCCGCCGCCGGCTTCCCCGCTGTCGAAAAGGGCGGGGGACCGCTGCTCGTCTTCACCGGCCAGATGGACTACCGCCCTAATGTCGAAGCGGTGGAGAGCTTCGCGCGTGAAAGCTTCCCCGCCATCCGCTCCGCCCATCCGCAGGCCCGTTTCGCCATAGTCGGCCGCAATCCCGCCAAATCCGTCGAAGCTCTCGCCGACCTTCCGGGCGTGATCGTGACCGGCTCCGTCCCCGATGTGCGCGGCTGGCTGGCGGCGGCGGATGTGGTCGTCGCGCCGCTCCGCATTGCGCGGGGCATCCAGAACAAGGTGCTCGAAGCCATGGCCATGGCCCGCCCCGTCGTCGCATCCCCGCAAGCCGCCGAGGGGATCGACGCGCAGGATGAAATCCATTTCCTGATCGCAGCTGATCCGGCCGAGGAAGCCGCGAAGATCATCGCCCTGCTTGCCGATCCCACCAAAGCGGCGCGCCTGGCGCAGGCGGCCCGCTTCCGCATGGAGCAACGCTATCGCTGGTCGGCGACGCTGCGCGCCGTGCCCGGCCTGCTGTTGGGCAAACAGGAAAAGGACGCGCGCGCGGCATGAACGAACAGGCTCTTTCCTTCATGCAGGCGCGCCGGATGGAACTGACCGGCTGGCGCGGCCATCTGACCGCGCTGGGCGTGGTCGCACTGGTCATCGTGACGCTCTTCTTCGCCGATGTTCAAAGCATGGCGGCGATCTGGTGGAACAGCTCCACCTTCGGCCATTGTCTGTTCGTGCCGTTGCTGGTCGGCTGGCTGGTGCAGCAGCGCATTCCTGGCCTTCGGCAGTTGCAGCCGGTTGCCTGGCCGCCTGGCCTGCTCTGGCTGGGCGCTGGCGTGCTGGCATGGCTGGTGGGCGAAGCGGCGGGCGTCGCCCTGATCCGCCATGGCGCGCTGGTCGTCATGCTTCAGGGCGCGACGATCGCCCTGCTGGGGCCAATGGTGGCCCGTGCTTTGGCCTTTCCACTTTTCTACGCCTTCTTCATGGTGCCCTTTGGCGAAGAACTGGTCCCGCATCTTCAGCTTGTGACGGCGCGCCTTTCCATGCTGTTCCTGACCGGGGCAGGCGTCCCCGCGCATCTGGACGGCATCTTCATCACTACGCCCACCGGCTATTTCGAAGTGGCCGAAGCCTGTTCCGGCGCGAAGTTCCTGATCGCGATGACGGCTTATGGCATGCTGGTGTGCAATGTCTGCTTCCGCACATGGCCCCGCCGCCTGATCTTCATGGCGGGCGCGTTGTCGCTTTCCGTGCTGGCGAATGGAGTCCGCGCTTTCGCGACCATTCTCGTCGCCCATATGACCACGGTGGATGCAGCGGTCGGTTTCGACCATGTCGTTTATGGTTGGGTGTTCTTCGCGATCATCCTCGCCATCGTGATGGCGACCGCCTGGCCCTTTTTCGACCGCAAGCCAGGCGACCCCTGGTTCGATCCCCGCGATTTGCAGGGCAAAGTACGCGCAGTCGCTCCTACGGGGACCATCGCCGGAGCCGCGCTGGCGCTCATCGTCGCGGCCCCGCTATGGCTCGCGGCGACCGCGGCGGGGGGCGAACCTCTCCCGTCAACGCTTCGCCTGCCTGAAGTCAATGGATGGACCCGCGCCGACGCGCCGCAACGCTATCCATGGAGGCCGCGCTTCGACGGCGCGGATCATTTTGTCATGGCCCGCTATCGGAATGCGGCGGGGCAGGTGGTGGACCTCGCCATCGCGACCTATGATCGGCAGGAGGAGGGGCGCGAACTGGTTGGCTTCGGGCAAGGCGCCGTCGATCCCGACCGGCAATGGGTCTGGTCCTCCCCCGCATCCGCGCCGAAAAACGCGCTCGGCGAGCAGATCACCGCTCCGGGCCCCGTCGTGCGCGATGTAGTCAGCGTCTTCACGGTCGGCTCCGGCGAGCCCACCGGAAGCAAGCCACAGGTCAAGATGGCGACCATGCAGGCCCGCCTGCTCGGCGGCGACCAGCGCGCCGCCGCCATATTGGTGTCGGCGGAAGAACGGGAAGGCCAGCCCGCCAGCAAGGCGATATCTGCTTTTCTGGCTGATCTCGGCAATGTGAAGGATTTGGCTGACCGCAGCGTCGGCATACGCTAAAGCCCTTTCGCATGTGCGGGATAGCGGGTATTTTTCATCTTGAAACGGCAAAGCCGGTCGATCCGTCGCGGGTACGGGCGATGCTGGACGCGATGCCCTATCGCGGCCCGGACGGCAGCGGCGTCTGGACAGCGCCTGGCGTGGGCCTTGGCCACCTTCGCCTTTCCATCATAGACCTTGCCGCCGGCGCGCAGCCGATGCTGACGGAGGATGAAAGCCTTGCCGTCGTTTTTAATGGCGAGATCTACAATTTCGCGGAAGTGCGGGCGGAACTGGAGGACAAGGGCCATGTCTTCCGCACCCACAGCGACACCGAAGTCATCCTCCACGGTTATCGGCAATGGGGCGAAGCGTGCGTCGAACGCTTCCACGGCATGTTCGCCTTCGCCCTGTTCGACGCGCGGGCGCAGTCGCTCTGGATGGCGCGCGACCGGCTGGGGGTGAAGCCGCTGCATTATGCGTTGCTGTCGGACGGTAGCCTGATCTTTGGATCGGAACTGAAAAGCCTGCTCGCCCATCCGCTGCTCCGCCGCGCCCCGGATATTTCGGCGGTCGAGGATTATATGGCCTATGGCTATATTCCCGACGACGCCTGCCTCGTCGCGGGCGTGAAGAAGCTGGGCGCGGGGGAAACGCTCCGCCTCGTGCGCGGACGCCCCGTGTCGAATCCGCAACGCTATTGGGACGTGAGCTTCGCCGACCGCACAAAGTCGAAACCGGCCGAACTGGAAGAGGAACTGGTCGCCCTGATGCGGCAGGCGGTGCGGTCCCGCATGGTGGCGGACGTGCCGCTGGGCGCATTCCTCTCCGGCGGCGTGGACAGTTCCAGCGTCGTGGCGCTGATGGCCGAAGCGTCGAAACAGGCGGTCAAAACCTGCACCATCGGCTTCGACGTCGCATCGCTGGACGAAACGGCCTATGCCGACCGCATTGCCCGCCGCTTCGCCACCGATCACCGCTCCCGCATCGTCTCGCCCGACGATTATAGCCTGATCGACACGCTGGCCTTCCATTTTGATGAGCCTTTCGCCGACGCCTCCGCGCTTCCCACCTATCGCGTGTGCGAACTGGCGCGTGAGCAAGTGACGGTCGCCCTGTCCGGCGACGGCGCGGACGAAGCCTTCGCAGGCTACCGCCGCCACCGTTTCCAGATGCAGGGGGAGCGTGTGCGCGCCTTGCTGCCCGCCCGATTGCGCCAATCCGTATTCGGCACGTTGGGCCGCTATTATCCCAAGGCCGATTGGGCGCCGCGCCCGCTGCGCGCCAAATCGACCCTGCTCGAACTGGCGGGGGAGGGCGGGGAAGCCTATGCGGCCTCGGTCGGCGTCACCCCCTATGACCTGCGCCGCCGTCTCTTCACGCAGGATGTGAAAACGGCGCTGGGCGCTTACCGGGCGGAGGATCGTTATATCGCGGCGATGGCGAATGCGCCCGCACGCGACGCGCTGGACCGGGCGCAATATGCCGACATCCGCATCTGGCTCCCCGGCGACATACTCACCAAGACCGACCGGATGAGCATGGCCGTCAGCCTGGAGGCGCGTGAGCCGCTGCTCGACCACCGTATCGTCGAGTTCGCCGCCCGCCTGCCGGTATCGCAGCGCATCCGGGGCAATAGCGGCAAATATCTGATGAAGAAGGCGATGGAGCCTTATCTGCCGCAGGATATTCTCTACCGCCCGAAAATGGGTTTCGTGACGCCCATCAGCGACTGGTTCCGTGGGCCGCTGGCGGGGGAAGCGACGGCGGTCGCGGGCGGATCTGCACTGGCCAAGACGGGCTGGTTCGACACCAAGCTGCTGGGCAAGGTCGCCGCCGACCACAGATCGGGCCTTGCCGACCATGGCCGCCTGCTCTGGCAACTGGTGATGCTGGACAAGGCTCTGGGGCGGCTTTTCGGGCTTTAGGTTTCGCGCGACGCTGAATGACGGTTGGGGGTGGATCGCGGATTGCGCGCTTTGTGGACCTCCGTTCGTCGTGAGCCTGTCGAAGGACGCGCGCAACGGCCCGGTTTTATCATGTGCTTCGGCTCGTTCAGGACGAACGGAGGTGGGTGCGACGTCCCCAACTGGCCGAAAATCGCCGCCGCATCCGTGTGAGCTTGCAAACTCGCGGCATCCTCTCGCCCTAAACCCTTGCAACCATCGCCCCACGGTGCCACGGAGCGCCGGAAGAGGGAACCGATTGGGCGCACCAGTGACCATCTCCAAGGAAATCGTGCGGCTGAGGCTTTATTTGCTGTGTCTGTTGTCGGACATGGCTGCGCTGTTCCTGTCCTTCCTCATTGCCAATTTCCTCGTGCTGGGCGCCTGGGCGGGCGAACCGGGCAAGCCCCATGGCCTCGTCATGTTCGCCATGATCGCGCCGCTTTATACGCTGCTTGCCGTGCAGGGCGGGGCCTATGGCATTCACATGCTGGAGGATGTGCGCCGCGCTGCCTTCCGCGCGCTGCTGGCCTTGGCGCAGGCGGCCTTGCTGATGCTGCTCATCGTCTATCTGGGCAAGATCGCGGAACAGCTTTCGCGCCTGACCTTCCTGACCGGCTTGCTGCTGTCGGCCGTTGGCGTAGCCATGGTGCGCCTCGCCATTGCGCGCCTTGGCGACAGGCTGCTGGGCGAAGTGCCGCATCTGACCGCCGTCATCATGGATGGCGTGGCGATCGATACCGGCCCGCACATGCTGGTCATTGCCGCCGACGCCGCCAATCTCCACCCCGAAAATCACGATGCCGACATGGCGGCCCGCCTCGCCGCTGCGGTGGGCATGGCGGAGCGGGTCATCGTTGCCTGCCCGCTCGAACGCATGGATGACTGGTCGGTGGCGCTCAAGTCCCTGTCGGCGCGAGGTGAGATCGTCGTGCCAGAAATGCTCCGCTTCGCTCCGGCGCGAGTGGACGAGTGCGATGGCCAGCCCACCATCGTCGTCGCCGGCGGTCCTTTCCAGTTTCGCGACCGCATCATCAAGCGGCTGTTCGACGTGGCAGTGGCGAGCGCCGCGACCATCGCCCTGTCGCCCGTCCTGATCGCCGCCGCGCTGGCGGTGAAGCTCACCAGCCCCGGTCCGGTCCTCTTCCGCCAGCCGCGCATCGGCCGCGACGCCCGCCCCTTTAACATCTACAAATTCCGCTCGATGCGGACGGAGGCCAGCGACCGCAAGGCGGACAAGCTCACCGCCCGCGACGACGATCGCCTGACCCCGGTCGGCCGTTTCCTGCGTCGCACCAGCATTGACGAACTGCCCCAACTCTTCAACGTCCTGCGCGGCGACATGAGCATCGTAGGCCCGCGCCCTCACGCCGCGGCGGCCAAGGCGGGGGACAGCCTCTATTGGGAAGTCGACGCCCGCTATTGGGAACGCCATTGCATCAAGCCCGGCATGACCGGCCTCGCGCAGGTGCGGGGGCATCGCGGTTCGACCGATCATCATCAGGATCTGATCGACCGCCTCCAGTCCGATCTTGAATATGTGACCGAATGGTCGATCCTGCGCGACATCCGCATCATCGTCATGACGCTGGGCGTGGTCGTCCATCACAAGGCCTACTGAACGGGTGACGATGGTCGATCTGATCCTCGTTCTTATCCTGCTGCTGGCGCTGGCGGCAGTGGCGTGGCCGTTCCTGTTTTATCCGTTGATCCTGCGCGCGCTTCCGGCAAAGACGGAGCAACCGCTTCCCGGCACGGCCCCAACCGCCTCGCTCCTTTTCTGCGCCTATAACGAAGCCGCAGCGATGCCGGAAAAGCTCGCCAATCTGGCGATGCTGAAGGCCCGTCACCCTGGCCTTGAAATATGGGCCTTCGACGACGGATCATCGGACGATACCGCCGCGCTGATCGAAGGGCCGGGCGATCTTGTCACCCTGATCCGGGGGCCGGGCCGCAGCGGCAAGGCGCACGGCATGAAGCAACTTGCCGCCCGGGCGCGTGGCGATGTGCTGATCTTCACTGACGCCAACGTGCTGCTGGACGCCGACGCCGTCGACAATCTGCTCGCCCGCTATGCGGACCCTGAGATCGGCGGTGTGCTGGGATCGCTGCATTATGTGGGAGAGGACGAAAGCGCCACCGCCTCGGTCGGCTCCCTCTACTGGCGGATGGAGGAACGGCTGAAGGACGAGGAATCGCGCACCGGCAACGTGCTGGGCGCGGACGGTTCGATCTTCTCCATCCGCCGTTCGCTCTACCCGGATTTCCCCGACAGCGTGCTGGATGACCTTACCGTGTCGATGGCCGTGATCTTCGCGGGGCGGCGTCTGGTCAAGGCGAAGGATGTGATCGCCCGCGAACGGCTCGTAGCTGCGCGGGGCGACGAATATCGGCGCAAGGTCCGCATCGCCGCCCGCGCATGGCACACCCACAGCCATTTGCGCCCGCAACTCCGCCGCATGAAGGCGCTCGACCGCTTCAAATATGCCTCGCGCAAGATCATCCGCTGGTTCGGCGGTCTGTTCATCCTGACGGGCGGAGTGGCGGCGGCGGCGCTGGCATGGCGCATTTCGCCCTTGCTCTTCGGCGCGGCCCTGCTGGCGGCGGCCCTGCTCGCAGGGATCGCCTTTCGTGCCAGAGGCGGCCCGCTTGCGGCGCTCGCGGACATTCTCATTGCCTATGCCGCCACCTTGCAGGGCGTCATGAAGGCGATGCGTGGCCGCACCGTCACCATATGGAATCCGGCCAAGTCGCGCTGATCCCCCTCGCCAAAGCCGGTGCATATTGTATAGGCCGGTCCCTGTCCTCATGCGGAGAATGGCGTGATTACTGTTCAGCGGGTCGCAAAAGCCGCCGGCAAGCATCTGACGAAAACGGGGCTGAAACTCCGCAAGGCGCTGGGCGCGCGTCCTGATCGCGGCTGCCCGGCCTGCGGGCGGACGGTCATTGGTTTCTTTCGCTATGGCGACAATGCCGAATGGGGTTGCCCGGAATGTGGCGCTTCCCCGCGTGAGAGGCTGATGAACCACCTGATCGCGCAGGGCGTTCTGAGCGTGCCCGTCGATGGCGCGATCCTGCACATGGCGCCCAATGAAGCCAGCCTTGTCCGCCGTTTTTCCGCCGCGAAAGACTATGTCCCCGCTGACATTGACCCCGCCCGCTACACGGTCCCGGCCATGCGGCGCGTCGACCTCATGGAACTCAGTGAGACGGATCGCTACGACCTGTTCTACGCCAGCCATGTGATGGAGCATGTGCCCGATGACCGCGCCGTGCTCGGCAACATCCTGCGCGCATTGAAACCGGGCGGCGAGGCATGGCTGATCGTGCCCCTCTGGGACAGGCCGACCGAGGATGGCAGCTTCGACATCCCCCCGCGCGAGCGGGAGCGGCGTTTCGGCCAATGGGACCATGTGCGTCAATATGGTCCCGATTTCGCCGATCGCATCCGGCAGGCGGGTTTCGACCTGGAGGAAATCGACGCGGCCTCCATCGGCGCCGATATGCGCCGTCTCTACGCGCTGGACGACCGGCTGTTCCGCGCCCGCAAGCCTGGCGGAGCATCGCTCCGGTGAGCGCCCAGGCAGCCGGAGGGCTGCTCGCCCGCATGGAGGGGTCGGCGCGCATCCTGGCGCTCGTGAAGCTCGCCAATGTGGGATTGGTGCTGATCTGGGGTTTCGCCGTCACCTATGTCTTTGTCCGCGTGTTGCCGCTGACGGAGTTTCAGGCGTTCCTGCTGCTCGTCGCGTTCGGCAATTTCACCATCTCGGCGGAGTTTGGCCTCACCAGCATCATCTACGCCCGGCTGCGGCGGCACTGGCTGGGCAGCGATGCGGCGACGGAGGACAGCGGCTTCCGACTGGAGGAAATGGGCATCCTGTTCCTCTTCCTGGGCCTGCTGATCACGGGCGGCGTGCTGATCTTGCTGATCGCTCTGGCGGCGGGCGGGCTGAAGACGGCCATGCCGCTGCTCTTCCTCCTTTTCTTCCTGTCCGCCTGCCTCAACCTGCCGGCCTTGCTGGCCAAGCGGGCATTGGCGGCGGTGGATGGCAATTTCATCTGGGAAGCGCTCGATTGCCTGCGGCGGGTCATGACGATCGCGCTGCTGCTCGCGATTCTCGGCGGGCTGGACCCGCGGCTGTCGGTCGCGCTGCAACTGGGCGTCAGCATCGCCGTCATCGGCTATGCCATCGCCCTGGTCCACAATCGGTTGAAGATGCGGCGCGCGCACTGGTTCGCTTTCCGTGTCGGCGGCGGCCATGTGCGGCGGCATTATCTGCGCGACATCGGCGCGTCGGCGGCGTTCACCATGTCGGACATAATCGCCTATAACGCGCCCTATTTCACCATCGCCGCCGCCACCAGCGATGCGCGTCCGATGCTGTTGTTCGATTTCTTCTTCAAGATGTCGCGGGCGCTCTCCATGCTGGTGCGGGCTGCTGTGGAGGCGGCGCTTCCCCGCATCACCCGCGCTTTCCATGCCGGGGACGGCCCGCGCCTGCGACAGTTGATGGGGCGGGCGCTGGCGGTGGCCCTGTTCTTTGCGGTGGGGGCATCGGCCGCGCTTCTGCTGGTCGGCCGCTGGCTGTTCGACCGGCTGTTCGACGGTCGGGCGGCCATCGGCTTGACCGAACTGCTGCTGATCGACCTTGCCCTGCTGGCGCTCGCCGTCATTTGCGTGTCCGTCTATGTGCAGGCGGCGCTCGGGCGTTTCTCGCTTCTGTTGCGGCGGTCGTTGCCCTTTCTGGCGGGGTCGCTGCTGAGCGTGCCGCTGGCGCGCTCCTTGTGGCCGCAGTATTTCGATTCCGCCTTCCTGTTCCTTTATGCCGCGACGCTGGCGGTGGTGGCGTCGCTGCATGCCCTGTCGCTCCGCCGTCTCATGCGAGAGGTGCGTTCTTGAAGATCGCCATGGTCGATCCCTCGCTCTTTACAGGGCGCTATGATGACAGCCTCTGCGCGGCCATGGGCGCGGCGGGAGAGGACGTGGCGCTTCTGGGTCGCCCCGTGCGCCCGACGGACGCCTTCATTCCGCAGCATTACCGCTACGTTCCCCGCTTCTTCCGCCGCAGCGAAGCTGTGCGGGGCCGGCTGGGAGAAGGGCGCGTCTTTCGTCTTCTAAAAGCCGCCGAATATGGATGGACCAGCGCGCTCGGCAAGACCGAGGATCTGGCCCGCGCCGATGTGCTTCATTTTCAGTGGCTTCCACTCGCGCCCGCCGACAGGCTGCTGCTGCGCCGTCTGCGCCGCAGAGTGGCGCTCGTCCACACCGTCCATAATGTCGATGCCTATCATGCCGATGCAGGGTTTCAGGGACGGGGCTATCGCGCGCTGCTCGATCTGTTCGATGCGCTGATCGTCCATGGCGACACCACGCGGGAGGCGCTGGTCGCGCAAGGGGTTTCCGTCGACCGCATCCATGTGACGGCCCATCCACCCATGCGGCTCGCGCCGGCCATGCCCGACGATTTGGCAAGCGTTCCCGATCCCATGCGCCCGCGTGTGCTGTTCTTCGGCACGATCCGTCCTTATAAGGGCGTCGACCTGTTGATCGAAGCATGCCTTTCCCTGTGGCAGGGCGGACATGATTTTGAGCTGGTGCTGGCCGGAAAGCCCTTCATGGACATCGCCCCGCTGATGGAGGGCGTGCGCCGGGCGGGCTTTGGTGACAGGCTGATCTGCGACTTGGGCTTCCTGCGCGAACAGCGGCTGGACGCGCATATGGCGAAGGCGGACATCATCGTCTTTCCCTATCGCCATATCGATTCAAGCGGCGCGTTTCTGTCCGCGCTTCATCATGGCAAGGCGATGGTGACGTCCGATGCGGGCATGTTCGCCACGTTGCCGGAGGCCGTGGCGATCCGCTTTCCGGCGGGAAATGCGCCCGCCCTCGCACAAGCCCTCTTGCCGCTCCTGCAAAGCCCCGCCATCAGGCAGGCGAGGGGTGGGCAGGCGCACGCCTATGGAGAAGATATGGGCGACTGGAAGGACATGGCCTTGGCGACGATCGACATCTACCGCAAAGCCATGGCTGCCCGGACATGAGCCGCTACGCTCGCGAACTGTCCGACCGGTGGCGGGCGATGCGTCTCGCCATGGGTGGGCGCGTTCATCAATATCCCGAAATCCAGGCGCTACGGCGCTTTCTGAGCGCGTTCAACGTGGACTGCGTTTTCGATGTGGGCGCCAATCGCGGGCAATATGCGACCATGCTCCGCAAGGATGCGGCCTTTACCGGCACGATCCTGTCCTTCGAACCCAATCCCGATATTTTCGCGGAGCTTTCCCGCCATGCTGCTGCGGACAGGCGCTGGCATGTCTTCAACATGGCCCTGTCCGACTTCGATGGCACGGCCAGCTTCAACATCATGGCGGCCGACCAGTTCAGCTCGCTGAAAAAGCCCGCCGCCGGTCAGGACGCCATTTTCGCGGACCGCAACAAGGTCACGCGCACCGTCGATATGGCCTGTCGCCGCCTCGAAAGCCTGTTGCCGGAATTGCAGGCGGCGCATGGCTTTACATGCCCCTTCCTTAAGATGGATACGCAAGGCCACGACCTCGCCGTGTGCGAAGGGGCGGCATCGGCGCTGGGCGTCATGACGGGCGTTCAGACGGAATTGGGTGTGCGGCCTATTTATGAGGGCGGGACGGGCTATCGCGCCATGATCGACTGGCTGGCGGAACATGGCTTCGTCCCTTCGGCCTTTTTCGCCAATAATAAAGGGCATTTCCCCTTGCTGGTCGAGATGGACGGCATTTTCGTCAATCAGGCATTGCTGGCGGCGGCGGATTGATGGGGGGACGTGATCAAGGAACAGGCGGCCCTTCCCGGATAGGCGCGTTCACGCTGTTCCAGGTGGGCGGGCTGGGCCTTGCCTTCTGGCTGATCGCGACATTCCTGTGGCACATCACGTTCGGGCAGGGGGCCAGCCTGCCGGTGATCCTGTTCCTGGATCAGGATTTCCCCGCGTTGCTGATCGCTCTGTTGCTGCTCGCGCTGGCAATGCCTTTCGCGGAAGGGAAGGGGTTCGGACTGCCCGCTCCCCGGTCGCGCATCATCATTCCGCTGGTGGTGGTGTTCGGGCTGGTGGCGTGGGCCGGGCATTATCTGTTGTTTCAAAACTATGCCATCTCGCGCGATGAGGAGGTTGCCCGCTTTGCGGCCGCCTATATCCGCGAAGGATTGTTCGCCCGCCCCATCCCGGCCGAATGGGAAGGCTATCGCCGCGCCATCATGCCGGAATTCTTCTCGCCCTTCGGCGCTGCGGACTATTGGACGGCGGCCTATCTGCCGGTGAACAGCGCAATCCAGGCCTTGTTCTGGAAGCTGGGCGATCCCAATGTGGCCGGGCCGGCGCTGCTGGTCGCGGGACTGATCGCGCTGTGGCGGGTGGCGCTCCATCTCTTTCCCGACCGGCCCGATGCGGTATGGGTGACGATGCTGCTGGGGCTGTCTTCGACGCAGCTCTGGATCACGGCGATGACGCCCTATGCCATGACGGGGCATTTCGCGCTCAACATGGTCTGGCTGGCGCTGGTGCTGCGGGGCGGCTGGCTGTCCCATCTGGTTGCGGGTCTGGTCGCGCTTGTCGCGGCCGGGCTGCATCAGTGGCATTTCCCGCCGATCTTCATCGCGCCCTTCATCCTCTGGATGCTGCTGGGGCGCCGATGGGCGGTCGCGGCCTTCCATATTCTGATCCTGATCCTGATCGTCATCGTCTGGGCAACGCTGTGGCCCGGTTTCCTGACGCATGTGCTGGGGCCGCCTATGGACGTGCGCCCGGCGGCAGGCGTGGCTGACAAGGTCGGCAGCCTGTTCGAGCGGTTAGGCGACCGCTGGCAGCCGCTAGTCAACCTGACCCGCTTCATCGCGTGGAACAATATATTGATGGTGCCGCTGGCGGTGCTGGGCGTGGCGGCGATGCGCTGGCGCAGGGCATTGAAAGGGCAGGAAATCGCCTTGCCGCTTGCTCTGGGTTGTCTGGCGGGCTGTGGGCTGGCATTGGCCCAGGGCTATGGCTGGGGGTATCGCTATGCCCATGGCTTCATCGGCCCCTTCTGCCTTCTTGCGGGGCTGGGCTGGGCGCGTTTCCGTCCGGCGGGGATGATGCGGCCGATCTTCATTGCCTTGGCCATCACTCTGGTTACGGCTGGTTTTCTTGCTTGGCGGACCCATCTCTTCGTCGCGCCCTATGCCGCGAGCCATCGCATGATCGACGCGTCGAAGGCCGATGTCGTGCTGGTCGATCCGCGCGGAGGTCTGTTCGTCACGGATCTGGTGCGTGGGCGCAATGGCGTGCCGGGGCGGCCCATGGTCATGAACCTTAGCATGTTGACGTTGGATCAGGTCGACAAGCTCTGCGCCGACTATGTGGTGGAATTGTTCGACCGTGCGGAGTTCCGCCCGCTCGGCGTTCCGCTTGCGCGCTGGAAGCTGGGCCGGATGGATGCGCTGCGGGCGCATATGAAGGTGGTGGGTTGCGACAAGCCCGTGCAGCCGCCGCTTCCCGCGACGCTGGAGGATGCCTTCAAGGCGGCGGGCGACGTTCTTTGATGCCGCAGGGAAGGGGCGTCATTGCCCCTTCACATAGACCCGCTTGCCGCCGATCCAGGTTTCCAGCACCTGCGTTGCGCGAATATCGGCCGGGCGCGCCATGGAAATATCCCGGTCGATCAGCAGGAAGTCCGCCCGTTGTCCGGGGATCAGGCTGCCGAACCGCTTCTCCGCGAAACCGGCATAGGCCGCCTGCCGCGTGAAGCCGTCCAGCGCCGCTTCAAAGCTTACGCGCTGTTCCGGCATCCACCCGCCAGCCGGTTCGCCCTTCGCGTCCTCGCGGCTCATGGCGACGGCAATGCCGGGGAAAGGGTTGGGATTTTCGACCGGCACGTCCGATCCGAAGGCCAGCGGCACGCGATTGTCCAGCATCGCCTTCCACGCATAGGCGCCTTTCAGCCGCGCCTCGCCCAGCCGCGCTGTGGCCATGCGCCAGTCCGACGCTTCATGCATCGGTTGCATCGATGCGACGATCCCGAACTGCCCGAAGCGCGGCAAATCGCCGGGCGAAACGATCTGGGCGTGTTCGACGCGCCAGCGCCGGTCGCCCTTGTAGGTTTCCGCCAGTTCAGTGATCGCGTCCAGCACTTCGCTGTTAGCCGCATCGCCTATGGCATGGACGGCGATCTGGAAATTGTCCATCGACGCCCGGCTCATGATGTTGCGAAGCTGGGTCGAAGGGATCATCGCCAGTCCCCGCTGCCCCGGCGCATCGGCATAATCCGCTTTCAGCCATGCTCCTCGCGATCCCAAAGCGCCGTCCAGCACCAGCTTGACCCCGCCCATCCGCAGATGGTCGTCATAGAGCCACGGCGTCGGCTCCGGCCCGGCGATCAGCACCATATTGTCCAGCCCCATCGCATAGGACATGATCCGCACCCGCAGCGCCCCCCGGTCGGCGGAGCGGCGAAACGCCTGCCAATCCTCTATGCGCGTGCCCATGTCGGCGATGGCGGTGATGCCCGCCGCCAGCAGTGTCTGTTGCGCCTTTTCGAGCGCGATGTCGCGATCCTTGGGTGCGGGCGGCGGCACGACGCGGGCCATCAGGTCCATCGCCTTGTCCACCAGCACGCCCGAAGGCTTGCCCGCATCCATCTCAATCCGCCCACCTGGTGGAGCCTTGCTCGCGGCCGTGATTCCGGCGGCCTTCAGCGCCAGATTGTTGGCCCAGCCCGCATGGCCGTCCACCCGTTCCAGCCAGACCGGAATGTCGGAAACGGCGGCATCCAGTTCGGCAGCGGTCGGGAAACGCCCCAGACCCCATTGCTCCTGATTCCAGCCCGTACCGATGATCCATTTCCGCCCTGGGCTGGCCTGTGCATAGGCCCGGATCTTCGCCTGCGCCTCCGCCAGCGATCGCGTCTCCGAAAGATCGAGCGTGACGAGCGACAGGCCCAGTCCCATCACATGCCCATGCGCGTCGATCAGGCCGGGGATCAGTGTCTTGCCACCGCCATCCAGCTTGAAGTCCAGCCGCTTGGGCGCGGGCGTATCGTCGCCCTTGCGCTTCTTGCGCTTGGGCGGGGGCGGTTCCTGATAGCGGCCCTGGATCAGTTTTTCGACCTTGCCTTCATCGTCGATCAGCAGGGCGTTGAAGTGCACGACCCGCCCCTGCGCGTCGAGCGCGATGCCGTTCACATTGTCGATCACGCCCGAAGCCAGCGCAGGCATGGGCAGGGCGATCGCGGCCAATGCCGCCAGCAGTCCAGCCTTCATGCCCGCGTGATCCGCCGCACCAGTGCGCTGATGTCCTGCCGATGCCCGTCCATCGCCTGCACATCGGCATAGAATTGATCGACCAGTGCCGTCATCGGCAAAGTCGCGCCATTGGCCCGCGCTTCGTCCAGCGCCAGTTCCAGGTCTTTACGCATCCAGTCGACCGACAAGCCGAAATCGAAACTGTCCTGTGCCATCGTCTTCCATTGATTGTCCATTACCCAGCTTTGCGCCGCGCCGCCGGAAATGGCCTCATATATTTTCTCCACATCCAGATTGGCGGCCTGCGCGAAGCGCAACGCTTCGGCTACGCCTTGCAGCGTGCCCGCAAGACAGATCTGGTTGACCATCTTCGTCGTCTGTCCCGCGCCGGCCCCGCCGACATGGACGATCCGCGCGGCATAGGCCTGCATGACGATCTGCGCCGCCGCGACAGCGGGCTTCGCGCCGCCGCACATGATGGACAGCCTGCCGTTTTCCGCGCCGATCTGCCCGCCGGTCAGGGGCGCGTCGACGCAATGCAGCCCCAGACTCTGCCCTTCGACATAAAGCTGCCGGGCGATCCGCGCCGATACCGTTGTATGATCTATGAAAAGACTGCCCGCTTTCATGGCCCGGAAAACGCCATCGCGCCCCAGCGTGATCTGTGACAGGTCGTCGTCGGTTCCAACGCAACTGATGACGATTTCCGCATCCTCCGCCGCCTTTGACGGGCTGATGGCGACTTCCCCGCCATAGGCTTCCGTCCAGCTTTTCGCCTTGCCGATGGAGCGGTTGTAGACGGTCACCTGATGCCCCGCCTTGGCCAGATGCCCCGCAATCGGGCCGCCCATGACGCCCAGGCCGATAAACGCGATGTTAGCCATAAATCCCGTACTTTATGTGCGTGCCCCATAGCCATAGGGCCAGTTTGGGGACGGTGCCAGTTTCTTCCGTCCTAATTTTCGTATAGGGGGCAGGCCATGAACACTCTGACCAAGATCGAAGGCGCCCTGCCGCTGCCCGTTTCCGTCGACGACATCCTTGCGGCGCGCGTTCGCATTTCCGGTTCGATCGTTCAGACGCCCACGCTGATCAGCCAGACGCTGTCCGACATGCTGGGCTGCAAGGTGTTCCTGAAGTTCGAAAATCTCCAGTTCACCGCCGCTTATAAGGAGCGCGGGGCGCTAAACCGCCTGTTGCAACTGGATGATGAAGCGAAGCGCAAAGGGGTGATCGCCGCTTCGGCAGGCAACCATGCCCAGGGCCTTGCCTATCATGGCAAGCGGCTGGGCGTGCCTGTCACCATCGTCATGCCCACCACCACGCCGACGGTGAAGGTGACGCAGACGCAGGGCCATGGCGCGCGCGTCGTGCAGTTCGGCGAGAAGTTCGACGACGCCTATGCCCACGCCCGCAAGCTGGAAGCGGAAGAAGGGCTGACCTTCGTCCATCCCTTTGATGAGCCGGACATCATCGCCGGGCAGGGCACCATCGCGCTCGAAATGCTGGAGCAGGCGCCGGAGATCGATACGCTGGTCATCCCCATCGGCGGTGGCGGCCTGTTTTCCGGCATGGGCACGGCGGCCAAGGCGATGAAGCCCGACATCAGCCTGGTTGCGGTGCAAGCGGAACTTTATCCGTCCATGTATGACTATATCAAGGGCGAGAATCTCGTCTGCGATGGCGACACGCTGGCCGAGGGGATTGCCGTCAAGCATCCCGGTGAACTGACCCGCCGCTTTGTCGAGCGGCTGGCCGACGATGTGCTGCTGGTCAATGAGCGCTGTCTGGAGGAGGCGGTCAGCCTGCTGCTCCAGATCGAAAAGACGGTGGTCGAAGGGGCAGGGGCGGCGGGCCTTGCCGCGTTGCTTACCCATCGCGAGATGTTCGCGGGCCGCAATGTCGGGCTGGTGCTGACTGGTGGCAATATCGACACGCGCCTGCTCGCCAATGTGCTGCTGCGCGATCTGGCGCGCTCGGGACGGCTCGCGCGGTTGCGGATACGGTTGCAGGATCGTCCGGGCGCGCTCTTCCATGTCGCCCGCATCTTCGATCAGGAAGCGGTCAACATTCTCGAACTGTCGCACCAGCGCATCTTCACCAACCTGCCGGCCAAGGGTCTCAGCCTCGACGTCGAGTGCGAGACGCGGGACCGCACGCATCTCCAGCGCCTGATCGCCGCCCTGCGCGAAGCGGGATATGAGGTCGCCCCGATCGAGGTTGCCTGACTTGCGGCGGTCCATCGTGTTTTCATGGTAAATGATCTTTTCATGGATGGATTGGGGCGGCATAGTCCTTCCATGAATCGTTCGTCCAATAGCGGTCTGGGGGAGAGGGGAGCATGAGCGCGCCATTCCGTTTTCCGCGCTTTTTTGTGACCAATCCGTCGCCATGCCCTTATTTGCCGGGCAGGAGCGAGCGGAAGGTGTTCACGGAACTGTCGGGCGAAAACGCCTCGGAACTCAATGACGCGCTTGGGCGAATCGGTTTTCGCCGCAGCCAGAACGTCGCTTATCGCCCCAGCTGCGCCGATTGTTCGGCCTGCGTGTCGGTGCGCGTGGTGGCGGAGGAATTCCAGCCGAACGCGACCCAGCGCAAATTGCTGCGGAGGAATGAGGATCTGGTCGTCACCCCCTGCAAGCCATGGTCGACAGAGGAGCAGTTCGCCTTGCTGCGGCGCTATCTCTCCGCGCGCCATCCCGGCGGGGGCATGACCGAAATGGACGAGATGGACTTTGCCGACATGGTCGAGCAGACCCCCGTCGACAGTCATGTGATGGAATATCGCGAACCGGGTGAGGATGGCCGTCCGGGCAGGCTGGTGGGCGCGTGCCTGACCGACCGGCAAGGCGACGGCCTGTCGATGATCTACAGCTTCTTCGACACGGATATGGAACATCGCAAGGGGCTCGGCAACTTCATCATCATGGATCATATCCTGAGCGCGGCGCGCGCGGGCCTTCCCTATGTCTATCTGGGCTATTGGGTCGAAGGGTCGCAGCGGATGCAATATAAGATCCGCTATCGTCCTCTGGAAAAACTGACGCGGGCAGGCTGGACGCGCTTCGATCCGACAGAACAGAGCGACGCCATCCGCAGCGGCCTTCCCCGCGAACAGCCGCTCATTCCGATGGAACTGGCGCGGGTGTTCCGTAAATAGCGCAGGGCATCAGGCTCGCGGGACGACAAAGCTAAACCGGCTGGAGGTTACGATAGAGGCCATGAACGGTCGCTGGCGATCGCGTGGCCCAAACTCCGAATGGCCCAAAGGCGTCGAGGTTGCGGGCCATCGTCTCTTTCCTTCTCACCGCAGGCACCCATCCAGTCCATCCCGCTGAACTACGCCGATCCGCGCGGCGATGCTGTTGCCGTAGCGGCGGGTAAAGCCGCTCGGCGCGACGGCTGCCCGTTTCTTGGGGAGCGGCAGGATGGCGGCGATCCGCGCTGCTTCGGCTCGCGTCAGGCGGCTCGCGTCATGGTGAAAATAGCGCATCGCTCCCGCGTTGGCGCCATAGGTTCCGATCCCGGTCTCCGCGACGTTCAGGTAAACCTCCATGATCCGCCGCTTGCCCCATATCGCTTCGATCAGCACGGTGAACCACGCCTCGAACCCCTTGCGGACAAAGCCGCCGCCCTGGATCAGGAACACATTCTTCGCCGTCTGCTGGCTGATCGTCGATCCGCCCCTGATCCTTCCTCCGCTGGCATTGTGCCGCATGGCCTGGGCGATCGCGTCGACATCGAAGCCATGGTGCGAACAGAAACGGCTGTCCTCCGCCGCGATGGCGGCGCGCGCCATGTTCGGCGCCATCTCATCCAGGCTCATCCAGTCTTTGGTGAAGCCGTGGGGATCGAACAGCATCGTCCACGTCACGGGCGGTGGCACGAAACGATACAGGCCGACCATCAGGAGCGACAGAATCACGAAGCCGCCCACGATCTTGAACGGAATGGTGATCCAGCGGGAACGGCGGCGCGATGAAGGGGGCTTTTCGGTCATGACGATCTCGTAACGCGCCCTGCCACCCATGTTCAAGCGGCGGCGAGCGTTCTTTCGGGGCGTCCGCGATGGATGAGCAATATCATCGCCGCCGCAATCAGGCACAACAGGCCCGCTGCCACGAACGCAGGCATATAGCTTTGCCAGACCGTTCGTGACAGGCCTCCGCCAAGGGCTGCGCTGGCCGCGCCGAGCTGATGCCCGGCAAATATCCATCCAAAAACGATATTCGTCTTTTCCGGTCCAAAATGGCGGGCCGTCAGCTTTAAGGTCGGCGGCACGGTCGCCACCCAATCCAGCCCATAGAAGATCGCGAAGATCGACAGGCTGTAGAGCGAAAAGTCGCTGAACGGCAGATACAGCAGCGAAAGCCCTCGCAGGCCATAATAGCAGAACAGCAGCCATCGATTGTCGAACCGGTCGGACAGCCAGCCCGACGCCAATGTCCCGCCGAAATCGAACAGCCCCATCATCGCCAGCATGGACGCGGCGCCGACGGCGGCTAATCCATAATCCCCGCACATGGCGATGAAATGGGTCTGGACCAGCCCGTTGGTGCTGGCGCCGCAGACAAAGAAGGAGAAGAACAGAACCCAGAAAACGGGCGCCCCGGCCGCTTCGCGCAGAACCGCGATCGGCGTCACCAACAGCGCGCCCAATGTGGCGGGCTGCACCGGAGCGGGTTCTACGGCGCCCGCGCCATAGGGGGCAAGGCCAAGGTCGGAAGGCCGATCCTGCATGATGAGGAAAACGACCACGGCTGCGATCAGGATGGCGCCGCAGATCATCAGCAGCGCCATGCGCCAGCCATGGCTCTCCGTCAGCCCTGCCAGCAGCGGCAGGAAGGCAAGCTGGCCGGTCGCCGTGCTGGCGGAAAGCAGGCCCATCACCAGCCCGCGCCGTTCGGAAAACCAGCGCGTCGCGACCGTCGCGCCCAGAACCATGGCCGTCAGTCCCGTGCCAAGTCCGATCACCACGCCCCACAGCAGGAAGAGCTGCCATATCCGGTCCATGGCCAATGAAAGCAGCATTCCGCAGGCCACAATGCCCAGTGAAATCAGCATCATGCGACGGATACCGAAACGATTCATGAAGGCCGCCGCGAACGGTCCCATGCCCCCGAACAGCAGGAAGCGAATGGCCAGCGCGCCGGAAATATCAGCGGCGCTCCAGCCGAATTCCTTTTGCAGGGGAACGATGAATACGCCCGGCGCGCCCACGGCCCCGGCAACGACCAGCATGGTGAGGAAGGTCGCGCCCGCCACCGCCCAGCCATAATGCACATTGCGCGCGGAAAATCGCCGCGCGAGACGGGCGGAGAGCATGAAGTTTCCTCCGGGAAGTCACGGATTGCGGTTAAATGATATATGTCATATATATGATCAAGGGCCAATTGACGAAAGGCGGCCATGAAAGTCAGTCGGGAACAGGCCACGCGCAATCGTGAAAAGGTGGTGGACGCTGCTTCACGCCTGTTTCGCGCGCGTGGTGTAGACGGCGTCGCCATTGGCGAAGTCATGCGCGAATGTGGCCTGACCCATGGCGGCTTCTATAACCAGTTCGCGTCGAAGGATGGGCTGGCCGTTGAAGCCTGCGCCCGGTCCCTGATGCGAAGCGCCGAACGCTGGCGCGGCATAGTGGCTGAAACGAGCGAGGGAAATGCATTGCACGCCATTGCGGCCGACTATCTGAGCGGGCGGAACCGGGACGCGCCTGAAACAGGCTGCGCCCTCATCGCGCTTGGCCCTGACGCGGCCCGTAAGGGAGGCGATCTGGCCGACGCTTTTCGCCATGGTTTCGAAGCCTTGGCTGCCATTCTTGAGGAAGCTGATCAGGAAGGCGGCCAGGAAGCGGCTCTGGCGCGCATGTCTCAATGGGTCGGAGCCTTGTCGCTCGCGCGCGCTGTCGGCGACCCGGCCCTTTCCGACCAGCTATTGAGCGCGGCGCGCAAAGCGGCTGGGCTGGCGGCATGAGCGCGTCCCCCAACTGGAGGCCGATGAAGGCCGGTGACATTGCTGCCGTGACGGCTATTTCGGATCAGGTGCACGGCGCTTTCACGGAAGGCGCGGATGTCTATGCTGAAAGGCTGACGCTCTATCCCGCCGGATGTTTCGTGCTGGAACGGGACGGCCATGTCCGAGGCTATCTTATCACCCATCCATGGATGGCGGCCGATCCGCCTGTATTGAACAGGCTGCTGGGAGCCATGCCGGCAAAGGCGGATTGCTATTATCTGCACGACCTCGCGATCCTGCCCAATATGCAGGGGGGAGGCGCCGGATCGGCCGCGATGCGCCATGTCGTCGATGCGGCCCGTGAAGCAGGCCAAAACCGCATTCTGCTCATGGCCGTCAACGGCGCCGATAGCTTCTGGCAGCGGCAGGGCTTTGCGGACATGTCCGACCGGATTGCCCCCGCCAAGCGCGCGTCCTATGGCCCGGACAGCTTTTTCATGGGTCTTGAGATTTGAAACGCGGCCATGCCGCCGACCCGCAGCGCCAAAGAAAAAGCCCCAGAGAATTTCCGGGGCTTTCCTTCATCGTTCGACAGGATCAGGCCGCTGCGAACCGGGCCATCTTGCCGAGTCTGTCCCCGGCGATCCGCATCATCGCTTTTTGCAGCTTTTCGAAAGCCCGAACCTCGATCTGGCGCACACGCTCACGGCTTACGCCATAGACCTGCGACAGTTCCTCCAGCGTCTTGGGCTCTTCGGCCAGTCGCCGTTCGGCCAGGATATGTTTTTCCCGGTCGTTGAGGTCGTCCATCGCTTCCACGAGCATGTCGTGGCGCAACTCGCGCTCCTGTTCGTTGGCGACGCGTTCGTCCTGCAGCGGATCGGTGTCTGCCAGCCAATCCTGCCACTGGCCTTCGCCATCCTCGCGCATCGGTACGTTGAGCGACGTGTCGCCGCCCATCGCCATGCGCCGGTTCATGGAGACCACATCTTCTTCCGAAACGCCCAGATCGGTCGCGATCTTCTTGACGTCATCGGGATGCAGGTCGCCATCCTCGAACGCTTCGATATTGT
This sequence comes from Sphingobium sp. CFD-1, assembly GCF_024611115.1. Taxonomy (NCBI): domain Bacteria; kingdom Pseudomonadati; phylum Pseudomonadota; class Alphaproteobacteria; order Sphingomonadales; family Sphingobiaceae; genus Sphingobium; species Sphingobium sp. CFD-1. The sequence goes on along the minus strand of NZ_CP084398.1, from coordinate 1,996,940 downwards.
TCTTCATCCGGCGCAGGTTGAAGAACAGCTTCTTCTGCGCGGCGGTGGTGCCCATCTTCACGAGGCTCCAGGACCGCAGGATGAATTCCTGGATCGAGGCGCGAATCCACCACATCGCATAGGTCGCCAGACGGAAACCGCGATCGGCTTCGAACTTCTTCACGCCCTGCATCAGGCCGATATTGCCCTCGGAGATCAGCTCGCTGACCGGCAGGCCATAGCCGCGATACCCCATCGCGATCTTCGCCACCAGGCGCAGATGCGACGTCACGAGCTGCGCCGCCGCTTCAGGATCCTGATGTTCCTGATACCGCTTGGCGAGCATATACTCCTGCTCCGGAGTCAAAAGCGGAAACTTGCGGATTTCCGACAGATAACGGTTCAGGCTGGCTTCACCGCCCAGCGCCGGCACCGTTGGGACATTGCTTTTGTCAGCCATGTCGCTTCACCTTTCCCTTTCATGCGCGGCGGGACCCAGAAGAGGCGTCACAGGCGCCGTCGCAAACTTTCCAAACCTCTATACGTGGAGCTGACTTAACAGTTCCTGCATATCGGCTGGCAAAACACTCTCAAAACGCAGGCTTTCGCCTGTTAAGGGGTGTATGAACCCCAGCGCCTTTGCGTGCAATGCCTGCCTTTTGAAACCCATCGTTTCCAGTATTGATTTGAAACCTTTCCTGTCTCTACCGTAAACCTGATCCCCGATCAAGGGGTGTCCGATATGGGCCATGTGAACGCGCACCTGATGGGTCCGCCCGGTTTCCAGCCGGCATTCCACCAGAGCCGCGCCCGCGAGCCGCTCCATCGTGCGGTAATGGGTGACGGCATGTTTGCCGCGCCCTTCCCGATGAACGGCCATCTTCTTTCGATCAGCGTCGGATCGGCCGATCCATGTATCCACCGTTCCTTTGCCCGGAGCCGGAACCCCATAGACGATGGCGGCATAAAGCCGGTCGATGCTATGATCCTTGAACTGGCGGGCGAGTCCCTCATGGGCCTTGTCCGTCTTGGCAACGACCAACAGGCCCGAAGTATCCTTGTCGATGCGATGAACGATGCCGGGCCGTGCAACACCTCCGATGCCTGACAATTGGCCCCGGCAATGGTGGAGCAGCGCATTGACCAGCGTGCCGTCCAGATTGCCCGCCGCCGGGTGGACGACGAGGCCGGCGGGCTTGTCCACGACGATCAGCTCGGCATCTTCATAGGCGATGCTGAGCGCAATGTCCTGCGCCACGGCTTCCGCCTCGACGGGCGGGGGCAGGGCGATGGTGAAGGACTGTCCGGCGGCCACCTTCATGGATGGGTTGGGCGACCGGCCATCGGTTATGACCTGGCCTTCCAGGATCAGCGCCTTCAGCCGCTCGCGCGAAAGATCGGGCAGCAGGTCGGCCAGAGCGCGGTCGAGCCGCAGCCCGGCCTGCGCCTCTCCGATCGTCGTTTCGATGATGGAAACCCCCGCGCCCATTGCTAAGGATGTAAGAATGAAAGTCTCCATTTCAAGGGAATGTCTGGAACAGATCCTGCACCTGGCCGCTGCCGGAAAGGATGAGATATGCGGCCTCCTGCTGGGCGCGGAAGGGCGGATCGAGGCGATCCGGCCCGGCGCCAATATCGCCGCCGACCCGTCCCGCCATTTTGAGCTGGACCCCGCAGCCCTCCTCGCCGCGCACAAAGCCGCACGGGCTGGCGGACCAAGGATCGTCGGCCATTATCACTCGCATCCGGGCGGGGTCGCGGTGCCTTCCGCTACCGACGCCGCCTGTGCGGCCCCCGATGGCAGCCTGTGGCTGATCGTGGCGGACGGCGTGGCACGGCTTTGGATCGCGGGGCCGGGCGAGGGGGGGAATGTGCATTTTGCCGAAGCGGCGCTCGATATCATGTGAGGGAAAGGGGGTGAGCCGGGCTTGCATCCTCCGGTTGGGCGGCGCATTAGCGTGATATTCCCCAGATGTTCAACCAATTGAGCGGCAGCCATCCTTCATGACCCATCCGACCGACAGCATCGAATTTGCCAGCCTGCTTTGTTCGCGCCTGTGCCATGACCTGCTCAGCCCGGTCGGCGCACTGAACAACGGGCTGGAACTGATGGCGGATGAAACGGACCCGGATATGCGCCAGCGCTGCCTGGACCTGTTGTCGGACAGTGCGAAGACGTCGGCGAACAAGCTCAAATTCTTCCGTCTGGCCTTCGGATCGGCGGGCGGTTTCGGCGATGCCGTGCCGACGCATGAAGCGCGCGTCGCGATTGAAGGGATGTTCGCCACGGCCGGCCGCGTCAAGGTCGGCTGGCTGGTCGAGGACGATATGCTGGGCAAGCTGCCGGTCAAGATCCTGCTCAACCTCGCGCTGATTGCGGGCGATGCGCTGGTGCGCGGCGGGCAGCTAGACATCGGGGCGGAGCAGCGGACCGGCGTGACGGAGATCGTCGTGCGGGCGGAGGGGCCCAAGCTGGTGCTGGACCCGGACCTGCGTTCGGCGCTGGCGGGCACCCTGCCGCCGGAAGGACTGGCATCGCGCACCGCCGCCGCCTGGATGGTGAGGGAACTGGTGACGAAGGCAGGCGGCGATGTCGCGCTGTCGCCACCGGGTGAGCCGGTGTTGCTGTTCGGCGTTTCCATTCCCGGCTGATTCGGCGTCCCGGCGGAGTGGAACATCCGGTCGACGGAACAGGGCCGAAGCGATCATGGTTATGCCGTGCTCATGTAGGACGACACGGGATGCGTGGTCTGTCCGCTGTCCCTCCCCGTTCATCCTGAATAGCCACTGAGCGCAGTCGAAGTGGCGTATCGAAGGACTGATGTCGCGCAAGACCGTTCGATACGGATATTCAACGGGCCTGTCTGAACCTGTCGAAGGGCTCAGTCTCTACTTAGGCGAACGGACGCTTATGTTTCGGCAAAGCCCGCAAAACGGCCGCTTCCCACAATCGCACATTTCGAAAGAAGCACCCCAAGCCACCCCTCCAACAAAAAACCCGGCCGCTTTCGCAGCCGGGTTTCCTGTTTGCTCTGTAACAGCGATCAGGCGCTGTAATACATATCGAATTCGACCGGCGAAGGCGCCATTTCCCAGCGATACACTTCCGGCCACTTCAGTTCGAGATAGGCGTCGATCTGGTCCTTGGTGAACACGTCGCCCTTCAGTAGGAAGTCGTAGTCGGCTGCCAGCGAGTCGAGCGCCTCGCGCAGCGAAGCGCAAACGGTCGGCACCTGGCTCAGCTCTTCGGGCGGCAGGTCATAGAGGTTCTTGTCCATCGCGGAACCCGGATGGATCTTGTTTTCGATGCCGTCGAGGCCCGCCATCAGCAGCGCGGCGTAGCAGAGATAAGGGTTCGCCATCGCGTCGGGGAAGCGGAATTCCACGCGCTTCGCCTTGGCGCCCGCGCCATAGGGAATACGGCAGGAAGCCGAACGGTTGCGCGCCGAATAGGCCAGCAGAACGGGCGCTTCAAAGCCCGGCACCAGGCGCTTGTAGCTGTTGGTGGTCGGGTTTGTGAAGGCGTTCAGCGCCTTGGCGTGCTTGATGACGCCGCCGATGAAGTAGAGGCACATGTCGGACAGACCGGCATAGCCCTCGCCCGCGAACAGCGGCTTGCCGCCGTCCCAGATCGACATGTGGGTGTGCATCCCCGAACCATTGTCCTGTGCGATCGGCTTGGGCATGAAGGTCGCGGTCTTACCATAGGCCTGGGCGACCATGTGGACCACATATTTGTAGATCTGCATCCGGTCGGCAGTCTGGACCAGCGTGCCGAAGGTCAGGCCCAGTTCGTGCTGCGCGGCGGCGACTTCATGGTGATGCTTGTCGCAGGGCAGGCCCATTTCAAGCATGGTGGTGACCATTTCGGCGCGGATGTCGGTGGCCGGATCGACCGGCGCGACGGGGAAATAACCGCCCTTGGCGCGCGGACGGTGGGCCAGGTTCCCGCCTTCATATTCGCGGCCGGTGTTGGTCGGCAGCTCGATATCGTCGATCTTGTAGAAGGACTCATTATAGTCCGAGTTGAAGCGGACATCGTCGAACATGAAGAATTCGGCTTCCGGACCCACATAGACCGTGTCGCCGAAACCGGCCGACTTGACGAAGGCTTCGGCGCGCTTCGCGGTCGAGCGGGGATCACGGGCATAAAGCTCGCCGGTGTCCGGCTCCACAATGTCGCAGAACAGGATCATCATCGGGGTCGCGCTGAACGGATCGACATAGACAGCGTCCAGGTCGGGCTTCAGGATCATGTCCGACTCGTTGATCGCCTTCCAGCCTTCGATCGACGAACCGTCGAACATCAGGCCTTCATTCAGTTCATCTTCGCCCAGCACGGTCGACACCATGGTCAGGTGCTGCCACTTGCCCTTGGGATCGGTGAAACGCAGATCGACCCATTCGATCTCCTTTTCCTCGATCATCTTGAGGATGTCTTTAGGCGTGTTGGCCATGTGAACTTGCCCTTCTTTCATGATTACCCCCCCGAAGGGGTCGGTTGATGCTTATGTCCGCCGGTCCCCTGAGCAGCCGGCGTGGACGTTTTTCAAAATCAGATGGCGTCGCTGTCGCGTTCGCCGGTGCGGATGCGGACCGCGCCCTCGATCGTGGAGATGAAGATCTTGCCGTCGCCGATCCGCCCGGTCTGCGCGGCTGCGGAGATTGCTTCCACCACGCGGTCGGCCAGCGTGTCGTCCACCACAACCTCCAGCTTCACCTTGGGGAGGAAGTCGACGACATATTCAGCGCCGCGATAAAGTTCGGTGTGGCCCTTCTGGCGGCCAAAGCCCTTCGCCTCGGTCACGGTGATGCCGGACACCCCCACTTCGTGCAGCGCTTCCTTCACTTCGTCCAGCTTGAACGGCTTGATGATCGCTTCGATCTTTTTCATCTCAAAAAAATCCCACAGCAGACGCATTCAGCAGAGGAAACGCCCCTCCGCCCACATTCAAGGTAACGATCATCATGCCCCCCTCGGGCAAGCGCCGCCCCTCTCGACAATCAATTCCCGTGCCAAATGGCGAATCGCCGGATATGCTTTCGGCGATGCAGCAATCTTTGTCCATATTGCCCGGATTCCGGGCAATCCTTTACCCAAATGCCTAATTTTTAGGCATAGGGTGGTGAGTCGAGTCCAGCGGGACTTTTCGTGAAGATTTCGCAGCCCGTCTCGGTGATGCCGATGCTATGTTCGAACTGGGCGGAAAGGGTGCGATCGCGCGTCACCGCGGTCCAGCCGTCATCCAGCATCTTCACGCCGGGCTTGCCGATGTTGATCATCGGTTCGATGGTGAAGAACATGCCGGGCCGCAGTTCGGGGCCAGTGCCGGGGCGGCCGATGTGCACGACCTCCGGGCTGTCGTGGAACACGCGGCCCAGTCCATGCCCGCAGAAATCGCGCACCACGCCATAGCGATGCTTTTCCGCGTGCCGCTGGATAGCATGGCCGATGTCGCCCAGATGATTGCCGGGTTTCGCCTGCTCGATGCCCAGCATCAGGCATTCATAGGTGATTTCGACCAGCCGCCGCGCCTTGATGGGCGCTTCTCCGGCAATATACATGCGGCTGGTGTCGCCGTGCCAACCGTCAACCAGCGGCGTCACGTCGATATTGAGGATGTCGCCGTCGCGCAGCTTCTGATCGCCGGGGATGCCGTGGCAGATCACATTGTTGAGCGAGATGCAGCAGCTATGCGTATAGCCGCGATAGCCCAGCGTCGCGGGCACGCCGCCGCCCTCCAGCGTCATCCGGCGGACGATGTCGTCCAGTTCCCCCGTAGTCACGCCGGGCACGACATGGGGCGCCAGCGCGTCGAGAATCTCCGCCGCCAGCCGTCCGGCCTTCCTCATGCCTTCGAAACCCGCCGCGTCATGGAGCTTGATCGCGGCAGAGCGGGAAATCGGCGCGTCCGCCGTCATGGTCATATATTCGGTCATGCCGCGATTATAGGGCGTTGCGCGGAATAATGCGAGGGGGGTGGGCGGCTATCGGGCTCTATGCAGCGCGCGCGACGCAGGCTATGGGCGTGTGTCATGGCCGATCCCCAACGCATCTGGACCGCAGCTCTGATCGTCATCGGCGACGAAATCCTCTCTGGCCGCACGCAGGACAGGAATGTCGCGCAGATCGCCACCTGGCTGAACGTGCAGGGAATCCGCCTCACGGAAGTGCGGATCATCGCGGATGACAGCGGCGCCATTGCGGAGGCGGTGAATATGCTGCGCGCCCGCAACGACTATCTGTTCACGACTGGCGGCATCGGGCCGACCCACGATGACATTACTGTCGACGCAATCGCGGGGGCGCTGGGCGTGGAAGTGGAAATCCATGCCCAGGCGCGGGCGATGCTGGAAAGCTATTATGAGACTCGCGGTGGGCTCACCGAAGCGCGGCTCCGCATGGCGCGGGTGCCGGCCGGGTCGTGCCTTATCGAAAACCGCATGTCGGGCGCGCCGGGCATCCGCCATGGCAATATCTTCATCATGGCGGGCGTGCCCTATATAACGGCCGGGATGTTGGAAAGCCTGACGGGCAAGTTGGAGGGTGGATTGCCACTGCTGTCCGCCACGGTGGGCTGCTGGGTCGCGGAAAGCGAAATCGCGGACCTGCTGGCCGAAGCCGAACGCGGCCATGAAGGGTGCCAGATCGGCAGTTACCCCTTCTTCCGCGATGGGCGCACGGGCGCCAACTTCGTGGTTCGATCGACCGATCAGGCCGTGCTGGACCGCTGCGTCGCGGACCTTGGCCTGGCGCTGGAAGCCGGCGGCTGGCCCGTCATCGCGGGCGGTATCTGATCCATAACATCGGTTAGGGCGATGAAATGCCGTCAGGGCGCGTCGATATGTGGCGCGGCAGCGGCGGGCTGCGTTGCGCGTAGGCATCGGCTGACGCTATGTTGCGTTGCATCAACGGCTGTTCCCATCTCATCGCGTGAGCGGGTCGGCGAGCGGACTGTCTCGAAAGAATAGGGTGAGGGGTTATCCCGATGCTTTTCAGGAGTGGCTTTGTGCGTCCTGTGAAAATGCGAATGGATAGGCCAGGAATAAACATGTTGAAGGAGAAACTGTCATGCGGATCGTGATGACCGGGTCTGGCTATGTGGGTTTGGTGTCGGGGGCATGTCTTGCGGATTTCGGTCACGAAATCATTTGCGTGGACAAGGACGAGCGCAAGATCGCGATGCTGCTTGAGGGCGGCGTCCCGATCTATGAGCCAGGGCTCAAGGAACTGATCGCGCGCAATGTCGATGCGGGCCGTCTGACCTTCACCACCGACCTGGCGGCTTCTGTCGCGCAGGCCGATGTGGTGTTCATCGCGGTAGGCACGCCCGCGCGTCGGGGCGATGGCCATGCGGACCTCACCTATGTCTATGACGCATCGCGGGAGATCGCGGCGTCGCTCAAGGGCTTTACCGTCATCGTCACCAAATCGACCGTTCCCGTGGGCACCGGCGACGAGGTGGAGCGCATCATCCGCGAAACCAATCCGCAGGCGGAGTTCGCCGTAGCCTCCAACCCGGAATTCCTGCGCGAGGGCGCGGCCATTCAGGACTTCAAGCGCCCCGACCGCATCGTCGTCGGCATCGAGCACGAACGCGCCCGCCCGGTGATGGAGGAAGTCTACCGCCCGCTCTACCTCAACCAGTCGCCGATGATATTCACCGGCCGCCGGACCAGCGAACTGATCAAATATGCCGCCAACGCCTTCCTGGCGATGAAGATCACCTACATCAACGAGATCGCCGAGCTGTGCGAGCAGGTGGGCGCGGACGTGCAGCAGGTGGCGCGCGGCATCGGCCTCGACAACCGGATCGGGGGCAAGTTCCTCCACGCCGGGCCGGGCTATGGCGGCTCCTGCTTCCCCAAGGACACGCTGGCGCTGGTCAAGACGGCGGAGGATGCGGGCGCGCCCGTCCGCCTCATCGAAACCACCGTCGCCATCAACGAAAGCCGCAAGCGGGCGATGGCGCGCAAGGTGATCGCGATATGCAACGGCTCTGTGCGGGGCAAGACGGTCGCGGTGCTGGGCCTGACCTTCAAGCCCAATACCGACGACATGCGCGATGCGCCCTCGCTTTCGATCATTCAGGCCTTGCAGGACGCGGGCGCGCAGATCCGCGCCTACGACCCCGAAGGCATGGAAGCGGCCAGCGCCATGATGAAGGATGTCGAGTTCGCGGCCAATCCCTATGTCGCGGCGGAAGGCGCCGCCGCCGTGGTGCTCGTGACGGAATGGGACGCCCTGCGCGCGCTCGATCTCAAGCGGCTGCGCGGCGTGATGGCGGGCGATGGTCTTATCGACCTGCGGAACATCTATCGCCCGGACGATGCGGAAGCGGCAGGCTTCGTCTATGCCAGCGTGGGCCGCGGCGCGCCACCGCTCGCCGAACCGCTGGTGGAAGCGGCGGAATAAGGCTCAGTCTGCGCCATAAAGTGTCTGGGAACCGCCCGCCAAGGCGTGCAGGCGGCCCCAGCACTTCACCCACTGGCCCACTATATCGACCCGCCGCGCGCCGGGCATCAGCATCCCCGCCAACCCCGCCGTCCGCAGCCCCAGCAACGCGAGCGACCGCGCGAACAGCGAAAGTCCGCCTGTCAGCCCCGGCCTTTGCTTGCGCCTTGCCAGCGTTTCCGTGCAGCCGATGCGCCACATCCGCCGCAGCACCCATGACAGGCGGGTGCGCTCAGCCGGCACCCATTCGCTGACCCGCGCATGCGGCGCCCAGCCGAACGTCCCGCCCGCCGCGCGCAACCGCATCAGAAAATCCAGATCTTCCCCCCCGCTACGGTTGAAGCGCATGTCGAACCAGGGCGGCGCGACCCGCTCCAGCGCCCTGCGCGTAAGAAGCAGGTTGTTACTCGCCCACAGCATGTCCGTGACGCCCTTGGGCCGTTCCTCCGCCCGGAAAACCAGCGTCTCGCTCACCCAGCGGGGCGGCGGCGCGCTGAACTGCGGATCGACCGGCCCGCCCACGACCTCCGCGCCCGTTTCCGCCTGACAGGCGATCAGCGCGTCGAGCCAGCCGGGCTGCGGCCATTCATCATCGTCGATCATCGCCAGCAGCCGCATCGCCGGATCCGCCATCGCCGTTTCCGTAATGGCGTTCCGTACCGCGCAAAGTCCCGGCTGCTCCACGATCAGGACATGCAGGGTCAGGGGATAGCCCGCCGCCTCCAGCGCCCGCGCCACCGCTGCGCCCTCTTGCCCGCGCGCATCATTCTCCGCGACCAGCACCACCACATCGCCCCGCCGCACCACATCGCCCATGCGCTCAAGCAGGTGGCGAAGCCGGTCCGGGCGGCGGAAGGTGGGGACAGCGATCCAGATCGGCGCGCTCGGGTTCACCAGGCGGCGGCTCCGATGGCCTTGGCGCGGGCGCGACGGCCGTCATAGAGCCATTTGATCGCCCGATGCCCGCGCACCTCGATCAGATGATAGCTCGCCCAGCAAAGCAGCCATGTCGCCGCGACGGTGCCGATCAGGAACAGCGCGTCCACGCCCGTCACGCCATGCCGCTGGGCCACCGTCAACGCCCGCGCCCCGATGTCGCGCACGAGCGGATGCCACAAATAAATGGAATAGCTGATAAGGCCGAGGTGAAAACTCAACCGATTGGCCAGCAGCGCCCGCGCCGCCGCGCCGTCATAATAGCAGCACAGCACCAACGCGGGCATCAGGCAGACCACCAGCAGGTCTTGCTTCCCCGGCAGCGACAACGCCACGGCAATCGCCGCGCAGACCAGCGCAAACGCTCCCGGCCTGTCGAACGCCGCCCGCGCCCAGCGCATCCGCGCGCAGCGATAGGCGATCACCCCCAGAGCAAAGCCGCCAAGGCAGCGCAGCAGCGTCAACACGCTGTCCGACGCCAGCACGTCCATGGGACCGCTCGCGCCCAGCCCGGAGCGCGACACCAGCCACAGCAGCGCCACCGCCGCCAGCCCCTGCACCCACACCCATCGCGAAAAGGCCACCGCCGCGATCAGCGGGTAGAGCAGATAGGCCGCAACCTCCGTGCTCACCGACCAGCTATTCCCGGCAATCGGCTCCGTCCCCCAACCCCAGCTTTGCACCATCAGCAGGTTGCTGAGGATATTGACGGGAGTAAGGGGAATGCTCTGGCTACCCGAAATGTTGATCAGGATGCGGGCGATGCACACCACAGTCACCACCAGATGCAGCGGCCACACCCGCGCCGCCCGGTTGACGAGGAAGTCGCCATAGGCGGGCAGGCTCCAATGCCGCCCTACCTTCTCATAATAGCCGACCGATATGACGAAGCCAGACAGGATGAAGAACAGGTCCACCGCCAGATAGGCGCGCGAAAAGAGCGGCATCGCAAAGCCCGCGAACGCCGCTTGCTGCGGAATATGATAAAGCAGCACCGCGACAGCCGCCAACCCGCGCAGGCCGGTCAGGGAAGCGACCCTCATGCGCTGCGCTCCCGCATCTGCGGCGCAGCCCTGAACGCATCGGCGATGGCGCTCCACAACGGCTTGCGCTCGCCCGCCGCGTCCAGAGGCAGGCCGCGCGACAATTGTCCGTCCGGCCACTTATAGTCGGGATAGTTGGAGAGCCAGGAATAGCGGTCCGAAAGCCCCCAGCATACCACGCCCCGCGTCGCCGGATTGTCCAGCGTCACGTCGAGGAAAGCCTTGGCAACCGCGGCCAGCTCCCGGTCGCGCTTGTCGGGATCGGGCGGCCCGCCCCGGTCGGCCAGGTCGAACTCGGTGACGGATATGTCGAGGCCATAGCCGGTGATCTTGTCGAGGAAATCGGCAAAGACCTTCTGGCTGAACCCTTCCTTATAGGGTTTGAGGTGCCCCTGTATGCCCACCGCGTCCACCGGCACGCCCCGCGCCATCAGCCGGTCGAGCAGTTTGAGGAAAGCCGTGCGCCGCCGTTCGCAGCGGGTCGAATCATGCTCCAGCCCGAAATCGGTCAGGAACAGCGACGCCTTGGGATCAACCTCCCGCGCCGTGTGGAATGCCGTGTCGATATAGCCTTCGCCCATGGTGCGAAGCCACATGCTGTCCGCCCGCATCCCGTCCGGCCGGCCGTCATTGGGCTCTATCGCTTCATTCACCACGTCCCATTCGGTGATCCAACCGGCATAGCGGCGCATCGCGGTGCGGATATAATCCGTCATCAACTTTTCGCGTGGCCCCGGTTTCGCCGCGTGCAGCGCAGGTTCCAGCCAGTCGGGATTGGCCGCATACCAGACCAGCGGATGCCCGCGCCCGGCAATGTCATGCTTGCGGGCAAAGGCCATGATCGCATCCGTGCCACTGAAATCATAGCGGCCCTGCTTGCGCTCGGTCGTGCCGCGCTTCAGCTCATATTCCTGCACCACGATGTCGCATTCGCGGGCGACGGCGGCGGTGAAGTCCGGGTCTTCGCGGAGTTGGCGGGATTTGACCGCGCAGCCGAAATAGCGCCCCGTCCGACGCGCCAGCGCGGCAAGGCCGGGGGAGGGCGGGATCGCTGCGCGCGCGGGGGCGGAAGGCAAGGCCCCCAGCGCCAGCGCGCCCATGACGAAATCCCGCCGTCTCATATCTTGGGCCTTCCCACGACCATGTGGGACAGGTCGATCCAGCGGTCCGTCAACCTGCGATAGACCGGATCGGGCAGCACGATCTGCATGAATACCGTGGCGGCGAGGCGCGGGCCGAAAGCGCCCCGGCACACCGCTTCCAGATAATAGCGCATCGCCCGCGCCCGGCTGGTCGGCCATATGCTTTTCGCGGCGTGCCAGCCCATATAGGCGGCAAAGGCGCGGGGCGAGATATGGGGACGCAGGTCACGCAGCCATGTCAGGCTGCCCACATTGCCGCGCACATGGGACAGGCGCTGGTCCGTCTTGCTGTCGGCCCAGATCGTGCCGGGCCGCTCCGTCATCACGAAACGCGCGCCCGCCAGCGACAGCCGCACCGCGAAATCGGTGTCGTCGCCAAAGCGCACATCCTCGCGATAGCGCACCTTTTCGGCGAGTGGGCGGCTCAGCGCCATGCTGCTCGTCTGGATGAAGCCCCGATCGCACATCAGATAGCCGTCGATCGTCTCTCCATCGGCGATGGCGCGCGGCGGCTTCAGGAAATTGCGCCCGCCGCCCCGGTCGGCCAGCACCTGACCATAGGCCACGACATTGTCGTCCTGCTGCACCAGCGGTAGCAGATCGGCCAGATGATAGGGCAGGAAGCGGTCGTCGCAGTCGAGAAAGGCGATATAGCGGCCCCGTGCCTCGTCTATCCCCCGGTTGCGCGCCGCCGCCGCGCCCTGATTGTCCTGCACGATGACGCGCAGGCGCGGATCGCTCACGGCGGCCAGCGCCGCCTGCGTATCGTCGGTCGATCCGTCCACTACGACGATGACCTCGATCATCATGACGGTCTGTTCCAGCGCCGACATGACCGCGCCGACAATCGCATCGGCCCGCTGATAGGTCGGGATCACGACCGAAAAGATCGGACGCGCGGCAGCTTCCTTCAATGCCGCGGGGGAATGCCATGTGCTCATCACGACTTGGCGCCATGGCTGAGCGGTTCGGCCTTGCCGAAGCGCAGGACGAAGCCGTTGACGAGCGACCGGTACAGCGGCTTGGGCAGGTAGGACCGCAATATCTGCCGCGCGATGATCTTCGGCGGCACGCCCCCCGCGACGAAGCCTACGATCAGGTCGCGGATCGCCATCACGGGGCGGATCGGGGCCATGTGATAGGCCAGCACCGTCGCGCGATAGCCGCGCCGCGCCCGCCCGGTCAGCATATGGCCGCACCGCTCCAGCCAGTCGAGCGACGTTTCATAGCCCTTCACATAGGATGTCCGCCCCGCCTCCGTGGCGTCGAGCCAGATGGTGAGCGGCTGCTCGATCATGTGGAACCGCGCGCCCGCGCCTTGCAACCGGACGCAAAAATCCAGGTCCTGTCCTTTCTTGAGCGCCGGGTCGAACAGCACGTCCTGCGCCAGCGGGGTGCACACCACCATGGTCGACGTCTGCATGAACTGGTTGGCGCAGAACAGATATTCGCCCACATCCTCATCCTCGCGGATGCCCCGGTCGGGCCTGATCCAATAGCGGTCGACGCCCCGGTCCACCTTCATCCGCGAATAGAGCACGGTGAGGCCATCGTCCCCGTCCAGCGCCTTCGCCATGATGGAAAGCTTGCCGGGCAGGAACAGGTCGTCGGAATCGAGAAACGCGATATAGCGGCCCTGTGCTGCCTTTATCCCGGCGTTGCGCGCCGCGCCGCCGCCTGCATTGTCCTGCCGGATGTAGCGGATGCGGGGATCGCCGATCGCTTCGATCACTGGCTGGGGATCGTCGCGCGATCCATCGTCGACTACGACGATCTCATAATCCGTCCAGTCCTGCGACAGCACCGAACGGATCGTTTCGCCGACTTGCGCGGCGCGATTGTAGAGGGGGATGACAACAGAGAAAAAGGGCGTGGTCATGCGCCGTGCACCTTCCGATATTCCTCATAATGGATGCCGGTGAGGCCCGCGATCTTGCCGGCGGCGCGATAAAGCTTGCCCAGCCGCTCGACCCGCTTGCCCCGGTCGAGCGTCGCGACCGCGCCCAGCCCGCCGACGATGAAACCCCCGACGATGCGCGGCGCTTCACTGGCGGCGGCGCGCAGGGGGCCATGCTGGGTCCGCAGCACGATCATGTCGGTCATGCCCACGCGATAGCCGCGCATCAGCAGCCATTTGGCGGTGACGCGGCTCGCCGGGATCAGCTCCGTGACGACCGCCTCCTCCGACCAGGCGAAGCGGTGGCCGGCGCGCTTCATCGCGGTGAAAAGCTGCTTGTCCGACCCGCCGGTCAGCGCCATCCGCTCATCGAACGGTCGTGGCCCCATGCCCCGGAGCGTCCGCGCGGCGATCAGCACATTGGCCGTGCTGTCGATCAGATCGACCGGCCCCGACGCGCCCCGGCTCTTGGGCTGGAGCAACGGATGGCGCGCCGCCCATTCATCGACCTCCCTGTCCATCTCGCGCAGCACCGCGCCGCCCACGACATCGGCCCGCCACTTCTCCGCCGCCTCGACCAGCGAGTCGATCCAGCGGGGGGAGGCCGCCTCGTCATCGTCCAGCATCGCGACATGGGTGACGCCCTCGCGCGCCAAAGCCACTTCGGTGAGCGCGTTGCGGACATGCGGGATGCCCCGCTGCCTGACGGGCATCCCCATGATCGGCCAGCGATAGCCGGCCTTCGCGATGCGGTCGAGCGCGACCAGCCCTTCCTGCCGCTCGGCATCATTGTCTCCGACCACGACCTCCACCTCATGCCGCGTGTCGAGCGCCGCGATGGACTCCAGCGTCCGCATCAGGCCCTGTGGCCGGTTGCAGGTGGCGATGCATATGATGACCTTAGCCATGGGCAGGCTCCTGCGATTGGGGGGATTGGAGGAAACGGCGGTTCCACACGCGCCGGGGCCGCGCCTTGTAGGTCGCGTGGGCGGTCGCGATTGCTGCAAGGAAGATCACCCAGACCTGCCTGTCCTTGTCGAAAAAGGATGTTTCGAGCAGGTTCTGATACAGCACGAACACCCAGATCGCGAAGGCGGGCACCATCAGCTTCTGGTTCTCCCGCGTCGTGCCGGTCAGGAACCACCAGGCGGGCAGCGCGACGAAGGACAGGATCAGCATGACAAGGCCCAGCGGCCCCGTCGTCACCCAGATTTCCAGATAGCCGTTATGCGAGTGCGCCGTGCGGAGCTGGAACACCTGATTGAGATAGTCGCGCGACGGCGAAAGGTCGCCGACCTGCCAGAAGCCGCCAAAGCCCGCCCCCAGGAACGGATGATCCTCCAGATAGGCGAGCGGCACATGCCAGATCGAAACGCGCCCGGTGAAGGATGTGGGATCGGCGAAGATTCGCTCCACCACCGGCTGATAGGCGACGTAGAGCCACAGCACTCCCACCATTCCGAGCGCCAGCATCAGCAGCAGGACCGCCCGCTTCTGCGTGGAATCGCTCAGCGCGCGATAAATGGCGCAGACCATCAGAATGGCGAAGGACAGGGCCAGCGACGTCTTGCTCTTGGTCCCCACCACAAAGACGAAGGCCATCAGGGACCACAGCGCATAAATCCACTTCTTCGTGTCGATCCACGCATTGACCGTCACCATGAAGCACAGCGCCATCACCGCGCCCGCGATATTCTTGTGGAAGAAGAAACCGCGCCACGCGCCGACCAGCGCCCGGTCATTCTCGCTGGGCGGGTGCACCGCCGCCGGAATGATCGGCAGCGACACCCAGCAGATGATGAGCGACAGGATCAGCGCCGACCGCAAGGATTGCATCAACCGCTCCGGCCCGATCATGGAAAGGGTGCAGAAGGTGATGTAGATCACGATGATCTGCTGCATCACGCGCTTGAACGACACGAACGGGTCGACGCCCCATGTGCATGTGACGCAGAACCAGGCCAGCATGATGACCACCGGCCAATAGCTGAACTTGTATCGCGGCGGATGCTTGCGGATGATCTGCACGCCCGCCAGCAGCAGGGCGAAACCGATGAACAGCGCCTGCTTGAACAGGTCGCCGCCGTCATTGTTCGCCGCCAGCTCGACCAGTTCTTCCTGCGTGCGCTCCGCGAAGGGGCGCTGGCCGATAAAGACCATCATCAGGAACACGAAATAGAATATCTGCGCCGTCAGGATGAGCCGTTTGGATTCCCGCGGTTGGGACGCCTTGACCTCCAGCGGGGCGCTGCGCTGCCATGCAAGCGATGCCATGGCTTTAGCCCTCCGCCCGTTGCTGGCGCCGCCAGTGATGGTCCAGCCGCCAGATGCCGAGCATCATGACGAGCTGGGACAGCACCACGCCCGCGATGGACAGGACCGGCGCGACCGTCAGCGTCAGCGCGGTAACGGCGACAAGGCCGACGACGCAGCTTCTCATGCTCTGCGCGGCGAGCGGACGGAACGCCTTGCGCGCCTGCGTCAGCACGCTCATCGGCGTCTGGAGGCACTGGACCAGCGACAGCAGCGCGCACAGCATCACGGCGGTGACGACAAGGCTATGGTCCAGCGTCGGCTTCAGGATCAGGCCCGGAAAGCCATAGAGCACGATCGCCGCCATCACGCAGGTCGCCAGCCATAGCATGACCAGCGCGCCCATGAAGATGCGTTCCGACTGGATCGCCGCCCGGCCGTCGCCTCTGGCTATGGCGCGGGTCATGCGGGGGCGCTCCAACTGGGTAAGGGCGGTGATGCATACATTGACCGGGCGGAAGAACAGCATCCCCACGGCAATCGGGGCGAAGGCCGCCGGTCCCGCCAGCAACGTCACCGCATAGCTATGCGCGTTGGACGTGGCTTCGGTCGACAGCACGCCCACCAGCGTCCATGCGGATTGTTCCTTCCAGACCGTGCGATATTGGCGCAGCGCGCGCGCAGGCTTCATCGCGACATGGCGGCGTAGATAGGCCGTGCCGAAACACAGCATCCCCACCAGGCCGGCGAGCAGGATGATCGCGCCGATCCCGGCCAGATCGGCGCCCGTGCGCGACGCGACCAGCAGGCCGATCAGGATCGTCGCGGCATAGGCGAAATCCGACCGCGCCGCCCGCATCGGCGCATGATGGGCATAGGCGTTGGACCGCCCGAACCAGCGCACCAGCGACAGCGTGCCCGCAATCCCGAACACCAATGCGGCGGCGGGGGACGCCATGACCCAGGCGACGATCGCGCAGGTCAGCCCCTGGCTCAGGCACAGCAGCAGGTTGACCGGAAAGAAGAAGTCATGCGCGCCTGCCGCGACTTCCTCCTCCTGATTGACGGCGATGGTATAGGGCGTGGACACCAGCGCGTTGGACAGGCTGTATCCGAACTGGATGATGACCAGCAGGAACGCCAGCACGCCGATGCCGCTGGTGCCCAGATGATGGATCGAGAAAAGCTGGACCAGCAAATGGCTGACCGACACTACGGCCGACGAAAGGCTGGCAAGGCCGAAGCGCCCGAAAATGCCGCCGATCTTCTGGATACGGCCTGCCGCCGGGGGGCTTTCCGCCGCCTGCGCTTCAGCCATGGCGATGCTTCCAGATCAGCCAGAGCGCATGGGGATTGGTGGTGAGGTAGCGCCATGCAAGCTGCCGTGGCCGTGTCGCCATGCGGTGCAGCCATTCCAGCCCCGCCTCCTGCATCCACATCGGCGCGCGCGGATAATCGCCCGTCACATAATTGAACAGCCCGCCGCAGGTGACGATCCACCCGGCTTTGATCCGGTCGCGGTTACGCACGCAAAATGCCTGCTCGCGTGGCTTGCCGGTGCCGACCCACAGCACATCGGGCGCGGCGGCGTTGATCGCGTCGATCACCGCATCCTCTTCGTCACGCGTCCAAAAGCCATTCCGGCGGCCTGCGACGTTCAGTCCCGGCGCGATCTCGGTGATCCGGCGCGCGCATTGGGCGTTCACCGTCTCTTCGCCGCCCAGCAGATAATAGCTGACGCCTGCCGCCGCCGCGTCCTTCAGGCTGTCCATGAACATGTCAGTCGTGCTGGAACGGTTTGCGATGACCGGCCCGCCCAGCCAGCGGGACGCCGCGACGATGATCTGCCCGTCCGCATGTATCAGGTCCGCCTGCGCCAGATCGGCGCGAAAGGCCGGATCGCTTGCGTTCATGGACAGTCCCTGTCCGTTGCAGTCGAATATCAGCGCGGCGCGTTCGTTCAGCGACCGGCGGAGCGGCGCGTCCTCCAGCATCTTGCGGATCAGCGCCTGAAGTGACAGCGTCGACACCGGCACGCCGCCCACACGGGCGATCGGCGCGCCGCCGCCATGCTCGCTGTTTCCGGGCCGCGCGGGTTGCGGGCGGGGGAGGGCCTGCTGCGCGCTCATGCAATCACGGTCCCGGCGATGGGCACCTTGTGGCGGTCCAGATCGTCGATGATGCGCCGCATGTCGGCAATGGCCGTGTCGCCGCGCCGTACCGCCAGCGTCACCGCGTCGAAGCCCGCGAGGATCGAACCGAAGGGCGTCTGATCGCCCCGCCGCTCGGCAAGGTAGAACAGCATCCCCATCTCGCCCAGACCCCAACCGTCCGCCGTTTCCGCCAGCGGCCCGCGCGTCAGCAGGCCCGCCGCGCTGCCCGAAGGCCGGCCCGCCGTCATCAGCCACAGCCTTTCGATCGCCGTTTGCGCGGCGGGCAGCAGCGTGGCGCTGCCCATCAGCTGCTCCGCCAGCCCCGCCTTGTTGGCGATGCGGAACAGCCGGTCGAGCGAGGGGTGGGCCATGTCCACATCGACCGCCATGGTCGGGCCGTCCATCTGCGCCATCACGACCGCCAGATTGGCCGCCAGGATCGCCGCTTCATCGCCCGTGTCGATCGACAGGATCGCCATGCGCGGCGCGCCCGCGTCGCTGCTGCCCGCCGTGGCGCGCATCTTGGCGCGGATCGCCCGCACCTTCGCCGCATAGGGATCGGCCGGGTCGAACGCCGTGACGACCAGCGGGTCGATCCGCTCGTCCCCCGTCAGCAGCAGCGGAAATCCGCCGCCCATCGCGCCCAGCAGTCCCGCCATGTCCGCGTCGAACAGGCCGAGATCGACGGCGGCTTCCGCAAAGCTCAGGTCCGACGCGCGGGCATGCGCGTCCACCCTTGCCGCTTCCGCTTCGGTCAGCAGGCCATGCTGCACCGCCAGCCGCGCCGGGTCCTGCGCGTCGCGGGCGCGGGGCTTGAGGGCGGCCGAAGCGCTGGGCGTCGTCAGGCCCGGATGAACATTTGCCGTGGAACGCAGTCTCATGCCGCCTCCTGCTGCTGCTTGTGGAACCAGTGCGTCCGCGCCGGAACGGAACGCAGTTCGGTGATGACATCGACGTCCGTCGCCCGCGCCACGCCCGAAGCGGAGCGCACGCGCGGCGTCACGATCTCGCCCAGGATCACGAAGGCGACCCCGCCGACCAGGCCCAGCGCGATGCCGCCCACCAGCCACAGCAGGATATTGGGCTTGGCCGGCAGCAGCGGCACGGTCGCTTCGTCCAGCAGGCTGGCGTTGGGCTGTGAGATCTGACTCTTCAGCTCCGCCTCGTTGAACCGCTGGCGCACCGTGTCATAGGTCTGCCGCGCCGCGTCCACGTCGCGCTGGAGCACCATCAGCTGGTCCTGCACGTCGGACATGCGGATCATGCGATCCTCCTGTTCGGACATGCTGGAGCGCAGCGTCCCTTCGCGCCGCCCGGCCGCCACGCTGTTGGCGTTGACCGCCGCCGACTGGCTGCCGCGCGCCGACGCCAGCTTGGACTGCAATTCCCGCAGCCGCGCATTCGCAGCCACCATGCTGGGGTGATTGGGGCCAAGCGTCTTGGCGAGTTCCGAAACCTGCCCGGCCTGCGTCGCGACCTGTTCCTGCAGGTTCTGGACGATCAGCGATCCTTCGATGTCGGACACCGACCCCGCGCCTGTCTTGGACCGGGCGGCGGCGGCTTCCGCCTGCGCCTGCGTCAGTTGATAGGACATGTTCTTGAGCTTCTCGGCCTCAAGGTCCATGCGGTTGATGCCGATGATGTCGTGCGCGCGCTGGAAATCGGACAGCCGCTTTTGCGCCAGTTCATAGCGGCGTCGCACATCGGCGGTCTGTTCGTTGAACCATTTCGCCGATCCGCGCGCGGGGGACGCGCGCAGTTCCACCTGCTCGCGCATATAGATCTTCGCGGCAAGGTTCGCGACCTTCGCCGCGACTTCGGGATCGGGGTCGAGGAACTGCAACTGCATCACATTGCTCTGCCGACCGGTGGTGATGATGAGGCCCGCGCGCACCCGCGCCGCCGCAGCCTGTATCCGCTGGGCGGCAGGCAACTCGGCGGGCAGCGCATCGACGAATCCGGCTTCCTTCGCGACGGCATTGACGACCTTCGCGCTGCGGATGATGTCGGTCTGCGTGCCCACGATGCTTTCGGTGTCGACCCGCACCTGATTATTGCCGTCCTCGGTCGGATCGGTCTGCGACAGGTCGAGCATCAGCGATGATGTGGCCATATATTGCCGGGGCTGCAAGAACGCGGCGATGGCGATCATCAGGAATAATATGCCGCCCACCAGAGCAGCCGAACGCCAGCGCGCCCTGAGCGCGCTCAGCAGGTCGATCGGATTGAGGATCATAGCCCGTCCACTCCTTTCAGCATGGCGCGCATTTCTTCGGTGCGGCTGGGCGCGGCCGCGCCGTTCCCGGGCCGCTTCGCCATCAGCAGCAGGAATTGCGGCGCCAGCGTGTCTTCGAACATCCACAATTCCCCGGCCGATGTCGGCACCAGCGCCGGGGCCAGCCGCGCCAGCGCATCGGCCGCTTCGCCATGCAGCCGGTCGGAAGGCCCGAACAGTTCCGCTCCAGCCTCCACCAGCCGCTCCTGCGAGATCGCATAGACTTGCGAAGCCACCACGCCCGCCAGCGCGATCATGCGGCGGTTATGCGGCGCGTCGCGCAGTGCGCGAGCCAGATGGGCGTGCGCCACCGCGCTCATTTCCGCCCAGTCCTCCAGCGCGACGGCCAGGCCCGCTTCCACATCGGCGGGGGTGATGCGGGTGCGCCCCGCCGCTTCGGGGATCAACGCCGCCTGCATCCCGAACAACCGCGCATGATAGGGCGACCCCATCGCCGCGTTCGCCAGCATGTCCAGCGCCTCAAGGTCCATGGTCAGGTTCGCCCGCTCCGAACAGCTCAGCAGCAGCCGGGCCAGGTCGGGGGTGGGGATGGGGCTGACCCGCTGCGGCGCGATATGCCGCCGCAGCGAAGGGTGCGCCGCGATCAGGCCGTCGATATCGCCCGCAATGCCGACCAGCACCAGTTGCACCGGCGAATGAAGGTCGGTCAGCAGCTTCATCAGCGCGGCCACATCCTGCCGCGCGGTTTCGGAATGCACCCGGTCATATTCGTCGATGATGAGGATGGAGCGTTGCCGCACATCCTCCACCAGCACGCTGGCGAGGCGCGGCACGTCGAACGGGCCGGACAGCAGCGCCTTCGCCTTTTCCTTGCCCGCCGCGCTCATCGGCAATTCAGGCAGGAAGGATCGGAACAGCGCCTCGAAATCCGTTTCCCCATTCGCCGACCCGTAAAGCGCGACGCAGCCCGCTTCGTCCGCCAGATCGCCGAATACGCGCGCGAGCGAGGTCTTGCCCGATCCCCGCGTGCCGAAGATGACGGCGTGCTTGCGCTGGACGACGATGGCTTCGACCAGCTTTTCCAGCTCCGCATTGCGCCCGGTCAGGCCGTGGCGGTCCGTCACCGGCATGGCCGTGTTGAAGGCGGCATAGATGGAATCCCGTCGCAGGCTGATCGGCTTGATGGGTTGCGCCATCGCGCCCATGGAAAGCGGGCGCGGCCCGTCCGCCTCCGGCCCGTCCCCGGAAGATCGGCCGAAGCCGGGCGGAGCCAGTTCCTCCAGCAGCAAGGGGGCGGCGGAGATTGGCGGGGACGCGGGGATGACCCGCTGGCCGCCTTTGTCCACCCCGGCCAGCTTGCGCGGCAAGGCTTTCAACCAGTCCAGCGCCCCGCCCTGGGAACGCTGCGGTTGCGTGAAATCATGGTCGATCGCCGTCAAAACAGCTTCTCCCTGATGATGAGGACGTCTTCGGGTTTCACCGGATCGTCGAGATTGGCCTCGACCTCCTTGCCGTCGCGCTTGACCTTGATGCGCTTGGTCGAACCGGCCAGCGTCGGCCCTCCGGCCAGCGCCAGCGCCTGCCGGAATGTCTGGCCCGGCGCGTAGGAGAAGGCGCCCGGCTGCTGCACCTGGCCATAGACATAGACCTTCTCGGCCGGCGGCACGAACAGGATGTCGCCCGGTTGCAGCGTGCGGCCCGCGCCCGCGCTCATGTCGGCCAGCGATATGCGGACCGGCCCGCTGCCGTCCGCCGGGGTCAGGATCACGGCGTTCGCGCCCGATGTGGTCGAACCGCCCGCCTTCGCCAGCATGGACGCGACCGAATAATTGCGGTCGAGCGGATAGTTACCCGCCTGCGGCACATTGCCCAGCACAGTGACGAAGCGGCTCACATATTGGCTGACCTCCACGCTTACCGATGGATTGGTGAGGAAACCGCCGCTGGCATAGGCCGATGCTATGGCCTGTCCCAGTTCCGATGTCGTCTTGCCCTGCGCCGCGACCGGGCCGATCAGGGCGAGTGTCAGCGACCCGTCCGCCTTGATCCGGCTGGTGGTGGACAGGTCGGGCTGGCCGAAGATCGAGATCTTCACCTCATCGTCCGCGCCCAGCCGGTATCCGGCATTGGCGGGCGAGGGGGAAGGGGCCACCGCCTGGGCAGGCGTGGCCGGTCCGGTCTGGGCCACCGCCACGGCGGGCGCCGCCGCCGTCAGCAGGATGGTAAGAGACCGGAGGAGTGTTCCTGTTTTCACAGCTGTCGCTCCCATGTTCATGGCTAGAATCGCAGAAGGGCGGATAACGTCACTTGCGTGCCGCTATAGTTTGACGAACTTGTGTCGGTGCGCCGCCTGTAATGCTGCGCGTCGAGCGCCAGATCGGCCCTGTCGGTCAGCTTGCGCTTGACCGTCGCGCCGAAACGGCGATTTTTGTCGGCGGTGATGTTGAACGGGCGCAACGCCGCATCCTGGCGGAACTTGCGTCTTTCCCAATCGGCATAAAGGCCGATGGAGGTCAGTTCGCTCAGCGCATAATAGCCTTCGACCCGATAGTTCGACCGGATCGCGAAGCCGCTGGCGATCAGGCTGTCGTTCACGATGTCGCGCTTGGTCGAAACCGCCAGTTTCAGGCGGGGAACGAAGGCGCTGGTCAGCTTCACGTCCCATCCCAGGCCATCATAATCGCCCACGACATCGGACCCGCCCTTCACGTCCAGCCAGGCGACCTGCGCGTCGATCTGGGTCAGCGGCGACACCGACCGCTGGAACCGCAGCGCATACGCGTCGATCCGGTTGGTGATGCCCAGATTGTCGCGGTCGCTGGACGTATGTTCATAAGTGGCCGTGATCGTGCCCAGGCTGGGCTTGTTATAGCCCACGCCTGCATAGAAGCTATCGCTGGTCTGGTCGGCATAATCGAACCGGTCGGCGTTGCGCGTCATGGCATGTTCATAGCCCGCGACCGGGAACAGGCCGGGCCGTTCGCATGACAGGTCCGCCCCCAGCGTCGTGAAGCGTTGCAGATTTTCCGTATTCTGGTTGATGTCGCCATAATCGGCGCGCTGCTGGCGGTAGGCGGCGCTGGGCGTCAGCACGCAGGTCGCGCCGAAACGGATATTCGCCCTTGCCTCGCCGTCCAGGCGCAGCTTGCTTCGCTCATTGTGCGACACGAACCAGTCGTAACCGGCTTTGGCGCGCACCAGCACGTCGTGGCGGCCGACGGGATGGGCATAGGTCAGCTGGACCGATGGCGTGACGATGATGTCGTCGGTCGGCTTTTCGACCCGGTCGTCGACCCTGAAGACATTGTCGTCATACAGCAGGTCGAGGCCGGTTTCGATCTGAAGTCCCAGCTTGTCCGGTTTCTCGCTATTGCCGTTGTCGTTTCCCTGGGCACGCGCCGACAGCGGTGCGCCCACCATCATGACGCTGCCCAGCGCCACCGCGATGGCGGCGCGCTGCCAGTTGGTTTCATTTATTGCGGGCGCACAGGGGCGCTCCTGCAAATGCAGGCGGTTGGTTATTTTCAAATGCTATGACCCTTATTGCATTGCAGCAACGAAGGTCATGCTAGTCCGATTTCAGAGGAAATATAGGGGCCGCAATGCGGCTGGTCGCAGCAAAGCAACGGCTCGCTTCATGGCCCGTGCAGCCCTGCTGCCGGGCGCTTACGCTGTTCATCTGGCAGCAAGGAAAAGGGCGTCGTCAGCCCCGGAACAGGAAATAGGAAATGGTGGCCAAAGCGCCCGCAAAGGCGATGATTCCCGCCCACCGCGACAACAGCTGGATCGACTCCTCCGCCCGCTCGGCAAACCCCGCCGCCCCGGCCCGACCCATCGGCCGATAATCAAACCGCGATCCCTTCTGTGACTCGCTCTTGATTTTGAACTGAACTGCTTCGTCAACCACGGCCTGATCCTCGCGCTCATCCTGGCGCAGCTTATCGGCTCTCTTGGTTCACAAATGGTTGATCCGGGCGGAAAGATCCCCTCGGCTCACCGCAAAATGGCGGGATGCTCCCGCCGCCCGCTCAATAAGCGTTGCGGTGGATCAGCACATTGGCCGTGCCGATCAGGATGGCGACGTCCCGCGTCAGGCTCCACCCGTGCAGATATTCGAGGTCCGCCTCCACCCGGTTCAAAATGTCGCGCCGCGTCTCCGTCGCGCCCCGGAAGCCGCGCACCTGCGCCAGTCCGGTGATACCGGGCTTCAGCGCATGGCGATGCCAATATTGCCGGTCGACCTGCCAGAAAAGCTGCTGCTCCGCCGTGGAGCCAAGCGCATGGGGGCGCGGCCCGACGAGGCTCATCTCGCCCAGCAGTACGTTGATGAGCTGCGGCAGCTCGTCGATGCTGGTGCTGCGGATAAAGCGTCCGACCCGCGTGATGCGGCCATCGTCCCGCCGCGTGGAAGCCGCGCCCGCCGCATCGCATTGCTCCACCTTCATGCTGCGGAACTTGAGGATATGGAACAGCCGGTTACCGCGTCCGATCCGTTCCTGCCGGAAAAACACCGGTCCCGGCGAATCCAGCTTGATGGCAATGGCGACTGCGATCAACAGCGGCATCAGCGCGATCAGCACAGGCACGGTTAGTGCGATGTCCAGAAGACGCTTCTTCGCACGGTTCGCCAGATTCAGCGGCCCCCGCGCCACCACCAGCGTCGCGACGCCGCGGCAGTTCTGCACGGCCAGCGGCGCCATGGGCGCGAGTTCGGGCACGACGATTTCGCCCAGGATATTCGCGCCCTTGAGCATTTGCGCCCAATCGGCCTTGCGGTCGGCGGGGCAGGATATCACGACCCTGTCGAAATCCCGCAACACCATGCCCAGCCGGTGGAGCATATAGGGGTCGTCCAGATCCGCTTTCAGGCCGATGGTTGGCGCATCCAAAATTACCATGCCGCTCACATCCTCGGGGATGAAGCCTTCGTCGATGATGAGCAATTGCGCGAAAAGGTCGTGGCCGAAATGCCGCCGGACGGTCCTGGTGATGAGCAGGCGTTGGGCCATCAACAAGCTACCGCTGCACAACAGCCCCGTCGCTATCCCCAGCCGTGAAAGGCCTCCCATGGCCTTCAACGAAAAGAGAACGAGGAGGAAGATCAGCAGCGTTCCTGCAAAAGCCATTGCTGCGCTGCGGCACGATGCTGTGCCATGTGTCAGGCAGTGCGGATTATATGCCTGACTATGAAAGGCAACGAAGCCATAGACGATCATTCCACCGCACAGCGGTTGCCATAGTTCGCCCGAGAATACAGGCATCGCGGCCGTGCCCATGCCGATTGCGAAACCAGCGCCCAGCGCGATCATGTCGGCGAGCAAGAGCAGCAGGCACAACCACAGCCTCGTGTTCTGACGGACAGCGGTAGCGGCAGGCTGACGATCGGGGACTCCCTCGATCGCCAGGTCGATCTTAGACATCAGCAACCCTTTTCTACGTCAAGCCACAGATCAATCCTCAACCGCATGGCATACGGCTGGTGGGCGTTCGGAACATCCTCGCCCAGCAATCTATGTCTTTTGACTTATGTTGCACGGCAACAGGACATAAATGCTCTGCCCTGGCAATCGGCTGTGGGACATGCGGACGCGGTTTTCCGACGATCCGTTGAAGGCGGAATGACCGCTTGTCGCGCGGGATTCCAAATGCTTGCGGGAGTCTGCGCGGCGTTACCGTTTGATTTCCGTGTCCTACGCGGCGATCAGCGCAGGAACAGCCAGCCAATCAGCCCAAGAGCCGCGATCAGGGCTATAGGCCCGGCCCAGCGCGAAAACAGGGATATATAACCGTCCAGGCTTTCCCAGGTGGAAAGCGGCCGCTCCAGATTCCCATCGCCAGTGGATACGACCCGGTCATGCTGTGGCAGAGGGCGAGCTGTCTTGGCATCCGGGCTTTCGTCAAAGGGGGGCGGGAAAAGTTCAACCATCTTTCATCCTGGCAACCCAATGATGCCTGAGGTTCCACAATAGCCTGTGTTGAAGAAAAGCGAAACCATGCCTGTCCTTGGTTGCTACGAAAGTTCGAAAAGGGGGCGGGATCGGCTATTTCCCGTTCAATGCGGCGTCGATTGCCTGCATGAAGGGGAGCGGGCTTGCCAGAAGATGCTCGGCGTCGGGAGAGGATGCCCAGCCGATCGTCCGTTCAAGCCCGAAGCCAGCCAATCTGGGGCGGAGAACGCCGTCCTGCCAGTAACTTTCGGGCATGACGGTGATGCCAAGCGACGCGGCCACCATCTGCATGACGCGCTCGTCATTGGTGGAACGAAGCGCGAAATGCGGCCTCACCCCGCGTTCGATAAAGTGTCGGCTGACTTCGGACAGTGCCTCGCAATGACGGCGGACGATCATGACTTCATGGGCGAGTTCCTCTGCGGCAATCTCATATTTGTGCGCCAACCTATGAGTCGCCGGGATCGCGAGCGCATAGCCTTCGGTAGCAATAGGCGTTTCGGCGAAGCGATCGCCGCCTCTCCCGACAAGAGACAGGACCAGATCAATTCTACCTTTTGCCAGATGCCCGTTCAGTTCCCGTTCGCTGCCAAAGAGCAATTCGAACCGCCAATGCCTTTGCGGTGGAACGGATGCGAGGGCGGAGGCGATTAATGTCCCCGGGATGCTGCTGAGGACGCCCAGACGCAATGGCGGGAGATCGGTCGTTTGCTCCATGGCTTGAAGCGCCAGGTTGAATTCCCGTTCGATGCGTCGCGCATGGGGCAGGAAGCGTGAGCCCGCGTCGGTCAATTCGACCCGCTGATTGGATCGGACGAACAGCGAAACGCCGAGTGTCCGTTCGATCTTGGCGATGCCGACGGACAAGGTCGGCTGCGATACATGGCAATGGGCGGCGGCGCGGGAAAAATTCCCCTGATCGACTACGGCCAGAAAATATCGAAGCAGATAGCGGTCGAGCAAGCAGCGTCTCCAACAGGACATCTATAGACAGGATTAATAGCATGGTTGCCGAAATTTCAATTTTTCGGGGAATGGCCAAGGCGCTAGGATGCCGGCAAGGAGAGACGCGATGACGGATTTCGACTTCGGCCTCAGTGAAACCGCGGACATGATCCGGGAGAGCGCCACGCGCTTTGCGGCAGATCGGATCGCTCCCCTCGCAGCGGAGATAGACGCCAAGGACTGGTTCCCACGCGCACTTTGGCCGGAAATGGGCGCTTTGGGCCTGCACGGTATCACCGTCGAGGAGGAATGGGGCGGCCTGGGCCTTGGCTATCTGGAGCATGTCGTCGCGCAGGAGGAAGTCGCGCGGGCCTCGGCCTCCATAGGGCTGTCCTATGGGGCGCATTCCAATCTTTGCGTCAATCAGCTGCGCCGCTGGGGCAATGCGGCGCAGAAGGCGGCATATCTGCCCCGGCTGATTTCGGGCGAGCATGTCGGCAGCCTCGCCATGTCGGAGGCGGGAGCGGGATCGGACGTCGTGTCCATGAAGCTGCGCGCGGAAAAGCGGGGGGACTGCTATGTGCTCAACGGCACGAAATTCTGGATCACCAACGCGGCGGAGGCCGACACGCTGATCGTCTACGCAAAGACGGGCGAAGGATCGCGCGGGATCACGGCCTTCATCATCGAAAAGGGCTTCAAGGGCTTCTCCATCGGTCAGAAGATCGACAAGATGGGGATGCGCGGCAGTCCGACCGGCGAGCTGGTCTTCGACGATTGCGAGGTGCCGGAAGAGAATGTCATGGGGCCGCTCGACGGCGGGGTCGGCGTGCTGATGTCGGGCCTCGATTACGAGCGCACAGTGCTGGCGGGGATACAGCTCGGCATCATGCAAGCCTGTCTGGACGTCGTGCTGCCCTATGTGCGGGAACGCAGGCAGTTCGGACAGCCCATCGGCGCGTTCCAGTTGATGCAGGCGAAGGTCGCCGACATGTATGTGGCGCTCAATAGCGCGCGGGCCTATGTCTACGCGGTCGCGAAAGCCTGTGACGCGGGCAGGACGACCCGCTTCGACGCGGCGGGGGCGATCCTGCTGGCGAGCGAGAATGCGATGAAGACCGCGCAGGAAGCGGTGCAGGCGCTGGGCGGCGCGGGCTATACGAAGGACTGGCCGGTCGAACGCTATATGCGCGACGCCAAATTGCTGGACATCGGCGCGGGGACGAATGAAATTCGCCGCATGTTGATCGGCCGGGAATTGATCGGGGCATGAGCGCGCCGGTTCTGGATGGGAAGCTGTCCCCGGACAGCGACGCCTTTCGCGCCAATGCGGCCATCAATCGCGCCCTGGCGGAGGAATTGCGGACTAAAGTGGGCGAGGCAGCGCGGGGCGGCTCCGCCAGGGCGCGGGAGAAGCATGAGGCGCGGGGCAAGCTGCTGCCGCGCGAGCGGGTGGAGCGGCTGCTGGACGCGGGATCGCCCTTTCTGGAGATCGGGCAGCTTGCGGCCTATGATCTGTATCAGGGCGAAGTGCCGGGCGCGGGCCTGATTACGGGCATCGGCCGGGTGTCGGGCCGTCAGGTGATGATCGTCTGCAACGATGCGACGGTGAAGGGCGGAACCTATTATCCGCTGACCGTCAAGAAGCATTTGCGGGCGCAGGAGATCGCGCTGGAAAACCGGCTGCCTTGCATCTATCTGGTCGACAGCGGCGGCGCGAACCTGCCCAATCAGGCGGACGTGTTCCCGGACAAGGAGCATTTCGGCCGCATCTTCTTCCATCAGGCGACCATGTCGGCGCAGGGCATTCCGCAGATCGCCTGCGTGATGGGGAGCTGCACGGCGGGCGGCGCCTATGTCCCGGCCATGTCGGACGAGACGGTGATCGTCCGCAATCAGGGGACGATCTTCCTGGCCGGTCCGCCGCTGGTGCGGGCGGCGACGGGCGAGGTCATCAGCGCGGAGGATCTGGGCGGCGGCGATCTGCATGGCCGCAAGTCCGGCGTGGTGGATCATGTCGCGGAAAATGACGATCATGCGCTCAGCATCGTGCGGGACATCGTTTCGACGCTCCAGCCGGATCGCGCAGCCGACATCCATGTTCGCGAGGCGCGGCCGCCGAAATTCGCGGCCGAAGATCTTTACGGCATCATCCCGGAGGATGTGCGCGCGCCCTATGACGTGCGCGAGGTGATCGCGCGGTTGGTGGACGGCAGCGAATTTCACGAGTTCAAGGCGCTCTACGGCTCCACGCTGGTCTGCGGCTTTGCCCATATCTGGGGGATGCCGGTGGCGATCCTCGCCAATAACGGCGTGCTGTTCAGCGAAAGCGCGCAGAAGGGCGCGCATTTCATCGAACTGGCCTGCCAGCGGCGTATTCCGCTGCTGTTCCTCCAGAACATCTCCGGCTTCATGGTCGGGGGGAAATATGAGGCGGAAGGGATCGCCAAGCACGGCGCGAAGCTGGTGACGGCGGTGGCGACGGCGCAGGTCCCCAAGATCACGGTGCTGATCGGCGGCAGTTTCGGCGCGGGCAATTACGGGATGTGCGGACGGGCTTATGGGCCGCGCTTCCTCTTCACCTGGCCCAACAGCCGCATTTCCGTGATGGGCGGGGAACAGGCCGCGTCGGTGCTGGCGGCGGTGCACCGCGACGCCGCCGCATGGAGGGCGGAGGAAGCCGAAGCCTTCAAGGCGCCGATCCGGCGGAAATATGAGGAGGAAGGCAATCCCTATCACGCCACGGCGCGATTGTGGGACGATGGCGTCATCGATCCGGCGCAGACCCGCGACGTGCTGGGGCTGGCCTTTGCGGCGACGTTGAACGCGCCGATCCCCGACCGTGCCCAATTCGGCCTCTTCAGGATGTGATGCCGATGATCCGTTCCCTCCTTATCGCCAATCGGGGCGAGATCGCCTGCCGCATCGTCCGCACCGCGCGGCGCCTGGGTATCCGCACTGTGGCGGTTTATTCGGACGCCGATGCCGGGGCGTTGCATGTGCGCGAAGCGGACGCGGCCGTGCATATCGGGCCGTCGCCTGTCCGTGAATCCTATCTGCTGGGCGACCGGATCATCGCCGCCGCGCGGGAGACGGGGGCGGAGGCGATCCATCCGGGCTATGGTTTCCTGTCGGAAAATGCGGACTTCGCGCAGGCGGTGATCGACGCCGGGCTGATCTGGGTCGGTCCCGATCCGGCGAGCATCACGGCCATGGGATTGAAGGACGCCGCCAAGTCCCTGATGAGCGAGGCGGGCGTGCCGGTGACGCCGGGCTATCTGGGGCAGGACCAGAGCGGGACGCGGCTGGCGGCGGAGGCGGACGCCATCGGCTATCCCGTGCTGATCAAAGCGGTCGCGGGCGGCGGCGGCAAAGGGATGCGGAAGGTCGATGGGCCTGGCGATTTCGCCGAGGCGCTGCAGTCGTGCCGGCGGGAAGCGGCTTCGTCCTTCGGCAACGATCAGGTGCTGCTGGAAAAATGGGTGACGAACCCGCGCCATATCGAGGTGCAGGTTTTCGGCGACCGGCACGGCAATGTCGTCCATCTGTTCGAGCGGGACTGCTCGCTCCAGCGGCGGCACCAGAAGGTGATCGAGGAAGCGCCCGCGCCGGGCATGGATGACGCCACCCGGGAGGCGATCTGCGATGCGGCGGTCCGGGCGGCCAGGGCGGTGGACTATGTCGGCGCGGGAACGATCGAGTTCATCGCGGACGGTTCGGAAGGGCTGCGGGCCGACCGCATCTGGTTCATGGAGATGAACACACGGCTTCAGGTCGAACACCCTGTCACCGAGGCGATTACGGGACAGGATCTGGTCGAATGGCAGTTGCGCGTGGCGTCGGGCGAGCCGTTGCCCCAGACGCAGGAGCAATTGTCGATCAACGGCTGGGCCATGGAAGCGCGGCTCTATGCGGAGGACCCGGCGAAGGGCTTCCTGCCGTCCATCGGATCGCTGGACGTTTTTGATCTGGGCGAAAAATGCCGGATCGATACGGGCGTCGAGCTTGGGGCGGAAATTTCCTCCTTTTACGATCCGATGATTGCCAAGGTCATCGCGCATGGCCCTGAACGGGAAAGCGCACGCAGGCGGCTGGCGGCGTGCCTCAGCGACAGCGTCATTTGGCCGCTGCGTACCAATGCTGGTTTTCTGGTGAAAGCGCTGGAGCATCCGGCCTTTGTGGAAGCGGACATCGATACAGGCCTCGTCGAGCGTGAAGGCGAGGCGTTAATGCCACCCGAGCGACCTTCCGGCGCGGCCTTGACGGATGCAGCGGCGGCACTGGCCTTTGGTGGAGAACTTGGTGGGTTCCGTTTAAATGCGCCTATGCGGAGCGACGCCCTTTTCCTGTTGAATGGCGAAGCTGTGGCCATCTCCTTCGACCCGCAGAGGGCTGGAGACAGGGAGGAGAGCGACGAGGTCGTGTTGATTGCGGAAGGAGGACAGACCTGGCGGTTGTCGCCATGGCGCATGAACGGGGTCGCAACAGGCGGCGCATCCGATGGGCTGGTGCTGTCGCCCATGCCGGGGCGGATTATCTCCGTCGCTGTCGGGCGAGGAGACAAGGTGGCCAGGGGACAAAGACTGCTAACGCTGGAAGCCATGAAGATGGAGCACGGCCTTGTCGCACCTTTTGACGGTATCGTGGCGGAGTTTAACGCGACGGAAGGCAGTCAGGTGAGCGAGGGAGCATTGCTCGCGCGGATCGACAAGGAGGAAGCGTGATGGCGGGCCGGTTCTTCGATCAATGGAAAATCGGGGATCGCGTCGCCCACGACATTCGCCGCACGGTAACGGAAACGGACAATCTCCTCTTTTCCACGATGACGCATAATCCGCAGCCGCTGCATCTGGATGCAGAGGCGGCCAAGGCGTCGGAATTCGGGCAGATTCTCGTCAATGGCACTTTCACCTTCGCCCTGATGGTCGGCTTGTCGGTGGGCGATACGACGCTGGGAACGTTGATAGCCAATCTGGGTTATGACAAGCTGGTGATGCCCAAGCCCGTTTTTATCGGCGACACTTTGCGCGCTGAAACGGAAGTGATAGCGCTCAAGCCGAGCAAATCCCGGCCTGGCGCCGGTATCGTCACCTTCGCCCACCGCCTGTTGAATCAGCGGGACGAAGTGGTCTGCGAATGCCACCGCATGGCGCTGATACAGGGAAGCGGGAGCTGAATTGGGTTCAGACGCGAGCGGTGCGGCCCGCGCCTGAACCGCCAGATTAATATTTCACGCGGATGCTGGCAAAAAGCGTGCGGCCCGGTTCGGGGAAGCCATCGGTCAGCGTGTAATAGTCATCGAACAGGTTGCGCCCGCCCACGCCAATGTCGACATTATCCGTCAGCGCATAGTCGATCCGCAGGCTTGCGTTTACATAAGCGCCGGTTCGATAATAGCGCACGGGATCGCTGGAGGGCGTGGCGGTGAAGAGCGTCCAGCGTTTCGACGCCAGATCGACGCTGGGCACGATATGCAACTGCTCCACCGGCGACCAGGCGAGCCAGGCGAAGCCCTTATGTGTCGGCACGCCCGTCAACTCGAAGGCGTCCTGTCCGGCATAATGCAGGCGCCGCTTGGTCAGCGTATAATTGAAGCCAGCGTCCAGCCCCGGCATCAGCGTCGCCGAAAGGGAAATTTCCCCCCCATAATAATGGCCTTTGCCGACATTTTGACTCTGGCTCATGTAGCGCTGGTCACAACCCGGGGTGGGAACGGTCGGCGGCGCGGTCGATGCGGTGCAGGGATAGGCCAGGATCGGCACGGACTGGATGATCGCATTGTCGATCCAGCTATAGAATAGCGCGCCTTCCAGCTTGACGGAGCCGTTCAGCCATGTGCCGCCGATTTCGGCATTATTGGCGCGTTCCGCCTTCAGGTCGGGGTTGGGAATGGCCTGATTGAAGCGCTGGCTGAACCGCTCGAAGATGGTCGGGAAACGTGCCCGCGACGACAGGCTGGCGTGCAGGGAGAGGGCTTCACTGGCCTGCCAGTCGAGTCGGCCTTGTAGGTTCCAAGTATCCGCATCCCGGCGTGGATAGTTGTAAAGTGTGGCAGGCGTGCCCGACGTGCCGAGCGGAGAACCATATTCTTCCGCCCGCTTGAGATCGCGCCAGTCGAAGCTTCCGCCCAGAGTGAAGGAGAGGGTGGGCGTTAGCTTCAGCTCATTTTCCAGCGCGGCGGAAAAGACATTTTCCGTCTGCGTCTGTTCCGGCTCCGTGCTGGGCACGCCGGTCATGGAGAAACTGGTCTGCGCTTCCACATGCTTGTCGTGGCGGTAATGGAAAGCGATCCGTAGCGTGTCGGCATCCGACGCCTGGAAGTCGAGCTGAGCGGAACCGCCCCAGGCGCGGTCACGATAGGGGCTGTCAAAGGCATAGGGACGGCTCTGCGTATCTTGATTGCGGTCGTTGAAGGATCGCAATATCGAAGCGAAGCTATTGTAATAGGCGCGTGTCTTCAGCGTAGCGCGGTCACCCAGCGCCGTGGTCGACAGGAAATAGACACTTTCGATATCCCATGATGGCCATGTCCAGAAGCGAGGCGTCGATACCGTGTCGCTGACGTGCAAGGGAGCTTCCTTCGCGCCTTCCTGCCGGGTGTAGCTGATCGCATATTCGTCGGTTTCGTTTGGCGTGAAACCGACCTTGGCATTCACCCGCCAATCCCGCGTGCGCGAAAAATCGCGTTCGCC
The DNA here is from genome assembly GCF_024611115.1 of Sphingobium sp. CFD-1. Lineage (NCBI taxonomy): Bacteria > Pseudomonadati > Pseudomonadota > Alphaproteobacteria > Sphingomonadales > Sphingobiaceae > Sphingobium > Sphingobium sp. CFD-1. The sequence continues at coordinate 1,963,261 of NZ_CP084398.1, read as the reverse complement.
GCCGTCCTCCAGCGTTGGGACGGTCGCACGGAAATCATTGGGCAAGTCCCAGTGGTCTGTGAAGCTGCGCGCATAGCTGGCCTGTGCATACCAGCGATCCTGCTTCGTTCCGATCATGGCGGAGGTGGAATAGCCTGCATAATCGCCGTCATTATCGAGATTGATCGTGCCGCGCACGTCGATGTCGAGTTCTTTGGTTGGCTTGCGCGTGACGAGGTTGATCGCACCGCCCATCGCTCCCGGTCCGTCTAGGACGGAGGCATAGCCCTTAGCTACCTGAACTTCCGCAATATCGGTTGTCAGGAAGCGCCCATAGTCCAGCCGGTTGTCGGCGGGCAGGTAAACGCGGATGCCGTCGATCGACAGCGGCACCTGAAACCGATCGAATCCGCGCACGAAGACGAGGCGTTCATTGCGCGTGCCGCCGCTATTGCCCGACGCCACGCCGGGCATGAGATTCACTGCATCATCCAGCGCGCCGCGGTTGAAGGTATAGATCGCGTCCGCGGACAATGTGTTGGCATCAATGCCCACGCCGTCCAGACGCTGCGCGGTCACTATGATCTGTCCCAGTGAAAAGCGGTCGGATTGCGCGACGGATGGCGTTCCGTCCGTCTGGGCCTGTGCCATCGGGATGAGAGAAATACCCGCCAACAGCGTGGCGGCAAGAATGATACGCATGGAACCCCCTTTTATGGTCTTTCGACTCACTATATTTCGTCATATATAGCTTTGTTTCGGGGAGGGAAGTTTCTTGGCAAATGCATTTTCTTTTCGGTGTGGGATGGCTCTTTGCGCCATGCTGATGCCTTGGCCCGCTTCTGCCGCGATGGAAGAACCGGTGGCCTGTTCGGCGCCTGCGGAACTGGCTCAGCCATTCCTCTCCTGGCGCGATCCGATCGCTTTGCAGGCCGCTTCCACCCGCAAGGGCACGGCCAAAGCCAATTTGAGCGCTGGGCAGGCGGCTGCCCTTACGCTGTTGCCGACACCTGAAGTCGCTTATGTTCTGCGACCCGAAAAGCCGGGTGGATCGGTCAGCTTTGGTGGTTTGGCGCGTTTCGTCGTGCCGACTGCTGCGGTCTGGCGCGTGGCACTTGGTTCGGGCGCGTGGGTGGATGTGGTCAAGGACGGAAAGGCGCAGCCGTCCGTCGCCCACGGACATGGCCCGCAGTGCAGCGGCATCCGCAAGATGGTGGACTATGAGTTGCAGCCGGGGAGCTATACGCTGCAAATCTCCGCCAATGGCGAAGATCGATTGACTGTTCTGGTGACGCCGCTCCAGTGAGAAGCTGGCTACTGGCGCTTTCCTTGCTGCTATTGACCGCAGGAGGAAGGGCATGGGATTGGGGATTGCCGGCCGACGTTCCTCCGCCAATCGTGCCAATCAACAGTGCCATGAGCATGGCGAAGGTCGAACTTGGCCGCCGTCTGTTTTACGATGCCGATCTTTCAGTGAACGGCACGCTATCCTGCGCGGGATGTCATGAGCAAAAGCGGGGCTTTGCGGACGGCAATACCATGCGGCCCGGTGTGCATGGCGATCCAGGGCGCCGGAATGTCCCCGGGCTCGCCAATGTCGCCTGGCGGAGGCGATTGACCGCTGCCGATCCATCGCTGACGACGCTTGAGGCCCAGATGCTGGTGCCGTTGCTCGGTGACAATCCGGTGGAACTGGGCATGCGCGGGAAAGAGGCCGAATTGTTCCGCCGTTTGGGCAATGATGCTTGTTATCGCCGCATGTTTGCTCGTGCTTTTCCCGAAGTGAAGGGGCATATAAGTCTTGACACCATATCCCATGCCATAGCCGCGTTTGAAAGGACGATGATCGCTCTGAACAGCCCGTTTGATCGCCATGGGCGGGGTGAGATTGGCGCGATCTCCACCGAAGCGCGCAGGGGTGCTGCTTTGTTTGCCGCGCGGGGATGTGTTGCCTGCCATGCGGGGCGGGACTTCATCGATGACGATTATCATCGTCTGGAAAAGAATATTGGCAAGGATCGCGGCCTGGTCGAGAAGACAGGAAGGCCGGAGGATGGAGATCGATTTCGGACGCCCTCCCTGCGAAATGTCGCCGTCACCGGTCCATGGTGGCATGACGGATCAGCACCGACATTGGAAGATGCGATCCGGCGCCATGCCATGGGATTGGCTCAAGATGAAATGGCGCCTTTGCGTGCGTTTCTGGAGAGCCTGACCGATCGGACCTTTCTGACCGATCCGCGGCTCGCGATGCCTGATCGTGCGTGCGGGCGTAAATTATGAGGCTGGTTGAGGATGGGAGGGTGATAAGGGCGCGTCCCTCAGCAAATTTTCAAGATGGCTGAAATGCCCGTCCGCTGTGGCCGAAATAGCGGCTTTTTCCATCGCGCGGTAATCGGTCAGTATCTGCCGACCAGTTGATGTCAGCCGAGCCCCGCGTTCCTTGCCGCCGCCTGCTACCGTCTCGACCAGTCGCTCGCGCCAGCAACGGTTCATCGCGTCAACCAGAAGCCATGTCCGACGGTAGCTCATGCCCATGGATCGACCCGCGGCAGAAATGGAACCCAATGCGTCAATGGCTTCCAACAGGTCGGCTTTCCCCGGACCCATGGCAATTTCATCGCCACAGAATATCTGAACCTTGAGCTTGAGAAAGTCGGCGCGCATATCCTCTTATAACCCTTTCCAAGCCTTCGTTAAGTCGTCGCGGTTCTGTCGATTAGATTGCCGCCTGCTTCTCTCATAATCCTTAAATCAGCCCTGCTGGCAGACTTATGCTACATTTCACCATCTCGGCATGCAGGCCAATGTCAGGGCCATTGATTATTCGGACTGTGCGGCTAATCGCTCGGAATGTAAGACGGCGGCGGTGCAGATGGCGCTTTTCATACGGTCTGTCGTACTGGCAGGAGAATTGTGCCGAGCATAACCGCTTCAGTTGCCGGATCGTGCCTTCGCAGGCCGCCGAATAGGAACGGGACATGGATGACGAAAATGCGGTATCCGCCGCCGACCGCTGGATATATAGCCCGCGCCATCTTGCAGCGATGAGGGAGGCGCAGGCGACCGCGATGACCGAAGATCGTATCCGAATCTTCCGGGGCCTGACGCCGCGCCAGTATATCGTAAAGCTCGCCACAGAGATGTCTCCGGCGGCCGTTGTCAACCCGATCGCTACGCGTCGCACATGACTCCGGGGCGGGGCGATGTCGCCAATCAGATGTTTCAGCGGCTGACCCCTCAAGGCGAGAGAGGCTGCGTTATGCGCGATTTGGCCGAAGAAGTGCCGGTGGCGCTGGAGTTCAACGGAGTCGGCTATGCGGTGCTGATGGCGACGCCGACCGATATTACCGATCTGCTGGTGGGTTTCGCGCTGTCGGAGCGGTTGATGGGAGCGGGCGATCCGGCGTTCGATGTGGATGTGCATGCGACGGAAGAAGGCATCATCGCGCGCGCGACATTGCCGCCCGAACGTACCGATGATCTGCTGGACCGGGTGCGTCATCGTGCGACAGATTCTTCCTGTGGTCTGTGCGGGGTCGAAAATATAGAGCAGGCGATGCGCCCACTGCCGCTGGTCATGGCGCGAAGCCGCGCTGATGACGCAGCCATTTTTCGTGCTTTGGAGGCGTTGCAGGTGCATCAGCCGCTCAATGCGCGGACAGGCGCGGTCCATGCTGCGGCATGGGTTGGACAGGATGGCACGATCCGACTGGTGCGGGAGGATGTCGGACGGCACAACGCCTTCGATAAGCTGATCGGCGCAATGCGAAGGGCAGGGGCGGATTGGGATGGCGGCTTTGCGTTGCTGTCGTCGCGCTGTTCCTATGAACTGGTGGAAAAGGCGGTGCTGAGCGATTGTCCGTTGCTGGTGACGATCTCCGCGCCCACAGCCTTGGCCCTGCATCGCGCGCGCGAGGCGGGGCTGGATCTGCGCGTGATTGCGCGGCCTGACGCGATGCTGGTCCCCACATGAAGGGCGGAGTTTTGGGCGTCGTGCTGGCAGGTGGGCTTTCGAGTCGGTTTGGGACGGACAAGGCAGAAGCGCTCTATCGCGGGCGTTCGCTGCTCGACTGGTCAATGGGCAATCTCGCGGACTTTGTGGACAGTGTGATGATTTCCGGGCGAATGCATCCTGTCTATGGCGGCGTGGAGGACAGGCCCCAGGCTGGTCTGGGGCCGCTGGGCGGGCTGGCTGGGGCGATGGCAGTTGCGCGGGAACGGGGATTTGCCCATGTCCTGTCCATGCCCTGCGATACGCCTGACATGCCGCGCGCTCTGCTGGTGGAACTATGTGCAAAGGAGCGGGCCGCTTACGCGACGGGTTGCCCGGTGATCGGGCTGTGGCCGAGCGTGCTGGCGGGTGAACTGGAGGAATATCTGCTGCGGACGGGTAACCGTTCTGTCCGGCACTGGGCTGAGAGCATCGGCGCCTGCCCGGTGGGAATTGGGCTGACTATAGCGAATGTCAATTATACAGGAGATCTGGAACGATTGACTAAGGCTAAGCCGCGATAGCCTGGTCGTCTTTCAGTGCGTATCGCCTGGAGAGCCAACGCGCCTCTCTCGCTGATCTGTGGTCAGGCTAAAATATTTGGCGAAGGCTATGAGCAGGATTGCCAGAACGGCTTAGGTCACTGAATTAAGGAAAAGTCCTATGATCAGGCGTTTGATCTCAGGTTATGGAAATGATGAATTACAGTGTGTTTACTGGTGACCCCTACGGGAATCGAACCCGTGTTTCAGCCGTGAGAGGGCCGCGTCCTGACCGCTAGACGAAGGGGCCGTGATCGCATGTTGGCGATCAGCAGGCGGTCGCAATTAGGGGCGCTCATCATCCCCGTCAAGCGAAACTGAGGCAATTCCGTCCCGCATATAAAAAACCACCCCATGCGATTCGCACGGGGTGGCCAGGTTCAGGGAGGAGACGCCTCCAAAGGGGGAGGCGCCCATACGGCGCACCCGAAAGGGGGGCAGGTGGCCGTATGCTCCGAAGATAGGGGACGTTGACTTTCCTTTCAAGAGGAATGCAACGTCCCTGTGTTCAATTATTTATGAGCTTACCGAGCCGCAGGTTTCACGCTTCCGCAGACTGGGGCGCAACGATGCCGGCGATCGGCCCCTTGCCCTGCTGAACCTGCGCTTCGAAGATCTCGCGCATCAGTTGCAGCGAGAAAAGATGAGCGTGGATCAGAGGAAGCATCCCACTTTGGTTGATCTTGCGAAGTTGATCCCCGCGCATGTCGCGCAGCTTTTCCTCATTCACCATGCGGAAGCCGCGATAGATAAAGGGCTGTTCGCTGCCGGGAACCTGAATGGCGACCTCACCATCCATGAGAAGGTCCATTTCCTGCAATTCACGAACGAACTGGCCGGTGCGCGCGGCGGCCTGTTCGAAATCTTCGCAGAATTTCAGCACGCCCTGGGTTAACTCCGTAGGCTTGCCGTCCTCGAATAGCGGTTGGCCTTCCTCGAACGCGCCCAGTACTTCGCTGGTGGGATCGAAGCAGAGCGAAAGTTCGTCGCTGTCCGGGCGCAGCTTGGCGAGCATCCAGGGATAGCGGCGGACATAGGCCGGAACATAGGCGGGCCCACGCAGCTTGCCTTCTTCGTCGAGGAAGATGTTGACCCCTTCGTTAAGGCCCATCAGCGCGAGCGGAACCGAATCATCGCCCGCCGAAAAGATGATGGGGAGGAAACGCTGGGCGGCGACGAATTCGTCGACGGTCAGTGGAACAGCATGCTGGCTTTTCAGGAATGGCGCAGTGTCGAGCGGACGATTACGATAATCGGCATGATCCGCGCTGCTGAGCGGAAGAAGGTCATTGTAGAAAATGGGAAGGCCGGTCGGTGCACTTGCCATGATATGCGTTCCATTCCTTCAAAGGCGGTGGTTTGAAAGGTGCCGCCGGGCTGCAAGATTGGCCGAAGGCAGTAGAGCCCTTGGCGTTGTGAGGCAATTGCTTTGTGGATGCTCGGCCTTCAGCTTTCATCAGGGCGCGGAATGAGCTTGCCGGGGTTCATAATGCCTTTCGGATCGAACGCCGCCTTGATGGCGCGCAACGCCGCGATCCGGGCGGGGGAGGCAAGGCGCCCGAGTTCGGCGCGCTTCATCTGGCCGATGCCATGTTCGGCCGAAATCGATCCGCCTGTGGCGACCACGGCATCATGGACGAAGGCGTTGATGGCCTGCCCCTGCATTGCGATCCATGCCGCGCCGTCCTTGGTCCCCTGGGGAGCGCGCACATGGAAATGCACATTACCGTCACCCAGATGGCCGAAGGAAGACGCCGTCGTACCGGGAAACTCGCGTTCTACGGCAGTCGCAGCCTCCACCATGAAGGCGGGCATATGCGAAACAGGAACGCTGATGTCATATTGCAGCGCGGGCCCTTGAGCCCTTTCCGCCTCGGAGATGGATTCGCGGATGCGCCAGAAAGCTTCCGCTTGCGCCTCGTTGGCGGCGATGGCGGCATCCACGGCGATGCCTTCCTCAAAGGCATCGGTCAACGCCCGTTCCAGCCGTTCCGCAGGGCCGGGCTCGCTTAGGTCTGCATGATCGACTTCGATCAGCACATGCCAGGGCGTTCGGGTGCCGATGGGGCAGCGCGTGCCGGGAATATGGGAGAGGACATGGCCAAGGCCATCGTCGGCGATGATCTCGAATCCTTCCACGCTTTCGCCCAGATGCCCTTCCACAAGGCGTAGAAGCGCGAGCGCATCGGCGGGGGACCGAACGCCGACCCAGCCCACGGCCCGTAAGGCAATCGCGGGAACCAGGCGGAGGGAAGCTGCGGTCACAATCCCCAGCGTCCCCTCCGCGCCGATCAGCAATTGCTTGATGTCATAGCCGCGATTGTCTTTTTTCAGGGCTTCGAGGCCATCGAAAATGCTGCCGTCGGGCAAGACTGCCTCGATGCCCTCCACAAGCGCGCGCATCGTTCCATGGCGTAGGACCTGCGTGCCGCCTGCATTCGTGGAAATGAGGCCACCAATCGTTGCCGAACCCTTGGCCCCCAGGCTGAGTGGAAAGCGACGACCGACCGCTTCGGCTGCTTCATGCAAGTTGGAAAGGATAACGCCTGCCTCGCAAATCACCAGATTATCGTCGGGCGACAGATTGCGGATGCGGTTCATGCGGCGCAGGGAAAGGATAAGGGCGCTGCCGTCCGCAGGCGGCGTGGCTCCGCCCACCATGGATGTATTACCGCCCTGCGGCACAAGCGGAACGCCTAATTCCGACGCCAGGGCAACAGCCGCGGCAACCTGTTGAGTGGAAGCGGGGGCAAGGATCGCTGCCGCCGCGCCATGATAACGGCCGCGCCAGTCGGTCAGCCAGGGAGCGATATCGTCCTTCTCTGTGACAACGCCTTTCAGTCCCAGTAAGGATGTGAAGCGATCAATGATGCTTTGTCCTGTCATGGAACTGTCCTATGCCCCGGAGTTCATTGATTGTTCAACCAGTGACCGATAGCATGGCTTTCCCAAAAAGGGGTTCGGCTTGTTTCATTCCATCCTGCTGTTGCTGCTCGCGCCGACCGAGGTGCCGACGCAATGGGCACAGTTAACCATCGAGCGCCGCGTTATCATCCGCGTGCCGATGGCGCGCAAAGGACGGGCGCCGGTACGAATCGCGCCTGAACTGAAGGATGCCTGGCGGGAGAAGAAGGGCCCTCGCTGTATCGCGCTTCGTTCTATACGATCCGCAAGCATCGTGGTTGCCAATGGGGTTGATCTGATCCTGGCGGATGATCATCGCTATCGCGCGCGGCTGGAACGAGGGTGCAATGCCACAGGTTTTTATTCCGGTTTCTATGTCGAGCCGGATGGGGATGGCTCCTTGTGTTCCGGTCGGGATGAATTGCAAGCGCGCAGTGGCCTCAGTTGCGGGATAGACAGCTTCAAGCGGCTGATCGCGCAGGACCCGGCTGATTGAGCAGACTGGTAGAGGCGAGGCTGCGAACGGCCCGTGCATAAGCGATTTTCTTGACAAGACGCCAATATTTACGCAAGGCGCGCGCGGTCTGTGCTGCATTGTCGCGGCACTGCATTTCCTGCATCGGACTTCTTGAATGACTTTTGCCGATCTCGGCCTTTCCGACGAATTGCTCAAGGCCGTTGCCGAGTCTGGTTACGACACGCCTACACCGATTCAGGCGCAAGCCATTCCGCCTGTCCTTATGATGAAGGACATTATCGGCATAGCCCAGACAGGCACCGGCAAGACAGCAAGCTTCGTGCTGCCGATGATCGACATTCTGGCACATGGCCGCGCCCGGGCGTTGATGCCGCGTAGCCTGATCCTGGAGCCGACGCGCGAACTGGCGGCGCAGGTGGCGGAGAATTTTGAGAAATACGGGAAGTATCACAAGCTCTCCATGGCGCTGCTGATCGGCGGCGTGCAGATGGGCGATCAGGTCAAGGCGCTGGAAAAGGGCGTCGACGTGCTGATTGCGACGCCGGGCCGCCTGATGGATTTGTTTCAGCGCGGCAAGATTCTGCTCAATGGCTGTTCGATGCTGGTCATCGATGAGGCTGACCGGATGCTCGATATGGGCTTTATTCCCGATATTGAGGAAATATGCACGAAGCTCCCGGCTCAGCGGCAGACGCTGCTCTTTTCCGCGACGATGCCCGCGCCGATCAAAAAGCTGGCCGATCGTTTCCTGTCCAATCCCAAGTCGATTGAGGTTGCGCGGCCTGCGACCGCCGGCACCAATATTACGCAGCGCTTGGTGAAGGTGGATTCGCGCAAGAAGCGAGATGTGTTGCGTAACATGCTGCTCGCGGAGGATGTCACGAGCGCGGTCATCTTCTGTAACCGCAAGACGACCGTGCGGGATCTCAACAAGAGCCTCCAGCGGCACGGCTTTCGTTCCGGCGAGATCCATGGCGACATCGACCAGTCGGCCCGCATCGCCGAACTGGAGCGATTCCGCACTGGAGACGTGAATATCTTGGTCGCTTCCGACGTCGCGGCCCGTGGGCTGGATATCAAAGGCGTCAGCCATGTCTTCAATTTCGACGCACCGTGGCATCCCGACGATTATGTGCATCGCATCGGTCGCACGGGACGCGCGGGGGCAAAGGGCGTCGCCTATACTTTCGTGACGTCCGAGGATGCGGAGGCGATCGACAATATCCAGAAGCTGATCGGCCAGAAGATCGAGACGATCGGAGCGCCTGTCGTTGAAGCCGAAAAGGAAGATCGGCGAGAGGAAAAGCCCCGAAAGAAGGATCGACCGGTCAGCGACAGGAAATCCGTTCAACGCGCAGAACCGAAGCCTGCACCTGCGCCTGCACGCCCGCGGCGGCATGAAGCGGTGGACGAAGGGCCAGACGAAGGATGGAACGGGCCTGTTCCACAGTTCCTGTCGGTGGGCTTCAATCTCTGATTTTCTGATGGAAAGGCTGTCGGTGGGCAGCCTTCCTTACAGCAATCCCTTGGCCCGCATGCTGCTGTGCCCATGTAATCCGATAATGATGTGGTCATGAACCGATATGTTGAGCCGCTTGCCGGCTTCGACGATCTGCCGCGTAACTTCTATATCTTGCCGGCTGGGTTCGGGCGATCCGCTGGGGTGATTGTGGACCAATATCAGGGCGGCTGAACCGAGATCGATGGCGCGACGGATCACTTCGCGGGTATAGATGGCGGCCTGATCGATGGAGCCATCGCCCATATGTTCGTCGCGGATCAGCATGTTACGGCTGTTCAGATGCAATACGCGCACGCGCTCCACGCCCAGATAGGCCATATCCGCCCTCAGATAGTCTAGCAGGGCCTGCCAACTGGCCAGAACGGGCCTTTCCGCTACTTCATTGCGAAGCATACGCAGCAGGGTCGCATGCACGATCTTGATGGCGGCGATGCTTGTGTCGCCCATGCCGGGCACGCGCGCGATGGCTTGCCAATCCGCCGCCATCAACCCACCTATTCCGTTAAATTCCCGCAGCAATGCTTTGGCTAGCGGCTTGGTGTCGCGGCGGGGGATCGCAAGGGCGAGCAGATATTCGATCAGTTCATGGTCGTGGAGTGCGTCGCCGCCGCTATTTGCCAATTTCTGACGCAGCCGGGCGCGATGTCCCGCGCCATCATGGCTGACCTTGCCTTCAATATCCGCCAACTTCGCCCCCATATATGCGCCGGGACGCTATGCGTTGCGGATTTTCCGGGCAAGGATATTTAGTTTGTCTGGGACGTTATGCAGGCGTCACGGATAGAAAGAGCTGTTCGAGAGCCGGGGTTGACCAGACGGATGGAAGAAGATGACGGCGAAATGAAGGTTCGCCGAGGCTGGTTGCGCTGGCTGGGCGTAGGCGTGGGATCGCTTGCGCTGGTGCTGGCCGCGCTGTGGACGCAACGCGCGCCGATTGCTGAGAATTTCATCAGCCGGGAACTGAATCGGCGCGGTGTTCAGGCGCGCTATGATCTGGTGCGTGTCGGCCTGCGTACCCAGCGGATCGAAAATATTGTATTGGGCGATCCGGTCGATCCCGATTTCACCGCGCAATGGCTGGAGGTCGACATCGCCTTTGCTGGTGTGACGCCGCAATTGGCGGCTGTGCGGGCCGGAGGCGTGAGGATGCGCGCAGCGCTGCACGGCGGCGCGCTCAATCTTGGTGAACTCGATAAATTCCGCGATCCCGCGTCTACCGAACCGTTCAGCCTGCCGGACATAATATTGTCCCTGACAGACGCGCGGGTCCGGTTCGACACCGATGCGGGGTCGGTGGGGATGCGGATCGACGGGAAAGGCAATCTCCAATCCGGTTTCCACGGCAAGCTTGCCGCTGTCATGCCTCGTGCGCGGTTATCCGATTGTGGCCTTGCTGGCGGTTCGGCATGGCTCGATATCAGCGTGAATGCGGGACGCCCACGTCTGTCGGGGCCGCTGCGGGGCGAGGCATTGGCGTGTCGGGGCGCGGCCACGGCCATGGCTCATCCGGTAGCCAATCTCGATGTTTCGCTTGGCAAGGCGCTGGATCGGTGGAGCGGGACGGCGCGGATCAATGGAGAAGCGCTTAAATCCAATGGAGTAGTGCTGGCTGCTCCGTCGGCCCGGATTACTTTCGATGGAACGGCCAAAAACACTGGCGGCCGCGCCAGTATCGCCGCGCGCGCCTTTTCCGCGGGTGCCGCGCAGGCCGAACGGGTGTCGCTCGACGGAGTGTGGAATGCAGGCGCGCGCGGGGCGGATTTTCAGGGCGAAGTTTCGGCGCGGAATATTCACGCCTCTGCGCGCGATCCCCTGGCCGCCATGCGCGAATCGACGGCCAGTTCGCCTGTGGGGCCTCTTGTCCGGCGTCTGGCCGATGCGTTGCAGCATGCCGGCAAGGACAATCTTCTCCACGCACGGACGGCGATCGTCCAGCGCGATAGCGGAGGTAGTCTGGTCCTGAACGACACCCATTTCGCCGCGCGGAGCGGCGCGCGCATCGATTTGTCCCAGGATGGGCGCTTCACGCTTGCTTGGCCAGGTGGGCAGGGGGCTGGCGTGGATTGGGCGTTGGACGGAGCGGTAACGACCGAGGGCGGCGGCTTGCCACGAGCGGCATTGCGGCTCGCAAAACGGTCCAGCGGCGGCTTTGGCGGACAATTATTTGTCGACCCTTATACGGCGGACGGCGCGACATTGGCATTGGAGCCGGTTCGGTTCGCGGCTGGACCGGAGGGACAGACGCGATTTTCGACGGTCGTGCGACTCGACGGACCTTTGCCGGATGGCGGGATAAAAGGTCTGTCTGCTCCTGTGGAAGGCATTTTGGCATCAAATGGCGCGCTTGCCATCAACGCCCGTTGCGTACCGCTGTCTCTGATAGAGGCGCGCTATGGAGGATTCGCGCTTGGCCGGACACGGCAAACGCTCTGCCCCCTGCCGGGCGGCCCCATGCTGTCCGTTGGTGCACATGGCGTTGGTGGTGGCATGTCGGTCCGTAATGTCGCGCTTGATGGGCGCAGCGGTGCCAGTCCCATGCATCTCAAAGCGGATGAAGCGCGGTTCGTGCTGGGTAAGACCGGCTTTCAACTCGCCAATGTCGCCTTTGCAGTGGGGCCGCAGGATGCACCGGTTCGGCTTGACGCGGTGAAGCTGGACGGACGCATGGATGGACGGGGTTTTGCCGGCGGGGTCGAGGATGCAGGGGGACGGATCGGCGCTGTTCCGCTCATTGTCGAAAATGGTCGTGGCGAATGGCGTTTCGCGGACGGAGCCCTGACTTTGAAAGCGGCCTTGTCCGTGCGGGATGCGGAGCAGCAGCCGCGGTTCAATTCCCTGGATGTGCCGGACTTCATCCTGACGCTGAAGGAGGGGCGTATTGCCGCGACAGGCGATTTGCGCGCGCCCCGCAATGGCGCCTTGGTCGCGCGGGCAGACATTGTCCATGATCTTAACAACGCAAAGGGCAGGGCGGTTCTTTCCGTTCCCGGCATAGTTTTCGATTCCCGGCTTCAACCTGACGATCTGACCGGTCTGGCGCTGGGGGTGGTTGCAAACGTGTCGGCCACAGTGACCGGCGAAGGGCATATTCGATGGAGTGATTCGGCTGTGACCAGCGACGGTCTGTTCCGTACGGACAATGCTGAACTCGCAGCCGCCTTTGGTCCCGTGCAGGGTTTGTCTGGGGAATTGCGGTTTACGGACCTTTTGGGACTGGTGAGCGCGCCGGGGCAGGAAGTGCGGATCAAGTCCGTCAATCCCGGTGTCGAAGTGCATGACGGCGTGGTGCGTTATCGGCTGGAACCCAACCAGCACGTTCATATCGAGGGAGGGGAATGGCCCTTCGCCGGTGGACGGCTGGTGCTGTTACCCACCACCATGGATTTCAGCGCGAATGTCGATCGCTATATGACCTTTCGTGTTTTGGGTCTGGATGCAGGCGCATTCATTCAGGCAATGGAACTGGAGAATGTATCGGCTACGGGGACTTTCGATGGAATCATGCCGCTTATCTTCAACGCGAACGGTGGGCGCGTGGTGGGAGGGGTGCTCGTCGCTCGGCAGGAAGGTATGCCGGAATTGATGATGCCGGAGGGCGTGTTGCCTACTATTCCCTGCGATCCCACACGCCAATCCGGCGTGCTGTCCTATGTGGGACCGGTTTCAAACGAGCAACTCGGGACAATGGGCAAGATGGCCTTCGACGCGCTCAAGAACCTGCAATATAAATGCCTGACCATATTGATGGATGGCGCGCTGGATGGCGAAATGGTGACGAACGTGGTTTTCAATGGCGTCAATCGCGGGAAATTGGGTGATGCTCCGAGCGGGATTGCCCGGAGTTTCATCGGCTTGCCTTTCATCTTCAACGTGCGGATTGCCGCGCCCTTCCGGGGATTGATGGGCACGGCCCAGTCGCTCGCCAATCCCAACAGCTTGATCCAGAACAGTATCGGCGAGGAAGTGCAGCAGAAGATGCGTGAAGGGGTTGCGGTTCAGCCTGCGTCAAGCGACACTGTGCCAGACAGGGAGCGTAAATGAGAAAAGCGACGATCATAACGGCGAGTATCGCCAGCCTGGCCTTGGGGGGCTGCATTCAGGTGAAGGCACCCGACAAGCCTATCGAGATCAATCTCAATGTGAAGATTCAGCAGGAAGTTGTGGTGAAACTGCAACGCGACGCGCAGGATCTCATTCAGAATAATCCGGAGTTGTTCCCGCAATGACACGCATGATTGCAATGATCGCCGCCGGGGCCGTAGTCGCATTGGCGACGGGCCTTGCCATGAATATGCCTGCCCGCGCGCAGTCCGGCGCTGTCGCCTCGGCGATCACGGCGGGAACGGTCGGCGAGCAGGCCGATGGTTATCTAGGCATCGCCGGTTCGGTGAGCGCCGATGTCCGGGCCGAGGTCGAATCGATCAATATCAAGCGCCGTGCGGCTTATACCGACTTAGCCGGGAAGCGTGGCGTCACGGTGCAGGATGTGGCGGCCGCTACCGGCTGCCAGACGCTCAGCAGCCGGGTGAAGCCGGGGCAGGCCTATCGCATCGGCGGTGGTGCGTGGCAAACCAAGGGTGCAGGTGCTATCGCGCTGCCGTCCTATTGCGCCACGGCAAATTGATTCCGCCCTATACCGCGCGATATTTCCTTGCGCGGCATGGGGAACGACATCTCCTTCCCATGCACGGTTGACTATCCCGAAACGCCTTTCTAAACGGGCCGCGCCTTGACGGGTGCAGTCGCACGCTTCATTGCCTCATTCATGAGTTCGGTCTGAACGAAGGGAGAGGCCATGGCTGCGGATACACCTGGGCAGGACCCGGCGGGGGAGGACGCGCGGATCACTTCGTTGGAGGAGCGGATCGCGCGGGCTGAACATGCCGAAAAGGTCAGACAGGGGACAGTTGAACAGCGGCCTGATGATGGGTCTCGGCTGGGCAATAGGGTTCTCGCAGAGCTGATTGGGGGTCTTGTCGGCGGCGCATTGATCGGTTGGGTTCTCGACTGGCTGTTCAATACGTCCCCATGGCTCCTGCTCGTGTTTCTCGGTCTTGGGATCGTGGTGGCGTTCAGGAATATCATCAGATTGACGACGACGAAGCGTTCCGATCAATAAAGGGACGCTTTTGTCTTAGTTTGAAGGCAAGGTACGCAGGGGTCAAAGTGGCAGAATCCGGCAAAATCGATCCGATGCACCAGTTTGCAATCGAACCGCTGTTCGGGACCGATCACCTGTCTATTGGCGGTTTCAACATCGCCTTCACCAACAGCGCGCTCTATATGGTGGCCGCTGCTGTGGTGCTGTGGATTTTCGTCATCGGCGGCATGAAGCGTGAACTGGTTCCCGGCCGCTGGCAGATGGCGGTCGAATATATGACCGGCTTCATCAAGAGCCTGTTGGTCGCCAATGTGGGCGAGGGCGGCAAGAAGTATATTCCCTATGTCTTCTCGCTGTTCATGTTCATCCTGCTGGCGAACCTGCTCGGCCTGCTGCCTCTGGGCCTGCTCGGCCTGCACCCCTTTACCTTCACCAGCCATTTCACCGCGACCGGCGTGCTGGCGATCCTCAGCTTCTCGATCGTCCTGATCGTCGGCTTCTGGAAGCATGGCCTGCACTTCTTCTCGCTGTTCGTGCCACACGGCACGCCGCTGCCGATGATCCCGGTCATCTTCCCGATTGAACTAGTTTCCTTCATGGTTCGCCCGTTCAGCCTGGGGCTGCGACTGTTCGTCGCGATGACGGCGGGTCACGTTCTGCTGAAGGTTCTGGCGGGGTTCGTAATCAACAGCTCGAACGCGGGGATCGGCTACGGCCTGACCGTTGGGTCGGCGAGCTTCGTGCTGATGATCGGCATCAGTGCGCTGGAAGTGCTGGTGGCGGTCATCCAAGCCTATGTGTTCGCGCTGTTGACCTCGGTCTACATCAACGACGCTGAGAATCTGCACTGATTTTTCGGAATTTGTTCAACGCTTAAAAGAGTTTAGAAAAGGAGTTTACAACATGGACGCAGAAGCCGCGAAGCTGCTCGGTGCTGGTTTGGCCGCTATCGGTGCGGGCCTTGCCTCGCTCGGTGTGGGCAATGTTTTCGCCTCGTTCCTCGAAGGCGCGCTACGCAATCCCGGCGCCGCTGACGGTCAGCAGGGCCGCCTGTTCATCGGTTTCGCTGCAGCCGAACTTTTGGGTCTGCTGGCGTTCGTTATCGCCATGATCCTGGTGTTCGTGGCCTGACAACCGCTTGGGATGCGGGCGGAGAGGCCAATGTAGCCATCTTCGCCCGCGCCTTGAATTGACCGCGCCTGATCGGACGGATTCGAAATGCCTCAAATCGCGCAAATCGCCGAAACCTATTCATCCCAGATATTCTGGCTGCTGTTGACGTTCGGCTTTGTCTTCTTCGTTATCGGCCTTGGCATGGTTCCAAAGGTGCAGGGCACGGCGGATGCGCGTGACGTGAAGATCTCCGGCGACCTGGACGCTGCAAAGGCCGCTTTTGCCCGTGCTGACGAAGCAGAGGCAGATTATCGCATCCGCGATGCTGAAAGCCGCGCTGCTGCTCAGGCCGTGCTGGCAAAGGCCAAAGCGGAAGCCGCCAGGGATTCCGAACGGAAGCTGGCCGCCGCCGATGCTGAAGTCGCAAATCTCATCAGCACCGCGGAGGCTCGCATCCAGGCTGCATCCCATGCAGCCATGGAACAGATTGAAACCGTTGCCGCCGACGCGGCGCGTGACATGGTGGCTCGCATTTCCGGCGTCGATGCGTCGGAAGATGCGGCCCGTAACGCAGTAAAGGCAGCACTGGCCCATGGCTGAGGCAGCAGTACAGCATAGCGAAACAACGCCTGATTTGGGTGACGCTATTCATTCTGAGGGAATGGAGCCGGTCGGCACCGTCGCACATGAAGGCGTCGCGCCTCATACCGATCCCAAGGCAGTCGGCATGGATGCGACGGCTTGGGTCAGTCTGGCGATGCTGGTCTTCATCGTGCTTCTTCTGGTGAAGAAGGTACCGAGCCTTATTGGCGGCGCTCTCGATGGCCGTATTGCACAAATCAAGGCGCAGCTTGAGGAAGCATCCAAACTCCGTGCGGAAGCGGAGGTGTTGAAGGCGGAATATGAAGCGAAGCTGGCCTCGGCGGCTGGTGAAGCCGAAGCCATGCGCAAATCTGCGGAACATGAGGCTGAAACGCTTCTGGAAGATGCGAAGGTCAGCGCCGCTGCGCTGGTCGTGCGTCGTCAGAAAATGGCAGAGGACAAGATCGGCGCGGCCGAACGCTCTGCCATTGCAGCTATTCGTTTCAAGGCAGTGAATGCCGCCACAAGTGCTGCGGTGACGCTCATTGCCCAAGGCCATGATGCGAAGGCCGATAAGACGCTGGTCGATGGTGCCATCAAGGATCTTGGCCCCGTAGCCTGATCGGGCATATTCGGGACGAAAGGAAAGGGCTGGCGCTGGTCGTGCCGGCCCTTTCCGTTTCATGGGTCTGCCTCGTTATCGTGGGATGACACCATTGCGATCTGTGCTGCTCTCGCTATCTCAGCACTATGTCGCATCCTCAATCTCCCGACCGTTTTCACGAAGACAAAGCGACCTTTACAGTCAAGGGCAGCCAGCCCGATATTGACGCCGGCGTGGAAGCGATCCGCAATACGTTAAAGACCTTGCCTGCAAGGCCCGGCGTTTATCGGATGCAGGATGCGAGGGGAGACGTGCTGTATGTCGGCAAGGCGCGAGGGTTAAAGAATCGCGTCGCCAATTATACGCAAGTTGATCGGCTGCCCCGGCGGCTGCAGCGTATGGTCGCGCAGACCCGGTCGATGACGATCGTCACGACCAACAGCGAAGCGGAGGCATTGCTGCTGGAAGCGCAACTCATCAAACGCTTCCGGCCGCCCTATAATGTGCTGCTGCGCGACGATAAGAGTTTTCCTTTCATCCTGTTGCGAGAGGACCATACCTTTCCGCGTGTGCAGAAGCATCGTGGCGCGCGGAAATATAAGGGGCGTTATTATGGGCCTTTCGCCAGTGCCGGGTCGGTGACGCGGACGATCAATGCCTTGCAAAAGCTCTTCTTGCTGCGGTCTTGCAGCGACAGTTTCTTCGCCAATCGATCGCGGCCATGTCTGCTATATCAAATCCGCCGTTGTTCCGCGCCCTGCGTCGGGCGGATCGATGAAACGGACTATGTTGAACTGGTGCGGGACGCGCAGGACTTTCTAGGCGGCAAATCGACGGCCGTGCAGCGTAAGCTGGGCGCGGCGATGCAGGTGGCGTCGGAAGCACTGGACTTCGAGCAGGCGGCCGTGCTGCGGGATCGGCTGAAGGCGTTGACCTTCATCCAGGGAAGTCAGGCGATCAACGCCGAAGGATTGGGCGATGCCGACATCTTCGCACTGGCGACGAAGGGCGGGGCGATGTGCATCCAGGCTTTTTTCATTCGCGGCGGACAGAATTGGGGACATCGCAGCTTCTTCCCCGTCCACACGGCTGAGGTGGCGGAGGATGAGGTGCTGGCGAGCTTCATGGCGCAGTTTTATGAGGAGGTGCCGCCGCCGAAATTGGTCCTTACGGATCGTGCTCCGGCGGAGTGTGAACTGATAGCGCAGGCGCTGTCGGAACGGATCGGCGCTAAGGTGCGGATCGAAGTGCCGCAGCGGGGATCGCGAACCCGCCTGATCGAGCAGGCGCAACGCAACGCGACAGAGGCGTTGGACCGACGGCTGGCGGAGACGACGACGCAGGCCAAGATATTGGACGAGATGGCTGACGCCTTTGGGTTGGACGGGGCGCCGGACCGGATCGAGATCTACGACAACAGCCATATTCAGGGCAGTCATGCATTGGGCGCGATGGTGGTTGCGGGGCCGGAAGGGTTCCGTAAAAATGCCTATCGCAAGTTCAACATCAAGAATCCCGATACGGCGCCCGGGGATGATTTTGCGATGATGCGGGAGGTGTTCGAGCGGCGCTTTGGCCGGGCGCAGCGGGAAGACCCGGATCGCGACGGCGGCGAATGGCCGGACCTTGTGCTGATCGACGGGGGCAAGGGGCAGTTGTCGGCGGCGCAGGCGATGCTGGAGGAAATGGGCATCGAGGATGTCTGCATGATCGGCATCGCCAAGGGGCCGCATCATGGCCGGGAAGGGCGGGAGGTGTTTCATCTGCCGGATGGGCGGGAGGTGACCTTTCCGCTCAACCATCCGGTGCTGTTCTATCTTCAGCGATTACGGGATGAGGCGCACCGCTTCGCGATCGGGGCGCACCGGCAGAAACGGAGCAAGGCGATTACCACCAGTTCGCTGGATGATGTGCCGGGGATCGGTCCGGCGCGGAAGAAGGCGTTGTTGATGCACTTTGGCACGGCGCGGGCGGTGAAGGATGCGGCGCTGGAGGATTTGCAGCGCGCGCCGGGGGTTTCGAAAGTGGTGGCGCGGCTGGTTTATGACTATTTCCATGAATGAGATGGAGAAGTGAACGCGTTTTGACGATGGCCTGTAGGACCATGGGATTCCTACAGGCGGCGGCCGATTTTCATGTCGCCGGGCCGGGAAAATGGGCTTTCAGAAAATCGAGCAGGACGCGGGCGCGCGGGGGCAGGCGCTTGTGCGCGGGATGCACGGCGAAAATGTCGAGCGGGGCGATGTGGCTGGCGGGTAGCACCGCGGTCAGGCGTCCGGCGGCGATGTCGCCGGCCACGCGGATGGCGGGGAGGAGAGCGATGCCAAGGCCGCTGAGGGTGGCGCGATGGACCGCTTCGCTGCCGTCGCTGCGGAAGGCGCCGCCCACGATCCGTTCGTGGCCGTCGATGGTCCAGCGCGCGGGCGTGTCGCCATAGGCATAGGCGATGCACTGATGCGCGGCGAGATCTTCGGCCGAGCGCGGCGCGCCGTGCCGGGCGAGATAAGCGGGATGGGCGACGAGCAGACGCGGCAGGCTGCCCAAAGGATGCGCGACCAGCAGGTCGCTGGCGATGGGACCGACGCGCAGGGCGAGATCAAGACGATCCTCCACCATGTCGCGCTGCCAGTCGGTCATGGCAAGGTCGATGCGGAGGGCGGGGTGACGCCGCATCAGTTCGCCCAGCCTTTCGACATAATGCAGGCCGAGCGCGGTGGTGACGCCGATCCGCACCATGCCGCGCGGCTGATCGCGCGCGGGGCCGAAATCCTCCTCCGCCCCTTCGAGCGCGTCGAGCATGGCGCGGGCGTGGGGCAGCAGGCGGTCGGCATCGGGCGTCGGGATCAGGCGGCGCGTGGTGCGATGGAAGAGGATGGCGCCGAAATGCGATTCCACCTGATCCAGGCGGCGCGCGATTGTGGTATGGCTGGCGTGCATTTCCTGCGCGACGCGGGAAAAGCTGGGCCGCTCGCAAAGACGGACGAATGTTCGGATGGAGAGCAGGAGGTCTGACATATGTGCATATTACGCACATATATTGTGCGATAAATCCCTATTGTCCGCGCCGGTGAAAAGGCGGACGGAAGGCGCAAGAAAAGCGGGTCAACATCAAGGAGAGGATGTTCATGTCGTCGGATCGCATCGCCCATGCCGGCCTCGCCGCCAAGCGGCGCAGCGCGGAGGAAGCCGCCGCCCTGATCGGCAACGGCATGACCGTGGGCATGAGCGGCTTTACCGGATCAGGCTATCCCAAGGCAGTGCCGCTGGCGCTGGCGGACCGGATCAATGCGGCGCATGAGGCGGGCGATCCTTTCCGGGTGAAGGTGTGGACGGGCGCGTCCACCGGGCCGGAACTGGACGGCGCGCTGGCCAAGGCGGACGGGATCGAGTTCCGCCTGCCCTATAATAGCGACCCCATTGCCCGCGAGCGGATCAACCGGGGCGAGATGCAATATTTCGACATGCATCTGAGCCAGGTGGCG
Source organism: Sphingobium sp. CFD-1 (assembly GCF_024611115.1). Lineage (NCBI taxonomy): Bacteria > Pseudomonadati > Pseudomonadota > Alphaproteobacteria > Sphingomonadales > Sphingobiaceae > Sphingobium > Sphingobium sp. CFD-1. The sequence goes on along the minus strand of NZ_CP084398.1, from coordinate 1,942,960 downwards.
CCGATGGCGTGGCAGGGATTCCTGGGCGATCTGGACATCGCCGTGGTCGAGGTGACGGGCATCACGGCGGACGGCGCGCTGATCCCTTCGGCGTCGGTCGGCAATAACAAGACATGGCTGGACCGGGCGAAAGGCGTCATATTGGAGGTCAATCGCTGGCAGAATCCCGCGTTGGAGGGGATGCACGACATTTATTACGGCACGGCGCTGCCGCCGCATCGCGTGCCGATCCCGCTGGTCCACGCCGACGACCGGATCGGGGAACCGCATTTCCGCTGCGATCCCGACAAGGTGCTGGCGGTGGTGGAAACGGATTCCCCGGACCGCAATGCCCCCTTCTCTCCGCCCGATGCGAAGGCCCATGCGATCGCCGGGCATTTGCTGGAATTTCTGGGGCATGAGGTGAAGATGGGGCGATTGCCCGCATCGCTGCTGCCGCTGCAATCGGGGGTCGGCAATATCGCCAATGCGGTGCTGACCGGCCTGATCGACGCGCCGTTCGAAAATATGGTCGCCTATACCGAAGTGATACAGGACGGGATGCTCGACCTGCTGGAAGCGGGCAAGTTGCGTATGGCGAGCGCGACGGCGTTTTCGCTCAGCCCCGAAGCGGCGGCGCGGTTGAATGGCGACATGGCCCGTTATCGCGGCAAGATGATCCTGCGCCCGCAGGAGATCAGCAATCATCCCGAACTGATCCGGCGGCTGGGCTGCATCGCGATGAATGGCCTGATCGAGGCGGACATTTACGGCAACGTCAATTCCACGCATCTGATGGGATCGCGCATCCAGAACGGCATTGGCGGATCAGGCGATTTTGCGCGCAATGCCTTCATTTCGGTGTTCATGACCCCATCAACGGCCAAGGGCGGCGCGATTTCGGCCGTCGTGCCGCATTGCAGCCATGTCGATCACATCAACCAGGATGTGCAGGTGATCGTAACGGAGCAGGGGCTGGCGGACCTGCGCGGCCTTGCCCCGCGCCAGCGGGCGGAACTTGTCATCGGGAAATGCGCGCATCCCGATTATCGCGACATGCTGAAGGACTATTTCGCGCGGGCGATGCAGGGTTCCTATGGCTTGCAGTCGCCGATGCTGCCGGGCGAGGCGCTGGCATGGCATCAACGCTATATGGATAGCGGAAGCATGAAGGCGTAAGGGAGGCTTATGCCCGCCCTTGTCACTTCCGCCATCGTTTGCGCCTTGCGTTCCCATGGGGAGCATGGGGCGATTGCGCGGTTGTTGACGCCCGATCACGGGTTGATGGCGGGCTATGTGCGAGGCGGGCGGTCGCGGGCGATCCGCCCGGTGCTGTTGCCCGGCAATGCCGTGAAGGCGGAGTTTCGGGCGCGGACGGAGGATCAGCTTGCAGGCTTGACGGTGGAGATGGCGCATAGCCGCGCGCCCTTGCTGGCGGAGCCGCTGGCGGCCGCCGCGATTGATTGGGCCTGCGCGCTGACGGCGGCGGCCCTGCCGGAGGGGACGCCCTATCCGGCGCTGTATCAGGCTCTGGACGGCGTGCTGGGCGCGGTGGAGGCGGCTCCGGCGGCGCGGGGATGGGCGGTGGCGCTGATCCGGTATGAATTGCTGATGCTGGCGGAACTGGGCTTTGGGCTGGACCTGACGCGCTGCGCTGCGACGGGCGGTGGCGAGGATCTGGCCTTTGTCAGCCCGCGGAGCGCCGCGGCGGTGAGCCGGGCGGCGGCCATGGGCTATGAGGACAGATTGCTGCCGCTGCCGCCATTCCTGATCGAAGGAGGCAGCGGGGAGTGGGCCGAGATATTGGACGGGCTGCGGCTGACCGGCTTTTTCCTGGAACGATCAGTGTTGACGGAGCGGCGCGCCGATGTGCTGGCCGCGCGGGAAAGGCTGGTCGACAGGCTCAAAAGGGCGGTTGCGTAACCGGCGGCGGCTTCATATGGCGGCGGCGACAAAAAGTTCAGGAGTTGTGCCCATGTTGATCGCCCTGTTCCCCGGAGACGGTATCGGTCCGGAAATCGTCGTGCAGGCAAAGCGCGTGCTGGATGCGCTGGCGATCGAGGGCATGACCTATGAGGAAGGGCTGGTCGGCGGGGCTGCGTACAAGGCCGCCGGGCATCCGCTGCCGCCGGAGACGCTGGAACTGGCGAAGCGGGCGGATGCGATCCTGTTCGGCGCGGTGGGCGATCCGAGCTGCGACTCGCTGGAGCGGCATTTGCGGCCGGAGCAGGCGATCCTTGGACTTCGCAAGGAATTGGGGCTGTTTTCCAACCTGCGTCCGGCGAAGGTCTTTCCTGAGCTGGCGGGTGAATCCGCGTTGAAACCCGAAGTGGCGGGCGCCATCGACCTGCTGATCGTGCGGGAGACGAATGGCGACGTCTATTTCGGGGAAAAGGGCTTTCGCAAGACGGCCGACGGGCTGCGCGAAGGCTATGACATCATGTCCTATAATGAGGCCGAGGTGCGCCGGATCGCCCATAGCGGGTTCCAGGCCGCGCGGGCGCGGCGGGGCAAGCTGTGCTCGGTGGACAAGGCCAATGTGCTGGAGACGAGCCAGCTCTGGCGCGACGTGGTGATCGAGGTTTCGGCGGACTATCCCGACGTGGCGCTGAGCCATATGTATGTCGACAATGCCGCGATGCAGATGGTGCGCGATCCGGGCCAGTTCGACGTGATCGTGACCGGCAATCTGTTTGGCGACATTCTTTCGGATCAGGCGAGCATGTGCGTGGGGTCCATCGGGATGCTGGCTTCCGCGACGCTGAATGGCAGCGGGCAGGGGCTGTATGAGCCGATCCACGGCTCCGCGCCGGACATTGCCGGGCAGGGCAAGGCCAATCCGTTGGCGACGGTCCTGTCCGCCGCGATGATGCTGCGCTATTCGCTGGGGCTGAATGCCGAGGCCGACCGGATCGAGGCGGCAGTGGCGAAGGCTCTGGCCGGCGGGGCGCGCAGCCCCGATCTGGGCGGAACGATGAGCACGGTGGAGATGGGCGACGCGGTTCTCGCGGCGCTGGCTTGAGGATAGAGCGATGAAGCGCAAGAGCGGGCAGGACCCGGACATCACGAAGAACTGGAAGCCCGCGACGCTGGCGGTGCGCGGCGGTAGCGCGCGCACGGAATATGGCGAAACGTCCGAAGCCTTGTTCCTGACGAGCGGCTATTGCTACGACCGGGCCGAGGATGCAGCGGCGCGCTTCGCGGGCGAGCAGCAGGGCATGACCTATTCGCGGCTCCAGAACCCGACCGTCGAAATGCTGGAAAAGCGCATCGCCCTGATCGAAGGGGCGGAGGCGTGCCGCGCCACCGCTTCGGGCATGGCGGCGATGACGGCGGCGCTGCTGTGCCAGCTTTCCGCAGGCGATCATGTGGTGGGCGGCAAGGCGCTGTTCGGATCGTGCCGCTGGCTGGTCGATACGCTGTTGCCCAGGTTCGGGATCGAGACGACCACAGTGGACGCCCGCGACAATGCGGCGTGGGAAAAGGCGATCCGGCCCAATACCAAGCTGTTCTTCTTCGAAACGCCCGCCAATCCGACGATGGACATCGCGGACCTGAAAGGCATTTGCGACATCGCGAAGGCGCATGGCATCGTGACGGTGGTGGATAACGCCTTCGCCACGCCCGCGCTGCAGCGGCCGATGGAGTTCGGCGCGGACGTGGTGGCCTATAGCGCGACCAAGATGATGGACGGGCAGGGCCGGGTGCTGGCGGGCGCGATCTGCGGCACGGAGGATTTCATCCTCAACACGTTGCTGCCCTTTCACCGCAACACCGGGCCGACGCTCTCCGCGTTCAATGCGTGGGTAGTGCTCAAGGGGCTGGAGACGCTGGACCTGCGTATCCGCAAGCAGAGCGAAAATGCGCTGAAGGTCGCGCGGTTCCTGGAGGAACGCCTGCCCAAGGTGCTGTATCCGGGGCTGGAGAGCCATCCCCAGCATGAACTGGCGATGCGGCAGATGGAGTTGGCGGGGCCGATCTTCTCACTTTATACCGGCGGGGGGCGCAAGGAAGCGCATGGCCTGCTCAACGCGCTGGAACTGGTCGACATCAGCAACAATATCGGCGATTCGCGATCGCTGATGACGCATCCGGCCTCTACCACCCATTATGGCATGGCCGAGGAGGCGCGGCTGGAAGTCGGCATTACCGAGGATATGCTGCGCCTGAATGTGGGTCTGGAAGACCCCGACGACGTGATCGCCGATCTCGATCAGGCCTTGCGCGCGATAGGGCGTTGACGCGGCGGGGGATTAGAGCGCATTCGTGAAACTGTGAACGCACTTTTCCCCTTTCATGCCACGACGCGCGACATCACGGTCCATGTGGCCGTGACCTTCCTGCCCGAACAGTCGGAGCCGGATCGGGGGCGCTGGTTCTGGGCCTATCATATCCGTATCGAAAATGGCGGGGATCAGCCGATCCAGCTCCTGACGCGGCATTGGGTCATCACGGATGGACGCGGCGGTCAGCATCGGGTCGATGGCGACGGCGTGGTGGGCGAGCAGCCCGTTGTGCAGCCGGGCCGTAGCTATGATTATGTGTCGGGCTGTCCGCTGGGCACGCCGACGGGCTCGATGAAGGGGCATTATCATATGATCGGAGCGGACGGCCACACGTTCGACGCGGCGATTCCCCATTTCGCGTTGATTGCGCCCGCGGTGGCCGAATGAAGCGCACGCATTTGCCGCTCAACGGCCTGCGCGTGCTGGATGCGGCGGCACGGCATCTGTCCTTCACCCGCGCGGCGGACGAACTGGCGGTGACGCCGGCGGCGGTCGGTCAGCAGATCCGCGCGCTGGAGGATATGCTGGGCGTCGTGCTGTTCCGCCGCACGCCCAAGGGGCTGGAGCTGACCCCGGAGACGGAGGCGGGGCTGGAGGCGCTGCGGGCCGGATTCCTGGAGTTCGAGGAGGCCGTGCGCGCCATTCAGGCGGGCCAGTCCAGTTCCTCGCTCACCATCGCAGCGCCACGCGACATCACGGCGAAATGGCTGCAAAAGCGGCTGGCGGCCTATGCGGCGAGCCAGCCCGACCTTAAATTCGCGCTGGTGGCGGCGGATGATGCGCTGGATTTCACCGAGGCCAATCTGGACCTTGCGCTGCGTCTGGCGGACGGGCCGGGCGAGCATGAAGGCATCAGGCTGGGCGAGGCGGTGTTCGTGACGGTGGAAGCCGCCGATGGCGGGCCGGCCGGCCGGATCGAATGGCCGGGCTGCCCCCATGGAGACAAGCCCGCGTCGATCCGGGTCGCCGATGGCGGCCTGGCGATCGAGGCGGCGGCGAACGGCTTCGGACGCGCTTTCGTGCCGCTGTTGCTGGCGGAGGCGGACCTTGCCGCCGGGCGCGTGCGACAGGTGGGCGAGCGTAATGTTTCGGCCCTGTCCTATTGGCTGATCGCGCCGCTGCCCCAATGGCGGCAGAAGAAGGTCAAGGCGCTGGTCGAGGCGCTGGTGGGGTAGGCCTTTATGAAGGAGCCCGCGGATATTCCGGCACGCTTTCAGATGGCGTGGAATGGGCACGACATGGATGCCTTTGGCCTGTTGTTCCATCCCGACGCGACCTTTGTGAACAGGTTCGGCACTTATTGGCGCGGCGTGGAGCAGATCGTCGCGGGCCACAGGCGGGTGCACGACAGCATCTATCGCGATTCGACGCTGGAAAATGATGCGCCGGATGTCGATCCGATCTCCGATGACGCGGCGATCCTGCACTTCTGGTCGCGGCTGAACGCTGGTCAGGCGCATCCGGCGGGGCCGCATCGGATCGACACCATGATCCTGGCGGTGGCGACGCGCAGAGCGGGCGAGTGGCGGATTCAGGCGCTTGAGAATGTGACGCTCGTCAATCCGATGACGGGGGAGACGATCCTGCGTGGCTGAAGGCCGTCAGCGGGACGTTTCAGCCAGCAAATTGAGCGCGCGCGTCATCAGGGCGACGAAGCGGGGTTCGTCCAGCCGGGCGGCGGGGTTGTTCCATGATCCGGTTACGGCATACCATGTCCCGTCCCGTGCCTGCGTCAGGAAATTCATCGCCATCACGCCGGGTTCGGAGCCGCCCTTATAACCGAGATAGCGCCAGCGGGCGGCGTCGGCGGGGGCTATGCCGGGATTTACGGCCATGATGGGGAGGGCGTCGCCGCCATGCTGGCGGAGCCAGTCGAGCAGGGCGACCTCATCCTTTGGGGAGGCGAACCATTCGAGGCTGTCTATATGGGCCGGTGTTTCCGCTACGGAGCCGATGTCCACCGCTTTGGCGTCGAGGCGGGCCGCGTTGTCGCGGAGCAGGGCGCGGCGCTCATCAGGGGCGCTGCCCGCATAGCTTTGGCGCAGGGTGGCATTGGCGGGCATTTTGAGCGCGAACGCCTCAGCCGTGGTGAGGAGGGGAAGGGCCGCGTTCGTTTTTGCATGGCCGGTGCGGGGAAGGATGGCGTCGATTTTATCCCGGCCGAGCGCGAGGAGCAGCGTGTCGGCGGCGCTGTTGTCGCTTTCCGCTATCATGGCCGTGGCAAGGCTGTGGAGCGTCATGGGGGCATTCGCCGGATAGGCGAGGAGGCGGCCGGAAAAGCTCTTGTGGGAAAGGGGGATCACATCGCTCCAGCGACGATCGCCTGCTTCGACGGCGCGGGCGAGTTCGGCGAGGATGTAGAGCTTGAAGGAGGAACCGGTCGCCATCTGCCGGTCCGGATCGCGGCTGGCGATCCATTGCGGGCCGCTGCCGGTCAGGCGGGCGATGGCGAAGGCGGTCTGACCGGGCAGGGCATCGATGTCGTTGATGATCTTGATCATGTTGTCGTCGGCCTGTCTCGCGCCGACGATCTGGAGGCCGATGACCCGGCCGGGCGGCTGCGGCGCAACGACCACGGTGAAGCCGACCGTGGCGCGTTCGTAGCGGATTTCCACCTGACCGGCGGTGGGGCCGTTCTGGCGGACGGAACCGAGCGACAGGGGCCTCCCATATTGGCGGCGCAGGTCGGCGGTGAGGGCGCGCCACTGCTCCACGGGGACGGCGGTGAGGAAGAGATCGGAGAAGAAATCCTTCTCCGCCCCGTCGCTGACGAGCAGCGTCATTAACTGATCCGCGCGGGCCTGATAGGCGGGGGCGACCTGCGCGCGGGCGGCGAGGGGGAGCAACGCCAACAGGAGCAGGATCGCAAACCGTTTCACGCCATATCCTCGTTTTGGGACGCTCGTTCAGGAGTGCGTCGGGTAACGGATTGATTTTATGCGTCGATCGCCTCTTCGTCCACCGCCGCCGCATTTTCCTGAATGAAGGCGAAGCGATGCGCCGGGTTGTTGCCCATCAGGCGGTCGACCAGATCGCGAACCTGCTGACGGTCCTCATAATCGTCGGGCAGGGTGATGCGGATGAGGCTGCGGGTTTTGGGGTCCATGGTGGTTTCGCGGAGCTGGCCGGGATTCATTTCACCCAGGCCCTTGAAGCGGCTGACTTCCACCTTCTTGCCCTTGAATTCCTTCGCCAGCAGTTCCTCGCGATGGGCGTCGTCCTTCGCGTAGAGGCTCTTGCCGCCCGCGACGATGCGGTAGAGCGGCGGCTGGGCAAGGTAGAGATGGCCGCGCCGCACCAGTTCCGTCATCTCCTGAAAGAAGAAGGTCATGAGCAGGGTCGCGATATGCGCGCCGTCCACGTCCGCGTCGGTCATGATGACGATGCGGTCGTAGCGGAGATTGTCGGGGTTGCAATCCTTGCGCGTGCCGCAGCCCAGCGCGAGGATCATGTCGGCGATTTCCTGATTGGCGAGGATCTTGGCGGTGTTGGCCGATGCGACGTTCAGGATCTTGCCGCGCAGGGGGAGGATGGCCTGCGTCTTGCGGTCGCGGGCCTGTTTGGCGGAGCCGCCCGCGCTGTCGCCTTCCACCAGGAAGATTTCGGTGCCTTCAGGATCATCGGTGGAACAATCGGTGAGCTTGCCGGGGAGGCGGAGTTTGCGGGCGGAGGTCGCGGTCTTGCGCTTGACCTCCTTCTCCTGCTTGCGCTTGAGGCGCTCGTCCATGCGGTCGAGGACATAGCCGAGCAGCGCCTTGCCGCGCTCCATATTGTCCGTCAGGAAATGGTCGAAATGGTCGCGCACGGCGTTTTCGACAAGGCGCGCGGCTTCGGGAGAGGTCAGGCGGTCCTTGGTCTGGCTCTGGAACTGAGGGTCGCGGACGAAGACGCTGAGCATGATTTCCGATGACGTCATGATATCGTCGGCGGTGATGTCCTTGCCCTTCTTCTGCCCCACAAGGTCGGCGAAGGCGCGGATACCCTTGACCAGCGCGGCGCGCAGGCCCGCTTCATGAGTGCCGCCGTCCGGCGTCGGGATGGTGTTGCAATACCAGCTATAGCTGCCGTCCGACCAGAGCGGCCAGGCAACCGCCCATTCGACGCGGCCCGCGGTTTCGGGGAAATCCTGATTGCCGGAAAAGAACTGGCTGGTGGCGCATTCGCGGTCGCCGACCTGTTCCTTCAGATGATCGGCAAGGCCGCCGGGGAACTGGAACACGGCTTCGGGCGGGGTGTCGTCGGTGATGAGGTCCGGCGCGCATTTCCAGCGGATTTCGACGCCCGCGAACAGGTAGGCCTTTGACCGGGCGAGGCGGTAGAGGCGGGCGGGCTTGAATTTCTGTTCGCCGAAGATTTCGCTGTCGGGGATGAAGGTGACGGAGGTGCCGCGCCGGTTGGGGGCCGCGCCGACCTTTTCGAGGCCGCTGGTGGGCAGGCCCTGCGAGAAGCTCTGGCGATAGAGTTGCTTGTTGAGCGCGACCTCGACCACGGTGACGATGGAGAGCGCGTTCACCACGCTGATGCCGACGCCGTGCAGGCCGCCGGACGTGGCATAGGCCTTGTCGGTGAACTTGCCGCCGGAATGAAGGGTGGTGAGGATCACCTCCAGCGCGGATTTGCCGGGGAATTTGGGATGCAGGTCGACCGGGATGCCGCGCCCGTTGTCGGTGATGGTGAGGCGGTTGCCCGGCTCCAGCGTCACCTCGATCCGGGTGGCGTGGCCTGCGACGGCTTCGTCCATGCTGTTGTCGAGCACTTCGGAGGCGAGGTGGTGAAGGGCGCGCTCATCCGTGCCGCCGATATACATGCCGGGCCGACGGCGGACCGGCTCCAGCCCTTCGAGGACTTCGATGGTGGAGGCGTCGTAACCGGAGGAAGATGCGGGCTGGTTCGCGAACAGATCGGACATGGGAGATAGCTATCGGGCACGGAGGTTTGGCGCAAGCGTCGTGGTATTTTTGGCCAGGGGTGGCATGCGTTCACACATGCGCGCCATGTCCTTCGACATGCCGCTTCGATAGGCTCGGCGGCTACTCAGGACGAACGGAGGATGGAAAGCGGCCAGTCTGCATATCCACCCACACCGGCCTCAAAGGAAAAGGGCCGGTTCCTGTTCGGAACCAGCCCTTCTGTTCGTGAAGCTCAGCGCACGCGCGGGCCGCCGAAGGGGAGCGGCGGGGGCGGGCGGCGAGTGCCGCGCGGCAGTTGCGCCTGATAGGCGCGGCCGCAATGATCAACGCAATAGGGGAAGCCGGGGTTCACCGCTTCACCGCAGAAATGGAAGTCCGGTTCGCCCGGATGGCCGAGCGGCCATTTGCAGATGCGTTCCGTGAGATCGAGCAGCGATGTCTTGTCCGCGATTTCCGGGCTGGGCTTGGCGGGGACGAGACGGCGCGGCGGCGCGGGTGGAATGGGTGCCTGCTGGTCGCCCGGCCCTTGACGCAGAAAGCCGCCGGGGCCGACCGAAATGATGCGCGGCTGAGGCGCGGCGGGTTGCGACGGCGTGGCCGCTGCTGCGCCGGAGGGCGCGGGCGCCGACGTTGCCGCAGCGCGCACGGGCGCGGGTTGCGGCGCGGGCGCGGCGGCGCGCGGCGCGGCTTCAGGCGCGGGAGCCGCAGCGGGTGCGGGTTTGCGCGGGGCAGCGGGCTTCTTCGGCGCTTCGTTCGCCTTCACCGGGGAAGGACGGGATTGCAGGCCCAGACGATGCGCCTTGCCGATCACCGCGTTGCGGCTGACGCCGCCCAGCTCTTCCGCGATCTGACTGGCGGTCAGGCCCTTTTCCCACATAGCCTTGAGCTGGTCGATGCGCTCGTCGGTCCAGGACAATGAAAAACTCCTCACATTCCAAGAATTGCACCCTATATGGGGCGCGAAGGCGCGGGTTCAAATCCGCGCACAACATCCTTGCGGGTTATCCGCCCAGCCGATAGTCGATCCAGCCATGAACGACCAGTCCAAAATTGCAGCCTCTGTCCCTGCCGCCGCGCCTTTCCACGAACCGGGCGTGATGGTCATCCGCAACGTGAACTGGGCGGGCACGCGCGCGCTCTACGCCAAGGAAGTGCGCCGCTTCATGAAGGTGCAGCTCCAGACGATCTGGGCGCCCGCGGTGACGACGCTGATGTTCCTCGTCATCTTCACCCTCGCGCTGGGCGGGGCGGGGCGGCAGGTGCTGGGCGTGCCCTTCGCCGATTTCATCGCGCCGGGCCTTATCATCATGGGCATGATGAACAATGCCTTCGCGAACAGCAGCTTTTCCCTGCTGGCGGGGAAGATGCAGGGAACGCTGGTCGATTATCTGATGCCGCCGCTGTCGAGTAGTGAATTGTTGCTGGCGCTGGTGGGGGCGGCGGTAACGCGCGCTTTTGCCGTGGGTCTGGCGTTGTGGTGCGCGATGGCGCTGTGGCCGGGCGTGCATGTAACCCCGGCGCACCCCTGGGCGATCCTGTGGTTCGGGCTGATGGGCGCGGGGCTGACGGCTTTCATCGGCGTGCTGACGTCGATCTGGGCCGACAAGTTCGACCATGCCGCCGCGATCACCAATTTCGTGATCGGGCCGATGACGCTGCTGTCCGGCACCTTCTATTCGATCGACCGACTGGCGCCGGTGTTTCGGGCGATCAGTCACGCCAATCCGTTTTTCTATGCCATTTCGGGCTTCCGCTATGGCTTCGTTGCCGCAACCGACGGCGATGTGGTGGTGGGCAGCATCGTGCTGCTGGCGCTCAACATCGGTCTTGGGCTGCTGTGCTACGCGCTGCTCAAAAAGGGATGGAAGCTCAAGGCGTAAACGCCATCGTTACCTTTGTCTGCAAAGGGAGATGAAGCAGACAAAGGGGTGATGATGAAGGTTGCGCTGGTTTTCGGGACTCGGCCCGAAGCGATCAAGCTGTTTCCGGTGATCCATGCGCTGAAGGCGCGGGCACATGTGGATATGCGCGTCATCGTGACGGCGCAGCATCGGGGATTGCTGGATCAGGTGCTGGAGATTGCCGGGGTTACGGCCGACGTCGATCTGGACGTGATGACGCCCAATCAGACGCTGGACGGGCTGACGGCGAAGCTGATCGTGGAACTGGGCGCGGCTTTCGATGCGGAAAAGCCGGATCGGGTGGTCGTGCATGGCGACACGCTGACCACTATGGTCGCCAGCCTTGCAGCCTATTATCGCAAGATTCCGGTGGCCCATGTGGAAGCGGGGCTGCGGAGCGGGGACATTCATCATCCCTGGCCGGAAGAAGTGAACCGGCGCGTGGTTGCCTGCATCGCAGACATGAATTTCGCGCCGACCGACGCGGCGGCCGATGCGCTGCGGAAAGAAAATCGCGATGCGAAGGGCATCCATGTCACCGGCAATACGGTGATCGACGCGCTGCTCGCTACGCGGGAGCGGGTGCTGGCACAGCCGTCTCTGGCGGCGGGGCTGGATGGGCTGGCGGCGCGCTTTGCAGGCAAGCGGATCGTCGCCGTCACCAGCCACAGGCGGGAAAATTTCGGCGGCGGGATGGAAGCGATTGCGCGGTCCATCGCCGATATTGCGGGGCGGCCCAATGTCGCGGTGATCTTTCCGGTGCATCCCAATCCCCATGTGCGCCCGGTCATGGATGCGGTGCTGGCGGATCTGCCCAATGTCGCGATGATCGAACCGCTGGATTATCCGCATTTCGTGCGATTGCTGGACATGTGCCATCTGGTGCTGACGGACAGCGGCGGGGTGCAGGAGGAAGCGCCTTCGCTGGGCAAGCCGGTGCTGGTGATGCGCGAGACGACCGAACGGCCCGAAGGCGTGGCGGCGGGCACGGCGAAGCTGGTGGGAACCGACCGGGAGGCCATCGTGCGGGAAGTGCTGACGCTGCTGGACGATGAGGCGGCCTATGGCGCGATGGCGCGGGCGCATAATCCCTTCGGTGACGGCAAGGCGGCGGAGCGGATCGCCAGCATCATCGCGGCGGCATGAAACTGCCCCCCGCCCGCAAGGGATGGGGCGAGGGACATATCCATCTTGCTGTCGGGCAGAAGGACGCGCCGTCAGTGACATATGTGCAGCCGCAACGCATCCCCCAAGGGGCTATTCGCCGGTTAATTATTTTTAATCAAAATCAATATCAGGTCCGCAGGCAAGCGGTCGTTACCGAAATCTTCAGCATTTCCCGGCAGAAACGAAAGCGAAATCACAGGCTTTTCAGGATCGTTTCATGCCCGTCGACACCAAGCAGAAGGTTTCCGTCATTGGTCTTGGCTATATCGGCCTGCCTACCGCCGCGTTGATCGCGCGTGGAGGCGCACAGGTCGTGGGCGTGGATGTCAGCGCGCATGTCGTGGAAACCGTCAATTCGGGCCGCGTGCATATTGAGGAGGTCGATCTCGACGGACTGGTGCAGGGCGTGGTGTCGCGGGGTCATCTGCGCGCCAGTCTTGCAGTGGAGGCGAGCGACGTATTCATCATCGCGGTGCCCACGCCCGTGGCCGAAGACCGCGCGCCCGACATTTCCCATGTGCTCCAAGCGGCGCGGACGGTCGCGCCGGTATTGAAGGCGGGGGACGTGGTGATCCTCGAATCCACCTCTCCGGTAGGAACGACAGAGGCGATGCGCGACCTGTTCGCGCAGCTTCGGCCTGATCTCAAAATGCCCGGCCCCGGCGTTGCGGGCGACATCGCCATCGCCTATTGCCCGGAGCGGGTGCTGCCGGGACGCATATTGGTCGAACTCATCGACAACGACCGCTGCATTGGCGGTATCACGCCGCGCTGCGCGCGCAAGGCGCTGGCCTTTTACCGCCAGTTCGTGCGGGGACAATGCATCACCACCACGGCGCGCGCGGCCGAAATGGTGAAGCTGGTCGAGAACAGCTTTCGCGATGTGAACATCGCCTTCGCCAATGAACTGTCGGTGATCGCCGAACGGATGGACATCGACGTGTGGGAGGTGATCCGCCTCGCCAACCGGCATCCGCGCGTCAACATCCTGCAACCCGGCCCCGGCGTGGGCGGCCATTGCATCGCGGTCGACCCCTGGTTCATCGTGCATGGCGACCCGGAAAATGCCCGGTTGATCCGAACCGCGCGCGAAGTGAATGATGGCAAGACCGACTATGTGGTCGCAAAGGCTTCCGACCTGATCGACGCATTTCCGGGCGAAACGGTCGCCTGCCTCGGCCTCGCCTTCAAGCCGAATATCGACGACTTCCGTGAAAGCCCGGCGGTCAAGGTCGCGGCGCGGCTGGCGCGGCGTTATGGGCGGCGGATCAGGCTGGTCGAACCCTATGCACAGGCGCTGCCCATGGAGTTTGCGGGCACCGGCGCGGAACTGATGGACCTCGATACGGCTCTGGAACAATGTGGCGTTTTCGTCATTCTTGTCGATCATGACATGTTCAAATCCGTCCCCGTGGACGAGCGCGCCGACAAGGCGGTTTACGATACGCGCGGCATCTGGCCGGACCAGCCGCGCCGGATTCCCGAGGCGGCCACAGGGCGCATCGCGATCTGACGGACGCGCCGCCGGCCATCGTCATGGATGCGCGTCCGGTCCGACCGGCGGTTGCCATGCGAGCAACGCGCCGCTAACCCCCAACCCCAGCCGTCCCTTTGCCGGGGCGGCGCTGGATAAAAAGGGGTGTCCGGGCGGATGCGGATGAAGCGGTCTTTCCACGGCAGGAGGCGAGTATGGGCCTGCGCCGCGCTTTGCGCGTTGGCGGCGGGCTGCTCCACGGTGGAGGATGCGCCGCGCGGCAAGGATGCCTATGCCGCCATTCCCGCGGCGCCCGCCGTCGGCATGGACTACCGGATCGCGCCCGACGATGTCCTTCGCATCAGCATCTATCACGAACCGGGCCTGTCGCTGGAAGATGCGCGGGTGACGGCGGCGGGCATGGTGCGGATGCCGCTGGTCGGCGACGTGTCCGTGGCCGGGCTTTCCGCGGGCGAGGCGTCGGATGTCATCGCCGGGCGGCTCGGGCAACGCTATCTGGTGTCGCCGCAGGTCACGGTGTTCGTGAAGCAGGCGACAGGGCGGCGGATTACCGTCGATGGCGAAGTGCGCGAACCGGGGCTGTTCCCCTTTGACGGGCGGCTGACGCTCAGCCAGGCGGTGGCGATGGCCAAGGGGCCGACCCGGCTCGCCAGTCTGGGCCAGATCGTCGTGGTGCGAAAGGAAGAGGGGCAGCGCAAGGCGGCGATGTTCAACCTCTCCGAAATCCGCAAGGGGGAAGCCGCCGACCCGGAAATCCTGCCGGGCGACATGGTGATCGTGGGCCTGTCCCGCGCCAAGGCGATATTGGGCGGCGCTTTGCTGGCCGCACCCGCTTTGGCGACGGGCTTCATCGCGCTGGACGGCAAATGAGGGAGATGCGCCGCATGATCGCCGAAGAGGACGCGATGCTCGCGCAGGAGGGGCGGCCCGCGCGCATGGTCGCGGCGGCGCGGCGAAGCTGGGCCATCGTCCGGCGGAATCGCGTGATCCTGTTCGTCACCATGGCGCTGTGCGTGCTGGCGGGCCTGATCTTCATCCTGATGGCGACGCCGGATTATCGCGCGACCGCATCGGTCGAGGTGGAAGATGTGCCAGCGGGCGCAGCGGGCGCAGGGGCAATGCAGCGGCCCAATGCGCCGGGCGACACCGAATCCCTGATGCAAACGCAACTGGAAGTGCTCCGCAGCCGCGCGCTGGCCGAAGAGGTGGCGCGCGAACTGGCTCTGGTCGGGGGACGGACCTTCTTCGACGGGATGGATCGCAAGCGCCCTGAACAGGGTGCGGGATCGCTCAGCCAGCGTCAGGTGGAGCAGGAAACCGTCCTCAATCTGCTGCGCGACAATCTGGATATAGACCTGCCCGGCAAGTCGCGGGTCATCCATATCAGCTTCACCAGCGCCAATCCGGTGCTGTCGGCGCGGGTGGCCAACAGCTACGCCGACAGCCTGATCCGCGCCGACCTGAAACGCGGATTCGAATCGGGCGTGCAGGCGCGGCGTTTCCTGCTCGGCGAACTGGACGGCGCGCGGCAGGACCTGGAACGGGCGGAGCGCGATCTGGCGGTTTATGCCGCGCGGGTGGGTGGCACGCCTGCGGCGGCCGATGGCGAGGGTGAGGGCGATGCCGCCGCGCCCACGCCGCAAGGGTCGGTCACGGCGCGGCTGGCGCAGCTCAACGCATTTCGCGCGCAGGCGGCGGCGGAGCGGATCGCGGCGGCGAAGAAATGGGAAAGCGCGCGCCTGTCCAGCGCCGAAACCCTGCCCGAAGTGTTGGGCAACGGCGCGATGCAACAGCTGATGGCCGAGCGCGCCGAAGCGCGGGCCGATCTGGTCCGGCAGCGGCAGTTCCGCAAGGACGATCATCCCGAAATGCGCGAAGCGCGGGCGCGGCTGGCGGCGCTGGACGACCAGGCGCAGGCGATGGCGAACACGATCCGCGCTTCGCTGAAGGAACAATATGACGTCGCGGTCCATGGCGAAAAGCAGATCGCGTCGGAGATCAAGGATCTGGAGCGGCAGGCGCAGGTGGAGCGTGGGCGCGACGTGCAGATCAGCATCATGGAGCGTTCGGTCGACACGTTCAGGCTGCTGCATGACAGCCTGTTGCAACGCTATCGCGACATGGCTTCGCAGGCCGGTTTCCAGGCGGGCCGGATTCAGCCGCTGGATCGCGCGGCGGTGCCTGCCCGTCCGTCGTCGCCCAATGTCGGCCGCACGATGCTGCTGGCTTCGCTGGGCGGGCTGTTGCTGGGACTGTTGCTGGTGGCGTTGCGCCATATGTTCGACGATGCCGTGACGTCAGGCGAGACGTTAAGCGAACGGGTCGGCCTGCCGATGCTGGGCGCTGTTCCGGTGACGGGCGACCGGGCGCAGCCGCAGGAGATTTTCAGCCCCATCGCTTCATCCTTGTTGCTGGCTTCGGTGGAAGGGCTGCCGCGCTCCATCCTTGTGACCAGCGCGCAGGAGGGGGAAGGCAAGTCGCTTACGCTCAACGCGCTGGCGCGGGCGCTGGCGGGGTTGGGGAAGAAGGTGCTGCTGGTCGATGCGGACATGCGCCGGCCGGTGCAGCATCGCCTGTTCGGGCTGGTTCCTGCTTTGGGCATCAGCGAGGTTATGACCGGGCAGGCGAGGGTGGAGGACGCCATCATGGAAACGGGCGTGGCGGGCCTGTCGATCCTGCCTTGCGCCGCCATTCCGCCCAATCCGGGCGAGTTGCTGGCGACTCCGGCTCTCGACGCGCTGATGAACCATGCGCGCGAGACGTTCGATACGGTGCTGATCGATGCGCCGCCGATCCTTGGGCTTGCCGATGCGCCGCTGCTTGGCGCGAAGGCGCAGGCGACGGTGCTGGTGGTCGAATGGGGCCGCAACCATCATGGCGGGCTGCGGGTCGCTGTCGAGCGCCTGCGCCGGGCGGGAGGGAGCATCATCGGCGGCATCCTGACCAAGCAGCAGGGCCGCGCCTATGATTATGACTATCATCGGGGCGGATAGTGGCTGCGTTCAGAATGGGTGATCGGGTGATTTGCGGACACTCAAATCCATTCGCCCTGAATAGCCACTGAGCGAAGTCGAAGTGGCGTATCGAAGGACTGATGTCGCGCAGAACCCTTCGATACGGGTCTTCGACAAGCTCAGCCCCTGCTCAGGGCGAACGAGTGTCGGGAATGGCCGAAACCGGCCGTTCGTCTGAATGACGTTCGACCGCTCCCTTTCAGGCGCGGGTCATCAGGCCTTCCACCAAGCCCTCGAACAGGCGGCGGCCGTCGGTCTTGCCGTGAGCGGCTTCAATGACGCGTTCGGGGTGGGGCATCATGCCCAGCACATTGCCGCCTTCGTTGAGGATGCCCGCGATGTTGCGGGCCGAGCCGTTGACGCTTTCCGCATAGCGCAGCGCCACGCGGCCTTCGCCTTCAAGGCGATCGAGCGTTGCGGCGTCCGCGAAATAATTGCCGTCATGATGAGCGACCGGATACGTCACCGTTTCGCCCGCATCATAGCGGCTGGTGAAGGCGCTCTGGGCGTTTTCGACGGTCAGCGCCACGTCGCGGCAGACGAAATGGCCGCCCGCATTGCGGAGCAGCGCGCCGGGGAGCAGGCCGCTTTCGGTCAACACCTGAAAGCCGTTGCAGATGCCCAGCACATAGGCGCCGCGGTCCGCCGCCTTCGCCACCGCCTGCATGACCGGCGAGCGCGCGGCCATCGCGCCGGAGCGCAGATAGTCGCCATAGGAAAAGCCGCCGGGCACGCCGATCAGGTCGATGTCGGCGGGCAATTCGGTGTCGCGGTGCCACACCATTGCGGGCTTCGCGCCCGTAGCTGCCTCGAACGCCACCGCCAGATCACGGTCGCAGTTGCTGCCGGGGAAGACGATGACGGCGCTTTTCATGGCTCAGGCCACCTTTTCGATGCGGTAGTTTTCGATCACCGTATTGGCGAGCAACTTGCGGCACATGGCGTCGATATCCTCATCGCTGGTGCCATCGGCCAGGTCCAGTTCGATCAGCTTGCCGGCGCGCACTTCATTGACGCCGGCAAAGCCGAGCCCTTCGAGCGCATGATGGATCGCCCTGCCCTGCGGATCGAGGACACCGCCCTTGAGGGTGACGAAGATGCGGGCTTTCATGAGACAGGAAACTCCGTGGATGGCTTTCGCGATCCCCCTAGGCGCGAGAGGCCGCGCAGGCAAGAGGATATGCCGTTCCCGCTGCGCGCGAAAGGGCGCGGGGGCTTTTCACCCGCCTGCCGACCTGCTTTAGGCGAGCGCATGGATTCCTCCCTGCTTTATTATGCCTGCGCCATCATCGCTGTCATCATTTCCGGACTCGCCAAGGGCGGGTTCGCGGGGATCGGATCGTTGGCGATGCCGATCATGGCGCTGGCGATTGATCCGGTGCGGGCCGCCGCGATCCTGCTGCCGATCCTGATATTGCAGGACGCGGTCAGCGTCTGGGCGTTCCGGCATAGCTGGGACCGGCATGTGCTGACCGTCATGCTGCCGGGCATGGCGATAGGCGTGTTGCTGGGCTATCTGTTCGCGGCGAAGGTGCCCGAAACCGCCGTTCTGGGCGTGTTGGGCGCGATTTCCGTTCTGTTCGGGCTGCAAAGGCTGTGGGTGGAGCGGGGCGGGGCCATCGTGCTGCCGTCCAACTCCCCCGCCTGGGTGGGGGTGCTTTTCGGCGTGGCGACGGGCTTCACCAGCCAGATCGCGCATGCGGGCGCGCCGCCCTTTCAGATGTGGGTGCTGCCCAAGCGTCTGCCGCGCGACGTGCTGGTGGGGACGACCGCCATTGCCTTTGCCGTGATGAACTGGATGAAGGTGCCCGCTTATGCTGCGCTGGGCGAGTTCACGCGAGCGAACCTGCTGGCGACGGCGATGCTGGCGCCGATTGCCATCGCGGCGACTTTCGCGGGCGTGGTGCTGGTGAAGAAGGTCGATCCGGCGCGTTTCTACACGCTGATCTATGTGCTGATGGTGCTGCTGGGCTTCAAGCTGATGGCGGACGCGATCCTTGCTTGAGGAAAGCGCGCCCGCCGGAATGATCAGTCCTTGCTGCGCTTCTTGCGGTGGGTGTCGAGGTCGAGAACGGTCGTGTCCGCGCCTTCGGGCAGCAGGCCCAGACGGCGGGCGACTTCCTGATAGGCTTCGACTTCGCCGCCCAGGTCGCGGCGGAAACGATCCTTGTCCAGCTTCTCGCCCGTGGCCATGTCCCACAGGCGGCAGCCGTCCGGGCTGATTTCATCGGCCAGAATGATCCGGCTGAAGTCGCCGTCCCACAGGCGGCCGAATTCCAGCTTGAAGTCGATCAGGCGGATGCCGATGGCGGCGAACAGGCCGCACATGAAATCGTTGATGCGGATCGCCATGTCCGCGATGTCGTGCATTTCTTCCTGCGTGGCCCAGCCGAAGCAGGCGATATGTTCTTCCGACACCAGCGGATCGCCGAGCGCGTCGTCCTTGTAGCAATATTCGATCAGGGTGCGGGGAAGCTGGGTGCCTTCCTCGATCCCCAGCTTCTTGCTGAGCGATCCGGCGGCGACGTTGCGGACCACGACTTCGATCGGCACGATTTCCACCTGCCGCACCAGCTGTTCGCGCATATTGAGGCGGCGGATGAAGTGCGTGGGCACGCCGATCTGGCCGAGCAGGGTGAAGATATGCTCGGAAATGCGGTTGTTGAGCACGCCCTTGCCGGTGATCGTGCCCTTTTTCTGCGCGTTGAAGGCGGTCGCGTCATCCTTGAAATATTGGATGATCGTGCCGGGCTCCGGCCCTTCGTAAAGGATCTTGGCCTTGCCTTCGTAGATCTGGCGGCGACGAGCCATGCGCGCTCCTGTCTTTCCTGAAAAAGAATCCGCCCCGGCAAACGCGAATCGAAGGGGATCAGCGGGTGCCGGGGCTGCTTGGGCCGCCCATAGACCAAAGCAGGCAGGGGTGCAATCGGCGTGCCGTCAGCCCCTACAGCACGTCGCCGAACATGAACCAGAGCAGCGCGATCCATGCGGCGAGGCCGATGACGCCAAGCAGGACGCCCGAACGCGCACGGAGCGCGGCGATCAGGCCGGTGGGTTCGTCCTCCATCTAGCTGGCGGGTTCCGCTTCGGATGTTTCGACATGGCCCTGCGCGTCCATCAGCAAGCCGGTGAAGGTTTCCCGCCACCAGCTTATGTCCTGCTTTTCCACGCTGTCCATCATCGCGCGCCAGCGTGCCTTTCGCTTTTCGAGCGACATGTCGAGCGCGCGGGTGATGGCGTCGGACATCTCCTCCGGGCTGTAGGGGTTGACGAGCAGCGCGCTTTTGAGTTGCAGCGCGGCACCGGCAAAGCGGGAGAGGATGAGGACGCCGGGATCGTCCGGATCCTGCGCGGCCACATATTCCTTGGCGACAAGGTTCATGCCATCGCGCAGCGGCGTCACCAGGCCGATCCGGGCGGCGCGGTAGATGCCCGCAAGCTGGTCGCGCGGATAACCCTGGTTCACATAGCGGATCGGGGTCCAGTCGACATCGCTATATTCCCCGTTGATCCGCCCTGCCAGCGCATCCAGCGTGGCGCGGATCTGTTGATAGCTTTCCACCTCCCCGCGTGAGGGCGGGGCAATCTGGGCCAGCACGACCTTGCGGTGATGTTCGGGATGATCCTTGAGGAAGCGGGCATAGCCGTTGAAGCGTTCCTCCAACCCCTTGCTATAGTCGAGCCGGTCGACGCCGACGATCAGGGCGCGATCTTGCAGGGAGGCGCGGACCTGCTTGTGCATCCGCTGCGCCGCTTCGCTGGCGGCGGCCTGCGCGAAGGCCTGCGCGTTGATGCCGATGGGACAGGCGACGGCCTGAATGGTGCGGTCGCCCAGCGTGACATAATCCCCCTTCACCGTGCCGCCCATTTCCTTTTCGACATAGTGGCGGAAGGATTCGAGCCATTCCTCGGTATGAAAGCCGATCACGTCATAGGCGAACAGGCTGCTTACCAGTTTGCTGTGATGGGGAAGGGAAACGAGCAGGCGCGTGGGTGGCCAGGGGATGTGGAGGAAGAAGCCCATCCGGTTCCGAAGGCCCCGGTCGCGGAACATCTGGCCCAGCGGGATGAGGTGATAATCCTGCACCCAGACGACATCCTCCGGCTCTATCAGCGGATTGGCGCAGTCGGCGAAGCGTTGATTGACGCGGTTATAACCCCCTTCGAAATCGCGCTCATATTCGGCGAGGTCGATGCGGAAGTGGAATAGCGGCCACAGCGTCCGGTTGGCGTATCCATTATAATATTCGTCGACATCCTGCTCTTCGAGGTCGATGGTCGCGGTCTTTACGCCGTCATATTCCGCAAAGCCGATCTGGCCGGAAAAATGGTCCGTCACCTCGCCCGACCATCCGAACCAGATGCCGCGGCTTTCCCGCAGGGCTTGCGACAAAGCGACGGCAAGCCCGCCCTGATTGCCCGACTTGCCAGGACGGCTCACCCGGTTGGATATGACGATCAAACGGCTCATTGCAGGCGTCTCATCGCATCACACTCCATGGTTTGCTCAGCAGCACGGCGCAGTTGATGATGCCGACCAATGAGTATGTTTGGGGATAATTGCCCCACAATTCCCCGGTCGCGGGGTCGATATCTTCGGACAGCAGCCCGGCGGCGGTGCGGCGGGACAGCATTTCTTCAAACAGCTCGCGGGCTTCCTCGACACGGCCGGCGTGGTGCAGCGCCTCGATCAGCCAGAAGGTGCAGACGTTGAAGGCGGTGACGGGCTCCCCGAAATCGTCGGGCGCGCTGTAGCGCAACATGTTGTTGCCGCGCCGCAGGTCCGCTTCCAGCGCGGCGAGCGTGCCGAGGAAATGGGGATCGTCCGCTTTCAGGAAACGCAGGTCGAGAAGCTGGAGCAGCGATGCGTCGCGCGCGTCATCTTCGAAATTGGCGGAGATGGCCTTGCTTTCCGGGCGCCATGCCGCTTCGAGGATACGCTCCTTCATGGCTTCGGCCCGGGTTCGCCAATGCACGGCGCGCAGCGGCAGGCCGAGCGCGTCGGCGGCATGGGCCAGCCGGTCGCAGGCCGCCCAGCACATGACCGCGCTGTAACTATGGACATGGCTGCGGGTGCGTAACTCCCACAAACCCGCGTCAGGCTGATCATAAACCTGCCAGGCACGTTCGCCCACCGCCTCCAGCGATTCGAAATCGGAATGACCCGCCATGCGGAGGAGGCGCTGGTCGATGAACCCCTGGACCGATGACAACACGATCTGGCCATAGGCATCATGCTGGATCTGTGCATAGGCGGCGTTGCCGACGCGGACCGGACCCATGCCCCGATAGCCGGGCAGGTTGGCGGCTTCCCATTCCGTCAGCGTGGCGTTGCCGCGCACGTCGTAGAGCGGCTGAATATGCCCGCCGCGCGCATTGTCCACGATGTTGCGGAGATAGACGAGATAGCTTTCCAACACGTCGAGCGCGCCCAGCCGATTGAGCGCCTCAACCGTATAATAGGCGTCCCTGATCCAGCAGTAGCGATAATCCCAGTTGCGGCCGGAATCGGCATGTTCAGGGATGCTGGTGGTCAGCGCCGCCACGATCGCGCCGGTTTCTTCATGCTGGCAGAGTTTCAATGTGATGGCGGAACGGATGACGGCTTCCTGCCATTCGGCGGGAATCGCGAGGCCGCGCACCCAGACCTGCCATTCATGCACCGTATCGTCGAGCATCCGTTCAAGGGCGGGACGCAGGGCATCGGAAAAGCTTTCATCCGGTCCCATGAAGAAATGCATGTCATGTTCGAGCCGGAACCAGCTTTCCTGGCTGATGAGGCCGATGGGCGCGTTGGTCGATATACGCATCGCCATATAGGACAGCACGACGCGGATATGGTTCGAGCCATAGCTGATCGGCACGGCTTCCGAATGCCAGCTTGTCGTCGGGCGCAGGCGCACGCGAATACGGGGCGATCCGGCCACAGGGCGCACCACGCGGGCGAAGGCGACGGGCCGATACATGCGCCCCTGATGCCGGTAGCGTGGGCAGAAATCATAGGTTTCGACGGCATTGCCCTGCGCGTCGCTTTGCCGCGTCACCAATATCGGGGTGTTGCGGACATAACGCTGTTCGACCTGGATGCAGCCTTCCAGCTCGATGGCCCAGAAGCCGCGCGCTTCCGGGCTATCCCATGGCTTGTTGTCCAGCAGGGCGGAAAAGACGGGATCGCCGTCCACGCGCGGAACGCAGGCCCAGACCATGCGGCCAGCCCGATCGATCAGGGCGGATGCCTGACAATTTCCGATAGGCCACAGGTCGAGCGTCCGCCCGTTTCCGCCCAGAAGAGTGTCGTTATGCTCGACGATCGGTCTGCCCCCTTATCCTGTTTCCTGCACGAAAAAGGGGTGGTCGGTTCAGGCCGACACCCCTTGGGCCAGATAATGCCTGACGGCCGCTACCTGTTCCAGGGAAAAGCCCGCCTGCGTTTCGCGCGGCGTTCCCACCAATATGCCATGGCCGCCCAGCGCGACGGCGGCGGCGAAGCCTTCCTCATCGGTCACATCGTCGCCGATGAAGAGGGGCTTGCCGCCCTGCATCGGGGCGCGGGACATGAGGACATGGACGGCGCTGCCCTTGTCCGCGCCGCCGGGGCGCAGTTCGAACAGCATTTTGCCGGGCTGAAGCTGAAGCCCGTGCCGTTCCGCCAGATCGGTCGCCAGATCGCCCGCTTGCGCCCCCCATTGCGGCGCGCCCCGGAAATGGAGACCGACGCTGATCGACTTGCGTTCGATCAGCAGGCCGGGCTTGTCGTCGGCAAAGGCGTGAAAGGCTGCTTCCGCCGCATCGACGGCGGCGGGGCGGGGCGGGGCATCCACCGGAGCGTCGGGCTGCGCGAACTCCAGGCCATGCGTTCCCGCGAGCAGGAATGCGGAAAAGCCGAGGTCGCGCAAGGTGGCGACCGATCGGCCGCTCACGATGGCAAGGCGGCCGTCGAGCCTGTCGCGCAGCTGGTCGAGCAGGTGGAGCAGATCCTTATCGACCACCACGCCATCGGGCGTATCCGCGATCGGCGCCAGTGTCCCGTCGAAATCGAGAAAGAGGGACGCGCCGTCCAGCAGAGCGGATGGAGGCGAAGGAAGCGGATGGGCGGAAAGAGCGGAATGAGGCACCCCCTGAACGTGACGCATTGGCCGGATTTCGCAACCCCTCATTTGCTGCAACTGCACAATTCATGCGTCGGGACGGGCATGTCGGGCGTCATGCGGAAAAGCGTTCCCCATCGCTTCCCGGCTTGCTATTCGGCTTCATAATGACTGACTTTCGCGATCCGTTCGACGCCATCAAGGACCATCCTTTCGACGATGCGCTGTCGCAGCGCTATCTGGTCTATGCCCTTTCCACGATCACGGCGCGGTCGCTGCCGGACCTGCGCGACGGGTTGAAGCCGGTGCATCGGCGGCTGCTCTGGGCGATGCGGCTGCTCAAGATGGAGCCGGGGGGCGCTTCGCCTGAGGTGCTGATGGCCAATCCGGCGCGCAACACGACCGGATACAAGAAATGCGCCCGCGTCGTGGGCGACGTCATCGGCAAATATCACCCGCATGGCGATACGTCGGTCTATGACGCCATGGTGCGGTTGGCCCAGGATTTCTCGCTGCGGACGCCGCTGGTCGACGGGCAGGGAAATTTCGGCAATATCGACGGCGATAATGCGGCGGCGATGCGCTATACCGAGGCGCGGCTGACGCAGGCGGCGGCCGACCTGATGGCGGGCCTGGACGAAGGCACGGTCGAGTTCCGCCCGACCTATAATGGCGAGGATGAGGAGCCCGAGGTCTTTCCCGGCCTGTTCCCCAACCTGCTCGCCAATGGCGCGAGCGGCATCGCGGTGGGCATGGCGACCAGCATCCCGCCGCATAATGTCGCGGAACTGATCGACGCCGCCACGCTGCTGATCGACAATCCGGAGGCCGATCATGCCGCCCTGATGGAGATCGTGAAGGGGCCGGACTTCCCGACCGGCGGCGTGCTGGTGGACAGCCCCTCCATCATATCAGAGGCCTATGCGACCGGGCGCGGCGCGTTCCGCACAAGGGCGCGCTGGCACAAGGAAGAGGGCGGGCGCGGCACATGGGTCGCCATCGTCACGCAAATCCCTTTCCAGGTGCAGAAATCCAAGCTGATCGAGCAGATCGCGGCGCTCATCAATGACAGGAAGCTGCCGATCCTGGCGGATGTGCGCGACGAGAGCGATACGGAAATCCGCATCGTCATCGAACCGCGCGCACGCACGGTGGACGCGGATGTGCTGATGGACAGCCTGTTCCGGCTGACCGACCTTGAAAACCGTTTCAGCCTGAACCTTAATGTGCTGGACGCCAGCCGGACGCCGCGCGTCATGGGCCTGCGCGAGGTGATGGTCGAATGGTTGCGGCACCAGATCGACGTGCTGGTGAAGCGCGCGCAGCACCGGCTGGACAAGATCGCGGCGCGGCTGGAACTGGTCGATGGCTATATCATCGCCTATCTCAACCTCGACCGGGTGATCGAGATCATCCGCACCGAGGATGAGCCCAAAGCGGTGATGATGGAGGAGTTCCAGCTTACCGACCGGCAGGCGGAAGCGATCCTCAACATGCGGCTGCGCTCCCTGCGGAAGCTGGAGGAGATGGAACTGCGGCGCGAGCATGGCGAATTGCTGAAAGAGCGCGAGGAGCTGACGAAGCTGGTCGAAAGCCCGGCGCGGCAGCGCACGCGCCTGAAAAAGGATCTGGCGGATCTGCGGAAACGCTATTCGCCCGACAGCGAGATCGGCAGGCGGCGCAGTCTGGTCGAGGAAGCGGCCCCCGCGCGCGAAATCCCGCTGGAGGCGATGATCGAACGCGAGCCGATCACGGTCATCCTGTCCGAACGCGGCTGGATCAGGGCGATGAGCGGGCATCGCGACCTGGCTTCGGCCGATACGCTGAAGTTCAAGGAAGGCGACGGTCCGATGATCGCCTTTCACGCCCACACGACCGATAAGCTGCTGCTGGCGACGGAGACGGGGCGCATCTACACGCTGGGCGCGGACAAGCTGCCGGGCGGGCGCGGTTTCGGCGATCCGGTGCGGATGATGGTCGACATGGACAATGAAGGCGGCATCGTCGCCCTGTTGCCTGCGCGGGCGGGCGGCGAATTGCTGCTGGCCGCGTCGGATGGACGCGGG
Source organism: Sphingobium sp. CFD-1 (assembly GCF_024611115.1). Lineage (NCBI taxonomy): Bacteria > Pseudomonadati > Pseudomonadota > Alphaproteobacteria > Sphingomonadales > Sphingobiaceae > Sphingobium > Sphingobium sp. CFD-1. Next base: position 1,917,054 of record NZ_CP084398.1, on the reverse strand, counting down.
TTTGTGGCGGTGATGGGCGACGTGATCGCGGAAACGCGCAAGGGCAAGCAGGTGGTGAACGTTCGCGCCGAAGCGAAGCTGGCGGTCGTCCATCCGATTCCGCCGGAAGCGGACAGCGTGGCGGTGATCGGCGAAAATCGCAAACTGCTGGTCTATTCGCTGACCGAAATGCCGCGCATGGCGCGTGGACAGGGCGTGCAGATGCAACGCTATCGCGATGGAGGGCTTTCCGACGCCATTGCATTCCGCTTCACCGATGGCCTCAGCTGGACCATGGGCGGCGATACCGGGCGCACCCGCACCGAAGCGGACATGACGCCATGGCGCGTGGCCAGAGGCGCAGCCGGGCGAATGCCGCCCACCGGTTTTCCCCGCGATAATCGATTTTGATCTGAAAAGCTAAACGCGTTTCCAGAAAATTTACCGTTTCGTTTTACGCCGGAAATCATGTCGGTTCGAAGCGGCCTTTCAGACAAGTCCGGAAACGCGCCTGTGCGCGCGCGCGATGCGTCGCAAGCTGAACAGATCATCGACACGGGGCAATGGCTGGCCGCCCTTGCCCACCATGCCGCCATTTTGACTCATGTGGACGGCGAATTGACCGTCGTTCGCACGAACAAGACCTTTGCCGAGGCATTTCCCCTCGCAACGCCACAAGACAGCCAGGGCAAGAAAGTGTCCGGCGAATGGGCCAAAAAGGTCATGCGCTTCATAACATCGAAACGCGATGTCGAGAGTTTCGAGTTGCGCCGGGACGGATCATTGGGTCCGGAATATTTCCTGTGCATGATCGGGAACCTGCCATGCGCGAGCGATGGCGCGCCGCAATATCTCTTTACGGCGGTGGATTGCACGCGCGAACGCAGCGTCGAGAAAAGCCTGCGCCGCGAACTGTTGTCCGACGGATTGACGGCGCTGCCGAACCGCGCGGGATTCGGCGAGGAAATCGACGATCGCATCTGTCATTCGACCTGGCCTGAAAACGCGCAGTTCGGGATCATCGCGATCGACCTTGCCCGGTTCAGCCGCGTCAATGAATCACTAGGCCCGATGGCAGGCGACGAATTGCTCATCACGGTCGCCAAGCGGTTCAAATCCTGCCTGCGGCAGGGCGATGTGCTGGCACGGATCGGCGGCAATGACTTTGCAATCTTTGCCAGACTTAACAATGGATTGTCTGATGCTCTTCAGATCGTTCAACGGATAAACGACGCACTCAGCGCCCCCATCCGCCTCAGCGGGTTGCAGATACGGGTGGATTGCGCGATCGGCTGCGCCATTTCCGCAGGGCTGGACGAAGACCCCGACGATGTCATCCGCAAGGCTCAGGCTGCGGTCAAGATCGCCAAGCGAAGCGGCAAGGTCGAAATCTACCGCAATGGCGTGCTCAAGGAAGCGCAGCGGCGCTTCACGCTGGAAAGCAAGTTGCGCGATGCGCTGGCGCAGGGCGGGCTCACGCTGGCGTTCCAGCCGCTCATTCATTTGCAAACGGGAGAGATCACCGGCTTTGAGGCCCTGGCGCGCTGGCATGACCCGGAACTGGGCCATGTTTCGCCGGTCGAGTTCATCGCGGTGGCCGAAGAAAGCGGGCTGATCGCGCCGCTGGGGCGCTGGGCGACCTACGAGGCAACCCAGACGCTGAGCCGCTGGGACGCCAAATTCGGCGGACCCTTGCCGGTCGGCGTGAACGTGAACCTCTCGCCGATCCATATGGCGCGCGATGACGTGGCGTCCATGTTCGAGGAGGCGCTGCGCTATTCGGGGGTGGAGGGCAAGCGGCTGACCGCCGAAATCACCGAGAGCGCAATCGTGGCGGACCCGGACAAGGCTCGCAAGCTCCTGTTTGCGCTCAAGGATTTGCAAATGCCGATCGCCATGGACGATTTCGGCACCGGCTATTCCAACCTGGCAAGCCTGCACAGCCTGCCGATCGACATATTGAAGATCGACCGCAGCTTCGTCTTTTCGATGCTGGAGGATCGCGACAAGGCGGTAATCGTGCGGACAATCCTGTCGCTGGCCGAATCGCTGGGCCTGCATGTGACGGCCGAGGGGATCGAAACGCAGGAACTGGCGCTGGAACTGCAACGCATGGGATGCTGGCAGGGGCAGGGCTATTATTTCGCCAGGCCGATGAACGAGGCCGATGCTTTCGATTATTGGCGCGCGCGCTGGAACTTCGAAACGGTCTGATCCGCGATCTCCGCGACGCGGGCGGCGTCGGGAAAGCCTTCCGCCACCCAGATTTCCTGCACTTCACCCAAAGCTTTCGCCACGTCCGGCCCCGGCGTGAGGCCACGCGCGATCAATGCGCCGCCGCCGATGGGCAAGCGGGGCGGCGTCCATGCGTCGAGCGTGGAAAGGCCGGACAATGGCGCGGAACAATCGAGGAGGATGCGATCCGTCGCGCCTTCCACCCCGATGCGCCAGGCAAGTGTGCGTGGGGGCAGGTCGCCCGGCATGGCCTCCAGCGCGGTGACGAGCCGCTTGCGCGCCTTGTTGGACAGCTTGAGCCGCGCGCCCGCGGCATTGGCCGTTGAGGCATTGGCGGGCAGCAATGCGGCCAGTCGGCGCAACGATGCGGGATCGATTGCCGAAGCCGCTTCCCGTTCAATGAGGGTTGCGAGCCGTTCCACCCCGGCCACGTCGATTTCCGGCAGGACAGGATGCAATATGCCGCCCTCCACCATCAGGCGCAGGGCATGGATGGGCGCATCCACCGCCAGCAGCTTCAATAACTCATCGGCTATGCGTTCGCGCGACAGGGCCATCAGGCTGTTGGCAGCCGCCTTGCATGCGGCATAGGCCTCCGCATCGGGCGTTTCCTGACCGAAGCGGGCCAGAAAACGAAAATAGCGCAGGATACGAAGATGGTCTTCCGCGATGCGCGCGGAGGCATCGCCGATGAAGCGCACCCGCCGCGCCTCCAGATCGGAGACACCGCCGAAAAAGTCGCTGATCTCGCCGGTCAGCGGATCAGCGTAAAGAGCGTTGATCGTGAAGTCGCGCCGGGCTGCATCCTCGCGCCAGTCGTCGGTATAGGCGATGGTGGCGCGGCGGCCGTCCGTGCTGACGTCATGGCGCAATGTCGTGATCTCGACCGGGCCGCCTGCCGTCACCGCCGTGACGGTGCCATGGTCGATGCCGGTCGGCACGCCTTTGATCCCCGCCGCTTTCAGCCGGTCCATGACCTCCTGCGGGGAAAGCGTCGTCGCAATGTCCAGATCGTTCACCGCCAGGCCGAGCAGGCTGTCGCGCACTGCCCCGCCGACGAAGCGGGCATGACCCCGATCCGCTTCGAGCGCGGCAAGCAGGCCGTGGAGGCCCTGTCGATGACGCCATGGCGCGTCAGGCAGCGATGCGGTCATAACCCAACCTGCGCGAAAGATTGGCAAGGATCGCGGCCGTGACGCCCCAGATGCGGCGATCTTGCCAGAATATTTCATAATAATGCCGCTCAACACCTTCAAAAATCATGGATTTATGAACGCGGTTTGTCGGGTCGAGGGCGAAGGCGAGCGGAAGTTCGAACCAGTCGTCCACCTCGCTTTGTTGCGGGACGAGCGGCAGGTCGGGGGGAATGACGCCCAGCACCGGCACGATGTCGAAGCCGGTGAAGGTGTGATAACGGTCGGAAATGCCGATGATCTGGACCCGGTCAGGCGGCAGGCCGATTTCCTCCCGCGCTTCCCGCAGGGCGCCGGCGATTTCGTCCGGATCGCTTTCGTCCACCCGGCCGCCGGGAAAAGCGACCTGCCCCGGATGCTTGCGGAGCGAGGATGATCGTTGCGTCAGGATGAGGCCCGGTTCCGGGCGCTCGGTGATCGCCACCAGCACGGCGGCGGGGGCCAGCACGATGTCGCCGTCGATGCGTGGGTCGTGCGTATCGGCGGGCAGTAGGGCGTTTCCTTCCCTATGCCCTTCGATCAGGGCTGCGCGCAGACGTTCGGCCAATGTCATGCCGCATCCTCCAGCGGGAAGAATGTGCCGTTGCTCCACAGGCCGATCTGCTCACCGCCTTCATCGAGGGCCATGTTCGCCAGTTCATAATAGACGCTGCGCGCGACCAGCGCCTCCATGCCGCCACGAACATGGAGATAGGGATGAGGGCCATTGTCGCCATTCCGCACGGTCAGGGCATTGTCCGGCCCGGCCGTCACCAGATCCCCGGTGTTGAGGCGGAAGGCGAGAGCGCGGTCCTGCCCTTCGCCTTCGCTTTTCAGTTCCACCGCGACGAAGGGCGCATCCTCCACTTCGATGGAAAGCTTTTCCACCGGCGTCACCAGGACATAAGAGCCGTCCGGCTCACGGCGCAGGATGGTGGAGAAAAGACGCACCATGGCTTCGCGGCCGATAGGCGATCCCTGATGAAACCAGGTGCCGTCGCGCGCGATCCGCATGTCGCTGTCGCCGCAATGGCCCGGATTCCATTGCTCGACCGGCGGCAGGCGCTTTGCGGCCAGCAGCCGGGCGATTTCGGTCAGTGACAGGCTGGCAAGATCGGGCGGCGGTTCCATCGGCATGGGGCCGAGATAGGGTGAGCCGCGCCCGAAGGCAAAAGGGAAATCAGCCCGCCACCGCAATTCGAGGGCTGAGCATCCCCTTGCCGCCAATCGTTCGCCCATCGACGGACAATGCGAGCAACCGCCGTGGCTCGAACGGGCCAGGCGCGTCCCATTCCCCGGTGCATTCCGCGGAAAAACCCCAGAAGCGGCCATAATATTCCGGGTCGCCGATCATCATCAGCGGTTCGGTCGCATGGGCGCGGGCAGCGGCCACCGCCGCGTCCATCATCGTCTGGCCATGACCGGTGCGCTGGATGGAAGGGGCGACCGCCACCGGCCCCACCATGATGAGCGGCGTTTGCGTGCCGTCTCCATGGGTGAGGGCCACCGGCCAGCTTTGCAGCGATCCGATCAGCGTGCCTTCTTCATCCACCATGCCGAAAGACAAGGCCGGGAGCCATGGCATCCCGTCCCGGATCAAATAGGCGGTGCGTCCGTGCCGGTCAGTGCCGAACGCCGCGTCCAGCAAGCGCTCGATCGCGTGTTCGGGGACAAGATTCAGGGGCACCAGTGATGACACGTCTTGCCGATCCGCCGTCAATGGCGCATGGACCGCGCCGGGAAGCGGCGGGCTTTAGCGCCTGCCGCGTAAATTGAAAGTGTAAACTGGTTCGTACCGGCAGGTCCGGTGCGGCCCGATATGGCGAGCTATGGATACCCCATTTGACGATTTTCTGACGCTGGAGGTCAATAATCTGCACGTCGACGTGCTGACCGGCATCTATTCGGAAGAGACGCACCTGCCTCAGCCGTTGCGGATTTCCATCCGTGCCCAGCTCAAGATCGCGGACCATTATGAGCCGGATACGCCGCTGAGCCGGTCGAAAAACTATATGGACCTTAAACATGCGGCGACCGCGGCTCTGCCCGAAGGCCAGCATTTCACGCTGATCGAAGCGGTGGCGGACCATATCGTCGACACCATCTTCCTTCAGGACGACAGGGTCAGCCATGTCCAGGTGAAGATCGTGAAGCTGGCGCTGAGCGAGCGGGGCGAGGAAATCGGCATCACGCTAGGCCGCGGTCGCAAATAGGCGAGAGCCTATTTTCCCATCAAGCCGATCTCCATCAGCCGTTCCGTCAGATAAGCGTTTGCACTGATCGGCGGATCGCGGCGAGGATTGTTCTCGCTGACGCATTGTGGCAGCGCGTCGATGATGAAATCAGGCCGCAGGTGCAGGAAGAAAGGCATGGAATAGCGCGGATAACCGCGCCGATCCGGCGGTGGATTGACCACGCGGTGGCTGGTCGAAGGCAGGACGTGATTGGTCAGCCTTTGCAGCATATCGCCCACATTGATGACCAGCGCGCCGGGTGGCGTCACCACAGGCAGCCAGTTCCCGTCGCGATCCTTCAACTCCAGCCCGCCTTCTTCCGCGCCGAGCAACAGGGTGATGAGGTTGATGTCCTCATGCGCGCCCGCGCGAATGCCGGGGGCTTGCGGGGAAACGGGGGGATAATGGAGCAAGCGCAGGATCGAATTGCCGTTTCGGATGGCGCCGTCGAACCAGCCTGCCTCCAATCCCAGATACAGGGCGATGGCCGATAGCAGTTCGGCGCCCACACGGTCGAACTCCGCGAAAAGCTGCGTGAATATGGGGCGGAAACCGGGCAGTTCGTCAGGCCAGATGTTGGGCGGCATGGTTCGTCCGAGCGGGTCGCCCGCCGGCAGGTCGCGCCCGACATGCCAGAATTCCTTAAGGTCGTTTTCGCGCGCATCCTTGGCGATTTCCCGCCCGAACGCGGTATAGCCGCGCTGCCCGCCATTGGCGCGCGCATCGTAACGGGACTTTGCCGCATCCGGCATCGCGAAGAACTGGCGGGTCAGCATCCAACCCCTCTCGATCAGCGCCGGGTCCATGCCATGATCGCCTATCATCGCAAAGCCGAACTGCTGGAAGGACGCGCCAAAAGCCATGGCAAAGGCGGGTTTGTCCATGGCCGTCATCGAGAGCAAAGGCATTTGATCCAGCACGGATTGAGTCACGCCATCACCTCGCTTGCCCGAATGTCATCCGGTCCTTGATCGTCCTTTGCCGCTCATGCAAGGAGGGGGCATGAATTATTGGCTGATGAAATCCGAACCCGATGTCTTTTCCTACGATGACCTGGTCGAAAAAGGGAAAGCGGAATGGGACGGCGTGCGTAACCATGCGGCAAAGCTGCACATGATGGCGATGAAGAAGGGGGATCTGGCCTTCTTCTATCACAGCAATATCGGCGTCGAAGCCGTCGGGGTGATGGAGATTGTGGAGGAGGCCGCGCCCGACAGCACGGACGAGACGGGGAAATGGGTCGCCGTCCATGTGGCCCCCAAGGAAAAGCTGGCCAAGCCGGTGACGCTCAAGGCCATGAAAGCCGATTCGGCGCTGTCCGACATGGTGATGTTGCGTCAATCGCGCCTGTCGGTGTCCCCGCTCAGCAAGGCGGAGTTCCAGCATATCCTTGCCATGTCAAAGGCTTGATCTGCCAACCGATATGATTGCGTGGCGCGCAATCGGTCCGGCATGATTTGCGATTGCCGCGCGGGTGCGCGTCGGTGACATTGATCCTTGAGAAAACAAGAAATTGATAGAGGTGTTTGATCGGCATTCACAAGGAGATAACCTATGCGAATGCTGTCCAAATCTGCTGTTGCCGCCGTTCTTGGCGTTCTTGCCACGTCCACAGTCGCCCATGCCGAAGATGCGCCCAAACAGCGTTTTACGCATGAAGGCTATACCTATGTATATGAAGTGAAGGACACCAAGACGGGCCAGGTCATCAACGGCCGCCGTTTTCCGGATGCCGTAGCCTTTAACCTGTCGGTCAGGAACGGCCGCGTTTCAGGCGTAACCGGGGGACAATCCGTGGCCTTCAAGGTGGCCGATGCGAAAGGCGCGACTTCGCAATAAGCCCCCCGCTGGCAATATAAAAAAAAGGGGCGGTTCCCGATGGGGAGCCGCCCTTTTCCTTATGCCTATGTGCGATTGGCTGTCAGCGGCAGCGACGCTTGCTGTCGATTTCCTTGCCGAGCAGCGCGCCGCCCGCGGCACCCAGAATCGTGCCGGTCGCGCGGTCACCATCGGTGTCGATGGCCCGTCCCACCAGTGCACCGCCTACACCGCCGACGATCAGGCCGGTGGTGCCGTTGGACTTGCGGCAATAGGTCCGGCCGTCGCGACCACGCCATTCCTTGTAACGGTGATGCTTGCGAGCCTGCGCGCCGTCCGTCGGAAAAGCCATGGAAACGGGCACGGCCAGCGACACTGCGGCCAGGGCTAGAATGGCTTTACGCATTATTATCTCCTCCGATAGCGTTTGTCGGTTCAACCCGGTAACTCATAACAAGGTTGCATGAACGTGCGGCAACGGTGGAAGGCGCTGTTATCCCTGCGGATAATTTTCCGACGAATGGGAAAGCGGCTGCGATGAACGGAAAAAAACATTCCGACACTTATCGCTATTTCCGATCACGGAATTCGGCCTTTATCCGGTGTGGATATGTCATTCAAGTAACTGTTATTACTTGTATAAACCGACTTATCCACATCTATCCACAGCTTTTGAATGGCGCGGCCCCCATGATCGTCAAAATTCGCTTTGTTCGACTCGTCAGCCATGAGAGCATTGCTTTGCCGAGACAGGAAGGAAAGGAGAAATCCCGACCAGCAAGGCCTGAGAAATCAGTAGTTTGCGAACTGTTTTGGTAGTTCGTTCTGAAACATGATCCGTAAGGATCGCGTGGAAGGCGGGCGGCTTTCTGGAAAGAAATGCCAAGTGCGCGCGAAAGTGAACGCCGGGCATGGCCATACAGGAAGTTCGGTGACGGAACAGGACGTCAGTCCAAAGCCCTCGCCAATAGCGATGTGGACGCCTTCAAAAAGCGAAAACATCGGTCACGCCGAGGTTGATGATCGCATTTCCGACAGGAAATGACATCATGCACCCCGACGGAAGTGGGGACCGGCAGCGATGCCGGCCCCCATTTTGTTTTGGGCGCGCAGAGCTTGTAGAGCGGCGTCCTGGGGTAACTATTAATGGCCATCCTCAACTCAGGGGAAATATGAGGTCTTATCGAACAAATTAAGGTCAGGCGTGGTGGAGGATATTCACTGTGACACCGCCATGCGGCCTGCGCTCAATCGCCCGCCAGTTTTCGGGCGCGTTCTCTCCATGTGCTGGCCAGCACCGGCATATTGGCTAGCATGCGGACGCCTTCAATATCCGTCCTGTGCCCTCCACCGATCAGCAGGCGGAACACGCGTTCGACTGGCCATTCGGGCAGGGGGCGATCAAGCAGGTCCATCGTCATGCCCGCCTCTGCCTTGCCCTGGCGAATGACGCGGAGATAGATGCCGCAACGCGCCGTTTTGACAATCGTCGTCATGACGTCGCGGGCGCCGAAGCGATGATCCAGTTTCCAACAGGGCTGACGGCCATGGCTCACTTCTACGATCGCGCTGCCCAGACTATATCGGTCGCCAAGGCGGATGTCGGCTTCCGTCATCCCATGCGCCGCGATATTTTCCCCGAACGCGCCAGGCGCGTCGAGCAACGGATGGCCGGGCTTGCGTTCCTTCCACCAGTCGTAATGATCCTGCGGATAAAGATGGATCGCCTTATCCAAACCGCCATGATGCACGCGGTCGGCGACGCTATCGCCATCCAGTCCTTCCCAGCCGATATGGACCGGTCCGGATAGGGGCTGCTTGGCGATCGCGCTGTGATCGTCTCCCCGGAAAGGGCGGGGCGATCCCACCAGCAGCGCGCTGATCGTCATGCCGGAATTGTTCATGTCTCCCCATGGCACGGGAAAAAGCCGACGGGGAGGGCCAGTGGAGAAAAAGAGGCAATCAACTGGCGCTGAGTTCCGACCACAGCTTCAGCACTTCGCTGCCCGTATCCGTGATGACGAGGCAGGCGGGGTTATGCCGGGAACCGTTGCGGCGAACCTGCATGCCTTCGATCCGGTATTCGACCTGATGGTCGAAACAGGCTGCGATCCGCCCGCGGCCCACGCCCTGACCCCAGTTCCATCTGACGCGCATTCCCTTGCGAAGGCGATCGGGCATGGCGGGGTCTCCGTTCCTGTTACGGGGCGTTGGTCCCCGCGATAGCAAAATGTCCAAAGCGGGCGCGGGTTCCCTTGGGTTTTGGCGCGGGCTGGGTTAAGGGGCCGGGATGGATGCAACCGGGCTGCGCGTGGCGCTTTTCAGCGGCAATTACAATTATGTGCGAGACGGCGCGAATCAGGCGCTCAATCGTTTTGTCGGCTATCTGCTGCGGCAGGGCGCGGCGGTACGCGTCTATTCCCCGACCATAGATCCACCCGCCTTCGAACCGACCGGCGATCTGGTGAGCGCGCCTTCCATTCCGGTGCCGGGGCGCACGGAATATCGGATTCCCTATCGCATGTCTGGCGCGGTGCGGCGCGATCTGCGGGCCTTCGCCCCCAATCTGGTCCATGTGTCCAGCCCCGATCCCCTGGGGCACCGCGCGGTGAGCTGGGCGCGAAACAACGGGCTGCCCGCCGTGGCGTCCGTCCATACGCGTTTCGAAACCTATCCGCGCTATTATGGGCTGGCCTTTCTGGAGCCGGTGATCGAATCGATGCTGCGGCGCTTCTATCGCCGTTGCGACGCCATCGTGGCGCCGTCCGAATCGATGGCGCAACTGCTGCGCGAACAGCGGATGAGCTATGATGTGGGCATCTGGACCCGTGGCATCGACCGCGAAATTTTCCACCCAGGCCGCCGCGATACCGAATGGCGGCGGTCCGTCGGGATCGGGGACGATGTACCGGTCATCGGCTTTATCGGTCGGCTGGTGATGGAAAAGGGGCTGGATGTCTTTTCCGACAGCATTGATCAGCTGGTTGCGCGGCAGGTGCGTCACAAGGTGTTGGTGGTCGGCGAAGGGCCAGCGCGCGAATGGTTTCAGAACCGGTTGCCAGACGCCGTATTTACGGGGTTTCAGAAGGGCGCCGATCTGGGACGCGCGGTGGCGAGCATGGACATGCTGTTCAATCCTTCTGTCACGGAAACCTTCGGCAATGTGACGCTGGAGGCGATGGCGTGTGGCCTGCCGACCGTGGCGGCCCGCGCGACCGGCAGCGAGAGCCTGGTGACGGACGGAGTGACCGGGCGGCTGATTCGTCCCGGCGCGATTGGCGCTTTTGCCGATGCGCTGCAGACCTATTGCTCCGATGCGGCAGTGCGAGGACAGGCGGGGCAGGCCGCCATGGCGGAGGCGGAACGCTATGGCTGGGATCAGGTCAATCAGGCGCTGGTCGATACCTATGTGCGCGTCATCCGCCAGCGCGCCCAAGGTGCGATGATGAAGGCCAGCCCGGTTCCCTGAACGGCAAAGCCTCCCTATATCGGGAGCGATGGCAGATCTTTTCGCACAGGATGATGTTTCCGTGGAGATGGTGGGCGGCCCGCTGGCCGACCGGCTGCGTCCGCGCTCCCTGACCGATGTAGTGGGTCAGGACCATCTGACCGGCCCGGACGGGGCGATCGGGCGGATGGTCGCGGCGGGACGGTTATCCTCCATCATCTTTTGGGGGCCGCCGGGAACGGGCAAGACCACCATTTCGCGGCTGCTGGCCGATGCGGTCGGCATGCGGTTCGAGCCGATTTCGGCTGTCTTCTCCGGCGTGGCCGATCTTAAGAAGGTTTTTGCCGCCGCCAAGGAACATGCGCGAATGGGACAGCGCACGCTGCTCTTCGTGGATGAAATCCACCGCTTCAACCGAGCGCAACAGGACAGCTTTCTTCCCTTTGTCGAGGACGGCACCGTCACGCTGGTCGGCGCGACAACCGAAAATCCGAGCTTTGAACTGAACGCCGCGCTTCTGTCCCGCGCACAGGTGCTGATCCTGCGGCGGCTGGACACGGCGGCGCTGGAGCTGCTGCTGGACCGGGCCGAAGCGTTGATGGAGCGCCCTTTGCCGCTGGACGCCGCTGCGCGGGAGGCGTTGATCGCGAGCGCGGACGGGGATGGGCGCTTCCTGCTCAATCAGGTGGAGACGCTCTATTCCATAGATTTGCCAGATGCGCTCGATCCGGCGGGATTATCGGCGCTGCTTCATCGGCGCGTCGCCGTCTATGACAAGGATCGGGAGGGGCATTACAACCTTATCTCCGCGCTGCATAAATCCTTGCGCGGATCCGATCCGCAGGCCGCGCTTTACTATCTCGCCCGGATGCTGACGGCGGGGGAGGAGCCGCTCTATGTGCTGCGGCGGCTGGTGCGCTTTGCGAGCGAGGACATCGGCCTGGCCGATCCGCAGGCGCTGGTGCAGTGCCTTGCGGCGAAAGATGCCTATGAGTTTCTGGGCAGCCCCGAAGGCGAACTGGCCATCGTGCAGGCTTGTCTTTATTGCTCCACCGCGCCCAAATCCAATGCGGCCTATATGGCGATGAAGTCCGCGTGGAAATCGGCGCGGGACACCGGATCGCTGATGCCGCCGCAAAATATCCTGAACGCGCCGACCAAGCTGATGAAGCAGATCGGCTATGGCAAGGGATATGAATATGATCATGAGGCGCAGGAGGGTTTTTCAGGCGCGAACTATTGGCCCGAAGAAATGGAACCGCAGACCTTCTATGCACCGACGGATCGCGGTTTCGAGGCGCGGGTGGCGGAGCGCATCGCCTATTGGGACAAGCTGCGGCAGGAGCGGGGAGAGGCGTGACGGCCCGTTTCGAGCGGTTCGTCGCGATCGACTGGTCCGGGGCGAAGGGCGCGCGGCATAAGGGGATCGCGGTCGCGGCCTGCGAGGTGGGCGATGATGCTCCCGCTCTCGTGATGGCGCCGGATGGCATCTGGTCGCGCACGGAGGTGGCCGATTGGCTGATCTGTGCCGCCAAGGAAAAGCTGACGCTTTTCGGCTTCGATTTCAGCTTTGCGCCGCCCTTCATGGCACGGGGCGGCTATCTGCCGGGCGATGCGGTGCCGGAAACGGGGCCGGATTTCTGGGCCTATGTCGAGCGCATCTGTGATGACGCTGACCTGGGCGCGGCCAGCCTGCTGGAAAGCGCGCATCGCCGCCATTTCTATTTCGGCAAGGCGGATGGGGTGAAGGCCGACTTCATGCACAACCGCGTCTGCGAAGCGCATTATAATGCGGGGGGCGGGGGAAAACCCTCCACCGTTTACGACGCCATCGGCGCGGCGCAGGTGGCGAAGGCCAGCTTCGCGGGGATGCGATTGCTGCATCGGGTCCGCCCCCATGTGCCCGTGTGGCCTTTCGATTCCCTGCCGACGCAGGGCTCGCTGGTGGTGGAAATCTATACCAGCATCGCCGCCCGCGCCGCTGGACGGCCCAAGGGGCGGACGAAGATGCGCGGCCTTGCGGCGCTGAACGATGCGTTGTCGATGCTGGACTGCGCGCCCTATGGCAAAGCGGTGCCTGACGATCATTCCACGGACGCGCTGCTCACGGCTGCATGGATGCGCGGCGCGGCGGGCAGAAAGGAGCTTTGGACGCCGCCGACGCTCGATATGCAAATCGCCGCGACTGAGGGCTGGACGTTCGGCGTCATCTGATAGTATGGGCGTCCCCGGACAGCGAGGCCGGATTAGCACAGCGGTAGTGCAGCGGTTTTGTAAACCGAAGGTCGGGGGTTCGATCCCCTCATCCGGCACCATCTTCAAATAGCCTGGCGCTGTCCGTCTTTATTCCCCGTCGCACTGGCGCGGGGGCCGGGCGCTCCCTATAGCAGGGCCATGGCATCTACCGAAAAGCAGAAGAAATCGACCACACCTCGCGCCAAGGTGCGGCCTGCCGGTTTTCCAACCCGCGATCAGGTGATGGAGTTCATCACATCCTCCGACCAGCCCGCGGGCAAGCGTGAAATTGCCAAAGCGTTCGGCCTCAAGGGGCAGGAGAAGATCGCGCTCAAGGCACTGCTGAAGGACATGGCGGACGAAGGGCTGATCGACATCGGTCCCGCGCGCGCCTTTCACAAGATGGGCGGCGTGCCCAAGGTGACGGTGTTGCGGATCGTCGATGTGGACGACACCACGCTGATCGCCACGCCCGAACGCTGGGAAGCGGAAGGCCAGCCCGCGCCCCGCCTGCGCGTGGTCGAGCGGGGCAAGCGCGGCGCTTTGACCATCGGCGACCGGATATTGGCGCGGACGGAGGAAGCCGGGCGCGGCTGGGTCGCCCACCCGATGAAGAAGCTCGCCAAGGCCAGCGAGGAATTGCTGGGCGTGGTGGAGGAAGGGCCGAAAGAACAAAATGGCGTCGGCAAGCTGTGGCTGCGCCCCGTCGACAAGCGCATCCGCCGGGATACGCCCATTTCCGACGCGGGCACGGCCAAGCCCGGCGATCTGGTGCTGGCCGAGCCGGTCGGACGCCCGCCGCGCATCACCGCGCGTGTCACGGACATATTGGGCGATCCCTTCGCGCCGCGCAGCTTCAGCCTGATCGCGATTCACAAGCACGGCATTCCCCATGTCTTTTCCGAGCAGGTGGAGAAGGAGGCCGTCACGGCATCCGGATTGCCTTTGCATGAGGATAAGCGCGAGGATTTGCGGCATTTACCCATCGTCGCCATCGACCCGGTGGATGCGCGCGATCATGACGACGCCGTCTGGGCCGCGCCGGACGACGATCCCGCCAATCCCGGAGGCTATCGCGCTATCGTCGCCATTGCCGACGTCAGCTATTATGTCCGTCCCGGCAGCGCGCTGGACCGGGAGGCGCGCAAGCGTGGGAACAGCGTCTATTTTCCTGACCTGGTCGTGCCGATGCTGCCACACCAGCTTTCATCCGACATGTGTTCCCTTCGCGCCGGTGAGGACCGGGCGGCCATGGCCTGTCACCTCATCGTCAACGCGGCGGGCAAGGTGACGTCATGGCGCTTTTCCCGTTCTGTGATCCGGGTGGCGGCAGTGCTGGCTTATGAGGACGCGCAGGCGGCCATTGACGGCGCGAAGGATCATGCGCTGCTGGAACCGGCGTTGAGGCCATTGTGGGCCTGCTGGGCGCTGCTTCGCAGAGCGCGGGAGAAGCGCGATCCGCTGGCGCTGGACCTGCCCGAACGGCGCGTGGTGCTGGACGAATGGGGCAAAATCGTGAGCGTTGCCGTGCGCGAAAGGCTCGACGCGCATATGCTGATCGAGGATTATATGATCGCCGCCAATGTTGCCGCCGCCAAAGCGCTGGAGGCGAAGAAGGCGCCGGTCATGTATCGCGACCATGAACCGCCCAGCCGCGACAAGCTGGTGGCGCTCAAGGATTATCTCGCGACCTTCGACATCGACTTCGCACTGGGGCAGGTCATCAAGCCGTCGACCTTCAATCGCCTGATCGAACGCGTCGGCGAGGCGGAGGAAAAACCGCAGATCATGGAACAGATCCTCCGCAGCCAGACACAGGCCTATTACAGCCCGCAGAATATGGGGCATTTCGGGCTGGCGCTGGGCAGCTACGCGCATTTCACCTCGCCCATCCGGCGCTATGCCGACCTGCTGGTACATCGGGCATTGGTGGGAGCCTATGGGCTGGAACTGCCCGCGCCCAAGGGTGGGGCACTGCCTGACCGGACCGCGCTCAGCGGCGAGGATTATGAGAATATGGGCCGCGTGGGCGAGATGATCAGCCAGCATGAACGCCGCGCGATGGAGGCGGAGCGGGAAACCGTCGACCGCTATGTCGCGGCCTTCCTTGCGGCGCATGTCGGCGATCTGGTCGACGCGCGGATCACCGGCGTTCAGAATTTCGGCTTCTTCGCCACGGTCGAAGGGCTGGGCGGCGACGGGCTGGTGCCGGTATCGACGCTGGGCGACGAACGCTTCTATTATGATGAAGCCGCCCGCGCCTTGCAGGGCGTGGAGAGTGGCGATCGCTACACGGTGGGCCAGCGGCTGCAACTGCGGCTGGCGGAGGCGGACCCGATCAACGGCGCGCTACGCTTCGAACTGCCCGATGCGCTGCCGCAGCGGCCGAGCTTCAGGAAGGATCGCGCGCGGCCGGGGATCAAGCGTGGCCGTCCCGCCAATATCCGTCATATCGGCAGCACGCGGGGCAAGCACAAGAAACGGTGAGGATCAACTCAGGCGGTCGATCGCCTCGACATCCAAACCGCCGGGGATGATCATGATGGGGCAGGGCAATTTGCCCGCATCCGCGCCCGCGAAATGGGAAACGAGCTTTCCGGGCGGGCCGCTGGCCGCCGCGCCCAGCACGAGAGCGGCGACATCATCCATTTCGTCCAATGTGTTGCGAACCACCGCCACCGGATCGCCCTGCTTGACGGTGATGCTGGGGCGGATGCCGGATTCGTTGGTCAGCGTGCCCGCCGCGCTCATCACCAGCGCTTCGGCGCGTTGATGCGCCTCATCCTCCATCGTCGCCTGCACGCCGCTCCATTGCACGAATTCGGCGGGCGGAATGAGCGCCAGGATACGCACCGCGCCATTGGTCTTGGCCGCGCGCCGGGCAGCGAAACGCAGCGCGGTTTCCGCTTCGGGCGATTCGTCCACGACAACCAGATATGTCCGCACTTCGCATGCCCCCCGCATATGTCCGACGGCCCAAATATCCGTCTTTGTCGGTTCCATGAACCAACTGGGTGAAATGTGATGCATAATCGGGCCCAGCGCAAGGCGCGCCCTTGACCGCTTCCCTCAAAGCGCCGAAACGGGCCTGAAAAGGCTTTCTGCCAACGGATATGCGATAAGAAAAGGCCCACCGATGAGCAAGACGATCCAGATGCCTGCCCTGTCACCGACCATGGAGGAAGGAACGCTGGCCAAGTGGCTGGTAAAGGAGGGGGACTCCGTTTCGTCGGGCGACCTTCTGGCGGAGATCGAGACGGACAAGGCTACGATGGAGTTCGAGGCCGTCGATGAGGGCATCATCGCGAAGATCACTGTCGCGGAAGGCAGCGAAGGCGTGAAGGTCGGCACCGTCATCGCCATTTTGGCCGAAGAGGGCGAAGATGTGGCGGAAGCCGCGAAGGGCGGCGGCAAGGCGGAGGCGGCTCCAGCGGCTAGCGCCGAAGCCGCGCCGGCACCCAAGGCAGAGACCGCAAAAGCGGATGCCGCGCCGACGGAAGCCGTCGCGCCGAAGGCCGGTCCCGCTCTGGCGAAACAGGATGGCGACCGGATCAAGGCCAGCCCGCTTGCCCGTCGTCTGGCGCAGGAAAAGGGTCTCGATCTGGCCAGTGTCTCGGGTTCCGGCCCCAACGGCCGCATCGTGAAGGCCGATCTGGAAAGCGTGAAGCCCGGCGCGGTTGTGCCTGCCGCTGGTGTAGTTCCCGCCGCTGCGCCGTCGCCGGTGGGTGCGTCTGCTGCCGTACAGGATTTCGGCATCCCGCATGAGGTCGTCAAGCTGTCGAGCATGCGAAAGACGATCGCGCGCCGCCTTACCGAATCCAAACAGCAGGTGCCCCACATCTACCTGACCGTCGACATTCAGCTCGACAGGCTGCTTAAGCTGCGGGCGGACCTGAATGACGGACTGTCGGGGCGAGGCGTGAAGCTTTCGGTCAACGACCTGCTCATCAAGGCGTTGGGCGTCGCGCTGATCCAGGTGCCCGAATGCAATGTCCAGTTTGCGGGCGACCAGATGTTGAAGTTCCAGCGCGCCGATATTTCCGTTGCCGTGTCGATCCCGGGCGGCCTCATCACGCCGATCATCACCGAAGCGGACAGCCGGGGCGTCGCCGCCATCTCCACCGCGATGAAGGATCTGGCCGGGCGCGCCAAGGAAGGGAAGCTCAAGCCGGAGGAATATCAGGGCGGCACCGCATCCCTATCCAATATGGGCATGTTCGGCATCAAGCAGTTCGAAGCTGTCATCAATCCGCCCCAGGGCATGATCATGGCCATCGGTGCAGGCGAAAAGCGGCCCTATGTCATCGACGACAGCCTTCAGATTGCGACCGTCATGTCCGCGACCGGCAGCTTCGATCATCGGGCCATTGACGGCGCAGATGGCGCGCGGCTGATGCAGGTGTTCAAGCAACTGGTTGAAAATCCGTTGGGAATGCTTGCCTGATGACGCAGGCCGAGGAACAGCCGCCTGCCGGCAGTCCCGCCGTCCGCGTTATCGCCATGCCCGCCGACACCAATCCCTATGGAGATATTTTCGGTGGCTGGCTGATGAGCCTGATGGACTCCGCGGCGGGATCGGTCGCCGCCCGCCATTCGAAGGGGCGCGCCGTGACCATCGCCGTGGAGGGCATGACTTTCCTGCGGCCCGTGGTCGTCGGTGACGAGGTGTCGGTCTATGCCACGCTTATGAGCGTTGGTCGAACGTCGATGCACATCGCGGTCGAGGCATGGCGACGCACGCGGCATGACGACCGTTCCTATCGAGTGACCCAGGCAACCTTCACCTTCGTCGCGATTGGCGAGGACCGCCAGCCGCGCACGGTGGCGCCGCTAGCGATTGCATGATGATTCTATCCTTCAAGAAACGAGTGTGACACATGGCTGAGAATTACGATGTCATCGTTCTGGGTTCCGGCCCCGGCGGCTATGTCGCCGCGATCCACTGTGCTCAATTGGGCCTGAAGACGGCGATCGTCGAGCGCGAAAATCTGGGCGGCATCTGCCTTAACTGGGGCTGCATCCCGACCAAGGCGCTGCTGCGTTCCGCCGAAATCTTCCATTATATGCAACATGCCAAGGATTACGGGTTAGCGGCCGAGAAAATCAGCGCCGATATCGAAGCGGTGGTCAAGCGTTCGCGTGGCGTTGCCAAGCAGCTCAATCAGGGCGTCACGCACCTGATGAAGAAGAACAAGATCGCCGTGCACATGGGCGACGGCAAGCTGACCGGCAAAGGAAAGCTGTCCGTTACGAAGGATGGCAAGGCCGAGGAGCTTAACGCGAAGCACATCATCGTCGCCACCGGCGCGCGCGCGCGCGACTTGCCGCAGCTTAAGGCGGACGGCAAGCGGGTGTGGACCTATCGCCATGCCATGACGCCCCCAGAAATGCCGGGCAAGCTGCTGGTCATCGGTTCGGGCGCGATCGGCATCGAGTTTGCGAGCTTCTACAATGACATGGGCGCGGACGTGACCGTGGTCGAGATGATGGACCGGATCGTGCCGGTGGAGGACGCGGACGTGTCCGCCTTCCTCGAAAAGGCGCTGACCAAGCAGGGCATGAAGATCCTGACCGGCGCGAAGATCGAGAAGATCGCGACCGGCGATAAGAGCGTGACAGCGACGATCAAGGACAAGGCGGGCAAGGAAGTCGCTGGCGAATACAGCCATGTGATCGTCGCCATCGGCATCGTCCCCAATGTCGAGGATCTGGGTCTGGAAGATGTCGGCGTGGAGCCGGATCAGCGTTCCCACATCAAGACCGACGATTTTGGCCGCACCAATGTCGACGGCATCTGGGCCATTGGCGATGTCACCGCGCCGCCATGGCTGGCGCATAAGGCAAGCCATGAAGGCGTGATCGTTGCCGAAGCGATCGCGCAGGCGCTGGGTAACAAGGATGTGCATCCGCACGCCATGGATGTCCGCAACATTCCCGGTTGCACCTATTGCCATCCGCAGATCGCCTCCGTCGGGCTTACCGAAGCCAAGGCGAAGGAAGCGGGCTATGAAGTCAAGGTCGGAAACTTCCCCTTCATCGGCAATGGCAAGGCGATTGCGCTGGGCGAAGCGGAAGGGTTCGTGAAAACCGTGTTTGATGCCAGGACCGGCGAACTGCTGGGCGCACACATGATCGGCGCGGAAGTGACCGAGATGATTCAGGGCTATACAATCGGCAAGACGATGGAGACGACCGAAGCGGAACTGATGGAAACGGTGTTCCCGCACCCGACCATTTCCGAAGCCATGCATGAAAGCGTGCTGGCGGCCTATGGACGTGCGCTCCATATCTGACGGGCGATCATGGAAAAGAGGCGCGGGGGCTTTGGCCTTCGCGCTTCTTTGTATCGTCATCGTCGCGCTGGTCCATCGGCAAGGTGCGCTCGATGGGCTGAATGAGGGGCTGATGATGGGAGCCGGCCGTTTGCGTGACAGCGGAGGCGGGCAACATTTCACCACTATCATGCAATTCGCTTCGACGGTGGGAGGCACAGGCGGACGGTTGTTACTCCTGGGGGGCGCGCTTGCCCTGCTGCTCTGGTCCGGGCGACGGCGCGCGGCGGTGTGGCTCGCGGCCACGATGGCGGGAGGAACGCTGCTTAACCTGCTGCTCAAACAGATATTTTCCGCGCCACGCCCCGATCTGCTGCCACATCTGGATATTGTGCACAGCTATAGCTTTCCCAGCGGCCATGCGGCGGGGAATATGATGTTCTTCGGCGCGCTTGCGATGCTGGCAGGGCGCTGGCCCGCTTATGCCGCCGCCGGAGCGGTCATTGCGCTGATCGGCGTCAGCCGGGTGTGGCTGGGCGTGCATTGGCCGAGCGATGTGCTGGCCGGATGGATCGAGGGTATCGGCTGGCTAGCCCTGTGCGCCCGCTGGATGCCGCGCGCCTCGCAGCAGCGCGCGGGTCGAGGCCGATAGTGCCCTAAGCTTCTTCCTCTTCCACTTTCTCGACCGGCGGGTGCAGCCGCAGACGCGTCACCCGGCGTCCGTCGCTGGCCAGCACCTCCAGCTTCCAGCCGCTTTGCTGATGCTCCACGATTTCGCCGGGTTCTGGCACATGGCCCGCCAGCACGAAGGCAAGGCCGCCCAGCGTGTCGACATCTTCCTCGACGTCGCCCAGTTTCTCGTCGATTTCCTCGGCCACATCCTCCAACTCGGCGCGAGCGTCCGCTTCCCACAGGCCACCTTCCAGCGGCACCAGCATCGCTTCGGGCTCCTCGTCATGCTCATCCTCGACCTCGCCGACGATTTCTTCGACCAAATCTTCGAAGGTCAGTAGCCCCTCGGTCCCCGAATATTCGTCCAGCACGATGGCAAGATGGGTCCGCTTCGCCCGCATTTCGGCGAGCAGATCCAGCGCCCCCATGCTTTCAGGCACATAGAGTGGCTGCCGGATCAGAGGTTCCAGCGTATCGGGCATCGGTGACTTGCCCGCCATTATGGCGAAGGCGTCGCGGATGTGGATCATGCCGACGATGGTGTCGAGCGTTTCCCGATAGACCGGGATGCGGCTGTGCCCGGCTTCCGCAAACAGCGCCGACAGTTCCGCAAAGCTCGCCTTTTCCTCAATGGCGATGATGTCTGCGCGCGGGACGGCGACGTCATCGACCGTATGTTCGGAGAAATGGAGAAGGTTGCGGACCATCTGGCGTTCGATTGCCGACAGGTCGCCTTTGGAGGGGGAGGGCGCGCCGTGCTCCTCATCCTCGTCATATTCGTCGAGTGCCTCCTCCAACTCGCGCCGGAGGCTGTGCCCCTCATCCTCCCCGAAGAGCAGCGCCTTCAGGCCGCTCCATAAACCGCCCTCATGGCTACTACTGTCCGGTTCCTTGGAGCCGTTGCCATTGCCGTCCTTCGGGCTGCCCTCAGCCATAATCTTCCTAAACCCCTGTTTCGCGATCCCCATAGGGATCAGGCAGGCCAAGGCTGGCGAGCGCACGGATTTCCAGCGCTTCCATCGCCTCGGCTTCGGCATCGACCATATGGTCATATCCCAGCAAATGAAAAGTCCCATGCACGATCAAATGCGCGGCATGATCGGCGATGGAGATGCCCTTGCCCTGCGCTTCATGGGCGCAGACGCCTTCGGCCAGCACGATATCGCCCAGCAGCACCTCGCCATCGTCGGTATTCGCGGTGCCCTCCAACAGGTCGCGTTGCACCATGGGGAAAGACAGCACGTTGGTCGGCTTGTCCTTGTCCCGATAGTTGCGGTTCAGTTGATGCACCTCCTCATCAGAGGTCAGCTTGACCGCGATCTCATATGTAACGGGACTTTGCACAAATTCGGCATAAGGGCTGTGCACGATGGCCGAGGTCACGGCGCGTTCGGCCAGTTCCTCCCAATCGATGCCCGGCCAGCCATCTTCCAGCACTATGGCAATATCAAGCATCGGGCCCCTCATAAGCCTGGACAATGCGCCCGACGACCGGGTGACGTACGACATCGCCGACATTGAAGGGCACGACCGCGATTCCCTCCACGCCCTGCAATCGTGACACGGCGTCGGCCAAGCCGGAAATGCCTGGCTGAGGTAGGTCGACCTGACGCGGGTCGCCGCAGATCACCATGCGGCTGTTCTCGCCGAAGCGGGTGAGGAACATCTTCATCTGCGCGACGGTGGTATTCTGCGCTTCGTCGAGCACGATGAAGGCGTTGGAGAGCGTCCGCCCGCGCATGAAGGCGAGCGGCGCGATCTCGATCTCACCCGATGCGATGCGCCGTTCCACCTGTTCGGCGGGCAGCGTGTCGTAAAGCGCGTCGTAGATCGGGCGCAGATAGGGATCGACCTTCTCCTTCATGTCGCCGGGCAGGAAGCCCAGCCGTTCGCCCGCTTCCACGGCGGGGCGGGAGAGGATGAGGCGGTCGACCGAGCCGGAGATAAGCTGGCTCACCGCCTGCGCGACGGCTAGGTAGGTCTTGCCCGTGCCTGCCGGTCCCAGCGCGAAGATGATGTCGTTTCGCGTCAGCGCCTCCATATAAGTGACCTGCGTGGCGGAGCGCGGCACGATGGTCTTCTTACGCGTGCGGATCATCACCTTGGGCGGTTCGGCGACGTCATGGCGGATGATGCCGTCCAGCGTCGGTTCGGCGGACATGGCGATGACGGCCTCCACCGCGCCGCCGTCGATCTCCTGCCCCGCGGCGATGCGGTTGTAGAGGCCGGTCAGCACGTCGCGGGCGCGGGCGGCGGCTTCGGCGTCGCCCTCGATCTGGAGCTTGTTGCCGCGCGCGGCGATATAGACGCCCAGCCGGTTTTCAATGGCCACGAGGTTCTGGTCATATTGCCCGAACAGTGCGCCCAGAAGGTGCGGGCGCTCAAAGGTGACTTCGAGCCGCGCGCGTTCGCCCGCTTCGGCCCGTTGATGCGGTTTCTTACTCATGTCAGCAGCCTCCCTCGCTCGTCTTCCATCTCTGTGTCAGGGCGCATCGCCATGGTCGGGGGAGATGGTTTCCCGCCGGTGCGGGATTGACGAGGCTTTGGTTCAAGCGGCTTTCCTCCTGCTGGGTTCACCGGCCAGACTGTTGGGACCGGCGCTGACGATATCGACTTCCACCATGTCGCCGATGGCAAGGTCCGGCGCGGTGACATGGACCGACTGAAGCCACGGCGTCTTACCGATGAGCTGGCCGGGATAACGGCCTTTGCGCTCCAGTAATATGTCCGTGCCGCGGCCTATGGTGGCGGTGTTGAACGCCACTTGATGCTGGTTGATGAGCGCCTGAAGCCGCGCCAGCCGCTCGTCCATCACCTCGGCCGGAATCTGGCCGTCCATGTCGGCGGCGGGCGTGCCGGGGCGGGAGCTGTATTTGAAGGAATAGCATTGTGCATAGCGCACTTGCTCGACGATCTTCAGAGTATCTTCGAACTCCGCGTCCGTCTCGCCGGGGAAGCCGACGATGAAGTCGCCCGACAGCGCGATGTCGGGCCGCGCTTCCCGCACCCGCTCGATGATCCGCAAATAACTGTCCGCGCTGTGGCTGCGGTTCATGGCTTTCAGGATGCGGTCATTGCCCGACTGCACCGGCAGATGGAGAAAGGGCATCAGCTTTTCCACCTCGCCATGGGCGGCGATCAGGCCGTCGCTCATGTCGTTGGGATGGCTGGTGGTGTAGCGGATGCGTTTAAGGTCGTTGATCTTCGCCAGTTCGCGGACAAGGCCGTCCATCCCCTGCATCCGGCCTTTGCTGTCCTCGCCCGTCCAGGCATTGACGTTCTGGCCCAGCAGCGTGATTTCGCGCGCGCCGCCGTCGACCAGCGCCTGTGCCTCTTCGAGGATTGCGTCCCATGACCGGCTGATCTCCGCGCCGCGCGTATAGGGCACCACGCAGTATGTGCAGAATTTGTCGCACCCTTCCATAATGGTAAGGAAAGCGGTGGGCCGCGCCTGCTTGGTCCGAGCGGGCAGGGCGCCGAATTTGGATGCGAGCGGCATGTCGGTGTCCACCGCTTCCTCGCCGCGACCCGCCTTGTCGATCAGGTCCGGCAGGCGGTGATAGGCTTGCGGGCCGACGACGATGTCGACGCTCTTCGCGCGGCGGCTGATCTCGCTGCCCTCGGCCTGCGCGACGCAGCCCGCGACCGCGATCATCGGCCGCGTGCCGTCCTCCCGGCGCAGGCGGCCGATATCGGAATAGACCTTGTCCACCGCCTTTTCGCGAATGTGGCAGGTGTTGAGGATAACGAGGTCCGCCTCCGTGCCCTCGGCTGAGGGGGTCATGCCGCGCTCGCCCAGCATCTCGGCCATGCGCTCGCCATCATAGACGTTCATCTGGCAGCCGAAGGATTTGACGTGGAAGGTGGCCGGGGCTTTGTCTGGCTTTGGGGGCGTGTCGTTACGATTCATGCGATCCAGCTATACAGTGCCATGGCCATCAGCGGAAGGC
This sequence comes from Sphingobium sp. CFD-1, assembly GCF_024611115.1. Taxonomy (NCBI): domain Bacteria; kingdom Pseudomonadati; phylum Pseudomonadota; class Alphaproteobacteria; order Sphingomonadales; family Sphingobiaceae; genus Sphingobium; species Sphingobium sp. CFD-1. Next base: position 1,893,039 of record NZ_CP084398.1, on the reverse strand, counting down.
GGCAGGTGCATCGCGATGCTCGCGACAATATGTTCGCGCGCCATGGCGGCGATGACCTTGCGGTCGCCGCATCCGGTGGGATCGAAAGGTTCAAGGAAACGCAGCGTTACGTCCAGGCTTCCCGGGCGTTCCAGCAACCGTTTCACGTTGCTTCCCGCCGATTCATTGCCATGCCACGCAATGTCGGGGGCGGCGCGGCCATAGTCGATATGCACAGGCTGGATCATCACATCGCGGGGTGGCGGCAGCAGGACTGCCAGCAGAGTGGGCTTGAAGGGCAGAAGGGAGCGGCCGTCACCTGTCGTCCCCTCGGGGAAAATCGCCACGGGTTGATGCCCGATCATCGCCGCCCGCAACGCTTCGATCTGTCCCGCCAGCCCACCACGCTTTTCGCGCGAGACGAACAGCGTATTATTCTGGGCGGCCAGCCAGCCGATCACAGGCCAACGGGCAACGCCGTCATGCGAGACGAAGGCGGCGCCGGTCGCGCCGCCTAGCGCCAATATGTCGACCCAGCTTACATGATTGGCGATCAGGAACAGGTCGCTGGAAACCGGCTTTCCCGCCACCTGCACCCGCGCGCCCACGGATCGGGCGGCTAGGGCAAGGAAGCGGCGAGGCCAGGGCGACGGCCGCCGGAAAAGCCGCCACAACAAATGGGGCGCAAGGCAAAGAAAGAGGCTGGCCGTCAACGCGCCCAGGCGCAAGAAACGGCGTATCCGGCCCAAGCGATCAGCTCTTGCGGTCGATCACCACGCCGTAGAGTTCCATGCGGTGATCGACCAGGCGGAAACCCAGCTTTTCGGCAATCTGCTTTTGAAGCTGTTCCAGTTCAGGATCGACGAATTCGATCACATTGCCGGTTTCCACGTCGATCAGATGGTCGTGGTGGGATTCGGGCGCCGCTTCATAGCGGGCGCGACCGTCGCCGAAATCATGCCGGTCGAGGATGCCGGCCTCCTCGAACAGACGAACGGTGCGGTAAACCGTGGCGATGGAGATGCCGGGGTCGACTGCGGCGGAACGCCGATGCAATTCCTCGACATCGGGATGGTCCTCCGCTTCGCTCAGGACCTGAGCGATTACCCGGCGTTGTTCAGTGATGCGAAGGCCCTTTTCATGGCAAAGGGCTTCTACGTCGATCTTGCGGTTCATCTTTGTTCGCCGGCTGAATGGGATAGGATAGATTCAAGCCTAACGCCTTTTGCCGTTAGGTAAAAGGGGGAGCGGCCATGCCTCTCCCCCGAAGCGGTTCCATATGGGATGGAAACGCTCATTTCTTTCGACATCGCTTTTCAATTGCGGCGTCAGGTCGTCCGTTATTTACCGCGGGGGCGGCGGCGTTTCGTGCCAAGACCAATCTTTTTCGCCAATGTGCGGCGCTGTTCGGCATAGTTGGGCGCGACCATCGGATAATCGGCAGGCAGGCCCCATTTGGCGCGATAATCGTCCGGCGTCATCTGATAATGAGTCATCAGGTGGCGCTTGAGCATCTTGAGCTTTTTCCCGTCCTCCAGGCAGATGATATAATCCGGCTTGATGGAAGAGCGCACCGAAACCGCAGGCTCGGGCTTTACTTCCGGAGCGGGGACGGGGGTCGACAAATTGGTCAGGGCCGCGTGGACATTCTGAATAAGCACCGCGACGTCCGAAACGGCAACGCTGTTATTGGAAACATGCGCGGCGACAATATCCGACGTCAAAGTAATCAGCAGTTCTTTCTGGGCGGATTCGTTTTCCATTTTCTTTTTCCTGAAAAGGCTTGAACTAGATGCGACCCGCCCTGCCGGAAGCTGATGGATGAGCGGCGACCGTCCGCTATACTTTCCTGCCTAATCTGGCAAGGGGGCAGGTCAAATCATCATGTCCAGCCGTAGACTCAACGCGTCATGAAGTTGGCCATCATTGCCGCGATAATAACCAGGGCGGCGATGTACATATTCGAATCCGAACTTTTCGTAAAGTTTGATTGCGCTGTTGCTGGCGCGCACTTCCAGATTCATGGAAGCGATCCCCCTACGGCGCGCCGTGGACAGGCTGCTGGCGAGCAGGGCATCGCCAATGCCCCGGCCTCTCCACACGGGATCGACGGCCAACAGCAACAACTCGCATTCGTCGAGCACGGACCGGACCAGCGCGAACCCCAGCGGTATGGCGTCCAGCCGGGCGATGGTAAGCCAGGTTCCCGGCATGAGCATGACGCCGGAGATCTGCGGCAGCGTCCAGGCTTCGCCATAGACCGGGTCGAAAGCGCGGACCATGATCTCCATGGCGTCAGCCAGCGCGTTGCGCTCGCCTTCATCATAGGTGTCGAAGACGATGTCGGGCATCATGACGCCGTCCCCTGCGCCATCGGGCGCGCGTCCGCCTCGCGACCATATACCGGCGTGGGCGGCAAAGGTGGAAGCTGCGCGATCAGAGGATAATCGGCAGCATCGGGATATAGGGTGACGGCGGTTCCGATGCCCTTCGCCGTGACCAGCGCATCCGCGCCTGGCCCGTAAAAGATGGAATCGCCGGTCTGTTCCGCCAGCGCGGTAATCGGAGTGGAAGCAGGCTGCGTAAGGGGTGTCAGTCCATCCGCGGCGAAGCATTGCCAGAATAGTTCGCCGTGACCGCCGGTGAGGGTGACCGTCAGCAGTCCTCCCTCATGCGTTTGCGCGGCCTTTGCCGCGGTCAGCGCCAGCGCGCTATAGCCATGAATCGGAATCCGCCAGGCAAGCGACAGCGCCTTGGCCGCCGCAATCCCGATGCGGACGCCGGTGAAGCTGCCCGGTCCCACATCCACCGCGATCGCATCGGCGCGCCCGCCATCGGGCAGGGCGGCGATAACGGGGAGCAACGCTTCGGCATGGCCGCGCCCGACAATCTCATGGAAGCGTCCCACGGCAACCCCGTCATCCAGCAGCGCGACGGACAGCGCCTGTGTCGCGGTGTCAATGACAAGCAGTCGCAAACAAAACTCCCTGGAGCCGCCGCCGGCCGTCGGCATCACCTGCGGTTAATCGATCCGTATCGATTTGCCAAATGCCGTGATAATAGCGTCGGCGCAATGCCTCAGATGGCGCGGACTTCAGTCACTTCGGGCACATAATGCTTCAAAAGCTGCTCGATGCCGTTCTTCAGCGTCGCGGTGGAGGAGGGGCAGCCCGAACAGGCGCCATGCATCCGCAGATAGACCGTGCCCTTGTCAAAGCCGCGATAGACGATGTCACCGCCGTCATTGGCAACCGCCGGGCGGACGCGCGTGTCGATCAACTCGCGGATCTGCGCGACGATCTCGGCATCTTCGGGATCGTCGGAAAAATCATCCTCTTCGGCAGGAACGGCGATGCCTGCCGCGCTGCCGGGTGCGAACAGCGGCATGTTCGCTGAAAAATGATCGAGCAGGATGGACAGTATTTCAGGCTTAACGTCGTTCCATTCCGCGCCCGGCGCGATGGTGACGGAAATGAAGTCGCTTCCGAAAAAGACGCCGGTCACGTCGCCCAGCCCGAACAGGGCGTCGGCTAGCGGAGATGCCTCGGCTTCCTCCGGGCTGGCGAAGTCGCGCGTGCCGGTGCCCATGACGGCGCGGCCAGGCAGAAATTTCACGGTTGCCGGATTGGGCGTGTTTTCAGTCTCGATCAACATGCGTGCTATGTGGCGTCGGAAGGGCCGAAGATCAAGCGCCGGTGGAACTTCCCCCCATCGCGGACATTGACGACAAGACCCCATGGAGAGGAGAAGGCGCATGAGCACCGAGGCCGAAATTCGGGAACGTTTCTGGAAAGAGTTGTCCCGCAGTCCTTTTCTGATGGTGACTCTGCAAGGAACGCAGGATCACGCCATGCCGATGACGGCGCAACTGGACGCCAACGCCCATCGCTGTTTCTGGTTCTATTCCAGCAAGGGAAACCGGCTGGCGTCGGGCGGACGGGCCATGGCCCAGTTCGCGGCGAAGGACCATGATCTTTTCGCCTGCATTGATGGAATCCTGACGCCGGAAAGCGATCCTGCCATCATCGACCGTTATTGGTCGAACGATGTCGCCGCATGGTATTCGGGCGGACGGGACGATCCCGATCTGCTGATGTTGCGTTTCGATCTGGGCACGGCGGAAATCTGGCGGGCGGACAGCGGCGCCGGCGGTCTTTTCCGCAAGTTGTTCGGCGGCGATGCGCGCAGAGGGATGCAAGAAAAACACGCAGAGGTTTCGCTCTGAATCGTCCAATCCATTGAGTGACCACCGCCCCGATTGCGGTGGCTGCTTGCTTTTTCCTTATATTTACATCATATGCGCTCGACCGAGGAGCCGATGGCTCCCGCCTCTGGCGGCGTGAACGTCCCCGCGCATGAATGAATGCGGCGCAGGGACAGCGCCAGAGCAGTCCTTATATTTTCGTTTTGAGGCTTCCCTTTTCACGCGGGTCGTTTCGCCACCCGCCCCGTGCCCGCATATTGCGAAGGCGCGGGCTTTGTAATGGAAGTCATCTTGATGCAATTCACCGAACTTGGCCTTGCCGAACCGATTCTAAAGGCGCTGGCCGCCAAAAATTACGCGACCCCCACGCCGATCCAGCAAAAGGCGATCCCGGTCCTGCTGGAAGGCCGCGACCTGTGCGGCATTGCCCAAACCGGCACCGGCAAGACGGCGGCCTTTGCGCTGCCCAGCCTGGACCATTTCGCCCGCAATCCGAAGCAGACGCCGCTCAATGGCTGCAGGATGCTGGTGCTTTCGCCCACCCGCGAACTTGCCGCGCAGATCGCGCAGAGTTTCCGCGACTATGGCCGTTTTCTGAAACTTTCGGTCGAAGTCGTCTTCGGCGGCGTGCCCATCAATCGCCAGATCAAGGCGCTGAGCCGTGGCGTGGACATCGTCGTTGCGACGCCGGGCCGCCTGCTCGACCTGCTCGACCAGCGGGCCTTCACCATCAAGGATACGGAAATCTTCGTCCTCGACGAAGCCGACCAGATGATGGACATGGGTTTCATCCACCCGCTGCGGCGTATCGCCAAGCTGCTGCCGAAGGAACGGCAGAACCTGTTCTTCTCCGCGACCATGCCCAAGGAGATCGAGGCGCTCGCCGCGCAGTTCCTGAACGATCCGGTGAAGGTCAGCGTCGCGCCACAATCCACGACGGCCGAACGCGTCCTCCAGCGGGCAAGCTTCGTCAATCAGGCGGAAAAACAGGCATTATTGACCCTGACGGTCAAGAACGAGCCGATCGACCGCGCCCTCATCTTCACCCGCACCAAGCATGGCGCGGATCGCGTCGTGCGTTTCCTGGAAGGGGCGGGCATCCAGGCGGTCGCCATCCACGGCAATAAGAGCCAGGCCCAGCGCACGACCGCGCTTCAGGCTTTCCGCCACGGTCATGTGAAACTGCTTGTCGCGACCGACATCGCCGCGCGTGGCATCGATGTGTCGGGCGTGAGCCATGTCATCAATTTCGAGCTGCCCAACGTGCCGGAGCAATATGTCCACCGCATCGGCCGGACGGCCCGCGCGGGCGCGGAAGGCATCGCGATCAGCTTCGTGGCGGATGATGAGCGGCCATATCTCAAGGCCATCGAGCGAACCGCCAAAGTCAAGCTGGAGATCGTGCCGTTGCCTGAAAATTTCATGGAAGCGGTTCGCAACCTCCCCAAGCCCGCGCCCCCGCGCAAGGGCAAGCCGCAGACTTCCGAACAGCAGGCGAAGCGCGCCGATGGCCAGCGCCGCTATCAGGATCAGCAGAAGCAACAGCGCGGCACGCCCGACCGCGCCCATCGTCCCGATGGCGATGCGGCGCCCGCGAAGAAAAAGCCTTTCCGTCGCCGCCGCAGCGGCGTGGGCGCGCATAAGGGCGCGGTGCAGCGGACGGTGCAGCGTTAAGGGCTGCCCCCTGTCCGGGTGCTCCTGCGGAAGTGGGAGCACAATTAATAGCCGCTCTGCGGTCTGTTCGTTCCTGTTCGCCGTTATACAGGATCAGCACCCCGCAAGGAAAAGGCGCATCCTGAAAGGGATACGCGAGGCCAGGCGCCGCGCTTCCCGTTCGTCGCGGCGCTTTGTCAGTGGTCATTCAGGAAAATGTCGTTAGGCTCCCGGGCCTATGACTTTTTCCTTTCGGCGTTCAGCCGCTTCGCTATCCGTCCTCGCCCTTCTGCTCGCCGGCGCGCCCGCGCCATTGGCGGCTCGAACGGAAACGCCCTCCGCGCCCGCCACGGCAGGTTCCACAACGACCGAAACCCGCCCCTGGCTCTATGAAAACAGCGATGTGCCGATCGACACGGCATGGCGCTTCGGCACGCTTTCCAACGGTCTGCGCTACGCCATCCGCCGCAATGGCGTCCCGCCGGGGCAGGTCTCCGTTCGCCTGCGGATGGACGCCGGGTCGCTGATGGAACATGCCGACGAGCTTGGTTACGCGCATTTCATGGAGCATCTGACCTTCCGGGGATCGCGCCATGTGCCGGACGGCGAATCCAAGCGCATCTGGCAGCGTCTTGGCGTCACCTTCGGCAGCGACAGCAATGCTCAGACGACGCCTACCGGCACCACCTATGCGCTCGACCTGCCACAGGCCACGCAGGCGAGTCTTAGCGAAAGCCTCAAGATCCTCGCAGGCATGATGATCGATCCCAATATAGTGGACAGCGCCGTCAATGCGGAACGCGCAGTCGTCCTTGCCGAACGCCGCGAAAGCGACGGCCCGCAGATGCGGATTTCCGATGCCAGCCGAAAGCATTTCTTTGCCGGCCAGCCGCTTGCCGAACATAGCCCCATCGGAACAGTGGCGACGCTCAATGCCGTGACCGCCGCGAAGATGGAAGCTTTCCACCAGCGTTGGTATCGCCCGGAAAACGCCGTGATAGCCATTGCAGGAGACATTGATCCCGCGCTTGCCGAACAGCTTATCAAGGATAATTTTGGCACCTGGGCCATGGCGGGGAAGGGCGCTCCGATCCCTGATTTCGGCGCGCCTGATCCCAAGGCGCCAGCCACCGCCATCGCCGTGGAGCCGGGCATTCCGATGGGCGTCACCATGGCATGGTTGCGGCCATGGAAGCCGCGCGCTGACACGATCCTCTACAACCAGGACAAGCTGACCGACATGCTGGCGCTTCAGATCGTCAGCCGCCGCCTTGAAGCAGCAGCGCGGAGCGGTGGCAGCTTTCTTCAGGCTGGCGCGGATCAACAGGATGTCAGCCGTTCCGCCGATGGCACCTTCGTCACCATCCTGCCTTCCGGCGAAAATTGGCAGAAGGCATTGCAGGATGTCCGTGCCATCATAGAAGATGCGAAGGCAACGCCGCCCAGCCAGCAGGAAATCGACCGCGAATATGCCCAGATGGACACAGCGTTAGCGATTCAGGTCGAGAACGCCGATACCGAAGCGGGTGCGAAACAGGCGAGCGATCTGGTGAGTGCAGTCGACATCCGCGAAACAACGGTCAGTCCGCAGGCTGCGCTGGACATATTCCGTTCCGGCAAGCCTGCCATGACGCCGGAGAAGATTCTCGATTCCACCCGCAGGCTGTTTTCAGCAGGCGTGTTTCGTGCTCTGCTGGTGACGGGGAAGGCGCAGCCGGGGTTGGATGCGGAACTGGCCTCCGCAGTGGCGGCGCCGGTTCAGGCGGCGGCCAATGCGCGGTTGGCCGACAAGCTCGTGACGATGGACGACCTGCCGCCACTGGGGCCTCCGGGCACAGTCGTGTCACGCACACCCATCGGCCTTAAGGGAATGGAGAGCATCACTTACTCCAATGGGGTCAAGCTGACGCTGTTCGCCAATGACGCGGAAACCGAAAAAGTGCGGATCAACGTCCGCTTCGGTCATGGCCAGCAGGCCTTCTCTCCGACGAAGCCGGTGCCGAGCTGGGCCGCCGACTATGCTCTGGTGGCGAGCGGGATCGGCAAGCTGGGTCAGCGTGAACTGGACGACCTGACCAATGGTCGCCGGATGGGGATGCAGTTCTCCATCGACGATGATGCTTTTGAATTTCAGGCGGTGACCCGACCCGCCGACTATAAAGACCAACTGCGCCTGTTCGCGACGAAATTGGGGGCGCCCGGTTGGGATCCAGCCCCCATAGCGCGCGTCAAGACCGGCGCGATGGTCGCCTATGATGCGATGTCGCGATCCCCTGACTCAGTGCTGGGCCGCGATCTCAACTGGCTGCTGCATGACAAGGATGTGCGTTTCCGCACGCCATCACGCGAGGAGATCGAAAAGCTCTCTCCCCAAAACTTCCGTGCGACGTGGGAGCCGATCCTGGCCTCCGGTCCGATTGAAGTGCAATTGTTCGGGCAGGTGAATGCCGAGGACGCGATCAAGGCGATTGGCGCGACATTCGGCGCTCTGCCCGCCCGCCCCGATAAGCCCGTTCCCGCCGCGAACCGTGTCATGCGCTTTCCCGCCCATGTAGAAAAGCCGATCATTCTGCGTCACGAAGGGGATAAGGAACAAGCCGCCGCTGTCATGGCGTGGCCGACCTCTGGCGGCTTTGCCCTTACCAAAGAGGCGCGACAGCTTGAGATATTGACCCAGATCTTCAATGACCGGCTGTTCGACAAACTGCGTTCCACGGAGGGTTCGGCCTATTCGCCCACCGTTCAGAACAACTGGCCATTTTCCTATGAAAGCGGCGGTTACATCCTGGTGTCGAGCCAGGTGCGGCCCGATCGGGTCAATTATTTCTACGATGTCGTGAAGGAAACAGCCACCGATCTTGCCAAGACGGCGGTGACGCAGGACGAATTGCAGCGTGCGGTGGCCCCTATGCAGCAGTTATTGATGCGGGCGGGGACGGGGAATGCCTTTTGGATGAACCAGATGGAAGGCGCGACCCATGATCCCCGCTATGTCGAGGCGATGCGGACCATGGCGCAGGATATGCTGACCGTCACGCCGGGCGACATTCAAAAGCTGGCCGCAAAATATCTTGTGCCCGCGAAGAGCTGGTCCGCGGTGGTATTGCCGGAAGGTGTCGCTGCCCAATAGTTAGCCAAAGTGAGTCGCGAGGCGAAAAAGACATCCCTATCGGCAAGGGCCGGCCGATAGGGAGGGAACAACAGGGGCGCATTGTTGCGACGCAGCAAAAAGGGGTGTCGACAATGGCGAAAAAAGCTAGCGAGTAGCCTTCAGCGCCGCGACGATCATCTGTGCCGCGCGACGGGCCGTGCATTCGTTGGATAAATTCGGCAAAGACAGGCTTCGATGCCCCATGCCGAAGATGGAGGCGAGGATGACCTCTTCCGCTCCGTCAAGCGCTTCTCCTGACAGGTGCGGGTTGGCTATACATGCAAAATCGCGTAGAAAACGACGAAACTGTTGGCACATGGCGCTCACGGTTTCCCCTACAGGCCGGTTTCGTAGCGCTTCGGCCAGAATATCGAATGACAGGGCCTCATCCTTGTCGCGAAGACTCAGCAGAAAGAGGTGCTCAAATGTCTGTTCGATATCGATCTCACCTGCTTTGAGGCGGAGGCGGAGAATATCAATTTTCTCGATACGGTCATTCATATCCATGCCGATCAGGGCTTCTATGATATCTTCCTTGCCCTTGAACAGCCGATAGATTTGTCCGACCGAAACTTTTGCGGCGGTAGCAAGTTCGGCCATGGAGGTTTGATGAAAGCCATGCGTGGAAAACAGATCACGCGCGGTATTCAGAATATGCTCCCGGCCGCTCCGTTCCTGCTGCACTGCAACCATTTTTCTTCTTGACCCCGCTTTTACCCTTGAATTGATAATGCCAGTTTCTTACCTGTCGGGCAAGCGGAATGAATGTTCATTCCAGATATGACAAACTCCATCGAAACGGATAGGCAACGATGCAAAAGGGGACACTCATCGGACTGGTGGCTTGTGCGTCGGCTCTGGCCCTTACCGGTTGTGGTAAGGAAGCGCCGCCGGCTCCGCCGCCGCCAGCCGTCGGCGTGGTGACGTTGAAAGCCGAAACCGCTCCGTTGACGACTGAGCTGCCGGGACGAATTGCGGCCATGGAAACGGCCGAGGTGCGACCACAGATCAGCGGCGTGATCCGCCGTCGCCTTTTTACCGAAGGTGGCTATGTAAAGGCGGGGCAAGTCCTCTATGAGATCGACGACGCGCCATATCGCGCCGCGCTCGCGCAGGCGCAGGGCAATCTCGCCCGGGCGCAAGCCTCGATCACCGCTACGGGCCTGCAGGCCCAGCGCTACCGGGAACTTGTCGGGATCAACGCCGTCAGCCGTCAGGAGGCCGATAACGCCATGGCGGCGGCGCAACAGGCGCGCGCTGACGTCGCCGCACAGCGTGCAGCCGTTCAGGCGGCACAAGTGAGCCAGAATTTCACTCGTATCACGGCGCCGATCTCCGGCCGGATCGGTCGCTCCCTGTTCACGCCGGGTGCGCTTGTGCAGACAGGTCAGGCGGACCCGCTCGCCACCATCCAGCGGACCGACATGGTGTATGTCGACGTGACGCAGTCCGCCGCCGACATCATCAACCTCAAGCAGGCGATGCAGCGCGGCGGAGTCAATGAAGCCGATGGCGCGCGCGTGCAACTTCTGCTCCCCAATGGCAGCGTTTATCCGATTGAGGGGAGGCTGCAGTTTTCAGAGGTGACCGTCGACCCAAGTTCCGGCGCCGTCACATTGCGGGCGACCTTCGCCAATCCCGACGGCCTGTTGCTGCCGGGCATGTATGTTCGCGCCAAACTTGTCGAAGGGCAACGGCGTGACGCGATCCTGGCGCCGCAACAGGGTATAACGCGCGATGCGCGCGGTCGTGCCACCGCATTGATCGTGAACGCCAAGAACAAGGTGGAAGCGCGTGACGTGCAGGTCGATCGTGCCGTGGGGGACAAGTGGATCGTGACCAGTGGTCTGAAGGCCGGCGACCGCCTGATCGTGGAAGGGTTGCTCAATCTTCGCCCCGGCGCGGACGTTCGCCCGGGCGCGCCCCAACAGATCACGCGGCCTGCGAACGGAGCGCGATAAATAATGGCACGCTATTTTATCGACAGGCCCATTTTTGCATGGGTCATTGCCATCGTCATCATGCTGGCCGGACTGCTTTCCATCCAGCGGCTGGCCGTGGCGCAGTTTCCTGAAATTGCGCCGCCGACAGTTGCGATCAACACCACTTATCCCGGCGCCAACGCGGAAACGCTGGAAAGCACGACAACGCAACTTATCGAGCAGCAGCTCAAGGGCATCGACAATCTGCGCTATTTCTCGTCGACGAGCGATTCGGCGGGTAATCTTGCCATTACATTGACCTTTGAACAGGGGACCAACGCCGATATCGCGCAGGTTCAAGTTCAGAATAAACTCGCGCAGGCCACGCCCTTGCTGCCCCAGGAAGTGCAGCAGCAGGGATTGCGGGTTACGAAGTCCAGTTCGACCTTCCTGATGATCATGGCCCTCTATGCCGATGATGGCATCCATGATCAGATGGATGCGGCGGATTTGGTCGCGTCGACCCTTCAGGACCCATTGAGCCGCGTGGAGGGGGTAGGCGACACGCAGTTGCTGGGCGCCCAATATGCCATGCGGATCTGGCTCGATCCCTATAAGATGGCGAATCTGGGGATTACCACAGGCGATGTGAAAAATGCCATCAGGGCCCAGAACGCGCAGATTTCCGCAGGACAGATCGGGGGCACCCCTTCGCCGGACGGTCAGGCCCTCAATGCCACGGTGACGGCGCAGTCGCGGCTTCGCACACCCGAAGAGTTCCGGCAAATCAGGCTGCGCAGCAACGGTGACGGGTCGGTGGTCAATCTCTCCGACGTTGCACGAATAGAACTGGGCGCGGAGAATTACAGTTTCAGAGCCAAGTTCAACGGTTATCCATCTGCGGGATTTGGTATCAAGCTTGCGCCCGGCGCGAATGCGCTCGACACGGTGGAAGCCGTTAAGGCGAAGGTCGCGGAGCTTTCGAAGAACTTCCCCGCCTGGGTGAAATATGACTTCCCGGTGGACAATTCGACATTCGTCAGGCTGTCGGTCGAACAGGTCATCCACACCCTTGTCGAAGCGGTTCTGCTGGTCTTCGTCGTCATGTTTGTATTTCTGCAGAACTGGCGTGCGACCCTTATTCCAACCATTGCCGTGCCGATCGTTTTGCTGGGATCGCTGGCCATATTATATGCCGCCGGCTTCACCATCAATACGCTGACGCTGTTCGGCATGGTCCTCGCAATCGGCCTGTTGGTCGATGATGCCATCGTCGTGGTCGAGAATGTCGAGCGCATCATCCAGGAAGAGGGGTTGAGCCCCAAGGAAGCCGCCAAGAAATCGATGGACGAAATCAGCGGCGCGCTGATCGGCATCGGCCTGGTATTGTCGGCCGTGTTCCTTCCGATGGCGTTTTTCGGCGGATCGACCGGGGTTATCTTCCGGCAATTCTCCATCACCATCGTGTCATCGATGGTCCTCTCCGTTCTTGTCGCGTTGATTTTGACGCCGGCCTTGTGCGCCACGATCCTGCGCCCCCAACGCGAAGGCCATGGCGCGCAAAAGGGATTTTTCGGCTGGTTCAACAGAACCTTCGACCGCAGTGTCGTCCACTATGGAGCGGGCGTCGAGAAATGCGAGCGGAACTGGGGCAAGACCATGCTGATCTACGCTGTGATCATCATCGGCATGGGTTTCCTGTTCCTGCGTCTGCCTTCGGGCTTCCTTCCGGGGGAGGACCAGGGGCGCATCATCAACCAGGTTTCGCTGCCGGCCGGTGCCACGCTTGAGGAAACGGAACGCACCATGGGGAAGTTGCGCGATTTTTATCTGAAGGATGAAAAGCAGAATGCGTGGGCGGTCTTCAGCATTTCGGGCTTCGGTTTTGGAGGACAGGGCCAAAATGTGGGCATTGCATTCGTAAAGCTGCGCGACTGGTCTGAACGCAAGGGTAAGGAGCATAGCGCGGATGCCATCGCGCAGCGCGCAAATGCCGCCTTTAGGAAGATTTCAGCGGGCAAGGTCATTGCCCTGGTGCCGCCTGCCGTGCAGGAACTTGGCAACGCGTCGGGCTTTGATTTCCAGTTGAAGGATGTGGGTGGCATAGGTCATGAAAAGCTGCTGGAAGCGCGCAACCAATTGCTCAGCATGGCCGCGGCCGACAAGCGGCTGGTTCAGGTAAGGCCCAATGGGCTGGAAGATACGGCGCAGTTGAAGCTGAATGTCGATCAGGCGGCGGCCGGCGCGCTCGGCATGGCGCAGGCCGATGTCAATGACACGATCAGCACGGCGCTGGGCAGTTCCTATGTCAATGACTTCATCGACCGCAATCGCGTGAAGCGGGTCTATCTTCAGGCCGATGCGCCGTTTCGCACGACGCCCGATTCCATCGGCGCCCTGCATGTTCGTGGGGCGAGTGGAACCATGGCTCCGCTGTCAGCCTTCAGTACAACGGAGTGGATTTATGGTCCGGCCCGTCTGGAACGTTTCAACGGCGTTCCTTCCATGGAGATCATGGGCGCGCCGGCACCCGGCGTCAGCAGCGGCGAGGCGATGAAGGCCATGGAGGAATACGCCGCGAAGTTGCCGGCAGGGGTCGGCTACGAATGGGGCGGCATTTCCTATGAGGAGAAAACCTCGGGTGGTCAGGCGCCTGCGCTTTACGCCCTGTCGATGTTGATCGTGTTCCTCTGCCTTGCCGCACTGTATGAAAGCTGGTCGGTGCCGTTGGCGGTGATGATGGTCGTTCCGCTCGGCGTGATCGGGGCGGTTCTCATGGCGGGGCTGTCAGGACTGGATAATGGCATTTACCTTCAGGTCGGCCTCATCACGACAATCGGCGTATCGGCGAAGAACGCCATCCTGATTGTGGAGTTTGCAGAAGAGAAGATGCAGCAGGGGCTTCCTCCCGCTCGCGCGGCACTGGAGGCGGGCAAGCTGCGCCTGCGGCCCATTTTGATGACCAGCTTCGCCTTCATTTTCGGTGTTATGCCGCTGGCCTTGTCCACAGGCGCGGGCGCGGGTGGTCAGAACGCAATCGGCCTGTCTGTTGTTGGAGGTATGCTGTCCGCTACGGTACTGGCGATCTTCTTTGTGCCAGTGTTCTTCACCGTCGTGAAGCGGCTGTTCCGCCAGCATAATGCTCTGTCGGAAAATTCTCAGAACGAAGCCGCGACGCGGCCTCAGGAAAGCTGATAGAAGATGAACGGTCTCAAGCGAAAAGCGTTCTTGGCGATGGGCTTGGCGGTGACACTGTCGGCTTGCGACATGGCGCCTAAATATGTGCGTCCCGAACTGCCGGTCCCCGTCGCCAGCCCAGAGGGCGCGGCCTATGCTGATGCGGGCGCGCAAGAAGCAATTGTTCCGGCCGACACGGCCTGGAAGGATTTCTTCGTCGATGAGCGCCTGACCCGTGTCATCGGCACAACACTGGCGAACAACCGCGATCTTCGCGTCGCGCTCGCCAATGTGGAGCAGGCCCGCGCGCAGTTCAAAGTGCGGCGCGCCGATATCCTGCCGACCGTGGGTCTTAATGGCAGCGCGACCTATCAGGAACAGCCCATAGTGCAGTTTCCCGGTATGGAAGGAAACCGGAACAACACGGATGTTTATTCTGCTTCCGTTGGTATTTCCGCCTGGGAGATCGATCTGTTCGGACGAGTGAGGAACCTCACTAAAGCCGCGCAGGAGCAATATTTCGCATCCATCGAAAACCGTAACGCCGCGCAGACGGCGCTGATCGCGGAAGTGGCGTCGACATGGATGACCATGGCGACCGATCAGGAACGATTGCGGATCGCCCGCGATCTGGAATCGGCATTCGGCAAGACGCTTGAGCTGACGAAATCTCGTTTTGCAAAGGGTATCGCGTCGGAACTGGAAGTGCGACAGGCGCAGACCAGTTATGATCAGGCGCGATCCGACATAGCGCAGGCGACAACGCTGGTGGCGCAGGATCAAAACGCCCTTAATCTTCTGGCTGGCACGACGATCGGTGCGGAGGATTTGCCGGAGGCGATGCCACAAGGCGACGTGGTGCTGGGCAACCTGCCCGACAATTTGCCATCTTCACTTTTGCTGAAACGGCCCGATATCGCGGCGGCGGAACATCAGTTGCGCGGCGCCAATGCGAATATCGGCGCGGCGAGAGCGGCCTTTTTCCCCAATATCTCTCTTACCGCGGCGTTCGGGACGATGAGCCTGGGGCTATCCAACCTGTTCAAGTCCGGCAGCGACTATTGGTCGGTGGCGCCGTCGGCAAGCGTGCCCATTTTCGATTTTGGCCGGAATCAGGGTAATTTGCGATATGCGCGGGCCACCTATGATGCGATGCTCGCCACATATGAAAAGAGCGTGCAGACAGGCTTCCGTGAAGTAGCCGATGCTTTAGCCCGGCGTGGCACCATGACGGATCAACTGGCTGCCCAGACATCGCTCAGAGATTCTGCTCGTGTTGCCTACACATTGTCGGAGGCGCGATTCCGGGCAGGAATCGACAGCTTTTTGACAACGCTGGATTCCCAGCGCGCGCTCTATGCCGCGGAACAAAGCCTGTTGGCCACCCGATTGGCGCGGACGGCCAATATGATTGAGCTTTACCGGGCCATGGGCGGAGGTTTGAAGTAGAAGCTCCCATGAACATGCATTTTTGATCGCAAACCATGTTGGTACATAAGGTCATTGCGTCTCCGGTTGGACAGCTCAAGCTGGTGGCGAGCGACCGGGGCCTGAAAGCGGTTCTGTGGGAAGAGGGCAATCCGGCGCGCGTACCTCTGGATGCATCGCGCGAATCCGGCAGCCATCCCTTTCTGGCGCAGGCGGAAATTCAGCTTGGCCAGTATTTCGCGGGCGAGCGACACGATTTTCAACTGCCGCTCGATTTTGCGGGGACGGTCTTTCAACAGATTGTGTGGCGCGCTTTGCTCGATATTCGCTACGGCGAGACATGCAGCTATGAGAATCTCGCCCACAGGATTGGCAAGCCGACCGCTCATCGGGCGGTGGGCGCGGCAAATGGTCGCAATCCGATTTCCATCATCGTGCCCTGTCACCGCGTGCTGGGCAAGAACGGCGCCTTGACCGGTTTTGCCGGCGGGCTTGGCGCAAAGACTTATTTGCTGAATCTGGAGCGTCGTTGCAGCGACGCAGAATAGGTTTGCCGAATTTTACGCGGGTGGCCGTGTGTCATAAATGCGCTCAATTTAACTACAAATAAAAGATCGCCTTTTCGGTATATTATGGCTTTCCTTGCGTGGTTTGTAACCATCCGGGGAATGCATGAATTGCGTATAATATGGTGAGCCTAGACCTAATCGGAGGTTTGAATTTTGATGCCAATTTCTGGTGGAGCACCAACCATCAGATGAGACTGGGTCATGAATCAACCGAGATTCGCGAAGCCGCTTAACGAAGCAAGCAAGGGAGCGGGATTGGGCAACCGAACGGATTTCCGCTGGGACAGGGAGCCGCTGGACAGCAACCCGCCACGGGCTTTGCGTGGGGAATTTGCCCGCGCGGCCTATTTCGGAGCCTTGGCCGTTTCGGCGCGCCTTGCCGCACAATCGCTTCCCGACCCTCAACTCAGCATTCTGACCGATATCTATGTTCACGCTTCGCACCGTGTACCTTATACCGTGGCCGACGCCTCCGACATTTCTGGGTTGAAGGGGGAGCGCCTCTTCGCGCTGATAAGGCAGATGTGTTCCAAAGGTGTTTTGCGCCTTTATCGCAGGCGGATGGCAGAAGCGGAGATGGAAATGCACCTTCGCATTGACCTCATGCCCGCGAAACATGCCGAATTAAGCGGATATTTCGCACGAGCATGTCAGGAAGGCATGGCGATACCTCACGCTGTCTCGCGCTGATATGCTATACAGGGGAACAGTCCGCTGATGAATGGCGGCATGCCTCATTCATGAGAACGGAGAAAATGAGGATTTGAGCCAGGAGAGGAGCGATGAAATCGGTTCTGCTGCATATCCACGACGATCAGGGAGCGGAAAGCCGTCTTCAGGCGGCTTGTGATCTCGCCCGCGGCTGTAAGGCGCATATTCAATGCGTACAGGTTCGATCGGCGCCGGATCTTGTGGCGGCTGATATGTATGGCGGCGGCGCTTTTGCTCCCGTCATTACCGAAGAATTGCGGGAGATCGATGACAGGCTACGCGTGCAGGTGGAAGATCGGTTAAGGCGGGAAGGGGTGAGTTGGGACTGGAGGCAGGTCGATGGTGAAACCGTCGGCGCGCTGTTGCGGGCGGCAAAGCTGTCCGACATCATCGTTGCGACCTTGCCGGAAGGGCCGCGCAAGGATTTCAAGGATCCCCTGCCGATCGTTTCCGATCTCGCGCTGGGTGGCCGCACGCCAGTTCTGGCTATGCCGCAATCGGCGAAATGCTTTAAGATGCCGGGACGCGCCCTTGTGGCATGGGATGGATCGCATGAGGCCGCGTCAGCCATCAAAGCCGCGATTCCCCTATTGCAGCGGACACAGGATGTTCATGTGGTGACGGTGGAAGAAACCGATAAACGGGAATTTCCATCGACGGAGGTGCCGGAATATCTTTCCCGTCATGCCATCCCCGCGCAGATGCACAGTTGGTCGCGTGATGGAGAAGCGGTGGAGACGGCTCTGCTGGGCGCCATCAGCGCATTGGCGGCGGACTGGGTAGTCATGGGGGCCTTTGGTCACAGCCGCCTGCGTGAACTGGTTTTCGGCGGGGTTACGCGCCGCATGCTTCGGGATGCGCGGATACCCTTACTACTCGCTCATTGAATTATTGGTGCGGACGGCGGGACTCGAACCCGCACTTCCAGGGGAAAGCGGATTTTAAGTCCGCTGCGTCTACCGGTTTCGCCACGTCCGCGCGCTGCTTCCCTGCGGCTTCGATGGCAGGACGTCAAGCAATGCGTTCAGACATGCGCCTTGTTAAGACGTTCCCGCATTTCCTTGCCCGGTTTGAAATAGGGCACCCGCTTGGCAGAAACGGGAACCTGTTCACCCGTGCGGGGATTCCGGCCCGTTCGTGCTTCTCGCGCTCGTGTCGTGAACGCGCCGAAGCCGCGCAATTCCACCCTTCCGCCGGTCGACAGGCGATCGACAATCTCCTTGAAAAAGAGATCGACAATCCTCTCCACCTCCTGAAGGCCGAGCTCCGGATTTTCGTCTGTCAACTTCTGGATCAGTTCAGAGCGGATCATTTGGCCCTCCCGCATCCTTTTGGTTTCACCGTTTATTTTATAGAGAATCGGCAAATTGTTGACAATTGATTCATTTTATTCGTTGCGGTCCGAAAACGATACAAAAAATGCTCACCGGACATTCGGCCCGGCGAGCATTTTTTTCAATATATCAAAAGTATAAGGTTCAGCCTTCGCTTTTCGCCTTGAGCGCTTCGCCAAGGATATCGCCCAGCGATGCGCCGCTGTCCGACGAGCCATATTGTGCGACGGCCTGCTTTTCTTCGGCGATCTGAAGCGCCTTGACGGAGAAGGTCGGCTTCTTGGCCCGGTCGAAGCCGGTTACCATCGCGTCGAACTTCTGACCGATCTGGAAGCGTTCCGAACGCTGCTCGTCGCGATCGCGACCCAGGTCGCTGCGCTTGATGAAGCCAGTGGCGCCATCTTCGCCAGCCTGGACTTCCAGGCCGCCATCGCGCACTTCAAGCACAGTCACGGTAACGGTCTGGTTCTTCGACAGGCCTGCTGCAGCTGCCGAAGTGCCGCCAGCGGCCGGACCACCACGCTCAAGCTGCTTCATGCCCAGGCTGATGCGTTCCTTTTCGACATCGATGTCGAGGACCACGGCCTGAACCATCTCACCCTTGCGGTGCAGCGCCAGCGCGTCTTCGCCCGAAATGCCCCACGCGATGTCGGACATGTGGACCATGCCGTCCACATCGCCGTCGAGGCCGATGAACAGGCCGAACTCGGTTGCGTTCTTGACTTCGCCTTCGACGGTCGAGCCAACCGGGTGTTTGTCGGCGAAGCTGTCCCATGGGTTCGACTGAGCCTGCTTGAGGCCGAGCGAGATGCGGCGCTTTTCCGGATCGACTTCGAGGACGATGACTTCCACTTCCTGGCTGGTCGAAACGATCTTGCCGGGGTGGACGTTCTTCTTGGTCCAGGACATTTCGGAGACGTGGACCAGACCTTCGATGCCCGGTTCCAGCTCCACGAACGCACCATATTCGGTGATGTTGGTGACGCGACCCGACAGCTTCGCACCGACCGGGTACTTGGCAGCGGCGCCTTCCCACGGATCGCTTTCGAGCTGCTTCATGCCCAGGCTGATGCGCTGCGTATCGCGGTTGATGCGGATGATCTGGACGCGGACGGTGTCGCCGATGTTGATCATTTCGCTCGGATGATTGATCCGCTTGTAGCTGAGGTCGGTGACGTGCAGCAGGCCGTCAATACCGCCCAGATCGACGAACGCACCGTAATCGGTGATGTTCTTGACCACGCCCTCGATGATCTGGCCTTCCGCCAGCGTCTGAATGAGACCGCTGCGCTGTTCAGCGCGGGTTTCTTCCAGGATGGCGCGGCGCGACACGACGATGTTGCCGCGGCGGCGATCCATCTTCAGGATCTGGAAGGGCTGCGGAATGTCCATCAGCGGGGTAACGTCGCGAACCGGACGAATGTCGACCTGTGAGCCGGGGAGGAACGCCACGGCGCCGTCGAGATCGACGGTGAAGCCACCCTTGACGCGGCCGAAGATGACGCCTTCGACGCGGGCGCTTTCGGTGAATTCTGCTTCGAGCTTGTCCCAGGCGGCTTCGCGGCGGGCGCGGTCACGCGACAGCATCGCTTCGCCATGGGCGTTTTCGACGCGGTCAACATAGACTTCGACTTCGTCGCCAACCTTCAGGTCAGCCTTCTGGCCCGGCGCGGCAAATTCGCGCAGCGGCACGCGGCCTTCGCTCTTGAGGCCGACGTCGATGACAGCGAGGTCGTTTTCGATGCCGGTAACGGTGCCCTTGACGACGCGGCCTTCAAAGCCGCCATCCTCACCACCGAGAGAATCATTGAGAAGCGCGGCGAAATCGTCGCGCGAGGGGAATGCCACAGAGGCCATTAAGTCGGTCCTTCACTCATCATTGCTGGCCAATCGGTTGTATCCGATGGTCTTTGGCCAAACCGCCCATGCCGCCGAACGCGGCACAGGCATCCCCAAGGCAAGGCGTGGGACGCGCCGGCAAGAAAAGCGAAAAGGGCGCGCGGAAAAACCGCACGCCTTGACGGGTCAGACCTTTCGGCGACCTTCAAGCTGGGCATCCACAAGCGCGATCGCCTGTTGGATGGCGGCTTCTATAGTCAAATCGCTGGTATCTAGCAAGTCCGCTCCCTCCGCCATGCGGAGCGGCGCATGATCGCGGCTCATGTCTCGCGTGTCGCGTGCCTGGATATCGGCTATCAGGCTGTCCATGTCGGGATGACCGCCCCGTGCCTGTGCGTCATTGTAGCGGCGCTGGGCGCGCACATGGACGCTGGCGGTCACAAAGATCTTGGCGTCGGCGCCAGGTGCGATGACGGTACCGATGTCCCGTCCGTCGAGGATGGCGCCCCCCGGTTGCAAGGCGAAATCGCGTTGACGCTTGATCAGTGCCTGCCGGACGCTTGGGTGAACGGAAACGCGGGAGGCGAGGGAGCCAACGGCTTCGCTCCGCAGCGCAGGATCGTCGAGCAGGGCGTCGTCGAAGTCGCAGGCCGCCAGCGCGTCAGCTTCTTCGTCGGGATCGCCGCTTGCCTTCAATACGGAAAGTCCGACCGCCCGATAAAGAAGCCCGGTATCGAGGCAGGGCAGGCCATAATGACAGGCCAGCGCTCTGGCGATCGTGCCTTTGCCCGAAGCGGCAGGGCCATCGACAGCGATAATGGTCATGCAGGCGCTCCCAATGCGCGCAGCAGGGCGGTGAAGCCGGGAAAGCTCGTCGCCACCGGCCGCATATCGTCGATAGTGACACCGTTGGCCGAAATGAGGCCGGCTATGGCGAAGCTCATGGCGATGCGGTGGTCCAGCCGGGTAGCGATTGGCCCACCGCCTGTCAGTGGTTTGCCCCCGCTTCCTTCGATGACGATGCCATCCTCCAGTTCCTTCACCACGACGCCGATGGCGCGCAGGCCCTCGGCCATGGTGGCGATGCGATCCGATTCCTTGACGCGCAATTCTTCGAGACCCCGAAAAACGCTGCGTCCCTCTGCCAGCGCCGCGGCAATGAACGCCACCGGATATTCGTCGATCATGGAGGGGGCGAGGGCCGAATCTGGCTCGATACCCTTGAGGCTGGAGGCGCTGACGATCAGATCGCCGACAGGCTCCCCGCCGACTTCGCGAGGATTTTCGATCAGGATGTCGCCGCCCATGGCGCGGAGTAGTTCAATCAATCCCGCACGGGTCGCATTGAGCCCCACATTCGTGATTGTGACGCGGGAGCCGGGAACCAGCAGCGCCGCCACCATCGGGAAGGCGGCAGAGGATGGATCGCCGGGAACCATGATTGACTGGGGCTGAAGCTCCACCTCTCCGCGAAGGGTGATGATGCGCGTTCCGTCGCTTTCGATTTCGACGTCCAGTTCCGCGCCGAAACCCTTGAGCATCCGCTCGCTGTGATCGCGAGTCGGGATAGGCTCGACGATGCGCGTGACGCCAGGTGCATTGAGGCCCGCTAACAAAATGGCCGACTTCACCTGTGCTGATGCAACGGGAAGGCGGTAGTCGAGCGGAATGGCGGGGCACAGGCCACGCATGGTCAGGGGCAAGCGTTCACCGGGGCTCGCCGCGAAGCTGGCGCCCATGCGGGAAAGCGGATCGGTGACTCGCGCCATGGGGCGCTTGCTGAGCGAGGCGTCCCCGGTGAAAGTCACGGTGATGGCATGGCTGGCGATCAGCCCCATGAGCAAACGGGTGGACGTGCCGCTATTGCCCATGTCGAGAGCCGTCGGCGGCTGGAGCAATCCGCCTACGCCAACGCCATGGACGTGCCATATGCCGTCATCATCGCGTTGGATGGCGGCACCCATTGCGCGCATGGCGGCGGCCGTCGCAAGTACGTCTTCCCCCTCCAGCAGCCCCTCTATCCGGCTTTCACCGACAGCAAGGGCCGACAGCATGAGGGCGCGATGGGAAATGCTCTTGTCCCCCGGCACGGTGATGACGCCCGCCAGCGGCGGCGCGGCGGTGAAGGTCATGGGGGTGGGCTGATCGGAGGAAGCGGTCACATGCGATCCGTTACAAGGAATGGGAAAAAAATGCGCCCGGCTTTTGACAGCGCGGTTTCGCTATGGCAAGGCGCGCGACGCTTCGCGGACGACGATGTCGTGCCGCGTGATTTCTGTTTGAGCACTTTCGAGAAGGACAAGGCCGGACATGGTCAAGGCTGAATGGGGTACGAAGCGTACTTGCCCGAAATGCGCCACGCGCTTCTATGACCTGGGCAAAGATGACCCGGTCACCTGCATCAACTGCGGCACCGCCTGGGAACCCGAGCCGGTGCTGAAGTCGAAGCAGCCGCTGCCTTACGAGGAGGCGCCCAAGAAAGTCATCGAAACCGCCGATGGTGAACGGGAGACGGCGGACGACGATCTGGACCTGGATCTGGACGTTGATGACGATGGCGATTCGCCGGATAATGACGTCGATCTGGGCGGCGATGATGACCTGGGCGTTGAAGCCGCCAAGGATAGTGGCGACGACGATAACTAGAGCATTTTCGCGTTGATCTTTGACAGTCAACGACATGGAAAATGCGGTATAAAAAGCTACGGAGCGTTTTCGCTCAAAAGGAAAATGCTCCAACTGATTTTTGCACTTGCCAATGGGATCGCTGCCATTTAGAGGCAGCGCTCCCAAGGCGCCGTGCCCCAAGCGGCGCAGCAAGATGGAGACGGGGCCTTAGCTCAGCTGGGAGAGCGCCTGCATGGCATGCAGGAGGTCAGCGGTTCGATCCCGCTAGGCTCCACCATCTTTCCGACATTTCTGAAAGTCAGCGGATGGGAGATTTTCTCTGTTCGCTGGAGACGGGGCCTTAGCTCAGCTGGGAGAGCGCCTGCATGGCATGCAGGAGGTCAGCGGTTCGATCCCGCTAGGCTCCACCAAATTCCCGTAATATTATGGCAGCCAGGCTGTATGAGCCGTTGGCGCTGAATTCGTTGAAGTGCGGACTTTCGACGGCTTGGGGCGCAGGCTGTGAAACATTGTCGATCGACGACCAGCAAGGGACGGACTATGCGATCGTTGCAATCCCGATTGCAGGCTTTGTGCAGCCCAGCCTATTTATCGACATGATGACGAGTTGCGCTACACAGACCCTCTTCCTTCCCGGCGCTGGCGGGAGCGCTTCGTTCTGGAAGCCGGTTGCTGACCTTGCCGGGCTGGATGGCGTATTCTTCGGCTGGCCCGGTCTTGGTGACGAACCAGCAAATCCCCAAGTAAACGGGTTGGATGACCTCGTGGACATGGTGCTGGATCATGTCAGAGAGCCAGTCAACATCGTCGCACAATCGATGGGCGGCCTGATCGCAATCAGGCTCGCGCTCGCGAGGCCAATGATGGTCAAACGCCTTGTTCTTGTTGTCACCTCCGGTGGGGTGCCTGTCGCAGACCTTGGTGGCTCGGATTGGCGGGCGGACTATTTTGCCGCTTATCCCGGCGCTGCGTCGTGGATCGCCCATCCCACAGAAGACTTATCGGACAGGATCCCGTCAATCGACGCCGCTGCGCTGCTAATCTGGGGCGATAACGATCCGATCAGCCCGATTGCAGTGGGAGAACGGCTATCCGCGCTTTTCCCAAACGCACAGTTGTGTGTCATCCCCGGCGCGGACCACGATCTTGCACAAACGCACGCTGAAATAGTCGCAAACATGATTGAACGACATCTGTCGGCGGCCATGTAAACTGCGCCGCATTGGAGCGGCCGCTGTCGACAGCCTTCATCTTGCTGCATCAGGTCGCCGCTGCTCCCGCACAGCGACGCTTGGCAGGCCATGCACGCCTCTCTCGCTCTCTCGTAGCCACTCGTCAGGCGAGATTGACGAAACTGTCCATCACCCGCTTGCGCCCGGCTGTTTCGAAGTCGATCTCCAGCTTGTTGCCTTCAATCTCGGCCACTGTGCCGTAACCGAATTTCTGATGAAAGACGCGCAGCCCCACAGCCATGTCATCACGCCCCTTGTTCCCCAGTGAAATGGCGGAAGCGCGGGCCTCCACAATTCGAACGGGCTCGCGGCTGAATTGTCCACCCTGTTGGGCGCGTTGCCAGCCGGGGCCTCGTCCGGTGCCGCGCCCGACATCGGCGAAAGGATCGGCGCGCTCCGACCAGTTGGCACGCCAGAGGGAAGCGCCGCCTGCCATGCTGCTTTCTTCTTCCACATGTTCGGGGGGAAGTTCGCTCACGAAGCGGGACGGGATGGAACTGGTCCACTGACCATAGATGCGGCGGTTCGCGGCGTGGAGGACGGTGCATGATTTCCGCGCCCGGGTAAGCGCGACATAGGCCAGGCGGCGCTCCTCCTCCAAGGCGGACAGCCCTCCTTCATCCAGGGCGCGCTGCGAGGGGAAAATCCCTTCTTCCCAGCCGGCGAGGAATACGGTGTCGAATTCCAGCCCCTTGGCGGCGTGAATGGTCATGATGGTGACCTTGCGCTCCTCCGCCTGCGCCTCATTGTCCATGACGAGACTGACATGCTCAAGGAACGCGCCGAGCGTCTCATATTCCTCCATAGCGCGGGCAAGTTCGTTCAGGTTTTCGAGACGGCCCGCGCTTTCCGCCGTGCGTTCGGCTTGAAGCATGGCGGTGTAGCCGCTTTCGTCAAGAATCTGCCGGGCAAGCTCTGCATGCGGCAGTTGCGCCGCCCGGTCGCGCCAGCGTGCAAGATCGCCGATGAACGCGCCCAATGATCGCCGCGCCTGTGGGGTCAGTTCATCCGTATCGAGGATACGGGCAGCCGCCAGCGCAAGGGGAATAGCCTCGGCCCGCGCAAGCCGATGAAGTTTTTCGACCGCCTTGTCGCCTAGCCCGCGCTTGGGGACGTTGACGATCCGTTCGAAGGCGAGGTCGTCCGCAGGCTGGTTGACCAGCCGCAGATAAGCGAGCGCATCGCGGATTTCGGCGCGTTCATAAAAGCGGAATCCCCCCACGATGCGATAGGGCAGGCCGATCTGGATGAAACGGTCCTCGAACTCTCGCGTCTGGTGCTGGGCGCGGACGAGGATGGCGACCTCGTCCAGCGATCGGCCGCTACGCTCGATCGATTCGATCTCGTCCCCGACGCGGCGCGCTTCTTCCGGGCCGTCCCAGACGCCGATGACATGGACCTTCTCGCCCACATCGATATCGGTCCAGAGCGTCTTGCCAAGGCGATTGCCATTTTCCGCGATCACACCGGAAGCTGCGCCCAATATATGAGGCGTCGACCGGTAATTCTGTTCGAGGCGGACAATCTTCGCGCCGGGAAAATCCTTTTCGAAGCGTAGGATGTTGGCAACTTCCGCGCCGCGCCATGAATAGATCGACTGGTCATCATCGCCCACGCAGCAGATGTTCTTGCGCTGCTGGGCAAGCAGGCGGAGCCAGAGATACTGGCTGCTGTTAGTGTCCTGATATTCGTCCACCATGATATAGCGGAACCGCTGTTGATAGCTTTCGAGCACATCGCGGTGGCGCTTGAGGATCGTCAGAACATGCAGCAGCAGGTCGCCGAAATCGCAGGCGTTAACGTCGCGCAGCCGGGCCTGATAGGCGGCATAGAGCTTCTGGCCGCGCCCGTTGGCATAGGCTTCGCTTTCGCCCGCACCGATTTCCTCGGGTGTGAGGCCCTTGTTCTTCCATTGGTCGATCAGGCCGCCAAGCTGGCGCGCGGGCCAGCGTTTTTCGTCGATGCCCTCCGCCTGGATGAGTTGTTTCATCAGGCGCAACTGATCGTCGGTGTCGAGGATGGTGAAATTGGATTGCAGGCCGACCAGTTCGGCATGGCGCCGCAGCATCTTCGCGGCAATGGCGTGGAAGGTTCCAAGCCATGGCATGCCTTCCACAGCCGGGCCGATCATGCGGCCGACACGCTCGCGCATTTCCCGCGCGGCCTTGTTGGTGAAAGTGACGGCGAGGATTTCCGAGGGATAAGCGCGCCGTGTAGCGATAAGATGGGCAAGGCGAGCCGTTAGCGCCGCAGTCTTGCCGGTGCCTGCCCCCGCGAGAACGAGGACTGGCCCTTCGGTCGTCAGCACGGCCTCCCGCTGGGGCGTATTGAGGCCCTGAAGATAGGGTGGATCATTGGGGGAGGGAGCGACGGTCGTCATGTGTGAAGCAACTAGGATGGGCGGGGTAACAGAACAAGGGCTGCAGTCTTACAGTGATGTGGAAAGTATGAGAACAAAAGGGGAATGATGCAAGGAGAAAGGCTATGGCTACGGGACGATGCCAATGTGGGGCAATCCGGTATGAAGCGCGGGGTGAACCGGTCTATAGCGCATTGTGCCATTGCGCCGACTGTCGCCGGAGCGCGGGCGCGCCGATGGTAGGGTGGGCGTTGTTCGCCCAAGAGGATCTGACCATAAGCGGAGCGCCGGTGCTCTACCCGTCATCTGAAAATGCAACGCGGCATTTTTGCGGGAAATGCGGAACGGGACTTTTTTACACCAACCCCGTCACTTTTCCCGGCATGGTCGATATTCAAACCGCGACATTCGACGATCAATCGCTTTTTCCGCCCGTCATTCATGTGCAATATGTGGAGGCTGCGCCGTGGATGGAAAATGTACACAACCTTCCTAAATTCGATCGATATCCCGAAGCCTGAATCGGGGCGTCGCTTGACGGCGCAATAGCAACGGCTTGTCGCCACGGCTGGAACGCACACGTCACGATTCCGGTTCTTCATCAGCCCAAGCGGCAGAACGGGGTGAGAAATAAGGAAGGAAAATCCCGATGAGATCGATCATTTTGGCGGGTGCCGCCATGATGTGTTTCACGACCGCCATCCCTGGCGCTTTTGCACAGGAGATGCCGACAACGGACGCGCCGCCAGCCGGGAGTGAGATACCCTCGCCGACGGCCCCTTCCGCAGGACAGGCGCCGGCTCAGGCCGATCCCAATGCGGCGCAGCCGGAGGGAGCGGTGCCTCCGACCAGCGATATGCAACCGGCTCCTTCAGACGTGCCGAATGATCCCACCGCGCCGGTTGGCTCTTCGTCAAATCCCGTGACCATGGGCGGTAATATGACGCCTCCACCAACCGAGGCCAAGGACTATCCCGTGTGCAGCAAGGCGGTACAGGACAGCTGCATCAATCCGGGTGAGGCACGAAAAGCTAGAAAGGCGAACCGCAAGCCCGGTTGACCGAAGGAATCCGCGCCGGGAAGGAAAGGATACTGTCACTCCGTGCTCCCGGCGCGATTTTGGGCATGGATTTCATCCCATATCGGGATGCAGTTTTTCTGCGATCTGACAGGCCGCTCAGATGTCGGCGCGCAATAGCGTCAGGCGGGCCTTGCCGACGTCGCGGGTAACATCGACCGTAAAGCCACCGACCTCCACATCCTCACGTCGGTCCGTTTCGATACTGATCCAGGTAGCAGGACCGGTCCATCCGAGGCGGCTGAGTTTGTCGAGCGCCACTGCGCCTGCGCCGGTATTATAGGGCGGGTCCATGAAAATCAGGTCCAGCGGCCGGGGCGCCGGACCAAGAGAGAGAACGCTGCTCTGCCGGATGTCAGGACGGATGCCCAGGCGGTCGCCATTGGCGCGGATCACATCGAGGGCGGCCCGTTCCTGCTCAACGAAGAGGCAGCTTGCCGCGCCGCGCGAAAGGGATTCGAATCCCAGCGCGCCGGAGCCCGCGAAGAAATCACCGACCGCAAGACCCTCGAAGGAACCGAGGCGGCTAAGCAGCATCGAGAAGAGTGTTTCGCGAGTGCGATCCGCAGTGGGGCGGGTCGCATCACCCTTTGGAGCAGTGAGGGGACGGCCACGCCATTGGCCTGCGATGATTCTCATGATCGAATTTCCGTCTGGTGACGCTGTTTGAAGGTTCGGGTGGTCCGGGATGGGTTATGTAATTCGTCGGGGCTTAGGCGGGAAGGCCATTATGGGTGGGAGCTGGTCTTTTCCCTATCCCATTCGCAGAAGCTGCCGAAGGCGCAGTGGATAGCTCCGACCAGCTCACCCCTTCGTTCCTTTCAGACTCTTGCGAAAGAGGATGAGGTCATGCTGCCGCACTTCCTCAACCGCGCCGGAGGCCAACTCGCCCAAATGGAAAGGACCATAGCTGGTACGGATCAGACGGCTCACCTGAAGTCCCAGATGTTCCAGCACGCGGCGGACTTCCCGATTTTTGCCTTCCGTCAGGGTCATTTCGATCCATTGGTTGCGTCCGGTGCGCCGCTCCAGATTGGCCTCGATCCGGCCATAGCGGATGCCGTCGATCTCAATGCCATCGAACAGGTCTTCGAGCTGGTTCTGGCTGACTTCACCGAAGGCGCGCGCGCGATAAGTCCGAGGCACGCCGGTGGAGGGCAACTCCATCTGACGCTTGAATTCGCCATCGGTGGTGAGAAGCAGCAGGCCCTCGGTGGTCATGTCGAGCCGTCCGATCGGCATGACGCGGGGCAGGTCGGCGGGCAGTTTGTCATAAATGATTGGCCGGCCCTTGGGGTCGTGCTCGGTCGTCAGGAAACCTGATGGCTTATGGAACAGGAACAGGCGGGCGGGGGCGGGCTGGTTCACCGGGATGCTATCGACCGTCACGCCATGCAAAGAAGCGAGCAGGGTGGCGGGCGTCAGGACAACCTCACCATTCAGGGCGATGCGGCCTTCGACAATCATCCGCTCGATTTCGCGGCGGGATGCGACACCGGCGCGGGCGAGAAGCTTCGCGATCCGCTGTGGTTCCGTCTTGCCGCCGGCATTGGCGGCAGCGCGCGCCGGATGCGGATTGGCTGGATGCGATGCGGGCTTCCCGGCTTTGCCGGGAGCGGGACGGGGTGGGCGCGAGCCACTGCGTGCACGGCTGTCAACGGGTTTTCCAACACCGGGCTTTCCAGGGGCGCCAGGGCGAGCAGGGCGGCGCGGTCCTGATTTTTTTGGCGGTTCCACGGCTCATTCCTTTTCGCGGCAACTGGCTCTCCCCATATGGGGAGAACATCGGCATGTGTGACGAACGGTGCCGAGCAGGCGCTTGCGCGAGGGTTGGAGCCTTTCGCGCCGGAAACCAAGCGCATGGGCGCGGCATTATTGGCACATGGCGGAAACAGGGCGGGTCGGCAAATGTTTTTCGGGCTGATCAAAGGGGAAAAGACAGCGCCAGGCCGGGGACGTGCGATCCGCACGATACTAGTGGTCGAGGATGAGCCGCTGGTAGCTTTTGACAATGAACATAGCTTGTCCCTTGCCGGTTATCGTATAGCCGCCACCGTCGACGATTATGACCACGCAGTCCGCGCCATGGACGAGGAAAATGTTGACCTGGTCATTACGGACGTCGCGTTGCAGGGTGAACGAAGCGGCATCGACGTTGCTCATCACGCGCAGCAAAGAGGGCTGCCGGTCCTGTTCGTGACGGGGCGATGCCCGCCTCCGGCGCGTCATCTGGCAATTGGCTGCCTGGCAAAACCCTATGATCCGCGCGACCTGATCGCATCGATCGCCGTGTTGGACAGGGTGTTACGCGGAGGTAGCGTCACGCGTTTTCCAGCGGGGTTGAGCCTCT
Organism: Sphingobium sp. CFD-1; assembly: GCF_024611115.1. Classification (NCBI taxonomy): domain Bacteria; kingdom Pseudomonadati; phylum Pseudomonadota; class Alphaproteobacteria; order Sphingomonadales; family Sphingobiaceae; genus Sphingobium; species Sphingobium sp. CFD-1. Next base: position 1,863,425 of record NZ_CP084398.1, on the reverse strand, counting down.
TTGCCGAGGCGATCTGACCGCAAGCCGCTTGTTTCCCATATTTTTGCTCATATGGTGCCCCGGACACGCGCAACATCGGGGGATTAATGACGGACATCGCGCAAGGCGCCGGAAGCTGGCTGGATGCCGTAAAGCCCTATGCAGAGAAGGCGCCGCTGGCTGCTCTTTTCCTTGGCATTTCATCCGGTTTTCCCTTTGCGATGATAGGCGCCAATCTGGCGTCCCGTCTGGCGCAGGAGGGGATCGACAAGAAAAGCGTGACGGCGTTCAGCCTCGTGTTGCTGGCCTACAATCTCAAATGGCTGTGGGCCTGGGTGATCGAGGGCGTGAAGCTGCCCATGCTGCACCGGCTGGGACAGCGCGTGTCGTGGATGCTGCTGGCGGGTGTGCTGGTGATCGCGGCGGTCGTCAACCTGGCGCTGGTCGATCCGGGCGCGGACCTGATGGCGACCGTGCGGGCGGCGATCCTGCTGGGGATCGCGGGCGCGACCTTCGACATCATCATCGACGGTTATCGGATCGAGATATTGAAACCCGAACAGCTCGGCATCGGCGCGGGCATGTCGCAATATGGATGGCGCATCGGCGCGGCGGCGGCGGGCGCGTTGGGGCTGGTGGTGGCGCAGCATTGGGACTGGACTATCGCCTATATCGTTTGTGCGCTCTTTGCCTTGCCGGCGATGCTGACGGCGCTGATCGTGGGAGAGCCGGAGCGGCATAAGGTCATAGCGGCGCGCAAGAGCGGGGGCGAACTGATCCAGGCGATTATCGGACCCTTCGTGGATTTCTTCCGGCGCAAGGGCGCATTGCTGGTCCTGCTGTTCATCCTGGTGCACAAGATCGGCGATACGCTGGCGAACCTCACTTTCCGGCTGTTGTTCAACGACCTCGGCTATAGCAATGACGAGATTGCGATCTACGATGTGGGAGTCGGTTTCTGGGCGTTGCTGGCGGGGATTTTCGTAGGCGGCGTGCTCTATGCCCGGTTGGGGCTGAAGCGATCGGTGCTCATCAGTCTCATGCTGATGGCCGTTTCCAATTTCAGCTTCGCAGCGTTGGCTGCGGCGGGCAAGAGCAATATCGGCATGGCGGGCGCCATCGGTTTCGAAAATTTCGCGAGCGGCATTGGGGGCGTGGCGGTCGTCGCTTATTTCTCCGCGCTGTGCGACCTGCGTTTTACCGCGGCGCAATATGCGATGATCTCCGCTGCGGCGAGCATCGTCGGCCGGTTCCTGACCGGGACGACCGCTGGCGCGATGATCGAGCGGTTCGGCTATGTCGACTTCTACCTGCTGACGACGGCGCTGGCGCTGCCGGGCATCCTGCTATTTTGGTTGATGATGCGCGCTGGCCTCGTCGATGCGAGCGTTGGCAGCGCGGCGACGGATGAAGGCGATCAGCCTGCGGCGTAGAGGTCGAGCGGGCGGCCGAGATCGGCATGAGCCTGCGCTACGGCCTGAAGGCAGGTGAGCGCTCCAAGGGCGTCGTCGCTGCCGAGTAGGGAGGCAACCTGCTCATAGGCTTCTTGAGGCGCGCGCAGGGCATTGCTGATCGCGTCCATCGTCAGAGCCTCGTCTGCCGTCATGCGGGCGCAGCAGCAAGGCGCGACCAGAATCTTCCGGCTCGATGCGCGAGCGAGTTCAAGCATCATCGCACGCATCAGGATCAGTGGTCGGCGATAACTGCGTCCGAATGCTCCCAACATGGCATTGGCGGCATGAGCATCATTGACCCCCGCGCTCGCCATTCGCCGCACGACGAAGAGGAACAGGCGGTTGCCATATCCTCCCGGCAGGGGGCGGGCCAAATCGAGGGACGGGGACTCTCCATATGCCATATTGTGCGCCTTTCTCACTTGATAAGGCGCATGTTACGCTATTGCGAATGAATCGCAACTATAAATCAGTCGGGAAATTGCCCATTGGCCCTTAAAATTTCTCCAGCGAGATAAAGGGAGCCTGCAATGAGCAGCTTGGGCGCGGTTTCCCGCTGGGCGGCGACCGCAGCGATCGCTTCCGCCGGCGTGTCATGCGCCGCACAGTCGATGCCCCAACGGGCCGCCACGGCAGAGAATCGCTCGGCGGAATGATGCTCATGTCCATTTACTGGCAGGACATGGATATGTGCGACCTGTCCTGCAAATGGCGCAAGATAAGCCTCCGGATCCTTGCTCGCGAGCATGCCGATGATGAGGTGAAGCTGCTGCCCCTCCAGGCGATCGGGCGTGAAATAGGCGCTAATGGCTTCTCCCGCGCCTGCATTATGGCCGCCGTCCAGCCAGACCGTCGCGTCATTGGGCAGCGGGGTGAGTAACGGTCCCCGATCGAGCCGCTGGAGTCGCGCAGGCCAGTTCGCCCAGAGCGGAGCCGCCTTTAACGCGGCTTCGCTGACCGCGACCGCTCGTTGATTCCGCAGCATGGCAAAAGCGAGAGCGGCGTTTTCCACCTGATGCGCGCCAGGAAGGCGAGGGAGAGGCGCTTCGATTCGTCCCTTGTCGTCGCGATAATGGAGCCGATCGCGATAGACCGCGGCATCCCAGTCAGTGCCCATGGCGAACCAGGTCGTGCGGGCGGCCATCGCGGCATCGATCATTACGGGAAAGAGCATTTCGGCGTAGCGTTGCGTGACAAGCGGCGCGGAGGATTTGGCGATGGCCGCTTTTTCCGCTGCAATCTCCTTCAGGCTGTTGCCCAGAAACGCCTGATGATCAAGGCCAAGCTGGGCAATGCCACAGGAAACGGGATTGGAAATCACATTGGTTGCGTCGAGCCGTCCGCCTAGCCCCACTTCGATGATAGCTGCGTCGGCTGGATGTTCGGCAAAAGCGAGGAAAGCAGCAGCCGTGGTGACTTCGAAGAAGCTGGCGTCGACCCCTTCAGCGACATCCAGCACGCGCTCCAGATAATGGGCGAGCGTGGGATCGTCGATCAACTGGCCCGAAATGCGAATCCGCTCGTTGAAACGGACAAGATGTGGGGAAGTGAAGACGTGAACGCTCTTGCCGTCGGCCTCCAGCGCGGCGCGGAGGAAGGCGCAGGTCGAACCCTTGCCATTCGTGCCGGCCACATGAAAGACAGGTGGCAATGCCTCGTGCGGGTTGCCGAGGCGAGCGAGCAGCTGGGTTATCCGGTCGAGGCCCAATATGTCGGCGCCAGGCGACAAGGTCGCCAGCCGGTTCAATTGGGCCTGAACTCCCGGATCATCGGAAACGGCGTAGTCGGCCATGGCGCGTTTCCCCCGTCGCGCGGTTGAAGCTCAGGCCGCAGCGCGCGGCGTCAGATAGGTGATGACCCGCGTCAGTGTATCGCGCAGATCGCGACGGTGCACGACCATGTCGAGCATCCCATGGTCGAGCAGATATTCCGCGCGCTGAAATCCTTCGGGCAGCTTTTCGCGGATGGTGCTTTCGATGACGCGCTGGCCCGCGAAGCCTATCAGCGCATTCGGCTCGGCGATCTGAATATCCCCCAGCATCGCGTAGCTGGCAGTGACGCCACCGGTCGTCGGATCGGTCAGCACGACGATATAGGGCAAGCCCGCTGCGTGCAGTTTCCGGATGGCGACGGTGGAGCGCGGCATTTGCATGAGGGACAAGATGCCCTCCTGCATTCGCGCACCGCCGGCTGCCGTAAAGATCACATAAGGGCATTTATGGCCGATGGCTTCGTTGATGCCCTGAATGAAGGCAGCCCCGACACCCATGCCCATGGAACCGCCCATGAAGGCGAAGTTCTGAACGCCCATGACAACGGGAATGTCTTCGATCGCGCCCCGTGCATTGATGAGCGCTTCCTGATCACCCGTTGAATGGCGCGCGGCCTTGATGCGATCGGGATAGCGCTTGGAATCGCGGAACTTGAGAGGGTCTTCCTGCACCGGCGGGGTGGGCAAAAGGATGAAGCCCGCGTCCAAAATCTGCTCGAACCGCTCGGACGGGCCGATGCGGCCATGATGATCGCAGCGCGGACAGACGGAGAGGTTCTCCTCCCACTCCTTGATGAACACCATGTCGGCGCAGGAAGGGCATTTGTGCCACAGCGTCTCCGCCGTGGTTTCCTTCTTTGCGATGAAGGGAATGGCGTTGCGAACGCGGTTGATCCAGCTCATGCGGCGGTCTCCCGGGACCTGGTGGTAAGTGCGTCGCGCAGCGTGGCGACGAATTCCTGAACGAATGGCGCGGCGGCGTCGCCATGGGATCCTATGATATCGACAATGGCGGATCCAACAACTACGCCGTCCGCAACGCGGCCGATGGCGGTGGCCTGCTCCGGCGTCCGCACTCCAAAACCCACGGAAACGGGCAGATCGGTTGCGGCTTTGAGGCGAGCGAGGGCCTGCTCGACGGCGGCTTGGGCGGCCTGCTGCTTGCCGGTTACGCCAGCGACGGACACATAATAGAGGAAGCCGCTGGCACCATCGAGGACGGCGGGCAGGCGTTTGGCATCGGTGGTCGGAGTTGCGAGGCGGATGAGGTGGACGCCTGCCGCCCGCAGGGCCGGGCCGATTTCGGCATCCTCCTCTGGGGGCACGTCGACGCAGATCACGCCATCCACGCCCGCAATTTTGCACTGGGCTGCGAACCAGTCCGGACCACGCACCAACATCGGGTTGGCATACCCCATGAGGACGACCGGCACGTCGGCATGGCGCGCGCGGAAAGCGGCGGCGATGGCGAAGATATCCTTGGTCTTCGTACCCGAACCAAGACTACGCAAGTTGGCAAGTTCAATTGCGGGGCCATCGGCCATCGGATCGGTAAAGGGCATTCCCAATTCGATGACATCCGCGCCGCCTGCGACCAATGCGTCGAGTATAGCGGCGGCATCGATCACGGTCGGATCGCCTGCCGTCACGAAAGTCACGAGCGCCGCGCGTCCTTCCGCCTTGCAGGCGGCGAAGCGGGTGGCCATGCGGTCAGTCGTCATATTTCGACTCCCAATGCCTGTGCGACGGTGAAGATGTCCTTGTCTCCCCGACCGGAGAGGTTGACGACAAGCAGCTTGTCCGCGTCCAGCGTCGGTGCGACCTGTTCGGCGGCAGCGACGGCGTGCGCGGATTCCAACGCGGGAATGATGCCTTCGAGTGCGGAAAGGCGCTGGAAAGAGGCGAGGGCTTCGTCATCGGTGACGGGCATATATTTGGCCCGGCCGATTTCATGGAGCCAGCTATGCTCCGGCCCGATGCCTGGATAGTCAAGGCCCGCCGAAATGCTGTGCGCTTCGGTGATTTGCCCATCCTCGTCCTGAAGCAGATAAGTGCGGTTGCCATGCAGGATACCGGAGGAGCCGCCTGTCAGGCTGGCGGCATGCTTGCCGTCCAACCCTTCGCCTGCCGCTTCGACGCCAATCATGGCGACATCCGCGTCATCGAGGAAGGGATGGAACAGGCCGATGGCGTTGGAACCGCCGCCCACCGGCGCGATCAGCATGTCGGGCAGGCGACCTTCGGCTTCCATGATCTGCTCGCGGGTTTCCCGGCCGATGATCGACTGGAAGTCGCGGACCAGTTCCGGATAAGGATGCGGTCCCGCCGCCGTGCCGATGATGTAGAAGGTGTCGTGGACGTTCGCGACCCAGTGGCGCAGCGCTTCGTTCATCGCGTCCTTGAGCGTCTGCGCGCCGGACGTCACCGGGATCACCTCCGCGCCCAGCAGCTTCATGCGGAACACATTGGGCTGCTGCCGCGCCACGTCCTTCGCGCCCATGAAGATGGTGCATTGGAGGCCGAAGCGCGCCGCCACGGTCGCGGTCGCCACACCATGCTGGCCCGCGCCGGTTTCCGCGATCACGCGGGGCTTGCCCATGCGGCGGGCGAGCAGCACCTGGCCAATGCAGTTGTTGATCTTGTGCGCGCCTGTGTGATTGAGTTCCTCGCGCTTCAGGTAGATTTTCGCGCCCTTGCCCTGCGGCGCTTCAGCGCGCAGCGCTTCGGTCAGGCGCTCGGCATAATAAAGTGGACTGGGCCGTCCTACATAATATTTGAGGAGGTCGGCAAATTCCTTCTCGAACGCCGGGTCTTGCCGCGCTGCCTTGTAGACCTTTTCCAGCTCAAGAATCAGCGGCATCAACGTTTCAGCGACATAGCGGCCTCCAAAGGAACCGAAATGGCCGCTGGCGTCAGGCTGGGAACGAAGGGAGTTCTGAATAGTCATGATGGCTCAGCCGCTTTGCAGAAGGCGATGATCTTGTCCACATCCTTGATGCCTGGCGCGCTTTCGACGCCGGAAGAAATGTCGACAAGAGGGGCATTTGTGATGGCGATAGCTTGCGCCACATTGTCGACGGAAAGTCCGCCTGACAGGCCCCATGGCGTTGCGATGGAGGCTCCGCGGAGCAGCGTCCAGTCAAAGCGCAGTCCCATGCCACCGGGGAGAGCGGCGCTATCGGGCGTTTTGGCGTCGAACAGGAGCAGGTCAACAGCGCCCGCATAGGCTGTGGCAGCGGCGATGTCGGCCTGCGCTTTGACCGAAATGGCTTTCCAGACGGGCAGGCCAAAGCGCGCGCGGATGTTGGCGGCGCGTTCTGGCGTTTCCTTGCCATGGAGTTGCAGTGCCGTGAGCGCGCCTGTCGCGGCAAGGGAAGCGATAATGTCATCAGTCGGATCGACGATGACGGCTACCTTGCCGACATGTGGCGGCACGGCGGCTGTCAGGGTGCGAATCTGGTCCGCTTCCACATGGCGGGGGCTTTTGGGAAAGTGGACGAGGCCCAGATGGGTGGCTCCTGCTCGCACCGCCGCACCCACCGTTTCAGGTGTCGAAAGGCCGCAAATCTTGATCGCGAGTCGGGACATGGGAGGGGCTTTAGACCTGATAGGCACGCAAGTCACATGGCTGCCGCGATAGGCCGGGTCAGGTCCATGTCGTGCAAGGCGAGCCATTGATCAGCATGATCAATGCAGGCCTGTCCGAGGAAATTATCTATGCGGTCGAGAAGATCTGCGTCGTCGAGTTCGGCTGGATCGAGGGGAGGATGCCAGCGCAGGTGGAAATGCGCGCCCTTTTCCCTTGCGAGATAGAAGGGCAGGAAGCGCGCGTTGCTACGTCGTGCAAGGCGCAGGGCGATGGAGAGATTGCCGCTCACCCCAATGTCGCGGCCAAAACGCGGAAATGCCACCTGCATGTCACGGCGCTCGTCGATCAGGATATAGAGCATGGCGCGGTCGCTGTCCGACAGGTGCCGCACGATGGCGCGGGCCGCCCCGCCGCCGGTGATCGCCTCCCCCATATAGCTTCGGCGGGCGCGCTGGAGCATTTTCGCCTGCACCGGATCGGCGGGCGGGTCGTAGACACCCAGCGGGGCGCGGTCGCAGGATGCTTTGAGATGCGCGGCCAGCAGATCCCAATTGCCGACATGGACTGTCAGGAAGATCATCGGGCGCGGGGAGTCCAGCGTTTCCCGATAGGCGGCTTCATCCTGGATGGCGACCCGGCGGGGGTTGACCAGCCGGTCGACATTGGTGAGTTCGGCCATGGTGCGGCCAAGGTTGAACCAGCGGCGGGTAAGGATATCCTCCCTTTCCGCGTCATTGAGGTCGGGGCGCAGCAGGGCGAGGTTCGTTCGGGCGCGCTGGTCGCGCAGCTTCATGCTTCTGCGCGCGACATTGGCCGACAGCCATCCGCCGATCCATGAGGCCATCGCGGCGGGTAGCAAACGCAGTAGCGTGAAGAGAAAGGGGTTTGAGAGCATCGCCCTTTCGTCATACAGCAGCGGTTGAGGCGGTAAAGGGCCGGAAACGCTATGAGTTGGGCCTTGGGGCTGTGGTTGGTGTTGCAGGGGGCGACGGTGCTGGGCGTCGCGCACTATCTGCGGCATGTGCCTGCGGATCGGCAGGAGGAAGCGCCTGATGGTGTGGCAGTGCTGCTCTGCGTCAAGGATGATTGGGATGGCGGGCCGGACCTGATGAAACGGCTGGCGGCGCAGAACGTGCCCTTTCGGCTGATCGTGGCGACTTCGGGAGCATGTCCAGCGGCGGAGAAGCTGGATTTTCGTGACGTGCAGATCGTGCGCGCTGGTGTCGCGCACGATGAAGGGCAGAAGGTGCACAAGCTCCGCGCCGCGCTCAGGGCGTTGAAACCGGACGACCGCTATCTGGTTTTCATTGATGCGGATATTGAGCCGCCCGCGCGGCTGATCGGACGGCTGCTCTTTCCCTTGGTGCGGGACAAGGCGGATATCGTGACCGGCTATCGCCTGCTTTTGCCGGACGCTAGACCGCTGCTGACGCTCGTCGGCGCGGTGGAGATGCAATTGGCGACTTTGCCCCGTGCGGCCAGTTCCACCATGCCCTGGGGTGGGGCGATGGCGATGACCCGGCCCATGGCGGAGCAACTGGAACTGGACCGTGTGTTGGCAGGAAGATTATCCGACGACATGACTATCGGACTGGCGGGCTGGCATGAAAAATTGCGCCTTCGTCCGGTGCGCGATCTACTGGTGGCGAGCCCCTTGGAAGGAAGCGGGCGGACGGCGCTAAGCTTCGCGATACGCCAATATCGACATGTCATCACCAGCAGCCCGGGCATGTGGCGAATCGCCGCATTGGTCGTGTCCGTTCAGTCTTTGGGGTGGCTGTGGGCGTTGGGCTGGGGCGGCTGGAGCGCAATGGGCGTCGGTTATGGCGCGGCCTGGTGCCGTGTGATGATCCGCATGCGGATCATCGCCAGCGTGATCGAGCCGGATCAGGCGCGAAAAGCGCGGCGATCGCTGATCTGGGATGCCGTTGCGCCCTTTATCGTGACATGGACGCATCTGACGATTCAGGTCGTTGGCGCGCTGTCTCGCCGGATTCGCTGGGGCGGCTATGATTATTGGGTGAAGCAGGGCAAGGTCGTGCGAATAGAGAAAATCCACACGAGATCGGTTTAAAAGCCCGCCGGGAATAGATGCCTGCCCTGATCGTCAAGGCGCAGCGTGACCTTGCCCGCGACCGCCTTCATCGGGAGTGGCGCATAGAGATGCGGAAATAGTTTGCCGCCGCGCGAGGGCTCCCATTTCAGAGCATCGCTAAAAGGGGCGAGGTCGACCATGACCATCACCAGATTGTCCTGCCCCGCGAAATGTCTGGCCGCGGTTTCAGCTGCCTGCTCGCGAGTGGAGAGGTGGATATAGCCATCCTCAAGGTCGACCGGCGCGCCGTGGAAAACGCCGTCGGCCTTGAGTTGATCGAATTGCGGACGTGTCAATATCTTGTAAGCGAAAAGCTCCGTCACGCTTCGGTGGCTTCCTGCGCTTCGTCGCCGCTGACGACGACGTCCTCATCGCTTTCCTCAATACGGGCCGCGCTGACGACATGCTCGTCATCCGCCACGTTGAAGAGGCGCACCCCCGCCGAATTGCGGCCGATGACGCGCAAACTGTCGAGGCCCATACGGATCAGCTTCGCCTGGTCCGTGACGAGCATGAGTTGATCCTGCCGCGTCGCCGGGAAGCTGGCAACGACCGGACCATTGCGCCCGATATTGTCGATATTGGTGATGCCCTGACCACCCCGGCCCGTGCGGCGATATTCATAGGCCGATGACAGCTTGCCATAGCCATTGGCGCATACCGTCAGGATGAACTGCTCGCGCGTCTGCAATGCCTCATAGCGCTCGGCGCTCATTTGCGGCGCGCCTTCCTTCTCGGCCTTCCACGGCGCAAAGCGGAGATAATCGTCGCGCTCCTCCTGATCGGTAATCCCGGCGCGGTGGAGAATGGAGAGCGACATGACCTCGTCTCCTTTACCGAGGCGGATGCCACGGACGCCGGTCGAATTCCGACTCTGGAATTCCCGCACATCGTCGCCGGGAAAACGGATCGCCTTGCCCTGGCGAGTCGCCAACAGCACGTCATCGCTTTCCTCCAGCAGAGCGACGCCGATCAGGCGGTCGTCCATATCCTCGCCCTCGAACTTCATGGCGATCTTGCCGTTCGACGGGATATTGGTGAAGGCATCCATGCTGTTGCGTCGGACCGATCCCTTGGCCGTTGCGAACATGACGTGGAGATTGGCCCATTCCGCTTCATCTTCCGGCAAGGGAAGGACGGTGGAAATGGTTTCGCCTGGCGAAAGTGGAAGTAGGTTCACCATCGGGCGGCCACGGGTCGCGGGACCGCCTTCGGGAAGGCGCCAGACTTTCAGGCGATAGACCTTGCCGATGGTGGAGAAGAACAGGACCGGCGTGTGCGTGGAAGTCACGAACAATTCGGTGATGGCGTCCTCATCCTTCGTCGCCATTCCGGATCGGCCTTTGCCTCCGCGCGCTTGCGCTCGGAAGCTCTCGAGCGGGGTGCGCTTGATATAGCCCTGCATGGTCACGGTGACGACCATATCCTCACGTTCGATAAGGTCTTCGTCCTCGATCCCGTCTGCGGCTGCGGTGATTTCAGAGATGCGCGGCGTAGCGAAATCGCGTTCGATCACCTCAAATTCTTCACGCATGACGGCATAGAGTTTCACGCGGTCGCCGAGGATTGCCAGATATTCGGTGATCGCGGCGGCCAGTTCCGCCAGTTCGCTGCCGATCTCATCGCGGCCCAGTGCCGTCAGCCGATGCAAGCGCAGGTCGAGGATGGCGCGCACCTGTATGTCGGACAGGCGATATGTATCGCCTGTCGCTTCGGTTTCGATGGCTTCGACAAGGCGTAGATAGGGCGCGATTTGCTCCACCGGCCATTCGCGTGAAAGGAGAGATTCGCGTGCTTCGGCCGGACTGGCCGAACCGCGAATGATACGGACCACCTCGTCGAGATTCGTTACCGCGATGACCAGGCCCAACAAGATATGCGCGCGGTCGCGGGCCTTGTTGAGTTCGTACTTGGTGCGGCGGGTGATGACCTCTTCCCGGAAGCGGACGAAGGCTTCGATGATGTCGCGCAGGTTCAGGACTTCTGGGCGACCGCCGCGAATGGCGAGCATATTGGCCGGGAAGCTCGACTGGGCGGGTGTGTTGCGCCAAAGCTGGTTGAGCACGACTTCGGGCGTGGCGTCGCGCTTCAGGTCCATGACGATCCGCACGCCTTCGCGGTTCGATTCGTCGCGGATGTCGCTAATCCCCTCGATCCGCTTGTCCTTGGCGGCTTCGGCGATCTTTTCGACGAGGCCGTTCTTGCCGACCTGATAGGGAATGGCGGTGAGAACAATGGAGCGGCGATCTCCACGCCCTTCTTCGATCTCATGACGCGAGCGCATCATGATGGAACCGCGCCCGGTATGATAAGCGCTGCGCGCGCCCGACTGGCCCAGGATCAGCGGAGCTGTCGGGAAATCGGGACCCGGGACGATCTGGATCAGTTCGTCCACCGTGATGCCAGGATTGTCGATATAGGCGAGGCAGGCACGGATCACTTCGCCCAGATTATGTGGCGGGATGTTGGTCGCCATGCCGACCGCGATGCCGCCCGCGCCGTTGACCAGCAGGTTGGGAAAGCGCGCGGGAAGGACCTGCGGCTCGCTTTCCGACGCGTCATAGTTCGGCTGAAAATCGACAGTGTCCTTGTCGAGATCATCCAGCAGCGCGGTCGTCACCTTGGCGAGGCGCGCTTCGGTGTAACGCATGGCGGCCGGCGGGTCGGGGTCCATCGAACCGAAGTTCCCCTGACCGTCGATCAGGGGAACGCGCATCGACCAGTCCTGCGTCATGCGCGCCAATGCGTCATAGATCGCGCTGTCGCCGTGCGGGTGATATTTACCGATCACGTCACCGACGATGCGGGCCGACTTTCGATAAGGCTTGTTATGGTAAAAGCCGCTTTCATGCGCCGAGAAAAGGATACGGCGATGCACGGGTTTCAGGCCGTCGCGCACATCCGGCAGCGCGCGTGCCACAATGACCGACATGGCATAGTCGAGATAGCTCGACTTCATCTCCTCGACGATACTGATGGGGCTGATATCGGAGGGGTCGGCGAGGGCGGTCTCGTCGGTCAAGGCGACTCTCTTTTTTGCGGATGGTTATGGTCGTATCCGCACTAGCCGAGCGAAACAAATCTGTCACCCCTCGGGCAGCTTCATACACGTTCCGCCCGGCGTGTGATTTTTCGCGGTTACGGAAATATGGAACGAAGCCCGGCGCATGACAGTTGCAAAATCCGTGGTTATAGGCTTGTTCAAAGGCCGTTCACGCGTCGACCCCTAATTCGGCGCATAACATGGAAGGTCGCCTGGCCCCCTTCAGGCGAAAAGGAGATGAGGATCATGCGTTTTGTAACCCCGGTGGCGCTTGCGCTCGCACTGGCGTTGACTGGCGGCGCCGTTTCGGCCCCTGCCTTGGCCAAGGACAAGAAGGCGAGCGCTCCTAAGCTCAATGTATCGCCTGACGTGATCAAGGCGCTTCAGACCGCGCAGGAAGCCGCAGGCAAGCAGGATTTCGCAGCGGCGAAGGCTGCGCTGGCCGATGCGGACGGCAAGGCCAAGTCAAACGACGACAAATATCAGATCGGCGCGATCAAGCTGAATACGTCTATCGCTGCCAAGGACGCCGCGCTGCAGAGCGAAGCCCTGACGCAGATGCTCGACAGTGGTCTCACGCCGACGGATCAGGCCGGCCAGTTCAACGCCATAGCGGCCGAACAGGCGTTGGCCGCGAAGAACTATGACCTGGCGATCCAGCGTGGGCAGGCGGCTGTTCAGGCAGGCTACAAGCCCGAGGCGGTCAACGTGACGCTGGCGCAAGCCTATTTCGGCAAGGCAGGCACCGCCAGTCCGTCGGTCGAGCCAGCCCGAGGGCTTAACCAGCAGGGGCTGGCGGCACTCAAGGCTGCAATTGATGCCAGCAAGGCAAGCGGACAACCCGCACCGGCTCAATGGTATCAGATCGGCGTAAGCCGCGCCGCGGCCGCAAAACTGCCGGAAGTCACGGATTGGGCCCGACAGGCTTATGAAGCTGCACCTAATGGCGAGAATCTCCGCACGCTGGTCCGTCTGTTCCAGCAAGCCAACCCCAACATCACCAACCGCGAAAATCTCGATGTGCTGCGCCTGATGGCTGCCTCTGGCGGCCTGGTTGTCGCGGGCGACTTCACCGAATATGCGGAAATGGCTTCGAAGACCGGCATTTATGGCGAAGTGAAGTCGTCGATCGATGCTGGCCGCGCCAAGGGTGTGCTGAACGCATCGCAGGGCGGCGATCTTTATCAATCGGCCGTTGCAAAGATTGCGGGGGATAAAAGCTCGCTAGGTGCGGCCGAAGCGGATGCACGCAAAGCTGCCAATGGCAAAATTGCGGCAGCGACCGCCGACGCCTATCTGGGCTATGGTGATTATGCCAAGGCCGCGGCCATGTTCGAACTCGCCAAGCAAAAGGGCGGCGTGGACGCGGACGAAGTGAATACAAGGCTTGGCATTGCCAAGACGCTGGCAGGCGATACGGCTTCCGCCAAGGCGGCATTCCAATCGGTGCAGGGCGGCGCTCGCAAATCCATCGCTGGGCTGTGGCTGTCGTATCTGACCAGCAAAGGCGCTTGAAATATCGACGGCGAGGGTTGATGGTTCAACCCTCGCCGATTGCGATGCTGACTGTTTTTGGGGGGGCCGGATCGGCCATGCGTAGAAATATGAAATTGGGATATATGTTGGCTGCCGCAATGAGCGTGGTCATGCTTGCATCACCTTCCGCAGCCAAAAAGAAGGACAATGGTCCGGTCATTCAGATGTCGGACGACTTCCGCACGAATGTGCAAGCGGCTCAAGCTGCGCTGCGGGCGGGGGATGTGTCCACGGCCAGCGCGCGCATCTCAGCATTGAATCCTGCCACGGATTTCGAAGCCTATGCTGCAGCAGGCCTGCGGTTTGAGCTGGCTGTCCAGCGGCAGAATATTCAGGCCGAGCGGCTTGCGTTGACAGATATGTTCAAGACCGGCTCCGTTCCCAAGACGGACGCTCCCCGGTTGCGTTATGTGGCTGGCTACCTGTCTTATGTCGTCGGCAATTATGATGACGCCTTCGCGCAACTCGATTATGCGCGAACCCTTGGCTATGACAATATCGACGCCAGCCTTTTGCGGGCGGACATCTATCTACGCAAGAACAAGCCGAAAGAAGCATGGCCCTTTGTGCAGGAAGCGATGGCGCGCAAGCGGGCGGCAGGAGAAAAGATCCCCGCAGCATGGTTTGATCGCGCTATCTCGCTGACCTATCAGGCAGGAAACTGGGCGGACCTAGGCGCGCTCTATCGGGAAAGGCTGAGCCTCTATCGCACCACGCGGGACTGGCGCTCGGCATTGAGCAATTACCTGCCCGCTGCAGCGCTTGATCCTCAGATTCAGCTGGATTTATATCGTTTGCAAGCGGCCAGCGGTGCCATGGCAAGCGAGCGTGATTATCAATCCTATGCCCAACTGGCCGAAAAGGCCGGTTATCCCGCCGAAACCAAAGCGATCATCGAGGCGGGGCGTTCGACGGGTAAGCTGACATCGTCCCAGAACGTCACCTCGCAGTTGCTGAAGGCTGCGACGCCCAAGGCGACGAAAGAAATGGCTGCGCTGCCTGCCGTTACGAAGAAAGCGGCATCGGCAAGCAGTGGTGAGCCGGCTCTTATCGCGGCAGATACTTATTTCTCGCTGGCCCAATATCCCAAAGCTGCCGAATTATATCGCCTGGCCCTGACGAAGGGTGGAATTAATGACGATCAGGCCAATGCACGGCTGGGCATTTCGCTGGCCCGGTCAGGTGATCTTGCCGGTGCGAAAACAGTCCTTGCGAATGTGAAGGGCAACTGGAGCAATGTGGCGGGTTTCTGGTCGATCTGGATCGAAGAGCAAAGCCAGAAGACGGCGCAGCGTGCGCCGTCTGTTTCTCAGACCAGTAGCTGAATTTCTTCCTTAGACGCGCAGGGGAACGCCCGGCCGATTCTTGGCGGTCCGAATGGTGAGCGAGGTTTTCACGCTCACCACATTCGGCGCAGGAGTCAGCTTTGATGTAAGGAACTGCTGAAAACTCTGAAGATCCTTCGCCACGACCTTCAAAATAAAGTCTATTTCACCATTCAGCATATGACATTCACGCACTTCGGGCAGGGTCGCGATATGGTCCTCAAAAGCTTTCAGATCGGCCTCTGCCTGGCTGCGAAGGCTCACCATGGCGAATACCGTAATCATATAGCCCAGCATCGCCGGGTCGACCACAGCATGATAAGATGTAATGGCCCCGGCTTCCTCCAGCGCGCGAACACGACGCAGGCACGGGGGCGCCGTTAATCCCACTTTCCGGGCGAGTTCCACATTGGTCATCCTGCCATCATTCTGCAACTCCCCCAGAATTTGCAGATCGATGTCGTCGATATTCGGGCTCGCCATTATCCTGATTATTTCCTTACATGGTTGTTGCGTGCTATCATAATAATGTTTCAGGACAATGCAATTGTCCCACAATGCTACGATGATGCGATAAGGCCCTGAGCCCCCTTTCGTTTGGCGCTGCGAGAGCCTATCCATAAGCGAAATATTGGGCCGCGCATTTCGGCGGCGGTCGCACAACAAAGGGTTCGGGGTGCGTTTCAACGATCTCATGCAAACGGTGCTGTCCGCTGAAAGCAGAACCGGCCCGGGGGCGGTAACCCTCTGGCGCCAGTGCGTGGACCTGCTCGCTCAGCATGATAGAAGCGAACGCCCCATGCCTGCGGATGACCGGGAAGCCCTGCTGGGGCGTTTGACGAATCTGCGCTTCCAATTGACCGAGGCCCAAAGGATTGCGACGGTCGTGGAATTGGGATCCCGGCTGTCCTCTCCGACATTGGTGGAGTTTTTCTCCAATGACCGGCCTTCTATTGCCGCCGCAGCCATGGCTCGCGCCCGGCTGGCCGATGATGGCTGGGCTTCCTTGCTGCCTCGCCTGACCCCTACGGCGCGCGGTGTTCTTCGTGGACGGCGTGACATTGGCCCCGAAACCCGACGCGCGCTGGAATCCTTTGGCGCGGCCGATCTGGTGCTGACGACTGAGCGTGATGATGCCTTTCCGGCTCAGGCCATGTTGCTGACACCGGAAATGGCGATCCGCGCAGCCGAGGTGGACGCGCCCGACACGGACGTAATTCGCCCCGACGGGAAAAGTCAGATTCGCAATCTGGTGGATCGAATCCAGCGTTTCACGAGGACGAAACGGCAATCCGTCCCTTCGGAGACTTCGGATCCCGAAACAGCGACACGGTCGTTCGCCTTTGAAACCGATGCCAACGGTACGATCATCTGGGTCGATCAAAGGCCGCGTACTGCGCTTATCGGCCTTGCCCTGAATGAGGCAGCGTTGGACGGCGGGAGTGGCCCCGATGGGCATGTAGCGGGCGCTTTTGCGCGGCGTAGCGGTTTTCGTCATGGCCGATACCAGATTGTCGGAGGAACTCTGGCCGGTGAATGGCGACTGTCGGCAACGCCCTTCTTCGATCCCAGATCGGGCCGATTCCAAGGGTATCGGGGTCAGGCACGCCGTCCCTATATTCATGAGGTCGCGATCCCATCTGACACGGCATTGGCTTCGGTCGCCGGATTTCCGGCAGATTCCCTGCGTCAACTGGTTCATGAGTTGAGGACGCCGCTCAACGCGATCCTGGGATTTGCAGAAATCATCGAACAAGAACTTTTCGGCGCCGCAGGACCGAATTATCGCGATATGGCTGGCAAGATTGCCGTCGACGCGCGGCATTTGCTCACTGCATTCGATGAATTGGATCTGGCTGCAAGGACGCACCGAAATGACGGGGTGAACACGCCGCATGTCATTGATCCCGCGCTTTTAATCTCGCAGGTGGTGGGGCGCTTTTGCGATCAATCCCATGGGACGGATTCTCGCGTCGACATTCAACTGTCCCCTGATCTTCCCTCGGTACGGATTGATCCGGCTCAGGGGGAAAGGATGGTGCAGCATCTGCTGCGGACGTTGATTTCCGTCACCCCACCCGGAGAGAATGTGACAGGCGCCTGTTGGTTTAAGCCGGACGGCGCGGCGGGGCAGGTGATGCTCGCCTTTGATCGACCATCCTCGCTTAAAGGGATGGAAGAGAAGGAGTTGCTGGACCCCGGCTATACGGCGGAGGGGGATTGGGCGGATGGTCCGTTGCTTGGCCTTGGCTTTTCGCTCCGGTTGATTCGCAGCCTTGCGACAGGTTGTGGCGCCACGCTGGAAATCGAAGAGGAGCGGCTGCTCCTGTCCGTGCCCGCGCTGGCCCGGCCGGAAGATCAACTGGGGCAGGCCTAGGTTCAGGAAACTCTATCGCAACCATTATACGATAGATAAGCTGGCATGACCATGGCTTCCAATGACGGCAATCTGCTGCTTCCGCCCCGGCCGGAAGATTTGATTTCGCTCGATCCGGATTTCGGCACACGCTTCATGCTGTTCGTCGATACAGAAGAGGAATTCGACTGGACGGCGCCCTTCACTCGAACCGGCCACAGTGTTTCGGCATTGAGCGGCATGGCACGCGGACAGACCTATTTCGCGGCGGCCGGCATCAGACCGATCTATGTTACGGATTATCCAGTGATCGACAGTGATCACGCGGCCGCGATGATGGGCCAATGGGTGAGCGACCGAATGGCAGATATTGGCGCTCATCTGCACCCCTGGGTTAATCCGCCGCATGTGGAAGAAGTGACGGCGGCGAACAGCTATGCCGGGTACTTGCCAAAGGCAGTGGAGCAGGCGAAGCTGGAAGCCTTATGCCAAAGGATTGCGGAGCGCTTCGGGCAAAGGCCAGTCGCTTATCGGGCAGGGCGTTACGGCGTGGGCCCCAACAGCGCTCGACTGCTGGAAGATGCAGGGTTTATCGTCGACAGTTCCGTGCGGAGCCGCTTCGATTACAGCGCTCAATATGGTCCTGATTTTCGTGGCTTCCCGCTGCAACCCTATTGGGCTGGGCCTGACCGGACATTGATCGAGCTGCCGCTGTCGACAGCTTTTGTTGGATTGCTGAAACGGGGAGGGGAGGGCCTCTATAGAGCATCGCAGACCGTCGGCCTGTTTGCCGGAGCATTGGCGCGCGGAGGATTGTTGAGCCGGGTTCCGTTGACACCGGAAGGCGTACCTGTCGCTGCAGCGATTATGGCGATCGACGCCTTGATCGACGAAGCTGTGCCGGTTTTGAATTTCAGCTTTCACTCGCCGACACTGGAGCCAGGTCACACGCCTTATGTCCGGAATGCGGAGGATATGAACGGCTTCTACAGATGGTGGGACATTATCCTCAATCATCTGGCGCGACGTGGCGTTAACCCGGCAAATCTGGACGAGTTCGTGCAGAGCATTTTGCCAAATGGACGGGCTTGCAAAGCGGCCTGATGCCCCTTATCGCCCGCATCAGGTGGGGCCTGTAGCTCAATGGTTAGAGCTGGCCGCTCATAACGGCTAGGTTGCGGGTTCGAGTCCTGCCGGGCCCACCAAAACTACCATCCAGCGCTATTCCATGTTATTAATAATCCCTTGTAAAACAAAGGATTATACGGCCATGAGCGTTCAGAATAGTTCGTAGCAGTTTGAAACTGTTCACGAATCGAGGGGTAGATTTGGGGGTATCGGAGCTCCGATTTTGGGGTATTTTTCCGATGGCACTCACACATAATCAAATTGCAAACGCCAAGCCCGCATCGCGGGATTATAAACTGTTTGATTCGAAAGGCTTGTTTCTGATCGTCTCCCCGGCGGGAGGAAAGTCATGGCGCTTTAAATATCGCTTCGGCGAGCGCGAGCGCCTTTTGACCCTAGCCCGCCTTATTCA
Source organism: Sphingobium sp. CFD-1 (assembly GCF_024611115.1). Classification (NCBI taxonomy): domain Bacteria; kingdom Pseudomonadati; phylum Pseudomonadota; class Alphaproteobacteria; order Sphingomonadales; family Sphingobiaceae; genus Sphingobium; species Sphingobium sp. CFD-1. The sequence continues at coordinate 1,844,737 of NZ_CP084398.1, read as the reverse complement.
CCAAAAGTGTCCTGAAGGGTTGGCGGGAGTGGCGTAAGCCTCTGATCTGAATTAGGAACTGGGTGTCTAAGCCGAACCTGCCGCAGGGCAGAAAATGCCACGGGCCACACCCGCCATGAACGATGATATCGCAAGCTCATTTGGATTCCCAGCAGTCGGCCGCAAGAAAATCACAGCTGCGTTCGACGGTGGCCGGCTTACCTCGGATGGCGGTGTTCTACTGCTTGCACAGGCCGAGCGCGCGATGGGGATTTGCCAGCGCCTGGCGGCTTGTATTGCCGATCCGCGCGATCCAGCGCGGGTGATCCATCGCCTGGATGACATTCTGCGTGCCCGTGTGTTCGCGATTGCGTGCGGCTATGAGGATGCCGATGATCTCGATGCTCTGCGCGACGATCCAGGCTTCCGCCTGGCGCTCGGCAAGCTGCCGGAATCGGGCGCGGGGCTGGCCAGCCAACCGACGATGAGCCGGTGGGAAAATGCACCGACTACGCGCGAACTGGCCAGCATGATGGCCGCGATGATCGACATCTACTGCGCCAGCTATCCCGCCCCTCCGACAGCGGTCACGCTGGATATCGACGACACGTGCGACGTCGTGCATGGCTATCAACAGCTCTCGTTCTGGAACGGGCATCATGGGGAGCGCTGCTTCCTACCGATCCATATCTACGACACCGCGACCGGCAGGCCGGTGGCCATGCTGCTGCGCACAGGCAAGACGCCTTCTGGAAAGGAGGCGGCGGGGCACATCCGACGCCTGGTGCGTCACCTGCGCCGTAATTGGCCCGATACCCACATCACTATCCGCGGCGACGGGCACTATGGTCGACCCGAGGTCATGGCCTACTGCGATGCGGCCCGCGTCGATTACGTGTTCGGCCTGCCCACCAATTCAGCGCTGCGCGCCGATCCCGCCATTGTTGCGGTCGCCGATGCCTGCGCGGTCAAGCGCGCCCAGCGTCAGTGTCCCGTCCTGCGCAACTATGCCGAGACCCGCTATGGGGCAAAGACCTGGAAGTGCCAGCGTCGCGTCGTTGCACGGATCGAGGCCAGCACGCTGGGCATGGACATCCGCTATGTCGTCACCTCGTTGGCAACAGGATCGGCCGAGCACATCTACGACACGCTCTACTGCGCGCGTGGTCAGGCCGAGAACCTGATCAAGCGCCACAAGTCCCAGCTCGCCAGCGACCGAACCTCGTGCCGCTCGGCCAATGCCAATCAGATGCGCCTGATACTGCACACTGCCGCATACTGGCTGCTATGGCGCATCCAGCAGGCGATGCCCAGGACCGCTGCTCTGGCAAGCGCGGAGTTTACCACCTTGCGCCTGCGGCTGCTCAAGGTCGCTGCGCGCGTCGTAGAAAGTGCTAGCCGCATCCGCATTGCCTTCGCTTCCGCCTGTCCGGATGCCGACCTGTTCCGCGCCCTCGTTCTCCGGCTGAAGCCTGCGCCGACGTAGCCCATGCGGCAGCGCCGCAGAACTCCGAGCCCAGCCCTTCAACCCGAAAAGCCCATCAATCCGAATGCGGTGAAACAAACGCCAGCGATGCCGGTCGTCCGCGCAATACAGCCAGCCGCAGCAAATGCCCAGAGCGGGCCCGAAACCGAGCGTCGTGAATAAGAGAGGCTAGGTAAGTTTCCCGAGCTCGGTTTGGTCGCCGCGCGGGAGGCTCGCACAAAGGCCGCCGAACTTCTCGCACAGGGCAAAAACCCTGCCATCGAGAAAAAGAAGGTGAAGCTGCAACGCAGGGCAGCGGCGGAGGCGAGGCGCGCAGCAAGAGGAATGCCGGCTGGCCAAGCGCGAGGCCCGCGGCAACCACAAGGGCGCCCATCGTGGCGCGGATGCGCGACCGGGTGCCGGACGAGATCTGCGTCGCACGGATCGAGCGCTTTCTGGAGAGAAGCGCGAATGCCGATATCGCCCTGCTACCTGTAGCGCGCGGGGAGGGGGGTGTGAGGATCGAACAGGCGGTCGCACAGATGGAGCCTCTCACCCGGTCCATTCTCATCCTGGTAGTCGGGCGGAAGATGAGCGTGGCACAGGTGGCCAAGCGTTTCGGCATGAACGAGGAGCGTGTCTGCCGGCATTTCAGGTTAGCTGTAGAGGTAGTAGCCGGGCAGGGGCGCTTGGGCCACGCAACTCGTAGCATTTCTGACCGCGAATCTATGGGAGACGCGCGTTCTGATTAGGCAGAAATGAACGATTTCGCGCCCAGGCGAGACAAAAGCATGTTTAAAGTCTATTGCGTGTGTGTCCAAGCATACCGGCTTTGGCAAGATGACATAACTGGGTTACGGTCGCTCGATCGCCCGCGACCGCAGTTCACCTTCGCGTTCGAAGATATTTGCTGCCATCTCCTTAATCGGAAAGGAAGTGTCGAGGCGCTCCAAAGCCGCGCGATTGAACCAGCCTGCTTCGAGAATTTCACCCGGAAGCGCAATGTGGGCCTGTTGGGCGACACCTACAAACACAAAGTCGATATAGCTGTGGTTGCAATCTGGAATACGTTCCTGAATGATGGCAAGAGGTTGCGGCAGCCGCAGATTTCCATCATGGGTCCAGTTCGGAAGGTGAGATAAATCCACCAAAGCAACTGGAATACCAACTTCCTCGATTACCTCGCGGACGGCGGCATGGTGCGGTGGCTCGCCTAGTTCGATCTTGCCGCCCGCAAACATCCAAATCCCGAAAGTGGGGTGGCGCACACAAAGCAGTTCTGAATGACTAGGATGAAGAACTATGAGGCTGGCGGTGTTCAAGAGACGATCCGACTTAGCCATGATCCTCTCCTATTAAGCGGACTGCCTCGAGGCGTTGCTTCAGCAATTCTCCCGCTTGTACATTTGTATCGATGGCGACAGACGGACTAGCGTTGACGAAGAGGGAAGCCGAAATTCGCTCCGCCCCCCCACCAAACACCCGATGCTCAATCGCTTGGGCGGCCCCGAGCTCGTGAAGAATGTCGCCGGGCATCACGACGATCTCATCATCGGCGATCGACACGGGGAGCCAGGCATGTTCAACTCGCCGCTCCAGTCCGACGGTGCTGGCCGCCGGCAGAACAGTGAATAGGTCGATATCTGTGTGGGGCTGGTTCACTTCTCCGATATATCCCTCAGGGTACCAGGAGAGGCGCAAAATCGGACCAGTGTCACGATCGATCAGCTCGCGAAGGGGGGTATCGAGCGGCTGGAGCAGGACAGGCTCCAAAGCCTGTGCGCAACGATCGAGCGTGCCCAGTAGGAAAAGGCGCAGCGCTCGAAGCGTCTCAGGAATATCTGAGTCCTGGACGCCGAATTCAAGATAGCGCTTCGGATCGGGACTGGAGGCGCCCAACGGCGTCTCCGCAGCGCCTAAAAAAGGGGCGTTCGAAAGCGCTATCTCGCGAAACTCGGCGTACGCCGCCCTTAAGGGAGCCGCCAGGCCAGGGACTGTAAGGTTCAGCATGCGAGACGCTCACGAGGATCCAGAAGGCGGATGACTTGAGACGGCACTATGCTATTAGAGGTCATGAAAGGAACTCGAGATTTGTTGAACGATGCCATTGATCGCATAGCCGGGCCGGGAGCCGGTCCGCAATCGGCCGAGGCCGTGGCGGCGAGTATGACGCCCGCTGAGATTCGTGAGGCCGCGATCATTCACCTCTCCACATTGCTGGAAGCCGAGCCGGAAAGCGTGGACGACCAAGGCATCCTTGTCGGAGGCTTGAGAGTCAAGCTCGAGCCGAGCGAAAATGTGAATGCCGCCATTCGATATGATGACGTGGCTGCGGGCTTCACGGTTGAGGGCGCTTCTCTGGCGCGTCACGATGGCCCTAAATCTCTCGCGGCGCTTCTTCGTATTTATCTCTACGCGCGGGATCGGAGCGATAATCTCCTCTATCTCCCCGCAGCGATGCGTGCGGAAAGAATCGCCGCTTTGGTCGATAGCACGAAGGCGAGTGAACGCTTCATTTGCTATCTCCTGGCCCGCTATCAAATTTTGTCCGCGCGAGCGGCCGCGTGAGCGTGCTTGTTGCAATCGAAGGCGCGGACGGCGCAGGGAAAGCGACGGCAGCTGCAAATGTCAGTGCGGCGCTCATCTCGCGTGGCTTCTCATCGACGGTCATCTCATTTCCCCGTTACAAGGATACCGTTGGCGGCGTGTGCCTCGGCGAGTTCCTTGCGGGACGGATGCCCGTGCCGGTCACTCCAAAAGCGGCGGCTGTTCTCTACGGGCTGGATCGGCTGGAATCAGTCGCAGCCATCAATGAGGCTGCGCGAACTCATGACGTAGTGGTCTTTGACCGCTACATACCCTCGAACATGGTTTACCAGGCTTCCAAGGTGGCGTCCGAGGACGCTTCGGCGTTGATGCGGTGGATTTACGCGCTCGAGACCGACACGTTCCAGGTTCCTGCGCCGGATCTTTCCATTTATCTCGATACGCCGCTCGAAGCCGCCCGCGGACTGATGCAGCTCAAGGACAAGCGGTCCTACACCGATCGCCAGTATGACGAGCATGAGGCTGACACGGCGTTGCAGCGTGCAGTGCGTGTCAACTATTCATCCATTGCCGAGATGGGGCTTGCGGGACCGTGGCAAACCGTCCGGACGATCAAAAACGAGACGCTTCGTCCGCCTTTAGAGATTGCCTCAGAGATCGTGGACCTAGTCATTCACAGGGTTGCAGAGGTGCGCGAGCGGGAGAGCGCGAGGGCGATCGCTTCGCGCGCTTGACGAAGACGTTCGGAAAAATCATGGGCCAACGTCACGATGCCGGCCCGGTGAGCGAGAATTTCTGCCGCATGTCCATCGAGCCGTTTCCTGTAAGCGGGATCTTCCGATCGCAGTCCGTCGGCCGCGATCGATTTGTTGTCGTCTATCCTGGAGAATAGCACCACATCATAGGTAGCGATCCACTTTTTGGGGAAAGCGCCCATTGCCTCCAGCCATCTGCCATGCGCGGCTGGGCGATTGTCGCGATGATGAGCAAGAATGTCAGGCACGCCTCGATCGCAAAGCATCACCAACTCCGGACCTGCTTGGGCTTCTATCTCTCGAGCAACCTGTGTCGTCAGAAGCCATAGGCTTGTCGCATCGGTCTGTGCCTCGTTGAGCGGCAGCCTGCATGTCCGGGCGACGTCCGGAATGCGGACGACTGCTAGTCCGATATCGGTGAGTTCGAGCGCCAATGCTTCGACCAAGCTGGATTTGCCGGTCGAGAAAGCGCCGGTGACGATGACTTTGAGCATGGTTAGGTCTTTATGATGGAATGAAGCGTAACCTGCTTGGGGGCGAGGCGTGCTGCTGCATTCTGTCCAGTATCGCTCTTGAGCTGAGGCTCGAAGACTACAATAAAGTCACTTACCAACCATCCGCAATTGCGCAGATCGTCAATCAATTTGACTGCCTTGCCGCCGCCTGTGCTGCTGTCGTCGACTATCAGGCCGCGGCTGCCCGCTGCGGGCACCTCGCGGAAGTCAAAAAAAGCGCGGGAATCCCGTGGGTTGGAGGCGAACTTCGGTTCCGGATTATGAAGGAGCAGGGGCTTGTTAAGCAATGCGGCAAACTGCGCCCCGAGAAGAGGAGAGCCTGTCTTGGGGGTCACGATGAAGTCAATGTCTCCGTGCGCTACCGGTCCCCCAGGGCCGGCCAGGTTTCGCCAGAGCGCAGAGAGGTCTCGGGCATATATCCCGGCTGTGTCGAGTTGAGCCGTCGCCCCCATCAGATCGAAATAATGATCTCCAGCTACAGGATTCTGCGTTCCAACTGTAACGGGGTGGGCAATCTTTGTTGTTGCGAGGCGATTTTTAGCGCGGCTGGAGAGAGTGTTCCCTGTGGCATGCTCGAGGCCCGCAACCCGATTGGCCCTCTTCGATGCTTCGACATCGACACCGAACTCCTTGAGAAGGCGCATGGTTTCCTGCAGTCGATTCCGATTAACCCAATTGGATATCCGGGGCGGCAGAAATCCGACCAATTCAAGGATCTGGAAAAGAGTGGCAAAAGCCAAAACCCACAAGATCAAGTAGTTGACCCCGCTCTGAAGAAATTGGTCAAACGCACTCATGCCCTGTGTCGCCCGCTTAATGGCATCAATCTTGCCCGCGCCCATTTGGTCATGGTCCTTCCCCCTTCATGGTCGTGATTTTGCGACTGTCCGCTCAACGATGATCGCCCTGCACGAACAGCTTTCCGTCAGCGGCGGCATTTGCATCTTACAGCAGAGATATGCGCTGGCGCATCTGCTATTAGCTTGGAAATCTCAACAATTCGGCATTCCGGCTCGCCTGCCTCCTTTTGCGGGAGCGTCCAGTCTTCGGTTTGAGAGAATCGCCTGTCGGATAATTTTTATGAGGCGATGACGCAAGCGGCTATCACGATAACCCTTCGGGTTGGCTTGGAAAGAGGAGGGTTGCTCCCGCGCTCGGCGATGGCGCTCCGCAGAGCGTCCATTGCCCTTTCTCCGCCGATCCGAATTGCGTGGTCCACTATTTCGCGAAAGGCGCGCTCGCTCAAATGCTCCACCGCGAGATCTTCCACCAGCAATGCATATTTGCCGCGCAAAGCGCGGCGGGCGCCAAGCACCTCCTGGGCGAGTTTCCTCTCCCGCGCTTCCAGATCCGCAAGTCGTTCTCTGTCTGTCATTTTTGGCACAACCATAGCTCCTTCGATGCGATGGTCTGCCCGCCATCTCCATCTTGGCCGAGGGCGCAACCAAAGTGCAAGAGCCATGAGCATAAGCCCCCTTCGGGGGAGCCCCGCGCCTACCGGCACGATGCTGGCGCAGCGGCTGAACCGCTGCGAAGGAAGGACGCACGGCTCAAGGCCGTTTGTAATGCACCGTACGCACGGGTGCTGCGGGCGCGAATCACAAGCTTTTCTGCGACTTTCGGGGAAATTTTCCGGTCAAAGGCAATGGCACTGATTGACGCCGCACGGCACTGTTCGGCAGTCATTTATCTGTAAGTGCTTGATCTGCCTTGGCACTGTTTGGCTGCCACCTCGTCCCAGCATAATCAATTGAGATCAGCCTGTTGGTGCCGTATAAGGCCGCTGCTTCATCATTGTGATCAGGCGTCGGACAGGAGTTCGGCGCTTGCCCAGAATTACCATCAGGTTCAAGGACGCGCTCTATGAGCGCCTCGTCGGCGGCGCCCGAGCCTCCGACACAACCGTTCCCGACTATGTGCGCGACATCCTCAACCGATTCGAGGGTATGGACGCGGGCGGCTATCATGGCCGCTTCGATGAGGTGCAGGCGACCCTCATACAGGTCTTCGCCATCCTTGCCGCATCGGTCGGAACGAGGCGACCCGATATTCTTCAGAAAGGGATGGAGGATGCCCGCGCCCTGCTCCTCGAGCGGGGCCTCCTCGAAGCCGAGGAGAGTGGCCGATGAGCATCTTCCGCAACGATACGCTGGGGTCGTGGACCCGGGGCGGACAGGCCATTGTCCACAATGTCCGGATGACCACCCAGGTCTTCTTTCAGACGACGCTTGCGGGACTGGTCATCTGGATCGGCGGGATGGTCTGGTATGTAGTGGAGAAGTCCAGCGACTATGAGCGCTTCGTTGCTTTCAAGATTGCCGAGGCGACCTTGAAAAGCGATGTGCCGGGGGGCGCGCCGCTCCTTTTTCGAACCCCTTCGGGCCGACAATATTGGACCAGTTCGGATGCCCTTCTGGGTTCGCCTGTCGCATTAAAGACGATGCAGGCGATGGAGCATCACCTTGTCTATGGGGCGGCTCTGTCAGGTGCCTTCGCACTTCTGATGCTCGTCTGGGCCTGGTTCTATTTCACCCGGACGGGACGGGGCCTTGGCTCCAACCAGTTCCTGCGCGGCGCCCGGTTCGGAACCGCGCGGCAACTCCGGCGCCTCCTTTGGCGAACGAAGAAGGGCAGCTTCTCGATAGGCGGTGTCCCTGTCCCCGACGCATTCGAGCCGGAGCATATCCTGATCTGCGGAGCGCCGGGAACGGGAAAGACGAACATCATCCTCAAGATGTTGGCCGGCATGCGCAAAGCAGGAAAGCGGGCCATCGTCTATGACACGGCCGGCACCTTCGTCGAAAAATTCTATCGCCCAGGGCACGACATCCTGCTCAATCCACTCGATGAACGGGCCGACCGATGGTCGCCCTGGGTCGATGTCCCGAGGGACTATCATTATGATCAGATCGCGGAGTCTACGATCCCGGACAAAGGTGGCGATCCTTTCTGGGCGAAGGCTGCGCGCGGCACTCTGGTGACCGTCTTTCGCAAGCTCGCGCGAAGCGACCGGATGCTCGTCTCCATCCTTCTCGACACGATCCTGCGCAGTCCCTTAAAAACGCTGGCGGCATTCGCGGGCTTTTCGAGATATCGGGCGTGCCACGCCCCCTTATCAGTGAGATGTCCCAGCGGGCCCAACAGATCGATGATCATGCCCGTGCACACGGGCTCGTCGGTCAGGCCGAGCGCCGAAAATCCTTCTACGCCACCCGCGGCCCAAAAGTGAAAGTGGGCCTGGAGGACCTTCACATCCAATGGCGCGCGAGGCTTCTTCCTCATGAGAAGCCAATCTCAGCGTTACAAGAAAAGGTGGAGGAACTGGGGGAGCGACAAGTCGAAATCGTGCCGGGCGATGCTGCCCGCGCAGCCTTGTTCGGGATAAGACAGCCCGAGGGGCGGGAGGCGGTCAACGCGCTTGGCCGTCATTATTCTGCGGCACTGGCTTCCCATGTCGGCGAAGTTCGCTTTTCCGACATCAGACCCCTTGTAGCGCACCATGAGGAACGTCGGAAACTTCTCGCGACACATCATCAGACTGGCGATGATATATTGAACAAGAGCCGCACCAGCCGGCGATCAGCGAAACTCGAACAATCCCTTTGTCGCCTCGTGGCACATGTTCGAACAATCGGGGAAGTTGTTTGTACCAAATGCGCGGGCCAGCAACTGATACAGGAAAGCGGCCTCGTTGGAGGCGCGCCCAGAGCAGTAGAATTCAGCCTGATTGGGATCGGGCAGGGCGCGCAATCCCGCGCCCGCGCGGGCGTAGGCTTCGTCCCAGTCGATGGGCACGAAATGGTCGGTCGTGGCGTCGTAGCGGAGCGGGTGTGTCAGACGTCCTGCATTTTCCAGTTCATAATCGGACCAGCTGAACAATTCCGTGGCGCTGTGCCGGGCGAAGAAATCGAGGTCGACCCTCTTGGCGGTCGCCTCCCACGTGACGGCCTTGGCGCCGTTTTCGCAAAATTCAAAGGAAGATGTCTTTTTGGGGTCGGGCCACGCGCACCCGGGGCAGTCGAACCCATCCGGTTGGTTCATCTGAAACAGTGCACGAGTGCCTGTGGAGGCGCCCATCTGTTCGCGCACAGCCTGGGCTACTGCCTTGAGCGCTCCCCAACCTCCCGCAGGGCCGTCATAGGGCTCGATTCCGGGAACCTGGCGGCGCTCCAAATTGGATGAACTGTTCTTTTTGTCGGTCATTGCAACTCCCCGCCATGCACACGGGCTGAAGCTGGCGTTCGTCGCTCTTGGCGAAAGTGACGGCTCTCATCAAACAGAGAAAAGCCATGGTTGATAACCTTTGCTTATTAGTCGTAACGTCTGGAAAGCTCAGGCGTCGAGATACGTTTTGCCAGTGCCAGGGCGGCTTCACTCAGCGGTGAGAAGGGTTTCCGATCCGAAACGACAAGGCCGATTTGGCATGGTGCGAGGCCAGGAGCGAGCGAACTCGTTTTCGCCCAGGACGGCAACATCATACCGTAGCTGTCTGGAAGAATCGTCGCATACGCGCCCGATGCTATGGTGGCGATAAGAGCTTCGAAGGAGTCCGCCAAGACGCCCGGATCTGCTGTAAGGCCGTGTTTGGCTAGTTGTCCGTCGAGGATGCGGCGATTGTGCATGCCCTGATGCAAAAGGCATAGGGGCTGATCAAGCGCATCGGCCAGATCGATCACGTCGCCAAAGCGGCGCGGATAGCTTTGGGCGACGAGAAAACGGTGCGTCTCGGTATAGAGGTCGACACTCACGACATCGGCGGGCGGCTCATGATCGATGTAGGTCACTCCGGCATCGAGTTCATAGGCGGCCAGGCCCTGGCTGATTGCACTGGATGTCATTGATCGGATCGAAAGGCGCAGACTGGGGTGGAGCGTACGTAAGGCCCTTGTCAGATCACCCATGACTGGCACGGCGGCGGGTACCGTGCCGATCCGGAGTGTTCCGGTGAGGGGGCCATCCACGAGGCTTATGGCGGTGGTCAGCCCTTTGTGCGCCGCCACCATCTGCTGGGCCCATGGCAGCATGGCTTTCCCCTGCGCAGTGAGGCCCTGGTATCGCCTGTCCCGATCCACCAGTCTGGCGCCGAGCAGTTCCTCAAGCGCGACAAGACCTGCAGACAATGCGGGCTGCGAAACATTGCAGCGCTGGGCGGCGCGCGCGAAATGGCCCTCCTGCGACAAGGCGATGAGATATTCCAGGAATCGGATTTGCAATGGTCTTGCCCTGATAGACTCTCTTTATCATGGCTGATCCGGGTGGATAATGCACCTATTGTTCGCCACAGCGTCGGTGGGGAACGTTTTGGATGCGCGCCGATCGCAGGCACAGCGTGTTGGCGACGTCGTTCCTTTCTACGAAATGGGGCAATCCGCACTTACTCGCCGGTCTAGTTGCGAGCGATGGGCGGAGATAGGAAGACCGCACCGCCAGTCGACAATCGCGCAGCGGATTGAATGGTGCATTCCGCAATCGGATCGATTGTCTTACTCATCCCATTTCGGAGAAATCACATGCGTTACACTGCGGTCTGGGCGGCCAGGCGGGAAGGAGCATCGCTCTGTTCAGCCTCGATCATGGCGCTGAGCTTGCGACGGACACGCACCGCGCCGGCGTCATTGGGCAGGAGAATCGGGTTCAGGTCCCACAGTTCAGCGTCTCCCATGCGGGACTGGACAGCCTCGACCATCGGCTTATCTTCCTCGTCAAAAGCAAGACGCAGAATTGCGATCATTTCCTCGTCGGGCATTGGTGAATCGACGGGCAGAGCTGCGCTCCAGAAATAGTGTGTCGTTGTTCGCGTTTCTGGGGTCAAGATATGTGCAGACGGCTGGAACATGAACGTCGTTTCGTCGACGACGGAAGTCGTATGGCTGTCGAGGATATGCACCGCAGGAGCTATCCAGCGTATCGTATCGCGATGGTTTACTGTTGCGTCGCTGACCATTTCTCCCAGGAAATTAGGCATGTTTGCGACATAATGGTCAGAAACGATGGAGCCGTCCTTTTCTTCCCAACAGCGGAATTTGGGAAGATAGTCTCGCCCGCCAAATGCCGGGTGAAGAAAGGTCGTGTGGCTGAGGTCCATCAGATTGTCGCTGAGGAGGCGATAGTCTGATTTTGCGGTTGTGAGTCCACTGACATAACGAAATTGAGGATCCGCATGATGCGAGATTACTGGCAATTTCGCCATGTCGGCGGGAGCGTCGCCTGTCCATACCCATATGGTGCCGTCTGTTTCGACAATGGGAAATGTGCGAACCTTCGCTGCCGAGGGAACTGCTTTGGAAAATGGATTGTGGACGCACTGGCCGCTCTCGTCGAACAGCAAGCCATGATAGCCACACCTTATCCTTCCCCCCTCCAACTCACCACGAGACAAGGGAGCAAACCGGTGCGGACAGCGATCAAAGAACGCGCGAGGCTTTTGATCAACCGGATCGCGATATACCAATATTGGCATATCGAGAATTTTCCTTGTGAACAGATGCTCGCCAGAGATTTCGTTGCTCCAGGCAATCATGTACCAAGAGTTGAGAAGATATGTCATATCAGGACTTTGCCTTATGTGAATATGGCGACAGGTCAGGATTTTTATTTATTTTCAATCGTATCGCCGAAATATCTATTACGATCTTGATTTTTATACTTAAATTCAACATTTGACCTGTCAATATTACACCCGCCAATGCCACGCTTCCAAAGGAGCCATCTTGGAGGGGTGGCGGCTCAAGGTCGAATTAAAGCTTCCAGTTATTCGACACGGGTTTCACCGCGAGGCTATTGGTTCCGAGAGTCACGCTCCATACCAACAATATGGGATAGCTCTCTCTTCCAGGCTGTTAGTCCCGTCTATCCCCACTTCACGGCTCCTGGTGCACGATAAAAAATGCCTGTCGCCATCGACCTGCAAATCTTACTTTTGAAATCTGGATATGCGGTTCGCCTGTCTATCGCTCGGATCCTGTGGCTGATGGTGGATCACCCGATCTGAGGATCGGTCCGCGACCCCTGCTCGGTCGGCTGGAAAGGGAGGGCTGCCGCCGATTGTGTAGCTCTAAACTATCGAATCGATGTAGGCTTAACAAAAGGTGCCGATCTATGGCGGGGGAAATAAAATATGTTACGATCTGAGCTGGTTACCCGCATCGCGGAAGATTATCCGCATATGACGATCACTGAGGTTGAGAATATCATCGAAGCCTTCTTTGGGGCGATTGCTGGTCAGCTCAATTGCGGTGGCCGCGTCGAGCTGCGCGGATTCGGCGCATTTTCAGTTCGGGCCTACGAGGGCCGAAATGGTCGCAATCCCAGAAGCGGCGAGAATGTCAGTGTGCCGCCCAAGCGGCGAATTTATTTCAAGCCGGGAAAAGCCATGCTCGAACGATTGAACGGCATCGGCTAGATTGAACTGAAAGCCTGCCGGCAACAAAGATTGGCAGCCGGGTTCAGTAGCCGCTGCCGGGCAATTCACCCTCTCACCTTCTCGTCGATGGCGGCTGGCACTCGGCGTGAGGAAAGGCTATATCGGCTTTATGGCAAAGCAAGGTAAAGTGGCTTCGACGAGATCGCGCGACAGCAAGACCGGTATTTTCATCGGTTCGACAGCTTCGACGCGGGTGCGAACGGTTACCACAAAGCTGGGTAATGTGACGGTCAGTGCGCAGAAGCCTTCAGCCGCTTTGGTCAAGGATAACGTCAAGCGCAGCTCGCAAGCCCTTGAGCGTGCGGCCGCCCGAATCGTTCGGGGCGGCGTAGCCATTCCTCAGCGAAAAGGTGTCCCGCTCTACTCGCTTGACGAGAATAATCCCAAGATCGTGATTCGGAAACTCAACGGTCAGATAAGCCGCGGCCAGCTGGTCGACGGCAAGTTTCAAGAGTTTGCGTGACCGCGCTCAAGGGGGCGGTTGACCAGATACTTTCCGCTCAGGTCAAAACCGACAGACCGCTGGCGATAATCCTGGCCGGTCACAACGGGTCGGGTAAATCGACGATGTGGCGGAAGATTTTGGCGCAGAAGCTCCAGCTACCGCTGCTGAATGCGGATCGCATGATGCTGTCTATCCTGCCGGAAGCCCAGAGCGACGGTGCGCTCGTAGACTGGGCTCGCGAATTGCGCGACACCAGCCTTGGCTGGATGCAGGTGGCCCAAAATGGCGTGAAGGCTTTCGCGGCGCACGCCATGGCGGCGAAAGTGCCTTTTGCGACTGAGACCGTTTTCAGCCACTGGGATGAGCGTCCTGATGGGACGGTGGCCTCGAAGCTCGACACGATAACCGATCTTCAGGCGGCGGGTTATTTCGTGATCCTGTTCTTCGTCGGCCTCTCGAACGCTGACCTGTCCATCCTGCGCGTCAGCCAGCGCGTTCTTGAACATGGTCACGACGTTGATACGGGCAAGTTGATCTCCCGGTTCCCCAGAACCCAAAAGGCCATATCGCATGCGCTTGGAGTCGCGGACGCTTCAATACTGACGGACAATAGCCGCGACGAGAAGCGCGCGTTCACCGTTTGTCGAGTGCAGCTTGGCGGTGAAGCGCTTTACGATGTGCGCGATAACGAGGAAAAGGCTCCGCTCGCTATCACGGAATGGCTGGATATCGTGAGTCCGCCCGCCTGAAGCGTTGGCGGGACATTATCTGGTGTTGAAATTTGCCTGCGAACATAGTTAGAACAGATATGTGGGACACCTACCGAACCCGCACCCTAGCCGTGCCGACACGGCGAGAGTGAAAGGGAAGGGGTGTTTTCAATGTAAAATTTTGAATTAAAAGGAGAAAGTGGCCCGCGAATTGCCACGTGCCTAAAGGTGGGGTAGATTTTGGGGTAGAAATAACGAGCAAACTGAGATTTCCATTAAAATCAGGTGTTTAGCACCAGTTTTTAGGAGCTGCCGGGCCCACCAACCTCCTTTTATCGCACAGTGAAAGCTTCAAACCTCGACGGGAAGGAAGATCCATCTTCGCTCCACGCATCGTGGTCGCCGTTTGATGTTCGGGCCCTTAACTTCTTTTCTGGAAATGGTCGGGGAGACAGGATTCGAACCTGCGACCCTCTGCTCCCAAAGCAGATGCGCTACCAGACTGCGCTACTCCCCGATGTGGAGCGCCTTAGCTTCCAAGTCCATATCCCGTCAATCGCACTTTATCGCTGAGATGTGACAGCATTGGGGCCGTGAAGCTCGTTGGCTAGAGAATAAACTCGTTGGCTAGAGAATAAAAAAGGGCGGACCGCATTCGCGGGCCGCCCTTCCTGTTTTCGCCAAAGCGAAAATTACATCGCGTTCGCAGCGTTGTTTGCGGCGTTCGCAGCGTTGTCGGCAGCATTCGCAGCGTTGTCGGCAGCGTTCACCGCGTTCTCAACAACGTTTTCGACAACGGCGTTCGAAGCGTTCGCGGTCTCGTTGGCCGGCTTTTCACCGCAAGCGGCGAGGGCCATCAGGCCGGCCGAAGCGAAAACAACAGCGATCTTCTTCATTGTGTACGGCTCCCATAGCAATATGCCGCGTCAGGCACGTTACAGAGTGGCCCTACGCGAGCGACCCGCATTAACGTGTGCGCTGCACAAATCAATGCTTTTCTGCGTCGGTGAAACGGCTGAATCACGCGACGGAGCGTTGTCTACTATAAAAGTTCACATAATTCTCATCTTTTATAAGTTTTGCGGAAGGGGAATTGCCTATGCCGAACACTCGGAAATTCAGAGAGCCCAAAGGCTGTGCGCTTGGGTGGATCGAACCGGCAATCCGCACTTTCTTCATGCTGCAAGAGGAGCGCATTTGCCAATAGCCGCCGTGTTCGCTAACCGCGTGCAGAAATATCCCAGCGCAGCACATTGAAAGAGATTGACCTGATGGCCGTCCAGTACAGCTTCGTCATGAAGGGCCTTACCAAAACCTTCCCCGGCGCGAACAAGCCGGTGTTCAATAACATCCACCTGCAGTTTCTCCCCGGCACGAAGATCGCGATTATCGGTGTGAACGGCGCGGGCAAATCCACCTTGATGAAGGTGATGGCCGGTATGGATACTGATTTTCAGGGGGAGGCTTGGGCCGCTGAAGGCATCAATGTGGGTTATCTGGCTCAGGAACCCCAGCTCGACAACAGCAAGAACGTCATTGAAAACGTCAAGGACGGCGTCCGCGGCGTGGCCGACATGATCGATCGCTTCAATGAAATCAGCATGATTATGGGCGATCCTCCGGAGGATGCCGATTTCGACGCACTTATGACCGAGATGGGTGAGCTTCAGGAAAAGATCGACGCGGTCGATGGCTGGACGCTGGATAATCAGCTTGAAATCGCCATGGAGGCACTTCGTTGCCCGCCCGGCGACTGGGCGGTCGAGAATCTCTCCGGCGGTGAGAAGCGTCGCATTGCGCTTTGTCGCCTGCTGCTGGAAAAGCCAGACATTCTGCTGCTCGACGAACCCACCAACCATCTCGATGCTGAAAGCGTGCAATGGCTGGAGCAGCACCTCATAAACTATACCGGCAACGTTATCCTGGTTACCCATGACCGTTATTTTCTCGATAATGTGGTCGGTTGGGTGCTGGAACTGGATCGTGGTCGTGGAATTCCTTTCGAAGGCAATTATTCCAACTGGCTGGAAGCCAAGGCCAAACGGATGGAGCAGGAAGACCGCGAGGAAGCCGGCCGGCAAAAGGCCATCAAGGAAGAACTGGAATGGATTCGACAATCGCCCAAGGCGCGACAGACCAAATCAAAGGCTCGTATCCGCGCTTTCGACGAACTGGTGGAAAAACAGAATGAGCGGGCCCCCGGCAAGGCTCAGATCGTCATTCAGACGCCCGAACGCCTAGGCGGCAAGGTGATCGAGGCCAAAGGGCTGACCAAATCCTATGGCGATAAATTGTTGTTTGAAAATTTGGACTTCATTCTGCCGCCGGGCGGCATCGTTGGCGTCATCGGACCGAACGGCGCAGGCAAGTCCACGCTGTTTCGCCTGATCACAGGGCAGGAACAGCCCGATTCTGGTTCCCTCGACGTTGGGCCAACCGTGAAGCTCGGCTATGTCGACCAGAGTCGCGATGCTTTGAATCCGAATCATAATGTCTGGGAAGAAATATCCGGCGGTCATGACCTGATGACCATCGGCAAACATGAAATCCAGACGCGGGCCTATGTCGGGGCGTTCAACTTCAAAGGATCGGACCAGCAGAAGAAGGTCGGGCAGCTCTCCGGCGGTGAGCGAAATCGTGTCCACATGGCCAAGATGTTGAAGGAGGGGGGGAACGTCCTGCTGCTTGACGAACCGACCAATGACCTTGACGTCGAAACCCTGCGTGCACTGGAAGATGCTCTGGAGAATTTCGCGGGATGCGCCGTGGTCATCAGTCACGATCGCTTTTTCCTTGATCGTCTCGCGACGCATATCCTGGCCTTTGAAGGCGACAGCCATGTCGAATGGTTCGAAGGCAATTTCGAGATGTATGAGGAAGATAAGCGCCGTCGCCTTGGCGATGCGGCTGACCGTCCGACGCGTCTGGCCTACAAGAAGCTGACGCGTTGAGGGAAGGCGGCGCCCGAATTGCTTAGGCTGCAAGCGCCATCACCCCACGAAAGAAAATGCTTCAGGGGTTCCTTTCTGGCGTAAATTTTGGGGGCCAGCTTGATCGGGGCTGGCCCTTTGCGGTTGGGAGGTTCGTAAAACCGTCTCGAAAGGCGGTTAATAATAGTGGTCCGACAGGTGCCTGTGCCGGACGACATTGAAGCTGCTCGGTCATCGCCTGCTCCCCGACCGACACAGGACAAAGCCGCCAATACCCCTTTTTTATCGGGCGTTTATGGCAGTTGCTATGTCGTGGGCCGCTTCTGAAAATTGGGAAGGCCCTCTTCTCTGACGTCCTGCACCACGATGCGATCGACTTTTGCCGCAGCAGGGCCCTGATGCGCTAGTTGGAGCATTTGCTCTACTGCCTCGGGCGAGCCTTCCACAAAGGCTTCAACTGTGCCATTCATCAGATTGCGGACCCAACCGGCAATCCCAAGGTCGTGGGCTGCGGTTACCATCCAATTGCGATAAAATACGCCCTGCACCCGACCATGAATGATGAGATGGCGAGCGATAACCGTCATCGGACCCGCTTGATCCATGTCTGGCCGTCGCGCGTTTCAACCCTGAAATTGCTCACGGACTTCACCAGATCCGTCAGGCGCTTGAAACCATAGTTGCGAACATCGAAGCTGGACCGGTTTCCCGCGAGCTGCCCCACTTCGCTCAATCGGGCGAATCCCTGCTCATCCCGTTTGACCGCGCCATAGGCGTCGATAAGCAATTTCAACACATCTTCGGAAACCGCGGAATGCTCCTCCAGCCCTTTGTCAGCAATGGGGGTATCTGCTTCCGAGAACGGAACCGAAGACATGGCGACATCACGGCTGCTGCCCAGAGCCTCGACATCTATGAAGCGTGTGCAGGCACTTCGAAACGCTTGCGTCGTCTTTTCTGAGCCAAAGCCGTAGACGGGGATGCCCTCCTGCCGGATACGCGTGACGAGCGGTGTGAAATCGCTATCGCTGGACATCAGGCCGAAACCAGTGACCCGACCGCTTGCCATCAGGTCCATGGCATCGATCGTCATCTTCATGTCGGTCGCATTCTTGCCCTTGGTCAGATCGAATTGCTGCTGTGTTTCGATTGCCTGGGCTACAGCCTGGGATGCCCACCCTTTCAACGCTGGCTTGCTCCAATTACCATAGGCTCGGCGGATATTGACCGTCCCAAGCTCAGCCAGGACAGTCAGCACCGGGTCGAAATAAGCGGCGGAAACATTGTCAGCGTCGATCAACAACGCCACATTGCCAGCGCGCACTTCCGATGACATCAGCCCATGTCCAGCGGGGCGGGGCGGAATTCGCCCGTGCTTTCGTCAAGAAGGTGCAATTGTCCATCGGCAATCGCGAAAAACGATCCGATCAACTTCAGTTCGCCAGACCGCTCCTTGGCGCGAACACACGGAAACGTGCGAAGATTCGCAAGGCTGACCTTCACGCCTTCCTGCTCCATTGCGCGGTGGGCATCACGACCGCGATCCTCGCCGAAACGCGCGACGACATTGTCTCGCGCTTCGTCCAGCATGTCGATCCAGTTGGCGATGAAGCCGCCTTCACCGGGCGGCGCATCCTTCAGTTCCTGGCTGAGCGCAGCCTTGCAGCCTCCGCATTTGCCATGGCCCATCACGACGATTTCACCGACTTTCAACACCTGCACCGCAAATTCCAACGCGGCGGAAACGCCGTGATGACCAGGGCTCGTCTCAAAAGGGGGGACAAGAGCGGCCACGTTACGGACCACGAAGATCTGGCCTGGGCTAGTATCGAAAATCTGGGCGGGATCGACTCGGCTGTCTGAGCAGGCGATGACCATCACCCCGGGGCTTTGCCCCTCGGCCAGTTCGTCCCATCGTTCCCGCTGCTGTGTCCAACCGGTGTTGCGAAAGCGGCGATAGCCATCGAGCATGTCGGCAAAGTCAGTCATGATCTGGTCTGTGCCAAACAAGTTGAGGGCTGGCAAGTCCGCGCGTGCATCGCTATCTGATGCGGATGAACGACATGGCTCCTAATCCCTCGTCTGCTCTTTCCGGGCGGGTCCGCAAGCCTGACTGGATTCGTGTGAAGGCGCCGACCAGTCCCGGTTATCACGAAACCCGCAAGCTGATGCGCGACAAAGGGCTGGCGACGGTTTGCGAGGAGGCGGCGTGTCCCAACATTGGGGAATGCTGGACCAAGAAGCACGCGACTGTCATGATCCTGGGCGACGTATGCACGCGAGCCTGCGCTTTCTGCAACGTGAAGACCGGGATGCCCCGTAAGGTCGATCCCCATGAGCCGCAAAATCTGGCTGACGCCTGCGCGGAAATGGGATTGGAGCATATCGTCATCACATCGGTCGATCGCGATGACCTGCCCGATGGCGGAGCCTCCCAATTCGTGAAGGTGATAGAGGCGCTGCGCCGCACGACTCCAGATACGACGATCGAGATCTTGACGCCCGATTTCCGCAACAAGCATGAGCGAGCGGTCGAGGTGATCGTTACGGCGCGGCCCGATGTCTATAATCACAATTTGGAAACCGTGCCCCGGCTCTATCCGACCATCCGGCCCGGCGCGCGCTATTATGCTTCGCTGCGGTTGCTGGAATCGGTAAAGAAGCTCGATCCGTCCATCTTCACCAAATCCGGGATCATGTTGGGCCTTGGTGAGGAGCGGCTGGAGGTCCATCAGGTGATGGACGACATGCGTTCGGCCGACATCGATTTCCTGACGATGGGGCAATATCTTCAGCCTACGCCCAAACATGCAAAGGTCATGGAATTCGTGACGCCGGCGGCCTTCAACGCCTATGCAGCAATCGCGAGAGCGAAAGGCTTCCTTCAGGTTGCGTCCAGCCCGCTCACCCGTTCAAGCTACCATGCTGGCAAGGATTTTGCGGAAATGAAAGTCACGCGGGAGGCGCAACTGGCAAAGGCGAGCAAGTAAGCGATGCCGAAACATAATGAAACGCGGTCGCTTCCCTATACGCGCGAGCAGATGTTCGATCTGGTGGCGAACGTGGCGGTTTACCCCGAATTCCTTCCCTGGGTGAGCGCCATACGCGTCCGGTCCGACAGTGATACGGAAATGGTCGCGGACATGATTGTCGGGTTCAAGGGGATCAAGGAAAGCTTCACGTCCCGCGTGGAGAAGCACCGGCCTGACGCCGTGCGAGTCGACTATCTTGATGGCCCGCTCAAGCATCTCCACAACCAGTGGAATTTCCGCGACGACGGGAAGGGCCGGGTGCTGGTGGATTTCGAAGTCGAATTTGAGTTCAAGAACAGGCTGTTCGAAATGCTTGCCGGGCAGATGTTCGACAAGGCACTACGCAAAATGATCGGCGCTTTCGAAGCGCGAGCGGTTACGCTTTATGGATCGGACGAGTCGGGGAGCAGAAGCTCAAGCGCACAGAGCGCCGCCTGAAGGCGAACGCCGCCGCGGCCATTATCCTCGAAATGGTGCATATCGGCCACGACCTTGTCCGGACTGCCGCTCCGTTCGGCTCGGGCGAAAACCACCGTGCCCACAGGCTTTTGTTCCGACCCGCCGCCAGGCCCGGCCACGCCTGTAATGGCGACCGCGACATGGGCATGGCTTTTGTTCAGCGCGCCCTGCGCCATTGCCCATGCCGTCGCGATGGAAACCGCCCCAAAGGTGTCGAGCACATCATGCGATACCTTGAGAAGTTCGGCCTTCATTTCATTGGAATAGGTGATAAATCCTGCTTCAAAGACGTCCGATGAACCCGCAATTTCAGTCAATGCCGCCGATACTAATCCTCCCGTGCAGCTTTCCGCCACAGCGACGGTTCGACCCGCGCGCCGGTTCGCCAATATGACTCTCTCGGCCAATTCGACCAAGGGGGCGGGGAGGATATGATCAGGCATGGCGTTCAGAATAGCGCGGGAAGGGAAAGCGTTGCAACAGCCTGCGCGGCAATACCCTCGCCGCGTCCGGTAGGCCCCAGTCTTTCGGTGGTGGTGGCCTTTACGCTAATGCGTTCAAAAGCGACGCTGGCAATTTCTGCGATCCGTCGACGCATGGCGTCTCTGTGAGGGCCGATTTTCGGCGCCTCGCAAATGATCGTAAGGTCGATATGTTCGATCATGCCGCCGCGTGCAGCAACACGGTCGCGCGCATAGGCAAGAAATCGGTCGGAAGAAGCGTCTTTCCATTGAGAATCGGATGGCGGGAAATGGCTGCCTATATCGCCTTCCGCCAGCGCCCCGAGGATCGCATCCACGATAGCATGCAGCGCGACGTCAGCGTCGCTATGTCCGGCCAGCCCGGATTCATGGGGGATATTCACGCCGCCGAGCCACAACTCTTCGCCCCTTGAGAGACGATGCACGTCATAGCCCATGCCGACGCATGTTCTCCGCTCGCTTGCGAGCAATGCATCGGCTTTCTGGAAATCTTCCGGATAGGTCAATTTGAATAGCCTTTCATCGCCCTGGACCAGCATGACGTCATGACCGCAAGCCCTGAGCATCTGTGCATCGTCGGTTGGCTCCAGCATGTTGTCCCATACCCGATGGGCCGATAATATGGCGTTGAAATGAAAAGCCTGGGGCGTCTGCACATGGCGAAGGGAGGACCGGTCAACGCTTTGCCCGGCAACGCCTGCATCATCTATTACAAGTGTATCAGTAACGGGCAGCACGGGTATGGCGCCCGCCGCCATTTTCAACGCTTTGATCAATCGTCCAGCGACGATGGAAGGGAGGAAAGGCCGCGCGGCGTCGTGGATCAATATCTCCTTTGCGCCGCCAATGGCCGCGATATGCTCCAGTCCCGCATGGACGGACCCTCTGCGGCTGCTGGCTCCATGTATGAATGCGGCAACCGCACGCGTGTTCAGGAGGTCGCGCGCTCCCTGTTCTTGGTCCGGGCCGACAACAACGAATATCGCATTGATTCCCTCGCACATCGCCAAGGCATCGAACGCATGCTGCAGAACGGCTTTGCCTCCTATGGCGCGCAATTGCTTGGGGACGCCGCCGCCTGCACGACTGCCTTGCCCTGCGGCGACGAGTAGCGCCACCCTATTTAGCATGTCCCTTGTCATTGATGCGCGCATAGTCGAGCAGGGGAAGGACGCCTAGCCCCATTGCTTGCCGCGGATGGCATTTTGGGGTAGGGGCTTTGCCTGTTTTTTAGGCAATATCATCATGTGCAGACTTTCTCCTATCGCCATCGGTCCGGTAACGATCGATATGCCTGTCGTTCTCGCCCCAATGACGGGCGTGACTGACATGCCGTTCCGCACGCTTGTCCGTCGCTATGGATCAGGGCTGAATGTGACGGAAATGATCGCATCGGCGGCGATGATTCGCGAAACGCGCCAATCCTTGCAAAAGGCGGCATGGCACCCGGTGGAAGAGCCGGTATCCATGCAGCTTGCGGGATGCTCGCCGGTCGAAATGGCGGAGGCAGCCAAGCTGAATGAAGATCGCGGCGCGGCCATCATCGATATCAACATGGGATGTCCGGTGAAGAAAGTCGTGAATGGCGATGCAGGGAGCGCGCTTATGCGGGATCTGCCACTGGCGGCGGCGCTGATCGAAGCCACGGTGAAGGCAGTCGACGTACCCGTGACGGTCAAGATGCGGATGGGATGGGATCATGCCAGCCTCAATGCCCCGGAGCTGGCCCGCATCGCGGAGGATCTGGGCGCGCGCATGATCACCGTCCATGGACGCACTCGATGCCAAATGTATAAGGGCTCGGCGGATTGGGCCTTTGTACGCAAGGTGAAGGAAGCCGTTTCCCTGCCTGTCATAGTGAATGGCGACATCTGTTCGATAGAGGATGCGGAAACGGCCCTTGAACAAAGTGGCGCTGACGGAGTCATGATCGGCCGCGGGGCTTATGGTCGTCCTTGGCTGATCGGGCAGGTGATGCACTTCTTTGCTACCGGACAGCGGCGGCCCGATCCATCAATCTGCGAACAATATCAAATTATTACAGAGCATTATATTGCAATGCTCAAGCATTACGACAGGATGACGGGGGTCAATATGGCCCGCAAGCATATCGGGTGGTATACCAAGGGCCTTCCTGGTTCGGCAGAGTTCCGCAACGCGGTGAACCAGGAACCGGACGGTGATAAGGTGTTGGATATGCTCGCTCGCTTTTATGAGCCACTGATGGCTGCCGAACAAGCTGGCGAGGCGCGCAAGGCTGCATGACCATGGCCGCTGCGTCTATCCCGCCGCAATGGACGCAGCAGGACGGTCCGGCCCTTTCCGAACTGATGACAGCGCTTCCTGTCGCTACCTTGGTGGTGCGTCCGGATAACAGTATCGCCGACGCCAATGTGCGCGCCGAAACCTTGTTCAACATGGCGCGGGCGGCGATTGTGGGCAGCGATATTGCAAGGACGGTCCGTATGGCGGGAACGGGCGCGCCTTTTGATATATGGCATAGCAACAAGCCCATCGCGGCCTATGATGTGAAGGTCCATGCCGGGCGAACCGCCGAAATGGAGGTCGACCTGATGATCGCTCCCATTGTCGATCACGAAGGTTGGCGGATCGTCTCTCTTCACAGCCAGAGCCAGGCCCGAAAAATCGGTCGTCATGCAACGTCCGGCGGAGCGCGTTCTGCCATGGGCGCAGCCGCCATCCTTGCACATGAGATCAAGAACCCCCTTTCGGGCATCAGGGGGGCAGCGCAATTGATAGAGTCCGGCAATGATGGCCGGGATTCTGCGCTGACTCAATTGATCTGCAATGAGGTCGATCGCATCGCGGCACTGATTGACCGGATGCAGGATTTTACGTCAGATCGCCTCTTGGAATGTCGGCCAGGGAACATCTACCCACTCATTGACCGCGCGACGCAGATATCCCGTGCGGGATTTGCAAGAAACATCGATATTATAAAGCGTTATGACCCGTCATTGCCTTTTGCCAATATGAACGACGACGCGCTGGTTCAGGTTATGCTGAATCTTCTGAAGAACGCCGCGGAAGCGCTGGAGCAGGTAGATCAGCCCTGGATCAGGGTGGAAACGGCGTTCCGGCATGGAGTTTCGGTCGTCGTAGAGGGGGGGAAGGGGAGCGCGGCGCTTCCCATCGAAATTCTGGTGGTGGATAATGGTCCTGGCGTCCCCGATCATATTCTGGATCATCTTTTCAATCCTTTCGTCACGGGAAAGCGAGACGGGCAGGGGCTTGGCCTTGCTCTGGTCGACAAGTTGGTGCGCGACATGAACGGCATCGTCCAATATGCGCGAAATCGGGAGGCTGGCGAATCCACCTTCCGTATCCTGCTGCCCATGGGAGTGGCATGATGCGGAAAACGGGATCGGTATTGGTGGTCGATGACGATCCGGCAATCTGTGTCGTGGTCGGGGAGGCCCTCCGCAGGCAGGGGCACAAGGTGAAGACCGTCTCGTCCATTCGCCAGCGGACAGAATTGCTGGAAAGCTTTGCCCCCGATGTGCTGATAACGGACGTCATGTTACCGGACGGTGATGGGCTGGAGGATGTCGCCGGCATCCTTGGCCGTTGGCCCGAACTGCATGTCATCATCCTGTCTGCACAAAATACGTTGAACACGGCAATCCGGGCGACCGAAAAAGGCGCGTTCGAATATTTGCCCAAGCCTTTCGATCTAAACGAATTGACTCGCGCGGTTTCCGATGCACTGCGGATGAAGGAGGATGGAAGCGCGGACGCTGGAGAATCCCATCTTCCGCATGACGGATTGCCGCTTGTGGGTCGGTCGCCGGCCATGCAGGAGGTTTACCGCACCATAGCGCGCGTGCTTTCCAATGATCTCACTATTCTTGTCCTGGGCGAATCTGGAACGGGCAAGGAATTGGTTGCCGAAGCCATACATAGCCTGGGTCAGCGGCGGACAAAGCCGTTTGTGGCCATCAACATGGCCGCCATTCCGCGCGAACTGATAGAAGCGGAACTGTTTGGTTATGAAAAAGGGGCCTTTACAGGAGCCCATAGCCGGACAGCTGGCAAATTCGAGCAGGCACAGGGCGGCACATTGTTTCTCGACGAAATCGGCGACATGCCGATGGAAGCGCAGACGCGATTGCTGCGAGTGTTGCAGTCGGGCGAGGTCACGACGGTTGGCGGGTCGAAGCCTGTGCGTGTCGATGTCCGGATCATCGCCGCGACCAATAAGGATTTGCCGGAATTGATTGAGGAGAACCGTTTTCGACAGGATCTCTATTACAGGCTGAATGTCGTGCCCATCTCGTTGCCGCCTTTGCGCGAACGCAGGGAGGATGTCATGCTATTGGCCCGGCATTTTCTGGACCAGGCCGCGCTGGAGGGGCTTCCCCGCAAATCGCTGTCCGATGAAGCTGCACAGTTGCTGATGCTCTATCATTGGCCCGGCAATGTCCGTGAATTGCAGAATCTCATGCAACGGCTGGCGGTACTGAGCCGGGAAAATGTGATCGCCGCGGATATATTGAGGAATGCACTGCCGCTGGATGCTGTGCCCACCGATTTTACAGCGCCGACCGAGCAACTCGCGCAGTCGGTGAGAGAATGGGCAAAGCGTCAGCTCAGCATCGGGCTGTCCGAACCCAACCGCAATCTTCACGATGATCTGCTGTCAGTGGTGGAACCCATTCTTTTTCAGGAAACGCTGGCGCGGGTGGATGGAAATCAACTCCGTGCAGCGGGTCTTCTGGGTATAAATCGCAACACGTTGCGCAAGAAGCTGACGGATTATGGTCTGGACCCGTTGCAACTGCGCTTGAACGACTGATCGCATAGGATGAACTGAGGATAGCGTTCGACAAGCGGCGGCTCGGCAGACGAATCCTGTGTTTGATCGGGCACATTATTGTTGTAACAAAGCCACTATGGACAGCGCGAGAAATATGCCCGCCGGGGCTTCGACGGTGAAGAAATATCTTCGCCGGTTTGCGCGTAATGGTCGCCTTATCTCCCTTGTGGAAATTACTACGCTTTTGCTTTTCCTTGCCGTGGCGGGGCTGACATATCATCTTCTTTCCGGACAGGGGCAATCCTATACGCTGCTCACACCACCCATCGTTGCGCTCCTGCTGGTCGCCAATCTGGTACCTGCGATCGCACTGTTGGTGCTGTTGGGGCGAAGGGTTGCAAAGCGGCGCGCGGCACAATCGGCCATAGGCAGCGACGGACAACTGCATGTCCGATTGGTTGCCATGTTCTCCATCGTTGCCAGCGTCCCCATGTTGCTGGTCGTGATCTTCGCTTCGCTTCTGTTCCAATATGGCGTGCAATTCTGGTTTTCGGACAGTGCCCGCGGCATGCTTCAGAACGCCACGGATCTGGCGCGCGGATATTATGAACAGAACCTGCGTGAAGTCGGCGATGAAACGGTCACCATGGCTGGAGACTTGCGCGATTACCTCAACCAGTCCGAAGTTTCGAGCCCGCGCTTTGCCGAAGGATATATCTACCAGGTTGTTACGCGGAAGCTGAACCGCTCCGCCATCATTGAGGTAGGCAAAGACGGCGTCGCCCGCACCGCCGCCACGGTCGATCCCGATAGCCGTCCCGCAGCCGAGATGTTGTCCTCTACAGTCGTGAAAAAGCTCGCGGCGGGCGAGAATGTCGTTGTGGAGGCCAAGCCCAATCAGATCGAAGCCGTAACGCTACTTTATCCGGGACGACGTATTTATCTCTATGCCACGCGGGATTCCGGTTCATCCGCCTTCAGCAACGTTGAGCGGGCGCAAAAGGTTCTGGCGGATTATGACCTTTTTGCCGCGCAATCGCGGGCGCTCCAGCTTCGTTTCAATATGGCGTTATTTGTTGGGTCGCTGCTTCTGGTAGGTATCGCGGTATATATTGCACTGGCCGTTGCCGACTGGATGGTTCGGCCAGTCAATGAGCTTGTCCATGCGGCGCGGCGCATCACGGCGGGCGACCTTTCCGCCCGGGTTACAAGTCCGTCCAGCCGGGATGAAATCGGCACGCTCGCATCAGCCTTCAATCGAATGACGCAGAGGCTGGAGGCGCAGACGGGAGCACTGGTGGCGGCGAACAGCCAGCTTGACGAACGCCGCGCCTTTATCGAAGCCATTCTTTCCGGTGTGAGCGCTGGCGTTCTTTCGGTGGACCGACAGGGCATAATTCAACTGCTCAACAGTTCCGCGGCCGCGATCCTGGCGCAGGATGGCGACGACCCGGTTGGGCGTCCCCTGGCCGAACTGGCACCGGAACTGGCGGAGATGATTGCGTCCAATGATGATGCCGGGATCGTGCAGGTGCGCGCCAATACGGACATCCGCACATTGGCGGTGAAAGTTTCCGCCGATGCTTCCAGCCACATTCTCACATTTGACGACATCACGCAGCAGCTTTCTGATCAGCGGCGAGCAGCATGGTCGGACGTCGCGCGTCGTATCGCGCATGAAATCAAGAATCCTCTGACGCCGATCCAGCTTGCGGCCGAGCGTTTGCAGCGTCGCTATGCGGAGGAGATCAGCAGCGATAAGGCAACATTTTCCCGTCTCACCGGAACGATTGTCAGGCAGGTTGGAGATCTTCGCCGTATCGTTGATGAGTTTTCCTCCTTCGCGCGCATGCCCAAACCGGTTTTTCGTCGGGAGGCTGTAGGTGATATAGCCCGCCACGCCCTCTTCCTGCATGAGGTGGCGCATCCCGATATCCGGTTCCAGTTCATGTCGGATGTCGAAGATGCAGAACTCGTATGCGACCGTCGCCAGCTAGGGCAAGCTTTGACGAACATTGTGAAAAATGCTGTTGAAGCAATTGAACCAAAAGCCGCATCCGATGAAGGAAAAGTGCGCGGACATGTGTGCATGTCATTGACGCGGGAGAGCGAGAATCTTGTCGTGGAAGTCCGTGACGATGGTATCGGCCTCCCGCCGGAGCGTGACCGGATATTGGAACCCTATATGACCACTCGTTCGAAAGGGACGGGTTTGGGCCTCGCCATCGTCAAGAAGATTGTCGAGGAGCATATGGGCGAAATCCGCTTCGACGACGCCGAAGGCGGGGGCGCGCGGGTTACCCTGCACTTCCCGATCGCGGCGCTGGAAAAACTGGAAGAAGAGCAGGTGATAACCCTGCCTAAAGGAAAAGTGACGGCCAATGGCGCTTGATATTCTGATAGTGGACGATGAAGAGGATATTCGCGATCTGGTCGCGGGCGTCCTGGAAGATGAAGGGTTTACGACCCGGACGGCCGCGCATAGCGATGCCGCCATCGAGGCGCTGGATTCCCGGCGTCCCTCGCTCGTCCTGCTTGATGTCTGGCTTCAGGGGTCGCGTATGGATGGCCTTGATCTTCTGGACGAAATCAAGCGGCGCGATGCCACTATTCCGGTTCTCATGATTTCCGGCCATGGCAATATCGACACGGCCGTTGCCGCGATCCGCAAGGGTGCAACGGATTTCATCGAAAAACCGTTCGAGGCTGACCGGCTTTTGCATCTGGTCTCTCGTGCGACGGAGACGGAACGGCTGCGACGGGAAAATCAGGTCTTGCGCGCCCGTTTCGGTCAGGACGACGAGCTGACCGGAACCTCGGCAGCTATCAATGCCGTCCGCGCCACGATCAAGAAAGTCGCGGGTACGGGCAGCCGGGTTCTTATTTCCGGTCCCGCAGGCGTGGGCAAGGAAGTCGCTGCCCGTATGTTGCATAGCTGGAGCGGGCGTGCCGATGCGCCGTTCATCATTGTGGCTGCGGCCCGTATGGACCCCGACAGAGTCGAGGAAGAATTGTTCGGCGTGGAAGATGCCAGCGGCCTGGTCCGGCCTGGTTATCTTGAGCAGGCACATGGCGGTACCCTGTATCTCGACGAAATTGCCGACATGCCGCTCACGACGCAGGGCAAGATCCTGCGCGTCCTGACAGACCAGAGCTTTACCCGCGTCAGTGGACAAAGGCAGGTCAAGGTGGATGTCCGGGTCATATCCTCCACGGCGCGCGACCTCGCGATTGAAATCGAAGAGCGGCGTTTTCGCGAGGATCTGTTCTATCGCCTGAATGTCGTGCCGCTGACGATTCCGCCCTTGGCCGAGCGGCGCGACGACATTCCGCCCCTGGTCGAACATTATTTGGCCCGGTTCGCGGCTGATCGCCGTGTGCCTTCTCCCGAGATCGCCAGTGACGCCATGGCAGCCCTGCAGGCGAACGAATGGCCGGGGAATGTCCGTCAGTTGCGTAATGTGATTGAACGCACGATGATTCTGGCGCCGGGTGACCGGATTGGCCGCATCGAATTGGATATGCTGCCCGCAGAGTTGACCAGCAATGCCGGGGATGAAGGAATCGGTCAGTCCGCCATCATGGGCGCTCCGCTGCGGGAAGCGCGTGAGAGCTTTGAACGCGAGTATCTGCGTATCCAGATCAGGCGCTTTTCTGGAAACATCTCCCGCACCGCCACATTCATTGGAATGGAACGGTCAGCCCTCCATCGCAAGCTCAAGCTGTTGGGTATCACCGAAGGCAAGGATAGCTGATGGGATGCTGGGTGGACGACCCTTCGCAATTGCAGTAACGTCTCTTTGCTTCCGATTGGCGGAGGCAGGCAAGACATCCTGCCCAGGGATGCGCGTGCGGGCAACGTCCCGCCAATAAAGGACCGGTGAAGACCATGGCCGATAAAGTGAACAATCTGCAGGATATTTTCCTGAACAACCTGCGTAAGAGCAAGACTCCGGTGACCATGTTCCTGGTCAAGGGCGTCAAGCTGCAGGGCATCATCACTTGGTTCGATAATTTCTCCGTGCTGTTGCGCCGCGACGGCCAATCGCAGCTTGTCTACAAGCATGCGATCTCGACCATCATGCCCGCGCAGCCCATGGATCTGGCGGATATCCGCAAGGCTGGTGATGGAAACGGCAAACAGCGCTTGTTGCAGGAGATATTCCTCAACGCGGTTCGGACATCCGGCAGTCCGGTTACGATGTTTCTCGTGAATGGCGTCATGTTACAAGGTGAGATCGCGGCGTTCGATCTGTTTTGCATGTTGCTGGAACGCGACGGCATGGTCCAGCTTGTCTACAAGCATGCCATCTCCACGGTGCAGCCGCTCCATGCGATAGATTTGTCCGGTGAAGGTGAAGATTGATCCTTTGGTCATTACTGTCCGTCTGACTCAGTTGCGCGGCGTTTAGGTTCGCATGGCGACCTTCAATCGCGATTCATCCGATGAAGTCACCCGCGGTGCCCGCGCGATTGTCGTGCGCGCGGAAACGCAGGGCGCAGAACGGCGGGACAGCGATGCGCGGCTTGAAGAAGCCAAAGGCCTTGCGCTGGCGATCGGTATCGACGTTTGCGCGGCCCAGGCCTTCCGCGTTCGCGACCGCAAGCCGGCGACGCTGTTCGGTAGCGGGCAGGTGGATGGCATCTCCGCGCTTGCCCAGGCAAAGCAGGCTGAACTGATCATCGTCGATAATGCCCTCAGCCCTGTCCAGCAGAGCAATCTGGAAAAGGCGACATCGGTTAAAGTAATTGATCGCACCGGCTTGATCCTCGAAATTTTCGGAGAACGTGCAGCGACCAATGAAGGGCGGTTGCAGGTCGAACTTGCTCATCTCGACTATCAGGCGGGCAGGCTGGTCCGGAGTTGGACTCACCTTGAGCGGCAGAGGGGCGGGTTCGGCTTCCTTGGCGGTCCAGGGGAGACGCAGATCGAAGCGGACAGGCGCATGATCCGTGATCGCATGGCGAAAATCCGCCGTGAGCTGGATCAGGTGACGCGTACGCGTGGCTTACATCGAGCGCGGCGGCAGCGAGCGCCCTGGCCGGTGATCGCGCTGGTGGGCTATACCAATGCGGGAAAGTCGACTCTGTTTAACCGGCTCACCGGCGCGGACGTCATGGCGCAGGATTTGCTGTTTGCGACGCTGGACCCCACAATGCGGCAGATTGCCCTACCCGGATTGGACAAGGCGATCTTGTCCGACACAGTTGGCTTTGTGTCCGATCTTCCGACCCAGTTGATCGCGGCCTTTCGTGCGACGCTGGAGGAAGTGCTGTCCGCCGATCTTATCATCCATGTGCGCGACATCGCGCATCCCGATACCGAAGCGCAGCGCGAAGACGTGATGGATGTGCTGCGCGAGTTGGGCGTGACCGGCGAAAGCGCAGAGGAGGCGAGTGATGGTCCGCCTCTTATTATCGAGGCATGGAACAAACTCGATCTCCTCGATCAAGAAACGGCCGCTGCTACGCGCGAGATTGCGGAGCGGCGGAATGATGTTGTTATCCTGTCCGCCCTGACCGGTGAAGGCATCGATACGCTTCAGCGGACGATCGGTAACCTGATGACGGCAGGCGCAGCCGTTCATGTCCTGCGGGTGTCTTCCGCCGACGGCGCTGCGCTTGCTTGGCTGCACGAGCATGGCGAGGTTCTTTCGATCCGCCCGGAAGCAGATGAGATGATTATTGAGGTTCGACTGTCAGATTCCGCGCTGGCTCGTTTCCTCAAAAGGAATCGCACCTGAAGATCGCCAATCGGTCAGGCCTCTTCAAGATTTCCCCTTGGCGCGCTGCCATAGGGCTTCTTTTTCATCGAGGGTCAGGTCGACGAAAGCATCACCGGCCATATCCTCCATCTTCCGGAAACGATGCTCGAACTTGGCATTTGCAGCGCGCAGGGCGACTTCAGGATCGATTTTCATGTGACGGGCCAGATTGACGACAGCAAAGAGCAAGTCGCCAATTTCTTCCTGCTGGTCCTGTGGCGCAATGGCGGCTTCGACCTCGACCAGTTCTTCCGCGATCTTGGCAACGACGCCAGTTGTGTCGGGCCAGTCGAAGCCGGTGCGGGCGGCGCGCTTCTGAAGCTTTTCTGCGCGCAGGAGCGCCGGTATGGCAAGGGCTACGCCCGCCAACGCGCTCGGATCGGGATCCTTTTCAGCGCGTTCGGCGGCCTTGATGCTTTCCCATTGGGCGTGACCGCCCGCACGATTGACAGCGTCACCAAACACATGGGGATGGCGGCGGATCATCTTCGCGGTGATGCCGTCAATGACGTCCTGCAACCGGAAATGGCCAGCCTGTTCCGCCATGCGGCTGTGGAAAACGACTTGTAGCAAAAGGTCGCCCAGTTCATCGCGTAGGCTGGCCATGTCGTGGCGCTCGATCGCGTCGGCGACTTCATAGGCTTCCTCGATCGTATAGGGGGCGATGCTGGCGAAGTCCTGTTGAAAATCCCAAGGACAGCCGGTGTCTGGATCGCGCAGGCGCGCCATAACGTCGGCGAGGGGCATGATATCGGCGGGACTGGCTTTGGGATCGGCTGGCATCGAAACATGAATCCAAGAAGAAAAACGAGAATGTATAGAGGTTTTGGCGGAGACGGCCATGGATTTGGGAGGGCTTTGCCCGGTTAGGCGGGTTTTATGTATGGTGGCGGATATTGAGGGGGGCGACAGGTCGCAGGCGTGTTCGATACCAATTGGATTTATTTAACATAATATATATTATCGGACTAATATTTAGCACTACCCCCGGTCAAACTTTCCTGAAATCAGGCGTCTGCTTTTGGAGGAGCGCGCGCAGTCCTTCCTCGCTTTCACCGCTGGCGCCGGCGGCGGCCATGGAGCGGAGTTCGCGGTCGAGTTGCGTTTCAAAGCCGGTTTCGAAACTGTCGTAGAGCAACGCGCGGCTGGCAGATAGCGCCGCCACCGGCCCGGCGGCGATCGCCCTGGCCACGGTCAGCCCTTCTTCCGCCAACGCCTCGTCATCGGCGATACGGGTGACGAGACCGATGGCCTGCGCCTCATCGGCCTTGATCCGCCGATTGGTGAGAATGATGTCCTGTGCTTTACGCAACCCCACCAAACGCGGGAGCAGCCAGCTCAGCCCTCCATCGGGCGTCAGGCCGATGGCGCCATAAGCGGCGGTGAAATGGGCCGATCGCGCACCGATCACGACGTCCCCTAATATGGCGAGGCTGAAGCCGGCCCCCGCTGCTGGACCATTGACCAGAGTTACCAAGGGTTTGGAGCCCCGTGCCAGACGCTGCACAGCGGCATGGACCGCGGCGATAAGTTCGCTCAATACCTCCGGGCGATTTTGGCCCGCGCCCGCGAGCAACTGGACATCGCCACCCGCGCAGAAAAGCCGTCCATTGCCGGTCATCATGATGCAGCGGATCGCCGGATCGTTTTCGCAACGGATCGCGGCGGCCAGCAGCGCCCGCGCCAACGGCAAGGTAATGGCATTGCCCGCTTCGGGCCGGTCGAGCGTGATCCGGGCGATCCCCTCCTCGACCGTCAGCGTCAGGCCATCCCCGGTCATCGCGGCGCCATGCGGATGGCGCCATCGAGGCGGATGACCTCGCCATTCAGCATCGGGTTACGCAGGATGGATTCCACCAGCTGTGCATATTCGGCAGGCTTGCCCAGGCGGCTTGGGTGCGGCACCATCACGCCCAGTGAATCCTGGGCATTCTGCGGCAGGGATTCAAGCATCGGCGTCAGGAAGATACCCGGCGCAATGGTCATCACCCGTATCTTGTGTTGCGCCAGATCGCGGGCGATCGGCAAGGTCATGCCCACGACACCGCCCTTGGAGGCGCTATAGGCCGCCTGCCCGATCTGGCCATCATAGGCCGCCACCGATGCCGTGTTGACGATGACGCCGCGCTCGCCGTCGATTTCCGCGGCCGTTACGGCCCGCGCCGCGAATTTGGAGATGACGTTGAAGGTGCCGATCAGGTTGATCTCAATCGTCTTGCGATAGATGTCGAGCGGATGCGGCACATTTTCCTTGCCTACAGTCTTGATTGCAGGGGCGATGCCCGCGCAGTTGACGAGGATGCGGGCGACGCCATGCGCCGCTTCGGCCACATTCAACCCTGCCGCGACACTGGCGTCATCCGCCACATTGACGCTGACAAAGCTGCCGCCAATCTCCGCCGCGACGACCCTGCCCGCTTCTTCATTGAGGTCGAAGATCGCGACTTTCGCGCCATTGGCCGCCAGCATCGCAGCGGTTGCCTTGCCCAGACCCGATGCCCCGCCTGTGACGATGGCCGCCAAATCCTTCATGTCCACAATTTTTCTCCCGATGCGCTAGGCGATAAAGATCGACGGCCCCGGCACCGCCAGCTTGAACGCTAAAGTGAAATATGCACTCATGAGTGTATTGTGGGTTTCGAAGTTTCCTGTCAATGTCCGATCCACAGCATAAAGGACTTATCATGTCATCGGTTTCCCCTTTCCGCAGCCCGGCACAGAAAGCGGAGGAGCGCACGGCGAAAAGGGACGCGGTGCTGCGCGCAGCGGTCAGGATGTTCAATGAACGCGGTTTCCATGCCACATCGCTGGATGATGTTGCCGCCAGCCTGGGCATATCGAAGCGCACGATTTATCACTATCTGGCGAACAAGGATCAGGTGCTGCTGGAATGCGTCACCCTCGGGCTTGAGCAGTTGATCGAAGCGGCGACGGCAGCTCGGCAGGAAGCGGGTGATGGCCGCTATCGGCTGATCCGCTTCCTTCATCGCTATGCCAGGATCACCATGGACGATTTCGGCCGCTGCATCATTCGCACCGGCGAGGAAATCCTTTCGCCTGAAAGCCGCCCCCGTTTTCGGGCGCTCAAGCGGGAGATCGACATGGCCTTGCGCGGGTTGATCGAAGAAGCGGTGGCCGATGGCTCGATTGCGCCGGTTGATAGCCGGATGGCCGCCTTCGCGCTGGCGGGCGCCCTCAATTGGCCCGCGCGCTGGCATGATCCAAAAGGATCGCTTTCCGCTGAAACGATAGCCGTCATGCTGGTCGATATATTGACCAAGGGTCTCGATCCGCGCGCCTGATCGCGCGGCGGTTTTCTGTTATGCGCCAATAAAAGCTATGTAGGCGCTCAGTCTTCCAGGATGCGGCTGTGTTTCGCCGTATCCTTCATCCGGATATAGACCGCCAGCGAGATCGCGATCATCACGGTCACATAGATGTAGAAGGCGCTTTCCATGTCATTGTGCTTGAACCAGAGGGCGACAAATTCCGCCGTCCCACCAAACAGCGTGTTGGCGAGCGCATAGGGCAAGGCCACTCCCAGCGCGCGGATATGCGCCGGGAATAGTTCCGCTTTCACGACGGCATTGATCGACGTGTAGCCGCTGACGATGATAAGCCCCGCCATGACAAGCATGGCCGCTGCCCATGGATTTGTCGTCCGGGCCAGAGTGGCAAAGATCGGATAGGTGCAAAGGACGCCAAGCACCCCAAAGCCGACCATCAGCGGTTTTCTCCCGATCCTGTCGGACCATGCTCCGGCAAGGGGCTGGATCAGCATGAAGACGAACAAGGTGATTCCGTTGATCTGCGAAGCGGTTTCGCGGGTCATGCCGCTGGTATTGACCAGAAACTTCTGCATGTAGATGGAATAGGCGTAGAAGGCGATCGTTCCTCCGGCGGTCAGCAGCATCACCGTCAACGTTTCACGCGGATGCCGTAGCAACAACTCCATCAAACCGGATTTGGGCGCGCCTTCGGATCGGGCAACGATATAGCTTTGCGTCTCCGTGAGGCCGCGCCTCAACCAGAATACGACGATAGCCAACCCTCCCCCGATGGCGAAGGGGATGCGCCAGCCCCATTCATCCAGTTGGGCTTCCGTCAATATCTGCTGCAATATCAGCAACACGCATATCGCAACGAGCTGCCCCGCGATCAGGGTCACATATTGAAAGCTGGAGAAGAACCCCCTTCGGCTTCTGCCTGCCATCTCGGACAGATAAGTGGCGCTGGCCCCATATTCACCGCCGATGGATATGCCCTGCATGAGGCGGGCGAGGATGAGCAAGAGAGGGGCTATCATCCCGATTTTCTCATAACCGGGCGTCACCGCGATCAACAATGATCCCGCGCACATCAGGGCGACAGAAAGCGTAAGGCCGCTTTTGCGGCCATGGCGATCCGCATAGATGCCCATCAACCACGCGCCGATCGGGCGCATCAGGAAACCGACGGCGAAGATGCCCGCCGCGCTCAGCAACTGGGCCGTGCGGTCTTCGCTTGGGAAAAAATGGGGGGCGAAATAGAGGGTGAAAGCCGAATAGGCATACCAGTCATACCATTCGACCAGATTGCCCGCCGAGCCGCCGATGATCGCCTTCAATCTCTGCCGCTCAGTCAGCGTAGCGGTCATGGGGTCAGAACCATCTCGCCATTTTCGACGCCCCAGCTTTTCAACCGGGAAAGCATGTTCATGCCGATGACGTTCACATCGCCAAAGGCTGGCGATACGACGATATCGAGGTCGCTTGCCCGGATGGGGCCGATCGCCAGCGTTGCGATCTGCGACTTTTGCGCTTTCACGCGGCCATTGGCCGTCATCATGGTGACGGCGGATTGCGCCGGATCGATGTTGAGCGCTGCGGCTTGAGCGGCCTGCTGCGACAAAGCCGTGACGCTTGCGCCGCTATCGATCAAAAATCGTGTTGGAACGCCGTTAACGGTGCCCTCAACCCAATAATGTCCATCGGACGAAACAGGTATGCGGATGCGATCGCCCTCTGCGCGGGCCTGGGGCATGGGCGCGCGCCCTTCATCCTCCAGGATCGTTGATGGCCCTTCGGTTTTCTGCAGGAAAATCCCCGATCTATGGGCCAGACCAAACAGCATGAGCAAAATGGCGAAAATGGCGACCCATAAGAGCGCCATCCGCATCATGGCTCCCAAAGGCATGCGGCGGGTCAGCAAAGCGGAACCGACAAGGACAATCGCGAGCAAATACCAGATGCTCGACATGGCCTGATCCGTTCCCACGCCCATCAGGACGCCCTCTCCTTTAACTCGACGATCATACCATCATAGCCGGGCTCCACGCCCTCCGGCAGCGTCCGACACAACGTCGCATAATCCATGCTATTGTCCATATGCGTCAAAATGGCCCGCCTTGGCCGCGCCGTGGCGATGCCCTCCAGCGTCATGGCCAGATTGGCGTGGGTCGGATGGGGCTTTGCCCTCAAGGCATCCACGACCCATATGTCCAGCCGATCATACAGCGCCAGCATCTCCGCCGTCAGTTCGTGGAAATCCGTGGCGTAACCTATGCTATGCCCGTCGTGGGTGAAGCGAAAGCCCGTGGACATGATATCCCCATGCGGCTGGTCCACGCAGCGGATGTCGATGTCGCCGATGGTCAGATGATTGGAGAGCGCATGACCTTTGATCGTGGGCGGATATCCGTTGTGCCCGTCAAAGGCATAGCCAAAGCGTCGGCGCAACTGAGCCAGCGTTTCAGCACGCGCATAGCCCGGCACCGGACTGCCGCGGTGATGATAGATCTGCCGCAGATCATCCAGTCCGTGGCAATGGTCCGCATGATCGTGCGTCCACAGCACGGCATCCACATCCGCTATGCCCACGGCCAGCAATTGCGCGCGCATGTCGGGGGAGGTATCGATCAGGATACGTGTTGTCGGGCTTTCGACCAGGATGGAAACGCGCGTCCGGTAATTTCGCGGCTCATCGGGATCGCATGCTCCCCAATCATTCCCGATCCGGGGAACACCGGACGAAGTGCCGCAACCCAATATGGTCAGGGTGAAGCTCATGAGGAAGAGCTTTTGCCGATCTTGCTGAAAAGGGTCAGGAAATTCGCCGAAGTCGTGTTGGCCAGCTCCTCCATATCTTCATTCCTCAACCGCGCAAGGAAGCGAGCCGTATCGGCGACATAGGCCGGTTCGCAGGATTTGCCCCGGTGCGGCACGGGCGCCAGGAAAGGCGAATCCGTTTCCACCAGCAGCCGGCCTTGCGGCAAGCGTGCTGCCGTTTCCTGAAGGTCTCTGGCATTTTTGAAGGTCACGATACCTGAAATGCTGATGTAGAAGCCCAGTTCCAACGCCGCGTCGGCAAAGGCTCCGCTGGCCGTGAAGCAATGGATGACGCCGCTATAGGCCCCCTGCCCCATCTCTTCACGCATGATCGCCAGCGTGTCCTCCTCCGCATCGCGGGTATGAACGATAAGCGGCAGGCCCGTCTCGCGGGACGCGGCGATGTGGGCGCGAAAGCTCTTTTGCTGCCG
Organism: Sphingobium sp. CFD-1; assembly: GCF_024611115.1. NCBI lineage: Bacteria > Pseudomonadati > Pseudomonadota > Alphaproteobacteria > Sphingomonadales > Sphingobiaceae > Sphingobium > Sphingobium sp. CFD-1. Next base: position 1,806,936 of record NZ_CP084398.1, on the reverse strand, counting down.
TTCGCGGTCGCTATGGTCGTAATAATAATCCAGCCCGGTTTCGCCTATGCCGACCACGCGAGGATGGGCGGCCCGTTCGACCAGCTTGGCTGTGTCGACATGCGGATGCTCATCGGCTTCGTGCGGATGAATGCCCACGGTCGCCCAGACATCGGGTTCGCGAAGCGCTGTGCCCAAAACATCGTCCCATTCGCTCTCACGCGTCGCGATATTGAGCATCAGGTCGACGCCGGCCATTCGGGCACGTTCAAGCACATTGTGCTGATCCTCGATCAACCCCTTGTAATTCAAGTGGCAATGACTGTCGATCAGCATGATATCAAGCGTCCGTTTCAGTCAGTTCCAGCCGCGGGAAGAGCGGCTTGGGAGCGCCGATAGCGAAACCCGAAGCGCGCAGGGCCGCATACCATTCCGTGCCGATGACGGCATAATCCCGTTCCTCCTCGCGCACGCCCATTTGCTCCAGCAAGGCGGATGCGCTGGCCGGGATGACGGGATGGATGATGATGGCAAGGCTAGCGATCGCCTCGTAAAGCGTGGCGAGAACCGCTTCCATGCGGGCCGGATCAGTCTTACGCAACGTCCATGGGGCCTGGGCATCGATATAGGCGTTGCAGGCGAAAACGGCGCGCATCCACGCTTCGATAGCGACCGAGGGGGCAAGATCCGCCATGGCCGTCTGGAAAATATGGGCTCCATCGGCCACGACTTTCAGCAGTTCCCGATCCTCATCCCCTGCGGCGGGTTCGGGTAAACGGCCATCAAGATTCTTCGCGATAAAACTCAACGTGCGCTGAGCCAGATTGCCGAAACTGTTGGCCAGATCGCTATTGGAGCGGGCGACAATGGCTTCCGCGCTATAGCTGCCGTCATTGCCGAAGGTGACTTCGGAAAGCAGGAAATAGCGCAGTTGATCGACGCCGAAACGCTCCGCTAGTTCCATCGGGTCCGCCACATTGCCCAGCGATTTCGACATTTTCTCCCCCCGGTTCAGGAGGAAGCCGTGGCCGAATACCTGCCTGGGCAAAGGCAATTTTGCGCTCATCAGGAAAGCTGGCCAGTAAACAGTATGAAAACGCACGATATCCTTACCAATTATGTGCGTGATATCGCCGCCTTCCGCCCAATAGCGGGCCATGCGCCCAGCATCGTCCGGGTAACCGCAACCGGTAAGATAATTGGTGAGCGCGTCGACCCAGACATACATGACATGGCCATCGCTGCCCGGCACTTTCACCCCCCAATCGAAGCTGGTGCGTGAAATGCTGAGATCGGACAGGCCGCCTTCCACGAAGCGCATGATTTCATTGCGGCGGCTGTCGGGCTGAATGAAATCGGGCTGACTGTTATACAGGTCGAGCAGCTTTTGCTGATAGACGGAAAGCCGGAAAAACCAGCTTTCCTCCACTGTCCATTCGACAGCCGTGCCCTGCGGCGAGAGCTTCTGTCCTCCCTCTCCTTCGCTCAATTCCTTTTCGTCGTAAAAGGCTTCGTCGCGGACGGAATACCATCCCTCATAGCGGCCCAGATAGAGGTCGCCATTGGCTTCCATGGCCTGCCAGATGGCTTGGCTTGCATGATGATGATCGGGTTCGCTGGTGCGGATGAAACGATCATAGCTGATATTCAACCTGTCGTTCATATCTTTGAAATATCCGGACATTTCATCCGCAAGCTCTGTCGGCTCAATGCCGCGATTGCGCGCTGTCTGGGCCATTTTAAGGCCATGCTCATCCGTGCCGGTCTGGAAAAATACGTCCCGGCCCATCATCCGTTGGAAACGGGCGATCGCGTCGGTAGCGATCACCTCATAAGCATGGCCGATATGAGGGCGGCCGTTGGGATAGCTGATAGCGGTCGTGATGGTGTAAGGCTGCTGCGACATGCGCCTTCCCTAGCGAGTGTTGCAGGCTGCGGAAAGCCCGCTCGGCGTCGCTATGCGGCTTTTCCGCTCTGCGTCAGTTCTCGGAAGCCAGAGCCGCCACATGGCCGGCAATCTCGAAAACCACCGCTCCGGGCTCCAGGGAAAGTATGACCGCACCGCCGGCAAGGTGCCGCACCGCTTCCCAATGGTCCAGCGCTTTGCCCAGCGCCGCGCCCCTACGAGAACGCGCCGCCTGCGCGATGAACGCGGGGGCGCGTTCCAGAAAAGCCTCATAGCGGGGTCGCGCGGGCTTGCCGGACAGCATTTTCGCGAGTGCCAGACGCTGTTGGTTATCGCCATCGCCCTTCGTCATGATCGCATGCAACAACCCCTCCATCTCACCGAGATTGAGGCCGGCATAGCGCAGCGCCTTGCCGGGCGAGCCTTCACCAATCGACAGAAGGGATTCGATCTCAGCTTCCTGTGGCTTGGCCTCCGTCGCGGAAAGCGCCATCCGCATCATGTCGTCCGGCAAAGGAGCGAAACGCAATGTGCGGCAACGGGACCGGATCGTCGGCAACAGGCGACCGGGCGCATGGGAAACCAGCAGAAACACCATGTCCGTAGGTGGTTCCTCAAGATTTTTGAGCAGGGCGTTGGCCGCACTTCGCTCCAGATCGTCAGCGCTGTCGATGACGACAATACGCCGCGCGGACAGGGACGGAGCCGATTGGATCAGGCGCTGAAGGCTCCGAACCTGATCCACGCTGATATTGCGCGCAAAGACGCCATCCTTTTCCAGCAGGGTCAACTCAGCATAGTCGGGATGGGCATTCGCCTCTAACAGCGCCCGGATGGGATGCCCCTCCGGAACGCCGAAGCCCTGCTCGACAACGGGTGGACCGGCGGCATCGGCGAGCAGCCGCATGGCGATGCCCCGCGCGAAACTCGCTTTGCCGATGCCCTTTGGCCCCGCCAAAATCCACGCATGATGCATTCGGCCGCTGCCCGCCGCCGCCAGCAGCAGGCGCGCCTGGATATCGTGGCCCAGGGGAAATTTCATGGCAGGAGGTCATCCAGGCCTTGCAACAGGCGCATCGTTACGGTTTGCGCCGCGCCGGATGCGTCCACGATACGGACCCGGTCTGATTCCGCCGATGCAAAGCCGCGAAATGATCGCGCGACCCGCTGATGGAATGTGCTGTCGCGTGCGCCGATACGATCGGTATCGCCGCCGTCCCGCATATGGGCGCGCCTTTCCGCTTCCGCTTCAGGCAGCGTCAGAGCGAAGGTGCGATCGGGCAGCAATCCCGCGCTGCCGATGCGATGCAGCGTCAATATGTCGTCATCCGTCAACTCACCCATGCCCTGATAGGCGCGGCTGCTGTCGACAAAGCGGTCGGACAATATCCAGGAGCCGCGTTGTAAGGCCGGACGAATGGTTTTCTCCACATGATCCGCGCGGGCGGCCGCAAAAAGCAATGCTTCCGCGCGCTGTGACCAGCGATCGGCGGCTCCCGTCAACAGCAGCGTGCGGATGGCCTCCGCACCCGCGCTGCCGCCCGGTTCCCGCGTTTCCACAACGTCGATTCCCCGTGCACGCAGAGCCGCCGACAGAGCGCGCAACTGGGTTGACTTGCCGACGCCCTCACCGCCTTCCAGCGAAATGAAACGCCCGGTCTTCACCCGAACAGCGATTTCAGGCCGTTCCAGAGCCGTCCGAAAACCCCTGCCTCGCTCACATCTTCACCGGCGACGAGCGGCATGATCTGCGGCGGCGTATCCGGGGTCGAAACAATGAGTTCGGCGATCTTATCCCCCTTCTTGATCGGCGCCTTGATCGGGCCGTTATAGGCGACCTTCACGCTGATATTCGAGGATGCTGTGCGGGGCAGCGTCACAGCCAGATTTTGCGGCGCCACCAAGGAAACGCTTGTGGCGCTGCCCAATTGCACTTCGCCAGTTTCGACGGTTTGACCCTTTTTGAAGAGCGGCTGAGCTTTCCACGCCTTGAACCCCCAATCCATGAAACGGACGGATTCGGCGATGCGGCCGTTGAAAGTGGGCAGTCCGGCAACGACCATGACGAGGCGCCGCCCATCCTGCTCGGCCGAGCCTGTAAAGCCGAATCCAGCCTCTTCCGTATGTCCGGTCTTGAGGCCATCCGCGCCGGCGATCTTGCCCAAGATCGGGTTCCGGTTCGCTTGCTCAATATCCGCGCCCCCCATGGTCTTGCCCCATGTGAAGGATTTGGTCGCATAGAATCTCTTGTAGAGATCGGGCGTCTCTTCGATGGTGGCCTGCGCCAGCTTTGCCAGATCCTCGGCGGTCACGTAGGTGACGCCTTCATCAGGCCAGCCATTGCTGGTGCCGAAATGGCTGTTCTTCAAACCCAGGCGTTCGCCTTCCTGATTCATCAAGGCAACGAAAGCCTGCTCCGTACCCGCAATCCCTTCGGCCAGCACGACACATGCGTCATTGCCCGAAAGCGTTACGATGCCATGCAGCAGGTTTTCGACGGACACCTGTTCGCCGACGGACAGGAACATGGTGGAGCCGGCCTGCGGGCCATGCCATTTCTGCCATGTTTCGGGACGCACCGTGAATTTGGTATCGAGCTTCAATTCGCCTTTCTGGATCAGGCGGAAGGCGACATGAGCCGTCATCATCTTGGCCATGGAGGCGGGCGGTATCCGCGTCTCTCCGCCCTTGTCATACAGGACGGCGCCCGAAGACAAATCCTTCAAATAAGCGATGGGCGCTTCGCTGGTATAGGGCGGTGCGGCCGCAGTCAGCGGCGAAGCGAGCAAGCCGACAAAAAGGATCGCTGCAACGGATTTGTTCATGAAGCTGCCTTCGCTTGGATGGATTCGATGGATCGGGTTGGAAACAGGCGGATATCATTAGCCATGATTGAAGCGTTCTCAAAGCCCCGCACGGGCGAGATTATTGCTTGACGGCATCTGCCAGCAAACCGACGGACAACGCATAGAAATTCGAACAATTATAGTCCAGAATAGCCCGATAATTGCTCGTAAGGAGATAGGCCGTCTTTCCCGGCCCATCCGGCTCCAGCAACGTGGCCATCACATTGTCGGCCGCCCACCCCGCCCTTGAGGGAACAAGCCCCAACCGCCGCCATTCCGCCATGCTGAGCCAGCGACTATGCCGATTGAAAACACGCGGACAGCGCGCCGGAGCGGTGCGCGCGGCTACCGAAGCGCGATTGAAATTCGCGGGAACCGAAACGGCTATCCCCCAGGGTTGCCCTTTACGCCAGCCGGCATGCACAAAATAGTTGGCGATCGAGGCAAGTGCGTCGGCTTCGCTGCTCCAGATATCCGCCTTTCCATCGCCATCCCCATCCTTTGCGAGCCGGAGATAAACCGATGGGAGAAATTGGGGATAGCCGGTGGCGCCAGCCCAGCTTCCGACCAGCCGGCCGCGTGGCACGCCATTGTCCAGCATTTTCAGCGTCGCAAGCAGTTCCGGTTCAAACAATGTGCGCCGTCGCCCTTCCCATGCAAGCGTTGCAAGCGAGCGGATCAGATCGAAATCGCCAGTATAGGAACCATAGTTGGTTTCATGCCCATAAATGGCGACCATGATTTCTTCGGGCACGCCGGTTTCCGCCTCGATCCTTGCAAGACGGCTGCGGTTGGATAGATAAGCGGTGCGCCCCCTGCTGATCCGCGCGGCATCGACATGCTTTACGCGATAAGGTTCAAAGGCCGGAATCGGAGAATAGGCGCCGCCGCCAGGCTGGCTCTGGTCCAGTTGAATGACGCGCGGATTGGGCGTGAGCGTCGGGAATACGCCTGACAGCGTCGCATCGCGAATGCCCATGGCGCGCGCCTTGGGACGCAGGCTTTCAAGATAGGCGCGGAATGCCGCATCATCCTGCGTCTGCGCGGAAGCTGCCGGTGTGACGCAACCAACGGCCATGACAGCCAAACCGATGAATAGCGAAAGGATGGACGAGCGCATCAGAATCTCCCTCATCCTTTTCTGGCACAGCGCGGGCGTGAGGTGAATCCCCTTCTTGCCCAATAGCGATGAAGCGCATCCTCATATTTTGCGCTTGGCAATCTCGACGCGTCCGCTAGGAAGCCAAGCAACGGACAGGTGGCCGAGTGGTTTAAGGCAGCGGTCTTGAAAACCGCCGTGGGTTTACGCTCACCGTGGGTTCGAATCCCACCCTGTCCGCCATTTCAGACCGCCTCTGGGCACGCCAATCGCCGCCGATTGCCGCCCTTGACCGGCAACAAGCGTCTTTAGCAGCTCCGTTTTCGATCCCATGATGCGGATCGCATCGTCCGCGACCTCGACGCGCTGCGCCAGGGCGCGCAGGTGATCCCGCCGATAGCCGCCCTCGTGGCCGCGAATGCGCTCCCGCGCGCGGCGTGCAAACCCTTCGATCATCGCGGGGCTAAGGGCGCTGTGACCGGGGCTTTCGAGCAGGGCTTGCGCCCGGTCGGCGTCGGCCCGCGCCTGATCGCGCAGAACCTTGAGGCCGGCTATCCGCTCCTTGAGCGCCGGGTCGTCCAGATCGGCGACACCGGCCTCGATGGCGTCATAGAGCCTCTTGAGGCGCGATTCCGATTCGGTCGCCTGCCGCTGCAAAGAGGCGATGTGTTCGCGGCGGCGCTCGGCCTGATCCTCGCGACGGCCGAGAATGCTGCCAAGCAACTTTTCCAGACGGGCGGGATCGAGCAAGCGGTCCTCGATATGGTTGACTACGATATCGTCGAGCTTGTCCATGGGGATCGCACGGCCCTTGCAGCCGGTCTCGCCCTGCCGCGCCTTGATCGAGCAGGCATAGTAGCGATAGCGGCCGCTCTTGCCGGTGCGGATGGTCATCGCGCCTCCGCAATTGCCGCAATAGCAGATGCCGGTCAGCAAGGTTGGCCCGATCACCACGCGGGCGGGCAGTTCCGTCTTGGGGTTGCGAGCCTGCAAGAGAGATTGAACGGCGTCGAAGGTCTCCCGCTCGATGATGGCGGGCACCGGGACGATGACGATTTCGCCGGGAGCGCGCGGGTCATTGTGTTTGCTGCGCTTTCCCCACTCATGTTCACCGATGTAGGTGCGGCGGGTCAGGACGCGGTGGACCTGGCCGATGCCCCATCGTCCGCCGTCGCGGGTGAAGATGCCCTTGGCGTTCAGATGCTTGACGATGGCCTTGACGCCCATCTGGCCGCTGTCGCCCTGACCTTCCAGAGCGAGCCGATAGATCAGACGGATCGTGTCGGCGTGCAGCGGGTCGATTTCCAACTTCTTCTTGGTCTTGGCCCCGCGCTGTTCAGCGGCGGCGATCCGGTAGCCGATCGGCGGCAACGCACCATTCCAGAAGCCCTGCCGTGCATTCTCCTTCAGGGCGCGCGTGACGTGCTTGCCGTTCTCCTTCGACTGGTATTCATCGAACAGCGACATGATCCGCCGCATCATGTCGTGGATCGGGTCGTCCCCCAGCTCCTGCGTGATGGAGATAAGCCGCACGTCGTTCTTGGCGAGCTTGCGATAGTAATATTCCATGTCAAAGGCATCGCGGAAGAAGCGCGAGAAGCTGTGGACCAACACCACGTCAAACGGTGCGGGTTTCGACGTGCCCGCCTCGATCATCCGCTGGAACTCCGGGCGGCGATCGTTGGTGGCCGTGTTGCCCGGCTCCACGAAGATTTCGACAAGCTGATAGCCGCGCGCCGCGCACCAGGCTTCGCCCTGCTTGCGCTGGTCGGGGATCGACACGTCATGTTCGGCCTGCCTGGCGGTCGAGACACGCAGATAAAGGGCAGCCCGCAAGGCGACGTTGGGGGATTGTGCGTTCATTTGCGGCTTCCTTTCCTGGGACGTTCGATCAGGGGCAAGATAAGCTCCACGCGGTCATGAACGACTTTGGGAACCAGCTTGAGGCCCTTGCCCTTCTCCATGCGGACAAGTCCGAAGCTCTCCATCTTCTTGAGCGTGCGCGAGACATTGGGTGTCGCGCGGCCGGTGATCTGCGCCAACTCCTCCAGCGAGCCGGGTTCCTGCTCATGGATGACGCGCAGCAAGTCGCGATTGCCCGCCGACAGCAGGCGGGCGAAGGATTCGGTGGACGCGAACCAGACGGTCGGTTCGCCGAGCACTGGTTTTTCCTCGCCATGCGCGATCCGCATGGTGCGGGCTTTCATTTCCTCCGGGTCGGCGATCCCGACTTTCAGTGTCGTCATGGCATATCCCCATGCTACAAATCAGGGTCTATCCTTATCATCACGAGATAATATATTCAAGCCTTCTGGCATATCGAGAGAACCGAACATCTCGTCGAAGACATCGGCGAACCAGCGCTCGAACACCTGGATTTCGGCCTCGGTAATCGGCACCTCGTCAGGCCAGTCGTCTATGACGGGCAGCTTTTCCACGAATATGTGATACGGACTGCTGCGCGACGGGCTGATGCGCGGCGCGGGATCATCATTATAGTCGTAGAGATCGTTAGGGAGCGTTCCAGGGGCCGGCTGTCTTGGGCGGCCTCGCTGGGCGCGGCGGCGTTCTGCGCACATGGCATCCTCCGTGCTTCACTGGTGGATTCAGGGGCGCAAAAGCCCCGGAATTAGGTGAAGCATGGAGGGAGATCGGCGGCCTGTAGCGTGCCGCATTCGTGCCTATGCACAGGCGGCACCCCGGCATATGACTGAAAAACACCTGCTTTCCGTGCAGCGACAGGATGTGTGGCTCTGGCCGGTTTCGGAATTTCAGCTTTTCGTCGCACCGCAATGCGGTGAACCTGCATAGCATCATCACTGAGCAGCACCATGGGAGAGGCTCGGTCGATCAGCACCGGCGATCACAAAAACGGGGTCAAAGCGAAGCGAACGGATCGCGTCTGATCGCCGTTCGCGACGGATAGCTCCACGCTTTTACCCGGAGCACCCGTTATGCTCGCAATCGCCGACCGGAAATCCAGGCCGGTAATCCGATCCCCGACCAGAATACCGGCCGCCGAGGCAGGACTGCCGGTCCCCACGACCGCAACACGGATTTCGTTCCCTTTGTTCTCCAGCCATAGACCCGACATTCCATAACGCTCCGGCAAAGTCGCGGCATCGGAATGGCGCTGCAACCAAAGGGAACGTGTCCTGACTTCCGTCGAGAGGTTGAAGCCGCGAAGCATAGACAGACCGACGATGCCGTCATGACCCCGCGCGCCATCAGAGGGGCCACGCAGCAGGACCAGCGGTCGGTCGAAACGCTGACCGGCAAATTGGGCGTTATCGGCCCGCACGATTCTGCCGATCCCGCCACTGCCACCAATCCCGCTTGTCGCCTGGGGGGTGAAGGGCCGCGCATCATCCCACAACCCCAGGCGGCGCGCATTGTCGTAGCTGATCGAGATGGCACCTGGCGCGCCTGTATCGAGCAGACAATCGAGGAACATGCCGTTGACTTGTATATCGCCGTACAAGCGGGGCGAAGCAGCGTTGCGGCCCAGTGTACCGTCGCTGCGAATTGCGCGTTCCAGCTTCACAAAGCCAACACGTTCGGGACGGCCATCCGGATAGGCTCGCCATTCGCCTGCTTCGATATCGAGATCGCTATCGACGGTCGTCAGAATGCCAGCGGCCAATGAGCCGCGCACACGAGGACCGAAACCTCCGTCGATGGCCGAAAGAGACACGACGGGTTGGCGTGCGCCGCCGCCGAATATGACGTCCCTTGCGGTGTAACTGCCGAGCACGGCTTGGCCGCCGACACCGCGCGTCCTGACCGAACCTGTTGATTGGAGCTTCAACTCGCGAGCGAGCTTCGCATCGATCAGGCTACCCGCCCCGCCTGTGTCCAGCAGAAACAAATATGGCCCGTTGCCCGAGATCGTCACCGGCATCACCACGCGACCATCCAGAAGAGCGATCTTGCTGACGATCACACGCCCTTCCTGAGCGAGAACGGGCCTTGCAAACCCTGCGATCAGGGTGAGCGCAAATCCGCTCAAAACATCACGCCTTTGCATGGTGGTCCGGTCTCCTTCCGTGCGAAATATAGGGCGTACGCCAATCATCGTTTCCTCCCATACGAGAAGATTTCGATCCGAGACCCAAGTCAACCATGTTAAGCAAAAGACACGCTCTATCGGCAGCGGTCTTCGCGCGTTTGACTTATGATATGTTTCTGCTGTCCCATTTGGGTCTCGCACGCACGTTCGCCGCTACGCTTCCATAAGGCAAGCGCCTGATCGCGATCTTCGCCCCGACCGGCTGCCTAATTCTGGTCGACGACCGACCGGTCGGTTTTGCCTGTCGTCGCAAATCACACGGGTGGCGGCATGGCGGCTACCGCCTGATTTTCGACAAGCGAACTGGCTGGACTATTTCCGATAGCCGACAACTATACGGACGCCGGGTGCCTCGGGCGTGCCTGTCGTTGCCAACTCCACAATATGCCCCTCGGGAAACCAGTACGCAGGAATAGATTTGCCATCTTTTCCCTTACGGGCGGTCTTAAGGGCACTGTCCAGAGCGCCAACGATTTGCCGTACAGCAGGAACATTTGGAACCTTCGCCATAATGGCACATATCGGCGTAGGCGTCCCTCCTTGCTGAATGAGTAGCAAATTTCCTTTGGAAAATAAGGGCATTGGGGATGGTACTGGCTTCCCATCCTCCGACGCCGACATTGCAGCCCAACCATCAGCCCGTAGCTTCTCTGCATCGACTCCCGTGCTGCTCGTCACTGCGAGGCAGGATTCGACACCGGAAATGATTTCTGGTGTTTCTGCCGAGGAAAGGGGTGCTGCGGTTGCAGAACCTGAAAATACACTGGCAATCAAACACCCATATAAAATTTTCACGATTGCCCTTCCTCTCTGCACTAATTGCCAATCAATATCACTTCACCGGCTATCAGCAATGTCTTCAGCAGAGGAGCTGGCGTCATTTACGATGCGTCGGCAAACACATGATTGCCGTCAGGTCGCGGCGCAGCTCCTGACGATCTCGGCCGCCCACGCTATTGCGCGGCACCTCTAACCCCCATAATGTCGAAAAACACTGTCGGTTTGTGAAAGTGTCCGACAACCTGATTTTGGGGGTTTTCCGTCATGCTTGTCGGCTACATGCGCGTATCGTCAACCGATGATCGGCAATCGGTCGATCTGCAACGCGACGCGCTCACCGCTGCGGGCGTCGATCGGCGGCACCTCTACTCCGACAAGGCTTCCGGCGCGCGCGACGATCGCGCGGGCCTGAAAGCCTGCCTGGACTACATGAACGCCGGCGACACGCTGGTTGTCTGGAAGCTCGATCGCCTCGGCCGCTCGCTGCCGCATCTGCTGGCGATCGTGACGGACCTCAAGGAACGGGGCATCGCCTTCCGGTCGCTGACGGAGCAAATGGACACGACAACGCCCCATGGCGAGCTGCTGTTCTCGCTGTTCGGCGCGCTCGCCCAATATGAGCGGGCGCTGACCCGCGAACGCATCATGGCGGGCCTGGCCGCCGCAAAGCGGCGCGGGCGACAAGACGGTCGCCCCCCGACGATCGACGCGGAGAAGATCGAGCAGATTACCGCCGCGCTCGCGGCCGGTGCCAGCAAGTCGTCGGTCTGCCGCACGTTCAGCGTGCCGCGATCGACGCTAACAGACACATTGGAGCGGATCGGGTGGTCAGCGCCGAGTGGCGGCGTCTGACCGCAGCGGCGCGATTCATGTGATTGTCGTCGGCCGGTCGTCGATATGATGGCCTGCCCCGATGCCAACGGGGCAGGCCGCGAAATTATTGCGCCGCGATCTGCTTTTCGACCTCTTCCCATTCCTCCGGCAACAGTTCGGGCCGTCCTTGGGCAAGGGCACGGGCAGCCACCGCGCGCGGGGTCGCGGAGATTTGCGTGGGCGACTGGTATCCACGGATTCGGGTAACGAGTCCTGTGGGGCTGACGTAGCTCATGTCGTTGAGATTGGTGTAGGTATCGCCAGGCTCCATCAGCCTGCCAGCGCCGGTCGTGGTGATCGTAAGGGCCTGAACCAGCGCCAACGTCGAAGCGTTGAGGACGCGGATCTCATTGCCACGCGCATACCAGAGCCGGTCGTTGTCGGGCGTGTATTGCGCTGCCCAATAATAGCCCAACGATCCGCTGAAGCTGTCGATCGTCGTGAAAGTCGAGAAGTTGGGCGTGCTACGCAGGTTGCCCATGAGGTTCCAGCTCGCATCATAGCGGCCCGCCAGGATGAAGGCCGTGGAACCCTTGAAGCTGATGTCCCTGAACTCATAGGGGAAGGATGCACTGGCTGACAAAACGGTTGTGACCGCCGCGCCGCTCAAGGGTGACGCGCCATAGGTAATTTTCTGAAGCTTCGAATTTGCGTTGTAGCTCGTATTGCTTTGCACCCCGCCGATGGCGGCGACGAACAGTTCCGATCCACTGACGGCCATCTGGAAGGAGTTTTTCTCGAACCCGTTGTTATAGTCGTTCGCGCCCACGGTGATTGAGCTGCCGGCTGCGATTGTGAAGCGGACGAGGACACTGTTGGCGTATGTCGTGAAATTGGTGTTGGCGATAATAAACAGGCCGTAGAGCGTGCCGCCGATGTTCAGTATCGCCTGACCATGCGCGCTCATCCCAGCGGGAACGAGAGGTGCCGTCACCGGATTGGTATTGAAGTCGAAAACCACGCCGGTAGCGGCATATGGCGAACTGCCGTTGATCTCGACTAGCTTGCCATCGTCAAATTCCAGCGCATAGAGTCGGCTACCGAGCGGTTCCAGGCCATAGGGGTTGATGACGTTACTCCAGGTCGGCGTCGCGATGGGGGCACCGCCGGCGGCGGCATTGTAAATGCCGGTTGGTTGCGCGACACCTGCCACACGCTGGGTAACAGCAATGCGCTGGCCACCCAGGTTGAAACCTTCCACCAGAGGATCGCCGTTCAGAGCCTTGGTTAGCGGTGGGAAGTTTGCCGCAACCGTGGTGCCATTGTCGGTAATCCGGCCGGCCATTCCATTACCTCCGGAGAAATAGTGGTAGAGGCTATAGGCCGTTCTTGTCGTCGCCATTTCGATTCTCCTACGAAGTTACACGAGTATTCCCCCTTGCTGTTGCGCCACCGCCGCGATTGTCGGGGTCGGCGACGCATCCAGTTCGTCGAGCGGCTAGAAGCGGTAGCCCAGAGTCAGCCGCAATGAGTCGATTCGGTAGCGCGATTCCGAGCGCCGGATATCGGTAGGTGAGTTAGCGCCTTGCCCTATCGGACCTATTTGGAAGCCGGTGTAGATCGGCGGTGTGCCGCTCGCACCGGCAGCGACCGTATAATCGCCATCCTTGATGTTGGTTCGCAGATATTCGAGGCCGATCGTCAGCGGCCCCGCGATGCGTTGCTCGATACCGCCGCCATATTGATGGCCCCAGCGATGCTTGCCGGCATTGCTTTCCTCGAAGGCGTTGACGGTATTGGTCGTCGCGAAGCTATGATCGATATTGGCGCGGATGACGCCAGCGGTCACATAGCCAAGCGTATTGCGCCAAGAATAGCCGGTGCGCGCTCTTAAGGAGACGCCGGATTTCAGGCGACGGGTGAAGCTGTAGCTGGTCGGCGGCAGTGCTTCCCGCGTGCTGATGTTCGTCAGCAGGGCATAGCCGGAGACGCTATCGACAAGATCGAAATCGGCCCATTCGCCCACCAGACCGAACAGCCAGCTTCCCACCTGATGATCGTAGCCGACGCGGAACCCGTAATCGGTGCCCTTGCGCTTGTCGGACCGCACCCCATCATCCGGCGTGTTGCCCAAGGCAGCACCCGCGCCAGTAAACCCGGGAGCGAAGGCGTTGCGGTCGATGAAGTTGCCATCGCCATCGAACCTAGCTACCCCTTCGATCTGGCCGCCGAACACGCCATTCTGCCGCTTGTCGAAGATGAGAATTTCATCGGCGTTGCGGCGTCCCCAGCCACGGCCGACATGACCGCCCGCATAGAAGCCGGTCCAATTCGTGCCGCCATTACCGTGCAAGGCAGGAGAGGCAACGGACCGCCAATCCTTCGCCCCGAAACTCTTTGCGATCGTCACGTAGAACGTGCGGCCTTGGCGGGGATAGTAGGGATTGAACGCAAGTGGGTAGTTTTGACGCACAAGGTTTGCTTCGTCGTCGAAGCAAGAATAGTCGCCTGTCTCGTCCGCCTCCAAAGCGCTGCACTTCCAGTAATTATATGGGTGAAGCCCATCGTTGCTGCCAACCATGTGCATCTTCTGTTTCGGCCCGGCATTGAAAATATCGGACACGCCGCCCGATATCGTCAGGCCATGCGGCAGTCGGAGATGCGCACCGGCGTCAAAGGTGGTGAGCGGCGCTTCATAGGTATAGCTGTTCTCATCGCTGCCGGGGCTTCTGGACTGGCTGATATAGCGACGTCCACTGTGACGAACCTCGCCAAATGTCGTTAGCGCGCCGCCCAGGAAATGCAGATTGAGGCGCGCGTTCGCGGTGAAGCGGGGGTTCTGGAGCGTTCGCAGATTGCCCAGAACACGTTCCGCGACGGGAATGGCGGGATAGACGAAATAGGTCCCCTTGACATAGTGCCCCTCCTGCACCGTCGCGGCGAGCTGGAGGTCGGCGCGGTCGCCCCATTTGAGGCTTGCCTCGAACTCACCGCCCCTGGTGATGGTCGTGCCGGAATTGACATATTTCCCGCCCACGGGCGTCAGGAACAGCGTGATTTCATCTTTTGTCCGGCGCTGGAAATAGGTGGCGCGGAAGCTGCCCGCGAGATCGCCGGCAATCGTGCCGTTCCAGCCAAGGCCGGCATCCCAGTTGCTGCCATGTTCGCGCAGCAGCGGCATTGTGTTGCCGACGCTGTCGGCACCAGCCTGAATATAGACGCCGTCGCCATAGATTTCATAGAAATTGGGATAGCGGTTGTAAGTGCCGTAGCTGGCGAACAGCAGCCAGTCCGAACCCACCTTTTTCTTGGCGCTGACGCTCCATGTCGGTTTCCAACCGTAATTTCCGGATGACGGACCGAAGGGGTTGTCCTGGCTCCCCAGCACCGGCCCGGTCAGCTTCTCGATCCGGAAGATCGGTGCCACCTGGAGGTCGCCCAGCGTGTGGAATGTGAGCGTATCCTGAACCTGGATGTTGGTGAGCTGACGCTTGTAATGCTGATAATAATCGCCGCGCCGTAAGCCTGTCACCGAATTGATGAGGTTGTCGGCGTCGTAGCGCATCGTCTCCCAATTATGCTGGACGTGCAATTCGAGAAGCTGCGTCACATCCCACTCCGCGCCGAGCGTGTAGCTGGCGTCGGCGGTCAGGCCGTAGCGGGTGGTGTGATACAGCGCCGTGCGGCTGCCGACGCCGAACGGTGCCGCCATGTCGTAATTGTTGAACCGCTTGCGCTGGTCCATGAAGTTGAGGTTCAGCGCCAGTTCGAGGTCGCCGAAGCGGTCATGCCAGTTCAACGCACCGTCATGCTGATATTGCTTCTGCTGACGCCGCTTGTTGAAGGGAACGCCCAAACTGGCGAGCGAGCCTGCGGTCAGGTTCACCTGGGGGAATGTGTATTCCGGGAGATCGATGAGGCTGTAGCCCTGAAGTCCACCATATTGAGTGGGCACAATCTCCGGCATGTACCGGTCCATATGGGTGAAGGAATATTTGGCGGTGATATTGTCGTTGCGCCATTTCACCATCACATTGTCGCGCTGGAAACTGTTATTCTGCCGCTGCCGCGTGGTTGGGAACTGGCAGACAGGATTGATGGCGCGCACCGGCTGATATTCGGAAGAGATGCTGCACGGCGTGTTGGATAGGCCGTCCCCACTCCATTCTCCGTCGCCATATTCGATGCCGTCCAGGATGCGCGCGGCGATGAGGGGATATTTGAATTCACCCTTGCTGCGTTCCATGTCGAGACCGAGCAGAAGACCGCCGCCGAGCAGCGGAAAGCTCAAGTTCCCCGAAAACTGGCGACCGCCATAGGACCGCGCACCGGCTGACACGGTGCCACTCAGGTCGGTCGGCATCTTGGTCACGATGTTGATCGCGCCGCCCAGCGGCGCACCGGAGAAGCGCGCGGGCGTGACGCCGCGATAAACCTCGACGCGCTCGACGTTGGAAATCGGGATCGTGGAGATATCAGCCGCCGTCTCGCTGGAGAGATTGAACGGCACGCCGTCGATGTAAATGTTGACTTGGCTGGGCGCGCTGCCCCGGATGCTCGTAGTCGTATAGCCGCCCGTGCCGCCGACGCGGCGGACGTAGACGCCGGGAATCTGGTCGAGCAGATCGGGCAGCGCCTTGTGCTCGCCGCGCGTGTCGTCGGGATAGACGACCGAGACCACCCCCGGCGAGAGAATGTCGCGCAATTCCTCGCGGCTGTTGGCCGTGACGACGATTTCCTGTTGCGTCTTGGGCTTGCCGGATTCTTCGCCCGAAGGGGCAGGATCACTGTCGGCCGCCTGTGCCTGTATGCCCCACGCCGACAGCCCCACCGTCAGCGCGAACCGCGAAATCGTCGAAAGTCTCACTCCATAGCCCCCC
Source organism: Sphingobium sp. CFD-1 (assembly GCF_024611115.1). Classification (NCBI taxonomy): domain Bacteria; kingdom Pseudomonadati; phylum Pseudomonadota; class Alphaproteobacteria; order Sphingomonadales; family Sphingobiaceae; genus Sphingobium; species Sphingobium sp. CFD-1. The sequence goes on along the minus strand of NZ_CP084398.1, from coordinate 1,790,564 downwards.
TGGCGCCGAACCCTGTCGGGCGGGGGCGTGCCGTCACGAACGGTCGGGCGCGAGAGCGGGCGGACGCCTCAAGCGCCCGTCACACGACCGATGCGGCCCCCGCCGCACGTTCGTCGCTCAGACGGAATACACCGTGCCCCGGCCATCCCCTGGACCAAAGCAAGAGCGACCAGACGCCGGCAGGTCTCCTGGCTTGCGGGTCAAGGCTTGATGCACGGCCTTCCCAAGCTCTCGCTCAGTGGCTTGAGGCCGAAACCCCGTGTGCATCGCGCTCGCCGCTCACAGTTGCAGGGACAGCCTCGGATTCGGATGGCGGACCATCCTCACCGCGTTCCCGTTTTAATCCCCTCTCGGGGAACCGGCGCGATCATAGGCTCACTATTGCAAACCTAATGATTGCCGTAAGGTTAAGCCGTGTGTGAAGCAAGCGGGGACTGATCCAGATTGCACGGCGCGGCCATACTCTGTCGGGAATCAGGTGAATCCGTCAGCCGATTACCCGGCTGACCGTCGAGCCTTTGCAAATCCCCGATCCGTGGCAATGAACCGTTCCAGCATCGGCACGACAAGCCTGACGGGATCGGCGGGGGTCTGGCCGCTCTCGCGGGCCAGCACCTCGGCGTAGTCGGTCAGGTCGCGATGAAGCTGCGCCGGCAGTTCCAGCGTGAACTTCACCGGCTTGTCGTCTGGAAGCGGGCCGAGTTTCAGCTTTGCCATGTTCAATTCCTGTAGGATTCGAGGACGAGATCCCGCGTCACGATGACCCTGACCGGGAAGCCCGGTCGGATGGTCAGCGTCGGGGCGACCTGCAACTGGCGCTGGACGATCTGTTGCCCGGCCTGGTTGATGGTGTCCTGCGCCCCGTCGCGGATGGCGCGGATCAGCCGGTCCTCGTCGTCGGTCGCCAGTTCGGTGCCGATGCCGAGCAGCGTTGACAGCCCGGCTGCCTTCATCAGATCCCACCAGTGATAGTCAACGCCATCTTCAAGGCCGGCATAGCCGCTGGCGTCCGCTCCGGGCTGTCGCTCCAGCACGATCGAGCGGCCGTTTGGCAGGATCAGGCGGTTCCAGACGAGAAGGACACGACGCTGGCCGAAGGTCACGCCGGCATCGTATTGGCCGATGATGCGCGTCCCCTGCGGAATCAGGAGCAGGCTGCCGGTCGGACTGTCATAGACATTCTCCGTCACCTGCGCGGTGATCTGGCCGGGAAGGTCCGAACGGATGCCGGTAATCATCGCTGCCGGGATCACGGCTCCGGCCTGAAGGATGTAGGGTGATGCGGGGGCCATGATGCGGTCCAGGGCGACAGTCTGCCGATCCACCGGGCCATTGAGGAAGGCGGTATGCCGGTCCTGCGTGCCGGCAGCACCAGGCTGGCCGGTCAGACCAAGGCCGGCGAGACTCGGGCTTGCAGCCCCTGTTCCGGGGGCGGTCTGGAAGAAGACGCGGCTGACGCGCGCGGCCTCTTCCTCGGCGATGCGGCGCTGTTCGGCGGGATCGACGGCGGGCGTCGCCATGACCGGCGGCGTGACAGGCTGCCCCCTGTTCTGCGCGTCGAGGATCGGGCCGCCGAGATCGCCGGGCAAGGCCGGCCCCAGGACGGGGCCGGTATAGTCGCGCGGCAGGCCGGATAGCCCGTCCGCCGTTGCACGATTCTCGGTCGAGTAGAGTTCTTCGCCGCTGCCGCTCATATCGCGGGTCTGGAGGGCATAGATCAGCGCACTGCCGATCCCGAACAGCGCGACGGCTCCTACCCCAGCCAGCGTCTTACGGGACAGACGGGTGACGCGGGGCGGTTCGGCTCGCAGCCGCATCGGCGCGGTGGTGTCCGGTGCGGCTTCTACAGTAGTCGTGTCTTCGGTCATGACGGGGATTCTCCGGTCGCCTTTGCGGGCTGTGCGGCCTGCCGTTGCTCGATGCGGACGATCCTGACGGTCTGCTGACGATCGCCACTGCCAAGGCGTAATTCGGCGGCGCCGAACAGGCGGTCCACGATCAGGATGTTCTGGTGAATGCGGCTGTTGACGATCTGGGTTTCGCCATCGGAGCCGATGACGAAGATCGGCGGCATCTCGCCCTGCACGATGCCGCGCGGGAAGACGACATAGATGCGGCGGCCGTCGTCAAAGACGGAGATGGGCTTCCACGGCGGATTGTCGCCGGTCAGGCCGTAGCGATAGTTGCGCGCCGCCTCAGTCGGGATGATCGGCGCGGCGGGAACGGTCTGACCCTGCCCTGCCGGCTGCGCAGGATAGGCCCAGGCGACGGACGGCATATAGAGCGCCTCGCGGGCACGCAGCTCAATCATATAGGTACGCCGGCTTGTCGTCACGACGAGGTTTGTGGCGATGTCCGGCCGGGTCGGCTTCACGAGAATATGGACGCGCCGGGTCGCACCGCTACCGCTCTCGGTATCGCCGATGATCCAGCGGGCTGTGTCGCCTGCCGCGATCGGACCCGCGCCGGTCAGGCTCTCGCCCGGCTCCAGCGCGATCGTGGTGATCTGTCCCGGTGCGGCATAGACCTGATAGAGCGCGCCTTCCGACCAGGGATAGATCTGGATGGCGTTATAATAGCCCTCGCGGCGCGGCTCGACACGGGCGGCGGCATTGGCGTTCTCGACCCGGCCTGCCGATGTCCCGGCAGCGGTCCCGCCGCGCGCGACCGTCCATGCGGGCGGCGTATGCAACGGACGAGACTGATCGTCAGTTGCGGGGGCCTCCACGACGGGTAGCGAGGGCACGTCGGCGTCGTAGCTGAACTGCGTCCGGTTGGTGGCGCAGCCGGCGAGCATGGTGGCGGACAGCATCAAAGCCGCGAAGGCGGGTTTGCGGAGAGCGGTAAAGCCGGCTTGGCGGAAGGTCGCGGAGATCATTGGCTCATCTCCCGCGACCATGAGATTGCGTTGACGTAGATGCCGAGCGGATTGGCACGCAGACGCTCGGCGTCGCGCGGGGTCTGGATCACGATGGTCAGGATCGCGGTCCAGCGTTCGGTCGTGGAAAGCTGGCCGTTCTCATAGTGACGCTCGGTCCAGGCCACGCGGAAGCTGTCGTTCGATGCCCGGATGACGCTGGACACCTCGACGGCGACCTGTTGCCGGCCGACCTTGGTGAACGGGTCGTTGCTGCGGGCATAATCGTTCAAGGCCGCCGCGCCGCGATCCGTGGTCCATTCATAGGCCCGGAGCCAGTTCTGTCGGACGATGATGGCGTCAGCCGGAATCGCGCGGACCTGTTCGATGAAGCGGCCGAGGTGGAACGCGATCTGCGGATCGGTCGGCCGATAGTCGGCAACTGCCGGAGCGACCGTTTGCGACTGGCCGATATTATCGACCTGCACCACCCACGGCACGACCGTGCCGCGCGCCGATTGCCAGACAAGGGCGGCGGCGAAGCCGGCCGACAGGATCAGCGAGCCGAAGGCCATATAGCGCCAGCTCTTCGCCTGCACGCGGGCCGAACCGATGCGTTCGTCCCAGACCTGTGCGGCCTTTTGATAGGGTGTCTCCGGTTCCGGCGATTTGCCGTAATGGGTCGATGGTCTTTTGAAGATGCTCATGAGCGGTCACTTTCAGAAAGATTGACGGAAGAGCCGCCTCCGTGGCCGTCGCCGGAGCGCACCGCGTGGGCGGCCATGGTGGCGCCGTGGTTCACGGCCTGGGATCGCCGCATCCGCTGCGCCCAGGCCGGGGGACTTCCAGCGGGGGAAGATGATGCTGCGGGGGCTGCGCCTGTGCCTCCGGCCGTGCCTGCGGTGGATGTGCCGCCGGTCACGCCAAAGGCCGCGCGTGCACCATCGGAGAAGCTGGATTTGACGCTTTCGGAGGCTTTGGAAGCGGCGCGCTTCAGGGGCGAGACGGCAGCGGAGCCTGCGGCGCGGGCGACACCGCCAAGGCCGGAGGCGACGCCTGCCGCGCCCGACTGACCGAGCGAAGCCATGCTGTAGGTCGCTGCGGCGCTGCCTGCGGCCGTCGCGCCGCCCCGAACGGCCGCAGCGCCGCCGGACAAGGCGGCAGCGCCCCCCTTCACGGCGAGACCTGCCGCGCCGCCCGCGGCAAGCGCTGCGCCGCCCACGGCAAGGCCGGTGCCAACGGCCGCGCCAGCGCCAAGCTGCGGGCCGCCTGAGACAATGCCGGACGCGATGCCGGGTCCGAAAATGCCGAGGCCCAGCAGCGAAAGCGCGGCCAGCACGATCGCCATCGCGTCGTCGATGCTCGGGGTGGCTCCGCCGAAACCGGCGGTGAACTGCGAAAACAGTGTCGAGCCGATGCCGATGATGACCGCCAGCACCAGCACCTTGATGCCCGAAGAGATGACATTGCCGAGCACGCGCTCGGCCATGAAGGCGGTTTTGCCGAACAGGCCGAACGGGATCAGGACGAACCCCGCCAAGGTGGTCAGCTTGAACTCGATCAGGGTGACGAAGAGCTGGATTGCCAGGATGAAGAAGGCAAGGATGACCAGCGCCCAGGCGAACAGCAGGCAGGCGATCTGGATGAAATTCTCGAAAAACGACCAGTAGCCCATCAGGTCGGAGATGGAGTCGAGCAGCGGACGGCCCGCGTCGAGGCCGGTCTGCGCCACCTTTCCGGGCCGCATCAGATCGGCCGTGGAGAAGCTGGTGCCGGACGCTTTCAGGCCGAGACCGGCAAAGCTCTCGAAGACGATGCGCGCCAGGTTGTTCCAGTTGGAAATGATGTAGGCGAAGACGCCGACGAACAGAGTTTTCTTGACCAGCCGCGCGATGATGTCGTCATCCGCGCCCCAGCTCCAGAACAGGGCGGCGAGCGTCACGTCGATGACGATCAGCGTGGTGGCGATAAAGCCGACCTCGCCGCCGAGAAGGCCGAACCCGCTGTCGATATACGACGTGAATACGCCTAGAAACGAGTCGATGACGCCGGTGCCGCCCATGGTTCACCGCCCCTCGTTCTGATGCGAGGTGGCTGGCGCCGGCGTCCGGCCGAGAAACCGATCGCGGCTTTCGGCCCAGGTGGCGAGGCAGCCGGGATCGCTCGCGGCCGCCTCGCCAAGACGTTGGCAAGCGCGCAGGCTCTGGCGCAACGGATCGGCGGGGCGCTGTAGCTCCGGCGCGGGCCTGCCGCGCGCTGGCTCGTCCTGCCGGGTCATCTCGATCACCGTGGCGGTGATGGCGATGGCGACGAATATGATCGCGCCCAGCCGGGCCAGCATCTTGCCGTCCATGTCACGCCCCTCCTGCTCGGTCAGTTGTTGCCGTTGCCGAACATCCGGGCATTGCCGGGCTGGTAGCCCGATCCCGGCGTCAGAAAGCGCTCGCGCTGGACGCGACCCTGCTCGGCGGCGGTGGCGCGTTCGGCTTCGCTCAGCGCCTGCGCGCGGCCATTGGCCGACATCAGCGCGATCAGGTCGGAAAGCTGCTGCGACTGGAGGGCGAGAAGCTGGTTGCCCGCCTGCGTGGCTTGCAGCGCGCCGGTCGCGTTCTGGCTCTGGCCGACAAGCGCCGACATCTGCGTGCGATTGGTGTCGATGTTGCCGACGACGCCGGCCTGGACGCGCATGGCGTCCTGCAATCCGCCGACCGTGTTCTGCCAGCGGGACCGCGCGTCGGCGACAAGCTGGCCGTCGGTCGCGGACATGGAGACGTTCCCATATTGGGTCTGGAAAATCTGATCGACCTTCTGCACGTCGAAGGCGATGTTCTGTGCCTGGGCGAGAAGCTGCTGCGTGCGTTGGACGTTCTGCTGCAACGCCTGAAGCGAGGAATAAGGCAGGCTGGCCAGGTTCTTCGCCTGATTGATGAGCATGGTCGCTTCGTTCTGAAGCGAGGTGATCTGGTTGTTGATCTGCTGCAGCGTGCGCGCGGCCGTGAGCAGGTTCTGCGCATAGTTGCTGGGATCATAGACGATCCCGCCCAGGCCGAACTGCGCGTGTGCCGGGCTGTTCAGCATGGGCGAAAGTGCGAGCGGCACGGCCAGCATGGTCGCGGCCAGGAACATGGCGCGCGGGCGAAAACTACGAATGGTCATGATTGGGACTCCTTCTCGGTCTGGGGGATGAGATTGCTGAGGTCGGGGATCAGGTCGGCCGCCCAATCGACGCCGCGCAGGCGTAGCCACTGGCCAAGGAAGCCATCCCGGCCATGCTCGGCGACGAGTTCGGCGATGCGGTTGTGATCGGATTTGGACGATGCGGCGCAAAGCGCGAGGCCGACTTCGCTGAGGCCCAGCTCGAACAGGCGATTTCCCCTGCGGCTCTGGCAGTAGTAATCCCGCTTGGGCGTTGCCCGCGCGAGGATCTCGATCTGCCGGTCATTGAGGCCGAAGCGGCGATAGATGGCGGTAATCTGCGGTTCGATCGCGCGTTCGTTCGGCAAGAGCAGCCGTGTCGGGCAGCTTTCGATGATGGCGGGCGCGATATTGCTGCCGTCGATGTCGGAGAGCGACTGCGTGGCGAAGATGACGCTGGCGTTCTTTTTCCTGAGCGTCTTCAGCCATTCGCGGAGCTGGCTCGCGAAGCCTTCATCGTCCAGCGCCAGCCAGCCCTCGTCGATGATGAGCAGGGTCGGCCGCCCGTCGAGCCGGTCGCCGATGCGGTGGAACAGATAGGCGAGCACGGCGGGCGCCGCGCCGGTTCCGACCAGTCCCTCGATCTCGAACGCCTGCACATCCGCCGAGCCGAGGTGTTCGGTCTCGGCGTCGAGCAACCGGCCATAGGCCCCGCCGATGCAATAGGGCCGCAATGCCTGTTTCAGATCGTTGGATTGCAGCAGCACCGTCAGGCCGGTGATGGTGCGCTCCCCGACCGGAGCCGACGCGAGCGAGTTCAGCGCCGTCCAGATATATTCCTTGGTCTCTGGCGTTACCGGGACACCTTCCCGACCGAGAATGGCGGCGATCCAGTCGGCAGCCCATGCGCGCTCATAGGTATCGTCGATACGGGCGAGCGGCTGGAGCGAGACGGATGCCTCGTCCCCTTCCGTCAGCCCGCCGCCGAGGTCGTGCCAGTCGCCGCCCATGGCGAGGGACGCGGCCCGGATCGAGCCGCCGAAGTCGAACGTGAAGATCTGCGATCCCGCATAGCGGCGAAACTGCAAGGCCATGAGGGCGAGCAGCACGGATTTGCCCGCGCCGGTCGGGCCGACGACGAGGGTGTGGCCGACGTCGCCGACATGAAGGGATAACCGGAACGGGGTGCTTCCCTCGGTCTTGCCATAGAGCAAGGGGGGCGACCCGAAGTGCTCATCCCGTTCCGGCCCCGCCCACACCGCCGAGAGGGGGATCATGTGGGCGAGATTCAAGGTGCTGATCGGCGGCTGCCGAACATTGGCGTAAGCATGGCCGGGCACGCTGCCGAGCCAGGCATCGACTGCGTTGACGGTTTCGGGCATCGCTGTGAAGTCGCGGCCCTGAATGATCTTCTCGGCGAGGCGCAGTTTCTCGTCAGCAATGCGCGGGTCGGCATCCCAGACGGTGATGGTGGCCGTGACATAGGCCAGGCCGGCGACGTCGGCCCCGAGTTCCTGCAGGGCCATGTCGGCATCGAGGGCCTTGTTCGCCGCGTCCGTATCCACGAGGGCGGATGCCTCGTTGGTCATGACTTCCTTGAGAATCGCGGCGATCGACTTGCGCTTGGCGAACCACTGCCGCCTGATCTTCGTCAGCAGCCGGGTCGCATCCGTCTTGTCCATGAGGATGGCGCGCGTGCTCCACCGATAGGGGAACGGCAGCCGGTTCATGTCGTCGAGCAGGCCCGGCGTCGTCGCGGTCGGAAAGCCGATGATGGTCAGGACGCGCAGATGCTGGTCGCCAAGGCGCGGCTCTAGGCCGCCGGTCAGCGGCTGATCGGCGAGCAGCGCGTCGAGGTGCATCGGCACTTCGGGAACGCGGACGCGGTGCCGGTTGGTGGAAACCGTCGAATGGAGATAGGTCAGCGTGCCGGTGTCATCGAGCCAGCGGCATTCCGGCATGAAGCCGTCGAGCAGCGCCAGCACCCGGTCGGTGCGATCCACGAAGCCGCGCAGCAGCTCCCATGGATCGACGCCGGATTGTTCGCGCCCCTCATAGAGCCAGGTTTCCGCACGGGCGGCGTCCTCGGCGGGCGGCAGCCAGAGGAAGGTCAGGAAGTAGCCGGACACGAAATGCGTGCCCGCTTCCTCGAAACCGGCCTTGCGCTCGGCGTCGAGCAATGCCGATGCGGCTTCGGGAAACTGGCTCGCGGGATAGGTCGCGGCTTCGCTGCGCTGTGCCTCGACGAAAATGCTCCAGCCGGAGCCGAGACGACGCACGGCGTTGTTGATCCGGCCCGCGACCGCGACCAACTCGGCTGCGACGGCGGAGTCGAGATCGGGACCGCGAAACTTCGCCGTTCTCTGGAACGAGCCGTCCTTGTTCAGCACGACGCCGGAGCCAACCAGCGCAGCCCAGGGCAGGAAGTCCGCGAGACGGCTGGCGGTGCGGCGATATTCGACAAGGTTCATCATGTGCGCCTCCGTCAGACCGACAAATGACTGGGGATGCGCAGATGCCTGCGGCCAACCTCGACAAAGAGCGGATCACGTTTCGCGGCCCAGACCGCTGCGACATGGCCGATGGCCCAGATGGCGAGACCGACCAGCCAGAGGCGCAGGCCGAGGCCCACGGCGCCGGCCAGCGTTCCGTTCAGAATCGCGATCGAACGCGGAGCGCCGCCGAGCAGGATATGCTCGGTCAGCGCCCTGTGGACCGGGATCGTGAAGCCAGGCACCGCGTCGAGTTGTTCGAGGCCGCCCGCCATCAGACGAGCGCTCCGCCGCCGAACGAGAAGAACGAGAGGAAGAAGCTCGACGCCGCGAAAGCGATGCTGAGGCCGAACACGATCTGGATCAGCCGCCGGAAACCGCCCGACGTGTCGCCGAACGCCAGCGCCAGGCCGGTGGCGATGATGACTATGACCGCGATAATCTTGGCGACTGGCCCCTCGATCGACTGGAGGATGCTCTGAAGCGGCGCTTCCCAGGGCATGGACGAGCCGGATGCGTGTGCGGCGGGCGCCAGGATCAGGCTGATGGAAACGGCGGCCGCCGATGTCGCCACGAAGCGGCAGGCGCGGGAGAATGTAGGGATCATGAGGGGTCTCCTTTCGAGGTGGTTGCCAAAGCGATGGGATGGGTGATGCGGTAGTCGCCGTCCGGTCCCAGCCCTTCGACGCGGGCGAGTTCGGCCAGCCGGCGTGCGGAACCGCGCCCGGCGAGGACGGCAACAAGGTCGATGGTCTCTGCGATCAGGGCGCGCGGGACCGTGATGACGGCTTCCTGGATGAGCTGTTCGAGGCGGCGCAGCGCGCCGATGCCGGAACCGGCGTGAATGGTGCCGATGCCGCCGGGATGTCCGGTGCCCCAGGCTTTGAGCAGATCGAGGGCTTCGGACCCGCGCACCTCACCGATGGGAATGCGATCAGGCCGCAAGCGAAGGCTGGACCGGACCAGATCGGAAAGCGTCGCCACGCCATCCTTGGTCCGCATGGCGACAAGGTTGGGCGCGGCGCATTGCAACTCGCGCGTGTCCTCGATGATGACGACGCGATCCTGCGTCTTCGCCACCTCGGCCAGCAGCGCATTGGTGAGCGTCGTCTTGCCGGTCGAGGTGCCGCCCGCGACGAGGATGTTGGCGCGTGCGGCAACGGCTTCTCGCAAGGTCATGGCCTGATCGGCGGACATGATGCCGGCCGCCACATAGTCTTCGAATGTGAACACCGCGACGGCGGGCTTGCGGATGGCGAAGGCGGGCGCGGAGACAACAGGCGGCAGAAGCCCTTCGAACCGCTCGCCGGTCTCGGGAAGCTCCGCCGAGACGCGGGGCGCGCGGGTGTGAACCTCCGCTCCGACATGATGGGCGACCAGCCGGACGATGCGCTCGCCATCGGCGGGGGACAGCATCTCGCCGGTATCGGCCAGACCTTCGGACAGTCGGTCGATCCAGATACGGCCGTCCGGGTTCAGCATCACCTCGATGACGCCGGGGTCTTCGAGAAACCGGGCGATGGAAGGCCCAAGCGCCGTGCGCAGCATCCGCGCTCCGCGTGCGATGGCCTCCGGTTTGTGCTGATGCGTCGTCATGTCGGCCCCATTCCGGCGGGGCGCAACAGACGGACCCCGCAACGGGGTCGATTAAAAGGGCCTGAAATTGGGCTGGTTCAACAAGTATTTACGCCCGTGCGGCGACCGGCGGCCATCGGCGGCAAATAGGATGGGTTGAAATCCTAGTCAGCATCGCCATCGGTCTTCGTCTGATCTTGCGGCGGACTGTCGTGAAGCGAATCCATGTCACGCGACAGTTCCTTCAGGAACCTGTCTCCGTTCGCCAGCCTGCGGCCGAGGTTCTGCATGAAGCCCTCGAACCTTTCATTCCCCTTGATCCGCGCTGACTGCCTGGCGCTGTCCGGCAAAGGCGGGGTCATCGTCAGCCAGAAGTGAACGAACAAGGAAAGGGTCTCGCCGAGCACGGCGAGATCCTCGTCCAATGTTCCGATCTGCCGGCCGATCTTGTCCAGGCGGCGCGACATGGCCGCTTCGAGCCGATCCGACGTGTCGCCCGACAGGAAGGAAGCGACCGCCGCCTCGACAATGGCGGACTTCGATACCTGCCGGCGCAGTGAGAGCGCCTCGACCTGTTTGAGCAAGTCGGGCGCGAAATAGACATTCATGCGGGTGCGGGTCGTCATGGGCGGCGCCTCAAAGATCGATGCCGTCATCGGGGTCGAGCGTCGCCTGCCGGGCGATCAGCCGCATACGCGCGCGAAGCGCGCGGGCCTTGGCGGCGTCCACGTCCGGTTCGTCGTCCAGAATGTCGAACTCCTGGGCCGGCGGTGTCGGCGGCGGGACGATTTCCTCTTGGCTTGGCAATTCCGGCTCACGGCGGATACCGGCATTGTCGGGATCGCTGTCGGTCCCGGTCGTGGCGTTGGTCGCGGGCTGGTTCGCCGTCCCGATGACGCGGCTTGTCCAGTCGTCGGTTGGCGCGGGCGGCCCGGCCGTTGCGGCGGCCAGTTCGGGCGGCGGCAGGATGCGTTCCTGAAGGCGTGCATCCTCGAAATAGCGCGCCTTCTTCGCCCGGATTGGCGGGGTGCCGGCGACCATGACGATTTCATCGGCGGGCGGAAGCTGCATGATCTCGCCGGGGGTCAGTAGCGGCCGTGCGGTCTCCTGCCGCGACACCATGAGATGGCCGAGCCACGGCGCAAGACGATGGCCGGCATAGTTGGTGGAATCGCGCATCTCGGTCGCGGTGCCGAGCGAATCCGACACACGCTTGGCGGTGCGCTCATCGTTCGTGGCGAAGGCGACGCGCACATGGCAGTTATCGAGAATGCTGTTGTTCGGGCCATAGGCGCGCTCGATCTGGTTGAGCGATTGGGCGATCAGGAAGCTCTTGAGACCGTAGCCCGCCATGAAGGCCAGGGCGGACTCGAAGAAATCGAGCCTGCCCAATGCGGGAAACTCGTCCAGCATCATCAGCAGGCGATGCCGTTTGCCCGATAGCGTCAATTCTTCGGTGAGCCTGCGGCCGATCTGGTTGAGGATGAGCCGGATCAGCGGTTTCGTCCGGTTGATGTCGCTCGGCGGAACGACAAGGTAGAGGCTGACGGGCAGCTTGCTTCCGACAAGATCGGCAATGCGCCAGTCGCAGCGCGCCGTGACGCGCGCGACAACGGGGTCGCGATACAAGCCCAGGAACGACATGGCGGTGGACAGCACGCCCGACCGTTCATTCTCGCTTTTGTTGAGCAGTTCGCGCGCCGACGAGGCGATGACGGGATGAACTCCTGCGTCGCCCAGGTGCTGTGTTTCCATCATCGCGCGCAAGGTCGCCTCGACCGGGCGGCGTGGATCTGACAGAAAGTTGGCGACGCCCGCCAGCGTCTTGTCCGGCTCTGCATAGAGGACATGCAGGATCGCGCCGACCAGCAGGCTGTGGCTGGTCTTTTCCCAGTGGTTGCGCTTGTCGAGACTGCCTTCCGGGTCGACCAATATGTCGGCGATATTCTGCACGTCGCGGACTTCCCACTCGCCCTGCCGCACTTCCAGCAGCGGGTTGTAGGCTGAAGACTTCGCGTTCGTGGGATCGAACAACAGGACGCGGCCATGCTTCGCGCGGAAGCCGGCTGTCAGGGTCCAGTTCTCGCCCTTGATGTCATGAACGATGCAGCTTCCCGGCCAGGTCAGCAGCGTCGGCACCACGAGGCCGACGCCCTTGCCGGACCTCGTGGGGGCGAAGCACAGGACATGCTCGGGACCGTCATGGCGCAGATAGTCGCGATCATAGCGTCCGAGCAGGACGCCATCGGGGCCAAGGAGACCGGCGCTGCGGATTTCCTTGGTCTCGGCCCATCGCGCCGAACCGTAAGTGGCGACGTTGCGGGCTTCGCGCGCCCGGATGATCGACATGAAGATGGCGGCGGCGATGGCGAGGATGCCGCCGGACGTGGCGATGACCGCCCCCTCCATGAAGATCGTCGGCGCATAGGCGTCGAAGGAGAACCACCACCAGAAGAAGGCGGGCGGATGGTAGAACGGCCAACCGGCTAAATCGAACCATGGGTTTCCGAGCTGAGGCTGAAAGCCGAGCCGGAACGCCACCCATTGCGTTGCGGCCCATGTCATCACCATGACAATGGTGATGACGATAGCAATTTGACCCCAGAGTATTCGACCTCCGCGCATACAGACTCCAATCGGCAAGAGAAGTGGAGCCGATCAGAAGATGGGCAAATTCGCAGGGATCAACAATAAAGGCGCAGTCGTAGGGCTGCCGGATACCATCGGCGGTAAATCGGAGGGGTTGCGGGGCGCGCCATCCGGCACCGTCAGGGTGAGTTACCGCGAATCAGGCTTCGGATGCTGGCGGCCTATGTTTGTCGCCAGAGTGAGCAGGTTGAAAAGCGCCGGATCATGGTTTCGTGGCGACCAGACGGCCGAGAAGGCGACGGCTTCAGGTTCGTCGCGGATCGGCAGGAAAGTGACGTTCGCCGTGCTTGCCGCCACGCCTTCCTCGACGAACAGCGAAATGCCATGCCCCGCGGCAATCATCGACAGGAGCGCGGTGCGCCCCACATCGATACGCTGGATCAGGGGCGTGGGCCATTTCCCGGCGGAGCGGACCACGATCATGTCATGCACCTGCGGGCCGGTGCCGCCATGGCGAACGAGGAAGGTTTCTTCCGCAAGCTCTCGCCATTCGACATCCGACCGGGCCGCCAGGGGATGATGCGCGGGCAGCCCCACCATCAGGCGGTCGCGCCAGATCACGCGGGAATTGAGGTCGGGAATCTCGTGGGTGCAGGCCATGAAGGCGACATCGAGCCTGCCTTCGCGCACCATGATCTGCGCCTCGCGCGCCGTGCCTTCGGCGATGTGCAGGCGGATGCCGGAATGCTCACTGCGGAACCGTTCAAACAGACGGTCGAGAGTGCAGCCTGGCGTGAGGGCATGGACACCGACGCAAATGTCGCCGTCCTCGCCGCGTGCCTGCATCCCGGCTGATATGATCGCGTGGTCGATGATGCCCAGGGCGTCGTGGACCTGATCGACAAAACGGCGGCCGGGCTCGGTGAGCCGGACGCCGCGTGTGTTGCGGTCGAAAAGAACCACGCCCAGATCCTTTTCCAGCGCCTTGATCCGCTGGCTGACGCTGGATTGGCTGGTGCCAAGCGCCTGCGCGGCGCGATGGAAGCTGAGATACTCGGCAACGGCAAGCGTCTGTATCAGCGTTGCCATCGGGAAGCGCCTGCTGAGAAGCGAAGGCGGCCCTCTTCCATCCGACTGTCGCAAAGGCCGCCTGCGCATTGCTCGCCCACCTAACCGATCGGCAGGCGGCGGGTCGCAGCCCATATCGACAGAGCGGCAGCGCTGAACGCGGCTCCCAGCAGCGCCACGCCTTGCCAGCCCGCCAGGGCGTAGATCATGGTGGAGGTGAACGCTCCGGTCGCGCTCCCTATGGAATAGAACACCATGTAGCCGCCAACGAGGCGGCTGCGCGCTTCGGGATGGCGATTGAGAATGATGCTCTGGTTGGTGACGTGGACCGCCTGCACGGCAAGGTCGAGAAGGACGACGCCGACGAGGAAGATCGGGATCGAGCGCGGCAGAAAGGCAATCAGTCCCCATGATGCCAGCAGCAGCAGGAGCGATACGCCGCTTGTCCATTGACCCCATCCCCGATCCGCGAGCTTGCCCGCTCCGGTCGCCGCCAGTGCTCCGGTGAGGCCGACGAGACCGAACAGGCCGATCTGTGTGTGCGAGTAGGAAAAGGGCGCGGCGCTGAGCGGCAACACCAGCGCGGTCCAGAGCGTGGCGAATGCCGCGAAGATGAGCATCGCCAGGAGACCACGAACGAGAAGTGTGCGGTCTGTCAGGAAAAGGACCGGCGTGGAACGAAGGATTGTCCCATAGCTGTCGGTGCTGCCTGATGATCTGCTCGAAGGAAGGACACGCGAGAGAAGGATGACCATGGCGAGCGTCAGAGCGGCGGAGGTCATATAGACTGCCCGCCAGCCTCCGAGATCGGCCAGAAGTCCGGCGACGAAACGCGCTCCGAGAATGCCGATGACGATGCCGCTGGGCACGATGCCTACGGTCGCGCCGCGTTCCTCGGGCCGCGCCAGAGTCGCGGCGAAGGCAACGAGGATTTGGATGACGACGGCCATCAGGCCCATCGCCACGAGGCTGACGAACAGCACCGCCGCCGATGCCGCCAGTGCGATCGAAACGAGGGCGATCACCGACAGGATGCCCTGACAGACGATGAGTCGGCGGCGATCGACAATATCGCCGAGAGGGACGATGAAGATCAGCCCCAGGCCGTAGGCGATCTGGGTCAGCGTCACGACGAGGCCGATGGTGGCCGGTGCAGTCTCGAAATCCCGCGCCATCGTGTCCAGTAATGGCTGCGCGTAATAGGTATTGGCGACGCTGAGGCCGGCGGCGAGCGCGAACAGCCACGTCGTGGTTCTGGACAACCCGGTGTCGCGCGGAATGGCCGTGGTCGGCGCCGGGCCGGTGGCAGGCGCATATTCGCGCGGAGGCGTTCCTGTTTCATCACGAGGCTGCATCGGCATCCTCCCGGATGGAAACGGGCGAGACAGAAGCGGGAATGGCCGGTCCCGCCTCCCGCGTGAGTTCTCTCCAGCGGGGAAAGGCTTCGCGCGCCGCGACCAGCGCCGCGATGAGTGCATCTTCGTCCTCGTCCGTGTGAAGCGGTGTCGGCGTGATGCGCAGCCGCTCGGTCCCGCGCGGCACGGTGGGATAGTTGATCGGCTGAATGTAGATTCCATCCTCGGCCATGAGCCGGTCGGTGACGGCTTTTGCGAGCGCTGCATCACCGATCATCACCGGCAGGATATGGCTTGGACTCGGCAGGACCGGGAATCGTTTGCGAGCATCTTGGCCTTGAGCGAGGCCGCGCGCCTCGCGAGCGCAACGCGCGCCGAGCCATCTTCCCTCACATGACGAAGGGCGGCGCGGATGCCCGATACGACCGAGGGCGGCAGAGCGGTGGAGAAAATGAAGCCGGGAGCATGGCTGCGGACGAAATCGACCGCATCGCGACTGCCAGCAATATATCCGCCGATCGCGCCGAAGCCTTTGCTGAGCGTGCCCTGGAACATGTCGATGCGGTCGAGCAGGCTGTCCCGCTCCGCCACGCCGGCCCCGCGCGCGCCATAGAGGCCGACCGCATGCACTTCATCGACATAGGTGAACGCGCCATGCCGCCGGGCGACGTCGCAGATCGCCTCCATGGGGGCGAAATCGCCATCCATGGAATAGCAGCTCTCGAAACATATGATCTTGGGCCGGTATTTGCAGACGGAAGCGATCTTCCGTTCGAGATCGCGCCAGTCGTTATGTCTGAAAATCCGCTTGTCGGCGCCCGAGTGGCGAATGCCCTCGATCATCGACGCATGGTTGAGTTCGTCGGAAAAGATGACGCAGCACGGCAGGAAACGGCCAAGCGATGACAATGCGGCGTCGTTCGCCACATAGCCGGATGTGAACAGCAAGGCGGATTCCTTGCTGTGCAGGTCGGCCAGTTCCCGTTCGAGCAGAACATGCTCATGGGTTGTCCCTGAAATGTTGCGCGTGCCGCTCGCGCCCGCGCCGTATTGCTCCAGCGCAGTCGCCGCCGCGCGAATGACGTCTGGATGAACACCCATCGCCAGATAGTCGTTGGAGCACCAGATGGTGACACGGCGGCCCGCCCTGTGGTCGTAGGCATGGATGCCGCTGCGCGCATCCCGTTCGAGATCGGCGAAAATCCGATAGCGCCCCTCGCGGCGCAGGGTTTGCAGCGTTTCGGCGAAGCAGGATGCGAAATCGAAGCCGTTCATGGGTTCCATCAATCAGATTGGGTGGCGACATGCGCCGTCATCGGAAAAAGACACATCTCCTCCGCGCCGGCCTGCCGTGTGCGCTCCAGCACCCGGTATGTGCCCGCGACGGCGCGGCGTAGCGCGGTTTCAAGGTCCATGCCCTGCGCGACATGAGCGGCGACCAGGCCGCTCAGGAGATCGCCGGTCCCGCATGGGCGGATCGGCAGGCGCGGCGTGGCGATCCGCGTCGTCAGCCCGTTCGCGCAAAGCACCGTCTCGAGCTGGCCATCCGGCGTATCGGCAAGCGTGCATCCGGTTGCGATCACGGCCAGTCGCTCGCCGTGCGCAATGCGGTCGCTCGCCGTCAGCAGCCCCGCCGTGTCACGCGCCTTCATCCCGGCCAGAAGCTCCAGCTCGAACTGGTTGGGCGTGATGATCGAGGCGAGCGGGACGAGCCGGTCACGGAATATGTCGGTCAGGCCGTCCGCGACGAAGATGCCGAGATCCTCGTCGCCCATGACGGGATCGCAGAGATAGACGAGGCTCGGATTGCGTGTCCGGGCGTCGGCTACGAAGCGGGCCACATGCCCGGCGATCTCCGGCGACCCGAGATAGCCGGTGAGCAGCACCGTGGCGCGTTCGACCAGCCCGCGTTCCTCGACCCCGCGCAGCAGGTCCGCCACAAGTTCGGCGTCCAGCACCGTGCCCCGCATCGTGGGGTAATGGGGATGATTGGAAAGGAGCGCCGTGGGAACGGCGGCCACCGTCACGCCTTCGGCCTGCATGGGATAGACGGCGGCGCTGTTGCCGACATGGCCGTGGACGACCTGGCTCTGGATCGAGATGACCAGCATCAGGCGGTCCCCGCCGCGCCCGGCCAATAGTGGGAGTCGGGAAGCGGCCGCGCGCCGAACACCGCCTGTCCCACCCGCACGATGGTCGCGCCTTCCTCGATCGCCCAGGCATAATCGCCTGACATGCCCATGGAGAGGTCGGCAAGGTTCGCGCCTTGCGGGGCGTCGGCCAGCGCGCGGTCCCGTATGCTGCGCAGCACACGAAAGCAGCGGCGCACCTCGGCTTCATCGGGCGTGAAGGTGGCAAGCGTCATGAACCCCCTCGGGCGCAGCGCGTCGAAGGCGGAGAGTTCGCGCAGAAACGCAGGCACGTCGTCGGGCGTAAGACCATATTTGCTGGCTTCGCCCGATGTGTTGACCTGCACCAGCACGTCGAGGCCGTGCCCGAGATGCTGGAGACGCTTTTCGAGTGCTGTCGCGAGAGACAGGCGGTCGAGCGATTGCACCTCATGCGCGAAGCGCAGCGCATCCTTCACCTTGTTGCTCTGGAGATGGCCGATCATCGACCAGCGGACAGGCTCGCCG
The DNA here is from genome assembly GCF_024611115.1 of Sphingobium sp. CFD-1. Taxonomy (NCBI): domain Bacteria; kingdom Pseudomonadati; phylum Pseudomonadota; class Alphaproteobacteria; order Sphingomonadales; family Sphingobiaceae; genus Sphingobium; species Sphingobium sp. CFD-1. Next base: position 1,772,857 of record NZ_CP084398.1, on the reverse strand, counting down.
GTGAGCGCCTGCGCCTTGCCGCGTCCCTCCTGCACCTTGTTCTCGCCAAGGTCGGTCGCGCCGGCGCGGATCGCATCCAGCACACGTTCGGGCGGTACGGTCTTCGTCACGAGGACGAAGCGCACCGCATCCGGCGAGCGTCCCGACCGGATCGCGGCGTCGGCGATCTTCTGCCGGACGGCTGCGAGGCTGGCGCCGATGTCAGCCATCTGCTCTTCCCTCGACCGGCCAGGCTTCGGTCAGCCGGCGAACCCGGTCGCGCACCGATGGATCGGGCTCGTGTCCGGCCCGAAGCGCGCCGAGCACTTCAAGGATCAGCGCGCCCACCTCGCGGAACGCCGCTTCGTCGAAGCCCCGCGAGGTCGCGGCGGGCGTGCCGAGACGGATGCCGGAAGTGACGGTCGGCGGCAGCGGGTCGAACGGAACCGCGTTCTTGTTGGCGGTCAGGCCGAAGCGCTCCAGCGCTTCGACCGCCGCCTTGCCGGTGACGCCGAAGGGCCGCAGATCGACCAGTAGGAGATGACAGTCGGTCCCGCCCGTAACGAGGCGCAGCCCCCCCGCGATCAGCACATCGCCGAGCGCCCGCGCATTGGCGACGACGGCGCGGGCATAGTCGCGGAACGTCGGTTGCAGGGCTTCATCGAAGCTCGCGGCCTTCGCGGCGATGACGTGCATGAGCGGGCCGCCCTGCGTGCCGGGAAACACCGCCTTGTCGATCTTCTTCGCCAGGACGGAATCTTCTGTGAGGATAAGGCCCCCACGCGGTCCCCGTAGTGTCTTGTGCGTCGTGGACGTGACGACATGCGCGTGTGGCAAGGGATTGGGGTAAAGTCCGGCGGCTATCAGCCCGGCATAATGCGCCACGTCCGCGACCAGCCAGGCGCCCGCCGCATCGGCGATGGCGCGCATCCGCGCGAAGTCGATCCCGCGTGGATAGGCGGACCCGCCAGCGAAGATCAGACGCGGTCTGTTCTCGCGGGCAAGGCGCTCCAGTTCGTCATAGTCGATCCGTTCGTCGTCCTCGCGCACGTTATAGGGAACGACTTCGAACCAGCGTCCAGACAGGCTGACCGGCGATCCGTGCGTCAGGTGGCCGCCACAGGCGAGATCGAGGCCCATGATCCGGTCGCCTGGATCGAGCAGCGCGAACAGCACCGCGATATTGGCGTTGGCGCCCGAATGGGGCTGCACATTGGCGTGCGCCGCGCCGAATAGCCGGCAGGCCCGGTCTATGGCCAGTTGCTCGACCTTATCGACCGCTTCGCAGCCGCCATAATAGCGCCGGCCCGGATAGCCCTCGGCATATTTGTTGGTGAGGATCGAGCCTTGCGCCGCGCGCACGGCCGCGCTGACGATGTTCTCCGATGCGATCAGTTCGATATGATCCTGCTGCCGCCGCGCTTCCTCCCCGATGGCATCGGTGAGTGCGGTGTCCATCCCTGTCGTCATTGTTCCAACCCCTGCAACCATTCCGTGAGCATCCTGCGCGCGGCATCGCGCAGGGCTGGTCCGTGGCAGACGGCCTCGTCGCGCAAGCTTCGCGGGTCGATGCCGACCGAGGCCAGTTCGGCTGCGTGGCCGACGAGCCAGCGTTCGATCCCGGCGCAGGCGTCCACCTCGGGATGGAACTGGAGTCCGAGGACGTTGCGGCCGAGCGCGAAGCCCTGCGCCGCGCAAAGCGGCGTCGTCGCAAGATTCTCGGCACCTTCGGGGATTTGGAAGGCGTCGCCGTGCCAGTGCAGGACGGAGACGCCTTCCAGATGCCGGAGCGGCCCAACCCGTCCGGCATCGGTCAGGGTCAGCTCCGAAAAGCCGATTTCCTTGTGTCCGCTCGGCGCGACCTTCGCGCCGAGCGTCGCCGCGATCTGCTGCGCGCCGAGGCATATGCCCAAAGTCGGACATCCCGCCTCCAGCCGTGCTTCCAGAATCTGCCGTTCCTCGGCCAGGAACGGATAGGCGTCGGTCTCATAGACCCCCACCGGGCCGCCAAGCACGATGAGCAGATCGGCAAGCGGCGGATCAAGCGTCCAAAGCTCATGCACACCGAGATCGTAATAGTGAATCCTGTAGCCGGCCGCCGTCAGCACGGCCTCGAAGGTTCCGAGATCCTCGAAATGGATGTGCCGGATGACGACCGCCGTCTTGAGCATGGCAGGGGCTCCTCTCGACATGGCGGTCAGCGCAGTGCCAAAAGATCGGCGCCGTGATTGATGTGATAGACCGATCCGGCGATGACGAGCGCGGGGACGGACTTCACGCCGGCCTGCTCGGCTTCCTCGATGCGGCCTTTGCTCTCGCCCAGGTGGACGATCTCGACGTCATAGAGGTTCCTGTCGAGGGCGCCGGCAAATCGCTGCTCGGCATCGACGCACACCGAACATCCGGCGTGATAGAACACTGCCTTCTCAGCCATGCTCCGTTCCTTCTCTCTCGGCCACGGCGGGATTGCGGTGGCTGGTCCCCCATGCAATAGCTTCTATCCGGCCTATTAAGGAGGGCCGGTTCGGAAAAAAGGGATAGGCCGGATTGAAAAAGCGCGCCGACATCTCGATCGAGCTGAAGGAAGACGGCGGACAGCCTGTCTTTCTCAACCTCTCCGCGACGCTCATCCGCGAGATCGAGCGCGGCCGCCTGAAGCCCGGCGACGCCTTGCCCGGCACCCGCACGATGGCGCGCAATCTCGGCGTTCACCGCAACACGGTCGATGCGGCCTATCATGAACTGACCATGCAGGGCTGGCTCATCTCCGAGCCGTCGCGCGGCACCTTCGTCGCACGCGACCTGCCGGACATCACCCAAACCGGCGGCAGGACGCGCAAGTCCGTTCCGGCCAGGACCGTGGTGACGGGAAAAAGCCCGCCTCCGCTGCGCGTATCGGACGGCGCGCCGGATTCCAGGCTCATGCCGCGTGCCGAACTGGCGCGGGCGTTCCGCCGTGCGCTTTCCGCTCCCGCTTTCCTGTCGGACGGGGGCTATGGCGATCCGCGCGGCGCGATCACGTTGCGAACGGCGCTTGCTGACTATCTCGGGACCGAGCGCGGTCTGGCCGTATCGCCCGACGATCTGCTGGTGACGCGCGGGAGCCAGATGGGTCTGTTCCTCGCCGCTTCCGCCATCATCGAACCCGGAGAGGCCATTGCCGTCGAGCAGCCGGGCTATCCGCTCGCCTGGGCGGCGTTCCGGGCGGCGGGAGCAAGGGTGATCGGCGTGCCCGTCGATGGCCAGGGAATCGACGTGACCAGTCTTGAGCATCTTGCGGGCCAGGAGCCTTTGCTGAAGGCGGTCTATGTCACGCCCCATCACCAGTATCCGACCACGGTGACGCTGGGCGCGGGCCGCAGGCTGAAGCTGCTCGATGTCGCGCGCCGTCGCGGACTGACGATCATCGAGGACGATTATGACCACGAATACCGCTTCGATGGCCGTCCCGTGCTGCCGCTGGCGGGACGCGCCGAGGCTGAACTACCGGTTATCTATGTCGGCTCGCTTTCCAAGCTGCTCGCGCCGGCCGTCCGCGTCGGATATGTGACGGCGCGGGCTGACCTGCTCACCCGCATGGCCTATCGCCGCGAAGCCATCGACAGACAGGGCGATCTTCCGCTCGAACAGGCGCTCGCGAGTCTGATCGAGGACTGCACCCTTCGCCGGCATGCGCGCAAGGCCCGCCGCATCTATCAGACGCGGCGAGACCATCTTGCTGGTGAGTTGATCGATAGGCTCGGCGATGAGGTAGCGTTCGATGTTCCTGCCGGCGGCCTCGCGATCTGGCTCCGGCTGCGATCCGGCCTCAGCGCCGAGACATGGGCAACCAACGCCCATCGCGCGGGTCTGGCGGTGACGCCCGGCTTGCAGTTCGTGCTCGAAGCCGCGAATGCGCCCGAGGCGTTTCGGATCGGCTATGCCAGTCTCGACGAAAAGGAACTGACGCGCCTTGTCGGGCTGCTCGCGCGCACGCGGCCGTGATTGCGCTAGATGCTGCGGGTGTTTTCGCCCTCCCATGAGATCACCTTCGGCTCGATGGCGAAAGCCGTGCGGCCATGGCAATGAGCGCGACTATACCTGCGGCCATCAGCATCCAAGCCTGAGAGAGATCGTCGAACCTGTCTCTTATGAGACCGGCGATGAACGGCATGGCGCTGGCGATAATATAGCCACCCCCCTGAACGAAAGCGGCCAGGTCTCCGGCCGTGATCGGGTTGTCCGCATGGTCAAGCGTCACGATCAACGACAGCGGGAACAGCGCGCCGATGCCAAGGCCGAGAAGAATGATCGCCGGGAACGCCAGTCCGATCGGCGCAAGGATGAGGCATGCGAGGCCAGCCAGCACGCAGAGAAGAACGGCGACCAACGGAGCGCGACGATCAGGGAAACGCCCTATGAGGGTCGAGACGCCAAGCCCCGAGACCACCTGCGTAATCGTCATGCCCGCCAACAGATAGCCGCTCATATCGCGGCTTTGGCCAAGGCTCATGTAAAATGGAGGAAGCCACGCCAACACAAGTGTATAGGCGCCTGTGCCGATGCCGAAGAAGATCAGCAACAGCCAAGCCCGGCGCTGGCGATGGAACGACTTCGGTGTGTGTTCTTGCTTCCGGGCCTGCTCGGCGTCCGGGTGGGTCAACCAGCAGACCAGCGCCGCGATGGCAGGCACGGACCAGATTGCCAGAGAGAATGGCCAGCCTCCTGCCCGTGCAAAGCCGGCGGCAGTTGCAGCCGCCAGCGCAGCTCCACCCATGATGCCGGTGGTGTAGAGGCCCATCGCTCTGCCGGTGCCCGCACCGAACCAACGCTTGACGACGGCCGGAACCATGGCCTGAACGATGGCGATGCCGAGGCCGGCACATGCCGCCGTGACAAACATGCCGAACGCATCATTCCAGACCCATCGGGCAGCACAAGCCACAGCGATCAGGATGATGCCGACGGCAACGCCTCGCTTGTCGCCGAGCCAGACGCGCAGATACGGCCCCGTAAACGCTCCAATCCCCATCAGGAAAACCGGCAAGGTCGTCAGCATCCCGGCACCGGCTGAGTTGAGCCCGGTGGACTGCTCTATGAGGTCGAGTAACGGGCCAAGCCCTGCCATTGCAGGACGCAGGTTCAGCGCGACCAACACGACGAGAAGAAGGGCAAGAGATTGTTTCTGCATTACCGAGCCCTCCGGCTGACCAGCACTATGCCGGTGAGAATCAGCAGGAAGGCTAGCGGCAGGATGGACGGAACCGTCTCGCCCAACCATAGGACCGCCAGAAGTTGGCCAGTCGCCGCGCCAATCCATCCGATCTGGCTAAGACCGACCGGCCCGCTGAGCCTCTGGAGCACGAAATAGAGAATGTAGGTCACGGCGATGATGACGATCTGTGCGCCAAGGAGCACGATGCCGACGCGCGGTGTTGCAGGCACAAGCGGAGCATGAATTGTCATCGCGCCGATACCCACCATCACGTCGGCCGTCAGGAGCATCGCTGGAGCTAGCAGGCGCGGCGATGTATCGCTCGGCCAATCAACGGTCCTGTAGATATTGCCCATTGCAATGATGATCGGAGCGATCAGGGCAAGTGCGACCCATATCGCGCTGGTATGGCCACCAGCCGGTCGTGAGGTTGCGAGCAGCACCGCGCCGCAAAGGCCGAACAAAATGCCCGCAATGCCCTTCACCGACAGACGGTCGAGCTTGAGGGGTAGCGCCAACCCGTAAGTCAGCAAAGGCGGGAAAGCCAGGCAGAGGGCGATAAAGCCGGCACCGACATGAGGAAGCGCAGCGAAGGACAGCATGTTCGGCAGGGCGAAGCTGAGCAGGCCGGACAGCAGTGCATAGCGCCTCAGCGCGAGCGACAGCCTCGGCCTTTCTCCCGACAGACCGGCGAGAATCGCGAGCACTAACCCGCCGCCCAATGCCGACCAGAAGAGGAAGGCGAGCGGATGCCAGCCGTGGCGAATGGCGACGCCGGCAATAACGGTCGTGAGCCCAAGCAGGCCGCCGGTTGAAAGAAGGCATAGAAGGGTTGTTGGCGCGGTTGGCGCAACAGCACCCGCCGCACCCAGGATGAGCGCGTTCCTCATTGTCGTCCTTGAATTTCTCGGCAACGCAAACGGTCGTTGCCATTGTGAACCTTGCGATCTACAATCTTTTTGAAAAGTATCTTGCTGTCAAGAGATAATGATGATGGAACTACACACCCCCGGAGATCGGGCCGCGCTGGCAGCCCACCAATGGCAACGCGAGCGGCCCGACATAGACGCCTTTCCCATGGAAGTGATTGGCCGGCTTACGGAGTTGGCGCAGGTCGTGACGCGCGACCGCCTCAATCCCTTCTTCGTCGACTTCGGCCTTCAGAACGGCGAGTTCGATGTGCTCGCAACCTTGCGTAGGTCAGGCCCCCCCTATGCGGTGACGCCGACGACTCTCTATGAGGCCGCTATGATCTCGTCTGGCGGAATGACAGCGCGGATCGACCGGCTGGAGAAAGCCGGCCTCATCGAGCGGCTCAAGCATCCGACCGACCGGCGCGGAACACTCGTGGCATTGACCGACAAGGGTAAGTCGCTGATCGACGGGATGCTTCCCGCTCATGTCGAAAATGAGCGGGCGATACTCGCAACGCTGAGCAACGAGGAACAGGTCGTGTTCAACGGATTGTTGGCGAAACTGCTTCGAGGGCCAACCTCACAATCCTAGCCCCCGCTGCCGTCCCAATTGCCACGATACCGATCCGCCCTGCACGACGCCCGCAACCTCTCGGCCAAGCTGGCGGTCGATCACCGGCCGCCACGGCACAAGCGTGAACTCGTGACTCTGTTCGACGATGGCGAACTTGCCGCTCGATAGCTGCACGGTGCCGGTGAACTTGCCGCCAATCTTCTCGCCGCCCGCCGTCGCCCTGAACGGCAGAGCCTTGCTCTCGGCCATTTCCGCGCCGACGCGGGCGACTTCACGCTCGCGCAGCGTGGCGAGAAGGCCGCGCCGGTAGAAGATGCGGCCGTCCCGCGCGTATATGGCGTCACCCTGTTCGATATGATGCTCGCGGCGCTGGTCCATAGCATCGCGGACCTGTTGCCCGAAACCGGCCGGAGCGAGATCCGAGGCGTCGGGTGTAACCAGCCGCCGATCAAGCCAGGTCGCGCCATCGGACCCGATCTGGCTTTCCAGATTGAAGGTCGAGATGACGCGGATACTGGCCTGCCGGTTGCGGCCAGCATCATAGGCGGCGGCGCGGCTCTCGAAATCCTCGGGGATGCGCCACTGGTCGGCGTCGATCCGCTCGACGATCCCGGCACGGCGCAGCGCCTCCAGCCGGCGGACATGGGCATCGACAAAGCCCTCATAGTCGCCGTCCGGCACGCGGCCGTCGAACTTCGCCTGTTCCAGATGGCGGCTCGGTCGATAGACGCCATCCTCGGCGATGGCGGCAATAGCGCGGTCGGATGGCCGCTGCGCCGTGTCGGCCGGGCCGATCTCGATGATGCTGCCGATCCGGGCATCGTCGACGCGCGCCGGGTCGATGCCCGGAACATGATGGGTTCGACCGTCGATCCCGTCCACCACAAGGGTCAGGTTCTCGCCCATCTCGTCGGTGAGATATTTGTCCACGACGCGGCCGACGATGGGCGTCTCGGGCGCGGCATCATGAAGCTGGAAGGTCATCGGATCGCGCTCCAGCCCGTCGGCCTTCAGCGCCTTGTGCATATTGCGGATGATGTCGCTGCGTTCGCCCAGTTCGCGCAAGGTCGGCTCCATGCGCTCGCTCAACTCCCAGACGCCCGGCGCGTGTTCGGTGGCAAGGCCCATCTGCTCCAGCTTACCCAGGCGGCGCAGGCGTAGCGTCCGGTCGAACTGGCGACGCGGATCGTCGGGTTCATGGCGCAGGTCGATGAAGCGTTCATCGGCTTCCTCAGTCATGGCCCGGTCGATGCGGGTGAAACGGTCCTGATCGACTTCGGCCGAGAGCTTACGGGTCTGCTCGATCTCAGTGACGGGACCAAGCTCCAGCGTGGTCAACTCGCTCGCCCGCTCGCGGATGCCATTGGCGAGATAGTCGCCGTTGATGACGAGGTTCTCGCCCATGTCATCCTTGCCCCGAACGATGACATGAACATGGGGATGGCCGGTATTGTAGTGATTGACCGCCACCCAATCGAGTTTCGTGCCGAGGTCGGTTTCGATCTGGCGCATGAGGTCGCGGGTGTGTGCGGTCAGGTCGGTCAGGTCCGCGCCGTCTTCCGGCGAGACGATAAACCGGAATTGGTGGCGATCGTCTTTGCCGCGATCAAGGAAGGCGTCGCCGTCGGCGCGGTCGTCAGCCGCGGAATAGAGCTGGCCGCGCTCGCCGTCGCGGGACGTGCCGTCGCGCTGGATGTAACGCAGATGGGCGGCCGCCTTGCCGTTCTTCCCGGCCTGCTGGACGTAGCGGGTTTTCACGACGACGCGGCGCATTCCCGGCGTGCTGTGCTTCCAGCCGCCCGACAAGGTGCGGGCACGCACGAACGACGCGCCGCGTCCACGCTTGAGGCCCGGCCCGCTGCTCCCCCGCGATGCCTTGCCGCCCTTGGCTGTGGCTGACGATCTGGAGCGTGGCGAGGATGATGCGGATGACCGCGACGGGCTGTTGCTGTGTTGGCGGGCGAGTTTCTTCGCCTGCGTCAGAAAGCTCTTGGCCTTGCCAAGCTTGGGGGCATCAGCGCGGATGCGGCCGGGCTTCGGCCGGAAGCGGTTCTCGTCGTCGGCGCTCATGGCTGCGCCTCCGGCCAAAATCGCGGAAAATCGGGCGTTCGGCGGCCATGGTGCCGGTCGAAACCCAGCAAAGCCAGGGCTTTGCGCAAGATCACGGCTCGCGCCGTCCAAAAACGGGGTGCCGCTCGCGGCGCACCTAACCAGTGTGCAGACAACAACAATTTCAGAAATCCGGCCAGCGGAGTGCCGGTTTCCTTTATCTTGCCCTCCCTTCCTGCCTTCTCTTCTGCCCTTCCTGCCGGGTTTCCAGACAGGAAGAAGCCTGCCTGGCTGAACACCGGATCAGAACGCGCCGAGCGCGGGAGTGCGCCTCTCATGGCGCTCCCCCGTCGTCGGCGCGGGCCACGAATATGCTGCCGGTCGGCGGCTCCGTATCGACGGCATCGCGCACCGGAACGGTCGCGCGGATGCCGCCGGATTGCACATCGGATGACGGCGCGGCGGCAATTCGCATGTCGGTCGAGCGCGCGACGAACAGCGGAGCCGCGCGCCAGTCGGGCGGCGGTGGCGGCGCCGGGCGCGCTGGTTCGGATGCAACCGAGCCGCCCAGAGCCGGCGCGAGTGCGGCGACATAGGCGCGCGTCTCAGCGGGCAAGGCGCGGCCGGTCGTGCGATGTTCGTCGTAGCGGCCGGGACCGGCATTGTAGGCCGCGAGCATCGCGGCGACATTACCGTAGCGGTCCCACATTTCGCGCAGGTAAGCCGCGCCCGCCATGATGTTGTCGCGTGGATCGTAGGGATCGCGACCGAGGCGATGGCGGACGCGCAGGCCCGCCCAGGTGCCGGGCATGACCTGCATTAATCCCATCGCTCCGGCCGACGAGATCGCGCGCACATCGCCCGCGCTCTCGGCGCGCAGCACCGCGCGAATCCAGTGTTCGGGAATGCCGAAGCGCTGCGAGGCTTCGGTGATGAAGCCGGCATAGGGATCGGTGGGATTGGCGCGCGCAGTTGGTGCAGCCTGCGCCGATACCGCGACCGGACAGGCTCCGACCGTGAGCACGCCGGCCAGCAGGAGACCGGCATATCGCACGATCGCCCTGCCTCCGTTCGACCTCCAGCCTGCCAGCGTGCTCGCTGCGGCCAAGGGTGCGCGCGAAGCGCCGGCCAATGGCCGCCCTTGACCTGCGCTGCGCGCCCCGGCCGTCCGGTGGCCGAGCGGGACGACGGGATGAGACGGCTTTTCCGCGAACAACGGGATGAGGGTTTTGAGCGCGGGGATGGCGCGGTATCGCGCGGTTCTCATGCCCGCTCCTCGCGCGGCTTCGGGCGGTTCCAATGCAGCGACCATGACGTGCCCGCATCGTCATCGCGGAACAGATTGGCGCGGATCGGCTGCGACAAAGCAGGATCGTCCAGCAGCACGGACAGATAGTCACCGGCCTTCTCGCCGGTGCGTTTCCACGCCGCGCCGATCTCCGGCCCTGTTTCGTTGCTCATGCCGTCGAAGAGGTGAACGCGATAATCCGGTGCGTTCTCCGCATCGGCCGGTTCCGCCGCGACGATGATGATGTCCTGATGCAGCAGGAGCGTTCCGAGGTTTCCGATGAAGCCGGTTGCCTCGCGTGTGAATTGACCGATCTGGGGCATGACAGTCTCCTTGGCGGTGCGGTTGAAAGACCATCGGCGGGCACCGCTCCCGCTGATGGGAAAGCGGTCATTGCGTTGGCGCACGCCATTCGTAGCGGCCGTCGCCTTCCTCATCGGTCCAGAGCGGCGTCGCCCTGCCGATGACGGAACTTGCGGGAATGGGTCCGAAATAACGGCCGTCCAGGCTGTCGCGGACTTGCCCGTTCATGAGGAAGATTTCGCCGTCGCCGATGACGCGGCAGCCCTGCCAGACGGGCAGATCGCGGCCGATCCGGTCACGCTCCAGCGCTTCGCCCATCTCTATGCCGTCCACGGTGATCGTGCGGCCGCTGCGGCAAACCCGTTGCCCAGGAAGGCCAAGGACGCGCTTCAGAAGCGGCACGCCATGACCGACATAGCCACGCTCGACCATGAAGGCAGCGAGCGGTTCGGGCGGCATGATGGCGACCAGTTCCGGCACTTCGATCCGGTCGGTCGGCTCGATGGTGTAGAAGCCGATCGGAGCGCTGGCCGTGGCGTTCCAGATGAGTTTCGTCGGCATGTCGGCGGCGCTGGTGGCGGCGATGCCGATCACGGCAAGCATCGCCGCCGCGAGAATGCGGCGGCGGCTCATGGCTCGATCCTCCGGCGACCGATCCAGGCGGCATGGCGCTCGGGTGTGTAATCGCGCGGCTCCAGACCGGCGATCAGGCGGTTGTGGACGTGCCGCCAATGATCGGGCGCGGCGTCGGCCGGATCGAGGCCGAGCGCTTCCACCGCGTCGATGGCGGCAAGCGCGCGCTGCACCTTCGTCCAGCTATCGAGGCGAAGCAGGATGTCGCCGCCGGGGCGGACGAAAGGCAGCGTCTGGAACGGCTCGGCGCGTCGCACCGCGCGCACAATGTCGATGCGCGAAATCACCGTGCCGTGTTCGCCGGCAGCCCAGCGGACGAAGGCGAATATGCACTCTGGCGCGAAGCCGACGACGCTGCGGCGCCGGTCGATGATCTGTTCGTAGTTCTTGCGACCGAACCGTATCCAGTGCTCGACCTTGCGCTTGTCGAACATCAGTTCGACCAATGTGGTGAAGGGTTGAGGCCCGTCCGGCAGCGGACGGCCGTGCAAGCGGCGGGGCGCGTTGCCGGTCATATCGGATCTCCTTCGGTGGATGGAAATTCGCGGGCGAGCAGTTCGCGCAGCATGTCGGCGACGGTGATGCCGCGCTGGAAGGCCGCGACCTTGATGCGCCCGCGCAGCACGGGCGTGATGTCGATCGTCAGGCGGGCGGTGAACGCCTCGCCGCTGGCCTTGCCGATCGGCGGCGTGTCGGCAGCCTTGACCCAGCTATCGGGATCGCCCGGCCGGGAGGCGAAGCCGGGTTTGTGGGTGTGTCCGCTCATGGTCCGATCCTCACGGCGCGCAGCCGATCGATCTCGGCGGCAAGCGCGGCGATTTCGCGCGTGGCCCGGCTGTCGGCGTCGATCTCGGATACGAGCCGGCCGGACTGCGCGGCCTCGGCGAAGACGACGCGCTGGCCGATGGTCTGGCCAAGCAAGGGCGGATCGTGATCGGCCAGCGTCTCGGCCGTCTCGCGGGCGATGACGGTGCGCGCGCCGCAACGGTTGAGCACGAAGCGGGCGGCGAGGTCGGGCCGGTAGATGCGCGCTTCCCTGAGAAGCGCCAGCATCTCGGCGGAGGCCCAGCCATCCAAGGGGGATGGCTGCACTGGGATCAGCACCAGATCGGCGGCGAGCAGCGCCGAACGCATCAGAGCGGCGACGCGCGGCGGGCCATCGATGACGACGCGATCGGCGTCGCGGGCCAGTTCCGGGGCTTCCCGGTGCAAGGTGTCACGCGCCAGGCCGATGGTGCTGAACAGCCTCGGCAGCCCTTCATGGCTGCGCGTCTGCGACCAGTCGAGGGCGGAGCCTTGCGGATCGGCGTCGATCAGGATGACGCGCTGGCCGCGCTGCGCCCAGGCTCCGGCGAGATGCAAGGCCAGCGTAGTCTTGCCGACGCCGCCTTTCTGGTTGAGGAGCGCGACGATCATGGCGCAGCTCGCCGGCCAAAAGCAGCACTGGCACCGGCACCACGGATCGCGTGCGCGCGCGTCAAAGAAGAAGAGTTAGATTCTTTGTTAGATTCTTCTATAGAGTCCGGAGAAGGATTTGCGCCTAATGTCCCGATACTGCGTGCGCCTAATGTCCCGATAGGATTCACATGGTTTTCCACAGGCACTGTGGATAGATTTTCGGGAAGAAACCGCATCAGTTCGCGCCCCTCTTCCCATTCGCTCTGGAGCAGGTAGCCGGGCAGAGATTGGCGGGCCGCGATCCGGCGCAGGTCGAGCGCAAAATCGGATGGCCGCGCCGCGCTGCCGGATTTCTGGTGAAGGTGAGAGACCTCGAACGCCCAGCCTTCGGGCTGGCGCCCGGCGTGCTTGCGGGCGACGCGATATAGCCAGCGTTCGATCCCGCCCGTCAGCCGGAAATAGGCCGGGTCGATGGTCAGGACCAGCGAGCGGTCGATGACGCTGCTGTAGAACCATTCGGGCAGGACGAACTCCATGCCCTCGACGCGGCCGGAGCGCGTGGTCATTTCCTCCCACTCGTTGATCCACGAGAATTGCCGCCGCCGCCAATGCTTGCCGTTGCGGATGGTGGTGGCGATGACGGTGGATTGCAGGCGCGCGAGCGCGGCCTTGAGCAGCAAATAATCGCGATTGCCGGTCGCCCGCCCGATCGAGCGTAGAAGCTGATAGGGCATGAAGCGGAAGAAGCGCGATGTGGGGATGCCGTTGTTCTCGGCCGCGACGATCTGCGAAGCAGCCCAGATCAGCACATCGGCGTCCCAGATCGTCGCCATGCCATGTTCGGGCATGGCGAAGACCTGAACTTCGACGTCGGCGGCGCGGTAGAGGATCGGCGTGGTGCGGGGGCGCTTCGCCAGCGAGAAGAACGGGCGCTCCATCAGATCGCGCTGGTCGCGGGGGGCAGCATCGCCGGTCGCGACGATGAACGGGTCCAGGCGTGTGCGCTCGCTGGATGGGTCGGGCTGCGTAGGTCTGGGATCGTCGTCGCGCAGCATTTACAGCTCGTCCCGCTCTTGCGGCGTTAGCGGACGCGCGGGAAAGACCGTGCCGACGTTTTCGTCGCGGGTGGATTTGCGGGAGCCGATGGCGCTCCACTCTTCCAGATCGCGGACGGCGTAGAGGACCCGGCCGCCGATCTTGCGGTAGGTCGGGCCGGTGCCATAGGTGCGATGCTTCTCAAGGGTGCGGATGGACAAGCCGAGGAAGCGCGCGGCTTCCTTTGTGCGCAGCAGGCGCGGCGGCAGGTCCGCATTGGGGCGGATGGCCATGGGATCTCTCTCCGGTTCGTCAAGCAGGCGGCTGTCGGAGCGACAGCGGGCTGTGGCGGACGATGGCGAGGGACCGGCGGCTTGTAGCGTGCCGCAGTTGCGCCCATGCGCTGGCGGCACCCCCTGACGGGCCGATTGTCGAGCCAAAAAGGCGAGAGATTTCAGCGTTTGACCAGTTTCTGCGCGGATTCGGTCAAGACATTCCCGCGCGGGTCGGCTATGAGTCGAAGCAGAGCAGACGCGCTGCTCCGGGGCGTCGAAACCCCTCTGTTACCGCTTGGTGCCGGCCGTTACGGCACCGCACTCCTTGACCTATGGTCGGGGAGCCTGTGGCGTATGCAACAGGCTTTCCAGCTAAAGGCCATGGGGCCGTGTAACAGCGGTTTCGAACTCCCCGATCACCAGGAGTCAGAGAGTCTTACTGCGGGGGCGCACCGCAGGCACTCTTCTGAAGAGAGGGGAATGACTATGCGGGTCCCTGTCGAACTTGATCCCGATGTGGATGACACAGCGCCGACCGGCGACGAGATCACCGCCTATGACGAACGGCATTTCGTGACCTATCTGCGGCTTCTCGATGCCAAGGCCGAGGGCGCTGACTGGAAGGAAGTCACGTCAATCGTCCTGCACCGTGATCCGGCGGCCGAAGAATTGCTCAGCTATCGGTGCTGGCAAAGCCATCTCGAACGCGCGCAATGGTTTTCGCGTGAAGGTTACAAGCGGATTCTGGAACAATCGGCAGCCAACAAGGCATGATCTCTGGGGATCGGCGGCAGTCTTCGATAGTGGCCGAAGTCAGGTTTTGCCGGTCTTGACCGGATAATGCAGCAATAGCCTGTAGCCGCCACGCATCATCCTGATGCCGTGAGCGACGAGGCGGCGGGATTTGTTCTTGGACGGATCGCTTTCAAAATCCTCCTTCGTGCCATGGAAGTCGAGAAGAACTTCGGCGATGGCGCGATAACTCTCGCCGCGCAGGCGTGCATCGAGCGCGCGCAGGGACAGCATATGCCATTCCCTAAGCTGGTCCGGCAGAACGCCGATGGGAGGCCCAGGCGATCGCCGGGTCAGGGATCGCCATAGCCGGCGCACGGCATGGACACGAAGCTCCAGAAACGAATCCATCGGCAAGGTCACGGCATAGAAGGCAGCGACGTCGGGCTCCGTATCCGGCAACCAGAACTGGTGCGCGATGTCCCCCGCCTGCCACACACCATGCCAGCCATCGGCGGCGCGGCGCAGATCGAGACCATCGAGATGGGCGAGCGTCAGCAGCGGCTCCCTTTCGGCATCACCCTGTTCGACAGGCGACAGCATGACGGCCTGCGGTTGAAGGCGCGGAGACCAGAACGGGGGCTGGCGATCAGGCGATGCGTCGGGATCGCTCGGGAAATCGTAACCCCCAGCGTTGCGCGAAAGCCTCCAATCGCCGTGCGCTGGCGCGTCCGGTCAGGGCAATGGCGTTGAAGTCGTCGCGATATTCGTCGTTGCGACGAAGAAATTCCCAGGCGAAACCGGCGGCAGGCAGATTCTTGGTGTGTTTGTAAGCCGCCGGAGCACGCCAATCGATGCTGAGCATGGCGTCATCTCCCAATGGCGGGCTGCTCAGGGCAGACCCGAATTGGAAGCCTGCTGGATTTCAGGCGGTGGCTGTAGCTGCACCAAGAGTATAACTGGTGCTGGTAACTCGATAAATTGCTTGGTTATTTTTGTCTTAACGGCAACTTTGCAGATTGGCCAGTCGGGCGTCAGTAGTGAAGGTGGGCCATGGGGCGCGACCAAAAAGAAACCCGGCGGCTTGCGCCACCGGGCTCCCGGCGTCCCCGGCTCAGAACGGGATGTCATCGTCGTCGATGAACTTGCCGTCGTCGTTCTGGGTCTGCCTGGCGCGGCTCAGGAAATCGACCGTCTCGGCGATGATCTCGCAACCGTAGCGGTCGTTGCCCTGCTGGTCGGTCCACTTGGTGTAGTGGATGCGGCCGCGAACCAGAACCTTCATGCCCTTATCGCAATATTCCTGGATCGTCTTGCCGAGGCCGTTGAAGGCGGTGATGCGGTGCCATTCGGTATCCTGGACCCGGTAGCCGTTGTCGTCGCGGACAACCTTGCCTTCCGAGTAGCGTGGGCGCGAGGTGGCCAGAGTGAAGTGGGTGATGCTGGTGCCGCCCTGGGTGGTGCGGGTTTCGGGGGCCTGGCCGATGTTGCCGGCGAGAATGACGATGTTCTGCATTTTAAGTCTCCGTTGCTTCTTCGGAGGGACCGTCCCTCCGACGAGACCCGGCCAAGGCCGTCGGGAGACTCCTGCACTGTCGCCCTCGGGCGGCAGCTTGACCCGCAAGGCCCCAGGTGGAGCGGGCAGCCGCGCGCAGCGCGGCAACACGGCTGGGTGCCGCGGGGGTTGCCGGTGGAAACCGAACGGACTTAGGGGATCAGTCAGTCGGAGGGATTGGCGCCTCTGGGCAGCTTTCGGGAGAGACGCACAGCGGAGCCTTCGTCCATGCTGGCACGATCGACCTGACAGGTCCAATCCTGTCGCCACCCCGGCATAATGAGCGCCAGCGTCGCTCACCGGCCCGCCGTTTGCCCCGCCGGAAAGGCTGGTCGCCACGACAACGGCTGCCGGGTTTCAGAAGAATGGCGTCGCCGAAACCGCTCAGGGTGGCTGGTCGCGATCCTGCGGACAATGCGAAGGGCGACCATGAAGGTGACGGAGGTTGTCGGCACCCCACGGGATACTGGACCGACCAACAGGGTTCGATGCCGCCGCACGGATTGCCGCAATCAGACCGAGGGCCGATTTCCAGGTCAGAGCGGTAGGAACAGACCGGGGGCACATATGGCATGGCCGCTCGATGCCGCTATTCCTGCCTGAGTGGGATGGCGCAGATCCAATGGCGCAAGCCGCCGGGTTTCTGTCAGGGGGAGTGAAAAAGGCCGCCGGTCGCAGCGTTTCGTATCACCGAGACAGGACGGAGGTTCCCAGAGCATTGAGGTTGAGCATGGACGCGACGCCTATGAAGAGGCCGCCGGCACCGCCGAGCAGGTTCAGGGCGATGGTCGAATCCACCGCGTTTTTGGTGATGCCATAGACAAGTGCATAGCCGGCGATGGCGGCGGGCACGGCGAAGACCGCGAGCGCCGCGAAGCGCAGCACTGGGTTCTTGGCAAAACCCAGAATGGCGATCACGAAGCCGATGGACAGCAGAGCCGCGCCGATCGCGGCAAGACCGGACATGAAGAATCCGGCGTCGGTCGCAGAGACCCACTGGAAGGCTGTCAGGCCAACCATGAATGGCAAGGCATAGATCGCGAAATTATAGGCCAAGATGCAGGCCGTGACGGAAAGAAAGATCGCGAGCAGAATGAGATACATGGAACCCTCCAAATGAACGGTTGGACGATCACGGCAGGCTGCCCGAAGATACGCTCCGCCTGCCCCACTGTTGCTTCGCCGGTTCTGCAAGGATGCTTCATGTGAACCTGAAGATGGCTCACAGTCAAGAATTGGCGGCTGTTCTAGCCGCCGAGCGGCGGCGCTTTACGCGCCGCCGTCGAACTTCATCACCGGGATTCCGAGCTTGCGGGCCTTGTCCGCAAGGTTTTCCTGAATGCCGGTGCCGGGGAAGACCAGGACGCCGACCGGGAGCGTATCGAGTATCGCGTCGTTGCGCTTGAAGGGCGCGGACTTGGCGTGCTTCGTCCAGTCGGGCTTGAACGGGATATCCGTGACCTTGCGGTTGGCGGCCCATTTCGCCGCGATCAGCTCGGCGCCCTTCGGCGATCCCCCGTGCAGCAGCACCATGTCCGGGTGCTTGGCGTGGACCTGATCGAGTTTGGCCCAGATCAGGCGATGATCGTTGAAGTCGAGACCGCCGGTGAAGGCGACCTTGGGACCGGCGGGCAGCAGCACCTCGTTTTCAGCCCGGCGCCTGGCGGCGAGGAAGTCGCGGCTGTCGATCATGGCCGAGGTCAGGTTGCGGTGGTTGACCATCGACCCGGAGCGCGGCCGCCAGGCCGATCCGGTATGGCGCTCGAACTGTTCGGCGGCGACATCGCGGAAGAGTTCCATGCTGTTGCGCCGCTCGATGAAGGTCTGCCCCTCTGCCGTCAGGCGCTCCAGCTCGACGGATTTCACCTCGGAGCCATCCTGTTCGCGCTGCCCGCGCCGCTGTGCGAGTTCGTTGTCGTCCAGATCGCGCTCGATCCGGCTGACGGCGCGGTGGAAGAGATTGACGGTGGACCAGAGCAGCTCGTCGAGGTCGGGTTCGAGGCGGGTGTCGCCAAGGGTGGCGATCAGGGCGTCGAAGATGTCGGCGACGGCGCCAGCGACGTCATTGCCTTCGGGAAGCGACCTTGGGTCGGGTTCATCCTCGAATGGACGGTAGCCATAGAGCTGGAGTTCGGTGAGGACGTGATCGGTGGGGGATGAGGCGTGCGGCGGCTCGAAACCTGCGTCATCGTAGTCGGTCATCATGGTGTTCGCCCTTGTCGGATCGACCGCGCCCATCGCGGCCTTCGTGGCGTCGAAAAGCCCATGGGCGGGACGGGCTGGCAGCCCTCGCGTCTTCGCGAGGGCCTTGATGGCCGGGCACGGCTAATTTGTTTCGCGATGCAAAGGCGGCTTTGCCGCCGGCGGAAATTAGCCAGGGCGCGGCCATTGCCCGACCGGCCCGTTTGTGGGCCGATCGCCCTCTCAGAAGGCCGTGGGCTGCGTCTTTCTCGACATGGGGGGCGAGCACCACGACCGGCTGCGGCAGGTTTCGGGAGGACGTGGCTTATCCCCCTGCCTGACCGATGCCGCACTCACCCCGCGAAAAAACGGCTGACGTCCTCCGGGATCATCTGAACCCGCAAGGCCGCCCGGAGCGCATCGATGCCGTATCGACGGAGATCCTCATTGAAGTCGCCCAGCACCGGCGACAGCACCACAGCCTCGATCCCGACGCTGCGCGCCCGTTCGACCAAAGTATCTCGCGCGCTTGTTCCCGCCGGATCGCTATCGCGGACGACATAGAGCCGCCGCAGCGACGCGGGGAACAGGATGGCGGCCAGGTGCGCCGCAGAGAGCGCTGCCATCATCGGCATTTTCGGCAGACCCGAGCGTGCCGACAGCACGGTCTCGATGCCTTCGCCCGCCGCCAGGACATCCTGCGCCCTGCCGAAGCGGACGCCGTGCCCCAGGAGATGACCCATCGCTCGCCTCGGCGTTTCGACAGGCGCCTTGCCGCGACCATCGGGACGAAGCCAGGTGCGATGCGCGCCGGTCTGGGAGCCGCCAAGGTCGGTGACGGCAGCGATCATCGCCGGCCATGTCTCGGTCAGGCCATGCCCCTCGGGACGGTAGTAGCAGCGCGGGTGGAACCGAAGGTTTCCGGTTTCGTGCAAAGCCGTAATCGCGCGGTTGCGCAGATGCGCTTCTACGGCGGTGCCGCCTATCGGTCCCGACATCGCAAACAGACGCCGCGCTGCTTCCGGTGATCCGGCTGGCGCCTTTCCCGGTTGGGATCGGGGAACCGGATCAGGCTCGGGTCTCGGCAGACTGAGGAAGGACCGGGCTTCGTCGGCGACATCGCGAAAGTCGATCAGGCCGCAGCTTTCGCGGATCACGTCGAGCAGATCGCCATATTCCGCCGTTGCGGCATCGGTCCAGTGGCCTACGGCTCCCTTGCTGGAATCCGGGCCGGTCAGACGCACGAACATCGATCGGCCTGGCGTATTGCGCACGTCACCCACGGACCAGTAGCGGCCCTGCCGCCGACCGTTGGAGAGATAGTGTTTGCACACCGCCTCGGCCTGTCGGCCGAGACGTTGCGCGAGTTCGGAGGCGTTTTCGCGGGTCATTTACGCAGCCTCGCGTTCGCCGATGCGCTGGACCGGATAATGATCCAGCACCCTGGCGATGATAGCCGGGCCGGAGGCATCGGTCGGCACGAACATCCTCAGTTTCCACGAGATGATTTCGTGGAACAGACCATAGGCGCGCAGACGATCGCGCATGACATCGGTGAAGCCCGACAGTTCGATGCGGTTCGCGCCCATGACGCGGCTGCGCCGAAGCTGAAGCCCCTCGGCGAGATCGAGTATGGTCCTGCCGTCCATGAGCGCCATGAAGGCGGCATCGGGCGTCAGCGACGACGTGCCGGTCGTCGTGGCGGCCGCGACCCAGGCCGGAGAGACGCGGCGTCCGACGATGCGCTCGCCGTCATCGGTCTGGAGCCGGTAAACCCGCGTCGAGTCGTTGGGAAGACGCTTCCAGATCGGTAGCAGCAGGCCGCTGACGACATGGATGGTGCTGTCGGCAAATTCCGGAACCTCGGCAACCTCGGCGTTCCATGCTGCTATGAAAGCCGCCTGTTCGGCCTCGATCCAATGGGTCTCGCCCATCATCTTGACGGGAATGTTCTGCGCTTCCATCGGCCGGATCAGGCGGATGCGCCGCTCGATCTCGCCATCGTCGAGCATGACGCTGGTAGTCGGAGTCTGGACGGCGGCGCGGCCGGAGCGCTCGTTGATGAGCAGTTTCGCGCGGCGGTCGGCATTGAGGTCGAGCGCCTCGGCGAGCGTGACTGGCCGATTGCGCTGGCGCTGCGTGATGGTGAGCAGCCGCGCCTCGGCGCCGGTGGCCGGATGGACATGGATGGTTTGCCGGTCGGTGACGGTGAAGCTCTCGGCCCGCAGCGTCTCCAGCCCGACATCATAGCTGCCCGACGCGATGGCGCCCTCGATGCGGGCGTTCAGCAATTGCTCGAACGCCGTGAAGAGGATGCCCTGCAGATTGATGGTGAGCGCCAGCAGCCGGTTGAGAAAGGTCGTGATCGGCGGCAACTCGTCTTTGATGCCGGTGTCGTCCATCAGCTTGAGGCCGGTCGCGTCCTCGAACATCTGGAGCGAGCAGCCTTCGACCTTGCCGCGCACGAGCAGCATGTAGAGCTGGCGCAGCGCGTCGCGTGCATAGTGCGATTCCAGATTGTCCTCGGGCCGGAACAGCCCCTGTCCGCCGGTCTGGCGCTGGCCGCGCGTGATCGCGCCCAGCGTGTCGAGGCGGCGGGCGATGGTCGAGAGGAAACGCTTTTCGGCCTTCACGTCGGTCGAGATCGGGCGGAACAGCGGCGGCTGCGCCTGGTTGGTCCGATTGGTGCGGCCGAGACCCTGGATGGCGGCGTCGGCCTTCCAGCCCGGCTCCAGCAGATAGTGGATGCGCAGGCGCTGGTTCTTCGCGTTGAGGTCGGCGTGATAGGACCGGCCCGTGCCGCCCGCATCGGAGAAGATCAGGATGCGCTTGCTGTCATCCATGAAGGCGGCGGTTTCCGCGAGATTGGCGGAACCGGCACGGTTCTCGACGGCGAGACGATCGACGCCGCCGGGGCTGGTCTTGCGCACGATGCGGCGCGAGCGCCCCGTCACCTCGGCCACGAGGTCGGTGCGGAAGCGCTGGACTATCTGGTCGAGCGCGCCGGGAACGGGCGGAAGCGATGCCAGCTTCTCGATCAGGCGGTCGCGGCGGGCGACGGCTTCACGGCTTTCGACGGGCTGGCCATCGCGATAGACAGGCCGCGACGACAGGTTGCCGTCATCGTCGGTGAACGGCTCATAGAGCTGCACCGGAAAGCTATGCGCGAGGTAGTCCAGGACATATTCTTTGCAGTCGCAGTTTATGTCGAGCGTGGCGGCGGTAGGCGCAGGTTTCCTTCGGTTTTCCATGATTTCACTCCAGATAATATGAGTGCCAGGGGGTTGTCCGGAGACGGGCTAGGCCCGCCTTCGAACGTCGGTGAGCATCGTGATCAGGGCATCGGATGGCGGCTTGAAGCGCCCGGGCTTGATGGCAGGAGCGCCGTGCGCCGCGAGAATCTGCAGCTTCTCCTCGGGATCGGCGCGCAAATAGGTCTCGGTGCTCTGGATGCTGGCATGGCCGAGCCACAATGCGACTTTGCGAATGTCCCCTGTCGCCGCGAGCGTGTGCATTGCGCAGGAGTGGCGCAGCACGTGCGGTGTTACGCGCTTGCCAAGGATCGACGGCTGCTTCTCTGCCGCGCGCTTGACGTGCTCCGCCAAACGGAACGCAAATCCGTCGCGGGTCATGGGTTGCCCGCTGGCATTGAGGAATATCTCGGCAGCTTGCGCATCGGGGCGGATCGCAAGCCACGCGCGCAATGCGAACTGAGTCTCCTTCCAGAGCGGGAGGACCCGTTCACGCCGTCCCTTGCCCATGATGTGCACGGTGGACAGGAAGCGGTCCGGGAAATCGCGCAGTTGTAGCGTTACGAGTTCCGACACCCTCAGCCCGCCAGCATAGGCCAGATGCAGCATTGCGCGATCGCGGGTGCCAAGGCGTGTCCGGGGATCCGGGGCGTCGAGCAAAGCCTTGATCTCTGCCCGGTCGAGGTAGTCGATCAGCGCCTTGTCGGTCTTCTTGGTAGGGATCGATCTGACGCGAAGGGCCTGATCCAGGCAGGCCGGAATACGATACTCGATGTAGCGGAAGAAGGACCGGATCGCGGCGAGCCTGCCATTGCGGGTCCGAACACAGCTGCCGCGACCGTTCTCGACATGGTCAAGGAAGGCCATGATCATGTCGGTGCCGAGATCCTCGATCTCGAGATCGGTCGGCCGACGCTTCAGCCGATCGGCAGCGAACTGGACCAGGAGGACAAAGCAGTTGGCATAGGTCTTCACCGTGTGCGGACTGACAGCACGTTCGCGCGGCAGATGTTCACGCAGGTAGATCGAGAGGTGCGGAGCGAGTGCCGTCATGCCGCTTCTCCCCGGTAAAGTTGCTCGCTGGCGACAGCGATATCGCGCAGCAGCACCGGAGTGGCCTCGAGATACCAATAGGTGTTGGCGACCGACGCATGCCCCAGATATACGCTGAGTCCGGCCATGTGGTGTGCGATGGCTTCCCTGTCGCGCGGACAGGACTCAAGGGAACGCACGGCGAAAGTGTGCCGCAGGTCGTGTAACCGCATCCCGGCCGTTCCGGTCGGTCCGCGGTATCCGAGCTGCCGGGCCAGCCTGACGAACACCACGTGGGCGCGCACCTTGTGTGGTGCTCTCCCCCGAATGGTCACGAACAGGTCATTGCCCGTGGCGCCAAGCCTTGCTCGGGTGGCGAGATATGCTTCGAGCGCCTGACGGGTCGATGGCTGCAAGGTAATCAGCCGCTGCTTGCCGAACTTGCCGTTGCGGACGATCAGGCCATCCTCGACCAGATCGTTGCATTGAAGAGCGAGGGCCTCGGAAATCCGGAGACCTGTCGCCGCCAGCAGGCCGAACAGATAATGATACGTGTACGGGCTGATCGTGCCTTGGGGCGCAACGTCCAATACCGCGGTCATGATCGCCCGGACCTGTTCCGGTTCGATGATGGTCGGGGTCGGGCGTGGCCGCTTGCCCCGACCGAAGACGCCCGCAGGCGGAACCTCGTGAGCTGGATCTTCAGCATGAGCGAAAAGGCTGAAGTTACGTACGGCGTCGAACCTATGGCGGGCCACGTTCTGCGAGCTTGCCGTGTGGCACCAGTCGTAAATGCGCTGCACTTGGGTGTGCCGGTCACCGGCGCGGCCGGCGAAATCGGCGTATTGGCGCAGCAAGCGTTCCTGTTCGGAGAACTTCCGTCCCAAGCTGCGATGGAGCGAGACGTATCTGGAAATGTGCATGTTCAGCATGACGGTTCTCCCGGCCATGGCTGCGCGATCTTCATGAGCATCGGCAGATCGACCTTGGCGTAGATGGCAGTGGTCTCAGGCGAGCTGTGACGCAGGATGGTCCCAACGGACTCCAGGCCTGCGCCCGCGCGCAGCAGGTTGGTGGCAAGCGAATGCCGGAATATGTGCGACCCGGTCGGCACTCCTTCGATCCCACCGCGGTCGCGCGTTCGAGCGACGATGCCCGCGATCTCGGCGGACGAGCGGAATGGCCGAAACGGTGCTTGTGCACGCAGGAACAGATGCTCTTCGGCGGCCTCCGGGCGGGCTGCCGCAAGATATGCCAAGATCGCGTCGCCGACATCCTGCGGCAATGGCAGACGGTCCGGTCGACGCGTCTTGCCCTTGACCGTCAGGTGGCCGGACCGCCAGTCGATGTCGTCGAGACGCATGTCCTGAACATCGGCAGCCCTCAGGCCGAGCCTGGCGAGCAGGAGAATGATGGCCTTGTCCCGGACTTCTACCGGACGATCTGTCGGGCAGGCCGCAATGATCCTCTCGATCGTTGCCGGGTCGACGTGGCGCGGCAGCGTCGAAAGGCGGTAGCGCTGCACTGATGGAACTGCATGCAACAATGCAGGCCGGCACTCGCCACGCACGACCAGAAACCGGATGTAGCTCCTCATTATCGTGACGAGCAGCGATGCCGAGCCCGGCGTCTCCTTGCTTCGTCGTTGAAATGCGCTCCTGAGTCCGGCGGCATCCCATTGCGAAGGCTCGCCCAGCATCGGCATGAGCCGTCTGATATCGGTCCGGTAGCGCCGGATCGTCTCATCGGTGACGCCGCGATGTTGCTTGAGCCACGTGAGGTAAGCCGACATGTGCGGGTCATCGTCAGCCACCGGTTCAACCGATGGGATGACACCGCGGCCTCGCAGGAACTCGACGAAGTGCCGTGCGCATCGCCGCCGCCGCTTCGTGCCCGTGGCGACCAGCTTGCCGCGCTTGCGCCATACCGGGCATCGGCAATCATGCGCAGCGTACTGGTCGATGATCGTGTCGTCGATATCGATCCATTGGCGTCGCGTAATGCGAAGCCAGGCCATGAAATGCTCGGCCTCGGACCGATAGGCCTGCGCGGGTCCCTCGGCGAGTTGCAGGCGATCGATCGCATCGGAATAGTCAGCGAGGTGCCGTGGCAGATCGTCGATCCCGTCGTCGACTTCGACGTAGCCTTGATCTTCCAGGAACCGGACGAAGCGCCTGACCCTTGCTGCTTGGTCAGCCTTGTAGTGCGCTTGCTGCGCCGAATACCGGTGGCACCGACACCGATGCTTCTCGAACCGCCGGACAGCCCGATCGTCAATCGTGCGGATCGCGATCTCGTGCAGGTCCAGCCAATGCAGGAAATGGCGGACCGCCGCGCCATACAGAACCGCACAGCCTGACCTCTCGTCGAGCGACAGAGAGGAGAGAAATGCGGCGAGAAGAGTGCCGTGACTGGGCGAATCTTCGACCCGGAGCGGGGCAGTCCGAAACGGCAGTGATGATCGTGTTCGCATGTTGGCTCCTTCGACTTGCTGAGGTCGACGGAACCGTAGTTATCTGGAGTGAAATCATGGAAAACCGAAGGAAACCTGCGCCTACCGCCGCCACGCTCGACATAAACTGCGACTGCAAAGAATACGTCTAATGTTGAGCTCAACATTACACATATTCCCTCGGCGTGATGTCCACCCGGACGTCGTTCCATTCCTCGGCCGGAAGCTCGGCCAGGCGGCGTTCCATCAGGGCTTCGCCCGTGGAAACGATCTGGATCACGGCGGCGTGCCCGTTCTCCAGATCGTGTTCGACCGAGCGGATCAGGGTCGGCGTCTTCATCGAGGTCAGCAGATGGCCGAAGAAGCGCTGCTTTGCAGATTCGAAGGCCGAGCGGGCGGCGGACTTGGCCTGCCGGTTCAGCGTGCCCGAGCCGCTACCGCCGCCGGTGATGTTGGCGGCCTCCATGGCGGCGTCGAGATTGTTATGGATGACGGCTTATCGCGAGGAAGCGGTAATGCGGAGGAGCGCGGCGTAACCGGCGAATTCCCATGATAGTGTGCGCAGTTGCTGCGCATTATATTGGTTGCGAACCTCGGCGGTCCCTGGACCAGCTGAGGAGGCAATCATGTTGAAGTTGCATGACGAGTTGATCACCGAACTCTCGAATTCGCTCACCACACAGAATTACAATCCCGTGGTCGTGGCGAACCACCGTCTCTACGCCCGCGCGTTTCTCGATTATCTGGCCGAGTGCGATATACAGGTCGAGACTGTGACGCCGCAGCAGGTCGATCAGTATTTTGGCTATGCGGTTCAGGATTTTGAGATCCAGTACGGTCGGCCTCCCAGTGCGCGTTGGCACATGTTGCCCCGCACCGCGATCGCCAAGCTCCTCCGGCTTGCTCAAGGCAATTGGCCCCCGGACGCAGAAATGATCGGTCCCGATGACGAGCATCGACATGAAATTTGCCGCGAATACGAGGCATGGCTGCGCGAGGAGCGCGGTTTGGCAAGCGCGTCCATTGCGGCGCTGATGTGGGAGGCGCGAAACTTCCTGCGATGGCAGTTCGACCGGGCCGGTGCCGCCAGCCTCGAAACGTTGAGCATCGTGGACATCGATCTCTACATGGACATGCGCGCGCCTGGTTTACGGCGCAAATCATTGGCCGATGTCGCTGAGCGTCTCCGTTCGGTGGTTCGCCATCTGCATCGGACGGGTCGCATCCCGACCGATCTGACGCCACACATCATCGGCCCCATGCTCTATGCCTACGAAGATGTGCCGTCGACGCTGGAAAGGAGCCAAATCGCCGCGGTTCTGGCGACAACGCAGGAGGACAGATCGCCACGCGGACTACGCGATTATGCGATACTTCAGCTGCTTGCCACGTATGGGCTGCGCGAAGGTGAGATATGCCGCCTTCGGCTCGATGACGTGGACTGGCGCGCAGAATCCCTCCGGATCTGCCACACCAAGACCAACGCGTACTCGTACATGCCGCTAATGGTGACTGTTGGTGAAGCGCTGCTGGATTATCTGCGCCTTGGGCGGCCCCAGGTTGAAGTGCGGGAAATCTTCGTCCGATCCTGCGCACCCTATATCGCAATGACGAACCTGTACGGCATGATCCGCGGTCGGTTGGCCGCCGCAGGCGTAGTGCCAGCAGGAAAGCGGGGGCCGCATGTCTTCCGCCACGCACGTGCGGTCGAAATGCTGCGGGCATCGGTCCCGCAAAAGATCATCGGCGACGTGCTCGGGCATCGATCCACCGAATCCACCAATACTTATCTCAAACTGGCAACAGATGATCTCCGAGCCGTGGCACTCGAGGTGCCTGGAATGGAGGTGCTGTCATGAGCGCCTGGCACGATCCCGATCGCACCGTCGTCGACGCCTTCCTGGTAAAATCGCAGTTCCGGCCGGGAAGCGTACCGACATATCGCTGGTTCCTTTGCACCTTCGAAGATGTTGCCCGCCGGCATCCGGCGGTGGACCGGCAGATGCTCGACGCCTGGCTGAAGGAGATGCAAAAACGTTGGCGATTGTCGACGCTGCTCAATCAGGTCTGCATTGTCGACCGCTTCCTCGACCACCTCGTCGAAATCGGGCTGATCGCCGACAACCCTGTTGCTGCACTTCGCCGTCGGTACAACGTCAAGCAAAGCAAGCCGATCTGGCGGGCCTTGGCTTCCCCGAATCCCGACGAATCCTTGGCCGCGTTACGACGGCCTGCGCCCTTCGGCAGCGTGCTGGGTGACTTCATGCAAGACCATGTCATGCTGATGCGCAGCCGGGGATATCAATATGAAGCGCAGGCTCACTGGCTGCTGCGGTTCGATCGGTTCCTTCAGGCCCGTCCCGACCTCGCGGAGCAACCACTTGAGGCAATGATTGCGAGCTGGGCGGCTGCCAAGCCGACCCGCAACCACGCGGCTGAATGCCAGAAGCTGGCGCGCATCCTGACCAAGGCGCGGTTCCGCCTCGATCCGACTATCCCGCCAAAGCGCTTCAATCCCCGGCCAGAGCGGGAAGTAGCGCGGGAGCATCGGCAACCGCATATCTTCAGCCCGGCTGACGTTCGGCGTATGCTCGATACCGCACGGACTTATCCGTCGCCGGACGCTCCGCTGCGGCCGTTGACCCTCTACACCATGATCATGCTGGCCTATTGTGCCGGGCTACGGCGAAGCGAGCTGGCATGGCTCGATCTTGGTGACGTGGACCTGCAATCAAGCACGATCACGATCCGGGAAACGAAGTTCTACAAGACCAGGATCTTGCCTCTATCCGACAGTGTCGCGGTCGAACTGCGCGCGTACATCGATGCGAGGCGGCGCGCTGGCGGCCCACAGAACCCGAAATCAGGGCTGTTCTGGCATGCCCACTTAAATGACCGCTACAGGCCCGAGGCGGTTACGACAATGATTACCAACGTCATGCGCCGTGCTGGGCTCAAGCCCGCTTCGGGCCGGACCGGGCCGCGGGTCCATGACCTTCGTCACTCGATGGTGGTGAACCGCATCCTCCAGTGGTACCGGTCCGGCATTAACCCTCAGGAAAAACTGCACTTCCTCTCGACCTACATGGGGCACCGGGATCTCCACTCCACGCTGGTCTACATCACCGTCACGCAGGATCTGTTGCAGGAAGCCAGTGAACGGTTCCGCGCGCTCGGCGCCCCGTGCCTTGTCACGGAGGCGCGGCCATGAGGAAAGGCAATCCATTGCCCGCGTTGTTGCGGGCGTTCTTCCAGGAGTGGCTGGCCGAGCAGCGCAGCGCGTCAATCCACACGATCCGCTCTTATCGCGACACCTGGCGGCTGCTGCTTCGGTTCGTCGCGGAGCGAAAAGGCTGCGGGGTCGCGCGGCTGACGCTCACCGACGTCTCGGCCGGCGAGGTGCGCGCGTTCCTTCATCATACCGAGCATGGCCGCAAGACCACGATCGGCACGCGGAACTGCCGACTGGCCGCCATCCGCAGCTTCTTCAGCTTCGTGGCGGACAAGAATCCGGAATACATCGCGCAGTGCTCAGAGGTCCTGGCTGTTCCGTTGAAGCGGGAGCCCACCTCCGCGCCGTGCTACCTCGAGCCCGAGGAGGTCGAGGCCATCCTCGCCCAGCCCAACCGATCGACACTCGAAGGGCTGCGCGACCATGTACTGCTCTCGTTCCTCTATAACAGTGGCGCGCGAATCCAAGAGGCGCTTGACCTCTGTCCCGAAGCAATCCGGTTCGATGCACCGAACTTCGTGCGTCTTTACGGCAAGGGGCGCAAGGAACGCATCTGCCCGCTCTGGCCAGAAACCGTGGCATTGCTCAGGAAGCTACTGGAGCGACAGCCGCGTGCGCCCGATGAGCGGATCTTCGTCAATCGATACGGTGAACCGCTAGGGGCGTCAGGGGTGCGGTTCAAGCTCAACGCCTACGTGGAACAAGCCGCGAAATCGACGCTGACCCTCCAGTCAAAACACGTTACGCCTCACAGCTTCCGGCACGCGACCGCCGTCCACCTCGTTGCCGCCGGAGTCGATATCACCGTCATCCGCAGTTGGCTCGGGCACGTCAGTCTCGATACGACCAATCACTATGCTCAGGCCAATCTGGAGACCAAACGAAAGGCGCTGGAACAGGTTGGCGCCCCGGCGGCGAGCAACGTGCCACCTTCGTGGAAGCGAGATGCCAATCTGATGGGATGGCTCGACACCCTATAGAATAATGTGAAGGACGTGGCGAAATGTTCCGCAGCTTTGCAGGACTACGCCGCGTTCCTCCGCATTACCGCTTCCTCGCGATAAGCGATCTTATGGCGAGCTGCGCATAAGATCGCGAAGGCCCCGGCATAGGCATCGTAGATGCGCGTCTGCTCGGGGGTGAGCTGGTGTTCGACCAGTTCATATTCAACGCCATCATAGGAGAGCGAGCGGGCGGTATAGAGGCCGAGCGCACGAAGGTCGCGAGCCAGAACCTCCATGGCCGCGACGCCACCAGCCTCGATCGCCTCGACGAATTCGGCACGGGTCGAGAACGGGAAATCCTCGCCGCCCCAGAGGCCGAGCCGCTGGGCATAGGCGAGATTGTGAACCGTGGTCGCGCCGGTGGCCGAGACATAGACGATGCGGGCGTTGGGCAGCGCGTGCTGGAGACGAAGCCCGGCACGGCCCTGCTGCGATGCGGCCACGTCGCCACGTTCGCCCTTGCCTCCCGCCGCGTTTTGCATGGCGTGGCTCTCATCGAAAATGATGACGCCATCGAAATCCGCGCCCAGCCAATCGACGATCTGGCGCACGCGGGACGCCTTCTCGCCGCGCTCGTCGGAGCGCAGGGTGGCATAGGTCGTGAACAGGATGCCTTCGGGCAGCCGGATGTCCTTGCCCTGCGCGAAGCGTGACAGGGGTGTGACCAGCAGGCGCTCCATGCCGAGCGCCGACCAGTCGCGCTGCGCATCTTCGAGGAGCTTGTCGGACTTCGAGATCCAGACGGCCTTGCGGCGACCCTGCATCCAGTTATCCAGAATGATCCCGGCCGACTGGCGGCCCTTGCCGGCGCCGGTGCCGTCGCCGAGCATGAAGCCCCGGCGGAAGCGGATGGCGTTCGGTGCATCGTCGGGCGCGGCCGAGACGACATCGAAGGTATCGTCCAGCGTCCATGATCCGGCGAGGAAGTCCGAATGGGCTTCGCCGGCATAGATCACGGTCTCCAACTGCGCGTCGGACAGGATGCCGTCGGTGACGATGCTGGCCGGCAGGCGCGGCCGGTAGCTCGGTCTGGGCGGCGCGACCGAGGCCATGGCCGCCGATTGCACCAGCTTGGTCGGATGAGCCTGAGAGCCGGGAATACGGATCGCCTGCAATCCATATTCTTCATAGATCGCATCGGTGATGCGGCCGCCCTCGGCGGCGATCCAGTCCAGAGTCTCATAGACGAGTTCGACGCCTTCGGGCTCGGCGACAACGCGAGCGGGCGCGGATGCAGAGGTGCGGGCCAGATAGCCGCGCACGGTTTTCGGAGCGGCGGGGACAGCGACAGGAACCGAGACTGCGGGATCGACTGGCAGGCGTGGCGGCACATGCTCGCCGACCCAGCCCAGCAGCGTGGCCGCATCAGATGCGATGCCGATCGAGGCCGGAAACGCGGCCGGATCATCGGCGGGCAGCTTGTCGATGACGGTCAGCCGCGTGTCGATGGTCGTGCCATGCTTGGCATAGACCGCACCGTCGATCGCGGCGGTGAACACCACGCGGCCATGCTCCTGAAGCCGGGTGAAGGCGTCCCGCCAGGCCGGAATATCGGGAGCGAAGCTCGATCCGGTGATGGTGACGAGCCGCCCGCCATCAGCCAGGCGTGCCAGCGCCGAGGCGACATGGCGGTAGGCGGCGTCGGCCATCCGGCCGGATACGTTCGCCATCACCGAGAATGGCGGGTTCATCAGCACGACGCTCGGGACCATGCCGGGATCGAGGTGATCGTGAATCTGCGCCGCGTCGAAGCGCGTGGCACGATCAGCCGGAAACAGGTGCGAAAGCAGATCGGCGCGGCTGTCGGCCAGCTCGTTCAACGTCAATGTGCCGCCGGCGATCTCGGCGAGGATGGCGAGCAGACCCGTACCGGCCGAAGGTTCCAGAACCCGGTCGGCGGGCGTGATCGCGGCGGCGCTCGCGGCGATCAGGCCGAGCGGGATCGGCGTCGAGAACTGCTGGAAGGTCTGGCTTTCTTCGGAGCGGCGCGTGTGCGTGGGCAACAGCCCCGCGATCTTCGTCAGCAGCGGCAGGCTCGCGGCCTGAGAACCGGCTTTACGGAAAAGCGCCTTTCCGTATTTGCGCAGGAAGAGCACGGTGGCTGCCTCGCAGGCTTCATAGGCGGTCTTCCAGGTCCAGGCGCCGGTGGCATCGGAGGCGCCGAAGGCGGTTTCCATCGCACCGCGCAGCGTGGCGGCATCGACGCGCTGGCCGCGTTCAAGATGGGGAAGAAGGAGAAGCGCTGCCTGATGGACAGCGGCGCCGGTATCGACGACAGGCGTGATGATCGCGGCCGGAAGGGCCACGGCGGTGGAAGCATGGGACATGGGAAGAACCTCGGAGAGCGGGACAGGATCGAGCCGCGCAGCGCTCTCTCTCGACCGCACTGGCTCAAATCCGTCCCGGCCTTCCTCTTCCTCTCCCGTCGAAGCCTTGAACAAGAAGCCGCGCCACGCTATCTTACGTTTGTCTTACGCCTGAAAGGAGCGCCCGATGGCCGCCGCCGAAAAACTGACCACCACGGTCTCCACCAAGGGACAAATCATCCTGCCGACCGGGCTGCGGCAGCGGCGCGAGTGGAGCGCCGGCACGAAGCTGACGGTCGAGGAAGCCGATGGCGGCGTGCTGCTGAAGCCGGCGCCTGCCTTCGCGGAAACGCGGCCGGAAGATGTCTTCGGTGCGCTGCCCTTCAAGGGCAAGCCGAAGACCATCGCCGAGATGGATGCTGGCGTGCTGGCCGAAGCGAAGCGCCGACATGCTCGCGATTGATACCAATATCGTCGTTCGCTACCTGACCAACGATCATCCAAAACAGTCGCCGAAGGCGCGAACACTGATCGACGGCCAGCCGGTGTTCGCGTCCGTCACGGTGATTCTCGAAACCGAATGGGTGCTGCGCAGCAGCTATGAGTATCGTCCGGCCGACATCGCCCGCGTGCTGCGCGCCTTCGCGGGCCTGCCGACCGTCACGGTCGAGGACGGGCCGGTCGTAGCTGCCGCGCTCGACCTGGCCGAGCGCGGCATGGATTTCGCCGATGCGCTGCATCTTGGAAAGGCGGCGCATTGCGAAGGCATGGCGAGTTTCGACCGCAAGTTCGTCAAGGCGGCGAAGGCTGCCGGATATGACGGTGTGCGGGAAGCCTGAGACCGATCAGCCGAAACGCCGGCCCGCCTTCGTGAAGGTATAGTCGTTGGCGAGGATGGTTTCATCGACCGCCTCGTCCGAGGACAAATAGTGATATTCCCGCTCCAACTGGCGATAGAGCCAGCGGGCGAGATCGCGTAGCGCCTCGATAACAACTTCCTCGGCATCGGCGGTCATGTCCTGATATGTCGGACTGTCGCGCTCGACCGAGATCGCCATGCTATATTCGTGATAATAGTGGCCGCGATGGCTGACATCGGCGCGAAGCTGGTAGAAGTTGCGCCGCTGGACCGTCTGCAAGCTGTCAGCGATGCCGTGCAGTTCCGTGTCCTTCGGCGCATGGGATCGGATTTCGGCGACGGCATTCTTACGGTAGGCATAATAGCCCTCCCAGCACGCGCCATCCCCTTGCGACCAGAAGCCCCGGAACCAGATGCGCGGTTCCTGCCGCGAACCGCCGCCCATTAGGCGGACGGTGCGCGTTTTGAAATCGACGCCGAGGATGTCGGCAATGCGCTGAAAATCCTCATAGACGGCATCATACCACTCATAGTCGAAGCCGCCTTCGCGATACCAGGCACGGGCCTTGTCCTTCGCCGCATCGGAAAGCTCTCCCAGACGATAGACGGTGGTTTCGATGATCTCAGGCATAGGGGTCTCTCCCTTCGAGAACCGAGGACAGCCAGCCATCGGTATCGGTCCAGTCCATCGTCTCGCCGGTGGCGAGATCGAGGACATGCGCCCCGCCACCGAACCCGTCGAGACGGGGTTTGGAGCAGCTATTGGCCCATTGCATTCCCCATCGCCCGGTCAGGCCGAAGGTGGCGGCGCAGCGGATGACGAACCGGATGACATGCTCGGGATCGCCGGTGTCGTCATCGCGTATCCAGAGCTCCGTGCCGTCATGCTCGGGCTGGATCGAGAGCAGGAATCTGTTGGCCGGGGGATCGTCGGCGCTGCTTTCATCCGGCAGCGTATCGTAGAGAGCGACGGCGCGGACGGCATTTTCATGCGTCCCAACGTCGAGCAGACAGGAAAAATGGGTGAAATAATCGGCCATGGCAGCCTCCTGAAACGAGAAAGCCCGGCGCGAAGCCGGGCGTGATGACGGAAAATGGGTGAAGATCAGGCCGCCTGCGGCAATCGGAGCAGGTTGGCGGCGGCTTCGCGCCAGAAGGGATCGACCAGCCGGGCCTCCAGCACAGCGGCGCGGTAGCGCAAGGCACGGGCATCGGCCTCGGCAGGTGTCCTAAACGCCATGCCGCGCAAACGGCTGGCCTCGGTCACGATCCGGCTGGCCTCGGCGTCGGAAGCGACGGGCTGTTGCCAAAGGATGAGGCTCGCGCGGATGTCGCCCGCGAGGACCAGGCGCCGATCCTGGTCCTGAATCAGCATGATGCGCGGGGTAAAATGCGGGAAGCTGTCCGGCGCCGTGCATATGTCGCCCCGCGACAGGCGCAACGATGCGAGCCGCATGGCGCCTTCGGGCGACGGGCATTCGCCGAGCGGGATCACACTATCGACGCAGCCGACATCGACACCCGCACCATAGCTGGCGACACCAAGACAGGAGATCAGCAGCGGCAGGTTTTGCGCCCGGTAAAGCGCGGGCAGAACATCGGCAGCGAGAATCTGACCGATGGAACGAAAGGTATCAGGGGGCGAACAGGTCATCGGGATCACTCCATGACGGGCGCCGGTGAGCCTCTCTCTCCGGCCCTCAACCCGTCACGGCCAACCGGCCCGCACTCTCCCTCTCTGACCGGGATTTCGTCCCCGGTTCTGCTGCCGACGATGGGCGTGCATCGCAGGGCTGAAGGCCCGGCCGCGAACCTGCCGCGTCCGGGCCATCGGGGATGAGGCGCTTTCGCGCCTTATGCCCACGGGTCCAGTTCCAGCTTCACCATGTCGTCTTCGCCGTCGAACTCGGCGGCGGGGCAAGCGGCGTGGGTGCCGTCCCCGGCCTGGAACACGACGATCGAGACCATCAGCGTGGCGGCGAGGCTGGCGGCGAAGGCAGTGGCATCTGCATAGGACATGGGTTCCGGCTCCTGTCTTGGGAGGCGGGGGACCATCCCCCGCGCGACAGGCGCCCGAAGTGTCTGACCGGATCTGCAATCACCCGAGGGCGTTCGGACTTTTTCCGAATCCCCGAGGGCGGCACGCGCGCGCAAGCCGACCCTTCACGGGTTGATTGCTGAAGAGACGGATCGGACCAAGGTTTGCGAATGGAAGCGGGGGTGGTTCTTCGCATCTGACAGACACCGGATACCCGTCGCGGATGTCCCGCCGCGCCAGCCTTGCCGCCATGCTGGCATCAGGATCGTGTTCCCTTCCGGCCGGGACGGCTGCCGCTTGCCTGGACACAGGACGACAAACTTCATGGTGAAGCTGGATATGAACCCGTCCAGGCCAGAAACCTCATCCCTATGGTGGGGACGTCCGGTGGCCCGGTCCTCAGTTCCACAGCCCATCGGCGATTTCGCGGGCGATCATGGCGTGCGCTTTCATCATCAAATCGTCGCCCGACATGTCGATATGACCATAGAAGCGCGCCCGGCCGCCATGGGCGGCCCATTCGGCGTAGCGGCAATGCTCGCGAGCATCGAGTCGGAACACCCGCATATCCTCGGCCCAATGGGGTTTGGGTTCCACGACGACGGTGATGTCGTCGCGGGTCTCTACCCAGGGCAGCGTGCGTTCGTTCGGACGGTTCTGCCGATCCTGGGCAAAGATTTCGTCGATGGTAATGGCATGGGAGCCTCCTGAAACAATGAAAGGCCCGGTCTCCTGCGGAAGACCGGGCCGAAGAATGCAATCGTGATGCGGTTGCGCGTGCCGGATCAGGCAGCAGCACGACCTTCGACGACATCGGCGCCGATCTCTTCGGCCGTCACCTCCTCCAGACGCGCCGCGCTGTGTCGGTTCTTCGCCAGCCACAGTTCGGCGGCCTCCCGGCTTTCGGCCAGATGCACCAGTTCGCTGTTGCCAGCGGAATCCCGAATGACACGCACCATCCCTACGACCGGACGCTCGGCGATCTCGAAAGACAGATCGCTATCGACCGAATGGGTGCGCATGACGGTGACGAGGATGACACCGGCACTGGCGAAATTACCCTCATGCAGGGTGATGGAAGCCGGAGAGGAATAGGTCGGACGCTCGCGCGCCGGTTCCTTCTTCACGAGGCGGCCGACGCCGTTGCGCCGTTCCCAGGCGGCCAGCTTCTTTGTGAAGCGCGCCGGTGGTTTCGGAGCGTGGTCGGTATAGCGGATCAGCGCACCGAGGGGTGCCGTATCGTGAATGATATGTGCGGACATGGAAATTATCTCCAGAAACGAGAAAGGCCCGGCGGATGCCGGGCCAGATGGATCGCGGTGATGGAAAGAGGGGCGACCGAAGCCGCCCCTCGGATGAGATTATTCGGCGGCGATAAGATGGGCCGCGTCATTATCGGCATGGCCGTCATCCTCGTCATCACCGGCGAGAAAGTCCGGCAACGCCTCGATGTCGTCCTGCGCGCCCGCATCTTCGGGGGCCTGTTCCGGCTCGAACAGACGCAGCGGTTCGGGCAGCCAGCCGGTATCGGCCAGAAGACGCTCGGCCTCCTTGGCCATGTCGCCTTTCTTCAGATGCTCGATCAGCGAAGCGGCCCGCTCGCCGGCCCCTTCGCGCACCGCCTCAAGAATGCGGGGCTTGGTGACGCGGCCGAGATAATTCTCTGCGGTCGGCCGCCATCCCGCGGTCCCGACCATATCGAGGCCGGTCGCGCGCGCCATCCGGTCGGCCTGGGCGAGCCGGCGTTCCAGCCCGTGCTGCGAGATGCCGTTGCCACCGAACGGATTGGGCTTCTCGTAGAGGGCATTGACGCCATAGGCGACGCAATGGGCGAGCAGCGTCATGCGCCTGGTGTCGTCGAGCGCGGCGATCCAGTCCCACAGCGCGTCGTCATCGGTCGGCAGGTCCGCCTTCCAGTCCTCATAGCGCGTTTCGATGGCCTGGGCCGAAGGGCTGTCCTTCAGGTCCGTGCCCTGCGAGGAGAAGAAGTGATGGCGCACGCCAACTTCCAGGCATCCGTTGGGAGCGGAATAGTTGTAACGCTCCATCACGAGCCGGTGCAGCAAGGCCGTCATGGCGACATGGGGATTGTTCGCCAGCGCATCGTGCAGCGCGAGCGTGCGGTGCGCCGTCAGTTCCGCGACCAGTCGTTCCGGCAACGGCTTGATCGTATCATCTTCCTCCTCCGGTTCGGCGGGCTGGCCGCCCACGGTGATGACCGCGCGCTGCACGACCGGGGCCGAGGACGATGCGCCATCGGGATCGTTGCTTGCGGCATCGTCGTCGCCATCGACGGTCACGGGCTTTTCGTCCTCGGGACGGACATAGCCGCGATCCACCGACAGGCGGCCTTCGCGGTCGATGCTGAGGAACACGCCGGCCTGCGTGATCTCGGCCGGATCGTAGATGACGGGCCGATCCTCGAAGGCGGCCAGCGCGGTTTCGATTTCGCCGACGCGCTCATCCACCTCGTCGGGATATTCCTCGGCCTCGGCATATTCAGCCTCCAGCGCCTCATATTCTGCCGTGAGCGCGTCGAAACTGGCCTGTTCCTCCTCGCTCATCGGCGTGGTCGCGCCGATCAGCCGGCGCAGTCCGTGACCATAGCCATAGGGAACCTCTACCCGCGCATCGACCCACTTCCAGCCTTCGGCGGCGATGGCCTCGGCCTCCGCCTTCAGCTTGTCGTCGGTCAGCTGGTCGAGCAGAGCGACATCCTGCAACCAGCCACCATCGTCGGACTGGAACAGGTCGTTGAGCACGATGCCGCCGGCCGCTTCATAGGCATCGACGCCGACGAATTGCGCCCGCTTGTCGCTCGCGCGCACGGTCGTTTCGGTCAACATGCGGCGGATCTGATGCGGCTCGTTCGCCCAGCTATCCTTGATCGCCTCCCAGACCTGTTCCTGCCGGGCATGATCGGGATTGACGGTGAAGGCCATGAGCTGTTCGAGCGTCACGCCGTCTTTGGCATAGAGGTCGAGCAGCGAAGGCGCGACGGACGCCAGGCGCAGACGCTGCTTGACCACATTCACCGAGACGAAGAAGGCTGCGGCGATCTCTTCCTCGGACATGCCCTTGATGCGCATGTCCTGGAACGCGCGATACTGGTCGAGGGGGTGGAGCGGCGCGCGCTGGATATTCTCGGCCAGGCTGTCGTCTTCGGCGAGAATGCTGGAACCTGCTTCGCGCACGATGCACGGGACCGGCGCGGTTCTGGTGAGGCGCTTGGCCTTCACCAGCAATTCCAGCGCCCGGTAGCGGCGACCGCCGGCGGGAATCTCGAACATGCCGGTTTCAGCGCCATCGGCATCGACGACGGGGCGCACATTGAGACCCTGAAGCAGACCGCGCCGGGCGATGTCCTGCGACAGTTCCTCGATCGACACGCCGGCCTTGATGCGCCGGACGTTCGACTGGCTGAGGATCAGCTTGTTGAAAGGAATGTCACGCGAGGGCGACAGGGTGATTTTCTGAACGGCGGTAGCCATGGTGGTATTCTCCGCGACGAGCGCCGAGAGCCTCTCTCTCGATCTCAAACCCGTCACGAAGCGAAGCCCCGCCCTCTTACTCTAAGAAGGCAGGGCCGCAGAGCCGAGGAGGCGTAAAGCCGGAAACCCGGCTTTACGCTTTTGTGGAGTTACTGCGGATCAAACCCCGCATAGGCCTTCACACTCGTTCGGCCAGAGATCGAGCTGGCCGTGATCGGCCGGGGTCGAAAGATCGGCCCGGTCGAGCGGCACGGCGGAGCGGTGCAGATAGACCTCGCCGCGAATGCCGTGGAATCCGGTGCGAATGGTGGCATCGACCAATATAGCATCGGCCCATGCCTCGGGATCATGGTCGCGCATGTGCCGCCAATGATCGTCGGAATGGAACGGGCAGCCGACGCAGGCGCTCTTGGGGGGCAGCGGATAGCCGTGCCGCTCCAGCCAGCGCAGGCAATCGCGGCGGGTCAGGCCCCGCTCGATCAGGGGCCAGCGGTTGAGCTGCCACGTCTCGAACGAGGGTTTCATGCGCAGCGCCTCGTCGAGCGAGATGCCGAGCCATTGCTCGGCCACGGGCGATGCCGGCGAGCGCCGCCGGGCAATGCCGAGAAGCTCGCGCACCTTCCGGCGGATCGGCACGATCTTGTAATCACCCGTGCATTGGCGCCGGATCATGCCGACGCCGACCTGATCGGTTGGCAGGATGCGGGAGCCGACGACAACAAGATCGCCGTTGTCGTCCTCATCATAGACGGGAAGCTCGGTTCCGGCCGGCGTCACGTTGCGGGTGAAGGCCGGGATCGAGGCCCATCGCGCCCCGCGCGCACCGGCGATCAGATCGGCGCGCAGATCACCGGCCGAGACGATATGGATTGGAAACGGCAGGACGTTGGGCGATGAGAGCCAGGCCAGATGCTCATAGACGGGCTTCGGCTCCCAGCCCGTATCGGCGAAGATGGCGCAATCGGGCATGGGGCCGATTTCGCCATGGGCGGCCATCAGCGCCAGCGTGGTGGACTGGACGCCGGCACCGAGGCTGAGGACGCGCAGGCGGACGTCGGCCGACTGCGCGGGATCGGGCACGAAGCCGGGAAAGGCGAGCGCGTTCATCACGCTGCCTCCCGCTTGGTTTCCGCCGCGAAACCGTCGTCTGACTCCGCCAGGAACGACAATATCCAGTCGGCGCCCTTGCTGGCCTGCGAGGCGGCGCGGACGATGGCGCGGGAATCCTCGCGCATGACCTCCAGCCACGCGCCTATATAATCGGCGTGGCGGACGGTCGGCACGATGCCGAGGGCGGCGCAACTGAAGGCCGAAATCTGTTCGGCGATCATCTCCTCGAAGGCGTATTTCTTCGAGCCGAAGGAGCCGGTGAGATCCCGGTTGAGACGGCTGTGATGGCCGCTGGCGTGACCGATTTCGTGCAGCGCCGTCCGGTGCCAGTTAATCGGCTCGAAATAGGCCTGTGGCGGCGGGACCATCACGAAATCCTGCGATGGCGCGTAGAAGGCGCGATCGCCGCCGATGCGGAAGTCGATGCCGGTGGCGCGGATCAGCGCCTCGACCTTCGGCTCGATCAGGCCCGGAGGCGGTGGTGGCGCAACAGTGGCGATGTCGTCGGGCAGTCCCTCGCATTGCGCCGCGTTGAAGACGGTGAACCTCTTCAGGAACGGGATGGACTGTGCGTTGTCGCCGGTTTCCCGGGCGCGGCGCTTCTCGTCCTCGGGCGTGAAGCGGTCGGCATAGACGACGGTGGTGCCGCGCTCGCCCTTCATGACATTGCCGCCGAGCGACAACGCCTGCCGAAAGGTCAGCCAGCTCTGGCCGGGGAAGCCGTGCTGGATGACCGCGCCCCAGAGGATGAGAATGTTGATGCCGGAATAGGCGCGGCCGGTGCTGGCATTCTTCGGCAGGCCGAGCGGTGCAGTGCCCGGCGACGCGCCCCATGGCTGCACCCACGGCAGGCGGCCTTGCTCCAGCTCGGCGATGATCTTGTTGGTGATGTCGTCGTAGAGGTTCGTGCGGTCAGCGCCGGTGCGCGCGCCGCGATCATATCTGGCCATCGGGATTGCTCCGCGACGGGCGCCGGAAGCCTCTCTTCCAGCCCTCAACCCGTCACGGAAAACCCGTCCGCACTCTCACTCTCAGGGGGCGTTGCGGGGGCTCGCGGCAGGGAGGCTTCGCTGTGTGCTGGGGATGAAGGCTGTTCCCGAGATACAGATGCCAGCGATGACGACACAGAACCAGCCAAGTGAAAGGTGAGGTGTCATGATCGCATATAGGCCCGACACCGCGAAAATTCCGAGATTGAGCAGGCTGGCATGATAGGAGTTGATCGTGCTGCGCCACCGTTCGGAAAGATGATTAAGTCGCGCGTGGTGAAGCGGCCCTGCGGCGCCGTAGCCGAAGGCCCAGGGTGTTCCCAGGAGCGCGAGAAGATAGGGCGAGTCCACAGGCAGGGCGAACAAAGCGATGCCTGTTGCCGAGGCAACAGTGAGCGCAGGCAGCGCCAATATCGGCCATCTCCTTTCGAGATCATGGCCGCACAGATTCCCGGCGATGACGACAAGTCCAAACCAGGCCGCGATAAGCCCCGCGCCGGAGGTGGTAAGCGTCAGGCTGCGAGCTGCGACGTTTGCCACGATGGCTCCGAAACCGGCAGCGCATCCTAGCCATAGAAAGCTGGTCGCAAGACCGGTGCGGACGCCTACCGTCTGCAAGGCTGCCCCGTGAGTGGAGAAGAAGGATGTTGGGCGCCCCTGCTTACCAGGGGGGCATCGGACGACAACCCCGATAGCGCAGAGAAGCGCAGTTCCTCCAAGGATATGATACGCATGTTGCCAGCCAACTTCGCTTGCCATCCAGCCGGCCAAAACGGGCGTGACCACGAAGGAAGTCATCAGCCCTACAAAGACCCTTGCGATCCGCCGGCCAATTTCATCGGGAGGCGACTCATCGGCGACCATCGTCAAGGCGTTCGGTTGGATGATCGCCGCGCTGCAGCCCGCCAATCCTGACAGCCAGACCGCAATGGTGAGGCTGCCGCAATGCGGCAGAACCGACAGCGTTGCTGCCTGACCGAGAAGGCCAGCCACCAACATGTATTTCCGACCAAAGCGGTCGGACAGAGGTCCTGCGGCAAGTGCGACTGCCGCGTATACTAGACCATAGGCCGCAGGAAGAAGAGCGATACGGCTCGATGGCACGCTGAAATGACTGCCCATCACGGTCATCATCGGCCCGGCGATGACTTCCGCCGAGCCGATGATGAATAAACAGACCCATAGAATCGCGAACTGGATGCCCGTGCCCCCGCTTCTGCGGGCATTTTTCAAAACATTGATCAAATTCAACCGGTTCCCTCCAGACTGGCACCGGGCCGCATGCCGAGGAGAGAAAAAAGCTCCAGTCTTGTACCGAGATCTTCCCTGAAACTTCCGGTCATCCGGCTTGTGATCATCGCGACACCCGGTTTATGCACGCCGCGCGTCGTCATGCATTGGTGCGATGCCTCGACAATGACCGCAACCCCGCGCGGTTCGAGAACAGTGGTAATGGCATTAGCGATCTGTGCCGTCATCTTCTCCTGGATTGTGAACCGTCTCGCATAGCCTTCGACGACACGCGCCAGTTTGGAGATACCCACGACCCTGGTCCGGGGCAGATATGCGACATGGGCGGTTCCCACGATAGGCACCATATGGTGCTCGCAATGGCTTTCGAACCGAATGTCGCGCAAGGCGACGATCTCATCGTACCCTTCAATCTCCTCGAATGTTCGCCCAAGAACCTCTTGCGGCTCCATCGCGTAGCCGGCGAAAAATTCGCCATAGGAGCGCACGACCCGATCTGGCGTACCAAGCAATCCTTCGCGGTCCGGATCGTCACCTGCCCAGCGGAGCAGTGTCCGTACAGCTTCTTCGGCTTCAGTGGCTGTTGGTCGTGCGTCGGGCGCGATCGATACGGCATCAAACATGGTCAATCCCCTTTCGCACAATCCTAGAAGAAATGGATTTCCAGTTTGATGTCCTCGATATAGTCCCAGTCGATACCGTCGACGCGGAAGCTGGTTGCGTCGTAAACGCCATCGTCATAGGTATCATCGGGATCGATCGTAAGACCGGCGCAAACATATTTGCGCAGATAATCATCGTCGGTCGGAACGATGGCCTTTTTGCCGAAACCCGAGACATCGACGATGTAATTTATATCACCGGCCTCATAGGCCCGCACAACATTCGCGCCGTTGGCGAAACCGATGTGGCGAATCAGGTCGACCGCGAAATTATTCGCGCCGACTTCGAACGAAACCCGATCTTTGCGCTTCTGGTCGGTCATCTCCGGTGGCGCATCGAGTCCGTTGGCTTGGCCTTCCGTTTCATAGTAATGGAGCGCCGATTGTACGCCTCGTAGGTCGTAGATGTACGCGTAGCGCTCGATATTCTTCTGCTTCGCCGCGCAAATGAAGAAATAGTGACCAAGGCTATGCAGAAGCATGAAAATCCGGGACGGTAAGGACACGCCCT
Source organism: Sphingobium sp. CFD-1 (assembly GCF_024611115.1). Taxonomy (NCBI): domain Bacteria; kingdom Pseudomonadati; phylum Pseudomonadota; class Alphaproteobacteria; order Sphingomonadales; family Sphingobiaceae; genus Sphingobium; species Sphingobium sp. CFD-1. Next base: position 1,730,559 of record NZ_CP084398.1, on the reverse strand, counting down.
GCGCAAAGGAGATATCGCGCCCTTTGATGATGGTCTTGATGTTGAGCGGATGCCCAGCAGCCTCGCTGTATCGCAGCCCGTACATGCGCCCCAGTTGATCGCAGGCGGCTTGGTATTCCTCCTGCGTGACGAGAGCCAGAACGTCGCGGACGTAATCGTCGGTGGCGACGGCGGGGGCGAGGTGGAAGTTTTCGGAAACATGCGACATACATCTTCTCCTTATGTAACTAACTGGTGGGATTTGCTCTGCGGATCTTCGGACTTCCTCTGCTTGAGTTATGGCGGGCGCCCGCGTTAGTGGGCGCCGCTGGGTTGGACGTTGACGGAGGTGGGCCAGTAGTAGGCGTCCGATAGGACGCGTGGACCGAACATGGTCTGGTCCCCACCCGGGCGATCGTGGCGCCTTCCTCGATAGCGGTCTCGAAATCACCCGACATGCCAATCGACACGTGATCGCAGCAGGCTTCCACGATCGTATCGGCCAGTATGCAGCCGCCATAGTAGCGGGCGCCGGAATAACCTTCGGCATACTTGTTGGTAAGGATCGATCCCCGCGCGGCACGAACCTCATCGCTGACAGTGTTTTCAGAGGCAATCAGCTCGATATTCTCGTCCTGATGGCGAGCCTCCTCTGTGACGGCCGACCAGAGCGCTGTGTCGCTCTTCGTGCTGGAGGGGCATGGGTCGGCCGTCTGCAACATAGAGGTATCCTTCAATCAGGGAGGCTGGGAGCGATCACTACGAGCCGCTCGCCTGCGGCGGGGTTCGAGCGTACGAGTCGAAAGTGTCTGACCTGCGCAAGGTTCGAAGCCAGGATTCAAGCATTGGCCCGGCTGCGGCAGCGAGCGGTTTGGCATATCGTTCGCTGTCGGCGCGTAGGACGCTCAGATCGACATTTGCTTCCGACAACTCAAGCGCATGTCCAATGAGCCATCGCTCGAAGCCCGGCCCGCCGGCTTCGGGATGGAATTGCAGACCGAGCGCGTTGCCGTATGAGAATGCCTGGTTGAGGCAAATGTCTGTTGACGCGAGATGCTCAGCCCCGGCTGGCAGATCGAACGTATCGCCGTGCCAATGCAACACCGGTGCCCCGCCGAGCGCCACGAGAGGGGACCGTTCGCCGGCCGGGCTCAGGGTGACGGGCTTGAACCCGATTTCCTTCGCGGGGCCGGGATAGACACGGGCACCGAGTGCGCGGGCGATGAGTTGCGCCCCAAGGCAGATGCCGAGGGTCGGGCGGTTCGCGGCGAGTCGCTCCCTGAGAAGTTTGAGCTCATCGAGCAGAAAGGGATACTTATCGTCTTCGTAGGCGCCGATCGGCCCACCAAGGACAATGAGAAGCTCTGTCTTGACAGGTTCGAGTGTCCACAACTCATCGACCCCGATGTCGTAGTAGTGGACCTTGAAGCCCGCCTTCAGGAGCACCGGTTCGAAGACGCCAAGATCCTCGAATGCCAGATGCCGGATTGCAACGGCGGTTTTAAGCACATGGCCTCCATAATGACATAGGACATTATGATATTGACACAATCCATTTGTAATGTCTTGAAGGTTGATGTTCAAGCGCAAACGGGGGTCGCAGTGGCAGCTAGTGATTTTCGGGCGGTAATCGGCCATGACATGCAATCGGACGAGGGACGCGAATTGGGGAAGGAGGACTGGATACGAATGAAGCTGATCTCGGGAAGGACCGCAGCCGAAATCGCCGGTAGCGTTGAACAGGCCATCAGGACGGGTCGGATCGGCGCGGGCTATAAACTTCCGTCCGTGCGCGATGTTGCGGATCAATTGGGGGTCAATCGCAACACCGTAATGATTGCCTATTCCCGGCTAAGAGATGCGGGCCTGATAACTGGGGCCGGCAGGCAGGGATCGCTTGTTGCGGGTGTTCAGCCCCTTGATGCCTACCGGCCCATCATTCCAGCCGACGCACGTGATCTTGCATCTGGTAATGTCGACGCTTCGCTGCTTCCTGATTTAAAGACCTATTTGCAGGACTTGGAGATTTCCTCCGGTGGATATGAAATGGTCGATGATGATCAGCTGTTCATCGAATTCGGGAAACAGGTGCTCACTAGCGAAGGCATAACGGCCCGGCAGATTGGCGTTGTCTCCGGTGCCATGGATGGAATTGAGCGCGCCCTTCGTGCGCATGTCCGTTCTGGAGATGCCATAGGTGTCGAGGATCCCGGCTATGTCTCGGTGCTGCTGCTTGTCCGAGCGCTGGGTCTGCGCCCTGTCCCGATCGCCATGGACGATGACGGCATTACTGTCGAAGCACTCGGGGCCGCGTTGACGGCGGGTATCAAGGCCCTTGTCATCACCCCCCGCGCACAAAACCCCACCGGCGCACGCCTGACCGCAGGCCGCGCCCGGGCCCTTCGCGATGTCCTCGACGCCTATCCCGGTGTGCTGCTCGTCGAGGACGATCACGCGGGGGGCGTGTCTGGGGCCAAGCGTTACACGCTCGCCCCGCGTGATGCCGAAAAGAGACCTTGGACGGTCATTCGATCAGTTTCCAAATTTCTCGGACCGGATCTGCGTCTTGCGCTGGCCGCCGGTGATGCCATGACGATTGCCCGTCTACGTGACCAGCAGGCGCTCGGCCCGCGCTGGGTCAGCCACATTCTTCAGCGACTAGCTTTTCGGATGTGGTCGGATCCGCAGACGACCCGGATCATTGACAATGCCTCCAAGACCTATGCCGGGCGTCGTGACAAACTCATATCCTGCCTCGCCGGGCGCGGATTGACGGGATATGGGGCGTCGGGTCTACATGTCTGGGTCCCGGTGGCGCGGGAGGCAGAAGCGGTGCAGGGCATGCTAGTGCGTGGCTGGTCGATTCAGGCCGGGGAGGTCTTCCGCCTTCGTAGTGAGCCCGGCGTGCGCATCGGTATTGCTGGTCTCAAACAAGGTGAAGAGGAAAGCGTGGCTGCGGCATTGGCCGAGAGCCTGATGCCTGGGCGGGCTGTCTACAGTTGACCGGTTCAGGACTCCCGCGCGATACCCCTGACAGGAGCGGTATCGCGCGGGTCAGTTCAATAATCTTTCAGGAAGAACTCAGACTTTCCGGCACCGCAATCCGGACAGCACCAGTCCTCATCGACATCTTCCCATGATATGCCGGGCGCTATCCCATGTTCGGGGCAGCCCTCGACTTCATCATAGACAAAGGAACAGAGCATGCATTTGTATTGCACGGGCGCTGCGTCCTGAAATGATGGTTGCATATTTCACCTCGAATATTTTCAGGCCGCAATGCCAAGGGCAAGGAAACCATCCTGGCCACATGCTGTGTCGAGAACGCCCAGGTTGCGGGCCAACTCTGTAACTCCGGAATAGTCGACGCGCAGGGCTGCATTCGCATTCAGCGGACGACAGTCGGCAATGATGCTTGCAGCGCCGGGAATCTGTAGTTGCTGGAGAACCGACTCCCAAACATCGAGCTCCATATCGGCGAACCAGGCTATGGGCTTGGGAAGAATCTCCGCGAAGAAAGCCTTTTCGACGGGCGAGAGTGCCGGATAGAACGCTTCCGCCAGAAGCGTGAAGATCTTGCTGTGCGCAAGCTCGTCGTGCCGATGCGCCGCGACAGTCGCGCGATTCATCGGTTGAATATCTTGGCAGTCGGAGAGTTGATGAAGATAGTCTGAAACGAAAATCTCCGAGACGACCGACGTCGCAAGTTGGATGAGGATGCGTTGCCATGGCTCGCTATAGCCAGCCTGTTCCATTTCCATAAATCGAACGAGATTAAACGTGGGAACGCGAATATGTCCGAGATCTCGGTGGAAGCGAGTCAGGCGATTGGCATTTTCCACGAGCAGAAGATGATAAGCTTCGTCGACCAAGGTTTCGCAGATGATATGGCGGAAAGTATCACCGCCAAGACCGGGAATTTGCCCGGCCAAAGCGTCATTGCAGGACGGCGTGACGATAGCTGTTTCGATTGCAACGGTCTTTTCATTGTATATCAACCATCCGCACGAAAGAATCTTCTGCCGGTCATTCGGTGAAAGCGACTGGAACCGTGGATGTTCGCAGAACGGTAGCAATTTCTCTAGGAAGTCCGCCTGCGTGGGGTCGAAGTCGAGTTCGACTGGCTCTCGTCGCACCTTCGCCCGTTTCATCCAGCCCTCCGCGATTCTGTGCAGCATAAGCTGCGACTGGGAGCAGGCATGCGTTTGGAGATCGATGGTTTGGCTCTGGCAGGTAAGCATTCGCAGATCCTTCCGTTTGCGTGGCTGACTTGATCCTTCACGTGCGTGGCGTATGTGCGCTCACAGAATAATGACCTATGCCAATATATAATATAGCATGGGTCATTATAGCGAATCGAAAAAGAGAGTCCAGCGGTAGAGGCCTGCTGGGCAGATGAGGTCGGTTACTGAAATTGAATAGCGGCGAAGCTTGTTGGCTGAAGGGAATGGCTTTGGTTCGCTTGCCAATTTGGTTTGGGCTATCGTGAAGCGCTTTAGGAAAGCGGGATCGTCTGAGCTTGGTCGCCCGCTTGCGGGTTCGGCGCTCTTTCGGGGCATTGCGGATCTCCGCGCTGGGCACCGAACGCCATTCTTCTAGCTCGAGACGAGTTACGGCAAAGCGGGTCCGCAGTCTCAGGGGGCGTTGCGGGGTCTCCTGCAGAAGGGGGTGTGCCGGCAACGCCAGTGCCGGTCAGGGCGAAGGCTTGCCCTCCTTGCAGACCTATCACGTCGTAAGGGCGGGAATACGCCAGAGCGGAAACACACAAAGCCGCCGATCAGCAAATATATTTTTCGCCGGGCAACCGAAAATCCTGGATCAAGCCGGAAACGCATCCATCAGAATGAATGTCGCATCCTGCCGCTGATGGGCATTAATGAGCAGCACCAGGCGCGTGAAATGCTCCCTCCGGCAATGAGCGTCCAGCGCCGCCCGATCCGGCCATTCCTCGCTGAAGATGAAGTGTCCGGGGTCTTTCTGGTCAATGAACAGGTCATGGGCGATGCAATGCTCTTCCTGTCGGGTTTTCTCGACCAGTTCGCGGTAGAGCGGCAGGACGATCTCGACCGCTTCCGGCTTGATGAAATCCTGGGCGATGACCTTGAGCATGAGACCGTATCTTTCTGGGAATTCGGCATTGCCGCTTTCCCTATTATGTTGCTGTTCAAGGGTGGATCACTGCGACTCCAGCGGCAACGAAGGCGCTATCGTCTCGTGTGGCGACCGCAAATCCGTGAACGGTGGCGATGGCCGCGATGTAGCCATTCGGTGTCGGAAAGCCCTTGCCAGCTTTGCGGGCGCTCACGGCAAGGTCGGCATAATGACGGGCGGCAGAAGTATCGAAGGGAAGGATTCTGCCGTCGAACAGGTCGAGCATCCCGTCGAGCGTGGCCGCGAGCTTTTGCTTGCGCCGTCCGTCCGGCAGGACTGCGATGCCGAACAACAGTTCGGCGACGGTGATGCTGGAGAGATAGAGGGTCTCGGCGGCCTGCTCGTCGAGCCAGTCGCGCACGGCGGGAGCCGGTTCCGGTTTCATCGCCTCGGAAACGACATTGGTGTCGAGAACGATCATTTAAAGCTCATGGGCTTGGCAGGCGTCCGATCGCGGCCCTGTTCCAGCGCCTCGAAATCGGCATTGGTCAGCCCGGCATCGCGGCTCAAGGCCGAGAGGGCCGAGCCGATGCGAAGACGGTTCGCGGGACGAACCGCCGCTTCAAGAATGTCGCGCATTTCGGCTTCGGCGCTGCGCCCATGATGGGCGGCGCGCACCTTGAGGGCGCGGTGTGTCTCGTCGGACAAGTTGCGAATGGTGACGGCGGGCATCTGATAGCGCCTCGTAAAAGGTGATGGCTATGCTATCAATATAGTTGAATTGCCATCATTTGCAAGGTGCGCTCGCCATCGCGCGTGTGCGTGGAACATCACGCATGGGGACCAAGTGGCAGCACTGGTCAAGCCGCCTCTGCCCACCTGAACCCAGATTGCTCGCTAATTTGTAGGGGCATGGAGGGCTATGGAGTAGATATAGTTCTCATCCGGGTCCCGCATGGCCCGCCAGGTTTCAATCCCACTCTTTCCCGAACCGTCTCCGAAACCCCAGCTTAGCTGCGGGTTTGAGATGCGATTCGCATCCCTGTGCGTCCCACATGATCCAGGCCGACATTTTTGCCAATGTGGGAACAAATTTTATGATCAGAGGGATGAAAAGCACTTCGAACGGGCTCTCGAGGCCCAAGGAAAAACAGCGGCGCGTGAGTCTCGGCGACGGCCTCATGCGCCTCGAACGGCCGGGGGGCACCAGCAGCTGGGTGTGCCGGGTCCAGAGCGACGGCGTGCGCCGCGATTTCGGCCTTGGCAGCTGCCAGAAAGTCAGTCTGGCTCAGGCGCGCGAAATGGCGCAAGAAATTCGCAGCCAGATCGAGATGGGCGTTGATCCTCAAATTGAGCGCCGCAAGCGACAGGCAGTGCCGACCTTCAAGGACGCCGCCGTCACAACCTACGAGATACACTCGAAGACGTGGCGCAACGGCAAGCATCACGCGCAATGGATGCGAACGATGGAGCTTTACGCCTTCCCGCACATCGGAAAATTCAAGGTCGATCAGATCACCGGTCCTATGATCCGCGACCTGCTCGCGGAAATCTGGCTAGCGAAGCCCGAGACGGCGCGCCGGGTCCGCCAACGGATCGGCGCCGTGCTCGATTGGGCTTATGCGTCGGGCTATCGCGATACCGATGCCCCGATGCGGGCGATCACGAAAGGCCTGCCCCGCCAGCCCCGCCGGGACAATCATTTCGCGGCGATGTCCTATGAAGATGTTCCCGCGTTCGTGCAGCGATTGCGTGAGCGGGAATCGTTCAGCCGCCTCGCGCTCGAATTTGCGATTTTCACGGCCGCCCGGTCGGGGGAGGTTCGCGGGGCGACGTGGGGTGAGTTCGACCTAGAAAAGAGGCTGTGGAAACTCTCCAAGGACCGCATGAAGGCCTATCGGGAGCATGTCGTTCCCCTCACCCGCCGCCCGCTGCGCATCGTCGAGCGGTGCGCGCGGCTCCGCATCAAGGGGTGCGATCTTGTCTTTCCCGGTATGCGGCGCAATCGACCGCTGTCGGATCAGACGCTGACCAAGCTGCTCCGGGAAATGGGCGAGCCATACACGGCCCACGGGTTCCGCTCGTCATTCCGGGATTGGGTGAGCGAGGAAACGAACCACCCGAGCGACGTTGCCGAAGCCGCCCTCGCCCACACGGTCGCGAATAAGGTCGAGGCCGCCTATCGGCGCGGCAACCTCCTCGAAAAGCGCCGCCTGATGATGGAGGATTGGGCGAACTATTGCGACGGGAGGAAGCGGTGAGCCGCTACACCCGCGCGCGGCGCCACCTGCTCCGTCAATATGAGCGCGCCGTCGATCGGATCGGCGAGGCCGACCGCGCCATCTTTCTCGGTCACCGTGTCGAGGAGCTCAGCTATCGCCAGCTTGCCGAGCGCCATGGCGTCAGCATTGCCGAGGTCGAACAAGCGATGATCCGCAGTTTGCGGGTCATCGCTCAGGCCGTCGATGGAAAGAACCGCAGGTGGTGGCAATTCTGGCGGCAGTGACGCCGCTTCGACCTTGCCAATCAGCCGCCGCGCCGACAGGGTGCCGCCAGCGATGAAAACCGACCTCGACCATCTTCCCGCCAACAAACAGCGCGAGCTTGAACGCGTGAAGGCAATCGTCTTCGAAGAGTTCGAAGATGCGATCGCACTCGGCACCATGGGCTGGAAGAAGAAAGGGCGGATCGACAAGATCATCCTTTACGGCAGCTACGCGCGCGGCGGCTGGGTCGATGAGCCGCACACCGCCAAGGGCTACCGCTCCGACTTCGACCTTCTCATCATCGTCAACGACAAGCGTCTGACGGAGAAGGTCGATTTCTGGGGCAAGCTCGAAGACCGGCTCATTCGCGAACTCGCGATCGACAAGACGCTCAAGACGCCGGTCAACTTCATCGTTCACACGCTGCAGGAAGTGAACGATGGCCTCGCCCATGGCCGCTATTTCTTCATGGACGTCGCGCGCGACGGAATCGCGCTCTACGAATATGACGACAAGCCGCTCCACACGCCCAAGCCAAAAACGCCGGAGCAGGCGCTGGCGATGGCGCGGGAATATTTTGACGAATGGTTTCCGTCAGCAATGGGTCGGGAAAAGCTCGCTCGATACGCGGTTCAAGAAGGCCTATTGAAGCACGCGGCATTTGAATATCATCAGACAGCGGAGACGCTTTATCATTGCGTCCTGTTGGTCTGCACCTTCTATACCCCGCACGTCCACAATCTCGCCTTCCTGCGCACGCAGGCTGAGCGCATCGACATGCGCTTGGTCGATGCTTGGCCACGTGAGCGCCGCGAGGACCGGGCAAGATTTGAAAAGCTGAAAGAGGCCTATGTGAAGGCCCGCTATTCGAAGCATTACCGCATCACCGGAGAGGAGCTGACGTGGCTTGGTAGTTGCGTCGAGGAACTCGGCCGCGCGGTCCACGCGATTTGCTCGGAGCGGATAGCCCAACTCGAAGCAAACGCTTCAACTCGCCCCTGATCGTCCAATGCCATACAAAAACCGCGCGGCTGCGCGCGGTTTCGCGTGCCGGGTATGGCATGTTTGCCCGGTGCCATACGCTCAAAGCCGCAGAAATCCGACCATCGCGTGCCGAAGGCTGGCACGGCTTTTATCTTGCCCTCTTAAAATCATCCTCACCAACTGCATTCCTGACGCAAGACCCCTCACCATCAACGGCTGAAATCGACCGATTGCGGACATCGGCTTTTCGAATAATACTAGCAGTATGAATCTGCGTCTCCTTCCTCTGCTAGCTGGACTTCTGTCGCTTGTTGGGTGCGCAAATCCAAATCGACCCATCGAGACGAAAGCTGGTAACCTCTCACAAGCGCAGGTTGATGCAATCGTTGAACGATGTGGCGGCACTTCGCGTATGGCTGTAATTGAGAGGGATACGCTGACAATTAAACCTGCGTCCGATTTGACGGTCACAGGGTGCGTGCTCAAAGCTTTGCACGCTACAGGGGAGACCTCGCTGCCCACCGTAGACAATCAGCGCTATGAGACGCCGGAACGGCGCTGACGCGCGTCCGCTTCCCACCCCATTTCGGGCGCTGCATCCGCGCTGCCGACATGGCGGCAAACGACCGTCTACCGACGTTGACAGTCGATGAGCCAACCCTTCATAGCCCGGCCATGCCCAACACTATTTATTTCGAATGCGAGTATCTGGACGGGCAAACACCTGCCCTGATGCCCTGTATCGACGGCAGTCGCCTCGCAGACCTTGTGGCTGAGTTCGAACGAGCAAGCGGTTTCAACGATCCTGCGGGTGGCTACGGCGGGATAGTGCCATCATACTCCAATCTCGGCCCGCTCTCGGACTATTTTTCTGGGCAGCAGGAACCAGTCGAAGGCGATGAATCGGGCGAAATCTATGCGCTGTTTTGCGATTGTGGTGAGGCCGGTTGCTGGCCCCTCATGGCTCATGTCCGCATAGAAGGGGAGCGCGTGCTTTGGGATCGCTTCGCGCAACCTCACCGACCCAATCGAGACTATTCTGGGTTCGGCCCGTTCGAGTTCGATCGATCAGCATATCGGCAAGCGATAGAGCGAATCGCGCCCTTCAGCGTCACGGATTGACGTCCGCTCCCACCCCATTTCGGCCGCTCGCCGCCGGGGATGGCCGAATGACGGCAAACGACCGATTGCTGCCGAACGGGATGTGAACCCCGGCGAAAGCCGGGGCCCAGAATTCCGATACGAACGTCACAGGTTGCCGCACTGGGCCCCGGCTTTCGCCGGGGTTCACGAGGGGACAGCTCCCCACCCCAAAACGGTCAATCGCCCCTGGGCTCGCTCAATTGCCGGAGCCGCATTTTTCGGGCCGCGATGCTTCGCATCGGACCCACAATTTATAATCACACACCTTACGCACGGGTGCATAGCGCTTTTCCGCCACTTATCGAGGCGACAATCCGACTACACCGCTGCCTCGTTTCCGCAAAGTGACGGTATTCTGCTACGTTTCGAGGCTGCGCATCGCACTCTCGCCGGACACGAATATGGCGGACGAAAATGACCTGAGCGGCGGATCAACCGCGCGCGAATTGGAAGCGCTGAACCGGCGTCCGGGTGACGTGTAGATCGTCCCTCCGGCCGAAAGCCGCTGTCCCTCGACACTCCGCCGGCGTCCGCAAACGCGTGGCGATGCTCCCGTATGCGGAGCGTCCGGCGACAACCCAGAGCATCCAACGGGGCGAGTTGCGGTAGCCGGGCGTAGAAAAACAGGCATTGGCGCACAAACGTCGTGTGGAACGGCGCAGCACAAATTTGGATAATCGGGCGAGACGGGGCGGCAACCCTTCCAGCCGCCCCGTCACCGTTCAAGAGCGAGGGTGCCGTTGTGCCATTTAAGTCCCCTGCCCCACCACCGTCCTCACCGCTTGCAATAGAGCCCATCAGCATGCGGGTTCCAGATGCTTGCCGATTTACGGGACTCAGCCGCAGTTCCCTCTACCTTCTCATCGCAAGGGGTGAAGTCGAGATCGTCAAGATGGGCGCCGCGACCTTGGTCCTGACGGAAAGTCTCCGCAACTTGATCGAGCGGCAGCGCGGCACTTCTACCAGCCAGACGGCGGTGCCAATCCGACGCCGCAGCGATCAGGGCGAAGTCCGGAAGTCTGGTCGGCAATCTCGCAGCAGGCGCGCGGCCAACGATTTTGCGTCTATTCCCCTCTTCGAGCGGGAATAGGCAGCTTCGCGCCCAATCCAAGCCGTTCGGTAGCCATTCTTTCCTGCCCGGAAGCGGCCATTAAATTGTGGCCGGGTCTGGGAACGAAGCCGTCGTTCCCGGCTCGCTGCTGGAATGACGGCTCTCAGCGAGAGCAGTCCCTCCCGCTTTGCAAAAGCGCCACTGGCGCTTGACGATGGTGGGTCGTCAGCGAACTGTGGGCCTATAACCTGCCATCTGAAAACTAATCCCAGGTGACTACGGATGACGAAAGGGGAGCGGTTATCCCCACTTGTGGTGGCTCGCCGTCCGCTGCTACCGCCGGTTCATGTTCGAACAGACCTTCAAGAACCTCGACGACATCCTGCGCAAGGAGGCCGGCTGCGCTTCCGAGTTGGACTACACGGAACAGACCAGTTGGCTGCTATTCCTGAAATACCTGGACGATCTGGAAGTCAGCCGCGCCACCGAAGCCGAGCTTCGCGGGAAAGCATACACCCCAATCATCGACACTGCGCATCGCTGGGGCCTGTGGGCCGCGCCAAAGGATGCCGCCGGCAAGCTCGATCACAATCGCGCCAAGACCGGGTCGGACCTGATCGCGTATGTGAACCGCGAACTATTTCCCTATCTCGAGGGGTTTAAGGGCCGCGCCACCAGCGCCGACACTATCGAATACAAGATCGGCGAGATTTTCGGCGAAATCCGAAACAAGTTCCAGTCGGGCTACTCGCTACGCGACGCAATCGACGCGATCGACCAACTGTCCTTCGGCAGCCAGATGCAGAAGCATGAGCTTTCGGAGCTGTACGAAGCCAAGATCAAGAACATGGGCAACGCCGGTCGCAACGGCGGGGAATATTACACCCCGCGTCCGCTGATCCGCGCGATGATCAAGGTGGTGAAGCCGACACTGACGGATACCATTTACGATGGCGCGGCCGGTTCCTGCGGCTTCCTGTGCGAAGCCTACGATTACCTCCGGCCGCTGGCGAAAACCGTCGACGACCTCGAAAAGCTCCAGAAGCGAACTTTCTACGCCAAGGAGAAGAAAAGCCTCGCCTACGTCATCGGCACGATGAACATGATCTTGCACGGGATCGAAGCGCCCAACATCGTCCATACGAACACTTTGGCCGAACCTGTGTTGGACATTCAGGAGAAGGACCGCTTTGACGTCATCCTGGCCAACCCGCCCTTCGGTGGCAAGGAGCGGCCGGAAATCCAGCAGAACTTCCCGATCAAGACCGGGGAGACAGCCTATCTGTTCCTCCAGCACTTCATCAAATCGCTGCGCGCAGGTGGATCGGCGGCGGTGGTGATCAAGAACACCTTCCTGTCAAACACCGACAACGCAAGCGTGGCGCTGCGCCGCGAGTTGCTGGAAAGCTGCAACCTGCACACCGTGCTCGATATGCCCGGCGGCACCTTTCAGGGCGCGGGCGTCAAGACCGTAGTGCTGTTCTTCGACAAGGGCGAGCCGACCCGCAGCATCTGGTATTACCGGCTCGATCCCGGCCGCAACATGGGCAAGACCAACCCGCTGAACGATGCCGACATGGCGGATTTCATCAATCGGCAGGCGAGCTTCGCCGAAGGGCCGAACTCGTGGAGCGTGACGGCGTGCACGCTCGATCCTGTGACCTTTGACCTGACCGTGCGCAACCCCAATACGCCCGAAGCCGAGACGCTGCGCAGCCCGCAGGAAATACTTGACGAGATTGCTGCGCTGGATGCTGAGAGCACCGAGCTTCTGGCGCGCGTGAGGGAATTGTTGTGATCAGGAGAGAGGTTGCTGCTCTAGGGACCGTGGCCCGATTTTGCGGCGGTGGCACTCCGTCGAAATCACAAGCGTCGTTTTGGAATGGCGATATTCCTTGGGTGTCACCTAAGGACATGTGGGTGGACGAGATCACAACGGCAGAAGACAAGATAACCGCTGAAGCTATTCGCAAGAGTGCGACCAACCTAGTTCCCGCGAACTCAATCTTGTGCGTCGTGCGTTCGGGCATCCTTGCACGCAGATTTCCCGTAGCCCTGACCAGTCGCGAAGTGGCGATCAATCAGGACATCAAAGCAATCGTTCCCGGCAAGAAGCTGGATGCTCGCTATCTGTTTTACTTTCTGAGAGCTTCAGAGCCGAGCATTTTGGCGAGCGTTACAACGGGAGCAACGGTGCATCGGGTTGGAACGGATGCGCTAAAGGCTCTGGAAATCCCCCTGCCACCTCTCGAAGAACAGCGGCAGATTGTGGCGGGGCTGGATGAGGCCTTCGCCGCCATCGCCACCGCAACCGCCAACGCCGAAAAGACCCTCGCCAATGCGCGAGAGCTATTTCAGGCCGAATTAGACGCCTCATTTGCTAAGCTCCATCCCGGATGGCGGCAGAGCAGCCTGGTGGACCTGATCGACATCACTCACGGTTTCGCGTTCAAAGGTGATGATTTTGTATCATCCGATGACGGCACTAAGCCGATTGTGCTAACCCCGGGGAACTACACTGAGGATGCCGAACTAGCGTTCAATTCTCGTAATACGAAGCGATTGATTAATGGAGAAACCCCGCCTGCGTTCACGTTCGATCCGGGTGATTTGACCGTCGTTATGACGGATTTATCATCGAAAATGAGAATATTAGGTCGCCCGGCATTTGTCGAAAATGCCAATGTTTTGCACAACCAGCGTATTGGGCGGGTAGTCTTTCGAGAAAAATCTGTTGATCCTCGACTGATTTATTATTCAATGCAAACTTCGACATCATTGTCGCGTATACGTGACACAGCGACAGGGACAATGGTCCGCCACACGGCACCAAAACGAATATTGGCAAATACAATTTCCTATCCTGCCGATCGGAATGAACAGAAAGCTTTGGTAGCGCGTCTGGACATGATCAGATTAGAGGCCAAGGCACTGCAAGCCATCCAAAAGACGAAGATGCACAAGCTTTCGGCTCTTAAGCAATCGCTTCTCGACCGTGCCTTTACCGGCGAACTCATAGCTGTTTCCACCTTGGTGGCCAACGATAACTGGAAAAGCCCTGCCTTTACCGCTCAAGTCATCGCGCTGGCCTATCGCAATCACGTCGCTTTGGGCACGCAGGCGACATTTGGACGAGTGAAAGCCCAAAAGGCGTTGCACCTCTGCGAAAGCGTCGGTGGTGTCGATCTGGGCCGCAATCCAGTCAAGGATGCAGCGGGGCCAAACGATTTCCAGCACATGCTCGCCGCAGAGGAATGGGCAAAGACGAACCAATTCTTCGAATTTGTGCCGCGCCCCTCCGGTAATGGCTACAGCTTCAACAAGCTTGCCCGTTTCGACGCTTTGGTCGCCAAGGGGTCGGCGGCTTTGCAGCCGGTGAAGGATCGCCTTGAGAGGGCTATCGGCCTGATTGCCCCGATGAACTCGGAGCAGGCCGAATTGCTCGCCACTGTCCATGCGGCTTGGAATAACCTGCTTATGGATGGCGCAGAGGCCAATGAAGCGGCCATCATCTATGAAGCTCGCGAAAACTGGCACATCGCTAAGCAGAAATTTGCCGAGGGTAAATTTTTCCAAGCGATTGCAACGATCCGGGCGAAGGGGATCGAGCCTGACGGATCAGCCAAACGCGTTGGTAGGCAGGAGGCATGGGTCTTTTGAATGAAGCCGAGACCCGCGCCGAACTGATCGACCCCGCGTTGCGCGAGGCCGGCTGGGGCGCGGTCGATGGCAGCCGTACCCGGCGCGAGGTGATCGCGCCCGGCCGGATCATGGGCAAGGGGAAGCGCGCCCGCGCGCTCTCCTGCGACTATGTGCTGGTCTATCGCAACACCAAGTTGGCCACGCTCGAAGCCAAGGCGGCTACGAAGAGCTATACCGAGGGTGTCGGGCAGGCGAAGGACTATGCCGCCCGCCTGCAATGCCGATTTGCCTATGCCAGCAACGGCAAGCAGATTTACCGGATCGACATGGAAACCGGCGCGGAAGGGCTGGTCGATGCCTACCCCACGCCGCAAGAACTATGGGATGCGACCTTTGCCGAAGCGAACCGCTGGCGCGACCGCTTCGCCGCAGTCGCCTACGAAACCGGCGGCGGGCGTTTCGAGCCGCGCTATTACCAGCACAACGCCATCGAGCGCGTGCTGGAGGCGATCAGCGAGGACCGTGACCGCATCCTGCTGACACTCGCCACCGGCACCGGCAAGACCGCCATCGCCTTCCAGATCGCTTGGAAGCTGTTCCATGCCCGCTGGAACCTCTCCGATTGGAAAACGGCGGATGAGCCGCAGCGGCATCCGCGCATCCTGTTCCTGGCCGACCGCAACATCCTCGCCGATCAGGCCTACAACAGCTTTGCCCCCTTCGACGATGGCGCGCTGGCGCGGATCACGCCAGGTGACATTAAGAAGAAAGGCGCGGTGCCGAAGAACGCCAGCGTGTTCTTCACCATCTTTCAGACCTTCACCAGCGGCACCGACGCCAACGGCGATCCCGCACCCTACTTCGGCGATTATTCGCCCGATTTCTTTGATTGCATCATCATCGACGAATGCCATCGCGGCGGCGCGAAGGACGAAAGCGAATGGCGCGCGATCCTCGACTACTTCGCGCCCGCCGTGCAGATCGGGCTGACAGCCACGCCGAAGCGGAAGAACAACGCCGACACCTACGCTTATTTTGGCCAGCCGGTTTACACCTACTCGCTGAAAGAGGGCATCAACGACGGCTACTTGACCCCGTTCAAGGTCCGCCAGATCGGGACGACGATAGACGAATATGTCTACACCGCCGACGATGCCGTGATCGAAGGCGCGGTGGAGGACGGCAAGCGCTACACCGAGGGCGACTTCAACCGCACCATCGAAATCCGCGAGCGCGAGTTGTATCGCGTCAAGACCTTCATGGACATGATTGATCAGCGAGAGAAGACGATCGTTTTCTGCGCGTCACAGCCCCACGCTGGCATCGTTCGCGACCTCATCAACCAAGTGAAGGCCAGCAACAATCCGAATTATTGTGTCCGCGTGACGGCCGCTGATCAGAAGATCGGCGACCAATGGCTGCGTACCTTTCAGGATAACGACAAGACAATCCCAACGATCCTCACGACCTCGCAGAAGCTGTCCACTGGGGTCGATGCCCGTAACGTCCGCAACATCGTGCTCATGCGTCCGGTCAATTCGATGATCGAGTTCAAGCAGATCATCGGGCGCGGGACTCGGCTATTCGATGGCAAGGATTATTTCACTATCCTCGATTTCGTGAAGGCCTATCAGCACTTTAACGATCCCGAGTGGGATGGCGAGCCGCTGGACCCTGAGCCGCCGAAAGGCCCGCGCGAAGGGAAGCCAGAGGGCGATCCACCAGAGCCATCCGAACCGGGGCCGGACCCCGAGCCGCCCAAGACCAAGCTGGTGATCCGGCTGGCGGACGGGAAGGAACGCGCATTCCAGCATATCAGCGCGACGACCTTTTGGAGCGTCGATGGCAAGCCGGTTTCGGCGCAGCAGTTCATCGAAGACCTGTTCGGCCAATTACCCGATCTGTTCCGCGACGAAGACGAGCTGCGCGCGATCTGGAGCCAGCCGGACACGCGGCGCAGGCTCGTGGAGGGCCTGGCCGAACGCGGATTCACCGGCGAGGCGCTCGACGGCATCCGCCGGGCGACGGATTCGCAGGAGAGCGACTTGTTCGACGTGCTAGCATTCATCGCGTGGGCACGTCCGCCCCTCAAGCGGATCGAGCGGGCAGACACTCGGCGCGCCACGATCCTTTCCCGATATGGCGATAAGCAGCGTGACTTCCTCGATTTCGTTCTCTCGCAATATGCGGCCATTGGCGAGAGCGAATTGGACGACGGTAAGCTTCCCGCCCTACTGGAACTGAAATACGGAACGCCAATGGATGCCGTGCGTGAGCTGGGGTCGGTTGCCGAGATCCGCTCCACGTTCCTGGGGTTCCAGCGCGGCCTGTATGAGCGTGAGCGCTGAAGCTAAGCTGATCGGCAGCTACCCAGTAATGCCGGTCGTTCATGTCTCAACATCGAGCGACTTAAGTTGGTCGGCACCGGGCGCTGGGTAAATGTCAGCTATCCACCTTCTCGCCCCTTAAAGCCGACGTTCGCCTACCGGCCAGAAATGCTCGTCAGGCGCGCGGAATTCCGGCCAATTCTGCCGGTGTCACTACGGGCTCTTTCCGATCTTTCCGCTCCGAATAGCGGTCGACGAGCTGATCGACATGGCCACGCGTGAGGACGGTGAAGCGCACTAGTTCCTCGGCGACATCGACCATCCGGTCATAATAGCTCGATGGAAGCATCCGGCCCGCCTCGTCGAACTCCTGATAGGCCTTTGCGACACTCGACTGGTTGGGGATGGTGATCATCCGCATCCAGCGGCCGAGGATGCGCAGCGTGTTGACGCTGTTGAACGACTGCGACCCTGCCGACACCTGCATGACCGCGAGCGTGCGGCCTTGCGTCGGCCGGAGGCCCTTATATGCGAGCGGGAGATGATCGACCTGCGCCTTCATGATGCCGGTGATCTGGCCGTGACGCTCGGGGCTGCACCACACTTGGCCTTCCGACCAGAGCGAATGCTGGCGCAGTTCCTCGACGGCCGGATGATCGTCATCGGCGACCTGATCGGGCAGTGGGAGGTCCGAAGGATCGAAGATGCGCGTCTCGCACCCGAATTGCTGCAGCAGGCGCGCGGTCTCCTCGACAACCAGCCGCGAGTATGAGCGTTCGCGTAAGGACCCGTAGAGCAACAGGATGCGCGGGGCGGGGGCGAGCGGCCCGAGACCGAGCGCGGGCTGCGCGCGGAGATATTCGGGGCTGAGCGCTGGAAGATGGTCAGGATCGGCGAGCGTGCGTAGGCGAGAGAAATTCTGGTCTGTCATGATTTCAATTGTCCGTAGGGGCCGTCGCGGGGAACCAGCGGCGGCCGAGCCGAAACGCGACGCTGACAAGCAGGATGAGAACCGGGACCTCGACGAGCGGACCGATGACCGCGGCGAAGGCAACCGGCGATGCGAGACCGAAGGCGGCGATCGCAACCGCGATCGCGAGTTCGAAGTTGTTACCCGCGGCGGTGAAGGCGACCGCGGTCGTGCGTGGGTAGTCGGCCGCGATGAGCTTGCCCATCCAGAAGCTGATGAGGAACTGGACCACGAAATAAATGGTGAGCGGGATTGCGATCCGGATCACGTCGCCGGGGATCGTGACGATCTCGCTGCCTTTCAGGCTGAACATGGCTACGATCGTGAACAGCAGCGCCACGAGGGTGATCGGCGCGATCTTCGGGAGAAAACGCGTCTCATACCATTCGTCCCCCTTGGCCTTCGCGAGAACGCGGCGCGTCAGGAAACCTGCGGCGAATGGAATACCGAGGTAGATAAGGACGGCCTCGGCGATCGTGCCGAAGCTGACATCGATGACGCTGCCTTCGAGGCCGAAGAGGGGCGGCAGCACGGCCAGGAAGAACCATGCGTAGACGCTGAAAAAGAGGATCTGGAAGATCGAGTTGAAGGCGACGAGCGCGGCGACATATTGATTGTCGCCCTTCGCGAGCTGGTTCCAGATGATGACCATCGCGATGCAGCGGGCGAGGCCGATCAGGATCAGGCCGGTCATATATTCGGGCTTGTCCGAGAGGAAAAGGATCGCGAGCACGAACATGAGGACCGGCCCGATGATCCAGTTCTGGATCAGCGAGATTGCCAGCACGCGGCGATCGTCGAATACGCGCGGCAACTCGTTGTAGCGCACCCGAGCCAGCGGCGGATACATCATCAGGATAAGACCGATCGCGATCGGGATGTTGGTCGTCCCGATCGACAATGCATCGATCGCGGCGGGCAGCCCCTCGAAGATCGACCCGAGCAGCACGCCGAGCGCCATCGCGAGGAAGATCCAGAGCGTCAGGTAGCGGTCGAGGAATGACAGCCGGTTGGTGTCGGCCATTGGTCAGTTGCCCACGCGGTTGCCGCCGGCGTCGACGACGGGCTCGCCATCTTCCTTGGCGAAAGCGCCAAGCTGGCGGGCCGGGAGAATGTCGAGCACGACCTCGGAGGGGCGGCAGAGCCGGACCCCGAGCGGCGAGACGACGAGTGGGCGGTTGATGAGCACCGGATGCGCCATCATTGCGTCGATGAGCTCGACATCGCCGAGCGCCCGATCGTCGAGGCCGAGTTCGGCATAGGGGGTGCCTTTTTCGCGAAGCAGGTCACGCGGCGCGATCCCGGCGCGGGCTATCAGCTGTTCGAGCAGCGGGCGCGACGGCGGTGTCTTCAGATATTCGACGACATGCGGTTCGATCCCGGCATTGCGGATGAGGCCGAGCGTGTTGCGCGACGTGCCGCAATCGGGGTTGTGGTAGATGATGATGTCGGTCACGGCTTCGCTCCGATCAGCAGCAGGCGAGTTCTGCAAGCAGGGGTTCGCAGAGCTCGGCGCGGCCCTGGCAGCAGTCCTTCGCGAGGAAAAGCATGAGGCCGCGAAGCGCATCTATGTCGGCACGCTGGATGAAGTGGCGCCCCCGCTTCTCCGACTGAACGAGCCCAGCCTTAGCAAGCACGGCAAGGTGCGTGGAGAAGGTGCTCTGGGTCAGGCCTGATTGTTCGACGAGTTGTCCTGTCGAAAGTCCCTCCGGTTCATGCTGGACGAGCCGCCGGAAAGCATCGAGCCGCGTCGGATGTGCCAGTGCAGCTAGGGCGAGCAGGGCTGAATCATTGTCCATGCATCGGAATTATACGATGCACATTGCCAAGTCAAATCGCATCGTGAATTTACGATGAGTTGACGGCAGCGACCTCGCTCAGCGTCTGGACTGGCGACGCTTGGGTACCGTGCATGCAGCAGTTGAGTGGTGTCTTGATTGTCCGACCGCGGCGGGTCAATGTGTCCAAGTCTGATTGGAAGTGGTGCAAAGATGGACGTGCGTCAGATAGACTTAGGGGACGCACCGGCAGTTCAGGCGATCTACGCACCCTATGTAACTTCCACCACCATCTCGTTCGAGGAAGCGCCGCCCGATATTGGGGAGATGGAAAGGCGCATCGCCGCCATTCTACCCAAATACCCCTATCTGGTCGCCGAAGTGGATGGGCAGGTTGTCGGTTACGCTTACGCCAGCGAGCACAGGACTCGCGCGGCCTATCGAACATCCGTCGATGTCGCAGTCTATGTGGCACCCGGCGCGCAGCGGGGCGGTGTGGCGCGTCGCTTGTATTCCCGTCTGCTGCCTGCCGCGGCGAGCTTGGGCTATCACGCTGCATTTGCGGGCATCGCACTGCCGAACGACGCGAGCGTCGGGCTGCACGAAGCTATGGGCTTCGAACAGGTCGGCATCTACCGCGAGGTCGGACGAAAATTCGATGCTTGGCACGATGTCGGCTGGTGGCAACGACTGCTGTGAGCGATGCGGAACAGCCATATCCGCTTCACACCATTCGCGCCCGCAAGGCGACCAGCCCCTTCCGGCCAGTCATACCCATCGAACGCCTCCCCGTTTGTTCGCTTCCCGATCTCGCACCTGCCAACTTCAGGCCTCAAATCTTCTGATGATAAATAGATTGGACTGTTGTCGATCTGCGATGGAGTACAAAAGAAAATGTTAGACAATCGTAGCGAACAATGGCAGAAGAGTTGCACGGACTGAATCATGAATTCAGACGCGCGGTGGAACCGTGTGGGTCCGAAATTACGTGGACGTGATTTGAAAAGTCATTTCAAATACATAGGTTTAAATTAATAAAACCACCCTGTCCGCCATTACTGTTTCTCGGTTTCCGAGCCGCCCTAACACCATGAACGGTAAGGATAATTCAGCGGTTCGAACGCCCTCATTCCAATCATATTTTAAATGAGAGCCTAAAGTGAGATTCAGCACGATCCGCTTGTCGTCGAACGTGCCATTAGTCCATAGATTGCAAGGGTTTGCGATGAAATCAAAAGCGGTTCGAAAAGTCGCATCGTAATCTCGCGCGACAGTGCCGCACAGAGCTGCCTTCTCGTTCAACACCAGCTTTTCCATTTCGAGTTTATCGACCTCGCTCTCAAAACGAGCGATCACCGAACGGCTTTCGGACTGGACAATCTTATCGAGAATTTGCCCGATCTTTTTCTCGATAGTCGCCATCTCACGCTTGATCGCGGCACGTCCGTCATGCGCTTTGGCTTCTGCCTCATTCCAACGCTTGCGGAAAATTTTCGCGAAGAGGCTGAGCAATTCCGGGCGCGGCGTCAGCTTCGTCAGCATCGCCTCGAATGCTCCTTCAACCGTATCCCGCTTCACGGACTTCCCAAAACGGTCGCAACCACGATGGCGGCAAACATAGTATGGGTAGCGGCCATTGCGCCCCTTGGTCCAATTCGCAGTCATTGGATGATCGCAGTCGCCACAGGCGACAAAGCCGCGCAGAGGGAAATCGACATGGATGTCCGAGCGCGTCGGGGCGAGCGGCTTGCCCGCAATCCGTTCCTGAACCTGATGGAAGGTTGCAAGCGATATGGTCGCCTCATGCTGCCCCGGACGCAGCGAAACGTCCCAAGCCTTGCTCTCGACGTAGCCCGCATAGATTGGGTGCGTCATGATGCGGTTGGCCTGCTCGTTCGTCAGGTGCCCGTGCCGCGTGACCGGAAATCCGGCGTGAGACTCGAGGAAGCGCTTCACTTCCGCCTTGGAGTTAAAGCGACCGCTGGCATAGCCTTCAAGGCCCTCCTGAATGATCGAGGCAACGGGTTCGTCGCGCACGAGAATGCTGCCACCAGCCGGACTCTTCTCGTACCGATAACCGAGCGGAGCCATGAACACCCAATAGCCGCCAAGCATCCGCGCTCTCATACGGTTGCGCGCCTGCTCGCCATTCTTCTGACGCTGATGCTGTGCAACGCTCGCCAACAGATGCTCAATGAGGATGCTGTCGGAGTCCGACCCGAACTCGATGGAAGGAGATTCCAGCGTCGCGCCCGCGCGAAAGATGGATTCTTTTAGATCGAAGTGGTTGCGGACATCACGCGCCATGCGGCTGATGTCGTCGATGATGACGACCATTCCAGCTTTGCGGCTTTTGCGGATCGAGGCCAGCATGTCGTCGAAGCCCGGACGCTGAGCCAGTTTCCCGGACACGTCATCGGTGAAGACGCCCACGACCTGATGGCCGCGATGCTTCGCATACTCGCGGCAGCGGGTTTCTTGGCTAACGAGGCCGTTGCCCTCTCTCGCCTGTTTCTTGGTGCTTACACGGCAGTATATAACTGCCTGCTGGTTCGTTTTTCTGGTCATGGCGCTAACTGCCTCATAGGGCCTTTGGTGTTGATCGCGCCCTCGCTATCGAGGTCAACAAGCTCCGAAACATCGGATTCCGGCAGATTAGCACGAGTTTCCGCGCCTTTGAAAGCATAGTTTGCGCGGTCGGACAGAGATAATTGAACAGAGCTTTTGCGGAAAGCCTGATGAATAAATGAGGCCGCAATGGCATCTAGGAAGCGGATGATTTCGTCTTTTCGGGATTCCGAAATAGCAAAGTCCGCAATTTCATTGCGAAGCTCCTGCATTTCTTCCGGTGACAACATTTTCATCAAACCCGCCCCGCCGCTATAGCGGCGCTCGATTGAGCAATGAGAGAGTCCGATTTAGAAAATAACCGTCATTCAGCCGGGGGGATTGTCCTCCCATGCTCTACAAATTTTAGTGGTTTAGCGGGGCTTTGGAGACAACGCTTCCGAGCCACCGCGTAGAGCATGTGAGTTTCGGATTTGCCAGTGGCAAAGATACGCACAATCCCCACAACCAGAATAGCATATTTTGTTACGGAATATCAACAAATCGCGAAGTTTTACTTCATCGTCCGAGATCGGTATTCTTAGATTGAAGCGTTTTCCCCGCGAGTAATTTTTCTGCGGCGCGATTTATCCCCGCAAGCCGTGTGGCATGATTACGGTTCACCATGTTCTCCGCCGCTCGCATCAGGTGAGCCTTGCGATCATCTGTTGCGCCCGGAGGCTGCAATACCAATCGCTCGCCGTCGCGGGCAAGAAGCTCACCATATTGACGACGTGTCCATTGCTCGCGGTTCTCGCGAAATTCCCTTTCCGCCCGCGCCATGGTGCGGTCTGCCCATGAGGCGATTTTCGCCGCTCGTTCAGGCGATACAGCTCGGGCGGAGGAACGCTCGCCGCTCGCGGCAGCGAAGGACGATGATATGACGCGAGACGCGGAGCCATCGGCGCTCATGGGGCCATTCCCTTATGCAGAGTGCGAACATCGCGGAGCTGATCTTTCCACGGATCGACATCATCGAAATGGACGCGCTCGCAGACGAGCAGATGGGACAGGCCCGCGACGCGGATAATCTGCCGCCCCGCCCCGATGCCACGAATGTCCTCACTTTGAAGGACGGCTCTTCGCGCTTCGCCAAGGTTGGCTCCGGCGGACTCTACCGTGCCACCGCTGCGATTGACCCCGTGCATGAGAACGGTGCGGTTCCCGCTCCATTTCTCGATGTCGCCCATGAGGTCGGGGTCTTCCACGGCGCTTGTGTTGAAGATCGCGGCCATATCCTCAAATTCCTTCACGGCTTCGCGCGACCACCGCTCTTCGAGCGAATAGCGACCCTGTGAAAATATCCAGAGCTGTAGCCCCTTACCCCTGTACAGTCGGAGGGTTTTAGTGATTGACGGCGAAGGCGGCAGCATAGGAAATTCGTCGAGCAGGAATGTCGTCTGCACAGGGCCGACCTCCCGCGCGACCGTCTCGATGATGTGGCTGATAATCAGGCTGATCCACGGAGCCGCAACGGCCAGCTTCTCGCTAGGAGCCATAAGGTAAACCGTGGTCGTTTCATGCTTGAGAATCTTGAAATCGAAATCGTGCGCGGAGGTCGCGCTATCTAGCGACTTCCCCGGCTCGAAAGGGTTGAGGGCTTCGATGCAGTCGGACTTGTACGCCTCAAATTGTTTCGGCGCATCCTTGGCGGTCGCCCGCAGAGCCCCTGCCTTGCCTTCCAGTCCCGACAGGCCGCATGTCGCCATCATGGCGAAGCCGATTTCCATCTCGTCCTGAGACGAGTTCACGAAACGCCACAGTCCGCTCAGCGTACAAAGCTCCGGCTCGAAGAGCGCCAGATATTCCATACGCACGGCGAGCAAACGACGTGCGCCTTTGCCCACCCAATCGCCGTCTTTGTTCTTCCCCGATGATGGGATGAGGATATGCGCGATTTCGTCGGCTTCCGTGTCGATTTGGTCGCCACGGCCCACGATGTCGATCAGGGTTTGAAGCGGATTGATCCGCGTGTTCAGAAGCCCCAGCAGTTTGAACGGATTGAGATAGACGCACCGCTGACCCAGCGTCTGGGAGCGATGCTCGCACGACGCAAAGCAGTTTTCTCCATCCTTTACGTCGATCACGATCAGGCTGCGATTACGGGTGTGCGCGAGGTTGGGCAGGATGAAATCACGGCCCTTGCCTGTGCCTGCACGGGCATAGGTTAGCAGCGGCGCATCGCCGTTATAAAAAAGGAGGCGCTGATTCAGCGCCCCCAAAAAGAGTCCGTTCGGATTGAGAAGGCCCGAACTTCGGACATCATGCAGGTTAGCGAGGCGACCGTTGCCTAAAACGCCGGAGGCTTGAGCAGATGCGATTTCGAGCCGCGTTTTTTCCGCCTCGCGCCGTGATGCCGCCGCGAAATCGGCTTCGACAGTTTTTTGATGCAGGGCCATGAAGCCCTGCATCCCCTTCATAAAGTTGCCGCCGCGCATTTTAGCGGTCGCTCCACGGGTTGCCGATAGTAACCCGCTGCTCACCCATCGGCGGCGGAGGCGGAAGGCGAAGCGGCTGGATGCTGGCGAGCTTCGCCGCCACTTCATCCGGCGTTGCCAGTCCACGCGCCCAATCGACGACCGGAGTACCTGCACCCTTCCGGGCTGCCTCCGTTACCTCATCCTGAAGCTGACCGCTGAGATCGTCGGCGTAGCCGAGCGCATTGTCACCAGCTCCGGCTTCCAAGCCATTCATGATGCGCCCGAACCCTCGCATGAAATTGATGATGCCGATGTCAGCGCCCTGTTCTTGAGTCTTCTGCCCCATGATCGTTGAAGCGTAGCGGCCCTGAAATTCGTATGCGGCTTGCGTTGCGATCTTCGCCTGATCGTAAGACGCGGTGTAGTTCGTCAGGACGCCTTCCGTGACAGCCTTGTATTGCTGGGATTGCTGATCCGCAGCGAGCTTCACGTTCGCAGCCCATGAGTCGAAACGGCTCTGCTGCTGCAACTCGGCAGCTTTGACGGCGGCTGCGATACGGGCATCGTATGTGCCCATGATTGTGGAAGGCCGATAGCCCTCTGGCGCTGCCGTCTCCATCGTGAAGAGGGCGGCTGCGCCAGCGAGAAAAACAGCGGTAGTTTTCAGGATGCTCGGAAACGCGAAGCCGCGCCGGGGAACTTCCACATACCGGATTGTAGGAGCGGATGCGCTTGCGCCGACCTCCTCGATTTGCTCGGGACGGTCGGCGGAGTAATCGACTTTGTAGGACATTAGGAATCTCCATGATGGTGGAGATTTCCGTTTTGCAGGATGGTGGGCCGCTGCCGGGGCGATAGCGGCCCAACATCAAATCATGGAAGAACGGGCGTCCCATTCATTTTCATCGCCGCATCCCAGAGAGCGAGGCGCAAAAGCATCGAATGGCGCGGACGCCGCTGAGCCGGACGACTGGCGAAGGTTTTGACTTCGCTGTTCCATGTGCAGGCTACATCCTGCCCATAGGAACGATCCACAATATCAGGATCGAGCCGGAGACGCCTTCCATCCCAATCGAGGATCACGCCTTCAAAGCTATAAATCTTGTCGGCAAGCCAGTCGGTGGTTTTGATCCGGGAAAGGTTCAGCTCGGTTATGCGATGCGCTAGGCCTTCGATGAAATCGAGGCTCAGCAGCCGCTCGCGCGGCAGCACCATAATGACGTTATCCATTTCGCTCTCCATCGGGAGGTGGGGAGCGGCCGCGCCTGAGTGCTGCTCAGGCCCCGATCGGTAACGAAGCTATGGATGAGGATTGGCCGTCACCGTGACCGGAGACGGCCCGTAGCAACCCGGAATTTGCCCGTAGGAATGGCGATCCCTATGCCGCGTGGGCTATGGGGTCGAAGATGGACCTGGAAGACATCGTTCGAGTATCGTCAGCCCTCAGGGCCGATTTGCGACGCGCCAGAAAGACTGGCTCACAAGCGTCCGCGCCACTGACGGCCATCATCGACGATTTGCAGTCGCGCTATGCTGGGTTCACCCCGAAGTATGAGGCCTTTGGTCGAAGGATCAGACCTTATGCCGAACAACTGAAAATCACCCTGAGAAAGGGGGACGCAGAGCTTCATAAGTGGATTGCTGATAATTTAGAGAATCTCAGAAAGGGGGCAGCTCCAAACCTTTCCAACCTGATAATATTTGATCTGGTCAGCACTAGACCATACTTTATCGCCGAACTAATCAACAACATAGAAGATTCAGGTCAAATACGCGGTTTGCCGGAAACCATAAATCGGCTACTTTCTGAGTTAGGCTCAACTCGGAAATTTGGTGCGCCGCTAATCACAGATAGGAAGACTCGCGGGCCGGAAAATATGTTTCATAGCAATATAACAGAAGGATTCAATTTAAGGGATTGGGAGATCGGGGCGCACAGGATTTTGCAAGAGCGCAAAAACCGGACTGGCACTCTCGACCTGTCCAAGCTTCGAATTGACTCTTTACCCGACACCGTGGGGGATATGGTTTGGCTTCGCGATCTGAGTTGCAGCCTCACCTCGATCACGAGGTTGGACGGAATCGATAAATTTGGGGATTTGGAAATCCTACATTGCAGCTACGGAAAATTGCGCGAGTTGCCGTCGTTGCGGGGCTGCGGAAAGCTTGTCCAGATAACGTGTGGCGTGACGCCTATCGCGAGTATCGATCCGCTCTCACAGTGCCCCTCGATCCAGAGATTATATTGCGGCAGCACCAACGTCGCCGATCTAACCCCGCTGCGTTCATGCCCGGAACTGACGATCCTGCATTGCGAAGATACGCGGGTGTCAGAGTTGTCCGGCCTTGAAAATTCCAGCAAGCTTCGCCTGCTGGACTGTTCCGATACGTCGGTGAAAAGCCTCCTCCCGATAGAAGGGCTTCCGTCACTCGAAACCCTATTGCTCAACGGCTGTCGTATCGAAGAGCACTCGCCAGCGTTGTGGCTGTCTCCCGCCTTGAAGGAAGTGATCTTTTGCCGGGGATCGCTGAAAGGGATTCCGGCCAGCATATTGAGCCGATCCTTCGACGAAAATTGCCT
This sequence comes from Sphingobium sp. CFD-1, assembly GCF_024611115.1. Taxonomy (NCBI): domain Bacteria; kingdom Pseudomonadati; phylum Pseudomonadota; class Alphaproteobacteria; order Sphingomonadales; family Sphingobiaceae; genus Sphingobium; species Sphingobium sp. CFD-1. The sequence goes on along the minus strand of NZ_CP084398.1, from coordinate 1,703,500 downwards.
TCCTCGCATCCGGGAGTATCTGGAAACCTCGTCCCAGACCCTATGAAGCCGCAGGGTTACTGCGGCTTCGTCGGCAGATCGTCGTCGCGGGTACGATGGCTAAAACGGCACATCATCGTCGAGATCGTCGAGGTAGCCCGGAGGCAGTGACGGTCCCAGCAAGGCATCGGCTAGGATCGAATACAATGCGCGTTCCGGCGAACTCCATCCCGATGCGTCATTCAGCGCATCGGTCATTGCCGGATCGAACTGGACGTTGAAGGATAGGTCATTCAGTTTGGTGAGGTGAATCATCATGGCGCTTCCTTCCTGTGGTTGAGGAAGGTCGTGTGGCATCCACCGCACCTATGGGCGGGGCCATAGCGCAACGGCGCGTATCGGAAAAAGACGGGCTTACGCTGACCGCAAGATGTGCGTGGTAGTACCACGCCTATCTTGGCTAGGGAGACGCTGCGCTCTCCCGTTGCATCCCTCTGGCCTGCGGCGCTTCACAGGCATCGAGCCTGATCCGCACCGATGGGGAGCCTTCGGCGCTCCCCAAACCCCATCGACCAAGGGGCGTTCCTGCCCCTATGGAACCCAGCCGCCTCCGGCGTGGCAAGGGAGCGTTCCTGCTCCCATTGACCCATGACCAACCCTGCGCGGGTTGGATAAGCGGCGGGGACTTGGAGATATGCCTCTCCACCCCGCAACCGAACCATGCATCAAACGCGCCTGTAAATGGGGCCTCCCCCCTGTGGATAGATGATGCCCCGGCCTACCTTTCGGATGACATCCGAGGACGGTCGGCTTAGTCATTATGCGGGGCAAAACAGCGAGTCATCGCTGCTATCCGAAGGAGGCTCCGCATTTGACGTAATAGGACCGTGAAACGAATGAACGCAGTCGAGATTGAAGAAGCCGTGACCGCGTTGGCGGCTACCCCTTTCGACCGCGATGAGTTCCCTTTCGCGTTCCTTCAGGCGTTTGGAAACAAGGAAACCACCCTCAAGAAGTTGCGCTCCGGCACGTCGAACAAGTCCGACATTGGCGGCGTCCTTCAAACCAGCAACATCCATATTGCCGTCGCCGATCCGGGCGACGTGACCGCAAAGTTGAATGCGCTGCGGGCCAGCCCTGCAACCACGCGGGCCAAGGCCAAGTTCATTCTGGCGACAGACGGCGACGCGTTCGAGGGGGAAGATTTGCTGTCCGGCGAAACTCTCGCCTGCACCTTTGCCGAGTTCCCCGATCATTTCGGCTTCTTCCTGCCGCTTGCCGGGATCACCACCGTTAAGCAGGTGCGCGAAAGTTCGTTCGACATCCGCGCCACGGGGCGCCTCAACAAGCTCTATGTCGAGTTGCTGAAGGACAATCCCGACTGGGGCACTGCCGAACGCCGCCCGGACATGAACCATTTTCTGGCCCGGCTTATCTTCTGCTTTTTCGCGGAAGATACCGACATCTTCCACCGCAGCCATCCGTTCACTGGCACAGTGGAGAAGATGAGTGACCGGGACTCGTCCAACACCCATGAGGTGATCGGCGAGATTTTTCGGGCGATGAACACCGCGATCACGGATCGCGCTACGTCCTCGCTACCCCGATGGGCCGATGCGTTTCCTTACGTCAACGGCGGTCTGTTTTCGGGCAGTCTGGCTGTGCCGCGCTTCAGCAAGATCGCGCGGACCTACCTACTCCACATCGGCAATCTCGACTGGAAAAAGATCAACCCGGACATTTTCGGGTCGATGATTCAGGCCGTCGCCGACGACGAGGAGCGTGGAGCCTTGGGGATGCACTACACGTCCGTCCCCAACATCCTGAAAGTGCTGAACCCGCTCTTCCTCGATGACCTGCGCGAGCATCTGGCCGAAGCCGACGATAACCCCCGAAAGCTATTCAATCTCCGCAACCGCATGGCGCGTATCCGGGTTTTCGACCCCGCTTGCGGCAGCGGTAACTTCCTTGTGATCGCTTACAAGGAAATGCGGGCCATCGAAGCTATCATCAACGAGCGTCGCGACGAAAAAGAGCGGAAGTCGGACATTCCGCTGACCAACTTCCGGGGCATCGAATATCGAGACTTCCCCGCCGAGATCGCCCGATTGGCGCTCATCATCGCCGAGTACCAATGCGACGTTCTTTATCGCGGGCAGCAACTTGCGTTGAACGAGTTTCTACCGCTCAATGCCGAGAACTGGATTACTTGCGGAAACGCACTCCGGCTGGACTGGCTTTCTATCTGCCCACCGACCGGGACCAGCGTAAAGCTGGTTGGCGACGATCTGTTTCAGACACCACTGGACCAAGCCCAAATCGATTTTGAAAATGAAGGTGGCGAAACCTACATCTGTGGGAACCCGCCATATAAGGGAAATGCGAGAAAAACTGCTGAACAGAAAGAAGACTTGGAAAATCTTCTGGACGGGCGGTTTGAAAAATGGGGTCTTCTCGATTACGTATGCGGCTGGTTCTCTAAGGCTTATGATTTTTCGAGGGCAACTCCTTGTAAATTTGCATTCGTTGCAACGAACAGCGTAGCTCAAGGTCAGCACGTCTCGAATTTTTGGAAGCCGCTCTTTGACGGTGGGCTGCGATTCTTCTTCGGGGTGAGATCATTTAAATGGTCTAATCTTGCCGCAAATGATGCTGGTGTAACCGTAGTCATCATCGGCGCAAGCCTAGATCAAGGTGCAGCCACCTTGATTGATGGCGATAAGAAATTGAGTACCTCAAATATCAACGGGTACCTCTTGCCTCAGCCGAACTATTGGATTTCGGCGCGAAGCGCTGCGATTTCTGAGATTCACCCTATGATAAAGGGGAACTATTACGGCCTTTCCGACCACCTTATTTTTGATCAATACACCAAAAATGAATTGATCTCAGTCGGAATGCCGGAAGATATGATTATGCGCTTTTATGGATCCACAGAAGTCATCAATGCAAAGCCAAGGTATTGCTTATGGTTCGAGGAAGCCCCTGACGATAAAACTCTTGATATTGCCGATTTACGTGAGCGCATGGCATCAGGCGTCGCGACCAGGAGCTTGTCTAAGGACGCGATCTCCAACGGTATGGTAAAAAGGCCTCATCAATTCAGGGAAATGAATCGAGGGAAAACAAGAACTCTGGCTATTCCGGTGGTATCATCTGAAAACAGAGATTATTTGCCGATAGATATCCTCAATAGTAGGGCAATTATTTCAAACAAGTGCTTTGCTTTATTTGATGCGCCTCTCTGGAACATGGCTCTGATAGCGTCTCGTTTACATTGGGTATGGATCGGCACGGTTTGCGTGCGGATGCGGACAGACTTCTCATATTCCAACACACTCGGATGGAACACTTTTCCAGTGCCTACACTGACAGACAAGAACAAGGCTGACCTAACAGGCCGTTGACGAAGTCGGCGGTGGCTGATTCAGTGCGGCAGTGGGATTGTCTGGCGGGTTAGCGGCGATGGCGATGGGGCGTGATAGCGAGGTCCAGTCCGATTTGATCGTGACGTGGGCGGAGATACCGCGTTCACCGGGGCATGTTTTCTACGACAAGCTCCAGAAGCTGCTGGCCGAGGCGGGCTTCGATGGCTTTGTCGAGAAGACGTGCAAGCCCTATTATGCGCCGCGGATGGGAGCCCCGTCGCTGCCGCCGGGCCGCTATTTCCGCATGCTGCTGATCGGCTATTTCGAGGGCATCGACAGCGAACGCGGGATTGTCTGGCGCTGTTCGGATTCGCTGTCGCTGCGGGAGTTCCTGCGACTGTCGAGCCGCGACAAGGTCCCTGATCATAGCTGGTTGTCGAAGACGCGGAGCCGCCTGCCGCACGAGGTACATGACCAGATCTTCGGCTGGGTACTGGCCCTCGTCGCCGGGCACGATCTGGTGAAAGGCGAGCGGATCGGCGTCGATGGCTCGACCATGGAGGCGAACGCCGCGCTGCGTACCATCGTGCGGCGTGACAATGGCGAGACCTACCGCGAGATGCTGGTGCGCATGGCGCAAGAGAGCGGCATCGACACGCCGACGATCGACGACCTTGTCCGGCTCGATCGCAAACGCAAGGGCAAGAAGCTGTCGAATGCGGACTGGGCGAGCAAGACCGATCCCGACGCGAAGGTCGCGCGGATGAAGAACGGCTCGACGCGTCTGGCCTACAAGCCCGAACACGCGGTCGATCTCGACACGGGTGTTATCGTGGCAGCGCCGATCCACCCGGCCGACAAGGGCGACACGACAACGCTCGACGCCACGCTGGAGACGGCAGCACGCAACCTCGCCGACATTGGCCTGGCGCCGACGTCCGGGGATCCCTGCGATCTTGTGACCGATAAAGGCTATCATTCGCGCGAGCTCCTCAAGGGTCTCGACGGCGACATCTGGAAGACGCGCATCGCCGAGCCGGCACCGCCGAATGGATATCTGCGCTGGCACGGCGACGAGGCTGCCCAGAAGGCCGTCTACGCCAATCGGTCTCGCCTGAAATCCGCCGTCGGACGCAAGGCGATGCGCAAGCGTGGTGAGATGGTCGAGCGTAGCTTTGCCCACGTCCTGGATCGCGGCGGCATGCGCCGCGCGTGGCTGCGCGGGCGCGAGAATGTTCACAAGCGTTATTTGATCCACGTCGCCGGGTTCAATCTTGGCATTCTCATGCGCGCCCTGTTCGGTTGCGGCACTCCGAGGGGCGCCAGGGGCGCATCCAAGGCATTCTTGTTCGTAGTTCAGACCGATGTTGCGCTCGTCATCGCCCTCGTCGCCGAGTTCGACGGAGAAAGGGCCATGCTCCTCATCGTTTTTACCCCTGAAGGCGCTGACAGACCCGGCTGAAAACCGACTTCGTCACCGCGCTGCTAACGCGTTGCGCCGAGGACATCCTTTTAGCGCGAGAGGCTCATTTTCCAGCCACCATTGCCGAGCTCTACGAGGTCAAGGACGGAGAGAGCAAAATGCCCGCCGATTTGCGCGAGGCGCATGAGCGCAACGACGAGGTGCTGGAGCGCATCTACATCGGGCGGCGCTTCAGAAATGACACTGAACGGCTGGAAAAACTGTTCGATCTATACACCAAAATGACCGCATCGGCGGGAGCAACCAAAAGGCGGAAGGCAGGGGCGGCAGCGTGACGATAGAAAAGAAAACAGTTCCTTCCGTATCGGTTTCCTATGCCCGCAACGGCAGCACCAACAAAGCCAACGCCCATGGCATGAGGCCGATGCAGGAACGCGCTTATGAGAAGCGCGGCGAGCAATATCTGCTTATCAAGTCGCCCCCGGCCTCGGGCAAGAGCCGCGCGCTCATGTTCGTCGCGCTCGACAAACTGGCGAACCAAGGAGTTCGCCAAGCTATCATCGTCGTTCCGGAAAAAAGCATCGGCTCCAGCTTTGCCGATGAGCCGTTGACCAAATTCGGGTTCTGGGCCGATTGGACCGTGACGCCGAAATGGAACCTCTGCAACGCCCCCGGCGAGGATGGCGGCAAGGTCAACAGCGTCGGCGCTTTCCTTGAAAGCGATGACAAAGTGCTGGTCTGCACCCATGCCACTTTCCGCTTTGCGGTGGAGCGGTTCGGCGTGGAGGCGTTCGATAACCGTCTGATCGCGGTGGACGAGTTCCACCATGTTTCCGCTAACCCGGACAATGTGCTGGGCAAGCAGCTCGGCGAGTTCATAGCCCGCAACAAGGTGCATATCCTTGCCATGACGGGCAGTTATTTCCGTGGCGATGCCGAGGCAGTTCTTGCGCCGCAGGACGAGGCTAACTTCGATACCGTCACCTACACTTATTACGAGCAGCTAAACGGCTACGAATATCTGAAGTCGCTCGACATCGGATATTTCTTCTACTCCGGCGCATATTCTGACGACATTCTCGCTGTGCTGGACCCAGCCGAGAAAACCATCATCCATATCCCCAACGTCAATTCGCGGGAAAGTACCGGGCAGAAAATCAAGGAAGTCGAACACATCATCGAGGAGCTTGGCGAATGGCAGGGCATCGACCCGACCACGGGCTTCCAGTTAGTGAAAACCGCAGAAGGCCGCATCCTTCGTATCGCCGACCTTGTGGACGACGACGCGGCCAAGCGGGATCGTGTTTCTGCTGCGCTCAAAGATCCCGCACAAAAGAACAACCGCGATCATGTGGACATCATCATCGCGCTTGGCATGGCGAAAGAGGGCTTTGACTGGATTTGGTGTGAACATGCCCTCACGGTTGGTTATCGTTCCAGCCTGACCGAAATCGTGCAGATCATCGGTCGCGCCACCCGCGACGCGCCGGGCAAAACCCGCGCCCGCTTCACCAACCTGATCGCCGAGCCGGACGCGGCGGAATCCGCCGTGACCGAAGCCGTCAACGATACCTTGAAAGCTATCGCCGCCAGCTTGCTGATGGAACAGGTGCTTGCGCCCCGCTTTGAGTTCAAGCCCAAAAACCCAACCAATGAAGCCACCCCCGGCTTCGATTATGGCGAAGGCGGTTATCAGGCGGACAAGTGCAACGTCGGCTTCAATGAGGAACGCGGCACCTTTCAGATCGAGATCAAGGGACTTGCCGAACCTAAGACGCCCGAAGCTGCCCGTATTTGCCGCGAGGATTTGAATGAGGTGATCGCCAGCTTCGTGCAGGACAAACCGAGCATCGAGCGCGGCCTGTTCGATGAAGAGCTTGTTCCCGAAGAACTCACTCAGCTTCGCTTGGGCAAGATCATCAAGGACAAGTATCCCGAACTGGACGAAGAGGATCAGGAGGCCGTGCGTCAGCACGCCATCGCGGCCCTTAATCTCACTCAGCAGGCCAAGAAGATTGCTCTTGGCGATGACGGTTCCGGTGACGGGCCGGGCGTCAACACCGCTCTGATCGACGGCGTTCGCAAGTTCGCGATGGACGTGCGCGAACTCGATATTGACCTGATCGACCGGATCAATCCGTTTCAGGAAGCCTATGCCATCCTCGCCAAGACCATGAGCGAGGACAGCCTAAAACAAGTTGCCGCTGCCATTTCCGCGCGACGTACCAGCCTCACCCCCGAAGAGGCAAAGCAGCTTGCCGTGCGAGCGGTGCAGTTCAAGAAAGAACGCGGACGGCTCCCCTCCATCAGTTCAACCGACGCATGGGAAAAGCGCATGGCCGAAGGTGCTGCTGCGTTCGTGCGCTTCAAGGATGAGGGCCGCTATGAGTGACCTAGACCTTGATGAACTGCGGGATGAACTGTCCGATTTCGCCCAGCCAGAAAAGAAAGTTGGGCGCGGCCCACGCGAAGAACGCATCATCGCGGGGTTCGAGGAAATTCAGCGTTTCACCGATGAACAGGGTCGCGCACCGCAGCACGGCGAGGAGCGCGACATATTCGAGCGGCTTTATGCCGTGCGGCTGGACCGGCTTCGTGCGTTGGAAGAATGCCGGTCGCTTCTCGCACCGCTCGACCGTCAGGGACTTTTGACCGGCGCAGAAATCGCCGCGCCTGCTACCGCCGATGACATGGACACCGACGCGCTCATGGCAGAGCTTGCCGGGGCGGCTGGTGATTCCGAAATCACCGACCTCCGCCATGTCCGCTCAACCGCCGAAAAGCGCGCCGCCGAAGAAATCGCGAACCGCGAGCCTTGCCCCGACTTTGATCGCTTCAAGCCGCTGTTCGAGCAAGTGCGGATCGACCTTGATTCCGGCGTTCGCATTACCCGACAGTTTGTGAAGGATGCCGGATTTTTGAAGGCGGACATCACCGAAGGCCAGTTTTTCATCCTTGGCGGTCAAGTGGCCTATGTTGCGGAAGTTGGTGAAACCTTCCGCGCTCCTAACGGTGAAAGTGACGCTCGCTTGCGCGTCATCTACTCCAACGGGACGGAAAGCAATCTGCTACTCCGCTCGCTGCAACGGGCACTCTATAAAGATGAGGCTGGGCGGCGCATCACAGAGCCAACCGCTGGCCCGCTGTTTGCCGACGAAAGCGACGAAGAGGATATTGCGAGCGGGACAATCTATGTCCTTCGCAGCAAGGCCGACCACCCGCTTGTCGCTGCCAATCGCGATGTGCTGCACAAGATCGGCGTGACCGGCGGTGACGTAGCGCGACGTATTGCCAATGCGAAGCTGGACCCGACCTTTCTCATGGCCGATGTGGAAATCGTAGCGACCTACACGCTCTACAACATTAATCGCGTGAAGCTCGAAAATCTGATCCATCGCATCTTCGCGCCCGCGCAACTAAACATCGAAATAAAAGATCGTTTCGGCAATCCGATAGTGCCGAGAGAGTGGTTTCTTGTTCCCAGATTTATTGTGGATGATGCTGTTACGCGGATCAAAGACGGAACAATTACGGATTTCGTCTATGATCCAAAAACCGCCACCCTACAGAAGACGAGCGCGGATAACGGGGGCGTGGTATGAGCAATGTCAACGTAAAACGCCTCGTGGAGAATATTCGCTCTGGGACGAGTGTCTATACCCCGCTCGTTGAGCTGGTCGTAAATGCTATTCAGGCGATTGATGAAAAGAAAATCGCCAACGGATTGATCGAGATCGAGGTGATCCGTAACGGTCAAGCAGATATAATTGACCGTCTTGAGGACGTGGATGGTTTCATTGTGAAGGACAATGGGATCGGCTTCACGAAGGATAATCGGGACTCATTCGACACGCTTTATACCGAGCAGAAAATTACAGACGGCGGCAAAGGATTTGGCCGCTTCACATGCCTCAAATATTTTGACCGAGTAAAAGTCTCCAGTACGTTCGAAGACGGCGGCGCATATCATGACCGTTCGTTCGGCATGGGCTTGGGAACGGACATCATCGTCGATGAGGAGGTCGCCCCTTCTCAGGAGCAGAAGAGCGGTTCCGTCGTCGAGATTTCGGGCATCAAGTCCGTCAGGTTCCCCGATAAGCGGCTGGATATAATTAGCCGTGTCGTCGTCGAACGGCTGTTGCCCTATTTCGTTGACCGGGAGCGCAACTGTCCGCGCATCGTAATCCGGGACGCCAAAAATCCTGCCGCCCCCCTTTCACTCAACGACTATCTGGGCAAGGACGATAGCCAGATCGTTGAGATGAAGGTCGATGAGGGCACGTTCACGCTGTCGGCGAATGATGAGCAAAAGGCTTTTCAGGTTCGGGTTTTCAAGTTCTTCTCTCCCCGTTCGGCAAAGAGCAAAGTCAGCTTGGTCGCCCATCGCCGAGAGGTTACGGACAACGCCCTTCAAGCCTACGTCCCGGAGTTTGCTGAGGAGTTCTACGAGCCGGGGCTGGATCAGGATTTGGCGAAGGGTCGGAATTTCGTCATCAAGGCGTATGTTTTCGGCGATTACCTGAACGACAATGTGTCGCTGGAGCGCGGCGAGTTTCGTTTCCAGACTGATACCGATCTTCTCAACGGCATCTCCCAGACCGATATCGAGCAGCGAGCCGCAGAGATCGCCCAGACTTCGGTTGGCGCAGAGATCGCCGCGCGAAAGCAGCGGAAGCAGGCGCGCATCGTCGAATATGTGGAAACTCAAGCACCGTGGCATCGGAGCTTGAGCGGTGAAGTCGACTTCAGCGCGCTGCCGATGAAGCCGTCAAATCAAGACATCGAACTTCATCTTCAGAAGAAAAAATTCGAGAAGGAGGTGACGACGAGGACGCAGGTGGCGGCAATCCTGAACTCAGACAACCCCGACGATCTGGCCGAGAAGATCGACGAGATCATGAAGAATATTTCTGACACCAGCAAGAACGACCTCATCCATTACGTCTCGATGCGGAAGTGCGTTCTGGACATCTTTTCGAAATCTCTAGAATTGGATGCGGAAGGAAAATACAAATCCGAGGGTGAGGTGCATGACGTTATCATGCGACGGCGGAAGGACTCCGACGACCTTGATTACGACGATCACAATCTATGGATTTTAGACGAGAGGCTTAACTTTACGTCCTATGTCTCCTCTGACAAGCCTATCGGTAAATCGAAAGGAGACCGGACAGATATCACCGTCTACAACAGGCGCGTCGCATTCCGTGGCGAAAACGAAGCCAGCAACCCCATCACAATTTTCGAGTTCAAGAAGCCCCAGCGGGACAACTTTGCCGATCCGTCATCGAAGGAAGACCCGATCCAGCAGATCGTCCGCTATGTGAACCAGATCAGGGAAGGAAAATTTAAAACCCCTGCCGGTCGTGACATCCTCGTGAACAATACCACGCCGTTTTACGGCTACGTTGTGTGCGACCTGACGGCCAAGGTCAGGAAGTGGCTGGAACTTGAACAGCAGTTTACCCCCATGCCCGACGGCCTCGGCTGGTTCCGATGGTTTGGGAATATCAGTCTTTACATGGAAGTGATTAGCTGGACGAAGCTCCTTCGCGACGCAGAAATGCGTAACAAGGTATTTTTCAATAAGTTGGGCATTGACTGACAAATACGAGTGGGGTGGCGTGGAACTGGGGCAAGGATTTCCTGAATGGACGGAGCTGGGTCAGGACAGCGGGCTTGACCCTCTCGGGATGCAACGCCCGATTGAGGTGATCTATCAATCCCTTGTTCCCGGCATCAGTACGATCACGCTCCGATATCGCTATTATTCCTTTTTCCCGTTCATCCTTCGTCATTATGAAGAGAACATTCGGCATCCTGATCCGAAGGAGTTCAGGAAATTCCAGCGGAGATGCGAGGCGCTGTTCGCACTGATTTGCACTCACGGGGAAGCCGAGCTTGGTATCACCGGATCGGACTGGGCGAACAAAAGGCTCAACGAGGTATCTGGCGACGGCGGCGTCATCGATTTCAGTGTTGGGGCTGATGCCGATGCCGACGAAAGCCTGCGATACCTGAGAAATAAGGGTGGTGCGTTCGGCGCGATCTACTCGACGCAGATGTCCGAGATGGGGCTTGTCCACTTCCCCGGTCCCGATCAGCCTAATCCAAACCCGGTATGCTCCGATATCGCGCTTCAGCTTGCGGACGCGCTCGCGTTCGAACTGGGCGATATAGCGGGCAGATTTTTCAAAGTCGTGGAAGCTGGCAAAATTGAGGCCTCCGAACTCGGTTCATTCGCGGCAATGAAGCCGACAAACCTGCAACCCGGTAGCCTTGAACACGCTCTGCTCAAGGATGTCCTGCTTGGCGTCAACGATCCGCGCGGCCTCACCGCCCAAATGCGGAGAAGCACGCTGAGGATGCTGCTTGAGATCACCGACACGTTCGGCTCAGTGCCTCGCGCCGAAGCAGTGAAATGGCATTGGTTCGAGAACGTGCCCGCCAGAGATTCCGCTGAACGCCATCAGGTTCCGCAGCTGTGGTTTCTCTATCAAGCCTGCGACCTGACGCGGCTTGCCTATGAAGTCATCCTCTCAGCCGCGCTCACGATGATAAACGCAGCCCCGCGCCGCCGAATGTCGCTGGGCGAATTGACGGATGAATTGGCCGATGCCGTTGAGATTGCCTCCGGCGAAAGCTGGGACGACTTTTCGGGCGGCATCAACGCGGAGGCGGAAGTCTCGTCAGCCCAACAATACGCGACCGCTATGCTGGACGCGATGAACGCGGGCGAAACAGCCCAGCAGGTGCAAAACGCCATATCGCTGATCGCCATTCTAGCAGAGAAGGCAACGACGGAAGCTGCGTTAGTCGAAGAAGCCCTCAGCGGCGCGGATTATTTCCAGTCCCTTCGGACGGAAGCCCAGTTTCTTGGCCGGAACCGCGCTGGCGATGCGAGGCGGGTGATTTCGGATTTGATCCGCGAGCGAGTGTTGAAGCGGCATCTGTGGGTTGCCTCACGCAAATTCCGAAACCAGAAAGCTTACACCTTTCATATGGAGCCGGAAGAAGGCGTCCTGCGCTACCGTGCGCCGATCCGAGTCTCGCCTAGCAGCCCAAGGCTGGATCAGGCACTCCGCTTCCTCCGCGATATCAGCCTCATTGATGACGGCGGCGTGACGCTCATCGGCAAGGCGGAACTGGCGGCGGCATGAAATATTTCGATGCCTTCGGCGAAGGCGGTTTTCATTCCGCCTTCATGACCACCTACGCTTTCGGATCGCTCGCGTTCGAGGATATCCCGTTCCCGAAGTTGCGCGGGGCCGGATGCCGGAACATAGTCGTGCTGGCCGACACTGGCATGGTCAATCAGGCGTTTTCGGATTTCGGCCCGCCGCGCTTCGCGGGCACGAGCTATCACCTAATCAAAGCCGCCGCGCCGGGCGCATTCCACCCGAAGATCACCATGCTACTGGGTGAGTCCAAAGCTCGGCTGATGGTGGGGTCGGCCAATCTGACCGCTCTTGGCCTAGGCGGAAACAAGGAACAGGTCGCAAGCATCACCTGGTCGTCAGATGCCCCCGAGAATGCCAAGTTTTTCATGTCTGCGCTTGCCTATCTCCGGCGGTATATCCCGGCGGACGATCAGTGGTTTCCGGTAAGCTTGCAACGCGCACTGCGATCATCGCCTTGGCTTCGGGACGACAGTTTCAATCCCGCCTTCAGCACCGAGGGCACGGAAGCCCTTAATCTGCTTTTCGACCGCCCCGAAATCAGCATACTTAACCAGATCATTGCATGTGTCGGCGACGATCCTATCGAACGGCTTGTCGTCGTTTCCCCATACTGGGATTCCAAGCTGGAAGGCGTTGCCCGACTAAAGGCTGGCTTGGGTAATCCCGTGACGGATATCCTGATCGAGGACGACGCGAACGGATTTCCCGTCAGCGAGCTTCCCCGTCTTTCCGACGTCGCGCTCTTCGATATCAGCCCCAACGCCGCCGGGCGTTTCCTACATGCGAAGCTGATTATCGCTGTCGGCGAAGCATTCGATCACGTCGTGTCCGGCAGCATGAATTGCACCTTCCCCGCGCTGATTGGGCCGACGCTTGGCGGTAATGCGGAGGCTGCCATCTACAAGCGCGTTCCACGAGGCTCCGCGTTGGAGGCGCTGGGTCTCGCAGATTATGCAACTTGCCCCTTCGAGAAGGAGCAACTCGCTCGGCTTGAGGAGACGTTCGAAGAAATCGAAACAACACCGCCATCCGTCGATGGCGGATTGCTGATCCTTCAGGGCGGAAAAGTAACATGGACGGCCCCCATGAAGCTGCCGTCCGATCCCCTGTCGGTCCAGCTCTATGATCGCGACGGCGAGGCGCTGGCGCTTATAAACATAGGCGGCGCGAAATCCGCTTCGCTGTCGATAGCTCCAACCAGCCCGCGTCCGAAATATGGCGTGTTGGCTTTTGCGGAGGGCACAGCGTCCGCCCCGATACAGGTCGCAGATTTGGATTATCTGGCCGTCACGACATTGCCGCCGCAGAAGGGACGGAAAAAGCGGCTGATGGATACGCTGGCCGAAGCGATCCATGAAGACTTGGCCCTCATCGAAGCCCTCAACCAGCTTGAGGCTATCGAGGACGAAGAGAGATCGTCTCTCTCCATTCCGAAGGCCAAGCCGCACGCGCAGGAGGAAGCTGCCCGCGAATATGCTGTTCTTCCCTACGAGGAATTTATTCGTGCGCGCACGCTCGCCAACGCGAAAGGCAAGCCGTTCGGCCTTTATCTCAATAGCCGCCATGACCGGGCGGTAAATCTGGTCAGTCAGTGCCTCAACCAGATGATAGGCCTCGTCGGGCCGGATTTAGCGGAGAGCGAAGAGAAAGACCTACAGGCGATCAGCGCCGTCGATTTCAGAACCACCGAACCTCAGTCGGTGGAGGATGGGCAGCAGGAAAGCGGCGACGGCTCCGGCGTATCGCGTCCATCGGTTGCGCCATCACAGGTGCTCGCAACCGCCAAGAAATTTCAGGAGGCTGTCATCGCATTCGAAAAGCGTTCGAAGGCGCTTGCCGACAAGCGCATTTCAACATCGGAAATGGTCCGGCTTCGGGCGCTAATGCAGATCATTTTGAGCCATGCCCAACCCATTGCAGGACCGTATTCTGCTTCTCAGATTCTCCCGGTTTATACCGCTGACGCCTATGATTGGCCGCGCCTCATCGGTCGCCTTCTCCAACTGCACTTTGGAGCTTCACGCGCTTTGCAGAATTTGGCCGTCGAGAATGACGAGGCTGAGCAACAGCGGGTAATTGAATATCTCGCTTTGTCGAACTGGGCATCACAAGCGGCATACGGGGCTGTGATGGCCAATAAGAAAGCCGCATCTTTGAGGCTTCCCCTGCAACGACTGATGGCCGCGCTCAAAACGCAGACGGAAGCAATTCTCTCGCTTGTCGAGGCTGATCGGACTTACTTCGACGAACTATCCGTACAGCTTGATGAACGATTTGAGCGCCGTCTTGGTCTGGCTAAAACAATCTGCGCCTAGTGCCATAACCCGATGTGCTGCGGTGTCCGGGAGACGATCAAGGAGACCGCATTCCTTCCACAAGCAATGAAATTGAACGTCAAGATTCTGCGCTCTTCCGCCGTTTTCTGAGACAATGCCGCGAATATGGCCCGGTGCGCCGCCCGGTCAACGGGTTGCCCGCTCCATTCGCTTCGCTCCCGTGTTGCCCGTTTCGCCTGCGGCTGACCGTTCGGCTAATCCCCCGAGCCTTCTCCTTCGCGTCCTCAGGAAACAGCGAAAGGAGATCAGGACATGACAAACTCAGCTTCATTCCGCTTCGACGTGTACGAAGCCATCACCAATCAGATCGTATCTGCCATCGAAGCAGGTCAGGGTCAGATTCAACTTCCTTGGCATCGCAAGGGGTCCGCCATCTACCGCCCCGTCAATGTCGCATCCAAAAATGCCTATCGCGGCGTCAACACCGTCGCTCTATGGGCCGCTGCCGACGCACAGGGTTTCGCGAACGGCGTATGGGGCACATACCGCCAGTGGCAGGACCAAGGCGCTCAAGTTCGCAAAGGCGAGAAATCGTCGCTGGTCATCTTCTACAAGGATTATCCGCCAGCCGAGGGGGCTGCATCGGAAGACGATCCCGAGCGTCGCTTCGTTGCCCGTGCATCCCATGTGTTCAATGTCTCACAGGTCGAAGGATATGTTTCGCCCGAGGCAGAGGCGTCCGTGGACCTTATCAACCCATCCCAAGCTGCCGAGGCTTTCATCGCTGCAACGGGTGCAAAAATCTCCATCGGAGGGGATCGCGCATTCTATCGCCCGTCCGCTGACATCAT
Source organism: Sphingobium sp. CFD-1 (assembly GCF_024611115.1). Taxonomy (NCBI): domain Bacteria; kingdom Pseudomonadati; phylum Pseudomonadota; class Alphaproteobacteria; order Sphingomonadales; family Sphingobiaceae; genus Sphingobium; species Sphingobium sp. CFD-1. The sequence continues at coordinate 1,688,422 of NZ_CP084398.1, read as the reverse complement.
CGCAATGCCGGATCGTCATCGCTTCAACGGGACCGAAACCAGCACCGCGACCGAGGGTTGGTATTCCACCCTTCTCCACGAACTGACGCACTGGACAGGTGCTTCCCATCGCATGGACCGCACGTTCGGAAAACGCTTCGGCGATGACGCATACGCGATGGAGGAAATGGTGGCCGAGCTTGGCGCGGCATTCCTCTGCGGCGATCTTGGTATCACCGCTGAGCCGCGTCCCGACCACGCAGCCTATATCGACAACTGGCTTCGCATCCTGAAATCCGACCGCAAGGCGATCTTTACCGCAGCGAGTGCCGCGAACAAAGCCGCCGAATATCTGGCTGGCCTGTCGAAGATCGAACGAAAGGAGGCGGCCTGATGGCCGCCTCTATGGCAAGCTGACGGGAGCGCAAACTCTGTTTTCCGCTATCTTCGCCGTATGTTACTATTGAGAATGAGCCAAAAATATGCGGCACTCGCCGCCTATCTCGAAAATCAGAATATTGACCTCGTGTCGCTGTCGTTCACGCAGATCGAGAATATCATCGGAATGGCGCTGCCGGATAGCGCACGGAAGCATGGCGTATGGTGGTCCAACTCGCCATCGCGCGGGCGGCATAATCAGGCATGGTTAGGCACGGGATGGGAAACTACCAACCGCAATCTCAAAGCTCAAACGATCAGCTTTCAGCGGGCGGGCGAGCGAGCCAAATCGCAAGGACACATTGCAACTGCCGCGAGACCTCGCCGCGCGAACGGAGCAACATTTAATGCGGCAGTGCTGACCGAGACAGACTTCGCCGCAGACTGTGCTGTGACTCTAAAGCTGCGTTGGAAGCGCCTCGGCGCTGTCACCCTATCGCCCGCAGGGAAGCTGGATTTTCCCGCCGCGCCGGTGGAGGCAGGACTCTATCGCCTGATCGTCCGCGTTGGCAATCGAACTACCGTCTATGTCGGCGAGGCCGTCAATCTCAAGCGCCGTTTTGGTAACTATCGACGTCCCGGAGCAACGCAACAGACCAGCTTGCGTCTAAATGCCTTGTTGATTGAGGCGATAGGCCAGTGCGGGGCAATCACCGTCGATATCGCTTATCAGGACATCGGCCTCAATATAGGCGGCGTGGCAATGGATGCGGACCTTGCCGACAAGGCGGTGCGCCGAATGATTGAGCAGGCCGCCATAGTCGCGCATGGCGGCATCGACGTGGAAATGCTCAACCGTTAGCCTTCAAGAAAAAAGCGCCGCCAAACAACTGGCGGCGCTGATTATATCCATGGAAGTCGCTTACTTCTTTTGATTCTGAGCAGCGGCGAAAGCGGCATTATATTTTTCCCGCTCTTGCCATGTGGCGTTCTGCATATCGCGAGCTTGCTTTTGCTGGTCGGCATCGCGACGGGCGGCTTCGGCAGCGTATTCACTCATTTGCTTATCCCTTCTCCTGTCGGTCCCAATCGACCGATGCCTATTCCCTGCCAGCGTTGCCGTCGCCATTCGGGTGGATAAGACGAAGGCGGTTCGAAAATGTCGGTACGTTCTCGATGTAGGCCGCAGGCGCATTCCATCGGTTTTCTTCATGGGTTTTGGACCGGACGCGCCGGGGTTCAAGGCCGCTCCCTTCCTGCGTGCAGGTCCGCGCCAATGGTCAGGCTGCGCCTGAGCCTTTGATCCCCGGCTTGTTCGTCCGTTCCGCACTCTCCCCATGAACCGAGGGAATGATCCTTCGGCAAACATGAAGGAGAACATCATGTCCGACACTAATCAGAACCGCCCCAGCCATCGCCTCTTCACTGTGAACGGCGAAGGCGACAACGCCCGATGGACAGACATCGGCGTTGCATGGGCAACCCGCGACGGAAAGGGCTTCACGCTCAATCTCAACGCGCTGCCGCTCAACGGGCGCGTCGTTATGCGGATCAACGATGCCAAGGACGAAAAGAAGGGGCGCAGATAGCGCCCCTTCACCGTCCCTATGGGGATGGACCGCGTTTGGCGATTTCGGCGCGGATCATCGCGAGAAGCGATTGCGCCGATGCGAGGTCGGATTTGGTGGCGATCAGGCCTTTGCTTGCCTCTTGAAAGAGAGCGAAAAGCTGAGCGTTCGTTTTCGAGGCAAGATCGCCTTTGGTCATTTTGAACATGGATTCCTCCTGTCTGTCTTGCGCCGCCCCCGTTGGGCCGCGTTGAGACGGAGAAATCAGGTTGGATGAATGAGGTGCATTGCCCGCCAAGCGAAACGGACGTGGAGAAGGCTGTTCACACGCCTTGCACCCATGGACATTCACCGGACGATAAAACGATCACAACGCGACCCGGCGGGGCGCGAAGACTGCGGAGGAAAACTGGAAGGCCAAAGCGATCAGGCCGGACGGACGACAGTTTGAGTTTAAGGCCAAGCCTATCGCCCCAACTCCGGGCCGCGCGTCGCAGGTCGAGCGCGTTCCGTGCCATCGCGATCAAACTGTCCATCCCGCATCATGCGGCGATATTGGGCCGCGTCCCGATAGAGGCCAAGCAGCTGACGAGCATGACGATCACGCAGGACGCCGATTTGGGATTGTAGGCCCGCCCGCTCTTTTAGCTGAGCCGAAATCAGATCGTGCCGCTGCGCCCGGTCGCGTTGCAGTCCAAAGAAAGCTTCCACCTCATTCTGCTTCCGCACCTTGAAATAGCGCCCCGTCACGATGTCCCATAGACCCTTTGCGCCTGTGCGGACGCGGGCCGACCGCTCCCGCTGCTCGCCGTCACGACGCTCGCGCTGCATACGGTCCAGCTTTGCCCGTTCGGCTTGATGGGCATCTTTCATCGCCGCCTTTTGCTCATTGAGCGGCCTGATGGCGTTCTGGGCCACGCGCTTGGCTTCCGAAATGAAGCGCGAAAGGCGCGGCGCGACTGTCTCGCCGATATGGCGAGCGGTGTCTGCGACCGAACGCAGCGCCTTCGGATCGCCGAGCCGCGCCGTGACTTCCTTCGATTTCCTGTCGATCATGCGAGCGATGGCGAACGCCTCGCCCTCTATCGACACGGCGACATGCCCGCGCCGATCACCTTGTGCGAGGAACAGGCCGCGCTCCTCCAATGCCTTCGCAAAGGCAGGGCCGTTGTCCGACATGGCCCAGCATTCCTGAATGGTAGCCTTGATTTGCTTAGCGTCGAGGCCCGCCCGCTTCGCCTGTTGCCATTCGTCGAGCGTGAAATTGCGAGGATCGCGCAGGCTGGAATCCCGAAACCCCTCCGGCATCTTCCAGCCGTTTTCGAGGTAGAGTTCCTTGGCGATGTCCCGCAGCTTCGTTTTAAAAAACGGCAGCGGCTTTGCGGTCATCGTGTCCGCGTCGATACGCGACCACACGGCATGGGCATGACGACGCCCTTCCTTTTCATGGAAGACGATCATGCGCGGCTGCCCTTTCAGTCCTAGCCGCTCTTCGATCACGTCGCAGGCGTTCTCGAAAACCTCGATCCGCACCGACTCGCCTACAGGCGGATTGAGGGACACTGAGAAGAGGAATTGCTTGCACTTGGTCCCGAGCGACAGCGCATGGGCTTCCTTCATCGCACCCATGAGATCGTCGGACATGAAGCCGCTGACCTCATGCACTTCCACATGCTCGTTTTCCTCCGTCTTCATAAGATGAAGGCCGAGCTGCTTCGCGCCGCTGCGCTGGGAGGCCTTGAGGATCATGGCTCGACCGCAAGGGTCAGGGCTTCCATCAACAGGAGCCGGATTTCCCGGATTTCCGCGACGGCAGCGAGAAGCGCCGCTTCCGTGTCGGGCGTGAGAGGCAGGCTTCCCGAATTGGCTGACCGGGCCAACTGGTTCAGGTTGGATGACAGGCGGGACTGGCCGAGTTTGCCTAATACCTGCGCTAAGGCCTGATGGTCCTTTACCGGACGCTTGCCCCGGCGACGCGGGGCAGGGTTTTCAGAATCAAAGAGACGCGACTGGATATAGGCCGCGAGGGACATGCCGCCCGCGTCCTGCTCCAGTCGGGCGCGTTGCTCGAAAGTGAGCCGAAGCGAGAATGGGGCTGGGCGTTTGTCCGCCATGCTGCCCCCGCTTATGCCGTCTTGCGCCTCCGCCCGACAGCCGGACGGCTATCGCGCGGGGCGCGTCCATCCTCCCGCTCATTGTTGTTTTCAGGCTGTGGGCAACCGAGGCTGGAATGCTTGAGAACGGCTGACCATTCCATTAGCATGTCCGACAGTTGGTTCGAACCTGATCCCATCAGGTCCGCCAATATTACGTGTAATTCACTGTTTTTACGTAAATATTTGGCGATTCCCGGTCGGTGTCCGTCCAAAGTGTCACTCAAGAAATCGGAAGCATTGGGACGGTTCACAAACCCTCCGTTGCGAAACTGAGGCAGTGTTTTGCCATCGGCGATCCATCCGATCCGCCAGCCCATGCAACCTCGGGTGAGCTATGCTGGAATTACCCCGGTTGATAATCGCAACCGGGGATTTCCCGCGTCAGTTCAGCGACCCGTGACAATGCTTGTATTTTTGCCCTGAACCACAGGGGCACGGTGCATTGCGGCTGATGTCCAGATTGGCAAATTCGCCTGGCTCGGCATTGCCCACCGGCGGACGGGGAATAGTCGTCGTGATGCTGCCCGCCTGCCCTGCATCCATGTCCGCGCTATTGTCTTCGCCGGAGAAAGGATCGATGTGCGTGGTGATGAAGTCCGGCAGCACGGGAAGGTCGAATTCCGGCATGGGTGCCTGATCCATACGGAATTGAACCCGTGCGATGGAGCCCGTCACGTCCTCCCGAATATTGCCCAGCATGCGCTCGAACAGCGCGAAGGCTTCCTGCTTATATTCGTTGATCGGCGTTTTCTGGGCATAAGCCCGCAGATGCACGACCTGACGAAGGGCATCCAGGGTCGACAGATGCTCCTTCCAATGATGGTCGAGGCTCTGGAGCAGGATGCTCTTCTCGATCATATGCCAGTCAGCCTGATCGATATCCTTGATCTTTTCGGCAACCGCTTCGTCCGCCAGAGCGACAAGCCGTTCCTCGATCATTTCCGGATCGACGGCATCTTCGGCGAGCCAAGCGTCGAAATCCGGCTCCAGCCCCAGAATTTCCGAGATCCGCGCCTTAAGCCGCTCCATATCCCATTGTTCAGGATAGGTTCCCGGGGGGCAGGATGCGCCGACGAGATCGTTGACCGTTTCATGCCGCATGTCGACGACCACATCATCGACCGTTTCGGCATCCATGATGTCGGCGCGCTGTTCATAGATGACCTTGCGCTGATCGTTCATCACATCATCATATTCGACGACCTGCTTGCGGATATCGTAGTTGCGGGCCTCGACCTTCTTCTGCGCGGTTTCGATCGCCTTGCTGAGCCATTTGGACGGCGGCAGGGCTTCCCCATCTTCCAGATTGGACCGGATCATCTTCGCAAACATCGTGTCCGGCCCGAATATCCGCATCAGATCGTCATCAAGACTGAGGTAGAAACGAGAGAGGCCCGGATCGCCCTGACGGCCCGAACGACCACGTAGCTGGTTATCGATGCGGCGGCTTTCATGACGTTCCGTTGCGAGCACGAACAGTCCGCCTGCAGCGAGCACTTCGGCCTTTTCCACTTCGATCTCGGCATCGATGCGAGCGATGGCGGCCTCACGGTCCGGCCCTTCGGGCATATCGCGCAATTCGTCCTCAACCCGCATTTCCAGGTTGCCGCCCAATTTGATGTCCGTGCCGCGGCCCGCCATGTTGGTCGCGATGGTGACGGCGCCCTTGCGGCCCGCCTGCGCGACGATATGCGCTTCCTGCTCATGGAAACGCGCGTTGAGCACGGCGTGCTTCACGCCTTCCTGATTGAGGAATTCGGAGAGCATTTCGGACTTTTCGATGGACACCGTGCCGACCAGCACCGGCTGTCCCTTCTCGGCATGTTCCTTGATCGTCCTGGCGATGCCCCGGAACTTGTCTTCCAGATTTTTGTAGAAAGTGTCTTCCTCATCCACGCGCTGCACCGGCCGGTTGGTCGGGATGGTGACGACGTTCATCTTGTAGATTTCGTAAAATTCCGTCGCTTCGGTCGCAGCCGTGCCGGTCATGCCGGACAGCTTGGGATACATGCGGAAATAATTCTGGAAGGTAATGGATGCCAGCGTCTGGTTTTCAGGCTCGATATTGACGCCTTCCTTGGCTTCCACCGCCTGATGCAGGCCATCGGACCAGCGGCGGCCATCCATCATGCGGCCGGTGAACTCATCGATGATAACGACCTTGCCGTCCTTCACGATATAGTCAATATCGCGGCGAAACATCACATTCGCCCGCAACGCCTGGTTCACATGATGAACGACGGCGGTGTTTTCGAAATCGTACAGATTTGCGCCTTGCAGCAATCCGGCGGCTTCCAGCATCCGCTCGATCTTTTCCGTGCCGTCTTCCGTCAGCGTGACGGTCCGCTGCTTCTCATCCTTTTCATAGTCCGCTTCACCGACCTGCTTCACGATCGCATCGACCGATATGTATAGTTCCGACTTGTCGTCCGTCGGGCCGGAGATGATGAGCGGCGTGCGCGCTTCATCGATCAGGATCGAGTCCACTTCATCCACGATGGCGTAATTGAAGGGGCGCTGCACCATGGACGCGCGATCATATTTCATATTGTCGCGCAGATAGTCGAAGCCGAGTTCATTGTTCGTGGCGTAGGTGATGTCGGCATTATATGCCTCACGCCGCTGATCTTCGCTAAGGTTGGGGACGATGACGCCCGTGGTCAGCCCCAGGAAGCGATAGACCTGCCCCATCCATTCGCAGTCGCGAGACGCAAGATAGTCGTTGACGGTGACGACATGCACGCCCTTCCCTTCCAGCGCGTTGAGATAGGTCGCCAGCGTAGCGACAAGGGTCTTGCCCTCACCCGTCCGCATTTCAGCGATTTCGCCGCGATGCAGGACGATGCCGCCGATCATCTGAACATCATAATGGCGCTGGCCCAGCGTGCGCTTGGCCGCTTCCCGCACGGTCGCAAATGCTTCGGGCAACAGGGCGTCCAGCGTGACGCCCTCGGCAAGCTGTTGCCGGAACTTCACCGTCTGCGCGGCCAGTTCCTCATCACTCATGGCCGAGATCACGGGTTCGAAAGACGCTATCTGGTCAACGGCCTTTCCCATCGACTTGACGTAGCGTTCGTTGGACGATCCGAAGATGGACTTGGCGAGTGCGCCGAACATGGAAATTCCTGACCAAAAGGGAACGCACACCGCCCTGAAGGAAGCGCACGCAAACATGCGCCGCGATTTAGGGAGCGCGCGAACTTTAGTCAATCGAAGTGCAGCTTCGGAAAATGCGGAAACATATCGTCGCAAATGCCCTGCGCGTCCGAAAACTTTCATCCATATCCTGCGTTGACGGCCTTGCTGATTGCGCTAAGCGGCAAACATGACTGAACGCTCCCCTCTCGCTCCCGCGGCCTTCCCCCAACTGCCTTCCATCGCAGGGGTCACCCCGCATGTCGCCCGCGCCCGATATAAGGATTGGGACCGCTGCGATCTCACCTATGTGGAACTGGATGAGGGAACGGTCGTCGCGGGCGTCACCACGCAAAGCAAATGCCCTTCGCCGGAAGTGGAATGGTGCCGCGATGCCATCCCCTTGGGCTCGGCCCGGGCTCTGGTGGTGAACGCAGGCAATGCCAATGCCTTTACGGGGCATCGCGGCCGTGCGGCGGTGGAGGCGATGGCCGCAAAGGTCGCCAATCATCTGGGTTGCAAGCCATCCGACATATTCCTGTCTTCCACGGGCGTCATCGGCGTACCCCTGCCTGTCGAGAAGGCCGAGGCCGGACTGGATGCCGCCTTCGCCGCGCCCGCCTGTAGCTGGGAAGATGCCGCGCTGACCATCGGCACGACGGACACCTATCCCAAGGGCGCGCATGTATCCGCATTGATCGGCGGTCAGCGGGTGGAACTGGTCGGCATCATCAAGGGGTCCGGCATGATCGCGCCCGACATGGCGACCATGCTGGGGTATATCTTCACCGATGCCGCGATCGACGCCAGCCTGTTGCAGGATATGCTGTCGACCGCCAACCGGCAGAGTTTTTCCTGCATCACGGTGGATAGCGATACTTCGACCAGCGATACGGTTCTGGCTTTCGCTACGGGTAGAGCGGGGAACCCTCCCCTTACTTCAATGGACGATCCCGGAGCGGATGCTTTCCACGCCGCGGTGACGGATCTATGCCGCCAGCTTTCCCATTTGGTGGTGCGGGATGGCGAAGGCGCGTCCAAATTTATCGAGATCACCGTCGAAGGGGCGGAAAACGACGCAAGCGCGCACCGCATCGCCCTGTCGATCGCCAATTCTCCTCTGGTCAAGACCGCGATCGCGGGGGAGGATGCGAATTGGGGGCGGATCGTCATGGCGGTGGGCAAGGCGGGCGAGCCGGCGGATCGCGACAAGCTTTCCATAAGCTTCGGCGCAACTCAGGTGGCCACTGGGGGGCTGGCGGTTGAGGATTATGACGAGGCGCCTGTCGCCGCCCACCTTAAGGGGCAGGATATTCAGGTCGGCGTCGATCTGGGGCTGGGCAACGGGCGGGCGACGGTCTGGACCTGTGACCTGACGCATGGATATATTTCCATCAACGCGGACTATCGCAGCTGATGATCGGAAAGTTGCATGCGCCTGTCGCCGCGCTCATGCGACAGGTCGCGCGCGACATCGTGATGCCGCGTTACAGGAACCTTTCCGCCGACGAGATCAGCGAGAAAGCGGCGGATGATTTCGTCACCATCGCAGACAGGGAAAGCGAACTCAGGCTCGCTGAAGGATTGGCCAAGATCCTCCCTGAAGCCTCTATCATTGGGGAGGAGGCCTGCGCGGCCGATCCCGCCATATTGGAACGCGCGGGAGAAGGGCTGAACTGGATCATCGATCCCATCGACGGAACGGGCAATTTCGCGGCGGGCAGGCCTCCCTTCGGCATCATGATCGCTTTGGCCGACGCCGGCACCACATTGGCTGGTTGGATTTTCGATCCGCTAATGTCTCGGCTCTGCCATGGCGTTCTTGGCGCAGGAAGTCATATCAACGGTGAGCGCGTCCATGCTCGGGAAAGCGCCGCGGATTTGCCGGTGGCCGCACTGGCCGTCTATTTCATGACGCCGGAAGAAAGGGCAGAAATACAGGGCCGGTCTGCAGGAAAGTTCACGCTGGTCGACATTCCCCGATGTGCCGCGGAGCAATATCCCCGGCTTGTCCTGGGTGAAAACGACATATCCGTCTTTTCCCGCACGCTTCCTTGGGATCACGCGGCGGGAACGCTTTTTCTTAATGAAGCTGGAGGATGCTGCCAGCGGCTCGACGGATCGCCTTATAAAGTGGGAGATCAAAGGCGCGGGCTGTTGGGCGCATCATCGCCCCGCCTCTGGGATATGGCGGCAAAACTTCTCTTTCGGTGATCGCGAACGGCGGCGCACCCAGGTCAGGAGGGAGAGCATTCCCACCGGAATGAAACGGCTCTCCCCCTCCGTTTAAGGATTTAAAGGACGCTTTCGATCCAGCCCTTGAGCGCACCCTTCGGCGCTGCGCCCACTTTGGTCGCTGTCGCCTCGCCGTTTTTGAACAGGATCATGGTGGGGATGCCGCGCACGCCGTAACGGCCCGGAGCATCCGGATTTTCATCGATATTGATCTTGGCGATCGTCACCTTGTCCGCCAGTTCGTCCGAAATTTCTTCCAGAGCCGGGCCGATCATCTTGCATGGCCCGCACCATTCCGCCCAGAAATCGACGAGGACGGGCTTATCCGACGACAATACGTCATTCTGGAAACTCGTATCGGTTACCGCCTTAGTGGCCATTTTAGGATTCTCCTTGAATTTGTCAGTAATCTAAGGTGGCGATGGCATCGGCTCAACGGGTCGCGTCACAAATTGTCCTGTGCCGCCGCAAAGCCGGGCTTGTTTGCCTCCAACAGGTCTTGCGGCAGGGATATGAGGCGCGGCGCATTCGTATAAAGCAGGCCGGCTTCAATAGTCCGCTTGGGGAAAATCACCCGTAATGCCGAAACATAGGCGGCCATTTGCCGGATATGGGCCACAGGCACCTCCTCCACGGCCAGCGGCGCGATGCGGCCGGTCTTGAAATCGACGACCTGAATGAGATCGTCACTGATGCACAGCCGATCCACCGTGCCTGCGATAACCGCTTCGCCGACCACGGCGGCGATAGGCGCTTCGGCCAGAGAGCCGGGCCCGAACAGCGCGGAAAAACCCGGCATTTCTATAACGGCAAGCGCATGGTCCACAATTTCCCGCCGCATCGAAGCATCTGCGACGCCCTGCTGCTCCAGCCAGCGTTCCGCGCTTTCGCGGCGGCGGGCCGGAGCGATATCGGGCAACCGCTCGAACAACGCATGCAGCCAGCGCCCCCGTTCCGCGGCCGCGCGCATCGCAAGGCTGGGAGGGGGATAGGGCGCGTCGTCCTCCACCGAGGCCGAAGGGGCCAGCGGGCGTGGCGGCCGCGCCTCGATCGGAGCGGGTCGGTTCAGCCAGGCCGGTTTGTCCACAATGGCTTTTTCTTCGGCATGGATCGGCTGCAACGGCTTTGGCAGCAATGTTTCCATGCCACGCCAACGCCGTCTTGCGCCCCATAGCGGATCGGCTTCCCACTCCGCATCCAGTGAGATCAGGGCGTTCTCCACCGCGCCAAACCAGCTTTCGGCTTTCACCTCCCCTTTGGCGCGAGGCCCCAACGATCCGGCTACCACCAGCTTTTCCTCTGCACGAGTCAGGGCGACATAAAGCAGCCGCCAATGCTCCTCCCTGTCCGCATTCGCAGCCTCTTCGGCAACCTGTCCTATCGGTCCTCGCCTTTCCTCCTTCCGGGGCGGAAGGATGGGCAATCCATTCCATTCCAGCGCATCCGCCCGATGACCGGCATCGGGATCAAGGCAAGCGTCCGCAAGGATGACAATGGGGGCCTGCAATCCTTTTGCCCCGTGCACGGTCAGCAAACGCAGGGCGTCGCCCTGCGCGGCGGCGTCACGAACGATTTCTACTTCGCCCCGATCGAACCAGTCGATGAACCGCTGAAGCGAAGGATAATCGTCAATCTCGAAGGCCAGCGCCGCATTCAGCAATTCCTCGATGGGGTCGACGGCTTCGGGCCCCAGCCGCTCGATCAGGCGCCGCCGTCCGTCCATCGAACCGGAAAGAATGGCTTCCAGATAGCGATAGGGCGTCGTGAAATCCGCCGTGGCCAGCAGGTCGCGCAACGGCCGGACCAAATCCTCGTCCAGCGTGGCGGTCAGATGACGCCACAATCCGGTTTTACGGTCCCGGCCGATCAGCCGCGTCATCAACTCATCCTGGCTCCATCCGATCAATGGAGAAACGAGCAGCGCCGCCAGATTCAATTCGTCTTCAGGCTGCACGGCAAAGCGCAGCGCCGCCAGCAAATCGCGCACGGCCAGCGGCGCGTTGAGACGCAGCCTGTCTATCCCCGCGACCGCGACCTGTTCTTCATATAACCGCGCGACGATCAGGCGAGCCAGCTCGCTGCGACGGCGGACGAGTATCATGATGTCGCCGGGACGCACCGGCCTGCCTTTGCTTTCCAGCATCAAGCCTTCGTCCAGCCATTGCCGGATCTGACGGGCGATCCGGCCTGCAAGCACGCGCTCCTGATCGGCAGCCCAATCCTCCTCTCCTTCCGCATCCTCGTTCAGGCCCGCGACGATCGGTTTCCAGAGCAGGACTTCCCCGGGAAAGCGATTGGCGCTGATATGGCGGACATCCTGATCCTCCAGCCCGAACCGGTCGGCCCGCAAAGTGGCGATCATGCTATCCACCACCTCCAATATGGCTGGCGTGGACCGGAAACTGCGGTCGAGCGATAGCGTATGGAAGGGATGCGCCACATCCGTCGCATGTCTCTGGAAAGCCTTCTGGGCGGCGGCAAAGGCGACAGGGCTGGTGCCCTGAAAGCCGAAGATCGCTTGCTTGAAATCGCCGACCGTAAAGAGGGTTCTAACCCTGTCCCCCTTCGCGCCTTCACCCGCGAAAAATTCCGAAGTCAGCGCACCTATGATCTGCCATTGGCTGACATTGGTGTCCTGCGCTTCATCGACCAATATGTGATCGATGCGCTGGTCCAGCTTGTAACGTATCCAATCCGCAATCCCGTCCTGTTGCAGGAGGGTAGCGGTGCGAGCGATCAGATCGTCGAAATCGACCGCGCCCGCCATTTCCTTCGCCCGGGCATAGGCGCGAGCATAGGCGCGGCCAGCGTGCAACGCGCTGACAAGCAATTTCGCATAATCGGCAAGCAGCTTGACGCCGATCAATTCCGCGCAATGCTCGCGCATTGGCGCGGTCATCTCCAGATAGCCATCGACCGGAGGAACCCAGCCCTTGGCGGAGATGAGATCGCCGTCCGCCTTGGCCCATGCGGTATGCAGATCGTGCAACGACGCGGCGCGCTCCAGCGGTGCAAGGGCACGCCATCGCGCAATGCGTTGGCATCGCTCCAACCCGCGCCCCGTGCCCCAATCCGCATTGGCCTGCGCGATAGCGGTCAGGGTCCGCACGTCAAAAATGGCGTCGTCGCATTGCAGCGCCAACCATTGGTCAATATCGCCGGCCGGTAGTTCAAGGGCGGCCATCAGCCAGGGGCCGATATCCTCCGGCAAGCCATTGAGAGCATCCAGACGCGCCGCGCTTCGCAGGAGAAAATGCTCCGCCCCCGCCTCTCCCAATCGCAGGCTGAGTGCCTGCAATGCGGACGTAAGGGCAACGTCTCCATTCTCGTCCGCCTCCACCGCGAGGTCGGCCAGAACCTGCCGCGCCAGGGCAGCCTGCTCCCGCTGATCGAGCGGACGGAAACCGGCCGTGAGCCCCGCTTCCAAAGGAAAAGAGGTCAGCAACTGCTGGCAAAAGCCATGGATCGTCTGGATATGCAGACCGCCGCCTGTCGATTCCAGCACTTCGGCAAAGAGCCGGCGGGCGCGGTCGCGTGCCTCCGGCCCCCCATCCTCTCCCAATGCAGCCAGGTCGTTGAAGAGGTCGGGCTCTTCCATCTGCACCCATGCCGCCAGCCGGTCATGGACACGATCCGCCATTTCAGCGGCCCCGGCCTTGGTAAAGGTGAGACAGAGGATATTTTCCGGCCGCACGCCCTGAAGCAAGAGGCGAAAGACGCGGGCCGTCAGCACATGGGTCTTCCCCGTGCCCGCCGAAGCCGACAGCCAGACATGCGCGTCGGGCGCCGCCGCCAGCGCCTGCTCCCCGGCGAGCGGCTGAAGTGAGCTTACTTTCCTAACCATCGTCGCGGCCATACCATTCCTCCAGCCGCATCAACTGGTCATAATCACCATAATTGGCCACTTCCGGATTGACCTGAGCCTCGAAGGGTGTGGTTCCGTTCAGATAATCCGCCGCGATCTGATCGAAGAGACCATGGACATAGGTAGTGAATTCGGCCGTCACAATCTTGTCCCTCTTGCCCAGCGGATCGACCGGGCTTTCCCGATAGCCGAAGGCATCGCCCTTCTTGGCCAGCGACCAATATTCAAAGCATCCGGCGACAGGGCGGCCTTCGATGCCCGGAAAGCCGCCATGTTCAGCAATCAGCCCCAACAGCCCGAGCTGGAGCGCAAATCCGGCCCGGACCTGCTTCGCGCTGGGTGGTTTGCCCGTCTTGTAATCGACGATGGCCAGCGTTCCGTCGGGCATATGGTCGATGCGGTCAGCCTTTCCTGTCAGGGTGATGCCACCGATTTCCGCCCTGCCCTCGCTTTCAACCGCCAGGATGGTCCGCCCTTCCGCCTTATCCCTGGCCACTCCCGAAGCGATCCATCGGATAGCTTCCATCAGGCGCGGTTGCCATAGCGCGCGCAGCAAGGGATGGACTTCCGGCCGCTCGAACATCGCCTTTGCGCGGCTTTCCAGATCCGCCGGTTCAAGCGTAGCCGTTTCCGCCCAGCGTTGGAGGATTTCATGCACGGCGGTCCCCCGCCAGGCAGGCCCCGCATCGGCATCCACCGGGTCGAGCCGGGAAAGCCGCAGGATGCGGCGCGCATAAAAGGCGTAAGGGTCGGCCTTCAGGCGGTCGACATCGGTAACCGGCACTAGCTTTGGCCGGATCGAGGCAGGCGGCGCGGGTCTGGGGCGCTCGGCAGGCCGGACGAAATTGGGACGGTCGATGTTCCGGGCAAGTTCGGCATAGCGATCCGCCGATTTCCATTGTGGCCCGGCCATGGCCTTGAGCCGCAGCCAGAAACGCGACGCCACCGCCGGCCCCCCGGCCCCTCGCCGCGCGCGCGTGATCAGGACTTGCGGAGCGCCCAGTCCGCTCGCGAAATCATGTGCCGCCAGTCCGATGCGGCTTTCCAGTCCGGGCAATCCCAATTCCTTACGGATGCTGGGCGCCAGCCACGGATCGGGGGTGGGCATGCCCGGCCACACCCCTTCATTGAGGCCGCCCAGGATCATGAAATCGGCCTGCATCAATCGCGCTTCGATCAGGCCCAATATGGCAATGCGCGGATGGCCGCCCTGCGGCGGGCGCACGGATAAGCCGGCCAGCATGTGATCCAGCACCATCGGAAGCGCGCGAATATCAGCCTGAATCGGCCCATCGCCCGCAAACGCCTCCATCTCCGCGAACAGATCGGCTGCCATGCGGCCCTGATGCCCCGACCAAACAGCATCGCGCGTCAGCAACCCCGCCTGTTCTCGAACGGCGGAAAGTTGCGCGGAAAGATCGAGAGCGCCGGTAAAAGCCGCTTCGAGCGGAGCGAGCAAGGAACGGGCCTGCGGCCACCACGCGGCTATACGCGTCCGCAGATCTTTCTGTCTGTCCTCGCCATCGCGAGGGGCGAGCAACAGGTCTATGCCGTTCAGGCCAGCCTGAGGTCTGGGGCCGCGCAACAGAAGGTCAAGACCTCTGACCTGTTCAAGCCAGGGCAGGCGATCGGCGCCGCGCATGACCAGCGGATGCTTCAACAGCGCCAGCAATGCGACGGGCGCGAAGCGTTCTGCGACCGCCTGTGCCATCGCGATCAACAATGTGCCCGGCGGCAAGCGGGAAAGGGCCTGACCTGCCGAATCATCCGCCTCTATGCCCCATCTTTTCAAATGAGCCGAGACACGGACCGCCAATTGCCGATCAGGCGTTACCAACGCCGCGGTTTTCCCCTCGGTCTCCAATGCTTCACGCAAGGCAATCGCGATAGCCTGCGCTTCCTCGCCCGGCGTGGCGACTTCCAACGCCTCCACACCCGCCAGCGAGCGGTCGGCCGCTTTTAGATCGCGCCAACGCGTCGTCAGGCGCGGCGGCAGCATGGCATTGGAAATGTTGCGCCCCCGCACCGCGCGCGCATCATGTTCGCTCCCCCAACGCCACTGGGCCACATCGTCGCGGGTGGCGCTCATCCGGTCGAGCAGGCGTTTCAGGGCAAATTGAGGATGGGTTTCATGGCCAGCCGGAACGCGCCCCGTCACCGGGTCCGCCTCGAAGGGGCCGATGGCCTTCCACGCGCCCTCGTCCATATTCTGATCGAGGCCCGCAAAAACGACCATGGCGTTCGGCATGATGGCGATGCGCCGCAAAAGCCCCGCAACGGCGGGCGCAGCCGTGGACACGCCCGCCGCAATGACGAAATGTCCTGGCGGATTTTCCTTCCATCGCTCCGCCACGCGATCGAACAGCCTGTTCCTTCTCTCGGCAAGATCGATGCAGCCCAGCCGCTTCAATTCCTGGGGCCAACGATGGAGGAGGATGGACAGCAGGTTCAGCGACCTTTGCCAATGGGCGGAAAGCGCTTCTGAAAGTTGAAGATCCTGAAGAGCCGCGACGGGAATCCGCTCCACCTGCATCTGGTCCAGAACTGAGCCCAGCGCCTGGGCAAGCTGAAGCGACTGCCCGACATCCAGCGGTCTGGGCGATGCTTCCTGAACCAGCCGTGCCAGGATCATCTGGCGCTGCATCATTCCGACCGAAGGAGGAATGGCATCCTGCTCGCCCAAGGGATCGAGCGCGCCGCCTATCTGTTCGCCGAGTTCCGCATCGCCCAGCGCGACCAGTCGGGGCAACAGCAATCCGCCGCCCGATTTTCGTACGAAAGCGTCACTTATCGACCGGATCGCCCGGTTGCTGGGCAACAGCACCATGCCCTGCGCCAGTTTTATCGGGTCTCCGCCGTGCTGGGCAAGGATGCCGGTGACCAGCGCATCGGAAAAGGAACGGTGCGCGGGTATGTTGAACAGCGTGAGGCGGCTGCTATCACCCATGGCTCAACATGGATTCCACGACTGGAATGGCCCGCGGCGTGCCGACATCGAACCATAATCCCTGATGGGCAATGCCATAGAGCCGTCCCGCTTCCATGGCTCGGTTCCAGAAGATGTTGGTGGAAAACACGTCGGATGGCGGATCGGCCAGCAAAGCTGGCGACATGATCTGGACTCCGGTGAAAACGAAGGGCGCGACATGGGAAGGCTTGCGACGTGTAAGCCGCCCTTTTGCATCCATATGAAAATCGCCCGGTCCGCTATGGCAATTGGCCCGGGCCAAAGGCACCAGAAGCAGCAATGCGTCCATGCGGGCGGGATCCCATATGTCCTGCATCGCACCCAGCGTTTCCTGTGGTCCGTCAATCCAGAGATTGTCGCTGTTCGCGCATATGAATGGTCTGTCACCCAACAGCGGCTTGGCCTTCATCAGCCCGCCGCCTGTTTCCAGCAAAAGGCGGCGCTCGTCGGAAATGAGGAAATCAACCTCGCCTTTGCGGGTGAGCAGATGGGCTTCAACCGTATCGGCCAGATAGTGGACGTTGACCACCACCTTGCGGATGCCCCCGGCCTCCAATCGATCCAATGCGTGATCCATCAGGGGTTTGCCTGCCACCTTCACCAATGGCTTGGGGCGTGTCGCGGTCAATGGCCGCATGCGCTTGCCAAGCCCGGCCGCCATCAGCATCGCGGTGTCGATCATGCGGGTGCGAACCCGGCCAGCGCATGGTGGCGCTTTTCCGACGGGATATTAGCGGCGAACCAGTCGGCAACCGGCTCCAGCGCAGGATGCGCCAGATCACGTTCCAGCAATGCCCACATTCGTGGCATGAACGACAGGTAGCGCGGCTTGCCGTCTCGCTTCCAGAGCCGCGTGAAAATGCCGATGATCTTTGCATTGCGCTGGGCCCCCAGCACGGCATAGGCGGCATCGAAATCGGATGGTGGGGAAGCCATCTCCCGGTAAAGAGCCAGCATTGCCGCCTCCGTCTCCGGCGAGACGTCCCGACGGGCGTCCTGCAATAGCGATACCAGATCATAGCCCGGATGTCCGGTAAAGGCGTCCTGGAAATCCAGCAGTCCTAATCCGCGCATGGAAGGGCGGTCGATCAGCATGATATTTTCCGCATGATAGTCCCGCAGGACCGTCACCGATGGGCTGGCCGACCGCTCGACCAACGGCAGAACCGCGTCCCAGGCGCGAACATAGCCCGCGCCATCCACTTCCATCTCCGCAGCGGGACAATACCACTCCGTCAGGAGGCCGGTTTCGCGTTGATACACGGCGCGGTCATAGGGAGGCAGGTTCCCGGCCGGAAGCCTGTGCAGGTCCGCCAGCAACGCGATCGCGCGCGCATAGACCTCCTGTTCCTGATCGGGATTATCCTCCACGAATTCCTTGACCCGCAGATCACCGAAATCCTCCAACAGGACCAGCCCATCCTCCAGATCGCGGGCATAGATCGCCGGAGCCGCGAAACCCTGCCCCAACAGATGCTCCGCGATCGTGATGAAGGGACGCGGATCTTCATGCGGCGGCGGCGCATCCATCAAAACGGCCCGGCGCGACCCATCGAGCACTCGGAAATAGCGCCGGAAGGAAGCATCGCCCGCGAGGGGGACTATCGCGGCGTCACCCCATCCCGCGCGCTTCAGAAAATCGGGGGCGGCAGCGGGTGGGATCATATCTTTGACCATCGCTCTTTCCAATCTTCGGAAAGCCGTGCTGTCAAGCGCCGACCGCCACCAGGTGCGATATCTATGTGCAGCCGCAGAGCATGGGACCATAAGGCATTGCCCAGCCTCTCAGGCCATTCGATGACGAGCAGGCTGTCCGTCAGATAATCATCCAGCCCCAGCTCCGCGATTTCGGCGGGATCATCTATGCGATAAAGATCGATATGCGTGACGGGCAGCCGCACCTCGGGAATATCATAAGGCTGAACCAGGGCGAAGCTGGGACTGGGCGCTTCTCCTTCCAACCCCAATGCTTCCAATATGCCGCGCGTCAGGGTAGTCTTGCCCGCACCCAATCCGCCTTCCAGCGCAATGACGTCGCCGATGCGGACATGGCTCGCCAACGCGGCCCCCAGCTTCAGCATGGCGTCTTCATCGGGGAGGTCGATCATCTCCTCAGCCACGGGGCAATTCCATGACCGTCATGGTGCCCTGCCCCGGTTCCGAAGCAAGCTGAAAAGCGCCGCCATGCGCTTCGATCAGTTGCTTGGCGAGGGGCAGGCCGATGCCTGCCTTTCCGCCCTGCCGCGCCTGCTCCGCTCGTGCCGCCGGGTCGAAAATCGCCGACTGGCGCTCGATCCTGATGCCGGGGCCATTGTCCGACACTACCAGCCGTGCCCTGTCCGCGTCGCCGTCTCCGTGCAGCAGGACGCGTGCGCCGTTGCCGCAATAGCTTACGGCATTTTCCAGCAGATGATCCAGCGCCTGGCCGATACGGCGGGCATCGCCCTGCACGGCGCCCAATGTATCCTGAAGGGAAACCGCCAGATCGATCCCCTTTGCCTTTGCCGCCAGTGCGATCCGCGCCGCGCTTTCCCGCGCCAGCGCGGTCAGGTCGACGGAAGCATGTTCGATGGAAAGCGTTCCGGCTTCCCCCTGCGTCAGGTCGAGCACATTGTCGATCATCATCCCCAGCCGGGACGTGCTTTGAAGGATGCCATCGACATAGTCCTTCGCCGTTTCGCTGAGTGCTCCGGCATAGCCTGCGCTCATCATCTCGGCGAACCCGGAAATGGTGGTAAGCGGCGTTCGAAGTTCATAGCTCATATTGGCGACAAAGGCCGTCTTGACCTTATCCGCCTGCTCAAGAGCTTCATTGCGGTCGCGCAATATCTGTTCGACGCGGCGGCTGTCGGTCACGTCCAGCATGGTGAAGAGCGCATTGCCGTCCGGCAACGGGATCGCCGCGAATTCGAAGATATGGCCATCGGCAAACCCGACATGTCCCACGCGCTGCTTACGTTCGAGCGTGGCGGCCCGCACCAGTTCGCGAACGAGATTGACTTGCTGCGGCTTGGCGAGGCGCGACTGCACCGCCTGCATCAGATCGTCGATGCGCGGATGGGCCGCCAGCATTTCCTCCGGCAGGCCCCATGTCGTCTGGAACCGGCTGTTCCACAGAGACAGCCGCCCATCGGAGGAAAACACGCCGATTGATTCGAACAGATTGTCGAACGTCGCCGTCCGCACCCGCAGCAGCGTATCGCGCGCGCTCGACAACTGGACCTGTTCCGTCCGGTCTTCAAAAATCAGCAGCAACCCGCCATCGGGCAGAGGCTGGGCATAGACCCGCAAATGCGTGCCATCCGCCAGCAGCCAGGTTTCCTCCAACGGATCGGGCGAAAGGAACCATTCCCGGCGCTCCCCGCGCCAGGCCGGGAAATCCCGATGTTCCGGCACGCGCCGCGCATCGCGCATCTGGTCGAGAACCCGCTCGAACAACGGGCCATCGACCAACCGATCCTGATTGAGCCCGAACAGGCTGATGAAAGGCTGGTTCCAGAAACGCAGGGCACGATCGGGCCCGAAGCGCGCGACCCCGGCAGACAGGCGATCCAGCAGATCGCGTTGCGCCGCCTCCAGCCGCCGATGTTCGACCCGCGCCTGTTCCAGTTCATGCTGGTCCATGGCGAACCCCGCAACGCCCGCGGCGCCAAGCGGCACGTCAACAACGCGCATCGTCCTGCGCTCACCATCAATCGTGGCGGGAACCATTCGCGTGACCGGGCCGCCTTCCGCCATGGCTTCGGCGGCGGCGCTCTGCGGCGTAATCCCGCCGACAGTTTCCACCAGTTCCGTGCCGCTTTCGATAATTTCCCGGGCGCTGCTCCCGTCGACGGCATGGACATAGGCCGAGTTAACGAGGCTGAGGCGCATGTCCGCCGTGCGGTGCCACATGGGGAATGGCGCGGCCTCCACCAGTCCGGCCATGGCCTGCAAAGCATCACGAAGCTGTTCGACCGTGCCTTTCAGCGTTTCGATTTCGGCCTGGCTGTCGGTCGCGTCGAATATCCACAAGACGACCCCGCCGTTCGACGCCAGCATAGGGCCTGCCGGAGCGCCCCGGACGAGCAACAGCCGCGCTGAACCCACGCCCCGAATCGGCAGTGCAAAACTCTTCCCCGCTCTTTGGGCGGCCGCGATTTCCCGGCCCAATGCCGCGGCGTCATCCGATTCCAATCCGCCATCTTCCGCGATCAATTCGGACAGGAAAGCGGGAACCCGGTCCTTGCCAAGCCATTTCGCCAGCCGGTCGGATGCTTCCAGATGACCGTCGGCATGAATGATGACAGGGGCTGCCGGGGCGGAACCCAGCAATATGGACAGGCGATCGAACTGCCCCTGCGCCTGCGTCCCTTCGCGGCGCATGCGGTAGCCGTTCATGAGCGCCCATATCGCCGCCGCCAGCCAAATGGCCAGCACAATGCCCAGCAGGACGGCGGCAAGCGGGGTTATTGGCGTCATTGCGCCTTCTTCACCGTTATGTCGACGTGGGAACCCCTGCTCATGATCGTCATGGGACTATCCCAACTCGCAGGCAGGGTGAAGCGGCTGGCAGAAAGTTTTTATGGTCCGCCATGGGACCGCAAGGAGCCGAGGGGGAAGGATCCCTTCCCCCAAAGCCTTCATCAATAGCGGTAGTGATCCGGCTTGAACGGTCCGTCGACGCCGACGCCGATATAAGCCGCCTGCTTTGTCGTCAGCTTGCTGAGCTTCACGCCCAGCTTATCGAGGTGAAGCGCCGCGACCTTTTCGTCCAGATGCTTGGGCAGGACATAGACTTCGTTCTTATATTCGTCCGCCTTGGTCCACAGTTCGATCTGCGCCAGCACCTGATTGGTGAAGCTGGACGACATCACGAAGCTGGGATGGCCCGTAGCGCAGCCGAGATTGACCAGACGGCCCTTCGCCAGGACGATAATCTTCTTGCCGTCGGCGAATTCGACTTCATCGACCTGCGGCTTGATCTCGGTCCACTTCATGTTGCTGAGGCCCGCAATCTGGATCTCGCTGTCGAAATGGCCGATGTTGCAGACGATCGCCATATTCTTCATCGCGCGCATGTGATCGACGGTGATGACGTCGGCATTGCCGGTCGCGGTGACGAAGATGTCGGCGCGGGTCGCCGCTTCTTCCATCGTCACGACTTCATAGCCCTCCATCGCCGCCTGAAGCGCGCAGATCGGATCGACTTCCGTCACCAGCACGCGGGCGCCGCCATTGCGGAGCGAAGCGGCGCTGCCCTTACCCACATCGCCGAAACCCGCGACGACAGCGACCTTGCCCGCCAACATCACATCGGTGGCGCGGCGGATCGCATCGACCAGCGATTCCTTGCAGCCATAGAGGTTGTCGAACTTCGACTTGGTGACGCTGTCGTTCACGTTGATCGCCGGGAAAGGCAGTTTGCCCTTCTTCGCCAGTTCATAAAGGCGATGGACGCCGGTGGTGGTTTCCTCCGACACGCCCTTGATCGCCTTGACGGTCTGCGTCAGGTAGCCCGGACGTTCGGCAAGGAAACGCTTCAGCGTCGCGACGAAGATTTCCTCTTCCTCATTGGTCGGCGTGAACAATTCTTCCCCGGCCTCGACCCGCGCACCCCACAGCGCGAACATGGTGGCGTCGCCGCCGTCGTCCAGGATCATGTTGCAGGTCGTGTCACCCCAATCGAAGATGCGGATGACATAGTCCCAATATTCCTCCAGCGTCTCGCCCTTCACGGCAAAGACGGGGATGCCCTTCGCCGCAATGGCGGCGGCGGCGTGGTCCTGAGTCGAGAAGATATTGCACGAAGCCCAGCGGATTTCCGCGCCCAGCTCTGCCAGCGTCTCGATCAACACGGCGGTCTGGATCGTCATGTGCAGCGATCCAGTAATGCGCGCGCCCTTGAGCGGCTTGGCTGCGCCGAATTCCTCACGCAGCGCCATCAAGCCGGGCATTTCGGTTTCGGCAATCTCGATTTCCTTGCGGCCGAAATCGGCAAGGCTGATGTCGCGGATCACATAATCCTGCGCTTGAGCGGCGGGAGCGGTTGCCAAGGGAAGTCTCCATCGAACTAGAATTGCCGACGCCTCAAGCGCCGCGGATAAGGCCGCTTTATCAATCGAAGCGAACCATGGCAACTCGATATAAACTTTTCTTTATGTAGGTGTGGACATCAGGCCGATCCCGCGCCGCTCACCAGATGGGATGCATCGATCCCGGCCGCAGCGAAGGTCGTGGACCATTTCCTATCTGCCGGGGTGTCGAACAACAGGTCCGTGTCGCCATCGGCAAGGAACCAGCTATCGCCGGTCATTTCCTTCTCCAGCTGTCCAGTCCCCCAGCCCGCATAGCCCAAAGCCACGAGATAACGGCTTGGGCCCCTTCCCACGGCAATGGCCTTCAATATGTCGAGCGAGCCTGACAAACCCCATTTATCTCCGACCTGGATCATCTCCTGCCCGGCCCAGTCCAGGGAATGAAGGACGAATCCTCGCCGCGGTTCCACAGGGCCACCGCGCAAAACGGGGCGGTCGGGCACATCGGAAGCGTCTATCTCGAAACTTTCGAGAAGATCGCGCAGAGTGACCCCATCCATTTCCTCCCCCACGGAAATGCCGAGCGCGCCATTTTCGTCATGTACGCAAAGGGCGATTACGGAATGGTTGAAACGCCAATCCGCCATTCCGGGCAGGGCCAACAGGAACTGGCCGCCATAAAAACGTACGTCATCCATGCACCGACTATACGCACTGTTTGCTTATTGCCAAAGCCCCTCTGTCCTGAGTTCAAGGCAAGCAACCTGAAAGATTCCGTGGCGGCCCTGCCCTTGACACCGACCGTGGGAGCGCCGACCTCCCGTTCCTCACAGGCCAGGAGAGATTGACATGACGATAGCAAAAGGCGATCGCCTTCCCGCTGCTACATTTGCGAAGATGACGGAAAACGGGCCGGAGCAGGTCGATTTCGACGCATTTTTCGCCGGACGGACCGTTGCACTATTTTCGGTCCCCGGCGCCTTCACGCCCACCTGCTCCGCCAAGCATTTGCCCGGCTTCATCGCAAAGGCCGATGCGCTGAAGCAAAAAGGCGTCGATGAAGTCGCCTGCACCGCCGTCAACGACGCTTTCGTCATGGATGCATGGGGGAAATCGGCCGGCGCGCAAGGCAAGGTCACGATGCTCGCCGATGGCAACGGGGATTTCGCCAAAGCCGTGGATCTGGTCATGGACGGCAGCAAATTCGGCATGGGCACGCGCGGCCAGCGTTTTTCGATGGTGGTCCGGGATGGCGTCGTCGATCAGTTGAATGTGGAAGCACCTGGCGATTTCAAGCTCTCTTCGGCCGAACATATGCTCGAACAGCTTTGATTTCCTACGGCCATGCGCTTGCCTCCAACAGCGCGAGCGCATGGCGATGGAGCATCTGCCTTCACTCCTTCACGTCCCTCATGTAATCAAAGCCGATGACACAAAGCATTGGCCGCGCCGCCGTCACGCAACTCGACCGAATTTACAGGAAATCCATCGAAGACCTGCGTGAAGCGATACGTGTCTATGCCCGCGACGGCAGTGTGCCGGCCACCGACGGTGCTGACAAACCGCGCTTCTGCTATCCAGAACTTCGGATCATCCACAATGGCGATTCCGACGCGCCTCCGCCCGGACGATCCTTTGCCCGGTTGTCGAAGCCGGGACGCTATGTCACCACTATCACCCGCCCCTCCATGTTCGCCGATTATCTCGCCGAACAAATCGATCTTCTGGTTCGCGACTATGGCGTGGAGGTGAACATCGGCCTTAGCGATCAGCAGATCCCTTTTCCCTATGTGCTCGACGGCCTCGACATCAGCGCGCTGGACGGCATCCCGCCGACGGAACTGGCGCGCTATTTCCCCGCGACCGAACTGGCCGAAATCGGGGATGAAATCGCTGACGGCCTGTTTGCGCCTGATGCGGAAGGGGATCGCCCGCTTGCCCTGTTCGACGGCCTGCGGACGGACTTTTCTCTAGCGCGCCTGAAGCATTATACGGGCACGCCGCCTGAGCATGTCCAACGATACATCCTGTTCACCAACTATCATCGCTATGTGGATGAATTCGTCGCATGGGCCTGCGAAGAAATGCAGCGGCCCGACAGCCGCTTCACCGCTCTTTCGGGAGCAGGCAGCGTCTATGTAACCCCGGAAACGGCTGACCCGGCCCGAATGATAGCCGACAGCGCCTGGCGCAAGCATCAAATGCCCGCTTATCACCTGATCGCTCCCGACCGCAGCGGGATCACCTTGGTCAATATCGGCGTGGGTCCGTCCAACGCCAAGACGATCTGCGATCATCTCGCGGTTCTGCGCCCGGAAGCGTGGCTGATGATCGGTCATTGCGGCGGATTGCGCCCCAGTCAGCGGATCGGCGATTATGTGCTCGCCCACGCCTATCTTCGCGACGATCATGTGCTGGACGAGATGCTGCCGCCCGAAATTCCCGTTCCTGCCATTGCCGAAGTGCAGGTCGCCCTCGCAAAAGCCGCAGAAACCGTCTTGGGAGGCGGAAAGCCTGAGGACTTCAAGCGCCGCCTTCGCACCGGAACGGTTGTGACCACCGATGATCGCAATTGGGAATTGCGTTATTCCCATTCCGCCCTGCGCTTCAGCCTTTCGCGCGCGGTCGGGATAGATATGGAATCGGCGACCATCGCAGCGCAGGGATATCGGTTTCGCGTGCCCTATGGAACTTTGCTCTGCGTTTCCGACAAGCCTATCCATGGTGAGCTGAAACTGCCCGGTCAGGCCAATCGCTTCTATGAAGAGGCGATTGCAGGACATTTGCGTGTGGGCATAGAAACCTGTGAACTGTTGCGTCAGGAAGGCCCCCGGCTGCACAGCCGCAAATTGAGAGCCTTTAACGAGCCGCCCTTCCGTTGATCGGAGTTAGGCGGCTGCACGCCAGATGCGGACCCGATCCTTGCCGTCCTTCTTGGCCCGATAGAGCGCGCTATCGGCGCGCGCGACCATATCGTCCAGACATTCGTCCTTTTCATGCAGGTCCGCGATACCAAAGCTGGCCTGCAATTTCACCTGCGGCGCTTGCGGCAATGCCATGCAGCCAATCTCCATGCGAATGCGCTCCATGACGTCAGCGGCCGAGGTGGAATCGCTGTCCACCAGAAGTAACCCGAATTCGTCGCCACCCAGGCGGCCCACAATATCCCCTCGCCGGATCGTCGCTGTCACCAGTTGGACGAAACTCCGCAGGGCCGCGTCTCCCGCAATATGACCATGGTTGTCATTCAGCGCCTTGAAGCCATCCAAATCGCAAATGACCAGTGTCAGCGGACGACCATGCCGCTTGGCATTGGCAATTGCGCGCGCGGTAGCTGCCTCCAGGCCCAGGCGGTTGAGCGCATCGGTCAGCACATCGCGCTGCATCCTGAGGCGCAGTTCATGGGCCAGGTCCCCCGCGACGACGAGCACGGCCGAAACGCAGGTGCCTACGTAGATTGATGGTAAGCCTAACGCCATGATCACCCGGTAGCTGTCCATGGCGTCTTGCTGTCCTCCCCAGTTCAGGCCCGCGCTGGTCGCCAGACAAGCTTCAAAGACAGCGAACAGCAACAGCAGGGCGAAGAAAGCCATTTCCGGCGCGCTGAAGCGGCGGCCCCGTGGCCACAGCGCGGCAGCCGAGCTCAGCATCATGATGCCGGCATATCCGGGGATCGCCATCCCCTGTAGCGGTCCATTTCTTGTCAAAGCCGCATAAACCCCCACGATCGCACACGGAATGATCGGCACAAGCAGCCACCGCCAGGGAACTGCTCTCCCCGCCCGCTGCCGAACGCCGATAAAGGTGAAGGTGGCGCTGGCCATGATTGCCAGCGCCGTCATACTGATCAACAATGGGCTGCCAAAATACAGTCCAGCGCCGTTCAGCGCCCATTGAACGACCGATATGCAATAAGCGATCGCCCAGCTTCGCACATGGCGATGGCGACCGAATTGCGTCCAGGCGATCCCCATAGCGATTGCCATAATCGCACTGGTGAAGAAAAGCAGGGCAAGGAGAATGATGGCAGGGTTCACAGGTCCTACCCATTAATGCCTTTACTTTACGATTACCAGCCGCAAGACTTTCCTTTATTTTGTTCCTGCAACCATTTCTGCAAAGGCGCAAAATATGCGAGCAACGCTTTGCCTGATATATCCCGCTGACCGGTGAAAGCCTGCAACGCATCCGGCCATGGCTTGGAAGCCCCCATTTCGAGCATAGTGTTAAGTTTCTGCCCTACTGCCTTGTTTCCATAAAAAGAACAGCGATGGAGCGGCCCTTTCCATCCGGCTTGCCTGCACGCTGTCTCATAGAATTGGAACTGAAGGACGCGCGCCAGGAAATACCGTGTATAGGGCGTATTGCCGGGGATATGAAATTTGGCGCCGGGATCGAACGCCGTCTCATCGCGGGACACCGGCGGGACGATGCCCTGATACTGGCGGCGCAGATCGTTCCACGCCTGTTCATAATGATCCGGCGCGATGGTCCCGTCGAACACGCCCCAGCGCCACTTGTCGATCAGCAGGCCAAAGGGCAGGAAGGCTACCTTGTCCATCGCCTGCCGCAGCAGCAGCCCCATATCCTTGTCCGGGCCCGGCACCTTTGTTGCATCGAGCAGCCCGATCTTCACCAGATAATCCGGCGTGATCGACAGCGCGACGAAATCCCCGATCGCCTCATGGAAGCCGTCATTGGCGCCATCCAGATACAGGTAAGGATGGTTCTGATAGGCGCGCTGATAATAGTTATGGCCCAGTTCATGATGGATAGTCACGAAATCGTCGCTGTTGACCTTCGTGCACATCTTGATCCTGATGTCGTCCTTATTATCGAGATCCCATGCCGAAGCATGACACACCACGTCGCGGTCTCGCGGCTTTACGATCTGCGAGCGGTCCCAGAATGTCTGCGGCAGCGGCTTGAATCCCAGCGAACTGTAAAAGCCTTCGCCCGCCTTCACCATCTTTATCGGATCATATCCCCTGGCCGTCAGCAAGTCGCCAATGTCATAGCCAAGGTCGCCAATGCCCTTGGGCGCAACAATGTCATAGATATTGCCCCATTCCTGCGCCCACATATTGCCCAATAGGTCGGCGCGGATCGGCCCGTTGTCGGGCTGCACCGGATTGCCATATTTCTCGTTGAGCTTGGTGCGGGTGTAGCAATGCAGATCGTTATAGAGCGGCTTCACTTCCGCCCATATCCTGTCGGTCAGCTTGGCGAAATCATCGGCCGGCATGTCATATTTGGATCGCCACATAGCTCCCGTATCGGCAAAGCCCAGTTCTTTCGCTCCGGCATTGGCGATAGAAACCAGCTCCGTATAATCCTGCCGCATCGGCGCGCCGACATTGTCGTGCCAACTCACCCACATTTCCTTGAGTTCATCGGGGTTGCGACTGGTGCCCATGGCGGCTTCGATATCGCTGCCGTTGATGGGCTGGCCGCGTAAAGTCCCTTTTCCCTTGCCATAAGCCGATTGCAGGCTGGTCGCGAGGCTGTTCAACTCATCCGCCGCCCCCGGCGTCGTCGGAGCAGGCAATGTCAGTGCGGTCCGCAGCATCAGCAGTCGCCGCTTCGTTTCCGCGCTCAGCCCCGGCGCGTCCGCGAATTTCGCCGCCTCCAGCGCATAGTCCACTGTCATTCGCGTGCGGATCGCCCCGAAATAAGCGGCCAGCGCGTCGCTATCGTCATTGATGTAGGTGGCATTGATCCAGTCCGCATGGTTTTGAACCAATGACTGATCGAACATCGCCTTTTCCGCCTTTTCGAGGAAAGCGTTGGCGTTGGTGGCCGGAGGCGTCGTCTCCTGCTGGGCCACGGCCGGGGAAACGACGAGCGCGGCCGAAAGCACGGCCATGGAAGCAAGCATTTTCATGGAAACAGCCCCTTGCAGATGTCTCTATGGGGCCAAAGTGACTTAGCGAAGCGATACAGTCAAGCGGACAGGAAATCCGTCATGGCCTGTCCTAGTTCCTTACGCGTGACGGCATTCATATGATTGCCGGGAATCTCGATATAACGTCCATCCGGCAACGCTTCGGCCAAAGCTAAAGCACTGCCATTATCCTGATCTTCCTGGCCGCAGATGACGGCGGTGGGCTGGACAATGGAAGCTAACGCCTCCCGTTCCGTATCCACGAAAGTTTTCAATATGTGCAGCAGAGCGACCGGATCGCCCTTGGTCGTCTTGAGGAAGGCTTCGGTCATCCATTCGGACGTGCCGCGCTCGAACGTGCCGAGATTGGTGAGCACATTGCGGTAATAGCCACCCTTGCCATGGGTATCGACCAGTCCTTCCACGCCCATGCCCGCCACGATCAGGCGGCGCGGCGCGGCTCCGTTCACCACCATGCGAACCGCGGTGCGCGCGCCCAGCGAATAGCCGCCCAGATCAAAATCGGTAAGGCCCAACTGCTCCACCAGGGCAAAACCGTCCTGCATCAGGGCATCGGCGGGATAGGCCTCGACATCGTGGGGCTTTCCGCTTTCGCCATGCCCTCTCAGGTCCGGCATGATGACGCGGAAGCCATGCTCCACCAGCTTCGCCGCGTGGCCATAGCGTATCCAATTGGTGTAGGCGTTGGAAAAATAACCGTGGATCAGCACCACGTCGCGTCCTTCGCCCATTACATGCACAGCAATGGGCAGGCCATCGAAACCCTTGATCTCCAACGTTTCGATTCCCGCTTCATTCACGGCCTGCATCCTTCATGACGGTGGCAGCAAAAGGAAGGGCGCTCCGTGTCGAGAAAGCGACCGCCATCCCCGCACGGCCCTTAAAGCACATATTTGCTGAGATCCGTGTCCCGCGCGATGCTGCTCAATTGCCCTTCGACATAGGCTTGATTGATGACCAGCGTTTCGCCCTGCCGGTCCTCCGCTTCAAAGCTCACATCTTCCAGCAGCTTTTCCATGACCGTCTGCAAACGGCGCGCTCCGATATTCTCCACTTCGCCGTTTACTTCCGCCGCGATGCGCGCGACGGCGCGTATGCCATCGGGGGTCAGATCGATGGTGACGCCTTCCGTCGCCAGCAGCGCCCGATACTGCGCCGCGAGGCTGGCCTTCGTGTCCGACAGGATCGCCACGAAGTCATCCTCGGTCAACGCCTTCAATTCCACGCGGATTGGCAAACGCCCCTGCAATTCGGGCAGAAGGTCGCTGGGCTTTGCCACATGGAAGGCACCCGATGCGATGAAGAGGATATGATCGGTCTTAAGCGGCCCATATTTGGTCGAAACCGTGGTGCCCTCGATCAGTGGCAGCAGGTCGCGTTGCACGCCTTCGCGGCTTACCGATCCGCCTCGCACGTCACTGACGGCGATCTTGTCGATCTCGTCGAGGAAAACGATGCCGTTCTGCTCCGCGCTTGCAATGGCGACGCGAGCGACATCGTCCTGATCGAGCCTCTTGTCCTGTTCTTCCTCGACCAGCTTGTCCCAGGCGTCGGCAACGCGCATTTTGCGGCGCTTCTTCTGCTGCTGGCCAAACGCCTTCGACATCATGTCGGACAGGTTTATCATGCCGACCTGACCACCCATGCCGGGGATTTCCATGGGCATGGAGGGAGCCTCGGCGACTTCCACTTCCACCTCCACATCATTCATCTGGTGGCTTTCGATCCGCTGACGGAAGGACAGACGCGTGGCTTCGCTCGCTTCCTTGCCGGTGAGCGCGTCCAGCAACCGCTGCATCGCCGCCTCCGACGCCGCCTCCCGCACGGCTTCCCTGCGGCGGTCGCGTTCCAGTCGCACCGCTTCCTCGACAAGATCGCGCACGATCTGCTCGACGTCGCGACCGATATAGCCGACCTCGGTGAACTTGGTCGCCTCCACCTTGACGAAGGGCGCATCGGCCAGCTTCGCGAGGCGTCGGCTGATCTCCGTCTTGCCGCAGCCGGTGGGGCCGATCATCAGGATGTTCTTGGGCGTCACCTCATCACGCAGGTCAGCGGGCAGGCGCTGGCGTCGCCAGCGGTTACGCAGCGCCACGGCGACTGCGCGCTTGGCGTCCGCCTGTCCGATGATATGCGCGTCGAGCGCCGAAACAATGGCTTTGGGGGTAAGGTTGTCGTTCATGATCGTGTCTTGAAATCCGCAGAAAGACAGGGCGGCAAGCGTCAGGTTGCGCTCGCCAGTTCTTCGATGGTCAATTGGTCGTTGGTGTAGACGCAGATGTCGGCGGCAACCGCCATTGCCTTGCGGGCAAGGACTTCGGCGTCCTCTTCATAATCCACCAGCGCCCGCGCCGCCGCCAGAGCGTAATTCCCGCCCGACCCGATCGCCGCCACGCCGTTCAATGGTTCCAGCACGTCGCCATTGCCCGTCAGGATCAAAGTGACATCCTTGTCCGCGACGATCATCATCGCTTCGAGGTTACGAAGATATTTATCCGTCCGCCAATCCTTCGCCAGTTCGACGGCCGCGCGCATAAGCTGGCCGTTATGCCGCTCCAGTTTCGCCTCCAACCGCTCGAACAGGGTGAAGGCATCCGCCGTGGCTCCGGCAAAGCCGCCGATCACCGACCCGTCATGCAAGCGGCGGACCTTGCGGGCATTGGGCTTCATCACCGTCTGGCCCATGGAAACCTGTCCGTCGCCGGCCACGACGACTTTGCCATTCTTGCGGACGGACATGATGGTGGTGCCATGCCATACCGGCATGGAATGACTGCGTTGGTCGTTCATGGCCCGGCATATGGGATGAAGAACGCAGCCATGCAAGCATCGCCCGGCAGGCGTCCAATTGTGTCATTTTGGAGACGATCCCCCGCGGGCCACTGGAACAAGCCCTGCGACTCTGGCATTGTGCATCGCAGCAACACGGAAAGGACGTGCATGTCCCTCAAGGCCAGAGCTCGTGAAAAGGTCGAGCGCGCGGGAATTTCCAACTATTCCTTCGACCAGGATGTGCTGGTGATGTGCGGCAATCGCTACACTGTCGAATCATGCGACTGCGGGGAACCCGATTGCGATGGCGTCCGCTTGCTCAAGGACGCGCCCGTCGCCGGCCGCGTCCTTCAATAAGTCAGGGAATAATCCGACATCCCGTCCCGGTCAGTTGATGACCTTTTCACCAGCTCTGCCGACGGATTCGATATCCCGGCCAGCCCCCTTGACCGTATTGCAGGCGGCCAGGGCGGAAAGAAGAAGCCCGGCAATCACAAGGGCAGCGGTTTGGCGCATGGAATAAACACTCCTTTTCGATAACGGACCGACTATAGCGCCGAGAAGCGCGAGGCATAAACCCATTTTGTGAATTTGCCCCGTCGCACCTGCTTGACAGGCTGCGCCACGGATGCCAATGGCCCACCTCCCTCAGCGGGCGCGTAGCTCAGCGGTAGAGCACACCCTTCACACGGGTGGGGTCACAGGTTCAATCCCTGTCGCGCCCACCATGGCCTTGCCGCCATGGCTGGACATAATATTTCCCGGCATTGATCTTTTCATCCAACGCACGCTAATTCTGTGCGCCTGATCTGGCGGCCGCGCGAGGGCGCCAAGGCGAAAGGATGACGATGCCCTCCAAACTCTCCCGCTCTACCGCGCTCGTGGCCCTGTTGGCTGTTCCGGCTCTCCCGGCCATGGCGCAGGGAAAGCTGACGCTGGAGCGGGTTTTCGCCAGCCCGGACCTTTCCGGCCCCCAGCCCCGTGCGCTGAAACTTTCCCCTGACGGAAAGCTCGTCACCCTGCTCAAGCCCCGTGAAGATGAGAAAGATCGCCTCGATCTCTGGGCTGTCGATACGGCCACGGGCGCGCAGCGGATGCTGGTCGATTCGAAGAAGGCCGGAACCGGAGCAGATCTTTCCGAAGCCGAAAAGATGCAGCGGGAACGCGACCGCTCCGTTGCGGGCAGCTCCGGCATAGCGACCTATGACTGGGCGCCTGATGGCAGGAATATCCTGGTCCCTGTGGACGGCGATCTCTACCTTGCCGCACTGGACGGAAAAGTCACCCGCCTCACCGACACGCCCGAAGGTGAGTTGAACGGTATCGTCAGCCCCAAGGGCGGCTATGTCTCCTATGTCCGAGAGGGTAATTTCTTCGTTCAGCCCATAGATGGCAAAGCCCGGCAGCTTACGAACGACGCCAGCGACATGCTGACCTGGGGCGTCGCCGAATTCGTCGCGCAGGAGGAAATGGATCGCCGCACCGGCTATTGGTGGGCGCCCGATGAAGCCCATATCGCCGTCGCCCGGGTGGATGAAAGCCCGGTCGGTATCGTCACCCGCACCGCCATCGGCGGAGAGGGCACGAAGGTCTACCAGCAACGCTACCCCGCCGCAGGCACCGCCAATGCCCTTGTCGACCTCTACATTATGAGGCCCGACGGCACCCGTCAGACTAAAGTAGACCTTGGTCCCGATCGCGACATTTATCTCGCCCGCGTGGACTGGTCGAAGGATGGCAAAACCCTCTACGTCCAGCGGGAAAACCGCGATCAGACACGCCTGGACCTCCTCGCCGTCGATCCAAGGACGGGCAAGGCGAAGGTCGTCCTCACCGAAATCGCCAAAAGCTGGATCAATCTTTCCAACAATTTCACACCGCTAAGCGACGGCAGCTTCCTCTGGTGGTCGGAAAAGACCGGCCATGGCCATCTCTATCACATCCGTGACAGCCAATGGACGCCCCTCACCAGTGGTGACTGGGAAGTCCGCGACATTATTGGGGTCGATGAGTCGAAAGGGCTTGTCTACTTCACCGCCAACCGCGAAACTCCGCTGGAGCAGCAGGTCTATGTCGCCCCCATCGACAAAGCGGGACCACTCCGCCAACTCACCCGGAATGGTTGGTGGAACGATGCTGTCATGGATGGCAAGGCGAGCCGGATCGTCGTCTCCCGCAGCAATACGGACCAGCCCAAGCAGGTTTATCTCGCCGACGCGAATGGCAAACAACTGCAATGGCTGGAGGAAAACGCGATCCGGGGCGAACATCCCTACGCCCCTTATCTCGCCGACCATGCAAAGACGCGCTTCTATACCCTGAAAGCCGGGGACGGCACCACGCTGCACGTCCGCATCATGACCCCACCGCTGGAACCGGGCAAACGCTACCCCGTCTTCATGCTACATTATGGCGGCCCTGGCGGCGGCCGACAGGTGACGAACCAGTGGGGCGCGCCGATTTACCAATATCTGGTGAGCAAGGGCTGGGTCGTCTTCGCCATCGACAACCGGGGCACGCCCGATCGCGGCAAGGCGTTCGAGGATCATATCTTCCGCGCCATGGGCACGGTCGAGGTGGACGATCAACTGAAAGGCGTGGAATGGCTGAAGAACCAGCCCTATGTCGACCCGCACCGGATCGCGACCTATGGTTGGTCCTATGGCGGCTATATGTCGTTGAAGCTACTGGAAAAGGCTCCCGGCGTCTTTTCCGCCGCCATCGCGGGCGCACCGGTCACGAAGTGGGAGCTTTACGACACCCATTATACCGAACGCTATCTGGGCAAGCCGCAAGACAAGCCCAGCGCCTACCCGGCATCCGATGCGGTTGACGATTCCGTGAAAATCAAGGACCCTCTGCTCCTGATCCACGGCATGTCGGACGATAATGTCGTGTTCGACAACGCCACCGCGATCGTGGCGAAGATGCAGCGCGCAGGTATTCCGTTCGAGATGATGGCCTATCCAGGCCAGACCCATCGCGTCGGCGGTCCCGGCATCAGCGTCCACCTGTGGCGCACGATCGAGGATTTTCTAGACCGGCGCGGCGGGAAGCCGGAAAGTGCAGCCCCCTGACGACGGTCCAATCCGCATTGCGCCAACATCCTTCTCCAGAAGCTACGCTTTCGCGCAATAAACCGCATAAAGCTGGACAAATGACGCAACGACGCTATGGCGCCCACTCCGCAATTTTGCATGGAGTGGAGTGTTTAGTCATGGGTTACAAGGTCGTCGTCGTTGGTGCCACGGGCAATGTGGGCCGCGAGATGCTGACCATTCTCGCCGAACGCGAGTTCCCGATTGACGAGATCGCGGCGGTTGCTTCGCCCCGGTCGCATGGCACCGACGTTGATTTCGGTGACACTGGCAAGACACTCAAATGCAAGAATATTGAACATTTCGACTTTGCCGGATGGGACATCGCCCTGTTCGCCGCAGGCTCCGGCCCGACGGCTGAATATGCGCCCAAGGCGGCGGCGGCGGGCTGCATCGTGATCGACAATTCGTCGCTCTACCGCATGGACCCGGACGTGCCCCTGATCGTGCCCGAAG
The DNA here is from genome assembly GCF_024611115.1 of Sphingobium sp. CFD-1. Lineage (NCBI taxonomy): Bacteria > Pseudomonadati > Pseudomonadota > Alphaproteobacteria > Sphingomonadales > Sphingobiaceae > Sphingobium > Sphingobium sp. CFD-1. The sequence goes on along the minus strand of NZ_CP084398.1, from coordinate 1,653,890 downwards.
TGAACCCGGACGCCATCGACGGCTACAAGAAGAAGAACATCATCGCCAATCCCAACTGCTCCACCGCGCAGATGGTCGTGGCGCTCAAACCCCTGCATGACGCAGCCACGATCAAGCGTGTCGTCGTCGCCACCTATCAGTCGGTTTCCGGCGCGGGCAAGGCGGGTATGGACGAACTGTTCGAACAGTCGCGCAACATCTTCGTCGGCGATCCGGCGGAGGCGAAGAAGTTCACCAAGCAGATCGCCTTCAACGTGATCCCGCATATCGACGTTTTCCTGGACGACGGTTCGACCAAGGAAGAATGGAAGATGGTCGCGGAAACCAAGAAGATCCTCGATCCCAAGATCAAGGTCACGGCGACTTGCGTCCGTGTCCCGGTCTTCGTGGGCCACTCCGAAGCGTTGAACATCGAGTTCGAGAAAGAAATATCGGCCAAGGAAGCGCAGGATATCCTGCGCGAGGCGCCCGGCGTGATGCTCGTCGACAAGCGCGAGGATGGCGGTTACGTCACCCCGGTCGAGTGTGTGGGCGATTATGCCACCTTCATCAGCCGCGTACGCGAGGATTCAACCGTTGATAACGGCCTCTCGCTCTGGTGCGTCAGCGACAACCTCCGCAAGGGCGCGGCGCTCAACGCGGTGCAGATTGCGGAACTGCTAGGCCGCCGCCACCTGAAAAAGGGCTAAGGCTTTTATGTCATCCTGGCGTCGCCGTGTTGGAAGGCCTTCTTTCAACACGGCAGCCCACCGGACCACGACCGTGGCCGTCCGGCTAGCGGATATAGCTTGAGCCTCCATCGACGGGGATAGTCACGCCGGTAATGTATCTGGCGTCAGGGCTGACGATGAAGGCCACCGCGCGGCCGATATCCTCTTCGGTATCACCCACCCGCCCCAGCGGTATGGCGGCCAACATGGCCTCTGCCCGCTCCGGTTCATCCGCGAAGAAGCGTTCCACAGCCTCAGTCCGCGCCACAGGCATGATGGTGTTGACCCGAATTCCATCCGGTCCCCATTCGTTGGCAGCGGCCCGAGAGATGGCGTTGAGCGCCGCTTTTGTCGCAGCATAGATGCCACGCCGATGGGCGTTGCCGGAGATGGCTATGCCCGAGGAAATGTTCACAATCGCGCCATCGCCTTTGAGGTGTGGATGACATAGGCGCATCAGATGAAGCGTGGCAACGGGGCCCGTCTCCCAAGCCGCCTGCACTAGCGCATCATCAATCTCCAGCAGCGTCCCATGGGGTACGATAGCGGCATTGTTAACCAGGATATTAATGCCGCCGAACCGTTCCACGGTCGCCGCCACCAGCCGCTCCAGATCGGCTGCGCGGGTGATGTCACACACTATGTCCAGCGCGACGCCTCCCCTAGCCTCGACTTCCTTTCGTACAGCACTCAAGGTTTCCGGTGTGCGGCCACAGATAACAAGCTGAGCCCCCGCCTCGGCAAGCGACAAGGCAATGCCGCGCCCGACGCCGTGCCCCCCGCCGGTAACGATCGCAGTACGTCCACCAAGTGCCGGCATGCTTCACCTCCTATTGCTGTCGCGCCGGATGGAGACCCCGGACACTGAAATATTGGAGCGATATGACTGGGTTGCTCATGCATCCCGCTCTATTGAGCGGTTGTGGCCCATGCATCTTCACAACGTCAAGCCTAACAAAATAATGCAGGAACGGATCAAGAAGGGTCGGCAAATAGCCGATATTCATCGCAGATGCCGAGGCGGTCTATACGACCATTTCACCATAGTCGTCGCGATTATCCGGTAAATTGGGTGGGGCGGCGATCTGCGCCATGCCTGCCTGGGCATGGCCATCGCAGCCTATGCAAAATCATATATTGCGATTCATTATTAATAGCCCTACGTGCGCCTTAGTTAAGACTGTGTCGCAATAGAAGGAGATGTCCATGCTCGCTGCTCGCTCGCTTGCTCTTTGCGGAGTCGCGCTTCTGGCCTTGTCGGCGAACGTCAACGCGCGGGCGGAAGATCAGCTCGCCGCTTTTCCTGAAAATTCAAACGACGCACAGGATAGCATCGTCGTCACCGCCGCCAATGCCGGCACGAAAACGGAAACGCCGCTCATCGAACTCCCTCAGCCAATCAAGGTTATCTCTTCCCACCAATATCTTTCGCAGGGCGCGATCAGCATCAGCGATACGGTGAAGTATGCCGCAGGCGTGCTCGCCAATCCTTATGGTCGCGACACCCGCGCCGACGGTTTCAACGTGCGTGGCATCGATGCCCTGCAGTTCCGTGACGGCATGCGGGATATCTTTTCCTATTATGCCAGCATCACATCCGACCCCTATAATTTCGACCGCGTTGAGATCGTGCGTGGTCCGGCCTCCGTGCTTTTCGGCCAGGGTTCGATCGGCGGCCTCGTCAATCTCGTCTCCAAGACGCCAGGGTTCGAGACGCGCGGTGAAATCAGCATGGTTTACGGCAGTTTCGACCGCAAAGAAGCGTTGGGTGACGTTAACGTCGCACTGACCGACAATTTGGCGATCCGCGCGGTCGGCCGTGTCCGCGATGCCGATACCTATATCGATCATGTTCCCGACGACCGCGTGATGTTCGCGCCCTCGATTCGCTGGCAACCGACCCCTGACACCGACATTGTCCTGACCGGCCTCTATCAGGAAGACGACACCGGTTCGACCTCTCAATTCCTGCCGATCGTCGGCACTTTCCGCCCGAACGAGGCCTATCCTTCTGGTCGGCTCGGCCAATATGCCTTCGTCGGCAAGCCCGGCTGGGACCGCTATAATGGCCGTTCGCTTCAGGGCGGCGGCTCCATCACCCACAGCTTCTCCGATGCAGTCCGGCTCAGCCTCAAGGCGCGTTATATCGACAGCAACCTTGAATATTTCACCCATTATACCGACAGCTACACCAATCCAACCAATCCCTTCGACACAGATGGTCGAACCATCGGCCTCTATGCAGACGCCAGCGATGCGCGGTTGAACGTCTTCTCGACCGATAACAATCTCCAGTTCACCTTTAACACCGGCGCGAATATCGAGCATAAGCTGCTCGTCGGCGTCGACTATAGCTGGAACAAGGTCGGCAAACGCTACGCCGGCGGGGTTGAGACGATCGACCTCTATGAGATCGATCGGGATGCGCTGTTGACCTACTATCCAACCGGCCCTTTCGTCTATGAATCGCAGAAGCAGCTCGGCGTCTATGTGCAGGATCAGATTCGCTTCTTCGATCGCGTCTCGGTCGTGCTGGGCGCCCGCCGTGACCATGTCACCGGTTCGTCGGGCCAAAAAGACAATGCCACGACTTTCCGCGCCGGCATCATCGGTGAAATCGGTGCCGGCATCTCGCCCTTCTTCAGCTATACCGAGAGCTTTCTACCGGTCGCAGGTTCCATCCAGAATGTCGACGGCACCATCGGTTCTCCCTACCGACCCCAGACCGGCACCCAATTCGAGGCAGGGATGAAATGGCAGCCCGCGCCAACCACATTGGTGACGGTCACCGCCTTCCACATCAAGGAGCGCAACCGCCTACTCTATCTGGCGGGCAATGCGACGACCCAGTCGGGCGAACTGACGACCAAGGGCTTTGAAGTTGAGGCAAGCCACACCCTGCCCGGCAATTTCGAACTGCTGGCCAATTATGGCTACAGCAAGCTCAAGTCTGAGGTGAACACCAACCTCGACTATATGCCGCGCCACACGGCGTCGATCTGGTCGACCAAGACGTTCGGCCTCGCCGACGCGGCCCAGCTGCGCCTGGGTGGCGGCGTGGTCTATAGTGGCAAGAGCATATCGACCAGCTCGCTCTGGTCGATCGTCACCCCGTCTCGCACCACGGTTGATGCTCTGGCGGAGATCAACTGGCAGAACTGGCGCTTTGCAGTCAACGCGACCAACCTGCTCAACAACAAATATTATGCCTCTTGCCTTGCACGCGGCGACTGTTTCGTAGGTGCGCCCCGCAATGTCATGGGCACCGTCGGCTATCGCTTCTGATGCTATGCCTGATGCAATCCGTGCCTCTGCGAAATCGGAGGCACGGATTGCATGAAACGAAACGACAGGCGTCAAATGCTACGGCCCGGAGAGTGGGCGCATCGATGCACATTTCTGGCCCTTCGATGTCCGATTCATCATGATGCAGCCGGCTTCGGCAAAATGATCGGAGTTCGCCAATCTATTGTGCCCACTATTTTCGGAGAGTCATCCCGCTAAGCTTCTGATTGTCAGCGGCCATAAAAAGCCGCGGCATGGAAAACAGGAGGGGATGCATATGAATCATCGTTTTCACGTTGGCCTGGCGGCGCTCGCTACCTGTCTGGCAGGGCAACCCGCGATGGCGCAGCAAAGTTCGCCCGCGCAATTATCCTCCGATCTCAGCGGAGACATCATCGTTACCGCCCGGCGACAATCCGAACGGTTGCAGGACGTGCCCATTTCGATCATCGCCATTGATGGCGACACCCTGAACGAGCGCAACGTCAAGACGCTGAACGACCTGCCCGCAGTGGCCGCCGGTCTGAGCGTCCAGAACACCGCGTCCAACCGCAACGACACCACCTTTTCCATCCGTGGACAAGGCCAGACATTCGGTCAGAACTCGCCAGGCGTCGTCACCTATTTTGCGGATGTGCCCGATTTCGGAAAGCAGTTCTTCGACCTGGAAAATGTGCAGGTTCTGAAGGGGCCGCAGGGCACGCTATTCGGCCGTAACACCACAGGCGGCGCCGTATTGTTCGTGCCGCGCAAGCCCGGCAATGAATTTTCCGGTTATGTGATCGGGCGTCTTGGCTCCTATGACCGGCACGATCTGGAATTCGCGATGGGCGGTGCGCTCATTCCCGATCAGCTCATGGTTCGCTTGTCAGGACAGATTCTGCGCCGTGATGGGTTCACCAAAAACCTGTTCGACAACTCACGCACGGACAATGAACGCAAAACCTCGTTCCGGGCCAGCGTCGTTATCCAGCCTTTTGAATGGCTGGAGAACTATTTCATCTATCAATATACCCATATCAATGAGGCAGGCTCCGGCGCCGCCATCGCCGGGTTCACGCCAGCTTCTCTCAATCCGAACATTGCCCCACTCGAAGGTCAGTTGACCACCTATCTGGCGGAACAGCTTGCGCGAGGACCGCGCACAATCAATGTCAATTTCCCATTGGGCAATGGTCTCAAATCCAAGGGTTTCGTCAACACCACGACTGCCAAGATCAACGATAATATTTCGGTCAAGAACATCTTCAGCCGACGCTTGTTCAAGCAGAAGACCGACTATGATATCGACGGCACGCCATTGCCCATTCTGGACGTCAGCAATCCCTATCAATCCGATTTCAATATTGAACGTACCGAAGAAGTGCAACTGCACGGTGAATTCGGTATGCTGACCGGCACGATCGGCTATTATGACGAATATTTCAAATCACGGCCCAGCGTTGGGTTCGACACGGTGCAATATGTGCTGGTGCCTTTCGGAGGGCCGATCAGGGCCTTTGCCATCGGCAATAGCAAAAACACCAGCAAGGCGGGTTATGCACAATTCGACCTCCGTCCGACCGACGGACTGACGCTTACCGCTGGTATACGCAGAACCAAGGATTTCCGCTCTTCGACCAGTGCAACGACGCTTGTGCCCTTCCCCGGCGTTGAAATTCCGCTGGGAGGCGCAACGGTCTCAGGCACGTTCAAGGCGACGACCTGGAATCTGAACGCCCTCTATGAGATTAATCAGGATATCAACGTCTACGCATCCGTCCGGAAGGGCTATAAATCCGGCGGCTTCAATTCCACTGCGCTTAATCCCGCTGACCGTTTTTTCGCGCCAGAAACCGTTACGGATTATGAGATCGGCCTGAAATCGCAATGGCAGCTTGGCGGGTGGCAGATCAGAGCCAATGTCGACCTGTTCTATGACGACTATAAAAACATCCAGCGTTTCGTGAACCTCAATACGACGCCGGCGTCGACCGTCACCCGGAACGCGGCGGCAGGCAAGATCAAGGGAGTTGACGTCGATCTGGTGGTCAAACCTGCCAAATGGTTCGATGTGGCTGTCAAATATACCTATCTAGATGCTAAATATGACAGCTACACCGACCCTTCGCTTGGCGACCTGAGCAATAGCCGGTTTCCTAATTCGCCCAAGCATCAGCTCAATGTCACGCCGCGCATAACATTGCCTATACCGGAAAGCCTGGGGAACGTGACAGCAACAGCGAATATTTACTATCAAAGCCTGATCGCCTTCGATCCGGTGAACCGCTTTAACGGGAATCCCATAGCGGCGCTCAGCGTTCCTGGCTCCACCGCGCCGTCCTATACCAAGATAGACCTGCGTCTCGACTGGCGGCGAATCGCCGGCAGTGGCTTCAGCGCCGCGGTGTTCGCCCGCAACGTCACCGACAAGGACTATATCGTCGGCGGCAATAATCAGCTCCCCACCCAGTTCGGGACGGTCGCCTATCTCTATGGCGAACCGCGCATGTTCGGCGTGGAAGGACGCTTTGAATTCTGATGGAAGGGCGGCGCCGGGGAAGGGGGAACTCGCGGCGCCGATCATAACGCAGTTTAGGAGATGAACATGCAAAAGATCAGTCTTTTTATTACCTCCGCCCTGGCCATCGCATCCGCGAGTGCCGTGGCGGCGGACAGTCCACCCCCCGCCTCCGCAGAACCCAAGGCGCAATGCAGCGTCGATGCGCTCCAGAAAATCGCGCCCCAGGGCACCAACATTCTGAGCGCCGATCAACTGCAGATGCCGACGCCCTTTTGCAAGATTGTCGGAACCGCCAAGGCGACCAAGCCCGACTCCACGATCAATTTCACTCTCTCGCTGCCCACTAACGAATGGAACGGCCGCTATTATTTCATGGGTCTGGGCGGGGCTGCCGGTTTTATGCCGCCTGCCAACCCCAAGCTGCTTGGCGCGGGCTTCGCCGTAGCCGTGACGGATACGGGACATCAGGGCACGATCCTCGACTGGAGTTTTGCAAAGGATAATCCGACCGCGATGCTGGACCACGCCCATCGGGCCGGTCATGTCACCGCTGTCGCGACGCAGACTTTGACGCGGGCCTTTTATGGCGCTCAGAAAATGTATCGCTATATGCTCGGCTGCTCGGGCGGCGGCCGGATGACCGAGCAGGCTATCGAACGCTATCCCGACGATTTCGATGGCGCTGTCGTGGGGGCGCCGGGGCTGGGATGGGACCCGTCCTGGTTCACCTGGACCACGCAGCAGATATTCCGCACGCCTAATGCCTGGGTTTCGCCCGCCAAGCTGGCGCTGATCGAGCGGACTGTCATCAAGCAATGTGCGTCACCCAATGGGCTGGTCGCAGACCCCAATAGCTGCGGCTTCGACCCGGCATCCTTGCTGTGCAAAGGAGGCGATGGCCCCAACTGCCTCACCAAGGATGAGGTAGATACCGTCAAGGCGATCGCCCTTGGCCCGCCCGCGGTATATCCCGGTCGGCCGCGCAATGGTTTTGCGCTTACCAATCCTACCGGCTGGACACAGTTCTTCATGGGCGCCACCCGGCCCGTTAAGGGTCAGGCCAATCCCTGGGCGCCGTCGCCCCCGACGGCAGGCTACATCATCGCGAACAGCTTCATGCGCGATATGTTCATCCGTGACCCCAAGCTGGACGTGATCGACGGATTCAGTTTCGACAATCCAGCAGACGTCAAGCGGCTGGCCGAAGGTTATGATTGGGCGGACCTGTCCCCCCGTCATCCGGAAAAACTCTCGGCCTTCAAGGCAAAGGGCGGCAAGGTAATCTATTGGCACGGCATCGCCGACCCCGGAATCCCGGTCAGCGAGATCATCACCCATTACAACGACCTTCAACAGTCCGTCCCCGGCAGCAGCGATTTCGCACGGCTGTTTCTGGCACCGGGAACATATCACTGCGGAGGAGGCATGGGACCGCAGGACGTCCCCGACCGCGCACTTGAAAAGCTTATCGCCTGGCGTGAGCGCGACATTGCGCCCGACACTATCGTTGGCACAGGCCCCAGCGTGCCAGAGGGCTTGCCCGAGGGTATGCCTGGACGCCCGGCTCCCGATGCCATGATTTCCCCGACCCGCACGGTGTTGATGTGCGCCTATCCCAAAACAGCGAAATTCAACGGACGACCGGGCGATTTCGGTTTCGATGCAGGCAATTACAGCTGCGTCGATCCCAAGTGACCAGCCCCGCAAGGAGAGGATGATGACGATGACAAGGCGGGATTTTGCAAAAGGTGCAGCGGGCGCGACCGCTGGCATATTGGCGCCGGCGGCCGTGAGCGCGGCAGTCCCTGCGGCTGGGAGTAACGATCTCCATTGGGCCACGGCAACCGACCTTCGCGATCGGATCGCGCGCAAGGATGTATCGGTGACGGAGGTTGTGCAGCACTTCCTCGACCGTGCCGACACGCTCGACAAGACGCTTCACGTCTATGCCACGCTCGATCGAGCCGGAGCGCTAGAGCAGGCCAGGGCAGCCGATGCGGCGATTGCCCGCGGCGATCGGTTGGGGGCGCTTCACGGCGTTCCCATCGCGATCAAGGATCATATTCCGGTTGCGGGCCTTAAAGGACATCAGGTGGGCGATAAGCCTGCCGCGATATCCCGGAATGATCATTTCGGCGTCGAGCGTCTCAGAAAATCCGGTGCTATCATCATGGGCACCAACAGCATGCTCGGCGCAGGCGGCGGTGGCGCGCTGGCCGGCGAAGGCATTTTCAAACCCTTCAACTGGGACGCGGAAGCCCGCAGCCCCTGGGACACCAGCCGTGTGCCCGGCTGGTCGAGTTCCGGCGGCGCAGCGGCCGTGGCCGCCGGCATGCTGCCGGTTGCCATCGGATCGGACGGCGGCGGCTCCACCAGGCTACCGGCAGCATATAGCGGCGTCGTGGGCATGCATCCGACCGGCGGGTTGATCCCCGAACTCGATTATACCAAACCACGTCCGCCCGCTGGTATCACGGTCGGTCCGCTCACCCGCAGCGTCCGCGATGCTGCGCTGGTGACACAGGTGATGGCAGGCCCCGATGGCCGCGATCCCTTTTCGATCCAGACCGAGCCCGATGATTTCCTGGCAGGGATCGACAGGGGCGTGAAAGGCATGCGCTTGGCCTGGACCGACGATTTCGGTTTCACAGAGCGCTATGCCGGGCCCGAAAGCGCCCGGGTGATCGCACTGTGCCGGGCCGAAGCCGCAAAAATGGGTTCGCTCGGCGCCAACGTCGCGGAAACGAAGGAAGTTTGGGATGACATCATGCCCAACCGCATGGCGCAGTGGCTCGCTTTCTACCCAACCGAAGGGTTGTCGCTGCCGCCGCCCGAGGTAATGCAAGCCGGTTTCGAGGCGCGCGGCCGTAACTGGGACCGCTTCCGCAAGCTGTTTGCGACGCATGACCTGATCCTTTCAGCGACATCGCAGCTCATCACCCGCCCGATTGCCGAATGGGAAGCGGGCTGGACCACCGATGGCCCCAAATATCCGGGTGGAAGCTTCATGGGTAGCTATTGCAGCCACACCGATATGTTCAACTGGCTGAAATTCCCCGCCATCTCGGTTCCCTGCGGTTTCGTCGACGGCTTTCCAGTGGGTCTGCAGATTGCCGGCCCTCCGGGTAGTGAGGCGAAAATCTTTCGCGCCGCCCAGACCTATCAAGCGGCTTTCCCGCGCAATGAGCGTCCCAAGGTAAGTTAAACATGGCTGGAACTCTCGAAGCAACGACACAAGCCATCAATAGCTATGTCCCGACCGACGCCTATTTTGGCAAACCCTTCATCGACGCGGACGAGATGCGGAGCGATCCATTGCCGCATCGCTATGTTCATGGCGGATTTGAAAATAGCGATACCCGGTTTGCGATCTACTTTCCCGAAAAGGATGTATATCGAGGGCGCTTTTTCCAGCCGCTAGGCGGTGGACTGGGTGGCACTGAATTCGCTTTCGTCGAACCGCTGGCAGGCGTGCTCGGCGGAGTTCCCGGTGCCTTTCGTTTGGGCGGCTATATGCTGGAATCCAATCAGGGTCATATCGGCAATGACCTTGATCAGCGCGCAGGCGACGATCCGGGACTCTATGGCTGGCGGGCCAGCGCGGAATCGGCGCGTTTCGCCAAACATCTCGCCAAGCATCATTATGGCGAAGTGCCGCATCATGGCTATGTCTATGGCGGGAGTGGCGGCGCACGCCGATCCCCCTTGTGTCTGGAAAATGCGCCCGACATTTATGATGGCGCCCTGCCTTTCATGGGCGGCGGCCCCATCGCTCCAGGGAAAGCGGATGAGGCGATTGAAAGCGTGCAGCCCACGGGTTTCGGCGCCATGTTCAATGTTCGTCGCCTGCTCCGCGACAAGCTTGCCAATGTCATTGATGCGACCGAACCGGGAGGCAGCGGCAATCCGTTCGAGGGGCTGAACGCGCATGAGCGGGAAGCACTGGCCGATCTATATCGTCTCGGTTTTCCCCGAGGCGCGGAATATATGATTGCCCAACCCATGGGTCAGGCCGCCATGTGGTGCTGGAACGCAGCAGAATTCGCACGTCAGGATCCTGGCTATACCCCTGATTTCTGGAGCAAGCCGGGTTATGCGGGACATGACCAGCCGCACCTTTTCGAAGGCGACCGGATTGTGCGGTTCAAGACTGGCGTGGACGAGGCCCGCACCGCGGCCGACATCGCTGCCGAGGTCCATGCTGGCGGCCCGGCGGCCATGGAGGCGAGTTCCTTCATGGCGATCATGTCCCCGCCGGACCGGCAGATTGCTATCCGGCTGGCCGAACAACCTTCCGGCTATCTTCCCGGTGCATCTGTCCGCATACTGAGCGGCGAGGCTGCCGGGCGTCAGCTTTTCGTGACGGGCGTATTCGGTGATACGCTATTGCTCGACGGCTTTGGTGCCGACGGAAATGCAAAGGCGGAAGGGGTCCGGCCGGGCGATCAGGTAGAAGTCGATAATGACGCCTATCTCGCATATTGCTATTGGCACAGGCACCATGTCATCGACGGTGAAAAGGGTTTTGACCAGGTCATCGTCGATGGTAGTCCCATGTTTCCCCAGCGGCCCCGTATCACTGTCCCCAGTCCCTTTGGCGGACATTATTCCGCGCAGTTCAAGGGCAAGCTGCTCTACATGCAGCATACGCACGACACGTCCCTATGGCCGGATCAGGCGATCCTTTATGCCGAAGGCGTTGCCCGTTACGGAATGCCCAAAAATTTCCGCCTGCAATGGGTGGAAAATGCCGAGCATATCCCCCCAGCCTTTCTGCCGCCAAGCATCGTCCCCTCTCCCACCTCACGCCTGATCGATTATTCGGGAATTATCGAACAGGGCCTGGCCGATCTCGTCGCCTGGGTCGAACGAGGGATTGCTCCGCCCGATAGCGCCTATAGCTACACGGGCGGAAAACTCACCCTGCCAGCCGCAGCTTCCAAACGCGGCGGCATCCAGCCGGTGGTTTCCGCAAGCATAGAGGAAGCCGCACGCGCCGAAGTCGCCGTCGGCGCAGAGTTTACCATTTCAGCTATGGCTGAAGTGCCGGCCGGGCAAGGCACCATCGTGGCAGTCGAATGGGATTTCGACGGGACCGGCCGGTTCCTTGCTGCGGAAGAAAGCGTGGACGGGACGGCGGCAAGTGGAAGCTATGAGCGGCGTCACAGCTATGACAAGCCGGGAACCTATTTCGTGACTGTCCGCGTGACGGCTCATCGGCAAGGCGACGTATCTACGCCCTACTTGCGTATCCCCAATCTGGCTCGCGTGCGTGTCGTCGTCACCGGAGCAGCCGCTTAGTAACGCCCCAGTACCCGGTCGGCATAGCCATGGATCGCGCAATAAACCTGGTCGGCGGCCGCAAGATCGCCGACTGCAAGGCTTTCCAGATATTCTTCTGACCAGGCCTTCAGGCGGTCTACGTCATAAGCATTGTCCATGGCGACCTTGCCCGCCTTGCAGGCGCGATACGCCGCGAGTGATTGTTCGATCAGACTGAGTACCGGGTTGTCGATCATCCGCCATTCCATATGAATGCGCCGGACATGCCCGTTTGCGTCTGTCCAGTCCTGTTCCGCAATCATCCGCCTCAACCCCGTAAAATCGCCGGGTTCAGTACGCATCCCCATGACGTGGCGATTGAGCCGGCCGATTAGGGAGAGGATAGGCCGAAACTCGGCCGCGCCTACATCCAAACGAGTGTAGTGTTGAGTAATGCGTTCGATTGCATCCCGTGCATGCTCGAGCCTGATCTCCACGCCACGGCTCCGGCCCCTGCGGCAGATCAATACGCCGCGGGTTTCGAGCATCTGCACTGCCTGCCGCAATACCTGACGGCTCACGCCAATCCGCTCCGTGAGTTCCGCTTCCGAGCCCAGCCGTTCTTCGCCGCGCTCACGCAGGCGCCGCACTTCGTCCGCCAACAAACGGGCGACCAGAATAGCGAGACTGCCCTCGTTGAGCGCTGACGGGCGAGGCGGATCTTCCCACTGCTCCAAAATTTCGAGCGCATCCACGAAAGGCCGCAACACTCGGCTGATTTTAGAAACGCCATTGGGTTCAGCAGCAGGTGATTTATAATCCAGCCCGCGCGTCAACAGTGCATAAGAATAACCGCTACTATAGTCCTCGCTGTCACTTGGCCCAGTCCCCGCAGCCTGACTGAGCAACGCAACCGCATGTTCAGCTTCTTTGCGTTGCACCGATGTAATGCCGCGGATCAGAAAATATTCGGCGAGAAAGCGGGTTAAGGTCGCATGGCTCTCCTCCAGAACCATGAGTCCGCCACCGGGGCCACGCCGCATGCGGGCTATGCCCTGATCTTCCAACAACCGGACAGCGCCCAGCAGCGTTTCGCGCGCGAGTCCATATCGTCGGGCAATTTCGTCGCTGCCGCCCAGCACCTCGCCGGCGCGACGCTTCTCCGCGCGAATATCATGCTCAATCAGCCGGGCAGCGCCTTGGGCCAGCTTTTCCTGGACGGGGCGTCCCAACACCGAGGCGTAAAGCTTCGGCCAATCAAAATGCACCTGTATGCCACCCTCCCCTCAAGAATATTTGCCGCCTTTATTGGCATGATCCTTATCAGGAATAGCTCTTCTATGTCTCCTTTCTTCTGTCTGCCGCAGCTGCATCGCGGAGTGTTTTCGGCGGCGACTTGTTGACGTCAGGTCAACAGGCACAAGATGTCACGAACATCCTCCATCTCTTCCAGACGGGAAATCTGCGAAACGATGGCGTTTGCGGTATCTTTGGCGATCGGCTTACCGCCATAACTCACATGCTCATGGAAGTCGGTAAGATGCTGCTCTTCGGTCTTGGCCTTGGCGCCTATGCCCGACGGCCCGTCTGCTCCGCAGGTTAGAATGCGTCCGTCCTGGAAACGAATCTCGACCGCAACGCGTGCGGCAAGCTCGACGCGACCTTCCATCAATTCCGGGGTCAGATGAGTATGGATGCGCTGCGCCAGCGCGCCGACCTGGGGATCGGCAACTGCTTCGTTGGTGAAATGGGCAAGCCGAACGGTTTTGCGTACAATGGCGTTGGCCACGCAATAGCGGACATTGAACTGGCCGTTGACCTGCGGATTGTCACCCAACTCGAAACCCGATCCGACGAGGCTGCACGGCCCTTCAGCCGCCATGTGAATGTCGATCCGATCGACGTCCTCCGGTTCGAAGGGATGGGCCTTCAACAGATCCATGACGGCATCGGTGCTGGAGATGGTTGCGCCGCATTGAGGGCGTGTCTTGTAACCGAAATTGCGCGCGAACCACTGCTCACCCAGCCCGCCGAGCAGGAGGGAATCGTTGCGCGCATCTTTGCAGAATAGATGATAATAGCCCCATATGCCGGTGAGCCAGTTTTTCGGGCCAGTGATGTTGCGTTGGGCGAGTTGGGCGCAGATGACGGAATCCTGCGACACGAAACCCTGGATGACCCGCACGGCGAGCGAGGCGTCGACATTGCTCTGGAAGCTGCTGCCCGCCTTGTTGAAAGCGAGCGCCAGCGCATTGGCCATCTGCTTTTCGGTGAGACCGATGATGCGGCCCGCGGCAATCGTCGGCGCGAAGATCGAGCAAGCTCCGGTGGGATCGAAGCCGTCCAGCCGCGCCACATGCCCCAAGCGGATTGCGATCTCTGAACCGGCAGTCATGGCTGCGATCAGTGTGCGTCCGCTTACCCCGCCCACCCGTTCGGCCATGCCCAGCACCACGGGCACGAGGCTGCTGCCGATATGCTGCCCAGGCACAGCAAAGTCACAAATGTCGAGCGCGCGCGCCATGGTGCTGTTGGCCAGTGCCGCTGCGTGAACTGGAACCTTCCCGCCGTGGAACCAGATGGAAGCCTCCGTCGTGCCTCCCCATTCCATGACCTGCGCCACCACATCTTCGCACCCGTCCGCCGTCGCGCCAGCGACCGCCGTGCCGATGATCGTACGCAGCAACAATTTCATCCCGGCAACGACATCGGCGGGCAGATCCTCATAGCAGAGGCTGCTTGCCCATGCTGCGATGGTCGCCTCGGGGCTCCGCCCGGAACCATCTTCGGGGCCGCCTATAAGGATTGACTCGATTGCTTGCTGCGCCCCGCTCATGGGATGTCTCTCCTGTCCGATCCGCTTTGGGACGGCATTAGAACAGGAACCCATCTTGCGATCGAATTTTGCTGTCCTCACAGCGACAAACTATCGCGGAAAGGCTGGAAATGCATTAGGCACGCGTTTCCGAGAAGATTTCGCCTATATCGCTAGATAGGAGGCGCGGACCGATTCCGCATCCAAGGAAAGGCCCCATGCCCCGACCGCGGGGACGAGCAAAGGCCGCTATGGTGGAGATTGTAATGAACGAAGAAGCAGCGACCAATCTGGACGAGATGGCGCATGATTTCCTTATGGTGAGCGAAACCTACAGCGGCACCGGCCCTGCCAATCCCTATCCCATGCTCGCAGAACTCCGCGAGGAGGAGCCGGTCATGGATGGTGACATCCTCGCCCGCTTCGGGGTGCCGAGCCAGGCCGACTATGCCGGCAGTGGCCGTCCGGTCATGACCGTTTTCCGCTATCCCGACGTACACGCGATCCTGCGCGATTCCACCAACTGGAAAAGCTATATCATGGCCGACGGCTTCGGCGCCGCGGTCGACAATCTCCTCCTCACCGGCATGGATGACGAAGAACACAAGAAATATCGCGCCCTGCTGGCTCCGGCCTTTGCCATGCCGGTTATCGCCCGCCTGCAGGAAACGATGATGCGCCCCATCATTCAGCGCGAGTATACCGACAAACTCCGGCCCAAGGGGAGCGCGGACCTGGTTCGCGAACTTGCTTTGCCCTTCCCTGTGCGGGTCGTCTACGCGTTGTTTGGCTTTCCCGATGACGGGGATGGCGACACGGTCATGAAATTCGCCAGTTGGGCCCTACGCATATTGAGCGGACCGCAGATCGATCCCGCCAAGCTGGCGGTTACCGGACCGGCCGCCATGGATGCCGGTCAGCAACTGTTCGATCATGTGCTGCCCATCGTCCGCGCCCGCCGGGCATCGGGCGACGAGCGCGAAGACTTGATCAGCTTCATGCAGAATGTCGAACTCGAAGGCCAACGCTTCACGGACGAGGAAATTACCGGTTTCGTTCGGATGCTGCTACTCGCGGCGGCGGAGACGACAAGCCGGAGTTTCGCGAACCTGCTGATCATGCTGTTCGAAAATCCCGAAGCGATGGAAAAAGTGCGTGCCGACCGCAGCCTGATCAACAAAGCCATTACAGAATCGATGCGCCTTGATCCGGTCGCGACCAACCTAGCCCGCATTGCGGCGCAGGACATGGAAGTGTGCGGCGTGACCGTTCCCAAGGGCACTGCGGTCACCTTGTCGATCGGAGCGGCGAACCGCGATCCGTCGACCTATGAGCGTCCGAACGACTTCTGGTTGGAAAGGCCTATGCGGCCGCTGCTCAGCTTCGGGTTCGGCCCGCACATCTGCATGGGCATGCATATCGCCCGTATGGAAATGGCAGTGGCTTTGGACCTGCTGCTCGATTTCCCAAATCTGCGGCTCGATCCTGCACATCCGCATCCGGTTATCCGTGGCATGCACATGCGCGGCGCGGACGCGGTCCACGCTATCTGGGACGCCTGATCCTTCGATCCCGGTGCGTCGCAGTGCGTGCCGGGGTAATTCAGCGACCTCCGCTTTACGCCGCGCTCCGCCACATGAGGCTGCCCGGGATGAACATCATCCCGGGCAGGTCATTTGCATGATCGGACATTTCAATCAGCGGAGGCAGGGATGATCCCCGCATCATTGTCAACAAACGCCGGCGATGTTGACGAAGCACCGCCGGTGCTGCTCAGGCTCAAAACCGGAAGGTCGTGCCTACCCCCCAGGTGAAGGGCTGACCGATCCATTCGAATGCCACCCCGAGGCTGGAATAGAGATTGCTGAATGACCGGGTCGTATACTTCTTGCCGGTGATGTTCTTGGCGAAGGCGTAGACTTCCAGATCAGGTTCGTTCAGCGTGACTGAAACCCGTCCGTCGAGCAGGCCATAACCATCAATGCGACCCAACTGGTTCTGCCGGGTGAGAGCTGCGATGGTTGCAGCGGATTCCCGCGGGTCAGCCGTCGTCGTGTCAAACCACTGGCTACTGACATAGGAATAGTTCGCGTGCAGCGCCAGTTCCCCAAATCCCAGCGGAAACACCTGATTCGCACTGATGTTGACCTGTGTTTGGGGCAGCTGCGGTACATTTTCACCGCTACGATCCACGATGCATAACGGAGCCGCCGGGTTGGCCGGGTTCGGGACGCAGTCCGCGCCTGTGCCGCCTGCGATGGCACGAGTTTCGGTGAAACTGCCCCTGCGATAGTTGCCAGCCTGCAAGCTTGCATTACCGGCCAGCGTCATACCCTCCCACGGAATCACGGTCAGTTCGAATTCGGCGCCATACACGTCCTGATCGCCGGCATTCAGAAGATATTGGGTGGTGAGGCCGTTGACCACAGCGCCCGCATTACGCTGCACGCCCGTCTGCCAGGAATAGAATATCGCGATGTTGGCGCGTGCGCGGCGATCGTCCGATTCCAATTTCAGGCCCAGTTCGATGTCCTTCACCTTTTCCGGATCGAAGGCTGGCGTGTTGACCGACCCGTTACGCAGGTTCCAACCACCTGCCTTGGCAGCGCCGCTGGTTTTGATATAGGCGAAGACATTGTCGTTCGCCTTGAAATCCAACCCTGCCGTCCAGGCAGGATAGTTGAATTTCGCAACCCGTCCCAAGCTGCAAGGTGGCTGGAAGTCGGGCTGGGAAACCAGTTCGGCCGCACAGACGCTGGGATTGATGCTGGTACGATTGAACGATGTAGTACCACGCGTATCCCAGGTCCAGCGAAGGCCACCCGTGAAGCTCAACCGATCCGTGATATCGTAATAGAGCTGGCCGAACACACCCGTCGATTTATTCCGCACAGCCGACCGATTCTCGGCATAGCCCTTGTTGGTGGAGGTCGGCGGTTGAAGCACTCCGAAGGTCTGAGAGAGCGATGCCTCCGAGCCCTTTTCATTGGAATAGTAACCGCCGAAAATATAGCTGAGTCGATCGGTCAGATCGCCCGAGAACTGAAGTTCCTGGGACCATTGCTTCGATCCATAATAGCTTTCCGCCGCCAGGATCTGGATCGGCGTGCCATCGAGTTCGCCCAGACCGATGGAAAAGCTGTACCGATAGGCAGTGATCGATTTGACATTGATATCGCCCAGCCGCCCTTCGACCGTCAACGATCCGCCGGATGCGGTCAGACGATCATAGCCGTTGTTCCGGCCGCTATACTTACCTTCGGTCGTGTAGTTGTTGATGAATTGCTGGTTGGCGGTGGTGTACCAGCTATCCTTGGTATGAAGATAGGCGGAGAGCGGAAACAGCGCGTTGATAGCGCCGATGGCGGGGTTGGCTGTAGGCAGAAAATCCTTCAGCCCGACAAACTGCCCATGGTCTTTGATCTTGTTATAGTCGCCTGCGAGCGTGACCGACCAGTCGCTGTCCGCCGGCGCCCATTTGATCTTGCCGCGCACATATTGGCTGTTGCGGTCATTGACGTCCTGTCCAGTGAAACTGTTGCGAGCATAGCCGTTGCGATCGGTGAATTCATAGACGACGCGCATCGCGAGTTCTTCGCCCATGATCGGGACGTTGAGCGTGGCGCCTGCATTACGCAGACCATAATTGCCGATCCGACCGCGCACTTCGCCTTCGAAATCGCCCGTGGGGTCCCGGGTGATGATGTTAAGGGCACCGCCGGTCGTATTCCGGCCGAATAGCGTCCCCTGCGGTCCGCGCAATACCTCGATCCGTTGCATGTCGATAAGATCAGTCAACCCCTGCGACGGACGCGCGATATAGACACCGTCCAGATAGGTAGCGACTGCCGGATCGTTCGCTGTGCCAGGGTTAAGCGTGGCCGAACCGCGGATGGAAATATTGGCAAAGCCCGAGCCACCGGCCGAGCCGGTGGAGATGGACAGGCCCGGTGCGGTTTTCTGCAGCGCCGCCGCGTCCGTAATCTGCGCGTTCTTGATCGCTTCCGCGCCAAGCGCGGTGACTGCTACCGGGGTGGTCTGGAGATTTTCTTCCGTGCGACGCGCGGTAACGACGATATCTTCAATACCCCCTGTAACGCGATTCTGTGGCGTTTGACTGTCTTGCGCTTGCGCTGACTGGACCGCGACTACCGCGGATGACAGTAGCAAAGCGCAACGCAATATTCTTGTTCTTCCCATTACTCTCTCCCTTTGTGATTTTTCGTTATGGGCCATCCTAACAGATGCTCTGGCTTCCTCAATCCAACAAGACTGTTCCCAAAGTGACATGGCGCCACCCCGATAGCGCAATGGAAATACTTTCCGCTTCATCCGGGACTGGTGCGTACCGGAATCTATACGGCCTTGCAGCACGCAAACGATGCGTTGCTACAGATCGCGAAAGCCGCCGACCAGGTCAGCAATTCCGCCGTCCAATGTCATCCGGCGACGAGGGCGAGGTGAGCGATGCGACCTATGAGCGGCGACTTGAGGCCCAAAAGCTGGTGGCAGGGACGTTTGGCGATAGAAAGTCCCGATCGCACATATGGTTGAACTTAACCTGCCTATCCCCCGCTACATAATCAAAGTCATAAAATGTTCGGAGCGAGGGGCAAGCATGCCGTTGGGCGGGAAGCAGCCATTGAAAGCCGATACGACAATTGTCAGCACAGGTTTGACGGGCGGACTGATCTGGGCGCTGGCGGCGTCGCAGGTTTCGTAAGCTATTCGAACCCTCAATATACGGTCTCCTTCCTAATGCGAGCGGACGGCCTGCCTGGCAGTAGCGCTGCTACCTTGCTGGGCCTGGCGACGGGTGGCATCGACATATTCGTCATGCTGGTCACAGGCCCGTTGATCAATGGTGGCGCAACCGCTTCCCCTGATCAGGACATGGCGGCCGACGTTGGGGCTAATCTGATCGGGCCGCGTTTTTGCGACGGCGTTCATGGTGGAATCCATCCTGATCGTGAGCCGCCTACTGCTCGCGACCTCACTGGTCAGCATTTTCCCATGCCAGCCCTGTATATACTGGCACAAAATGTGTCCCCGCTATCGATGCGGGCGACTGCTGCTGCATTGATGATCGGCGTCATTTCGTTGGCTGGCTACGGGCTGGGGTCTCCAGTCATAGGCCTGATCAGCGACGTGGGTCAGGTCGTGATGGCGTCGCATGGCGTGCGCGTGAGAATTGCCCTGTCGCTCAGCCTGGGGTCGTCCTGCTTGCTTCATTGTTGTGGCTTTCCATCGCACGCAACATACATGAATAGTCGTGCCTTGTGATCAGACTCGCCGATTGGGCCAAATTAGGGCATAAACCCCGATTGCTACGCGGACATGGATATTCGCGAGTAGGAGGGACAATGGGAAACGTGCAAACTACCGGACACAGCTCTGCTGACGTCATACTTTGCCAACCGGTCACGGCCTCCTATTTCCATGTCGAAAACAGCATCGTCGCCAACGGCATTCGCGCCGACATTCGTCATTTTGCGTGGGAACGATCCTGCGACGCGCAGTTTGAAGCGAACAGTCACTACCTGGATTATTCGCTGGGGCCGCGTGCACATGGAGCGCGGTTGCTGTCGGAGGGGCGGCGCAACACACCGCCCTTCGGCGAGGTGGCCTATCTGCCGATGGGATCTCAGTTTGAGGCGCGTTGCGAGCCCAGCGAATATCGGATCCTTTGCCTCACCTTCGAAGATATCATGGCTGAACGCATCTTTCAGAGCGAGGATCTCCCTGGTTCCCTGCCGCCCTGTTTCGACGTTAAGTCTCCATGGGTTCGGCAAGGCCTTGCCCGGATTGCCAAAGAGGTCCGCAATCCGGGCTTTGCACAGGATATGCTGGTAGAAACCATCGCCTTGTCATTGATCATCGACCTGTGCCGCCATCTCCAGATGCGACCGGTTTCGGACGACATGTGCGATGGGCGGATGGCGGACTGGCGCCTGCGCCGCCTTCAGGAGCGTATCGATGCCGGGTTGAACGGTCCCCTGTCCATCGTCGACCTGGCGCAAGAGTGCGGGCTGAGTTCACGGCATCTGATGCGAACCTTCAAGAACACCGTGGGGACGACCATCAGCAGCTATATTTCCGATGCGCGGATCATGCGGGCCAAACGTGAACTGGTTCAGGAGGGGGCGATGATAAAGGTCGTCGCGGGCAATTGCGGGTTCCAGAGCGCCGCTGCGTTCAGCGCCGCTTTTCGCAAGGCGACCGGGATAAGCCCGCGTCGTTTTCGACAGGAAATGTTGCACGGCGCAAGATAGCTCAGGCCTTGATCGGCCAAGACTATACGCGTTCTATTGTCACGGGAATAGCACCCATCCGCGGTTGGCCGAAGATAGGATCGAAGGCTGCCTGTGCATCCATCAATCGGGAGGTGCACCCACCTTCACCTAGGGCATCATCCGCCTCATCAGGGTTGGTGCCGAAGCAATGTGACATCGACAGAACCCCTGGACGCAGACGGGAATCGACCTCGACCACGCCATCGATCACTCCATGAACCGAACGTATACGTACGACCTCGCCGGATGTGACGCCAAACCGCTGCAGTTCGGCTGGGTTAACGAAAGCTGGATTGTGCCGTCTCTTGACCGTCAGCTTCGGATTGTTGCGGCCGATGGAATTCATCATCTCGTTGCTCCGTCGCGGCGTTAGCAACAATGGGAATTCCGCGCTGGGCTGCGCCGTGTCACCGCGTTTGACCAGGACAACTCCCAATTCGGCCATCATCGTCGGATCGGCCAGTTGGAGCATCGCCTCGCAATCCTCTCCACGGGGCAGCACGGTAAGGTCGAGTTCCGTAAAAAGTTTGCCATGTTGATGCCGGCGCACCTCCTCCAACGGAACACGTGATCCGGCGCACATCGCCTCGAACATCTCCTCAGTCGAGGGACGGCGATCAAGCGGAAGCGCGAAGGGAACCGGAAACTTGTCCCAATGCTCGCCCGTCCCCGCCGCATTACCGAAATAGGTGATCTGCTTGCCCAGCTTCTTGGCCAGCTCATAAAAGAACTGCCAGCTTTCGATTGTGTCCGAACCGGCTGGCGGCTCAACGGTGGCAGGCGCGTACATCGCATAGGGCTGTTCAAAACCGCCCGTCCAGATACCGTAATATTTCATTGATTCGGTGAACTGCGTGCAGCCAGGCGTTTCCAGCGACATACGGTCCGGAATGACATAGTCCGCCATGCGTGCGGTATTCGACATTTCCACGTCGATCGCGACCAGCAGGTCGAGCGCACCCAGCGCTCGACCCGCCCGGTTCTGGTCAGGAAGGGAAACGGCTGGATTGCTGCCTGAGCAGATCAGCGCTCGAACCTGTCCCTTACCGGGGGTTAGTATCTCGTCCGGCAGGGTGCCCGTCGGCGCCCCGACGACGGTTTTCGGCAGACCGTTGATCCGGCTGGTCTCACTATAATCCCAGGGCGTATAAGGCGCATAGGGCTGCGCCCGGATCGGTACGTCAGGCAATAAAACGTGCGGCTGCGAATGCTGCTCACCTGCCCGCACCCAGCGCCCGCATACGCTATTGAGGCAAAGCGCCAGGTATTCCGCCAGAGTGCCGTGTAGCGGGAAATGTGCGCCAGTGGCCGTGACCACGCATCCACTCTTCGCCTCCGCAAATGTGCGCGCTGCCAACACGATGTCCGCCGCCGAAACACCCGCGACATCTGCTACATGATCGGGTGTGAAAGGCGCGACGGCCACCTTCAGTGCATCGATGCCCACGGCATTGGTTTCAACAAAATCGCGATCATACAGCCCCTCGGTCAGGATCACGTGCAGCAGGCCGGCCAGCAGCGTCGAGTCCTGTCCTGGTTGCGGCCGTATGTGGAGAAAGGCATGCGCCGCCGATTCCGTCTCCCGCGGGTCGATCACGATGAGCTTCATGCCATTCTTGACCGCTTGCTTCACGGCCTGTCCCGGATTGACCGACATGCCCTGTTTGGAAATCACCGGGTTGGTGCCAACCATGATCCAGCTGTCGGCATCGGCGAAGGCGTTGGGGCCGGCCATCCAGCGTCCGTGCAGCGCCTGCGCGATCACCTTCCCCGCCTGATCGATCGTCTGCACGGAGAAGAAGCGATGGGGAAAGGTTCCGAGCGCCATGATGAACATGGCGCCAATCACCGGATTGATCGGATTACTGAGATTGCCGTTGCCGGGATAGACGGCGATCGCGTCGACGCCATGTTCGTCGCTGATCGCCTGTAGCCGAGCAGCGATTTCATCGATCGCCTGCTCCATTGGAATGGATTGATAGCTGCCGTCCGGCATGCGCTTTTGCGGGTGCAGGATGCGGCTCTCGGCATAATGGCCCTCGGGCATGGCGCGGCCCTTGGGGCAGGTATAGCCGCCATAGATGGGCGACTGCCGGTCGCCCACAACCTTGATGGCGCGCCCCTCCTCGATCGTGACCTCGACGGGACAGCAGGCCCAGCAGACCTTACAGATGCCAATGCGGGTTTCGCTCACCCGATATCTCCCACTCCGCTCAAAGATAGAACCTCGATCACAGGATCGGTTCCATCTCCACCATCACCAGATGATCCTTGTTTCCGCCAGCGATCACCAGGCATTTACGCAACATCCGGCGATACAGGAACCGGACGAGGGCGACATCCTCTTCCGGTCCAGCCGCCTTGATATAGGCGACAAGATCCCGATCGGCAGCATTGAGGTCGACCGGCCGATACCCCAGCAGAGCTTCGGCGTCATTCAGATCCTCCGCTTCGGCCCAGGCGCCATAATGCTGCTGGTTGACCAGGAATTCGGGAATGGTGGCGATGACCCCGCGCTGCCAGTCCTCAAACCCCGGCGAGGTCGGGATGCTACGGATCTCGTCAGCCAGCTTCTGTAGCGCCATATCCTCTATCGGCGTCACGCGCGGCGCTGGCAGGTCGAACTGCTCCAGCTCGATACCGATGATCTCGGCCAACGCTTCCAGGCATCGACGCCCGATCATCGCAACCTGGACCGCGCTTTCCACCCAGTCGCCGCCGGGCGCTCGATTGGCGAGCGCGAACAAGGGCGCATAATAGCCAACCGACATGAACACGATCGTCTGATAAGCGATCTTGTGGAAATCGACCGGTCGCCCCAGCGCCTTTTCATAATGGCGATAGAGCGCCGGAAGATCGCCCATATTCTCGATGGGATGGCGCCCGCGGAAACAGGCGAGGTCATGGTGATTATCACCCAGATGACCGACCTCCATGTCGATGATTGCTGTCATTTCCGGCCCGTCCGACAGAAACTGCCCACAGTCGCCAGTGACGAAGGAGATATGCGTCAGATCCTGTGGCACATTACGCCGCAGCCAGAGGTCGCAAAATTCCATCAATGGATCGACGACATTTTGCTCCAGGCACATCGCATAGAAGCGCTGCACGCTGTTGAGTGCAATATCGGCAGGCGTCTGCGGAAACGGCAGCTCAGTGCCGGAGAACTGTTCGGGCGGTATGCGGTGGATGTCGGCCAGCGCTTCCATATATTTCAGGCTGGCCGCCCAGCGATCAGGGGTCATCACCGACCGGCTTTCCTCCGCC
This sequence comes from Sphingobium sp. CFD-1, assembly GCF_024611115.1. Taxonomy (NCBI): domain Bacteria; kingdom Pseudomonadati; phylum Pseudomonadota; class Alphaproteobacteria; order Sphingomonadales; family Sphingobiaceae; genus Sphingobium; species Sphingobium sp. CFD-1. Next base: position 1,629,755 of record NZ_CP084398.1, on the reverse strand, counting down.
TCCATCACAAGGCCCGGATCACGGCCTCCACGCACCCATTCCATGACGATCGCTTCGGGTTCCGCGCACATGCCGTGCAACGTCGGAATGAGGACCCCATTGTCCTGCAAGACCTTGAGCACTTCATATTCATGACGGAGTGGATAGGGATGGTCGGGCCAAGGCCGGGTGCTCTTGAACAACAGGCTCGATTCCACGCCGTCCTTCTCGATAAATACCCGCCACACCGGGCGCCAGCGGCGCTGTCGCACAATGCTGGTCACCTTCGCGCCCAAGGTGTCACGCACCCAACGCGTAATGCCAGCCTGCTGCTGCTCGAAAGACAGTTCCGATGCCTCGACCGGATGGTCCAACTCAACGGTCGCCATATCCCTCTCCTCTCCTGACCGCCGGACGATGGCGGCGCATTGGAGCCGTAGGAAGCTCCGATGGCCGTTGCCGAATGTCCCCGCGGCTTTGTTTCAGCGCCCCTGCCTATGGGTTCAGAATCGATCAGATCTGGCGCTGCAAGACCGAGGCTATAGCGAGGCTGGAAAATGGTCAATAATAATTGTACATTGATGTATATATAATAGTGACTCATCATCGGGGCTGGTCTTATCGCGTTCGCCCCTGCATGAAGGTCAGGGTCGCAACGGGCGCGATGTTGACAACGGAGACGGAATTGCAACGACGTCAGCGCGCCAACGGGCGCGACACCTATGCCGCTCTTCTGGACGCGGCGTTGGCGATCTGGTCAGAAGAGGGGATCAACCGCGTCACCATGCAGGCTGTGGCGGAACGAGCCGGCCGCACCCGCGGCATCATGTATCATCATTTCCGCGACCGAGACGATCTGATCGCTGCGGTGCAGATTCATTTGCGTGACCGGCTCGCGCATGTCTTCGATTTTGCCAAAACACCATCGCGTAACGATTATCTGATGGTCGCCGGCCTAATGGTCGATAGCCCCGAGCTGGTACGTAGCTTCCTGTCTCGACTTCTTGCTGGTGACGCACGCGAAGATTCGCTGCTGGCGATCGCGCGATCACATTATCGCGAGGTAAAGGCACGGAACTGGCTCCGCCCCGACATCGACGCCGATCACGCCGCGGTCATCAGCCTCTCCATGTGGCTGGCATCCATGATGGCGGTCGATCTCAAGCAGAATCTCAATGACCGCCGCGCCGAGGCTTCCCGGTTTGCCGAGACATTTCAGAGGGTGATGGAAAGCTCGATCATCTACCCGGAGATTGAGCGGCCAACGGCTGGAGAATCTGTATCACTCTCTCGTTCGAAAAACCGTTAGCATCAACATATTGAACCGTGACCATTCCGCGCCATCAACGCTGTTTCGCAGACGCGCCCGTGCCGGCCGGGTCTTCGTACACCGCGAATGTCCGTTGGCTTTTGCGGAATTGAACTGGCGTGGTGCCGGTCCGTTTCCGGAAAAACCTGCTGAAATAAGCGGGATCTTCAAATCCAAGCTGGTAGGATATTTCCGCCGCAGAAGCGCGCGAATATGCCAATTTTCGCTTGGCATGAAGAATTTTCTGCGCCTGGATTACGGCGACCGGGGTGCTCCCAAGCAATGCCTTGCATGCCTGCACCAACTGCGCTGGCCTAACGTCCAACGCCTCGCAGTAATCGGCAATTTGCCAATCGCTTGCAAGGTTTTCATCTATTAGCCCTCGAAATCGATTTACGATATCAAGTTCAGATCCCGACATCTCATCGGCACTATTGGATATTGGGAATAATTCCCCATTGCTCTCATTGTAATTGTTATTCTTCTCAAAAAGAGTGAGAAGAATATAAGCAGCAACGGCGCCGTCGCTTGCCGTTCCGAGCCTGCCGCCTGCTTGTCGCAATTCATTCCACAGCCGGTTGCGATCCTCCGCTCCAGCGCGACCGATCCAATGGCTCAATTTCTTTGGACTGTGAAAATCGTGCCAATAACTCGCGATAGATACGCCCAAAGCAGGCACGACGCGAGACAGCAAAAAATCATCGGCTATGCCAAAGAGGATAGACTTGGTGCCTCCTTCCAGCATGACGTGCGCCTGGGATCCAGCCGGGATAAACGCCGTTTCGCCGCCAGCAAGGGAAGTTCGCCACCCTTCCAACCGGGCCAGGCCTCCACCACTGTGAACGAACAAATATTGGCGATAGCGCCGATCCGAAAGATCACGCATTTCCGCTTCTGCGTCCTTCGGGCACTCTATCGCCGTTAGCCATACATTGGCGCGAACGTCGTTCCGATTGCCATCAGATATAGTCATATGGCCACCCTCTCCATTTCGACTACCAAAAAAAGTCCCAGCTTTTCCCGCTGACGTCCCTTACGGTAGCGAACGAGGTTAAGTTAACTCCTTCCCCATGGCAATCGCGTGATGAACGGCGATTTGATGGCCCTCATTGCTCGAACACCGACAATATCGTCCACGCGCAAGTCAAGTTTGCCGCGTGAACAACATGTTATGATAGGGAGAGGATAGTGATGCGATCTCTTGCAGAACGGCGCGATGTGTTACGTGGCATCGGCGGAGCGGCCGCATTGCCTATAATCGGCAGCAGCAAGCCCGCCCAAGCCGGCGCTGGAACCACGGGTTCGGCCGGAACGGGAAATGGGGAGATCGTTGAAACCACCGCAGGCAAGGTCCGCGGTAGCAGGGATGGCAGCGTCTACATATTCAAAGGCATTCCTTACGGAGCCCCCACAGGTGGCAAGGGCCGCTTCATGCCGCCGCAACCTGTCGCACCATGGTCAGGTGTTCGCGATACGCTGTCATTCGGTCCGACAGCTCCCCAGGCCAGCGCCGCAGAAGCTGGCGGGATGGACAAACTGGCCGAGGGGCCGGGTGCCATCCGGATGAAAAATTTCATGACGTTCCTGCATGGTATGGCGGGCGACGAACCGGCGATGGGCGAGGATTGCCTCGTTCTCAACGTGTGGACTTCCAGCACGCAACGCGATCGCAAACGTCCCGTCTTGGTTTATCTGCACGGGGGCGCCTACACCAGCGGCTCGGGATCTTGGAAGCTGTATGATGGTCTGGGCCTGGCTCAACGTGGCGACGCCGTGGCCGTGACCATCAATCATCGACTCGGCGCGCTCGGCTATCTTCATCTGGCTGAACTTGGCGGAGCGGATTATGCCCCCTCGGGCAACGTAGGAATGTTGGACATTGTCGCTGCTCTGCAATGGGTGCGCGACAATATCGAGAATTTTGGCGGTGATCCGTCGCGCGTTCTTGTCTATGGATCATCGGGCGGCGCAAGCAAAACCTCAGTTTTGCTCGCTATGCCATCGGCAAAAGGGCTGTTCCATCGCGCCAACTTAATGAGCGGCGCGGCGATGCAGGCCGCGCCGGCCGATCTCGCCGCACGTAATGCGGAAAAACTGCTCACCCGGCTCGACATCGCTCCAAAGGATTTCCGCAAGCTCCACGATGTACCGTTTACGACGCTGGTACAGGAAGCCGAGCGCATGAACGCGATGCCGATCAGCACCGCGCTGGCGGGCGCTGCAAGCCCCGAACAGTTTATGGGCCTCATGCCGGTCGTCGACGGGACGATCTTGCCGACTCATCCAATGGAGCCTGTGGCATCGCCCAACGGCACGCATGTGCCCGTGCTGGTAGGCTACACCCGCGATGACATGACGATGATGATGTTCGGCATGCCCTGGTTCGGCACTTTGGATGAGGCTGGTCTTGCAAAGATGGCGACGGCGACCTTCGGCGAAAAGGGACCGGCGCTACTGGCGGCCTATCGCCGCGAGCGGCCCGATGCATCGCCGACCGACATCGCCTGCTCTTTCGTGACCGATCGGGTGATGTGGGCCGGATCAATCCGCTGGGCCGAACGGCGCGCGGAAGCGGCCGGCGCAGCGCCCGCTTATGTTTATCGCTTCGACCTGGAGTCCGCGGCTCTGGATGGCGCCATAGGCGCCGCGCATGGCGGCGACATTCCCTTCGCCATGAATAATTATACGGCTTCGAGCATGGCGGGCGACCGCCCTGAAAACCCGGCCATGGCAAAGATCATGAGCGACACCTGGGTTCATTTCGCTGCGACCGGCAATCCCAACAACCCCGCCATTCCACAATGGAAACCTTATGAACCGACCGAGCGGGCAACAATGGTTTTCGACGTCCCAACGCATGCCGAAAACGACCCTCGAACAGAAGTGCGCTCCATGCTGATGGATGCACTGGCCCCCTCAAAAGGCTGAACCACCGAAGAAAGGGCCATCCCATGACCACAAAAAAAGCCGCCTTTTGCGTGCGCCTCGCCAGCGTCCTGGCCTTTTGCCTCGCGGCGGGGACGCCTGCGACCGGAGAACAAAAGTTGGAGCAGAATCATCCCACGCTCACCGCCGACGGCAACGTCAGCGTGCCCGCGCACAGCGTCGCCATGCCCGGCAGCTTCAGCCCGGAAGCCCGCAAGGCGTTCACGGACTATTTCGCCCGTGGGGGAGATCCCGCCTTTTCTGGCGACATCTTCAACATCCGACGCATTTATGATGAGAAATGGGCTGGCCCGATCCTGGCGCAATGGGAAAAACGATTTCCGGTCAAGACCGAACGCACGACGATCGACGGCGTGGTCGTGGATATTGTTACCCCTGAAAAAGGTGTGCCCGCCGATAAGGCTGACAAGGTCCTCATCAACTTTCACGGGGGCGGTTTTATTCTGGGCAATGGCGGAATCGGCGGCAGGATAGAAGCGGTGCCGATCGCCGGCCTGGCCGGATACCGTGTCATCACCGTTGACTACCGGCAAGCGCCCGAAGCCGTTTATCCGGCCGCAACCGATGACGCCGTCACTGTCTATCGAGCCCTTCTCAAGACCTATCGCCCTGAGAATATCGGCGTTTACGGCTCGTCGGCTGGGGGTATGCTGACGGCCCAGTTGGTCGCGCGGCTGCAAAAGGAAAAGTTGCCGCCCCCCGCGGCGATCGCGATCATGGCGGCCGGCGCGGCGAAACGTGGAGCATCCGATTCTTCCTACTGGATGCTAGGTCTGACGGGCGCACAGGTCACCCCACAACCGGCCATGTTGTCCATGCCTCAATATTTCAAGGCGAAGGATATGGAGGATCCCTATGCCTTCCCCGCCAGTTCGCCCGCCATTCTAGCCAAGTTTCCGCCAACGTTGATCGTGTCGTCCTCGCGCGACGCGCTGCTGGGCAATGCCCTGGATACAAGCGCCAATCTGGTGGCTGCGAAAGTGCCCAATCAACTTTATGTCCGCGAGGGATTTGGCCACGGCTATTTCACGCAAACGCCTGATGTGCCCGAGGCCATCGCAGCCTGGCAAGTGGCAGTGGATTTTTTCGACCGTTATCTCGGCAAGGAAACCGACCGCAATTGATCATTCGGACCTAGCCGGTCGCGAACACATATTACCCGCCGGTATCCCGCTAAAGACGGGCCTCGCAAACAAACGAGACGGCACAACAGGGGAGGAAAAACATGGTTCATTCTATTTTTCGAATTGGCGTTTCATTCGCGGCCCTCACGATTGCAGGAGCATCCGCCCAGGCGAGTGCCCAAGCGAATATGGCAGCTTCACCAACAGCCGTTACCGAACAAGCCAGCCTGGACGACATTGTCGTCGTAGCGCGGCGCGCCCAGGAACGGCTGCAGGACGTGCCCATCTCCATAACGGCGATCAGTGCCGAGACAATCAAGACGGCGCAGATCAGCCAGGGCTCCGACCTTATCCGTCTGGTCCCTACCCTCAATGTGCAGCAATCATCCACCGGGCCGGGACAATCATATTCGCTGCGCGGCATCCGTACCGGCGTCATAACCTATTTCAACGAAGTGCCGACATCGACCAACGCCGTGAACAATCAGATGTGGGATCTGGAATCGGTGCAGGCCTTGGCCGGTCCGCAAGGCACCTTGTTTGGCCGGAATAGCACAGGGGGCGCGATCCTGTTCGTGCCGGCCCGTCCGACGGGAGAGTTTGAGGGTTCAGTCGAGCTTGGTTATGGCAATTATGACTGGCGGCAGGCGACCGCGGTTCTGAACCTCCCGGTTGCAGATGCGGTCAGTCTGCGCGTGGGCGGTCGTATCGTGCGACGTGATGGCGTCGTGAAGAATGAGATCGGCCCCGATTTCCAGTCGCAGCATCGTGACAGCTTCCGTGCCTCGCTATTGCTAGAGCCCGGCAGCGTGTTCTCCAACTACACGGTGTTCGACTATACCGATGTCAACGAAGCGCCGGGCGCCCTGATCACCTCCAACGTCCGACCCACGGCGGGCTGCTTTCCCGGTCTTGGCTGCTTGTACGGAACCCAGCCCGCCGAACTGGGCGCCATACAGGACGAATTGGGTATCCGGCGTGTCCGGTCGCGCTATCCTGCGATCCAGGATAGCAAGGAATGGGGCGTCACCAACATTGCGGCGATCGAACCAACCGAAGGCATCACGTTGAAATATGTGTTTGGCCTGCGCCGCAGTTCATACAATCGCTTCACCAATCAGACTACGCTCGACTTGCCCATCCAGATCGGCAACAACTTTCAGGACTTCGGACGGGTGATCTCTCACGAAGTGCAAGCGCTGGGCAATGTGCTTGACGGCCGGCTGAACTGGGCCATCGGGATCTTCCGATCAAAACAGGAATCACGCGGCGGCCTGTCCTATTCACTGTTCGGTAATCCGAATTTGCCCTTTTCCAACGACCGCAACAATTTCACGACGATCAACCAGTCCCAGACGACGACCGGCGTCTATGGCCAAGCGACTATTACGCTGGCGGATGGCTTGAACGTGACCGGCGGACTGAGGTTCAACAAGGACAAGGCGGCGTTGCTGACATCGTCGGTCGGTCCGCAGTTCACCTTTTTCGGCCCACAGATCTGCCGGTTTTCGCCGACCGCACCAGGCGTCGATTTCGCCAACTGCACTCGGTCCATTTCTGACAATTATGACGCCGTCACCTATAACTTCTCCGTCGACTATCGTGTCAGCAGCGCCATGCTGCTCTATGTCACGACCCGTCGCGGCTATAATTCCGGCGGCTTCAATCCAAGCGTTCCGGCATCGCAGGAGCCGAGCGCACCTCAGCCGTCCTTCGGTCCCGAATATATCCGCGATTATGAAGCAGGCATAAAAGCGGACTGGCATATCGGAAGCATGCCCGTACGCACCAACCTGTCCGGTTTCTACGGCAAGTATACCAGTATCCAGCGCAGCACCTTCGGCGTCAGCAGCACCGGCGCTACCTTTATCGGCACATCGAACGGGCCCAAGGCGACAATCTATGGCTTCCAGCTGGAATCGACCATCCGCCCCGCTCCCGGCTTTTTGCTGAACGCCAATTACGGCCTGCTCGAGACCCGCTACGATGAAGGATCGCCCGGCTTCCCCAAGGGCAACGCCTTCGCGCAAGCGCCCAAGCACACGGTCAACCTGTCCGCCAGCTATACGCACGACTTGGGTAATGCGGGCAAGCTGGTGGCCAGCACGGGGTTCACATATCAGAGCCGCATATCCTTCCAGGACGACAATCTCGGATCCTCGCTGGCGTTCCAAAAAGGATATAGCATTGTCGATGCCCGACTGGGCATGTCCGACATCGGCGAAACCGGACTTTCCGCCAGTTTTTTTGTCAAGAATCTGACGAACGAAGCCTATGCTCTTGAACGACAGGATTTGGTAAATGCGTTTGGCTTTGCCGGGACGATTTACAACGATCCGCGCACTTTCGGCTTGGAGATAGGCTATCGATTCGGGGGTAATTAGGGCTGGAACGCGCAGGCCGCCAAAGCATGTGGTGCTTGCCCGTCCGGCGGCGGAAAGTTTCCGGCCCGCCGCCGGATGGGGAATGAGGTAAACTGATCCCGTCGGTTCTGGACAACCGACTCTTTCCAGGCAGCCGACATGCTGGGTTTAATAAGCTCGCCTATAGCTTGGCAGCATGGATTGATCGCGCTCGTCCAGCCAAGCTAAGGTGCTAAACTGATCGGCAGTGCGTGAGATGCAGAATAGGCCGACTTCTTCCGGAAAACTGCCTTATCCAGGCCATATCACGTCTCGTCCCGCCATTCCCAATATATGCTCCGCATATCTTCTCATCGCAGCTGAACGCATGGTAAATCCCCTTTAATTTCCGCATCACCCTGTTTTTGCAGGGCTCGATGGGATATGCTTGTCGACGTGAGCACTGCCGCTGCGGGAGTCGACACATGGCGAATAGCGAACTGTTCTCCAGTTTCATGCGGGCGTATGACGACCGGCATCAGGCCGAAATGTCGGTCGAGGATTATCTGCTGGGATGCCGCAACGATCCGCTGATGCACGCATCCGCGCCGGAGCGGTTGCTGGCAGCCATCGGCGAGCCGGAAATCATCGACACGTCCCGCGATTCCAGGCTGGGCCGCATCTTCATGAACCGGACGATCCGGCGCTATAAGAGCTTTTCGAACTTCTACGGGATGGAAGGGACAATCGAGCATATCGTCAGCTTCCTGCGCCATGCCTCCCAGGGGTTGGAGGAACGCAAGCAGATCCTCTACCTGCTCGGCCCGGTGGGCGGCGGCAAGTCCTCGCTGGCGGAGCGATTGAAGTCGCTGATGGAAGCGCACCCCATCTATGCGCTGAAAGCCGGGGAGGAAATCAGCCCGATCTTCGAAAGCCCGCTGGCGCTGTTCGACGCGGAAACTCATGGCGACATGATCGAGGACAGCTACGGCATTCCCCGGCGGCGGCTGACAGGCCTTATCAGCCCTTGGTGCCGCAAGCGGCTCGATGAGTTCAGCGGCGACATTTCCCGCTTCACGGTCGTCCGGCTGATGCCTTCCCGTATTCGCCAGATCGCCATTTCGAAGACCGAGCCGGGCGACGAGAATAACCAGGACATCTCCTCGCTGGTAGGGAAGGTCGATATCCGCAAGCTGGAGATGCTCTCCCAAAATGATCCCGATGCCTACAGCTATTCCGGCGGCCTCAACCGAGCAAATCAGGGCATCCTCGAATTTGTCGAGATGTTCAAGGCGCCGATCAAGATGCTCCATCCACTGCTGACGGCGACGCAGGAAGGCAATTATATCGGGACAGAGAATATCGGGGCCATTCCTTTCACCGGGATCATCATGGCCCATAGCAATGAATCGGAATGGCAGAATTTCAAGAACAACAAGAATAACGAAGCCTTTATCGATCGCATCTACGTCATCAAGGTACCCTATAGCCTGCAGGCGACGGAGGAACGGCAGGTCTATGAGAAGTTGCTGCGCGATTCCGATCTGAACAAGGCGCCCTGCGCGCCGGGGACGCTGGACATGCTGGCGCGCTTTTCCGTGCTGACGCGGCTGCGCGAGCATGAGAACAGCAATCTCTATTCGAAGATGCGCGTCTATGACGGCGAAATGCTGCGGGAAATCGACCCGCGCGCGAAAAGCCTGCAGGAATATCGCGACGCGGCGGGCGTGGATGAGGGGATGTCGGGCATATCCACCCGCTTCGCCTTCAAGGCGCTGTCGGCGACCTTCAACCACGACACCACCGAGATCGCGGCGGACCCCGTCCACCTCATCTATGTGCTAGAAGGCATGGTCCGTCAGGAACAGTTCCCCACCGAGACGGAGGCCCGCTATCTGGAGTTCATCAAGGGCGAATTGGCGCCCCGCTATGCCGAGTTCATCGGAAACGAGATTCAGAAAGCCTATCTCGAATCCTATGATGATTACGGGCAGAATCTGTTCGACCGCTATGTCGCTTATGCCGATGCATGGATCGAGGATCTGGACTTCAAAGACCCTGACACCGGCCAGTTACTCGACCGAGAAATTATCAATCAGGAACTGACCAAGACGGAAAAGCCCGCCGGGATCGCCAATCCCAAGGATTTCCGCAACGAAGTCGTGAAGTTCGCGCTGCGGATGCGGGCCAGCCATGACGGTCGCAACCCGTCATGGACATCCTATGAAAAGATTCGTGAAGTCATCGAAAAGCGGATGTTCAGCCAGGTCGAGGATCTGCTGCCCGTCATCAGCTTTGGGTCGAAAAAAGACGGCGACACGGCCGGCAAGCATGAGGAGTTCGTCTCCCGCATGATCGAGCGCGGCTATACTGAGCGGCAGGTAAGGCGTTTGGTAGAATGGTATATCCGCGTCAAACAGGCAGGTTGAGGGAGGTGCGCCGACCGACATGCACATCGTCGACAGACGCCTGAACCCCGGCGGCAAGAGCCTGGTCAACCGGCAGCGTTTCCTGCGAAGGGCAAGAGCGTATGTGCAAAAGGCGGTGCGGGACAGCCTGAAGGATCGCAGCATCCGCGAACTCGATAAGGAGAGTGAAATCTCCATCGGCCGCGACGCGATCTATGAACCGACCTTCCACCGCGCCGGGAAGGGCGGCAATCGCGAGCGGGTGCTGCCCGGCAATCATGACTATTTGGAAGGTGACCGGATCAAGCGACCCGAAGGCGGCGAAGGGACTGGTGCGGATGCCGGCACGGGCGAAGGGAATGACGATTTCCAGTTCGTGCTCAGCCGGGAGGAATTTCTCGACCTGTTTCTCGACGATCTGGAACTGCCGGACCTTGCCAAGCGGCGGCTGATCGGCGGGGAAGTCGATGGGATCAGGCGCACGGGCTATTCCACCGCCGGATCGCCCTCCAACCTGTCCGTGCCCCGCACCATGCAGAAGGCAATGGCACGGCGCATGGCGCTCCGGCGGCCGAGCGGTGCTGAAGTGCAGCGGATTGAGGAGGAAATGGCGACGATCGAAGCTCTCGATCCACTCCGGCCGGAGGATGCGGATCGGCTGAAGCGGCTGCGTGAGGACCATGCTCACCTCGTCCGCCGCCGCAATTTGATCGCTTATATTGATCCCGTCGACCTGCGGTATCGCCGGTTCGAAGCTGTGCCCCGCCCCGTCGCACAGGCGGTGATGTTCTGCCTGATGGACGTGTCCGGCTCCATGAGCGAGCATATGAAGGATCTGGCGAAACGCTTCTTCGCCTTGCTCCATCTATTCCTGTCCCGCTGTTACGAGCATGTCGAGGTTGTGTTCATCCACCATACCGACCGGGCGGCGGAGGTCGATGAGCAGACCTTCTTCTACAGCACGGTCACGGGCGGCACGCTCGTGTCGAGCGCGCTCGACAAGCTGATCGAGGTGGCGGCGGATCGCTATCGCCCCGACAACTGGAACATCTATGTCGCGCAGGCGTCCGATGGTGACAATATGATGCAGGACAACGCAAGGGTCATTAGCTTGATGCAGGACCATATCCTGCCCATGGCCCAATATGTCGCCTATCTGGAAGTCGGCCGGGATAAGTTTCCCGACGCGGCGACCACGCAATCGATGACAACCCTGTGGCAGGCTTACGCCCCGGTGGCGGAAGCGCATCGTCACTTCGTAATGCGAAAGGTCGCGCATCGGCAGGAAATCTATCCTGTCTTCCGTGAACTGTTCCAACGGCGGGGCCTTGGCGAAGGGGCGCCAAACTGATGGACCTGCGCGCCGAAACGCCCCTGTTCACCGGAAGCGATTGGGATTTCGCGCTCGTCAACCGCATCTATGAAGCAATAGAGCCGATCGCCGTCGATGAGATGAAGCTGAACGTCTATCCCAATCAGCTTGAGATTATCAGTTCGGAACAGATGCTGGACGCCTATTCGTCGGTGGGCATGCCGCTCTTCTACAAGCACTGGTCCTTCGGCAAGCAGTTCGTCACCAATGAAATGCTCTACCGCAAGGGTTTGCGTGGCCTGGCCTATGAACTGGTCATCAACTCCAACCCCTGCATCAGCTATATCATGCAGGAAAACAGCGCCACGATGCAGGCGCTGGTGATCGCCCATGCGGCCTTCGGGCATAACCACTTCTTCAAGAACAATTATCTCTTCCGCCAGTGGACCGATGCCGACGGCATCCTCGACTATTTGGAGTTCGCCAAGCGCTACATCACTCTGTGCGAGGAGCGACATGGGCAGTTGGCGGTCGAACGGGTGCTGGACGCGGCTCATGCGCTGATGAACCAAGGTGTGCACCGCTATCCTCGCGTGCGTCCCCGCGATCTACGGCGCGAAGCGGAGCGGGAAGCCGAGCGGCAGGCCTATCGCGAGAGCATCTACGACGATCTATGGCGCACGGTGCCGATTGGCGCGAAGGCGACGACGATAGCCCGTGACGAGCGATTGGCAGTGCTGGGATTGCCGCAAGAAAATATCCTCTATTTCCTCGAAAAGTCCGGCCCTCAGCTAGCTGCGTGGCAGCGGGAGATATTGAGGATCGTTCGGTTGATCGCACAATATTTCTACCCGCAGCGCCAGACAAAAGCGATGAATGAGGGCGCGGCCACCTATGTCCACTACCGCATCATGACGATGTTGCACGAACGGGGGCAGATCACCAACGGCGCGTTTCTGGAGTTCCTTCAGTCGCATACCGGCGTTGTCTATCAACCGACCTATGATTCAGGGCATTTCGGCAGCTTCAACCCCTATGCGCTGGGCTTTGGCATCATGACCGATGTAGAGCGCATCTGCATGGACCCGACACAGGAGGATCGCGAATGGTTCGGCGACATCGCCGGGTCGGGCGATCCGCTGGAAGTGCTGAAGGATATATGGGCGAATTATCGCGATGAGAGCTTCATCTCGCAGTTTCTCAGTCCCCGTCTGATCCGCCAATGGCGCCTGTTCAAGATCCTCGATCAGGAAAACGACTCGGAGATCCGGGTGGACGCCATCCATGATGAACGGGGCTACCGGCGCATCCGGCGAACATTGGCGCACGAATATGACATTGGGCAGCAGGAGCCGGATATTCAGGTCGTGGACGTCGATCTGGCTGGGGATCGCTTGCTGATGTTGGAGCATGTGGTGTTGAACGGCGTGCTTCTGGATGAGGGCGACACCACCATGGTACTGCAAAATTTGGCGAATCTATGGGGTTATGAAGTAGCTCTCAGCGAAGTGGACGCTGAAAACCGGAACGAATTGAGGAGCCATCAGGCCCAGCCGCAGCCTGAATGGATGCGGTGAGAGGATTAAGACTGTGAAGCGCCGCCTCCGCTTGTCAGATTCCGTTTTCATTCCGTGGCCGAGAGGCGTAAATTTCATGCTGTTTTCACGGGTCAGGCTTTGCCGAGACGCTGGCATGAGTGCATGCGTCGCAGATCGGGGCGTGCCCGACACCTCAAGCGGAGGCCGATACATGACGGATGCTCTTACGCCCCAGGAATGTCTTGACCGGGCAAGAATGCACGAGCGGCTTGCATCAACCACAGCGGACGCTTCGGCGCGCATGATGCATCAGGCCATGGCATCGGAGTTCCGACGTCGCGCGGAGACTGGCTCTTCCGGCGCAATACAAGCCTCCAGCAAACCAGTGGTGGAGATGTTCCAACCTGCCCAGTGAAGGGAACGGGAGAACGCCGATCCACTAATTCAACGAGCAACTCTTCCCGCTTGCGTTTCGGGAAGAGTCAACAGCACCGGAAGCACCGCTAGAGCTACGAGCGCGATCATTATCCCGGGAGCAGCAGACGAATCCGTCCGTTCAACTAGAACTTGCGCGAGCCAGGGCGTGAGGCCGCCGAAAAGTGCTGTCGCCGTCGTGGCGCCCAGCGCCAGGCCGCTCAGGCGTCCCCTGGCAGGAAGTTGTTCTGCGGTAGCCACAGCTCCTACCGCACTGACGCCGCCAGCCAACGCGGCAAGCAGGATTGCGCCGATGAGCGCCATAATAGGCGTTGTGTCCGCAAGCAGACGGAACGACAGATAAGGCACAACTGCCGAGAGAACCGCCAGAGCGACCAGCACAGACCGGCGGCCCAGCCTGTCGGAAAGCATGCCAACAAAGGGCGTCACCACGATCACCGCTACCGCTGCCACGGTGGCTAATTGCAATGCTTGCGCCTCGGTCAATCCGACAGCCGAGGTGAGGTAAACGGGCAGATAGGTGATGCCGATATAATAAGTGATCGACCCCAGTGCGGAAATAGCAAAGCCACGCAGCACACCGGACCGATATCGCGTTATGGCATGGCCAAGCGGCCAACGAACAAGCGTCCCCGCCCTGCGATGCTCCTCGAACTCAGGCGACTCCTGCATAACCGCACGGCCCAGAAGAATGGCCCCCGCAAGGACCGCCCCAAAAACGAAGGGCAGGCGCCATCCCCAGCTGTCAAGTGCCGGAGCGGGTATGAAACTCACCGTGACCGCCGATATTCCTGCCGCCAGCAAAGCCCCTATCTCACTGGTGGCAGCCGCCATCGAGGTAACAAGCCCGCGCCGTCTTGGAGCCGCTCCTTCCAGCAAATATGCGACGACCCCGGTATATTCGCCGCCTACGGCAAAGCCCATCAGACATCGCAGGATAAGCAGCAGCACCCCTGCAACAGGCCCAACCTGAGTCACCGTCGGTAGCATTGCAGTGAGCGTCATGGCTATCGTCATCAGCGTCATTGAGACCAGCAGCGTCGCGCGCCGTCCATATCGGTCGCCGAAATGCCCGAAGACCATCGCGCCGATTGGACGCATCAAATAGGCGACTGCAAACCCCGCCAGCGTCGTCAACACAGCGTCCTCGCCCTGGAAGAACAGTCGTGCGAGCACCGTCGCAAAATAGAGGAAGAGCGAAAAGTCGTACCACTCCACAACGGTGGATATCCCCGCAAGAACAAGTGAGCGGCGATCCAGCGGACGCGAAGCAGTCATGAACCGACACTAACCTGCAACTGGAATGGCGACAACCACGCTACGGCGCCGTCGATTGGGAGGAGCCGATTCCTCCGCAATTCACCACGCGGGTGGCACCCGCTGTCCACCAGATGGCGATTTTAAAGCGATGCGAACCGATCAGCTCCAGAAGCGGAGCTGCTGCCTTGCTGCGATAGCTTCATTGTGGCGCGCACCGAAGAACGCACACGGCCCAAACTCGATGGGGGCCGCGTGCAATGTCCCTGCCATGACCGCCGGTGAGGAAAGGACGGCAACACCGGCACCTGCCAGGACGATTTCATTGCAGGCAGAACAACGCCATGTCGAGCACATCTGGATCAACGCCCAGTTCACGCAGGTAACGGTCGAGGTTCGACCGCGTGCCGGAACCCTGTTCCCTTCTCATCCAGCGTGCCCGCCGCAGTCAGACCGCATTGATGCTCGCTTCGTCGAACGGGATGCTACACCTGCAGTAAATTCCAGATCCGTCGCAAGAGGCCTCCGCCCCAGCAGAGACAGTTTGGGAGAACAGCAAAATCAGAAAGTAGCGCTTGTATGCGGGCCATGATCATATCCCGCTAGCGCCGACATCAACCGGCTACCTTTGCCCGTAGCCGCATATCATCGCATGACATGCTTAGCAGCTTTGGCGCGCCCGGAACGATTCGAACGTCCGACCCTCAGATTCGTAGTCTGATGCTCTATCCAGCTGAGCTACGGGCGCGTTGTGGAGGCGCAGATATAGGGGGGGTGATGATTGAGCAAGCCCCTTTTTTTTCTTTTTTTCCGCCTTTCCTTCCAGGGAGCCTTCCGAGCAACTTTCCGGCGCTGAAATCGTTCAATCTTCACAGAGAGGATAGCCATGTCTTTTACTTTGAACGAGATCGCATTGCTTGGCATCGCCCTGGTCGTTGGGTTGATCCTGGGGCTTATGATAAGCGGCCGAGGCAAGTATAAAAGGCTGTGGCGGGATGAGCAGACCGTCCACAGACACAGCATTCAGGATCGGGATCAGCGGCTTCATGCCGCCAATGAACGGATTGCCGAACTTGAGAGGCAATCAGGCCCCATTGGCCCGGGAACCGCCTCTGCCGTAGCTGGTGCAGCTTATGGTCGGGACGATCTGGCCATGATGCAGGGCGTATCGCTTCAGGACGAAATCACGCTCAATGAAGCTGGCTATCATCGTTATTCGCAGATCGCAAACCTGACGGACGAGCAACAGGCGACATTGGAGGCCCGTCTGGGGCGCGCGCCCGGTACCATTCATCGCGAGGAATGGCTTGAACAGGCGCAACTGCTGAATGAAGGCAAATTGGAAGAGCATGGCCGTCGATATGACCGGCCCGCTATCCCACAATAATGCCTATAGAAAGGGCGGATCATCAACCCGCCCTTTTCCATTTCTATTTCTATGCCTTGTTAGCCAGCGCCGCCTGCGCCGCGGCTAATCGGGCAATCGGCACACGATAGGGCGAGGCCGACACATAATCGAGACCGGTTTGCTCACAAAAGGCAATGGAGGCCGGATCGCCGCCATGCTCGCCGCAAATACCCAGCTTGATTCCAGGACGCGCCGCGCGACCGCGTTCGGCCGCCAATTCGATGAGTTCGCCCACGCCCTCCACATCGATGCTGACGAACGGGTCGCGAGCGAAGATGCCCTTGTCGACATATTGCGTCAGGAAGCGGCCTGCATCGTCACGGCTGATACCAATGGTCGTTTGCGTCAAGTCGTTCGTACCGAAGGAGAAGAATTCACCCACCTCAGCGATCTCACCGGCCTTGAGCGCTGCGCGCGGTAGTTCGATCATGGTGCCAACCAGATAATCGACCGTCGCCCCCTGCTCCGCAAAGACCTCGCTGGCTACGCGATCGACGATCGCCTTCATCAGTTCCAGTTCCTTCTTCGTCGCCACCAGCGGGATCATGATCTCTGGGATCGGCGCTTCGCCGCTACGCTGCTTGATGAGCAATGCCGCTTCGAAAATGGCGCGGGCCTGCATCTCATAGATTTCGGGATAAGTGACGCCAAGGCGGCAACCGCGATGGCCCAGCATCGGGTTGAACTCGTGCAGTTCGGCGGCACGGCGCTTGAGCGCGTCGACTCCGACCCCGGCTGCCTTCGCCACTTCCTCGAACTCCGATTCGCCATGGGGCAAGAATTCGTGCAGCGGCGGATCGAGCAGGCGTATGGTGACAGGTAAACCCGCCATCACCATGAAGATCTGCGCGAAGTCGTCCCGTTGCTCCGGCAACAGCTTTTCGAGCGCGGTGCGGCGCCCCTTTTCACTGTCGGCCAAAATCATCTCACGAACCGCCGTGATCCGCGCGGCATCGAAGAACATATGTTCGGTGCGGCACAGGCCTACGCCTTCCGCACCGAAATCGCGCGCAGTCTGGCAGTCGAGCGGCGTTTCCGCATTGGCGCGGACCTTAAGCCGGCGGACCTTGTCAGCCCAAACCATCAGCGTACCGAAATCGCCCGCCAGTTCAGGCTGCACCGTCGGGACTTCTCCCGCCATCACCTCACCGGTCGAACCGTCGATGGTAAGAATGTCTCCTTCCCTGAGTTCGCGGCCGTCGATACGCAGTGTCTTGGTGGCGTTGTCGATCGACAAGCTGCCCGCGCCGGAAACGCAGGGACGACCCATGCCGCGCGCCACCACTGCCGCGTGGCTGGTCATGCCTCCGCGCGCGGTCAGAATGCCCTTGGCCGCGTGCATGCCGTGAATATCTTCGGGGCTGGTTTCGACGCGGACCAAAATGACCGAATCGCCCAGTTCATTACGGCGCTCAGCGGTATCGGCGTCGAACACGATCGCGCCCGAAGCCGCGCCCGGCGAAGCAGGCAGTCCCTTGGTCAGCACGTCGCGGGACGCTTTAGGATCGAGCGTGGGATGCAGAAGCTGGTCGAGTGCGGCGGGATCGACGCGGGCGACGGCTTCCTCTTCCGAAATCAGCCCTTCGCTGGCCATGTCGACTGCGATCTTGAGCGCAGCCTTGGCGGTGCGCTTGCCCGAACGGGTCTGGAGCATCCAGAGCTTGCCCTGCTGCACCGTGAACTCGATGTCCTGCATGTCGCGATAATGTTTTTCGAGGGTCTCGAACACCCGCGCCAGTTCGGCATAGGTTTCGGGCATCGCTTCTTCCATCGACAGCGGCTTGGCCCCTGCCCGTTCGCGTGCCTGCTTGGTGAGATATTGCGGCGTGCGGATACCCGCCACTACATCCTCACCCTGCGCGTTGATGAGATATTCGCCATAATAGGCGTTCTCGCCAGTAGCCGGGTCGCGGGTGAAGGCGACGCCGGTGGCGGACGTGTCGCCCATGTTGCCGAACACCATCGCCTGTACATTGACGGCAGTGCCCCAGTCGTGAGGAATGGCGTTCAGGCGGCGATAGACCTTGGCACGGTCGGCCTGCCATGAACCGAACACCGCAGAAATCGCGCCCCATAGCTGGTCGCTCACATTCTGCGGGAAATCCTTACCCCAAAGTTTTGAAACAAGGGTTTTATATTCCGCGACCAGTGCTTTCCAATCCTCGGCGGTCATTTCGGTGTCGAGCGTGTAGCCTTGATCTTCCTTAGCGATTTCAAGGGCTTCCTCGAACGCGCCATGGTCGAGTTCCAACACCACATCAGAATACATCTGGATAAAACGGCGATAGCTGTCCCATGCGAAGCGCTCGTCACCCGAGGCAGTGGCAAGGCCGAGCACGGTTTCGTCATTGAGGCCCAGGTTAAGGACGGTATCCATCATGCCGGGCATCGAAATGCGCGCGCCGGAACGGACGGAAACCAGCAGAGGGTCGTCGGCATCACCGAATGTCTTGCCTGTCACCGATTCGATATGGCTGATACCGCTTTCGACTTCGGCCTTGAGGCTTTCGGGATAGACGCCGCCATCCTGATAATAGCGGGTGCACATCTCAGTGGTGATCGTAAAGCCGGGGGGCACGGGCAAGCCAATGGCGGCCATGCCGTCCAGATTAGCTCCCTTGCCGCCGAGAAGATTCTTGTCTCCCTTGCCGCCATCATCGACGCCGCCGCCGAAACGATAGACATAACGAGTGGCCGTAGTGCTCATGCTGTTCTCTTCCATCGTCAACATATCCGCGGCTCCCAAAAACGTGGCCGCATCTTTGTGCGTTGCAACAAGCCCTAAACAATATGCAGGCGACAAATGCACCTGCTTTTACGATATTTTACGCGCAAAGTCGCAACTGCCTCACAGAATTCGCCATTTTTTGCCGCTATCCGGTAATTTTTGAAAAGTCAGCAACCGCGTGAACCGCGTCCCGCACCCGCGCAAGAAGCGCGAGACGCGCTGTACGCTTAGCCGGATCAGCATCATTGACCGTGACGCTTTCGAAGAAAGCATCGATGGGCCCGCGAAGCATGGCCAGCGCCGCCATTGCGCCTTCAAAATCTTCCGTCTCCACGGCCTGCCGCGCACGTGGCTCGGCTCCTTCGAGCGCAGCGATGAGGTCCGCTTCCGCTTTTTCGGGTGTGTAAGACAACGGCTTTTGCTCCGCCTGCTCCACGCCTTCCTTCCTGAGGATGTTCGCGGCGCGCTTGTAGCCCGCGAGCAGGTTCTCGCCGTCGTCGGTAGCGATGAAGAATTGCAACGCCTTCACGCGGGCCAGAAGGCAGACGAGATCATCCTCACCGCCGAGCGCGAACACCGCGTCAATGAGGTCGTGGCGAACGCCTGCTTCCTTTTGCTGGACCTTTAGACGGTCAGCGAAGAAGTCGAGAATGGAAGGCACTGCCTCAGAAACGATATTCCAAACTTGATCCGCCTCTTCTTTCGGCGTTTCAACAGCATTCAAGGCCGCTGTCAGCGCTACCGTAGCAGCACCTTCTCCAACGGCGGCAATCAACGATGGGTAAACTTTTACCAACTTATGGCCAACCGATGGCTCAGTTTGCAGAAGCACGTTCATGGCAGCTTCAACGATTGCTTTTCTAAGCGGTATTCTAAGTCCGTTATCTATCGTCGTGGAAGAAACGCCCAAAACCGCACGGCGCAATGCGAAGGGGTCTCGCGAGCCGGTCGGTCTCTCATTTTTAATAAAGAAGCCGACAATCGTATCCAACTTATCCGCTAATGACACAGCCACCGTCACCGAGGCAGTCGGAACATCATCGCCCTGCCCGACTGGCTTGTAATGATCGCGGATAGCGTTTGCCACAGCATCGGGCAGCCCCTCGGCGCGCGCGTAATAGCCACCCATGATGCCCTGCAATTCAGGGAATTCGCCAACCATTTCGGTGACGAGGTCGGCCTTCGCGAGGCGGGCAGCCTGTTCGGCCTGATCCGCGTCCGCGCCCTTCACGATGCCTTCTTCCACCAGCCAGCGGGCGAGTTTCGCCACGCGCTCCACTTTGTCGGCGACGGTGCCGAGCTTCTCGTGGAAGGTGATGCGTTCCAGTTTCTTCGCATGGTCCGCCAGACTAGTCTTGCGGTCCTGCTCCCAGAAGAAGCGGGCATCGGAAAGGCGCGCGGCCAGAACCTTGCGATTGCCTGCGATGATTGCCGCACCGCCATCCTTTGCCTCGATATTGGCTGTGCAGATGAAGGCGGGAGCCAGTTTGCCCGCGCTATCGCGTAGGACGAAATATTTTTGGTTGATACGTAAGGTTAGCTGGATAACCTCAGGCGGCACCTCAAGAAAGGCGGGATCAAAATCGCCCAACAGCGGAACGGGCCACTCGGTGAGGCCTGCATTCTCCGCGACCAGGCCTTTATCCTCGATCACGGTATAGCCGTGCGCCGCAGCGGCTTCATTGGCTTTCGCCTCGATGATTGCCTGTCGTTCCCGATGGCTGACGATCACATGGCAGGCGCGCAGCTTTTCGGCATAGTCCTGCACACCGCCTATGGTGATCTCACCGGGATGGTGGAAGCGGTGGCCGAGCGTGGTGTAGCCGCTTTTGACGCCCTCGATCTCAATATCGACAAGGTCTTCGCCAAGGATCGCGACGATCCCTTGCAGCGGCCGGACCCAGCGGAGGCTTTCAGTCGTCCGCGACGCCGTGCCCCAGCGCATCGACTTGGGCCAGGGGAAAGCACGGATTATGGCAGGAATGGCTTCCGCGAGAACTTCCGTCGTAGCGCGACCCGGCGTATTCACGACGGCGAACCAGACGCCGTCGCGGTCCTCAAGCTGCTCCTGTTTCAGGCCGGTCTTGCGGAGGAAACCCTCCAGTGCCTGCGGGGGGGCATTGGTGCGGGGGCCTTTGAACTCCTCGTTCACCGCCTGCGTTTCGAGCGGCAGGTCACGGGCGATCAGCGCTAGGCGGCGGGGTGTGACGAAACTGTCGATAGCGGTGGGCTTCAGACCTGCCCTGCCCAATTCCTCGGTAAAGAGGCGGGCCAGGTCGTCCGATGCCTTGATCTGCATCCGCGCAGGGATTTCCTCACAACGCAGTTCAAGCAGGAAATCGGTCATTATGCGGCCCACCCGTTCACTTCCATCCATGCCTCGCAGCTTCCCTTTGCGAGTTCGCGGACGCGACCGATATAGCTGGCGCGCTCCTGCACGGAGATGACACCGCGAGCCTGGAGCAGGTTAAAGACATGGCTCGCCTTGATTGCCTGATCATAGGCGGCAAGGGGCACGCCTGCTTCTATGCAGGTCTTGCATTCCGCTTCGGCGTCGCGGAACCAACGGAACAGCTTTTCGGTATCGGCGATCTCGAAATTCCATTTCGACATCTGCCGCTCGTTGGCGAGGAACACGTCACCATAAGTAACACCGGCATCGTTGAATTTCAGGTCATAGACGCTGTCGACGCCCTGGATATACATGGCGAGGCGTTCAAGGCCGTAGGTCAGTTCGCCCGCAACGGGTTTGCAGTCGAAGCCGCCCATCTGCTGAAAATAGGTGAACTGGGTGACTTCCATACCATCGCACCAGACTTCCCAGCCAAGACCCCATGCGCCTAGCGTCGGGCTTTCCCAGTCGTCCTCCACAAAGCGGATGTCGTGGACCAGTGGGTCGATGCCGATTTCCCGAAGCGATCCCAGATAGAGGTCTTGCAAGTTCGCCGGGGATGGCTTCATGATGACCTGATACTGGTAATAATGCTGTAAGCGGTTGGGGTTCTCGCCATAGCGGCCATCGGTCGGGCGACGACTGGGCTGGACGTAGGCAGCATTCCAGTTATCCGGACCGAGGCTGCGGAGCGTAGTCGCAGGATGAAAGGTGCCTGCGCCCACTTCCATGTCATACGGTTGCAGGATGACGCAGCCCTGCTTCCCCCAGTAAGCGTGAAGGGTCAGGATCAAATCCTGAAAGGATAGCGCTTTGCCTTCGGCCACCGATGGTCCTTCGGAAATGACGGTTTCTTTGCCGCGCGCCTTGGCGCAGCCGGGGCGAACGGTCAAGGGCAAGAGGGGCCGATGAGGGTTAATCCCCTTGCTCTGGCGCTCCCACGTCCGCATGGATGGAGAATGGATCACAGGATATCGGGCTGAGATGAGATTGTTTTTCCCCCGGCTGCTAGTCGCCGCGCTGTTGCTGTCTGGCGGACTGCTTGCGGAACACCGCACAGCGTTCGCCCGGACGGAAGCGCATAATGGGCTTATCGCCCCTGCTCTGTGGGAAGTGAAGGATGCGGACACGACCATCTATCTGTTCGGGACCGTCCATGTACTGAAACCGGGCGTGGACTGGTTCAAGGGCGGGATTAGGCGCGCCTTCGATCAATCCGATGAACTGGTGCTCGAAATCATCGAGCCGGACAATCCGAATGAGATGGCCTCCATTATGGGCGCGAAAGCCATCGCACGGGACGCGGCGGCGCTTTCCAAGCGGCTGGAGCCCACGGCGCGCGAGAAATATCAGGCAGCGATGGAGGCCAACGGCCTGCCTTGGCAAGCGTTCGAAGTCTTCAATCCGTGGATGGCCGGCCTTGCCCTATCGGTCGCGCCACTGGAAAAGCTGGGATATAAGGCCGATCAGGGCGTGGAAAAGATGTTGAGCGCCGCTGCTAGGGCCACCGGCAAGAAGATCGGCGCGCTGGAAACCCCGGAGCAGCAGATCGGCTATTTCGCGGCGCTGCCGATGGAGCAGCAGATAGCCTTCCTCAATTCGACGGTAGAAGGCCTTAACGACATAGAGGCGCAGTTCGATTCGCTGGTCCAACACTGGCAGGCGGGTGAACCGGACAAGCTGGCCGAGGAAATGAACGAATCGCTCGAAGCGACGCCAGAGTTGGCACAGATCCTGCTGTTCCAGCGTAACGCCCACTGGGCGCAATGGATCAAGGCGCGGATGGGGCAGCCAGGAACCGTATTCATTGCCGTGGGCGCGGGACATCTGGCAGGAAAAAACAGTGTGCAGGACCAGTTGAAAGCGCTGGGAATCAGCACGGCGCGCATCCAGGAATGAGTCAGTGATACGCATCTTCACTCGCTTCCTGACCCTCTTTGCGTTCGCCTTCGTCGCAGCCTGCGGGCAGGAACCTCCCACGCCGCAGCCGGAGCATGGCCCGGCCATCTGGCGGGTGCAACGGGGCGCGCTGGACGGGTGGATTTTCGGCACCATTCATGTGCTGCCAAAGGGAATTGCGTGGCAAACCCGCACATTCGGGGAAGCCATCCAACAGGCCGACAGGCTGGTTCTGGAGGCGGCAGATCTACAAAATCCGCAAAAGACGCTGGCGCTGTTCGAGAAAATGGGGCGCAGCCCTGATCTGCCGCCGTTGGGAGCCCGCATCCCCCCCGCCGACCGTGACGCGCTGGAGCAGATCGTCGCGGGCGGAGGCACCAGCACACAGGCGCTGGCGGGCTATGAAAGCTGGGCTGCGGCAATGCTCCTGTCGGCGGCAACGCAGCAATCCTTACACGTCAGTCAGGACAATGGCGTCGAACCGGCATTGATCGCAGCCTTCAAGTCAGCGGGGAAGCCCATCGACGGCCTCGAAACCGTGGAGCGGCAGTTCGCGGCCTTCGACACTTTGCCCGAAGCGGCGCAGCGGCGCCTGCTGGTGCAAACCGTGCATGAGGCGAAGGACATGCGCGCGCTTTACGACCGCATATTGAATGCGTGGATGAAGGGCGACATGGCCGCCATCGCGAAGGAGGACCAGATAGGGGATCAGCCCGATCCACTGGTCGAGGAAGCCGTGCTGATCGCCCGCAACCGCGATTGGGCAAAGGCCATCGAGCCGATGACCGGTCGCCCATTCATCGCGGTAGGTGCGGGACATCTGACCGGCACCGACAATCTGATCGACCTGCTCAAGGCAAAGGGTTTTTCGATCACGCGCCTGCAATAAGTTGAGCGCAGCCTTGCCTTCTGACGCCTTTCTGCTACAGGGCCGCCTTCCCGTGATGGTCATCCCTGGAGGCGTCACGGGTTAAACCGCAATATTTACGCTTTTGGAGACATGCAAATGAGCGAGCAGCTTACGCTGTCGGCCGAGGCACGCGATCGGGCAGGCAAGGGAGCCTCCCGCGCCCTCCGCCGTGAGGGCCGCGTTCCCGCCGTCATCTATGGTAACAATGAAGAACCCCTGTCGATCCACGTCGAGGAAAAGCTCCTGGGCAAACTGCTCGGCACCGGCCACTTCTTCAATTCGGTCGTCATGGTTGAAGTGAACGGCAAGGCCGTACGTACCCTGCCCAAGGACGTGGCTTTCCATCCCGTGTCCGACCGTCCGCTGCACGCCGACTTCCTGCGCGTTTCCGAACATGCCCAGGTGCACGTCAACGTGCCCGTTCGCTTTGAGAATGAAGACGCTTCGCCGGGCCTGAAGCGCGGCGGCGTGCTCAACGTCGTGCGCCACGAGATCGAACTGATCGTCGACGCAGCCCATATCCCCGACGATCTGGTCGTCGACCTCAAGGGCTTTGACGTAGGCGAATCGATCCACATCAGCGCCGTCACGTTGCCCAAGGGCGCGAAGACCGCCATTGATGATCGCGACTTCACCATCGCGACCATCGTTGCGCCGTCTGCTCTCAAGAGTTCCGAAGGCGACAACGAAACCCCGGCGGTCGAGGAAGGCGAATAAGCCTTTCCTTTCCGCCAGAGGGCTGGAAATTCCGATCCCGTCCGCCTACCCGGCGGGCGGGATTTTCTTTTCGGGAGCATGGGACGATGCAGATCTGGGTAGGCCTTGGCAATCCCGGTCCCCAATATGCAATGCAGCGGCACAATGTCGGCTTCATGGCGGCGGACGTGATCGCGGACCTGTATCGCTTTACCCCGGTAAAAAAACAATTTCAGGGCTGGGTGCAAGAAGGCCGGATCGGCAACGAAAAGATCCTCCTCCTGAAACCGGCGACCTTCATGAACGAAAGCGGCCGGTCCGTGGGCGAAGCCATGCGCTTCTACAAGCTGGCACCGGAAGACGTAACTGTGTTTCATGACGAACTCGACCTTACCCCAATGAAGGTGAAGGTGAAGCGCGGCGGCGGCAATGCCGGGCACAACGGCCTGCGTTCAACCGACGCGCATATCGGCGCGGATTTCCGGCGCGTGCGAATCGGCATCGGGCATCCGGGGCATAAGGACCGGGTGCACGGTTATGTCCTTGGCAATTACCACAAGAGCGAGATGGACGCTCTTTCCGACATGTTAGGCGCGATCGGCGCGGAGGCGGAGTGGCTGGCGAAGGGCGACGACGCGCGTTTCATGAACGAAGTAGCGCTGCGGATGGCCGATTGAGCGGCAGCCAGCCTCTTTGCAGCGCCGGAATGGCGCCGTTCCGCATTGCACAAGAAGCGCACGGCAGGCCATAAGGCATTAATTCCAACATGCTGAGAGGTTTTGGGTGATTCAGCGTCTGTCCACCACCCCCTTCAACGACCAGAAACCGGGCACTTCGGGCCTCCGAAAGAAAGTTCGGGTCTTTCAGCAGCCCCATTATGCGGAAAATTTCATTCAATCGGTGTTCGACAGCCTGGAAGCGTTTGAAGGCAAGACGTTGGTGCTGGGCGGCGACGGACGTTTCCTCAATCGCGAAGTGATCCAGATTGCGCTGAAGATGGCGGCGGCCAATGGCTTCGGGCGCGTTTTGGTGGGCCGAGGCGGAATATTATCGACGCCCGCTGCATCGCATCTGATCCGGTCATCGGACGCTTTTGGCGGGCTGATCTTGTCGGCCAGCCACAATCCGGGTGGGGCGGACGAGGATTTCGGGATCAAATATAACGTGTCCAACGGCGGCCCCGCGCCGGAAAAGGTGACGGAAGCCATCCACGCACGAACGCTGACCATCGACCACTACAGGATATTGGAGGCGGGTGAGGTGGACATCGACACGCTGGGCACGAGCCTGCTCGGCGAGATGGCCGTAGAGGTCGTCGATCCGGTGGCGGGTTATGCCGATCTCATGGAAGGCCTGTTCGACTTCGGCGCAATCCGGGCGATGATCGCGGACGGCTTTACCCTTTCCTTCGATTCCATGAGCGCCGTGACCGGTCCTTATGCGGTCGAAATTTTCGAGAAACGGCTAGGCGCGCCTGCTGGCACCGTACGGAATGCAATCCCCCTTCCCGACTTCGGTCATCATCACCCCGATCCCAATCTGGTCCATGCCAAGGAGCTTTACGACCGGATGATGGCCGAGGACGCGCCCGATTTCGGCGCGGCTTCTGACGGCGATGGCGACCGCAACCTCATCATTGGGCGGCACAGCTATGTGACGCCATCGGACTCGCTGGCGGTGCTGGCGGCGAACGCGCATCTGGCACCCGGCTATGCGCTGGGTCTCAAAGGTATTGCGCGCTCCATGCCGACCAGCGGCGCCGCTGACCGGGTCGCGGAAAAGCTGGGCATTCCGCTTTACGAGACGCCGACGGGTTGGAAATTCTTCGGCAACCTGCTGGACGCCGGGATGGCGACTATCTGCGGCGAGGAAAGCGCGGGCACGGGTTCCGATCATGTACGGGAGAAGGATGGCATCTGGGCAGTGCTGCTGTGGCTCAATATATTGGCGGTTCGGCGGCAAAGCGTCGCCCAGATCATGACCGAGCATTGGGTCAGCTATGGTCGCAATTACTATGCCCGGCATGACTATGAAGGCATCGCGAAGGATAAGGCCGACGCGCTGATGGAAGCGTTGCGCGGCAAGCTGGCATCGCTGCCCGGCACGTCGAACAGTGGCGGCAAAGTGGAAAAGGCCGACGACTTCACCTATACCGATCCGATCGACCAGTCCGTTAGCCGCAACCAGGGCGCGCGCATCCTGTTCGAGGACGGATCGCGGGTGGTGTTCCGCCTGTCGGGAACGGGAACGGAAGGTGCGACCCTACGCATCTATATCGAACGCTATGTCGGCAGCAGCGGCGAACTTGGCATGGCGACGGCAGAGGCGCTGGCGCCGCTGGTGAAGGCGGCGCAGGAGGTCGCAGATATTTCCGGCTTCACCGGGATGGAAGGACCAAGCGTCATCACTTGACGGGTCAGGCGTTGGGGCCCTCTCCCTTGGTGCCGTGCAACCTGGCCCACAGCTCGGCCGTACCCGCTTCCTGCGCCTTGTTGGTGAACTGCGCGGCGACTAGCCATCCCTTGATAGGACGCAACGGCAAAATGGTAGTCAGGATCAGCACGGGCACGCCGACTGCCAAATGAATCCAGAGACCCGGCCGCGCCATGATTTCCAGCATCACAATAAAGATGACACCCGGCACGCAGGCGAAAAGCTGGACAAAGACCGCAGGGCCGTCAGCCGGATCAGCGAAAGAATAATCAAGGCCGCACACATCGCAATGGTCGCGGATCTTCAGGAACCCAGTGAAGATATGCCCTTCTCCACAGCGCGGGCAGCGGCCAAAAGGACCCGTTTCATGCGCGGGGCGCCGGGGCCAGCGCCTTCCGGCTTCGTCCACGAACATCTGCTGGTCATCCTGGGTCATTGCAGCCTCCTCAAGCTCGGGTCCCGCTGGGACCATAAGGCAGATATTGCAATTGCGCCTTTTGTCCTACCCCCTGCGAGGCAGGCTGGCCAAGCGGGCGGGAAAAGGCTATCGGCGCGGCCATCATCCAGACATGAAGGCAGTTCCATGGGTTTTCGTTGCGGTATCGTCGGGCTTCCCAATGTGGGGAAATCCACTCTGTTCAATGCGCTTACCGAAACGCAGGCGGCGCAGGCGGCGAACTATCCCTTTTGCACCATCGAACCCAATGTCGGGCAGGTCGCGGTGCCGGACGAGCGGTTGCAGACCATCGCGAAGATCGGCGGATCGGCCAAGATCATCGAAACGCAGCTTGCCTTTGTCGATATTGCGGGGCTGGTGCGCGGTGCATCCAAGGGCGAAGGGCTGGGGAACCAGTTCCTTGCCAATATCCGCGAGGTGGACGCCATCGTCCATGTGCTGCGCTGCTTCGAGGATGACGACATTACCCATGTAGACGGCAAGGTCGATCCCATCGCCGACGCAGAGACGGTCGAAACGGAATTGATGCTGGCGGACCTTGAAAGCCTGGAAAAGCGGGTGCCTGCCTTCGCCAAAAAAGCGGCGCAGGGCGACAAGGAGGCGAAAGCCGCCGCGTCCGTGCTGGGGCAGGCGTTGGACCTGCTGCGCGACGGCAAGCCTGCGCGGCTGACGCAGCCCCGCGACGACGAGGAAGAGCGGCTCTTCCATCAGGCGCAACTGCTGACAGCCAAGCCCGTTCTCTATGTCTGCAATGTCGAGGAAGAGGCGGCCGCTGAGGGCAACGCCCATAGCGCGCGCGTGTTCGAAAAGGCCACTGCGGAAGGCGCCAAGGCGGTGATCGTGTCCGCCGCGATCGAGGCGGAACTCATCACCATGCCGGTGGAGGAACGCGCCGAATATCTTGAAGCCTTGGGCCTTGCCGAAGCGGGCCTCGCACGGATCATCCGGGCGGGATATGAGTTGTTGGGCCTCATTACCTTCTTCACCGTGGGGCCGAAGGAAGCGCGGGCCTGGACGGTAACGCAGGGATCGAAGGCTCCGCAAGCGGCGGGCGCGATCCATTCCGATTTCGAGAAGGGCTTCATACGGGCCGAAACCATGGCCTATGCCGACTATGTCCAATTCAACGGCGAGGCCGGGGCCAAGGAAGCGGGCAAGTGGCGCTCCGAAGGCAAGGATTATGTGACGCAGGACGGCGACATCATGCTGTTCCGCTTCAACGTCTGATCCGGCATGCTGCGTCCCGGACAGATGCCGGCGCAGCGCAAGGCGGCTTTTCCCCCCAGCGTGGATGAAAATACACGCCTGCTGATCCTCGGCAGCCTGCCCGGCGACGCCTCGATCCGACAGGGGGAATATTATGCCCATCGCGGCAATGCCTTCTGGTCGCTGCTCGGCGATGTGCTGGGTGAGGATTTGCGCGGCTTGCCATATGCAATGCGTCTCAAAAGGCTGCGGATGCGAGGCGTGGGCTTGTGGGACGTCATCGAAAGCGCGGATCGGGAAGGCAGTCTGGACAGCGCGATCCGGGGCGCGGAATTGCGCGACCTTCCTATCTTTGTGTCGCGGCTTCCCGTGTTGCGCGCAATCGCCTTCAACGGAAAAACAGCCGCGCTCCATGGGAGGCGGCAGATTGGCGAAGATAGCGGATTGGCGCTGATTGACCTGCCCTCTTCCAGCAGCGCTTACGCCTCCATGCCGCGTGAAAAGAAGGCCGAAGCCTGGCAGCTTTTGCGGCGCTGGATCGACTAGCTCGACCTTGATTCACTTGACGCGAACGTAAAGCATCTTTACCTGCGCTTTCGTTGCGGAAGAAAACGGAACCAGGCATGAGCGAAGCCATCTATTTCGAAGACATAAAACTAGGCGACAGCATCAGCTTCGGTCCGTTGACGGTCGATCGCGACGAAGTGATCGAGTTCGCGGGCAAATATGACTTCCAGCCCTTTCACCTCTCAGACGAGGCCGCGGCCGAAACCCATTTCGGTAGCATCATCGCCAGCGGCTGGCACACGTTGGCGCTCTATATGAAGATGTTTCTGACCGAGATGCAGAAACATGGCTGGCAGGAAGCGAGCCTTGGCGGCATCGGCATTGACGAATTGCGCTGGCTAAGGCCAGTCCGTCCCGATGACACGCTTCGTGGCACGGCGGAAATCATCGAGACATCGGCATCACGAAGCCGCCCGGAAATGGGCATCGTGAAATCGAAAGTCATGCTGTTCAATCAACACGACGAACCCGTGTTGACCATGATTCCTATTACCATGGCGCGGACCCGGCCCACCGCCGCCTGAAAATCCTCCCTAAAAATCTTCGTCGTCCGGCTGCGGCGCAGGCAGGTTGGCCAACGCATCCGCAGCCATGATACGGATTTCCTGTCCCGGCGCACCGGCAATCTGGACAAGGTGCAGGCCCTCCCGCAGATCGAACCAGACGATCTTGCGGATGCCCGAACAGTCGGGACCATGACCATGGTCCGCTGCCACAACCGTAGACTTGTTATCGACCACATCGACCCAAGCCGCATCGGACAACGCGATGCCGACATGTGCCGGAACCCTGAGCGACAAAGTAAAAAGACCGCCCTGCCCCTGACCAGCGCCTTTGTCGGGAATTACTGCATAGTGCACATAAGCTGATGGTCGAAGCGTTGCCATTACAGGTTTTCCGAGGATAAGGGGAGGCGCGCTGACACTATCTCCTCCCGCGATGACGGCCCCGCTTTGCGTCCAACTCGTCCATGGCTCGGCAAGCGGCGTTGGGCTTTCACAGGCCGATTTCTCGCTCGTCTGCGCGAAGGCCGATAGCGGGATGGAAAATATGCCGAGCATCAGCATGTTTGGAAAATGCTTCATCCTCATTTCCTTCCGAACAGCTTTTCGATGTCGCCATGGCCCAGCTTCACCCATGTGGGGCGGCCATGGTTGCACTGGCCGCTACGGGGCGTGACTTCCATCTCACGCAGGAGGGCGTTCATTTCCGCCACGCTCAGCACCCGACCCGCGCGCACGGATCCATGGCAGGCCATGGTCGCGGCAATGAGGTCGAGACGCTCCTTGAGCGAAAGCGCGCTGTCATATGCGGCCAGATCGTCCGCCAGATCGGTGACGAGCCCCTGTGCGTCGGCCTGCCCCAAAATCGCGGGAATAGCGCGCACCAACATGGCCGAGGGACCGAAACGCTCCAGTTCCAGACCAAATTCGCGCAATTCCGGCACCCGCGCCTCCAACCGGTCGCAGGCAGGTTCGTCCAGTTCGACGACTTCTGGAAGAAGGAGCGCCTGTGAAGCCACCCCTTGCCCTTCCATCGCGCGGCGCATCCGTTCCAGCGTCAACCGCTCATGCGCCGCGTGCTGGTCGACAATGACGAGGCCGTCCTCCGCTTCCGCAACGATATAGGTGCGCGCCACTTGCCCACGCGCAACGCCGAGAGGAAAATTCTGGCCTTCCGGCGCAGGCGCTGCGGCAGTTTCGGCGCGAGCCTGCGGCGGGGGCGTGAAGAAACTGGCGCGCCGATCCGCGAAGATGGGGGACGCAGACGCGCTGGCATTTGCCGCCTCGAAGATGGGCATGGCACTGATCGGCGTTGGGGATATAGGCTCGCTTTTCCAGGCCGAAAGCGCAGCGGGATCGGCATGTTGAACGGCGCGGAAGCCTTCCGCATCCAGCGCGCGGCGGAGGCCGGATACGATCATGCCCCGGATCATTGCTGGATCGCGGAAGCGCACCTCCGTCTTGGCCGGATGGACGTTCACATCGACCTCCAGCGGCGGCACGTCCAAAAACAGGGCAACCACCGGATGCCTGTCACGCGCCAGCATGTCGGCATAGGCGCCGCGGACCGCCCCCACCAGCAGTCGATCGCGCACCGGTCGGCCGTTCACGAACAGAAACTGATGATCGCCGACGCCGCGATGATAGGTTGGGATCGACGCCACGCCCGACAGGCGCACCCCTTCCCGCTCCAGCGAGATGATGACATGATTGTCCGCCAGCGCCCGGTCGGTGAGTGCGGCCACGCGGTCCTCCCGCGAATCCCCTTCCTGCACGTTCAATATGCGGCGCCCGTCATGCTCCAGGCTGAAGGCAACGGAGGGGTGCGCCATCGCCAGTCGGCGGACGACATCCATGCAGGCGGCATATTCGGACTTGGAAGAGCGCAGAAATTTGCGGCGCGCCGGCACACGGGCGAAAAGCTCTTCCATCACCACGCGTGTTCCGGGTGGGAGCGCTGCGGGGCCTTCGCTCACCACTGCGCCATTATCCACCGTGCGATTCCAACCGTCCATCCCATGCGGGCGGCTGTCTATCGACAGTCGGGCCACGCTGGCGATGGATGGAAGCGCCTCCCCCCGAAAGCCGAGTGTCGCGACATTCTCGATTGCGTCATCGGGCAGCTTGGAGGTTGCATGACGTTCCAGCGCGAGCGCGATTTCGCCCGAATCCATGCCGCAGCCGTCATCGCTGACCTCCACGCGATCAAGCCCGCCATTGGACAAGCGGATGACGATCCGTCTCGCTCCGGCATCCAGTGCGTTTTCAACGATTTCCTTGAGCGCGCTGGCGGGCCGTTCGACCACTTCGCCCGCAGCGATGCGATTGACCAGATGTTCGGGCAGACGGCGTATTGACATTAGTTAGTGACTAGCCCAAGCGAGCGCTTTCCGCGACCCACAGCCCCAGCTTTTTTTCGTCGGTCAAGGGCAGGCTGAACAGGATAAGGCATGTCGATTTTTTCGCGTCTCTTCAAATTCTCCTCTCAGGATATGGCAATCGATCTGGGCACCGCCAATACGGTGGTCTACGTGCGTGGGCGCGGGATTGTGCTGAACGAGCCTTCCGTGGTGGCGGTTGAAACCCTGAACGGGGTCAAGCGCGTCAAGGCCGTGGGCGACGATGCGAAGTTGATGATGGGCAAGACGCCCGATTCGATTGAAGCCATCCGCCCGCTGCGCGACGGCGTCATCGCCGACATTGACGTCGCCGAGCAGATGATAAAGCATTTCATCACGAAGGTGCATGGCGGCAAGCAGCGCCCTTGGCGCTTCCCCGAAATCGTGATCTGCGTGCCCAGCGGTTCCACCAGCGTCGAACGCCGCGCCATCCGCGACGCGGCCAGCAATGCGGGTGCAAGTCAGGTGTTCCTGATCGAGGAACCCATGGCTGCTGCGATCGGTGCGGACATGCCCGTTACCGAACCGATCGGTTCGATGGTCGTCGACATCGGCGGCGGCACGACTGAGGTCGCGGTCCTCTCGCTGCGCGGCCTTGCCTACACCACCTCCGTCCGCGTGGGTGGAGACAAGATGGACGAAGCCATCGTTTCCTTTGTTCGCCGCCATCACAACCTGTTGATCGGCGAAGCCACCGCCGAGCGTATCAAGAAGCAGTTCGGCGTCGCCCAGCCGCCCGAAGACGGCGTAGGCGAAACGATCCACATCAAGGGCCGCGACCTGGTGAACGGCGTACCCAAGGAAATCAGCATCAATCAGGGCCAGATCGCCGACGCGCTGGCCGAGCCGATCAGCACCATCGTCGAAGGCGTGCGGATCGCACTGGAAAACACGGCGCCCGAACTGGCGGCCGACATTGTCGATCAGGGCATCGTGCTGACCGGCGGCGGCGCGCTACTCAAGGGGCTGGACGACGAACTGCGCGATGAAACGGGACTGCCCGTCACCATCGCGGAAGATCCGTTGACCTGCGTCGCGATCGGCACCGGGCGGGCGATGGAAGACCCGATCTTCCGGGGCGTGCTGCAAACCACCTAAGGCACGGGGGAGCAAGAGATGGCGCGGCCACCCAGCCGACGCCCCGGCCATAACCGGAAGGCGCAATATAGCCTGTTCGCCAGCTATGTGGTGGCGGTGACTGGCGCGGTCGTCGGCCTGCTGCTGGTGGTAGTCGCCATATTCGATCCCACGGGTTTTGCCGCTATCCGAACCGGCACGGCCGAATTGACGCGTCCGATGTCCACAGGCCTTCGCCACATGGTTAGCGGAGCGGCGTCCCTGGATGAAGTGCTGGCCGCCTATTGGCGCGCCGGCACACAGAATGTCGCATTGCGCCGGCAAGTGGAAGCGGATCGCAACCTCATCATCGAAGCGAAGGCTGTCGCGCAGGAAAATACGCGGCTGAAGAAGCTGTTGAAACTGGTGGATGAAGATGGAAGCGAGCTGCTTGCCGCCCGCCTCATCAGTTCCTCTTCCAGCAGTACGCGGCGTTTCGCGCGGCTGAATGCGGGCAGCTGGCAAGGGTTGAAGACCGGAATGCCGGTGCGTGCTCCCGAAGGACTGATCGGGCGTGTGCACATCACAACACCCAACACGGCCGAAGTGCTATTGCTGACCGACAGCAGCAATATCGTTCCGGTGCGGCGCGCCAACGATAATATTCCGGCGATTTCAACGGGTCTTGGCGACGGCACATTGGAAATCCGCGCATTGTCGGCAGGGCGCAACCCTTTCAAGCCCGGCGACCTGCTGGTCACGTCCGGCATAGGCGGCATCTATCAGCCCAATATTCCCGTTGCTGTGGTGGTCCGCGTACAAGGTGAAATCGGCTATGGCGTCCCGCTCGCCAACCCTTCGCGCGTGGATGCCGTCGTCGTGGAGCGCGCTTTCGAGCAGGTCGTGACCCGTTCTGAAGCCAACGCCCCCGTTGAGCAAGAGGCGCCCGCCGCAGAAAATGCGGCGGCCCGATGATCGACCGGCATCTTAACCATGCCACCCGACTTGGCCGCCATCCTTCCCGTTTCCGCTTGACCGGCACGCCGGTCATCACTGTCCTGGTGGGATCGATGGTCACGACCCTGCCGGTAATTGCTCAATTTCCGTCCATGCCGCCCTTTGGCCTTCTGATTCTGCTCGCCTGGCGGTTATTGCGCCCCGAATTGTGGAGAGCATGGATCGGACTGCCGCTGGGGCTGTTCGATGACATGTTGAGCGGGCAACCTATTGGTTCCGCCATGTGTCTTTGGACACTGACCCTGATCGGCATCGACGCCATCGAACACAGAATGGTGTGGCGCGGCTATCGGCAGGACTGGCTTATCGCTTCGGTCGCGATTATCTTCTGCCTCGCTGGAGGCGTATTCTTCGCGCGCATCACCGGTGGAGGAGAAATCAAGCTGATACTGGTCGCGCCGCAGATGTTCTGGACGATATTGCTTTTTCCCTTCATCGTGCGGCAATGCGCCCGGATA
The DNA here is from genome assembly GCF_024611115.1 of Sphingobium sp. CFD-1. Lineage (NCBI taxonomy): Bacteria > Pseudomonadati > Pseudomonadota > Alphaproteobacteria > Sphingomonadales > Sphingobiaceae > Sphingobium > Sphingobium sp. CFD-1. The sequence continues at coordinate 1,594,976 of NZ_CP084398.1, read as the reverse complement.
GACAGCTGGCGCGTGATGGCATGAAATTTCCCCGTTCCAAGCGCAAGATCGTCACGGAAGCCACCCAGTCCTTCACCTTCACGCGTCGGGCCATGGTAGTGGGCGGGCTGCAAGGCGGTTTTGGCCTGTTGCTGGCTGGACGCATGGCGTGGATCAGCGTGGCGGAGAATGAGAAATACAAGCTCCTGTCGGAAAGCAACCGCGTCAATTTGACGCTCATTCCGCCGCGTCGTGGATGGATCATAGACAGGAATGGCCGGCCGCTGGCCAATAACCGCACCGATTTCCGTGTCGACCTGATCCCTGAGCGGGTGAAGGATGCCGAAGGCACCATCCGCAGCCTTGCCGCACTGCTGGCGCTGGAGTCGGATGAAATCGAGCGGATCAAGGAAGAGTTGGACAAATCGCCCGGATTCCGCCCGGTGCAGGTCGCGGACAAGCTGACCTACGATCAATATGCTGCCGTCAGCGTCCGCTTGCCCGACCTGCCCGGCGTCGCGCCCAGCCAGGGCTTTTCTCGCTATTATCCGGCGGGAGCGTCCGTGGGGCATTTGCTGGGCTATGTCGGCGCGGCTTCCGCCAAGGAATATGAAGAACGCAAGGACCCGCTGCTCATCACACCTGGCTTCAAGGTCGGCAAGGATGGTCTGGAACGGTCGTTCGATAGGGAACTGACCGGGAAACCGGGCGCCAAGCGGGTCGAAGTCACAGCGCGTGGCAAGATCGTGCGTGAACTGACCACCCGGCCGGATATGCCCGGCAACACCATCCGCCTGACAATTGACGCCGGATTGCAGGAATATGCGGGCCGGCGCCTTGCCACGCAGAGCGGTTCCGTCGTCATTCTCGATTGCCGCAACGGCGATGTGCTGGCCATGGCGTCCATGCCCAGTTTCGATCCCAACAGTTTTTCCGACGGCATCAGTCACCTGGAATGGGAAATGCTGTCGAAGGACGATCATGTCCCACTGCGTAACAAAACGTTGCAGGGGCTATATCCGCCGGGCTCTACCGTCAAACCCATGGTAGCGCTCGCACTACTGGAAGCGGGTGTCCAACCGTCCGAAACAGTGACCTGCGCGGGCGCGATCAGAGTTGGCAACACATTGTTCCACTGCCACAAAAGGCGCGGTCATGGCGCGGTCAACATGCGGACCGCCATTGCCCAAAGCTGCGACATCTATTTCTATCAGATGGCCCAGCGCATTGGCATGGACCGGATCGCCAGCATGGCGCGACGCGTGGGCATGGGACAGAAATTCCCCCTGCCCTTTCCCAGCCAGAGCTATGGAACGGTGCCGGACCCTGCCTGGAAGCTCAAGAAATATGGGCAGCAATGGCAGGTATATGACACGGTCAATGCCACCATCGGTCAGGGCTATATGCTGATCAACCCGCTCCAGATGGCGGTGATGGCGGCGCGGCTGGCCACGGGCAGGCAACTCATGCCCAATTTCATCCATGGCGCCGATCGCCCCGAAGCCGAGCCGGTCGGCGTCAATGAAGGCCATCTGGTCGTCATCCGCGACGCGATGAGCGCGGTGGTGAACGGCGGTGGAACGGGTGGCGCGGCGCGTATGAACATCCCGGGAGTGATGATCGCCGGTAAAACCGGCACAGCCCAAGTTCGCAGAATCTCCATGTCCGAACGCGCAGGCGGCGTACGCGGCAATGCCTCCTTGCCCTTCAAGCTGCGCGACCACGCCTTGTTTCAGGGCTTCGTTCCATTCGACAATCCGCGCTACGCGGTGGGCTGCATCATCGAGCATGGCGGTCACATCAACCGGGTTGAAGACGCGCCAATGATCTGTAGCGATACCTTGTCCTTCCTCTTCGACCCGAAGAAAGCGACGGAAAAGCTAGAAACGCTGGAAAAAGGCTGGGGCGGCACGCCCGCAGAGCGTCTGGCGCGGCAAACCGCCGCGTTTCGCCTTTCCAATGCAATCAAGAAGGGTGAAGTCCCAGCCCCCGAAGCCAGCAATGCGGCCCACGCAACCACACCGCCAATGTCGTCTGTGCCCGGCACGGCTCCGGAAGACGATAATGATGCGCCGCCGCCTCCGGGCTCAAATCCGGCCAGCGCGCCATGAGCATCATTCCCCAGCCCCTCACTGAACTTCCATGGCGCGTGCTGCTGTTGCTCCTGGCGATTGCCGCTTTCGGCACTGTCGTTCTTTACAGCGCTGCAGGCGGCAGCATGACGCCATGGGCTGTCAACCAGATCGTCCGCTTCATCCTCTTTTCGGTGATGGCGCTGGTACTCAGTCGGATAAGGGTGGAGACCTTCGCTCGTTTCGCTTTCCCTGCCTATGCGGCCGTCTTGATTGCGCTGGTGGTGGTCGAACTGGTCGGCGGAGTGGCGGGCGGAAGCCAGCGGTGGATCAATCTCGGTTTCATGCAGCTTCAGCCATCGGAGTTCATGAAACCCATCATCGTCCTTGCCGTCGCGCGATTTTACGCCCTGCTTTCCGTCGGAGAAATTCGCCGATGGAACGCGATCTGGCCCGCACTGGTCCTGATCGGCGTCCCTTGGTCGCTGGTCCTGATCCAACCCGACCTGGGCACGGCAACCATGATAGCGGCCGGTGGCATCACCGTCATGTTCCTGGCTGGGCTGCCTCTCCGTCTTTTCATCGGATCGGCATTGGCGCTGGCGGCCATCATCCCCATAGTTTTCAGCTTCTTGCATGATTATCAGCAAAAACGGGTTCTCATTTTCCTTGATCCTGAAAGCGATCCGCTGGGCGCTGGATACCATATCAGTCAATCGAAGATCGCCATTGGATCAGGTGGCATTTTCGGCAAGGGCTTCCTGAAGGGAACACAGAGCCACCTGGACTATTTGCCCGAAGGCCACACCGATTTCGTATTTGCGACCATGGCGGAAGAATGGGGGCTGGTGGGAGGTATTCTACTGATCTGCGCGTTCATGTTGCTGTTCCGGTGGGGCCTTCGCGTATCGACGCGCACGCAGGACAAGTTCGCCCGACTTGCCGCAGCAGGCCTTACCACCACCATCTTCTTCTACATGGCGATCAATCTGATGATGGTCATGGGGCTCGCACCGGTCGTCGGCATCCCCCTGCCTTTCATGTCCTATGGTGGATCATCGATGCTGACCGTGATGCTCTGCGTTGGCATCATCATGAGCATCGATCGGTCCTGCAGGCGAGGAAATCGGCCAAGTGATTGGTCCTGAAATCCGGCAGCGGGATTTTTTTCGGCGCTGCATCATTTTATGTTTGCAAGCCGGGAGGATCATGCTAACCGGCCGACCTCACGACGGAGCAGGCCACCAAGCTGCTCCAAACGATGTGGACGCATAGCTCAGTTGGTAGAGCAGCTGACTCTTAATCAGCGGGTCCTAGGTTCGAGCCCTAGTGCGTCCACCACTACTTTCTTAATAATTTCAGTGACTTGTCACAGTAACCTAAGGTCGATTTTCGATCAAGATTCCGCTGGTGTGCAGCAAACTGTGCAGCAGATTTCACGTGATGCGAGGCTCCCAGAGGTTCGGGAATGTTCCTGCCAGTGACGCCTTGTTCGCGTGCGCCGACCTCAAAATCTGCCGTGCAAGACCTGACTTGAGGCATCTAGCCCTGGCTTGTGAACGAGCCTTATGCTGCTCACGGAAAGCCGATTCGCAAGCGACGTTCGGGGAAGGCTTTGCCTGCGCACCGTTCGGAACTAGCGGACGTTCGGTCTGCTATCGTGAAAATTGACTATGGGTTTCCTGGCCGCGATGCCAGAGCCTCATCCCGGGCGGCCTTTCGCTGATCCAACCAGTCATCGATCTCGGAAGCTATCCAGCGGTTCGTGCCTACGCCCAGTTTGATCGGTGCGGGAAAGCGCCCCTGCTTGATCAAGCGTGCCACATGCTGGCGGGTGAAAGGAATATCCTTCGCCTTTAGATCGGAGAATGCCAGCAGATTACGCATTGCAACGTCCGATCGGGTCGCCTGCCGACTTCAGTGTTGTGGTTGAGGGATTGGGGTCTTCGACAGTTGTCTGTCCGCTGCTTCCGCTTCCTTCCCTCTCCCTTCCCTTCCGGCCGATTTGGAACGGTTGGACCGCCATCCGGCCATTACGCGAACGCGTTCGCCGAAGCTGATCGTATGAGTCCGCATGGGAATAGCGCATGGATTGCTACCCTGTGGGCAACGCAGGCAGGCCATGACGCGCAGCCAATCTAGCATTTCCGGAGCGGCTTCCAAAGGACGAAGATCGCGCTTTCAGGCAAGCAAATGCCGCATATTGCGTTCTCGCTTATCATTCCCGCGGCGGGATCTCGTCGCTTAGCTCCGGTGTATGCCACCGCCCGCCCGGAACAGTTGTCAGCCTGTCCCTAAATAATATAGGGGGGTATAGTATGGCACACACATCTCGAAACGACTCCGATCTCATGGCGCGGGTCAAACGCATCGCAGGACAGGTCGCAGCGGTCGAACGCGGCCTCACTGACAAGGCGCCCTGCGCCGATATTCTCCAACTCGTCGCGGCGGTGCGCGGCGCTGTGAACGGGTTGATGGACGAGATCATCGTCGAGCATCTCAATGAGCATGTCGCACGGCCCGGCCTTGACGATACCGAGCGCGCGGCCGGCGCCGCGGAGCTGACAACCGTGATCCGGCGCTATTCCAAATGACTCGCGATACGGACGTCTTGCGAAGCGCCGAGACCCTCGCGCACTATCACAACTTCCTGGGCGCGAGCCATGACGAGAATGCGCGGCGCACCCGCATCGTCGTCGTGCTGACCTTCGCGATGATGATCGGCGAGATCGCCGCCGGCTATCTGACCGGATCGATGGCGCTGCTCGCGGACGGCTTCCACATGGCGACCCATGCGGGCGCGCTCGGCGTCGCGGCCTTCGCCTATGGCTATGCCCGGCGCCATGCGCGCGATCCGCGCTTCACTTTCGGCACCGGCAAGGTCGGCGAGTTGGCCGGCTTTGCCAGCGCCCTCGTGCTGGCGATCATCGCGCTCGGTATCGGCATCGAGTCGGTCCGGCGACTCTTCGCGCCCGCCGACATCGCCTATGTCGAGGCGATCTGGATCGCGATCCTCGGCCTGATCGTGAACCTCGTCAGCGCCTGGCTGCTCGGCAGCCATCATCATCGCCACGGTCACGAGGGCCATCACGATCATCATGCGCACGACCATCACGGGCATTATCGCCATCATCACGAGCACGACAACAATCTGCGCGCGGCCTACTTCCATGTCCTCGCCGACGCGCTGACCTCGCTGCTGGCGATCGCCGCGCTGCTTGCCGGTTTGTTTCTCGGCTGGCGCTGGATGGATGCCGCCATGGGAGTCGTCGGTGCGGTCGTGATCGCCCGCTGGTCATTCGGCCTGCTGCGCGACAGCTCGGCCGTGCTGGTCGACGCGGCCGCCAATACCGAGCTTGAAGACGAGATCCGCGAGGCGATCGAGGACGGCGATGCCCGCATCACCGATCTTCACGTCTGGCAGGTGGGTCCGGGCAAGTTCGCCGCGATCGTCGCTCTGGTCGCGGAACGACCCTTGCCTCCCGGGGATTATGCCAGACGGGTCCGGGTGCATGACGAGTTCGTCCACGTCACGATCGAGCCGCACCCCGCCAGAGAAGAGACCGGGCACATATGCGGGCTGTGTAGTCGCTGACCGTTGGTCTGGATCCAGCTGCGTTGGCCGATCATCGCAAAGCAGCTGTGGCCCTATTTGTCTGCGGGTCAATCGGATCGAACAATATCCGCTCGATGAAGATGCGTCGCAGTTCGGAGCGGTCGCGGGTTTCATATCTGGCCGCAATCATCGCCGCGCCGCCATTGGGGTGAGAGATCCTGCTTGAGCGCGGTGAGCACCGAATCCGATATCATCTCGATGCACTTGCGCTCGATGGCGGGCAGATCGCCGTAGATGAGCTGACGCGGGAACCGCATGCGCTGGCCCGCAAAGAGGATCGAGAAGGCGATATGTCCCGTCGGCATACCGAGGCTGAGCGTGGCTTTCAGATGATCCTCCAGCTTCGTGCCCGGCGCCCCGGCCTCGATCTCGCGCATCCAGCGCGGGCTGCCGCCCATGTTGGCGGCAAGCTCTATTTGCGTGATGCCGCGCAGGTTCCGCTCGTGCCTGATCCGCTCGCCGGACAGCAGCTTGATCTCCCTGAAGATCGACGTGTCGACGGCGGCAAATTTATCGTCGGGCTCCATGATCTCGTCCTCCGCAGCAACGCGTCCTGGCGCGATGGATCGCCCGAAATATCTAATTAGCCCAGACGGTCGTCCGCAATAATAGATGCCGATGATTTTAGAGGAATATATCTACCGAATAGGCATGAATACGTGCCCGCACCAGTCGAATACGGTATAGTCGGCATTTCGTTGCCGAATTCATCCAAAATGGGGTGTTTCGGAGTTTATCTTCCGAAAGTGCGACAGAGCGGCGCGAACGAACCCATCATACCGAAATAAAGCTATTTTCGAGCAATTCCGGCTAATTTCGAAGCTGGCGGCACTCAGCTGCCGGGGCCTGTTGCAATCGACTTCGAATCCCATCAGTCAAACCTCGTTCCGAACAACTCAAGTCGAATCGGGCCTGATACTTCGGATCGTTAAGTAACTTTAACCTTGGCGCGTTGCGCCGACATGGAGTCGTGCATGAAGCCGATTGCCAAAGCGATGACGGCTGCCCTGGGCGTCCTCGTCCTTACGACGACAGCCTGCGCGACGCCGGACAATCGCTCCCAGCGCCTCAGCTCCATGCCGGACGTGGGGCGGCATCGGACCATCGCCGCGACGGCGGACGGCTTTGTGATCCGCGCGGCGGCATCGGCCCCGGCGGAGAACGGCGGCCTGTCGGCCACGGCCCGTGAACACATCCCGGTAGGATCGGGCACGCATCTCGATGCGCGCCTGCTCTCACCTCCGGTTAGCGCCATTCAGGAGATTTCGCATGCGCATCCGTAAGCTCGGGCCAAAGATCGGGGCAGCAGCCCTCGCCCTGCCTCTGATCCTCGCTGCCCAAAGCGCCGCCTCGGCGCAGCAAGCCGATCCGCTCGCCGCGGCGGCGCGCGAAGCCGAGAGCGAACTGCGGCAGACCTTCACCAATCTCCAGTTCGAGGATTTCGGACCGGCGCCGGTCAAGGGTCCGATCTACCAGGCGAGCGCGGGTGGTCGCATCATCTACTACGCGCCCGAGAGCGAGCACCTGCTGTTCGCGGAGGTCTACGACCGCAACGGGCAGAATCTGACCGCGCTGGCGCAGAATTCCACTGCGGCGAGGAAGCTCGCCGCGATCGACACCAGCAAGGCCCTAGCTATCGGCCCCGAAGGCGCACCCGTCGTCCTCGAGTTCACTGATCCCGATTGCCCCTACTGCCGCGCGCTCGACCGCTTCTGGGCAGCAAAGGCCGCCGAGGGCAAGCCGGTGCGCCGCCTCATCTTCTTCGTCTCCGGCATCCATCCCGAGGCTGCCGCCAAGGCCGAGCATGTCCATTGCTCGCCCGACAAGGAAGCCGCGTTCAAGGCGATCTACGCCGGTGCCGCTCCCGCGCAGTTGCGCAAATGCGCGGAAGGCAAGGCGCGGGTCGAAGCCGACGCCGGCGTCGTGCGCAGCGTCGGGATCACCGGCACGCCGACGCTGATCGCGGAAGGCAAGATCATCTCCGGCTTCCGGCAGGCCGAGATCGAGGAGTTCCTCGCCGGGACGAAGGCGCTCGCCAATGCCGGGCGCTGACCACGTCCCGATCCCTGGTGCGGCGATCACCGCGCCAGCCCCATGCCGGCGGCGAGACCCGAGACGGGCCGTCCAGCCTCGCCGCCGGCCGACAGCGATCCCCATCGATGCCGGCAAGCAGATCCCGGAGCGGCCCATCTTCACAGGAGCAAATGCATGTTGAGGACCATCGGTCGGCAGACCGTCTCGCTCGCCAATGTCGGCATCCCTTTGACCGCGCTCGCGCTGCTCGGCGCCGGTGGGGCTCACGCCTTCTCCGCGCCGGCCGCGGGTGACCTCGGCTACGACATCTACGATATCGTCGTGAACCAGGGCGTCAAAGGCCCGCTCGGCTTCGTCGGCGGCGTCGCCGCCTTCCTGTTCGGCGTGAGCAGGCTGTTCTCGAACATCATGATCGGCATCCCGACGATCGTCGCGGCGGTCTGCCTGATCAAGGCGGACTCGATCCTCCAGACCTTCGGGATGGTCATCTGACGGTTCGGTCCGTGGTCCGCCCACGCGGACCGCGGGCCTCAACGGGCCAGCGCGCACAGGCGCGATGGCGAGACAGCCCACGAAGTTCAACCGGCTTCGGAAGGGAGGTCACGACGCAAGGAGGAGAAGGCTCATGAACGAGCGGCTACCCCAATATCTGCACAAGCCGGTCCAGATCCTGTGGTTCGGATCGGACGAATTCGTGCTGGTGATCACCGTCATCTTCGTCGCCGTAGTCCTCGGCGGGATGCTCGGTTGGGCGCTCGTTGCGGGTCTTCTCCTTTTCGTCCCCTGGCTTCGCACCAAGCCGCGCGGGTTCATCCCGCACATGGCCTGGCGCTGGGGCCTCGTCAGCTTTCGCAACTATCCGGGTCCGACGCAGACCCGCTTCTTCGAGTGAGTCCAAGCGATGTTCGGACGCAAATCCCCCGACGCGCCTCCACGCGACCCCCTGCTCGGCAAGCCCGCAAGCTTCGGCATGCACCGCTACCTGCAGGGCGCGAGCAACCTGTTCGAGGAGAACCGGCTGCTGAAGCTCGCCGTGATCGGCCTGTTCGGCATTACCGCCGTGCTCGGCACGCTCATCTACACCTCGAACCAGAACACCCGCACCGTGGTCGTGCCGTTCGGCAGCGGCGGCGACCTCTATGTGACCGGCAGCGAGCCGTCCGAGGCATACCTGCGCACGATTACGCGCAACGTGGTGTCGCTGTCGGGCACCTATTCGGCTTACTCGGCGGACCGGCAGTTCCAGGAGCTGCTCTCGATCGTCCACCCCTCGACCTACAATAGCGTGCGCGACAGTCTCAACCGCCTGCTCGACGAGCTGGCCGACAATCCGACACTCTCGATCGCGACTTATATCCGCCCCGATCAGCCGGTGACCTGGACCAGGACCGAGATCCTCGTTCCCGTCGAAAAGGTGCGCGTGATCGGCGGCGTGATCCGCAAGTTCCGGGGCAATCTGCGGATCCGATACGTGATCGACAACGGCCGCTTCTGGCTGACCGCCCTCAATGAGGAGAAGTTTGATGCACAGCCCCGCTAAGCGGCTGCTGGCGCTCGGCCTCGCCCTGATGCCGCTGCCCGTCATGGCGCAGACCATCGTCGCGCTGCCCGACCAGACCAGCACGATCCGCCTGTCCAACCGCGACATCAATCATGTGATCTGCGCGGGCGGCGAGATCGAGGACGTCAAGTTCTCCGCCGAGAAGGCGATCGCCGTCGAAAAAGCCGGACGCGACGCGTGGATCAAGTTTCTCGTCCGCGAGATCGACGACGCCGGTGCGGTGACGCGGACTTTCGTGACGGTCCCGTCCGAATTCTTCATCACCTGCAACGGCGCGGTCTTTGCGCTTTACGCCGAACCATCCGACATTCCGGCGCAGACGGTGACGTTGCAGCCGGGGGGCGCCCAGCGCGCGCAGGCGAACGAGGAACTGCTCGGACCGCTGGTCGAGGAAGAACGCGCGGTCTCGATCACGCTCTCGATGCTCCAGGACCGGATACCGGCGAGCTTCACCAGCGTCGCACCGCGCTCGGGCCCGCTCCGCCTGGGGCTGCTCCCCGATGCCAGCATCGAGGAACGGCGCCGCATTGAGGTCGACGGCTCGGGCCTCTCGGCCTCGGAGTATCTGGTGTCGGTGGCGAGCGACACGCTGCTCGACGAACGCAGCTTCCTCGACAGCGCGCTCGGCGCCAATATCTTCGCGGTCACGCTCGACCGCGGCACTCTGTCGGCGGGCGAGACGGCCCGGCTGATCGTCGTGCGCCGGGGAACCATACAATGAGCCCCGCCGGTCCCAATGATCGCAGCCCCGGCAATCGCGGCGGTCGCGGTGATCGCACGCTTCAGGACCGGGACGGCGAACTCGACCTCGACGGTTTTCAGGAGGAACGCGTTCGTCCCGACCTCGCCTCGCGCGGTCCGGCATTGCTCGATCTCAAGGCGCGCTGGCAGACGCTGAGCGCGCGCCAGCAGCTGCGCTTGAAGCAGCTCGGCGTCGCCGGCGTGATCGGCGCGCTGGGGCTCGGCCTCTATTCGGCGAGCGGCGACAAGGCCGAGGAAGCCGCCGCGCCGCCGAGTTCGCATCTCGACATGGGTGCGGGACTTCGCGGCGACAGCCTCGAGATCAAGCTGCGCGGCGACCTGAAGAAGATCCTCGACGGTCAGACGCTGCTCGGCGAGCGCGTGACCGCGATCGAGGAAGGCAAGATCGTGCCTGGGACCGGCACGGCGGGCGCGATCGACGGCGACCTGCCGCCGGCGATCCCCGGCGCGGTTCCCGACTTTCCCGAACCGCCCGCGACCGGCGACATCGATCCATCGGCGTCCGCTCCTCCGGCGCCTCCCGCGGCCCCGCCCGCACCCCCTGCTCCGCCGGTCGAAAAGACAGTGGGCGCGATCGGCGCGGCGACCGCGCCGGTCGGCGGCGGAGATGCGGCAGCGGGCGCTAAAAAAAAGGCCCGGACGATCTATTTGCCGCCTGGTTTCATGAAGGCGCGGCTGCTGACCGGGATCGACGCGCTGGCGAGCCGGGACGCGACCAACAATCCCGAGCCGCTGATCGCGCGTGTCCAGGCGCCTGCCGTGCTGCCCAATGACGTCAAGGCCAACCTCTCCGGCTGCTTCGTCATCGGCAACGCCACCGGCAGCCTCGCCAAGGAGCGGGTCGAAGTCCAGCTGGTCTCGCTGTCCTGCGTCGACTTCGACGAACGCTCGGTGGTCGATCAGCCGATCAAGGGCTTCTTCGTCGATGCCGACGGCAAGAAGGGCCTCTCCGGCAAGGTCGTCACCCGTGCCGGCGCGGCGCTGGCCCGCTCCTTTATCGCGGGCACCATCACCGGAGTCGCGCAGACGGTCGAGAACACGGTCGGCAATGTCTCGACCTCGGCGCTGGGCTCGGTCCGCACGCTGGATGCGGGCGACGCGGCGCAGGCGGGCATCGCCGGCGGCCTGTCGCGCTCGTCGGACAAGCTGACAGACTTCTATCTCGATCTCGCGCGCCAGGCCGGCCCCATCGTCGAGGTCGGCGCGGCCAAGGATGTCGTCGTCGTCATCCAGGAAGGCGTCAGCCTCGAAATCAAGCCCACCGCGGGGAGCAAATTCTGATGCGCCCGCCAGCAAACACCAGGGGAGTACGTCCCATGTTTCATCGTCCGCGAGGCCGCGCGATCCGGGCCGCTGCATTGATCCTCACGCTTCCCTTGCTCGGCGGCTGCGCGACGCTGGGATCGGTGATGTCGCCCTACAGCGAGAAGTTCAGCTGCAAGAACGACGATCATGGCCAGTGCATCCATCCCGACAAGGCCTATGCCGACGCCGTGGCTGGCGTGGCGTCGAAGTCCGATCCGGCCGTCACCAACGACAGGAAGCTGCTGAAGGACGGCAAGCCCGCGCGCGGTTCCGGCAAGGCAGGCACCGCAAAGACAGGGTCGGGCGCGTTCGCGGGCTATCGTGACTCCGTATATCGCGAACTGCAGGGCCTGATCGAGCAGCCAGTCACGCCGATGCTGAAGCCCCCGCGCACGGTACGCACCCTGATCCTGCCCTATGCCGATCGGCAGCGGCCCGACCGGCTCTACATGCCGCGCTATGTCTATTCTTTGGTCGAGCGCCCGCAATGGGTTGTGGGCGACTATCTGGTCACGCCCGTATCTCCGGCATCGCGCGCGAACGTGCTCGAACAGGTCAGGGATCGTGCCGACGACGGCCAGAACGACACGGGACCGCGGCCATGACCAGCTACCAATCCGGCATGACGCTCGCGCGGCTGCGCCGCAGCGTCGAGCGCGACAGCTATTCCGACTATCTGCCGCTCGCCGCCTGGGTCGAGGAAGAGCAGGCCTTCCTCACCATCGACGATGGCTGGGGCTACGCCTGGGAGCTGGTTCCCACCGCCTATTTGTTCGCGCATGTGCATGAGGCGTTGCTGGGGCTCCTCAATGTCAACTTTCCCGAAGGGACGATCCTCCAGCTTCAGAGCTTCGCCGATCCGCTGGTCGAAGGCGCTCTCGATGCCTTTCTCGATCTCAAGACGCGCCCCGATCCGCTGATCCAGGCATCGGCGCGGCGGACCTTCGACTATCTCCAGGCGGGAACCATGGGGCTGAAAGCGCTCCACGGCATCCCGGTCCGCAATTTCCGCACTTTCCTCTCGGTCAAGGCCAGGGCGCCGATGGACAGCGATCTGCGCCGGCAGATCGAGGAGCAATTATCCAAGCTCGGTATCCGGCCGATGGGGGCGGGCGAGATCGTTAGTTTCTATCGCCGCATCTTCAACGGCGTCCATGCCGCCGCGCCCGGCGTGTTCACCCAGACCGCCGATGTCCCCTTGCGCCGCCAGATTATCGACGCGGGACCGGCGCTGCTTTTCGACGGACCGGAAGTGTTTCTCGGCAACCAGGTGGCGCGCTGCCTGACCCCCAAGTCGCCGCCCAAGCGGATTACCGCCGAGCGCGCCAATCGCCTGACCGGCGGCATGCGCGGCTCGGCCGAGGACAGCGACCAGATCGGCGGGCCGTTCCTCTTCACCCTGAACGTGTTGTTCGACCATTCGCAATTCGAGATCCACAAGCGCGCGCAGATCCTCTCGGCGCAGAAGGCCGCGGGCAGCTTCGCGGTCGAGGTCGGCAAGCAGATCGAGGAGATTTCGTGGATCCTGGACGAAGTGGGCAACAGCCGCTTCGTCTCGGTGATCCCGACGCTCTGGGTGTTCGGCCGCGATCGTCACCAGGCCCGCGAGATGGCGGCGCGCGCCAAACGCCTCTGGGAGAGCGAGCCGCTGCCCTGGATGGTGCAGGAGGAAAGCTACCTCAATCCGATCCTGCTCGCCGCGAGCCTGCCGTTCGGTCTCTATCCCGAGCGCCGCACGGTCCGCATGCTTCAGCGCGATTTCCGCGTGCCGGTGCGCGCGGGCGTGCTGATGTCGCCGATCCAGACCGATTTCCGGGGCGGCGGCCGGCCGGCGCTGCTCTACACGGGCCGCAAGGGTCAGCTTATCACGCTCGACCTCTTCGATCCTCGGATCAACAATTACAACTTCATCGTCTCGGCCGAGTCCGGCGCGGGCAAGAGCTTCCTGCTCAACAACCTCTGCCAGCAATATTTCGCGCAGAACGCGCTCATCCGCATCATCGACATCGGGGGCTCCTACCGCAAGCTCTGCTCGCTCTGCTCGGGCCGCTACATCGACCTCGGCGAAGAGCATCTCGTCCTCAATCCCTTCGATCTGGGCTTGGCCCTCGACGGCGACGATCGCGAATCCGCGATCAGCATGGCCGTGTCGATCGTCGCGGAAATGGCCAATGCCGCGACCCGCAAGGGCGTCACCACCTCGGAATGGAACCTGCTCAAGTCCGCGGTGCAATGGGCGATCGACAGCGGGCGGGCCGAAGCCGGGATCGACGCGGTGCGCGAATGGCTGGGAGCCTATCCCGCCAACACCGCCTCCGATCTCGACCGCGTGGACCATCTGGTGCCGACCGCGCGCGAGCTCGCCTTCAACCTGCGCGATTTCGGTTCGGACGGGGCTTACGGCCACTATTTCAACGGGCCTTCGACCTTCGACATTTCGAGCGACGAATTCGTCGTGCTCGAACTCGAGCGCCTGAAGGCCATGCCCGACCTGTTCAACGTCGTGATCATGGTCGTGGTCAACGCCGTCACCCAGGAACTCTACCTGTCGGCGCGTGACCGGCCCCGCTTCGTGCTCTGCGATGAAGCCGCGCAGTTCATGACGCGCAGCGACGGGCAGGATCTGTCACGGCTCGCCGAGGCATTTTCCCAGGGGTATCGCCGCGCCCGCAAATATCGCGGCAGTTTCGGCATTGTCCTCCAGAGCATGAACGACCTCATGCTGTTCGGCGGCACCGGCCAGGTCATCCTCGAGAACGCCGCCACCCGCTTCCTGCTGCAGGGCTCGACCTACGACAAGGCGGTCGAGAACAAGATCCTCGACTATTCGGGTTTCGTTCTCGATCTCCTGAAATCGGTCCGCAATAACAAGCCCAACTACAGCGAGGTGTTCGTCGACTCGCCGCTCGGGCTCGGCATTGCACGCCTCGTCGTCGATCCCTTCTCCTACTGGATCAACACCTCGGCGCCCGAAGATGTCGCGGCCTTCGAGGCGCTGGTGCGCCGAGGCCGATCGCCGCTCGAGGCGGTCTGCGATCTTGCCGGCGTCGATCCCGCCGAGGTCCTCGGAAACGCGGGCCAGACGGACAGCGCCGTCGCATTCAAGCGGGGTGCGCGGTCATGAGCCGGCGTTTTGCCTCCCCCGACCAGCTGCCGCTCCGGCTCGTCGAGAACGGCGACAATGACCTCGAACGGATCGTCGAGGCGCGCGTGGCGAAGCGCGCCGAGGCCGATGCGCTGCGCTGGCGGTTCCGCCTCGTCGTCATCGAAACGGTGATGATCGCATCGCTGGTGCTCGTCGCCGGGCTGGTTCTCGAGCAGCCGACCGGACTCGTCCTGCGCAGCGCTGCGCTGGTCGGCGCTGGCTGCTTCCTGACCGGATTGCTGATGATCGCGCTGACCGGTGCCGTGAGCCGGTTGCTCGCGAAATTGCGGAGGCCTCGATGATCCTCGACCCGCTCCCGCCCCAAGACACCAATCCCCTGGCGGCCGTTCAGCGCCGGCCCGACGAAACGCTGCACGCCTACCTGCTCCGCTGCCAGGAGGAACTGAGCGGCCGGATCCAGCTGCTCGCGGCGGTCCGCGATGCCTATATCCAGATCCTGGGCATGGAGCGCATCCGCTGGCGGCGGTGCAAGCTCCTGCTGGCGTTCACCGGGCCGGTGATCGCCAGTCTGGCCTATGCGGGCCTTGCTTGCTGTGCAGCCACGGACAGCGTTCCCGCGCCGCTCATGGCCGCCCTGATCGCCTGTGCCGGGCTCGCCGGCGCGGCGCTGGCGCTCGCCGTCGCGCACATTCTCGATCGGCTTCCCGATTGGATGGCCGCGCGAAGGTCACGGAGATGGCGATGAACGGCATCTTCTCCGCCTCGCCCTGTCCGTCCTCGATCCGCCTGCTGGTCGGCACGCATCTGCTGCTGATCGTGCAGTCGGGGCTGGTGCTGTGGTCGGCCCCGGACCTCGGCGGCAACCAGGCGCTCATCTGGCTGACCCTCGTGCTCGGCCTCTCGGCGTTCATCTGTGCGGTCTGCGGCGAAAGCCGCACGCCGCCCGTGCCGTGGAGGGAGCGCCGCCGTGGCCGATGATCGCACCCGCCAGCGCTGGCCCATCGTCGCCTTCCAGTCCGCGACGATCGCCGGGCTCCTGGCCCGCGCGGTGCTGATCGCGTCGTCCGCCCGTGCCGACACCTCGACCATCGGCCGCACCTGGCCGATCGCCGAGCCCGACGCGATGGCCGAGATCGAGGCCCGCGCCGCGCAGCAGCCGCCCGATATCAGGGCGAAGTTCGGCCCGCGTTCGGCATGGAGCGCGCTCAAGGGTGCGACTCTCGCCACCGCGCGCGAGAATCGTGTGCGCCATGTCGTGCCTTTCTACACGCTCGACCAGGAAATCCGTCTGCCCGACGGCAAGCTGCTCTATCCCAAGGGCTTCACCTTCAACCCGCTGACCTATGTCTCGCTGCCGCAGCGCCTCGTCATCGTTCACCCCCGCGATCTCGCCTGGGCGCTGAAGACGGCGACGCTTACCGACTGGATCGTCCTGACCGGCGGCGGCGATCCAAAAGACGATGCCCTGTCGCTCGGCGAACGCCACAGCCGCGCGCTGTTCATGCTCGAGGAACGAGTGAAGGACCGGCTCGGCCTCACGGTCGCGCCCGTCATTGTGCGGCAGGTCGGACAAAAGCTCGAACTCACCGAAGTCAACCTGTCAGCCAAGGGAGGGCGAGGCCAATGACCCGCCTTGCATCCGCTCTGCGCGTCGGAGCCGCCGCGATCCTGCTGTCGCTGCTCGCGCCCACCACGCCCGCGCATGCTTCCAAATGCCCTTCGGACACGGTGTTCAATCCGATCACCAAGGTCAGGTGGAATTGCATCTTCCCGATCACCATCGGCGGCGTGCGCGTCGGCAGCTACGACAAGCTCGACAAGGCGCTCGACGCGCAGTCGGCGTCCAAGCCGCTCTGCGCCTGCCGCAAGGGCGCGACCTTCTGGTTCGGGGTCAAGGTCAGCTTCTGGACACCCAACCGCATGGTTGACGTCGTCACCGAGCCCGGCTGCATGACGGCGCTCGGCGTCGACCTCCTGCCGACCGGCGGCAAGCTCCAGGGCAGCCAGTCGTCGATCTCCGACGGGACCAACACCACCAAGCTGTTTGCGCAGGCGCATTACTACATCGCGCCGGTCTGGAAGATGCTCGACATGTTCACCGACCTGCCGTGCATCGAGGATGACGGCTTCGATGTCGCGATGATCACCGAGGTTCTGCCGACCTGGCAGTCGGGCACGCTCGGCGCGATCATCCAGCCCGAGGGCATCCTGTTCGGCAATCCGGCAGCAGGCCTTGCCTGCATGGCCGACAGCGCCGCCGCCGCCGCGGGCAAGACCATCGATCCCCTGTTCTGGTGCATGGGGTCGTGGGGCGCGACCTATCCGGTTGCCGGCGACATCCATATGGGCGACCGGGTCGAGGCCTGGGCCGGGCTGGCGGCGCGCACGACATTCATGATGGGGCGCCTGGGCGCACTCACCATCCATTCCGAGGACGGCTGCTCGTTCAAGGCTCAGCCGATTTGGACCAAGAGCCGCTACAAGCTCCAGATCATGGAGCCCGTCAAGGGCGGCAAGTGCGTCAACATCGGCCGGCCCGGCGCGCTCTGGACCAGCGGCAAGCATGCGCCGGGCAAGGACAACGCCCAGTTCATGCTCTTCGAAAAAGCGATCTGCTGCGCGGGGATTTCCACGCCATGAGCCGGTCGCTTCCCCCATCCCGCGCATCCGGCACGGGCGGTTGTCCCGCTCGTCACGGAAGGCTCCCCACCGTGAGCGGGCGCGCGGACGGAGCGGCGGCGGTGCCCCCTGCCGCCGTCGCTCCACCTATGGTCAGCGCGGCCGAATGCCCCCCATCGTGGGCGGCAGGCCCCCCTCATGCCGCGCCGGTGGCGGCCGCGCTGACCACCTTCGAGGGCCAGGCCGTCTTCCGGATACTCTCGCCCGGATCCAGCGCATTCCGCGCGGGAGACGTGTTCCGGTTCCGGCGCGGTTCACGCGGCACGCGGGCGAGGCAGCCATGAAAGTGCGCTGTCTCCTCCTGCTGGCGGCGACCGCCACTCTACCAATGTCGGCCTCGGCGCAGACAGTCGAGGATCGCGCCCGCGCCGCCGCCGAGGCCTCGCGCGCGAAGACGTCCGACAGCGATGCGATCCAGGAGAACTATCTGACGCCGGGCCTTGCCGGGCAGCCGATCACGACCGTCGACAACAGCAAGACGTTCAACCCGAATATCGCGTGCCAGAAGACGGCGACGCTGCTCGAACTGCTCGCGCAGCCTGCCGGAACGGGGGACATCGGGACGCTCCGCATTTCGCGCGACAAGGATCTCGACGGCAGCGTCGACCAGACATTGACCTTGCCCGTGCCGGTGTCCGGCATCTGCGCCAACGGCATTGTTTCCTGCCAGCCCGGCACCTGGAACCAGTGCAAGACGTTCAAATGGGATGTCGCCTCGAGCGGCGACCTCAAGCTCACCGAGGTCGGGTTGACCGATCTCGCCGGCTGCTACTGCATCAACAACAGCTGCGGCGCGAACCTGGTCTGGGGCAATATGGCCTCGGTGCTGAAGGACCTGGGTGGCGGGGTGATCGGCGCGCTCACCACCGCCGATCCGCGCGTCGGCGTCGCGCAGGCCGCGATCGACGGCCCGGTGATCCGCTATACCGGCGCGCAAAGCACCGCCTGCACGCCCAATCCGTCGCTGCCCCAGACCGCCTATCGCGCCAATCCGACCGCGATCCAGGGTGACGCCTCTGCGGCGTCGACTTCGAGCAGCATCTTCCAGGCGCTCAAGGCCTCGCCCGCTGGCGTCGGCAAGGCGGATCAGGTGAGGCTCTGCACGATCGAGCGGGAAGTGACGCTGGCGCCGGCGATCTATGACGACATCATCAGCGTTTCCGGACAAGTCCAGTCGGTCACGAGCTGCGGAACCGACTGCCGGCGCTACCGGATTGGCGGCAACGGCAATTGCTCGGCCGCACCGCCCATATTCACGGCGACGTTCCAGGTTCTGAGGCCAGACGGCCTCGTCTCTGCCCGCATCGTCCGGCAAGACGCCAATGACTGGCTGCAATCACGCGTCAACGGCGAGGTCGTCGGCTATGCCGGCAAGCGGCCGTGGCTGGGCGACGCCCTGCCTTCGGGCGACTGCAACGTCGATGCCGAAACGGTCAACCTGACGCCGATCGATCTCACCGAACGGTTCCGCGCTGGAACGGCGGCGCTCGGCGTGCGCGTGCGCGGCGGCGGTGACGGCCGTTGGGGCTGGGTCGATATCGAGGTCCGGGTCGATGCGAGCTGCGGTGTCTCCGAACGCCTCGTCGATCTCTGCTCGGGCTATGCCGCCGATTCCGCCTGCCGCCTCGATGGCGAGACCGTCGACGGCGTGCAGACCGTCAGGAACGGCGTCGGCACCGGCCTCACGCCGCTACCGCAAACGCGCCTGTTCGGCAATGGGATCTGCACGATCCGGCTGACCCGCGATTTCTTCAAGCGCGAGCGCCGCTACAAATGCGCCGTCGATCTCGGCTCGCCGACGCCGCCCGATCTCAGCCGCGGCGCCTATATCATCGACCATTCGACCGAGGCGCTGCTCGCCGACCGGGTGAAGACCGCCGATGACGGCTATACGACGTCGTCGCGTCCCTTCGCGCTACCCGATCGCGGTACGGTCCCGGCCTGCGAGCCGGTCTGCAAGACACGCGCGCCCAAGGCTAATGACGGCGTGGCATTGGATGGCGTCGTCAGCTCCAAACAGAACGCGCCCACGGGTTGGGACACATTCTACTACGCTTGCAAGACCGGCAGCGCGGGCGGTGACATCTGCCCCGCCGGTCCGGGCGAAGAGATCGTCTCGGCCTGCGGCTGTCTCGACGATTTTCCCGAAGCAGTCGTGATGATGCAGACTGTCCGTCTCGGCGGCGCCGATCTCGTCTGCACCGGAGAAGTGCGATGATCTGGCGTCCTCTCCTCTGGCCGACGCAGGTTGCCCTGATCGCGCTCGCCATCTGCGGGTTTCTACTCGCCGGTCAGTTCGCTCCGGCGCAGGCGCAGCAACCTGTCTGCGCGGTCGACCTCGACGGCAATGGCGATGCCGGCGATCCCGGCGAGGTCGTGAGCTGCTCGGCCATGGCCGACGACGCCTGGCTCTGCCCGGTCCAGCAGGTGATGTGCGTCGCCGATGCGCAGGGCGAATATAGCTGCCCGCTGGGATCGCAGCATCAATGTCTGACCCCGGCGGGCGGCGGAACGCCGATGTGCTCGCCCCATGCGTGCACGGGGAGCGACGGCGCTGGAATCGAGGACGATCCGGTCATCGACGATCCCGGCGCGCCCGCCGACGGCGTGGTCGATGCAGAGGGGCATTGTCTCGGCAATATCGAGATCTTCGCAGGGCGCGCGGTGCGCTGCCGCCCGGCGGGGCTGCGCACCACATTCCAGAATTGCTGCAAGGACAAGGGCAAGATCGTCAAGGACGGGATGGGCTCGTCCATCTCATCGATCCAGACCAAGATCGCCGTGGCCAAAGGCGTCTATACCGGCATGAGCGCCGCCTACACAGCCTTCCGGGCCGGAGCGACCGCTGGTCAGGCCGCGACATCAGGCGCGAACGCCATCATCGCCGGCATCGATCCGACCTCGATCGCGATCAGCCTCGCGATCAACTTCATGATGGATTTTCTGCTCTCGGGCTGTGACCAGCAAGACATGGAAGTGGGCATGCTCCGGGGATCGGGCATGTGCCACGAGGTCGGGCGCTACTGCTCCTCGCGCATTCTCGGCGTCTGCGTCCAGCGGTCGCGCGGCCATTGCTGCTTCAACACCAAGCTTGGCCGCATCATCCAGGAACAGGGCCGCCCGCAGCTCAAATCGTTCAACAGCGTCGGCTGGGGCACGCCGAAGAACCCCTATTGCCGCGGCTTCACCCCGGAAGAGTTCCAGGCGCTGGATTTCTCCAAAATGGACCTTTCCGAATATTATTCCGAGATCGAGGCCCGCGCCCAGGCCGACATCCAGATCGACATGAAGGACAAGATCGATGCCCATATGCAGGCCATCGGCCAGTAGCGTGCGGCCTCTCGCCGCCGCGATGGCGATGCTCGTCTCCGCTTCCGCTCTGGCGCAGGACAACCCTCGCCCGGACAATGCGCGTGATGGGGCAGCAGCGCAAGGTGAGGCCGCACTCGACCGGCTCGAACGCGCCACGGCCGCCCGAAAGCAGGAAGCGGAAACGCGCGGTCCGACGTCACTGCCGACGCCATCGGAAGAATCCCGCCGCCGCGCCTTTGAAGGCCTGCGCAAGCGTGCCCCGTCCCCTGCGATGGACGCCCGCGCGCGTACAGCCATGGACAAGGCCAAGGAGGCTATGGCGGCCGAACGCGAAGCAATGGCACTTCGCCTTGGCCAAGCTCTCGGCCTCGAAGCGCCCGACATGGAGGCGGTCGTCGGCATCACCGCGCCGCCGAGCGCCAAAGGCTGGGTGCCGGTGCTGTTCGTGTCCTCGTCCATGCCGGTGACAACGCTGCGGACCTACGCAGGGCAACTTGAACGGGTCGGCGGCGTGCTCGCCTTTCGCGGAATGCCGGGCGGACTCACGAAGGTCGCCCCGATGGCGAAGCTCTCGGCCGAGATCCTGCGCCATGATCCCGGCTGCGAAGGCCCGGCCTGCGCGATGCGCGACGTGCAGTTGATCGTCGATCCACTGATCTTCCGTCAGCACAGTGTCACCCGCGTTCCAGCGCTCGCCATGGTGCCGGGCGATCCCGCCCTGCCCTATTGCGAGCGCGAGGATGACAGCCCGCGCGCGGCCCATGTCGTCTATGGCGACGCGGCGCTTTCCGGACTTCTCGAAGAATATGCCCGCCTCGGCGGAAAGAAGGAGGTCAGCGATGCTCAGGCTCGCCTTCAGGGCCGCTAAAGCCGGCTTCGTCGAATTGAAGGCGCTGCCGCTGAAGGCGGCGGTGGCGCTCGGCAGTTCGGGGCTCGGCCAGCCTCCGCGCCCGAAGCAACTGTGGAAGGCCTTTGGCATCGTGTTGCCGGTCGGCCTCTTCACCTGGTGGGCGATCCCGCAGGCGACGATCGTCATGAGCCCGTCGATCGACGCGTGGCTCGTCCGCAAGGCGCCGGGACCGATCGGCCGGGACGATCTCGTCTCGTTCACCTTGTCGCACCCGCTCGCCGGCCCCAAGCCGGTTGCTGTCACCAAATATGCCATGTGCCTCCCAGGGGACCGCATCTCGCTGATCGAGAAGCCGTCCATGACCTATGGCGAATGGGATGGCTGGTATTACTGCAACGGCAGGCTGCTTGGCGTCAGCAAGCCCTTCGGTCACGACGGTCAGCGTCTCGATCATTGGCAACCCGACAACGGTCTCATCCTGCCCGGAACAATCTATGTCGGATCACCGCACGCGAGCGGATTCGACAGCCGTTACTATGGTCCGGTCGAAATCGGACAACTCCAACGCATGGAGAAACTGCTGTGAGCCGGGCGGCCCTCCTGCTCGCGGCGGCGCTCGTGCCTGCCATGCCGGCCCCTGCACAAGCCGCCGACCAGCGCACCGGCTATTGGTGGTATCAGGCCCCGCCCGGCCCTGCGGATGATGAAGCCGATCCAGATGCGCTGATGAAGCCGGCGATCCCGCCGATGGCGGAGCTGGCGACATGGACACCACCGAAGATCAGGAATCTGATCGAGCAGCAACGCGACTATGCTGCGACCGTACTGACGGTCGATGCCGTGGCGGATTTCTGGCGGTTGCAGGATTTCGCGAGGCGCAAGGCGCGCGCCTTCGCGGGAGTCACCCAGATCGCCATGCTCCAAAATCCCGAACTCAACGCCAAGTCCGCCAATCCGATGGTCGGCGAGGCCCGCGACCAGCTTTCCGCGCAAAAGGATCAGGTCCGTCGCCAGTATCTGCGCGGCCGGGCCAACGAGTTCGCACTGGTCATGTTCTCGCGTTCGACTTGCGGCTATTGCCGCGTCCAGTGGCCGATCGTCCAGCGCTTCCAGGAGGAGATGGGCTGGCAGGTCACGCTGATTGACATCGAGCGCAGGCCCGAGCTGGCCCAGCGGTTCGGGGTCGAGATCACGCCGACGACGATGGTGATCAGGCGCAACAGCCAGCAGCGCATGGTGATCGCGAGCGGGGTCGAGGCTTATCCCAATCTCATCCAGACGGCCTATCAGGCGGTGCGGCTGCTTGCGGGTGATATCCGGCCCGAACAGTTCCTGACCGGGGCCGGCGAAGAGGACGGCTTTTTCGATGCCCTCTCGGCCGGGCCGGTGTCCGCAACCGATCCCCGCGCGCTTGGCGGCGATCTTGTCGGCGCGAGCCTGGAGCCGCAGCGGTGAAGCGGCACCTGGCCTGCACGCTGGCCGTGTTCCTTGCGGGCGCTTCCCCGGCGTCCGCACAGCCTGTCACCCGCGAGCAGGCGATGCGCGCGGCGATCCATCCCGTCGCAACCGAGGCCGGGATGCGACAATGGCTCGCCCGCGTGCCGGTGACACGCAACTGGCCGCCCGATTTCGCGGAAACCATGAAGGGCCAGGGACCGGCCTTCATCGTCGAGATGAGCACGGCGCCGGGTTGCGTGCCCTGTGCCGATCTCTGGAACAGACTCGGTGCCCTCGGGCAACGCTATGGTTGGAAGGTGCGCACGATCGGTAGCCAGGAGGCGATGCTGCGCTCCGGGCGACTCGGTCTGCCCTGGGTGGGGCATCCCGTCGCCTGGGTGCGCCCGGTCTCCGATCCCAATCGCATCATTCCGGTTGCGATCGGAACCGACCACGAGCCGAACCTGGCGCGCAACCTCTACCTTGCCGCCAAGATGCTGACCGGGGTGAAGCCCACCGTCGGCGTGCGCGGCATGTCGAAATTCACCGGGATCGTGGCCGCATCGCCACGCCCCGTCCCCAACCGGGCGAGGAATTGACATGGGGAGCCACGTCCTCGCCCACTTCCAGGAAAGTTGTCTGCCATGGCCTCCGCTCGTTGTCGTCTGACCTTGCTTGCCCTGCCGCTGCTGGCGGTCTGCGGCTTCGCTTCCCCCGCGTCCGCGCAAAGCTGGGCCGAGAGCTGGTTCGACAATGTTACTTACACCAGCCCCGGCAGCTTCGAGGATCAGACTCGCGGCTACATCACCGCGGGCGGCATGTCGGGCCGGGTCGACGTCCATAACGACTATCTGATGAGCGTCACGCTGCCGAAGATCAGGGCGGGCTGCGGCGGAATCGACATGTTCCTGGGGGGAATGAGTTTCCTCGATCCGGACTACCTCGTGCAAAAGCTCGAAAGCATCCTGCAGGCCGCGCCCGCCGTTGCTTTTCAATATCTACTCGAAACCCTTGATGAAAAGATGGGCAACATCATCTCGAAGATGGAGGCCGCGACCAACTTCCTGAACTCGATCCAGGTCAACGACTGCCGTCTCGCCAACCGCATGGTGCAGATCGCCAAGGGTGACGACAACATGTCCGGCATCATCGAGGAGATGACCGGCTATAAGTCGGTGCGCGAAGGTTTCTCGAAAAGCTATCAGCAGAGCCGTGAGAAAATCCAGGCCAATCAGGGCAATCCGACCGAGGATTTGAAGGACGCGCTCGAAAACTGCCCCGCCGAGGTCACCGACATCTTCAAGACCGGCTCGCTGCTCGCCCACGCCGCCGCGCGGGTCGGAGCATCCGAATGGGCCGGCGTTATGCGCGCGCGCGTCGGCGACGTCTATATGCGCTGGGACGCCACCGATCGCGTGCCTCTGTTTAGCGCGATCCCGGCCTGTCCACGGCAGGATACCGAGAGCGTGGACGATTTTCTAACGGGCAAGGTCCAGACCCGAGCCATCGCCGTGCCGCCAACCTCGACTGATTGTTCCGTGGACGGCAGCGGCAAGGGCGCACTGATCCTTTCGCGCGGACGGATGGAGTCAATTGCGGTCAAAATCCGCACCCGGGCTGCTCTGACGCCCGAGGAACGCCAGTTCGTCGCCAATGTCCGTACATTGCCGGTCTATCGCCTGCTGGAATGGGGCGTGCGGCAGGGCATGGTCGAGAGCGTGATCGGTGACACCGATGAACTGGTCGCCCTGACGCTCGCCTATCAGATGCTCAACGACCTCACGCGCAGCATCGACTTCGCGGTGTCCAATGCCGAACGCGGCGCGACGGCGGCAGGGGCCAGCGATCCCGGAAATGCCAAGGTCTGCCAGACGCGCATCCTCAGCAAGGGAATCGAGCAATTGAGCGGACTGCGCGACGAAGTGCTGCGCCAGCGCGCGCAGATGCGTCAGTCCTATATGGCAGCGCTTGAGTCGGCGAATCTCTCGGCCAACTATGCCGGGGTGGTTCGCCAGCGCGACCGCGATGCGCGTGATGCCGCCGGCGCCGCCGCCAACCGCAACCGCTGAGCTAGGGCCACGCCATGATCCGCATTCTCCGCGCCCTGTCCGTCCTGATCGCGCTTTTCGTGGCCACACCCGCGCTGGCGATCGATACCAGCTTCCATACTTATGACGGCTTTGCCGAGACTGTGGACGCCTTCCGCCTGGTCTCGATGATCTTCGGCGATCCGCGCTACGAGACACTGGTACTGATCGTCGCGGTGGTCGGCATCGGCCTCGGTGTCCTGCTCGCCGGCATCCGCGGTCAGGGCATGGGGCTGGTCGGGTTCGGTTTTCAGATGCTGATCGGCGTCGGGCTGTTCGTCGGCATGGTGGCGACCACGGGCACGGTCCATGTCTATGACCGCGTCCGCAACGCCTATCAGCCGGTCGGCGACGTGCCGAACCTGATCGTGCTGGTCGCGGGCGTGACCAATATGATGGAGCGCGCGCTGGCCGAGGTCATCGACGACAATACGACCGATCCGCACGCCAAGCTCGAGTTCGGCGCGGGCGGCCACACGTTCGATCTGTTTCTCAATGCCGCGTCCCCGCGCGGTCCGATGACCGACACCTTCCTAGATAGCACGATCAAGGACTATGTCCGGCAATGCTATCCGGTCGCGCGCGTCTCGCCCGCCTATGGCGTTGACGATGATATGCTGTTCCGCACCGCCACCGATCTGCCCGCCGCCTTCGCGGGTATGGCGGGTCCCGCGACATTCAGCACGGTGTTCACGTCCACCGACAAGGGCGGCACGACGGTCAGCTGCACCGAAACCTGGGAGCATATCTCGACGCGCCTCTCCGAGCCCGCGCTGTTCGACAATTACGTCGCGCAGGTCTGCACACGCACCGGCTACGATATCACCAACGCGACCCAGCTACAGCGTTGCCGATCCAACATCGGCGAACTCGGCCAGATGATGATGGACACACCCCAGTCGCTCCAGCAGTTCCTGACCAATGTCATGCTCGGCAGTACGGTGGGAGACGTGCTGTTCGAGGACAGTCCGGCAACCGCCGCGCGCGTCATGGCCAATCGCGCCGTCGTCTCCTCCGGCCTCGCCACCATGTCGACCGCCAACGAATGGATGCCGACCATCCGGGCCACGGTCTTCGGAATCATGTTATTCATGATGCCGATCGCGCTCCTGTTCATCCTCACCCCGATCAACCTGCGCGTCGCGTCGTTCGCGCTCGGTCTTTTCGTGTTCGTCGCGCTTTGGGGCGTGATCGACGCCGGCATCCATCAACTCACCTTGGGCCGCGCGACCGACGTGCTGGCCGAGATGCGCGCGAACAATGTCGCGGCCAACGCATGGATGCTCGCGCCCTCCTCCGCGATGAAGGCGCTCGCCATCTTCGGGAGCTTCCGCACGGCTGCGGCGGGACTTGCGGGCGCCTTCGTGTTCACCGTGTTCCGTTTTTCGGGCAACGTGTTCACCTCGTTCACCAGCGGCGCCCTCGGTGTCCAGGGACAGGGCACGGCCGCCGCCGCGCCGCTCGCCACAAGCGAGGGCTATGCGGGCGCGCTCGAGGCGCAGGCGACGGCGGCGGGCACCATGGCGCGGCGCGGTGCGGCGTCGAACTTCGGCGACTTCGGGGAGCGCTCGACCTTCGGCGCGAACCGGGCATTCGGCGCCGCAAGCCGGGTCCTCGGCGAGCACGGCGGCGGGGCGAACGGCACGGCCGCATTCGGCATGGGTGGGCTCGATAGCGCACGAGAACTGGGCGGGTTATCGCCAGCGCTCACTGGCCGTAGTCTGACCGATCCAGCGACCGTTCGCGCAGTGCGCGACAATGCCGCGACGACGGCGATCCATAATTTCGCGGAGAAGGATGCGCTGCGCGCGCTGGGCACGGGATATTTCGGCCAGGGACAGGCGGGCGAAGGTGCCTTTGCCGCCTTTACGCAACGGATGGTCCAGTGGAAGGCGTTCGGCGATACGCGCGCCTATGACATGATGTTGTCCGGCGCACAGCGGCATTTCGAGCGGAACGGCTACGACCAGAAGGACGCGGTACTGAAAGCTTCGACGGTGATCGCGCAGGCATCGGCCGATCCAACCTTCGCCAAGCTGATTGCCAACACCTTCGACCAGGAGCAGATGCTGCGGAACGACCTCACCGCCGCTCAGGTCCAGGTCGGCGCGATGGAAGGACGGCGCGATTTCGCGGGCGACAATGTGACGCGGATCGAGCGCGGCAATGTCGCGACCGAGCAGGCACACCGCACCGGCAGCAATGAGGGGCAGCGTAATGCCGCATCGATGCTCGGCCTCGGCGTGCAGGAAACCTCCCGTCGGATCGCCTTCATCAACGCCCTCTCGGGCGAAGCCCGCTCCACCGCCATTTCCCAGCTCTCCCGCGCAACTGGCCGCAACGAAGCGCAGGTGATGCGCGCGCTCGAAACCTACAATGCCGCTGTGCAGGTCGGCACCGCCGACGGCGCGACGGCCGAGGCTGCCCGGGAAGGCACCAGCGTCTACGGGCGCACACGCGAGGCGGCGGGCTACGACTTCGCCGAGCGGTCGGGCAAGCTCGATGCGCAGCGCGAGGTCGGCCATGATGGAACGCGCTCTGCGGCTCGGATCGGCGAGCAGCGTCGACAGGCCGACAATGCCGGCTTTGCCGAGGGTGCGGCGGCTGCGGGCATGTCGGTGCGGCAGGCGGCCCACCTCGATAGCTTCATTCGCACATTGTCGCAGGGTGCCGGCAATCAGGTCGATATGGCCGAAGGCGGCGCGGAAGGAATTGCCGATCGCGCGCGCAACGAGCGCCTGACCCGCATTGTCGACAATGAGCGCCTGACCCGCATGCAGCAACTGCTGGGCGAGCATGGCGTGCAGATGTCCAAGCGCCAGATCGCCATGGCGCAAAATGGTGACCTGAGCCTCAATCTGACGCCGGAGACCGCAGCGCAGATGTGGCGCGGTGGTCTGATCAACGAGAGCCAGCTCGGTGCGATCGCCAATGGCGGGCGTGCGCGATTTTCGTTCGCCGACAACGATGTGCTGGTATCGAGCTCGGTCGGGTTCCAACAGTCGGCGCGCAACGACACCAGTACGCGTTTCGAGGCGGGCAAACAGGCCGGGCCCGACACGATCGAGCATTTCCTGAGCAGCGGCGAACAGGGCCAGGCCATGATGCAGAACTGGCTGCGCGGCGGGTTCGAGATGGACCGGCACGGCAACTGGCGGCTCAATCCGCAGGTAGCAGATACGCTCACCAGGGACGTCCAGGCGATCATCGCGCAGACCGGATGGCAGCGGGGGCTGTCGCGCTCGGCGCAGGATCAGGTCACGATTGGTACGTCTGTCGGTGCTCATGTCGGAGGGAGTATCGACTCTCAGGAATCCGAAGCTATTGGCGGCCGCGGACAACCGGCCGGCAAGGGACAGCAATCGAGCCAAACGCCGACCACCCAGAAGGGCCGTTCCACCTCGGGACGTGTCGGCGGAAGTCTGGGGTTCGAGAGCCGTGATGTTGGCATTTCAACGGAGAATGCTCAGTCGAGCCTGGATATCGTGAACTACGACGTTCGAGAGGCAATTGCTGCCGCCGAACGTGCCGCGGCCCGGTCCAGCGATCCGGCTGCAACCTTCTCCCGCGAACTGTCAGATCGCATCCTTGGCCCGGATGGCATGCGTAACCGCTACCTTCAGGACGCGGATTCCGGGCGCGCGACATTCGACGTTACTGGCCCTCTCACATCGGTTGAACAGAACGCGGTTCTGAAGGGCGGGAGATTCTCCACGGACATCGAGGGCAGCCCGGGCGATGGCGACAGCAGCTTCAAAAAACGCTGATACGAGCGCCATTGTTAGGGCTTATCGGATTGCCGATGTATAGCGCCCCGGAGCGCGGATCGTGGATATCGCTGCCGGCTCGGATATCTTCCATAGCGCGATCATGCTCTTCCCACAGACGGGCAATTCTAGCCCGCGCCTCATCGGATATAGGATCGCCCTCGCCCTGCGGCGCAAATGCCGTCAGCCAATCCTGCGCGTAACCGACACCCAGCGCCAGGAGCGCAGTCATCGGGAAGAAAAGCACATTGAGAAAACCGGCAGGCGCGCTGTCGTAGAAGGCCTCCAGCGGCGCGATCTTCGTGGACGCCGCCATGCCGATCCACCAGACCGGGATCGTGGCCCACCACGCCTTTGCATACCACGGACGCCACAGCCAATCGGCTAGCCTCAGCCGCGGCGCTGCAGGATCGGTTGGGGGCATGTCGGCTGCGGTATTCATCGATAGTTCCTCGCAGCCGACTATAGCAGAGATCTTGTCATTGTTCCATCATTCATAGCCGGTTTCGTGCGGCAAATCGCACTGGAACACTGGTTTGACCCCGCTGATTCTGTTCTCTGCAAGCCGATCTGGAGCGCGCCTCAGCCTTCGGGTTCCGATGTGGATATGGTCGCGCGAGTGACCCCGGTGTGGAGCTCACGTCGAAGACAAACGACATTGCACGGCGCATCGCGCCCTGAACGCCTAGAACTGGCCTGCAGCTCTCAATTCACGTTCGAGTGTCGCAAAGGGCAATATGAGCGTCAGCGGTTTGTCGTGCAGCGGAATAGCGCCGTAGCCGGCATACCAGTCCGCGGCGCGCTCGTTTTTGGCGTCGATGATCAGCATAACCCCGCCGACCTCGGTCGCGACGCGAATGCATCTGCGCCCGATCGCGCCCAGGAGCTGACCCCCGAGCCCTTGCCCCTGCACACGCAGATCCGTTGCTAGCCGCGCGAGCCGGAAGCCCGGCACCTCATGCCTGGCGAGTCCTCGCCTCGCCAGTTCTGGCGTATCCGCATGATCCATGCTGCCCGGAGCGATGCTGTAAAAGCCGAGAACCGTCTTGCTGTCGGTGTCGTCGATGGCGAGGAACGTCTTCGCCCCGCCTGCCTCGTGGCTTTGCCGCGCATAACGCTGCAAGTAGACGTTCAGATCATTGTCGCCGCAGTCGAATGAAGTCCGGTCATGCGCTTTCGAAATCGCTTCCTCGTGCCATGAAGGAAGCGTCATGCCAACTTCGGCATCGCGGCGATGGCAGCGCGCAGTTTCGCATTCACCGGCGGCGGGTTCTCGAGCAGATCAAGAACGAGCAGGCTGTCTCTCTCGCTCAGTTTCGTCCGCTCCGACTCTTCGATCACGTTCTCGGCCTCGCGCAGCGCCGAACGTGTGACAAAGGTCGTGAGATCGGTATGCTTGAGCGCAGCCGCCCGGGCAAGCAAAGCCTTTTGCTCCGGCCGAATCCGCAGGCTCATGCGTCTGTTGTCTTCCACTACTGCTCGCGGCATTGTGTGCCTCCACTCGTACAGCTTCAATTGGTACACCCTTCCGCTGCCGTTCGTCAAGCAGTGTACGCTTTGAAAGAGCACCGGGGCGCTTGGGGGCGTTAACGCGCTTCCCCACTCACCACCTTTCCGATTCTACTCCACCGCCTCAACCAACCTCCACCCTTCCGCGCTGCTCGCCGCAAAATGGTCCAAGCCGTATCTGGCGCATCGTCCGCTCCCGCAACGCGATGTGAGCTATCCACGCTCCGGCTTGTCGTCGGCGCTCTCGGGCACCTTGCTATCCCTGTCCTGGCCATCACGGATGACCTGAGCATCGATGATCGCG
Organism: Sphingobium sp. CFD-1; assembly: GCF_024611115.1. NCBI lineage: Bacteria > Pseudomonadati > Pseudomonadota > Alphaproteobacteria > Sphingomonadales > Sphingobiaceae > Sphingobium > Sphingobium sp. CFD-1. The sequence continues at coordinate 1,564,596 of NZ_CP084398.1, read as the reverse complement.
CGCGCGACCAGCTCCGAGCGCCTGAAGACGCCGTAGCGTTGCTTCGCTCTCGTTATGAAATACCGAACCGTGGTTTGGGCGATCCCGAGGATCTGGCCGATCTCCCAATCGGTCTTGCCGAGCGCGATCAGCGCCGTGCATTCTGCCTCGCGGCGCGTAAGCCGGGGAACATTGCGGTCGTGCATGGCGTGATGGAGATAGAGGCCCGCCCTGAACGCGAAGCCGGCGATGATCTGGAGCGTGGTCATCAGCGATGGCGTGATCTCGATCGGTTCCGGGCGGGCGAAGGTGCATGACGCGTAGGACTCGCTCGGGATGTGTAGCGGCACGGTGACGCCGTGAACGATCCCGTAGCGCCCCGCTTCCTTGAAAAGGGCATGCTGGTGATCGGCAAGCTCGACGACGTTGCTGATCTCCTCCCAGCCGAACGGCCGATCGAGAAGCTGGCTCACTTCATAGACCGGGTCGATAACATAATAGTGGTTTGCGATGTAGGATTGGACGAACTTCGCCGGATAGTTGGTGACCACCATCGAGCACTCGACCAGCCGCGGCAGACCGCCGTGTTGGACCAGCGCGATATAGGGAAAGCCCATTTGCCTGGCGGCATCAGCCAGTCCGTCGCGCAGTGCCTCGGTCGACGATGCCATGTTGAGACGGGATAGCGCTTCAAGCAGGCGGGGTCCGACATACACGGGTTTCTCCTCCTCGCCGGCGCAGATCTTCGTCCAGTCGCAGGCTTCCGCTCCGACCAGACTAGGCGGAAACTTCTCGAAGAAGGGACGCATCTGCGGTTGTCTTAGCGTCTTGCGGACGACAACTTTTCTGATCGCGTGAGCTTGAAAAGCAATTTTTAGCCGAATCGAGGCCGGTCGTGCTAATATTCATAAAGGATGGATCCTTTGCTAGATTTGAGGGGCCTGCTGCTGCTCCAGAGCGGCCGTGATTATGGCGGCCTGCATGTGCGGCAGAAAAAGCAGTATCCTCGCCGCCTCTGGATGAGCAATCGGGAAGGGCGCGCGGACGTTCATGTTCGCCCCGTTGGGAGTATTGTCGGTCATCATTCAGTCTCTTTGGCGTAAGAGGTTGACTGACCGACCGGCCTTTTTCCAGCAATGCGGGATTCTACGCACCAGGGTCTGTTGCGCGCCGCCTAGCGCTATCGCCGTCGCAACCAGGCTCGCGATCGAACTAGCGTCGAGCTTGCGCATGATTCGGGCGCGATGAATCTCAGATGGCCGATTTGCCGCAACACTCAGGGTATTGGCGTAACCTGCTGGTATAGGTGCTGGATATTGTCTGGTCTGGCGAGATCGTGACCCGGGCTCATCACGGCGGCAGCGCCAGCAGCAATTCCGAAGCGGAACGCTTCGGCCGTATCCCAGCCGATCGAGATCGCAAAGAGCATGGCGGAGAGGAAACTGTCACCGGCGCCAACCGCACTTTTCGCCTCTATGGAGGCGGCCGGCAGAAAAAGCTGTCCGGTGGCAGTGGCAAGGATTGCGCCGTCATGGCCCATGGTCACGGCGACATGCGCGGCTTGTCCCGATCGAACGATTTCCATTGCGGCATTGGCGATCTCGTCGGGTGTCGCGAGTTTCTGGCCGGTGAATTGCCGCAACTCGCCGATGCTGGGTTTTACGAGAAAGATGCGGCCTTCCTGAAGGCCACCCTTGAGACCGGGCCCTGAACTGTCGAGCACAACCGGGATATTGCGTCGGTGCATCAGCGCCGCGACCTGACCGTAGAAGTCACCGGGCATACCCCGGGGTAGCGAACCGCTTAGGACCATGAATTTGCACTGCGCGTTTTCAAGCTGGGCAAGACACGCCTGCCATTCGACAGGCTGGATTGTCGGGCCGGGCGGGACGAAGCGGAATTCCTTGCCGCTTTCGATCTCCAGCACGGCAGATGCAACGCGGGTGTGGCCCGCGATGGTGATGCGATTGCGAACAAGCTGATGAAGGTCGAGCAGGCCGTCGAGCGCATCGCCCGTTGCGCCACCCGCCATATAATAGTTTCGAGCATTGCCGCCGAGGCGGACGAAGACCCGGGCGACGTTGATGCCGCCACCGCCTGGGCTGTAAAACTCGGATTTTGTCCGCATCTTGCGCGTGTGGAACATGCGATCGACTTCGTAGGCGACGTCGATCGTGGGGTTCAGCGTCAGGGTGGCAATGTTCGTCATTCTGCCATTGAGCGGGCCGGCCGCATTCCGGTCTATCCGCAATATCCCCAATTCAACCGGCCCATATTCGCGGATGTGATCGAGGATCGACGACGTCGCGGTCAGCGCGATGTGCTCGGCCAGTACGGCAATGCCAGTTGACGCGGCCCACTACGGGATATCTCGCATAGCTCGAGTTATAGGGGTGTCTAAGGGTCGGACTGTTGCAGACCAAGCAGGAGCAGAGTGAGCCGATGAGTAACGAGCCCAAGATCACCTTCCACGGCGCTGCAGGGACAGTCACCGGCTCGTGCATGGAACTGCACTATGGAGGGAGTACTGTGCTTATCGACTGCGGCCTTTTCCAGGGATCGCGGACTCTCGAAACGCTCAATCGGGACCCATTTTCATTCGATGTGCGCAGGATCGACGCGGTCGTGCTGACCCATGCGCATATCGATCACAGCGGGCTTCTGCCCAAGTTGTCGGCCGAGGGCTACCGTGGCCCGATCTACTGCACTCCCCAGACCAAGGATCTTCTCTACTACATGCTGCCGGATGCCGGACGGATCCAGGAGAGCGAAGCGGAGCGACGCAATCGTCGGCGTGATCGCAGGGATGAAGTGCCGTTCGAGCCGATCTACACCGAAGCGGATTCGATGGCCGCTTACAGCCTGTGCGACACGGTCGAACTGAATGAGTGGTTCGAGCCGGTACCGGGCTTCAGGACCCGGTTTTGGAATGCAGGGCATATTCTGGGGTCAGCGTCGGCCGAGATGCACGTCGGAGGCTCGCACCTATTGTTCTCGGGAGACCTTGGACCGCATCACAAGGCATTCCATGCGGATCCTGTCAACGGCGGCGTAAAAGTCGTCCATTGGGCGGAGCAAAACCAGGCCACTTGATCCGGGTGTTGGCGAGCGCCGGGAGGGCGTAGCCCGAGCGGGGGTCGCCAACACCCGGATTGCCGTTTCTGTCAGGGGTTGGGACGTGCTTTGCGTGCCTGGCTCTGGGCCAGGCGATAGCTCTCGCCGTTCATCTCGAGGATGCTGACGTGGTGGGTGAGCCGGTCGAGGAGCGCGCCTGTCAGGCGCTCGGAACCGAACGTCTCGGTCCATTCGTCGAACGGCAGGTTGCTGGTGATCAGCGTCGAGCCGCGTTCGTAGCGCTGTGAGATCAGCTCGAACAGCAGTTCCGCGCCGGTTTTGGAGAGGGGCACGAACCCCAGCTCATCGATGATGAGAAGCCTATAGCCGGTCATCTGCTTGTGTAAGCGCAGTAGGCGGCGTTCGTCGCGTGCCTCCATCATCTCGCTGACCAGCGCGGAAGCAGTGATGAACCCGACCGTCAGGCCCTTCTGGCAGGCCGCCAGGCCAAGACCGATCGCGACATGGGTCTTGCCGGTCCCCGACGGGCCAAGGGCGATGACGTTCTCGCGACGGGTAATCCAGTCACAACGCGCCAGTTCGAGCACCTGCATCTTGTTGAGCTTCGGAATGGCGGCAAAGTCGAAGCTGTCGAGGCTCTTGGCGGCCGGGAACCGCGCGGCCTTGATCCGGCGCTCGACCATCCGGCGTTCCCGGTCGATCAGTTCCAGTTCGACAAGCCGAGCAAGGTAGCGGACATGATCTACGCCCTCTGCTGCGCATTGCCGGGCCAGCTTGTCATGCTCGCGCAGGAAGGTTGGCAGCTTGAGCGTCTTGAGGTGGCTGGCGAGCAGCAGTTCGGGAGCTTGGCTGCTCATGCCGCTGCTCCGCCGGTCAACAGCCGCATGTACGAGCGCGCCGATGTTGTCTCCACTCTGGCCCTGGGCAGGTAGGGATAGATCGCCATGTCCAGTCGGGGCGGGCGGCGCTCCACCCGGCATAACAGGAGATGCTTCACCGCATCGAAGCCGATCGCGCCCATATCAAGGGCCTGCTTCACCGCGCCATGCAGATCGGCCAGAGCGAAGCTCTCCAGCAGGCGCAGTACCTGCACATATTCGCGCCGGCCATGCTTGCCCATGCGCGTCTCCATCAGCCGGCGCAGCGTTGTAAATACCTCGGGCAGGTCCCAGCCCTGCAATGGTGCGGCCTGATCGAGGGCATTGATCTTCTGTTCGATCAGGGGAAGGTAATGGATCGGATCGAAGATCACATCCTCGCGCTCGTAGCTGCGCACATGGCGGGCAATGATCTCGCCCCGGCAACCGATCACCACCTCGTCGACATAGCCCCTGATCCACACCTCCTGGTGGCCGAAGCGCACCGGCACCGAGTAATCGTTGGTCCGGTAACGCACCAGCGCCTGCGATGAGACCTGGCCGCTGGTCTGGTCACAGGCCTCGAAGGGGGAAGCCGGCAGTTCCTGCATCGCCGCCAGATCGCGCCGCAGCCTCTCGCCAATCGTCTCACTCTCGCCCCGCAGCCGGTCGTTCTGCCGTTTGCGGCATTGCTCCTCGAGCCACAGGTTGAACGCCTCCCATGTCGGGAACCGGGGGATCGGCACCATGAAGTTGCGCCGGCAATAGCCGACAAGGCCTTCAACGCCGCCCTTATCGTTACCCTTGCCGGGGCGGCCGTAACGATCACGGATCAGGTAGTGCGACAGGAAGGCGCTGAACAGCCTCGCGCGCAGCCGCGTCCCGTCAGGCAGGATCTTCGAGACCAGGCAGCGGTCGTTGTCGTAGACGATCGACAGCGGCACCGCGCCGAAGAACGCAAAGGCGTGGACATGGCCGTCCATCCAGGCCTCGGCAACGGCAGCCGGATAGGCGCGTACGTAGCAGGCGTCGCTGTGCGGCAGATCGAGCACGAAGAAGTGCGCCTTCTGCTCCACCCCGCCGATCTCGACCAGAGCTTCTCCAAAATCTGCCTGCCCATGGCCGGGTGCGTGTGCCAGCGGCACGAACATCTCCCGGCTGCGCTGATCCCGATCCCGGATGTAATCCTTGATGATCGTGTAGCCTCCGGTGAAGCCATGCTCTTCGCGAAGGCGATCGAACACACGCTTCGCCGTATGGCGCTGCTTGCGCGGGACCGACCGGTCCCCATCCAGCCAGCCGTCGATGATCGGTATGAACGCTTCCAGCTTCGGTCGCCGCACCGGGGCGCTGCGACGGTAACCGGGCGGCTCGGAATACGACAGCATCTTGCGGACCGTGTCGCGCGATATGTTGAAATGCTTCGCTGCCGCCCGGGCGCTCATGCCGCCCGCGCAGGCAAGACGAACCTTCAGGTAAAGTTCCACGGTGTAAATCCCTCATCCCTCCTCGCCAGCATCGCGAAAAGGGAAAAAGTGGACGACTTTTACGCCGCCCGCAGCAGCACTTCGCCGCCGCTACCGTGGTCTAATTTTGCACCGCCGTTCTCAGCCTGCGTAACCGATTTCTGCCAGTCTTGAATAGCTATTTGCAGGCCTTGGGTGAAGGTTGTCTGGTTTTTGATCGCGACTTGTGTCAGCGCCTGCGCGCCGCCCACGTGGTACTGGAACTGACGCCAGAAGGCTTGTGCGGGCAGCGTGGCCAGTTCCTGCCAGTTCTTGGCCTTGAGCAGGTTTTCGATTTCTGCGCCGGACTCGGCAATGCCGTCTTTGCCTGCGCGCGTGGCGTTCTCCAACCATTGCTGGCCGTTTTCCTGCACCAGGCGCTGGAGGCGCAACTGCAGTTCCAGGTTCGCCTTGAACAGGTTGAGAGGGATGGTTTCATTGCTCATGGTCAAACTCCTTACTGGGTTGAGTGCCCACTCGGGCGATCAAACGATCAGGCCATCTGGCCGATCGTTTTGCGAAAGCGTGCCAACGACAGGAAAAACAGCACCGTGCCGATCAGGGCCAGCGCCAGGAACGGCTGCCATACCGTCTCCAGGCCCGCGTCCCGGTAAAGGATGGCCTGGCTCAGTTCCACGAAATGGGTGGTGGGTGCGATCAGCATGATGTTCTGCACGATCTCGGGCATGCTTTCGCGGGGCGTGTCGCCGCCGGATAGCATCTGGAGCGGCATGATGGTCAGCATCATCAGCATGCCGAACTGCGGCATGTTGCGCGCCAGCGTGGCGATGAATATGCCCATGGAGGTGGTGGCGAACAGGCTGAGGGCCGCGCCGGCGAAGAACAACACAATGGAGCCCTCGATGGGCACGCCCAGGATGCCGCGCACCATGAGGTTGAGGGACAGGAAGGAGGCGATCAGCACGACCAGGGCCATCGACCAGACCTTGGAGAGCATGATCTGCGCGGGTGTAACCGGCATCACCAGCAGGTGCTCGATGGTGCCGTGCTCGCGCTCCCGGATCAGCGCTGCGCCGGTCAGGATGATGGACAACAGCGTGATGTGGTTGATGATCTGCACCACCGAGCCGAACCAGGCCTTGTCCAGTGCCGGGTTGAAGCGTGCGCGCAATGCCAGATCCACGGGTGGCGCGTCGGTGCCGCGGTAACGCTTGACGAACTCATTGACTTCGCCGGTGAAGATCTGCTGGATATAGCCACTGCCGGTGAAGGCCTGGCTCATGCGGGTGGCGTCGACATTGAGCTGCACGGCAGGCGATCGCCCCGCCAGCACGTCGCGCTGGAAGTTGGGCGGAATGACCAGAGCGAAGGTGTACAGCCCCGCGTCCATGCCCGGGTCCACGTCCCCATAGTCGATCATGGCCGGTGGCGTGAACTGCGGGGGGTAGAAGGCCGAGGCAACCCGCTGGGACAGCGCCGAATTATCCTCGTCGACGATGGCGATGGGCGCGTTGTGCAGCGTCTCCGGCATGGACGTGGCCTTGGTGTAGACCGACGCGGTGAACACATAGACGATGAGCACAAGCATCATCGGATCGCGCCACAGACTCCACAGCTCCTTGACACCAAGGTCGTAGATATTGGCCAGGTTTCTTCTGCGCATCTCAACGCTCCTGCTTCTTGAGTAGCAAAACAGCCACGCCGAGAATGACCGGAACCGAAATGAGCATCGACCACAGCGGCCCCGTCAGGTCGGCCAGGCCGAGTGATTTGTTGAACACGCCACGGCTGATGGAGATCATGTGCGTGGCGGGGTAGATCTCGCCGATGAACTTGCTGGAGCCTTCAAGCGAGGACACGGGATCCCTCAGGCCGGCGAACTGGGTGGCCGGAATGATGGTGCCGATCATGGCAAAGAACATGGCGGCGATCTGGCTGCGCGTGACGGCCGAGGCCAGCAGCCCCATGCCTGTCGCGGCGAAGGAGAAGATCAGCGCGGCCAGCGACAGGGTGAAGAAGCTGCCCGTGACCTGCACACCGAAGACGGTGACCGCGAGCAGGCTCATCAGCAGGAAGTTCACCATGGCCAGACCGACATAGGGCAGTTGCTTGCCAAGCAGGAACTCGATGCGCGTGACCGGCGTCACGTACAGATTGGTAATCGAGCCTGTCTCCTTCTCGCGCACCACCGCCAGCGCGGTCAGCATCGCCGGCAGCATGAGCAGCAACAGGGGAATCACCCCCGGCACCATGGCCGGCAGGCTCTTGACATCGGGGTTGTAGCGAAAGCGTGTCTCGACGCTCGCATTTCCTGCGGCGCTGGCACCGCTGCGTTCGCTGGCCTGTACGAGCAGCCAGTGCTGGTGCATGCCCTGAACGTAGCCCTGGACGGTTTCCGCGCGTTGCGGCATGGCGCCGTCGATCCAGGCACCTATCTGCACGTTCTGGCCTCGCAACACATCGCGAGAGAAGCCAGGGGGGATCTCAATGGCCAGCGACAGTTCGCCGTTGCGCATGCGTCGATCAAGGTCCTCGTAGTCGATGATCGGCGCGTGCTCGGTGAAGTAGCGCGATCCGGCCAAGTTCAGCGTGTAGTTCTGGCTAAGCGTGGTCTGGTCGCGATCGAGCACCGCATAGCTCAGGTCCTCGACGTCCATGGTGATGCCGAAGCCGATCACGAACATCAGCAGCAGCGAACCGCCCAGCGCCAGCGTGGCGCGTACCGGGTCCCGCTGCAATTCCAGCGTCTCGCGCCACAGATAGCTGAACATTCGCTGCAGACTGAAACCGCCAGAGCCGTGCCCGCCGTGTTCAGCGGGCGCCGCCGATGGTTGCTCCTCGTGATCGGCGGCCCCGGGCTGGCTGGCCGGCGCCGCCGTGCCGCCCTCGGCTTCGACGAGGTAGCCGATGAAGGCCTCTTCAAGGGTTTTGGCGCCGCGCTTCTCGACCAGTCTGGCGGGCACGTCGCTGTCGAGCACCTTGCCCGCATGCATCATCGACATGCGGTCGCAGCGCTCTGCCTCGTTCATGAAGTGGGTGGAAATGAAGATGGTCACCCTGTCCCGGCGCGACAGTTCGGCAAGCAACCGCCAGAAGGCGTCACGCGCGACCGGATCGACGCCGGAGGTGGGTTCATCCAGGATCAACAGTTCGGGCTTGTGAACCATCGCCACAGCGAGGGAGAGACGCTGGCGGATACCGAGCGGAAGTTGCTCGGGCAGCTCGTCCATGACCGGCTCGAGACTGAAGCGTTCCGCCATCTCGGTGACGCGGCCCGGTATTTCGTCGACCGGCACATGGAACAGCCGCGCATGCAGTTCGAGATTCTGCCGTACGGTCAGTTCGCCGTAGAGCGAGAAAGCCTGGCTCATATAGCCAACCCGCCTGCGCGTCGCGATGTCGTGCGGATCGACCTCATGGCCAAACAGCCAGGCCCGCCCTTCGCTTGCCGGCAGCAGTCCGGTCAGCATCTTCATCGTCGTCGACTTGCCGCAGCCGTTTGAGCCGAGGAAACCGAAGATCTCGCCGCGGCGGATGCGGAAACTGACATGATCGACGGCGACGAAATCGCCGAAGCGCATGGTCAGCCCCTCCGCCTCGATGGCGATGTCATCCTCGTCGACGTCGAGCGGCGGGATGATGACCGGCTTGTGGCCGCGTTTCCTCTCTTCGGGCAACAGTTCGGCGAAGGCAGCTTCGAGATGATCCGTGCCGGTCCGCTCAAGGATTTGCGAAGGCGTGCCCGTAGCCAGGATCGCGCCATCATCCATCGCCACCAGCCAGTCGAACCGCTGCGCTTCGTCCATATAGGCCGTCGCCACGATCACGCTCATGCCGGGACGATCTTCGCGGATGCCGGCGATCAGATCCCAGAACTGCGCGCGCGCCAGCGGATCGACGCCGGTGGTCGGTTCGTCCAGGATCAGGAGATCGGGATCGTGGATCAGCGCGCAGCACAGGCCGAGCTTCTGCTTCATGCCACCCGACAGCTTGCCGGCAGGCCGCGACAGGAAGGAATAGAGCCCCGTGCTGCGGGTGAGCGCATCGATCCGGCGGCGGCGCTCGGACGCGCCATGACCGAAGAGACGGGCGAAGAACTGGAGATTTTCCTCGACAGACAGTGTCGGATAGAGGTTCCGTCCCAGACCCTGCGGCATATAGGCGATGCGCGGACAGACGTCCTCGCGATGACGGCGGTCGGCCATATCGCCGCCGAGCACATGAACCGTCCCCTCCTGCACGGCGCGAGCGCCCGCGACCAGCGATAGCAGGCTCGACTTGCCGACCCCGTCGGGGCCGATCAGACCGATCATCCGGCCTGGGCTCAGGTTGAGGTCGATGCCGCGCAGGGCTTCCGCCTTGCCGTAGCGCAACCGCACTCCGGCAAGGCGGACGACCGGTGGCCCCTGGGGGGGCGTGGGGGAAGCCACCGGCCTATTCCTTTACAAGGTTCGACAGCTTGTCCGGCCAGGCTGCCTGGGAATCGATCCGCACATAGGCCATGCCCGGCAGGCCTGTTTTTACCAGCGCGATATGGCGCTGGAGCAGCGCGGGATCGATCTTCGCCCGGACGCGGAACATGAGCTTCTGGCGCTCGCTTTGCGTTTCGACCGTCTTGGGCGTGAACTGCGCGACATCGGCCACGAAACTGATCTTTGCAGGAATGACGACATCGGGCGCGGCATCGAGCACCAGGCGAACCTCGCTGCCGATGCGCACGCGCCCCGCGACCGTTTCCGGCAGGAAGAAAGTCATATAGACGTCGGTCAGATCGACGAGGTTCATGACCCGGCCGCCGCCGGCGACGACCTCGCCCGGCTGGGCAACCCGATACTGGATGCGGCCGCCGCGAGGCGCCTTGAGGTCGCTGTCGCGGATATCCGCCTCGATCCGCGCGATGGTTGCGCGCGCCGCATCGACATTGGATCGGGCGCCGATGACCTGGCTGCGCGCTGCGGCGATATTGGCGTCGGCCGACGCCAACTGCGCGCGCGCGGCTTCTACCGTGGCGGAAGCTCCTTCGACCGCCGCCTGGTTATCGTCGCGCTCCTGCGTCGGCGTGGCGCCTTCGCGCGCAAGCGTTTCCGACCGGCCAAGCCGCTTGCGGGCCGCATTGAGTTCGGCTTCCCGCTGGCGGACAGTGGCGAGCGCTGCCGCGCGTTCGCTCTGCCGCTGCCCCACCTGGGTTTGCGCGATCTGGACGGCATTGAGCGCCTGGGCGAGCTGCGCCTTCGCTTCAGAAAGCTGAGCAGAGAGCGTCTCGACATCCATATGGGCGACGACCTCGCCGGCTTTCACCAACTGGCCTTCTTCGGCGACGATATCGCGGATGCGGCCCGGCGTTTTCGCCGAGATATCGATCTCGAGCGCTTCCAGCCGGCCATTGCCACTGACGATACCCTCCGGCAGGTCCGCGGGCCTGAGCAGCGACCAGAGGATCACGGCCACCGCCACGACCGCCGCGACGATCGCGCCCCTGATGAACCAGGTCTTGCCTGTCGTCTGCGTCATTGTGACTGTTCCCCGTTTCTGTTCGATAGGTTGCCGTCGAAGGCGTCGTCCGCGACAAATCCTCCGCCCAGCGCCGAATAAAGTACGACGATGCTGGCCAGTTCGGCCCGCCGAAGCTGGACCAGGGCCTGTTCGGCGTCGAACAGGTCGCGCTGGGCATCCAGCACCTCCAGATAGGCCGAGCGGCCATTGTCGAAGCGAAGCTGGGCGAGCCGCGCGCGTTCGCGCTGGGCGTCCAGCATCTGCTGTGTCGTGTCGATCTGCAGCTGCAACTGCTGCCGGCGGACAAGGGCATCGGACACGTCGCGGAACGCCGATTGCACGGTCTGTTCATATTGCGCGACCGCCCGTTCCTGCCGGGCCCTGGCCACGTCGAGATTGCCCTTCAGGCGTCCCGCGTTGAAAAGCGGAAGGCGGATGGTCGGGGTGAAGCTCCACGCCTCGCTGCCGCCGGAGAACAGCCCGTCCAACTCATCGCTCATCGTGCCGTATGCGCCCGTCAGGCTGATGTTCGGAAAAAAGGCCGCCCGCGCCGCGCCGATATTGGCGCTGGCGGCGCGCAGCTGATATTCGGACGCCACGATATCCGGGCGGTTGGCCAGAAGGTCGGAGGGCAGCCCGGCAGGCAGCGTGAGCCGTTCGGGCACGTCGGTCAGAGACAGGGTCCCGGACGCGATCTCGACAGGCCGCCCGATCAGCACCGCAAGAGCATTGCGGTTGACGGCCCGGTCCTGCTCCAGCCCCTGCATCGTCGTATTGGCCTGGCCCAGGAGCAGCTGCGCCTGGGTCATCTCGAGCTTCGATCCCGATCCCACCTCATAGCGGCGGCGCATGATGCGCAGCGCTTCCTCGCGCGTTTCGATCGAGTGCCGGGCGAGTGCGACCCGTTCCTCATATTCCCGTTCGAGAAGATAGCCGTTGGCGACCTGCGCGACGAGCTGGCTCGCGACCGCGCGGCGCGCTTCCTCGGTCGCCAGATACTGCCAGCGCGCGGCATCGCGCAGGTTGCGCAGCCGTCCCCAGAAGTCGATCTCCCAACTGGCCGAGAGCTGCGCGCTGATCTGTTTGACATCGACAGGCGTAGCGCCCGCGCCGGGGAGATTGAACAGGGTCCGGCCCCGCGTTCCCGTGCCGACCGCATCGAGCTGCGGATAGAGCGAGGAGCCCTCGATCCGCCAGGCGGCGCGGACCTCGGCGACGCGGGTCGCCGCGATGCGGATATCGCGATTGTTCGCGAGCGCCTCGCCGATCAGCCGCTGCAACTCGGCTTCCCGGAAGAAGTCGTGCCAACCGATGCGCGCGATCGTGGTCCCGGCGATGTTGGCCGCCTCGTAGGTCGGCGGCACCGGCTGGGGTGGCCGGACATGCTCAGGCGCAAAAGAGCAGCCGGTCACACCCACCATCAAAGCGGCGACAACAGCGGTCCTCGGCCGCAGGGGAAAGCACGGCAGGCGCCACCCTTTCATATGGACTTGATCAGTAAATCGCACAACATCCCCTGTTGCAAGAAGACTTCAACCTGCCCCCGCCCTGCCGAAATGCCGCAGGTTGGCGGCATGGCGGTCGAACTGTGGTTTTCAGGTCTTGTCGGTCTCGGGCTTGGCCGTTCCGGTCTTGGCCGGGGCGGTCACAGGCGCCTTGGCGGCTGCGGCATCTCCCGCCTGGGAGGGTGTGAAGAAAGACGTCCAGAGTTGCAGCACATGAGCCGCCTGCTCCTGGGCCTGGCCGGGTGACAGGCTGTCACCAACCCCGGCCCGCCAATCGTCGAGCGCGCCCTTCATGTCCTGGGCGCACGCCTGACCGTTCCGGCTGATTTCCTGCCACATCTCGGAAAAGCCGGCGATATTGGGCAGAGGCACAGCCCCCGCCTTCTCCGCGCTCTGCGCCGAGAGAAGCTCGAACGTGCGCGAAGCGATCGCCGCCTGGCGCTGGCCGGCTTCGCGCATGATCTCGGCGCATTTGAGGGCGAGTTGCCGATTGGCGCCGGCGACAGCGGCAAACTGGTCGAACGGATAGCTCATGAGACTGCTCCTTGAAGTGGGGTTGGATCTGGAGTGCAGATCGGAAGACGAACCACGCATTAGATTCATGGACGGCAAGAGTTTCAGCCGTTGGCGATATATTGCCCGCCATTGATCGTGAGCACCGAGCCGGTATTGAAACCGGCCTTGTCCGAGGCCAGCCAACAAACGGCTTCGGCGATTTCAGCCGGATCGCCCAGGCGCCCGACGGGAATGCCGCCGATGATCTTTTCGCGGACATCCTGCGGCACGGCAGCGACCATCTCGGTGTCGATATAGCCGGGGCATACGGCGTTGACCGTGATGCCGCGCGACGCATTTTCCTGCGCCAGCGCCTTGGTGAAGCCGATCACACCCGCCTTGGCCGCCGAATAGTTCACCTGGCCAATCTGGCCCTTCTGGCCGTTGATCGAGGAGATATTGATGATCCGGCCAAAGCGGCGTTCGCGCATGCCTTCGATGACGGCGCGCGTCATTGTGAACATCGAGTCGAGGTTGGTGCCAAGAACCTCGCGCCACTGCGCAAAGCTCATCCGATGGAACATGGTGTCGCGCGTGATGCCGGCATTGTTCACCAGCACTGAAACCGGGCCCAGTTCCTTTTCCACGCGGGCCAGGCCTTCGCGGCAGGCCTGTTCCTCCGCGACGTCCCATTTATAGACGGGAATGCCCGTACCATCCCGGAACAGCTCGGCGGCGGCGTCGTTTCCATGATATATGCTGGCAACATTCCATCCCGCTGCTTTGAGCGACCGGGCGATTGCCGCGCCGATTCCACGTGTTCCCCCAGTTACGAGTGCAATTCCCGTCATGATACTCCGGCTCCATTTTCCAGGTCACGCCGCGCGGTTTCCCCCGTCGCGCCTCTCCGGACTATTAGTATCTATACTTATGAGTGTCGCTATTGCCGCTTTCCCGCCCCGGATCAAGTGCGGTCTTTGGCCCGCATGAAAAAGGAAGGTAATGACAAAAAGGTGACAAGCCGCCGATCACCTCGACACAAGCTGGCGCCGCGCGATCCAAAAGGCGGACGGCCGCCGCAGGAAATAGCCGCGCAATTGGGCGAGCATATATTGCAGGTCGCGCTCGACCAGTTCATCGCCCATGGGGTGGAAGGCGCCAACATGGATGACATTGCCGCGGCCGCGAACGTCTCCAAGCGCACGCTTTATTCGCGTTACGGATCGAAAACCCAGCTTCTGATCGCCAGTGCCGAGCACGGCACCCAGCGCCATCTCAAAGCGATTACCGTCGACCGGCGATCAGGAGACCTACGCAATCGGCTCCTGAAGCTTTGCCGCAAGATGCTCGACGCTGCGCTCAAACCCGAGGTCATTGGCATCGAGACACTCGCGACCTGGATTTTCGAACGCAAGCTCGAGGCGCAGCTCAGTATTCATCGCAACCCCGGCGCCTCATTGATCCAGGATCTGCTGACGGAGGAGGCGCGTGTGCGCAACATAGAAGAGGATCTGCCCTTTCTGGCAGCGTTCATCTTCGATGCAACGGTGACCGGTCCGCGCGCGAGAATATTGTTACGAAAGGATCTTGCCAACACAGCTCGGGCCAAGACCGAACATCTCGCCCAGACCATGGATCTGCTGGCACGGGCAGTTCCGCTCCTCGAACCTGAATTGCAACACGCACCCAAAAGGTGATTGCGATGTCCGCCAGCGCTCCGTTCTGTCCGAGGCATTGACAGGACGAGGGCCCAGGACCGAACGCGCGACGCCCTTGTTTTCGCCTGTCGATGGACGGCGTTGCTTCGACCGTTAGCCCCGGCCTGGTCGCAGCCCCCAGGTTCCAGGGTATTCAGGCAGCCGCGGCGCAACCCTTCCGCTCGCACCGATCGTCGTCCGGACTGTGCGTTCGACCGATTATGCTGAATGGGTCCAGGAGCTTCAACGTCCGCGCCCCCCGGCGGCCCAGGGAGCGGCGACCTGATTCGCGCCGGCAGGCGCCCGCCCAAGACCCTCGCATGTCATGGCAAATCGTCGCGACACGCAAAGCCGTTTGACGATCAAATACGAAACTTCTAAGTATAGTTCCTAATGGCGCCGCCGCTCCCTCACAGCGAGATCAGGCACGACTAAATCGGCCATGACAGGGGCCGAATCATATCGGGAGAGACTTCGACCAGGCGCATCGCGGCATAGCGCATGCGCCACTTCCCGCCGTGCGGCCCAGGCGCCCATGGCGACTATTGAAGGCCAAAGGATGATGTCATGCCCAGAGTCGCACTCGTTACCGGCGGCGTCAGCGGAATAGGCGCGGCGACCGCAATGCTCCTCCGCGACAAAGGCTATCGCGTTGCCGTCAATTATCATGGCAATGACGAGGATGCCGAGCGATTCCTCGCGGAAACCTCGATCCCGATCTACAACTGGAATGTAGCCGATTTCTCCGCCTGTCATGACGGCGTGGCGAAGGTTGCGGCAGACATCGGCCCCATCGACATTCTGGTCAACAATGCCGGCATCACGCGCGACGGCACGTTGCACAAGATGACCGAGGAGCAATGGCGCAGCGTCGTCGACGTCGATCTGGGCGGCTGCTTCAACATGTGCCGTGCCGTGATCGAGGGCATGCGCGAGCGCCGGTTCGGACGGATCGTCAATATCAGCTCGGTAAACGGTCTTTCAGGACAATTTGGCCAGACCAACTATGCAGCGGCCAAGGCAGGCGTGATCGGCTTCACCAAGGCGCTGGCACTGGAAGGCGCGTCTCGAAACATCACGGTCAATGCGATTGCGCCGGGCTATACCGATACCGGCATGGTCGCCGCGGTGCCGCAGGACGCGCTCGAGGCGGTGCTGGCCGCGGTGCCGGTCGGCCGGCTCGGCACGCCGCAGGAAATCGCGCGCGGCGTGCTCTATCTTGTCGAGGACGAGGCCGGTTTCGTGACCGGCGCCACCCTCTCGATCAACGGCGGCAAGTATCTCGCCTGAAAATGCGTGGAAGGATTATTCTCATGACCAGTCCTGTCGTTCTGTGCGCCCCGGTTCGCACGCCCATCGGCGCCTATGGCGGCGCGCTCAAGGACATGAAAGCGCCCGCGCTCGGCAGCGTCGCCATCGCCGAAACGCTCAGGCGCGCGGGCGTGGGCGCTGACAATATCGACAGCGTCGTCATGGGACAGGTGGTCCAGGCAGGCGCGAAGATGAACCCTGCCCGCCAGGCCGCCATCAACGCGGGGTTACGCGACAGTGCTCCTGCCATGACCGTCAACCGGGTCTGCGGATCGGGCGCACAGGCGATCGCCTCGGCCGCCCAGGAGATCATGCTCGGCCTTGGCCAGGCCGTGATCGCCGGCGGCATGGAGAATATGGACCAGGCGCCCTATCTCATCGAGAAGGGACGCTGGGGCTATCGTATGGGCGAGGGCAAACTCCTCGACGCCATGCTCCATGACGGGCTGAATGACGCCTTCAGCAATCAGCATTCAGGCTGGGTCACCGAGGATCTGGTCGCACAGTTCGGCATCAGCCGGGAGGCGCAGGATGGCTGGGCGTTGCGCTCGCAGCAGAGTTTCAGCGCGGCCCAGGCCAATGGCCGGTTCGAGGCGGAGATCGTGCCTGTCGAGATTCCTTCTCGCAAGGCTGTGACGCTCTTTGCAAAAGATGAGCAGAACCGGGCCGATACGAGCCTTGAGAGCCTCGCGCGTCTAAAGCCTGCCTTCCGACCGGAAGGCACCATCACGGCGGGCAATGCGCCCGGCCTCAACACCGGCGCGTCCGCGATGATCGTCGCGAACGAGCAATGGGCGCAGCGCAATGGCGTGACGCCCCTGGGGCGCCTCGTCGCGTTCGGTGTCGGCGCGGTCGCCCCCGGCCTCTTCGGCCTCGGGCCGGTGCCCGCCGTCCGGCAGGCGCTCGAGCGGGCGGGATGGTCGGTCGGAGACCTCGATCGCGTCGAGATCAACGAGGCTTTCGCGGCCATCGCCATCGCGGTCACGCAGGAACTCGGCCTCCCTGAGGACATCGTCAATGTGGAAGGCGGCGCCATCGCGCATGGCCATCCGATCGGGGCGACCGGTGCCGTGCTGACCACCCGCCTGCTGCATGCGATGCGGCGCGACGGGCTGCGCCGGGGCGTTGTCACCTTGTGCATCGGCGGCGGCCAGGGCGTGGCCCTCGCCCTGGAGGCGATGGCATGATCACGAGCGGCACGGCGCGGCGGCGATTCTCATGCGAATGTGCCGCGCCGGGCCTCTGACGATGCTCGATGACAGCGCCTGCCGCATTGCCGACACTCCATCAGCCTGCCGCGAAGGCGTTGACTGCGCCAGGCTGGACACCTCCGGGTCGGTGTCGGTGGTCGGCCCGCCCGCGCTCAAAGTCCAGGCGATCGAGAAAGCGTTCGGACGGCGAAAGGTGCTGGACGGCTTCTCGCTCGAGGTCGATCGCGGCGAGATCGTTGGCCTGCTCGGCCCCAACGGCACAGGCAAGACGATCTGCTTCTACGGGATCATGGGTCTCATACGCCTCGATGGCGGTCGTATACTGCTCGACGGCGAAGATGTCTCAGCACTGGCCATGCATGAGCGCGGCAACCGCGGGCTTGGCTATCTGCCGCAGGAAGCCTCGATCTTTCGCGGGATGAGCGTTGCGGACAACATCCGCTCTGTGCTGGAACTGCGCATGACCGACCCTGGCGACATCGACCGCCGGCTGGGCGAACTGCTTGCCGATTTCGGCCTGACGCATCTGCGGTCGACACCCTCCCCTTCCCTGTCCGGCGGCGAGCGGCGGCGCTGCGAGATCGCGCGCGCCCTGGCGGCCGAGCCTGGCGTGATCCTGCTCGACGAGCCTTTCGCCGGGATCGATCCCATTTCGATCGCGGACATCAAGCTCATGGTCCGCGATCTCAAAAGGCGTGGCGTCGGCGTCCTCATCACCGACCATAACGTCCATGAGATGCTCGAACTGGTCGACCGCGCCTATGTCATCCACGGCGGCAAGGTGCTTTTCGTGGGCAAGCCGCAAGAGCTTCTTCACCATGACGAAGTCCGTCGTCTGTACCTGGGAGAGAATTATGAGGATTGATTTTCTTTCTCTGTTCTCAACCCACATTCCCCAAGTAAATCGCTGATTTTGCTGTCAGGATCTCAATATTTCCGATATAAATCATGGTGTTGATGGCCGTGAGGGGCGCGTTTGATGGATCACCCAGAGGGTGCGGGTTCGAAGCGGGCAGATCGGGTCGAGTTCGACCGCCGGGTGCATGTGGAGTTCCGAGGTGCGCAGCTCAGTTCCGACGGCGGCCTGCTGGTGATGCGCGAGCTGGATGACGCGCTCGGGCTGTCCGATCTGGCGGCAAAAGCATTGCGCGACACCCGGCGCGGCAAGAACACGGTCCACCGGCTTGACGGGTTGTTCCGGCAATCGGTGTTCGGGCGACTGGCCGGATACGAGGATGTGAACGACGCCGACCGCCTGGCCCTCGATCCGGTGATGCGCCAGGTCGTGGGTGGAAGGGCTGTCGATGCGCAAGCGGCCTCGGCCTCGCAGATGGGACGGTTCGAGACCGAGACACTGGCACAGCCCGAGAACCGTGCCGCGCTGGCCGACCTGAATGGCCAATGGATCGACCGGTTCCATGACCGTAACGGGCTGAAGTACATCGTTCTGGACATGGACAGTTCGGTCAGCCCCACCCATGGCGATCAGGAGGGCGCGGCCTGGAACGGGCATTTCGACTGCACCTGCTATCACCCGAACTTTTTGTTCAACCAGTTCGGCATGCTGGAGCGCTGCGCCTTGCGCCATGGCAACGTCCACAGCGCCGATGGCTGGCGGGACGTTCTCGACCCCGTCATCGCCCGCTACGCGGAGCGCGACCTTTGCGGCCGGTTCTTCCGGGCTGACGCCGCCTACGCGATCCCCGCGATCTATGAGCGGCTGGAAGAAGCCCGATTCTTCTACGCCATCCGGCTGCCTGCGAACAACGTCCTGCGCGAGAAGATCGCGCATCGGCTGACGCGCCCTGTCGGGCGACCTTCGCTGACCAAGGTCAAGCGCTTCTACGAAGACTTCGAGTATCAGGCGGCATCCTGGGACAAGGAACGCCGGGTGATCGCCAAGATCGAATGGCATCCGGGCGAACTGTTCCCGCGTGTCGGCTTCATCGTCACCAACCTGCCGATGGAGCCCGACTGGGTGGTGCGGTTCTATAACCAGCGCGGCACCGCCGAGCAGCACATCAAGGAAGGTAAATATGCCTTCCACTGGACGCGGCTGTCATGCCGGAAGTTCCGCGACAATGAGGTGCGACTGCAACTGCATGCGCTGGCCTACAACCTGGCCATCTTCTTGCGCTGCATCGAGTTGCCCGAGACGATGGCCGACTGGTCGTTGACCAGCCTGCAACTGAAGCTGATCAAGATCGGGGCACGTGTCGTCCGCCATGCCCGCGCCATCACCTTCCAGCTGGCCGAGGTGGCCGTCACCGGTCCGATGGTCCGCGCCATCCTCGCCGCCATCCGCCGATTGCGAGCGCCTCCGCTATGCGCATGACCGCCATCCACGCCCAAACTGAACGAAAACGGCAGGATGGGTCTGTCCGCTGCGCTGAAAAACACCGCCACCAGGGCACAACACGGCGGCTTCGCGGGCCGATCTGCCCTGTCTCAGCGCCTTGCGCGCCCGACGACGCCGCTCGGGACGGAAAATGATTGTCCTGCGGTCGGATTCAGGCGAAACTCACGTCAGACGGCATGCCACTTGGGGAATGTATGCTCAAAGGAGATTCGCATGGAATACAACAGCGGCAATTTCTACGCCTTCGCCCGCCCCCGCAAACCCGCAGGGGTGGATGGCAAGACCGCCTGGTTCGTCGGCTCGGGCCTTGCGGCGCTTTCGGGCGCGGCCTTCCTGATCCGCGACGGCCACATGGCCGGCGAGAGGATCACCATCCTCGAGCGGCTGGCGCTGCCGGGCGGCGCGCTGGACGGCATCGAGGAGCCGGAAAAGGGCTTCGTGATCCGCGGCGGGCGCGAGATGGAGGCTCAAGGGCGACAGCGGCCTTTTGCCGCAGCTTTGCCTCCCCGGGCAACGGCCCGACCGGTAGCCGCCCTGTAATGGAAATCTTCAAAAAGGACCGATCATGAGCGCCCAGAACATGCCCCAGGCACCCGACCCGCTCGACGGGATCGCCGAAACCCTCGACAGGGCCGCGGGCGCCGCGATCGCGCAGATGACCGCGGGGCTCTCCCCCATCACCATCCTCCAGGCCTTTTCGGACTGGGGACATCATCTCGCCTTCGCACCGGGCAAGCAGCTGCAACTCACCGCCAAGGCGGCCCGCAAATATGTGCGGCTCTTCGACTATGCCGTCCGATCCGCAGGCGACCGCGACGCGGCGCCCGCGATCGAGCCGCTGCCGCAGGACCGCCGCTTTGCCGATCCCGCCTGGCAGCAGCCGCCCTTCAACCTCCTCTCGCAGGCGTTCCTTCTCAACCAGCAATGGTGGCACGCGGCGACAACCGGGGTGGGCGGCGTCGGCAGCCATCATGAGGACATGGTCGAATTCACCGCCAGACAGATGCTCGATATCCTTGCGCCGACCAACTTCCTTACGACCAACCCGGTTCTCCAGCGCAAGATCGTCGAGACCGGCGGCCAATGCCTGGTCGACGGGTTCCGCCATCTGATCGAGGATATGCAGCATCTCGTAAGAGGCTTGCCTCCGGCGGGCACGGACGCCTTCCGCGTGGGGGAGACGGTGGCGACCGCCAGGGGCAAGGTCGTCTATCGCAACCGCCTCATCGAACTGATCCAGTACGCCCCCACCACCGACACGGTGCGGCCCGAGCCGATCCTGATCGTGCCGGCATGGATCATGAAATATTACATCCTCGACCTCTCGCCCGAGAACAGCCTCGTCCAGTGGCTGACGTCCCAGGGCTTCACCGTGTTCATGATCTCCTGGCACAATCCGGACAGCGAGGACCGCGACCTCGACATGGAGGCCTATCGGCAACTCGGGCCGATGGCGGCGCTCGATGCGGTGAGCGCGATTACCGGCGCGCCCGCCGTTCATGCCGTGGGCTATTGCCTAGGCGGCACGCTGCTCTCGATCGCAGCGGCGACGATGGCGCGCGAGGGTGACGATCGCCTTGCCAGCGTGACGCTTTTCGCGGCGCAGACCGAATTCAGCGAACCGGGCGAACTGGGCCTCTTCATCGATGAGGGACAGCTCAATCTCCTCGAAAAGATGATGTGGAGCCGGGGCTATCTCGACAGCGGCCAGATGGGCGGCGCGTTCCAGATCCTCAAATCCAACGACCTCGTCTGGTCGCGCATCCTGTCGGAATATCTGATGGGCGAGCGCGCGCCTCTCAACGACCTCATGGCCTGGAACGCCGACGGGACGCGCATGCCCTATGCCATGCACAGCCAGTATCTGCGGCGCCTGTTCCTCGACGATGACCTGGCCGAGGGCAAATACAAGGTCAATGGTCGCACCATCGCGCTCTCGGCGATCCGCAGACCGTTGTTCGTCGTCGGCACCGAGCGCGATCATGTCGCGCCCTGGCATTCGGTGCATAAGATCCACCTGCTGACCGGGGCCGAGATCACCTTCGTGCTGACGAGCGGCGGCCATAATGCCGGTATCGTCTCGGAACCGGGCCACAACGGCCGGCGCTACCGCGTGCTGACGCGCGAAACCGATGGTCTCTCCTACGATCCGGAGGAATGGGAACGCCACGCAGAGAAGAAGCAGGGTTCCTGGTGGACCGAATGGGGCGACTGGCTTGCAAGCCGTTCGGGCGCGCCCGGGGCCCCGCCGTCGATGGGCGCCGCGGACAAAGGCTATGCGCCGATCGCGGACGCGCCCGGCCATTATGTCCTGGAGCGCTGAGCCATGACCGATGAGGCCATGATCGAAAACCGGACCTTCGACGAGATCGCCGTGGGCGAAAGCGCGAGCGTGACCCGCACGCTCTCCAAGCGCGATATCCAGCTCTTCGCGCTGGTGTCGGGCGACGTCAATCCGGCCCATCTGGACGAGGATTATGCCGAAAGCGACTTCTTCCGCCGGGTGATCGCGCACGGCATGTGGGGCGGCGGGCTGATATCGGCGGTGCTCGGGACCGAACTGCCCGGCCCCGGTGCCATCTATCTCGGCCAGTCGCTGCGGTTCCTGAGGCCCGTGGGCATCGGCGACGCCATCACCGCGACGGTGACGGTGACGGAAAAGCGGGCGGACAAGCATATCCTGCTGCTCGACTGCCGCTGCGACAATCAGAATGGCGAGACCGTCATCACCGGCGAAGCGCAGGTCAAGGCCCCCACCGAGAAGATCCGCCGCCCGCGCATCGCGCTCCCCGATATCCGCCTGTCAGACCATGACGGCTATCATCGGTTGATCGAGGGCGTGCGCGGCAACCCCGCGCGCACCGCCATCGCTCACCCCTGTTCGGCCGCCGCGCTGGCGGCAGCGGTCGAGGCCGCCGAGGCAGGGCTGATCGATCCGATCCTGGTGGGACCGAGGGCCCGCATTCTTGCAGCGGCGGCCGAGGCCGGCAAGGATGTGGCGGCCTATCGCATCGTGGAAAGCGCGCACAGCCATGATTCGGCGGCGAAGGCCGTCGAACTGGTGCGGGCCGGCGAGGCGGTGCTGCTCATGAAGGGATCGCTGCATACCGACGAATTGATGGGCGCGGTCGTGTCGCGCGCGACGGGCCTGCGTACCGAACGGCGGATCAGCCATGCCTATGTGATGGACGTGCCCGGCCATCCGACGCCGCTCATCATCACCGACGCGGCGATCAACATCGCGCCGAACCTTGAAGAAAAGGCGGATATCATCCGCAACGCCATCGATCTTGCCCATGTGCTGGACATCGGCCAACCCAGGGTCGCGATCCTGTCCGCTGTCGAGACGGTGAACCCGGCGATGCCGACCACGCTCGATGCTGCCGCGCTGTGCAAGATGGCCGACCGGGGCCAGATCACGGGCGGCCTCCTCGATGGCCCGCTCGCCTTCGACAATGCGATCAGCGAGGCGGCCGCGAAGGAAAAAGGGATCGTGTCGCCCGTCGCGGGCAAGGCGGACATATTGGTCGTACCCGATCTGGAGGCGGGCAACATGCTCGCCAAGCAGCTCACCTTCCTCGGCGGGGCGGATGCGGCAGGCATCGTGCTGGGTGCGCGTGTGCCGATCATCCTCACCAGCCGGGCCGACAGCCTGCGCACGCGCCTTGCTTCCTGCGCCGTTGCCGTGCTGGTAGCGCGCGCGGCGACCAAGGCGGCGCCCGGCCTGCCGGAGGGTATGCGCACATGAAGGCCGTCGTCAGCCTCAATTCGGGCTCGTCCAGCATCAAGTTCGCGCTCTATACGCTCGATCGCGACCGCAAACCGACATTGTCCGCCGGCGGCAAGATCGAACGGATCGGTCTTTCTCCCCGCCTCGCCATTCGCGACGCAGCAGGCACAGTGCTGATCGAACGCGAGTGGCCCGACGAACGCGCCATGACCCATGCAGAGTTGCTCGCATGGTTGTTTGACTGGGCCACATCGCATCTCGAAGGGCGCGAAGTCCTCGCCGTCGGGCACCGCGTCGTCCACGGCGGGGTCGACTTCGCCCAGTCGTGCCTGATCGATACCATAGTGCTCGAGGAGCTTGAGAAGCTCTGTCCACTGGCCCCGCTCCACCAGCCCCATAATCTGGCTGCCATCCGCGCGATCGCCGCGCTCGCGCCGGACCTTCCCCAGGTCGCCTGCTTCGACACCGCCTTCCACCATGATCGCCCCGCACCCGCCACCCGCTTCGCGCTCCCGCGCGCACTTCACGAGCAGGGCATCAGGCGCTACGGCTTCCATGGCCTCTCCTACGACTATATCGCCCGCCGCCTGGCAGAGCTCGACCCATCGCTTGCCGCCGGCCGCGTGATCGCCGCGCATCTGGGCAACGGCGCAAGCCTGTGCGCCATGTCAGGCGGCAAGAGCATCGACACGACGATGGGTTTCACCGCGCTCGACGGCCTGATGATGGGCACGCGCTGCGGGTCGATCGACCCTGGCGTCATCCTGCATCTCCAGAACCGGGTGGGCATGAGCGCCGCCGATGTGGAGGCGCTGCTCTACAAGCAATCGGGCCTGCTGGGCGTATCAGGCATCTCGAGCGACATGCGTGAGCTTGCGGCCAGCGACCGGCCCGAAGCCCGCGAGGCCATCGACCTCTTCATCTGGCGTGCCGCGCGCGAGGCCGGCGCGCTGGCGTCATCGCTGGGCGGCCTTGACGGTCTCGTCTTCACGGCCGGCATCGGCGAGAACGACGCCGCCATCCGCGCGGGCATCTGCGAGCGCCTCGCATGGCTCGACATCAGCCTCGATGAGCGGGCCAATGCCGTCCATGCCGACGTCATCAGCGCGCCTGGCAGCCCCATTACCGTCCGCGTCATCCCGACGGACGAAGAACGGATGATCGTCCTGCAGACACTGGCCACCCTTTTTGGAGTTAAAACATGACCCCCCTCGTCGATCTTCGCGGCAAGCGTGGCCTGATCGTCGGTATCGCCAACGAACAGAGCATTGCAGCGGGCTGCGCCGAGGCTTTCAGCCGCTGCGGCGCGCGCCTTGCCGCGACCTATCTGAACGAGAAGGCGAAAGGCTGGGTCGAGCCGGTGGCGGACCGGCTGGGCGCCGAATGGCTCGCCCCCTGCGATGTGCGTGAGCCCGGCCAGCTCGAGGCCCTGTTCGACCAGGTGCGGGACCGATGGGGCGGACTCGACTTCCTGCTGCATTCGATCGCCTTCGCACCCCGCGACGATCTCCATGGCCGCGTCGTCGACAGCAGCGCCGAGGGGTTCGGCATCGCGATGGACGTCTCCTGCCACAGCTTCCTTCGCATGGCGAAGCTGGCCGAGCCCTTGATGGCGCAAGGCGGCTGCCTGCTCTGCGTCACCTTCTACGGCTCGGAGCGCGTCGTTGAAAACTACAACCTCATGGGACCGGTCAAGGCGGCGCTGGAGAGCGCGACGCGCTATATCGCCGCCGAACTGGGCCCCCAGGGCATCCGCGCCCATGCGATATCGCCGGGCCCTATCGCCACCCGCGCCGCCAGTGGCATCGCGCGGTTCGATGAATTGCTCGAGCGCGCCGCCGCCCAGACGCCGGTCGGCCAGTTGGTGACGATAGAGGATGTCGGCGGGCTGGCTGCCTTCCTCGTCAGTGACGCAGCCAGCCGGATCACCGGAACGGTGATCCCGGTCGATGGCGGACAGCACCTTCTCGCATGATGGACCGGTCTATCCGATGGTTGCTGGCGACAGCGCTCCTTGTGCCCGCCGCGGCGCAGGCAGCGCCGGTAGCGGTGCTCGTCCGGGACGCGGGCGAACAGGATGCAGAGGGCGCTTTGCTCGTCGATCTGCGCTTGCTGAACGAGGGCGATGAACCGCAGAGCTTCGCGCTCCCTGATCGGATCGAGGCCCGGGTCGAACGGTCGGGAGATATCCGGACGGTCTGGCTCGAGCGCGCCCGCGATGTGGCGGACCATGTGATCATAGCGCCCCGCGGATTCGAGCGCGCCCGCTACCGCCTGGCAGCCCGTGATGGGCAATCCCTGGACCTGGCCCGGCTTTCCATCCCCGCCTGGAACGTCAGCCAGATCGCCATGATACCGCGCCCTGCGGCGCCGGCATCGCATCTCGCCGAGGCGCACACGCCTGCGCCGGTTCCGCCTGTGCGAGCCCCTGCTCCCACACCGCCGCCTTCGGATCGCAGGGCGGGCAACGCCTTCCTCGCCAACCTGTCCGGCTACGAACCCATTTATGCGGTCTATGGTCCGGACACCAACAGCGAAGCCCGGATCCAGCTCAGCTTCAAATATCAGTTGTTCGGAAGCCGCCGCGCGGAAGGTCTCCCGCAAAGCTGGCGCGATGGACTCCATTTCGCCTACACGCAGCGCATGTTCTGGGATCTGGGCGCGGACTCCTCGCCTTTCCGGAACATCGATTTCCAGCCCGAGATATTCTATCTTACGCCCTCGACCACACTGGCGAGCGGCGTGTCCCTGAGCGCACAGGGTGGCATCCGGCACGAGTCCAACGGCCGGGACGGCGAGGCCTCGCGGAGCATCAACAGCATCTATCTGGCGCCCATGGCCGCCATTCCGCTGGGCGGCGGCTATCGCCTCTCTATCGCGCCGCGCCTCTCCCTCTTCGTCGGGGACAAGTCCGACAATCCCGACATACGCCGGTATCGCGGCAACACCGGTCTTTTTATGGAGGTCGGGGAGGATAATGGACTGCGCCTCTCCACCTCCACCCGCTTCAATATCGGCAGCGGAAAGGGCGCGCTGTCCGCCGACCTGTCCTATCCGCTCCGCCGTATCCTGGGCGGCGGGCCGGACTTCTACCTCTTCGGTCAGAGCTTCATCGGATATGGAGAAAACCTCCTCGACTATGATCGAAACACCAGGCGTCTGCGCGTCGGGATCGCGCTGATCCGATGAAGGCGGCGACATGGACGCTGGTTGAAGAAGACGGTTCCTTGACCCTCCACGCCGAGGGCGACTGGACGGCCCTGACCCTTGACCAGGCGAGCCGTCAGCCGCTGCCGGCTGTGGGAGGACAGCAGGCGAACAGGATCGACGTCTCCGCCCTCGGGAGGATCGACACGACCGGCGCCTTGCTGCTCCTTAAACTGATGCCCACCGACGGCGAGATCCTGTTCGGCACACGTGACGATGTGCGACGTCTGGCCAACCTCGTTGCGCCGGGCATGACGCCTCACGAGGATAGCCCGCCCCCCCGTGGCTACCTGACCGGGTTCTTCGCGCGCTTCGGCCAGCAGATCATTGAAATCGCTCACGACGCCTATGCGATGCTGGTTTTCACCGGTCAGATGATCCTTGCTCTTGGAGGCACATTGTTACGCCCCAGGCGATTGCGGGTCACACCGCTATTCGCTGTCATGCAAGAATCAGGCATCAATGCCTTGCCGATCGTTTTCATCATGACGTTTTTCATCGGTGCGATCATCGCACTGGTCGGCACCAATCTCCTCACCAGCCTCGGAGTGGAGATTTTTACCGTCGAACTTGTGGGCGTCGCAATCCTCAGGGAGTTTGGCGTCGTCATCGCCGCTATTCTTCTGGCGGGCCGCTCGGCCTCTGCCTTCGCGGCACAAATCGGCTCCATGCGGATGAACCAGGAAGTGGCCGCCATGCAGGTCATGGGTGTCGACCGGTTCGATGCCCTCGTCACGCCCCGTATCCTCGCCGCGCTCGTCATGATTCCGCTCATGACGTTCGTGGGCGACCTGGGCGGACTCCTGGGAGGGCTTCTCGTAAGCTGGGCCACCATCGACATCAGCCCCTCCTTCTTCGTCACCCGTCTCGCGGAAACCGTCAGTATCAAGCATTTCTGGATCGGCATGGGCAAGGCCCCGTTCCTCGCCCTGCTGATCGCTGCCGCGGGGTGCCGCCATGGAATGATGGTGGGAGGAGACGTCCAGAGTCTGGGCCGTCATGTGACGTCCGCAGTGGTCCAGTCTGTTTTCCTCATTATCATGTTCGATGCCATCTTTGCGGTGATCTTCATGGTGCTCGGCCTGTGAGCGGGTCCGTGAACAACGGTCTGGCCGATCCGCTCGCGATCCGGGTGACCGGTCTGCGCACCGCATTTGGTGACAAGGTCATTCACGACAATCTTGATCTCGAAGTCAGGCGTGGTGAAATACTGGGCGTGGTCGGCGGCTCTGGATCGGGCAAGTCGGTCCTTCTGAACACTATTCTTGGCCTTCAGCAGCCCGACGCCGGACACGTGGAAGTTTTCGGTGAGGATATGGGCCGGTCGCAGGGCGATGTTCAACGGCGCATCGGCGTCATGTTCCAGCAGGGCGCGCTCTTTTCCTTCCTGACCGTGCTTCAGAATGTCGAGGCTCCGATGCTGGAGCATACCCGCCTCGCGCCGGGGTTCATGCGCGAAGCGGCGCGCCTCAAGATCAGGCTTGCCGGCCTTCCCGCCCATGCCGCCGATCTTCGTCCGGCCGAACTGTCGGGCGGCATGCGCAAGCGCGCTGGCGTTGCAAGGGCGATCGCACTTGATCCCGACATATTGTTTCTCGATGAACCCACCGCAGGTCTCGACCCGATCGGCGCCGCAGAATTCGACGCGCTCATCCGCGATCTGCGCGATACGCTGGGCCTCACGGTCTTCATGATTACCCACGATCTCGACACGCTGTACGCGGTCTGTGATCGGGTCGCCGTCATCGCCGATCGAAAAATCGTGACCACGGCCCCGCTTCACGAGCTGGAGCAATCGGATCATCCCTGGATCAGGGATTATTTCCTTGGGCCGCGCGGCCGCGCTGCGGCAGAACAGCAGGATAGCATTTGATGGAACGGCAGGCCAATTACGCGCTGGTAGGCGCCATCTCGACACTGCTGCTGATTGCCGGCGTGGTGTTTGTCGTATGGCTGGGCGGATCGCGTTTCAGCAATGAATATGACCGATACAGGATCATCTTCGAGGGCCCTGTTCGCGGCCTCAGCGTGGGCGGGGATGTCCAGTTCAACGGTATCAAGATGGGTCAGATCGAACGGATCAGGCTCGACGAAGACAATCCCAACCGGGTAATCACCGACATATCCCTGCAGGCACGCACGCCGGTTCGCCGCGATTCTCTGGCATCCACCGAAACGCAAGGCATTTCCGGCACGAGTATCGTCCAGATCAGCGCGGGCGATCCGCAACAGCCTCTCCTGCGCGAGGCCGAGCGCTCCCACCGGCCTGTTATTCGAAGCAAGCCGAACGCCATGTCGTCGCTGATTCAGGGCGGCGGCCAGATGGTCGAAAGCGCGACCAGGGCGCTCAACCAGGTCAACAAGCTCATCTCGGACGAGAACATCGCCGATCTGAGCGCGACGATAAAGGATGTACGTCTCACCATGGGCGAGCTCGCCGAGAATCGCGCCATGTTCGATCATGCCGGGTCCATGCTGGCAAAACTCGATTCCGCTGCCACCGATATCGAAGCGTCAGCGGCGCTCATTCGGGAAATGGGCGAGGGAGACGGACGCCGGACACTCGCGGAGATGTCGGAGGCGGCGACCGAGCTCAAGGCCGCAATCGGCGAAGCGCGCGGCACCCTCGCCCATATCAACCGGCAAAGCGAGACAATCGGAACGACCACCCTCCCCGCCGTCAATGCCGCGATGCATAGCCTGCAGGAGACATCCGAATCGCTCGATGGGTTCTTGCGCGAAATACGCCAGAATCCGCGCCGTGCGCTCACCAAGGACAGTGGACAGGAACTGGAGCTACCCCGATGATGTGTTTTACGCGTGGAGCCAGGATCGCGATCATGACCGCTGTCCTGCCGCTGGCCGGTTGTGTCTCCGTTCTGAAAAGCGGACCGCCCGATAACCTCTATCGCTTCGGCATCGTCGAAGACCCGGCGCATGAGGCCCCCATAATAGAGCGGGATAAAAAGCCTGTAACGCTGGGGCGCGTCCGGTTCGCTCCCGAGATCGACGGTGACCGCATATTGACGGCTCATGGCGACACCGTCCTCTATATCAAGGATGCGCGCTGGGTTGCGCCAGCACCGGACCTGTTCACCCAGGCGGTGATGCGCCGTTTCGAACAGGCGACCTCTTCTGTTCGCCTCCTGCCCGCTGCCGCCCGGGGCAACGGCGCCCCGCTCCTGCACCTGACGATAGATCGTTTCGAAGCGGATTATCGCGGAAACGCCCAAAAATCCGACGCTCCGACGATAAGAGTGAGCGGCTCAGCCACCCTTGTCGATTCCGCCAGTCTTCAACCGATCGCAAGCCGCCGCTTCACGGTCGATGAGCGCGCATCCGCCAGCAGCCAGTCAGCCATCACTTCCGCGTTCGATCGGGCCGTATCGCACTATACGCTCCAGATCCTGGAATGGTGTGAGGTTGTGCACTAACCTCGGACCAACTGCGCCGCTGCCTCACCAGCACTCTCCATATAACTCGGGTCTCGATGAAGCAGCACGACGGCAAATGCCCCGTCGAGCAGAAGGATGATCTGGCGCGCAAGACGCCGGGCCTCGTCTGGTGGGCGCACATCTGCAAACAGCGAGCACAGCCAGTCCTCTACGCGCTTCTTGTGCGTGCGTCCTGCAAGGATCGCAGGGTGCCCCGGCAGGTGGATCAGCTCAACCGATGTCCGCAGGAACCCACAGCCCTTCCATTTCGGATGCCGTGCGGAAGCCGCAAGATTGCAAAAGATGCCTTGCACCTTGTCGGCCGTGCTGCCCACCGTTTCAGTGAACCAGCGCTGGAACAGCGCAAGGTTCGGCTGGTCTCGCGTTTCCAGATACGCCGCGATCAGATCGTCCTTGCTACGGAAATGGTAATAGAGCGTCCGCTTGGTCAGGCCCGCCTTCTCAGCGACGGCATCGACGCTGACGGCGCGGATTCCCTCGGCGTGAAAGAGCTTGCCGGCCGCCTCGATAATTCGATCGCGTGTGGGCACATCGGTTCTGGTCATACCGCAATGTATACCGACCAGTGAATATACTCAAGCGATCGCTCCGCATATCATATCCGTCATGAGCAGCTTGACTTCGCACTCCACGACTATTGACGGGCAAACGGTTGAACTTTCCTGCCCTGACGGGGTGCGTCTCGGCGGCCATCTCTGGCGCGCGAACAAGGCCCATCCCATCGGAACGGTGATCGTGAATCCGGCCACCGGCGTCCTCGCCCGCTATTACCATAGTTATGCCCGGTTCCTTTCCCGGCACGGGTTCGACGTGCTCACTTACGACTATCGTGGCATCGGCTTGTCGCGACCCGAGCGTCTGAGAGGCTGTGGCTATCGCTGGCGCGACTGGGGCGAGCGGGATTTCGAGGGCGCTATCAGATTTATCGGACAGCACGGCCGAAGCGACCAGCTGCTTGTGGTGGGCCACAGTATAGGCGGCTTTCTGCCGGGACTTGCTGACAGCGCCGGGCGCATAGCGCGCATCCTGACTGTCGGGGCGCAATATGCCTGGTGGGGCGACTATGCCGCCCGTCGCCGACTCCCTCTCTTCCTCAAATGGCATGTGGCGATGCCTGCGCTGACATACGCTTTCGGCTATTTCCCTGGTCGCAGGCTGAACTGGCTTGAAGACCTGCCGGCTGGCGTAGCGCATGAATGGAGCTTTCGCGGGTCACGGTTCGAGCGTAGCTACCCGCCCGACGAGCGGCAAAGTGTGCTGGAGCGCATGGCGACCGTGTCCGCCCAGGTGCTGGCTGTCAGCGTTTGCGATGACGAGCTTGGCACACCGGCCGCGATCCGCCGAACGCTTGAATATTACACCGGCGCCGAGCGGACGTCGGTGCTGCTTCAGCCATCGGATTACGGTCGCGAAGAGATTGGGCATTTCGGCCTGTTCCACGACAGCCATGCCGCTGGATTCTGGCTCGATACCCTGATGTGGCTGCGCGACGGCCGCAATCGCTGGCCTGACCATGCCATTGCCCGCTGAACTGGAGGGTCAAATGCATCGTCTCTACTATTCGCCCGGAGCCTGTTCGCTCGCCGTCCGCATCGTTCTGGAAGAAATCGGCCAGCCCTATGAGACAGAGATCCGCTCCGCCAAAAATGGCGAGGGGACGTCGACGGCGGACTATCTGGCGCTCAACCCCAGGGGCCGGGTGCCGGCGCTCACTGGCGTTTCCGGTGGCTCCGGCGGCGCGCCCGACCTGCTGACCGAATCCGTCGCCATCCTGCTGTTTCTGGCTGGCAGCTATCCCGAGGCGAAACTCGTGCCTGCCGATGCTGCCGCCGAGGCGCGATGCCTGGAATGGCTGAGCTGGATCTCCGTCGATCTCCACGGCGTTGGCTACAGCCAACTCTGGCGTCCGCACCGCTTCGTGCCCGACCCCACGCTGCATGAGGCGGTCAAGGGCAAGGGGTTGGAGAACATCCGCGCCGCCTATGACCATATCGACCGCATCCTGTCCGATGGCCGCGACTGGGCCGTCCCTGCCCGCTATACTGTCGTCGACGCCTATCTTAGCGTGTTCTGGCTCTGGGGCCGTCGCATCGGCCTCGACATGGAGGCGGGTTGGCCCAATTGGGCGCGGCTGATGACCAAGGTGCTGGCGCGCCCCGCCGTTCGGCGGGCGATCAGCCTGGAAGCCATGGGCTGACATGGAGCGCTTCACGCCGCTCAGCAGGCGCTGCTCGAAGTCAAATGATCGAGCAGGCTAAGCGCGGCGGGAGTCAATGCCGTCTCATCTCGGACACAGACCGACAGTTGTCGCGTTGCCCAATCGTCTGTAAGCGGCGCGAAAGCCATCCGCGTCGAGCGCTTCGCGCGCCGTGCCGCCGTTTCCGGCACGATCCCGATGCCGACACCTTCGCCCGCCATACGGCAGATGCCGTCGAAACCGCGAAGCGTCAGACGCAGCTTGATCTTCGCTCCCAGCCGTGCCGCCTGCATCTCGATATGCTTTTGCAGGGCACCGTCCATCAATCCAACGAAATGGCAGTCCAGCAGATCGGCAAAGCGAACCTGTCGCTTTCCTGCCAGATCGTGATCGGCCGGGAACACCATGACAAGCCGGTCAATGGCAAAGGGGCGCAAAGTCAGCCCCTCCGTGCCAGCAGCATTCGACAGGATGCCGATCTCGGCAAAGCCGGCAGCAATGCTCCGCGCTATTTCAGTGCTCTGCCGCTCCTTCAGTTCGACATCGACCTGAGGATGGGCCGTCAACCAGGGCGCAAGCCTTTCGGGCAGGAACTCGGAGATAGCCGCTGTATTGGCGAGGATGCGCACCTCTGTGCGCAGTCCTTTCGCGTAACGTCCCAGCTCGCCACGCATCTGGGCCACCTGGTGCAGGATCGCACGGGCATGATGGGCTAGCGCCTCACCGGCCTCCGTCGGAACCACGCCGCGACGGCCACGATGGAGCAACAGCACTTCGCCCGCCGCCTCCATATCCCGCAGCCGTTCGCTGGCGGCCGGCAGCGACATCCCCGCTTCGATCGCACCGTGGGTAATGCTGCCGGCATCAACGACAGCGAGAAACAGGCGAAGGTCGGTCAGATCGAAGCGCATGCGGCAAGAATAGCCGCTTGTCTGGCTTCGGCATAGCCGAAGCCAGACATCAACTCATCCGCATTGTCCACGGCGTCCAGGCGGATATTCAGGGGGCATGTTTGATCTTCCGACAGTAATGCTCGCCGCCGTCTTCGCGACCTTTTTGGCCGCTGGCCTCGTCAAAGGTGTCACCGGAATGGGCCTTCCGACCGTGGCGATGGGCATGCTCGGTGCGCTTATCTCTCCACTGGTGGCCGCAAGCCTGCTGATCGTGCCGTCCTTCGCCACCAATGTCTGGCAACTCTTCGCGGGGCCGAGCTTTGGAGCGCTGCTGCGGAGGCTCTGGCCGATGATGCTGGCCGTTGTTGTCGGAACGCTGCTCGGATCGAGATGGATCGCCAGCGGCGATACGGGAGTGACGACGCTGCTGCTCGGCATCGCGCTCATCATCTATTCCACCTGTCCGCCGTCAGCACCGATGGCACAGATTTGAGGTTGTGATTTAAGGAGGATCTGGGCTTCGTCGTAGTGACGAAGGAACGAAGATGAAGCCCAGATCCTCCAATGTAAAATCGCCCGCCAAGGCCCCAGCAGAGCGGGTAGTGAAGGACATCCGCCGACAGACCCGGCGCCACTTTTCGGCCGAGGACAAGATCCGCATCGTGCTGGATGGCCTGCGCGGGGAAGACAGCATCGCCGAGCTATGCCGCAAGGAAGGCATTGCCCAGAGCCTGTATTACACCTGGTCGAAGGAGTTCATGGAAGCTGGCAAGCGCCGCCTGGCCGGCGACACCGCCCGTGCCGCGACCACCGGAGAGGTCCAGGACCTGCGCCGCGAAGCCCGGGCCCTGAAGGAATGCGTGGCCGATCTGACACTGGAAAACCGTCTGCTCAAAAAAAGCATGGTCGCGGATGGGGGCAACGACGAATGAGGTATCCCGCATCCGAGAAGCTCGAGATCATCAGAACCGTCGAGCAGTCGCACCTGTCGGCCAAGCGCACGCTGGACCAACTCGGCATCCCTCGTCGGACATTCTACCGCTGGTATGATCGCTACCTCGAAGGCGGGCCGGAGGCGTTGGAAGATCGGCCATCGGCGCCGAGCCGGGTGTGGAACCGCATCCCGGCGGGCATCCACGACCAGATCATCGAGCTGGCGCTGGAACAGTCTGAGCTGAGCCCCCGGGAACTGGCCGTGCGCTTCACCGATGGGCAGCGCTACTTCGTGTCGGAATCCACGGTTTACCGCCTGTTGAAGGCCCACGACCTGATCACCAGCCCGGCCTATGTCGTGATCAAGGCTGCCGATCAGTTCCACACGAAAACCACGCGGCCGAACGAGATGTGGCAGACCGACTTCACCTACTTCAAGATCATCGGGTGGGGCTGGATGTATCTGTCGACCGTGCTCGACGACTTCTCACGCTACATCATCGCCTGGAAGCTGTGCACCAACATGCGAGCCGAGGACGTCACCGACACGCTGGACCTCGCCCTGGCGGCTTCTGGTTGCGACAGCGCCACGGTGCTGCACAAACCCCGGCTACTCAGCGATAATGGCCCCAGCTACATCGCGGGTGAGCTGGCGGAATACATCGAGGCCCGGAAGATGAGCCATGTCCGCGGCGCCCCGTGTCATCCCCAAACCCAGGGCAAGATCGAGCGCTGGCACCAGACCCTGAAAAACCGCATCTTGCTGGAAAACTACTTCCTGCCCGGCGACCTCGAAGCCCACATCGAGGCCTTCGTCGAGCACTACAATCACCAGCGATACCACGAGAGCCTGGCCAACGTGACGCCTGCCGACGCCTACTTCGGCAGGGCTCCGGCAATCATCAAACTGCGCGAAAGGATCAAGCGACAGACCATCGAACATCGGCGCTTGCAGCACCGCAAGTTCGCCGCCTAACATCAACCCCCTGACGAGGTCCGCACTCCGCTAATCTACGCCGCGAGTTGTGCCGAATGTTCTGACGACGGACAGGTATCATTCCGGAAGGACTGCCGGCGGTGATCACCATCACGCTTGCCATCGGCGTACAAAGAATGAACGACCGAAATCGGCGATCGCGCGGGATCTGCCGATGACCGCCATCGTACCAAGATCGCGATAGCGAAACGGCACCGCCTTTTCGCGGCCCGCGATCCGGTCGGCAATCAGTCTTCCGACATATTTTCCCTGTTGCTTCGCCACGGGGGCCAGGCCGGGCAGCGGTTTGGCCGTGCCCGGATCGAAGCTGGCGACGTCGCCGATCGCGAAGATGTTGGCATGCCCGGGCACGGAGCAATTCTCCGTCACCTTGACGGCGCCATTGCGCGCAGCCGCGGCACCAAGCCAGATCGCGGCGGGCCGCGCTTGCGTGCCCGCGCACCATAACACGACAGCGGCGTCGATCCGCTCATCGCCCAGAACGATCCCGTCCGCATCCACGAGCGTGACCGCCTCGCCCAGACGGACCTCGACGCCGAGCGAGCGAAGCGCGCCCGACGCATAGTCTGGCAGATCGCCGGGAAATGCGCCCAGGACATGCTGGCCAGCCTCGCACAGGACGATGCGGGCCGATTGGGGATCGATATGCCGGAAATCACGGGCGAGAGTGGTCCGTGCCAGTTCAGCAATGGTGCCGGCCAGTTCGACACCGGTCGGACCGCCCCCGACGACTACGAATGTCAGGAGCCTCGTCACCTCCGCAGGATCGTCGCATTGCTCGGCGCGTTCGAACGCGAACAGCAATCGGTCCCGAATCGACAAGGCGTCATCGATCGATTTCAGGACCTTTGCGTGGTCCGCCCACTCGTCACGGCCGAAAAAACTGTACGCCGCGCCAGTGGCAAGGACCAGATAATCGTAGCGGAGCGTTCTGCCGTCTGCGAGTTTCACGACCTGCGCGGTCGGTTCGACGCCAGTCACATCGGCCATCAGGACGCTCGCATTGCGGTTTCGCCTCAGGAGCACCCGGCTCGCCGTGGCGATATCAGCCGGCGACAGGGCCGCTGTCGCGACCTGATAAAGCAATGGCTGAAAAAGATGGTGATTGGTACGATCGACGAGGAGTACATCCGCATCCGCGTGCTTTAGCGCTTTCACAGCCGCCATTCCGCCAAAGCCGGCGCCCACGATCAAAATCTTCGGTCGCATCCTAAATTCTCATAGCCATTCCGACGAGCCTCCATCTTCGCTTCTGTAATCACGTCCATTGCTGGGATTTGCAACCGACCGCGCCGATCGCCCCGATTCGGTGGAACTGACAATCCCGGTGGCATTCTATTTGCGATAAGCCGCCAGTTGCCAACATATCGGGTAAGCACCGTTGGTTCGGCCTCATGAAACATGGCCAGGTGGATAGGGCAGCCGAACAGAACGATTCCAAATATTCACCTTAGCCGTTTGGCATTACACGCCGCATGAACGCGTCGAGTAATGGCACCGTAAACGCGGTATCTCCATGGGCCGGACTGTAAAGCATCCCCTTGGCGATCAAATGTTAGCGTCCGCGCTCGTGGTGTAATTTCTGGTGTAGATTGAGATGATCGCATGGGGTGGGGCATGCCCCACCCCATGCGATTTCGATCTCGGTGGCCACCGGGCTCATCGGTAAGGTGGAGTTACCACACTTCACACGCCCACCGAGGAGTTGATCCCGATGACCGACGACAGACTACCGCTTGCCGAGCTGATGGCGAAGACTGGAGATGGAGATTTCCTGCGCACGATCGCCGAGAGCGTATTACAGATCATCATGGAGGCCGACGTCGATGGCCTGGTCGGCGCTAGCCGACACGAGCGCTCCGGCGACCGGACGACCTGGCGGAACGGCTACCGCGACCGCAGCCTCGATACCCGGCTCGGCACGCTCAACTTGAGGATTCCCAAGCTACGGACCGGCGCCTACTTCCCTGGCTTCCTGGAACCCAGGAAGACCGTCGAGAAGGCGCTGGTCGCGGTGATCCAGGAGGCGTGGATCGCCGGCGTCAGCACCCGGCGTGTCGACGAGCTGGTGCAGGCCATGGGCATGACCGGCATCTCCAAATCCTCGGTGTCCAAGCTGTGCAAGGATATCGACGAACGTGTCCATGCCTTCCTTAAGCGGCCGCTCACCGGCGACTGGCCCTACCTCTGGCTCGATGCTACCTACCTCAAGGTGCGCGAGGGCGGGCGGATCGTCAGTGTCGCCGCGATAATAGCCGTTGCCGTCAACACCGAGGGCAAGCGCGAAATCGTTGGCCTTCACATTGGACCCTCCGAAGCCGAGCCATTCTGGTCGAGCTTCCTCAAGGACCTCGCACGCCGCGGACTGACCGGCGTGAAGCTGGTCATCTCCGATGCCCACGAGGGCCTCAAGGCAGCGATCACTCGCGTGCTCAGCGCCACCTGGCAGCGGTGCCGCGTCCACTTCATGCGCAATGCCCTGGCCTACGTGCCCAAGGGCCAGAACACCGTCGTCGCCGCTGCCATCCGCCAGGTCTTCCTCCAGCCCGACCATGCCGCCGCGACACAGGTCTGGCGCCAGGTCGCCGACCAGTTGCGTACCCGCTGGCCAAAGCTCGGCGCCTGCATGGACGATGCCGAGCACGACGTGCTGGCCTACATGACCTTCCCCGAGCAGCACCGCGTCAAATTACATTCCACCAATCCACTGGAACGCCTGAACAAGGAAGTGAAGCGCCGCGCCGATGTCGTCGGCATCTTCCCGAACGAGGATAGCATCATCCGCCTCGTCGGCGCCGTCCTGCTGGAGCAGAATGACGAATACCAGCTCCAGCACCGCTACATGCAGATCGAGGGCATGGCCGCCCTTGCTACACCAATGATCGAGGAGGCACAGCCGCTACAGATTACACCCAAGGCCGCCTGAAAATGCAGCCCGCTGGCCACACCCAATTCTACACCACATTGACGGACGCGACCCGATCAAATTGTTGCGGGTCGGCGCCACGCTTGAAACCTTCACGCTCATCGCTTCGGCCAGTGCGCTCCGCGTCGCGCTATCGACATCCCCTCTGTGACAGGGAATATCAGCGGCATCCCAACTGTGCTTCTCCCATTCCTGGAAGAAATACGGATATCCTTGCGTTCTATCCACGATAGCGCTCAGCGCAATATCTTCGATCGTTTCACCTTCCCGTTCAATCGGGAGGCAGATCGCATCTCTAGCAGACACATTGTCGAGCAGCCCGATCGCAACAAATTCGAAAAGGCGTTCTGCATAGGATTTGGCGCGCCCCATTCGACCAATAAGCTGAGGCAATCCTGCAGCGATCATCGTCACCGGCAACTGCTTCTGCCTCGCCCGGCGCAAAGCGCTGGTCAACGCCGCAAGCTGCGCTTCAGGCACGTATTGCACCTCATCGATCACCAGTTCCATCGCCGAACCCCATTCCCGTGCGGCCTTCCCTATCGTGACTATCAGATCCGAAAGATCCGCTTCGAGATCGCCCCCTCTGAAGCCTGCTTCTCTCGGTGGAGCCGCAGCAGCGCCGCCCGAAGCGCCGAACGAGAATGCCGGGGAGAGATCGGTTCTCAGGCGCTTCGATCATAAAGATCGACGTCCCCTCCACCTCGGCGGCATCCCGCATCGTCACCAGCAACACGGTCTTGCCGACACCGCGAAGACCGTAGAGGACACTGGGACGCGCGGCGCGGCCCATGCGAATGCGATCCAGCGCGACAGCGTTGCGGTTCATTCTGCCCCAAAAACGCCAGATCTGGGGTAATACGCGGCACGGTCTCGTCACCGGCGATGACGACTGTCATGCCAAGCCGCGTGATATCGTAGAGCTTGCGGCGAAGTACCGACAGCGTTTCATCGCGGGCCTCCCCCTCAGCCCTGGTGCCGAGGACGATCAGCTTCTACCCACTCTCGCGCCAGACCTCGGCTAGTTTGACGCCCAGTTGAGTGTTTGCCTTCGCCAGAGCGACAACATGGTCGAGGATTGACTGACCTGTTCATCTCGCGTGGCCCACCCGAACACATACGCTGAGATAGTAGCGCCGAGCTCATCACCAATGCCGTCCAGCAATGGCAGCCTAGGATACCAGTCACCCAGGAAACGGCGACACTGCCATATCCGGCCACCGGTTCCCGCTTCTCGTCGCCCCTATCTCGGTGCGTCGATACCGGTTGCTGCGAACACCTTCGGTCCGAACCTCACGCGCATGTGGGTTGCGACCTTTGTTGCATAGGCCCGCTGTCGCCAGGCGGTGGGGCTGTGATAAGTGCCGATGGCCTTCCAATAGTCGCCTGTAGCCTCCAGTCCGGAGATGAATATCCAGCGCGCCGCTTCGACATTGAAGCAGGCATCGTAGCGCAGCCAATGGCGGACCTGATGCTCGGACCTGCCGATGAGGCGGGCGATGCGGGGCACCCACCATGAGTTGATCTGGAGCGGTCCCAGGTCATGCGTTCCGTTGGTGTTGGCGATTTCGGCTCCGATCCAGCCCGCCTCCTGCTTGCGCAGTCCCCAGAGGGTCTTTTCGAGCCAGCCATAGCCCCGCGCAGCAATGCGGATGCAGCGCGCGAGCTCGGCCGCCTCCGCCGATCCTCCACGCTGTGCCAGTGCGGGCGTTGGCGCGAGAACAAGCGAGAGCGACAAAAGCGAGGCGATGCCGATATAATAGCGGGGTCGCTGCGATCGTGAGCAGGACAGCGCGTTCATGACGACGTCCGCCTGAAAGCGATGGTTTCTCTGGGGCGACGAGGTTCACACAGGTCAGGTAAGAACGGCGCCCCCGTCAAC
Source organism: Sphingobium sp. CFD-1 (assembly GCF_024611115.1). Classification (NCBI taxonomy): domain Bacteria; kingdom Pseudomonadati; phylum Pseudomonadota; class Alphaproteobacteria; order Sphingomonadales; family Sphingobiaceae; genus Sphingobium; species Sphingobium sp. CFD-1. Next base: position 1,524,928 of record NZ_CP084398.1, on the reverse strand, counting down.
AGGGCGAGCAGTTTCTGGCCTGACACGATCTGGATACCCGTCGCACCATCGACAACGGCGCGACTCATCCCGCCGGTGCGGCCGGTATGAATGAACAGGCCGCGCTGCCTTCTGGTGGCGCAGAGCTGGGCAAAGTCCCAGACATGTTCGGGCCTGATGGCGTCTTTGTAGCGCTTGGCCTGGATCAGGAAGCGTATTCCATCGATGATGACTTCGCCGTCGACGCCGCCGTCACCCGTATAGCGGCAATTGCGGATGACGCGGTGCCCGCGCCGCTCGAAGGCTTCGAGCAGCAACTCCTCGAACGCGAGCGGGTCCATGGCGCGGAACCGCGCATAATGGAGCGCGACCGGCTGATCGCGGTCCCGCCCCCGCAGTTGCTCGCACATCTCCCGGGCCTGCCGCCGTCGCCATCGATGGCGGATGGGGATGCGGTCGTGACGAAAGAGAAGCGCCAGCAGTGCGGTGCAGAGGATCAGAATGAGAACAAGATTCAGATTCATGGGTAACCCTCCTATCGGTCGTGTCCGCTGCCATGATCGCCATGGTCATGCTGCGGTTGAGGTGCTGGCTGGTGAACATGATGGGGCGCGCTGCCACGCTCGGTGGATTCGGGCGCGCGATCGCGATCGAGAGTGCCGCGCAGGAAGCGGTCGACCAAAACGGCAGCCTCTTGCGCGCGACTGGCAAGGCTGTCAGCGAAGCCCGGCGGGCCTGTGTTACCCCGCCCCTGCCGGCGCTGTTCGCGCTCGGCGTTGCGTTCGTCCCGTTCGCGGGCATTCGCCTCGCGCGACCGATCGTGGCGTTCCTTGTGGCGCGCGCCCCGCTGCTTGTGGCTGTCGGCCTTGAGCCGGCCAAGCCCTTCGAGCGTCGAGGTCTTCTCGCCCGAGCGCGACGCCAGCTTGGCCGCAAGACGTGTCACATCCTCGGTCCACAGCTTCACACCATAGCGAGCGCGGGTGATCGCAGTGTAATAGTTCTGGCCGTTGACCAGACCGGATTCGACCGGCGCCAGCACATAGGTCCGCGGGTAGCTTTTCGACTGGGAGGAATAGACAGTTTCCGCGTAGCCGTGGTCCCAGGTCCTATGAGCGGACAGGTCCACATCCTGCACACGCTCGCCGCGGTCCCATTTGATAGTGGCAATCGTCCCGTCGAAGGCCAACACAGTGCCACGCTCGGCGTTCTTGACGCCGATATCCTTGTTGACGAGCCGCCACTGGATGCGGTCCCCCTCGCCGAGCTGGCGCTGCTCGGTCAGGAAGACGTTGACGTGCGCCGCTTTGCCAAGCCGGGGATTCCATTCAATCTGACGGCCATGCTCGTCGGCCAGGCGCACGACCTGGCGGCCATTATTATTCCGCCCAATCCCGACCACGCGATATTCCGCGTCCCGGGCGATTCCGAGACCCGCGTAGTCGCGCGCAAACTTGAGCACCTGGCCTTCAGTGTAGAAGCGGGCGATCTGCTTTTCCTGATCTGTCATGCCCGCCGGCGTCAGGACTTCGAGCCGGTGATCATTGGCCGCGACCGCGCCCTCGCGTTTCAGCACTTCGCGGATGTGGCTGTTGACGATCAACCGGGTCGCATTGTCGAGCACAAGGATATTGGTGGCATTGCGCGCAGCGGGCCGCAGCCGGGTCCACTCGACGACGATATCCTTGGCGAGAGCCTCTGCGGTCTCCCCGGTGTTCACACGATCGAGCGCGGCAAGCGAAGCCGCATAGTCGCCCTTGCGCGCCATCGCCACCGACTCTTTCGTCGTCCTGGTTTGCTGGCGCATGGGATCGAGAAGTTGACTGGTGGGCAGTCCCAGCTGCTGAAGGAGCCAGAACGCCTTGCCCTGCTCGATCGCACCGGTCTGCTTGTTGTCGCCAAGCAGGATGAGCCTCGCGCCGGTCGCGCGGCTGATCTCCAGGATGCGCAATGCCTGACGGTTACCGAGCTGGCCCGCCTCGTCGAGCACAAGAATATGCCTGTCGGTGATATTATGGCCGCCACCGGCGAGCAGTGAGGCGACCGTGCGGGATTCGATATTTGCCTGGTTACCCAGTTCTGCCGCTGCCGAAGACGTCGGCGCAAGTGCGATTGTCATGTAATCGTCGCGGGTCGCATCGACCAGCGCGCCGACCAGGGTCGATTTTCCTGCGCCCGCGACGCCGTGGATCGCGACAAGACGGTTGTTGCCCGTACCGATCCCTTCGAGCGCGCGCGCCTGCTCTTGCGTCAGACCGGCAGCAACCGCGGCCTCTGCCAGCCGCTCGGAGCTGGCGACGGGAGAGGCATCGCCCATGGCGAGCGATAGATGTTCCGACAGGGCCAGTTCCAGTTTCGCGGTCCGCCGCGACGAGCGTCCCCGTGGAAGCGGTTGATCGCCGGTCTGGCGTACTGTGCGGAGCAGCTTGCGATCGGCTTCCTGAGCATCGAATATCGGACGCACGTCACCGAACCGGACCTCACCGACATGGGAGGCGAGCGCGGTGCGGTACAGCCGCCCGATATTGTTGACCGCTTCACGCGTCTCGCTTTGCCGGATTCCGAATAGCGCAGCGCGGCGGGCGACGCCCGGATCAGTCTCGATCGTGCGTTCGCCGCGCTCCGCGACGGCCGCCAGGAGCTTGTCGAGATCCTCGCGCCAGGGTTCGGCACGTTTGTTCCACCGCTCCTGGAGGTCCTCCAGTCCGATCTTTTCCTTGGCTTTGCGCGTCTCGAAGAAGGATATGCGCCGAGCAGCCTGTCCGGTGAGGCAATGTTCCTTCGCATGGGCGTTTATCTCCTCTGCCCGCTGCGAATATTCGCGGATCATTTCGCCGGGGACGCTGGCTACCTCGAACAGACCGCGGCGCGGATCGAACACAATCTCGTGACCGAGCTCACGCACGTCATGGGCTAGTTCGTTGCGATAAATCTGCCCAGTAACGAGCTGTTCCGCGAACATCGAACGCGTCTCGAGGCTCGACATCCGGTCGCCACGAAGATGGTTGGTCATGTTGAGGACGACGACATGGGTATGAAGGTGCGGATCGAGGTCGCGGCTCGCATGTTCGGTGAAGCGGGCGAAGAGAAGCCGGCCGGTCGTTTCATGGACGATCTCGCCCTCGACGCGGCGGCGCAGTTCGGCATGCTCTTCAAGATGGGCCAGCGCGACGCCAACCGCCCGTTCATGCGCTGCGATGATCCGCTCGTCGCCCGTCACCAGCGCCAGGATCGAGATCGACTTGGGGGCGCTGATGTTGAAGTCCCAGCCGGGATGGTGCTGGATACCTTCCTTGCGGCGCCGACCGAGTTGCTGGTCGCCGACCTTGCCGGCCAGCAGTTCCTCGAACTGTTTGGGATCGACCTTGCCCGACAGGCCGAGACCGGGAGCAAGCTTGCCACCCCATTCAGACGGTTCGTCGCCGCCCTTGGTATAATAGTCGCCGATCGTATAGTAGCGGCTGATATTGGCGGCCGTGCCCTTGAGACGGCGGGGATGTATCATGCCGGCTTCGCCTTCTCGCGCGGTCCTTCGGACCGGCCATGGCTATCGAGCGATACGCGAAGGGTCCCCCGCCGCGCGCCCAGCAGTGGGATGGGCGTCGCGACCACGTCGTCCGCATCAGCATGGTCCTCGATCGGCAAATCGCCCTCGCCCATGTCGGGATCAGGATGATCCGGAGGTATTGTGCTTTTGTCGTGACCGGCCGCCTCTTCGGGGATCGGCACACCGGTCGTCTCGTCCACGGGTGGAGGATCGTTCGGGCGGTTGAAAAAGTCGCCCTGCGGCTTCCCGGGTGTCGGTCTTGCGCCTTGGTCCGATGAAGCCTCTCCTTTCCTAGCGGCCGTTTGTCGTGCTTGCGCCGCCCGGCGACTTTTCCGTGTCTCGCATATGATCTTCTCGCCGATCGGCAGTCGCTTGGGCGGTTCGTTCCGTTCGATGAAGGCGGGTGCGACCGTTGGCAGGAGATTGAAGCGATCAGTGAAGCGCACGACGGGGAGGTTGCGACCGAACCGGAGAAACCCCGAAAGGTTGGGCAGGTGGTTGACCTCGGTGTCCATCACCAGCGGGCGGGTCACCTGCATACGGCTTAAGTTCACCCCGTCGCGCATGTCGTTGACGCCGTAGGACATGCCCTCGTTCGCCTCGACTTGCTCGACCCGGCCGAGATTCTTGGAGATGAGTTCCGAGGTATCGGAATCGTTGGCCCGGAGCGCCACCCAGGTCGAGCAGTAGCCGGTGATGGCGGCGGCATCCTCCTTGCCGTAGGTGGCATTGAGCTGGGGATAGGACTGGAACCCCAATATGCCGCAGCCCCCATATTTGCGCGCACGGGCCAGGAAGTCGGATAGCGAAGGAAGCTTCTGAAGCGTCGGCAACTCGTCGATCACGCAATAGAGCCGCCGGTTGCGATCGGGCGTAAGGCTCATGATCGCGCTGATCGCGATATCGAGCCAGACGGTGATGAGGGGACGCAGCGAGGGAAGCTGGTCGGCCTTGACGGTCACGAACAGCCAGCTGTCGTCCTTCTCGTCCTCGACCCATTTACGGATCGAGAAACCGTCCACCGTATCGTCAAGATAGGAGAAACTGCGCATGACCGAGGCGAGCTCGGCCTGGACGCCGGCAGAAGTGCGCTCCCCTTCCGAGGAGATGAACGCGGCGGCATCAGTGCCCTTCACATAGGCGGCGAGGTCCGCGACCGGGGAGCGGAGCACGCGGTCGAGCAGGATCGAGATGAGGGTGTGCTTCTGCCGGGCAAGCTTGCGCAGGACCGCGACCAGCGTACCGCGTGCTGCCTTCGACCAGAAGGGATCGCCATGCTTGTCGGGGATGGTAGATTCCGCGATCTGGTCGTAGTGATACTCCTGCGGGACATCGACCCAGGGGCTCCAGATGTCAGTGCGCTTGTCCAGCGGGTTAAGGAGGATGTCGCGTCCGGGGCGGTAGAATTTCTCGACGAAGCTCCCGGCGGTGTCATAGACGATGGCCCGCTTGCCCTGCTTGCGGATCCCAGCGAGCATGGTGGTGATGAGGTTGGTTTTCCCCGTGCCGGGGGCGCCGACAAGCAGGATATGCTCCGGCTCGAAGGCCTCTGGCACCGCGACGCCGCCGATGTTGAGCGCCCCTTTCTTCTGCCCCCGGAGAGCACGGCGGACTTCCGAGATCGTCCCAAAGCGGGCGCCGCGAATATATTCGTTGGACCCGAGGCCGCGTCCTGTCCGGGTAAAATAGAACCAGGCGAAAACCAGCGCGGCGAGTGCCCCCATACCGGCAATGGCCGCCCCATGGATGAGGTCGGTTTCGAGTTTACCGAGCGCCTTCTTACCGACGCGGGATTCGATAAGGGCGTCGGCCGACGTCCAATATTCCCGACCGTCCGGGGTGCGGAACAGCATGGGGTCACTGGTTCCTCGCGCGGTATCGGCCTTGAAGCTGGCCTCCGCCATCTTGACCAGAACGAAACGCTGATACTCGCTCGACTTCTCGAAGGCATACCAGCCAGTCCCCATCGCCCACAGGACGATCCCCGCGACCACGGTCTGGAAGAAGACCTGGGTGGTCATCCTGACATTGTGGACGATCGCCTGACCACCGCGGGTCCATGAGCCCAATGTGTCGTTACGGAAGATGCTCATGATTGCGCCCTCCCCCGAACAGAGGCATCCGGGACCGCCTGATCCTTCAGTTCGGGGTGAGACCCGGACGGCAGAAGGAAGCGATCGCCGCCATCGCCACCGTGGCAGGAGCCTCTAGTGGGGGACAGGGAGCCGACAAGCGCGCCCGTGACGGGGGTATCCCCACGCCCGCTCATGGCTGGTCCTCCGGCCCGAGCAGGCCCTTCGCTTCGAGCAACGCTTTGGCGTCGGCCATGCCCTGCTCGAGCGCTTCGGGCGACCGACGGCGTACCGATGCCGCGACGATCGAGAGTGTCTGTATGACGCAGGAGAGGATTTCGTCCTGCGTCGTATAGACGTAGCCGCCGCGAGGGTCGGCGGCCTGGTCGATCGCAGGGCGGAGGAGTTCGGCAACGCTGATGCCGACTTTACGAGCACGGCGCTGCAGCCGCTCGCAAAGCGCATCGTCTATCCGGATTGTGATCCTTGCCAACGTGGGCGCTCCATCAGGAGCTTCGGCAAGGAGATCACGACGCAGCCGCAATATAGCGCGGATGGACGGCAATCACAATAAAATCGACGTGGCAGACGCGTCTGCCAGCAGAAAACGGCGGAAATGCTGGGGGTTTGGGACGCCGCTTTCTGGGGCGGCAGACGTGTCAGCCACTTTTGTGGTTTTTTGGCTGACGCGTCTGCCAGCGCAAGGCACTGATTACAGGGCCGTTTTCGGCCACAGCACCCGTGCGTACGGTGCAATACAAACCGCGAAGCGAGTGCGTCGCTTGCCTCGCAGCGACGGCGTCGCTGCGTCTTCTCTACCGCTGCCGGGCGCACCCTATGCGGTGTCGGTCGATGTGGGGGAGTTTGGCCGCGCTTGGCGGCGGGGTCGCTTGTGGCGCGGGTGCGCCTGTGCGACAAGGCGGGCGTGACGAGCGGGCCAGCCTGAACAAGGAAACTGGTCATGCCGAAAATGTCTGAACGCGATAAGCTCGCCGATCTGGTCGAGCGCGAGAAAAAGCTTGCCGGTGAGATCGCCGCAACGCGCAAGCGGCTGCGTGATCGCTATGCGGCGATCGTCACGGCGCTGCCGGTCGAGGATTTGCAGGTAACCGAACGCGAGTTTCGCGATCTGGTCGGCCATGTGCTGCGGCTCGGCGGCGCTGCCGCGCTGGCTGCGCTCAAGGGGGCGTCGGCTGTGTCCGATGCCGCCCGCTCGGGGAAATCGCCAGCCGCGTCATTGCCTGCGAAGGGGGATGGCGGCGCGACTGCCGTTCCCGGCGCGGGGGCGTGAGACTGTCGGCTCTTCCCCTTTCGGGTTCCCCCGCCGCCGCGCCGTCAGGCGCGGCGGCGGCCGGTGGCACGAAAAAAGGCCAGCGCGCTGGAAAGCGCGCCAGCCTTGGCGGGTCTGCTGTGATGGGTGGCGCGGCGCTTGGGGAAGGCGCCGCGCCGTCTCGTGTCAGGCGTAGCGCCGCGCTCGCCTGAAGGAATATTCGCCGGATGCCTCCGGCTTGCGCGGCTTGGGGGCATCGGCGGGCTTGCGGAAGGCGTGAATAGGAACGCCCTTCTTGCGGAGCATCTGATAGAGGTTCGCCTGAATGCCCGATCCTTCGCCTAGCACGGCTTCGGAAATGTCGAGTTCACCAATCTTGCGATTACGGGCAAACGCTGCCTTGCCACGTCCGGTTAGAGCATAGGCGACCAAGGGCACGCCTTCACGCGCGCACCATGCCGCAACGATGGCATCCCATCCCGTGCGCTGTCCCGTGGTGACGACAACCATTCGCGGCGTCCGCTGCTTGATTGCGCTCATCGTGGTCCAGATCGGTTGCCAGTCGTCCCAGATAGCGGGGCCGGAAGACACGACGACTAGGCCGTCGGGCTGGTATTTCTCGCGCTTGGCAAGGGCGCGTTCGCGCAGGAAGTCAACCGCGCTGATATAGCTTGCGGTCGTGACGGATGACGCCTTGCTGCCCTTGCTAGGGGACCAAGCCTTGCGCCAGCAAGCGCGATACATGGCGGCGGCATAGTCGCGCATGGTTTCCACGGCGGCGCGCTGTTCAATGACGGATTGGCATTGAAGCTGCAAATCCTCCAGTTCCTTGTTGAATACCTCGCCCGGTTCCATGCGCCGCGTCATGTCGCGGATTTTATCGGCCAAGCTATCCTCGCGCCGTTGCAGTGTTCCGGCGACAAAGTGGAAGGAATTGACGATGCCCCAAGCAATATCCGGGGCGAGCGGGTCAAGCCGCGTGTCCGTCAAGAGGAGATAGAGCGAGGTCATAAGCTCGCCGCAAGTCTTCTGCGCGGCGAACGGTTCGGGCATGTCATGTTCGCCCGGTTCGTCGCCGTGCTCGATGATCGAAAGCGGCATCGGGTCTCCGAACGACGCTTCAAATTCGGGCGTTGCGGTTTCCTCCGCGATAAGTTCCGGCAAGTCGGCAAATGTGCTAACGGCCTTTCTAGCTGATTTCTTGCTCATGGGTGTGACTCCTGATGCTCGATGATCGGTCAGGGTCCGGGGAAGCGTTCCAGCGCCCCCCCGGCCCGTCTTGGCCTAGCGCCTAGAACTGGACTTCATCGTCCAGATCGGCGGCGGCGCTTTGGCTGGACAGTTCGCCGTTTTCATTGGCTGTGCTGTCCCCGAAGCCGTAATCGTCGCCACGGCTGGGACCGGAAGGCGCATCGTTGCGCGACGTGCGGACGGCAGGTCCAAAATCGTCGCGTTCCTGCCTGCGCCATGCCACGCGGAAGCCTTCCTCAATCGAGCCGAAAAGCGCGATAGGCAGTGCTTCGGGCATGGAAGGATCATCGACATTGCCTTGATAGAAGACTTCGCCGGTCCGCTTGGCGACGGCTTCCCAGAGCGCGCCGACTTGCACGACGCGGCCGCCGACATTGGGAGCGATGATCTCATAAGCGGGGGCCAGTTCGTTTTCGCTTTCCACCGGACGCAAGGCCAGCTTGGGCAGGTCGATTGTGCGGGTAGCAATCCACCCGACGACACGGCCCTTCTTCAAGTTAAACTCACCGATATTCATTGCCTTTACTCCTATAAGTGCGTCCGGGGCCAATCCCCATCTGCACTTATACTTATACCCCCTCCCCTTTATTGAGTATATCGCATTGTTTTCTTGACAGAATTTCATCCTATTTGGTGAGCCAGAGCCAAGAAAATGGCCGCGGTAGCGGCCCGAACAAAGAAAAGCATGGCGAAGCCATTCCTTCCTGATCAGCGGAGGACGCGACGGGGCCTGTCTGTCATCCCATCCGGAGCCGCCGTCGCCGGGGCTCAAGGGTCAGGGCTGGTCCGGGCAAGCAAGGGACGTCGCGCTGCGCCCTAGTGGAGGTTGAAGAAAATGGGCCTGCCGACCCCTTTGGATCAGATAATCCTGTCGGCAGGCCCATTTTCTTCTACCGGAGCTTGGGTGGAGGCAGCCCTTGCTTGCCCGGACCAGCCCTGGCACGCCGAGACCCTGCGAGGGCGGCGCAGGATGGGATGACAGACCTCGTCCGACGCTGATTGCGGGCCGAGGCGTCCTCGCCGAGGTCCGCTGGCCCTCGCCACAAACGCGACGCCGGAGGGGTAGAACGCAGCGCGCCGCTGGGACCGCTACGCTGGCCCGAGCCAGAGAACGTCGAGGAGGCTGCTGCTGGCCTTGCGTGCCTCGACGATGACGGCGGTGTCCAGAAGCGGCGGGAAATCCTGCGCGCCCTTGAGCCGCCAGACGTGGCCGTCGTCCATTTCGAGGAGGAACCCGCGCGCGTTGCGGCGCAGATGGCCATGGAGGCGTAGGGGCGCGGCCGCCATGATCACGGCGCGGGATGACGGCCGGTGCGGGCGGCCCATGCGGAAGAAGAAAGCATGATGATAGTCCTGTCGTACCTCAAGAGGTTTGGGGCTTGAATACGTTCCTCCTATGTTCTAGTAAATGGGAGAAAGGATATCTCCCCATGATCGCGGACTATCTCGCCGGTTTCGATTTCAATCTGCCTTTGATCGATGCGGTCAATGATCCCGATCTTCCGGGCGTGCGCAGCCAGATCGCGGCCATCGCCCTTGGGGAAGGTCTGGATTCGGGCTACTACGAAGTCCAGGAGCTGGCCGAAACCTTTCTCGAGGCGGCTCGCGAAGACAATGCGGACATCACCGATCCGGACAGTCCCGCGCGCGAGCGTCTCGCCGGGATCCTAGATCGTGCCTCGCCCTACCAGCGCGGTCTGTTCCATGCGGTGGCCGAGCTGCCTCTGGCTGATGCCGCAAGCGACCTCGTCTGGCTCACCGGCCTGATGCGCAATCGCGCGGACATGTATCGTCCGGTCGAAGCGGCACGTCTGTCGACGCGCTGAACCCGCACACCTGATCTCGACCTCCGGCAATTTCGCAACGAACCGATTGGCAGCTGCTGCCTGATCGGGCTAGAGGATGTGCGTCCGCCGGTGGCGGGCCGGAGCGTCGAAACTCCGAACAATAGAGTCGGCTGCATGCCTTTGCGGCCGGATGGCCTGTATTATGTCCAGGCTCCGGCTAAAGATCAGGCACGCGTCCTATTGTTCGCGTTTTCGACTCGTCCGGCTCAGGGGCCGGCATCCTCCTTATGGAGGGTGCCAGCCGACTGAGCGCGGTTTAGCGGAGAGCAATCATGACGGACGAAGAACCTCGATTGGAAAACGCCATCAAGCACATGGAGGCAGCGCTCGAGTGCCTCGTCGATCCGAAGGACCAGGTGGTGGCATTCCGCCTGTCGCATGCGCTCGATCTGGCGCGAGAGCGGCTTCTCGAAGGGACCTGAGTGTTAGCAGGCCGTGCTGATCAGCAGGCAATCACGTCGATGTGCCCCTGTGCGGCATAGTCGATGATCTTGCCGTCCCGCGTAACGACCGGAATCTGATGATGACGGGCTGTCGCGATGATGAACCTGTCGGCTGGATCGCCATGTAGCGGCTCGGGCAGATGCGAAGATGCGATGGCGATCTCGGGAAGAAGCGGCGCTTCTCTGATCCCCGGCCCGCCCATGAAGCGGGCGAACCAGCTCTGAGGGTCGGGCAGGAAAGAGACGGCAGGCTGCTTCTCGCCGCGGGCGCGGCTCAACAATCCGACCTCCCACGCGGACGCGGGAGAGACGAATACGCCGTCCGCGAGCGCCGCATGCGAGATCGCCGCCAGAACATCGGCGGGCATCGGATCGCCGTTGGCGAGCCAGATGACCGCGCATGTATCCAGCAGCACGGCGCTGGGCGCCGGCCCGGCCTTCTTCCGCTTCGTCACTGGTGCAGCTTGCCGTCGCTGGCGCTCAGCGGCTCGTCGAGAATGGGCGAAAGCAGATCCACCCCTTCGGGAACCGCAACGGAGCCGCGCATGAAGCCATGCAGCATTTCGACCGCCTCGGCCGAGCTGGGTGGCGGCGTCAGCACCGCAACGGTGCGGCCGCGCTTGGTGATCGTCACCTGATCGAGATCGCGGCGTGCAAGGCGGTCCAGGATCGCGAGGCAGTTGGTCTTGAAATCGGCTGCGCCGTAAGTTTCAGCACGCATGGGGCGGGCCTTTCTGATCATGTTTTCTGACTGGTCATATAGGATGACCATATTAGAAAGTCCATAGTTGGATGTCCGGCGGCACAATCATGCTCGCCCGGCTGTGCCGGGCAGTGGTGGAATGATCTTGACGCTCGCCAGGTCGCCGAACACAGCAATGTGCGCTTTCAACGCCGATTGCAGGCTATCCCGATCCTCAAACGCCTCCATCGAATAGGCGTCGCGCGCGAGAGCATCGGGGTCGGCGCCAAACAGCTGTGCAAAGCGCCGCGGCCAGTGGCAAAGCAGGATCCATGGCCAGCCCGGTTCGGGAGGCGCGAACTCGAAGAAGCCGATCGCTCTGGCTTCGCGGCAACTGGGTTTGCGATCGAGGAGATCGGGCAATCGCAGGGCGTCCCGGTCGGCGGTGAGGAATGCTTCGAACGCAGCAAGTTCTTCGTTGGTCTCGATCATGACGATATAGTAGCGATCGAGCGCGAGGCCCTGTCCGGCAAGGTGCGGAGGAATGTCGATAACCATCACCGCCGGGGCCGTGACCAGCGGCATGGCATAGAGGCGGCGTCTAGCGGCAAGGTCATCTGATAGGCGCATGGCGAGGTTCCCGAAGATGTGGTTGCTGCCGCGATCGCGGTCATAGTACTGGATCGGCGGACGATCAGCCTACAGGTCGGCCCGGCGCCAGACATGCTTTGCGCTGTCGGCATGAACGGCTGCGAGACCTTGAGCGTCGAGTTCGGCCTGGACGCAGCAGACAAGATCGCCGGTCTCGCCGATGCCGGGTCGCTCGTAGATATAGAGATCGAACAGCACCCGGCCGTTTACAAGCTCATGGCGCTCGCGGATGCGCGACCAGGGATGGGTCGTATAGAGGTCGGTGTCCTCCCAATCCGGATCGTCGCTGATCGCGAGGATATTGAGGGCGGCATTGCCCGTTGTGAGGTTGACGCGCTCGGCGATCTCGATCGCAAAGCGAGTGGCAGAACTGTGGCGGCGGGCGATGCCCTCGGCGACCTCGCGCAGTTGTCGGACATCGCCGGCGGACAATCGGATGGCTCCGGTCATTGGTGCTGTTCCTGTCATGGGCGATCGAAGCTCGCGGCGGCTATGCAAAACCGACGAAGTTGCGTCATGCTGCGACGATGTCAGCCGAGGCGGCCGGATGTCAGAAACGCCATCCGCTCCGTATCGGTGCCACGGTGACGAAGCGATCCATGGGGCGAAGATACACGAGGACATGACGTCCGCGTTCGCACAAGCGCCGGATGTTGGCACGGCTGCCCTGGCTGACACCGTCCCAGACGACGATACCTGCGCCTGCGAGACGGGTCATTTCCCGATCCTTGGCGCTATGGAAGGCGCGCGTGCCCGGAGCAGCGTCGGCCAGGATCTGCCGGACGGGCCATGCGCCGATATTGTGCCGGGGGATCGTGTCGCCGCAAAAGACGGTGACGTGACGCACACCGCAATCGGCGAGGAACTGCTGGACGGCAGCGTCCGCGCCCGGTGCATCGCCGATTACGACCGGCAGCTCCTGGTCGATGATGACGCCGAGCTGCTTCATTACGCAAGCAGGAAGCTGCCGGATGGAAAGCGATCCGGAGATGAACACAGGCGGCGTAGGCGGCCGATGGTACGTGGTAGAGCCGGTAGCGGTCATGGCAAACTCCCAGATAAATGCACCACCAGCCCTCCTCCTCTCCTCCATGTCGGGCACTTCTTAGTATCTCGGCAATTGCGGTTCTGGTTGAGGACATGTCCGGGGAACGCGCCCGCCTTGCTGGCGCGGGATCGTCATTCCTGATATTTGGCGATGATCCGGCGTGCGAGCTGCTCGATTTCCAGGCGATCGTTCGTCTCGGTGCAATCGCCCGGAAAAATCGTGAAGTCGTCCGACGCCGCGCTGCCCTTGCTGATGAAGATTCGCCAGACGTTCCGGCGAATCTCGCCTTGCTCCCTTGGTTCGGTCCCCGGCAAGAACATGTCAGCCCACCGGCGTTGGTCGGGATCGTCGGAGAGATCGGCCCAGTCGCCTAGCGTTCCCCAAACGGTATAGCCGTCGATCAATGCGTGATGCTCGCGCGCGGCGCGGCGCTCGGCCACTCGCTTGGGCGCTTCGCGTCTCGCCTTGGCTTCCGCCTGCTTCCACTGGACGGATGTCAGACCGAGTTCGAGGCCCTTGATGACGTCTGCCGCCACATCGACCTGCCGCTGGGCCAGAATGTCGCAATGGCGAGCGGCCGGGAGCTGATCGACGGCGAGTCGCGCCAGTTTGAGCAAGGCCTGCAATTCCGTCTTCGTCAGCGTGACGCGAAGGCCGCTCGCCATCGGATGCGTTTTCATGTCCGGCGCTCCTTGTGCCAGGGTTTCAGGCCCGCGAGCGGGAGCTTGTATTCCCGTGCGGCGTGATGACGGTCATCTGAAAAGAAGCCCCAATGGCCGGTCGATGAGTATCGCAGGAAAAAGAGCTTCTCGCCCTCCTCGGTCCGGATCCACATGCCAGGCTCGATGGGATATTGATCGGCAGCGTTCATTGGCTTGCCTCCATGATGATGGGAATCGTGATCAGGCGACGTGCAGGACCAGACCTTCGTCCTTTCCCGGACGGGCTTCCGTTACACGGAACGGTTGAATCGGATCGCCCGTGCGCAGGACGAACTGAGGGCGTCCAGTGGTCTCCCATTTGCGGATCGCCAAAGAATACGCATGGTCGAACGAAGCGAGCTGCGCCCGGAGTGGTGACGGGACGGTCATGATGTTCTCCGTGTTGAGCGAATGCTCGGGAATGGGTGTGGTTATCTCGAGACTGCGAGGAGGCGTCGGCTAAGCGGTGTTCCATGGAACGGGTATCCACTTGCCATCTGCAGGCATGAGAGCGGGATCTTGTGAGTTCTCCTTCTCATCGTCTGAGAAGGTGTCGTAGTCGTCCGCTTCCCAGGTCTGGTTGGCTGCATTCCATCCCAAATCGGGGTCAGTCCTGTTGATGATGATCCAGGCCGTCACGAGTCCTGATCCCACAAGACCGACACGACGGTTTCGTAGGGGCCTGCGTGTCCTTGATTTGATCCCCCGGGCAGCTCGAACATCTGCTCGCGCGTCGCAACGCCGTCGAAGATTTTCGTGAAGGGTGGATTCTGGGTCATGGCACGGTTCCTTGTGGACGTGGCCCGACGCGGCGCGCGAAACGACGCGCCGGACATGCGTAAGAGAAAAGGTTGGCTACTCGGCGGCGTCGACCGAAAGCGCGTCGTCATTGTCCGCGAAGACGGCCTCGACCAGATGATTGACCGCGTGCATGCTGATCGCGCGATCCTTGGGGATCAGCCAGGTGACATGCTGGCGCATCGCCTCGCGGACTCGCTCGAGTACCGCTGCATCCTCGCCGAGCAGCAGCATGTTCGCGGCAAAGCGGGCCTGCATTTCGAACGCTGCCTGTTGGGTGTAATGGCTGTCGGCGTCACAATCCTCATTGGGCCAGAAGCAGGAGGCTTCGAGCAGCGAGGCGAGTTCGCCGGGCGTGATTGCGCAGTCGGTGCCGAGTAGGATGGCGACGTCGTCGAGGTCGCTGCGACAGTCGGTCGGGACGATCAGCATATCGGCAGGGAGTGCGAGGATGTCTGCGGGCTCCTCGGAATCCGCCGTGGCCCGCGCTGCGAGCTCAAGCGTGATCGTGCCGACGCGTCCGGAGCTGAGGTCCTCGGGAACCGATGCACCTTCATCATAGTGGAAGGTCTCGTCGTCCGTCTCGACCTGAAAGGAGAGGCCCAGGACGCGGGGGAGCGCATTTTACCAGCCATATCCGGCAAATTCGGGCATCGCGCGAACGGGCGAGCCGCCGAGACCATCGCCGGATTTCAGCGCGCGGTTGACGCACTGCTCTATGTTCGCGGATTGCGTGGGCATGATGATCATCGGTTCCCCCGCGATCCGCTCACCCGGAAAGATGTCATTCGTCTCGGCGATGCGGGGAGTCCAGAGGTGCAAGAAGGGCGCCGCCTCGGGCAGCGAGATGCCTAGGTCTCGCGCACGCAGCCATTGAGTATAGGAAAGCCGATGATGGCCCTCGCGAGCGATAGTGCGGAAAATCGCCGCTTCGCAGGCTTCGCGCAGGGCGTCGAGCGCCGAATTTTGGACCATTTCCTTGCGTGCCGGAAGCACAAACTGGAGATTTCCCGCGTCGACGACATCGACCTTGGCATACCAGCCCCGACCGCCATCGGCGTCATGAACATGCGGCAGGCGGCATGGGACGGTGAGGCCGTGGAAGTTGATCCGGGCCTGTTCGCGATGAGGCGCGTGCTTGTCGAGAAAAACGCCAATGCGACACCCGTTCCAGTTTTCGACGCGGCCTCTTTCAGAAAGCCTTCATGGGCCTGCCGCTCCTCGCCATAAAAGACCGGAATCGGATAGAACCGTGCGGCGCTTTTCACGGCTTGTCCAAGCTCGTCCGCCCATGCCTTGGACAATTCGATTTCGATTTCGGTTCCCTTGGCGATCACTACCGGAACAAGATCGAGCGGCTCCCCATTCTCCCACGCCTGCGGCGGGATCGTCACTTGCCATCCGTCCTCGGCGTCGTCAGTGCGCGAACGGATGACGACATGGCGGCCGGCGAGGCTGAACACCCCCATGCCTGCCGGATCCTCATTGCGAGTAATGTCGCTGTCCCAGCCCGAGTCGCCGAGCGCGAGAAGCTTCGTCGGATCGGCAATGCCCCTGCCATCGTCGCGGATGCGCAGGATCGTGCCGTGATCCTGGTCGAGCCGGCGGATGTCGACACGGCTAGCTCCCGCCCTGCGGGCATTCTGGAGAAGCTCGTGGAGAGCGTCGGCCACGCAGCCAGCAAAAAGACGCGTCGCCTTATGGATGATCGACTGGCCGACCGTGGCCTGGATCGTGGTGGGAAAAGTCATGGGAGTCTCCTGGATTGCCGCGACCTCATCGCCGCACCCCCATCACTCTCCCTTCGCTCCATGGCCCGGTCGCGCCGCCGAGCGGTGGCGATTCGGCGGCATCATGGAGTCGTCAGATGGTAGGAAGGACGCGATCAGGGAGCGGCGTAGTCAGGCAGCAATCCGTTCGAAAATAGCCTCGCCGTTGGAGAACACGCCTAAACGGACGAGGGTCGCGAACCGCTTCTTGAAACCGACCGCGATCCGGTCGATCCAGCGTTGCGCCAACCCTTCCTGACCGGGATCGATGTCGTCGCGCAGGACCACCCAATAAGCGATGCAGCCGCAATACTCCGAGATGCCGAAGCGGGCATAGCGGTTCATGGCGACAATACGGTCTTCGCGGCCGATCCAGCCGCTCGCGGTCCATGTCGAAGGATAGAGGGCGAGCACTTGCTCCCGAAAATCCTCGACGATGAAGTCCCAATCGTCCTGTGCCGCGAGTTGATCGAAATGGCGGGTATCGGGATCGTCTTCGTCTTCGATCCAGCCCGCGTCCCATAGCGCGAAGGCGACATGCGCCCCGCTGGGGTAGGATACCGAGCGCCCCATGGTCAGTTCCTCTCGTCTGCAGAGGGCTGCAAGCTGGGCGGCGGGGCGGCAACAGGTTCGTTGGTCGCCGCGGGATCGGGATCTTGCGGCACGGGTTCTGGTCTGATCGTGGGATGGGCGAGATCGGACCAGTCGATATGGTCGATGATCCAGTCCGGCACGAAGTCCCAGTCGAAACACAGGTCGTAGCTGTCAGCGACCGCGCTCCAGGCCGCCTCGACGGCACTGGCCCAGCTCACGACGGTCAACCGCACGTCAGCCGTGCCGACGGCATTGCAGGTTTCCCTGATGGCAAGCGCCAGGGCGATGGCGTCCGGATCGGTGGCGGGATGATCGCGCAATGTCAGCACCGCCTCCCAGAGGCAGGCGGCGGTTTCGAGCGCGGATTCGAGAGTGGCCGCCTGCATGGCGCCGTCCTGGTTTTGCGCAGCGGGCGTGATCTCGACCTTCTCAAGATCGCTGGGCCACGGGACCGCGATGGGCGATGGCTCTGCGGGCCAGGAATAGACGCCGGTTTTCATGCTGTGGCCTCCTCGTTCGCGGCTTGGCGGGCGCCCGTCTCCAGGGTGTCGAGGTCGATCGGCAGCGGTTTGGTCGGCTTGTCGGTGATGATCACCACCGCGTCGGGCTTGTAGAGTTCACCGCCGATCGCCGAGATGCGGATGCGGGCGACAGGTTCGCCGGAGCGCACGCGCTCATGTCCTTTCCATTCCATTCGCACGCGGCGGCCGTCGGCGGCGATCTCGACGGTCTTGAACGGATCGTAGTCGCCCTTCGAATTGGCCGAATAGGTGGCCTGTGTCGTCGCGTAGACCTCGTTGGGCTTGGCGGTGCTGCGCTTGCCCTTGCAGGCCGCGACCATGCGCAGGTTCCAGATCGCCTGGAGTTGCTCGGCCTGTTCGCGCGATGGATTGATCAGCGGCGCGGTGTCCGGCTTGGCCGAGGCCCGGCGGGCCTTCTTCTCCGGCACTGTGTAGCCGCACGCCTGCATCAGGTCGCGCCAGTCGTCCTCGCTCAGCTCGAGGGAGGTATCCGATGCAATATGCGCCGGGAGCGGGACCGGGCTTTCGAGCAGGAGGCGCTCGGCGTCGATCACGGTGGATTTGGGGCTTTCGGTGCCATGCTCGCGGGCGAAGGCTTGGATGATGACCGGGGTCAGCTCGCCGTCATAACGCGGCACGTCGCCCAGCATGGAACGCTCGAAGGCGAGCCGGTGCAGGATATGCTCGATCCAGCGGCGGCGGTTGGGGCCGTCGACGGCCAGCATTGCGCCCTCGATACAAAGTTGCCGGGCATCGGCTGGCGTGACCTCGCCGCTATCGACCTTGTAGTAGAGATCGTAGTTCGACCAGATCATGCGAGAATCCATGTTGCCGAGCGCGTGGCGGATCTGTTCGTCGGTCGTGATCTCCTCCCAGATCGCCAGTGCCGCATGGGCTCTGTTGATTCCACGCTGGAGGTCGCGCAGTTCGGCGAGCAGGGTCTTGATCCGGTTGGCCCGCGTGCGCGGTTCGTTCTTCATGTTGGCGAAATGCTCCGCGCCGCTCGCGCGACCCAGCCAGTAGTTCGCCGCTTTTTCAGCTTTCACGGCGGCGGTCGAGGCTGAGTGCATGCGCTCCTGGGACCTGCGCGCCTGGCGCTCGCTATGATGGCCGACGAGGATGGGCTGGCCCATGTAAAACGCCTGCGAGAGCTCGTCAGCGCGGCGAGCGAAGGCATTGGCCTGCGCATGCCGCTTGTGCGAAAGGCCTTCGAGCCGCTCGGCCTTGAGTGCGGCGCGCTCGGCCAGTGTCATCTCTTCGGCCTCGATCTCGCCCGCCAGTTCGACGGCGAGATCCTCGCGCTGCGGCGTCCATCTGGGAGCCACGAACAGCTCCTGTTTCGGAGCCCATTTGAAGCCCGCCTCCTTGACACGGGCATAGGTCTCGGCATCGAGGCGGGACGATGCATAGAGGCGGATCTTGTTGTCCTCCGGGCTGTATGTCGCGGTGAAGCTGGTCATTGATGGTCCTTTCAAGCGCCCGCCAGCATCATGTGCCGGGGCAGATCGGTGCATTTGCATTTCCCAGAATCACGAAGCCCGGCGCGATGGCCGGGCTTCGTGAGTGGGTAGAAATGTCGGTGGTGGAGAACTATTCGCGCAGGTCTCCCGCGGCGATGTCACCGACCCACGAGGCCGCTTCCTCGAAATCGGCATCCTCGTCATCGACCAGCGCGGCGAGCGCGACGGCCCCGGTGCGGCCGAGCTGGCCCAGGCGTTGAAGGGCGGCAAAGAGGACCGGCGCAAGCTGCTCGGGTGTTGCGGTGTCGATATCGTCGGTTTTCATGCAAATGCTCCTGACTGTGGAGGGATGGTCGTCGGGAACAGCCCGCGGTGCGGACGATACGATCCGGTGCGCCCGACCATTCGCACCGGAAATTTCGGGAAGGTCGCCTTCAGGTCGTTTTTTCGGCGGCCGATATGCGCGCCATGATCATTACGGTTAGGGGTCCGTAGCTCTGGGCTTGCCGAGCAGCAGGACAGCGATCGACGGCTTTTCGGACACATCGGATTCGCGGCTGTCGTAGGTGTGGCAGCCCTTCTCCGCGATCGTAAACATCTCGAACACGGGTGCTGGCGAGCCGCCGCCATCGGGCACGGTCATGCCCGAATCGTGGTACTGGATATCGATGAAGCAAGGCGGGCCGCCCGTCCGGGAAGGTCCGAAATAGAACGTGACGCGCAGCCCCTCGCTGGTTTTCGCACTCACGGTGAAGCCGCCATCCGGAATGTCGATCGGCAGCGTCGGGACATGGTTGAAGATGGCAAAGCCGATGCTCTCGGCATCGGTGCTGGTCATGACGGGCAATTGGCAGATGCTCGCCGGCGAAGGCAGGCGATCCATGGCATGTCCTCCTGGCTGGTGTGATGATCTGGGAGATCGCCTGGCGGCGAACAGGCGATCATTCTTTCCGGCGGAAACCTGAACCTGCGCCGGGTCAGGAAAGTCGACGTGCCTTCTCATCCGGCGTTTCGATATGAACGTAGCGCCTGCCGCAGCTGCGGCGCTTGCGGATACGGCCGTCGACGAACGCATCGGCCCATCGCTTCGCCTCGGCCGCGCGAGCGCCGTCGGAGCATTCATCGGCTTGCTCGAAGATCGTATATGCGAGGGCATATTGCTCGCGTTCCGGAAGGGCGAGGATCGCAGTGGCGATCGGCAAAGCGCTTTCGTAGAATTCGAGAACATGGCGTCCGCCCCCATGGTGCATGAGAATAGCGAGCCGGCCCTTGCTTCCGATACCGGTCGGTCGGGCGATCCGAACATCGTGCGATGCGTAGGTGATCGAAACGCGCGAGGTGTCGGACTCGCCACGGTGGAACACACGATCGTCGCGGCTGGGAAGCGGGTGGGCGAGAATCTCATAGCCATCGAAGCTCTCGACCCTGCGAATGTGATTGTGTCCGATAACGGTCATGACAAAAATCTCCTGCTGTTCGCGCTGCCGTTTCGTGCGGGCGATTGGAGGTTCGTGACGGGAAGACAGGCCGACGGTGTCAGCGGTCGTTCTGAACGGAAGTCATCGCGAGGCGGCCTGGAACCACCGGGCTGTGATCCGGGCCTGACGACAGTGGGTCGACCACGATCCTGAGGTCGATTTTCGTGGCACCGCGGTGCCGGGACGTGATCGCGCGATACGCTTCTCGCTGGGCAGACCGCATGTCCGCCGCCAGGATCGAGGTCGACCAGAGCGCCATATTGCCGCCCCGCGTGCGGTAGGACGCGTCGACATGGAACTGCGGCACGGTTCAGTTCTCGGACGCGATCGCGGCATCGAGCCGGGTGATCCACTCCGCATCGACGCAGATGCTGTCGACGCCCCAACCGCTTGCGGCCGCCGGAATGGAATCGCCCTTGTCCTGAGGAACCAAGACGAGGCCATCGGGATCGGCGCCTTCGACATCATAGTCGACGACGCGCACCTTGATCGGCCGGTCGGCGACGATTCCCTCGACAAGACCGCCATCGAGCTCGACCACGACATTGACGTCCTGTGGGGTTAGCGTGCCGCAACTGAGCCGTTCGCAAAGGCCATCGATCTCATCGTCGGTCAGCGGCACATAGGCGCCGCCGTTGGTGGCGATGTCGAGAAGATCGGGCGGGCAAGTTCGGCGCTGATGTCCGCGCAAGGCGGCAACGACAGTGGCCAGTTCGCGATCGTCGACGGCGAGCGCCGATAGCCCGCGGGCTTCGACCTTTTCAACCCACACGTCGAATCCGGCGGTGTCGGCAAAGGCGTCGTGGTCTATATCTCCGACATCGATGCCTTGTATGGCGAGCCGCCGGCACTGGGCCGCAACCAGCCCCAGTCGCCAGTTGCTCGCATCGACCGGCGGCAAGGTCTCAGGATCGAGATCGGCGCGCAGCAAGTTCACCAGATCGGTGGCGGCGACGTCCGCGACGCGCTCGTCGGCGTGATAGCTCGTGACTGTGTAGGGCTGCGAGAAATGTGTTCCGGTGACGACGAAAATGTCCATGGCTGAGTCTCCATGCAATGAATGATGACGGGATGAGTGGCGGCGATCAGGCGGCGCGGCGGCCATCGCTATGGCGAAGTCCGAGATCGGCGCTGGTAAGATGGTCGGATCGGGGTTGGAGACGATCGAAAGCGGCGGTCAGGTCGTCGATATCGCTCCAGATGCAGGCATCGCCCAGATCAGTGTCGAGCTGGAACACGATTGGCGTGGAAGCGGCGGTCATCTCGGGAAAGCTGGTTCGGATCACCAGCGTCTCGATCCGGCGAGCAAGCGCGCCAATGCGCGGAGCGAGTCCGCTTCGCTCGTGATGCGCCATCTCGTAAAAGCGCTCGGGTGCGAGTAGCGGGCCGATGCGGACGCATGGGATCCGACCGACGATCGTGGGTCCGGCAACCGTGCCGGTAAGTTTCCGGCGTTCGGACGATACCCTGTCGACAGGGACCAGCGCGCGATAGACATAGTGAGGGAGCGTCCCCGCGATGCGGGAACGGGTGACGATGATTTCCATGATGATTGTCCTCACGCGAGGAGCCGCGCCGGGGCGGTGTCGGGATCGGAAAGATGCAGTTCGCGGCGGATGCGGGCCGCGAAGGTGTCCGGCGCCATCAATTCAGCGATGTCGCCCCAATGGTTGCGGTCCCCGCAGTAGTCCTTGCGACCGGCGACACGGCGGAACATCACTTCACGACCGGGGCCCATGCCGCCGATGCTGAGCTGGACGTAGACCTCATCACTGTGAAGGATGATTTCGCCGGAAACGGCGATCCCCGCCATGTTGGAGCGCACCTGGAATTGGCCACGCTGGAGGCGGAGGGCGGTTGCGAGCCGCGTCATGGCCTTGCGTCCTTCCCTATGGAACGCGTCCTTCGCGTCATTGTCATAGCTGACGCCGCGTCGAGCGAGCGTGACCAGTAGCGGAGTGCGTACGACGGCGCCGACAGCTTCGATGCAGGCGCGGCGCAGCTCGGCTTGGGACGGACGGTTCTCGACGGCGATATCGCCGAGATGCCGCGCCAACAGCAGGACTGCCGGATCGCGCTCCGGATCGGCTCGGTTGCGTTGGCACTCGTCGATCGCCTGGACCAGAGCGTTCAGCCCTCCGGCAAGCGTGGTCAGCGCCGAGGGATCGAGTGCCTGTTGAAACCGAAGGGAAACATCATAGGACATGGGAGGCTGCTCCTGAAATCCGAGCGCATCAGCACGCCCGCCTCAATCCCTCCCCCTTCCCTCCGACCGGATGGTCACCACTCGAAACAAGGTCAGCATCTCGCTTCGGCACACCAGGACTCCGAAAGCCTCGGCTCGAGATGGTTCCGGACGAAGCCGCGCGTGATGCGCAGTTCGCCGGATCCGACTCTGGCGAGCTGCTCCTCGAAAGTGAGCCGGCGCGTCGCAGCGGCTTCCCGCGCAGCCCTTGCGGCTTGCCGCCGGCTATCCTGCCAATAGGTTTTCGCCTCGGCGAAGCCCATGGTGGCGAGGAGGCGCCGAAACGCGTAAATCTCTTGAGGTGAAGCCGGAGGCCAGGATGAATCGCGCGCGGGCTCACGGCGAACCCTGCCAGGGCGCCTGGGCGGCGGCAGGATCCGGCCCTCGCCGGCCAGTTCGGCGGCGATCGCGTCGCGAAGACGATAGGCCGTCGAGGCGCCGATCGCGAGTTCGCGCGCGGCGCGCTGGACGGGCGTGCGATCGAGGAGGGCCGCGCGCAGCAGGGCCTTCTGTTCATCGGTGACGAAACGGATGCTTTCGGCATGGACATGACGGACCCCGGCGGAATCGCATCCGGGGAGAGCTTCGCCTTTGCGGCGCAGGCGACGAAAGAGTCGGGTCCTGATGCGCGTGCAGCTCGTTCTCGACACGCCGGTGCGTTCGGAAATCTTCTGTGTGCCAAGCCCCTCACGGAACAGGTCCTCGACCTGCCTGCGCTTCGCCGACGACAGCTTGACGCCGCTATAGGCCTGACCGCCGCCGGGCGGGGGCAGCGGGGCCTTGCCGCGTGCCAGAAGGTCACGGTTGTACCGGCGGCGCTGCTCGGATACGCAGGCCGCCGACACGCCGAGACGCAGCTGGATTTCGATGCCTTTGAAGCCCTTCTTCAACGCGTAGCGCAGCCGCTCGATACCTTCGGCCGTCAGGCGGCCATGCTGGTCGCGCTCCGCAGGGCGGTATCCGCGCCGGACGCACAGGGCCATCGTCACCACGTTGCAGGCGCTGGCTTCGCAGACGCCGAAATGCTTGCCGATCGCGCTGAACGACCAGTTTTCGATCTCGCGCAGCCTGATGGCTTCCTCAACGGCTTCGCCTTGGAGGCGCGGCTTCGGCGCGGGATTTTTATGGGTGGTCTTCAGGCCGAGCTTGTGGGCCTTGACCTGAAGGGCATGCACGCTCCGGCCCGGCAGCCGCCGCGCGACATTGTGCCCTTCGGTCGGATAATAGGCGCGCAGCGCAGCGATTTCCTGCGCCGTCCATGGCGCGGATCTGGGGATTGTCATGGGAAAAGCCTCCGGGAAAAGGGGGGCCTGTCCCGCGGACACTCGGCCGTGATGGTCCGGGGTCCATTTGAACAGGCCTGCCTACTCCCTCCCCCTTCTCTCCCGCCGGACTGTCACCATTCGAAAGAGGGCAGCCGGTCGGTCGCGGAGGCATCGCGGTCCAGGATCAGATAGTCGCACCCCTGTTCCCGCGCGAATGTCAGCACGGCGAGGAGGTCGCCTGGAATCGCGGACCGGACGCCGAACGACGACGGCGTGGCGCAAATCACCCAGCCATAATGGGTATCGGCAATGCTGACGGGGCGGTTGGATGGTTCGCATGTCATCCACTCGTCGATCGTCAGGGTCGTCGTCCATGAAACGTGGGACGACGACAATGCGATATAGTTTCCGATCTCCAGACGCTCGGGATCGTAGCCGAGGTCCGGATCGATCCATTCCATGCGGCTGAGAAGCTGGTCCTCGGGATGAAGGTTGAAATAGTCGCGCACGACGATGGCATCCTCGATTCGGGTGGGATCGCGGCTGTCGTTGATCTCGCCCCATTGCGCCCGGCAGAAGACCGCGACCTGGTTCATCAAGCCCTTGCGACTGACGGCGGCGAGGACAGTTGTTCCATGGCCATGGCCGATGGTGGCGAGATAGACAGGGATGGACCAGGGAACCGGGGTCCGGTCGATACGTTCGATCGCGGCGTCGAGATCGGCTATGATCTCCGCCCTGTCGGCGGGTACTTCGCAATCGGTGGCAAGGGCCACCCTGGCGCGCTCGAGCAGCGCGCGATGCGCGGTTAGCGTATGATATGTCATGGCGATATCCTTCAATGTGCGGGCGGAAGGCGGCGGTCGCGGATCGGCTGCGCGGCGCCGTGCGGATAGGCTCAGGCCGCTTGCGGCACCGGCGTGCCATCGTGGTTTTCGGATTCCGCCGAGGACGCTGCATCGTCGTTCCCCGGTTCGAATTCCCCCTTGGTATTCGCCAGCTCGGCCTCAAGTTCGGCGAGTTCGTTAACCTTCTCGTCGAGCAAGGCAGCGTCGGGGAATATCTGCCCCAGGCGCGCCTCGAAGGCCGGGAGGCGGCGTTCATTGGCTTCAAGGCTGGCTCTGACGGCGGCGAGGTCGGTGTCGAGATCGCGGATGGAAGACTCTATCCGGCCAATCGCCGTGCCCGGCCGCGTCTTTTCGGTAACCTCGAATTCGGAGTGCTCGCCGTGGTGCTGCACCGCGATCACGGTGCAGAGGTAGCGCCTTCCATCGGTGTTCAGGGCCTCGTAGCCGGAGAGTTCCAGGCCGATGCCGTTGAAGGTGCCCAGCGTCCAGCGAACCTCCGTGCGGCCCTTCCGCATCCGGTGCGCATATCCGAGGAGCCGTTCGCCGGCGGCTTTGCGATCGGTGATCATCGTGCCGTCGCAATCGAACAGAATCTCATCTGCCTTCGCGGGAACACGACGTGCAAGATCGGCCTCCAGTCTGGCGATCTGCTTGTGGCAGTCCTCGATCTCGCGCGTCGTTCGCGTGATGGTCCTGCGAATATTATACTGGTCGTCGGTATGGGCATCCCGCAGGCGCAGGAGCCGTGCGACCTCGGCGTCGAGCCCGGCCTTTTTCATCAGCCGGTCGTCTCCGGATGCGAGAGCCTTGGCCAGCGCGAACTGGTTGACGTTGGAGCTGACGTCCTCGATCCGGCGGATCGAGCGGTCGCCCGACATGGCCATGTTGATGAAGCGTGCCTTGCGCTCGAGCATCTGCCAGTTGGTCGCATCCATCGAGCCGCTGGTCGCGTAGCCGTAAAGCTCGATTTCGTCATTCTGGTTGCCCTGCCGCTCGATCCGCCCTTCCCGCTGCTCGATATCGGACGGCAGCCAGGGCACATCCAGATGGTGCAAGGCTTTGAGGCGCTGCTGCGCGTTGACCCCGGTTCCCATGGTCGCCGTGGACCCCAGGACGAACCGCTTGCGCCCCTGGTTGAGGTCGTTGAACAGGCGCTGCTTCGCGCTGTTCTTCTTGTAATGCTGCATGAACGCGATCTGGTCGGCGGGAATACCCATCGCGACGAGGCGATCACGGATCCAGACATAGGCGGAAAAGCCGCGCGTTTCGAGCGCGGCCTCGGTGCCGAGATCAGAGAAGATCATCTGCACGGCACCGGGGAGCGGATAGGGTTTCCCGGTCTCGGGATCGATGTAGCGATGGTCGGCCGTCTCTTCCCAGATGCGGTAGGCGTTCTCGATCAGGAGATTGAGCTTGTTGCCCTCCTCGTCGCCCATCATCGGGTCGACGAAACGCAGGTCGATCGCCGAGTGGCGGCCATCGGTGATCACCGACAGGAGGATGTCGTCGCCCTTTTGCGGGCGCCCGCTGCGATTCTCGATGGCCTTGATGCGCTGGGCGAGCACGCGCTGATAGGCTTTGAACGGCGCGCCCGATTTGGCGACGATGATCTGCCGCTTTCCACCCTTGACGGTGGGCAACCGAACATATTGCCGCAGGTCGTCCTTGAGCACGACGTCGGCGACGGAGCGGTACATCGCCATCAGGTCGGCGACGTTGACGAATTCGCAGAAGCGGGTGACCGGCTTGTAGCTGCCGCTAGGCTGCAATTCGAGTTCGGTGCGTGTGTCCCCGAACGCGGCCGCCCAGGCGTCGAACTCGTGCAGGCCCTTGGCGTATAGCTCGTCGGGCTGCATGAAACGCTGCAGCGTATACATCTCGCCCAGCGTGTTGGTGATCGGAGTACCGGAAGAGAGGATCAGTTCGCGTCCGGGATTGGTCCCGGCGAGATATCGGCTCTTCACGAAGAGGTCCCAGGCACGCTGCGAGCCGACCGGATCCACACCCTTCAAGTCGCCGAGATTGGTCGCGAAGGTCAGCTTGCGGAACTGCTGGGCCTCATCGACGACAATCTGGTCGATACCAATCTCGCCAATATGGACGAGGTCATCCTTACGGGACTGGAGGTTCTCCAGCCGTTGCTTGAGTCCCTCTTTCAGGCGTTCGACGCGCTTGCGCGAGACGCGGTCCTGGCTGTCGATGCCGGTGATCAGCACCTCGTAGCTGTCGAGCTGGTGCTCGATAAGCTTCTTCTCGAACGATGACGGCGTGGGCACGAACTTGAATGCATCGTGCGTGATGATGATCGCATCCCAATTGCCCGTCGTCGCCCGCGCCAGGAACCGCTGTCGCTTTTCCTTCACGAAGTTCGTGTCGTCGGCGACCAGGATGCGCGCGGTCGGATAAAGCATCAGGAACTCGCGCGCAATCTGCGCGAGGCAATGGTTGGGCACCGTGATCATCGGCTTGTTGGCCAGGCCGAGGCGGCGCTGCTCCATCACGGCGGCACACAGGCTGAAGGTTTTGCCCGCCCCGACCGAATGGGCGACATAGGTCGAACCCGAAGCGATGATCCGCCAGACGACGCGCTTCTGGTGATCGCGCATCCGGATCGTGGTCGATGCGCCCGGCAGCTTCAAATGCTGGCCGTTGAAGCTCCGGGGCACGAGATTGTTGTAGGCGTCGTTGTAAATGCGCACGAGCCGGTCGGCGCGTTCGCTGTCCTGCCAGACCCAGGTCTCGAAAGTCGACTTGATCTTCGCAAGCTTCTCTTTCGCGGCTTCGGTATCCGTGACGTTGAGTTCGCGGCGCTCTGAACCGTCCGGTTCGCGGTGTACGTCGTAGATCTTGGGAATGTGGGAATTGAGCGCATCTTCGAGCAGGTCCGCGGCGCCGCGGCGCGCCGTGCCCCAGGTCGAGGTCGAACTGACGTGCCCTGCGAACGGAGCCTTGTCGACCGTCCAGCTGGCAAGCTCCACGGTATGCAGGATCCGGGTCTCGACCTCCATGATTTCGAGGATGAACGCCTCGATGACGTCCACCGGAATCCAGGGGGCGCCGAGGCGCGCGGTGATCTCGCTCGGCTTGAGATCGACCGGCTGGACAGCCTCGAGCGCGGTTGCGACGGCGAGGAATCGTGGATCGGTCTCGGCCTTCTCGCGCGCCAGGGCGAGCTTGGTGCGGACCGGACCCGAAAGAACTTCGTCGGCCGTGACCCAGTGATCGAAATGCGGTGTGCTGCGGATGGGGTCGAGAGAGATATCACCCGCAAGATCGGCGAGCGCCTCGGCCTCGGTGACGCCGAGCATGCCGGCGATCAGGGGGACGTCGACGCGGCCGCGCTCATGGAGTGAGAGCGCAAGTGCATCCTGCGCCGAGTGGATTTCATGGGTTACCGGCGGCTTGACGACGCGCTCGGTGAAGATCGGACCGGGCGTGCCGGCATCGCTTGCCTCGTCATAGGTCTCGATCGAAGCCACCAGCCAAACGTCCGGGTCGTCGAGGAAAGGCTGAAGGTTCGGGCGGCGCTGATATTCCTTCTCGGCCCCTGTCTCCGGATCGGTACGAATGCTGGTGATGGTGCGGTTGATCGGCCCATATTTCTTGGCGAATTGCCGGTAGTGGTTGAGCAGCGTCTCCTGAAGTGCGGCATAGGGCCGGTCATTGAGCTGCGCGCGCAGGATCGCGCGGACCGTATCGCGGATTGGGATGAGGGCCTTGATGATGGCGGCGTGCTTGGGAAACAGGCCGGTGCCGCCGCGGCCGGATTTGACGCCGACGACGGTCGAGATGCCACCCACGATCTGATGCAGGACGCCGCCAGAAACGAGATAGCTGCCTTCCTTGAACTCGGCTTCGTCGGCGGCGGTGCCGACTTGCACATCCTGCGTGACTTTGAGCGTGTCGCGCAGCGAGGTCGCGCGCTCGATCGGCTTGCAGGCGCCTGCGTGCTTCGACGCGATCGCGGACAATGTGGCCGCGAGGGCGACCGGGAGGTCTACGTCGGGCTCGGCTGCGCAATTATAGTCCATGCCAAACTGCCCGCTTCGCCATTCGTGGCGCCCCAGCACATGATTGGGATGGTCGAGGAAGTAGCGGTTGATCCGAAGCGGCCCGAAACCTTCGTCGCTGTCGGGGATTTCGGCCAGCTCGATCCAGTTCTGTGTGCGCGGAAGGGCATCGGGGGTGTGCTTCTGGAAGAGCAGGATATCGACGACGACATCTGTGCCCGCCTCTTGTCGCATCGCCTTGCCCGGAAGGCGCACCGCGCCGAGGAAATCGGCAATGCCGTCGATATGGTGGCGGGCCCTGGGATCGCTCTTGTCGAGCGAATAGCGTGAGGTCACGAACAAGGCGATGCCGCCGGGGCGCAGATGCTCGAGCGATCTGGCGATGAAATAATCGTGAAGCGATAGGCCAAGCTTCCCGAGCTCGGTCCGGTTCTGGATGGTGAGGTTCGAGAAGGGCGGATTGCCGATTGCGAGGTCGAAGTCGTCCGGCAGCGATGCCTTGTCGAAATCGACGCAGCGGATGACCTGGTTTGGATAAAGCGCGCTTGCGACCCGCGCGGTGACGGGATCGTTCTCGATGCCCACGAACACCGTGTCCTCGGACAGCGCATCCGGCCGGAGCCCCATAAAGAGGCCGCTGCCGCATCCCGGTTCCAGAACCTGCCCGCCGGCAAAGCCGAGGGTCCGGGTAGCGTCCCACATGGCCCGGATGATGTATTCGGGGGTGTAATGCGCATATTGCGTCGCGCGTTTGAGCGACTGGAGTTCGACATCGGTCGTCTCGGCGACCAGGGACTGCCCCAGTTCCTCCCAACCCTCGCGGAACTCATGCTCGCGACGGGCAAACATGTTGTTGGCAAGTTCCGACGCGCCGAAGCCGATGAACCTGGAAATCGCTTCCTGCTCGGCCGGCGATGCAGACCGCTGCTCTCGATCGAGCAGGTTCAGCAGCCTGATCGCCTCGACATTGTCGCGTGCGCGTTCCTTCCATGAGGGCGCCAGGGTCCGTCCCGCGGCTAAGGAGAAGTCGATAGCTGCCTCGACCGAAGGTCGGGCGGTATCGACGATGGTTGCCGTAAAGAGTGTCGGCTCCGGATCCACGGGTCCGACTGGCTTGGCTGGTGCGACCGGCTGGTCGAAGTCGAGGCACAGCTGGAGAGCCAGCGCGGATGCACTGTTTCGCATGGAATGCTTCCTTTTCGGTGGTCTTGCGGGCACGGCGCGGCGGCCCGGTCGGATGTCAGGCGGGTCGGGTGTCAGGGCGTGGCGCGGAGCCTCGCGCCGGGCGTCGGGTCCGGCGTTGGTTCAGCCCAGACGAAGCGACGCGGCATATTGGCGCAACAGGTCGGCCATCGCGGTTCGCGTATGCGCTTTGTTGCCGATCACGATCTCGGGATGGAGTTCCTGGCCGACCGGGGTGCGATAGCCACGCGCGAGGTCGCCGCTTGCGTCCTCGACGACGATGCGGTGGCCGCGGGGGCTAGCCGGCCCCGCATAGCGGGCGGTGAAATCGCCGAGGCGTCCCGAGAGCCCGGCGGCCATTTTGCTCCATCGGATGTGGCCGGCAGCGAATTGTTCATCGGGTGCACGGCCGCGGGCAAGCCAGAGGCGGAACTGCGCCCGCTGCTGGAGCACCGAATTGCGGGTTCGCTCCATCGTTCGCGCGAGTGGCAGGATATCGGCGTCGGCATCGAGCCGGGCGAGCTCCGCGTGGTCGGCGACGATCAGGATATCGGTATAGTCGCCCTGGCGCAGGATCTGGCGGAGCGCGGCGTCATCGCCGGGCGGCGGGGCCGGCAAACCCGATGGCGGATGCAGCCCGGTTTCGGCGTCGACCACAAACAGCGCCGCAGCCTCATGTCCAGGCCGTTCGCGCAGCATTGCGAGGATTCCAATCGTCCCTGCCTCGCGTTCCGAAGCGCCGAGCAGGAGCAGGCGCCGCTGCCATGATACGGGCGCGGGCATGTCGGTCGGGCTTGGCCACTGGCTGGGAAGCGGCCGTGCGACGCGCGGGTTGTCAGGACGGTCGATCTCGGACGGCGTGGCGGCGAAAGATCGTCGCGCGACGTCGAAGATGTCATCGGGCTGGCCGCCGCCATCGAGAAATCCCTGTTGGTATGCCGGCGGGCGAACATCCTGTTGCTCAGCGCGGGACGGCGACGGTGGGCGCGCTGGCCAGCCCGCGACGGCTGCATACTTCCCATCGGCATAGGCAACCGCAGCGTCCCAACCATAGCCATGAACGTCGCGGGCATGAAGAATGGCGGGATTGCGGCTGTCAGTGCTGCCCTGCGCGATCTGGCATTCGATGCAGGCGAAGTTCGCGGCCGTGCGCTGGCGCTCGGTTTCCAGTCGGATCGCCTCGTTGAGCGGGCGAAGCGCCTGGACACGCTCGCGGGCACGCGCCATGCGCTCGTCGAGCGGCGCGTCGTTCGGCAGATCGGGGAAGCGGCGCCAGGCGTCGGCGAGCGCATGCGCCTGGTGGGCCGGACGGCCGTGCGCCATCCAGCATCCCGCATCGGCGGGATCGAAGCTGTCGGTCATGGCGATCTCCGATCCGGCGTGTCAGCGGCTGGCGAGCAGCACGGCCAGGGCGCGCGCGAACACATCGTCGCCGGCGTCGTTGACGATGACGGCATCGGGATTGGTGGCGCGCACGGCGCGGGCAACGATCGCGAGTGGCCGCTTGCGCAGCGGATATTGCAGTATCTGATCACGCTCAATCGTGACCAGATTAGTGCGGAGCAGACGCTTCAGGCGGCGGCCCTCGACGGCGCGAAGGAGAAGATCGCTCACCTCGATCTCGAGATCATGATCGCAGGCGATATCGCCGAGGCAGCGCGGCGGTCGGTTGGCCGTGAGCCAGGCATCGACGTCGGTTTCTGTCCACCGGCCGACCTGATGATAGAAGTCCGCCCCGCCCGATCCCTGGTTGCGCGCATGGAAAGCAAGCTCGCCGTCTATCCAGACCTCTGCGGTAAAAGCAGCGGTTTCCTGCGATAGCGCGGCACTATAGGAGATGCGCCGAAGTTCGATTTGCATGGGGGTTCTCCAGATTGCTCCATCACGCGGAGCACCTCCCCCATCCCCTCTCCCCTTCCTCAGGGGCAGCCCGAACTGTCGTCCGCGCCGCAAGGACGGTATTCGGCATCGTAGGAGCGACTGTTCTCGAATTCGGGATCGTCCGTTTCGTCGACCAGATAGCCGGTGACCTCCTCGGCTGGCTCCGCGTACAGCACGGCAGCGACATTCGGAAACAGACGAACAGGGAAAATCCCGCACCCGACAATAGCGTCAGCCTGCCGCATGGCGTCCGCATGATCCTCGGCGGTCACCGCAACCTTGACCCTGATCGTCGTAAAGACATGGACATGATAGCCTCTCACGCCAGTATCTCCGACCAGCCACCGGCGGCGCTGATCCAGACCATCCCCAATGCGCGGAGTGGCATTTCCATGCCATCACTGGACTCGGCGAGCGGATCACGCACGAGCACGCTGCCGCGGTCGTTGGCGCGCTGAGGGGCGCGCCCGCCGAGCACCATCAAATCGCCGCGCCCGCCCGGCATGTGAACGATATCACCCGGCCTCACCTTGGCGGCCAGCACGCGGCCAATAGTATAGTGCAGGGTCCAGCCATTTTCCTGAACTGAAGCCATATATGGTCTCCTTTGTGTGGGTTTTTGGGGGCAAGATTCTTCCGTCGCTCCGCCGGATTGACGTGCGGTTTGGGCCGGCATGGGACCGGCTTGCACAGGGCAATGCAGGTAGTCTCAGTCGCCGCGCGGAAGCGGGATCGGGACGGCCTGACCGCTCGCGAGATTGATGAAGGCGCCGGCGTGGCCGATCGAACCGCGGCCAAGCAGATCGAACAACAGCGCGAGGGAGTGGCTCGCCATGACGCGGTTGACGAACAGCGACTGGCGTTCGAGCGCCTCCGCGACCGAGCACGATGGGGCATTGTCGTCGGGCACGCCGTCGTCGGCGAGCTCGGGGAAATATTCGAGCACGGTCGGGAGACGTGGGCGATCCTTGGCCGCGGCGCGGCCCGGACAGCCGATCAGATACTGACCGTCGCTCGCGCGATTGCCGAGGTCCATCCAGTAGGCGGGAATGTTCCTTTCCTCGGCGAGTGCTGCTCCGATCGCACGGCGGGCCGAGGCCGTGTCGACGCAGGTGATGAGGATATCGGCGCCTTCGACGCCGATCTTGCCGGGCGCGCGTCCGTGAACCGCCTTCCAGGCGAGGCCATGCGCGAGGTTGATCCGCTCGGTCAGCGTCCGCGCTTTGGGGTTGCCGAGGTCGCAGCGGAAGAAGGGCTGTCGGCCGAGGTTGGCCTCGGTGACGATATCGTCGTCGACCACGGTGACATGAAGCGATCGCGAGGAGATCGCGCGCAGCGCCGTGTCGAGCGAGGCGAGTCCCATAAGCATCTGTGCGCCGTTGCCGCCGCAGCCTATGAGCAGAACCTTAAGCATGCGGTCGCCGAATGCGGCTGGAAGAAAATGGCGGTCGCTGGTGTCAGGCGGCATGATGGTCTCCTGCGAATGGGCTGCGCGGCAGCGGAATGAACATGCCGCCCGCGCAGAGGCGCGACGCTCTCGTGGGGCCGTCGGGCTGGTCCAACCGGCCGAACACGAGCGATATCTTCGTCGCATGCGCGTCGTCGGCATCGTCGGTGGCGCTGAAGAAGGATGCGCCCGCCCCGTGACTGTGGATGTCGCAGATCATGTGCCAGTCCGGCGACAGGACCGGCGTGCGGTAGACGAGGCGCGAGGGCGTGGCCTCGTCAATGACGGGAAATTCCACGGCGAACTCCCGCGTCGCCTCGTTCCAGAGAACGAATGCCGCCGCCTCATTCGGCAGAGCGGCGCGTAGAAAATCGAGGATCGATGCGAGATGTTCGCTGGGGATGAATCCACAGCGCAGGTCTGCCTTGGGGCCGCCGACACTGCCATAAGGAAGGTGCGCGGCGATCGGCGGCGTGACGGGGATGTCGAGCGCGAGCCATGGACGGCGCAGAATCAGCAGGACGCCGTCATTCCCCACGGCGAGGCCGTGTCCGACGCGAGCGGCGCGAAGCGCGTCGAGGGCGGGCGATCCTCCCTGGAGCGGGACCGGATAGCAGGGCACATCGGCAAGCAGCGCGGCCGCCGTGGGATCGTCGGCGAGTAGGGTCGTCATTTCGCGCCTCCGATGATTTTGCCGACGGTCATCGGCTCGACCGAGGCTCGGCGCGCAGGCCCTCGGGCGCCGGCGCCGAAGGCCTTGAGACGTCCGACCGGAAAGCGCTTCGCCCGGCGGGCGGCAAGATCGTCCCAGAGCCTGACCAGGCCGCCCTTGCCGCTGACGGTGAACTCCTGTCCCGGATTGGGGTGCGTCGACCAGCTGTCGAACACCGCTCGCTCGAACTCCGGAATGGACGCGATGGCGATCGCTCTCGGTATCGGGATATTGCCCCAGCAAAGTGAGCCGTTGACGAAGACATTGAGGATAGGTGAGTGCAGCACGCGGGTGTCGGCAGTGGGGCGCTCGTTCACAGGAAGCGCGTACACGCCGAGACGCGACCGGGTGGCGATGAACAGATGTGCGGGATAGGGGACCGGCACGACGGTTCGTTCCGTCAGGACCCGAAGCCCCGCCAAGCGCGTCGACAGGTCGAAATAGGCCGGACGCACCTGCTCCGGCACCCACCATGCGAGCATGTCGGGGTGAGCGACCAGCACGTTTTCCGGAAGAAGTTCCGGCCGGACCGTCCGCCCGAGGGCTTCAGTCCATTGCCGCAGATGCGCGCGCGACAACGGGACGCCCGCCGCAATCGTCGGCCGGCCCTCCTCGTCATGCTCGACGGCGTGCATGCTGGCGAACGCCGCCGCATCCCCGCGATGGGGACCATGGGAACTGAAATTACGCGGACCCTCGCTGCGGTAGAGCAGGATCGCTCCTCTCAGGACCAGACCGCCGCCAGCGGCTTCGAACTGGGTTGAATGTTCGGACATGAGATACCTCAAAATTGGGCTGGATCGAGCTGGATCAGCTCTTGCGCTGCGAGCAGGAATTCCGCGCCGAGCCGCAGCGACGCGAACCAGTCGTCGATGTGGTTTGCATCCGGCAGTGGGCAGAGCCCGGCCACCTCCATGAAGCCCATCTCCATGCCGTTGCGGCCGACGTCATCCAGTTCGCGCGCGAAGTGGTCGAAGGGAACGAGCGTGAGTGGTGGGAGGGACGAGCATTCCTCGATGCCGGGGATATAGTCGTAGGCGACCTGCAAATCGAAGTCCCAGGCGTTGCGTTCGGGCCGGAGAGAGCCGACGGCCTTATGCGCCGTGCGCAATCTCGCCAGCTTCTGCCGCAGACCGGCTGGGAGCCGCGCCGGTGGCGCCGCGTTTGCCTCGATCATCCATTCGGGCCGCCGCGCGTTCATCTCGGACGGCAGCGTGAGTTCATCGAGCTCGTCTGCACCCGCCCCGTGATAGGCTATCAGGCTTTGGCGGGCGCCCTCGTCGTCGATCTCGCCGTCCCAATAGTACATTGAAATCTCGTTGAAGAGATCCCGGTAGCCGAAGATCGGAAGGACACGGCCGAGGCACTGCTCGAGCGCCCTGTACGCGGCGGCGCGCCACGAAATGGGGGCATTGCCGGTTTCGATCCACCCGAGGTCGATCTGGCCCAGGCTGTGGCAGATCACGGCAATAGCCGGCGTGCCGTCCTCTTCGTTGAGAATGACGGCAACCCTGAAATCGGCGATTTCAATGGGATCGAGGATTTTGAGCACGGCGGCGTTGAAAACGCCTTCGATATGCCGACGGGCAGCCGCGCGCGTGTACAGTTCCGACGACGTTTCCCGCGCGGCGACCCAGCGGCCGATCAGCTTGTGATGTGGCGGCAGCGGCGCATCGAATATCGCGGGGACATCCGCCGAGATCGCGACGACACGCCCCGCAAGATCAACCGAGCGGCGGGAGGCGCAAGCCGGATGGGGATGCAAGCGGTTCGGGGGTTTCGCGGTTTCCGTTGCTGGGATCGGAGAGGATCCGCGCATGGAGCGCCTGGGCTTGGCTGCTGCAGGCAGGCTGGGAGATATCGGTCGAGTTGCCATCGTTCTCGATCCATTCGATGAGGCTTCTGTGGGGTGCGGCCGGGATGGCCGCGCGCTTGCGTTGCGGCATCGATCAGCCCTTGGTGCCGACCGCGCGGCGATACTCGGTGACGTGCGCGCCGCCGGTTACGCCGCCATCGATCATCTCGGCGTTGAGGATCGCCGGATAGAGCGTCGCGTGGTAGGCACGCAGGGCATCGGGGTCGCCCGCGAGGTGTGGCGGCACCGGAAGATCGATGCCATCGTAGCGATAGGCGCGCCTGAGGTGATTGATCTGCATACGAACCTCCGTGTTGATGATGGGACAGTGCGAACGGCGCCGCTCAGAACAGGGTGGCGGGCTCATCCGGCTTGGCGTCGGCCGGCGGGCTGGTCGGCGTCTGGATTTTGGGAGGGCTGGTCGGCGCTGGGGGCTTGGTTGCCGCAGTCTTGGCAGCCTTTGCCTTCGCAGTTTCCGCGGCGGCGGCCTTCGCGTCCTCGTCAGCCTGCCGCTGCTCCGCGACCTGGTCGGCGAGCGTCCTGCGCGTGGCGATAAGTTGGCCCAGCGCGCCGTCTGCGCCACGGGCCAATTCCGCATCGATCTCCGCCGCGCTGGCCGTGATCGAGATCGGCCGGGTCTCGCTGGCGTCGAGTGCGGCAGACTTGGGGTCCGCCTTGCGCGGAATGATGGTCAGGGTGACGGTCTCGTCGGGTCCGGCAACGAGGTCGAGGCCGAGCGAATAGCGGGCGAGCAGCGGGAGCAGGCTTGTAACAAGCATGTCGGTAGTCCTTTGTCTGGGAGTGTGGGGAAGCGGGTCAGGCAGCGAGTTCCGGGATCGGCGCTTTGGCGTGCGGCACAGCGCGATCCGGGGGCGGGCCATAGGTGCCGTCGAGGGTCATCGCGCTCGGCAGGCGCCCAGCCCAATCGAAGCCGATGCGATTGAGCATGCCGGTAATCAGCTCGGGCTTCTTCGACGCGAGCATCTTGGCGAACCGCTTTTCGCCCACATGCGCGATGAGGCCGCATTCCCGGGCAATGAATTTGAGCTCGTCCTTGGTGTATCGCTCGAGGAA
This sequence comes from Sphingobium sp. CFD-1, assembly GCF_024611115.1. Taxonomy (NCBI): domain Bacteria; kingdom Pseudomonadati; phylum Pseudomonadota; class Alphaproteobacteria; order Sphingomonadales; family Sphingobiaceae; genus Sphingobium; species Sphingobium sp. CFD-1. Next base: position 1,488,301 of record NZ_CP084398.1, on the reverse strand, counting down.
CGCCTGATCGACCTTCCAGCTGTCGCGCAGGTCGACCTCGAATATCCTCGCGAGATCGGCGACATGGCCGAAGCTGGCCACATCTTTGGCGTAAGCGGCGCCGATGACGGACAGCACGTTCGCCGCCCGGGCGTCGGGCAGCGCGCGGATCGCCGCGATCTTGGCGCTATAGTCGAGGTTCGGAAACGAGGCGCCGACCAGGATGCCGGCGCGCGACGTCAGCGTGTCAGGCTTGATCTGCGAGAGCGTACCCGACATCGCGGCGACAAGGATGGTAGTCTGCGCGTGAGCGGCATTGCCTGCCAGCGCCCGGGCGAGCGCAGTCCGCCAAGTCGCTTCGCGAAGTTCGGTGGTACGATTTGCAATCGATTTGGCGGTGACGGCCGTTTTGTCCGCGGCACTGGCGCTGGTCGCGGGCTTGACCGGCGCGGCGGGCGTAGGCGCGCGCATCGCGATGCTGTCCAGGTCCAAGGTCGTATCTTCCGAGAGCGGCTGAGAGTCGGTCAATGATACGGTTTCGTCGATCACATCATCGTTTTCGTCACCTTCGACTGTCTCGACGTGGGGCGGAGCCGCGGCCCGTGCTGCCTTCGCCGCGCGCTCCTCTTGTTCGAAACGGATCACTTCTGCGGCTTCCGTCTTCAGATCGAAGCACGCTGCGTTGGTGCAATAGCCGTCGTCGACATGGGTTTCGAAAAGCGCGCGTTGCGTGGCCGAGTTGAACGGGCAGGTCGTGCATTCACTCTTGTCGAAGCATGCGCTGCCAAGGTGCTGCGTGACGCGCATCAGCAGTTCGCGCGTCTTGTTCACGTCGAGACCGGCTTTCAGGATCGTTTCGAGGGCCTTGTCCTGCTTGTCGCCGGGAACCGCGGCGAGTAGTTCGGCGTGGCCGAGCTTGATCCTGCGTTCGTCGAGCGCGCACTTTACGGTGTCCGAAAGCTCGGCGAGCGCGAGGCGGCGATCGAACTTGTCGCGGGACCATCCGAGCCGCCGTATGGCCTCGGCCCGGTCGCCCTGGCACGCAGCGAGGTAGCGGACGGCGGCATCCGCCTGCTCGGTCTCCGAAGGATCGTCACGGTCGTCGTTCTCGGCGATCGCAGCTTCGAGCGCCTCCTGGTCCGTCATCTCGCGGATGATGACCGGTACTTCGCCGTCGGGGCCGTAGACCTCCAGCCCTGCCCGGTAACGGCGCTCTCCGGCGACGATGGCGAAGACATCGCCCCTCGGGCGAAGCAATATGGGCTGGATTATGCCGCGTAGCCGGATGGAAGCCACCATCTCGTCGTGCTTTTTCCGGTCGAAATAGCGGCGGGGATTGTCGCCCTTCACGATCTTCGAGAGGGGCAGCATGGCAGGATAGCTCGGTTGTGGCGAGGTCAAGGCTCGTCTCCTTGTCGAATATGGCGGGCTGGTCAGGGCCGCGTCGGCGTCCATTCCGCCGCATGTGCCTGAATGTGCGGAGCGCAGCTGACCGTCAGGTTGCCTGCCCCAACCACCTCCCTCCCTCCCTCCCTCTCCCCCTTCTGCGCGATGCCGGTCGTTCCAGTCGTTGAAGCCGCCGCCGGGGAATCTCGTCTCGATCATAAGGCCGGGCCGCGCATGCGCATGACGAGCCCGCCGCGCACATCGTCGTCCGGGCGGATCGTCGTCGGGGAGCAGAATGAGATGCTCGACCCGCTCGGGAATGGTGACGAACGGCAAGCGATCGGACCCAAGCGCGGCCCAGACCGGAATGCCCAGCAGAAAATGCGCGGACCATGCGGTCTCCCAGCCCTCCGCAAGGCCGAGCACACTGGTCGCCGCGCCAAAACGAACCGCGCCGCCAAGAGGACGGCCCAGAAGCCGTTTCGGCGGATCGAGATCAGTGACTGGCAGACCAGTGCAAAGATCGAGGAATAGCCGCTCAAGGGCTACGACGCCGGTATCGCACTCCACGGCGGCAAGCAGCGCGGGGCGGAAACGGACGGTCTCCCCGCGCCCGTAAGGAACCCGATCATGATAGCGGAGCGAGGGATGCGAACCAGCCAGTCTGCGTGATGCCAGATAGGCATCGGCCGGTGTATCATTGACTGGGGAAGCCTCCTTCCAGAGCGAGCATATCCGCCCCGACAGCTGACGCTTCCGTCCATCGGGCATGGTGCAGCCGCCTTCGCTCGAAGGGATGCTACGCCGATCACCGCGAAGTGCGCGAATGACTTCGAGCGTTGAGCAGCCCGCGAAGCATTTGAACAGGATACCGCGTTCACCGACCCGGACCGACAGGCTTGGGCGATGGTCGTCATGAGCGGGGCACCGGCACATTGCGCCCGATGGCTTCCATTCGCCGCCCAGGGATTTGACGATGCTGGCGGCGGCGGCGTGCAAGCGGGGATCGGCGCTGGTCCGCGAAAGGGCCATGAGAAATTCTCCAGCTGAAGGCTATCCTCCAGCCCAAGCCCCTCTTCCCTCCCACAACGGCGACGCGACGTGAGATCACGAGGACTATGATGGAGTATGGAGAGAACCTTCCGCGCACGCGGCATCTCCTCCTCTCCTCAGATCCGTATTGACCGTGACCGGCGGTTCAATGGTAATACTGCGGAAGGAAGTCCGATGGAGTTGGCTACAGCCAAGCCTTGTCTGCCGGGTATGCCCGTGCGAATATTCCGGCATGGCCTGAGTAAGCGATCCGGAGTAATCTATGCCTGATCTGGAAAGGAAGCTGACGCCGGAAATGCAGCAGACGATTGCTGATCCAAATCCTACGGTTGTGGCCATAGAAAAGCTCATCAATGACGCAAACGGTAATGAGCGATCGATTGAGATGATCGTGCGTGGATATATCCGTAATGCGATATACGTCTTTCAACGTCATATGGTGACGTGTGCTCTTCGAGATCTAGACCTGAAGAAGGATGATCTAAGTGAGGAGCTAGTGGCGCAGATTGTCGCTGATGCGGGAGAACATATGGGAAAGTTTCGAGATTGGTTTCTCCTCGAACTGAACCGCGCCAACGTTAAGCCAAAGTCGACAAACTAGCGCGTGGTCCGCACTCGAAGGAGAGGCAAGGTGAAGAAGCCGAAGCCCGAATTGGATCCTGATGTTGCGGACGACGTGCCTTGGTCCGACAACATCACGCCCTATGACGATCAGCATACCATCACCTATTTGCGGCTGCTCGATGCTGACGCCGAAGGCGCAGACTGGCAGGAGGTTGCCCGGATCGTGCTGCACCGCGACCCCCTCGCCGAGCCCGAGCGCACGCGGCATTGTTGGGAGGATCATCTGCGCCGCGCCAGATGGATGACCGAAACCGGCTACCGCCGGATTCTCACGCAGCAATGGGATACGTTGCAATGACGCTCCGCAACGGCAAGCGGAGATCATCTGCGCTGGATGTTGTCGAGGCCTTTGCTAAAAGTCGCCCCCGCGTCGGGCCAAGCCATTTGGCGCGGCTATCACTCCCGGCGGCAACACCGTTGTCGTCGGGAGACCAGCGCCGAGATGCCCCGCTCGATCGGGGAGCGTATCGGCATCGATCCTGATCAGCTTTCCCGAGCAATGGCGTGATGCTGAGTCAGGCGGTTACTTCATTGCCTTCGACCTGTGGAGGTGACGGATAGGTCGCCAAGCAAGGCACAAAAGGGTATGCTGTTCCAAAGGCTGGCACAGCCATCTGACGACGGCCCATCATGGCAATTGCGCGCGCAGTCCTGACAGGTCTCTGCGTAGCCGACGAGAAGGGCGCTGAAGCAGTCGTCCATCTTCTTGCGGCCCTCCGCCGTGAACCGCACGTTGGTGCGGCGTCCATCGGAAGGATCGGGCATTCGCTCGACAATTCCTTGTTCCTCCATCACCGCCAGGCAGCGGCGGGCCGTCATCTCCGACGCTTTCGAGGCGAGCCACATGCTTGTCAGGGATGTCTTCAACCCTTGGCTTTCGCGCCAATAGAGATCGAGAAGCATCTCGCCTCCCGGATCGGAACAGAGAGATCCAAACGCCGCTGTCGACATCGCTCTTGCGTTGATGATCGACTTGCAAAGAGGCGCGAAAACGGCTGGGCGGCCGTGCACGTCCAGCATGGGTTGAATATGAGCATCCTGTTTCATGGGCATCGCTCTCCGTCCCACTTGGGCGTCATCGGCAAACCGCGCCGATGCCCCGTTCTTGCCCCCCCTGGTCGGAACGGAATGTTCCGAGCGCATCATGCCTGAAATCCCTCGTTCGGCAATTCGCCGTTATGAGGGGAACCGACACGCAGAAGTGGTTAACAAGATGGTATATTTTGGCCGCCCGCACCGATGCTCACGCTCCCTGATATACGACGATCCAGAGGGCGTCGCTCGACAGCTATTCGAGCTCGGCGGGTTGACTGTTCACGGGATAATGGTAGTGGGCCACTTGTCACTGTAGGTGGCCCAATCAGGTGGCCCATTTAGGGCATTGGAGGGTATTCGAGGGTAATCGGATTGTTGAAAAACAGCGGTTTATTTCCCCTCTGATACCCTGTAGTGCCCTGAAAATCCGGTTTTTTTTTCGATTCCCGTAGGGGTCACCAGACAAGTAGTTGATATTGTTTGGATGGTTTGGAGGGCGTGGCCAAAACCCCTCATCAATCCCTTGAGATTCCAAGCGGAATCGTGGCCAAAATCATTTCGAGGCCTGTTTTTCTCGACGCAAGTGCTTTCAACAGGCGTCAGGCGCGACCGAACAACCGGCTGACCCTCCTCGCCTCCTTCCGGCTATCGGAACCATCGATCCAACGCGCATAGTGCTTGTGTGTCACGGCGGCGTTCTTGTGCCCCAGCTGACGAGCGATATAGGATGGATTGACGCCACCCATCAGCGCCGTGGTCGCGAAAGTCGCTCGTGTGCAATAGGCATGACGCTTGCGGATTCCGAGAGCCTTGAGTGCCGGCTGGAAGTACGTTTTCCTCTGTTCCTGAACATCCGGCCATGCCCGGCCCGTCATCGGATTGAGGAAGATCGGCGCCCTGCCCTCTTCGAAGCTGTGCGCTTTCTGTCGCTTGAGCACCTCCATCATGCGATCGCTGAGCAACACATCGCGAACCTGATAGGTCTTTGTCGGTTTCAGCTGAGCCCGGACCCTGGCGCGCTTGACCCGAACCGAATTTCCGACCCAGTCGATGTCCTCCCAGAGGAGAGCGATCTGCTCGCTCGGCCGCATGCCGGTGCCGAAGGCGAACTCGTACCAGTTCCATGCCTGTTCGGGAGCATTGGTTTTCAGATGTGTCAGTATCGCCTCCATCTCCTCCCTGGTGAAGGGATCGGGAAGATGATCCGGGATCTTGAGGTTATGGATCGGCATCATCGGCGAACGATCGAGCAGCCCCTCCTCGATCGCGGTCCGGAACAGAGCACGCAGAGGAATCAGGTCGTTATTGATCGTCCGGGCCGACACCGTCTTGACGCGTTCGCAGATGATCTCGCGGATTTCCGAAGGCTTATATGGGCAAGATGACGGCTGCCGAACGCAGGTATCCAAATCTGCCGCATGGCTTTCCTGTAGCCTTCAAGGGTCGATTTCGCGAGTACGAGCTGCCCCAGCCATGCCTGGGCAAATGCATCGAATTGAGAATGCAAGGCATCTCTCGATTGAAAGAAATGCCGTTTGAAGTCGAAGATATCGAGTTCTATCTCCTCCCGCACACGCACCATGAGCCGTTCCGCTGCTCGAATATTGGCCTTCGTGGGCGCCATCTGCAGATTAACGCGGCATCGGGAACCTTTATACCAAAAACGAACACGAATGCTTCTCTTCAAAGCTTCTACACCCGTCCCAGGCCTTCCTCTCCGCATATAAGCTCTCCCATAGTCAGCAACATCTTATCGTGCATTGACTTATGGAGTTCACCTTCACGGCAAATGAAGGATATGCAGGGCAATTCCGATAACTGCGTGTGTCAGCATCGTATGGGATTGTCCCGCAATGCGGCTTTCAGCTTGATGCATCGGGATCGCGCCACGCAGGAGGAAGTAATGCCGACCGCCCAAACACAAGGAGAGGCGGATTCCAAAAGTGACCAATTCCGGAAGGAAATGGCCGAGCGCGCAGGCGGAATGCTCAGCTACGCCGAGGTTGCTGCCCGGCTTGGCAGCGGTGTCGAGGTTGTCGATGAGCAATACCGCCAGCGGCGGCTACTGGGCGTTACCTATCATGGGAGAGTGGGTTTCCCCGCTGCCCAGTTCGTCGATAACGAAATCCTGAGCGGCCTCGATACCATTTTGTCGGTCCTTGGCGACACGGACCCATGGGAGCAGCTCATGCTGCTAACGACACCGCTGGAAGGATATGGGTTTCATCCCGAGTCAGCTTTTCAAATTCTCGCTCGGTCTCCAGACGGCAAAATGATGCGGCAACTTGCTGCCCTCCTGTCAAGCTGGGTGACATAAGGTGACTGCCGCTTGTCCTCGTGGGCATAAGTAAGATCGTTCTATAGGAGATTCCGCTGACATAGCCGACGCAGCGAAGTCGCCTTCGAAGTGCTTAAACTGGTCGTCTGTTCATTATTTTGATGGCTCTACCCCGCCCCTGCTGATGTCAGCGGCGGCTGATGAATCTATCGCTTCAGTCGACAAGAGTTCCTGGTCGTCTTCCTCGCCCAGCACGAGATCGATGAGTGCCGGTGCTTCGGATCCCTCCAGCGTCTCTACGTCTCGAAGCTTGCGGCTGACCGCACGGGTGCGCTTGCCAGCCTCGTCTACGGTCTTGCGGGCGGTGTCGAGCTGCTTGCCGAGCTTCTCCCAAACTTGCCCGTACTTGAGGAACTCGGCCTTCGCTGCGCCGAGGACCTGCCAGACCTCGCTTGAACGCTTTTCGATCGCCAGCGTGCGGAACCCCATCTGCAGGCTGCTAAGGAGCGCGGCAAGCGTGGTGGGCCCCTGGATCATGACGCGGTGCTTGGTTTGAATCTCGCTGGCAAGGCCGGGGCGGCGGATCACCTCGGCGAACAGGCCTTCGGTCGGCAGGTACATGATCGCGAAATCGGTCGAATGCGGCGGGTGGACGTATTTCTCGCAGATCGTCTTCGCCTGAAGCTTGATGGCTCGCTCAAGGTCCAGCGCAGCCTTCTCGACGTCATCGACCGCTCCGCTATCCTGCGCGACGAGGAGACGGTCGTAATCCTCATGCGGAAACTTTGCGTCGATCGGCAGCCAGAGCGGCATGTCCTCGCCGGAACGGCCGGGCAGCCGGACCGCAAATTCGACGATCTCGCCGGAATCGGGCCGGATACGGACGTTCGTCGCGAACTGGTCCTTCGTCAGCATGTCCTCGAGCAGCATGCCGAGTTGGACCTCGCCCCAGCCGCCGCGTGACTTCACATTGCTGAGGACGCGCTTCAGATCGCCCACGCCGGTGGCGAGGTTCTGCATCTCGCCAAGCCCCTTGTGGACCTGCTCGAGGCGTTCGCTCACGAGCTGGAAGGATTCGCCGAGCCGCTTCTCCAGCGTGCCCTGCAGTTTTTCCTCGACCGTCGCGCGCATCTTCTCGAGCTTGTCCGCATTGTCGGTGCGGAGGGTATCGAGGCTGCCGGCGACCGTCTCGCGCAGCGCCTCCTGGCGCTTCTCGTTACTGTCGGTCAGCTGCACGATCTTGCCCTGGACCGCCTCGAGCGCTGCGCGCTGTTCGTCGCGTCCCTCCCGCTGCGAGGTGAGGAGCCTATCGGAGAGGCTGCGGACGCCGTCGCTGGTCTCCTTGAGGCGCTCCGCTTGTGACGCGGCGAAACCTTCCGCGTTCTTGCGCACAGCCTCTTCAAGCGTGGTGCGACCCTCGGCCGCCTCCCGCCGCATCTCGACCAGCTGGTCTGTCTGGGCCTTGCCGAATTCTCCGAGCCGCGTTTCCACGGCGGCAAAGCGCTTCTCGAGGGCGTCGGTCTGAGAGCCGAACGCCGAGCGCAGCTCAGTCCGGCCCTCCGCCGCCTCGGAGCGCATGGCGGTCAGCTGGTCGGTCTGTGCCTTGCCGACCTCGCCGATCCGGGCGTCCATTGACGCGAACCGCCCATCCAGCACCTCCGCCTGAGAGACGAATGTCGCCCGCAGCTCATCGCGCCCGGTCCTGGCCTCCTCGCGGAACGTCGCGGGAAGCGAGCTTGCGATCTGCTCCAACAACGCCAGGCGTGCCGAGATATCCTCGGGCATCGTTGCCGGCCGCCCTACCTTCAGCAGGATCAGGATGCCCAGGATGACGGCCACGCCCGCCAGACCAAGTGCTGCATAGACCGCGAAATCCATTCCGTGCTCCTCCTCGAAAATAGCGCCTGCGACCTGTCACCGCATCGGTGTGATCCCCGGTAAGTCGATGCTGGAAGGCCCGCTCAGTGCGTCGCAAGCCTGCCCGGATTTTGGCGCTCTGCAAAATCCTGCTCGCGCGCCGGGCCGGAGAGCCGTTCAGCCAGGCCGGCACGGATCACCATTCACCGCCTATGCAGCTAGCGACAGGCTGCACGGCAGTGCCGGAGCCCGCAGAGTGATCGCGGGACCGATCGAGCGGAAAAAGGCGACGCGAGCCTCGCTCAAGCTCACTACGTCGATAGCGTCGAGCGGGATGAGCTCACCGTCGACTTCCATGACGAAGCGCGCCGACGGTTCGAGCCGGCCGTGAAGCGCGGCGAGTTCGCTCACCCGGATCGCCTCGTGGTCGCTCGAGCGCAGGCACCCGTCGATATCAATGACAAAACGACCAACCATCCGCTTACCGTTCCAATTCATGTCGACCTCCGATTCGATTGCGACGCGTTCTTCATCGCAGGGGGAGACGTCAAAAACTGTCGCCTCCCATTTCGGCAAGGAGGCAGAGCGTGTTGGCGAGGGTCATGTCCTCCACCGTGCGGCAGGGAACTTCAAGCAGCCGCGGGCTGGCGAAGAGCACGGCGTGCGCCTGGGCGCGCGACACGGCGACGTTGATCCGGTTGAGCGAGAAGAGGAACGACATGTCGCGCGGCATCTCCTCCACGCTCGAGGTCGTCATTGAGATGAGGCAGATCGGCGCCTCCTGGCCCTGGAACTTGTCGACCGTGCCCACTCGGATGCCGGGGAGCGCCAGGCGCAGTGCGTTGACCTGTGCATTGTAAGGCGCGACCACGAGGAAGTCGGCGTCGCCTATCGTGCGCTCGCGTCCCTCGCGATCGCGATAAAGGCTGCCCTTGAGGCGGTCGATCGCCCTGCGGATCGCATCGATCTCTTCGGGACAGTGCTGGCTACATCCTTCATGCTCGACCGGCTCGAACCGCGCCCCGCAGCTCTCCGCGCCGTCAACGAGCAGCGATTGCAGTCCCGCGCTTGGGTGACTGTCGAGCTGCCCCTCGTAGACGGCACGCGAGATGAAACGGCAGACCTCAGGGTGCATGCGGCGACTGACCGGCATGAAGATGCCGCGATCGGCGGACACGATGCGCGCGCCGCCCAGCAGATAGGCGAGCGCCGACATGCCGCTGTCGCCGGGATGATCGCCCTTGGTCGGCTGCGAGAGCTGCATCGGGTCGCCGACGAGCACGATATTGCGCGTAGCGCGCCCCATCGCGACAATGTTGGCGAGCGCGACCTGGCCGGCTTCGTCGACGACCAGATAGTCGAAGATCGGGTCCTCGATCCGCGCGAACAGCCAGGCGGTGCCGCCGACGATTGCTGCGGTCCGGATCTCGGGAGCGTCATTGTCGTCCGTGAGCGTGATCAGGCCATGGCCGGCCGCGACTTCGTCCTCATCGCCCCCCTTGTGTACGATCCGAGGCCGCAGGCCCAATTCCTGCGCGCGGTCGGCGCAGCCCCTCAGGAGATTGCCAATCGCCTTGTGACTGTGCGAGGCGACGGCGATCCGCTTGCCGGCTGCGACAAGGTCCATGATCGCGTGGGCGCTGACGAAGGTCTTGCCGGTTCCGGGCGGACCCTGAATGGCGAGCACGGTATCGTCCATCGCCGCGATCGCGGCGCTCGTTTCGGTTATCAGATCCGCTTCGGGATCGACGATCCGTGCGCCGGGCAGGCGGCCCCTCAGGCGCGGCACCGCACAAGTGAGGAGGTCCTCGATCGCTCTGTGGCGGCCATCATCGGCGATGATCGAGCGCGACACCGCTGCCACCCCTTCGCGCACCTTGTCTGTCCGAAGAGGCTGTGCCGGCAAAAGGTCGAGTCGGCTGGGCAAGGGCTCCTTGGCGCCGCGGCGCAGAGTGGCAGTGCCGGCGCCGGGATCGATCGCGATGAGGTTAACACCTTCAGGCCTTTCCGCGGGCTTGATGCAGGGGCGGTCACCAGCGCGCAGCCGCGTCTCCTGCGGCGGGAAACGGTAGGTGCGCTCAAAGGAGCGCTTGTCGGGGACCGGCGGTCCCGCCGCCTCGAGCCCGCCGACGCAGCTGAGATCATCGATCAGTTCCTCGCTGTCGCGTGCGAGACCATCGAAGATCGTCCAGTAAGCCGGCTTGTCCTCGCGGGCGTGGAAGGCGTTGAGGTCGAAGAGCAGATCGGCGACCGGCTTGCCCAGTCGTGCCCTGGCGGGTGCGAAACTCTCATAGAGCTCGGCTTGGGCATCAAGATCGGCCTCGATACGGCCGACCCCGGCCACTCGCGCATCGGCGGCGAGTTTGGGCCACGGATGAGTGGCAGGCCGGGCAGCGGCGATCAGCCAGTCGCGCAGGAGCTGGGTCGAGACACAATCGGTCCTGTTGTAATCCTCGATCTGGTCGAGCAGCGTCTGGTCGCGGCTTTCACGCCATTCTTCATAGACGACGACGCTGGCCCCCGCGGTCGCCACGTCGCCCTCACGCTTCGCCATGTAGAACGCTTCGAGGTTCTTGATCGAATAGCCCGGTTCCGAGGCGATCAGGGCGCCGCCGACCACCTTGAAGAGGTCGACGAAACGCCGCTCGCGCAGTAGCTGGTCGAGCACCGCCTCGCCGATCCGATGAGCCATGGCGAGCCGCTTGAGCGCTGCGATCTCATAATTGGCATAGTGGTAGATGTGCGCTTTGGGATGGGCCTTGAGGTGGGTGGCGAAGAAGCCGAGCAAATCGTCGATTGCCTGGCCTTCAGCTTTATGGTCGTGCGCCCAGAAGGCGCGGAAGCGCCAGTCGCCCAGGTGGCGATACCAAACGCCGTGGAGATATTCGAGGCCTCCCGGATAGTATGGATCGCCTTCGATGTCGTAGAAAAGGTCGCCATCGTCGGCGGCGGGCAGCAGGTCGAAGCCTCGCCCGGCTTCATGCGGACGCAGTTCGAAGGCTGGACCGCCACCCCGCCGCCGCGCGGCCTGGAGGCGAGCTTGAACCTGGAGGCGCGCCAGCGTCTCGGGCGCAAGCTTTGGCACGGGTGCTTCGCGCTCTGCCAGTTCGACGATCGTCGTGACGCCGGCCGCAGCGAGCTTGTCGCGCTGGCTGCGGTTGATATTGGCGACGAGGACGAGGCTGTCTGCGGCTTCCCATTCGGCCGCGCAATGCTCACGCCAGGGACAGAGAGTGCAGAAGCTGACCGGCTCGGGCCGGGTTTCGGGACGCTCGATCAGAAAGTTTTCGAGCCGGCCTCGTGCCCGCCGCGCGTAGGACGAGACCTGGTCGAGCTGAACGGTAAAGCGCTCTCCGTTGCCGAGTTCAAGATGGGCGGCGATGGGCGTGGTTCCCTGGATCTCGGCGACGAGGTCGGAATAGAGCGCCAGTTGGAGAATGTGCTTGGGGTCAGCCGAGCGTTTGAGTTTGGTGTCGACCACTTCGTAGGACCAATCCCAGCGCGCTGAAGGGCGCTCGACCCTTTCGAGGAAATCCGAATAGCCGCCCCACGGCCCGGACAGGAAAGCCCCCTGGAAGATGATCTCAGCGCCGGCCTCCATCGCAGCAATCGTGCGGGCCACGCTCTCCTCGAGGGTCAGCCCGTCCTTCTCGATCTCGGTGACCTGACGCCCCGCGTCGCGGCACCGGGCCAGATAGGCCGCTTCATGGGCATCGCCCTGATCCTGGACCAGCTTCGCCTCGGCGCTATCCGCGGCCGGAGTGAGCGCCTCGCCCTCCAGCCGGCGGCGATCTAGCGTGATCGCATGGCGGCAGACCTTGAAGCGCATCAGGTCGGATGCAGACAGTCGATAGTCGTCGCCAATCCTCCGCATCGTCTAAGCTCCCCATCCCCAGTTGCTATCGACGCTATCCGCGCCTTCGCGGCAAGTCCCGAATGTTGCTCGGTCGGCTTCGCCGGTCATGGCTTGCGGCCCGCGCCACGGCGCGGGCCGCTCGCTCACTTCTCGCGCACCGTGGTGGACGGATGCCGCGCCGCAAAGCCTTCGGTCACGTAGCGTCCGGTTTCAGCGCTGCGGAAGTGGGGGCCAGAACTCCCACTCGGACCGGGCGCCTCGCGGACCGTCGTCGACGGACGGGCACGCCCATGGCTCTGCGACACATAGCGCCCGCTCGAGGCACTGCGATAATTACTACCACCCTTAGCTGCCATAATGGCCTCCTGTTGTTCGTCTGCACCACCACTGGCCGACGACTCGACATTGCTTGAAGGGGGCGTCAGAAACTGTCGCCTGGGCACGACAAAGTTCCGGGTCTGGAAAAACCAAGAGGTGACGATGTCCTACGATAATGCGGCCAAACTGCTGCGGCTCGCGATCTGTGCGGCAGGCCGGGTCGGCATGACCCTCGGTGAAATCGAGGAGATGTTCGAATGCGACCGGCGCACGGCTCAGCGCATGACGGTCAAGCTCATGGAGGTCTTCATCGATGCCGAGCGCTGGGTGGACGAGGATGATCAGCGGCCGCGATGGCGGTTGCCGTCAAGCAGCATCACCTCGTTCCTGACGCCCAGCCCGGAGGAGTTGGCCGTGCTCGCCCGAGCGAGCGAAAAGCTGGCCAAGGACGGCGCAGCCAATGAGGCCCGGATCCTCAAGGGCCTCGAAGAGAAGGTGCTTGCGACGATCCCGAGAAGTGCAAGGGCGCGGATCGAGGTCGATGAGGAGGCGCTTCTCCAGGCGCTCGGTCTCGCCGCGCGACCTGGGCCACGGCCGATTTCGAACGAGCTGGTCGATCAGACCCTTGTCACCGCGCTCAAGGGCCGACGGGCAATCGACATTCTCTATCGAGGTGTGCGGGACAAGTCGCCGCGCTGGCGAAAGGTCGCGCCGCACGGCCTTCTGCTCGGTATCCGCCGCTACCTTGTCGCCTGCGATCTCGACCGGGCCGACAAGGTTCCGCGCCACTACCGGGTTGAGGATATTGTCGAGGCGAAGCTGCGGCCTGAGACGTTCGAGGCGATCGCTGACTTCGATGTCGGCGTCCACGCGCGCGGCGGTTTCAGCTCCTATGTCAATGACAACGAGATCGAAGATATTGTCTGGCGCTTCACGCCGGAAGCCGCGGCCCGCGCCAAGAGTTTCGCCTTCCACCCCGACCAGTCGGTCGAGACCGAGACGGACGGGAGCCTCATTGTCCGCTTCCGCGCCTGCGGCCTGCTTGAGATGGCCTGGCATCTTTACTCTTGGGGGGATGCGGTCGAAGTGCTTGCTCCAGCGAAGTTGCGCGCAATGATTGACGGCTATCGTCGGTCTGATTTTGAGTCGCTGCCGTGACGGACTGAGGCGCCTGCTGTGCCGGAACTTTATCTGGCAGGAACCGCTGAAGTGGATCTGCTTAGCCGAATTGTCGCGAAGCCCTCATTGGGTACCTAGACCTACCTCGCCGACATCGCTGAACTTCAAGCGCTACATCATGTTCCTGATAAAGGGCATTCGTTCACTCGATGAGTGAGCGGGAAAGTTCAGCCAATCCGCCAGCGTCCAACCGAGCTGAAAGTGCATCTCTTTGCAGCAATGTCTCACTCAAATGAGGATGGAACTTTTCAAACAGCAGATTAGGCGAATGCACAAAAAGATCCGCAGCCTTGCCAGTGGCCAATTCTGCAAGGGTATCGACTAGCGGAGGTGTTTCGTCTTTCCCGAAAACCTCCAGGAAACCATCATGTACTTGGACTGTAAATCCGGCTGCGCGCAGGGCCAAAGCAAGCGTTGTGGTTCGAATCGAACCCGTTCTCGTGGCGAGGATAGCGGCATTTTCGCCCAGCTGCGCGATACGACCATGATCGAACCGCAATTGGGCATAGTGACTTCGGGCTTGCTCAAGCAATTCCAGCGCGGTTGGATCCATGTAGATCGGGCGATTTTGGTTCTCGAGGATGTCGAACATGCGTTCGATCACCCGGTCATGGATATTGCCCGGATCGCCTCCGAAGAGCGGCGGAACACCCGCCTTTGCAGGTGAGACCATGATGATGCGATCGCGGTCATGGACTTCGAGCACCAGCCATCGCCGCCCCGAGAATATGAGCAGCATTCCTGGAACAATCAGATTGTCGATCGGCAGGGTGCCCAGTTCCTTGCCTCCGGATATCAGCCGGTACTCCTCGGGCGTCTGGAAGACGGCATAGAAGCTGTAATGCTCGACCAGTTTTTCGCCCATCGCGCCAAGCAGCAGCAATCCGTCATCGGCCTGCTCGATGAGCGCCGTCTCCGGGTGTCCCAGCGCCCGAAGCACATCGAGAAAGAGCTGAGTATCGACTTGCCGAAACGGCCCCTTCTGGCACAGCATCCCATATAGCTGCTGAGCGCGAACGCCGCCACGCTGCGCAATCACGGACAGGATCTGATGGACGAGCGTCGAGAGGTGCAGCGCGCCGCGTTGCGGTGGTTCGCACCAGCCCTCGAGCAGCAGTTCGATCATCGCGGTCGCCCGCACCAAGCCCAGTCGCAATCGGTCGGAGAAATTGCTCGCCGGGGCGAGCTTCGCCTCGACGACATACTGCCTGAGAATGGCTGGCTTGCCCGGACGCCGTCCTGACCGGCCCAGCCTTTGCCGGAGCGAGGCCACGCTGAAGGGGGCTCCGATCTGCCCGACACAGGTCACGTCGCCAATGTCGATGCCGAGTTCAAGCGTCGAGGTGCAGATCGCCGTGGTCGGTGCGCTGCCGTCCTTCAGGCGCCGTTCGACGAAATCCCGATGCTCCCGAGAAAGGCTCGCGTGATGGGGATAGAATTCCTGCGGCAGATGCTCCTTCTCGCACAGCGTTCGTAATCGATCCGAATAGATTTCGACCGCCTGGCGCGCGCCGGCGAACACCAGGTTGTCGCTGCCACGAAGGTGCCCGAAGAGATGGAGGGCGATGGCGTCGGTTGCCGATGGCCCCTCATCATCCTTGTCACCGGTCACATAGCCGCGCAGCTGGAGCTGCAACTCAGCCCCCCCGCCCGCGGCGACCACGTCATTCACCTCCTCGGGGCTGTCTGGGCGCAGATAGGCCTTTGCCAGCCCCATGTCGCCAAGCGTGGCCGAGAGACCGACGCGGCGAATTGGGCGGTTCAGCGCCTGCTCAAGGCGTGCAAGCAGTGACCTCATCTGAATCCCGCGCTCGCTGTCGAGCACTGAATGCAATTCGTCGAGGATAACAGCCCGGGTCGCACCGAACAGCCGCGGTATCTCCAGCCCTCGGCGGATGAACAGGGCTTCGAGCGATTCCGGCGTGATCAGCAGAACGCCCCGGGGCCGCTTTATGGCGCGGGTCTTGGTCGAAGACGGCACGTCGCCATGCCAGGGGATGACCGGCAGTTCAGTTTCCCGGCAGATGTCATCGAGCCGGCGGGCCTGATCGGTAATGAGCGCTTTCAGCGGCGCGACGTAGAGAATGTCGAAACCGGATAGTTCGGACGGATCGTCGAGAACCTGGGACAGCAACGGTAGAAATGCTGCCTCGGTCTTTCCTCCCGCAGTGCTGGCGGCAACGATCAGGTCGGCGTCGCCGTCCATGAGCACATGCGTCGCACGCGCCTGGATATCGCGCAGTTCACGCCAGCCCTGCGCGCGGATCCATTTCTGGATCGGCCGGGCGAGCTTGTCGAAGGCAGCGCTCACAGACGGAAGCTGGCGAGCTCATCCGTGTGCGGAGCTGCGCCTATCGTCTCGTCGACATCGCTCATGTCGTCACCGTCATCCTGAGCGACGTCGAGCTTGTCGATAAGGTCCGACCATTCGACTCCAGGATTCTGCTCGAGAACCGCCAGGAGGTTCACGAAGGCCGTGACCGTGTTGCGCGGGGTTCGAAAATAGGCTTCGCCGATCCTGTCGGAACAGTGGGCCATGAAGGCTTCGAGCGCATCGTCCGGCAGCGCGGCGCCGCCACCCTGCATGACGGCACGGATATTGGCCAGGAGCACGAACAGATCTTCGGGCGTGAGGCTCGCCAACCGGATGACCGGCCCTGATAGATCCACAAGGCCCTCACGGGCGAAGCTGTTCTCGGCGAGGCGCGATTGCAGCGCTTCGTAGCTGTAGAGGCCCCGGCGCGTATTCATCAGGAATTCTGGCGTGCCTCCCATCAGGAAGCCCAGATTTTCCGCGCTGCCCTGCAGGACATCGTTGAGAATACGCAAGATCTGCTCATAGTTCGCGTTGCGGGCCTGCGACGAGGTCAATTTGTAAAGGTTGACCATCTCATCGAGGCCGACAAGCAAGCCCTTGTAGCCAGCTTCGCACACGAACGCCGACATCAGCTTCAGATGATCGTAGACGCTCGCATCATCGACGATCGTGCGGACTCCGAGCGCCTTACGAGCATCGGTCCTGGTGGCGAACTCCCCGCGTAGCCAGCGGATCGCCGCCGACTTGAGCTCCTCGTCGCCCGTTTCATGGCCCTCCCAATAGCGGCGGATGACCTGCGCGAAGTCGAACCCCCCGGTCAGTTCCTCGAAATGGGCAAGGCGCTGGCGAATGATCTCGACCGTTGGCCGATCGTTCGCCTCGGCATCATGCTGGGCTTGGCTGACGAAACGCTCCACGACATTGGCAAGCGCGCCGCCGTCGGGCTTGGTCCTTGTGGCGAGGTTTCGCGCCATTTCGGCATAGAGCCCACGCGCCTGGCCGCCGGTCGCATGAATTCTCCGGTCGGGAGCGAGGTCGGCGAACATCACCACCAGACCCTTCTCAAGCGCGACAAGGCGGATGAGATTCATGAAAAAGGTCTTGCCCGACCCATATTCGCCGATGATGAACCGGATCGCGGAACCGCCATCGGCGATCCGGTCCATGTCCTTGACGAGTTCCTCGATTTCCCGGGCGCGGCCGACCTGAATATGACGCAGCCCGAGCTTCGGCACGACGCCTGCGCGCAATGCCTGGACGATCGCGTCCCGCTCGCGCGGCTTCAATTTCGACATCAACTATCCCCCTTCGCCATCTCGGCCCGCAATGCATCTGCGATGTCCTGCGACACATCATAGCCATCATATTCGTCGAGCAGGGCTTCATCGAATTTTTCGAAGGCCCATTCGTTTATCGCTTCCAGAGCGCCGGATGGCAGCAGGCCCTGTTTTCCGGCAATGTCCGCGAATTCTTCCTCCGCCCAATGTTCGCGCTGGACGAGCAGATCGACAAGAGCGGCGTGCCTGGGGTCGAGCCCGGCCAAGGACGACGGCAGCTTGTGCGCGTGGGCTGCCTCGTCGTTCGTGTCATCGTCCGCCGCGAATATTTCACCCAGCACGCTTGAGACGCGCTCGGTGTCGGTACGGATCGCCGCGATGCGTGCTGCATCGAGCGCGGTGCCCCGCGCTTTCGGCTCGGCCGGAATTCGCTCGCCCGGAGCCTCTGCTTCGGCGGCCCTGACCCTCACAGGTCCATCGGGAACGTCTCCAGCATGAAGGTCTGCGTATACCAGGCCCGCATCGATCCCCAACGCCTTGTAGATCTTCTCGATGCAGGCGACCTCCTCGGACTGGATCACGCTGTCGGCATGGGCGATCACCACAACCGCAGCGCGCAGCGCGAGATGATGCTCTGCATCCACCTCCTTCAGCCTGCTGCGCAGCCATGACATGTCGGGCGGAACCTCCAGATACCATTTCAGATTGGCATGGAGGCGCATTCTCTCAAGCTCGGCAAGGCCCCCGGTCGCATCGACTTTATCGCGCAGGGCGCGGCGTTCCGCCTCGACGATCTTGCTGTCCGAATGCGCGACAAAGGTCGCCAGCGCCAGTTCGAACAATGCCGCCTTGTAGGCCGGCGAAACGACTTCCAACTGCTCGACCGTTTCGCCCAGGTCAAAAATGACGACAGGTTCGTCGATCCTGGGAGCGCGCAGCGAGAATCTCGGATCGGGCGCCATGCCAAAGCCGATGCGCGCGAGCGCATCGGCCGCACCGGTCAGCTGGCGCTTGCCGATCTTGTCGGGAGAACAGCCCTCGAGGCGGGTGACGAGTTCGAGGGCCGGAATAAGCCCGCCTCGCTCGACATGTTCGCGCGCCCATTCCCTCAGGGTCTCCAGCTCGGCCGAAGGGAACAGTCCCCACAATTCGGCGGGGAGAAGAGCCTGTGCCTCGATCGACCCTCTGCCCTCCGCATTGCGCCCGAGGTAGCGGCTGAACTTGTCGAGCGCGTCCATTGCCTCATCCGCGATCTTTTGCGCCTTCTCGACCGGCGAACGCAGATCGGTCACGTCGGGGACAGCGATATCCTTGCCTTCTCCGGCCGTGAGATTAACCGAGCAACTGAATTCGCTCGAAGCCGCGCGATAGTTCACTGCCAGTTTCTTGCGCGGCGTTCGGACCTTGAGGCCATCGGGATGGAGGGCGTCGAACTTCAGTTTGAAAAGTGCCTTAAACTCTTCGCGGCAGCGATCAGCCGGCGTGCGAAGGCGGCGCTCCGGATGACAGAGCAGCCACAGATGCAGCCACTCCGCATCGAAGGCCTTGCCCTCGGCAATCATCCCGCCGAGGGCAAATTTCAATGAAAAGGGTAGATCCCAGCTGCGATTGTCGAGGATGCTTTGCTTGAGTGCGGGATCATTGAGCGATAGCCCGCCCATCGCCACGATGCGGGCGATATCCAGAAATTCTCCGAGATATCTCTGTACCGAATAATTCTGCGCAAAGAGGGCCTTGAGACGCTCCACCTCGGCCACGATTTCCCGTTTCTCGTCTTCTGGCGGCTGATCGATCAGGAACCGGCGCTCCAGACCGTAGAAGAACAGGAACATGTAGCCCGGGTTTACAGTGCCATCGCGGCGGCCTCCCTCCAGCCAATCGAGATAGGTGGCTCGGCACACGGCCGGAATGCTCGAATATCCCGGCCAATAGGACATGCCATCGCCATTCTTGTCCGAACCGTATGACGCGACCGAGAGGGATGGATCGATATAGGTGCGGCATTTCTCGCCATAACCATGCGAATTGAAATTGGGCGGCGTTCCCACATAGACCATGCCGTCGATCTCGCGTCCGGCGATGGTCATGACCTGGCCTTTGGGCAACCAGCCCTGAATCTTGGCGGAAGCGGTCGCGGCACTACCGGCCGAACGCCGTTCAGCGGGCTTGGCGACAACCGGCGGCGAAGGAGCGCGGGCCTCGCCCCCGAAAAGCTTCTGACGCAGCTCATCGATGCGTGATGGACGGGCAGGCGTCGGATCTGGTCCTTCGTTCGCAACCGGGATCTCGGTAGAGGGTGCGCCTTGCT
Source organism: Sphingobium sp. CFD-1 (assembly GCF_024611115.1). Classification (NCBI taxonomy): domain Bacteria; kingdom Pseudomonadati; phylum Pseudomonadota; class Alphaproteobacteria; order Sphingomonadales; family Sphingobiaceae; genus Sphingobium; species Sphingobium sp. CFD-1. The sequence goes on along the minus strand of NZ_CP084398.1, from coordinate 1,468,834 downwards.
GCTGCGCGCGTCCTTCCTTCTCCGCGGCGCGCCTTAGCGATGCGGCTTCGAGCGCCTCGCGGGCGGCCCTGCCGACACGAACGAGCTCGGCATTATCCTGCGTCGACAGGTATGGCTGCGGGGATGCGGGCGCGTCGGAATGATGAGACTCCTCTTGAACCGCTGATGATCGCGCAACGATCGCCTGGACATGGTCCGTGTTCTTTGGATCAAATATCGAAGAATCGTCCCCAAAGAGCCGTTCCCTGAGCTCTCGTGTTCTCGACGGCGTCGGACGATCGGGCACTTTCGAGGGGATCGCCGTCTGGCTTGTGGTAGGGGCGCTCGCTTCGGGCCTGTCAGAGCGTGAAGGCATCGACTCCTCCGGGGCCTCTTCCGACATCACAGAATGTGAGGCAGGTACGAGAACTTGATATTCAGGGAGTGGGTCGCTCCCGAAGCTTTGTGCTTCCCGTTCGTCAAGCGCCAGCCGACGCCGGCGAGCGGGATGACTGCTTGCAGGACTGGTCCTTGGGGCAATCTTCGCCGCGCGACGCTTTTCGTACCAGATTATGAGTACAACCGGTGCGACTAGGATAAAGAGGGCTTCGATCGCGTCAGGAAGGCTGTCCAATAGGGACGCCGATATTATCGCGCTGACAATAAAAAAGACGACATAAAGTCCGATGATACGGATTATTTTCAAGATGGCCCCCATTTAGAAGACCTGCCATTTTGTGGCTGCGAGGTCACGCTGATTCTTGGCCTCCGGGCGTAGGGCATTGCGCCGCACTGGCGTTGCCGATCCCGCGTATTCAAGGGCAATTATTAAGCTAACCCGACTGTTTCGCGCTTGGACGAGCCCTCGACTGGTCTTTGTCCTGTCTAGCCATGTCAGCCGGCAAACCGAGCCAGACGATGGTTTACCTCATTCGCAGGAAGGCGGCAGCGCGGATGCTCGAAAAGCTGGGTCAGACCGCCATGCAACCGGTTGAACTGAACATGATTGCCATCGGCCATCTGGTCAAAGAGCCACAGAACCCCATGCATGGCGATCTGTTCGGCAGTGGCTAGTTCGCGCAGGATTCCATCGCCGGTCAACAGCGTCCATGTCCGCGACTCCGCAAGTGCGAAGGCAAAGGTGTCGGGCACTGAGAGCTTCTGATGCTGGCGATTGACGCCGGTCGCGCGTCGCAGTTCGGAGACCGTGAGTTCCTCCACACGCAGCCCGAGCGCCATCAGCCTGTCGCCGAGTTCTCCCTCCAGTTCGCGAACGTAGAGGAGATCGGGCACCGCGAACTCGAAGGGCAGCAGGAACATCTCATCGAGAAGGTCAGCCCGCTCGAGGTCGATGATGACCGAAGTGTCGGAAACCAAGACCGTCACGGATCAGGCTGCCACCTGATCCAGTCGACGGTCGAGCTCACGCACGGAGATGCCGAGTAGCTCGGCGGCCCGCGATTCTCCGATCACGCCTTCAGCCAGAGCGCGATAGCATAGCCGCTCGAAGCGACGCGGCTCTTCCAGTTCCGGCTTCATGCTCTCCGGTTCCTCGAAGGGTGCCGTGCGCCAGCCCCGTTCCGCAAAAACCTTGAAAAGGCGGGCACATGCGGCCTGATTAATGATGCCCAGATCTTTGCAGCGATAGGCCAGGGCCTGGATGCTGACTCCGAACAGCTTCTTAAGCGCAACCAGCTCGCCGATGCTGATCGAGGAGCGGTGGGCGCCGACTTCGGCGCGCAGCACATCTGCTGGCATCAGGAATGCGCCGGCGAAGCGATGCGCGGCCTTTTCCTCATCCACGCCCCCGGAGGGAGCGATGACCATATGGCCAAGTTCATGCGCCAGATTGAAGCGCTTGCGCTCCGACCAGGAGCTTTGCTTGATAACGATGACACGCGCCGCATCGCTGCCCTTGCGCCGCACCTTGGCAGCAAGCCCATCCACGTCATCGAGATCGAGCGACAGTACTTTGATACCGCGCTCTTCCAGCAACTCGGCCAGATGCGGAATAGGGTCGTTGCCGAGCCCCCAGTCGTCCCGAACGGAACGGGCCGCATCCTCGGCATCGCGGATATCGGCCACCGGATGCGGCGCACTGCGCGGCTGCTCCCATTCGACACTACGCATCTGGAGCATGTCCTCGACCGCGAGATAGCGTTCGAGCATGTGGATTGCGCGCGCCTCGAGCATGGCTTCCTCGCGGGAGGACGTGCCCACCTTCTTGCGAAAGTCCACGCCTTCCAGCGATAGCTCATCCTCGCTCAGCAGATATTCCTCGGAAACCGCCAACGCCCTGGCAAGCGCGATCAGGACGCGAGAACTCGGCATGTCCTCGTTGCGCTCATATTTGCCGATGGCCTGGGCAGAAACTACGCCATCCATCGCATCGGCCAGCGCACGCAGCGACAGGCCGGACGCCGACCTCGCGACCTTGAGCTTGTTTCCGATCATGATGGTCTCCTTCATCGCCCCCACAGGCTGGTTTCCATAGCTGCGATATAAGATGTATTTTGTAAACTGAAACCTCTTGAAATGCGGTAAACTGATCCTAAATTTCGCTCAACGCCACGATTTCCTCGTTTCTTGTAAACCGATGGCGCGAGGGAGCCGGCCTCTGTCCGGCTTGCGATGCCGAGCCGGAAAGGGGTGGGCAATGGGTTTGAGTAACACGCAACTGCGATATTATGATAGCAACGTCCTGCGCTTGCCGGCGGACAAGCGGAAGGAATATCACGCGCAGGTAGACCGGCTGATCACCGAGCTGTGCAAGAGCGTCCGCGACAAGACTGAAATCAAGATCACCAAGGTGGTGAAGGCGGGCTCCTTCGCCAAGTTCACTATCCTGCGCCGGACGGCGTCGGACCCGGTGGACGTTGATGTGGTGTTCTACATCTCGGACCGCGACGCGACCAAAGAAACCCTCGATAGCCTCAGCGCCACGATCTACGATCTGCTGGTCAAGATCTATCCGAACAAATCGGTCGAGGACTTCGAGATTCAGCGCAAGGCCGCCACGGTGAAGTTCGTGGGGTCGGGACTCAGCGTGGATATCGTGCCTGTGATCGAGGATGCCAGCCGGCCGGGATATGGCTGGCAATATGACATCCACGATGGTTCGAAGATCCAGACCTGCGCGCCCTGCCAGATCCAGTTCGTGCGTGACCGCAAGAACCAGGACGGGGATTTCCGCACGCTCGTGCGCATGGGGAAGAAGTGGCGCAACTATGCCGAACTCAAGCCGCTCAAGTCGTTCACCATCGAACTGATCATGGCGCACGTTCTCGCGACCCAGGGCAAGGCAGGCAGCATCGAACAGCGCTTTCGCAACTTCCTCCTCTATATCGCCCAATCGGGTCTGAAGGAGGAAATCCGCTTCCCGGAAAACACCGCCCCCTTCGGATCGTTCTCCGATCCCGTTGTGATCCTCGATCCGGTTTACAGTCTCAACAATGTCGCCAGCCGGATTTCCGAGGCGGAACGCAAGGAAATCGTCACCGCGGCGCAGGAGGCCTGGGAGACGGCAAACTTCGCATCCGTGGAAGACGACAATGGGGTCTGGAAGGAACTCTTCGGCCCCGGCTTCAAGGTGGAGGACTGATCATGAGCCAGACGCGAACGGCATCCGCCACCTATACGACGACCGACGTCGAGAATGTCGTGCGCCGGGTAAAGGCCGATCTTGCCATGATCGCCGACAGCACCGGTGCCTGGACGGCGCAGCAGGCCGCCGACTATGCCCATGACATCGAGGTTCTGGCCAAGGCGGGCTATCTCGCCTGGGTCGATCTCACCCTGCTCCAATATGGGGTCGAGAAGAAGGCCGTCCGGTTCGATGTCGATACCGATGCCGGCGGCCTGATCACAAGCCGCCCGGGCGGTGTGCTCTGGCCCCGCCTATCGGGGGCGACGCTGCGGATTATCATCAGCTATACCGCCGCTTATACCGAGGAAGCGCGCCAGAAGACGAGCGGCAAGCTCAAGATCGGATGGACAACGTCCTATGACGATACAAGCCATTCGAGCCTGAGTTCTTCGGGCGGGCGCAATTATGTCAGCAATGCCTATGGCATGCAGCGCAAGGATTGGGCAGCATGAGCCAGCCGAGCATCTTCGATAGCGAAATCGCGCTGCCCAGCGATGTCCTGGCCGGGCGGGAAAAGCGGCTGTTGGGGTTCGATGCCCGCTATACCCGCGTCCACGACCAGCTTCGCCTGCTGCTCAATGTCGGCGCCCTGGGTGACTGGAATCGTCAGAAGCATGGCGGCAAGCTCGCCCTGTGCGATCTCGTCGCCGAGCAATATCCGCTGGTGATCTTTCATGGCGACGTCGGCACCGGCAAGACGGCGACAGCGGAATGTATCGCAAACCGGCTTGTCGCGGAGGCCAGGAGCTCCGACTCCATGCTGTTCAAGCTGTCGAACCGGGTGCGCGGCAGCGGCATGGTAGGCGAGATGGGAAGCCTCATCACCGAAGCCTTCCAGAAGGTCGTCCAGGCTGCCGGCAAGAGCCGCCGCGCCATCCTCATCATCGATGAAGGGGACAGCCTGGGCGCATCGCGTTCACAGGACCACAGCCATCATGAAGACAAGGTCGCGGTCAACACGCTGATCCAGGGCGTCGATGACCTGCGCCAATATGGCGGGCGTATCGTCGTCATCCTGTGCACCAACCGCCTGTCGGTTCTCGACGCGGCGCTCAGGCGCCGTGCGGCGATCGTCGAAGAGTTCTGCCGGCCATCGGACGCGGAACGCGGCGAACTCTTCCGGATGGATCTGGCGGGCCTCGATGCGAGTACGACGCAGATCGGTCAATTGGTTCAGGCCACGGCGGCGCGCGAGGGACGCCCGCCATGGACCTATTCCGATATCCGCACGCGGCTCTATCCAACGGCGCTCGCCCAGGCCTATCCTGATCGCGCCTTGCGGTTCGAGGATCTGCTCTCGGTTGCGACCACGCTTCAGGCCTCGCCCGTCATGGAGGACAAGTGATGGCGCGATCACCGCTGTTCGGACGCCGCATCCACATCTCCGGCAGCACCACCAAGGATATCGCCGTCGCGCCGACGGCCGACGTGGAAGCCGCCCGCACATTCCTTGCCGGTCTGGTCAGGGAACTGGTCAGGCGCGGCGCCAATTTCGTCATCCCGGTCGATGCCGAACCTGTCCGCGAAGCCGACGGCATGCCGATCTGTTTCGACTGGCTGATCTGGAAGGCCGTGAAGGACAGTCTGGCGCAAAGACCGCCCAATGTGCCAGGCCCCTTCGTGGTCGCCGTCCAGCATCACAAGACCGAGGAGCAGATCCCCGAGGAGCACACCGGGCTCTGGGACGAACTGCGCTCGTCCCAGCTCGTGAAGATCGAGAGTGCCGCCCAATGGAATATGAACAGCAAGCGGATGGAGGCGCAGGCGCGCTTTGGCGATGTGCTCGTCGTCCTGGGCGGAGATGAAGGCGTTCTTTATCTGGCCAACCTCTATCACGATGCCGGCAAGCCGATCGTGCCGCTCAATCTGCCGCTCTGCGCAGAGACGAAGGGCGCACGGCGGCTTTATAATTTCGGGCTGGCGAGCAGCCATACCCGCCGCCTGTTCCAGATCGCGGATGATGGCGATGCCCATGACTGGATCAACCGGATCGGCTTTCCGAGCCGGCAGGCTATCCCGGATCGCATCTCCGCGCTGGTCGATCTTCTCGAGGCGTTGGAGCGGCCAAAAGCCTTCGCGGTTCGCCTGCTCAATCCCGATCTCGAGGACTATGATGACGTCCAGACCTTTTTCGATATGGTGGTCAAGCCGGTGATCGAGGACGAACTGGGTTACCGTCTGGTCGTGATCGATGGGCGGCAAACCTATGAGCATGCGCGTATCGATCAGGAAATATTCGCCAAGCTGCATCGCAGCAGCATTGTTCTGGCCGATATCACCGGTGCCCGGCCCAACTGCTTCCTCGAACTGGGCTATGCCCTTGGACGCTGCCTGCCGACCATGGTCATGGTGCGCGAGGGGGCCAGCCTGCCATTCGACATCACGACATTTTCCGGCCTACACTGGAAAACGAGCGGCAGTGCCGAGGATCGCAAACGCGCATTTCGCGAACATTGGAACGCGATCCGCAATCGCCCCTCTCTTGTGCCAACGGAGCCGCTGATCTCATGAGCGAAAAGCGCGAGATATTCGTTTCCGTCGATGTCGAGACGGCGGGGCCTATCCCGGGCGAATACAGTCTGCTGTCCATTGGGGCCTGCTTGGCCTTCGCGCCGGAAGAGGCCTTTTCCTGTCAGCTCAAACCCATCGGTAACAGGTTCGATCCCAAGGCTCTCGAAGTAACCGGACTGTCCCTGGCGACGCTGGCGCAAACTGGCGAGGAACCTCGTCTCGCCATGGAGAAATTTGCGCGATGGCTGGCTGATCTGGGCGGCAATGATGCGACCATCATATTCGTCGGGTTCAACGCTCCCTTCGACTGGTCATTCATCAATTACTATTTCCATTGCTTCCTTGGGGAGAACCCATTCGGCTTCACCGCGCTCGACATCAAGGCGCTGTATATGGGAGCGACCGGCTGTTCCTGGGCGGACACCCGGTCGAGCCGGATCGCGCAAAAGCTCGCGCCGACCCTTACTGGCACACACGATGCCCTGGCCGATGCTCGCTATCAGGCAGAGATATTCCGGCTAATCCGGGCAAAACTTGTGCCTCAAGGGGAATGATATCCCAAGCTTAAATTATCCGATGCAACGGAGGCTTGAGTGCTGCTTCTTAGTTACGAGGTTGCACGACAATGTTGCCTGCTTCAGCGCCAAGTGCAGAGCGCGCCTTAACTGAACGAAGGGCGGCTTCATCGATCCAGCGTCGAATTCCGGTCAGTCCCCCATTGTCCGCCAAAGCCGACGTTGCACCGGTGTATCGCTATCGCCATTCCTCAACTCGAAGAGGCAATCTTTCTCTCTGTCGTTGTCCAGTTCCACCCCTCGGCGGCCAGTGCATCCCCGATCCAGGGAACCACGACACCAACGCCTCCGCTGCAATACCAATCCATATAGTCGCCATCCTCCCGCAGCCAGGCGATCAGATCCCTCGCCTCGCGAAACGAATAGCTGACGATATCGCCATCGGGAGAAGCGCTCGGTGCAGAGACTGCTGGCTTTCGTCGCAGGCCTGCCCGTCCGGCATTCGGGGGAGTGGTCGCGCGACGATCTGTACGAATGACCCGCGTCGCCCTGGACAGCAACATCCTTGCTTATCTCGCCGGCGTTAGCCGAAGCGCGGAGGACGAACCAAAAATCGTGCGGGTCCGTGAACTGATCGGGCGTCTCGGGAATAACGCCAGTTTGATCGCCCCGACGCAGACGCTCGGAGAACTCTTTGTCGTCCTGCGGCGTGGCGGAGCAAGCGCACAGGAGGCGCGCGCGATCCTGCTGGAGTTTTCCGAAGCGTTCGGGACGTCGGCTTCGGAGACAAGGACTGCACTGGCGGCAGCCGATCTCGTTATCGACCACAAGCTATAATTCTCGGATGCGCTCATTGTCACGGCCGCCGCCGAGGCAGGTTGTACGTTGCTCCTGTTCAAGGACATGCAGGATGGTTTCGGGACGCGAGGACTGACAATCGTCGATCCGCTGCGCGAGGACACACACCTGAAATTCGCCGCACTATTGGCCGCGTCCGAATGATCGGTCAGCCCTAGCTGGTTAAGTTTGGCAGCTTTGCGGTCATATTCCGCATAGCCAGCCCACTTGATGCCGCAGCCGCTTTATAGGTGCTAACATGGCCCATTTAGGTGGCCCATTTAGGGGATTGGAGGGTAACACAGGGTAATTCACCAAAGGCAATTCAAGGGCTTGCTTCCCCTGCATTACCCTGTATTACCCCGGTCGCCCGGTTCGATTCCCGTAGGTAATGGGCAAAGGGTTCTCGATCTATCCCGAGGCCTTTTTCTTGGTAAGCGATTTGGATCGAAGCCCGGGCTTCAGCGAAACGATATTGTCTTTCGGATTGAGAATCCGCGCCACCAACGCTGCCAGCTTTCTAAGGGCGGCCGTCTTTTCAGCCAGATACTCATACTGATCGTAGACACCTTCCACGCCAGGTATAACATGCCCCATCACCCGCTCGGAGACGTGCGGGGAGACGCCAGATCGGATCATCAGTGTTTTTCCAGTGCGTCGCAAATCGTGCAACACCCAATGCGGGATCGGATGGCCAGCGATCTCCTCCATCTTGGCATCGAGCGCCGCCTTGTCCTTGGTGAAGCCATTGATCGGCCCTTTCAAGCGTCCTTGGAAGATAAAGGGAGCGCTTGCACTAGTAGGCTGCTTGCGAACGATCTGCATAACCATAGGAGGCAGCCTGATATACTCGGCGTTGCCCTTCTCACGATCTTCGGTCGGAATCGCCCACAAACCATCAGACGTGAGGAAGTCCCGATGCATAAGTCTCAATTTCTCACGCCGCTGGAGCGTCAGGAGCAATGACTGACAGAAAGCGCCGAAAGTGCCTTGGGTCTCGCACGCTCGCCAGAAAATTCGGATTTCCTCGTCGCTGAGGATACGTTTGCGCTTCCGCTCGGATGACTTGGTGCGTTTCATCCCCCGCACGATCGGGGATACGAAATCATCATCACGCGCGGCGTGCCAATTGAACATCGCGCTAAGCTGAGCGAGCACCGCGTCTGATTGTGTTGCACCGCTGGCATCCTGGATCGTATCGAGCAGTTTAGTCACATCACGCCGGGCGATGGATGCGATCAAACGGTCGCGCCACCGCTCATTGCCGTCGAGATCGGCGAAGATGTAGTGGTCAAATATCCGTTGGATTTCGCTGGCGGACCGCAGCGGCGCGAGTGGCTTGCCGCGACCGTCTTTCTGCCCCTCTTTCATAACATGGCGCTTAAAATACTCGGCGAAAACCGACGCGATGGTGTCTGATTCAACTTCAGGTTCAGCCTCAGCCTCAGCCTCAGGTTTGCCGGGATCCCTACCCTCGGCGATTATCGCCTTCCATTCGCGCGCCTTCTGGCGAGCGGCGTCTAGTGTGAGTCTACAGACGCCCTTAGCGACGACATACACGCGGTCCTTCGCGTCAGCCGGGCAATAATCTCCGAGAACACGCCGGCTAGCGTGCAGCGTTGTGCCATCACCTCCTGGAAATCGCGCCATGAGAAGAAACGACACCCGGCGCTTCGGATTGACGCGAACGATCAACCCAGCCTCGATTTCGTCCATCCACTCATCGCGAGACCCAGGCTCAGCAGCTTTCAGCCCTCGGAGCCACGGATCAGAGAATTTTTTTGTAGCCATAGCAGCCTCAAGTGTGCAGCAAACTGTGCAGCAAATCGGAAGTAATGCCCCATTTCAGCTTGCTCAGGATATTGCCGGGAAAAGGTAGGAAAATAAAGGGAAATCATAGACTTCATAGGTGACACGATGTGCCCCAAGGTTACTCCATGTTCCACCGCGAGACGCCGAATCCAATTTCTCTTAATCAGCGGGTCCTAGGTTCGAGCCCTAGTGCGTCCACCAAATTCCCTCTATATTTCTGTGTGTTAAATGGCCCTTGGGCCAACCGGATTTCCGCTCGCAGATCGCTAGGTAGCTCTCTAGGTAGCAGCGGATCCAGCGACGGTTGATCAAGGCATTGCGATGAAAAGCTGGATCCATCGTGTGCTCGAGCCTGTCTTGCTCGATCAACACCTGGGGTTCAGTGACCCGGATTGAGAATCGCGGCGTTTTTCCGCAGTGCTTCGACAACTGTATCGGTCACTGCCCGCACTCTCGGCATGTGGCGCATGTCGACATGCACACCTATCCAGATGTCTCGAACAAGGTCAGGTCTTTCGGGGTGCAGGCGAACTAGCCCGCCCTCCCCATCGGCACGATAGCGGGCGAGCGCCGCAACCCCGGCGCCTGCAAGAGTCGCGTGAACCTGCACTTCGCGGCTGTTGGAGCGAAAACCGATAAGCGCATTGGGAAAGGCATCCCGCAGCCATTTGGCCTCCGGCAAGTGCACCTGATCGTCGAGCACCGTTACGAGGCGGGCTTGCCCCTCCGCGATGCGCCGGGCCATATCCGGAGATGCGTACAGTCCCATGGCGAGCGCGCCGACGCGTCGGGCTGCCACCTCGTTCCCCTCGAAGCGTGACATGCGCAGAGCGATATCCGCCTCCCGCTTGGACAGGCTGAGCGAACGCGTGTCGGGAACCAGCTCAACAATGATGCCAGGGTGTTTCGCTTGCAGGTCGGCGAGCGCCGGAGTGACGATCCGCGCGGCCAGCGTATCGACCGTGGTCAGCCTGACCAGGCCTTCCAGCGCGATGTCCTTCCCGGTGATGGTGCGCTCTGCGGCGAGAACCTCTGCCTCGACCCGTTCTGCGTTACCAAGAATAGTCTCACCGAGCGGGGTCAGGGCGTAGCCGCCGGGCAGCCGCTGCAGCAGACGCGCGCCCGTGCGCTCTTCCATCGCCGTGAGCCGGCGCCCCGTCGTCGGCTGGGTTACGCCAAGCGAGCGCGCGGCAGCGGAGAGCGTACCGTGCCGGGCGATCGCGAGGAATGTGCGGAGATCGTCCCAATCCATGCACTTCCATACGAAAACGCATGGCCACTAGTCAAACTTTGCGAATGCCATGCACTCGTGCAACCGTGTACCTCAGGGTCAACGACACACAGGACGATTGACCATGACTCAAACAGCTTCGACTTCGCAGGCGATTGCCCTGCTCCGCGTGACCAGCGGCGCCCTCCTCCTCACCCACGGGCTGATCAAGCTCCTGGTGTTCACGCCCGCCGGAACGGCTGGTTTCTTCGAAAGCATCGGCTTTCCCGGCATTCTGGCTTATCCGGTCATGGCCGGCGAGATCGGGCTTGGTCTCGCATTGATCCTGGGCTTCATGACGCGCTGGGCGGCACTGGCAGCGCTGCCGATCATGATCGGGGCGATCGTGCCGCACGCAGGCAACGGCTTCACCTTCTCCAATACCGGTGGTGGTTGGGAGTTTCCGGTGTTCTGGACCATCGTGCTGGCGGCGCAGGCCATCATGGGCGACGGCGCCAATGCCATCGGCAACCCGCTGAAGCAGAAGGCGTAAGCGAAATGCTCCGCCCGCTGTTTCTTTCGCACGGTGCGCCGACGCTGCCCTTTGAGGATGTGGCCGCCCGCCACTTCCTCAAGGGCCTGGCGACGGCAATGCCGCGGCCGCGCGCAATCCTGGCGGTATCCGCCCACTGGGAAACGCGCGTCCCCACCGTCAACGCGGTCGAACGTAACCGGACGATCCACGACTTCGCGGGCTTTCCGGACGCGCTGTACCGGCTGACCTATCCCGCCCCGGGTGACCCGCAGCTTGCCGACCGGATCGTCGATCTTCTCGCCGAGGCCGGACTTCCCTCGGCGACGGATTCGGCAAGGGGGCTCGACCATGGGGCCTGGGTGCCGCTGATGCTTGCCTGGCCGGAGGCCGACATCCCGGTGGTTCAGCTATCGGTGCAAAGCCAGCTTGGTCCGGGGCATCACCTAGAGGTCGGCCGCGCGATCGCACCGCTCGCAAACGAAGGCGTGCTGATCATCGCCAGCGGCAGCTTCACGCACGACCTTTCGAGCTGGCGCGGCCAGGCAGGCATGGCAGAGCCCGAATGGGTTAGCACCTTCGCCGCCTGGTTCGATGCGGCGCTCAAGGAGGGACGCACCTGCGATCTCCTCGCCTATCGCCGCCTCGCCCCGCATGCGCAGCGCAACCATCCGACCGAGGAGCATCTCCTGCCGCTGTTCGTTGCCCTAGGTGCGGCGGGGGCGAGCGCCCCCGTGGAGCGCCTGCACACCAGCAACACCTACGGCGTCCTGCGCATGGATGCCTACGCCTTCGGCGCCTCAACTATGCCGATCAATCCAGAAGGAAATCAGTCATGAGCAAGGTTCTCGTCCTCTATTATTCGACTTACGGCCATATCGAGACGATGGCGCAGGCCATCGCGGAAGGTGCGCGCGAAGCGGGCGCCACGGTCGATATCAAGCGCGTACCCGAAACCGTACCTGAGGAGGTGGCTCGCGCCAGCCACTTCAAGCTCGAGCAGGCTGCCCCGGTCGCGACCGTGGGCGACCTCGAGAACTACGATGCCATTGTCATCGGCACTGGCACGCGGTTTGGGCGGATTTCTTCACAGATGGCGGCATTTCTGGATCAGGCCGGCGGGCTGTGGGCGCGCGGCGCGCTCAATGGCAAGGTCGGCGCCGCGTTCACCTCGACCGCCACCCAGCATGGTGGTCAGGAAACCACCCTGTTTTCGCTCATCACCAACATGCTGCACTTTGGAATGACCATCGTCGGGCTCGACTACGGGTTTGCGGGTCAGTCAGGCCATGACAAGGTCCGCGGTGGTGCGCCCTACGGCGCCACGACCATTGCCGGCGGCGATGGCAGCCGCCAGCCCGACGAGGATGAACTCGCCGGTGCCCGCTATCTCGGCGCGCGCGTCACCCGGACGGCGGGCAAGCTGTTCGGCTGATTTAGAACGCAGGGCGCTATCACGCGATTGCGCCCTGCAGCTGGCGCGCGGAGGGGGCACAAAGGATGCCGCGTTGGCGTTGATCTAAGCACTCGGACAAATCGTAGCTCAGAACGTAGCCGGCGACATGTTCAGGCGGCTTCCCTTTGCGCTACTGGCGGCTCGGTGCGTTGCGCTGTGCGGGCGTTCCGAGAAAAGCCTCGCTTGGGTCGCCGGCAATCGCGCGTTGCTTTTGCGCGGCCTCGGCCCACCATGTCAGCTGGTTTATCCCGCGTGCCAAATAATCGGCCCACGCCTGAGGGTCGGCATCGACTTTGTACCCTCCGCCCTCATCGAAGATTTCTTGCGCCTTGGGGACGTGAATCATGGCCGAAACTGGCAGGCAGCCAAGCTCGGACAGGAACGATCGCATTCCAATTGCGGCCCGCGTTCCGCCCCACTGGCCGGCTGAATAGGTGACGATGAGGCTGGGCTTCCAAGCAAACAGCGAGGAGCCGAAGTGATTGAGTAGGTTGGCGAGCGCGGGGCTCATCGAATGATTGTATTCAGGGCTGACCATCACGAAGGCATCGGCCGCGCTGATCTTTTGCGCCAGCTCATCCAGGTGCGCCGGAGCTTGGCCGGCCGCGTACGCAAAGTGGGGCTTGAAGGGGGTGCCGAGCGGCCAGTCGAGCGGGTCGATGAGTTCAGACAGGCCGCAGTGGGCAACGCGCCCATGCAGCGCTTTGGCCACGCGTTCCCCCAACCGGGCTGGCCGCGGCGGGGTGCTCTCGCGAACCGAACCGAGGATAGTAAGGAAACTGATTGCCATTCTTTAGCTGCCTCGGTTGCAGAAACGACAGGCGCGCCGGACTGAGCGGCGCGGCACCTCTCTTTCCTGTCGGTTTGATAATCAAGCCATGCCGAGCGCCTTGGCAACACCTGCGCCATAGGCAGGATCGCAATGGATGCAGTTGGCGATATGGCGCTGCTTGATGAAAGCGGGCGCATCGCCCATTGCGCGGGCGGTATTATCGAACAGCACCTGCTGCTGGGCGGGCGTCATCAGCTGGAACAGTGCGCGTGGCTGGCTGAAATAATCGTCGTCATCCTCGCGGTAGTTCCAGAAATCGGCGTCTCCCGTGATCTTGAGCGCCGGCTCGCGATATTGGGGCTGCTCCTGCCACTGGCCAAAGCTGTTGGGTTCGTAGTGCAAGGTGCCGCCGTAGTTGGCATCGACCCTGCCCTGGCCGTCGCGGTGGTTGCTGAACACCGGGCAGCGCGCGGCGTTGACCGGGATCTGCTGGTAGTTGACCCCAAGCCGGTAACGCTGGGCATCGGCATAGTTAAACAGCCGGGCCTGCAGCATCTTGTCGGGCGAGACCGAGATGCCGGGCACCAGGTTAGATGGCGCGAAGGCAGATTGCTCCACATCCAGGAAGAAGTTCTCCGGGTTGCGGTTCAGCTCGAACTCGCCGACCTCGATCAGCGGGTAATCCGCCTTCGGCCAGATCTTGGTGAGGTCGAAGGGGTGGTATGGCACCTTTTCGGCATCGGCTTCCGGCATGATCTGCACGGCCATCTTCCACTTCGGGAAGTTGCCGCCCTCGATGGCGTCGTAGAGATCGCGCTGGTGGCTTTCGCGGTCCTGGCCGACCAGTTCGCCCGCCTCGGCGTCGGTCAGGTTCTCGATGCCCTGCTGGGTGATGAAGTGGAACTTCACCCAGAAACGCTCGTTTGCGGCATTGATCAGGCTGTAGGTGTGGCTGCCGAAACCATGCATGTGGCGATAGCTCTTCGGGATGCCGCGATCGGACATGACGATGGTCACCTGGTGCAGCGCTTCGGGCAGCAATGTCCAGAAATCCCAGTTGTAAGTGGCGCTGCGCAGGTTGGTGCGGGGATCGCGCTTCACTGCCTTGTTGAGGTCGGGGAACTTGCGCGGATCGCGCAGGAAGAAAACGGGCGTATTGTTGCCCACCATGTCCCAGTTGCCCTCCTCGGTGTAGAATTTGAGGGCGAAGCCGCGAATGTCGCGCTCGGCATCGGCAGCCCCGCGCTCGCCGGCGACAGTGGTGAAGCGGGCGAACATCTCGGTCTTCTTGCCGACCTGCGAGAGGAACTTCGCGCGGGTATAGCGGGAAATGTCGTTGGTGACGGTGAATGTGCCGAATGCGCCTCAACCCTTGGCGTGCATGCGCCGTTCGGGAATGACCTCGCGTACGAAATTCGCCAGCTTCTCATTCAGCCAGACATCCTGCGCCAGCAAAGGCCCGCGTGGCCCGGCAGTCAGGCTGTTCTGGTTGTCAGGCACCGGCGCCCCGAAATCGGTCGTCAAATGCGTGACCGGGCACTTGCCCTGGCTGTTGTCATGCTCGCTCATGATGGTCCTCTCCCGCGTTCTCGCTGAGAATGGCTTGTCTCATGCTTTGGCGGGAGAGAACAGCGATCAGAGACAGTCTGCCAAAATCGTCATTGCGCTGAAACACGATCCGATTAGGATTGTGTCTGCGACCCGAAGCCAAGTTATATTGGCGCAACTCACGAGGCAGCCTGTCGGCTGCCTCTTTTTTTGTGCATCTGATACTTTGCTGCTGACGCGGACCTCCCCGTCAGCGGCTATTTTCGGGCGGCAGTGCGGGTCAGTTCTGTCACATCCCGACGATTGACCGCGCCGGCTCAAGTGTCGACCCGAGCTGCCTTTTTCCCGTGCCCGGCACCGGATCTTTCCGACCGAAAATACCATGCCTTGGTCAGCTCGGTAGCCACGATGTAGCCCAGGACAATCGCGGCAATCGCAATCAGCTGAGGTGCCGAGAGCGGCACGAAGCCAAAGACCGAAGTCAATGTTCCCAGGAAGGGAATGGCGAATGTCGCGGCAACCACGGCAATGGTCGACCACAGCAGCAATTGGCTAGGCTTGCTGCGGAACACAGGCCTGTGGGTCCGCAGGACGAGCACGACGGCCAGTTCCGTCAACAGCGAAATCATGAACCACGATGTCTGGAAAGACGCCTCGCTCGCCCGGAATACGAGCACGAGCAGGGCGAACGTCAGGATGTCAAACACCGAACTGACCAGCCCGAAGACCATCATGAACTTGCGGATTTCCGAAACATTCCAGCGCTGCGGCCGGGTGACCCGCTCGGGATCGACATTGTCGCTGGAAATCGCGACCGAGGGCACATCGGAGAGAAAATTGTTCAGCAGGATCTGCTTGGCGGCAAGCGGCAGGAACGGAAGAAGCGGGGTCACCAGCGCCATGCTGATCATGTTTCCGAAGTTGGCGCTGGTAGTGATCGCGATGTATTTGAGCGTATTGGCGAATGTCTCCCTGCCGTCCTCGACGCCCGAACGCAGCACATCGAGATCGCGGCTCAGCAGGATGATGTCGGCGCTCTCGCGGGCAACATCGACGGCTTCCTCAACGGAAATACCGACATCAGCCGCATGAAGTGCCGGCGCATCGTTGATGCCATCCCCCAGATAGCCGACGGAGTGGCCCGTGCGCTGCAACGCACGGACAATCCGCTCCTTCTGTTGCGGGTCGATCTCGACGAACAGGTCGGTCCGGGGCGCCAGGTGCCACAGCGCCTCGTCCTTGAGCCTGGCCAGTTCTTCTCCCGTCAGCATCGACCTTGCATCAAGACCGACAGCCTCCGCCAGATGCGCCGTGACATGGCGATTGTCGCCGCTGATCACCTTGATGCGGATACCGAGCCGGTTGAGGTTCTCGATCGTGCGCCGTGCATCGGCCTTGGGCGGATCGAGAAAGACCAGGAAGCCGCGAAAGACCATGTCGCACTCGTCTCCGCGGTCATAGTCCGGCTTTACCGCAACCCGCCGCGTGGCGAGCGCCAGGACCCGGAAGCCCTCAGCGCCCTTGGCCTCGAACACCGCGTCCAGGCGCGCCCGTGCCTCGGCATCCAGCGGAACCTGGGCGCCGTCGCGGTGGAAGAATGTGCAGTTAGCGAGGACGTTGGCAAAGGCTCCCTTGGTGATGAAGAGGTGCTGCGCGGGGCAGTCGTCCTCGGCCACGACGATGGTCAGCATACGGCGCATGAAGTCGTAGGGGATTTCGTCGATCTTGTTGAAGCCCTGCTTCGTCAGCCCGGCGCTTTCGCCGGCCGCGACAATCGCGGTATCGAGCGGGTTCTCGATCCCCGTCTCGAAGGCCGCGTTCAGAAACGCGAGTTGCCGAACCTCATCCGAAGGCTGACTGGCAGAGTCCAGCACCTCGCTCAGGATGAGCGTCCCCTCCGTCAGCGTCCCGGTCTTGTCGGTGCACAGGATGTCCATGCTGCCGAGGTTCTCGATCGCATCGAGCCGGCGCACGATGACGCCCCGCTTGCTCATCGCCCGGGCCCCTGCGGACAAGGTCACGCTGATGATCGCCGGCAGCAGTTCGGGCGACAGTCCCACCGCCAGCGCCACGGCGAACAGCAGCGACTCCATCACCGGGCGGTGGAGCAGCAGGTTCACCGTCAGCACGAAGAGCACGATGACGATCATGACCCGGATGAGCAGATAGCCGAATTGCCTGACGCCGCGGGCAAAGTCCGTTTCGGGCTGCCGTGCCTTCAGCCGCGCCGCAATGGCGCCGAACTCGGTCGCGCGGCCGGTCTTGACCGCGAGCACCTTCGCCGCACCACTGCGGACCGAGGCCCCAAGGAACACGGAATTGGTGCGTTTGGTTATCGGCGCGTCTGGGGCGACGATGCCGGGGCGTTTTTCGACCGGAAAGGACTCGCCGGTCATGCTCGCCTCGCTGACCAGAAAGTCTGCGGCCTCGATCACCAGGCCATCGGCGGGGATGAGGTTGCCGGCCGACAGTAGCACAACGTCCCCGGGGACAATCATTTTGACCGGCAGGTCCCGTTCGACACCGTCTCGCAGAACCCGGGCGGTCAGCGCCAGACGCTTCTTGAGTTCCTCTACCGCGGACGATGCCCGGTATTCCTGGAAGAAGCTGAGCAGCGAGCTGCCAAGGACAATCGCCAGTATGATGGCCGCATCCACCCATTGCTGGAGCACCAGCGAGATGACAGCGGCAAAGGCCAGGATGAGAACGAGTGGGCTTTCGAACTGGCGAAGCAGCAGGCGCAGAGCGCTCAGACGCGCGTTATCTTCGACGCTGTTGGGGCCGACGAGGCCGAATTGCGTTGCCGCCTGAACGGACGAGAGGCCGACCGGGCTGGTCTCAAGCGATGCCGTCAACGTGGACGGGTCTTGGCTCCAGTAGGGAATATCTTCACTTGCCCCGCCCATTCCCGTTTCCAATCGCCCCAGCTCTGATCCCGATCAGACTTTCAAACCCTCGTTACGCGCATCAAGCTGTCGGCGCACCAGCAGAAGCCTCAACACAGTCAGAACTGCAAACAGGGATGCGGCATTGAACTGCCGCCCGCATCGCGATGCCTGTCACCAGATTGGACATCCCGTATGCGGTGCCCCTGCGCTCAAATGGGGCGGCGACTGCAACCCTCATACGACAGTACCGAAAATCGCCCCGATGCCTGCCGTCAGCGCCATGGCGAGTGCGCCCCAGAAGGTCACACGCAGGGTGGCCCGGATCACATTGGCACCACCCGCCTGCGCCCCGATCCCTCCGAGCAAAGCGAGAAAGACAAGCGAGGCGATCGAGACGCCCGCAACCAGAAATGAACGCGGCATCAGCAGGACCATGACGAGAGGCATCGCGGCGCCAACGGAGAATGTGGCAGCCGAGGTCAGGGCTGCCTGGATCGGGCGGGCTGCGGTGACTGCCGATATGCCGAGTTCGTCTCGGGCATGAGCGCCAAGCGCGTCTCTCGCCATCAACTGGTCGGCAACCTGGCGCGCAAGGTCAGGCTCGACACCGCGCTCCGTGTAAAGACGAGTCAGTTCCTCCCGTTCGAATTCCGGCTGCCCGGCAAGCTCCGCCCGTTCGCGCGCGAGATCGGCCTGTTCGGTGTCCGATTGTGAGCTGACAGAAACATATTCGCCCGCCGCCATCGACATGGCCCCGGCGACGAGGCCGGCGACGCCTGCGATCAGAACCTCGGAGGTGGCGGCGGATGCCGCCGCCACGCCGACGATCAGGCTCGCGGTCGAGACGATCCCGTCATTGGCGCCGAGCACAGCCGCCCGCAACCAACCGATGCGCGCGACGAGATGGCTTTCCGGGTGTTGGCGAAGACGGGACACGGGCATGGCTCCTGATAATCGTTCTACACTACTCGCCAAAGCGAACTCGCATGGCAGCGCTGACGCTGCAGAAGGGCGACACAGATCATTTCGGGACGATGGCGGATAACGATCAGCAAGTCAAAAGCCGTTGCCGCAGGCGAACGCGCGGATGCTCAATGCGCGAGCGCCTTTTGCAGACCGAGCGCCACGCAGTGGGCATGGTTGTCTGCCACTGTCACGGTCAGGCCCGTGGCGTCAGCGACGGCCCGACTGACAAGGCCGATGGCTGCACTTCCGCCAGTCAGGACAATGCCGCCATCGTGAATGTCGCGGCTCAGTTCAGGCGGTATCTGACCGAGCAAATTGACCACCATTGCGGCAATTCCCGCTACGTGTTTCTCCACCACCGGGTGCAAATCGCCAACGGGAATACCAATCGCTGCGGGAAGTCCGGTGGCCAGATTGCGTCCCTTGATCCGGATATCGACACCGGCGTCCACGCCCTCATGCAGCATTTTGACGAGGTCGCGCTTGGCCTGCTCTGCCGTGCTGGCGCCGATCAGGAACTTGTGTCGGAAATGAAGATAGTCGGAAATCGCAAGGTCCAGAGCATCGCCTCCGCCGCGAAGCGATGCGGCCGCGCATATCCCGCCAAGCGACAGTACGGCTGCTTCCGTGGTCCCTGCCCCGCATTCAACGATCATGGTGCCTCGCGGAAGCTCGATCGGAAGGTCAGCGCCCAGCGCAGCCACAAGGGGTTCGGCGAGCAACTGAACGGATCCGAGGCCAGCGTCGTTCGCCGCCGTGAACAGAGCACTGCGTTCGGCATTGGTTGCATCGGCGGGTACGCCGATTATTGCGCGGAACGAGCGCAGCCTCCTCTGGCCCACACTCGACCGCACGGCATAAGTCAGATAATCGCGTGCCGCAGCGATGTCGCTCAGGACCCCGCGGTTGAGGGGGCGGACCACCCTCATGGATCCCGAAGTTCGATCCAGCATGGACCTGACAGCGGAGCCTGCAGCCACCAGTTCTCCGCGATCCGCCTGCCCCGTGAAGCAGCACAGCGACGGCTCGTCGAACAAGACGCCGCCGCTGGACGATACGACGCGCGTGTTCGCGGTGCCGAAATCGATCGCGAAATCAGGCTTGCCCATGGCTTGAAACAGTCTCTTCATCTTGCCCGGGTAGCAGTTGCGGCCTGGGATGTCTCCCGAAGGCGGTTGGGCGGCATCTGCATGGCCAGCAGGCCCATTCCTGCCGCACCCGAAACACTGCGTCGATCCGCCCAATGGTGCGGCACGCCTCGACGCAAATTTCCGCGACGACCGCTACTGGATCGGCGGCGTATAGTCGCGGCGCTGGAGCGTTGTCATATATGCGGCAAGGTCATCGATTTGCTCGGGATCGATGGCAAAGTTCATCATCGCTGGGAAATTATGGGAATCGCGCAGCCAGGGTTTGAGTGAGAACGGCGGAGCAATATTCGACCACGCTAGCGGCGGGATAGTCCTGCTGCGGGCGGCGTAAAAGTCGTCCACCTTGAAGCCTTTCTGCCAAGTCAGGGAGGTGTGGGGATCTACAGCGTGGAACTTTATCTTCAGGTCCGTTTGGCTTGCGCGGATGGCATGAGCCAGCGGGCGGCGGCGAAGCGTTTCAATGTGTCGCGCGACACGGTGCGCAAGATGCTGTCGTTTTCATCGCCACCGGGTTACCGGCGTCAATCTGTCCCGCAGCGCCCGAAGCTGGACGGGTTTGTGGCGATCATTGATGGATGGCTTGAAGGGGACCGCTGCGTCCCGCGCAAACAGCGCCATACGGCGAAGCGGGTATTCGACCGCTTGCGCGCCGAGCATGGTTTCACCGGCGGCTATACGATCATCAAGGATTACATCCGCGAGCGTGAGCAACGCAGCCGGGAGATGTTCGTGCCGCTGGCCCACCCGGCGGGGGATGCGCAGGCCGATTTCGGGGAAGCGCTGGTGGAGATCGGCGGGGTGCAGCAGAAGGCCTACTTCTTCGCACTCGATCTGCCGCACAGTGATGCCTGCTATGTGCGGGCCTATCCGGCGGCGGTGGCGGAGGCTTGGGTTGACGGACACGTTCATGCCTTCGCGTTCTTCGGCGCGGTGCCGCGTTCCATCGTTTACGACAACGATCGCTGCCTTGTGGCGAAAATCCTGCCAGACGGCACGCGCAAGCGTGCCACGCTGTTCAGCGCTTTCCTGTCGCATTATGTGATCCGCGACCGCTATGCCCGTCCGGGCAAGGGGAACGAGAAAGGCAATGTGGAAGGGCTGGTAGGTTACTGCCGCCGCAATTTCATGGTGCCGATCCCGAAGTTCCCGACCTGGGAGGCCTTCAACCTATGGCTGGAGGAGCAATGTCGCAAGCGCCAGCAGGAGAAGGTGCGCGGGGAGAGCGAGACGATCGATGAGCGCTTGCAGCGCGATCTGGCGGCCATGCAGCCTCTGCCCGCTACACCCTTCGAGGCCTGCGATCAGACGAGCGGGCGGGTCTCCTCGCAATCTCTGGTGCGCTACAGGACCAACGATTATTCGGTTCCGGTAGTCTGGGGCCATCAGGAGGTCTGGATCAGGGCCTATGTCGATGAAGTGGTGATCGGATGCCGCAGCGAAGTTATCGCCCGTCATTCTCGTTGCTATGCCCGCGAGGAGGTTATCTTCGCCCCGCTCCACTATCTCCCGCTGATCGAGCAGAAGATCAACGCATTCGACCAGGCCGCGCCTTTGCAGGGCTGGGATTTGCCCGAAGCGTTCACGACACTGCAGCGGTTGATGGAAGGCCGCATGCACAAGCATGGCAGGCGTGAATATGTACAGGTGCTGCGCCTGTTGGAAACGTTCACCCTCGCCGATCTCCAGGCGGCGGTGGAACAGGCCATTGATCTTGGCGCCATCGGCTTCGATGCCGTCAAGCACCTCGCCCTGTGCCGGGTCGAACGCGTACCGCCCAGGCTGGACCTGGACGTCTATCCCTTCCTGCCACGCACAACGGTCGAGAAGACCTTTGCCAGAGCCTATCTGAGCCTGCTCTCCGACCAGCAGGAGGCCGCATGAGCGATCAGACCCCGGAGCTTCTTCTCGCTCACAATCTCAAGGCACTCAAGCTGCCTACGTGCCTGCGAGAGCACCACAAGCTCGCCCGGCAATGTGCCGCTGAAGGCGTCGATCATATCCGCTTCCTCGCCCGCCTTGTCGAGATGGAGATGATCGACAGGGAGCGTCGTATGGTCGAGCGGCGCATCAAGGCCGCGCGCTTCCCCGCCGTCAAAAGCCTCGACAGCTTCGACTTCACCGTCATCCCCAGGCTCAACAAGATGCAGGTGCTCGAGATGGCGCGCTGCGAGTGGATCGAGCGGCGTGAGAACGCCATCGCTCTGGGGCCATCGGGCACCGGAAAGACGCACGTAGCGTTGGGGCTCGGACTGGCAGCATGCCAGAAAGGGCTGTCGGTGGGCTTCACCACTGCGGCGGCGCTGGTCAGCGAAATGATGGAGGCGCGCGACGAGCGGCGTCTCCTGCGCTTCCAGAAGCAGATGGTCGGATACAAACTGCTCATCATCGACGAACTGGGCTTCGTACCGCTCTCCAAGACCGGCGCCGAACTGCTGTTCGAGCTGATCTCCCAGCGTTACGAACGCGGCTCCACCTTGATCACCAGCAACCTGCCCTTCGACGAATGGACCGAAACCTTCGGATCCGAGCGTCTCACAGGCGCGCTCCTCGATCGCCTGACCCATCACGTCAGCATCCTCGAGATGAACGGCGAAAGCTATCGCCTCGCTCACAGCCGGGCCCGCAAGGCCAAAATCAGACCCTGAAAAGCAAGCCAATGCCGGGGGGAGTGGCCCTCGGGCTACGCCCTCACGCCACTCCCCCCGGCGTGTAACACGATGGCCTGGTTTTACGCCGCCCCATGGCCGACTTTTGCTCCGCCGTTGACATGTCGTAGAAAATAGGCTGACAGAAAACCGCGCTCGATCACTTGCACACTCGCATCTTAAACCACAGAAGCCCGAGGGTCCTGACGAAGCGCTATGGCGTCAACCGGAAGACGGTGGCGAAGTGGAAGAGGCGCACAGCGGTCAAGGATTATCGGTGGTGAAGAGGTTCAGCTTGTCTGGCACGTCGAGCGTGAAGGAGAATGCCGTGCGCGTCGAGCCGGATCGTGAGTGTACGGTAAGCCAACTCAGCCCCCATCGGCAGGCGGCGGATTAACGAGCATCGCTGACCAGCCGGACTGCACGACCTCGTTACCGTCGCGCACGACCTCGAACATGCGATCTACTACCAGCTTGCCCGAGCGCGTCTCGCGGATCGTACCGATGGTCAGGCGAAGGCGCAGTTCATCGCCCACGAAGATGGGCAGCAGGAATTTCCATTCGCGGATGTCGAGCATGGCGACTGCGAGGTCGGTCATTTCCTCGATGGTATTGTATAATCCCATCGACAGTGCGATCCCGAAGGGGCCGTGCGCGATGATCCGGCCCATCGCCGTCTGCGCGGCATAGGCTGGATCGACGTGCATCGGGTGGCGATCGCCCGAGACTTGGGCGAAGCGGAGGAAATCCTCGTGCGTGACCCGGCGCGCGCCCGAAACGAACTGGCGCCCTTCAAGGAGGATCGTGTGCCGGCCCGCGGGCATGATCACGCGCCTTGCGCCGAAAGGAACTTGCGCATGCTCTTCTGCCAGCGCTGCGGATCGTCGGCTTTCTGGCGAAAATAGCGCGCGACCTCGGGGTGCGGCAGGATCAGCGGCGCTTCCTCGCGAATGCCTTCGACGATCGCCGCCGCCGCGTCCTGCGCGCTGATCACGCGGCCCGCCGACTTATAGCCGAGTTCGCCGCCTCGCCGACCAACGTCGCCGCCAGCATCGGCGTGTCAACGGTCTGTGGGCAGACCACGCTGGTGCGGACGCCCTGGTCGGCATACGTGATCGCGAGCCATTCGGAGAGCCGACCAGCCCCAATCGAGCGCGACGCAGCTATACCAGCCGTGGTCGTTGATGCGCTTGCCCGGCAGCCCGATCCACATGCGGCAGCTTGGCAGCGAAATAACCGGCCGGGAGCTGGTATCGCTTTTCGATGCGGCCGAGCAGTTCGAGGCTCGTCACCGAACGAGGCACCTTGGTCCCGGCTACCCAATGCGCGATCGTCTTGCGGTCGACCCGGTCTTTCGGGCCGGTGATCGCCTTGTGCAGATGCCAGACGGTGTCACCGTGGCGCTCGATATGGAAGGCAAGGGCTTCGTGGAATGCATCCTTGTCCGCCCATATCGCGGACTTGGCTTGCGGCAGTTCGACGACAGGACGCGGCTTTGGACCACGCTTCTTTTTCAGTGATGGCGGAATGGCCCGAGTGGAAGAGATGCGCTTGCGACGGGCCTTCGGTATCATGAAATAAGGTCTATCCTGTAACGACTTATGGAGCGGGGTCAGGCTCCTTACAAGATCGAGCTCGTTACGGAACAGAAATCGTCATCGTCGTAACCGGATTGGCTGACCGAAGAGTATCATGCCATCGAAGGCTACCGTCTTCATATGCACAGCCTTCACGCCAGAATATGCTGGCTGGCAGTGCTTGCGCCATCATTTCGTGCTGGGTGAATGATATTCACAGAACTGTAGATTTTGTGATCGAAATTCGCGATCCGTGAACGAGATTCGCAGACGATCCGGGCCTAGTGGTAGTTTTTCACGGAAAGACTATGGGCCCATGCCCCTCACCGCCAGTGAACGATTTTCGCGGGCGGGCACACCTGAACCGGTAACACCAGTCGGCTATGCAGCCCTGATGGCCACCTACGATCTTTCTATCTATTCCTTCGCCGGTCAGAAGTTCTTAAGAACTTCTAGCCCATCAAGCCCAGCGCCTCGCAAAATGCCCCCGGAGTAAGAAGCCGTGCGCGCTGAAAACTGCCGCGTTGCAGGAGCCCGGCACGTCTATCTCCGGTAACGAGAAAATCCGCGTCGCTGGCGAGGACCATGCCCAACAGGAAATCATCGTCGGGATCGCTTGATCCCGCACCATCCGGCAAGGCCGGGAGTTGGTCCAGCACGATCGCACGATCGAGATTATTGATCATGGTGCCAATGCGGTGGTTCGGCAGGATAGCCTTCAATTTGGGGTAGCGACTTACACGCCGCAGCTCGTCCAGTTGCAGGCGGCATGTTACCAGCTCGAAGCGACCACTGCGCCAGGCACGATAGATCGCCTCTGGCGGGCTATGTCGTGAGATCAGAGCGGCAACCAGGACATTGGTGTCCACGATCACGCGCATCAGTTATGGCGCGCCCACTGGACAGCTTCATCGATCAGGTCCGCAAGGTCCACCTCGCCGATATCGGCGGTGGCGTCCTTAGCCTGCTCCACGGCCTGTTCAAACAGATAGGTCCGAACCGCCTGCTCGATAAAACGCGATAGGTCGCCTTTGCGGCCTCCGCCTTGGGCGGCCAAGAACATCCGTACGGATTGATCCGTGTCCGGCGACACAGCGATATTCCAGCGGACGGACGACATGGCAAACTCCGGTGTATTGACGCTTTTACACATATACACCGATAAGCGGGAATTTCAACCTGCCGCCTTCCGCGATCTCCTTCCCCTTTGCTCGCGGCTGCACCAACGAAAGGTGAAGAAAGATATCGGCTGACGTCGAGACACATGTTGACCTGGAAGGCAAGAAGCCATTGACCGGGAGCAAAAGCAGCAAATATTGCACTTTTCGGAAAGAGATTGGATCAGGAGGTTTCAGGCGGGCCCAGAACGGAAATGAGGCGCCGAAAATAGCGGGGCCGATGCCTTCCCTTGTGGCAAATTCCAAGCTATAAAATTGGATCGAAGAAGCACAGGGTTCAAAACAAGAAAATATAATAATATCAATATTTTGTGAGACCATACTGACTCTTAATCAGCGGGTCCTTGGTTCGAGCCCAAAAAAAAGTGCGTCCACCACCTTTTTCTGCCGTTTTCCCGTCATCATCATCGGACTCGCGTAGAGCAGTTGGGAAGTCAGTTGGGAGAATCCGTTCTCCTTTCGAGCTTCCGGATGGCCGATTCTGCTAGGCGCGGATCGCGTTTCAGATAGTGGGCATCCAGGATCGCAGCGACATCGCGAAGCGAGTGTCCGGTGATCGTCGCAATCTCCGCTTCGCTACATCCGGACAGCGCCAACCGCGTGACGGCCGTGCCGCGAAGATCGTGAAAGGTGACGCCCACCACGCCCGATTTCGCACACGCCTTGCGCCATGAAGCGCGGAAGCCGGACTCGGTCCAGGCCGTGCCGCCTTCGGTCGCCAGGATTGTCAGGGGACGCGGTTTGCCCTCTTCCATCTCGGCCAGCTTGCGCTTTGCTTCCTCCAGCGCCGCCTTCAGCGGTGCGCCCACGGGGATGATGACGCGGGCACCCGTCTTGCTTTGCTTCAGGCGAATATGCGTGCCGTTGTATGCGCTCCAGGTGAGCTTCAACAGGTCGCCTTGTCGCTGGCCGGTCCACAGCGCCAGAATGAGCGCCAGGCGCAAATGCACGGGAGCCTTTTCCATGAAGGCGGCTTCGTCTTCATCGCTCCACACGCTTTCGGAGCGGGTGGACCTATAGAGGCGGCCGGGACGCTCGCACGGATTAGTGAGCACGAGTCCACGATTAAAGCCCCATGCGATCATGCGCGCCAAGACGCTGAAGCGATAATCGGCTTGCCGCCGCGATACCGCGCCAACGCGATCCCGCCATGCCAGAAACTCCCCGCGCGTGCGCCGGTCATCCATCGCCTTCAGCGGGAAATCGCCGAACTCCGTTTCGATATGCTTGATGTGCTTCTTGTAATCGGCGCGCGTCTTCGCGGCCAATGACGTGAAATCGGAAGACACTTGGAAGGCGTCAATGACGGACTGGAGCGTATCTTTCGGGATGCGGCGCTGCGCTTCCACAGCGGCGTGATAGCTGGCGATGAACTCCGGCGATCCCGGCTCGCCCTCCAGTCTTGGGCCGCCCTTGCCTAGGTAATAGTAAATCCTCTCGCTTCCGTCCGCGAGTTTCTTCTTGGTGCGATTCAGCCCCTTCAGGTTAATGCGTGTCACGCTTCGCCTTCCATTGGTCAAAGGGAGTCGCCGGTTCGGAAGTTACTTCCGTCCGATGATCGAAGATAAATGTGCCATCGGGAAGCACAAGCGTCCGCACCATGGGCAAGCCCGCTGCCTTCACACCTTTAGCGGCGCGGGTCAGTTCGGCTTGCTTGAATGGAGCGGGACGCTTGGCCATGACACTGCTATCTTCCAACGCCCGCAGTTACGACGCCTGCCCGTCCAAGATCATCATTTTGCCGGCCCCATAGGTTTCACCATCCAGTTCGATCGCGCCACGTGCAACATAGACCGCGCGCTCGGGTTGATCTGTCGGGATGCCCGCAACCGCATCGGGCACCATGTCGAGATGGGCATAGAAAAGCGGAGAATGGGTGCGCGCAGCGGCCTTGAGTCCATAGGCTGCACCGGCAATCAGATGACAGCTCACGCCACCCTCCTCCCAGTGCCGCAGGTCAGCCCCGCCATGATGGGAAAAGCTCGGATCGCTCTCCTCATCCTCCCTGGGCAAGGCAACCCAGGCCTGGATCCCATGTAGATGATTGCCCACCGCGCGGGCCTTCTCGAATCGCTCGCTATGCGTGATACCGCTGCCGGCGGTCATCCAGTTCACCTCCTGCGGGCGGATGGTCTGGACCGATCCCACGCTGTCGCGGTGCATGATCTCACCCGAAAAAAGATAGGTAACGGTGGAAAGCCCGATATGGGGGTGCGGGCGTACATCGAGATCCTGTCCCGCCCCCGCCGCAACGTCGAGCGGTCCCATATGATCGAAGAAAATGAAAGGGCCAATCATCCGCCGCTTGGCTTAAGGAAGCACCCGTCCGACCTCCAGCTCGCCGCTCAGGCTGCGCCGGCGCTGCTCGATTACCATCTCGATCATCCTAACATTCCTGCCTCAGTCGGATCAGCCGTCAACAATATCGGCATATTCGGGATGGCTCGCGAAGAAGCGTGCCATGAAGCTGCATTTCAGCACGGCCTTGCGACCGCTGGCACATATGAGGTCGAACACGCCTGTGGCCAATCTTGTGCCCACGCCCTGACCGGAAAAGGCATAGGGGACTTCGGTATGGATCAGAACCACCCGTCCCTCCTCGATCCGATAATAGGCCGCCGCCAATGCGTCGCCGCCCAGATCCAGCTCAAACCGATGTTCAGCGGGATTATCGATCACCTTATTCGTCATATGTCCGCCTTTCGACGTGGCCGGCAGGGCGCCGGCCATATTTGGTTTCCATCTCCGCTGTGAATCGGGCATTTCATGTTCGATCGCAACCTGTTGCGCCTTGGCATAGCTTTCGATCAGTAACTGATAGGGCGGGAATATGCGGGTATAAATCTCGGCCCATTTTTCCGCATCATCGCGATGCCATGTCTTCTGGATTTCCGATGCGACGGCGGCCGTATCCATTGGCACCACGCCCGCCTGGACAACACGCGCCAGCGTGATTTCTTGCGCCATCTTCGAATAGGTTCCCGACGCATCAACCACCGCGAACACGCGATAGCCATCCTGCACGGCGGCAATAGAGGGGAAGGCCATACAGACACTGGTGATCGTACCCGCAATAATTAGCGTCCCGCGTCCAGTCGCTTTGACCGCTGCAATGAAATCGGGATTATCCCATGCGTTGATCTCGCCCCGGCGGGCCACATATTGGGCATGTGGCGCATTGGCATGGATTTCCGGGATCAGCGGACCATTCGGCCCCTGGGGTACTGACGCGGTCGTGATGACAGGGTTTTGGCCAGCGTCGCGATCGAGGCGAGCGCGCCGGCTCGAGATCGCAATTCAGGCATCGGCATGTCGCCAACGGTCTGGAACAGGCCGCTCTGATGGTCGATCAGCAGCATCACGGAATCGTCAGGATCGATGATCGGTCGGCTGCCGTTGAAATTGGCGGGGGAAGACATGGAATTTCTCCTGCGGAGTGGAGGTCGATCACGGCCAAGGCGTCATGCCGTCTGGCCGTGATCGAAAAAATCAGTCGGCCTTGTCGTAGGAAAACTGGATGCCAGCGGTGCCACCGGTTTCGATGAACAGGTTCATGAAGGCGGGCACGGTCTCGCTGCGTTTCCAGTCACGCTGCAGTTCACAGAAAAGCTGGGGCACCGAGATCATCTTGCCACCGGCTTGCTCGATCCGGCGGAGGCCTGCCTCATGTGCGGCCAGCGATGTCCCCCCAACCGCATCGACCGGAACATAAACTTCATATCCTTCCTTCAGTGCATCGAGCGCCGGGAAGGTCAGGCAGGCTTCGGTCCAGAGCGCGGTCATGATCAGCTTCTTGCGCCCCGTCGCCTCCACTGCCTGGCGAAATTCGATATCTTCCCAGCTGTTGATGCTCGTGCGGTCATAGGTCGGATAATTGGCCAGCGCTTTGCGTACTTGCGGGACCGGCGGGTGGTTGAGGCCGGTTTCGACGTTCACGGTCGAATGCACGATCGGCAGATCATAGGCGACCGCCGCCTTGGCGCAGCCGACGATGTTGTTGAGCAGCAGTTGCCGATCCATCGAGGCGATCGAATTCACCTGGACCGGTTGATAGTCGATGATGATGAAGGCCGAATTTTGCGGTGTCAGCAGATGATCCGCCTTGGGATCGCGGATGGATTCGCTCGTCATGATGGTTCCTTTCCTGTGCAGCTTCCGTAATGAAACGAAGGTCGGCTGGACGCCCGACCGCCCCGTAACCATGGCCCCGGCGATCAGGATGACCGCCGGGGTTGAGGTCGTCAGCCGATCGCCTGCGCGAAACGACCATTGTTGAAGTCATCGACGGCCGCCCGGATTTCCGCCTCGCTGTTCATAACGAAGGGGCCATGACCGACGATCGGCTCGTCGATCGGTTCGCCGGTCAGCACCAGCAATGTCGTGTCGACATCGGCACGGAGTTGAACATCCTGTCCATCGCGACCGAGCAGCAGCATTTCCGCTTCGCCAATCTCATGCTCGCCCGCCACGGTCAGCCGACCACTCAGAACGACCAGCATCGCGACATGGCCTTCGGGCAACGGCAGGCGCATCTCCGCATCGCGGGTCAGGCGCATGTCCCAGACATTGACGGGGGTGAAGGTCCGGGCTGGACCATCAATGCCGTCGAACGCCCCAGCAATCACCCGCACCACGCCGGCACCGCTTGCCAGTTCGACGACAGGGATGTCGGCATTGACGATCGCCTGATAGCCGCCGGGGGTCATCTTGTCCTTGGCCGGCAGATTGACCCACAACTGCACCATGCGAAATGGACCGCCGGTCCGCGCAAAGCTGGGCGAATGATATTCCTCGTGCAATATGCCGCCGCCGGCCGTCATCCACTGCACATCGCCCGGACCGATCACGCCGCCGTTGCCGGCGGAATCCTTGTGCTCGACCTCGCCATCATAAACGATGGTAACCGTCTCGAAGCCACGATGGGGATGCTGGCCAACGCCACGACGTTCCGCAGTGGGTGCGAAATAATGGGGACCAGCATAGTCCAGCAGCAGGAAGGGGCTGATATACTGACCCAGGCCATGGTAGGAAAAAAGCGAGCGAACGGGGAAGCCATCGCCCACCCAATGGCCATGATCATTGCCATAACGGCCCAGAATTTCCTTGGTCATCTTGCACCTCCTGGCAGGGCGACTCCATTTTGCGGCCCTGAACTTGCAGCGAAGATGATCCTGCAATGATGATAGCGAAAGATTGCGATCGGGGACGCAGCGTCCTACTGATGGGACGATGCACGACCTCAATGATCTTTATTATTTCGCCCAGGTGGTCGAGCATGGCGGCTTTGCGCCCGCCGCACGGACCATCCATCAGCCCAAATCCAAACTTAGCCGGCGCATATTATTGCTGGAAGACCGAGTGGGCGTGCGCCTGCTCAATCGTTCCTCGCGGCGCTTCTCCGTCACGGAGGTGGGGCAGGAATATTATCGGCACTGCCTCGCCATGCTGGTCGAGGCCGAAGCCGCCGAGCAGGCGATCGCCGAACTGCGCGCGGAACCCAGAGGTGTCATCCGAATGGCCTGCCCGGTCGGGCTGCTGCAATTCCAGTTCAGCGGCCTTGTCGCTCATTTTGTGAAGGAGCATCCGGCGGTCGATATTCACCTCAAAAGCTTCAATCGTCCGGTCGATCTGATTGCTGAGGGATATGACCTTGCCATTCGGGCGCGTTTTCCGCCGCTCGATGATACGGGGCTGGTGATGCGCAAGCTGGATGACAGCCGGCAATGCTTGGTGGCCAGCCCTGAACTGATCACACGCCCCGTCATCTACCCCGCCGACCTCAATGGACTACCAAGCCTCGATCTGGGGCCGGCACACAACGATTATCAATGGCATCTGGAAAGCAGCGATGGCCAGCGGGCGGCCGTCCGCCATCGCCCACGGATCGTCACTGATGACATGGCAACCTTGCGCGCGGGGGCGCTGGAGGGACTGGGCGTCGTGCAATTGCCTACCCTGCTGATATGGCCAGATGTTATGGCAGGCCGGCTGGTTCATCTCCTGCCGGATTGGCGTCCTCCGGCGGCGATCGTCCATGCCGTATTTCCTTCGCGCAGGGGGTTGCTGCCGTCGGTTCGGGCACTTCTAGATTTCTTTGTCAGAGAATGTGCGGTTCAACGCGCCGCCGCCGAGAATGCCTTGAAGACATGAACGCCCCTTCCCGGCTGTTTAGCCGTCGATTTTTAATCCCGACAAGCTGACGGTCGGCTTACTGGAGCGTTAAGACCATAAGCCTCCGGTAAACTCGGGGCGGTTCACTCAGTAAGATTGATACATCCCTCTCAGTTGGGAGAGTTCCCCACATTTCACAGCTCCGAAATTGGTGGGTCGCCCGCTCAGAACTGCATTTCAGATAGTTAGAATCGAATATTGTGCCTGATCTTTGATCCCGTGCCGATGAGTTCGGCGTCAGTACAACAAACCGGCTGGTAGCAAGGGCATCCCTATCGGCAGAGAAGCTGAACACGGAATCAATGTTCAGTGTGCCGGAGAAGTCCGTCCGCGCCGCCTTGGTTTTGTGCGATCAGGCTGCTTCGAATATCGCCGCGATGCCCTGCCCCCCTCCAATGCACATCGTCTCCAATCCAAAGCGTCCACCGCGCCGTTTGAGTTCACGGGTCAGATTGGCGAGAATCCGTCCTCCCGTCGCACCAATCGGGTGACCAAGGGAAATGCCCGACCCATTTACATTGAGGAGGGCGTGGCGTTCGTCCGTCGCGCTCCACCCCCACCCCTTGAGCACAGCCAACACCTGAGACGCAAAGGCTTCGTTCAGTTCGATAAGGTCAATATCACTCCAGCCAAGCCCGGATCGAGCGAATAGCCGTTCCACGGCAGGAACTGGCCCTATCCCCATGCGCGAGGGTTCACAGCCCGCTGCCGCCCAACTGTGAAACCATGCAATCGGCTCCAACCGCAGTTCAGCCAATTTATCCTCCGCGACCACCAGGCAAGCTGCAGCGGCATCATTTTGCTGGCTGGCATTCCCCGCAGTGACGACGCCGCCCTCTAGGGGACGCAATGTTGCGAGCGATTCCGCCGTCGCATCCGGGCGATATCCCTCGTCATGGCTAAACATCAGCGGATCGCCTGGCTTTTGCGGGACAGGTACGGGAACGATCTCATCGGCAAAAACGCCATTTGCCCATGCCGCAGTGGCACGCTGATGGCTGGCCGCCGCGTAGGCATCGCATTGGGCGCGCGTGATGTCATAGTCCCGTGCCAGGTTTTCGGCTGTTTCGATCATTCCACTGATGACGCCGCACCGTGCGGCAGGTTGCGACATGATCCGGCCACGAATCAACCGGTCGTGCATGGTTACGGAGCCAGCACGGGCGCCCTTCCGCAAGTCAGTCGAATAATATTCGACATTTGACATGCTTTCCACGCCACCCGCCACCACAACGTCGGCTGCTCCTGTTTGCACCATCATCGCGGCATTGATCACTGCTTGCAAACCAGAGCCGCAACGCCGGTCGAGTTGATAGCCGGGGATCGAGATAGGCAGACCGGCGGCGAGCGCGGACCAGCGCGCGACACACGGCGCTTCGCCATTGCCATAGGCCTGGGCAAATACGATATCATCGATCCTGTCAGGATCCACCCCGGAGCGGCCGATCAGTGCTCGCATGATCACTGCCGCCAGTTCTCCTGCTGAAACCGGGGACAGACTGCCAAGAAATTTTCCCACGGGAGTGCGAATGGGCGAAACAATTGCGGCCCGGCGCAGCGACATTAGGAGGATCCTTTCGAGTAGATACCGATAATTCCTAGCATGCGAATCGCCGTCGATGCAGAGGAAAAACCCCAAACGCTCCACCAATATCTTGCTCGCCGCCCGGGCAGACATATGATGCCATCCTGTGCCGCCTCGGGTCGCCCAGCGCGGCCAGCAACTTCCCCGCTAAGTCAACAGGAGCGATTGTTCAGAAACAGCAGGTCTTCGGGTCGATCCACGTCATGAGCCAAGCCGATCCGTTCTACCACTGTCCAGCGCAACCCCGCCCCGTCCGCCTCTGCTTCATGCAGCGCACGGCTATCCGGCCCGAAACAAGGACGGATCAGGCGTGGCTGGCCCAGAAAAAGCGCGTTAGTGCCGGTCCTTGCTTTGTCCGTGGCGATTCCGACATCCACGGTTTCTCCCAACGCGAGCATGACTGCGAGATCTTCCGTGATCAGGAAGGGAAGGTCTGAACTCAACAACAAAACCGATCCATTTACCCGGCCCATCGCCTGCTCCAGCGCGCCGTTCTGGCCCTGTCCCCGCTCAATCATGCTTCGGGCACCAGCTTTACGCGCCATCTCCAAGGCTTCCTGACACCGGCTGACTACCAGCACTTCTGCATTCAATGTCCGGTCCTTGGCCAACGTAAGGACATGCTGGAAGAAATCGCGGCTCAGCCGTTTCCGCTGTTCCGGGGTCAGGATGGACGCAAGCCGGGTTTTACCTTCATGGAAAGGCTTGACTGGAATGATGATGGTGCCTGCCATGCGGCTTAGCGCGCGGTCGCGCCCAGAGCACGCGCAAAGTCCAGCACTTCGCTCGCCAGACGCCGTTGATCCACCGGATCGCGCATCAATATATCCGTGGCAAAAAGGGCCGGCCGCTTGCCTGACAATGCGCCCACGTCAGCGGTATCGATCACCAATCCGTCGATCAGTTCGCCATAATGGGTGGCCACGGCTGCCGGCGTGGTGGCAATGCCCAACTCGGTCATAATCTTGGCTGCCGGTCCCTTAACCGCCTGCCCCGCAATGAAAGGCGACAGGGCGATGCAGGGCACGTTCCGGTTGACAATATGTTCGCGCACGCCCGGCACCGCCAATATCGGCGCAATCGACAGCAGTGGATTGGACGGGCAGAGAATGATGGCTTCCAGCGCCGGATCACCGAGCGCCGCGAGAAATCCAGCACTGGGCCGCGCCTTCTCGACTCCGTCAAAGCGGATCGATTCAAATCGCGGCGCGCATTGATAGCGGACGAAATAATCTTGAAAAGGCAGATCCCCACGATCCGTCGACACGATGGACCGGACCGGATCATCGCTCATCGGCACAATCCTCTGCGCTATACCAAGGCGCCGCCCGATTTCATCCGTCGCTGCGGACAAATCCCCCTGCTGCATGAGCTGCCGTCGCAGGATATGCGTCGCCAGATCGCGATCACCCAGCCGGAACCATGTTTCGCCACCCAGCCGGGCAATGGCATCCATGAAGGCCCAGCTTTCATCCGCAACGCCCCAGCCCAGTTCCACATTGTTCATATCCGCCAGCGCATAGGTCACGCTGTCGAGATCGGGACAGATAAGCAATCCGAGATGCTCGAAATCATCGCCCGTGTTGACCGCTATGGTAAGTGTCCCCAGCGGTAATATCGCGGCAAGTCCATTGGCGAGTTTCGCTCCGCCCACGCCACCTGCCAATGCCAGCACGCTCATGGGAAAAGGTCCAGCTCAGGCTCGCGGATCAATTCGGCAGCGCTGCCTTTGGAACGTCCGCGGCCGACACCCCGGACAAGAACGACCGGCCGCCCTTCGTCGCCCTGTCCCATGACCAGCGATGCCGCCGCTGCCACTTCGTCGGCAAGGCCTAACTCACTTGTCTGAAGTTGTCGTCCGTGCAAATCCGGTGCGCCGCGCAGATCCAGCAGTCCGGCCATTCCGCTCACACCGATGGCGATGCCACAGGTGCCCTTGCGCCAGGCCCTACCCAGACTGTCAATGATCAAAACAGCGATATCCTTTTCCGTCCGCCGTACGATCTCTTCCCGGATGACCGCGCAGCTGGCGTCTGGATCAAGCGGCAGCAAGAGCGCGACACCGTCTTCATCCTGCGTGATGTTCGACTGGTCGATGCCTGCGTTGGCCAACACCAAGCCCAGCCGATGACGGACGACGAGCACGCCTTTACGGACACGCATCACCTCATCCGTTTCGGAAAGGACCAGTTCTACAAGACGTGGGTCCTTATCGCATCGCAACGCCAGTTCCCTCGCCTCGGTGGAAGGCACGACCTGCGCCAGAGAAACGGCCCGCCCTTCCGCCTTCGACACAATCTTCTGCGCGAGAACGATGATGTCGCCATCCAGCAAAATTTCTCCCGACCGCTCCAGCGCATCAAGGATCATTCCGGAAAGATCGTCGCCCTGCCCGATCATAGGCATGCCGCCCAGGGCAAGCAGGGTGGCGGTGGCCGATGCGGCAGAAGTCATGATGAAACGGTCGAACCCCCGTGATGCGAATGCCGGAACCGGGCATCTTGTATCGACGATTGAGGGCGATCAGCACGGAGGTCAAGCCCTCCGCAACACTGAATCGCAAAGCAATCCCGCATATGATGCGCGCAGACCGATTTCTCCCGCCGGAACGACCACCGTCTTCATCGTCAGTCGCGATGGCTGATGATGGCATCTGGATATTTCTACTGAAAAACTCTGGATATTCGCATGCCACGCCGCGATGATAGGGCATGGCCGGCGCAATCAATCCTCAAAGCTTCAGTGATTCCCTTGTCATCCTCGGCGCAGCCGGTCTGGTCATTCCCGGATTTGCCCGTTTCCGCATCAGCCCGGTCATCGGTTTCATCTTGGTAGGCCTCGCGGTCGGCCCGGCGGGGCTGGGATCGCTGGTGGGCCAATATCCCTGGCTTTATCATATCACCATATCCAATCAGGAGGCGATAGAGCCCTTCGCGGAACTTGGCGTCATACTATTGCTGTTTTCCATAGGGTTGGAACTGAGTTTTCGTCGCTTATGGACCATGCGGACGCAGGTGTTCGGCGTTGGTGCCGCCGAGCTGCTCGGCAGCGGCCTGCTGATCGCCGCAGGTCTTTATATATTGGGTCAGCCCACGGCGGGCGCGATCGGCCTTGGCCTCGCGCTCGCATTGTCCTCAACCGCCGTGGTGCTTCCCATGGTCGGCACCCAGAGCGCGGTGGGACGCGCCGCCTTTTCGATGCTGCTGTTTGAGGACCTGGCGCTCGTCCCCATCATTTTCATGCTGGGCGCGCTCGCCCCTTCCGTTGCAGCAAGCCCCGATGGTGCATGGGGCGAATTGGCGAGCACGCTGCTTAGGGGCGGCATCACCATTGCTATCATGCTGGTGCTCGGTCGCATCATTCTGCCTCATATCTTCAGCCAGGCCGCACGCACCAAGAGCCCCGAGGTTTTCCTTGCCGCCAGTCTGCTGGTGGTGATCGTTTCCAGCCTTGCCACGTCCATCGCGGGCCTGTCCCCCATCGTCGGCGCGCTGCTGGCGGGTCTGCTGATCGCCGAAACCGAATATCATGGCGAGGTCGAAGTGATGACCGCGCCGTTCAAGGGACTGGCGCTGGGCGTTTTCCTCATCACCGTGGGCATGAGCCTCGACATACGCGTCATCCTCGCCAACTGGCCAAGTCTGGTGCTGGCCGTCATGGGGGTCATCCTCGCCAAAACGCTGGTGACGGCGGCGCTCCTTTATTTCTCCGGCGCACGTAAGGGCGTGGCGCTGGAGGTTGGCGTACTGATGTCCAGCCCGTCTGAAACCACGCTGATCGTGCTGTCGGCGGCAGCGGCGGCCAAACTGATCCTCCCTTCCACCGCAGCTTTCTGGCAGATCGTGACCGCAATCGGCCTTACCATCACGCCGCTTCTCGCCCGCATCGGCCACGACATCGCCCGCCGCCTTGAAATGGCGCTGGGCGAGGAAGCAGTGGAGGTGAAGGAAGAACTGATAGAGGCCGCCGCCGTTGTCATTGGCTTTGGACGTGTTGGCCGCATGGTGTGCGATCTGCTCAAAATGCATAAGCAGCGGTTCATCGTTGTGGAATCCGACCCGGATGTGGTCGCCGAAGCCCGCCGAAGCGGCTATCCGATCCTCTTTGGCGATGTATCGCGAGCGGAAATGCTCGATCGGCTGCGATTGGGGCATGCCCGCGCGTTGATCCTGACCATGGATGATCCGGTGCTGTCTGTCCGCGTGACCAAGCGGGTGCGCGGCTGGGTGTCTGATCTTCCCATCATCGCCCGCGCCCGCGATACCGAACATGCCGCGCAGCTTTATCGGGCGGGGGCGAGCGACGCCGTACCCGAAACGCTGGAAAGCTCGTTGCAACTGGCGGAGACCGCGCTCGTCGATCTCGGCATCGCCATGGGACCGGTGATAGCCTCCGTTCACCAGATGCGCGAAGACCTCCGTATCGGGATCAAGGACGCCGCGCAGCTTGAAAACGCGCCGAAACTGCGCCGCCTGCGCGCCGACGAAGTGCCTTAAATTCGGTCCCGAGCGCGGTCCTGTGAAGGCGCTTCAATCCAAACAAGGCCAGCGTGGCGTCAGGCCGGAGAGTCCTATCGCTCCGGCCTGACGCGCGCCTTCCCTCAAGCGGGAACTTGCGCCAACGCTGCCTTTACGGCTTCTATGGCCGCAGCGGCCTTGTCGCCGTCTGGGCCACCGCCCTGCGCCATGTCCGGCCGACCGCCGCCGCCCTTCCCTCCAAGAGTTTCCACGCCCGCGCGGACCAGGTCGACCGCGCTGATGCTGCCCATCAGATCATCGGTCACGCCCACGGCAATGCTGGCCCGGCCATCAGTGACAGCCAAAACCGCCGAAACACCGCTGCCCAGCGTCGTCTTGTTCTGATCAACAATGCCGCGCAGTTCCTTGGGGTCCAGGCCTTCGATTACCTGACCAATAAAGTTGACATTCCCTACCTGTTCCAGCCCCGCCGGTTGAGCCGAACCGCTGCCGCCGCCAAGAGCCAGCGCCTTCTTCGCTTCAGCCAACTCCCGCTCCAGTTTCCGGCTCTGTTCCACCAGCGCCGCGATACGGACAGGCACTTCCTCCGGCGTCGTCTTGAGCGCCGCCGCCGACTGACGCAAGCGATCCTCGCGATCGGACAGCCATAGACGGGCAGCCTCGCCCGTCAGCGCCTCAATACGGCGAACGCCTGAGGAAACCGCGCTTTCCGAAATGATCTTGAAGAGCGCGATATCACCCGTCGCCCGGACGTGGGTGCCGCCGCACAATTCCACCGAATAGCTGTGTTCGTCGCCACGCCCCATGGAAAGAACGCGGACCTCATCGCCATATTTCTCACCGAACAGCGCCAGCGCTCCGGCCGACACCGCATCGTCTGGCGTCATCAGACGGGTCGTGACCGCTTCATTATGACGAACCTGCTCGTTCACATCGGCCTCGACCGCTGCAATCTGGCTATGCGTCAACGCTTCGGGGTGCGAGAAATCGAAACGCAGACGATCCGGCGCCACCAGGCTCCCCTTCTGCGTCACATGCGCGCCGAGTCGATTGCGAAGCGCCGCATGAAGTAAATGGGTCGCGCTATGATTGGCGCGCAGCCGGTCGCGGCGGTCCCTATCGACGCTCAAATGCACGGTATCGCCGATTTTGATGCTGCCCGCGCCAACCTTCGCCCGGTGTGCGTTCAGGCGGCCGAGCGGCTTCGCGGTATCTGACACGTCCGCGACCAGCCCGGTCTGCGACGTGATGCTACCCGCATCGCCCATCTGGCCACCGCTTTCGCCATAGAAAGGCGTCTGGTTTGTAATGATTGTCACTTCATCGCCGGGCCCAGCGCCGTCGACGCGCGCGCCATCCTTGACCAGCGCCAGCACTTCGCCTTCGCCCTCTGTCGAGTTGTAGCCGATAAACTCGGTGCTTCCCGCGCTTTCCGCGATGTCGAACCAGATTTCGTCCAACGCCTTTTCGCCCGAACCCTTCCACGCGGCGCGGGCGGCGGCTTTCTGCTCGGCCATCGCCTTGTCGAAGCCGTCCCGGTCCACGCCCAACCCGCGCGAACGCAGCGCGTCCTCGGTGAGGTCATAGGGGAAGCCATAGGTGTCATAGAGCTTGAACGCCGTCTCGCCCGGCAACGTCCCGCTCTCGCCAAGACCGACGGTGGCTTCGTCGAGCAGTTTCAGGCCGTTTTCCAGCGTCTTGCGAAAACGCGTTTCCTCCCGCAGCAGCGTTTCCTCGATCAGCGGCTGCGCGCGCACCAGTTCGGGATAGGCCCCGCCCATTTCGGACACGAGGCCGCCGACGAGGCGATACATCAGCGGCTCCTTCGCGCCGATGATATGGGCGTGGCGCATCGCGCGGCGCATGATCCGGCGAAGGACATAGCCCCGGCCCTCATTGGCGGGCAGCACCCCGTCCGCGATCAGGAAGCTGGTCGAGCGGAGGTGGTCCGCGATGACGCGATGGCTCGCCTTGTATTCGCCGTCGGTCGCTGTGCGGGTCAGCGCGCCCGATTCCGCGATCAGCGCCTTGAAGGTGTCGGTGTCGTAATTGTCGTGCACCCCTTGCATGACGGCGGCGATGCGCTCCAACCCCATGCCGGTGTCGATGCTGGGCCTAGGCAGGTTGCCGACGATCTCGTTCGCTTCCTGCTCGAACTGCATGAAGACGAGGTTCCATATCTCGACGAAACGGTCGCCATCCTCTTCCGGCGATCCGGGAGGGCCGCCCCAGATATGCTCGCCATGGTCGTAGAAAATCTCCGAGCAGGGACCGCACGGGCCGCTGTCGCCCATGGCCCAGAAATTGTCCTTCGTCGGGATGCGGATGATCCTGTGATCGGGCAGGCCCGCGATCTTCTTCCACAGGTCGAACGCCTCGTCATCGGTGTGATAGACCGTCGCGGTCAGCTTTTCCGCCGCAAGCCCCCACTCCTTCGTCAACAGCGTCCAGGCATGGAGAATCGCCTGTTCCTTGAAATAATCGCCGAAGCTGAAATTCCCCAGCATTTCGAAAAAAGTATGGTGCCGCGCGGTGTAGCCGACATTGTCGAGGTCGTTATGCTTGCCGCCGGCACGCACCGACTTCTGGCTGGAGGTCGCCGTCGTATAAGGCCGGGTTTCAAGGCCCGTGAAGACATTCTTGAACGGCACCATGCCCGCATTGACGAACATGAGCGTCGGGTCGTTATGTGGCACCAGAGGTGCGGACGGGACGATGGTGTGGCCGTTCGCTCCGAAATATTCGAGGAAGGATCGGCGAATGTCGTTGGTCGAGGTCATGGGGGCGATTTAGTGGGAAGCGCCCCGGCGCACAAGCGGGGCTTTTCATCGCATCGGTCGATTGGATCATCTGGCGGGACGGGTGGCGTTGATGCGCCGCCCGTCCATTTCCCTCAGCTCGCCGCCTTGGCAAGGGCGCGATATCGGTGCAGCAGCGGTTCTGTATAGCCATTGGGCTGCGTCACCCCTTCGAAGACCAGCGCGCGGGCAGCCTGATAGGCAAGGCTTTCCTCCTCGCGACCGCTAATAGGCTGATAGAGGGGATCGCCCGCATTCTGCGTGTCGACCTTGACTGCCATGCGTTTGAAGGCGGCATCCACCTGCTCCGCCGTGCAGACACCGTGTAGCAGCCAATTCGCTATATGCTGGGAGGAAATCCGAAGGGTCGCGCGATCCTCCATGAGGCCGACATCGTGAATGTCCGGCACCTTCGAGCAGCCGACGCCCTGATCCACCCAGCGCACGACATAGCCCAATATGCCTTGCGCGTTATTGTCCAGTTCCTCGGCGATTTCCTCGGCCGACCAGTTGCGGCCGGAGGCGGCGGGAACGGTCAGCAGCTTTTCGAGCGGCGCTATGGGTTCGGCGCGCCGTTCGGCCTGACGAGCGAAGACATCGACCTGATGATAGTGCGTCGCGTGGAGCGTCGCGGCGGTCGGCGACGGCACCCAGGCGGTGTTCGCGCCGCTCCTGGGATGGCCGATCTTCTGTTCCAGCATATCGGCCATGCGGTCGGGCGCGGCCCACATGCCCTTGCCGATCTGCGCGCGCCCCGAAAGGCCGCAGGCGAGGCCGATCTGGACATTGCGGTCCTCATAGGCCGCGATCCAGTCGCTCGCCTTCATCTCGCCCTTGCGGATCATGGGACCGGCGCGCATCGCCGTGTGCATCTCATCCCCCGTGCGGTCGAGGAAGCCGGTGTTGATGAAGATGATCCGGCCCTTCACCGCCTCGATGCAGGCGGCAAGATTGGCGGAGGTGCGGCGCTCCTCGTTCATGACGCCGACTTTCAGCGTATGGCGGGCGAGGCCCAGCATGTCCTCGATGGCGTCGAAGAGGCGGTTGGTGAAACCCACTTCCTCCGGCCCGTGCATCTTGGGCTTGACGATATAGACGCTGCCTGAGCGGCTGTTGGCGAAGCCGCCCTTGCGCTGGAGGTCGTGCATCGCGATCAGGCTGGTGACGATGCCGTCGAGAATGCCTTCGGGCGCTTCGCGGCCGTCGGGCAGGAGAATGGCGGGCGTCGTCATCAAATGGCCGACATTGCGGACCAGAAGCAGGCTACGGCCGGGCAAGGTGAAGCTGCCGCCGTCGGGCGCGGTATAGCTGCGGTCGGCGTTGAGGGCGCGGGTCATCATCGCGCCATTCTTTTCGAAGGTGTCGGTGAGGTCGCCTTGCATCAGGCCCAGCCAGTTGGCATAGGCGGCGACCTTGTCCTCCGCATCGACGGCGGCGACGGAGTCCTCAAGGTCGCAGATGGTGGTCAGCGCGGATTCGAGGATCACATCGGCAATGCCCGCCGGATCGTCCTTGCCGATGGGATGATCGCGGTCGAACACGACTTCGATGTGAAGTCCGTTGTGGCGGAACAGGCGCCCCTTCCCGTTCTTGCCGCGATACTGGGTCGGATCGGCAAGGGAAATGCCTTCCGCATCGGTGAGACCCGCCCAACTGCCGCCGGCGAGCGGGACAGCCTGATCGAGAAACGCCTTTGCCCAGGCGATGACCTGCGCGCCGCGCCCGGCGTCATAGCCCTTCCCCGCCGGAGCGCCAGGGATGGCATCCGTGCCATAGAGCGCGTCATAAAGGCTGCCCCAGCGCGCATTGGCGGCGTTGAGGAGGAAACGGGCGTTGAGGATCGGCACGACGAGCTGCGGTCCGGCAAGGCGGGCGACTTCATCGTCGACATTGTCGCTGGTGACGGTGAAGGGCGCGGGTTCGGGGACGAGATAGCCGATTTCCTGGAGGAAAGCGCGCAAGTCCGCCGCGTTGCCGGGTTGGCCCGCGCGGTCGCTGTAGAAGGCGTCGATCCGACTCTGGAGATTATCGCGCTTGGCGAGCAGGGCCGCGTTTTCCGGGGCGAATCGGGCGAAGATCGCCGCCGCGCCGGACCAGAAGGCCGGCGCGTCGATGCCGGTGCCGGGAAGGACGCGCTCTTCGATGAAGGCGGCGAGGGGCCGGGCGACCTGAAGGCCGGCTTTGTCGATCATGTTCGTCATGCGATGCTCCTTTGCCATAAAGCATAGACGGTCCGCATTATGTGCAGTAGGGGATATTATATAAATTCAGAATTTCCTGTGGTGAAATTATGATGGACCCGGATTACGATC
Organism: Sphingobium sp. CFD-1; assembly: GCF_024611115.1. Classification (NCBI taxonomy): domain Bacteria; kingdom Pseudomonadati; phylum Pseudomonadota; class Alphaproteobacteria; order Sphingomonadales; family Sphingobiaceae; genus Sphingobium; species Sphingobium sp. CFD-1. Next base: position 1,426,267 of record NZ_CP084398.1, on the reverse strand, counting down.
TCTTCGCCGCCATAGTGGAGGAAGGCGGACTGGCCGCGGCAGGGCGGCGGCTTCGCATTTCGCCCGCCATGGTGTCGAAGCGGCTGGTGCGGCTGGAGGAAAGGCTGGGCGCGCGGCTGATCCATCGCACGACGCGAAGGCTGGCGCTGACGCCCGCGGGCGAGCGACTGCATGACGACCTGCGGGAGATAATGACGGCGCTGGACGCAGCGGAAAGGCGCGTGTCGGGCGCCTGTGAGGAAGCTTCGGGGACGATACGGATCACCGCGCCCACATCCTTCGGGCGGATGCATATCGCGCCGCATCTGGGGCGGTTCATGGATGCACATCCCCGCGTTACGCTGCATATCGACCTGTCGGATGACTATGCCGACCTGCTTGCCACGCGGGCCGATCTTGCCATACGCATCACCGTCGATCCGGGACAGGGCCTCGTGGCAAGGCGGCTCGCGACCAACAGGCGGATATTGTGCGCCGCGCCCGCCTATCTGGAGCGGTTCGGCGCTCCGCAGGACATAGCGGACCTCAAAAAACACAGGCTGCTGGCAGCGGAGGGGCAGTTGCCATGGCGGCTGACCGGCCCAGACGGCGCCATCAGCGTGGGCGGAGTGAGCCATGTCCCCACCAACAGCAGCGAGGTCGTGCGTGAACTGGCGATCGCGGGCACGGGGATCGCGCTGCGTTCGCTCTGGGACATCAGCGAGGCGCTGGCGCTGGGACAGGTGCGGCAAATCTTGCCCGCATGGGAAGGATCGGCGGACGTCGGCCTGTTCGCGGTTCACCTGCCCCAGCCCAATCCACCGCTGGCCTTGAGCGCCTTCATTGATTTTCTGGCTGGATTATATCAGCCGACGCCGCCGTGGGAGGGGACGGCCATTGCCCCGGCGGCGCAGGACTTCTAAGGCTCCCCCCATGGACGACAATACACGCCGCGCCGCGCTCGACTACCACCGCTTTCCCCAACCGGGCAAGCTTCGCATCGAACCGACCAAGCGCATGGTCAACCAGCGCGATCTGGCACTGGCCTATTCGCCGGGCGTGGCCGCGCCCTGCCTGGAAATCGCGGCAGACCCCGACAAGGCACTGGATTATACCGCGCGCGGCAATCTGGTCGCGGTGATTTCCAATGGCACGGCGGTGCTAGGGCTGGGCGCCATCGGCGCGCTGGCGTCCAAGCCGGTGATGGAAGGCAAGGCCGTCCTCTTCAAGAAGTTCGCCGATATCGACGTGTTCGACATAGAGGTGGACACGACCGACCCGGACAAGTTCGTCGAAGCGGTGGCGCTGCTGGAACCGACCTTCGGCGGCATCAATCTGGAGGACATAAAGGCACCGGAATGCTTCGCCATCGAAGCGCGGTTGAAGGAACGGATGAACATCCCGGTCTTTCACGACGATCAGCACGGCACGGCCATCGTCGTGGCGGCGGCGGTCCGCAATGCGCTGGTCCTGCAGGGCAAGACGCTGGCCGAAGCGCGGCTGGTAACGTCGGGCGCGGGCGCGGCGGCGCTGGCCTGCGTCGACCTGCTGGTGTCCATGGGCCTGCCGGTCGAGCATGTGACGATGACCGACAAGGACGGCGTGATCCATTCCGGGCGCGAAGGCATGTTGCCCAATATGGCGCGCTATGCCCGCGTCACCAATGCGCGGACCCTGCCGGAAGTGCTGCCGGGGGCGAACATCTTTCTGGGCCTGTCGGCGCCGGGCGTGTTGAAGCCGGAATGGCTGCCTTTGCTGGCGGATAGCCCGTTGATCTTCGCGCTCGCCAATCCGGAGCCGGAAATCCTGCCGGACGTGGCGCGGGCGGCCCGGCCCGACGCCATCGTCGCGACGGGGCGGTCGGACTTTCCCAATCAGGTCAATAATGTCCTGTGCTTCCCCTATATCTTCCGGGGGGCGCTGGACGCTGGCGCGACGCAGATTAACGAGGCGATGAAGGCGGCGGCTGCCGAAGCCATCGCAGCCCTTGCTCGCCTACCCGCGCATGACGACGTGGCGCAGGCCTATGGCGGGCGTAAACTGGTGTTCGGGCCGGAATATATCATTCCCACCCCATTCGACCCGCGCCTGATCGCGGAAATTGCGCCGGCCGTCGCCAGGGCGGCGATGGATAGCGGCGTGGCGAAGCGGACGCTGGATATCGACGAATATCGGCGCGCGCTGGCCCGCCAGAATACGCGTTCGGGCCAGCTCATGCTGCCGGTGTTCGAGGCGGCACGGGGCACCCATCGGCGCATTGTCTATGGCGAAGGCGAGGATGCGCGCGTGCTGCGCGCCATTCAGGACGCACTGGACGAAGGGATCGTGCGCCCCGTCATCGTTGCGCGCCGGCGGATATTGGAACAGAAGCTGCCCGATCTGGGCCTGCGTTTCGAACTGGACCGGGATGTCGAGGTGATCGACCCGGAAACCGACCATGGCGTCATGCAGGAACTGGTCGATGGCTATCGCACGATAGCGGCGCGTAAGGGAGTGCCAGCCGCCGAGATTTTGCGCCATGTCTATCGTCGGCCAACCGTGACCGCGGCCATGCTGCTGCGACTGGGCAAGGTCGACGCGGCATTAGTCGGCGGCAATTCGGAATATTGGGGCCAGGTCGAGCATGTGCTGCGGATCATCGACCGGGAGCCGGGCTATGGGCGCGCCTATGCGCTGTCGGGGCTGATCCTGGACGCGGGCGCGCTGTTCATCACGGACAGCCATATGGTGCCCGATCCGACGCCGGAACAGATTGCGGAGATGACATTGCTGGCGGCGACGGAGCTGCGCTATTTCGGATTGAAACCGCGGGTGGCGTTGCTCTCTCATTCCAATTTTGGGGCTTCGCACAGCCCCAGTGCGCGCAAGATGCGGGCGGCACTGAAGCTGGTGCGTGAAGCCGCACCCGATCTGGCCGTGGATGGCGAAATGCATGCGGATGCGGCCCTCAGTCAGGCGTTGCGCGACCGGCTGGTCCCCGATTCGCGGTTCGAAGGGCCAGCGAACCTGCTGGTCATGCCCAACCTGGATTCGGCGAACATCGCGCTGACGGCGCTGTCGGCCTCTTCCAGTTCGCCCACGGTGGGGCCGATGCTGATGGGCCTTTCACAGCCGATCCATGTTTTGACGCCGGGCGTCACCTCACGCGGGATATTGAACCTGACCGCCATTGCGGCGGCGGAAGTAGCGCGGGAAGGCTGACCTTAACCTTTTCCCGTCACATTACAGCACGGCAATGGAACGGAGCGGGTTAGCGGATCATGGCAGGTTTCCTGACGGGACTAGTGAAGGGCTTCGGGCCGAAGCTGGCGATCGGGGCCGGATTGGGCGCTGCGGGCCTGCTGGTCGCGAGCAAGATCGACCGTCCGGCGGCGACTGAGGGAAAGACGGCGGAAGTCTCGCCCGAAGAAAAGAAGACGGCTGCCGTCGCCCTTGCCGGCACGAAACCCGCCGAACGCTCACGATCCCAGCCGATGGCCGTCGATCCCCATGCACTTGTCGTGAAGCGCGTGCTCAAGATCGACGGGCCTTTCCGACATGGCGATTATGTCTGGGACGAAAGCGGCGCGCCGACCACCGGCCCGGTCATCATCACTATCGACCTCAAGGCGCAGACCCTGTCCGTGTTCCGCGGCGGCTATGAAATCGGGGCGGCGGTCATTCTTTACGGCGCGGATGACAAGCCCAGCCCGCTCGGCGCCTTTCCAATCACGGAAAAAGACGCGGACCATGTGTCGAACCTCTATGACGCGCCGATGCCCTATATGCTGCGGCTCACCAATGACGGAGTGGCGATCCACGGCAGCGACGTGCAGTGGGGCAATGCGACCCATGGCTGCATCGGCGTCCCCACGCCCTTTGCGAAGAAGCTGTTCGGAGCGACTAAATTAGGCGACATGGCGATCATCACCAACGGACGGATGCTGGACACCAGCCACGCCGACCCGGCCTGACGCTTTCGGAACAGGCTTCGCTCAGTCCGGCGCGCAGAGCGATTCGCCCGCGCGGTCCCGGGCAGCGAAGGCGGGCCCTGCCTGTCCAGCTATCCGAGGAAAGCTCACGCCTTCCAGCGAGCCGCGACCATCGCAAAGGTCGGCGCATTTCATGTCGACGACGCCCGGCAAGGCGATCTGATCGCCATCATATTGCGCCACGATGATGCATTGGTCGCGCCCGCCGAAGCTGAGGACCAGCTTGTCTCCCGCCCTGCGGGCCGCGCCCTGTCCGTGGCAGCTCTGTTCGGCGCCGAAAATGGCCTCCAGCCCGAAATGCAGGGTTCCGTTGCGGCCTGGCACAATGCAGAGCATGTCGCGCCCCGCTTCATGCCGCTGTTGAAACAGGCCGACGGGGGATATCTTGCCGACATCGGCGACGACCCCGGATTCGATGGCGGCCCGTTCCAGACCAGAGGCGGAAGGAGTGTCCGCTCCGCCCCCCGCCTGATCCGGTCCAGCCGCCTGCTGGCAGGCCGCCAACAAGAGGAGCAGGAACAGGCTAGTCCGCCGCATCGACCCTGCTGAGCCCCTCCGCGCTTATGCGGCGGAAAAAGCAGGTGCGCGCGCCGGTATGGCAGGTGGGACCGGCGGGCGTGGCCTTGATCCATACCGCGTCCTGATCGCAGTCGATGCGGAGATCGCGGACCTGCAACATGTTGCCGGACGTTTCCCCCTTCTTCCATAGCGACTGGCGGCTGCGGGACCAGAAATGGGCCAGGCCCGTTTCGATGGTGAGCGCCAGAGCCTGCGCGTTCATGTGCGCGACCATGAGCACATCGCCCGTGGCCACATCCGTCACCACCGCCGTGATGAGGCCGTTATCGTCATATTTGGGATTGAGGGTCAGTCCCTTGTCGCGCGCATCGTCCATGCCTTGCGCTATAAGAGGCGGAGCGCCGGATGCGAAGTCCCTTATCACAGGAGTCCGGGAGAAAATGGGGCGATCGACGGGATCCGAACCCGCGACCTCCGGTACCACAAACCGGCGCTCTAACCAACTGAGCTACGATCGCCACAGCGCCTTACGGCGTCGAGAGAGCGGCACATATGCGGCCCATTCCCCCTCGTCAAGCGGACAAATCCGCCTGGATGAAAGAAAAGGGAGGCCGGCATCATGCCCCTCCCCTTTCCACTTTCGGCATATGTCCGCATCCGGAAATTCGGGCGCGAACTCACTCTCCTGAAATGCTTCCGACCGCGACGCCGGCAATATATAAGACTTGGACGCTTCCCAAGGGAAACGCCCAGATCGTCAGTTGACCGCGTCCTTCAGGCCCTTACCCGCCTTGAACTTGGGCTGAGCAGATGCCTTGATGGTCATGGTCTCGCCAGTGCGCGGATTACGGCCGGTCGAAGCCTTGCGCTGCGAAACGGAAAAAGTGCCAAAGCCGACCAGGCGCACTTCGTCGCCCTTCTTCAGTGCACCTGTGATAGCATCAAATACGCCTTCGACAGCCTTGCTGGCGTCGTTCTTGCTAAGACCGCTGCTTTCGGCAACCGCACTGATAAGATCCTGCTTGTTCATGCCTTGGGAACCCCCTTATAGCTGTTTGGTGACTTAGGAATCGCGGCGTATGGCGCGGCAATAAGGCCCAGCTTTCAGCGCCTGTCAAAGGGAAAGCGACAAACTACTCTGGTTCGCCGCATTTTTGCCCATTTCAGGACAAAAAAGCATAGAAATCAGTGCCCATTGCCGCCAATTCCCCTTGAATGCCCCTGTCAGTGCCGAAGCGTAGCATCTCCATCCCGGCACGAAGTCGCGGGCGGTTGAGCGGCAAGGTCATCCTCTTCGGTCCATGTAATCGCTTCGGGAAGCGACACCAGCGCGCGGGCCAACACCTCATCCACATGGCTTACCGGCACGATTTCGAGTCCTTCACGGATATTGGCCGGGATTTCCGCCAGGTCCTTCTCATTTTCCTGCGGAATCAGCACGGTCTTGATGCCCCCGCGCAATGCGGCCAGCAGCTTTTCCTTCAGTCCGCCGATCGGCAGCACCCGGCCGCGCAGCGTGACTTCGCCGGTCATCGCCACATCTTTGTGCACCGGGATGCCCGTCAAGGTGCTGACGATGCAGGTAACCATGCCAATGCCCGCGGAAGGACCGTCCTTCGGCACCGCCCCTTCGGGCAGATGGATGTGAATGTCCTTGCGATTGAAGATGCTGGGCTTGATCCCATAGCCGGGCGCGCGCGCCTTCACGTAGGAAAAAGCCGCCTGAACCGATTCGTTCATGACATCGCCCAGCTTGCCCGTGGTTCTGATCAAGCCCTTGCCGGATACAGTCACCGCCTCAATCGTCAGCAGTTCGCCGCCCACTTCAGTCCAGGCAAGGCCGGTGACAGCCCCGATCTGATGCTCTTCCTCACCCACGCCATGACGGAATTTGCGAACACCCGCATAATCGGCAAGATTTTCAGGCGTTATGACGATCTTGTCATAAGCGCCCTCCAATATCTTCCGCAGCGCCTTGCGGGCGAGACGGGCAATTTCACGCTCCAGCGTGCGGACACCCGCCTCGCGGGTATAGTAGCGGATCAGATCGCGAACCGCATCTTCGGTGACTTCGAACTCACCTTCCTTGAGACCGTGCGCGTCGATCTGCTTGGACAGCAGGTGACGCTGGGCGATCTCCACCTTCTCATCCTCGGTATAGCCTTCCAGCCGGATGATCTCCATGCGGTCGAGCAAAGGTTGAGGCAAATTCAAGGAGTTGGCAGTCGTCACGAACATCACGTCTGAAAGATCGACGTCGATCTCCAGATAATGATCCTGGAACTTGCTGTTCTGTTCCGGGTCAAGCACTTCCAGCAGGGCGGACGCGGGATCGCCCCGGAAATCCTGCCCTAGCTTGTCGATCTCGTCGAGCAGGAACAGCGGGTTCATCGTGCCCGCCTTCTTAAGATTCGTCACCACCTTGCCCGGCAGCGAGCCGATGTAGGTGCGGCGGTGGCCGCGAATTTCGGCCTCATCCCGCACGCCGCCCAGCGACTGGCGCACGAACTCGCGGCCCGTTGCCTTGGCGATGGAACGGCCGAGCGACGTCTTGCCCACGCCCGGCGGACCGACGAGGCACAGGATCGGGCCTTTGAGCTTGTTGGTGCGCGCCTGCACCGCGAGATATTCGATGATCCGGTCCTTGACCTTCTCCAGCGCGAAATGATCTTCATCCAGGATCGCCTGCGCGCGCTTGAGGTCGGTCTTGACCTTGCCCTTCTTGCCCCAGGGCAGGCCCAGCAGCACATCCAGATAATTGCGGACGACCGTGGCCTCCGCCGACATGGGCTGCATCGCCTTGAGCTTCTTCAACTCGGCACTGGCCTTGGTCCGCGCTTCCTTGCTCAGCTTGGTCTTGGCGATCTTTTCCGCGAGTTCGGCAAGTTCGTCGCCTTCCTCACCTTCGCCGTTGCCCAGTTCGCGCTGAATCGCTTTCAATTGCTCATTGAGATAATATTCGCGCTGGGTCTTCTCCATCTGCCGCTTCACGCGGCCGCGAATTTTCTTTTCAACCTGAAGCACGCCAAGCTCGCCTTCCATGAAGGCGAACACCATTTCGAGACGCTTGACCGGATCAGCCTCGACCAGCAGCGATTGCTTGTCGGACACCTTGACGTTGATATTGGCGGCGACCGCATCGGCCAGACGGCCCGCATCCTCGATCTCGCGAAGCTGGACCGGGGTTTCAGCGGGAAGCTTCTTGTTGAGCTTCGCATAATTTTCGAATTGTTCGGCGACCGAACGCATCAGGGCGGCCGCTTCCGGCCCTTCCGCCGCCGCTTCCTCCACCGGAAGGATGGTAGCGGTCAGATAACCGTCAACCGAATCCATGGATTGAAGCTGGGCGCGATGCTTGCCCTCCACCAGCACGCGAACGGTGCCATCGGGCAGCTTGAGAAGCTGCAGCACCACGGCCACGACGCCCGTGTCATAAAGGGAATCCCTGCCCGGATCATCCTCCGCCGGGTCAAGCTGGGAAACGAGGAATATCTCCTTGTCGCCTTCCATCGCCGCTTCGAGCGCGGCCACGCTTTTGTCGCGTCCAACAAACAGCGGAACGATCATCTGCGGAAAAACGACGATGTCACGCAGGGGCAGAAGCGGGTAGTTCGTAGTCATTCATTCTCCGGGATCTGCTTTCCAGATCCATATGCGATTCATCGTCTTTATGGGGACGACTATCGCACCAATCAATCGCCCCTGATGGGGACAACATAGTTAACGTCGAACAGGGACCATCGTTTTCGTTTCAAAACGGTAGTTTGAAACCCGGAGGAAGCGAAAGGCCGCTGGTCATCTTCGCCATTTCAGAAGAGCTGACCTCGTCCGCCTTCTTGCGCGCATCGTTGAAGGCAGCCGTGACGAGATCCTCAAGCATCTGCTTTTCGGAGGGGGAAAGCAGGCTTTCGTCGATCGACACGCCGACAATGCGGCCTTTGGCGGATGCGCGCACCTTGACCAGGCCGCCGCCCGCCGCACCTTCTACCTCAATCTTGTCGAGATTTTCCTGCGCGCGCTGCAATTCTTCCTGCACGCGATTGGCCATGCCCAATATTTCGTTGAGATCCTTCATGCCTCATGCACTCCATTGTTCGAGCTTTTCATCCAGCTCGGCATCGGGGAAGGCCGCCATTGCGGCCTTTACCACCGGGGTTTCCAGAATGACGGCGCGTTCTTCCGCCGCCTTGCGTTGTTCCTGCTCCAGCAAGGTGGGTGCAGCCGGTCCATCGCTTTGCGCGACACGCCATGCGACGCCCGTGACTTCGCGCAAGGCGGGCGTCAGGCGGGCGGTGAAGTCGGATGAGAGGGCTGGCGTGGCCTTGTAGTCGAGTTCGGGCGCGGCATAACGGACAAGGCCGACGCAATCGTGAAGCTCTTGCGCCAACTGACCTTTGCCGTGCTGCCAGAAGGCTTCGATCAGATCGTCGAAGCTGGCGGGTAGCTTTGTCGAAGAACCGGATGAGGATTCCAGGGATGCGGCGGGCCCGTTGGTCGCCACCGGCCCACCCTCGCGCAACATCCGGGCGATTTCGCCGGGGTCCGGCATCGTGGCGGCGTGCATCACGCGCAGCAATGCCATTTCGCAGCTTTCGATGGGGAGGATGGCGCTTGCCACCTCGTCATGCCCTTTGAGCAGAAGCTGCCACAGGCGATGGAGCGGCGCGAAACCGAGTTGCGAGGCCCATTCGGCAATGGCTTCCCGTTCCTCGACAGACTGGCCGGGGCTGGCGATGTCGCGCCCCGCCTTGACCAACGTGACGGCGTGGACCAGTTCCAGCAGTCCGCGCATGAGCGAGAGCGGCTCGACACCCAGAGCATATTGATCGCGGGCGGCAGCGAGCAGCGGCGCGGTTTCCCCCTCCAGCAAAAGGCCCAGAAGGCGGCGCACGGAGCCGCGATCGGAAAGGCCCAACATCTCGCGCACCTGCGCGGCGGTGACGAGCGGTGCGCCATCACCCATTTCGGCGTGGGCTATGGCTTGATCCAGGATCGACAGGCCATCGCGGGCGGAGCCTTCCGCCGCCTGCGCGATCAGAGCCAGCGCATCGGGTTCGGCCGCGACTTCTTCCACCTCCACCACATGGGTGAAGTGGCTGGCGAGCAGATCGGCCGGAATGCGGCGCAGGTCGAACCGCTGGCAGCGCGAGAGGACCGTCACCGGCACCTTGTTCACTTCGGTCGTGGCGAAGAGGAATTTCACATGTGCCGGCGGTTCCTCCAGGGTCTTGAGGAGCGCGTTGAACGCGTTCTTCGAGAGCATGTGGACTTCGTCGATGATGTAGACCTTGTAGCGCGCGGAGACGGCGGAATAACGCACCGCCTCGATGATCTCGCGCACGTCGTCGACGCCGGTATGGCTGGCGGCGTCCATTTCGATGACGTCGATGTGGCGCCCTTCGGCAATCGCCTTGCAGGGTTCGCAGACGCCGCAGGGATCGATGGTGGGACCGCCCTGCCCGTCCGGGCCGATGCAGTTCAGCGCCTTGGCGATGAGGCGCGCGGTCGACGTCTTGCCCACCCCGCGCACGCCCGTCATCAGGAAGGCATGAGCCAGTCGCCCGCGCTTGATGGCGTTGCCTAGCGTCTGAACCATGGCGTCCTGCCCGATCAGCTCATGGAAACTGCGCGGGCGGTATTTGCGCGCAAGAACGCGATAGGGCTGGGGGGAATCGGACATGGGGTGCAATCTAGCGGCTTGGAACGATACTGTCGAAGCCGCAAAAGCCTCTTGGGATTATGATCGCACGACCATGGAGGAGGGTGGGAGCCGGAACGACCCGTGACGAAATCGTTGTGGCTGCTTCCGTCAGGACCTGACCAGGTTGGCGACGATCACGTCCGCCCGACTCCCGGCGCGGCATATGGCGAAGTGCGCCGGGTATGGCAAGGGGTGGAAAGAAGGCGGCGCGGTCATTCCGGCCCGCTGCGCTTGGCCTGCGCGACGAAATCCAGCGCGGACGCAGCCGTTTCGGCAATCGCGGCTTCGGCCTTCGCTTCATCCACGGTCGGACGGTCGAGGTAGATCGCCAGCAGATATTCCGCGCCCGTGGGCGATTTGACGAGCGCCACGTCATTATAGGCCGTGCCGCAGCTTCCGGTCTTGCTGCCCGATGTCCATCCTTCCGGCAGGCCCGCCTTTATCCGGTGATCGCCGGTCTTGCTCTGGTCGAGCCAGCTCCGCAGTTTCTCGGCGCTTTCCGGTTTCATGTCCTTGAACAGAAGGCGCGCCATCAGTCCGGCCATCGCCGCCGGGCTGGTCGTGTCGCGAGGATCGCCCGCTTCATTCTCATTAAGATCCGGTTCCTTGCGGTCGAGACGCGAAAGGCTGTCGCCATGGGCGCGGAAGAAGGCCGTCAGCCCCTCTGGCCCACCGATCATGGGCAGCAGCAGATTGGCGGCGCTGTTGTCGCTGACTTCCACGGCCGCCGCCGCCAGTTCCTCCATCGACAGGCGGCCGCGTTTCAGATTCTGCTTCACGACCGGAGCATGGGAAAGAAGGTCGTCCTTCGTGAGGGACACCTGTCCTTCCAGTCCGAACTTGCCGCCTTCCGCGCCCAGCAGGATGGCGGCTGCCAAGGGTGCCTTGAAGGTCGAGCACATGGCGAAGCGATCGTCACGATTGAAGCCAAGGATGAGCGCGCCCGAACTGTCGACCAACGCAACTCCCAGGCGGCCGCCCGTTTCCTCCTCGATCATCTTGGGATTGCGGACGGTTTTCAGCGCGGATTCGGGAATCACATAACGCGGCGCAGGCGGCATCAGCGAAGGTCGTTCGCTGTCCTGTGCAAGAGACGGAGCGGCGGCGAGCAACGCGCAAGCCGTCAGCAACGCAAGGCGCATCGGATGTTTCATGGCAATTCTCACATACCCTGCATGTTGTAGGTTTCGGGCGGAATACGGACAGTCAGGCTTTCCAGCGCCGCATCCAGCACGATCTGGCAGGAAAGGCGGCTGGTGCGCGTCGCGGAAGCGGCAAGGTCAAGCATGTCCTCCTCCTCCTCCGTCGCCCGGGGGAGTCTGGAAAAATCGGCGGCGTCGACGATCACATGACAGGTGGAGCAGGCCATTTGCCCTTCGCAAGTGCCTTCAAGCGGCTGCCCGGCCGCCTGCGCGACGTTCAGAAGGACCGAGCCGGCGGGCGCGTCAACCTCCTGCCTGCTTTCGCCATCGGCGCTGATGAAGGTTACCCTGGTCATAGGTGCGACGCTCCCTTATCGCGACGCGCCTTGCATGCCCGCCGCCTTATTGATCGCCTGTGCAGCATCCTCCAATTCGGCCTGTGTCGTATAACGGCCAAAGCCGATCCGCACCGATCCCCGCGCCTGCCTGTCCGAAAGACCGAGCGAGCGCAGCACATGGCTAGGCCGACCCGACCCGCTCGCGCAAGCGCTGCCGAGCGAAAAAGCGACATTGCGGCAATCGGACAACAGGCGCGAGCCATCGATTCCATCACGCCGCAGGTTGAGATTGCCATGATAGCGCCGGTCGGCGTCGCCGTTGAGCGCCCAGTCGCTGAACAGCGTCCGCGCCCGTTGCCAAAGCGATTCGACATGGGCGCGATCCGTGTCGGCACGTTCCCGCATCAACCGGGCCGCCATGCCGAGGCCAGCGCAAAGCGCGGGAGAGAGTGTCCCGGATCGCAATCCCCCTTCCTGCCTACCCCCGTGGATGAGCGGGCGGAGGGTCACGCCGTCCCTGATCCAGAGCGCGCCGATCCCCTTGGGGCCGTGGATCTTGTGGCCGCTGACAGCGATCATGTCGCAGGGTGGAGGGATGGGGACGCGGCCATAGCCTTGCACGGCGTCGCACAGGAACAGGGCTCCGGCGGCGTGGGCAAGTTCCGCGAGGGCCTCGACGGGCTGAACGACGCCAATCTCATTATTGACCAGCATCGCCGCGACCAGCGCGACGCCGGGCGCGATCGCCTGCCTCGCGGCGTCCATATCGACCAGACCGCCCGGTCCCACCGGCAGGACCGTGACCTCGCGCCCGTCCCGCGCCAAAGCATCGACCGTATCCAGCACTGCGGCATGTTCCGTCGCGATGGTGACGATGCGGCCGGCCCCTATGCCCTGAATGGCCATGTTCAGCGCCTCAGTCGCGCCGGAGGTGAAGAGCAGGCGCCCATCGGGAGGGAGCAATCGCATCACCTCCTCGCGAGCGACCTCTACCTGCGCGGCGACGGCGCGGCCGAGGCGATGAGCGCTGTGGGGGTTTGCGAACTGGTCGCGCAATAACGGCGCCATGACGTCAAAGACTTCGGGCGCGGGTGGGGTTGTGGCCTGATAATCGAGATAGATGGTCATGACCGCGCACGCTCCGCCATGGCGGTCCATTGCATGAGGAAGCGGTCTATGTCCGCCTCCCCGGTCGTGGGGCCGAAGCTGACGCGGACCACCTCACCCGCCGCCGTTTCGTCATAGTCCATGGCGCGCAGGACGTGGCTGGTCTTGAGCGAACCGGAGGAGCAGGCGCTGCCCGCAGACACCGAAATGCCTGCAAGGTCGAACTGGATAAGCTGAGCGCGGGCCGACAGACCAGGCATCCGGTAGCTGGCGATGGAGGCGATGCGCGAGGCGTTGCGGGCGATGACTTGCCCGCCCGCCCCCTCGATCCCGGCATCCAGCCGGGCGCGCAATTGCCTCGCGGCAGGGAGCCAGTCGCCGCGCGCCTCCAGCGCGGCAGCCATGGCGAGGATGCCGGGGAGGTTTTCCGTTCCCGCCCTGTAGCCCTGTTCCTGCCCGCCGCTTGGCTCCAGCAACGCCAGATCGCGGATCAGCAATGCGCCCATGCCCGGAGGCCCACCGAATTTATGCGCGCCGATCGCGATCATGTCGGCATCTGGCAGGGGCAGCTTGCCCGCGCTTTGCGCGCAATCGACGAAGAGCAGACCGGTATCGCGCCCGATCCGGTCGAGCGGCTGGATCACGCCGGTTTCATTATTGACGTGCTGGATGGCGAGGATCGGGCTGGATCGCCCTTCGACAAGCCCAGGAGGCAGGGAGGCCGTGTCAACGATGCCATCGGCATCCACCGCCATCCGTTCCGCCAGCGGCGTCACGCGCAGCACGGCATCATGTTCGACGGGGGACGTGAGAACGCACTTTGCCTTTGCCCGGGTCAGGCCGATGGCGATCGCTTCGCTGGCGCCGGAGGTGAAGATGACGTGGCCATCCCAGCCGAGCGCGCCCGCGATCCGCCGCCGCGCATCCTCCAGTGCGGCGCGGGCGGCGCGGCCGTCGCCATGGGGACTGGACGGATTGGCCCATCGCTCCAGCCCTTCGATCATCGCGGCTTTCGCCTCCGCCAGCATTGGCGTGGTTGCGGCATGATCCAGATAGAGACGGTCGGCGGCCAAGGGGGATACTCATTGATTGCGGAAATGGTCGCGCCCTCTATATAGGCTGTCTGCGGCGCAGCGCCAGCAAAGGCTTGTCCGCGTCCCACGCATCCATCAGCCGCCCGGCGGCCATAACGATAACAGGTGCCATGCCCGACGTAATTTTCCCCGGACCCGAAGGTCGCCTTGAGGGTCGTTTCAGCCCTCCGCCCCGCCCCCGCGCGCCTGTCGCGATGATCCTGCATCCCCACCCGCAGGGCGGCGGCACGATGAACGACCGCATCACGCAGGCGCTCTACAAGACGTTTGTGAAGCGGGGCTTTGCCGTCCTGCGCTTCAATTTCCGTGGCGTGGGCCGCAGCCAGGGCACGTTCGACAATGGCATCGGCGAACTGTCCGACGCCGCCGCGGCGCTCGATTGGGTGCAGAGCTTCCATCCCGAGGCGCAGACGACCTGGATCGCGGGCTTTTCCTTCGGCGCGTGGATCGGGATGCAGTTGCTGATGCGGCGGCCGGAGATTCGCGGCTTCATCTCGGTCGCGCCGCCGGCCAATATGTATGACTTCTCGTTCCTGGCCCCCTGCCCCGCTTCCGGCATCATCGTGCAGGGAACGGCGGACGAAGTAGTGACCGCCAGCGCCGTGCAGAAGCTGGTCGACAAGCTGCGGACCCAGAAGGGCATCACCATTCATCATGACGAAATCCGTGGCGCGAACCATTTTTTCGAGCATGAACTGGATCAGCTCATGAAGTCGGTCGACAATTATCTGGACATGCGCTTGTCGCCGGATTCGCCCATTCGCTGAGACCCGCACTGGCCAGAATGTGAAGGGGCTGCCGTCGGGTGGTCCCTTTTTCTATGGCCGCGCTAGCCGGATCAGCGGCTGGCATTTTCCAGACCGGGCAGGTCCGGTCCCGGAATGGCGGAGATCGCGACATTGGCGAACATGACGATGCCCGCGACAATCATCAGCACGCCCCGCTTCCGGTCGCGCTTCTTCACGATGGCGTAGATGCCTCCGCTGGTCAGGAGAACCCCCGCCAGCATCAAAATGGATAAAATCGTGCCTGCCATGGAAAGGGCCATAAGCATGGCGGTGGACTGTGGCAATCCGCCGCCGCTCCGCCTAAGAGGCGCGTGAAACGAATCACCCGAGCGGTGAAGGGATATATCCGATGAAAATCGCCATTGCTTCCGATCATGCCGCTGTCGATCTGAAGGCGGAACTCGCGGAATGGCTGCGCGCCGAGGGGCATCAGGTGGACGACCTTGGCCCTGCGACCGCCGACCGGGTCGACTATCCCGACTATGGCTACAAGCTGGCGTCTGCCGTGGCATCCGGCTCTGCCGAGCGGGGCATCGCGCTTTGCGGCTCCGGCATCGGCATTTCCATCGCGGTCAACCGCAATCCCGCCTGTCGCTGCGCGCTGGTCGGGGAACCGCTTTCCGCAGCCCTGGCGCGCGAGCATAATGACGCCAATGTCCTTGCCATGGGCGCGCGCCTGACCGGCGTCGACATGGCAAAGGCCTGTGTCACCGCTTTTCTGACTACCGATTTCGGCGGCGGGCGCCATGCCGGCCGCGTCGATAAACTGTCCCAGCCCGCGCTCTGAAAGGACTTGAGATGAGCACAGCAACCCTCACCCAGCCTGACCTGTCCGACATCCGTTCGGAAGGCTATTTCACGCGCAGCCTGGCCGATGCCGATCCGGCGGTCTTCGCGGGCGTCACCCACGAACTGAAGCGCGAGCAGAACCAGATAGAGCTGATCGCGTCGGAAAATATCGTCAGCAAGGCGGTGCTGGAGGCGCAAGGGTCCGTCTTCACCAACAAATATGCGGAAGGCTATCCGGGCAAGCGCTACTATCAGGGTTGCGCCCCTTCGGATGAGGTGGAGCAGCTTGCAATCGACCGCGCGAAGCAGCTTTTCAACTGCGGCTTCGTCAATGTGCAGCCCCATTCGGGCGCGCAGGCCAATGGCGCGGTGATGCTGGCGCTGACCAAGCCGGGCGACACGATCATGGGGCTGTCGCTGGACGCGGGCGGCCATCTGACCCACGGCGCAAAGCCCGCCATGTCAGGCAAATGGTATAATGCCGTGCAATATGGCGTGCGTGAGGACACACATCTGATCGACTATGACGTGGTCGAAGCGATGGCGGTGGAAAGCAAGCCGACGATCATCATCGCGGGGGGCAGCGCCTATCCGCGCCATATCGACTTCGCCCGGTTCCGGGCCATCGCGGACAAGGTAGGCGCGCTGTTCATGGTGGACATGGCGCACTTCGCCGGTCTGGTGGCGGGCGGCGCGCATCCAACGCCCTTCGGCCATGCCCATGTCGTCACCACCACTACGCACAAGACGCTGCGCGGGCCGCGCGGCGGCATGATCCTGACCGATGACGAAGCCATCGCGAAGAAGATCAATTCGGCGGTGTTCCCCGGCTTGCAGGGCGGTCCGCTGATGCATGTCATCGCGGCGAAGGCGGTCGCTTTCGGCGAAGCGTTGCGGCCTGAGTTCAAGACCTACGCCCAGGCCATCGTGACCAACGCCAAGGCGCTGGCCGGTAAGCTGGAACAGCGTGGGCTGGCCGTGGTTTCGGGCGGCACGGATACGCATCTGGCGCTCATCGACCTGCGACCCTACGGCATTTCGGGCAAGGATGCGGACGAAGCGCTGGAGCGCAGCTTCATAACCTGCAACAAGAATGGCGTACCGGGTGATCCCCTGCCCCCGACCAAGACGAGCGGCATCCGCGTGGGTTCGCCCGCGGGCACGACGCGCGGGTTCGGCGTGGCGGAGTTCGAGGCGATCGGCGACATGATCGCCGATGTGCTCGAAGGGCTGCGCGACAAGGGAGAGGCTGGCGATGCGGCAGTCGAGGCCAATGTGCGCGAGCGCGTTTCGGCGCTCACGGCCCGCTTCCCGATCTACGCGGATTAACCCAGGAGCGTTCGTGTCGAACCCTTCGACTGCCTGCAAAGGCAGGCGTTCAGGACAGACCGAGACGCGGCAAGCGCCAAGCGTTTTTCGACAAGCGCGAAACGAACGGAGTTTGTGAATGCGTTGCCCTTTCTGCTCGCATGAAGACAGTCAGGTAAAGGACAGCCGCCCGACGGAGGATGGCAACGCCATTCGCCGTCGGCGGCAGTGCGAAGCTTGCGGCGCGCGCTTCACAACCTTCGAGCGGATACAGTTGCGTGACATCTGGGTGATGAAGAGTGAGGGGCGCAAGGAAGCGTTCGACCGCGACAAGCTGGCGCGATCCATCGACATCGCCTGCCGCAAAAGGCCGATTGACCCAAGCCGTCTGGAAAAGCTGATTTCCGGCATTCAGCGCCAGTTGGAAACCAGCGGCGACAGCGAAATCCCCGCCCGTTCCATCGGCGAGATGGTCATGCAGGGGCTGAAACGGCTCGACAGCGTGGCCTATATCCGTTTCGCCAGCGTCTATAAGGACTTCACCGACGCGCGGGATTTCGAGGATTTCGCCAGTACCGTGAAGGAAGTCGGGAGTGAGTGAGGTGACGACATCTACACTCTTTCCGTTCACCCTGAGCGAAGTCGAAGGGCAAGGTCGATCGAGGCGATACTGTTGAACCGCAATGGGATTTTACGCCTATATCCTGCGATGTTCGGACGGTTCCTATTATACGGGCCACACCGATGATCTCGAAAAGCGTCTGGGTCAGCACCAATCCGGCGAGATCAAGGGTTATACGTTGGACCGCCGTCCCGTAGAAATTTTGTGGTCCGCACAATTTGAAACTCGCGCCGAAGCGCTTGCCAGCGAACTCCAGATCAAGAGCTGGTCGCGCAAGAAGAAGGAAGCGTTGATTGCAGGGAACTGGGAAAAATTGAAGAAGGCGGCCGTTTCACATACTTCGCCTGCGCTCAGCAGCGCCCTTCGACTTCGCTCAGGGCGAACGGAGGAAAGCAATGACAAGCACACTGAAAATAGCCCTGCGGCCTCCCCCGTCATCGTCCTTGTCCGTCCGCAGCTAGGCGAGAATATCGGCAAGGCGGCGCGGGCCATGCTGAACTTTGGCCTGACGGAGATGCGGCTGGTATCTCCGCGTGACGGCTGGCCCAATCCCGATGCGGGGCCTTCGGCGGCGGGCGCGGACATCGTGCTCGACAAGGCCATGGTTTTCGAGAATCTGGCCGACGCCGTATCCGATTGCGCGCATGTCTATGCGACGACGGTCCGCAAGCGCGGCGTGACCAAGCCGGTCGTGACGCCAGAGGAAGCGGCGCGGGAAATTCATGCCGCGCAGGGGCGCTGCGCCTATGTCTTCGGACCGGAGCGGTCGGGGCTGGAAACGGAGGACGTGGCGTTGGCCCGCAAGATCCTGACCGTGCCGATCAATCCGGAGTTCGGGTCGCTCAATCTGGCGCAGGCCGTGATATTATGCGCCTATGAATGGTCGAAGCAGGCTGCGCTGGAGCAGCCGACCGTGGTCGATCTGGGCGAGCCGGCTCCGCAGATGGAGCTTGAAGGGATGATCGCGCAGTTTGAAGCACTGCTCGACAAGGCGGGCTATTTCTTCCCGCCCGACCGTGCGCCCGCGACCAAGCGGACGCTGCGGAACCTGCTCACCAAGCCAGGCTGGAACCATCTGGAGGTGCGGACCCTGCGCGGCGTACTGTCCGCGCTCGGCAATCCACGGGAGCGTTAGCCTTTCAGGCGGTCGAACTCGTCCATCTCATAAGCGATGGAAGCTTCGACAAGCTGATCCCACAGCGCCGCAACCGCATCGCCGGGCGCGCCCAGTCTTTCCGCTTCGTCGCGGGCGTTGGCGATGACCAGCGCCTTGCGTTCCTCGTCGCGGACGTGCCCGCGTTCCGGCTTGATCCGGGCGGCGGCGCGCATATGGGCGAAGCGCTGGGCGAGCAACGCCACGATCTGCCGGTCGATTTCATCCACGCCGGCGCGGACCTGCGCCATGGTCGTATAGCTTTCGGGGTTCATGAGCAGGCTGCCTAAGCCCAGAGCGGCGCCCTGTCGAGGGTTGACATCATCGGCCCCCTTCTTCATAGGCGCGCCTTCGCGATTGGTCCCGCATCCCGGTGAAGCGGTGGCCCTGCCCCTTTTTGAGGCAAGCAGGCGACGACCGGGAATAACGTTGTTAGCGATTGTAAGGAATTATCTATGACGAAGCGCACCAGCGCCAAGTACAAGCTTGACCGCCGCATGGGCGAGAACATCTGGGGTCGCCCGAAGAGCCCGGTCAACAAGCGTGAATATGGCCCCGGCCAGCACGGCCAGCGTCGCAAAGGCAAGATGTCCGACTATGGCATTCAGCTGCGCGCCAAGCAGAAGCTGAAGGGCTATTACGGCGACATCACCGAAAAGCAGTTCAAGAAGAACTATATCGAAGCCGCCCGCATGAAGGGCGACACCGGCCAGAACCTGATCGGCCTGCTGGAGCGCCGTCTGGACGCGGTCGTCTATCGCGCCAAGTTCGCGCCGACCATCTTCTCGGCCCGGCAGATCGTTTCGCACGGCCACATCTATGTGAACGGCGTGAAGTGCAACATCGCGTCGCGTCTGGTGAAGCCGGGCGACGAAATCACTCTGGGCAAGAAGGCGCAGGAAATGGCGCTGGTTCTGGAAGCGCAGAGCCTGCCCGAGCGCGACATTCCCGACTATGTCGCCCCTGACGGCGCCGCCAAGGTCAGCTATGTCCGCGTTCCAACGCTGGACGAGGTGCCCTATCCGGTGAAGATGGAACCCAATCTGGTCGTCGAATTCTATTCGCGCTGATCGGTTTCCCAACAGTTCCAAATCGCGAGAGGGCGGCCTTTGGGTCGCCCTTTCTTTTTCGCGCAACAATCTTGCGCGTCATGGCAACGGCTGGCATCACGCACCTATCACAATCTTGCGAGGGTTTTGTCATGCGTAGCTCTCTGGCGGCTTTGGTCGCAGTCTTTGCCCTTCCCTCCCTTTCGATCAGCCCACCCGGCCACGCCGCGACACCCGCAAAAACCGGGAAGGCAGCGGCGCAGCCGTCCCTCGACACCATGAAGCGGCTGGTGAAGGAATTATCCTCCGATGCGTTCGAGGGCCGCGCCCCCGGCACGGTGGGCGAGGAAAAAACGCTGGCTCTGCTGTCAGACGCATTCGGGAAGCTTGGTCTCCAACCCGGCAACAAGGGCAGCTGGTTCCAGGATGTGCCGTTGGTCGAGATTTCGGCGAAGAATGTGTCGGCGCTGTCCTTCACTGGCGGCAACAGCGCCGTTTCGGCCGCCTATGGCCCCGAAATGGTGGTCGCCACCTATCGCACGGCCCAGCCGCATGTCGAGGTGAAGGATAGTCCGGTCGTGTTCGTCGGCTATGGCATCAACGCCCCGGAGAAGGGCTGGAACGATTATGCCGGGCTGGATGTGAAGGGAAAGACCGTCATCATTCTGGTCAATGATCCCGACTATGAGATGACAGGGCTGGATGGACCGTTCAACGGCCGAGCCATGACCTATTATGGCCGCTGGACCTACAAGTTCGAGGAGGCCGCGCGACAGGGCGCCACAGCGGCGATCATCGTCCATGATACAGTGCCCGCGGCCTACGGCTGGAATGTCGTGCAGTCGAGCTGGACCGGCGCGCAGCAAGTCGCCGACAACGCGAACGGCAACGCCGACCAGTCCGCCGCGATCGGCTGGATACAGAAGGACAAGGCGGCTGCTTTGATGACCAGTGCTGGCCTTGATCTCGATACGCTGATGGCGCAGGCGAAGAAACCGGGCTTCAAGGCAGTTCCCCTGAAGGGCGTCAAGGCGTCCCTCTCCTTCGACAATGACCTTCGCAAGCATATGTCGAAGAATGTCGTCGCCCTGCTGCCCGGCAAGACGCGGCCCGATGAATATGTGCTCTACAGCGCGCATTGGGACCATCTGGGCCGCTGTCAGGCCGCGCCGGACGGTGACGACATCTGCAATGGCGCGGTCGACAATGCGACCGGCACGGCGGCGCTTGTAGCGTTGGCGGAGGCGAATGTGAAAGCAGGGCCGACCGATCGCAGTCAGGTATTCCTGGCCGTGACGGGGGAGGAATCGGGGCTGCTGGGGTCGGCCTATTATGGCGATCACCCCGTCTTTCCGCTTGGGAAGACGGTTGGCGGCGTCAACATGGACGCGCTCAGCATGGCGGGACCGGCGAAGAATGTGGTCGTGATCGGCAAGGGTAAGTCGGACCTCGACGCCTATCTGAACCGAGCATTGGCGGCACAAGGCCGGGTTGCCACCGTCGAGCCGACGCCGGAAAAGGGCTTCTATTATCGTTCCGACCATTTCAGCTTTGCCAAGCATGGCGTCCCGATGCTCTATTTTGAAGGCGGCGAGGATCTGGTGAAGGGCGGGACGGCTGCGGGCATGGCCGCGGCGGAGGATTATACCGAACATCGCTATCACGGTCCCAAGGATGAATATGATCCCCATTGGGACTGGAGCGGCGTGGAAGCCGACCTTCAGCTCTACTTCGATGTCGGCCGGGCGCTCGCCAATACAGCGGACTGGCCCAATTGGGTGGCAGGTGACGAGTTCCGCGCCATCCGCGACAAAAGCCGCGCCGGGCAATAAGCATCAGGGGGAGCGTCCCGTGAAATGACGCTCCCCCTTTTCCGCTGCTGCTGCTAAGGGGCCGCCGACAATTCCCCCGAAAGGACAGTGATGAGCTTCCGAATGCCTGCCGAATGGGCGCCACATGACTGGGTATGGATCGGCTTTCCGACCAATCCCGCCGAATGGCCCGGCGCTTTTGACGGAGCGCGGCGGCAGATCGCCGACTTCGCCAATGCCGTTCACGCGGACGGACGCGGCGAGGAAGTCCGGCTGGTCGTCGCCGATGAGGCCGATGCTGACTTCGCCCGGAAGCTGGTCCATCCGGGCGTCACCATCATCGTGCAGAAGCTGGGCGATGTGTGGCTGCGCGACACGGCGCCGATTGCCGTGTCCAACGGACACGCCCGCGCGCTGGTCGATTTCGGCTTCAACGGCTGGGGCGGCAAATATCAGATGGACGGCGACGAGGACATCGGTGCGCGGCTGGCCGCCACGACCGATTGGCCCACCGACACGCAACATTGGGTGTTAGAGGGCGGCGCTATCGACACCGACGGCAGCGGCCTTTTCGTCACCACCGAGCAATGCCTGCTCAACCCCAATCGCAACCCGGACCTTGACCGGGGTAAGATCGAAACGCTGCTGGCCGGCTCGCTGGGCCTGTCGGATATGTTGTGGCTGGGCGATGGCCTGAAAAACGATCACACGGACGGACATGTGGACAATCTGGCGCGCTTCGTCGCGTCAGGCGTGCTGGCACTGCCGGAGCCCTATGGCCAGGACGATCCCAACGCCGCCATATATGCCGATGCCAAAGCGCGGGCCAAGGCGCATGGCGTGGAAATCGCCCCCATCCCCTCCCCCGGCCGGATCACAGTGGATGGGGAGGCCATTCCGGCAAGCTATATGAATTTCTACATCGGCAACGCCGCCGTCATCGTGCCCATCTATGCCAGCGCAAACGATCAGGCGGCGCTGGATGCGCTGCGCCCCTTCTTTCCGGGCCGGGATATTGTCGGCCTGCCCAGCGACGCCATATTGTCAGGCGGCGGCAGTTTTCACTGCACCAGCCAACAGATGCCGTCGGCCTGATCGAAGCCGCATATCCGCATTTCTGACGGAGCAAGACATTGACACAGCTTACCGTTGCCGCGCTTCAGCTCGCCTTTTCCGACGACATGGCGAACAATATCGACATGGTCGCCGCGCATGTGGGCAAGGCCGCGGCGCGCGGCGCGAAGATCGTCCTGCCGCCCGAATTGTTCGAAGGCCCCTATTTCTGCAAGGTCGAGGACGAAGCCCTCTTCGCGAATGCACAGCCGCTCAATAGCCATCCCGCCGTGCAGGAAATGCGGAAGGTGGCGAAGGCATGCGGTGTCTATATCCCAACCAGTTTCTTTGAACGGGATGGGCAGCATTATTACAACAGCCTTGCCATGATCGACGATCAGGGAGAGGTCATGGGCGTCTATCGCAAGAGCCATATTCCCGACGGGCCGGGATATGAGGAGAAATATTATTTCCGCCCCGGCAATAGCGGATTCAAGGTGTGGGAGACGCGCTATGGCACCATCGGCATCGGGATATGCTGGGACCAATGGTATCCCGAAACGGCGCGGGTGATGGCGCTGATGGGCGCGGAGATGCTGTTCTATCCCACTGCTATCGGCTCGGAGCCCTATGATGCCGATCTCGACACCAGCCGCATGTGGCGGCGCGCGATGATCGGCCACGCCGTCAGCAATTGCATGCCCGTCATCGCCGCCAACCGGATCGGCGAGGAAGATGGGCAGACATTTTACGGTCATAGTTTCATCACGGATGAATGGGGCGATTTCGCCGCGGAAGCCGGGGCGCGGGATAGTGGCGCGCTGGTCGCCACGCTCGATCTGGAGCGAGCACGCAAGCATCGGGCGGGCATGGGGTTTTTCCGGGACCGCCGCCCGGAACTTTACGCCCGCATAGCCCAGGATATCTGAACGTCAGTTACGGGCCAATTCCACCGCCCGCGCGAACACCGCTTCGAACATCTCGGCGGTGAGCCGCCCCGTATTCTGATTATATCGGGAGCAATGATAGCTATCGATCAGAATACGGCCATCGGGCATTCTATGTTCGGCCAGATGCCCAAAACGCGCCTTTGGCAATTTGCCTCCCAAGATTTTCACCGCCGACTGATGGGCGATCTGGCCCAGCGCGATGAAGGTGCGCGCCTTTGGCAAGGCTGCCACGCCCTCCGCCAAAAAGGGACGGCAATTGTGGATTTCAACCGGGAGCGGTTTGTTCTGGGGAGGAAGGCATTTGACCGAATTGATGATGATGATGTCACGCAGAACCAGCCCGTCATCCGGCCGCGCCATATAATGGCCCTCAGCCAGGCCAAATTTCGCCAGCGTGGCGAACAGAAGATCCCCTGCATAATCGCCTGTAAAGGGGCGCCCCGTGCGGTTGGCTCCATGCTTTCCGGGCGCAAGGCCAATAATCGCGATTCGCGCATCGGGATCGCCAAAGGCAGGCACCGGCGCATTCCACCAATCCGGATGTTCCGCGCGGCAAGCCTCCCGCAACTCCACGAGCCGGGGACAGCGTGGACAATCATGAAGCGGTTCGCTTTGGAGGAGAGGGCTTTCCTGCATCTTGGGAAGCAGATAGGCGTTTAGAGATGCCGGGCACAAGCCATCTTCATTCCTATGCGCTTTCCCTGGGGTCCAATCGGCCATTGTCGGGGAATCGCCCTCCCGCGCAGCTTCTCTCTAACGCGATGGAGCGGCTCGCGGACATCGGGCGAACGCAGCTTGTCTCCCCCTTTTTCACGACACCCCCGCTCGGGCCGTCGCGCCGTGTTTTCACCAATGCCGCCCTGCTGCTGGAAACCGCTTTGTCACCCGAAGAACTGCTGCGGGAATTGCAGAAAATCGAACGCGCATTGGGCCGCCGCCGATTCCGCCGATGGGGCGCGCGGTCCATGGACATCGACATCATCCTATGGTCAGGGGGCCGCTGGGAGAGCCCATCCCTCTCCATTCCCCATCCCGCCTTCCGGGGCCGGGACTTCGTTCTGAAGCCTCTCTTGAGCGTCGTTCCAAAATGGCGTGATCCTCTGTCGGGCTTTACCATCCGGCACCTTCGCGCCCGCCTCCTGAAAGCAAAGACAAAAGATGCGGCAAGAGGTTGACCATCCGCATCAGCCTCACTAGTGCGGGCCAACCTCATTCGGGGGCCCTTAGCTCAGTCGGTAGAGCAACTGACTTTTAATCAGTAGGTCGCTGGTTCGAACCCAGCAGGGCTCACCATTTTCGGGCTTTTCAAACACGATAGCTGAAATGATCGGCAGGCGCGCAGCGGCAGCCTGACTCGAAGTCCGTTTGGTGGATGCAGCCTTCAAAACCTCTTTTCGGCGGCAGCGCTCGCCGGGCAGGTGGAATTTTTTCCAGGCCCCGGAATTTTTGCGTCCGCGCATCCGTAAGCACCTCAGAAACAGGAGGTGACCATGCTGCCATAGCACTGGGCGGCGGTGCGATACGTGAACATGAAGCATGTCTTTTCATATGATTCCGGCGATGATCGCTTTGAGCCGGCCCCCGCCCGCCATGGGGAAATTCTCTTCCTCTTCATCGGGGGAATGCATCAGCCTCTCCATCTCGCGCCAGTCGCGGCGGCCATGGCGCGGCTCTATCCCGACGTACAGGTCACTTGCCTCTATCGCGATCAGGAAACAGGTGAGATGCTGGCAGAGGTGCGCCGTTCGATGCGAGCCTGGTCGATGGCGATTGCAGCATCGTCGCCGCCCCGATGGAGCGGAGCGATAGGCCGCTGGCTGCACCGGCCCTCCATCGAGAAATTGCCGTTGCTGTTCGGGATTGCACGGCGCCATCGCGATGTTCGCGCCATTGTCGTTCCCGAACGGACCTCCACCCACCTTCGCAAAATGGGAATGGCCGACACCCCCCTCATTCATTTCCGGCATGGCGCAGGGGACCGGGCGCCCCGTTCCGAGCATCGACTGAAGAGCTTCGACCTTATCGTCGTGCCCGGCGAGAAGGATATCGATCGCGCGATCAGGCAGCAAAACATAGAGCCGGAGCGCCTGCGGCAATGCGGCTATGTGAAGCTCGATTACCTCGCGCAGTTGCGTGGAAGGGAACGGTCTCGCCTGTTCCCCGATCAACGCCCAATCGTGCTTTACAACCCACATTTCGATCCGCGGATTTCCTCCTGGCATGATGCCCGCGAAGTGATCGAGATATTTGCCCGACAGGACAGATATAATCTGATCGTGGCGCCTCATATCCGCATCAGCGAACAACTGTCGGCGCGGGAAATCGCGGATTGGAAAGCGCTGGCCGTTCCCGGCCGGATCATCGTCGACCTCCATTCCCGTAACATGGTCGATATGAGCTATGTGCAAGCCTCCAACATCTATCTGGGCGATGTATCCAGCCAGCTATACGAGTTCCTTTACAAGCCGCGGCCCGCCGCCTTCCTCAACAGCCATCAGATCGATTGGGCCGACGATCCCCGCTATGCGGGATGGCGACTTGGCGCGGTGACGAACCATGTGGCAGATGTGATTTCTGCGGTGGATCGGGCGGTTGCCGGGCAGACGGAGCAGATCGAGAGCCAGAAGGCTGCCGTTAAGGAGGCGTTCGGCGACTGGCAGGGCGCTTGCGTGAGAGGAGCCGAGATCGTCGGGGCGTTCCTTGGCCTTGATGAGGATCGGTAACTGTCTCTCCCACCGGAATGCGGCGCTTCTTCACGGACAAGCGCAAATTGGACACGACATAGCAAAAGTTGGATTGACCCGTTTAATCTCTATGTCATAAGTAGAGATAGCTCATGAGGACGCGGTTGGCCGCCGCGATCCGGTTCGCCGAGCATCGGCCCGCGGCTTTTGAAGGGATGCAGCTTGCTCCGCGTCAACAACGGCTAAAGCGCACGATGCTAAGGCGACCACGCCAGGGATCGTGTTCCCCCCGTTCCAGTTGGGGAAATGACGATGCACAAACTCTTAAATCACATGGGAAACGCAGCCACGCCGACAGGCGGGCGTAGCGGTTAACGGAAGCATGGCGCACGGCCCCGAAAGGCCGCCGCCTGTTCCTCAAAACAAGCCATTCCACGTCACGGCCTGACCGCGACGCAGGGCGCACCATGTCCGCATGAATAATCGCAAGGCGCCGCGGCGCTGAGCGAAGTCTTTCTCATGCCCAACGGCACCCGGCCGATCGCCGGACGGCTTGTCCTTGCTCCGCGCTTTTTGACCGAGCTGCGGCGGCGGTTTTCGGCGTGCCCATAACATGACAAAATCTCAGGGAAAAACAGTGATCCAACATACTAAAACAAAGGGAAATTCCGTCGCGGTCCGGCAAGTACTGCTAACGGGCGCGGCCTTTGCGGGCTTGCTCGTCGCAGCGCCCGCATGGGCTGAATCGGCCGCCGATAACGCCCCGGCCCTCGTCGATGCGCTTGCCGCCGATGCCGCTGGAGAGATCGTCGTGACCGCCCGCCATCGTGACGAAGACGCACAGGATGTGCCTATCGCGCTGAGTGTCGTCAGCAGCGAAACCCTGGCGAACACGGGTAATTTCACGCTCGGTCAAGTCCAGCAGCTAGTGCCCAGCCTTCAGGTGTTCAGCTTCAACCCGCGCAATACCAATGTGAACATACGAGGCCTTGGTTCGAACGTCGCGCTTACCAATGACGGCCTCGAAAATGGCGTCGGCTTCTATGTCGACAATGTCTATTACGGGCGGCCCGGCCAATCGCAGTTCGATCTGGTCGATCTGGCGCAGATCGAAGTGCTGCGGGGACCGCAGGGCACACTGTTCGGCAAGAACACCACCGCCGGCGCGATCAATATCACGACAAAGGCTCCGACCTTCGATCCCGAATTTTTCGGCGAGGCAACGCTGGGCACCTATGGCTATCATCAGGTCAAGGGGTCAGTTTCCGCGCCGATCATAGCGGACAAAGTCGCTTTTCGCCTCAGTGTCGCCGACACGCATCGCGACGGCTTCCTCACCAATATTTATGATGGGTCCAAAGCGCAGGATTACGATAATTTCTCGGTCCGGGGCCAATTGCTGGTCACACCGTCCGAAGACCTCTCCATCAAGATCATCGGAGACTATTCGCACCAGAAGCAGCATTTTGCGCTCAACATCCCGGTCGCCTATTTCTCATCCTATGACAGCGGCGTGGCCGTTCCCAACAATTTCCTGCAACGCGCGGCCCGGGCTGGCTATACGCCGCTGCCTGCCGATCCCTTTGCCCGACGCGGCGATTCCGATGGGCATTATCAGGCCTTCATGAAGGGTTATGGCGTGTCGGGCCAGATCGATTGGGACCTGGGCCCGGTCGCGCTGACATCCATCACTGCCTATCGCTGGTGGGACTGGGACCCGGCCAATGACGGCGATTCCACCAGCCTGCCGGTTATAACCAAGGCGCAGCAGGCGAACCGCCAGCGCCAGTTCAGCCAGGAAATCCGCCTCGCCTCGACAGGCAAGAACACGATCGACTGGGTCGTGGGCGCCTATTATTTCTGGCAGATCGTCCGGGGCTATGGCGCGTCGGCCTACGGATCGGCGGCCGCCAACTGGAACTTCCCGCCGCCCGGCGTGGCGGGCGCCACCGATCCGGTTATCGCCGAAGCGGCCCTGAACGGGTTCGAGGCGCGCTCGACCTCAACGCCGCGAACCAAAAGCTATGCGCTGTTCGGGCAGGCGAACTGGAATATCAGCGACCGGCTGAGCCTTACCGGCGGTCTGCGCTATACCTACGAAAAGAAGGACGGAGAATATGATCAATATTGGTATGCCGGAGACGATCTTTCCGGGCTGACCGATGCTCAGGCGGCAGCTGCCCGCGCCCTTCGCACCCGATTCAACCCCGTCACCAACTATTCCGTCAACCTGACTGACAACAGTGTTTCGGGCCTCGCAACGCTGAGCTGGAAGATTACGGACGATGTGATGCTCTATGGCTCCTACTCGCGGGGCAACAAGTCGGGCGGCCTGAACCTTACAACCCTGCCACCGGGCGCCACGGCTGAGGTGAAGCCGGAAAAGGTCGACAATTTCGAGATCGGCCTAAAAAGCCAATTCCTCGATCGCAGCCTGACCATCAACGCGGCGGGTTTCTGGACCGAGGTCAGTGATTATCAGACCGCCATCACCGTGATCCCGGCGTCCGGGCCTGTCATTCAATATATCTCCAACATCCCCAAGGTGCGCTCGCGGGGCGTCGAAGCCGACCTCAGCTACGCGCCCGCCAAGTGGATCAGCTTTTCGGCCGCAGGTTCCTATGTGGAGGCCACCTATCGCGGCTACGCCAACGCGCCCAACAAGCAGGAGAACAACCCCGTCGTGACCCCCGGCGATCCCACGTCCGGGCCGACCCAGGATCTGACCGGGGTGCAACTCGGCGGCGTTCCCAAATTCACTTATACGCTGGGCCTCGACCTCTCCCGGCCGCTCACCGAATGGGAAGGCAGGGGCGTCGAGATTTACGGCCATGCCGACTTCTCTCATCGGTCGGGCTTCAACACATCGTCGACCGACAGCCGCTATGCCGACGTCCCCGGCTATGGCCTGTTGAACGCGCGCATCGGCCTGCGCGTCGATGATGGCCTCTGGGACATATCGCTCTGGGCGCGAAACCTTACCGACAAGGATTATTTCCAAGCCCTGTCCCCCGGCGCCTTTGGTCTTGTCACCGGCACGATCGGCGATCCGCGCACGATCGGCGTCACCGTCCGCACGAAATTATGAGGTGAACCATGGCGACCGTCCTGCCCCGTTCCTCTTTATCCGACAGCCCCCGGCAAAAGGCCGGGGGCGGGCTCGACAGTTGGCGGCTGGCCGGTTTCGCGTCGCTCGCGGTGCCGATCTATGCCGCGCAGATGCCGCTCGCCGTCTATCTGCCAGCGATCTATGCACAAAATTTCGGGCTTTCGCTGGGCGTCATAGGCGCGATCTTCCTGGCGGAGCGGATCTGGGGCGCGGTTGCCGATCCCCTGATCGGAACACTGAGCGATCGCACCCGCAGCCGGTTCGGCCGGCGACGGCCCTGGATCGCCGCTGGCGCCGCTATCTATGCGATTGCGGCGGTTGCGCTGTTCTTCCCCGCCAGCCCGATCGCTCCGGCCTATCTCGCGGCCGCCCTGTTCGCCTTCTACCTCGGCGCGTCGATGATTCAGATTCCCTATCTCGCCTGGTCGGGCGAGATTTCCCGCGCCTATCACGAACGAACCCGCGTCGTGACATTTCAGGCCGTCAACGGCTCCGCGGCCCTGCTGCTGGTGCTCGTCCTGCCGACCATCGTCGATCAGTTCCGGCCCCTGGACGGTGGCCTGAAGCTAGCGGCCATGGGCACGGTCATCCTGATCAGCCTGCTGCTGGCGCTCCCCCTCACCTTCCGCGCCTTTGGCGAGAGGCAAATTCCCGACGAAACGCAGCGGGCACCCCGCCAGTCCCTGCTCCGCACGCTGGAAGTGTTGGCGAGCGAGAAGCTGCTGCTGCGCGTACTTGCCTCCGATTTCGCGGTGCGCGCGGGCCAGAGTGTGCGCGGCGCCCTCTTCGTGTTCTTCGTCGCGATCTACATGGGCCTGCCCCATTGGGCGAGCGGCCTGTTCCTTCTCCAGTTCGTGTTCGGCATCGCAGCCGGTCCGATCTGGATGAAGATCGGCTTCCGCATCGGCAAGCATCGCGCGGCCATCGCCGGAGAACTGGTGCAGGCGGCGGTCAATATCGGCCTGCTGCTGGTGCGGCCGGGCGACCTTCCGCTCCTGCTAACGCTCACCATCGTGCAGGGTCTGGCCCAGGGATCGGGCAATCTGATGCTGCGGTCGATGGTTGCCGACGTGGCCGATCAGCACCGCCTGAAAACGGGCGTCGATCGCGCCGCGCTGTTCTTCTCGGCCTTCAGCCTGTCCGAAAAAGCGGGCACCGCCGCCGCCATCGGCATCGCCCTGCCGCTCGTCGGTTGGCTGGGCTTCGACCCGACAGGCACGGACAACAGCGCCAGCGCGCTGCGGGGCCTGCTCTACGTGTTCGCGCTCGGCCCCGCCGCCGCCCACCTGATTTCCGCCTGGCTCATCCGGGGCTTTTCTCTGGACGAGGCCGAGCACAGCCGAATTCGACGCGCGCTCGATGAACGCGACAAAGCCATGGCGCCCGCCGAATGACCCCCGAATGCCAAGAGACCAAGACCGAAGGAGGATTGTGACATGACTGCCCATATCAACAATTTCATCAACGCCGCCGATGCGGCAAGCCCGCTTGACATCGTGCCCGTGGCGGGCCGGATCGGTGCTGAAGTCAGGGGCATCGCCCTGTCCGGTGACCTCGATCCGGCCACCGTCGCCGCCGTCGAAGCCGCGCTGGTTCGCCACAAAGTCATTTTCTTCCGCGATCAGGACGCGCTCACCGATCAACGACATGAAGAATTCGCCGCGCTGCTGGGTGATCCGGTCGCACATCCCACCGTGCCGGTGGCCGAAGGTTCACGCTATCTGCTCGAACTGGATTCCAAGGAAGGCTATGCCGCCTCGAGCTGGCATACGGACGTGACCTTCGTCGATGCCTATCCCAAGGCGTCGATCCTCCGCGCGCTTCATGTGCCCGAAGCTGGCGGCGATACGCTGTGGGCCAACACCGCCACCGCTTATGAAGATTTGCCCGAAGCGCTCAAGACGCTGGTGGACGGTCTGTGGGCGGTTCATTCGAACAAATATGACTATGCCCATGCGCTGAGCGCCAAGGACCAGCAGCGGCAGGAGGAATATAGCAAGGTTTTCGCTTCGACCGTTTATGAAACCGAGCACCCGGTCGTTCGCGTCCATCCGGTATCGGGCGAGCGCACCTTGCTGCTCGGCCATTTCGTCAAGCAGTTCGCCGGCCTCAACAGCGCGGATTCGCAGCGGCTGTTCTCCATCCTTCAAGACCACATCACCAAGCCGGAGAACACGGTACGCTGGCGCTGGCGCGCGGGCGACGTCGCCATCTGGGACAATCGCGCCACCCAGCACCGCGCCATCGCCGACTTCGGCGTCCAGCGCCGGCACCTGCGCCGCGCTACCGTGAACGGCGACGTGCCGGTGGCGATCGACGGCAACCGCAGCCGCACCACGAAAAAGGAGCAGCAGCCCGAACTGGTGCCGGCCGAATAAGATCCTCCTCATCGCCGGATAGTATCTCCCTCCGGCCATACACTGGGCCGCGCTCCCATCATCTGGCGCGGCCCGCCTTTTTTCCAATGGTCCACCCGTTGTAATGGTCCACCCTTTGTAATGGAGAGCGCATGTCCGTTCGCCTCTTGCTCGCCGCGCTGGCCGCCATCGTCGCGACGCAACCCGCCGCCGCGGAAAATTCCAGCCGGCCCAATTTCCTCGTCATAGTCGCCGATGACCTCGGCTATTCCGACATCGGAGCATTCGGGGGTGAGATAGCGACGCCGAACCTGGATGCGATCGCGACGTCCGGGCTGCGGCTGACCGGTTTCCATACCGCGCCGACCTGTTCGCCGACGCGTTCCATGCTGCTGTCGGGCACCGACAACCATCGCGCCGGTCTCGGATCGATGGCCGAGTTGCTGGCACCCAACCAGAAGGGCCAGCCGGGCCATGAGGGCTATTTGCGGCCGCAGGTGGCCTCCCTCGCCGAGCTTCTGTCGGCGAACGGCTACCGCACCTTGTTGTCAGGCAAGTGGCATCTGGGCGTGACGCCGGGACAAGACCCGCACGCCCGCGGTTTCCAGCACAGCTTCGCACTGTTGCAGGGCGGCCATAATCATTTCGGCCGGGGAATATCAACCGATCCCGCCAAGGGATATACCTATACCCAGGACGGCAAGGTGCTGAGCGCTCTGCCCGACGGCTTCTATTCATCCGACTATTTCGCGACCAAGCTCATTGAGGAACTGAAGACCAGCGGTAAGGGCACGGAAGGGAAAAAGCCGTTCTTCGCCTATCTTGCGTTCACCGCACCGCACTGGCCATTGCAGGCGCCCAAGGAAGACATCGCCAAATATCGCGGCCGTTATGATGCAGGCTTCGAAGTGCTGCGCGCGCAACGCTTGAAGCGGCAAGCAGAATTGGGTCTGCTAGATCCGGCAGTGGCCGCGCATGAGCCTGTGCTGCGTAAAGGCGGATGGGATTCCCTGACGGCCGAGCAGAAGCGCGTGGCATCGCGCGATATGGAAATCTATGCGGCGATGGTCGACCGGCTGGACCAGAATGTCGGACGGGTCATCGCGGAGCTGAAACGCACCGGCCAGTATGACAATACCGTCATCCTGTTCCTGGCGGACAATGGCGCGGAAGGGATGGACCTGACCGCGACGGAAATGGCGGGGATCGGCAAGCTGGCGGCCGGAGCCGATAACAGCTTCGACAATCGCGGCGCGGCGACCAGCTATGTCGGCTACGGTCCCGGCTGGGCGCAGGCGGGAACAGCGCCCTCCTGGCTGGTGAAAGCCTATGCCGCGGAAGGCGGCACGCGCACGGTTTCGTTCATCAACTACAAGGGGTTCAAGCGCCAGGGCATCGCCAACGCTTTCCTCTCTGTCGCGGATGTGGTGCCCACCTTTCTGAACCTTGCCCATGTTCCCGATCCACAGGGCAGCTTCGCCGGACGGCAGGTGGAGCCGATACGCGGCAAGAGCTGGGTGCCCTATCTGAGCGAAACGGCCGACCGGGTCTATGCGCCGGGCGACAGCATCGGGACCGAACTGTTCGGCTCGCGCGCGCTGCGGCAGGGCGACTGGAAAATCACCGACATCGGCGATGGAGAGTGGCGGCTGTTCAATCTGGCCGAAGATCCCGGTGAAACGCATGACCTGTCGCTGGAACATCCCGACCGCAAACGGCAACTGATCGCGGCCTGGGATGCCTATGCGAAGGATGTCGGCGTTATCCTGCCCGATCAACGGATCTATCAACCATGAGTATCGCGCATAGACTTGGCCCGGCCGCCTTATTGGCGCTGCTGCCCCTTTCGACAGCGGCCATCGACCAGCCAGCCTATGGCACGCAGTGCGCTACCCAGAGCGACGACATGGCGTGGGTGCCAGCGGGCAAGGCGCAGATCGGGGATGACCGGGGCTACCCAGAGGAACGCCCCGCCTATGAAGCGAACGTGCCCGGTTTCTGGATCGACCGGCACGAAGTCACCAACGCCCAATTCGCCCGCTTCGTTCTGGAAACGGGCTATCGAACCGTCGCCGAGGGGTTGGGGGATTCTATTGTCTTCCAACCGCCCGGCCCGGGCGAACGGCCGGTCGCGCCCCAGCAATGGTGGCGGATTGTCAAAGGCGCCGACTGGAGGCATCCCGAAGGACCGGGAAGTGACCTTGCCGGACGGAACGACTATCCGGTGGTGCAGGTCGCCTATGCCGATGCAATCGCCTATGCCCGCTGGGCGGGACGCTCGCTTCCCACCGAAGAGCAGTTCGAACGCGCGGCCAATGGCGGACAGTCAAGCGGATGGGAACAGCCCGGCCCCGAAGCCGCCAATAGCTGGCAGGGCGAATTTCCGGCCTCCAACACCGGCCTCGACGGGCATCGCGGCCTCGCGCCGGTCGGATGCTACCGGGCCAACGGTTTCGGCCTGCGGGATATGATCGGCAATGCATGGGAATGGACGCAAAGCTGGTATCTGCCGAGCCATCAACCCGTGCTGATTGGTGAAGGCGCGCCGGGAAATCCCAGCTTCGACTCCGACCAGCCCGACGCCCGCGTTCGGGTCATAAAGGGCGGTTCCTTTCTGTGTGCGCCCAATTATTGCGCCCGCTACCGCCCCGCTGCCCGCCACGCGCAGGACGAGCTTTCCGCCGCGTCGCATCTGGGCTTCCGCACGGTCGATCTCAAGCGCGCCGCCCCGGCTGGATAACAAGGGGTCGGTTCTCGAGCGAGAGCCTCGATTGACGCGGGAGCCTAACTTTCCTATTTCGCGCCGCGCGACAGGTTCCCCAAAAGGGATATACGGGAATGAGGTGAGGAACCTCAGCTGCCCCTGCAACTGTGAGCGGATAGCCGCGCGCCACTAGCCATTGGGATCACAGGATTCTGAGAAGGCGGCGCATCCGGCCCTGACCCGCAAGCCAGGAGACCGGCCCGCCGCAGTCGTTCTTCGTGCGGACAGGGTGTGCCGGGCGAACGGGATCACCCCCGCGTAGCGACAGTCCAGACCGCCAGGTGGCGGACATGTCGTGGCCGAAAAGCCCGCCCTGTCCGCCGCAGGGACGTCTTCTGCTGCGGAAGGTTCACGATGAAATCCAGAAGCCCGATCATCATCCCGTCACAACATAAGGGGAAACAGGGCCGCTGCCTCCCCCGACTTGCAGGATTGCAGTCTTGAAAGGCCTCATCATCGCGGTGCAATTCCTGACGAGGCTGCCCGCACCCCACATCGCTGTCACGCCGAATGAATTCGCATCGGCCATGCGGTGGTTCCCCGCAGTTGGCCTGCTATTGGGTTCGATCCTCGCGCTGGGCGCTTGGGCAGGCAGCCTGATCGATCCATGGATCGGGGCGCTTTCCGGATTGCTTCTGTGGGCCATGGTGACGGGCGGGCTCCATCTGGATGGACTGGCCGACATCGTCGATGCGCGTGGCGCGGCGCATGGAAATCGCGACAGGATGCTGGCGGTCCTGGGCGATCCTCATATCGGCAGTTTCGGCGTCATCGCCATAGGCCTTTTGCTGCTGAGCAAACTGGTGCTGATCCACGCTCTTTTACAGCAAGCGAGCGTCATTAACTTGATGACACTTATCTGCATTCCCTTCATCGCCCGCATCGGTCCCCTGATCTGGACGATTTGGTTGCCTCCCCTTCACGAGGGCCTGGCATCCCGATTTCGCGGAGCCATTCGCCCGTTCGATATATTCGCATGGTCAAGCGTGGCGCTGTTGGCATCCCTTCGCTTCCCCGTCCTGCTCGCCGGCGCCGTCTTCATCCCGCTCTGGGGTTGCTGGATCAAGCGCCAGATCGGAGGTATTTCCGGCGATGGCCATGGCGCCGGCATCGAATTGATTGAAACCGCGCTTCTGATGACCCTGATCGTGGGATCGAAACTGTCATGAAGAATCGATGGACATGGCATGGCGGCGGCCTGGCCGCGGCGCGAGCGCGGTTCGGCGAAGGTCGCCAGCCATGGATCGATCTGTCGACCGGCATCAATCCCCATGCATGGCCAGTTCCGGACGATATGGAGATCGATTGGCGCCGCCTTCCTTGCGAAGCCAACCTGCTGGAGATGGAAAGAACCGCCGCACTCTATTTCGGCGTGGACCCCAGACATCTTTGCGCGCTTCCCGGAACCGAAACGGGCCTGCGTATCGTGAGCAGCCTGCTCGGCCCGGAAGCGCAATATCTCGCCCCCACCTACCGCACGCATGAAGAGATGTTTCCAGTATCGTCCACCATTTCCTCGGCCTCGCCGTCCAATCCCGAAAGCGGCGTCCTCATCCTTGCCAATCCCAACAATCCTGATGGGCGCCACTGGACGCGCGATGCACTGCTCGCCCTTGCAGACAATCGCGCGGAAGAGGGATGGCTGATCGTCGACGAAGCCTTCGCCGACAGCGATCCGACGCACAGTCTGGCCCCCGACATTGCCGACCATCGTCGATTGCTGATCTTTCGATCCTTCGGCAAATTCTTTGGGCTGGCAGGCCTGCGGCTGGGGTTCCTGCTAGGGCCCGAAGCCATCGTCGATCAGATGCGACGAAAGCTTGGTGCGTGGCCCATTTCCGCCGCAGCCATCGCCATTGGCGCGGCCGCTTATGCCGATCATGAGTGGATTGCCGCAACGCGGAATCGCCTGCGCCGCGAAAGGCTGCGGCTGGACGAAATATTGATCGGCTGCGGCTATCGGCCGATGGGCGCATGTCCTCTTTTCACGCTGATCGCGACGGACGATGCGATGGCATTATTTGAGCGCCTTGCACAGCGGGCGATCCTGACGCGGCCCTTCGATCATAATCCGCGCTGGCTCAGGATCGGGCTGCCGGAATCGGACGAGGCGCTGAGCCGCCTGCAAAGGGCGCTTCTCCTTGACTGATCCGGTCGCCATCGCCGCCCTTGCCCTTGATGCGGCGCTCGGTTGGCCACGCGCCCTTTATGTCCGGATCGGTCATCCCATCGGCATCTTCGCCCGGATCATAAGCGCGTGCGAACGCCGATGGAACCGCCCCCAATGGAGCAATGGAGCACGCCGCCTAGCTGGCATCGGGACTTTGGCCATATTGCTGGTCATTGTGATCGGCGGCGGTCTGCTGCTGGAGTATCTCGCATCTCACTGGCTTGGTTCTTACGGCTGGCTCGCCATTGCACTTCTGGCATGGCCCGCTCTGGCGCAACGAAGCCTGTTCGAACATGTCCACCCGGTCGCCCGCTATCTTGAAAAAGGCGATGCCGAAAAGGCGCGGCGCGCGGTTTCGATGATCGTGGGAAGGGACACGCAGGCGCTGGATGAACCGGCCATCGCCCGCGCCGCGATAGAAAGCCTGTCGGAAAGTTTCTGCGACGGGATAGCGGCGCCGCTATTCTGGCTGCTTGTCGGGGGCCTGCCGGGCATCTGGGCATATAAGGCGATCAACACCGCCGACAGCCTGATCGGTCATAAGGAAGAAAAATGGCACGCCTTTGGCGGGGCCGCCGCGCGAACCGACGATCTTGTGAATTTCGTCCCCGCCCGAATAGCGGGCGCGCTGATTTGCATGGCTGGCGGTGGCGGGTGGCGGATCATGCTGCGTGATGCAGGCAAACATGCATCCCCCAATGCAGGCTGGACCGAAGCCGCCATGGCGGGGGCACTGGGGCTGAGACTGGCCGGACCGCTAAGCTATGATGGCATTTCGCATGACAAGCCATGGATCGGCGACGGCGACGAGCGAGCCGCCCCTCGCGACATCGATCATGCCCTGAAGGTTTATCTGCGGGCCTGCGCGATACTCTGGGCTTTGGCCGGCATCATCCAATGGCGTTTCTAAAATCGCGCAGTTTTGCAATCAGCGACACATTCTTCGCCACCGGCCGAGCTAAAACCGATTAATAGGAACGCCCGACCAGAACCCGCTGCACCGCAGGCTGGCCGGTAAAGATACAGACGCCATCGGCCGCTTCGGCATCCATCGGCACATTACGCAGAGTCAGCTTCTCGCCCTTCAGCCACTCGACGACTTTATCAAGTGCTGCGCCGGTCGGCTTGCTCCATTGCACCAATGCCCATCCTGGCTTGGAACTGACTGCAAAAAGGGCCTTCAGATCCTCCAGCGAAGCGATGCTTTTATCGATATTGCCGTGCAATCGGGCATGTGCGTCGGCAAACAGCGCCTGCTGAATGCCTTCCAGCATTGCCGTCGCCTGCGTGAGGAAATCGTTCTTCGCAACAATCTGGCTGTCGAGCTTCCCATCTTCCCGATAAAGCCTGTCGCGGCGCAAGACCGACACATTTCCACCGGCGACGTCACGACCACCGACCTCTATTACGATCGGAGCCCCCTTCTTCACCCAGCCCCAACGCTTGTTGGCCGCCTTGGCGGGTCGCCTGTCCAGCAATGCGCGGACGGGTTCACGAAACACGTCCTGTTCGTTGAGTTCGCTGACCAGAGCCGCGCAATAATCGAGAATGGCCGCATCCTCTTCCGTATCGCGCAGCATCGGCACCACGACGATCTGATAGGGCGCCACCCGTGGAGGCACGCGCAGGCCGTCATCATCGCCATGCACCATGATGAGCCCGCCGATCATGCGGGTGGACATGCCCCAGCTCGTCGTCTGGGCCAGTTCCTGCTGCCCTTCGGCATTCTGGAATTTGATGTTCTGCGCCTGGCTGAAAGTCGTGCCCAGAAAATGCGACGTTCCGGCCTGAAGCGCTTTTCCGTCCTGCATCATCGCTTCGAT
The DNA here is from genome assembly GCF_024611115.1 of Sphingobium sp. CFD-1. Taxonomy (NCBI): domain Bacteria; kingdom Pseudomonadati; phylum Pseudomonadota; class Alphaproteobacteria; order Sphingomonadales; family Sphingobiaceae; genus Sphingobium; species Sphingobium sp. CFD-1. The sequence continues at coordinate 1,387,986 of NZ_CP084398.1, read as the reverse complement.
GGAATAGGTCGCGACCGCGCCCGGAAAACGTTCATTTTCCGGCTTTTCCCCCGCAATGACGGGGAGTGCGACGCACTCTTCGGCGAAGCTGCGATAGACTTCCAGCATCTTCATCGTCTCGTCCATCGCTTCTTCGACAGTGGCATGGGCGGTATGCCCTTCCTGCCAGAGAAACTCGCTGGTCCGCAAAAACATGCGGGTTCGCATTTCCCAGCGCACGACATTGGCCCACTGGTTGATGAGCACGGGCAGATCGCGCCAGCTTTGCACCCAGCGGGAAAAAGCCGCACCGATCACCGTTTCGGAGGTCGGACGCACCACCAGCGGTTCTTCCAGCTTCGCTTCGGGGTCCGGCACCATCTTACCGTCCTTCTGGATCAGACGGTGATGGGTGACGACCGCCATTTCCTTGGCGAAACCGTCCACATGCTCCGCTTCCTTCTCAAAATAGGAAAGCGGAATGAAGAGCGGAAAATAGCAGTTTTCGTGGCCCGTCGCCTTGATGCGCTCATCCAGAAGCTTCTGGATGCGTTCCCAGATGCCATAGCCCCACGGACGGATGACCATGCAACCGCGAACGCCGCTTTCCTCCGCCATGTCGGCTTCGGAGACGACCGCCTGATACCAGGCGGCGAAATCCTGTTCACGGGTAACGGAAAGGGCGTGCTTCACGGGATCGACCTTGGCTATCTGAGTGCAAATGATGGCGCGCCATAGGGCAAGCCCGCCGTTTCTGTCGACCCCCGAAGCGTAGCAGCAGAACTTTAGCTCAGCTTGTCGATCTTCGCGTTGAGAGCCGCAAGCTGCGCCTTGAGGTCGGCGATCTCGTCATCCTTGCTTTCGTCGGATTGGAAAGATTTGGCCGATGGCGCCGCCCCGCCCTTGCCAAAGGCATTGGCCGCCACTTCGAACATCTGCATGTTCCGCTTGGCGATTTCAGCAAAGGGACCACCGCCGAACGCCCCTTTCATCGCTTCCTGAAATTGCTGCTGGTTCTTTCGGAACGCTTCCATGGACGCTTCCAGATATTGCGGCACCATGGATTGCATGGAATCGCCATACATGGAGATCAATTGACGCAGGAAGTTGACGGGCAGCATGTTCTTGCCCCGCTGCTCCTCCTCCATGATGATCTGGGTCAGGACATTATGCGTGATGTCCTCGCCGGACTTGGCATCGACGACTACGAACTCGCGCCCCTCACGAGTCATCTGCGACAACAGATCCAGCGTGATATAGCTCGACGTTTCCGTATTATAGAGCCGCCGGTTCGCGTACTTCTTGATAATCACCGGTTCGGATTCGTTTATCGTCTTGGACTTCGCCATGGAAATCTCTCCCACTCCTGTTCATTCCGCATTAGCACAAGCTCATGCCGCGCCGCAACATGGCCCCCGCCCACTGCCACTTTTCCTCGATATTTTATGGCGCGAAACCGAAGATGATCCCGAATTGCGCCGTCGCGCTTTTCAAGGCCTGCGAAAATATCAATCCGCAGAAAGGTCCACGCCGCCGTCCGCTGCCCCCGTCGTTGCGGCATCAGGAAATGCCCGATTGCTGCACTACGGCACGGCAAGTGGGCGTCCTCCAGTCGTTTTCGTGCCTTCGCTCATCAATCCCCCGACCGTGCTCGATCTGTCCGAAAGCCGATCGATGCTGCGCCACATGGCCGCACAAGGACATGACGCCTATCTGGTCGATTGGGGAACACCCGCCGCGGGGGATTCCATGCTCGGCCTTGATAGCCATGTCGCCGAACGCCTGGTACCGATGCTGGCGTCGCTTCCTCTCCCTCCCATTCTGGTCGGCTATTGCCTGGGCGGCAGTCTGGTTCTCGGCGCTGCGATGCTGCATCCCGTCCGGGCCGTCGCGACCATAGCCGCACCCTGGCATTTCGATGGCTTTCCAGCAGCCGATCTCGACCTGATCATCGGCCTGTGGAATGGGGCGAAGACGACATGTGAGCGCCTTGGCTATGTCCCTATGGAGGTTCTTCAGTCTGGTTTTTGGGCCCTCGATCCCGCCCGAACCATTCGCAAATTTGCGGCGTTCGCCGATATTACCGCTGGAACGGACGATGAACGCGCGTTCCTCTCCGTGGAAGACTGGGCGAACGGAGGCGCGCCCCTGACCTTCGCCGCGGGCCGCGACCTTTTCGAAACATTCTATGAAGGCAATATGAGCGGATTGGGAAACTGGATGATCCGGGACCGGGCCGTGAAGCTCGAATCCCTGACTTGCCCCAATCTTTCCATTTGTTCCGCAACGGACCGTATCGTCCCGGCAGCCGCATCGCCGCGGCTCGCCCAAAGCGAAATGCTGCAGATGGGGCATGTGGGAATGATTGTGGGGCGCCAAGCGCCCGAACTCCTCTGGAATCCTTTATCCCAATGGCTTTCCGGCCATGGTGGATGATGATATGGGCGGCACGAAAATTTCTCCAGCATCGAGGATGTGAACCGTGTCAGACATCGTCATCACCGCAGCCAAGCGAACCGCCGTCGGCAGCTTCCTGGGCGCTTATGCCAACACCCCGGCGCATGAACTGGGCAGAACGGCGATCGTCGCCGCTTTGGCGCAGGCAGGCCTTTCGCCCGAAGAAGTGGACGAAATCATATTGGGCCAGGTTCTGACCGCGGCCCAAGGGCAAAATCCGGCCCGGCAGGCCGCCGTCAATGCGGGTATTCCCGTTGAGCGAACGGCTATCGGCATCAATCAGCTCTGCGGTTCCGGCCTGCGTTCCGTGGCGCTTGCTGCACAAGCGATCAAGGCGGGCGACGCCCGTATCATGATCGCAGGCGGTCAGGAGAATATGTCCATGGCGCCCCACGCGCAAAATCTGCGCGGTGGGGTCAAGATGGGCGCGCTGTCATTGGTCGACACCATGATCCTGGACGGCCTGACCGATGCGTTTCACAACTATCATATGGGCGTGACTGCTGAGAATCTGGCGGAAAAATTCCAGATTTCTCGTGAAGCACAGGATCAGTTCGCCGTTGCCAGCCAGAACAAGGCGGAGGCTGCACGCGCGGCTGGTCGCTTCAAGGACGAAATCGTGCCTGTGACGATCAAGGGCCGCAAGGGCGATACGGTGGTCGATAGCGATGAATATATCCGCACCGGCGCCACGCTGGCAGCCATGCAGGCGTTGAGGCCCGCCTTCAAGAAGGACGGCACCGTCACCGCCGGCAACGCCAGCGGCATCAATGACGGCGCCGCCGCGCTGGTCATCATGACCGGGGCCGAAGCGGCAAAGCGCAACGCGCCGATATTGGGACGTATCGCCTCCTTCGCCACCTGCGGCGTGGATCCGGCGATCATGGGCATAGGCCCCGCTCCCGCCACCCGCATCGCGTTGGAAAAGGCTGGCTGGTCACTGGGCGACCTGGATCTGATCGAAGCCAATGAAGCTTTTGCCGCTCAATCCCTGGCCGTGGGACAGGAACTGGGCTGGGACCCGGAAAAGGTGAACGTCAATGGCGGCGCCATTGCCATCGGCCATCCGATCGGAGCATCCGGCGCGCGCGTGCTCACTACCCTGCTTTATGAAATGCAGAAGCGCGATGCCAAAAAAGGACTGGCGACATTGTGCGTCGGCGGCGGCATGGGCGTTTCCATGTGCATCGAACGCTGAATCCGCTGTCAGGATGGCCGTTGATCCATTGATCGACGGCCATCCTTTCATACCCAGATTCGATCGAAGCGATTCCCGAGGCCGGTCAGAAGTTCATATTGCGACAGGCCGGACACAGCGGCGGCACGCGGCAGATCATAATCGATGTCCAGCCATTGCCCTTCGCAGATGTCCGCTTGTCCGGTCACATCCACGGCCAGCAGGTCCATTGATACCCGCCCGATGAGCGGCAGGCTTTCGCCGTCGACGGTCACGGAACCACAGCCGGAAAAACCCCGCAAATATCCGTCCGCATAGCCAAGGTTCAATATCGCTACGTCCATATCGGCGGGCGCACGGAAGGTTGCATTATATCCAACGGTGTCGCCAGCTACAACGCGGCGGCATTGCAGCACCTGCGCCTGGGGGAACGCAACCTGACGGATATGACCGGCGGCCCGTTCACGCGCTATGCCGCCATAGAGGGAAATTCCCGGACGCGTCAGATCGAAAGCATAATCCCGGCCAAGGCAGATACCGGCGCTGTTGGCCAGACTATATCGCCGGGCATCCACCTTGTTCTTGATCACGGCGAAGCGTTCAAGCTGGCTTTCGTTCAGCGGCGAATCTTCATCCGCCGAAGCCAGATGGCTAAAAAGCGTGTCGACCGACAAGCCCTCCACCAATGTGGCAACATCACTCCGCCAATCGACCCCCAGACGGCTCATGCCCGTATCGACCATCAGGTGACATTCGCCCCTGCCCGCGGCTTTCCACCGTTCGATCTGGATAGGCGAGCATAATACAGGCATGGCCCGCGACATCAGGGCATAGGCCATATCCTCCTCGCGCACGCCGTGAAGGACAGACAGGTTGATCCCCTGTTCCAGCAGAGGCTCAAGATGCTCCGCTTCATGCCAGTTCGATACGAAGAAATCGCGGCACCCTACGGCCGTCAGCCGGCGCACGACCTCCCGAGCGCCCAGCCCATAGCCATCCGCCTTGACCGCCGCGCCGCAGGCAGCCGCGCCGCCCTGCCCTGCGAGCCATTGCCAGTTCGAAACCAGCGCATCGCTATCGAGGCGCAAGCGGAGCGGAGCGGGAAAGGAACGCATGGCTCAGCCGATAGACGTATCGCGCTGCCGGGTCGAGTGTTCAGGCGTCGAGTTTCGTGCCACGCGTTTCCGGCAACCAGAAGAGGCAGATGATCAGCGCGGCGGCGACCACCGCGATCGGATACCATAAGCCCGCATAGGGGTCTCCCGTCCGAGCCACGCTATATTGGCTGACCAATGGCAGAAATCCGCCAAAATAACCTGTGCCGATATGATAGGGGATCGAAAAGGAGCTATAGCGGATGCGCGCCGGGAAATACTCCGACAGCAGAGCCGCCACCGGGCCATAGGTCATTCCGCTAACGACCCAAAGCACGACCAGCGGCAGGAAGATCAGCAGCGACCTTCCCCAACCGGGCGTAACCGTGTCGAACGCGTAGCCTTGGTTGTGGAAAAGCGTGTCCAATCCGGCGGGACTCAAATCGGTGGCCCGTTCATCCCCCACCGTCACACCCAGTTGCCGGTCATCCCGGCTTTCATAGGGCACGCCCCGCTTGGAAAGGTGATCGAGCAGCTTGCCGCAATCGGTAGGCTGGACTTTGGCAAAGGGGTCGAAGCGACAATCCGATCCTGTAACAACCACCGGCGCCCGTTCGGCCGCCTGCGCCAGAGCGGGGTTCGCCTGCTGGCCCATGAACTGATAGATAGGGTAAAGCAGCACGAGCGTGAGCGCATAACCGATAATGATCGGTTTCTTCCGGCCCACCCGATCGGACAGCCAGCCGAAAAAGATAAATGCCGCCATTCCGGCAAAAGCGCTGCCCCCCACCAGCAATTGCGCGATGCCGGGCGCGACATGCAGACTGTTCTGGAGGAAATAGAGCACCTGGAACATCACCGTATAGGCGATGACGGTGAAACCCGCCGCGATGCCGAGCATCGCCACGAACATCCTGCGGCGGTTTCCCGGATAGGTGAACGCCTCTTTCAGCGGGTTGGCGGATTGTTCGCCCGCCGCCTTCATCGCGACGAATACCGGGCTTTCCCGCAGTTTCAACCGCATCCATATGGAAACGCCGAGCAGGGCGAGGGAAAACAGGAACGGCAATCGCCATCCCCAATCGTCCCACACCGCCTTGCCGACGATCCACTGCGTGCCGACCACCACCACCAGCGAAAGAATGAAACCGCCAATCACGCCCGCCTGAATGAAGCTGGTGTAAAAACCCCGTTTGCCGGCAGGCGCATGTTCGGCGACATAAATGGCTGCACCACCATATTCTCCTCCGAGCGCCAGTCCCTGCGCTATGCGGAGAAGGATGAGAATGATCGGAGCGGCAATCCCGATCGTGGCGGCCGATGGCGTCAATCCGACGCCCGCCGTCGCAGCGCCCATCAGGATAATCGTTGCAAGAAAGGTATATTTTCTGCCCAAGCGGTCCCCCAAATAGCCGAACAGGACGGCTCCCAATGGGCGAAAGCCAAAGCCGATGGCGAAACCGGCCAGGGAATAAAGCAACTCGACGGTGGGGTTATCAGTCGGAAAAAAAGTTCGGCCGATGATAGGCGCCAGAACGCCGTAAATATAGAAATCATACCATTCGAAGATGGTGCCCAGTGCGGATGCCGTGATGATTGTCCGGTCGCGTTTCGCGTCCATGACATAATCGCCGCCGACAGCGCCCATATACCCCTCCGATTGCCCCACTTTCGGCCATTGGATAACCGACCGTCGCAAGACGGCAAGCGAAATTGCAGGCCATGCGATACCATTGCCGCAATAGATCGATTTTCGTCAAAAAAGCCGAGAACCGTCGGGAACTCTCTTGTCGGGCGCGAAAAGCGTTACGGAGCCGGTTGAGTCAGCAAATCCCAATGTCAGAACCTCCGACATGAATTTGCCGATTTGACGCGGGGGAAAATTCACCACCGCGGCGACCTGACGGCCCTGCAAATCCGCCAGATCATAATTGTCTGTAATCTGGGCGCTGGATTTTTTGTGACCGATGGCGGGGCCAAAGTCGATCAGCAGCTTATAAGCGGGCTTGCGCGCTTCGGGAAAGGGTTCGGCCGACAGAATGGTGCCGATCCGAATATCCACCTTCAGAAAATCTTCGAAGACAATCATATCTGCAGCGGGCGCTGCAGGATCATGTGAGAGATGCATGACCTGCAATTAGATCATTAGGTGCCAGAGGCCAATCACCTTCCGGTCCCGAACCCAATCAGAGAAAATTGATGCCGGGCAGGTAAGAGCGACGACAAGGCCACCCTTCATCCATGCCCGGCAGGAACAACCGTTATTCAAGTTCCAGAATGATCGCATCCACCGGCAGGCTTTCGCCCTGCGCCGCCGACACGCTTTTCACTGTGCCCGCCTTTTGCGCGCGCAGGATATTTTCCATCTTCATCGCCTCGATCACTGCTAGCGGCTGGCCGATCTCAACCTTGTCGCCTTCCTGCACATTCAGCGCAACCAGAAGGCCCGGCATCGGGCAAATCAGATATTTCGAAAGGTCCGGCGGGATCTTCTCGATCATATGCTTCGCATAGGGAGCGGCATGAACGGGCAGGATACGCAGCTTGTGGCTCGCGCCATGCGCGGTCAGCACGAATCCGGCGCGAACGGGCGCGATCTTCACGGCGAGCTGCTCATCCCCGAACTCCGCCTCGATCAGGCGATCGCCCGGTGTATATTCAAGGCTCATGTCCAGCGATACGCCATCGACCGTCACATCGTCGCCCATGATGACGACATCGTGGATCGTGCCTTCTTCTCCAGCCCCGATCCTCACCTGCCATCCGGTCGGCGCCTTCAGCTTCTTGCCGAGTTGGCCGTCGATGCGCCGCGCACGGTCGGCCTGCGCCATGGCGGCGAAAGCGCCGATGGCGGCCAGCTTGCGAAGCAGTTCCTCCGACGCTGGAGCCCCGGTGAAACCATCAGGATATTCCTGCGCGATAAAGCCCGTTGTGATATCGCCGGAGCGGAACCGCTCATGCTGCATCAGGGCGGACAGGAAGTCGATATTATGGCCCGGCCCTTCGAGTTCGAAGCGGTCCAACGCCGCGATCTGCTTGTCGATCGCTTCAAGGCGGGTCGGCGCCCAGGTGATGAGCTTGGCGATCATCGGATCGTAGAACATGCTGACTTCGCCGCCCTCCTGCACGCCGTCATCGACGCGCACGCCATCGCCGGTTTCGGGCGGATTATAGCGGATGAGGCGGCCGGTGGAGGGAAGGAAGCCACGATAGGGATCTTCGGCATAGACGCGATTCTCAACCGACCAGCCATTGATCTTCACGTCCGCCTGCGTGAAAGCCAGCTTCTCGCCATTCGCGACGCGGATCATCTGTTCGACGAGATCAAGGCCAGTGATTTCTTCCGTGACGGGATGCTCAACCTGAAGGCGGGTGTTCATTTCCAGGAAGTAGAAGCCATCGCCCGTCTTGTCCGCACCCGACACGATCAGTTCCACCGTGCCTGCGCTGAAATAGCCGACCGCGCGCGCCAGGGCGACACATTGTTCACCCATCTTCTTCCGCATTTCCGGGCTGACGAAGGGCGACGGCGCTTCTTCGACCACCTTCTGGTGGCGGCGCTGGATCGAGCATTCCCGCTCGTTCAGATAAACTATGTTGCCGTGCTGATCGCCAAGTATCTGAATTTCGATGTGGCGCGGGCTTTCGATGAACTTCTCGATGAAAACGCGGTCATCGCCAAAGCTGTTCAGCCCTTCGCGCTTCGTCGCCTCGAAGCCTTCGCGAACATCCTGTTCGCTATAGGCAAGGCGCATGCCCTTACCGCCGCCGCCAGCCGATGCCTTCATCATCACCGGATAGCCGATCTCATTAGAGATCTTCACCGCATGTTCGGTATCCTCGATCACGCCGACATAGCCGGGAACGACATTGACGCCCGCTTCCATGGCCAGCTTCTTGGATTCGATCTTGTCGCCCATCGCGGCGATCGCGTTGGCCGGGGGGCCAACGAAGATGATGCCTGCTTCGTCGAGCGCCTTGCGGAAGCTTTCTCGCTCCGAAAGGAAGCCGTAACCGGGGTGGACGGCGTCAGCGCCCGTCGCCTTGCACGCCTCGATGATCTTGTCCGCCAGCAGGTAGGACTGAGCGGCGGGCGGCGGGCCGAGATGAACGGCCTCATCCGCCATCAACACATGGGGTGAACGCGCATCGGCATCGGAATAGACCGCCACGGTCTTGATACCCATCTTCTGCGCGGTGCGGATCACGCGACATGCGATTTCGCCACGGTTCGCGATCAGGATCTTGGTGATTGCCATCTTTATCCTTACCCCAGTCAATATCTGTTGCCCTTGCGGGCTGAAACAAATCGAACTGCGTCCCTCCGCTACGGAAAGCCGATTTTCGATTTGCGAGAGTTATTCCGCCGCTTCCAGATGCCCGTGCGGCTGCGCCTGCATCGCGGTCATGCCAAGCTTGGCCAGCAGCGCCGCATCCTGATCATCGCCCGCATTGGCCGCCGTCAAAAGCTTGTCGCCAGTAAAAATACTGTTCGCACCCGCCATGAAGCACAGCGCCTGACACGCTTCGCTCATGCTTTCACGGCCGGCGCTCAGACGCACCATGGATTGCGGCATGACAATCCGGGCCACTGCAACGGTGCGGACAAATTCCACTTCGTCAATCTTGGCGAGCGGCGTATCCTTGAGCATATCGCCCAGCACCGTGCCAGCAACCGGCACCAGCGCGTTGACCGGCACGCTTTCCGGGTGCGGCATGGTGGCGAGCGCATGCAGGAAGCCGACGCGGTCGCTCCGCGCCTCGCCCATGCCCACAATGCCGCCGCAGCAGACATTGATACCCGCCGAACGCACATTTTCCAGCGTCTCGATCCGATCCTCGAAGGTCCGGGTGGTGATGACGTTGGCGTAATTCTCCGGCGAGGTGTCGATATTATGATTGTAATAATCGAGGCCCGCATCGGCGAGCTGCTTGGCCTGCCCTTCGCTCAACATCCCGAGAGTCATGCAGGTTTCCATGCCCATCGCACGGACGCCCTGCACCATCTCGACCAGCTTGGGCATGTCCCGTTCCTTGGGATTGCGCCATGCCGCGCCCATGCAGAAACGGCCCGAACCATGATCCTTGGCCTGCGCCGCCGCCTGAAGCACCGCCTGCACGTCCATCAGCTTGGTGGCCTTGAGGCCGCTTTCCGCTTCGGTCGATTGGCTGCAATAGCCGCAATCTTCGGGGCAACCGCCGGTTTTGATCGACAGCAAGGTCGAAAGCTGCACTTCGTTGCGCGGGAAATTCGCGCGATGGATCGACTGCGCTTCGAACATCAGGTCGTTGAAAGGCAGGTCGAACAGCGCGGCGATTTCCTCGCGCGTCCAGTCGGTGCGGGGCGTGATCTGGGTCAAGCAGCTTCCTCCAGCCCCGCCGGGGGCATGTTGTGGCCGAGAAGGCGCAGCACATCGGCGGCGCATTCCACGACGTTGGAGCCTGGGCCATAAATGCCCTGAACGCCCGCGTCACGAAGGAAGTCATAATCCTGCGGCGGAATGACCCCGCCCGCGATCACCTTGATGTCGCTGCGCCCGGCTTCGCGAAGCTGTCGGATGAGTTCGGGGATCAGCGTCTTGTGCCCGGCGGCAAGCGACGATGCGCCGACCACATCGACGCTGCTGTCCAGCGCCAGCACAACGGTTTCCTCCGGCGTCTGGAACAGCGGTCCCGAAACGACGTCGAAGCCCATGTCCCCAAAAGCGGACGCGATGACGTTGGCGCCCCGGTCGTGACCGTCCTGCCCCATCTTGGCGATAAGGATCTTCGGCTTACGACCAAGGCGCCGCTCGACGGCCTGCACACCGTCAAGAACCTGTTTCCAGCGGCTGTCGTCCTGGTAAGGCGCGGCATAGACGCCCTTCACCGGCGTCGGCACGGTGCCGTAGCGGTCGAAGCTCTCCTCCATCGCGGAGCTGATTTCACCCAGCGTCGCGCGGGCGCGTGCCGCCTCCACCGCCAGCGCGAGCAGGTTGTTCTCGATGCTCGCCGGGCTGGCCGCGCCCTTACGAAGGGCGTCCAGAGCCGCCTGACACTTCGCTTCGTCGCGCTCCGCCTTCATCTTGTTGATGCGGGCGATCTGCGCTTCGCGGACCTTGGTGTTGTCGACCTCCAGTGTTTCAAGCAGGTCTTCATTGGCAAGGCGATATTTGTTGACGCCGACGATCACGTCCTCACCCCGGTCCACGCGGGCCTGGCGGGCGGCTGCGGCTTCCTCGATCATCGCCTTGGGCCAGCCTGCCGCGACCGCCTTTGCCATGCCGCCTTCGCTCTGGACGCGGTCGATGATCTCCTGCGCGCGGTCGACCAGTTCCTGCGTCAGTGCCTCGACATAATAGCTGCCACCCAATGGATCGACGACATTGCACATGCCCGTCTCTTCCTGGATGATGATCTGCGTATTACGGGCGATGCGCGCCGAAAAATCGGTGGGAAGCGCGATGGCTTCGTCCAGCGCGTTGGTGTGGAGCGACTGCGTGCCGCCGAGCATCGCGGCCATCGCTTCGATGGTCGTCCGCATGACGTTGTTATAGGGGTCCTGCTCGGTCAGCGATACGCCGCTGGTCTGGCAGTGGGTGCGGAGCATCTTGGAGCGTTCATCCTGCGCGCCCAGCTTCGTCATGGCCCGATGCCAGAGGACACGCGCTGCGCGCAGCTTCGCCACTTCCATGAAGAAGTTCATGCCGATGGCGAAGAAGAAGCTCAGCCGTCCCGCGAACTTATCGATGTCGAGGCCCGACGCCACGCCATATTTCACATATTCCATGCCGTCCGCGATGGTGAAGGCCAGTTCCTGCACCTGCGTCGCACCGGCTTCCTGCATATGATAGCCGGAGATGGAAATGCTGTTGAATTTCGGCATTTCGCGGCTGGTATAGCCGAAAATGTCGGAGATGATCCGCATCGACGGCTCGGGCGGATAGATATAGGTGTTGCGGACCATGAACTCCTTCAGAATGTCGTTCTGAATGGTTCCATCGAGCAGCTTGCGCTCGACGCCCTGCTCCTCGCCCGCAACGATGAAGAAGGAGAGGATCGGAATGACCGCGCCGTTCATGGTCATGGAGACCGACATCTGGTCGAGTGGAATGCCATCGAACAGGATCTTCATGTCTTCGACGCTGTCGATGGCCACGCCTGCCTTGCCCACGTCGCCGACGACGCGCGGATGGTCGCTGTCATAGCCGCGATGGGTGGCAAGATCGAAGGCGACCGAAAGCCCCTTCTGTCCGGCCGCCAGATTGCGGCGATAGAAGGCGTTGGATTCCTCGGCCGTGGAAAAGCCCGCATATTGGCGGATGGTCCAGGGACGGCCCGCATACATGCTTGCCTTCACGCCGCGCGTGAACGGTGCGAAACCGGGCAAGCCGGGATCGGTCTTGATATCTTCGGCCGTATAGAGCGGCTTGACGTCAATTCCCTCCGGCGTGTGCCAGGTGAGGTCCTTGCCCTTCACTTCCTTGGTCGCGGCGGCGGTCCATTGATCCAGCGTCGGCTTGTCGGTCACTTCAATCTCCGTTCGTCCCGAGTGCAGTCGAGACGTTCATTCGTTCAGTGCGCTTCTTTCGGCGTTTCCATGATTTCAGTCAGGACACCGTTCATATCCTTGGGATGGACGAAGAAGATCAGCGTGCCATGCGCGCCGATGCGGGGTTCGCCCAGCACCTTCTTGCCCAGACCCTCGAACCACTTCTTCGCTTCAAGAATATCGGGCACCTCGTAGCACATATGATGCTGACCGCCCGCCGGGTTCTTCGCGATGAAGCCATGAATGGGGCTGTTTTCGCCCAACGGTTCGATCAATTCGATCTGTGTGCCGTTGGTGCCGTCCTCGCCCGGCGTATCCACGAAGCAGACCTTCACGCCCTGCGCGGGCAGGTCGAAAGGTTCGTGGATCTTCGTCGCGCCCATCACGTCGCGATAATAAGCGATGCTGGCCTCCAGCGAGGGGGTCGCAATGCCGATATGGTTAAGCCGTCCGAGTTTCATGCCACATTCTCGATAACCATGGCGATCCCCTGACCGCCGCCGATGCACATGGTGATCAAACCATATCTACCGCCCGTGCGCTTCAGTTCATAGGCCGTCTTGACCGTCAGGATCGCGCCGGTCGCGCCGACCGGATGCCCTAGCGCAATGCCGCTGCCATTGGGATTGACCTTTTCCGGATCGAAGCCGAGTTCACTGGCCACGGCGCAGGCCTGCGCGGCAAAAGCCTCATTGGCTTCGATCACGTCGATCTGGTCGAGCGTAACGCCCGCCCGCTCCAGAGCGATGGGAACCGCCTTGATCGGCCCGACGCCCATGATCCGCGGATCGACGCCCGCATGGCCCCATCCCAGGATGCGCGCAAGCGGCTTCAAGCCCTTTTCCGCCACCGCCTTGCCGCTTGCCACCACAACGGCGCCCGCGCCATCATTGATGCCAGATGCGTTGCCGGGTGTCACGGTGCCGCCCTCCTTCCGGAAAGCAGGCTTGAGCTTCGCCATCTGCTCCAGGCTCGCATCGGCGCGGACATGTTCGTCCGTATCGAAAGTGACGACGCCCTTGCGGCTCTTTACTTCCACTGGCACGATCTGTTCCTTGAACCGACCTTCCGCGATGGCCCTTGCGGCACGGCTGTGCCCTTCCACTGCCAGTTCGTCCTGCGCGGCGCGGGAAATCTGATATTTCTCAGCCACATTCTCGGCGGTGACGCCCATGTGGAAATGCTCGAACGGGTCCGAAAGCACCTCCAGCATGGCGTCGATCATTTTGATGTCGCCCATCTTGGTGCCGAAGCGGGCGGCCTTCACCACATGCGGGGAATTGCTCATGCTCTCCGTGCCGCCTGCAAGGGCGATGTCGGCCTCACCCAGCTTCAGCGTTTGCGCGGCGGAAATGATCGCCTGCAATCCCGATCCGCACAAGCGATTGAGCGTCAGCGCAGGCGCTTCAACGGGAATACCCGCGTTCACACCGATGACGCGCGCAATATAGGCGTCACGCGGGCCACTCTGGATCACCTGCCCGATGACGACATGCTGAACATCAGAAGGCTCAATGGCCGCCCGTTCCATAGCGGCGACCGCAACGATACGGCCCAGTTCGTCGGGCTGCACATCCTTGAGCGCCCCTCCGAAATCGCCAATCGCCGTGCGCGCTGCGCCGACAATGAAAATGTCCCGATCATCCATGGCCAATACCTTATTTGCTTAGCAAGCCGTCACCTGAGCAACATGTCAGAGCGGAATATTGTCGTGCTTCTTCCAGGGGTTCTCCAGGCTCTTGTTGCGGAGCTTGCGAAGGCCCAGCGCAATGCGCTTGCGCGTGGAGTGAGGCTGGATCACCTCGTCGATGAAGCCCTTGCTTGCCGCCACGAAGGGATTGGCGAAGCGGTCTTCATATTCCTTGGTGCGCTCAGCGATTTCCTCCGCCGTCTTACCGCGGAAGATGATCTCGACCGCGCCCTTCGCGCCCATCACCGCGATCTCGGCGGTCGGCCAGGCATAGTTGAGGTCGCCACGCAGATGTTTGGAGGACATGACGTCATAGGCGCCGCCATAGGCCTTGCGCGTGATGATCGTGATCTTGGGCACGGTGGCTTCGGCATAGGCGAAGAGCAGCTTCGCGCCATGCTTGATGATGCCGTTATGCTCCTGCGCGGTGCCCGGCAGGAAGCCCGGCACGTCGACCAGCGTGATGATCGGAATCTCGAACGCATCGCAGAAGCGGACGAAACGGGCAGCCTTTTTGGAACTGTTAATGTCCAGCACGCCCGCCAGCACCATCGGCTGATTGGCAACGATGCCGACAGTCTTGCCTTCGACCCGGCCGAATCCGCAAAGGATATTGCCCGCATGGGCAGGCTGCACTTCGAAGAAATCACCTTCGTCAACGACCTTCCGGATCAGCTCATGCATGTCGTAGGGCTGATTGGCGTTCGCGGGAACTAGGGTGTCGAGACTTTCTTCGATCCGGTCCCATGGATCGGCGCTGGGACGCTCCGGCACTGGCTCGCGGTTGGAGGCGGGGAGGAAGTCCACGAAATCGCGAACGGACAGCAGCGCCTCGATGTCGTTTTCGAACGCCACGTCGGCCACGCCAGACTTGGTGGTGTGGGTGACGGCGCCGCCCAGTTCTTCCTGTGTGACGACTTCGTTTGTGACGGTCTTGACCACATCGGGGCCGGTCACGAACATGAAGCTCGAATCCTTCACCATGAAGATGAAATCGGTCATCGCCGGCGAGTAAACCGCGCCACCCGCACAGGGCCCCATGATGACGCTGATCTGCGGCACGACGCCCGACGCCAGCACATTGCGCTGAAACACCTCGGCATAGCCCGCAAGGCTGGCAACGCCTTCCTGAATACGGGCGCCGCCGGAATCATTGAGACCGATGACCGGCGCGCCGACCTTCATCGCCATGTCCATGATCTTGCAGATCTTGGTTGCATGGCGCTCCGACAGGGCACCGCCATAAACGGTAAAATCCTGCGAGAAAACAAAGACCAGACGGCCATTGATCGTTCCGGAGCCGGTGACGACGCCGTCGCCGGGGATGTGCTGTTCATCCATGCCGAAATCTACGCAGTTATGTTCGACATACATGTCGAGTTCTTCAAAACTGTCTTCGTCCAGCAGGACCTCCAGCCTTTCGCGCGCGGTCAGCTTGCCCTTGGCGTGCTGAGCGTCGATGCGGCGCTGGCCACCGCCCAAACGGGCTGCTTCGCGCTTCGCTTCAAGCTGTTCGATGATGGCGAGCTTGGACATAATAAGACATCTCTCCAGTCGGTACGGACGGGTATCCCTGCCCCTTTCCAGCCTTTGGCGCTTTTCGCAAATGCAAATTTGCCAATTTGCAAATCACGATTTTGCAAACTAAGCAAAACGACATGGCACGCGGCAATCGTATTTTCGCCGGTCAGAGGCTCCGCCAGCTTCGGATCGATCATCGCATGGATCAGGCGACCATGGCGCAGGCGCTTGGGATTTCCGTATCTTATCTCAGCCAGCTTGAAAATGACGACCGCCCCCTGACCGCCAAGGTAAAAGCCGCGCTGGCCAGCGCCTTCCCCACCGATTGGGCGAGTTTCGACAGCCGGGAGGAGGAACAGCTTCTGGGCGCGTTCACTTTTGCCCTGGGGCATCCTGAACTGCCGGGAGCGTCGCTGGAACCGGAACGGATCGAGAAGCTCCATCTCCAATTCCCCGAATTCGCGGCCCGCTATGTAGACCTCTACAACGCGCATATGCGCGCCAATGAGCGGATCAACATGATCGAGGAGGCGATCGCCAACGATCATGCCGTACAGGCTCGCCTGCCATGGGAAGCGGCGCGCGACTGGTTCCATGAAGCGGGGAATTACGTCCATCCGCTCGATTGCCTGGCGGAGGATATGGCGGCGAGCTTCACCGCCGGGCAGGCGCTGGACGAAGGGATGCTGGTGGAGGCGCTGGCGCGGCGGCACGGCATCGAAACGCTGATCGCCGATACGCCGGATTCCGCGCTCCGCACCTATAATGCCAGTCAGCGGCGCCTGTTCATCAACGCCGCCCTGCCCACCGAAAGCCGCAAGTTCATGCTGGGACATCAGTTGATGATGCTGGAGGGACAGACGCTGATCGCGGACATCGTGGCGAAAGCCGCCCTGTCCGTCGCAGGGGCGGATCGGCTGCTTTCCATTGGCCTGGGCAATTATGCGGCAGGCGCGCTGCTGATGCCCTACGCCCCGTTTCGAGAGGCTGCGCGAGAGAGCCGGCATGACATCGACCGGCTGGCGCGGCGTTTCGGCGTGAGTTTCGAACAGGCCTGTCACCGACTGTCCACCTTGCAGAGGCCGGGGCTGCGCGGCATCCCCTTCTTCTTCTGTAGGGTCGACATGGCGGGCAACATCACCAAGCGGCACAGCGCCACCCGGTTGCAATTCGCGCGCTTCGGTGGCGCTTGCCCCCTGTGGAACGTGCATGAGGCGGTCGCCATCCCCGACCGGATCAATGTGCAGCTTGGCGAAACGCCTGACGGAGTGCGCTATGTGTCCATGGCGAAGGGACTGGTGAAGCCTTCGGGCAGCTACGCCCGCACGCCGCGCCGCTATGCCGTGGTGCTGGGGTGCGAAGTCGCCCATGCGGCAAACTTCGTCTATGCGGACGGCTTGCAGCTTGAGGATGAGGGTTCGGCGACGCCCATCGGCATCACCTGCCGCCTGTGCCCGCGCCAAAGCTGCGACCAGCGCGCCTTCCCGCCCGCGGACCGGCCAATTCATGTCGACCCCGACAACCGGCAGATCGTGCCCTACTGGATCGGATGAGCCAGTTTGATTCAACTGGCCCTGTCCGGGGGATGCCAGCTTTTCTAGGGTCGATGCAGTGACATATGAGGCCATCCCCGCTCCCTCCCTTGTCGTGCTGCGCGATGAACTCGTCGAGCATGGTTATGCGCGGCTGGATAACGCAGGGACGCTCGCGCTCCTGAACGTCGGGTCGGATATGTGGGCGAGCTTCGCGGAAAGCTGGAACGATCTGGGCCCCGATCTCTATATGGCGGATGGAGGACGCTACCGCCGCCGCCGTCACGCGGCCTTCCGCTGCAAGGACGGAATTTTCACCCGCAAGCCGCATCAGCCGCATTTCCAGAGCCGCGACTACAATCCGCTGAATGGGGACGTGCAGCGCTGGTTCGAACCGGTAACGGATGCAACCGCGAGCAATGACGTGATGCAAGCGGTCTTTGCCTTGTGCGCCCGGACTTTCGCGGATCACGCCACGCAATCATGGCATGTTGAAGCGCACCAGTTCCGGATCGAGACGGGCAGGAACGAGGCCGGCAGGCCGACGCCCGAAGGCCTGCATCGGGACGGGGTGGATTGGGTCTTCGTGATGCTGATCGATCGCCGCAATGTCCGTGAAGGCGTGACCCGCATCGGCGCGCCGGACGGGACCGCGCTGGGCGAATTTACGCTGACCTTGCCGGGCGATGCCGTGCTGATCGACGATCACCGCATCCTGCACGGCGTCACGGAAATCCACCCGGTCGATCCGGAGCACCCCGCTTGGCGAGATGCGCTGGTCGTGACCTTCACGGCGCAATAGCCCTATTTCAGCAGCACCAGTTCCTCGGCCATGCTGGGGTGCAGCGCGACCGTGTCGTCAAACTGCTGCTTGGTGAGACCCGCCTTGACCGCGATGGCAGCAGCTTGCAGGATTTCCGGGGCATCGGGACCGATCATATGCAGGCCGACCACTCGATTAGTAGTGGCATCCACCACCATCTTGTAAAGCGCCCGCTCCTCCCGGCCCGCAAGCACATTCTTCATAGGGCGGAAGTCCGACGTATAGATCTTGACCGTGCCCAGCTTGTTCTTCGCCTGCGCCTCGGTCAACCCCACGCCCGCTAGCGGCGGATCACTGAACACGGCTGAAGGCACGCAGCCATAATCGACCGTGCGGGGGTTATCGCCAAAGACGGTATCGGCAAAGGCATGCCCCTCACGGATGGCCACGGGCGTGAGTTGCAGCCGGTCGGTTACATCGCCCACCGCATAGATGCTCTCGCAACTGGTGCGGCTATATTCGTCGACCTTGATCGCGCCCTTGTCGTCGACTGCGACGCTGGCGGCTTCCAACCCAAGGCCGTCCGTATGGGGCCGTCGTCCCACCGCGAACAACAGGGCGTCACAAGGGACCGGATCGCCCTCCTTGAAATGGACGCTGAGCGTGCCGTCACCCTTCTTTTCGATCTTCTCCAACTGGGCATTGAAGCGGAACTGGATGCCCTTGGTCGTGGAAATCTGCATCAGCCGGTCGCGAACGCTCTCGTCATAACCGCGCAACAGAGTGGATGAGCGGTTGACCAGCGTCACCTGACTACCGAACTGATTGAAAATGCCCGCAAACTCATTGGCGATATAGCCGCCGCCGACAATGACGAGACGCTTGGGGCATTCCTCCAGATAAAACATGTCGTTCGATGTGAGGCCATGTTCGGCACCTTCGATTTTGGGGACGACAGGCCATGCGCCGGTGGCGATCAGAATATATTTCGCAGTGACTTCGCGCCCGCTCACCAGCTTCACGGAATGCGGTCCGGTGATGGTGGCGCGCTCGGGGATCAATTCGACATGATGGCTGTCGAGCGTATTCTTGTAGAGGCCCTCCAGCCGATCCACATCAGCCAGCACATTGTCACGCAGCACCGGCCATTTGAAGGCGCAGTCGGGCACGTTCCAGCCGAAGCGGCGGGCATCCTTCAGATCCTCGGCGAAATGCGCGCCATAGACGAGCAGCTTCTTGGGCACGCAACCGCGAATGACGCAGGTGCCTCCGACCCGATATTCCTCCGCCACCGCCACCTTCGCGCCATGGGCGGAAGCCACCCGCGAGGCCCGCACGCCGCCCGATCCCGCGCCGATGACGAAAAGGTCGAAGTCATAGTCACTCATGCAAGCCTCCGCTGGGTATGTCGCGCATATGGCGGCACCCCGGCGGAGTTACAAACGGGTTTTTGCGCGGGACTCAGCCCCCACCCAGCGCAATGTCGATCAACGCCATCGTGGACGGATCGAAACCCTTAGGACCGTCCGCCTCGATGAATCTGGCGATTTCCTTGCCCAGTTCAACGCCGAACTGGTCGAAGGGATTGATACCCATCAGCACGGCATTGGCGAAGGTGCGATGTTCATAGAAGGCGATCAGCGCGCCCAAAGATTCCGGCGTCACATCATCGAGCAGGATCGTCGTGGAAGGACGATTGCCCGGATAGGCCCGCGCGGGATCGCTGGGATTGTCGCGCCCGCGCAGCAATGCCGCCCCCTGCGCGAAGCAATTGACGAGCAGGGCCCGGTGATGCGCCGGATCGAGCGCATGGCCCGGATCGATCGAGGCGACGAATTCGACCGGCGCCAATACCGTGCCCTGATGGAGAAGCTGGAAAACGGCATGTTGCGCGTCCGTGCCCACCCCGCCCCAGGTGATCGGCGCGGTAGGACCATCCACCGGATCGCCATCGCGCGTGACGCTCTTGCCGTTGCTCTCCATCTCAAGCTGCTGGAGATAGGAAGGGAGCAGCTTCAGCCGCTCGTCATAGGCAAACAGCGCGCGGGTCTGGCAGCCCATTATCCGCGTATAATATTGGTCGGCGAAGGCCGCGATCAGCGGCGCGTTCTCACGCGGGGGGGAAAGGCGGAAGTGGCGGTCCATGGCGGCCGCACCCTCCAACAGGCTTTCGAACGCATCCCATCCCAGCGCCAGCGCCGCCGGGAAGCCGATGGACGACCAAAGCGAATAGCGTCCGCCCACGCTTTCGGAAAAGGGCAATACACGCGTTTCGTCAACGCCCCATTCCATTGCCTTATCCGGCGAAGCGGTCAGCGCCACGACCCGACCATAGGGGTCGTCCACGCCCGCTTCCACCATCCAATTGATCGCGCTCGCCGCATTCAACATGGTTTCTGTGGTAGTGAACGTCTTTGATGCGATCGCGATCAAGGTCGTGTGCGGATCGAAACGGTTGATCGCCTGTTCCATCGCGGTGCCGTCGACATTGGAAACGATGGCGACGTCATAACGCAACCCGTCACCGCCCAGCGCATCCACAATCAGGTCCGGCCCCAATGCAGACCCACCAATGCCGATGTGCAATATATGGCGGATCGGTCCCAGAGCCTCAGCCTCGACGGCGTCAATCAGCGCACGCATCCGGGCATGGAACATCCGCGCTCGCGCCACGCTGTCGGCATTGCCTTCGCCTCGTTCAGCGGGATGCTCGGCGGCACGGCCTTCGCTATTGTTGACAGGCTTGCCCGCGAACAGCGCCTCGCGCCAGCCGGTAAAATCCCGTTCCTGCGCCAGGGTCAGATAAGCGTCCATCAGATCGTCCGTCAGATGCGTCTTCGACCAGTCGAAACGGATCGGCCCCTGCGTCAGGACGAAACGGGACAGCCGGTCGGGATCGGCCGTGAAGATGGATTTGAGGTCGGCTTGCGGAAGGCGCGCTATGGCAGCCTGTGCAGGGGACGGCATGGGGAAATCCTCTTGTGACGTTGGTGGATACCGACGCTGCACTTGTCGATTCTTTTCCTCTTTAACCAATGACAGGACTATTTGCATCGGCGCCTGCGCTTGACGCGGCTCATCCAAGCCCGCAAAAGCCGCGACAGGCCGCTTTGTCGGCGTCACTAAGGGACAAATCGAACGAGCATGAACGCAAAATCGGAAACGCGGGATTTCCTCTGGTTTCTCGCAAAGCTGGCGGTGTTCGTCTTTGTCCTGCGGAGCTTCATCGTTTCGCCGTTCAACATTCCGTCGGAATCCATGCAGCCGCGGCTGCTGATCGGCGACTATCTGCTGGTGGCAAAATGGCCCTATGGCTATTCGCGCTATTCCCTGCCTTTCGGTGTGCCACTGATCCCCGGCCGCATCTTCGCCTCGACGCCGGAACGGGGCGACGTGGTGGTGTTCAAGGCGCCGCCCAGCCAGAAGAATGACTATATCAAGCGCGTCATCGGCCTGCCCGGCGACATGATTTCCGTGCGCGGGGGCACCGTTTACCTGAATGGTCAGGCCATTCCCAAGCAGAAAGTGGCGGACCTGGTGATCCCCGTCACCCCGAATATGATCGATGCCGCCGCGAAGGAGGGCAGCCCCTCCCCCTGCTATCGCCCGAAGTTTGAAGAAGCCGCGCCCGGCGGCGGACGCCAGTGCCGCTATCCCCAATATCGCGAAACGCTGCCCAACGGGAAAAGCTATAATGTGCTGGACCTCGTGCCGGACGGCGCGGCGGATGACCGCGACACGGTGGTCGTGCCGGAAGGCCATCTCTTCATGATGGGCGACAATCGTGACCGTAGCGCCGACAGCCGCTTCCCGGCGGTGGAAGGTGGCGGCATCGGCCTTGTTCCGGAAGAAAATCTGGTGGGCAAGGCGATGATCTCTGTCTTTTCGACAGATGGCAGCGCCAACTGGTTCCTGCCATGGACCTGGTTCACAGCCGCGCGGTGGAGCCGGATCGGGGAAGGTTTTTGACCAAGCCTGATACAGCGACCTGGCTGAATGCCCTGATCGGGCGCGCGCCGCGCGACGTGGCGCGGTTTCAGCAGGCGCTGACCCACGGCAGCGCCAACGCCGCCAATTATGAGCGGCTGGAGTTTCTGGGCGACCGGGTGCTGGGGCTGCTGGTTTCGGAATGGCTCTATGACCGCTTTTCAGATGAGCCGGAAGGGAAGCTGTCCCGCCGGTTCAACGCGCTGGTGTCCGGGGAAACCTGTGCCGAAATCGCGCGTGGAGCGGGCGTGTCCACCCACCTCGTGCTGGGCAAGCAGGCGCGGGACGACGGCGCGCACGACAGCGACAATGTGCTGGGCGACGTGATGGAGGCGCTGATCGGCGCGCTCTATCTGGAAGGCGGGCTCGACGAAGCGCGGGCGCTGGTGCGGCGGCTGTGGGCCGACCGGGTCGATACGCAAACCAGCGCGCCCCGCCATCCCAAATCCGCGCTTCAGGAGTGGGCGGCCGCCAACCGACGCAAGCCGCCCGAATATGTGATGACCGATCGCTCCGGCCCGCATCACGCCCTGCGCTTTACCGTCATGGTTTCGATCAAGGGCGCGGGCGAGGCCAGCGCCACGGGCGGATCGAAGCAGGAAGCGGAAACGGCGGCGGCCAAAGCGCTGCTAGATAAGCTGGCAGGCTGAAAACCTGTCCCCACCGGATTTTTTGAATTAAGCAGGAACGGGTGCGACACAATGCGCCGGAATGGAGTTTTGATTGACGGTTGATCTCACTAACCAGCGCTGCGGCGTGATCGCCATTGTGGGCGCTCCCAATGCGGGCAAGTCCACGCTAGTCAACGCGCTGGTGGGGCAGAAGGTGGCGATCACCAGTCCCAAGGCGCAGACCACGCGGACCCGCGTCATGGGCGTCGCGATAGAGGGCGACGCACAGATCGTGCTGGTCGACACGCCCGGCATCTTCCAGCCCAGGCGGCGGCTGGACCGCGCCATGGTGCAGGCGGCATGGGGCGGCGCGCAGGGTGCGGACCTGATCGCGCTGATCGTGGACGGCAAGGCGGGCCTCGGGCCAAAGGTCGAGCCGATCATCGAAGCGCTATCGGGCCGGTCGGAACGCAAATGGCTGATCCTCAACAAGGTCGACATCGCCGCCAAGGACAAGTTGCTGGTCCACACGCAGAAGCTCAATGACATTCTGGGTTTCGAAGAGATTTTCTTCGTCAGCGCATCGACCGGCGACGGCCTGCCCGAACTCAAATCAGCCTTTGCCGCCGCGATGCCGGAAGGGCCGTGGCATTTCCCGGAGGATCAGGTTTCCGACGCCACCGACCGTATGCTGGCTGCCGAAATCACGCGTGAGCAGCTCTATCATCAGTTGCACGCCGAACTGCCCTATGCCGCGGCCGTGGATACGGAGAAATATTCTGAGCGGGAGGATGGATCGGTGGAAATCCACCAACAGATACTCGTCGGCCGTCCCACCCAACGCGCCATTGTTCTGGGCAAGGGCGGGCAGCGGCTCAAGGAAATAGGGTCCAAGGCGCGCGCTGAATTGTCCGCGCTGCTGGGATGCCGCGTTCATCTCTACCTCCACGTCAAGGTCAAGGAAAATTGGGAGGAAGATCGCGGCATTTACCGGGACATCGGGCTCGATTGGGTGGAGTGAATTTTCCAAGCCACGGAAATTACTCATTTACCTTCATATTGTAGGGCGCGCCCATGGGCGTCAGAGTCAAAACCCTTTATTTCAGCATGGGATCGATGCTGAGTATGTTCGTGATAATGCGAATCACGTCCCATCTGTCGGGCATGGACATCCCCCTGCCCATTTATATTCTGAGCATGATGTTTGCGGGCATCATGTCATATCCTTTCTATGTCCTGCTGCTCGAAAGCTGGGAAAAGAATCAGCGGCTCCGCAAGGAACTCGAGCAGATGGTCGCCCATCTCCAACGCAAGGCGGATGTCGACGACCTTACCGGATTGCTATCCCGCTCGGCTTTTCTGGAACGGGCCGAAGCGATGTTAAAGGAAGATCAGGTCTGGCTTCTTGTGATCGACATCGATCATTTCAAGGAGTTCAACGATACCCATGGACATCAGACAGGCGATGCGATTCTCCAGATCGTTGGCCATGTCATTCGCAGCGTCCTGCGGCCCGGGAACCTCGCAGGCCGCTTGGGCGGTGAGGAATTTGCTCTCTGCCTGACGGCGCATGATGTCATGAGCGCCACGAACAGAGCCGAGCTGGTGCGCGCGGGGATTCAGGCCCTGGGCGTCGAAGCGCCATCCGGTGGCATGTTGCGCGCAACCGTCAGTATCGGATTATCCCCCTATCGGGCAGGCCAGTCCCTTGAGGAATGTCTCCATGCGGCCGACCTGGCCATGTATGCGGCAAAGACGGCTGGCCGCAATCAGGTCCGCCTCGCCGCCTGACAATTGGCTCGCGATCGTAACCAATCGCGAACGTTCGGCTGAAATCAGCAGCGGCGCTGAAGCGGATCACTCCGCTGCAGTCGCCTTTTTCGTCGCAGCTTTCTTTGCAGGTGCCTTCTTGGCGGGTGCCTTCTTGGCCGCAGCCTTTTTGGGAGCGGCCTTCTTCCCCTTTTTCGCCGGAGCCGCCGCCGCGCGCGTGTCGATCAACTGCGCCGCTTCTTCCAGCGTCAGCGCATCCTGCTCGATGGTCTTGGGCAGGGTCGCGTTGGTGGTGCCGTCGGTGACATAGGGGCCATAGCGCCCCGCCATCAGCTTGATCTCCGCCTCGGTGCGGGGATGCTTGCCCAGCACCTTGAGCGGTTCCCGTCCGCCCGCCGAACGCCCGCCGCGATTGGCGGCATCGGCCAGCTTCGCTACCGCACTGTTCATGCCGACCTCGAAAATCTCGGCGGTGGAGGACAGGCGGCCATATTTGCCGTCATGCAGCAGATAAGGCCCAAAGCGCCCGATATTGGCGACAATGGGTTTGCCGGTTTCAGGATGCAGACCGATCTCGCGCGGCAGGCTGAGCAGTTTCACGGCCCACTCCAGCGTCAGTTCGCCATCCGGCAGATCCTTGGGAATGGAGCCGCGTTTGGCCTCCTTCCCCTCGCCCATTTCAATATAAGGCCCAAAGCGGCCGGATTTGCGGACGATATCCTGCCCTGTTTCGGGATGCTGACCCAGCACTTCCGGCCCCGTGTCCTCGCCGCCATTGGCGCCGCCGGGTTGCCCGAATTTCCGCGTATATTTGCATTCGGGATAGTTGGAGCAGGCGATGAACGCCCCGAACCGCCCACCACGCAGCGACAATTGCCCGTCATCGCACATCGGGCAGGCACGCGGATTGCTGCCGTCCGCCTTCGGGGGGAACAGCATGGGTTCGAGGAACTTGTCCAGCTCCGCCGTGATGTCGGACGGCTTCTGCTCCATGACCTCAGCGGTCTTGGGCTTGAAGTCGCGCCAGAAGGCTTCCAGCACCGCCTGCCACTGGGCGCGCCCACCGGAAATCTCGTCCAGTTCGTCCTCAAGGCCCGCCGTGAAATCATAGGACACATAGCGTTCGAAGAAGCGCTCCAGGAACGCCGTCACCAGCCGCCCGCTTTCCTCCGCAAAGAAGCGGTTCTTCTCGACACGCACATAATCGCGGTCCTTGAGCACCTGAAGCGTCGAGGCATAGGTGGACGGACGCCCAATCCCCAACTCCTCCAGCTTCTTGACCAGACTCGCTTCGGAATAGCGTGGCGGCGGCTGGGTGAAATGCTGTTCCGCCATCACCTTTTTCTTCGCCGGGGCATCGCCCGTCGCCATGCGCGGCAGCAGCTTGCCGTCCTCATCTTCGCTGTCGTCGCGGCCTTCCTCATAGAGCGCGAGGAAGCCGGGGAAGATCACCACCTGCCCCGTGGCGCGCAACGCATGTTGCCCCGTGCCGTCCACCATATCGACGGTCGTGCGTTCCATCCGCGCCGACGCCATCTGACTCGCCAAGGCCCGCTTGAAGATCAGGTCGTAGAGCCGCGCATGATCGCCCGAACCCACCTTGTCGCGGCCGAATTCGGTCGGGCGGATGGCTTCATGCGCTTCCTGCGCGTTCTTGGCCTTAGTCTGATACTGGCGCGGCTTCTCCGGCAGATAACCGCCGTCATAGCGTTGCGCTATCGCCTTGCGCGCTGCGGAAATGGCGCTGCCGTCCATCTGCACGCCGTCGGTCCGCATATAGGTGATCGCGCCGTCCTCATAAAGCTGCTGCGCGATCCGCATCGTGTGGCTGGCGGAAAAGCCCAGCTTGCGCGCCGCTTCCTGCTGCAACGTCGATGTGGTGAAGGGCGCCGGAGGATTGCGGGTGAGCGGCTTCGTCTCGACCTTCTCAACGGTGAAGC
The DNA here is from genome assembly GCF_024611115.1 of Sphingobium sp. CFD-1. Taxonomy (NCBI): domain Bacteria; kingdom Pseudomonadati; phylum Pseudomonadota; class Alphaproteobacteria; order Sphingomonadales; family Sphingobiaceae; genus Sphingobium; species Sphingobium sp. CFD-1. Next base: position 1,361,934 of record NZ_CP084398.1, on the reverse strand, counting down.
GTCCCGCCTCCACATCCGCCTTCGCGGCCATGGCGTCGCCTTCCTTGCCGATGGTCAGGCGCTCGATCTTTTCGCCGCGCCAGCGCACCAGTCGCGCCGTGAAACCCTGCCCGCCCTGCTCCATCTCCGCCGCGACGGACCAATATTCTTGAGCCGTGAAGGTTTCGATTTCGCGCTCACGCTCCACCACCAACCGCAGCGCCACCGACTGCACCCGCCCCGCCGATTTCGCGCCCGGCAGCTTGCGCCAGAGCACCGGCGACAGCGTGAACCCCACCAGATAGTCCAGCGCCCGCCGCGCTCGGTAGGCGTCGATCAGATCCTCGTCCAAGGCGCGGGGATGCGCCATGGCATCCGTCACCGCCTGCTTGGTGATGGCGTTGAAGGTGACGCGGTCGACCTTCGCGGGAAGCGCCTTCTTGGCGCGCAGCACTTCCTGCACATGCCAGCTTATCGCCTCACCCTCGCGATCGGGGTCGGTGGCCAGGATCAGGCGGTCGGCTTTCTTGGCTTGATCCGTGATGGCCTTGAGCTGCTTGCCCTTATCGCCATAATTTTCCCAGCTCATCGCAAAGCCGGCTTCCGGGTCCACCGACCCGTCCTTCGCGGGCAGGTCGCGAATATGGCCATAGCTGGCGAGCACATGGAAATCGCCGCCCAGATATTTCTCGATGGTCTTCGCCTTGGCGGGCGATTCGACGATAACTAGCTGCATTATGGCCCCGGTTCTGGAGTTCCTCACGTATACGCGCGAGTCTGGAAGGCGCCGACGGCTGCCGTCAAGCGGTGGAGTGATTAAGTGGCAAGTTGCTCAAACGCCAGCAAGTCTTTCTTCCCCCGCCATCACCGAAGGCTGACGCGGCCGCCTGCATGACGGTCCAGACGATCGGCCAGTTCCAGCTCCAGAAGCACGGTCTGCACCACAGAGGGAGCAAGACCGCAAAGCCGCACAATCTCATCCACGGGCGCGGGCGCTGGTCCCAACAGGATGACGATGGCGGCACGCTCTTGTTCCGTGACATCGCTGCTTGCCGGCTCGGCAAGAAAATCCATCCGCGCCTGCCGCACCATGCGCGGGTCGAGGGAGCCGATGGCTTCCATCACATCAGCCGCATTCTGGATCAGGATCGCGCCCTCACGGATCAGTTGGTTGCAGCCCTGTGCACGCGGATCGAGCGGCGATCCAGGCACGGCCATGACCTCCCTCCCCGCCTCTCCCGCCAGTCGCGCGGTGATGAGCGATCCCGATTTCGGCGCCGCCTCCACCACCACGGTTCCCGCCGCCAGCCCTGCGATGATGCGATTGCGCGCCGGAAAATGACGGGCGAGCGGCTGGGTGCCGGGCGGATGCTCGGTGACGAGCAGGCCGTCCTGCGCCACCTGTTCCTGAAGCATGGCGTTTTCCGGAGGGAAACCGATGTCAATGCCGCTGGCGATCACCCCGATCGTCCCGCTCGCTATCGATCCCTGATGCGCGGCCGTATCGATGCCCCGCGCCAGCCCCGAAACGACCACCGCGCCCGCCTGCCCCAGTTCCTGGGCCAGCGTCCGGGCGAACCGGCAAGCCGCCGCCGAAGCGTTACGCGCCCCCACTATCGCGACACATTGCCGCACGGCCAAGCCTACATCCCCCTTCACGATCAGGGCGGGCGGCGCGCCCTCCATCTGGTCCAGCAGAGTGGGATAATCGGCATCGCCCATCAGCAGATAGCGTGCACCCAGAGAACGGCTCCGGGCGATTTCCGCCTCCACAGTCCGCGTATCGGCGACCTGTCCCTTGCCGCCGCCACGCGCCGCGAGATCGGGCACCGCGCGCAACGCTTCACCCGCCGTTCCAAACCGCGCCATAAGCTGGCGAAAGCTGACCGGGCCAATCCGGGGCGAGCGGATCAGGCGCAGACGGTCAAACCGTTCCTGTTCGCTCACCCTTTGGACGCCCCGATCTTCGGTTCCGTCCCGCTTGCGAGGCGCGAGATATTGGCGCGATGCCGCCACAGCACAATCAACGCCAGCGCCAGCGTGACGGGCAACAGATCGAAGCGCCCCATCGCCCCCACCGCAATAGGCGCGCTGACCGCCGCCGTCATTCCGCCCACCGAAGACCATCGCGTGCCCAGCAGCGCGGCCAGCCACACCAGCGCAAACACGATGCCCGCGGGCCAGTAAAGTGCTGTCACCACGCCCATCATGGTCGCGACGCCCTTACCGCCTGCAAAGCGCAGCCACACCGGATAGCAATGCCCGATAAAGGCCATCGCCCCCGCCATCGCGCCGCCCCCACCGACCAGCGATTCGCCGATCAGCACCGCCGCTGCGCCTTTGGCAAGGTCGAGCAGCAGCGTCGCCGCCGCCAGTCCCTTGCGTCCGGTCCGCAGCACATTGGTCGCCCCGATATTCCCTGATCCGATCTGCCGCAGATCGCCCGCGCCGGTCGCTTTCGTCAGCAGCAGGCCAAAGGGGATCGAACCCAGAAGATAACCGATCAACAGGACGAGAGCAGGAAGGAGCCAGGGAACTGTCATGATCTCACCGAACAGGAGTTGCGGGCGCGACCATAGCGTTCCCGTCGCATCCGGCAATGACGAAGGTTGCCGCCGCCCGCCTTCCTCCCCGGTTGACAGGCAGCCAGCGCGCGGCGAGATACGGGCATCCATGAAGGTCGCATCCACCGCCCCCTTGTTGTTCTTCGATTCCGGCGTCGGCGGACTGTCCATCCTCGGCCCGGCCAGAGAGCTGCTTCCGACTGCGCCGGTCATCTATGCCGCCGACAGCGCTGGTTTCCCCTATGGCACCAAGAGCGAGGCGGAAATCGCCGCGCGTGTCCCCGCGCTGCTTGGGCGGCTGGTGGAACGCTACCGCCCCCGTCTGGCTGTGATCGCCTGCAACACGGCTTCCACCATCGCCCTGTCAGCCGTGCGCGCCGCACTGGATATTCAGGTCGTCGGCACCGTGCCCGCGATCAAACCCGCCGCCCTGTTATCGAAAAGCCGGGTGTTTGGCGTGCTCGGCACGGATGCGACCGTGCGGCAGCCCTATGTCGACCGACTGGCGGCGGAACACGGAAGTGATTGCCTGGTGCTGCGTCACGGCTCCGCGGCGCTGGTGCAACTTGCCGAAGCGAAATTGCGGGGCGAGCCGCTCGATCCCACCATCGCCCGCGACGCGCTGTCCGGTTTGCTGGACCAACCCGGCGGCGATCGGATGGATGTCGTCGTCCTGGCATGCACGCATTTTCCCCTCGTGCAGGCGGAGCTTGCCGTCGCAGCGCCCCGTCCACTGCGTTTCGTGCACGGCGGTGAGGGCATCGCCCGGCGAATCGCTTATCTGACGCAGGGACAGCCCTGGCCCGCCGTACCCTCGCCCGGCACGGCGGTGTTTACGCGGGTGGACGGCGATGTTCACGCCTTGCAGGATGCGTTGCGCCAATATGGTCTTGAACGGATCGATGCCCTCTAGGACAAAAAGTCCGATTTCGATGATCGGTTTTTCCGCCTATATTTGCGAACGGTTATCGCTGGTAATGACGGCTCGGAGCGGTTAAATGCGCGCAACGAGAGGATGCGAGCCAAAGGGATAGGGCTTTTCGTGAACTACAAGCATATTTTCGCGCAGGCAATCGACCGGCTCCATGAAGAGGGCCGCTACCGGGTTTTCATCGACATCCTGCGTAACAGGGGCGCCTTTCCCAATGCCCGCTGCTTCCATGGCCATAACGGTCCGAAGCCAATCACCGTCTGGTGCTCCAACGATTATCTCTCCATGGGACAGCATCCCAAGGTCGTCGCCGCGATGGAAGAAGCGCTGCACGATGTCGGTGCGGGATCAGGCGGCACCCGCAATATCGGTGGCAACACCCATTATCATATCGACCTTGAAGCCGAGCTGGCCGATCTGCACGGCAAGGAAGGCGCGCTGATCTTCACCTCCGGCTACGTGTCGAATGAAGCGACGCTGTCCACGCTCGCCAAGTTGCTGCCGGGCTGCATCATCTTCTCGGATGAATTGAACCACGCATCCATGATCGCGGGCATCCGCAATTCGGGCTGCGAAAAGCGCGTTTTCCGTCATAACGACGTCGATCATCTACGCGAACTGCTGACGGCGGAAGATCCCGACGTGCCCAAGCTGATCGCGTTCGAAAGCGTCTATTCGATGGACGGCGACATCGCGCCTATCGCGGCGATCTGTGACCTCGCGGACGAATTCAATGCGCTCACCTATCTGGACGAAGTTCATGCGGTCGGCATGTATGGTGCGCGCGGCGGCGGCATTTCCGAACGGGATGAAGTCGCGGACCGCCTGACCATCATCGAAGGCACGCTTGGCAAGGCGTTCGGCGTCATGGGCGGCTATATCGCCGCCGACCAGATGATCGTCGACGTCATCCGCAGCTATGCGCCCGGCTTCATCTTCACCACGTCCCTGTCGCCGGTTCTGGTCGCGGGTGTGTTGGCGAGCGTGCGCCACCTCAAGCAATCGAGCGAGGAGCGCGAAGGACAGCAGGCCGCCGCGGCGAAGCTCAAGCAGATGATGCGCGACGCGGGCCTGCCGGTCATGCCGTCGGTCACGCATATCGTGCCGCTGATGGTCGGCGATCCGGTCAAGGCCAAGCGGATCAGCGACATATTGCTCGCCGAATATGGCGCCTATGTGCAGCCGATCAATTATCCGACCGTGCCGCGCGGCACCGAGCGCCTGCGCTTCACGCCCGGCCCGACGCATGATGAAGGCATGATGCGCGATCTGGTGAATGCGCTGGTCGAAATTTGGGATCGTCTGGAACTGGAATTCCGCAAGGCCGCCTGAGGATCAAGCGGACAGCCGTTCGTTTCGAGCGAAGTCGGGAAACCGCCTGGAACCTCTTCAAACCCGGATAAGCCCGCCCCTGACCGCATAGCCGCGATAAAGTGTCCGGCTGTGCGGAAAACCGCCAGTGTCCGCAGCCAATGCCCTGATCGCGGTCGGCAGCTCCGCGCGGGGCGACACATGAAAGCGCGCCAGCCACCCGAACAGCCCGCGCCGCCAGACGCTCGGCAACCCTTCCTGCTGGCCGAAATCGACGATCTCCAGCCGTCCGCCGGGCGCGATATGACGCGCTGCATGGGCCAACGCCTTACGCCAATCGGGAATCATCGACAGGGCGTAGCTGATGAACACCCGCTCAAACGTCGCGCGGCCAAACAGCGCCTCCGCATCGAAGGAGCAGGCATCGCCCTGCGCCAGCACGACCCGGCTTGCCATGTTCGCCCTGACCATGGAACCGTGCGCGGTTTGCAGCATCGCTTCGGAAATATCGACGCCATAAAGACGGGCTTTCGGCCAGGTCTTGCCAACCGCGATCAGGTTCCGCCCCGTGCCGCAGCCGATTTCCAGTACCGCGCCTCCCGCCGGCGGCGCGAGATCGGCGATCAGGCTATCGCGCCCCAGCAGATAATATTTACGGCTGAGATCATAGATATGCCGTTGACGCCGATAGACGCTGTCCATCAGCCGATCGTGGGACCCGCTCACGTATCGTCTCCCTTGAGGCAATAGAGATGCACGCCGCCGTAAATGGCCGACCGGTCGCGCGCCGTATAGCCTTGCGACGATTGGGTGCGATAGGACCAATGAGAGAGGATGGCTTCGCTGACGCGGCCCGGCAGGATACTCGCCTCACCCGCCGTGCGGAACAGGACGCGCGCACCGGGCCGCGCCGTCCGGGCGATCTGCGCCCAGAGCGCGTTCAACTGGTCGTTGTTCATCCAATCCTGTGCATCCAGCAGCACATATCGGTCAGCCGATGCCGCCGGCTGGCTGGCGAGGAAGTCGGTGAAGTTCACATGCCGCACATCGACCCGGTCGACGCGCTCGACCACCGACCCATGGTTCGCGGCCTGAAGATAAGGCGGCAGCGCCCCTTCACCCCCGGCATATCCTCGTCCGAACGCCTGCACCGCGAAATAATTATCCTTCAGGTCGAAGTCGCAGGCCAGCTTTTCCAGCCGCGCCTTGAGAACGCCGTTCATCCGCTCCTCCCCGGCCAACGCCTCGAACTGCGCGGGCGGAATGCCAAGGCCAAAGAGCGAGGCAGGCTGATTGGTAAGCCAGCGGATGAAAGCCCTGTCGAATACCGGAGCCAGCTCGGCTTCGAAAATCGCGCGCTGCTCGTCCCGCGATTGCGCGTCCAGCATCCGCCGTGGATCGACGCCGTGCAGGCGCGCCAGCAGATGCGCCGCGCCAATGAACCGGCCAAGCAGGCCGTGCTTATATATGCCCCGCGCAAAACCGCCGATCCGCCGCCGCCCCATGATGTCGCGCCCCTCCCAGTAACGGCGCGTCGCTTCATCCAGATGCGGCGCAACGAACTGGCGGTAGGCCGTGACATTATCCCTGCTGTCGGCCTGCGCGAAGAAGCGGTGGAAGCTGGCATGATCCGGCAATGTTCTCGCCGCCGTTAGCTTCAACCTGTTGAGGGCGATATGCGCGGTATTGAGATCAACTGCCGTAATCTTCGCCGGATTGGCCGTCAGATAGCTCAACACATTGCAGCCGCCCGACGCGATGGTGACGACATGGCTGTCCGGCATAATCTCCAGCGCCTCCATATCCACGATCGGATCTTCCCATATCTGGGCATAGACCAGCCCGCGAAAGGCGAAGGTAAATGCCCGCTCCAGCAATCCCTGCCTTGAAAGATGGCGGTGCCGGTGCACGGCCTTTGTCACTCGTTGATGCGCCGATGATGTCATGTTGCGCCTTTCCGTTCCCAAGCGGGGTCTGAGCGCGCCCTAGGACAGCGGCATGTCAGCGAAATGACGCGGGGATTGCGGTTCCGTGAACCCCCTGTGGAACCGATGGGCCATTCCCCATCTTCTTGGCTCATGTCCCACTGGATCGAACCCTGGCCAACCGGCATCTATATGCGCCCTGCCGATGCATGGATCGATCCTTCCGTCCCTCGGGAAAGAGCGTCCGTCACGCACGGTCACGCCCATCATGTGCGCGGAGGGGGCGCGCGGCCATGTCTGGGCCACCCGCGAAACGCTCGCCATCATGGCGCTTCGCCATGGCATGGCTTGGGACACGGCCGTCGGTTATAGCGAGCCATTCCGGCTGGGCGGCGTCACGATCCGTTATGTCCCCGCCGGACATGTTCTGGGCTCAACGCCGATCCGACCTGCCTCCCCTTCGAGCCGGTGCCCTGCGACATCTTCGTGACGGAGGCGAGCTTCGCCCTCCCCATGTTCCGCTATCCCGCTAGGGGCAGCGAGATCGACCGGCTGCTCGACACGCTCCACGAGTTCATCGTTCCGGGGCGGACGATCCCACCTACTAAGGAGCCCACCATGCCCTACACCGGAAGCTGCCACTGCGGCGCTGTCACCTTCACCATCGCCGCCGACGCGCCCAGCGAAGCGATGAGTTTCAATTGCTCCCATTGCAGCCGCAAGGGTTTCGTTCTCACCTTCGTGCCCGCCGACCAGTTCACGCTCGACAGCGGCGCGGACAAGCTGACCGACTATCAATTCTACAAGCACAAGATCACGCACCGCTTCTGCGCCATCTGCGGCACGCAGTCCTTCGCTGAAGGCAAGTCCCCCGACGGCCCGATACGCACCATCAACCTGCGCTGCGTACCGGAGGTCGACATCGATACGCTGAAAATCAACAGGGTCGACGGCGCCAGTTTCTGACGGTACGCCCTAGCTCATCCACCCCGGCAGGCCCGCCGCCTGCCTGATCCAGCTTACCATCAGCGCCTCATCCGGCCGCTCGTCCTCGAAGATATGCACATAACGCGTATCGGCGTTCTTCGACGTCACGGGCGGCAGAGGATCGAGCCGCGCGCCGCTGAAGAAGGCCAGCTTGATGTAGCGCGTCATGCAATGATAGCTCAGGAACCACCCATTCCCCTCCACACCGTAGAAGGGCGAGTTCCACTTCACCGCCTTGCGCGCATTAGGCATGGCGCGAACGATCAGATCGTCCAGCCAACGCCCCGCTTCGCTTTTCCAGCCCGGCATGGCGGCGATATAGCCCTGCACCGGCGCATCGCCGTCCCCTTTGGGGATTTGTGGATTGCCGCTGCCGCGGTTCGGAAGACATGTGGTTGGCCATTCGCTCTCCTCCTTGCCCCGCCATACCATGATCCGCGCACCCATCCCACAGACTGACTTTGCGCTGTCATGCACAGCCCCTATATGGGCGCTTTCGCGTGCCACGCGCGGTCAGGTCATGGAGACGAAATTGAGCAAGGTTCTGGTCATTGGCGCGGGCGGCGTCGGGTCTGTCGCGGTTCACAAGATGGCGATGAACCCGGAGATATTCTCGCATATCACCCTGGCCAGCCGCCGCATCGTGAGTTGTGAGAAGGTCGCCGAATCGGTCAAGGCCCGCACCGGCGTCACCATCGATGTGGCGCAGGTCGACGCCGATGATGTCGCCGCCACCATCGCCCTCATCGAAAAGGTCCAGCCCAAGCTGGTCGTCAATCTGGCCCTGCCCTATCAGGACCTCAACATCATGGATGCCTGCCTCGCGACCAGGGTGGATTATCTCGACACCGCCAATTACGAACCGCGCGACACGCCCAAATTCGAATATGGCTGGCAATGGGCCTATCAGGACCGCTTCAAGGAAGCCGGGATCATGGCGCTGCTGGGTTCGGGCTTCGACCCCGGCGTCACCAGCGTCTTTGCCTCCTACATCAGGAAGCATCTGCTCGACCGGATCGACACGCTCGACATTCTCGACTGCAATGGCGGCGACCATGGCCAGCACTTCGCGACCAACTTCAACCCGGAAATCAACATCCGCGAAGTTACCGCCCCCTCGCGCCATTGGGAGGGCGGCAAATGGGTCGAAGGCCCCGCACTCAGCCACAAGCAGGCGTTCGACTTCGATCAGGTGGGTGAGAAGAACATGTACCTCATGTATCATGAGGAACTGGAATCCCTCGCCAAATTCTACCCGGAAATCAAGCGCATCCGCTTCTGGATGACTTTCGGTGACGCCTATTTGAAGCATCTCGAAGTGCTCCAGAATGTCGGCATGACCCGCATCGAACCGGTGATCTATGAAGGCAAGGAGATTATCCCGCTCCAGTTCCTCAAAGCCGTCCTGCCCGAACCGTCGAGCCTGGGCTCCACCACCAAGGGCAAGACCAACATCGGCGACATCGCGACCGGCGAGAAGGACGGGAAGCCCAAGACCGTCTATGTCTATAATGTCTGCGATCATGAGGATGCCTATGCCGAAACCGGCAACCAGGCAGTCAGCTACACTACCGGCGTGCCCGCGATGATCGGCGCGGCGATGATGCTGACGGGCTCCTGGAAGGGTGAGGGGGTGTTCAACATCGAACAGTTCGATCCCGACCCCTTCATGGACATGCTGAACCAGCACGGCTTGCCCTGGCAGGTGAAGGAACTGGACGCGCCGCTGGACTTCTAAATCAACTCGAAGCCGTTCGGGCTGAACCTGTCGAAGCCCTCTACTTTCTTATCGAAAAATCGCGTTCCACAGGCTCGACGCGAACGGAATCGGACAAAGATGGACACAAAAGCCGGCGATCCCGCTGCCTTCGCGCATTTCGACCTGAACCGCGTTCCCTCGCCCGCCTTCGTGGTGGACGAGGCTGCGATTCGTCGCAACCTGTCGATCCTCGCCGACATTGGCGAGCGCGCGGGGATCAAGGTTCTGGGTGCGCTCAAGGCTTTCTCCATGTGGTCGCTGGGCAGTGTCGTCGCGGAATATCTGGATGGCGTATGCGCGTCCGGCCTTTATGAAGCGCGCCTCGGCCGCGAAGAATATGGCGGTGAAGTCGCCACCTATTGCGCCGCCTACAAGGCGGAGGATCTCCCGGAAATCCTGCGCCTTTCGGATCATGTGATCTTCAACAGCCCCGGCCAGATCGCCCGCTTCCGCCCGATCATCGATGCAGCCAGGGCCGAGGGACTGCAATTCGACATCGGCCTGCGCGTCAACCCGCTCCACGCGGAAGGAGAGGTCGCCAAATACGACCCCTGCCAGCCGCACAGCCGCCTCGGCTTCCCCATCGACCAGCTCAGGGCGGAGCATCTGGAGGGCGTCTGCGGCCTCCATTTCCACTCCCTGTGCGAACAGGATTTCCTGCCGCTGGAACGCACCTGGGCAGCCATAGGATCACGAATCCTTCCCCATATCGACAACCTCAAATGGCTGAATTTCGGCGGAGGCCACCACATCACCCGCACCGATTATCAGCGGGACGCGCTGATCGCATTCCTGCGCGGCATCCGTGAAAAAACGGGTCTGGAGCTTTATATAGAGCCTGGCGAGGCGGTGGCCCTCGACGCCGGCATTCTCATCGGCGAAGTGCTCGACGTCATCGACAACGGGATGCCCGTCGCCATCACCGACATTTCCGCGACCTGCCACATGCCTGACGTGATCGAAGCCCCCTATCGCCCCGCCATGCTCCACGAGGCAATGAACGGCCCCGCCACCAGACTCGGCGGTCCCTCCTGCCTCGCGGGCGACATCATCGGCGACTATCGAGTCCCCGGCGGTGCGACTCCGGGGCGGCGCATCGCCTTTCTCGACCAGGCGCATTATTCGATGGTCAAGACCAACAGCTTCAACGGCGTGCCCCTGCCCGCCATCTGGCTCTGGAACTCGGAAACCAACGAACTCAAGGAAATCCGCCGATTTTCTTATGAAGACTTCAAGAGCCGTCTTTCCTGAAGCACGTTTCACAGCCTTCCGCGCAATAAAATTCACGCATGCGCTTTACAGGGGGGAAGCCTCGGCATATATCGCCCTTCCGCTGCCCCATGGGACTTCCACCGCAAGGCAGCTTGATTGCCACGACACCACTGGAGGTCCCTTGAGTTGCACAAGCACCATAGCGCGCTGGGGGTAGCAAGCGCCCTCAAACCGGCAGCACCGGTAACGCTTATTCGTCCCCAGGCAGCAGCCCGGGCCGCCCGCTTCTTTACAGAGAAGTTTCCGGGGCGCTCGCTTTACGCGGTCAAGGCGAATCCGTCTCCCGATCTGATCCGTACGCTGTTTGCTTCGGGGATCACGCATTTCGACGTGGCCTCCATCGCGGAAGTGCGCCTTGTCGCCGAAACGCTGAACGGTCAGGCGAAGCTCTGCTTCATGCACCCGGTCAAGGCCGAGGAAGCAATCGCCGAAGCCTATCATGTTCATGGGGTGCGTACCTTCTCGCTCGACACGATGGACGAGCTGGAAAAGATCATGCGCGCAACCGGCGATGCCACCGATCTGGAACTGTGCGTGCGTCTGCGCGTGTCGTCGGAACATTCCGAGCTGAGCCTTGCATCCAAATTCGGCGCGGAACTCTCGGAAACGAGCGAACTTCTGATGGCCACCCGTCAGGCGGCCGATGCGCTCGGCATCTGCTTCCATGTCGGCAGCCAGGCGATGAGCCCGCAAGCGTATAGCGACGCCATCGAACGCGTGCGCGCAGCCATCGTCGAGGCGTCCGTCACGGTCGACATCATCGATGTGGGCGGCGGTTTCCCTTCGGTCTATCCGGGCATGGAACCCCCTGCGCTGGAAGCCTATTTCGATGCGATCCATCGCGGCTTCGAAAGCCTGCCGATCAGCTATTCCGCAGAACTATGGTGTGAGCCGGGCCGCGCCCTGTCCGCCGAATATAGTTCCGTCATCGTGCGTGTGGAACGCCGGCGCGGCAAGGAACTGTACATCAACGACGGCGCCTATGGCGCGCTGTTCGATGCGGCGCATATCGGCTGGCGCTTCCCCGTAGCGTTACTGCGCGACGAGGAAAGCGATGAGGAACTGACCGGATTCTCCTTCTACGGCCCGACCTGCGACGACATGGATCATATGGCCGGCCCGTTCCTGCTGCCCGAAGACGTGGCTGCGGGCGACTATATCGAAATCGGGATGCTGGGCGCCTATGGCGCGGCGATGCGGACCGGTTTCAACGGCTTTACCTCGGAAGCCGTCATCGAAGTGGAGGATGAGCCGATGGCCAGCCTTTACGCCGATCCCGTTCCGGCGCGCCGTCGCGCAACTGTCATCAAGCTCGGTTAAACGGGGGGCCGCTCCCCCCTTGGAGAGGGTGCCTGTCCCTCGTCGCTTCCCCGGTGGCGAGGGACATTTCAAAGACGGCGAAAAATGCCCGCCAGTTCAACATGGGTCGACCAACGGAACTGACCGACTGGTCTCACGCTTTCCAGCACATAGCCGCCTGCAACCATAAGGGCGGCGTCGCGCGCGAAGCTGGCGGGATTACAGGAGATATAAGCGACCGATACAACGTTGGATGCAGCGATTTGCAACACCTGTTCCCGAGCGCCTGCACGGGGGGGATCAATGATGACGGCGGCAAAACGGTCGAGTTCCTGCGGCGTCAGTGGCCGCCGAAACAGATCGCGATGGTCGGCCGCCAGCCTTCTCTGGCTCCTGCCCGCAGCGGCCTTGAGCGACAGGATCAAATCGCGGGCCGCTTCCGCCGCATAAACCGGGCGCCCCTCCACCACAGCCAGAGCAAAGGTGCCAAGACCGCAGAAAAGATCAGCCACAGCCCCTTGCGGGGGCAGGGCGGAGCGTGCCGCTTCGACCAGCGCGGCTTCTCCATCGGGAGTCGCTTGAAGAAAGGCGAAAGGCGGAAAACCGACCGCTACGCCGCCAAAGCTGACGGTCACAGGTTCCGGCTCCCAGCGCGTTTCGGCTCCATGACCTTCATCGACCGTCAATCGTGCAAGCCCCTGCGCGGCAGCAAAATCCCGCAAAGCCTCGTCTGCGGCGAGGCCTTCGATCGTCACGCCTTCCAGAAGCAGATCGACGCCCTGATCCGTCATCGACATACGCACATGAGCGGACCGCCGGTCGGGCAGGATGCGCGCCAATAGCGGCCGAAGCGGCTCCAGAAGTCCAAACAGGCGCGGGTCCAGCACTTCACACATCGACAGATCGATCAGGCTATGGCTTCCCGCCTCCGCAAAGCCGATCGCAACCTTCTTGCCCTGACACGCGGCGCGCAAGGAAGCCCTGCGGCGAGTCCGGGGTGGCGAAATATGCGGAGGCAGGACTTTGAGCGCATCAACGCCTTGCCCCGCCAATGCCCCCATGACCCGCGCCGCGACGAAATCCGCATAGCTTTCATCGTCGATATGTTGGAGTTCGCATCCGCCGCAAACAGGGAAATGACGGCAAAGCGGGTCGACATGATGCGGGCCGAACTGAACACCGCCGCCCGCCTCCATACGATCTCCCGGTGCGGCAAGCGGCACATGGCGGCCATCGGCGGTCACGCCATCGCCCTTCGCGGCGATGCGGATGATAAGGTCGTTGTCTTGGGTCACAGGCGGCTGGCAATAGCCTCTGGGAGCCGTTCGATCAAATCGTCCGCGATGAAGGCCGCGCCCGCTCGGCGAGCGGCTTCGCCATGCAGCCAGACAGCCTCGCATGCGGCTTGGAATCCGTCTCGCATGACGGCCAGCCTGCTCGCGACGATGCCCGCCAGAACATCACCCGTCCCCGCCGTGGAGAGCCAGGATGAACCATGGCTTGCAACGGCAGCGCGTCCGTCCGGTGCGGCAATGACAGTGCCGGCACCTTTATACACCACCACGCAGCGTGATCGGCGCGCCGCATCCAATGCCCGATCAATCTTGCTACCGGGCAATTGGTCAAACAACCGGGTAAACTCCGCTTCATGGGGCGTCAGAATCGCTTGCTGGGGCAAATGAGCGATGCCTATTTCCCCCAATATATTGAGCGCATCCGCATCCAGAACCAGCGGATGACCGCTTTTCAGAACCACATCCAGACGTGCTTGGGCATCTTTATTTCGTCCCAGTCCAGGACCGACCAGAACCACCGCCAACCGCTTGTCCTGGAGAGAATGCTCCACCTCTGTCGCGGTTTTCGCAAAATCAGTGACGATGGCATCAGGTCCTCCGATATACGCGTCGGCGGCGATCCTGCGTACCATGCCCGCGCCGGAACGGGCCGCTGCATGGCTGGCGAGCAGGCTCGCGCCCGCCATCTCGCCCCCGACGACCGCCACAAGACCACGGCTATATTTATGCGCTTCTGTGCCGGGAGCATAAACAGATGGCGGCGCCAGCCGACAGATGGAAGAGTTGGCCGCAATGCCTATATCCGCGCAGACCAGCCGCGTCATCCTGTCCGCCGCTGGAAAAAGCAAATGAGCGGGTTTCAACGCGCCCAGCGCGATGCCCATACCAAAATGCGGAACGGGTGAGAGCAGCGCGCCGCTATCGGTTTCCACGCCGCTAGGCAGATCGATGGCGTAGCTGTGGCTCGCCATGCCGACGAGGTCATGGAGTTGCGCGGCAATCCCATCATCCAGTTCACGCGCCAAGCCCGTGCCGAACAGGGCATCCACCAGTTGCGCGGCAGGCTCCGCGTCGTTGAACGCTTCCACCGGCCCCGCCCACGCCGCGCGAGCCTGAATAGCGGACGATGTCCTGCTGTCCCCCAGCGCCGCAACACGCACCGGCACGCCCCGCGCGCGCAGAAGCCGCGCGATGACAAAGCCATCGCCGCCATTATTGCCGGGCCCGCACAGCACCAGCGTGTCACGCAATCCTCCCGCCCGCCAGATGATCTCGGCAGCGGCAGCGCCCGCACGCTCCATCAACTCATATTCAGGCACACCCGAAGCGATGACCGCCTGCTCCGCCGCCCGCATCCCGGCGGCCGTCAGGACAGGCGTAGCCATGGTCAGCGGGGTGCTCCCGCAATGGTAGCGGGGATATGGTAGCGCGCGTCGCCTATCGTCAATTCGATCTGGCGATCGCCCACGATATCAACCTTTGCCTGTTCCGCACCATCGGCGGGGACAAGGCCGCGCCCGTCCTTGACGATGGTGAAACGGCGAAACCCGCCATCGGCATGTCGCAGCGTCAGCATATCACCCTGGCGTTCCGCCACGCAGTCACGCGCCCATTCCGCTTTCGCACCAAAGGCACATTCGATCCGGTCGCCATCATTCGCCGACAGTCCGGCGTCCGGCGCCTGCTTACAGGCTGCAAGGGCGAGGCACAGAAGCCCCGCCCCGATCAATCCATCAGATATCCGCATAGACATGGGTTTCAGCCTTTGCTCCGGGATGCGTTACCGCTCCCTTGTAGGCCGGGCCCACATTCTGTGCATAGCGCCACAATGCGCCGGACTGATAATCATTCTGGCGTGGCTGCCAGTTCTTGCGGCGCTCGGCCAGAATGGCTTCGTCCACCTGAAGGTCAATGGTGCCAGCCTCCGCATCAATTGCGATGATGTCGCCATTTTCGACCAGAGCGATCGGCCCGCATTCGGCTGCTTCCGGCCCGACATGGCCAATGCAGAAACCCCGCGTGCCGCCGGAAAAACGCCCGTCGGTGATAAGCGCCACCTTCTCGCCAAGCCCTTGGCCATAAAGCGCGGCTGTCGTCGCCAGCATTTCACGCATGCCGGGACCGCCCTTGGGGCCTTCGTAACGAATGACGATGACGGAGCCTTCTTTGATCGCGCCCGTTTCGACGGCAGCGAAGGCATCTTCTTCCCGCTCGAATACCAGAGCCGGACCACTGAATTGCAGGCGGTGCATCCCCGCCACCTTCACGATCGCGCCATTGGGCGCCAGCGAACCTTTCAGGCCAACCACGCCACCCGTCGGCGTGATCGGGGTCTTGGCGTCATAAATGACCTTCTGTTCAGGATTCCACGTCACCTCATCGATATTCTCCGCCAGCGTCTTACCGGTGACGGTCAGGCAGTCGCCATGCAGCAACCCTTCGGCATGCAATGTCTTCATCAGCATGTAGATGCCGCCTGCCTCATGCATGTCCTTGGCGACATAGCGGCCGCCGGGCTTCAGATCGGCGATATAGGGCGTCGTCTTGAAAATTTCCGCCACATCGAACAGGTCGAAGTCGATACCGCATTCGCTGGCCATGGCGGGCAGATGCAGCGCGCCATTGGTCGAGCCGCCGGTCGCCGCCACGATGCGCGCGGCGTTTTCAAAAGCATCGCGCGTGCAAATGTCGCGCGGACGGATATTCTGCGCCAGCAATTCCATCACCTGCCGGCCGGCAGCCACGGCGATTTCCTCACGCGATTTATAAGGAGCAGGCGCCATGTTGCTGTTCGGCAATGACAGGCCGATGGCTTCACCCACGCAAGCCATGGTGTTGGCCGTATATTGACCGCCGCATGCGCCATGGCCGGGACAGGCGGCCTTTTCGATGGCGGTCACTTCGGAAAGCGGGCAATTCCCGGCTGCATAGCGTCCGACCGCTTCGAACACGTCGATAACGGTCAGGTCGCGCTCCTGATAACGACCGGGCAAGATCGAGCCACCATAGACGAAGATCGACGGCACGTTGAGGCGCAGCATCGCCATCATCATGCCAGGCAGCGACTTGTCGCAACCGGCAAAGGTCACAAGCGCGTCATAGCAATGGCCACGCACGGAAAGCTCGACTGAATCCGCAATCACCTCCCGGCTCACCAGCGAGCTTTTCATGCCCTGGTGCCCCATGGCGATGCCATCGGTAACGGTGATGGTGTTGAAACGCCGTGGCATCCCACCCGCTTCATTCACGCCCTTGCGGCACCAGTCGGCCTGCGTGTCGAGTGTCGTGTTGCAGGGCGCGCTATCGTTGCCTGCCGACGCGATGCCGACGAAGGGACGAGCGATCTCCTCCTCCGTCAGGCCCATCGCGTAATAATAGCTGCGATGGGGTGCGCGTTCCGGACCAACGGAGACAAAACGGCTCGGCAGCTTCGATTTATCGAATGTATGAGACATAAAACTTACCCTTGTTGCGCGCGCCTCTTTCCAAAAAGGAGTGATTCACGCAAGTATATTATGACAATTCAGTGAAATTTGACCTAATATTTCCGCAAAGCGCCGCTGACCCGCTTCGTCACGCACCAGATCCTGCCGCATTTCGAC
This sequence comes from Sphingobium sp. CFD-1, assembly GCF_024611115.1. Lineage (NCBI taxonomy): Bacteria > Pseudomonadati > Pseudomonadota > Alphaproteobacteria > Sphingomonadales > Sphingobiaceae > Sphingobium > Sphingobium sp. CFD-1. Next base: position 1,345,010 of record NZ_CP084398.1, on the reverse strand, counting down.
ACCGAGATAGGGAATGCCATTGGCTTCCGCATGCCGATTCATCGTCGCGTTGAGCAGTTGACCCGAATAGGGCTGCTGATCGCCCACCTTCAGGCCCACAGCCTCCAACAGTGGGATGGCGATCCGTGCAGCACGATCATCTTCGTTATAGAGCACGCCGATCTCCCATGGCCGCTGCTGCTCCGGATCGCTGGCAAGACGCGGTGTGAAGCTATGCACCGACAGAATGAACGGCGACGTCATGCGGTTCAGCAACCGGCTCAGTTGATGATGATAGGGATGATGGAACCGGATCATCCGCTCCATCACGTCCGCATCGCGATTGCCAGGAATTGCATGACCATCGCTCATTACCGGCAACAGGCCCGGCGCGTCATCCTCGCGATTGAAATCTATCACCAGGCGGGACACGCCCCCCAGAATAGCCGTGCAGCCCAATTGCCGCGCGATTGCCGCGCTGACTTCGGCCACGCCGATATCGACGGCGATATGTTCCCTAAGCAAGACCGGATCGATGCCCAGATCAATGTCGCGGGGCACATGGGCCGATGCATGATCCGCGACGATGAGAATGTTGAGATCGCCGCCGTCGATCTGCGTAAAGGCTTCGGTCATGCCGTTCTGATCCGCGTTTCCATGATCCACCATATAGGATACTCCGCACGCAACGCCTGTGCAGCCGCGCGCATGGTATCTTCCGTTTCAAACAGGGCGAAACAGGTCGCGCCCGATCCCGACATGCGGGAAAGAAACTGCCCTTGGCATTGCGCCAACCGCGTGAGGACGTTCGCGATCACCGGCGCTTCACGCCTTGCGGCTGGCTCAAGGTCATTGCGTCCACCCACGCAAAGTTCCTTCAGGTTATCCGCAACCAACGCACCGCGATCCATTCCATCCCAGCCCGCAAATACACGTCCTGTCGACAGCGCCACCCCCGGATTGACCAGCAATAGCGGCGCACCCGCCAATTCCGGCAGATCATGATCTTCCAGCAATTCACCGCGTCCACGGACGAGCCGGGTCGTACTGGCCAGACAGGCGGGAACGTCGGAGCCGATTGTCAGAGCCAGTTCTTCCAGCTTGGCCCGTTCAATCTTCGCATCCCACAGCCGCATCAGCAGCCGCAGCGTCGCCGCGGCATCCGCAGAGCCTCCTCCGATGCCCGATGCCACTGGCAGATTCTTGGTCAAATGCAGGGCCGCTCCGCGGGATTCGCCCAAATGGCTGCGAAGAGCCGCTGCCGCCTTCACCACAAGATTGTCCGCGTCTTGGGTAATCTGCGTTCCGAATGGCCCGTCCGTGTGGAGCGTGATGGCTCCACTTTCCGTGCCCCTACCGTCCAGGCGATCTCCATCCTGCGCGAAGGCGAAAAGACTTTCCAGTGCATGATAGCCGTCCGGCCGACGGCTACGGATATGCAGCGCCAGATTGATCTTGGCATAAGCAATTTCAGTATCTTGCATATCGATATTGATATTTTGAATCATCTCAAACTCAGGGGGCGGCATATTCGGGCTTCATACCCTCTTCCGCCTTTGCTTTCAGCCGTTCCGCCACGACTCCATCGGCGAATGTGGCCGCGGCCTTCCATGCATAGCGCGCCTCATAACGCCGCCCGGCCGCCCATAATGCATCCCCCAGATGCTCATTGATGGTCGCATCGCCCGGCGCGCTGGCCGCTGCCTTCTCCAGCACTGGGACCGCCGCCTCCACATTGCCCGCAATGAATTGGGCCCACCCCAGCGAGTCCGTGATCGATGGATCGTCGGGTTTCAGGGTGCTGGCCTTTTTCAATAACGCCAGCGCCTCGTCCACATTCTGACGCCGCTCGATCTGCGCGTAACCAAGATAATTCAATATCATCGGCTCATTCGGTGCGATTTTCGCCGCGCGTTCCAATACCGCCCGCGCTTCATCCCAACGTTTGCCCTGCTCGAGCGCGCTGCCCTCGAACAGAAGCAGCGTCCAGGGCATGACATCGGCCGGATAGCGGGCTTGCGCGGCGCGGAATGCTTCCGCGGCTCCGCCAAAATCCTTGGCGCCCGCCAGCAAGCTGCCCAGGCGCACGAAACGCTCCGCCTCGGCATTCGGTGCCGCGGCCTGCGACCGCGCCAGGGCAATGGCGCCTTCGTCCTGCCCTGTTCCATCCAATGCGTCGATCAGTTCCGCTTCCGCCAACGAACCATAATAGCTGTCCACGGGAATCTTGCGCGCTTCGGCAAGGCCCAGCGCGGGATTTTCATTCTCGGTCAACAGGCGCGCCATCACGATCCGGCTTTCCGCGCCTGGATCCGCAAAGGTCGCGATACGCGCTAGTCGAATCGACAGAACTTCGCCGCCGTCCATCGCTGCCGCGTCAACCGCGAGCCGCGTCAGCAGCCGCCCAAAACCTTGCGCGGGCGTAAGTGGCGCGCCTTCCCGGCGTAGTTTCCTGCTCCTGCCCTGCTCAATATCCGATCGTGCCAGAGCGAAATTGGCTCGATCGTCGGGCAGAAGCTCAAGAGCCTGTGTAGCAGCTCGCTGACTTGCCAATTGGGCGGCAAAAGTCAGGCGCAACGCATCTTGATCGCTGGTCCGGGTGGCAAGAGCGGCCCGGATTGCGGGAAGAGCGGCCTGAACATCCTTCCGCGCCAGCGCCTGCAAGGCAATCTGCTCATCCATATAGCGCCGCGCGAGGATGTCGGCGCGGTCTTTCGCAACAAGGATGGGCGGGTCGTAATTCCCCTCACCAAGCCTAATCCAGCTTCGCACAAGGGGTGCGAGGAAGGCGAAATTGCCCTCTTCCGCCATTCGGTCGGTCCACGTCCGGGCTGCCGCCCAATCCTTGCGATTGAGCGCATCGCCAATATGCAACAAAGTGCCATCGCGCGGCAGAAGGCCTTCTGCGTCCAGCAACCGAGCGGACCGCAACGCCAGAGGAAGATCGCCGCTTTCCAGCGCCTGCAGATAAGATCGCCGCGCGATGGCCGGGCTCCCCGGATCTTCGTCCAGCGCCAGCCGGTAATTCTCGACCGCCAGCGGCGACGCGCCATCCCCATCGGCAAGCCGCGCGCGCGCATAGGCATGAAATGCGCTGTCCGGTGCCACCGATGCCTGTGCGGTCATCGGCAGCGCCAACAGTCCCAAAGCGATGATGCGCTTACATGTTGGGATAGTTCGGCCCTCCGCCGCCTTCCGGCACGACCCAGTTGATGTTCTGGGTCGGGTCCTTGATGTCGCAAGTCTTGCAATGGACGCAATTCTGCGCGTTGATCTGGAAACGAGGATTGCCTTCGTCCAGCCCGACCACCTCATAAACGCCAGCAGGACAATAACGCTGTGCCGGTTCGTCATAAATGGGCAGGTTGTAGCTGATCGGAATCGAGGGATCCTTCAGCTGCAAGTGAACCGGCTGATCTTCCTCATGATTGGTGTTCGACAGGAACACCGAAGAAAGGCGATCGAAGCTGATCACGCCATCCGGCTTGGGATAATCGATCTTCCGGCACGAATCCTTGGGCCAGATTTTCTCATTGTCCGGCTTGTGCTTCATCGTGAAAGGCAGGCCGATTTTGAGCGTTCGCATCCACATGTCGATGCCCGCCAGCAACGTGCCAATGGTGTTGCCGAACTTAGACAGAAGCGGCTCGGCATTCTTGACCAGTTGCAGTTCCTTCGCGATCCAGCTTGTCCGAAGGCGGTCCTCATAATCGTGCAGCACGTCGCGGGCGCGTTCGTTCTGGATCGCCTCGAACGCGGCTTCGGCGGCCAGCATGCCCGACTTCATCGCGGTATGGGTGCCCTTGATACGCGGCACGTTTACGAAGCCCGCCGTGCAGCCGATCAACGCGCCCCCGGGGAATACCAGCTTCGGAATCGACTGCCAGCCGCCTTCATTGATCGCGCGCGCGCCATAGGAGACGCGGCGACCGCCTTCCAGATATTTGCGGATTTCCGGATGCTGCTTCCAGCGCTGAAATTCCTCGAACGGATAGAGATAGGGATTGCGGTAGCCAAGGCCGACCACGAAACCCAACGCCACCTGCCCATTGGCCTGATGGTAGAGGAAACCGCCACCATAGGCGTCCGTCAGCGGCCAGCCTTGTGTGTGAATGACCAGGCCCGGCTTATGCTTGGCGGGGTCGATGTCCCACAATTCCTTCATGCCCAGGCCATAGACCTGCGGCTGGCTGTCGGCGTCGAGGTCGAACTGACGCTTCAATATCTTGGTCAAATGACCGCGCGCGCCTTCGGCAAAGAAGGTATATTTGGCGTGCAGTTCCAGACCCGGCTGATAATCGGACTTGCGATTGCCTTCACGATCGATGCCCATGTCACCGGTCGCGACGCCTTTCACCGACCCATCCTCATTATAGAGGATTTCTGCCGCCGCGAAGCCGGGGAAGATTTCCACGCCCAGTCCTTCGGCCTGCTCCGCCAGCCAGCGGCACAGATTGCCCAGCGATCCGGTATAAGTGCCCTTATTGTGCATCCAGCCCGGGGTCATGATGTGCGGCATCGCCATCTTGCCGCCCTTGGTGAGGAACCAGTGCTGGTTATCCGTCACCGGCACTTCGGCCAGCGGGCAACCCTGACCCCGCCATTCGGGCAAAAGCTCATCAAGCGCCTTGGGATCGACGACCGCGCCGGACAGGATATGGGCGCCAATTTCCGATCCCTTTTCCAGCACGCATACCGCCAGTTCCTGGCCCGCATCGTTCGCCAACTGCTTCAGCCGGATCGCGGCAGACAGGCCGGCAGGCCCGCCACCGACGATGACGATGTCATAGGGCATCGATTCCCGTTCGCTCATAATCCCTCCATTAGGCACACCGGCAGGCTTCCCTCCCTCATCCGGTCGCCGCATTACTCCAACATTCTGACATTAAGCGCGATGAAGATTCTTGACCACGCCGTCAACCTCTGGCCCTAGAAGAACTATGCGGGGTGCATTGCAGATTAACTTGTCGGCAGCGGCCGATGCCTATCTTGAATGGTGGGCAGCAGCGGGGGTCGATTGCGCGGTGAGCGAAGCTGCCGTTCACTGGCTGCGCCCAGCGCCCGTCACCATCACAAAGCCCACCGTCGCCGCCCCGGTTCCGGCCATGCCGGCGACGCTCGCGGCATTTCACGACTGGCTGGCAAGCGAAGCCACGCAGCCCGAACGCCGGTGGGCAGCCCCGCCGATCATGCCTGCGGGACCGCAATCCGCACCGCTCATGATCGTCACCGATATGCCCGATCCGGCAGACATGAACGCGAACAGCCTGCTTGCGGATCGCGCCGGAACGCTGCTCGAAGCGATGTTGCGAGCCATCGGCATGAGCCGCCCGGATGTCTATATCGCCTCGCTCTTCGCCGCGCGCCCTCCCGGCGGCATGGTGGAGGCTGGCGACATTGACTTCGCCGCCAGACGGATGCGCGCGCATATCGCGCTTGCCGCCCCGGAGCGACTGTTGCTGCTGGGAGATCGGACAGCCCGTGCCCTTTTGCCGTCGGATGCAGGCGACAGCGCAAATAGTTTACGTTTCTTTAACCATAATGGCGGCACTCTGCCCGCAATTGCCACATTTCATCCGCGACTGCTGCTCGGCCAGCCAGCGGCCAAGGCGGAATGTTGGCGCGCTCTGCAAAGTCTTATCAAGGAAAGCCGTTCGTGATTCGCGCCACCACCTGCCTTTCCCGCCTGGCCCTTCTGGTGCTGGGCGCCGCGACGGCTCTGCCCGTAAAAGCCGAAACGGCGGCCATGGTTGCCGCCCTTCCGATAAATTCCACCCCGCTTCGATTGAGCGACGGCGACAAGGGACGATACCGCGCCATTTTCGCCTCGCTTCAGGACCAGAAATGGATCGACGCAAAAGCAATGATCCTGACTCTCGACCAGCAGGACCCGATGCGTTCCATGGCGCTTGCCGAACTCTACCTGGCGAAGGGCTCGCCACGCGCCGAACTGTTCGACCTTCTCGACCTGCTCAACAAGGCGCCGTGGTTGCCGCGCGCGGATCAGCTTTCCCGCCTGGCCCAGAAACGTGGCGCGACCATTCTGCCGGATCTGCCTCAAGTCCAGAAGCTGGTCTGGCTGGGCTCCGCACCGCGCCGCGAATATGTGCGCGCGACCAAGACCGATCTGCTGGCGCAAAGCCTCGCCAGCCGCATCCAGCCCTTCATCAACAATGACGATCCGGCCGGAGCGGAAGGACTGCTCACCACCGGCGAAGCGGGCCTGACGCCCGAAGGGCTGACCGAAGTGCGCCAACGCGTTGCATGGGCCTATTATATCGAAAGCGACGACGGGAACGCCCGGCGCATGGCCGCAAAGGCGCTGGAAGTTCGATCGGGCGGCGACTGGACGGTGCAGGCGCATTGGACGACGGGCCTTGCCGCATGGCGTCAGAATGACTGCATCGCCGCCGCACCTGCTTTTGCGAATGTGGCGGCCCTGTCGGGCAATGCCGATATGCGCGCGGCGGGCGCCTATTGGGCCGCGCGGGCCTATATGATCTGCGGGCAGCCCGAAAAAGTCGAAAATTTGCTCAAGGTCGCGGCTCGTTCGGACGAAACCTTCTATGGCCTTCTTGCCCGCGAGACGCTGGGCTTACCGCTGGGCGGCGCGGCGATGGGCGTTCGCTTCGGCGAAGCGGAATGGCAGCAGTTGAAGGCCAATCCCAATGTCCGCGCAGCGATCGTCTTTGCGGCCATCGGCCAGTCCGACAAGGCCGATGAAGCCTTGCGCTATCAGGCCAAACTGGGTGGCACCACGCAATATGATGCGCTGCTCCGTCTGGCTAGCGCCCTCAATCTTCCCGCGACGCAGTTGTGGCTTGCCCATAATGGCCCCGCCGGAAAGCAACCGGAAAGCTTCGCGCGCTTCCCCGCCCCCGACTGGAAGCCCGATGGCGGCTGGCGCGTCGATCCTTCGCTGGTCTTTGCCCACACACTTCAGGAATCCGGCTTTCGCGCGGATGCCGTCAGTTCCGCGGGCGCGCGTGGCTTGATGCAGGTCCGGCCGGGGACGGGCAGCGACATGGGGTTATCCTCCCCCGCGCAGTTGTTCGTGCCGTCCACCAACATGGAATATGGCCAACGCTATCTGGAAACCTTGCGCGACATGAGCGCGACCGGCGGCCTTCTGCCCAAGGTCATGGCCGCCTATAATGCCGGGCCTCTGCCCGTGCAGCGCTGGAATGTCCAGGTGAAGGACAATGGCGATCCGCTACTATTCATGGAATCCCTGCCCTATTATGAAACGCGCGCCTATGTGAACATCGTCATGCGTAATTACTGGATGTATCAGATCCAGGCGCAGGGCAAGGCGGAGTGCCTGACCGGCATGGCGCAGGGCCTTTGGCCCACATTCCCCGGCACCAAGGGAAGCCGGCTGGTTCGCCTGACGCGCGTTGACGGGAAAAGCCTGATCGCAGCGGGCGGCAGCGATTGATGTCCATCGATGAAAGCCGGCCCTTCCTGCCGGTCCGCATTGCTGTCCTGACTGTTTCCGATAGCCGAACGTTGGCGGAGGATCGTTCCGGCGACACTCTGGTCGAACGGATCGCGGCGGCCGGCCATATCCTCGCCGCTCGCCATATCGAGCAGGACGAGCGCGCCACCATCGTGGCGCGCCTTCATGCATGGATCGACGATCCGCAAGTCGACTGCATCATCACCACCGGCGGCACCGGCGTGACCGGACGGGACGTAACCCCCGAAGCGCTGGCGCAGGTGCAGGACAAGGAAATTCCCGGTTTTGGCGAGCTGTTCCGCTGGCTCAGCTATCAGACGATCGGAACGTCCACCATCCAGTCCCGCGCCACCGCCTGCGTCGCGCGGGGCACCTATATCTTCGCGCTACCCGGTTCCACCGGCGCCGTCAGGGATGCCTGGGACGGCATACTTGTAAGCCAGTTGGACAGCCGGTTCCGTCCCTGTAATTTCGTGGAACTGATGCCTCGCCTCAACGAACGCTGATAGCGGCCAGCAGTCGGGCCTACTTGACCGCCGCCTCGGCTGCGGCAGCAGGCGCCGGGTTTTCCTTGAAGAACTTGTTCAGTTCGCCCAGCATCAGCGCCCACCAGTCGACCACATCTGCGAAGTTCTTCTGGTTGAGGCCCCCGATCGTCGCCACATCATAGCTGACGGCCAGCGATTTGTCGTCGGCCACGGCCATCTGACTGAACCGCTTGTTGCTGTTCCACTTGTTCGCCAGTTCCAATGTGTTCGCGCCATCATCCTCAAAGCTGATCTGGAACTGGATCGAACCGCATTTCTTCCCATCTTCGCATTCGTAGAAGAAAATCGAATAATTATAACCGTTGGCCGCGCTTTCGATCATCGGATTGCCGGTGGTGCTGCTTTTCGACAGGACAGCCTTATACCCGGCGGCCTGCACGCCATCGGCAACCGATTGCGGATTGCTGGCGCACACCATGCTTTTGCCGCACGGCTCCTCATCCAGCGCGAAAGCGGGCAGGGAAAAGGCAGCGGCTGCAATGGCAAGGCTCGTCAGGATAAGGCTCGTCAGGATATGGCGCATTTGAGGTCCTTCATCGATTTTTCCGTCCTGTGCCGCCATCGATAACGGCTTGTCAAATTGTTCATGTTATGTTCTAATCCTGTATGGCCAGCGAAAAAGGCAGAGGCGCAACGCGGAACGAAGCAAGCGGCCGCTTCAACATTCCCCATCGGGAAGCGGATGGAGACTGGCTGGATGCCTTGCCCGCAATCGATGGCCTTGCTCCGCACCGCCGCACGAGCGTAACGATAGAGCGCGCGCGGCGCATCATTACTCGAAACAATTCCCCGGACATCGCATTCAGCCAGTCCATCAATGCCTATCGGGGATGCGAGCATGGCTGCATTTATTGCTTCGCAAGGCCAAGCCATGCCTATCACGACCTGTCGCCGGGCCTCGATTTCGAAACGTGTCTTTTCGCCAAGCCCGACGCCGCCAAATTGCTGAAAGAGGAACTGTCGCGAAGCAATTATAGGGTTGCGCCCATCGCCATGGGCACCAACACCGACCCCTATCAACCGATAGAAAGGGAATGGCGGATCACACGCCAGTGCTTGGAAGTGTTAGCCGAATGCCGCCATCCGCTGTTCATCACCACCAAATCGAACCGCATATTGAGGGACATTGACCTGTTGTCGGACATGGCGCGCGACCGGCTGGTTTCCGTGGCGATTTCGCTCACGTCGCTCGATCCTCTGGTGGCGCGCACGCTTGAGCCTAGGGCGCCCCATCCTCTGCGCCGGCTGGATGCGATCCGTCAGCTTGCAGAGGCCGGAATCCCGGTTCTTACCAGTATTTCGCCCGTCATTCCGGGGATCACCGATCATGAAATAGAGGCTCTCGTCGCGCGGGTGGCGGATGCTGGAGCCCGCGAGGTCAGCTACATTCCGATCCGCCTTCCACACGAAGTCGCACCTCTATTCAGGGCATGGCTGGATGAGCATTACCCGGATCGGGCCGGAAAGGTGATGTCCATCATCCGCGACATGCGCGGCGGAAGGGATAATGATCCGGACTTTCGCACACGCATGCGCGGCCAGGGCGTATGGGCCGATCTGATCCGTACCCGCTTTATCAAGGCACGGATGCGGGCAGGCCTCACCGGAGAGCGCCTGACCGTCAGGACCGATCTTTTCCGACCCCCGGAAGGACCGCAAATGCGCCTTTTCTGAGAAAATTCCCATGCTTGCATCCACCAACACCCCTTCCACATCGGCCGGGCGCTCGATATTGGGTGTTCAAGGGGGAGTCGTCCGAACCGATCACACATGCCCCGCTTTATGCGGATCGACCCGCTGGTATGAGCGATGCAGACTCTCGGAACATATTTGAAGAATGCGGAATCTTGCGAACATCGCGACTGGCTTGACTGAGGAAAGGCATCGATGACCAATCTTACGGATGATTTCAAACAGGCGATGCGTCGCCTTGCCACCACCATCGCCATTGTCACCGCTGGCAAGGGCGAAGAATGCACCGGCATGGCGGCAACGGCCGTCATGTCCGTAACCGCCGATCCCCCGACCCTGATCGTCGCGGTCAACCGCAATGCCAGCATCGCGCCGATCCTGGCGGACGAGGAAGAATTCTGCGTCAACCTGCTTGCTGCCCGGCATCAGGGGCTGGTAGGCATCTTCAGCGGCCAGAAAAAGGGGCGCGAGCGCTTCGAAACAGGCGACTGGCAGTTTAACCCTGACGGTCCGCCAGTTCTGGGCGACGCCGTCGCCAGCATGATGTGTCGTAAGTCCGGCGCTTTCGAGGTATCGACCCACATTCTTTACACCGGCGAAGTCACCGGCATCGTGAACCATCCGGAAATCGATCCGCTGGTCTGGGTGGATGGAACCTTCGCCTCGGCAGCGCGGCTGAAAGACTGACTCTCCATCGCCTGTGTTGGCTCGTTTCAATCCATAGGGGAAAAGGGGCATCGGCCTCTTTTCCCGGCACAGGCAGGGAGCGTACGCTCATCCTCAATCGGCAATCGTCACGCGCTTACCGAACACCCGCATCCTATCCGCCGGCCACCAGCCGCAAACCAGCCCGCCGGTTGCGCGCTCTATAGCCATCCGCCTTCGGCTCCATCCGTTCGAACGTATGAATCGCAAGCCCGGGAATCAGCGCAATCGCATCCACCTGATCCGCCCCGATGGTATAGTCATCCCCCAGGAAAATCCGCACAGCTTTCCCATCCTGCACCGGCGCGCGCAGGAACACTTCGCTCCGTCCGCCTCGCGCCCGCGACAATAGTTGCGCCAGCGCCGCCACCGATGTCGGATCGCTCGCATTTACCGTCAGTTCCATGCGCGATGCGTTGGCAAGCTGCCGGAAAGGCTCCACGCCCCGGACAGTGACGCGCGGCGTTTCCTCTCCCGGCAAACGGTCCAGTTCCACCATCAACAGCGCGCAATCGCCCTCACGCGCCATTTCCTCAATGGCCTTGCACGCATCCTCATCGAAGCAACTCGCCTGAAACTGCCCGCTATTGTCTGAAAAGGTCGCGGCGGCATAGCGCGCCCCGCGCTTCGTCTCGCGCCAGCGCACATCCTCGACCATCGCGGCCATCACGCCATTGACGCGCCCACCTTCGGCTACCGGCTCCGAACAGATCGTCCCATAGCTCTTGGCCCCGCGCGCATCGGCCAGATGCCGATAACGATCCACCGGATGCGCCGAAAAATAAAAGCCGAACGCTTCCTTCTCCTGCGCCATGCGATCCGCCGTTGACCAGGTCTGATGCGGCGGAATGTGGACATCGGCATGGGGCGTTTCTTCTCCGCCGAACAGCCCGCCCTGCCCGCTCGCCCGAGCCTCCGCGTTACTCGCAGCAACGGTCAGGATCGTCTCGGCCGCCGCATGAACCCCTGCGCGGTCCGCATGAATATGATCGAAAGCGCCCGCCGCAGCGAGGCTTTCCAATTGCCGCCTGTTAAGCAGCCGTGGTTCGATCCGATCAGCGAAATCATCGAGGCTCTTGAACGCCCCTCGCGCTTCCCGTTCCTCGACGAGTTGCTCCATCGCCTTTTCACCCACGCCTTTGAGGCCGCCCAGCGCATAGCGTACCGCAAAGCCCAGACGCGGATCGTCGCCTTCATATTCCACCGCCTCGACCGAGAAATCCGCCTCGCTCCGGTTGATGTCAGGCGCCAGGCAGGTCAGCCCCATGCGCCGCATATCGTCCACGAACACAGTGAGCTTGTCGGTCAGGTGGATATCGAACGCCATCGACCCGGCATAGAACTCCGCCGGATAGTGCGCCTTGAGCCACGCGGTTTGATAGGCGAGCAAGGCATAAGCCGCCGCATGGCTCTTGTTGAAGCCATAACCCGCGAACTTGTCGATCAAGTCGAACAACTCATTGGCCTTGGCCGGCTTGATGTCGCTCCTGGCGCAGCCCTCCACGAAGCGGGCGCGCTGCGCGTCCATCTCCGCCTTGATCTTCTTGCCCATGGCGCGGCGCAGCAAGTCGGCGTCGCCCAGCGAATAGCCCGCCAATATCTGCGCGGCCTGCATCACCTGTTCCTGATAGACGAAGATGCCGTATGTTTCTTCGAGGATCGGTTTCAGGAGAATATGAGGATATTCAATCTCCTCCTGCCCGTTCTTGCGACGGCCGAACATCGGGATATTGTCCATCGGGCCGGGGCGGTAAAGCGACACCAGCGCGATGATGTCGCCGAAATTGGTTGGACGGACGGCGGCAAGGGTTTTCCGCATCCCCTCCGATTCCAACTGGAACACGCCCACCGTATCGCCGCGCTGGAGCAGGTCGTAGACCGCCGGATCGTCCCAGCTCAGGCTGTCGAGATCGACCTCGACGCCTCGCCCCGCCAGCAACTGCACCGCTTTCTGCAACACCGACAGCGTCTTAAGGCCGAGGAAGTCGAACTTCACCAGCCCCGCGCCTTCGACATATTTCATGTCGAACTGCGTCACCGGCATATCGGATCGCGGATCGCGATAGAGCGGCACCAACTGACTCAGGGGCCTGTCCCCAATCACCACGCCCGCCGCATGGGTGGAGCTATGGCGCGGGAAGCCTTCCAGCTTCATCGCATAGTCGATCAGCCGCCGAACCTGCCCGTCATTGTCATATTCCGCCCGGAACTCGGACACGCCGTTCAGGGATCGCTCCAGCGTCCATGGGTCAGTCGGATGGTTGGGCACCAGCTTGGCGAGCCGGTCGACCTGCCCGTAGCTCATCTGGAGCACGCGTCCCGTGTCCTTCAGCACCGCGCGCGCCTTCAGCTTTCCGAAGGTGATGATCTGCGCCACATGGTCCGCGCCATATTTATTCTGAACGTAGCGGATCACCTCGCCCCGCCGCGTTTCGCAGAAGTCGATGTCGAAGTCCGGCATCGACACGCGTTCCGGGTTCAGGAATCGTTCGAACAGCAGCCCCAGTTGCAACGGGTCGAGGTCCGTGATCGTCAGCGCCCACGCCACCACGGAACCCGCGCCCGAACCACGTCCCGGCCCCACCGGAATATCATGCGATTTCGCCCATCTGATGAAATCGGCAACAATCAGGAAGTAACCGGGAAAGCCCATCTGGACGATAATATCCGTCTCGAACTTCAGCCGCTCGAAATAAGGTCGCCGTGCGTCTTCATCACTGATGCCCAGTTTTTCCAGCCGCGCTTCTAGTCCGGCCACGGCCTGTTCGCGCAGCATCTGCGCCTCGCCTTCGATATCACCCGCGAGGCTGGGGAGGATCGGCTTGCGCTTGGGCGCGGCCACCGCGCAACGCTGCGCCACGACCAGCGTGTTCGACAGCGCTTCGGGCAAATCCTCGAACAGCCTTTTCATCTCCGCCGCCGGTTTCATCCAAGCATCGGGAGAACTGGTGCGGCGGTCCGGCGTCTCCACATAAGCGCTGTCGGCGATGCACAGCATCACATCATGCGCTTCATGGAAATGCGGTTCGGCAAAACAGGTCGGATTGGTCGCGACCAACGGCAGGTTACGCGCATAGGCCATGTCGAGCAGGTCGGGCTCCGCCTTCCCCTCGACGGGATCAAGCCGCCGGCAAATTTCGACATAAAGCCGGTCGGGAAACAAGACCTCCAGTCGCTCGACATAGGCCCGCGCAGCGTCCGGCTGGTCCTCTGCGAACAGCCGCGCGATGGCGCCTTCACCTCCCGCCGTCAAAGCAATCAGGCCATCGGTCCGCCCCTCCATCGCCTCCAGCGTGACATGCGGCACTTCCTCGACCGGACGGTCGAGATGCGCCATGGACACTAGCGCGCAGAGATTGTCATAACCCGCCGCGTCCTGCGCGTAGAGCGTCAGCCAATCGTGCACGGGCGGAGCATTGAGCGGGCGTCCCGGCCGCAATATCCCCAGCATCGCGCCGATAATCGGCTGCACCCCTTCGCTCTTGCAGGCGTCGGAGAAAGCCATGGAACCGTAAAGCCCGTTGCGGTCCGTGATCGCCGCCGCCGGAAAGCCCAGCGCCTTGGCCTGTTTGGCGATCTTCTTGGGATCGATCGCTCCTTCCAGCATGGTGAAGGACGACAATATGCGAAGGGGAACGAAACCGGCGTGAGGCATGGCGGCATTATGCACCCTCCCCGATTCGATGCCAGCCCTCATCATCGAAAGCTGGGGATAATTAAGGCAGATAGCGCTTGCGTTATGCATCCGAAATTGATCCTATCCCCGTAACGAACAGGGAGAGTGCCACATGAGGGACGTGAACCCGGTTTCCACCCCGCCCAGCATCGTCGTCAGGGCAAAAGCGATCATCCTCAAGCCCAAGGAAGAATGGGCCGTCATCGACGCCGAACCGGCAACCATCGGCGGCATCTTCACCGGCTATGTGCTAATCCTCGCGGCCATCCCGCCGCTCGCCGCGCTGATCGGCGGCCAGATATTCGGCTATGGCGCGCTTGGCATCACGTTCCGCCCTTCGCTCGTCGGCGCGATCAGCATGGCGATCGCCCATTATGTCTTCGCGCTGATCGGCCTCTTTGTCCTTGCCCTCATCATCGATTTCCTCGCACCCCAGTTCGGCGGCCAGAAGGACAAAGTGAAGGCGTTCAAGGTCGCCGCCTATTCCGGCACGGCGGGCTGGCTCGCGGGCATTTTCTCGCTGGTGCCTTCGCTCTCGATCCTCGGCATCCTTGGTCTCTACAGCCTCTATCTCCTCTATCTCAGCCTGCCGCGCCTGATGAAAGCGCCGGAGGACAAGGCGCTGGTCTATACCATCGTCACCATCGTCGCCGCCGCGATACTCTTCATCGTCGCGGGTGCGCTGGCGCGTCCCTTCGGCACGATGTTCGGCGGCGGCTATGGTCCGTCCACGGTCAGCGGCGAAATGACCGTCCCCGGCGTGGGCAAGGTCGACCTCGGCAAGCTCGACGCCGCCAGCAAGCAAATGGAATCCGCCGCGAAGCGGATGGAGGACGCCGCTCAGAACGGCACGTCCGCCGCCGTCGCCCCCGCCGCGTTGCAAGCGATGCTCCCTGAAAAGATCGGCCGCTTCACCCGCACGGAGGTCGAAAGCAGCGGCATGTCGGCAGGCGCTCGCGCCAGTGCGCGCTATGCCGCGGGCGATGACGACATCAGCTTGGAAGTCACCGACATCGCCGTCGCGGGGGCGCTTGCGGGCCTCGGTGCGGCGCTCAACGTCCAGTCAAATAGACAGACCGCGACCGGCTATGAAAAGACGGAAACCGTCGATGGCCGCATCGTGACGGAGGAATGGGACAGCGAAAGCCGTCACGGCAAATATGGCACTACGCTCGCCAATCGTTTCATGGTGGAGGCCAATGGCACCGTCGCCAACATCGACGAACTGAAAGCCGCCGTGAACGCCATCGGCCTCGACCGCCTCGCCGCGCTGGCGAAGTGAATGGCGTGAGGTTGAATGGCGGGTTTGGGTGGGGAGCGGACTGTCCGCTATTCCCATCTCCGTTCGCCCTTCGACAGGCTCAGCCCAAACGGATGTGGGTTGTCCGCCATGGGCCGGAAACAGCCGGAAATGACAGCCTGATCAGGCCGCTGCCCCTCCCGCATCTTCCTCCAGCCGCCCTTCATGCAGCCGCACCACCCGGTCCATCTTCTGCGCCAGTCGCTCATTATGCGTGGCAACAAGGGCAGCCGAGCCTTCCCCCCGCACCAACCGCAGAAACTCGGCCAGCACCACATCGGCCGTCCGCTCGTCCAGATTGCCCGTAGGCTCGTCCGCCAACACCAGCGCGGGCTGGTTCGCCAGCGCACGCGCCACCGCTACGCGCTGTTGCTCTCCACCCGATAGCTGGCTCGGCCGATGCTCCAGCCGATGCCCCAGCCCCAGTGACGTTAGCAGCGATTCGGCCCTCGCGCGCGCCACGCTCATTTCCGCGTCCCGGATCACCTGCGGCAGGATGACATTCTCCACCGCGTTGAAGTCCGGCAGAAGATGATGGAACTGATAGACGAAACCCAACGCGTCGCGCCGCAGCCGCGTCCGCCCGTCATTGTCCAGCTTTGCCGCTTCTTCGCCACCGATGCGAATGGACCCGTCGAACCCGCCCTCCAGCAGCCCCACTGCCTGCAACATGGTGGACTTGCCCGATCCCGACGGTCCGAGCAGCGCCACGATCTCCCCCGGCCCCACGTTCAGGTCGACGCCGCGCAGCACTTCGATGGTGACGCCGCCCTGCGTGAAGCTGCGCGTCAGCCCGGTGACCTTCAGAACATCATTCATAACGCAGCACCTGCACGGGATCGGTATTGGCGGCCTTGAACGCCGGGTAAAGCGTCGCGAGGAAGCTGAAGATGAGCGCCATCAGGCAGATGATGGTGATTTCCACCGGATCGGGCTTGGACGGCAATTCCGTGAGGAACCGGATCGACGGGTCCCACAGATTCTGCCCCGTCACGAACTGGATCGCGTTCACAAGGCTCTGCCGGAAGAACAGGAAGGTGAAACCCAGCATCATCCCCGCCACCATGCCCAGCGTGCCAATAGTGACGCCTACGGTCATGAATATCTTGACCAGTCCGCCCCGGCTCGCCCCCATGGTCCGCAATATGGCGATATCCCGCGTCTTGGCCCGCACCAGCATGATGAGCGAGGACAGGATATTGAACACCGCCACCAGCACGATGATCGAAAGCACCACGAACATCGCCACCCGTTCCACCGCCAGCGCCTCGAACAGGGATGCGTTCATCTGCCGCCAGTCGGTGATGACGGCGCGGCCCGCGACCTTTGCCGCCAACGGCTCCAGGATAGAACCCACCTTGTCGGCGTTCACCGTCTCCACCTCGATCATGCCGACCACATTGCCCAACAGCAGCAGCGTCTGTGCATCCTCGATCGGCATGACGACGAACGCCTTGTCATAATCGTAGACCCCGACCTCGAATATCGCCGCCACCTGATAGGAAACCTGCCGGGGCACCGTGCCGAAGGGAGTGGAGCGGCCCGCCGGATTGATGATGGTGATGCTGTCGCCCTTCTGGATGCCCAGATTCTCCGCGAGCCGCGATCCGATGGCGACCTTGTCGCTTCCCGGCGTCAGGTCGTTGAGGCTCCCGGCCAGCACCTTGCCCTTCAAGGTGGTGTTGGCGCGGATGTCAGGCGCGGTCATGCCGCGCACCAGCACCGCCTCTACCCGGCCCTGAAAGGTCGACAACAGAGGCTGTTCGATCAACGGCGTAGCGCTGGTGACGCCCGGCGTTTCCTTCGCCTGCTTTAATATGCTCTGCCAATCCGGCAATCGCCCGCCATAGCCCTGCACGACCGCATGACCGTTCAGCCCGACGATCTTGTCGAACAATTCCGCACGAAAACCATTCATCACGCTCATGACGATGATGAGCGCGGCAACGCCCAGCATCACGGCAGCCAGACTGATTCCAGCGACAAGGAAGATAAATCCCTCGCCTTTGCCGGGCAGCAGGTAACGCTTGGCGATCATGCGTTCATATCGGGATAGAATCATGACGGCGCGGACGGCCCCCTGGAAATTGGTTCGTTCGCCCATCTAGCAGGCTATGGGCCCACGGCAAGCATCTCGGCATTGTTGCAGCACAGCCACAGCCACGGGAGTAAAATCACAGCGGCAGGGAAATAGGCCGTGACAGCAGGGCACAGCCGCCATAGCAAAGCAATCGAAGCACAGGTAAACAAGGCCGTGGTTCAGGGATACTGCTTCCCGTTTTCAAGCTTAGGGGGCTGAGAAAACGGTTGAGGCAGACCAAGGGGGAGACGAGAAATCGTCCATCAGTGCCCGGATCGTGGAAACGCGATCCGGGCACTTTTGTTACATGCCAGCCTATCCACTCGATCTACGCCATGATGACGCCATGGCCACCTGAATCCCGTCTGCCCGGACTTCCGGCGCTGCACGATAAAATACCACATCGTCTGTGACATATGCGACGTCCGAGGAAAAACTTCCTGTCTTTCCTTCCCCTTGAAACCCGGTTTCGCCAAACCATATCGCTCCTGTTCGGTCGCCATCAGGGGCCGGACACAGGTTCGCCGGATGCCATATTTCGGGTCCGGCATGTTCATTTTGCTCTTTGGGAGATTATGACAATGCGTGGTTTTGACCTTACCCCCTATCGCCGCTCGACCGTTGGCTTCGATCGTCTTTTTGACCTCATAGAAAACAATGCCCGGTTGCAGCAGGGCGACAATTACCCGCCCTTCAACATCGAACGCCTTTCGGAAGATCGTTATCGCGTGACCTTGGCCGTGGCGGGCTTCCGCTCCGATGAGTTGGAGATCACCGCCCAGCAGAACTTGCTCCAG
Organism: Sphingobium sp. CFD-1; assembly: GCF_024611115.1. Lineage (NCBI taxonomy): Bacteria > Pseudomonadati > Pseudomonadota > Alphaproteobacteria > Sphingomonadales > Sphingobiaceae > Sphingobium > Sphingobium sp. CFD-1. The sequence continues at coordinate 1,326,774 of NZ_CP084398.1, read as the reverse complement.
GTGTCCGGCCGCAAGGAGGAAACGCAGGCGACCGACCGTGCCAAATTCGTGCATGTTGGCATTGCCAACCGCAGCTTTGAGCGCCGCTTCGAACTCGCCGATTTCGTGCGGGTGGAGACAGCGGATCTCGCGGACGGACTGCTGACGATCGAACTGGTCCGCGAAGTCCCCGAAGCCATGAAGCCCAAGAAGATTGCCATCAACGGCGGTCAGCTCGTGGAAATCGGCAAGGATCGCGACGCCGCCTGATCGGCTCTCGATAAGAATTGCAGGGCGCGGCCTTCCCGGTCGTGCCCTTTTTCGTCACCGCATCAAATCTCGACCTGGCTGCCCAATTCGACCACGCGATTGGTGGGCAGGCGGAAGAATTCCATCGCGCTTTCCGCATTTCGCAGCATCCAGGCGAAGATCTTTTCCCGCCACAGCGGCATCCCCGGCTTGGCCGACGGCAGCAGCGTCTGCCGCGCCAGGAAGAAGCTGGTGTCCATCATCTTGAACGCCTGCCCGCAGCCGCTGACGTTCTTGAGCGCCGCCGGCACGTCCGGTTCCTGCATGAAGCCATATTGCAGCACCAGCCGGAAGAAGCCGCGCCCCAGATCCTCCAGCTTGCACCGCCCGTCATCCTCGACCACCGGCACGTCCTTGATCTTGACGGTCAGCAGGATGACCCGCTCATGCAGCACCTTGTTGTGCTTGAGGTTATGCAGCAGCGCATGGGGCACGCCATCGGGCGTCGAAGTCATGAACACCGCCGTCCCCGGCACCCGCACCGCGCTGTTGGCCGCTGACGCCACGAACACCGGAATCGGCATCGCCGCCTCCCGCAGGCGGTCCTGCATCAGCTTGCGCCCGCGCGACCAGGTGGTGAGCAGCGTGAAAACCACGAAGCCGATCAGCAGCGGGAACCACCCGCCGTCCGGCACCTTGGTCAGGTTTGCCGCCAGATAGGCGCCGTCCACGATAAAGAACACGGCCAGCACCGGCGCGGCATAATACCAGCGCCAGTGCCACAGGCGGAACAGCACCACCGTCAGCAGCAGATTGTCGATGAACATCGCGCCCGTCACCGCGATGCCATATGCCGCGGTCAGGTTGGACGATGTCTGGAATACCAGCACCAGCAGGATGACCATGATCATCAGCCCCCAGTTGACGAGGGGGATGTAAATCTGCCCCGCCGTGGACGCGCTGGTATGGGCAATCCGCAGACGCGGCATGAAACCGAGCTGTATTGCCTGCTGCGTGACAGAAAAGGCGCCGGAAATCACCGCCTGACTGGCGATGATCGCCGCCATGGTCGCCAGAGCCACCAGCGGCAATTGCCCCCATTGCGGGGCAAGGTTGTAGAAAGGGCTGTGCAGCGCCGCCGCGCCTTCGCGGAACAGCAGCGCGCCTTGTCCCATATAATTCAGCATCAGCGCCGGAAGCACGAAGGCCAACCACGACACACGGATCGGACTGCGCCCGAAATGCCCCATATCGGCGTAGAGCGCCTCCGCGCCCGTCACCGCCAGCACGACGGATCCCAGCGCCAAAAAGGCCGGAAGCGGATCGGTCACGAAGAACATAAACGCCCAATATGGGTTGAGCGCGAAAACGATCCCCGGCGTCTTGAGGATGCTGATGACGCCCAATGTCGCGATGGTCACGAAATAGAACAGCATGATCGGGCCGAACAACGATGCGACCCGGTTGGTCCCCCACCCCTGAATCCAGAAGAGGCCGAGCAGGATCAACACCGCCACAGGCAGAATGGCGGGGGCGAAGCCGGGATTATAGACCGCAAGCCCCTCCACCGCCGACAGCACCGACACGGCGGGCGTGATCATCGAATCGCCGTAGAACAGCGCCGTCGCGAAAACGCCCAGCAGGATGATGCCGCTCGACCAGCGCGGCGTCTTGGTCTGTCCGTTGATAAGCGCCAGCAGCGCCAGGCTGCCGCCTTCACCCTTATTGTCGGCCCGCATGATGATCGAGACATATTTGAGCGTCACGACCAGCATCATGGACCAGAACATCAGGCTGATGACGCCCAATATATGATCCGCGTCGAGATCGAGATGATGATGCCCCGCAAAGGTTTCGCGAAAGGCATAAAGCGGGCTGGTGCCGATATCGCCAAAAACGATGCCGATCGCGCCGACGACCAGTTTAGCGGTCGCCTTCTGCCGCACATGGCCGTGACCATGATCTTCTTCCGTTGCAACGGCTGTGCCGTTGCCTGCCTGTTCAGCCATGAAAGAAACGCCGAATAATCATGCTTTTCCGACACCTGTGCAAGGGGCGACCTTTATGCCCTGCAAACCGCCGGCCCCTATCACGCCTCCCTCACCCGTGCAATGCGCCTGTGTCGGCTGTTTCTATTCGGGACGCGGGCCTTCCGATGCCATCAGAACGTCGATACGCGCGATATTGGCCTTCAGTTCGGCCTTGAGCTTGCTGCCTTCGGGCAAGGTCTGCTCCAATGGCGCCCAAAGCGCGCGCGCAGGTTGCAACTGACCGCTTCTGGCGAGCGCCAGCCCATAGAAGAAACGCGGCGCGATCGCCTTTTCGTCAACGGCCATGGCCCGGCGATAAGCGAAATCCGCACCCGGAGACACCACGCCATCGGCATGAACCACCAGCGCATTGCCAAGACCAAGCCAGAGATTGGGATCGTCGGGCGTCTGGCGCAATCCGGACAACAGGATATTGGCGGCTTCCTTGCTCTTGCCCTGACGCCCCAGCCCATCGGACATCATCAACCATTGCCCCGCGGGGCCATAACGTTCGGCCAGCGCCCGGCGCTGCTCCGCCAACCCCTCGTCAAATGACGCCGCCTGCGTTCCGGCCGCCTTCCGTGGCGCGCCCGCAAGGCCCGGATTTCCCTGCCACGCATAGCCCGCCAGCCCGATCAGCAGCGCGGCGGCGGTGATTTCCCGCGCCATCCGGGGAATGGAAACCACATAGAAAAGAATAAGCAGCACGAGCAGCGCAAGGCTCGCGGCGATCACCCATCCCGTCATGACCGCCTGCCTTTCCTGATTCGCCCACGCAGCAGCAGCAGGCCCAAAACCAACAACACGATCGGGGCGCCCCAGAGCGGCCACACTATCGGGTTCGCTGTCGGCTCATAACTCACCCAGTCGCCATAACGCTCGATCAGCCAGGCGCGGATATGTTCCGGCTGTTCGCCCGCCATGACGCGCTGCCGGATTTCCGAGCGCATATCGGCCGCCATGCTGGCGTTGCTATCCGCAATGGACTGGCTCTGGCAGGTAAGGCAGCGGATCGTTTCCATGAGCGCGCGCGCCTTCTTCTCCAGCGCCGGGTCATCGATCTGCCGGTCGGCATAGGGCGCGGGCGGCAGGGCCGTCTGCGCCAGCACCGGCGCGCTCGCCAGCAGGAGCAGAAGGGCAAGCGACACCCTCATTGCGCGCTCTTCAGCCGGTCGAGGATCATCGGCACGTCATCGGCGCGAATATCGCCGATATGCTGATAGGCAATCCGTCCCTTGCCATCGATCACGAACGTCTCGGGCACGCCAGACGAGCCAAGCGCGATCTGCACGGCGCTGCGAGCATCCAGCCCGATGCGGGCATAGGGATTGCCATAGCGGGCCAGAAAGCGGTCCACATCCGCGCGCGCATCGCGAATCGCAATGGCGTCGATCTCCACGCCCGCCTGCCTGAGCGCCATGAGTTGCGGCGCTTCGGCCGCGCAGGGCACGCACCAGCTTGCAAAGATATTGAGCAGGCGCGGCGTGCCGGTCGCCAGATTGGCGCTCGTCAGGGCGGGCCGGTCGCTCGATGCGGCGGGAAGAGCGAAGGCGGGCAAGGGCTTGCCCACCATCTTGGAGGTTATGAGGCGGTCGTCGGGCTTCAGAAGCCCGCTCGCGAACAGCCCGAAAAAGCCGAGGAAAAGGACCAGCGGCAGCCAGATCAGCATTTTCCTCATGCGATTGCCCTCGCCCGCCATTTCAGCAGCCAGCCGCGCCGCTCCCGGCCCAGCAGCGCCAGCGCGCCGCCCAGCGCGATCATGATCCCGCCCAGCCAGATGAAGGTCACGAACGGCTTCCACCAGATGCGGACCTGCCACCGGCCATCGTCGGTTTCCTGCCCCAGAACGACATAGAGCTGCCCGTTCCAGCGCGTCAGCAATGCGGCTTCCGTCGTGGTTGTCGGCGGAGAGGCGAAAAAGCGCGATTGCGGATGGATGGCGATTGCCGTGCCTCCGCCCCGGCTCGCCGTCATGTCCGCCTGCAACGCGGTCCAGTTATCGCCCGCGATCGGCATGATCTTGTCGAAATGCAGGGTCCAGCCCGCCGTCTCGATCCTATCGCCCGGCCGCGCCGCGACCAGCTTTTCCACCGTAAAGGCGGAATCGGACGCCATGCCGCCCAGACTGACCGCACAGCCCAGATGCGCGATCACCATACCCCAGGTGAAAAGCGGTGTGCGGCGCAGGTTCCGCTTCCACAGCGGCCCAACGCTCCCCACGGCCACCGCTCCGGCGACCACAAGCCCGGCAAGTGGCAATATGCCGATCCGCCCCCATGCCAGCGCAACCACGAGAGCCAGCACAACCAGCGCCACGATGGCCGGAACCATCATGCGCCCCGCCACCACGGCAAAACGGTCCCGTCGCCACCGGGTGAGCGGCCCAGCCATCATGGCGATCATCAGGATCAGCGCAATGGGGCCAGCGATCCGGTCGAAATAAGGCGCGCCGACGGACACCTTGTGACCGAACGCCTCCGTCATCAGTGGATAGAGCGTCCCGATCAGCACCAGCCCCAATATGACCGAAAGCAACAGGTTGTTGATGACCAGCATTGTCTCACGGCTCACCAGTTCGAAGGGCGCGCCTTCCCGCACCGCGCCGACCCGCCATCCGAAAAGCGCGAACGCGCCACCGATGTAAATCGCCAGCAACCCCAGAATGAAGGTGCCCCGCTCCGGGTCCACCGCGAAGGCATGAACGCTCGTCAAAATACCCGATCGGACAAGGAATGTGCCCACCATCGACATGGAAAAGGCGATGACGGCCAGCATCACCGTCCACGCCCGCAAGGCGTCCCGCGTCGCCAGCACCGTTACGCTATGGAGCAGCGCGGTCGCCGCCAGCCAGGGCATCAGCGAGGCATTCTCCACCGGGTCCCAGAACCACCAGCCGCCCCAGCCCAGTTCATAATAGGCCCAATAGCTGCCCGCCGTGATACCGAGCGTCAGCATGACCCATGCCGCCAGCACCCACGGCCGCATCGCCCGCGCAAAGCCCGCATCGACCTGCCGGGTCAGCAAAGCTCCAACCGCAAAGGAAAAAGCGACCGAAAGTCCGACATAGCCCAGATAAAGTGTCGGCGGATGAAAGGCGAGGCCGGGGTCCTGCAACAAGGGATTGAGACCCTGTCCATCGGGCGGAGGAGGATCGATCCGGGCGAAGGGATTGGAAGAAAACAGCAGAAACGCATAGAAACCAAGGCTGATCGCGGCCTGCGCGCCCAGCGTCGCCATATGAGTGTCTCGCCTGAGCGCCCGCTCGAACAGGGCGACCGCGCTCCCGGCGAGGCCCATCACCGTGACCCAGAGCAGCATCGACCCTTCGTGATTGCCCCATGTCCCGGCGAATTTGTAGAGCCAGGGCTTCATCGAATGGCTGTTGGTGACGACCAGCATCACCGACATGTCCGACCGCAGAAACAACAGGACCAGCATCACGAACGCCAGCAGCGTCAGCAAGCCCTGCGACACCGCCACCGGGCGGACGGCGCCCAGCAATTCACCCTTGCGCCCCACCAGACCGAAAGCGACCAGCGCCAGTTGCAACAAAGCCAGCGCCGCGGCCAGCCAAAGCGCGGCCAATCCGGCTTCCGCGATCATTGCCCGCCCTTCATCTCGTGGGTTTTCTCATCATATTGCATCCCTTCCAGCTCGCGCGGCATGTAGCGTTCATCATGCTTGGCGAGCAGGTTGGTCGCGACGAAAGTGCCCTTCCCGTCAAAAGCGCCCTCGGCAACGACGCCCGATCCCTCGCGGAACAGGTCCGGCGCGATGCCGCTGAAGGTCGCGGGCACCGTGGCCTTGCCGTCCGTCACGTCGAAATGGATGGTCACGCCGTCAGCCGCATGTTTCAGGCTGCCCTTGACGACCATTCCGCCCAGCCGGATTGCCTTGCCCGGCTCGACGCCCTTCGTCTTCACGTCAGCGGGGGCGTAGAAATAGGCTGCCTCGTCCTTCAACGCCGACGCCGCCAGCAACCCCGCGCCGATCAGCGCAACCAGCGCAACCAGCGCCAGTATCAGCCTTTGATGTTTCGCCTTCACGTGCGCGTCCTGTCTTCCGCCTGTCCCTCGGCCTCTAGCATGGCGCGCCAGCTCAGGATAACGACCCCGGCGGTCGCAAGGAAGGCAAGCGCATAGGCGGCCGCCACGAATGCCCATTGATTCATCGCATCACCCCCGCGCCAGACGCTGCATCCGCGCCTCTACCCTGTTGCGCGCCAACAAAGTCCGCATCCGCATCAGCACGATCGCGCCGAAAAGCAGGCTGAACCCCAGGAGCGTCAGCCCCAGCGGCCAGAGCAGCGACCCGTCGATGCTCGACCCGCGCAGGGTGATGCTCGGCCCCTGATGCAAACTGTTCCACCACACCACGGAACGGTTGATGATCGGAATGTTGATCGCGCCCACCAGCCCGAAAATGGCCGTCACGGGGCTGACGCCGCCCTGCCCCTGCCGCGCGCTGGCATTGGCGAGCGCCATATAGCCCAGATAGAGGAACAGCAGCACCAGCATGGACGTCATCCGTCCGTCCCATTCCCACCATGTTCCCCAAGTGGGCCGTCCCCATATCGACCCGGTGGCGAGGCAAATCGCGGTGAACAGCGCCCCCGGCGCAGCGATGGCGCGTCCGGCAATCGCGGCCAGGGGATGCTTCCACACCAATTGCATCAGCGCCGCGATCGCTATCCCCGACCAACCGGCCATGCCCAGCCAGGCGGCGGGCACATGGACATAAAGGATACGGACCGTTTCCCCCTGCAGATAGTCCGCGGGCGTGACAAAAAGGCCGCAGGCGCAACCCGCCAGCGTCAGGACCAGGCCTGGCCACAACAGCCAGCCCGTCAGGGGCCGCGCGATCTTCAAAAAGCGGGCAGGATTGGCGAAACGATGCATCGGGGCGCTTCTTTAGACGCGCCTTGCCTGCAACGCCAGTGGGGCTTTTTCCGATATAAGGGGCGGTCCGGCGAAAACATGCCAAGCTTTTTTGTGCCAGGCAGGCGACAAATGACACGGGAGTGACTATATGCGCGGCATCGGCGCCCCGCTGGGGCGGACAGGATCGGCTATGGACCCGCTCACACCCATGTTGACTACACACCCGTTCGACGATGACAAGCTGCGTGAAGAATGCGGCATTTTCGGCGTTTCCAACGCTGAAACGGCTTCGGCTATCGTTGCGCTTGGCCTTCACGCCCTTCAGCATCGCGGTCAGGAAGCCGCCGGCATCACCAGCTGGGACGGCCATGATTTCCACACCCATCGCGCCATGGGGCATGTCGCCGGCAATTTCGACCGCGACGAGGTGATTCGCGCGCTCCCGGGCCATTATGCCTGCGGCCATGTGCGCTATTCGACCACGGGCGAAACCTCGCTCCGCAACGTCCAGCCGCTCTATGCCGAACTGAATTCAGGCGGCTTCGCGGTCGCCCATAACGGCAACATCTCCAATGCCATGAAGCTGCGCCGCGAACTCATTCGCCGTGGTTCCATCTTCCAGTCGACCTCCGACACCGAAGTCATCATCCATCTGGTCGCCACGTCGACCTACCGGACGCTGCTCGACAAGTTCATCGACGCGCTGAAACAGGTGGAAGGCGCTTACTCCCTCATCGTCATGACGCCCGAAGGCATGATCGCCTGCCGCGATCCGCTGGGCATCCGGCCGCTGGTGATGGGCCGTATCGGCGACGCCACCGTCTTTGCCTCGGAAACCGTGGCCTTCGATGTGATTGACGGCGAATATATCCGCTCTATCGAGCCAGGCGAACTCGTCATCGTCACGCATGACGGCGAAGTGCGGAGCCATCGGCCCTTCGGCGAAACGCATCCGCGCCCCTGCATTTTCGAGCATGTCTATTTCAGCCGCCCCGATTCGATCGTGGACGGTTCCAGCGTCTATTCAGTCCGAAAGGCCATCGGCGCCCAGCTCGCCATCGAAAATCCGGTGAATGCCGATCTGGTCATCCCCGTGCCCGACAGCGGCGTCCCGGCGGCTTTGGGCTATGCTCAGCAATCGGGCATTCCTTTTGAGCTGGGCATCATCCGCTCGCACTATATCGGCCGCACCTTCATCCAGCCGGGTGACAAGGTCCGCCATCTGGGCGTGAAGCTCAAGCACAACGCCAACCGCGCGCTGATCGACGGCAAGCGCGTCGTGCTGATCGACGATTCGATCGTGCGCGGCACCACCAGCCTCAAGATCGTGCAGATGATGCGCGAAGCGGGCGCGGCCGAAGTCCATATGCGGATCGCCAGCCCGCCCACGCGGCATAGCTGCTTCTACGGCGTGGACACGCCCGAACGCGGCAAGCTGCTGGCGCATCGCCTGGACATCAAGGGCATGCAGGATTTCATTCAGGCGGACAGCCTGTCCTTCGTATCCATCGATGGCCTCTACAAGGCGCTGGGCGAAGCGAAACGGGCCGACATCCGCCCGCAATATTGCGATGCCTGCTTCACCGGCGATTATCCCACCACGCTCACCGATCAGGATGATGCCGTGGTTCAGAACCAGTTCGAAATGCTGGCTGAAAGAGTGGTCTGAGTTTCAGGCCACCCCTCCCTCCGCCGCTCTCCACCCCTGACGCGCCTCACCCTGCGTGAGCACGATTGGATGTTTCATCATGACCGATACCCTTCCTCTTTCCGGCAAGCTCGCGCTCGTGACCGGCGCCAGCCGGGGCATCGGCGCCGCCACCGCTGAGGCACTGGCGGCGGCGGGCGCGCATGTCATCCTCACCGCCCGCACCAGCGGCGGGCTGGAGGAAGTGGAAGAACGCATCCATGAAGCCGGCGGCCATGCGACCATAGCGCCGCTCGACTTGATCGACGGGGAAAGCATCGGCAGGCTCGCTCAGGCCATCAGCGGCCGGTGGCAGGCGCTCGACATCCTCGTCCTCAACGCCGCCACCCTGGGTTCGCTGGCCTCGGTTCCCGCCATCGACGCCAAGGAATTTGCGCGCCAGTTGACGCTTAACATTGCCGCACCGCAGGCGCTGATCGCCGCCTTCGACACCATGCTCCGCGGTAGCAAGGATGCACGAGTCGTCGCGCTGACCTCCTCCGTGGCCGCCACGCCCCGCGCCTATTGGGGCGCCTATGGCGCATCCAAGGCCGCGTTGGAAACACTGGTCGGCGCCTATGGCGAGGAAGTGAAGAACATCTCCGCCATCCGCACCCACATCGTCGATCCGGGCGCCACCCGCACTGCCATGCGCGCGCGGGCATTCCCCGGCGAAGATCCCGCAACGCTGAAGGAACCCAAGGTCGCCGCCGCCGCCATTGTCGACATGATTCTGGCCGATACGCCGACCGGCTATCGCACGCGGATCGACTAACGCACTGATATTCAGTCGGGCTTGGCCAGCGTCACCTGCGCGACATCGATGGTGCCGCCCAGGAATCCGCCTTCGCAATACATCAGATAATAGCGCCACAAATCCACGAAATGTTGGTCGAAACTGGCTGGCAACTGTCCCGCGTCGACCGCGCGCTCGAACGTCTCGCGCCAGCGCCGCAGCGTTTCGGCATAGTGCAGGCCAAAGCGCGATACGTCGCGCCATTCCAGCCCCTGCTGCTCGGCAAGAGCACGGAACCGGCTTTCAGAAATCAGCATCCCGCCGGGGAAAATATAGGTCTGGATGAAGTCCGCGCCGCGCGCATAGTCTTCGAATATCGCATCGTCGATCAGGATATACTGGATCGCCGCACGGCCGCCCGGCTTCAGCAGCCGATGGATCGCGGCCAGATAATCGGGCCAATAACGCTGCCCCACCGCTTCCACCATCTCCACGCTGGCGATGGCGTCATATTGCCCCTCCGCATCGCGATAGTCGGTCAGCAGGACGGCGGCGCCCGACCCCAGCCGGTCACGCGCATAATCCGCTTGCTCGGTCGAGAGCGTCAGGCCGTCATAGCGCACGCCCCACCGCTCCATCGCCCGCTCGCCCAGCCCGCCCCAGCCGCAGCCGATCTCCAGCAGGGCAGCCCCGTCGCGCAGGTCGAGCCGGTCCAGAATCGCATCGACCTTTCGCCGCTGCGCCGCCTCCAGACTCTCCGTGCGATCTTCCGGATCAAGGAACAGCGCACTCGAATAATGCATGTCCGCATCGAGCCAGAGCGCGTAGAAATCATTCCCCAGATCATAATGATAGGCGATGTTCCGGCGCGATCCGATTCGGCTGTTTCGCCGCGCCCAGTGCAGCGCGCACCCGGCCCATCTCACCGGCCCCCTCGGCCGCGCGACATTGCCCAGCGCCACGGCATTCCTCATGAACAACGCGAAAAGCGGCACAGGATCGGGGCTGGTCCATTCGCCCGCGGCCCATGCCCGATACCAGCCGACCGAACCGCCGGTCGCCAACCGCAATAGCGCGCGCCAGTGGAGGACATGCACCTCGCAAACCGGCCCGGCTCCCCGTCCGCCCAGAATCCGACGTGTGCCGTCCGGCAGCACAGCCTCCAGCGCGCCGGCCTCAAGCCCCTTGTCGATCCTGTCCAAAAGCTTGTGAAAGCGCGGTCCGACCACCCTTGCCAACAGGCTGGCCGGGCCATGGGCGGGAGGACGCTGGACGTTCAGAGCCGCCTTTCCACGTCGGGGGTCGATCGCATTCATGACGCTCGTCTCTGCCTCAAGCCGCTCCCGGCCGCAATGCCGCACGAAATCCGATTCGATCCATGGACGTGCGCCGTTGCCATGCCTATTTCATGTCCGGATTGTTAATGTCGTCCCATGCCACGATGCCATGGCGGGATGCTATATATAGGGATCTGTGGCTTCCATGCCAAAGGATGAAGAACTGGGCTATCGCCCGTGCGTCGGGATCATGCTCGTCAATATGGAAGGGCAGGTCTTTGTCGGTCAGAGAATCGATAACCGGGCGGAAGCCTGGCAGATGCCGCAGGGCGGCATCGACGATGGCGAGGACGCGAAGGCGGCCGCCCTGCGTGAACTGGGCGAGGAAACCGGCATCCATCGCAAGCATGTGGAAATCATCGCCAAGGCGCGCGACGAGCATTTCTACGACCTGCCGCCTGAACTCGTCGGTCAGATCTGGGGCGGCAAATATCGCGGCCAGCGGCAGATATGGTTCCTTGCCCGCTTTCTGGGGGAGGACGGAGACATCGACATCGAAACGCCGCACCCGGAATTTCGCGCATGGAAATGGACGGCGCCTGAAACGCTGCCCGATCTCATCGTTCCCTTCAAGCGCAAGCTGTATCGCGACATCTTGCAGGAATTCCAGTCGCTCATCTGAACGGTTCATCCCATCGGGGTTATATTTCACGGGTGAGCGGCTATGACGGCGCGATGCGTCACCGTCTACTGCTCCTGCCATTGCCCTTGTTCGTCACATCCCTCGCCCATGCGGAGGAACCGCCTCTCCTGCCCCCCGCCGTGCGGGAGATGTTGGAAGCCGCCATCGCCAATGGCAATGAGACGGAGATCGTCACCGTCGCCAAGATCGCGCGGCAGACCAATCCCGCCTCGTCCGACGAAATCCAGCGGATGGTGGCGAGTTGGAAGGACCGGACCAAGGCAACCCATGATGCCGTGATCCGCGAGGCCCGTTTCATCGACCTGTGGACCGGACGGATCGAAGCGGGCGGTTTTCGCTCCACCGGCTCCACCAGCGAAATCGGCATCAGCGCCAGCGCGACTGCGACCCGGACCGGCATTGAATGGACTCACAAGTTCACCGCCAACGCCGACTATCGCCGCGCCAATGGCGTGACATCCCGCGAGCGTTATTTCACCAGCTATGAACCGCGCTATCAGTTCGATCCACGCGGCTTCGCTTATGGCCTCGCCCAGTTTGAGCGGGACACGTCGATCGGCTATGACGAACGCTACACGGCGTCGGCCGGTATCGGTTACAAGCTGATCGTCAGCAAGAAAGTCGACCTGACCGTGGATGCGGGGCCTTCCATCCGTCATGCAAAATATGTGATCGGCGCGCGCGAAACCAAGTTGGGCGGCCGTGCTTCCATGGACTTGGCGTGGCGCATCACCCCCACATTGACCTTCAAGCAGACCGCGTCGGGCTATGCCGAAAGCGATGTGGTCACCCTCAATTCCCTGACAGCACTGGAAACGAAAGTCACCGATCGCTGGTCGGCCGCCTTTTCCTACAATGTCCAGTATGAATCGGAAACGCTGCTTTCCGCCCGGGATTTCGACACGCTGACCCGCCTAACCCTCAGCTACGATTTCTGACCTTCCGCCTACAAATTTCACGAGGGGTGGAGAGCCGCGCCGCGCTCTGTTAGACCACCGGAAATGACAGCCATTTCACCCGTGGAACAGGCCGTTCTGGACCATGCGTCGGCGGCGCCGATGCTGGAGCAGGTGCAGGCATGGTCCGCCATCAACAGCGGCTCGCGCAATCTGGATGGCCTCGCCCGGATGGCGGCCCTGTTGGCCGACGCTTTTTCCGCTTTGCCCGGCGACATGCGCCTGATCGATCCTGCCCCGGTGGAAAACGTCTCCCCCGATGGCGCGCTGCTGCAAATCGATCACGGCCGCCACCTGCTCCTTTCCGTCCGCCCGGAAGCGCGGGTCCGTGTCCTGCTGACCGGCCATATGGACACGGTCTTCGCCTTCGATCACCCCTTCCAGGCGCAGCGATGGCTGGACGACGCGGTGCTGAACGGCCCCGGCGTCGCAGATATGAAAGGCGGTCTCGCCATCATGCTCGCCGCGCTTCAGGCCGTGGAAACATGGGAAGGCCGCGCCACTTTGGGCTATGACGTCCTCATCAACAGCGATGAGGAAGTGGGCAGTGCCTCCTCCGCCGGCCTGCTGCGGCAGAGGGCGGCGGGCAAGGTCGCGGCCTTCACGTACGAACCCGCTCTCCCCGACGGCACGCTGGCAGGCGCGCGGGCGGGCAGCGGCAATTTCTCCATCATCGTCACGGGTCGCAGCGCCCATGCCGGCCGCAATCCCGACGAGGGCCGCAACGCCCTGCTCGCCGCCGCCGACCTCGCACTGCGCCTCAAAGCGGCGAGTGGCAGCGGCTTTTCCTGCAACCCGGCGCGAATCGACGGGGGCGGCCCCAATAATGTCGTCCCCGACCACTCCATTCTCCGCGTCAATTTCCGCCCCCGCGCGCCCGCTGACGAAATCGCCGTCCGCCGCCTGATCGAAGACAGCATGGAAGCCGTCGCCCGCGACCATGAAGTCGCCATGCACCTCCACGGTGGCTTCGGACGTCCGCCCAAACCCATGGACGAAAAGGCGGAAAATCTCTTCAACCTCGTCCGCCGCTGCGGCGCGGATCTGGGCCTCTCGATCGACTGGCGCGACACGGGCGGGGTGTGCGACGGCAACAATATCGCGGCCTGCGGCGTGCCGGTGGTGGACACGATGGGCGCGCGGGGCGGCGCCATCCACAGCCCGGACGAATATCTGATGACGGACAGTTTGCCCGAACGCGCCCGCCTGTCCGCGCTGGCGCTGATGCGGATCGCGCAGGGGCATTATTGAGAGAGGATGACGGCTTGACCTTCTTCATGCGGACTGCGCGGGCGGATGACCTTCAAACCCTCTATGAAATGGCGAAGCTGACGGGCGGCGGCTTCACCAATCTGCCCCCCGACCGCAAATCCTTGGCTGCAAAACTCGAACGGACCGAACAGGCCCTCTCCCGCACGGACGAGAGCATCCAGGACGAACTGATCCTGATGGTGCTGGAAAATGCCCGGACCGGACAGGTGCGCGGCACCTGCCAGATATTCAGCACGGTCGGGCAAAGCTGGCCCTTTTATTCCTATCGCCTCGGCGTCCTCACGCAGCACAGCCGCGAACTGGGCCGCACCTTCCGCGCGCAGATGCTGTCGCTCACCACCGATCTCGAAGGCTCCACCGAAGTCGGCGGCCTCTTCCTCCACCCCCGCGAGCGCGCAGAAGGGCTGGGCCTGCTCCTCGCCCGCAGCCGCTATCTTTACATCCGTAACCACCGCCCGCGCTTCGGCAGCCAGATCATCGCGGAGCTGCGCGGCGTCATCGACGAAGCGGGCGGATCGCCTTTCTGGGACGGCCTTGCCGGGCGTTTCTTCGGCATGAGCTTTCAGGAAGCGGATGAATTCAACGCCATCAACGGCAACCAGTTCATCGCCGACCTGATGCCCAAGACGCCGATCTATACGGCCATGCTGACCGACAGCGCCCGCGCCGTCATCGGCCTGCCCCACCCCAATGGCCGCGCGGCAATGCGGATGCTGGAGACGGAAGGTTTCACCAACCCCGGCTATGTAGACATATTCGACGGCGGCCCGACCATGGTGGGCCAGATCGACTCGCTCCGCACCATCGCGCAGGCGCGCGACGTCACCCTTTCCGCCCTGCACGACAAAAGCGGGGACAAGATGCTGATCGCTACCGGCCGTCTTGCCGATTATCGCTGCACCTACGGCTTCGTGCGCGAGGACGAGGATGGCGCGATCTCGCTGGACGCGGACAGTGCGGCCCTGCTCGGCCTTGAGCCGGGCGAGACATTCAGCATGGCGGGGCGGGCATGAGCGTCAGGGAAATCAATTTCGACGGGCTGATCGGTCCCAGCCACAATTATGCGGGCCTCAGCCTGGGCAACCTCGCCTCCGCCCGCAATGCCGGAGCTGTATCCCGCCCCCGCGCCGCCGCGCTGCAAGGGCTGGAGAAAATGCGCGAAACCATCCGCCTCGGCCTGACGCAGGGCATATTTCTGCCCCAATGGCGGCCCGACAATGCCTGGCTCGCCGCGCTCGGCACTAGTGTCAGCCATGCCGAGCCGCATATCCGCGCCGCCGCGATGTCCGCCTCCTCCATGTGGGCCGCCAACGCGGCGACCGTCTCCCCCGCCAGTGACACCAGCGATGGACGCACCCACCTCACCGTCGCCAATCTCGTGACCATGCCCCACCGCAGCCATGAATGGCCCCAGACGCTTAAGCAGCTTCAGATCGCCTTCGGGGCCAGCGACGCCTTCACGGTCCACGGTCCCATTCCGGCCCCTTTCGGCGACGAAGGCGCGGCCAATCACATGCGCCTCGCCGAAAGCCACGGCGCGCCCGGTGTCGAGGTATTCGTTTACGGCCAGTCCGGCGGCCCCTTCCCCGCCCGCCAGCATGTCGAGGCCAGCAAAGCCGTCGCCCGCCTCCACAGACTCGCCCCCGCCCGCACCCTCTTCGTCCAGCAATCGGAGGAAGCCATCGCGGCGGGCGCCTTCCACAATGACGTGGTCGCCGTCGCCAATGAGCGCGTCCTCTTCACCCATGAACAGGCGTTCGCCGACAAGGAATCCTTCTACGCCGCCCTGCGCGCCGCGCTCCCCTCCGTCGAAATCGTCGAAGTCCCCGCCAGCGCGGTCAGTCTCACCGACGCGATCCGCAGCTATCTCTTCAACGCGCAGCTCGTGACGCTTCCCGACGGAGCCCTCTCGACTTCGCTCGGGACAGGCATGGCCCTCATCCTCCCCACCGAAGCGCGGGAAACGCTCGCCGTCTGGTCCTGGCTCGAACGGATGGTGGCGGGCAACGGCCCCATCCGCCACCTGATCCCCGTCGACGTGCGGCAATCCATGGCGAACGGAGGCGGCCCCGCCTGCCTGCGCCTGCGCGTCGTGGCCGATCCCGCCGACATCGACCCCCGCTTCCTCCTCGACGAAGCCAAGCTCGACCGTATCGCCGCCATTGTCGCGGATTACTGGCCGGAAGAAATCGCTCCGAACGACCTTGGCGACACCCGGCTCATCGCGCGGATCGAACAATCATGGTTAACGCTTGTTGACCATTTGCAGCTTTCGGGCGACTTAATCCCATAGCGGCGGGCGGATGTCGCCAGGTGGGACTGCAATGGAACGGATCAAGCGCCTTTTCACGATCAAGACCAAGTTCGAGGCGTTTCTGGTGATCTACGCCCTTGCCCTTGGCGCGACGGAGCGAGGCATAGTCTATATGCATCAATATCCCGGCTTCGGCGGCCAGTTGCTCGCGCTTGCCTGCACCGGCGCGGTGTTCATGGCGGGCGGCAAGATCCTTGATGCCGTGGAAATGCAACGAGCTTTTTCCCGCTGACCCATTCTCCTCGCTGACGGGCGGGATACCTCCACTTTCGATACGTCTGCGCCTTCGCGTCTCTCAGCGCGCATGTATCCTTTTCTCATAATAATGATGAGGAAGGGGATCGTCCCATGTTCAATGATCGCTACGGCCGAAGCGTCCCGGCTGCCGAGCTTGTCCGCAATTTCGCTCATTGGCGGGAAATTGGCGTGCAGGAACCATTGCTCGTCACGCATCACGGGCGCGAAACGCATATCTTCATGGGGCTGGACCGATTTCGCACCCTGACCCTGAACGGACCGGAAACCCCGCCCGGCCCGGATCATCTTTCCCAGCTATCGACCTGGATTCATCAGGGGCTCATCCTGTGCCGCGCCGATTACACGATCGGCCATGTCAATCCTGCCGCACTGGCCATGACGCGCCGATGGGATCGGCATCTGGCGGGACTGCCGCTCTGGGAAGCCCTGCCCGAACTGGCTGAATCCCTCACCCAATCGCATATCCGGCACAGCATGGAGTCGGGAGAGGGCAGCGCGGCCGACATCCCCTCCCCCTTCCGGGAGAATTGCTGGATACGGTTTGAAACCTTCCCTTTTCCCGATGGCGTGGCCCTGCTGCTGAGCGACATTACGGAAGATGTGCGGCGCAACCGCCTGGCCGATGCGAAAGCCGCCTTGATGCAGGCCATGTGCATCCATGGCGGCGTGGGCCATGTGAAGGTGTCGAGCCGGGGATTCATCGAATTTGCGGACGACATGTTTTGCGCGATGGTCGGGCTGCCGCTCGACCGGCTGATCCACATCAGCCTGACCGATCTGGCCGATCTACCCGCCCGGCCCCGTTTGCGTGAGGAACTGGACCATGTCCTGCGCGGCGAAGGGGAACGCAAGATCGCCACCAGCCTGCTCGCCAACACCGGGGCCGTCGTTCCGGCCGAGATCGGCATCGCGCCTTTGCAGGGTCTCTATGGTTCCGAAGGCGCCGTGCTGGTCATCACGCGGAGGGAGGAACCCGTAAATTCCGTAAAATGAATCCATTTCGGAGGAATAATTCCATTCACCGATAGGGATGGTTTTCCTTTTCTCCTCCCCGCGCGCCGGCTGCCAAAATTACTTACGCAAATCGCGCATCTTCGCTCCACTTGCGGGAAAACCGTCCATTGAACCGGCCTGGCTAGGCTGGAGTCATGGAAAAGCCCCTGCATCCTGCCCGAATGGCCAAGCCGCTCAAGCGAGACATGCGCGGCAGCGTCCTGGTGGAAGCTGCCATCGCGCTCCCCCTGCTCATCGCTCTGTTGCTGGGCATATTGATCTACGGATCATGGTTCATGACGGCGCACAGCCTGCAACAGGCCGCCAATGAAGCCGCCCGCTCTGCCGTAGCAGGACTGGACGCGCCGGAACGGCAGGCGTTGGTGCAACAGAGCGTGGCCGCAAGCGCCGCATCCCTGCCCCTTCGCAACAGCCATCCCATCGGCGTGAACAGCAGCGAGAACGGCGGCTACTTCACCGTCACGCTTGATTACGACCTGTCGGGCAATCCCCTCTTCTCCTCCTCCTTCATACCCGTTCCCTCGCGCACCCTTGAACGCAGCGCCGTCATAAGGATCGACGCACGATGAAGTCATTTTCGCACAGGTTCAGGCCATTTTGCCGCGATCAAAAAGGCGGCGTCACGATACTGCTCGCCGGATCGCTGCTGATGCTCGCGGGGTCGGCGACGGTTGCGGTGGACCTTGGCTCCATCTATCTCGCCAAGCGTCAGTTGCAAGGCATTGCGGATGCCGCCGCGCTCGCCGCGGTCAGCGGAGGTCGCCCCGCCGCCGAACAGCTCATCGCCCGCAGCGGCATCAGCGGCATCTCCCTCACCTCCGTCGAGGACGGCCAATATCGCCCCGACCCCTCCGTCCCCGTCAGCGACCGTTTCGTCGCGGGCGATCCGGCCGGCGGCGCGCTGCGTCTGGAAGTGCGGCGGCGCACGCCGCTGTTTTTCGGCCGTTTGCTGGTGGGTAAGGACGGCGTGAACCTCAACGCCCGCGCCACCGCCGCGCGCAAGGATGCCGCCGCTTTCTCCATCGGCACGGGGCTGGCTTCGGTCAGCGATGGCCTGCCCAACATGCTGCTTTCCAGCCTTGCCGGGACCAGCCTCAATCTTTCGGTGATGGATACGCAGGGGTTGCTCAATGCAAAGGTGGACCTTCTCGGCATGGCCGACGCCCTGCAACTCAGGCTCGGTCGTCAGGACGAAGCCTTCGCCCAATTGTTCGACCGCCACATTCCCGTCGGCGACATCGTCAATGCCGTTGCCGATGGCGTGACGGACAGCCAGACCGCCGCCACACTGCGCCGCATCGGCAACAGCATCCCCGGCCGCACCGTGCGCCTCAAGGACATTATCGATCTGGGACCGTCCGGAAGCACGGGCGACGCGACCGGGCAGCCGACCATTTTGATGGACGCCTTCTCAATGCTCCGCATGATCCTGAACCCCGGGCCGGGAACATCCGTGCCCGTCGATCTGCAACTGGGCGTCCCCGGCCTCAGCAGCACCCGGCTCAAGCTGATCCTGGGCAGCGGTGAAGCGCGCTCCCCGCTGCTCAGCATCACCTCGGATCGCAATGTCGTATTGCGGACGGCCCAGACGCGCATCTATCTGGAAAGCAGCGTGGCGGCGGCGCTTGCCCCCCTCGCATCTGTCCGTATTCCCCTC
Source organism: Sphingobium sp. CFD-1 (assembly GCF_024611115.1). Classification (NCBI taxonomy): domain Bacteria; kingdom Pseudomonadati; phylum Pseudomonadota; class Alphaproteobacteria; order Sphingomonadales; family Sphingobiaceae; genus Sphingobium; species Sphingobium sp. CFD-1. The sequence continues at coordinate 1,307,762 of NZ_CP084398.1, read as the reverse complement.
TATGTCGAACTTGCCTCGGCCGAAGCGCGCCTGTCCGACATCAATTGCGCCCGAAGCGCACCCGGCAATGGCGTCACGCTGCTGGTCACACCTTCCATCGGCACCGTGGCGCTGACCGACGTCGATACGAATGCGCTGACCAATTTCTCCACGCCGCCCAACCTCCGACCCGCAACACTGGCGCAGGCGCTCGGCACCCGCGTCACCGGCTATGCCAATATCGCATTGGGGGGCGTTCAGGCGCAGCCGGTCCATTTCTCTCCGGCGGAAATCAGCGCCCAGCAGACCAAGACCGTCCACACCCAGGATCTGACGCAGGGCCTCGCCGTCAGCCTCCTGAAACAGGCGCAGATCGACGTTTATCTTCTCGGGATCAAGGTCGGCCTCAGTCCCCTGACCGCCCCTATTGGCGCGCTGCTGGGCACGACCGCGCCCCTGCTCGACGGCATATTGAACAATGTGACCGCGCTGCTGGGCGTCCGGCTGGGCACGGCGGATGTGCGCGTTCATGAAATGCGCTGCGGCATAGCCACAATCGTGGCCTGAACCCTTGCCATGCTCCTCTCCTGCCTTCAGGGAGCAAGGCCATGGGCGCCATCATGCTACAGGGAACCGGATCGGACGTCGGCAAGTCCGTGCTCGTCGCCGGACTATGCCGCGCGCTGGTGCGGCGCGGCTACCGCGTCCGTCCCTTCAAGCCGCAGAACATGTCCAACAACGCCGCCGTGACCATCGACAGCGGAGAGATCGGCCGCGCGCAAGCCTTGCAGGCCATGGCCGCGGGCGTCGATCCGCATAGCGACATGAACCCCGTCCTGCTAAAGCCTCAGGCCGATCACACATCGCAGCTCATCGTTAACGGCCGCGTGCGCGGAACGCTGGGTGGAGGGAATTTCCGGCAGGCGCGCGGACAGCTTCTTTCCGAAGTGATGGACAGCTTCAACCGGCTCAGCGCGCAATGCGACATCGTCGTCGTGGAAGGCGCGGGGTCGCCCGCCGAAATCAACCTGCGCGCGGGCGACATCGCCAATATGGGCTTCGCTCGTACAGCCCATGTGCCGGTGATACTGGTTGGCGACATCGACCGGGGCGGCGTCATCGCCTCCATAGTCGGCACCAAGGCCGTCATCGATCCAGAAGACGCCGCCATGATCCGGGGCTTCCTCATCAACAAGTTCCGCGGCGATCCCGCCCTTTTCGAGGATGGCTACCGCCAGATCGAATCGATTTCCGGCTGGCGCGGTTTCGGCGTCATTCCATGGCTCAGCGCCGTCGCCCGCCTGCCCAGCGAAGACGCCGTCATCCTCGAAAAGAACCGGCGCTCGGATAGCACGCGCTTCACCATCGCCTGCCCCATATTGCCCCGCATCTCGAATTTCGACGACCTTGATCCTTTCAAGATCGAACCCGACATCGACCTCGTCATGGTGCCTCCCGGCAGCCCCATTCCGGCGGAAGCATCCCTCGTCATCCTGCCCGGATCGAAAGCGACCGTGGCCGACATGCAGGCCATGCGCGCGCAGGGGTGGGACATCGACATCCTCGCTCACCACCGGCGCGGCGGCGCTGTGCTGGGGATATGCGGCGGTTATCAGATGCTGGGCCGCCGGATCGCCGACCCGCATGGCATCGAAGGCCCGGCGGGCACGATAGAGGGGCTGGGCCTGCTGGACATCGAAACCATATTGTCCGGCGACAAGACCCTGCAACAGGTGGCGGGACGTGCGCTCGGCGCCCCCTTCACCGGCTATGAAATGCATATGGGGCAGAGCGCCGGTCCCGATTGCGGCCGTCCCTTCGCGCATCTGGATGGCGCGCGCCCCGACGGAGCATCCAGCCCCGACGGGCGTGTGCTCGGCACCTATGTCCATGGGCTGTTCGGCAGCACCGTCCTCCGCAAGGCTTTTCTGAACCGGTGGAACCTGTCTTCTTCGGAACAGGATTATGGCGCCAGCGTGAACGCCGCGCTCGATGACATTGCGATGCAACTGGAGGCGCATGTCGACATCACCTCCCTTATCGATCTCGCCACGAACTGAAAGCAGCGCGGTCGATATTCAGTCGATATTTGCCTATATTTCATCCCGCTTTATCACGCGGGACAGCGTCGCCGCATTACAACAGTATATCACCACCATAGTTCCGTTCACCGTTCCATCTGAACGACCGAGCGATAAATCGTTTCGGCAATGAACTGTATACCTTAATTGAAATCAAATATTATAGAGTCGGATCATGGCCTGAAATTGCCATGATTAACGCAATCTATACTTTGAATACATGCGACGATCCGCTTTCGCCGCAAGGATTTATTCAATCATTTTGGCTCAAAAAGAAAGGAGGAAGACCGGGGCTTTTCCTATGCAATAAACCAAAAGAACGGGGGTCGTTCATGTTGAATAAGCTAAAAAGCGTTGGTCCAGCAGGGGCCGGCGCGATGATCCTGCTCGCCTTCAGTGCGACGGCGGCAGTGATGAACATGGGGACATCGCTCCCTTCCACACAAAGCAGCACAACCGCTAGCACTCAAACCTCTACGACAACAACATCATCATCCTATCCTCTCTTATTCACGACGCTCGGTTTCGGGCCCGCTCTGGGCATTTGCTGCGGCTGGCTGTATTGCGCGGACGACCGGCATCGCTGGCGTTTGTTTCACCGCATTCGGATTGATGGGCTTTTCGGGTTGAAGGGCTGGGCTCGGAGTTCTGCGGCGCTGCCGCATGGGCTACGTCGGCGCAGGCTTCAGCCGGAGAACGAGGGCGCGGAACAGGTCGGCATCCGGACAGGCGGAAGCGAAGGCAATGCGGATGCGGCTAGCACTTTCTACGACGCGCGCAGCGACCTTGAGCAGCCGCAGGCGCAAGGTGGTAAACTCCGCGCTTGCCAGAGCAGCGGTCCTGGGCATCGCCTGCTGGATGCGCCATAGCAGCCAGTATGCGGCAGTGTGCAGTATCAGGCGCATCTGATTGGCATTGGCCGAGCGGCACGAGGTTCGGTCGCTGGCGAGCTGGGACTTGTGGCGCTTGATCAGGTTCTCGGCCTGACCACGCGCGCAGTAGAGCGTGTCGTAGATGTGCTCGGCCGATCCTGTTGCCAACGAGGTGACGACATAGCGGATGTCCATGCCCAGCGTGCTGGCCTCGATCCGTGCAACGACGCGACGCTGGCACTTCCAGGTCTTTGCCCCATAGCGGGTCTCGGCATAGTTGCGCAGGACGGGACACTGACGCTGGGCGCGCTTGACCGCGCAGGCATCGGCGACCGCAACAATGGCGGGATCGGCGCGCAGCGCTGAATTGGTGGGCAGGCCGAACACGTAATCGACGCGGGCCGCATCGCAGTAGGCCATGACCTCGGGTCGACCATAGTGCCCGTCGCCGCGGATAGTGATGTGGGTATCGGGCCAATTACGGCGCAGGTGACGCACCAGGCGTCGGATGTGCCCCGCCGCCTCCTTTCCAGAAGGCGTCTTGCCTGTGCGCAGCAGCATGGCCACCGGCCTGCCGGTCGCGGTGTCGTAGATATGGATCGGTAGGAAGCAGCGCTCCCCATGATGCCCGTTCCAGAACGAGAGCTGTTGATAGCCATGCACGACGTCGCACGTGTCGTCGATATCCAGCGTGACCGCTGTCGGAGGGGCGGGATAGCTGGCGCAGTAGATGTCGATCATCGCGGCCATCATGCTGGCCAGTTCGCGCGTAGTCGGTGCATTTTCCCACCGGCTCATCGTCGGTTGGCTGGCCAGCCCCGCGCCCGATTCCGGCAGCTTGCCGAGCGCCAGGCGGAAGCCTGGATCGTCGCGCAGAGCATCGAGATCATCGGCATCCTCATAGCCGCACGCAATCGCGAACACACGGGCACGCAGAATGTCATCCAGGCGATGGATCACCCGCGCTGGATCGCGCGGATCGGCAATACAAGCCGCCAGGCGCTGGCAAATCCCCATCGCGCGCTCGGCCTGTGCAAGCAGTAGAACACCGCCATCCGAGGTAAGCCGGCCACCGTCGAACGCAGCTGTGATTTTCTTGCGGCCGACTGCTGGGAATCCAAATGAGCTTGCGATATCATCGTTCATGGCGGGTGTGGCCCGTGGCATTTTCTGCCCTGCGGCAGGTTCGGCTTAGACACCCAGTTCCTAATTCAGATCAGAGGCTTACGCCACTCCCGCCAACCCTTCAGGACACTTTTGGTGAATAAGGCGGGCTATGCGGCAGCATCCACCACCAGCAGCGTGGACTATAGCGGTCGCACCGAAGGCGCCTTCGCCTCCTTCAATTTCGCAAGCGGCACGAAACTGCCGGACAAGGCAACGGCCTCGCTGGGCAACGCCACATTCCAGCCAGGCGTCAACGTCGCCTATGTCCCGCTCACGCTGGACCGGCCCACGCCCAATACGGTCATCATCCGCCTCACCACCGTCAACGGTTCAGGCACCAGTGCGGCCAAATCCAACATCAATTACCAGACTGTCGATACGGTCGCCATTTTCCGCCCCGGCGATCCGCTGCGGCAGACCGTCGCCGTGCCCATCATCACCGCGCAGGATGGACAACAGTTCCAGCTCAAGATGCGCGAAGCCCCATGGGGTGGCCTGCAAGGTCAATCCACCGCGACCGTCACCGCCAGCAGCAGCGCGACCGCCACGGCCAAGGCAACGGGCACGTTCCGCGCCCCGCGCACCTTCGCCGCGACCGGCACGCTCCAGTTCGAGCTTCAGAAGGAAACGCACAAGCGTTCACCCGAAGGCGGATGGAACCGCTGGGCGACGTCGCTCGCCAATGGCCGCACGCAGATCGCGAATGAGGAAACCGGTCTTTATCTCGATTCGTCGGTATTTCCCGGCGTCGAAGGGCCGGTCTACTGGAGCGACAAGGGTCTGGTCCTGCACAGCCAGAAGCTCAAACAGCCCATCTATTATGAAGGGCGCAACTGGTCTTATGGCGCTTCGGTGCTGGATGGCCGGAACTATCTGGCGACCCAGATCGGCTATGGCCAATATGAATGGGACGCGAAAATGCCCGACCGGCGCGGCGCATGGCCCGCCTTCTGGCTTGTGTCGACCAGCGGCTGGCCGCCGGAAATCGACGTCTATGAAGGGTTCGGCCAGCAAAGCTACTGGGATTTCGACCGCTATGTCGCGCACACCATCCACGGCGGCGCGAACATCACCCGCACCTTTCAGAGCGGCGCGGTCATACAGACCGATCAGGCTTATGGCTGGAGCGGCTACAGCCAGGATTTCCACCGCTATGCCATCGATATCCAGCGCGACTACATCACCTGGTTCATCGACGGGAAGGAAAGCTATCAGTCGGTCAATCCTTTTAACGGATTCCGCTGGTATCCGATCATGGACGTCGCCGTCAAAACCAACAGCGCCTATGATGACGGCAGGGGCGACATGATTATTCGCGGCTTCAAAATCTATTCCACGCCTTGATGATCCGCGCGCTCCTTTCCCCGCCATCTGAGGGGGAAGGAGCGCGCCTATCCCAGCAACAGGGCCGACAGCCACCACCCCGGCACAGCCGCCACGGCCAGAAACGTGCCCAGCGGAACCTGCGTCGTGCGCTCCACCATTTTGCCCAGCACCATGCTTCCAGCCATTGCCAGCAGGCCCGTTCCAGCCGCCAGCAACAGGATGAACGGCAGCGCCTGCCACCCGAACCAAGCCCCCAGCGCGCCCAACAGCTTCGCGTCGCCCAGCCCCAGCCCCTCGCGCCCGCGCGCCAGCCGATAGCCCTGCGACACCGCTAGCAGCGCCAGATAGCCCGCCACCGCGCCGATCGCCCGGTCCGTCAACGCTGCATCCGTCACCCACAGACCAAGGGTGAAGCCCAGGAAGGCAAGCGGCAGGGTCAATGCGTCAGGCAACCAGAAATGCCGCCAGTCCAGCACCGCCAGCGTCAGCAATATCCATCCCAACAGCGCCCAGCCAACCCCCGCCACATCCGGCGCGAAGCCGACCGCCAGCGCCCCGATCATGGCGCAACCGGCTTCCACCCGGCCATGCAGGGGATCGATCCTCGCTCCGCACGTCCGGCATTTCCCCCGATGCACCATAGCGCTCAGCAGCGGAACCAGATCGCCCGCGCCCAGCGTCCGCCCACACCCGTCGCAGGCCGAACGCCCCCGCATGACGCCCCGTCCCTGCGGCCAGCGCAGGATCAGCGTCGCGAGGAAACTGCCCGCGATCGCACCGGCAATCCCGCCGGACAGGGCGGCCAGAGGCTCGATCACAGCGTCCCTTCGACCTTCAGCACGCGAACGCCACCCGCTTCGGCAAAGCCCGCGCTGGCCAGCGCCGCCGCCAGCGTTGGATCGGCCGTCTCCACCCGCATTTCCGCCACATAGCGGCCTGACCGCCAGATCCGCAGATCGATCTTTTCCATGCCGGACTGGCTCACCAGCGGCAGCAGCAGCGCCTCCCCGTCGCAGCGGACCTCCCCCGACAGCCCCTGCGCCAGATTCAGCCCCGGCCATTGCCCCGCCATATGGGCGCGCACCCGTCCTTCCGCATGACCGCAAAGCGTGCCGGTGAAAGTGGCCGTCACATCGTTCATCGAAAAACTGCTCAGCGGCAGCGGTGCAAAGCTGCGGCCCAGAGGAACGGGGCCTGTCAGATCGTCCACGCCGATCCTGCCGAAACCGGCGGTGATCGCCCCGCTTATATCGTCCGCCGCGCCCGTTCGCCGCCACAGGTCGAACCGCGCCCGCCCCATCAGCAACGACGCCGGCGACAACCCGGCATGAACGGAACCGAGCGAAGTTTCGCCCAGCATCAGCCGGTCGATCCGCCCGCTCCACAGCACGCCGCGCACATCGCGGGCCGACAGCCCGAACCGCTCCAGCCCGGCCATGCCCAACGCCATCCGCATCGGCAGGAACAGCAGCAGGCCCGCCGCGAATATCAGGATCAGCGCGATCCGCATCCGCCGCGACAGGGAAAGGCCCATCATTGCGCCGCTCCCCGCACCAGCACCGCCTGCACCGATATGCTGCCCGCCGTCGGCGATGGCCGCGCGCTCATCGTTTCTACTCTGACGCCCTGCGCCTCCAGCCCGGCAAGCCATGTCAGGAGCGCCATGGGCCGGACGGCGGCGATGGCGATGTCCATCCGGTCGGCGCCTTGCGCCTGTGCGCGTTCCAGCGTCAGTCCCGCTTCGCCCGCGCTCTGCCCGACAAACTGGTCCAGCGGCGTTCCGGACGAGGCCGGCGCGGCGGCGCGCGGCAGGGACTTGAGCAGCTTCACCTTGCCCCGGATCGACGCATGGCGGTCGGTCGCCTCGCCCAGCGCCGCATGCGCCGACCGCTGCGCCAGCTCCAGCGGCCGCACGATGCCCAGCCACAGCGCGACAACCGCCAGCAGCGCGAACATCACGCCCAGCATCCATTGCTCGCGTGGCGACCGTTCGCCCCACATCGTTTTCCACCGTTCCATCATGGCCGCACCGTTATGTCCGCCAGCGTCCGCCCGCCCGGGTCCTGGGACGGCGTGGCCGTGATCGTGAAGCCCGCCGCCTGCAAGGCCAGCAGCACGCTGTTGATGTCATCCGCCTTTGCCGCCGCCAGCGTCGCCCGGATCATCCCGTCGGCATCGCGCGACAAGGCCGTCATGGACACGCCCGGACTATCCTGCATCGCACGCATCAGCCCCGCGACCGGCGCCGTGAAGGCATAGCCGCCCGCACCCCGCGCCGCGAGTTGCCGATCCATCTCGCTTTCCGCTGACGCTACGTCGGTGGCATCCGGCAGCACTTCCCGCGCCAATGTCAGGCTTTGGGCGTCCAGCCGTTTGGCCGCCATATGTTCCCGCGTCACGCCAACAACGGAGATCAACAGGCTGACCAGCAGGACGAAGCCGCTCCAAAGCGCGATCCGCCCCAGCGTCTTTTTGTCCCAATCGCGTCGCGTGCGCCTGGCGAAATCGCCCTGCCGCAGGTTAAGCGCAGGCCTTTCCAGCGCCGCGATCGCCCGCGCCTCCACCTGCGCCCGAGCGACTTCCTGCACCTCCGCCTCGCCGACCATTTCGGCCAATGCCATATCGCCGCTGAACGCCACGTCCCGCCCGCGCCACACCGCCGCGCCGCCAATGATGCCGCGCGCAAAGCCCTCCTCCGGCTCCGGCAGCAACAAAGGCGCGGGCACGATCATGTCCGGGTCCAGCCCATGATGCTGCGCCCAAAGCAGCCAATGCTGCATATCGCTCCGCGCCGCGAGCGCCACCAGATGCGGCCTTGCCGGGTCGTCATTCTCATCCGCCGCCGCGAACAACTGGTCCGGCGGCACGATCCCCCCGGCTAGCGCCGCCAGCCGCGCCACGCTGCGCCCCTGCCGCACGGGCAGATCGGGATGCAGCGCCCAGTGCAGCGTCACCAGCGCTGCGGGCGGCACCAGCATAACAACCATTTCCGACGGCAGCGCCGTCAGTCCGCAGGCCGCCAGCCAGTTCGCCCCCGCGCCCCGCTGCACGACCGCGCCATCCACCACCCGCATCCACAGCGGCTCCCCGCCCGCTTCGTCTGGCAGAGCGACGATCAATCCTTCGCGCCCGCTCATGCGCCGCTTCCCCAATTGCGCCGCACCAGCGTCGCCGGGCTTTGCCGGGCGTCGATCAGCCCGCGCTCCACCATCTGCGTTCCCCCGACATTCACCGCCACGTCCACCCCGAAAAATCCTGTCGTCACTTTCACCTGCTGCGCCGCTTCCTCCAGCGGATTGATGCCCACCTGCTTCTGCACGTCCCAGAACTGCTTCACGCTGCCGTAGCCCTGCTCCGGCCGCTGCGCCAGCACTTGCCGCGCCTGCGCCACGCTCATCTGCCCTTGCAGCAGCATGACCAGCAAGGGCGCCTGATCGGGCAGCAGCGTATTCACATTGATCGGCGACAGGTCCGCCGTCGGCAGCGCGCACACCCAGGGCTGCGCCAGATCGTAGATGGCGGGCGTCACCCCATGCACCGCCCGCAATTCGCTCGCGTCCACCATGAAGCGGTTGGCCGTGCGATAGGGCCGCTCCGCCTGCGCGTAGGTTTCATCCTCCGCCCCGCCAGGCTGCGGCATGCTGTCGCTGTCGATCCAGTCCGCCAGCGAAGCCGCCACCACCTGCGCCTGCCGCGCATCGACGCCCAACGCCTGCAACAGCGCCTGGAATTGCGACACGCCCACCGGCCGCACCTTCAAATTCGCCTCGCTCTCTCCCGCCACCACGCTGTTGAGGTTGAAGCAATTCCCCCCGTCGTTCACCCGCGCCGTCACCATTCCGCCGGGCACCGGAATATCGCGCGGCGCGCCCATCCATCCGCCCGCCAGCGTCGTCTTGCCCGGATTGGCCGCCACCAGATCGCCAATCTTCAGCCGCGCAATCTCCATCCCCGCATCGGCAAAGGCCCGCGCCTGATCGACCGCGCCGCCATTGCCCGTCATCCGCGTCGCCAGCGCCAGCCGCTCCAGCGCGGAGGCCGCCACCACCGCCATCACCGCCACCAGCAGCAGCACCGTCAGCAGAGCCGCGCCCCGCTCACCGTCTTTCCGAGGGTCAGCCAAGATCAGCCTCCCCCTCGACCGCTCGTTCTTCCACCGGACCCGGCCCCACCAGAAAACGCAACGTCACCGGCGGCTCACCCGTCCGCGTCACCGTCATCTCGACCGCGCGCGGCATCAGGTCTGGCTGCGTCGGCGTCCATTCCTCGCGCCACTCCCCATCCGCATCGCGAAAGCGCAAAGCCACATCCTCGACATGATCGAGCAGCGCGGCAGGCTCATCCCCCGCCGCCCCATCGACCTGTGCATAGGTCCGCCGCTCCAACCTTCCCTGCCGCACCCAATATTCAACCTTCTGGAGCGAAGGCCGCGGCAGGTTGCCCAGATTGTCCCAGCCACCCCGCACGAACTGCATCGCCGGCATCCCCTCGCCCTCGCGATGAGACCAGAAGGCGGGCGCCAGCGTCCCCGTTTCGGTGCGGCTGATGCGCGGCACCGCCTGCCCCAGATCGGCCGCCAGCGCGCCGCCCGCCCGCTGCACCGCCGCCAGATCGTCGAGCCGCGCCTTCACCTGCGCCTGCGCCGACACGCTATTGCCCAGCAACAGCACGCCCGCGCCCGCCAGCATCGCAAAGATCATCAGCGCGACAAGCAGTTCGATCAGCGTGAAGCCGTGTTCGGCGGAACGCTCCAAAGACGTGAAGCCGTGTTCGGCGGAACGCTTCAAAGACGTAAAGCCCCGCTCACGGCGCGTTCCGGGAGCCTGCATCACCCCACCACCCGCACGAAGCTCAACGCCACCGGCGAAGCGCCCGGTTGCCCATCGACGGTCAGGTCCACCTGCAACAGCCGCTTGTCGTCGGTCGCCTTCACTGCGCGTTTCCAATGCCAGCGCCGTCCGCCATTTTCGACGTCGCCCTCTTCCTCGCCGACCGAAGGCGGCGCGGGATCGGTCTGCGTCTCGACCATCAGGTTGCGCGCCACGATCTGCCCCAGCGCCTTGCTGTCGAGATCGGCGGCGGTCCGCAGCGTCACCCCCTGCAAGCGCACCAGCGCCAGCGCCGCCAGGCTGAACACCGCCAAGGCCACCAGCATTTCGAGCAGCGTGAAACCGCGTTCACCACGACAAAGAGCGGGATCACCCACCGACCATGACCTTTCCGGCCATATCGACCGTCACCGACACCCGCTCGCCTTCCCGCGCCAGCGTCACCTTGAGCGGATCGGTGGGAAGGCCCGTTCCGTCGAAACCGATCTGCCGCAATCCTTCCTTGCCCACCAGCGCCCGCGTGCCCGCTTTCCAGTTGGCGGTGACGAAGGGCTTGTCCTCCACCGTTACCCACTGCGCGCCTTCCCGGCGCTGAAAGCCATAGCCGGAAGCCGACACCCACACGCCCATCGGACGTGAGGTGACGACCGCTTCGTCGCGCGCGGCGGCAACGCGCGCGGCAAAGCGGTCGGCATCCTCGATCACCCGCCCACGCGGGTCCGGCATCGCCAGCACGACGGCCGCCGAAATAAAACCGATGATCGTCAGCACGACCATCAGTTCGATCAGCGTGAAGCCCTGTTGGGCGGAACGCTCCAAAGACGTGAAGCCCTGTTGGGCGGAACGTCTCACGGCCGTGAAGCCGTGTTCGGCGGAACGCTCCAAAGAACCGAAGCCCTGTTCGTCGGCACGCTTCAAAAACATGAAGCCGCGCACCCCACCCCCGTTCGCTTCGAGCGCAGTCGAGAAGCCACCCACACGCTTCTCAACTACCGCGTGTCGTGCCGTTACGAACATGCCAGACCTTTCCCCGATAGGTAGGCCAGCGCACCATCAAAGCGCGCTGGAATAAAGATCGGCATTCTCATTCTCGCCGCCCGGCTGGCCATCCGCGCCCAGCGACACGATGTCGAATGAACCCTTCCTGCCCGGCACGACATAGCTATAGGGCCGCCCCCACGGATCGTTGGGCAGCTTCTTGATATAACCCCCGCGCCGGTAACGCTGCGGCTGCGTCAGCGAAGCAGGCGGCGTCAGCAGCGCCTGCAACCCGTCCGTTCCCGCCGGATAGGTCAGGTTATCGAGCCGATATTGCTCCAGCGCCTGCTCGATGGTGGAAATATCCGCCTTCGCCTTTTCGATCCGCGCCGTGTCGGTCGCCGGAATGACGTTGATCGCCACGATCGTCGCCAGCAGGCCGATGATGACGATCACGACCATAAGTTCGACCAGCGTGAAGCCGTGTTCGGCGGAACGCCTCACGGGCGTGAAGCCGTGTTCGGCGGAACGCCTCATGAACATGAAGCCGTGTTCGGCGGAACGCCTGCCTGACGGGTTATTCCCTCCCCCGTTCGCCCCGATCCTGTCGAAGGGCGAGCGCCAGCGGGATATTTTCATGCATGCTCCGACAGGCGTGGCACGAACGGAGGTTAAAGTCCTGGTCAACATATTCACTCCTCAGGCCCCGGTCAGGCTCTGCAACTGCAAGATGGGCAGCAGGATAGACAGGATGATGACGGCGACGATGCCGCCCATCGCGATGATGATGATCGGCTCCAGCATGGCCAGCGCAGCGGACGTGAAGCTGTCGAACTCCCGCTCCAGATAGTCCGCCGCCCGCTCCAGCATCGTGTCCAGCCGCCCCGCGCTCTCCCCGCTCGCCGCGAGATAGACCAGCAGCGGCGGAAACACGCCCGCCCGCCGCAATGCCGCCGACAGGCTCCCGCCGCCGCGAATGGCCTCGACGATCTGTTCCGAAGCCTGCCGCAGCACCCGATTATGCACCGTCTGCGTGGTCAGCGACAACCCCTCCATCAGCGGCAACCGGCTCGCGACCATGGTGGAGAGCGTTCGCGCCATCCGCGCCGCATGCAGGTCGCGGATCAGCCGCCCCAGCAGCGGCAGGCGCAACAGCGTCGCGTCGAAGCGATAGCGGAACCCCTCATGCCTGAGCGCCCGCCAGAAGGCAAAACCGCCCAGACCCATCAGGATCAGCAGCAGCCACCAATAGCCCGCCAGAAAGGCTGAAACGCCCATCACCATCCGCGTCAGCAGCGGCAATTCCTGGCCCACCGTATCGAACTGCTCCACCACTTTGGGCACGACGAAGATCATCAGCGCCGCCACCACGCACACAGCGAAAATCGCGAGCACGCTGGGATAGGCGATGGCGGTCAGCACCTTGGACCGGATCACCGCCTGCCGCTCCATCAGGTCGGACAGCCGTTCCATGATCGTGGGCAGGCTGCCGGAGCTTTCGCCCGCCGAAATCATCGCCCGATAGAGCGGCGGAAAGCTTTTCGGTTCCGCGGCCAGCGCATCGGCCAGCCGCCGCCCTTCCAGCACGCCCGCATGGACCTTTCCCACGATGGCGCGGACATGATCCTGCTCGCTCTGCCGCCCGATGGTGCGAAGCGCCTCTTCCAGCGGGCTGACCTGCACCAGCGTCGACAATTGCCGCGTGAACAGCGTCAGTTCCTTGGCGCTCAGGCGCGGCGTCCGCAGCGCCAGCCCCGCCCGTTTGCGCGCCGCTTCGACCGTGCCCGGCTCGATCCGCACGATGAACAGCTTGCGCGCGTCGAGCCGCGCCCGCGCATCCTCGACCGTTTCGGCCTTGACGCTGCCTTTGCGTTCCTTCCCCGCCGGATCGATCGCGATATAGTCATACTCAGCCATCGGAGATGGTTTCCGCCTCGATCGCGTCGCGCCGCGACACGCGGATGGCTTCCTCCGCCGTGGTCTGCCCGTCGCGCACCAGCGCCCGCGCCGCCGACCCCAGATTGGGCGCGTTCAGGAACGCATGGCGCGCGATCAGCGATTCATCGCCCCCATCGTTGATGAGGCGGCGGATGGTGTCATCGATGCGGATCGCCTCGAACACGCCGATCCGGCCCTTATAGCCTGTGCCGCTGCACTCATCGCAGCCCTTGGCGCGATAGATGATTGTTCCGGGATCGAAACCAAGCAGGGCGCTGGCCGACTTGTCCGCCTGCACCGGCTCGCGGCAATGCTGGCACAGCCGCCGCACCAGTCGCTGCGCGATGACCGCACGCAGGGTGGAGGCCAGCAGGAACGGCTCGACCCGCATGTCCCGCATCCGGGTAATCGCCCCCACCGCGTCATTGGTGTGGACGGTCGACAGGACGAGATGCCCCGTCAGCGAAGCCTGCACGGCGATCTCCGCCGTCTCCCGGTCGCGGATTTCGCCGACCATCACGACATCGGGATCCTGACGCAGGATGGCGCGCAAACCTGCCGCGAAAGTGAGGCCAACCTTGGCGTTAACCTGCGTCTGCCCCACGCCTTCGACGGCATATTCGACCGGATCTTCGACCGTCAGGATATTGCGCGTCCCATCGTTCAAATGCCGCAATCCCGCATAAAGCGTGGTCGTCTTGCCCGACCCTGTAGGACCGGTAACCAATATAATCCCGTTCGGTTCTTTAAGTCCCTCTTGGAATATCCGATCCGCCGCCCCCGTCATGCCCAGCAATTCCAGCGAAATCCCGGCATTTTCCTTGTCCAGGATACGCAAAACCACCCGCTCGCCCGCCCGGCTCGGCAGCGTCGAAACACGCACGTCCAGCAACTTCCCGCCCAGAGTCAACCCGATACGCCCATCCTGCGGCACACGCCGCTCCGCAATGTCGAGCCGCGCCATCACCTTGATACGGCTCACCACCACCGGCGCGACATGCGGCGGCATCCGCAAAGTCTCGCGCAGCACGCCATCCACCCGCATCCGCACGACGAGGCCCGTTTCATAAGGCTCGATATGAATGTCCGACACGCCCTGCCGCGCCGCTTCGGCGATGATGCCGTTGATAAGGCGGATCGCGGGCGCATCGTCGGCGCTGTCGAGCAGATCGTCCGCCGTCGGAATATCCGCCGCCAGCATGTCCAGCTCGTCCGCGCCCATGTCGATGGAACCGGCCATCGCCGCCGCGCTGCCCTCCATCGCATAATGATCGGACAGATGCCGGTCGAACTGCGCCGCGTCGACGAAGCGCACGTCGAAACTGCGCGCCAGATGCCGCCTCACTTCAAGGAGCATCCGGGGATCGCTCCCCTCCCTTACCGCGACCGCCAGCCTACCGTCGTCTTCCGGCAACAGCACCACGCCATGCCGCCGGGCAAATAGATAGGGTATGTCCAGCGCCCGCGCCGCGACATAAGGCGGGATCGGATCGGGATCGCCCTGATCGCTCATGGCCGTGCTTCGCTTGCCGGAATCTCTACCGGGCGCACGACACCGCTCGACTGACGGGTCATAGGCTCGATCACTTGCGGCGGCGGCGGGACGACCGCATCGCCCGGCCCTGCCGCCGCGCCCGGAGGCAGCGCGCCCATATAATCGCGCACCAGTTCGTCGATGCCTGGTTCCGCATCCGGATTACGTCGCATCTGCATGTCCCGGACATAGCCATAGCGTTGCTGCGTCAGGCGCTGGGCGTCTTCCTTGCTCCGCAATATGGTCGGGCGGATGAAGACCATGAGGTTGGTCTTGGTCCGGCTGCGGCTGCGCGACTTGAACAACTCGCCCAGCCCCGGAATGTCGGACAGCAGCGGAATCCGCTCAATGGTCTTGCGCTCATTGTCGTCCAGCAGGCCGCCCAGCGCCAATATCTCGCCATCGTCCACGGTGACGGTGGTTTCAATCTCGCGCTTGTTGATGATGAGGTCGCTGCTGTTGTTGCTGACCGGTCCGGCGACGCTCGACACCTCCTGTTTCAGGAACAGCTTGATCGCGCCGCCCGCGTTGATCTGGGGCTTCACTTCCAGCTTGATGCCGACATCTTGCCGCTGGACGGTGCGGAACTGATTGTCGAAATTCTGGCTCAACGCCTCGCCTGTGGTCACGGGCACCTGCTGGCCGACGAGGATCGACGCCTTCTGATTGTCCATCGTCATGACAGATGGCGTGGACAGGATGTTGCTGTCCGTATCCGACTTCACGGCGTTGACGATCGCGCCGAAGATGCCGTGATTGCCGAGTTGCGTCGCAATCCCGCCGAAACCGCCGGTCGCGTTCATCAGGCTGTCCACGGCCGCCTGCTGGAGCGTATTGGACAAATCGCCATTTTCGCGTGTCGTGGTTGTGGTGCGCGTTCCGTCCGGCGCTACGACAGTGGTGGTCGTCTCGCCCAGCCTGTCAGCGCCCACCGCCCCCGCCAATGTCAGGATATTGGGCGAAGCGTTGGAATAGTTGGTCGCGGCAAAGCCCGTCTTCGTGCTGCCGATCAGGAACTGCACGCCCAGCTTCTTCGCCGCCGCGTCGCTGATCTCGACGATGATGGCTTCCACCAGCACCTGTTCGCGGCGGGTGTCGATCTGGCGGATGGTTTCGCCCAACATGCGCTGGACGTCGCTGTTCGCCGCGACGATGATGGCGTTAGCCCCTTCATAGCGGGTGACGATCGAGGGGCCGCGCGTCGAAATGCCTGTGTTGCCGGTGCTCGCGGAAGATATTGCCGGAGCCGACGGCGCGGCCCCCGCCGGCGACGCCCCATTTGCCGCAGGCGCGGATGCGGTGACTGGCTCATTCGTCGATTGGCCGACAAGCTGCTGAAGCACCGGCAAGAGCTTTTCCGCATCGGCATGTTCCAGCCAATAGACGCGGATTTCCGTGCCGCTCGCCGCCTGCCGGTCCAGATCGCGCGCCATCTGCACGAGCCGGGAGACGGTTCCCGCATCCCCGCGTATGGCCACTGAATTGCTGCTGTCGATCGGAACCACCGTCGCGGCGGACGGAGTCCCGCCTTCACCGCCGCCTCCCGCCATCAATGCCTGAAGCGAGGTGGCGATTTCCCGCGCTCCGGCGTTTTTCAGCATCACCGTCTGTGTTGCGGCCGTATCGCGATCTATGCGCGCAATGACCTGCCGAATACGTGCGATATTATCGGCATAGTCAGCCACCACCACGCTGTTGCCTGCCCGGTTGGCGGTAACCGAGCCATCCCTGCTGACCAGCGGTCTGAGCGTTTCAAGAGCACTGGCGGCATCAATGGAATGAAGGCGAAAGACTTCCGTTACGAACTGGTTTCGATTGGCCGCCCGCCCCACCGCGCTTGGCTGCCCCGCAGCTCCATCGGCGGGCTGAATGCGATAGGCGCCGCCAGGCGCAGGCACCGCGACCAGGCCGTTTGCGCGTAGGGTGGACAGGAATATCTCAAAATATTCCGACCGTGACAGCGGCCGGTCGGTGACGACCGACACCTTCCCCTGAACGCGGTTGTCGATGATAAAGGTCCGCCCCGTCACGCGGGCTGCATCCTGAATAAAGGCCCGAATATCGGCGTCCCGCACATTCAGCGTCTGCTGTGCATAAACGGGCGCGGCGATGGGAACAGCCAGAGCAAGCGCGACTGCGGCAGATAAAAGGAAATTTTTTGTCATTGGCCTTGCAGCATAAGGTTGATGGTTGCGGTGGAAGCGCCGCGTTCAACGGTCAGGGAAATACGCGCGCCCGGAACGATTTTCGTCCGCAACGCTTGCAGGTCGCTCGCCGAGGTAATGCTTTGTCCGTCAATCTGTGTAACGACGTCGCCAGCTTGAAAGCCTGCATTTTCAAAACTCGGCCCTTTGGCGACGAGGATCAGACCAGTGATGCGGCCGTTCTCCGTTCTGGGAGTGATGCCGACATCCTGCTTAATGCTGTCCGCGGTCGGATTGTCTCGTCCCCGTTCCGGGTTCTTGTCCATCGGCGAAGCCGCCGCCTCTTGCGACGATTGAGACGCGGATTGGGACTGATCGAGAAACAGTTGTTCCTCCGTGCCGCCCCGATCAATGGTCACATGGTCGAATGCGACAGCTTTGAGCATGACGCCGGACGTGATTTCGTCTCCGACCGCAAAACTGTTTTGCACACCGTCCGGCCCGGCAATGATGGCCGACCCCAGACCCGTCCCCTCGTTCAATCTCACACCATATAGGGTCAGCGCCAGGGACGTCACAACACCAGTGCTTTCCTGTTGCGGCGCAGCAGGGAAAAACGGATCGAAGTTCGCAAAGAGAAACTGGCGGGCTGCTGGAGAAGGAAATTGGGATTGCGGACCAGGCCACGGACCAAAGCTACCCATGGGCGTGAAGACCACCCAGACCAATCGCGCCATTTGAATGGCCAGCAGCGCCAGAACCGTCTTTTCGATGATTGCCACACCGCCGATAGGGCGCAGGCGCCCTGTCCATCTTCGCGCCGCTTCGCCGATCGGCAAATGCATGATACCGCCCCCTTTTGGCCACCGACGCCTGCTAGGCAACGGCGATTACGCAATGATGACAGTTACATGTCGCATTTATGACAAGCGCAATAGCGAAGCTGTCAGCCTTGCATTTATAGCGTCGAGCGATAGCTAGCGGGCCGCCAAGAAAGTTTTACCAGTTCGGATTCGTCATGTCGGACCGCCAGAGCCCCCTATCTCCCGATGGCAATCCGGACTGGATTGCCAGACATCCCGGTGTCCAGCACGTCCCTAATCGTGAACTGACTTTGTTCATCGCTCGTCATTTCCTGTCGCCGGAGGAATGTGGCGGTCTCATGCAATTGATCGATGCCAAGCGGCGTCCATCGACAATTGCCGATGCCAATGGCGATCATTATTTTCGCACCAGCGAAACATGTGAACTCGACGCCGCCGAACCACTTGTCGCAAAAATCGACGCAAGGCTCGCGGCCTTTGCTGGGATCGATCCCGTCCATGGCGAACCGATGCAGGGGCAACGATATGCCGCTGGACAAGAATTCAAGGCGCATACGGATTATTTCGATCCTAAGGGCGCCGATTTCGATAAATATTGCGGAACGGCGGGCAATCGCACCTGGACCTTGATGATCTATCTCAACCAGCCAGAAGCTGGCGGCGCAACCCGCTTCATCAAGATCGGGAAGACGGTTCAACCGGAAACCGGCAAGCTGCTTGCGTGGAATAATCGGCTGGCGCCGGGAGCCTATAACCCTTCAAGCCTGCACCATGGCATGAAGGTACGTTCAGGGGTGAAGCACGTCATCACCAAATGGTATCGCGAACGTCCATGGATTCCGGCATAATCGATTGGGCCAAATTCGCGGAAGAATGGCAGAGCGCCTGGAACGCCCATGATCTGGAGCGGCTACTCGATCATTTCCACGAAGATATTGTCTTCACGTCGCCCGTGGCCGCAGGGCTGCTTCCGAAAACGGAAGGCTATATTCGCGGAAAGGAATCCTTTCGGGGATATTGGTCGAAAGGCCTGCAACATATTCCGGACCTGCATTTCACGGTAGAACGGATTTTTGCCGGCCTAAACATATTGGTCATCCAGTATCGGAATCAGAAGAATATCGTGGTTAGCGAAGTTCTGATCTTTTCAGATGGAAAAGTGCGCGAAGGCCATGGCACCTATCCACCCGACGAAACCAATCCCGCAGGCACGCGGCCATGATCACAGACTTGGTGACAGCATGAAACCTCGGAAGACAGATCTTCCGGGGTTTCATGCTTTTATCGAATCTTACTTTATCGATCCTTCATTTCAGCGTGAAGCGAACCGACGCCCTTTTGCAGCCGCCCACTGAAGAGGCGCCGCGTTGGGCGCGCCTTCACGCACGAAACATTGTCCCTTCCGCGCCTGAATCGAACGGCAAAGACTCATCGCATCGGCACGTTTGGCAAATCCCTTGATGGCCAGACGATGGAAGGTGATTCCATTAACCGTTGCCTGGCTCGTTATCACCGGAAATGCGGCCAGCACTTCGTTCGAACGCGACATGCCGATCCACTTTTCACGCGCAATCGCAGCGCTGTCATAAGCACCCAACTGCACCACCCAACTGCTCGCCCCGTTTTCGACGGGGCGAATGAACGCCGCTTTCTGCAGCGGCGGTGCATTAACCTTGCGCGGCAGCGGTTTCGAGATGGCGTTGCCGGACATGATATTTCGGTCCGGCATGACCGGAGTTGGAGAAAGAGCGACACGCACAGGGCTGGCATCGGCAGCTATAATCGGCACAGCGTCAGCGGTCTCGATTATTTGCTTCGGAGCGTCCTCTTCAACGGCTGCCATTTGCACGGAAACCGCA
The DNA here is from genome assembly GCF_024611115.1 of Sphingobium sp. CFD-1. Taxonomy (NCBI): domain Bacteria; kingdom Pseudomonadati; phylum Pseudomonadota; class Alphaproteobacteria; order Sphingomonadales; family Sphingobiaceae; genus Sphingobium; species Sphingobium sp. CFD-1. The sequence continues at coordinate 1,288,231 of NZ_CP084398.1, read as the reverse complement.
TCAACTGGCACAGCCACTGGAGCGAGCGCCAGGGCTACAGGCTGCCCTGCATCGTCGCTGGCTACGCTCACGCCCATCAGAGACGCCACACGCATCGGCGCGAGTTCGGGGGCCGCAATCGTCGCCCATTGCGTAATCCGCTGATTGGCTGCGAGCGGATCGAGATCCATGCCAACAACCAATCGCGCATCCTTCCAGCGCCCCGCCAGAGCATAGGCGTAGGCAAGGTTCTGGCGGGTGCGCGCCGTCGCCGAAGGATCATGAATAGCCTCGGAAAGGATACGAACGCCCTCCGGCGCATTGCCTGCCATCGCCATCGCCAGACCATAATCGGCAGCCGGAACATTGTCCGCATTGGCCGCAAGCAATGTCTGCGCGGCGGCACTCCTGCCAAGTGCAATCCGTACGAGCGCCAGATTGACGATGGTCCGGCTTTCTTGATTTCCCAGCGCCATTGCATCGGAAAGCGCGGTTTCGGCGGAGACGAAACGCCCGCCCGCAACATAGGCCAGCCCCAACAACTGCCGATATGCCGCATTGTCCGGTTTTAACCGGACAGCTTCCTCGGCAGCGCGGATGGCGCGGACGGCATCATGTCCCGCCATCGCCTTTTCCGCGGCCAGAGCCTGTTTACTGGCATCGCCCTTCTGGCTGGCTGTCGTCATCGACGGACGAAATGCAGCCCCCGTACAACCCACCATCGTGACAGCCACGATCAGGGAGGACGCAGCCGCCTTGCCAAATGCAGAACGCTTCATAATCATTCCCACTTTTACTTGCGACCGTGCATCGGCGGCACTTGCTGCGCCAGCCGGTCTATTTCAGGCAAATCGCTGAGATATTTGTCGACAGCCTCGGTAACGATCTGCTGGGCTGATCGCCCGGCCACAGCGCAGGCAAGCCGCAACCTAAGATGTCTGCCGGCGTCGAGCCGCAGAGTGAACGCGGTTTTGCGAGCCGCCCCGGTACTGTGATTTCGTACCGCAAGTGTATCCGCCACGCGTTCGGCAAGTTCATGCCTTTCCACAACGACCGCTGGAACGGGCGCGCCCTTCGCAACGGCATTGCCCATGGGCGTAAGGCTGGCAATCGGCGTAGGCTCCAGCGAACATGGCAGGGCATCCATGGGCATGTCGTTGCCCATGTCGTTCCAGCCCAAATCGTCCTGCGCTACGGCCATACGACCAAGACCAAGCATGGGCCTACGCATGGCGGGCTGAGCCGCTCCCTTGCGTGCAAGAAGACCAGAGGTCAGGGACGCGATCGGCTTTGCTTCAGGCATGATGCGTTCCTTTCTTACTATCCGATAACACGGCGGCCAAAGCCGCCCCCGGCCGGTCGCGTGCTTCCCATTGTCCCGACGCTCCCATGCGGAACGGAAAAGACCGTGCGCCGGAAATTCTTTTCAAGGCGATCCGAAATATAGCTCCACAACTGAACGACTTCGCTCGCGGAGCGGCTTTTCGCGTCCACTTCCATGACTGTGCGGCCATCGATCATCGACGCCGCGAAATCGGTGCGATGATGAACCGTCACAGGCGCGCCGGTTCCATGTTGAGACAAAGCGATGGCTGCTTCTGACGTGATCCGCGCCTTGGGCGTCGCACCGTTGACGACGAAGATCAGCGGCTTTCCAGCTCTGTCGCACAGATCAACCGTGGCGCCTACGGCGCGCAGGTCATGCGGACTGGGGCGTGTGGGAACGACGATCAGTTCCGCCACCGAAATCACACTCTGAATCGCCATGGTGATGGCGGGAGGCGTGTCTATGACCGCCAGCTTAAAACCTTGCTGCCGCAGAATTTCGAGGTCTGCGGCGAGGCGCGCTACCGTAGTCTGAGCAAAGGCTGGAAATTCCGCCTCCCGCTCATTCCACCAGTCCGCGAGCGATCCTTGCGGATCAATGTCGATCAGAACGACCGGCCCATGTCCCGCTCGCTGCGCCTGCACGGCAAGATGTCCGGAAAGCGTCGTCTTTCCCGATCCGCCCTTCTGCGATGCCAGTGCCAAGATGCGCACGCGCTGCCCCCCAAGGAAATCCAATTCCGGTCGAGATTGTCATGGCAGCACCTAAAATTCAGTTAACCGACATCCCCCGCCATGGTCCGCAAGAGGGCGCGTCACTCCCGCGCACGATGCTAATAGCCTTTTAACCAATATCCGCGATAAAATGGCGTGAATGCCGTGGATTTGGAGCAGCCCTTTCATGAACAATTTTCGAGGCGCGCTTATCGCAATCGCAACGTTGAGTCTGAGCCAGCCGCTTCTGGCTGACGTAAAACTGGGCGTAGATGCGTGGCAACAGGGTGACTATGCAAAGGCCGTGGCGGAATGGCGCGCCCTTGCCGAGGGAGGCGACCCAGATGCCCAGTTCAACATGGGACAGGCCTATAAGCTGGGACGCGGTGTGTCATCAGATCTGGACGCGGCGATCCAGTGGTATCGAAAGGCAGCCGCGCAGGGTCATATGCGCGCCGAAGACAATCTAGGCCTCAGCTTGTTTCAAAAGGGCGATCGCGCCGCAGCCATGCCTTATCTGGAACGCGCGGCGTCCCGGGGGGATTCACGCGCACAATATATCTACGCGACGGCCCTGTTCAACGGCGATCTCGTTAAGAAGGATTGGGTCGGCGCCTATGCCTTGATGACGCGTGCTTCGGCGGCAGGACTGTCGCAAGCGAACACCAGCTTGCAACAGATGAACAAATATATCTCCGACGAACAGCGCGAACAGGCAAAAGCCCTCGCTGCAGGAATGCAGCAAGACAAGGGCGCCTTACTGGCTTCCGCGCCGACAAGGACGGAAAGCACCGGCCCCGCGACGCGACCGGCTCCCTCTCCCCTGCGGACTGCCGAAATTGCGCCGTCAACCACGCCCTCTCGCGCCGAAGCGCCCAAAACCAAAGCGCCGCCCCCTCCCAGACAGGCTGCGGCTCCTACAGCACTCCCTGCCCGCGCCGCTTCGGGCCCCTGGCGGGTCCAGCTGGGCGCATTCAGCGCGGACGCGCGTGCCCGCTCAATGTGGTCGCAACTCACAGGCAAGGTTCGCGGCCTTTCCGTCTATCAGCCCTATTATGTAGCGGCAGGCGGCATCACGCGGCTCCAGGCCGGTCCTCTGGGCAGTTCAGCAGATGCCGCGCAGCTTTGCGCGCGCATCAAATCTGCCGGCGCGGATTGCATAGCGAAAAAGATTTAAATCAGGGGATCATGCTGGACATGACCCCGCTCGAAAACATGTGAAGGCATCCTTTCCCAACACCGTTTCGGGCCTATGCCCCTGCTCCGACGAACGCAGGCAGACAAAGAGAAGGGCAAGCGCATCTGATCGACGCCTTCCCTTACCCATCTCACGCAGCGCCATGCGAAGTCCAGCGATCGGGCAATGAGAATTTGAGCCATGCCATGGAATCTGAGATAATAGCCCAAACGCCAAGGAGCTTGTCATGATTTCCGGGAATGATAGGGCAATATATGCTTTGGTAACGTCCGTTCTGGGAGAAGGGAACGGAAAACGGGTACTAAATTGCCTAGCCATTGAAGAAGCTCTCTTGAATGAGTGTGGCAATCAAGTTTCGCGCGCTGCGTTCGCCATGGCCATGAATGTTGCGCTTTTCCACGATTTGCTTGACCGTGTGCCAAGCGGCGCTGATTATGTCAGGGATGTCGCCGCACAGAACCGCCGCGTCACGTTCGATCACGGAGCGTTGCGGACCGTGCGGTTTGCCGAAGGACCGACCGGCGGTCTTCCAGCGGGGCAAGACGCCTTTGCAAGGATTTTCATCCCACTCGGCTATGAGATGGCCGCCATTTACCCGCTCGAGCGGCTTGGGATGACTGGCCGCGCCTATCGCCACATAGACGCTCCAGAGGCCATTCCCCAATTTTTCCTATCGGAACTGCATGTCGACCGTTTCGATCCGGCATTTGGCGAGGTGGCATGGCGTGTTTTCGGAACATCTCGCGACCCCCTGGATAACAAAGCCAAGGCTTTGCTGGATGATTATGCGGCAGGCCGTCCCGTCAATCTGGAAACGGCCACGGAAGTTCTGCCGACCATTCTCGCCGCGTTCGATCGACAACATGAACCGGCTGCTTTTGAAGACTATGAGGTGCTGCGATCCCGCTCGAACGAAGCCGCGTGGATCGCGACCGAAGGCAACGCCTTCAATCATGCAACCGATCGCGTGCCGGACGTGGCCGCTCTGGCCAGCCGTCTAAAATCGGAAAATCGCCCCATGAAGGAAAAGCTGGAAATCTCTGCCAGCGGCCGCGTGCGCCAGACCGCCTTTCGCGCGGACAGCGTCCAAAGACCCTTTGCCGATGGGGTATTCCGGACCGTGCCGGGTTCCTTCTACGAGTTCATCAGCCGCGATGTCGATCCGGCCGTTGGAGCGCTCGATCTCGCCTTCGACACGGGTAATGCCACCGGCATCTTCGCCATGACAAGCGCAGCCCCCTGACCGAAATTCTCCGATCTTCCGTGCTGCCATGTTGTCCTGCCCCATTCTCAGCTTCAAAGCCGGAAAGGTCGAAGCAGTCGTGGTTAACGGGTTGATCACCGGAACAGATTAAGGCAACGCTCCCTATCCATTATCGGGAGGCATGCGTTGAACGGTCCTGTTGCTTCATCCTGGGTCTTGACGCTTGCTTGCGTGGATCGCGTCGGGATTGTCGCCGCAGTGAGCCAGTTTCTGGCGGAGCGCGGCGGCTTCATTACCGACAGCCAGCAATATGCCGACCGGGAATCGGGGCGTTTCTTCATGCGCGTCGCCTTTGAAGCGACCAACAATCGCATGGACGGCGGCACGCAATGGCTGCGGGTGGAATTCGCGCCTATAGGCGATTATTTTGCTATGGATTGGCGGCTTACCGACGTTGATGAACGTCCACGCATTCTCATCGCCGTGTCCAAGGGGTCTCATTGCCTCGCCGACCTCCTGCATCGCTGGCAAACGAGCACATTGGCAGTCGATATTATGGGCGTCGTGTCCAATCATCCCGACATGCGCCGCATCACGGAATGGCATGGCATCTCCTATCATGAATTGCCTGCCAATGGCGATAAGCCCACTCAGGAAGCGGCCCTGTTCGATATTTTCGAACGCACCTGCTCTGATTACCTGATTCTGGCGCGCTACATGCAGGTTCTATCGGAAGAACTGGTCGCAAAGCTGGTGGGTCGATGCGTCAACATCCATCACAGCTTTCTTCCGGGCTTTAAGGGCGCGCGTCCTTATCATCGAGCGCATGAACGCGGTGTCAAACTGATCGGCGCAACCGCTCATTTCGTGACGGCGGATCTGGACGAGGGACCGATCATCGAACAGGCAGTCGAGCGGATCGATCATCGCGCAACGGCGGAAGACATGGTCCGCATAGGACGCGACATAGAAACACAGGTATTGGCAAGGGCAGTTCGGTGGATCGCAGATCGCCGCGTGCTGCTGAACGGCAGGAAAACCGTTATATTCCGTTGAGGAAAAATCGCTCTGAAAATTAACGTACGTTTTTACGGGAGAGAGCGACAAAATACCAGAACGCCTGGACGAACATCCTCCAGCCCGTCCTCCATCGGGACGGGATTAGAAGACCGCTGTGTAGATGAACCAGCCCACGATAAGCAGGCTCGTAACTATGCACACCCGATCGCCAAACACGTCAATTCGCGACATCTCGACATCCTTCCAGTCAGGCGCTCTCATTTCTGACGCCTTATTCCCAGACTACAGCAGTTTTCCTCGGGAAGGAATAGCAAAGATACGATGAAATGCACGAAATTGACGACGAGCGGTGGGCGCAAACCATTGAAGCAGCGCAACGCCATTCCTTGCCTCAATCTGGAACAACCATCCCCAAATAATTCAGCTGGTTAAGGAAGCCAAACCCCGATGCCGAATAAAGGATTGGGTAGCTTCATCCGCCCCTCTATAGGCTTCCTGGAATTCAGCGCTCCAATATTTCAGATCCTCAAGATCGATGCGCGCGCCGGAAACAGCGCATAAAACGAACTGTCCCGGACGCACCACTTCGAAATGCGGCGTATCATAGTGCAGCACCGCAAGTCCTTGAATATCCGCCATCAGTCGCCCGTAAGAATCCGATCGACCAATTGCTTCACCGTCGGAACGAAGCCGTTGGAATAGAAAGGGTCTTTCTTGAAATTATAGGCCCCATGGCCCGCGAACAGCAGATTGGCATCCAGCGATCCGCCATGCACAGCTTCCTGCAAGGATTTCTGAATGCAGAAACTGCGGGGATCGGCGAGGCGCCCGGTCGAATTAGTTTCGCTGTCCATCCAACTCGAAAAAGCACATTGGCTAAGACAACCCATGCAATCGGTCTGATCCTTGCGGATTTCGGCCCTTTCCTCTTCCGTCACGAAGACAAGCGTGTTGTCCGGCGTCTTCAGCGCAGATAAAAACCCCTGCCCCACCCATTCGCGAGCACGCAGAAGGTCGTTGCGGGTTACCCAGAAATTCTTGCCCTTCACCCCCGCGTCGAGTTGATGCGTGTGATCGCCCGCTTGCTCGGTGCTGAAAGGAATCTGCCGTTCCGATCGGGCCTCCAGATTGCGGAGGAAGGGATTTCGAATGGCCGAGCTGTAAAAGCCGGTGGGCGAGAAACGGTGAAGCAGCACGTCACCCGATTCCAATTGCATCAGCCTTTCTTTCCACGGCTGCGGGATGGGACTTTCCTGAGTCAGGAGCGGCCGGGTGCCGAACTGGAAGGCGATGGCGCCCAATTCAGGATTGTCGATCCAATCGTTCCAGTCCCGCAAATACCAGACGCCGCCTGCCATCACGATCGGCACATCATCGGAAATGCCGCCCTCACGCATGGTTTCCCGCAGCGCCTTCACGCGGGGATAAGGATCTTGCGGCTCCCGCGGATCTTCCGCGTTTGAAAGCCCGTTATGGCCGCCTGCCAACCACGGATCTTCATAAACCACGGCGGCGAGCCATTCGGACGCCTTGGAATAGGCACGCTTCCACAAAGCACGAAAAGCGCGGGCAGAACTGACGATAGGCAGATAATTCACGCCATAGGATGCCGCGATTTCGCTCAGCTTGTAAGGCATGCCCGCTCCGCAGGTAACGCCCGACACCATACCCTTGGTCTTTTCGAGTACGCCGTGCAGAACGCGCTGCGCGCCACCCATTTCCCAAAGGACGTTGATGTTAATCGCGCCCTTGCCGCCCGCGATTTCAAAGGCGCGCTTCACCTGTTCCACCGCGCCGTCTATGGCATAGGCGATCAATTCCTCATGCCGGTCGCGACGGGTGCGGCCATGATAGATTTGCGGGATGACATTGCCCATGCTGTCGTAACTGTCGGCGTTCACCGCGGACACGGTACCGATTCCCCCTGCCGCAGCCCATGCGCCGGAGCTGGCGTGGTTGGAAACCGCCACGCCTTTTCCGCCTTCGACCAGCGGCCAAACCTCACGACCACCATAGACGATGGGTTTCAAACCCTTGAACAAAGACATCTCCCGCACAACAGCAAGTGGCTCCCCCAGCCACGTAAAGGCCGACCCATAGCAGATTATTGGCCGGATAACGAATTTTCGCGCGGCCCCTAGCGCAAAATGTCCGGCTGGGCCAGCGCCTTCCCGTAAAGCGCGGCATAGGCATCGACCATTCGCGCTTCGTCGAAATCGCGACTGGCGCGTTCCTGGTTCGCACGGCCCAGTCGGGCGCGCAGTCCGGCATCATCCGCCAGCGCACCCAAGGCAGCGGCAAGCTGCTGTTCATCCGGCACGATGAAGGGGCGGTTTTCAGGCGCGACCATATTCGCAACGTCGCCGACATCCATCGCCGCGACGGGGACGCTCGCCGCCATTGCCTCTACCAGTGAGATCGGGAATTGTTCGCTGTCCGAGGATAAAGCGAAGATGTCGAAAAGGCCGACGAAGCGCCACGGGTCGGTCATGAAACCGGCAAGGCAGATATCGTCCAGGCCATGGGAAGCGGCTTCGGCGAGGATGACGTCGCGTTCCGGGCCTTCGCCGACGACCGCCAGTTGCAGGCGGTCGCGATGGGCGGCGACCGCGCGGACAAGACGGGGAATGTTTTTGACCGCGCGCAGGCCCGCCAGTGTGCCGACGAGCAGTTTGCCCGGCGTGCGGCCAAGGGCGGGGATGGCATCGGGCGCGGGCGGCGTGACGTAACGGGCCACGTCTATGCCGTTGCGGATGAGGTGGACCTTGTCCGCCGGTTGTCGCCAGACCTGACGGGCGATGCTTTCGAGGCGCACGGAGGGGACGACGAGAGCCTCGGCGCGCTGGAGGGCGAGGCGGCGGTAGAGGTTGCGCTGGGGCTTCAATCCATTGGCTTCGTCGGCGTTGAAGCCGTCCTCATGATGGATGAGGGGAGGCAAATGCATGAATGAGGTGGCGAAGCGATGGGATATTGCGGCGTCCATCGCGCCCCAGTTGTAAGTCAGTATCAAATCGAAACTTTTCAGGAAGTTCGCGATCTCGCGAAAGCGGCGCAGGCCGGGGCGGCCCGTGAGAGGCGGCGGCGTGGGGAAGTCCACCTGTAGCGCCGGGTCGATGGCGTCGCGGGCGCCCATGGCGTCCGGCGCGGCGCTGACGATGCTGTGATGGGCGCGATCGCCCCAGAGGTTCATGAGGCGGACAGCCCGCGCTTCCTTGCCGCCCAGCGAGAAGCTGCCATGCACATGAAGCAGCCGGGGCGGCCGCGCCAAATCTTCAGCCACGGAGGACGCGGGCAAGCAGACGGTCGACCGCCGCCACCGATTCCGGCTCGTCCAGCGCGGGAGCATGGCCGACGCGGGGCACCACGGTCAGTTCCGCGCCTTCGCCTATTTCCGCGACCATGCGCCGCGCGGTGGCGTCGCTCAGCAGATCCGAATGCTCCCCCCGCAATATCTGCGTCGGAATGCCGCGAAAGGCGGCCATGACGGGCCACATGTCGGGAGCCGCTTCCTCTCCGCCGGTCAGGCGCAGGGGTTCGGCGACGCGCATGTCATAGTCCAGCACGATACGCCCCCCCGAGTTGAGGCGGTAAAGACGCTTCGCCATGGCGATCCATTGTTCGAGATCATAAGCCGGGTAGATGTCGCGGTTGGATTCCTCCAGCGCGCGGGCCGCATGGACCCAACTGGGATGCGACTGGCCGATGCCCACATAGGTGCGGATGCGCGCCAGCCCCGCTTCCTCCAGCGTCGGCCCCACATCGTTGAGCAACGCGCCCGCCAGCCATTCCCGATGGGTCGCGGCGATCAGCATGGTGATGAGCCCGCCCAGCGAGGTGCCGATGGCGACGAAGCGCGTGACGGCAAGGTCCGCCAGCAGCCGCCCTATATCCTGAAGATAGGTGAGCGGCACATAGGTCATCGGGTCTTTGGCATAGGCGCTTTCGGCCCGCCCGCGCATGTCGGGGCAAATCAGCCGCCATTGGCCCGCGAGCCTTTCGGCAAGCGGCTCGAAATCGCGGGCGTTGCGGGTGAGGCCGGGCAGGCAGAGCAAAGGCGGCCGCCCGTCATCGCCCCCCGCTTCCTCGCCACCATAGTCACGATAATGGAGGCGCAGGCCATCGGGGGACCACCAAAATCCATCGGTATAGCCGCTCAACCTTGATCCCTCCGCATAATGTCCCCCATATCGCCGTATGAACGCGCCCCTGCAACCCGCCAAATATAGCCCCGCCCATGAAATCGCCGCGCTGATGCCCGACATCGGCGATCCGGTCGAAGCGGCGGACTTCCCGCAAACCATCCTGCGCTTCCGCAATGATCGCTGGGCGGAGGCCGTCGGGCTGGAAACATGGAACGATGAGGAATGGACCAGGCATTTCGGCCGCTTCCATCCCTTGCCAGGTTCGATGCCCAACCCATTGGCTTTACGGTATCATGGGCATCAGTTTCGCAGTTATAATCCGCAGATCGGGGACGGACGCGGCTTCCTGTTCGCGCAGTTGCGGGACGGCGCGGGACGGCTGCTGGACCTGGGCACCAAGGGTTCGGGGCAGACGCCCTATAGCCGCTTTGGCGACGGCCGGTTGACGCTGAAAGGCGGAGTGCGGGAAATATTGGCGACCGAAATGCTGGAAGCGCTGGGCGTCAACACGTCCAAGACATTCTCGCTGATCGAGACGGGCGAAGCACTGGAGCGCCATGACGAACCGTCCCCTACCCGCGCCGCCGTTCTGGTGCGGCTCAGCCATTCGCATATCCGCATCGGGACTTTCCAGCGCGCGGCCTATTTCGACGACAAGGCGCTGCTGGAGAAGCTGACCGACTATGCGTTGACCCGGCTTTACGGGGAAACGCCGGGAGATAATCCGCCGGTGCAGCTGATGACGCGGGTGATCGAGCGGACCGCCGATCTGGCCGCGAGCTATATGGTCGCGGGCTTCGTGCATGGCGTGCTGAACAGCGACAATATCAATGTGACGGGCGAGAGTTTCGATTATGGGCCGTGGCGGTTCGCTCCCACATGGGACAACGGCTTCACCGCCGCCTATTTCGACGAGACAGGTCTCTATGCCTTCGGGCGACAGGCCGAAGCGATCCACTGGGACGCCGCGCAACTGGCGGTGTCGCTGCGCCCGCTGGTGGAGGCGGAGCCGCTGGTCGAGCAGATGGAGCGGTTTCCGGCCCTGTTCAGCGAGGCGCTGACGCGGCGTTTCTGCTGGCGGCTGGGGGTTGCGACCGACGGCGATGCATCGGCGCTGGTTCAGGCCGCCGTGCGAGGGATGGTCGAGACGGGGACGGAGATCGACCGCTTTTTCCATGACTGGCGCCGTGGCAAGGCGCGGGCGGCGGGACGCTATGCCGATGAAAGCTGGGCGCCTTTTCGCGAAGTCGCAAGTGGGTTCGAGGCGAATGGCGACCGGACGCATCCCTATTGGACGGACGAGAATCCCTGCTCCATGCATATCGGGGAAGTGGAGGCGATCTGGAGCGCCATCGACCGGGAGGACGACTGGCGACCCCTTTACGACAAGATTGCCGCGATCCGGCGCATGGGCGAGGCGCATGGAGACGCGCCGAAGGTGCCGTGATGGGTGGCCAAGTGCGGGCAACCGCCCATAACCGCCATTCAGCGTCACCCCTTCCCTCTCCCACCTTTTTCGGCCATATCGGGGCAGCATGAGCTCCGCATTAACCTCGTTCGAACCGGCCACCGGCGCGCTTTTATGGCAAGGGGCAGCCGGCAATGTGGATGAGGAAGTGGCGCGCGCCGCTACGGCATGGCCGCAATGGGCCGCCCAGCCCATCGCCTATCGCATCGAAACGCTGCGCCGCTTCGTCAATGTCGTGCGCGCGCATGAGGACAAGCTGGCCGACCTGATCGCGCGGGAAACCGGCAAGCCGCTGTGGGACGCACAGACCGAAGTGGCCGCCGTAATGGGCAAGGTCGACATTTCCGTGTCCGCCTATGCCGAGCGGACGGGGCAGAAAAGGCTGGATGCCGCCATGGGCGCGCGCCAGTCCGTGCGGCACAAGCCGCATGGCGTGATGGCGGTGCTGGGGCCGTATAATTTCCCCGCGCATTTGCCCAATGGTCATATCGTCCCTGCCCTGCTGGCGGGTAACAGCGTCGTGTTCAAGCCTTCGGAAAAGACGCCCGCCGTGGGCGAGATGCTGGTGAAGCTTTATCATGAGGCGGGCATACCGCAGGATGCGATCCGCCTGCTGCTGGGCGGGGCGGAGGAAGGCAAGGCGCTGACCGCCCATGGCGATGTGGGGGGCGTGCTGTTCACCGGGTCGGCGCAGACCGGGATCGCGATCAACCGGCAATTCGCGGGCGAACCGGGCAAGATATTGGCGCTGGAGATGGGCGGCAATAATCCGGCGATCGTCTGGGACACGCCCGACATCAACGCCGCGGCGACTCTGGTGGCGCAGTCGGCCTTTCTCTCCAGCGGGCAGCGCTGCACCGCCGCCAGCCGCCTGATCGTGAAGGAAAGCATCGCCGACGCCGTGATCGCGGAGGTCAAGAAGATCGCCGACCGTCTGATCATCGACCATCCCCATGCCGACCCCACGCCCTATATGGGGCCGGTGATCGACGAAGCGGCGGCGGACGGGCTGACGGAAAGCTTCCTCTATCTGATGAGCAATGGCGGCAAGCCGATCAAGCATATGGTCCGCCCGGTGAAGGGCCTGCCCTTCGTGACGCCCGCCATCATCGACGTGACGGCCATGGCGGAGCGGCCGGATGTGGAGCTGTTCGGGCCGCTGCTCCAGGTGGTGCGCGTGCCCGATTTCGATGCCGCCATCGCAGAGGCGAACAATACCCGTTTCGGCCTGTCCGCCGCGCTGATCGGGGGATCGCCCGAGCAGTATAATCAGTTCTGGACTCAGGTGCGCGCCGGTATCGTCAACTGGAACCGGCCCACCAACGGCGCTTCATCCGCCGCGCCCTTTGGCGGGGTGGGGATTTCGGGCAATCATCGGCCCAGCGCCTATTATGCAGCGGATTATTGCGCCTATCCCGTGGTTTCATCGGAAATCGAGCAGCCGCGCGCCTCCATCGGCGTGGGATTGAAGCCCATCGACACGGGCGCGATGGGGGATTGAAAAGGCGGGGCTTTTGCGGCCGCAACTTTTCCTACGCCCCGGTAAAAGCATTCTGGATTGCAGTTGGGCTGCGCCTTCGCCATGTGGGCCAGCATGGCCGAACATGCACCTGCCACCGTTTATCTCGTCGGCGCGGGACCGGGCGATCCGGACCTGCTGACGCTGCGCGCCGCCCGCCTGATCGGCGCGGCGCGGGTGATCGTGCATGACGGGCTGGTGTCGCGCGAGATATTGGCGATGGCCGCGCCGGGGGCGCAGCTGATCTCCGTCGCCAAGCAGCGCAGCCGCCATTCCATGCCGCAGGAGGAGATCAACGCGCTGCTGGTGCGGCTGGCGAAGGGCGGACAACCCGTTGTGCGGCTGAAGGGCGGCGATCCCTTCATCTTCGGGCGCGGCGGCGAGGAAGTGGACGCCTGCCGCGAAGCCGGCGTGCCGGTGGAAGTGGTGCCCGGCATCAGCGCGGCGATCGGCAGCGCGGCGCAGGCACAGCTCCCCCTCACCCACCGCGCCGCATCGAGCGCGGTCAGCTTCGTCGCGGGTCAGTGCAAGGGGCTGACGGATCAGGACTGGTCCGGCCTTGCGGGCAAGGGACGGACGCTGGTCATCTACATGGGCGTGGCGACGGCGGCGGACATCGCCGACAAGCTGATGGCCGATGGCGTCGCGCCGGGGATTCCCGTCGCGGTGTTGGAAAATGGCACGCGTCCCGATATGCGGACGCTCCGCACGCTGCTCGCCGATCTGGGCGAGATGGTGGCGCGGGAACAGGTGAAGAGCCCGGCGCTGATCGTCGTCGGGGAAGTGGCGGCACACGCGCTGGCGCGCGATGTGCTGGCGGGATGGAGCGCGCAGGCGGAAATGGTTTCGGAGATGCATAAGTGAAGATCTTGACCGGCAATGACCTTGGCACCGGCGACGTGATCTGGTGGGCGGGCGACGGCTGGTCGCGGCAGGTGGGCGATTCGGCCGATGTCGGCGACAAAGGCGACGAACTGGTCCGCGCCGAGGAGGCCGCGCAGCGCGTGGTCGGCGCTTATGTGATCGACGCCACCGTGACGGACGAAGGTATCCGTCCCGCGCATATCAAGGACCGCATCCGCGCGCTGGGACCGACAGTGCGCCCCGACCTGACGCTGAAACCGAATGACGCCGATGCCGGCAACTGGGTGATCTGAACCATGTATCGTTACGACAGCTACGACCAGTCCATCGTCGACGCCCGCGTCGAGGAGTTTCGCGACCAGACCCAGCGCCGCCTGGCAGGGCATCTGACCGAGGACCAGTTCAAGCCGCTGCGGCTGATGAACGGCCTCTATCTGCAGCTTCACGCCTATATGCTGCGCGTCGCCATCCCCTATGGCACGCTGTCGGGCAGGCAGATGCGGAAACTGGGCGAGATCGCGCGCAAATATGATCGCGGCTACGGCCATTTCACGACCCGCACGAACATCCAGTATAACTGGATCAAACTGGCCGACGCGCCCGACATCCTCGCCGAACTGGCGACGGTGGAGATGCACGCCATCCAGACCAGCGGCAATTGCATCCGCAACATTTCTTCGGATCAATATGCGGGCGTGGCCGCCGACGAAGTGGCGGACCCCCGCCCCTGGGCCGAATTGCTGCGGCAATGGTCGACCTTCCACCCGGAATTCACCTACCTGCCGCGCAAGTTCAAGATTTGCGTGATCGCATCGGAAGACGACCGCGCGGCGATGCGCCTGCACGACATCGGCCTCAAGCTGGTGAAGCGCGGGGATGAGATCGGCGCGGAGGTTTATGCCGGCGGCGGCATGGGACGCACGCCGATGGTCGGGCCGCAAATCAGGGACTTCGTGCCCGAAGATGAGATCGTGTCTTATCTGGAAGCGTGCCTGCGCGTCTATAACCGCTATGGCCGCCGCGACAACAAGTTCAAGGCGCGGATCAAGATCCTGGTCCATGAACTGGGCGTCGAGGAATATAAGCGGCAGGTCGAGGAAGAGTTCGCCCATATGCGGACGCTGGGGCTGAACCCGCCCCGCGAGGAACTGGACCGCATCCGCCCCTTCTTCGCGGGTCCGGCCTATGAGCAGGGCCTGTCCGACGCCATCGACCGCAGCGACCCGGCCTTCGCACTGTGGGTCGACCGGCAGGTCGCGGCGCACCGGCAGCCGGGCTATGCCATCGTCAATATCAGCCTGAAGCCCGTGGGCGGTATCCCCGGCGACGCTTCGGCCGAGCAGATCGATCTGGTCGCGGACCTGGCGGAGCAATATTCGCTGGACGAACTGCGCGTGACCCATGCACAGAATCTCGTCCTGCCGCATGTCAGGAAAGCCGACCTCTACGCCATCTGGCAGAAGCTGGACGAAGCGGGACTGGCGGAGGCCAATCTGGACCTGATCACCGACATCATCGCCTGCCCCGGTCTCGATTATTGCAGCCTGGCCAATGCGCGGTCGATCCCGCTGGCGCAGAAGCTGTCGGAGCGTTTCGCTTCGCCGGAGCGGCAGAAGGATCTGGGCGAACTGAAGCTCAAGATTTCCGGCTGCATCAACGCCTGCGGCCATCACCATGCGGGCCATATCGGCATCCTTGGCGTGGACCGGAAGGGCGTGGAGAATTTCCAGCTCCTGCTCGGCGGATCGGGCGCGGAGGATGCTTCGCTGGGCCAGATCACCGGCCCCGGTTTTTCCGAAGACGGCGTGGTCGACGCGATCGAGAAGGTCACGGACATCTATCTGGCGCAGCGGGAGCAAGGCGAACGCTTCCTCGACACCTATCGCCGCATCGGCATGAAGCCCTTCAAGGAGGCGATCTATGGTTGAGTTCCTGTCCTTCCGCGAAGGCGAAGCCACGCAGGAACCGACCGTGACGGTGGAATCCTTCACTGGCCAGTCCAATTCCACCGCCGTCCGCATAGAAGCGGGCGAGGATGCGCGGGAATTGCTGCCCTATCTGGACCGCCTTTCGCTGGTGGAGGTGAACTTCCCGGCTTTTGGCGACGGGCGCGGCTATTCGGCGGCCCGCATCCTGCGCGAAGCGGGCTATGCGGGCGAATTGCGCGCGGTAGGCGACGTGTTGGTGGACCAGATCGTCCCCATGCGCCGATGCGGCTTCGACAGCTTCCGCCCCGACAAGGCGCTGGACGATGCCGCCGTCGAACGTGCGCTCAATCGCTATGCCGACGTCTATCAAAAGACCGTCGACGGCCGCCGCCCGGTTTGGGCGAAACGGCACCCGGAGACAGTGGATGGCTAAAGCCGCTCGTGAAATCGACCTGATCGACGCCCGCCCCGCCTTTACGCAGGCGGAAGCCGACGCGCTGAACGCGCGTTTCGAAGGCGTCGACACGATGACGATGTTGCGGACCGTCTTTACCGAAGGGCTGGCGGGCCATGTCGCCGTCGTCTCCTCCTTTGGCACGGAAAGCGCGGTGCTGCTGCATCTGGTGGCGCAGGCGGACCCCAACGTGCCGGTGATCTTCGTCGATACGCTCAAGATGTTTGGCGAGACGCTGGATTATCGCGACACGCTGATCCGCGCGTTCGGCTTCACCGACAGCCGGGTCATCACGCCCAAGCCCGAGGTGATCGCGGCGAAGGACGAGACGGGCCTGCGTTGGTCCTATGACCCGGACGGC
This sequence comes from Sphingobium sp. CFD-1, assembly GCF_024611115.1. Taxonomy (NCBI): domain Bacteria; kingdom Pseudomonadati; phylum Pseudomonadota; class Alphaproteobacteria; order Sphingomonadales; family Sphingobiaceae; genus Sphingobium; species Sphingobium sp. CFD-1. The sequence continues at coordinate 1,272,054 of NZ_CP084398.1, read as the reverse complement.
TGCTGCGACATCCGCAAGGTCGAGCCGATGGCCCGCGCCAAGGATGGGCTGGACGCGTGGATTTCCGGGCGCAAGGCGTTCCAGTCGGTCACGCGGCAGAACCTGCCCCGCTTCGAGGTCGAGGACGGGCGGCTCAAGCTCAATCCGCTGGGCGACTGGACCAAGGACGATCTGGAAGCCTATTTCGCCGAACATGACCTGCCGCGCCATCCGCTGGAGGCGCAGGGTTATCTGTCCATCGGCTGCGAACCCTGCACGTCCAAGGTGCTGCCGGGCGAAGATCCGCGCGCAGGCCGCTGGCGCGGGTGGGAAAAGGTGGAATGCGGCATCCACACGCCGGTTTCGCCCATCGCGCCGGCCATCGATCCCGACGATCCGGCCAACCAGCCCGTATTCTGAAACGACCCGCCATGGCGTGTAGGGGTGGAGGCTTTCCCTTTGCGCGCAAATGGTTAGAATGGCCCTTTGCCGTAAGGAGAGGGTCATGCCCGTCGAACTCAAGATCCTGGTCTGGGGCGTGGTCTTGCTGCTGGTTCACATCTTCGCGGCGGCGCACCTCAAGACCAGACAATTTGGCCCCCGGTGGAACATGGGCGCGCGGGACGAAACGCTGCCGCCGCTGCGGCCCGTGGTCGGTCGTTTCGTGCGGGCGCAGGCCAATTTTCAGGAAACCTTCCCTATCGCCATCGTCGCGCTGATCGGTGTCGTCGTGGCGGGCCGAACGAGTGAATGGACGGCGCTGGGCGGCTGGATCTGGCTGGGCGCGCGGGTCGCGTATCTGCCGCTTTACGGTGTTGGCGTGCCGATGGTGCGGACGCTTGCCTATGCGGTCAGCCTTGTCGGGCTGGCGATGGTGCTGACGCCCTTGTTCCGGGGCTGACTTCCTCGGGCTACTCGTAGCTTTCCATGTAGCTGCCCTCCGCAAGGTCGGAAAAGCGGGTGATCTTGGCGTCGAACTTCATGCGGATGCGGCCCGTGGAGCCGTGACGCTGTTTGGCGACGATCAGTTCGGCGAGGCCGTAAATGCGTTCCATTTCCTGCGCCCATTCCAGATGCTCGGGGCTTTCCTTGTTGCCCGGCTCCTTGGCGGCGACGTAATAATCCTCGCGAAAGACGAACCAGACCATGTCGGCGTCCTGCTCGATAGAGCCGGATTCGCGCAGGTCCGATAGCTGCGGGCGCTTGTCCTCGCGCTGTTCGACTGCGCGGCTGAGCTGGGACAGGGCCAAAACCGGACAGTTCAGTTCCTTCGCCAAGGTCTTGAGGCCGCGGGAAATTTCGGAAATTTCCTGCACGCGGTTGTCGCCGCCCTTGCCGGTGCCTTGCAGCAACTGGAGATAGTCGACGATGACGAAGCCGATGTCGTGGCGGCGCTTCAGGCGACGGGCGCGCGTGCGGAGGGCGGCGATGGTGAGGCCGGGCGTGTCATCGATGAACAACGGCAGTTCCTGCAACTCGCGGGCGGCGCGGGAGAGGTTCTGGAAATCGGCCCGGCTGATCTTGCCCATGCGGAGCGCTTCGCCGCTGATGCCCGACTGTTCGGCAAGGACGCGGGTGGCAAGCTGATCCGCCGACATTTCGAGGCTGAAAAACGCTGTTTTCGCGCCCATATTCTTTTCCGGCGGGATGCCGTCGGCATTATCGCGCAGCCAGCGGGACGCGGCATTATAGGCGATGTTGGTGGCGAGCGAGGTCTTGCCCATGCCCGGACGGCCGGCCAGGATCATAAGGTCCGAATTGTGCAGGCCGCCGATCTTCTCGTTGAGGCTGTTGATGCCGGTGGTGATGCCCGACACATGGCCGCCGCTGTTGAGCGCGCGTTCGGCCACGGCCACGGCCATGGTGGTGGCGGCGGCGAAGCTCTTGACCGAGCCGACTTCGCCCTCCCCTTCGGATACTTTGTAGAGCGAGACTTCAGCCTGCTCTATCTGTTCGCGTGGATTGACATCCTCGCTGGTATCCAGCGCATTTTCAACGAGTTCCCGCCCGACATTCACAAGCTGACGCAGCAAGGCGAGGTCGTAAATCTGCTGCGCGAAGTCCCGCGCGCCCAGCAGCGCGGCGCCATTGCCGGTCAACTGCGCCAGATAGGCCGCGCCGCCCAGTTCCTTGAGCGCAGGGTCCTGATCCAGCATGGGCTTGAGCGTCACCGGATTGGCCACCATGTCACGCTCGACCAGCCGCATCACCGCTTCGTAGATGCGGCCATGGAGCGGTTCGAAGAAATGTTCGGGCTTGAGCTTGAGCTGAATATCCTCGGCGATGCGGTTGTCGATCATCAGCGCGCCAAGCAGCGCCGCCTCCGCCTCCACATTGCGCGGCAATTCGGGGCCACCCGCTTCGGCGGCGGCATTGATCTTCACCAGTTCAACCATTGCCCCCTCATCGCGCCGCTGGAGCGCCCGCGCAAGATGCGAGTTCGAAACGATCTGTGGATAAGTCCCGCTTGCATTTCGCCGTCCCTCGCCGCAGTGACGGAAGCCTGCACCATGGCCGATCCGCGCATCATAGACATAAAGCTCGACGAGCGCACGATCCTGTGGCGCAACGCCGATGTGGAGCAGGAACGGCGCATCGCGATTTTCGACCTGTTGGAGGATAACCACTTCGCGCCGCAGCGGGTGCATGAAGATGGCTATGCCGGTCCCTACAGGGTGGTGCTGCGGGTCGAGGACGGGCGACTGGTCGTGGAAATGCGGCGGGAGGATGACAGTCCGCTGGAAGCCGTGATCCTGGGCCTGGGGCGGTTCCGCCGCCCTATCCGGGAATATTTCGCGATCTGCGACAGCTATTATCAGGCGATCAGCAATGCATCGCCCCAACAGATCGAAACGGTGGACATGGCCCGGCGCGGCATCCACAATCAGGCGGCCGAAATGCTGATGGAAAGGCTGGAGGGCAAGATCGCGGTGGATTTCGACACCGCGCGGCGGCTCTTCACGCTGATCTGCGTATTGCATATCAAGGGGTAGGGACAATCAGGGGGCTGACTTCGCGGCAATGGCTGGCGCGCATGGGCTTTGCGCTGGCCGTGAGCGCGGCGCTGGTGACGGCGCTGTGGCTGTTCGCGCGCGGCTGGGCGCCGGACCGCGAGCATTATCCGATGCAGGGCGTGTCGGTGGGTGCGGGCAATGGCGTCATCGAATGGGGCACGCTGGCGGCGCAGGGGACGGATTTCGCCTATATCCGCGCCGCGAACGGCCGGGGACAGCGCGATCCCGCCTTTGGAACCAACTGGGCCGAAGCGCGCAGGGCCGGGATGCGCTATGGCGCGTTGCTGGACTTCAGCCTGTGCCGCAGCGCCTCCAGCCAGGCGACCCCCTTCATCACGACGGTGCCGCGCGACAATGCCGCCCTGCCCCCCGTGATCCGGCTGGCTTTCGATCCGGGCTGCACGGCCAGGCCGGGCCGGGACAAGGTGCTTTCGGAACTCAACACGCTGGTCAATTTGATCGAAAGCCATGCGGGCAAGACCGTGGTGCTCAATGTGACGAAGGATTTCGACACGGATTACGACATCGGATCGGGCGTGAATCGCACGCTCTGGCTGGACGGTAATTTCTTTCCGCCCGATTATGCGACGCGGCCATGGGTGGTGTGGACCGCCAGCAACATGCGGCATATCGACGGCGTGGACGGCCCGGTACGGTGGAGCGTGGTCGCGCCATGACGAAAAATGCATCCGCAAAGGCTCTGGTGGCAAAGGCTCTGGTGGATGCCGCGCGGGAAGCGATGGCCCATGCCCATGCGCCCTATAGCGGCTTTGCCGTGGGCGCGGCCGTGCGGTTGACCGATGGGCGGATCGTTACCGGGGCGAATTTCGAGAATGCAAGCTATGGGCTGTCGCTCTGTGCCGAGACGGTGGCGCTGGCGACCGTCAATTCGCAGGGGCGGCTGGCCGACGTGGAGGCGATCGCCGTGGCGGGCGGAGCGGATGGCGCCATCATCGCGCCCTGCGGCCGGTGCCGTCAGGTCATGCATGAAGCGGAGCAGATTGCAGGCCGGCGCCTCCCCGTCTATTGCGCTGCTGCAAGCGGTGAGGCCATGATAGAGCATAGCGTTTCCGCGCTGCTGCCTTATGCCTTCGGTCCTGTGGACCTGGGCGTCACAACGAAGAAGAGAAGCTGAGGACCAATGGCCATCCAGTCGGACAAATGGATTCGCGAGCAGGCCCTGAACAGCGGCATGATCGAGCCTTTCGTGGAAAGCCAGCGGCGCGACGGGTGCATCAGCTATGGCCTGTCCTCCTATGGCTATGACGCGCGGGTGGCGGACGAGTTCAAGATCTTCACCAATGTCGACAGCGCGGTGGTGGACCCCAAGGATTTCGCCGCGAACAGCTTCGTCGACCGCAAGACCGACTGCTGCATCATCCCGCCCAACAGCTTCGCCCTTGCCCGGACGGTCGAATATTTCCGGGTGCCGCGCGACGTGCTGGTGATCTGCCTTGGCAAATCCACCTATGCGCGGTGCGGGATTATCGTGAACGTCACCCCGCTGGAGCCGGGCTGGGAAGGGCATGTGACGCTGGAATTTTCCAACACCACGCCGCTGCCCGCCAAAATCTACGCCAATGAAGGCGCATGCCAGTTCCTGTTCCTGCAAGGAAATGAACCGTGCGAGGTCAGCTATGCCGACCGGGCGGGAAAATATATGGGCCAGCAAGGGGTGACATTGCCGCGCCTCTAAAGCCGTGCGACAATCGGCCGCATGATCGCACCGCCCGCATGGCTGCGCCGCAAAGCGCCGATATCAGCGCCGCCCTCGCCCAGCGTCGGCGACGACCGGCGGGTTTATGCCATTGGCGACATTCATGGCCGGGACGACTTGCTGCGCGATCTGCTGGCCTTGATCGCGCGGGACAGCGAGGCGAGAGGAGCCATTCCCACATACCTCATCCTGCTGGGCGATCTGGTCGATCGCGGCCGCTGGTCGGCGCAGGTGATCGAACGGGCGATGGAGTTGGCGCGAACCAATCCCCTCGCCCGCTTCGTCAAGGGCAACCATGAGGAAGCGTTCCTGATGGCGGCGCGCGGCCATGTGCGCGCAACCCATTATTTCCGGCAATATGGCGGAACGGAAACGGCGGCCAGCTATGGACTGGCTCTGTCGGATTGCGATGCGATGGACGATGCGGCGCTGGCGGACTGGATGCTGGGCAATGTGCCCCGTGCCCATGTCGATTTCGTCGACGGGTTTGAGGACAGCGTGACGATCGGCGATTATTTCTTCGTCCATGCCGGGGTGAAGCCGGGCGTTCCGCTCCACGCCCAGTCTCCCGACGACCTGCGCTGGATCAGGACCGAATTTCTCGACCATCGCGACGGGCATGAAAAGATGATCGTCCATGGCCACAACATCAGCGAGAATGTGGACGAACGGTCCAACCGCATCGGCATAGACACCGGCGCCTATCGATCCGGGCGACTGACGGCGATAGGGTTGCAGGGGACAGCGCGCTGGTTCCTCCAGACGGGGGTGGAGTGCGCGGCTTGAAAGAGGATGCGGCTCCCACCGGGCTTTGATGGCGGGTTTCGCCTTACCATTTGCCCCTGCCAACCCTCAATGCCGGAAAGGGGCCGGCGCCCGACGCGCCGAACCCTTTCCCGTAACGTCGCAGAGGCCTTTTCAACCGTGCAGCTTGATCGCCGTTTCCGCGATCTTGCGGCCCTGATAGCGCGCGCCCGCCAGTTCTTCTTCGCCCGGCTGGCGGCTGCCGTCACCATCCGCAATGGTCGTGGCGCCATAGGGCGCGCCGCCGCGCACCTTGTCCACGCCCATCTGTTCGGCAAAGCCATAGTCCAGCCCCACGATCACCATGCCGAAATGCAGCAGGTTGGTGATGATGGAAAAAAGCGTCGTTTCCTGCCCGCCATGCTGGCTGGCGGTGGAGGTGAAGGCGCCGCCGACCTTGCCATTGAGCGCGCCGCGCGCCCACAGGCCGCCCGCCTGATCGAGAAAAGCGGCCATCTGGCTCGACATGCGGCCAAAGCGCGTGCCGGTGCCCACGATGATCGCGTCATATTCGGCCAGGTCCGCGACAGTGGCGATGGGGGCATCCTGATCCAGCTTGAATCCGGCCTTCTGCGCGATTTCCAGTGGCGCGGTTTCGGGCACGCGCCTGATGTCGACCTGTGCGCCCGCGCTGGCCGCGCCTTCCGCGACGGCTTTCGCCATGGTTTCGATGTGGCCGTAGGTGGAATAATAGAGAACCAGAACCTTTGCCATGTCAGTGCTCCTTGATGGAATGAAGGGGAAAGTGGCCGCCCGCGTCAGGGGGAGGGAGACGCGGGCGGCCTGTCGGCCCGTGGGAGGGCGGGCCTATTCGCTGTCGACCAGGACGATTTCGCTGTCCTCGATCGCCGTGATGGTGATCGGCTGACCGCCGATGATCGCGGCGCCGTCCCGTGCCTCGAAGGCTTCGCCGTCAATCTCGATCCGGCCGGTGGCGGGGACGAGATAGAGGTGGCGGCCCGGCGCGCTTTCATAGGTCACGCTGTCCCCGGCCTTCACCGTTCCGCCCAGCAGGCGGGCGTCGGCCCGGATGCGAAGCGCTTCGGCGTCATCCTCATAACCGCTGGCCAGAACCGCCAGCTTGCCGGAACGGTCGCCCTTGGGGAAAGGCTTCGCCCCCCAGCTTGGGGAACCGCCCCGCGCCCGCGGAATGACCCAGATCTGGAAGAGCGTGGTCGTTTCGTCCTCCAGATTATATTCGGCGTGGCGGATGCCGGTGCCCGCGCTCATCACCTGGACGTCGCCCGCTTCCGTGCGGCCCTTGTTGCCAAGGCTGTCCTGATGGGTGACCGCGCCCTGGCGGACATAGGTGATGATCTCCATGTCGGCATGAGGATGCGGCGGAAAACCGGACCGCGCGGCGATTTCATCGTCGTTCCACACACGGATCTTGCCCCAGCTCATGCGGTCGGGATCATGATAGTCCGCGAAGGAAAAATGATGCCGCGCATTCAGCCAGCCATGGTCGGCATGGCCGAGCGACGCGAAGGGGCGGCGCTCGATGCGGCTCGCGGTGTTCGTGCTCATATGCTTGCCTTTCAATATTCGGCCGGAGGGTTTCCGGCTTGCTTTCCGACAATCTAGCGATCAGGATCGTTTCTTGAATAAGCAGCATTGAAACGGATTGTTTCCCTTATGCGTCTCCCCGATTTCGAAGCCTGGGCCATGTTCGCCGCCGTGGTGGAGCATCGCAGCTTCACCGACGCGGCCAAGGCGCTCAGCGTTTCGAAAGCCACGGTTTCCAAGGCGGTCACGCGGCTGGAGCAGCATCTGGACACCAGCCTCTTCAACCGCACCAGCCGCCGCCTTTCGCTGACGGAAAGCGGGAAGCGGCTCGCCGCCCATGCCGAACGCATCCTGTCCGAAGGCGTCGCGGCGGAAGAAGCGGCGCGCGATGAAACGGCCGAGCTGTCCGGCACCGTGCGCCTGGGCGCGCCCATGACCTTCGGACTTTTGCGGATCGCGCCTTTGATCGCGCAATTCTGCAAGGAACATCCGTTGGTGGATGTGGACCTGCACCTGTCCGACGCCCGCATCGACCTTGTGGAAGCGGGGCTGGATGCGACCATCCGCATCGCCGACATGCCGGACAGTTCGCTCCGTGCGCGCAAGCTGGCGGATGTGACCCTGCATGTCGTCGCGTCGCCTGCCTATCTGGCCGAACGGGGGCGGCCCACCCATCCATCCGACCTGAGCGGTCATGATTGCCTGTGCTACGCCAATGCGCCCACGCCCGATGTGTGGCGTTTTTCGGGGCCGGGGCAGCAGAATGTGGTGGTGCAGGTCCATTCGCGCATCACCGTCAACAGCGGCGAAGCGATGCTGCCCGCGTTGCGGGACAGCGTCGGCATCGCGCGGCTGCCCGATTTCATCGTGGGCGACGCACTGGCTTCGGGCGAGTTGGAGGAGATATTATCCGACTGGCGCCCACCCGCCTTTGGCCTGCATCTGGTCACGCCGCCATCGCGCCTGCGGCCCGCGCGGGTCGAGGCGCTGCTTGATTTCCTGGCGCGGCACCATGGCTGCTGACATTCTGTTTCACAGGTGAATCACGCTTGACTCCAGGCCTGTCGTTTCGCCCCTCAACCCTTTGTAAATAGATTCTTTTGAGCGCGACTCGTGGAATCCTGCGGGTTAGCGAAAAATTAACCTTTGTCCTTCAGAAGTTTTTTGGTTAATGAATTACAGCAGATGCCGTTCTGGTGGGGTGAACGGACCTGTTACCAAAAGGGGCTTCACATGCGCGTCCTGCTTATTGAAGATGAACCGACCACGGCCAAGGCGATCGAGCTTATGCTCACCACCGAAGGGTTCAACGTCTATACGACGGACCTGGGCGAAGAGGGCCTCGATCTTGGCAAGCTCTATGATTACGACATCATCTGCCTGGACCTGAACCTGCCGGACATGCACGGCTATGACGTGCTCAAGAAGCTGCGCGCAGCGCGGGTGCAGACGCCGGTGCTGATCCTGTCGGGCGTGGCGGAGATGGACAGCAAGGTCCGCTCCTTCGGTTTTGGCGCGGACGATTATGTGACCAAGCCGTTCCACCGCGAAGAATTGATCGCGCGCATCCACGCCGTCGTCCGCCGGTCCAAGGGCCATTCACAATCGGTCATCCGCACCGGCAAGCTGGCCGTCAACCTGGACGCCAAGACCGTGGAAGTGGACGGCAACCGTGTTCACCTGACTGGCAAGGAATATGCGATGCTGGAGCTGCTTTCGCTCCGCAAGGGCACCACGCTGACCAAGGAAATGTTCCTGAACCACCTGTATGGCGGGATGGACGAACCGGAACTCAAGATCATCGACGTCTTCATCTGCAAGCTGCGTAAGAAGCTGGCGCTGGCCTGCGGCGGCGAAAATTATATCGAGACGGTCTGGGGCCGCGGCTATGTGCTGCGCGATGCCGAGGAAGAGACGCAGGTTCAGACCAAGGTCGCCTGAATGTCCTGAAATAGCAGGGGGGTGGAAAGGCCGGCGGTCCTCGCGGAGCGCTGGCCTTTTCCGTTGGCTTAGAGCCAGCGCCCGCGCAGGCGTGGCGCTGCCCGCCTCAGCATGAACACATGCTTGGGCTGTTGCTGGCCGAAAACTGCATTTCCCAGAACCGTCCCTCCTTTTTTTCTCTCGTCATGTCACACCGCGCCTTTCCCGATCGTCATGACTGCACAACCCCAAGGAAAGGAACTGTCATGACCGCCAAGCTCGATCCCTTCGCCGCCGCGCCGCAGCTCATGAAAAGCTGGTTCGCGACGTCCAATGCCGCGAACGCCAGCCTGGAGCCGAGCCTCATCGAACTGGTGAAAATCCGCGCGTCGCAGATCAACCAGTGCGCCAATTGCATCAATATGCACACGCTCGACGCACGCGCGCAGGGGGAAACGGAACAGCGCATCTATCTGTTGTCGGCCTGGCGGGAAGCGCCATGCTATACCCCCCGCGAGCGCGCGGCGCTGGCATGGACCGAAGCCCTGACGCGCCTTTCGGAAGGGCACGGCCACGGGCAAGCCCATGAGGCGTTGAGAGCCGAGTTTTCGGAGGAGGAACAGGTGAAACTCACGCTGATGATAAACGTCATCAACGGGTGGAACCGTTTGGCCGTCGGCTTCGACCTCTGGTACGATCACGTACCCGCGAAGGTCGCCGCCTGATGACCGCCGGGGCGCAGCGGGATGCGGCGGACAGCTTCGACCCGCTGCGCCCCCGGCTGGTCCGGGTCGCATACCGGATGCTGGGATCGGTCGCCGATGCGGAGGATGTCGTGCAGGACGCCTTCCTCCGCTGGATGGGCACGGATCGGGCACTGGTGCGCGAACCGGAAGCCTTTTTGCGCCGGACGGTGACGCGGCTCTGCCTCGATCAATTGAAGTCGGCGCGGCGACAGCGGGAAAGCTATGTCGGCCCATGGCTGCCCGATCCGGTGGTCGGCGAGGAGGAGGTGGAAGAAGATGTTACGCTTCCCCTGATGCTGGCGCTGGAAAGGCTGTCCCCGCTGGAGCGGGCGGCTTTCCTGCTGCATGACGTTTTCGGTGTCGGCTTTGAGGAAGTCGCCCTCACCATTCACCGCGATGCCGCCGCCTGCCGCCAGCTTGCCGCGCGGGCGCGACGTTTTCGGTGTCGGCTTTGAGGAAGTCGCCCTCACCATTCACCGCGATGCCGCCGCCTGCCGCCAGCTTGCCGCGCGGGCGCGCAGTCATGTGCGGGAGGCACGGCCCCGCTTCCAGATCGAACAGGAAAGGGGGCTGGAAATCGCACAGGCTTTCTTCACCGCATCGCGCAGCGGCGACATGACAAAGCTGGGCGCCATGCTGGCCGCCGATGTCAGCATGCACAGCGACGGCGGCGGCAAGCGTCCCGCCGCGCTCCGGCCGGTGCTGGGATGGAAGCAGGTGATCCAGTTGCACAAGGCGCTGGCGGTGATGTTCGGCAAATATGGATCGGCGCTGGTCCGCACCGTCATGGTGAACGGCCTGCCCGGCTTCATCACGCGCGAGGCGGACGGCGAATTGCAGACCACCGCCCTCGACATAGAGGATGGGCAGGTCCGCGCTATCTATGTGACGCGCAACCCCGACAAGCTGCGCCACCTGCACTGAGTTTTCAGAGGAAGATGCGGCGGGCGAAAGGCGATTTGCGGATAAGTTGCCAGCAGGCCAGCGGCACGAGAAGCGCAACGGGCAGCAGCCATACCTTGGGCAGATAGGGCGTCAGATAGTGAATCAGCGCGACGTGCAGATACATGATGACCAGTGAGGCCTGCCCCAGAAGCACCAACGGACCTTTCCATATTTTCGGCACCACCGGTGACAGGCGAAAGAGGATGAGCGACGTCGCGATGGCCGATGCGATCGACAGGATCGGCCAGCCATAATCCCCGGCCTTCATGTTGAGCGTGGGAAATAACGACAGCAGGCCGCAGGCCGACAACAGGAGCAGCGGCGCCATCATCCATCGGTTCCCGCCGATGCGCCGCCACGCCGCGCCCGTCCAGAGCAGGAAGAACGCCATCGGCACGGTGAGCAGGCCCAGCGGCGATATATCGGTCGCCCAACCCAGCGCATAAGCCGCGATCAGGCTGATCGCCGCAGCCACGCCCCATCGCCTGTCCAGCGGATCGGGCCATCGAACCAGCAACGCATTGAACGCGATCCGCCCGAACATCAGGCACGGCACGAACCAGAAGATCGTATAGGGACCGCGCAGCCATGATCCACCCAGCAGGATCGGCATCAAATCGTGCGGCCATTGATGAAAGATGGGGCGGTTGCCCTTCAGCGGCTCGATCAACTGGTCCGCCGCGATCAGCAGCAGCAGAAAGGCGAAATAGGGCCGCATCTGCCCTTCAACCTGCGCCCATGCGAACTTTCCGGCAGGGCGTGGCCGGGTGAGATAGCCCGACAACAGGAAAAACAGCGGCATATGAAAGCTGTAGAGCGCATCCCGCACGCCCCCCCGCGTCCATATATGGGCAATGACGACCGCGATGATGCCGACGCCGCGCGCGACATCGACCCATTCCAGGCGTTCCCCCTTCATGCGGGCGCCATAGTGCTGTTGTTCATCGTCTCCACCCCTTATAGGAGGGCCCGCCCGCCCCTGCCTTCCTTTCCGAACGGATCGTTACCTTGTCCCTGCTCAATGACAAAGTCCTCTTCATCGACGGTGAAGCCATCATATTGAACAAGCCCGCCGGGATGCCGGTCGATGCGCCCCGCGACGGATCGCTCAGCCTCGAAAATTATCTGTCGTCACTGACCTTCGGCTTTCAGCGCTGGCCACTGGCGGTGCATCGGCTGGACCGGGACACCAGCGGTTGCCTGTTGCTGGCCCGCAACCCCAAGGCGCACAAACGCTTTGCCGCCGCGTTCGAGGCCGGGACGGTGGGGAAACGCTATCTCGCGGTGCTTGAGGGCGTGCCTACGGACGAAAGCGGCATCATCGACATGCCGCTGAACAAGATCAGTAGCGCGGCGGAGGGCTGGCGCATGGTGGCCGATCCCAAGGGCAAGAGCGCCATCACCCATTGGCGCAAGATCGCGGAAAAGGATGGCCGCGCGCTGATCGCCTTCACGCCGCGCACCGGGCGCACGCACCAGATCCGCGTTCATGCCTCCCAAGCGCTTGGAGCCGCGATCGTGGGCGATCCGGTCTATGGCACGGCTGGAGAACCCATGCTGCTCCATGGCCGGTTCCTGAGCGTCCCGCGCAGCGGCAAGCCTGCCGTCGAGGCCATTGCTCCGCTGCCGCCGACATTCGAAGCGGCGGGATTTGGCGAGGATTATCTGGACGACGGCGCCTGACCCGCGCCGCTGACGCAAATTTTCTGGTTTCTTATTGAAACGGACAAGTCGCGGCATATATCTGTTGCGGCGTCCCATGGCGCACATTGGATGGCCCGGCAGCTCCTCCCCTCCCCCTCGCTGCCGGGTCATTTTTCCGCTTCTTTTGCATCGGCCCGCTTTGCGCTACATCGCGGCCATGCCCGCCATCCAGATCACCCGATCCATTGCCATCGACAGCGATGAGATTTCCGAGACTTTCGTCCGCTCGACGGGCGCGGGCGGCCAGCATGTCAACACAACCGACAGTGCGGTGCAACTGCGCTTCGACGTCGCGAACAGCCCATCCCTTCCCGAAGCGGTCAAGCACCGGCTGGCCGCGATCGCGGGTCGGCGGATGACGGCGGAGGGCGTCCTGATCCTGCGGTCGGAAGGATCGCGATCCCAGCTCATGAACCGGCAGGAGGTGACGGCGCGGCTGGTCGACCTGATCCGGCAAGCGACCATCGTGCCCAAGAATCGCAAGGCTACAAAACCCACCAAGGCATCGAAAACGCGGCGGATGGATGGGAAGGCCAAGCGGGGCGCGGTCAAGAGCCTGCGCCGCAAGCCAGTCGATTAGACGCGGCGGGGCCTGAGCCGAAACCGGGCGTTCACGCGCACGAAGTCATGGTGGCATTCCCACGGGCCGGAACCTATATGCGCGCCATGTTCGATTTTGCCCCCACCGCAGATAGCGACAAGCCGACGCTCTATGCGGACCTGCTTTCCGCCGCCGATGCCCTGACGAGCGGAGAGGCGGACGCCATCGCCAATATGGCGAATATCGCGGCGCTGATCTGGCAATGGCTGCCCGACCTCAACTGGGCGGGTTTTTATCGCATGATCGACGGCGAACTGGTGCTCGGCCCGTTTCAGGGCAAGGCCGCCTGCATCCGCATACCGCTGGGCAAGGGCGTTTGCGGCACGGCGGCGCAGACGCGGCAGACGCAACTGGTGGATGATGTCCACGCCTTCCCTGGACATATCGCCTGCGACGGCGCCAGCGCCTCTGAAATCGTGGTGCCCATCGTGCATCAGGGTGAGCTGATCGGTGTCCTTGATCTGGACAGTCCGCTTGTCGCCCGGTTCGACAGAGGCGATGCTGCGGGACTGGAAGCGTTGGTGGCCCGGATCGCCGCGCGTATCGGCTGACATCCATCCTCCCTTCCTGACCCGTTTCGGGACAGGTCAGTGCGCCCTCCATCCTTGGAAAGGCGCGGATCACCATGCTAAACAGGCTGTTAGTAATTTGGGCGGGGGGCGCCGCGCACCTGCCCGGCGAACAGGGAGTTTGGACATGCGGACCCGGAGCATTCTTATCCTCGGCGCGATGCTGTTGGGCGGGGCCAGCGCGCCCGCCATGGCATCGGGCACCGGCACGAGCGTGACCGGCGCCGCGCTGCCGGTCATGGGCAAGAGTTACTCCGGCCCCCGGCCCGGCCATGGGTGGAATGGCGGGCACCGCTGGGGACCGCGCCATGCCGGGCGATGGTATGCAGGCTGGCAGGCGCCGGGCGGCTGGGGCGCCTATCGCCGTCCCGTCTATGGCTATATCCTGCCGCGCTACTGGATCAATCCGGCCTATTATATCGGCAATTACGGCGCTTATGGCCTGCCCGCCCCGGCCTATGGCTATGGCTGGTCCCGTTATTATGACGATGCGGTCATGACGGATCGCTATGGCCGCGTCTATGATCGCCGCAGCGACATCGACTGGGACCGTCATGAAGGCGGATATGCAGAGGATCGCGCCGAACGCCGGGACAATGGCGTGGGTGGCGCGGTTGCAGGCGCCGTCGTGGGCGGAGTCGCGGGCAATCTCATCGCGGGCAGAGGCAATCGCACGGCGGGCACGCTGATCGGCGCAGGCGTCGGTGCGGCCGCGGGCTATGCCGTCGACAAGGCGGAGGATCGGGGCCGCGATGCTCCTCCCCCGCCACGCGCCGGCGTGGATTATGATCCGGGCGCACCGGACGATGCCGTCACCTATGACAATGCCTATCAGGGCCGCTGGGTCGGCACCTGGCGCGACAAGGATGGCAAGGCCTATAGCGGGGAATATGAAGGCCGCTTCGAAGGCACGGTCGAAGGGGAGCCCGGCGTGGATTACGCGCCACCGCCCTACGACGGCCCGTCGCACTGGTCGGATGGAGGCGTCACCAGCCATGGCGGAGGCGGTTATTACGCGAACGGCTATTATTATCCCGCGCCCACGGTGACGACGGTAGTGGTCCATCCCGCGACGACGACCACGACAACCACGACCTATGTGACGGAAAAGGTTCGCTACCGCAAAGCAGCACCAAGGTCGAAGATCATCCGATCCTGCCGCTGCAAATGATAGAGGCGGCAGCGGCCCTTAATGGTCCTAACCTATCAGGCCCATCTGCGCGCCTTCGACAAGCCAAAGGCGACGGGGATAGGCAACGGGCCGTTCCCTAGCGTCATTGGCGGGGAGATCAGCCGGTCTCCTCACCCGGAAAATAAAAAGGCCCGCCCGGATCGCTCCCGGCGGGCCTTTTCGATCATGTCATAGACCGGTCAGGCTGCGTCTTCGGCGCGCTTTTCCTTGTCGCTGAATACGCGGATCGGTTCCTTGCTGCCCGCGACGACATCCTTGTCAACGACCACTTCACCCACGCCCTCCATGGAGGGCAGGTCGAACATGGTGTCGAGCAGGATCGATTCGAGGATCGACCGCAAACCGCGCGCGCCGGTCTTCCGCTCGATCGCCTTCTTCGCGATGGCGGTCAGCGCATCTTCGGTGAAGCTGAGTTCCACATTCTCCATGTCGAACAGCTTTTGATATTGCTTCACCAGCGCGTTCTTGGGTTCGACCAGAATCTTGACCAGTGCGGTCACGTCGAGATCTTCCAGCGTCGCGATGACCGGCAGACGGCCGACAAATTCAGGGATCAGGCCGAATTTCAGCAGATCTTCCGGCTCGCTCTGACGCAGCAGTTCTCCGGTCTTGCGTTCTTCCGGCGCGGCGACATGGGCGCCAAAGCCGATGGACTTGGCTTCCAGACGATCGCCGATGATCTTTTCGAGGCCCGCGAAAGCGCCGCCGCAGATGAACAGGATGTTGGTCGTATCGACCTGCAAAAATTCCTGCTGCGGATGCTTGCGGCCGCCCTGGGGTGGAACGCTGGCGGTGGTGCCTTCCATGAGCTTGAGCAGCGCCTGCTGCACGCCTTCGCCCGACACGTCGCGGGTGATGGAAGGATTTTCCGCCTTGCGGCTGATCTTGTCGATCTCGTCGATATAGACGATGCCGCGCTGCGCCTTTTCCACATTATAGTCGGACGCCTGCAGCAGCTTCAGGATGATGTTTTCCACATCCTCGCCCACATAGCCTGCTTCGGTGAGCGTCGTCGCGTCCGCCATGGTGAAGGGCACGTCGAACGTCTTGGCCAGCGTCTGCGCCAACAGCGTCTTGCCGCAGCCGGTGGGACCAACGAGCAGGATGTTGGACTTGGCGAGTTCCACCTCGCCCGGCTTGGAGCCGTGGTTGAGGCGCTTGTAATGGTTGTGGACAGCCACCGACAGGACACGCTTGGCGCGGTTCTGGCCGATCACATAATCGTCGAGCACATCGCAGATTTCCTGCGGGGTCGGCACGCCGCCATCCTTCCGCCCGACGAGACCGCCCTTGGTCTCCTCCCGGATGATGTCGTTGCACAGTTCCACGCATTCATCGCAGATGAACACGGTCGGCCCCGCGATCAGCTTACGCACCTCATGCTGCGACTTGCCGCAGAAGGAGCAGTAAAGCGTACTTTTAGAATCGGAGCCCGTGAGCTTTGTCATTCGTCATTCTTCCTTCCCTGCCGCCCGCGAAAAGCCGCTTCAAGCGAGGGATATTGGTCCAAGGGTCATCCTAAACCGCGGCGCGACCGTTTCACAAGAGGTGAAAATGGATAGGCCGCGGTAAAGACAAAGCATCAACCCTCGGAAGTTTCCGCGATGGCCGGCCGGCGATCGAATACTTCATCGACCAGACCGAACGCCTTCGCTTCTTCCGCTTCGAGGAAGGTATCGCGATCCATCGCCCGCTCAATCTCTTCCAACGGGCGGCCGGTATAATCCGCATAAAGGCCGTTAAGCCGTTGACGGATACGCAGGATTTCCTTGGCCTGGATCTCGATATCGCTGGCCATGCCCTGCGCGCCGCCCGAGGGCTGATGGATCATGATGCGCGCATTGGAAAGCGCGATGCGCTTGCCCGGTTCGCCCGCCGCGAGCAGAAAGCTGCCCATGGAAGCGGCCTGGCCGATGCAGACGGTGCCGACCTGCGGGCGGATATATTTCATCGTGTCGTGGATCGCCATGCCGGACGTCACCACGCCGCCGGGCGAGTTGATATACATCCAGATGTCCTTCTTCGGATTTTCCGATTCGAGGAACAGGAGCTGGGCCACGATGAGCGAGGCCATATGGTCTTCCACCTGGCCGGTGACGAAGATGATCCGTTCACGCAGCAGCCGCGAAAAGATGTCGAAGCTGCGCTCGCCCCGGTTGGACTGTTCGATGACGATGGGGACCAGCGCGGCCATGGGATCGGACATGATATCGGTCATTTTGCTCTTTCAGTCAGGTGCTTTTGCCCGATCCCTACATCGGCACAAAAGCGGAATGGTTCAAGGGGGTGCGTGCGCGCTTTGGCCCGTTCAGTCGCGGTGGACGAAATCGGAGGGCGCGCGGAAGGCCAGATAGGCGAGCCGCCGCACCTCCCTGCGCCCACGCACCACCGTGTCGAGGATAAGGCCGCACATGGCCGACAGCGTGGCGAGGATCATCAGGCCGGTGACGAGAATCGCCGTAGGAAAGCGCGGGACGAGGCCCGTCTGCACATAGGTGACGATGAGGGGTTCCGCCAGGATGAGGCCCGCAAGCGCCAGCAACGCGGCGATGACGCCGAAAAAAAGAATCGGCCGCTCTATGCGATAAAGGGTGATGATGGTCCGCAGGATGCGCCAGCCGTCGCGATAGGTGGAAAGCTTGCTCTCCGAACCTTCCGGGCGAGCGCCATAAGCGGTCACGATTTCCGACACCGGCATGGCGAGTTCGAGGGCATGAACGGAGATTTCCGTCTCGATCTCGAATCCGGCGGACAGGACGGGGAAGCTCTTCACGAAGCGGCGGGAAAAGATGCGGTAGCCCGACAGGATATCCGTGAAACTGCGGCCGAAAAGCTGTTTGAGCAGACTGGTGAGCGCCCAGTTGCCGAAGCGGTGGCCGCGGCGATAGGCTTCCTCCACCTCGCTCTTGCGGGAGCCGACCACCATGTCGAGATTGTCAGCCAGCATCGCGGCGACCATCCGGGGCGCGGCGGCGGCTTCATAGGTGGCGTCGCCATCGGCCATGACATAAATGTCGGCATCGACATCGGCGAACATGCGGCGCACGACATGGCCCTTGCCCTGCTGCGCCACGCGGCGGACGATGGCCCCTGCCCCGGCCGCCAGTTCCCGGCTGCCGTCGGTGCTGTTATTGTCAAAGACATAGATGTCGGCGTCAGGCAGCGCGCGGCGGAAATCCTCCACCGTCCGCACGATGGCGCCCGCTTCATTATAGCAGGGCAGGATGACCGCGATGCGCGGCGTGGCGATCCCCTCCCCGCTGTTCACTGCCGGAAATTCCTTCATCTGATCCTAAACCCCCTGCCCGTTCATGGCCCGCCATGCACGAACATGATTAAGATTCGTCTGCCACGATGCGGCAGAAATGAAAAGCGCCCGCGCTTCTCAAGGAAGCCGGGCGCTCTTCTCGTCAGGGCTCGGACGCCCTTATCATTCAGCCTTGGCGGCTGCCTTCTTGGGCGCGGCCTTCTTGGCGGGCGCCTTTTTGGCAGCGGGTTCGGCTTCGGCTTCCGCAGCAGCAACCTTCTTGGCGGGCGCTTTCTTCGGCTTGGCGGGAGCAGCTTCGGCCTTGTCCTTGGCAGCCGGAGCTTCCTCAGCCTTTTCAGCAGCGGCCTTCTTGGGCGCAGCCTTCTTGGCCTTCGGCTTTTCGGCATGATCATGGTCATGGCCGCAATCCGGCCCGTGGACGTGCGGCTTCAGATCGCTGTCGTCGGCCTCGATCGCGGCTTCCAGTTCCTCGCGGCTGACCGTGCGGTCAGTGACTTCGGCCTTGTCAAAGAGGAAATCGACGACCTTATCCTCATAGAGCGGCGCGCGAAGCTGAGCGGCGGCCATCGGATCCTGACGGACATATTGCACGAAACGCTCGCGGTCCTGCGGGCCATATTGCTGCGCGGCCTGCATGACGAGGCGGTTCATTTCCTGATCGGATACGACCACGCCATTGGCCTGGCCGATTTCCGAGAGGAGCAGGCCCAGACGGACGCGGCGCACGGCGATGGCGCGATAGTCTTCCTTTTCCGCTTCCATTTCCTTGAGAGCGGATTCGGGATCTTCCTCATGGCTGGCTTCATGCTGAAGCTGCGCCCAGATCTGGTTGAATTCGGCTTCCACCATGCTGGGCGGCACGTCGAAATCATGCGAAGCGGCGAGCTGATCCAGCAGCTTGCGCTTCATATAGGTGCGGGTCAGGCCGTTATGTTCCTGCTCGATCTGGCCCTTCAAAAGCTCCTTGAGCTTGTCCAGACCTTCCAGACCCAGCGACTTGGCGAAATCATCGTCCAGCTTGGGCTTGTCGCCGTTCAGGATCGCCTTGACGGTGATGTCGAAGGTCGCGGCCTTGCCGGCCAGATGCTCCGCGCCATAATCTTCGGGGAAGGTGATTTCGATGGTCTTCTCATCGCCCTTCTTGACGCCGGTCAACTGCTCTTCGAAGCCGGGGATGAACTGGCCGGAACCGATCTTGAGCTTGATGTCTTCGGCCGCGCCCCCTTCAAAAGGTTCGCCGTCGATCTTGCCCAGGAAATCGATGGTCAGCGTGTCGCCGTCCTTCGCCTTGTGGCTGGCGGCATATTCTTCCAGAGCGCCCTGCTGGGTCGCGATGCGGCCGGCGGCTTCATCGACCTGTGCGTCGCTGACTTCGGCGGTCAGGCGTTCCAGCTTGATCCCGTCGGTGCTGGGCGCCGCGATTTCGGGCAGCACTTCCAGTTCGACCTTCACTTCGGCGTCCTTGCCGAATTCGAACGTCTCATCCAGTTCGACGGACGGCTGCATCGCGGGACGCAGCTTGTTGTCGGCGATCAGCTTCTGGATGCTATCCTGAATCGAGCTGTTGAGCGCATCGCGCTGCAACGATTCCCCGTGCATCTTGCGGACCAGATTGGCCGGCACCTTGCCGGGGCGGAAACCGGGCATCCGCACCTGCGGCGCGATCGCCTGCACTTCCTTATCGACGCGGGCGTCGATGTCCTTCGACGTGATGGTCACGGTGTAGGCGCGCTTCAGGCCTTCGTTCAACGTCTCGACAGTCTGCATCTTTTCTCTCAAACGCTTTCTAAGCTGAATATCGTTGGCGCCTGCGATGTGAAGGGCCTGGCGCACTGGTGCGGGCGAAGGGACTCGAACCCCCACATCTTGCGATACCAGAACCTAAATCTGGCGCGTCTACCAGTTTCGCCACGCCCGCATCGGTCGCCGGTCGGCGCGGCATAGAGAAAAGCGCGTCCAAGGGCAAGCGCCAAGGGTAGAGGGCAATCGAGAAAAGGCGGGAACCCTGTTCGGCCCCGGTGCGTAAACCTGAAACAAACCTTTTTTCCCGGAGAAACAAACGTGGCAACGCAACCAGACGGGGTTCCGCCCCCCGACACCATCGAACCGCAATCGCCGCCCGAAGCGCCGCCGCCGATTGCCCCTGACGAAACACCCGCCGGCCAGCCAGACGAAGTCCAGCCGCAGCAGCCCGATTTCGACCAGCCCGACAATGCGCCTGCCGAAGTGCCGCCGGATTAGGTGAGCAACTCGCGGACCAATGCGGGCACCAACAGGCTGGCCGGTCCCATGCGGCTTTCGTCAAAATAGACGCTGCCCGCGGAAGGCTCCAGATTGAGTTCCAGCGTATGCGCGCCGACATGCCGTGCGGTCTGGACGAAACCCGCAGCCGGATAAACCGCGCCCGACGTTCCGACCGACACGAAAAGATCGGTCCGGCGAAGCGCTTCGTCGATGACATCCATTTCATAGGGCATTTCCCCGAAGAACACGATGTCAGGGCGAAGCCGAGGCTTGCCGCAACCGGCGCACGTCGTTTCCGGCGGCAAGGGCGCGCTCCAGGGGACGGCCTTTCCACAGGCGGCACACAGGGCGGAGCGCAGTTCGCCATGCATGTGGATCAGGCGCCTGGTCCCTGCCCGCTCATGCAGGTCATCGACATTCTGCGTGACCAGCAACAGGTCTCCCGGCCATTCGGCATCCAGCGCGGCCAGCGCTTCATGCGCGGGGTTCGGCTTCACCGCGTCGAGCCTGGCGCGGCGCTCGTCATAGAAGCGGTGGACAAGAGCCGGATTGCGGGCCAGCGCCTCAGGCGTGCAGACATCCTCGACCCGGTGCCCTTCCCACAGCCCGTCGGGGCCGCGAAAGGTGGCAAGACCGCTTTCGGCGGAAATGCCCGCTCCGGTGAGAATCACGATGTTGCGAATATCCCTGTCCATCGGGCGGATTTAGCGGATGCGCGGGGGATGACAAAGCCTGCCCGCTCTGGCATCGGCGGATCATAATCCACATTCGGAAACTGACATGACCAGCATAGGCATTTTCGGCGCGGCAGGCCGCATGGGACGCGCCATCGCTCAGGCGGCGGCGGAAGCGGGCATTGCCATATCGGGCGGGACGGATCGGGACGGCAGCGGGGAGCTTGCGCCTGGCATCGCCATCGGGTCCGATCCGGTCGCGCTGGCCCAGATCAGCGACGTGTTGATCGACTTTTCGGTGCCAGCGGCTCTTTCGTCGCATCTCGATGCCTGTGTCGCGGTGGGTAAGCCTATCCTGATCGGCACGACGGGGTTGGAGAGCGAGCATCATGCGCTGATCGATAAGGCCGCGCAGGCCATTGCCGTGCTCCAGACCGGCAATACCTCGCTGGGCGTCAACCTGCTCGCGGCGCTGGTGGAGCAGGCCGCGGCACGGCTGGGGGACGATTGGGACATCGAAATCGTGGAGATGCACCACCGGCACAAGGTCGATGCGCCGTCCGGCACGGCCCTGCTGCTGGGCGAAGCTGCGGCGCGGGGACGCGGCATCGCGCTGGCCGAGCATAGCGAGCGGGGACGCGACGGCATCACCGGCGCGCGGGCCAAGGGCGCGATCGGCTTTGCGGCGCTGCGGGGCGGATCGGTTGCGGGCGATCATCAGGTGATCTTCGCGACGGAAGGCGAGCGGATCGAGATCGGCCATCGCGCGGAAAACCGCGTCATCTTCGCGCGCGGGGCGGTGAAGGGCGCGCAATGGCTGAGCGCGCAACCGGCCGGGCGATACGACATGAAGGCCGTGCTGGGCCTCTAGGCGCATGAACAAGACGCAGATATTCGAATTTTTCAGCCGCCTGGCGGAGGCCAATCCAGCTCCACGAACGGAGCTGGAATATGGCAATGACTATCAGTTGCTCATCGCGGTGGTGCTCTCCGCGCAGGCGACGGACGTGGGGGTCAACAAAGCGACCCGCGCCCTCTTCCGCGAGGTCGAGACGCCCGCGCAAATGGTAGCGCTGGGCGAGGAAGGGCTGAAGCAGCATATCAAAACCATCGGCCTCTATAATGCCAAGGCGAAGAACGTCATTGCCCTGTCGGAAATACTCGCCCGCGATTTCGACGGAGAGGTGCCGCGGGAGCGCGACGTCCTGACCACCCTGCCCGGCGTCGGGCGCAAGACCGCCAATGTGGTGATGAATACCGCCTTCGGGGAAGAAACGTTCGCGGTCGACACCCATATCTTCCGCGTCGGCAACCGCACGGGCCTGGCGCCCGGCAAGACGCCGCTTGCCGTGGAGCAAAAGCTGGAAAAGCGGGTGCCGGGGCCGTTCCGGCGGGACGCGCATCACTGGCTGATCCTGCATGGCCGCTATGTGTGCAAGGCGCGCAAGCCCGAATGCTGGCGCTGCATCGTTGCCGATCTGTGCCGTTACAAGCCCAAGACGCCCGCGCCCGCAACCAAGGCAGGTTGAGATTCGTTATCGTCCGGTTCAGTTGAATTATGGCAAAAGCTGACGGATCGCCGTGCTCCGCATCGTCTTATGGCACGACACAGGAGAATGAACATGCCTGCTCAAAACAGCTATCGCCGCCTTGCATCCATGGCCCTGGGCGCGGCCCTGATCTGCTCCGCCATGCCCGCGATCGCCAAGACCAAGCCGGATAATCTGGTCGCCGCCGGCGATCCGGTCGATTGCGTGCAGATCGTCGCCATCCAGTCCACCAATGTGCGGGACGACAAGACGATCGATTTCATGATGAATGGCGGGAAAATCTATCGCAACACCTTGCCCGACAGCTGCCCCAGCCTGGGTTTCGAAAGGAAATTTTCCTATGCGACCAGCCTGTCCCAGCTTTGTTCCGTGGATATCATAACTGTGCTCCAAAGCAGCGGCCCCGGCCTGCAACGCGGCGCGAGTTGCGGCCTCGGCAAATTCCAGCCCATGCAGAAGACCCCGAAATAAGATTGCTTGCGACCCCATTTTGGTGCTGGCGCGGGCCGCCGCCCTTTGCTAAGCGGCCTGCACCACGCACCCATAGCTCAGCTGGATAGAGCGCTGCCCTCCGAAGGCTCACGTCCAACGGCAGAGCAGTGATTTTATACAGGATTTTCGCGGGTTTAGGAAGATCGAAGAAAGGACGGACTGAAAAACTCACCAAAAACTCACCGCGCTCGGACAGCCGAATTTGATCGCGGATTGACGTTCTTCGGCGCTAGACTTAGGGCTTCAAGCCTTCCGCACCCGTAGCTCAGCTGGATAGAGTACTGCCCTCCGAAGGCAGGGGTCACAGGTTCGAATCCTGTCGGGTGCGCCAAAATCTCCAATAAAACCAGATACTTATGCGTCGCCGCATCGTGTTAGACGGCGCCTCGTCAATCTCAAAACTCACCAGATTCGCGGCGGCAATGACCGCAAGCTCCAGCATTTCCACGAGAAATGCGCCTCCCGACACTCACCACGCCCTCACGTTGCCCGCTGGAGTCGGTTCGATCGAACGGTCGTGCGCGTCCTGGTGCGTCAGCACGGCTGCTGATTGAGCAGAGCGGGCAACGGCGAAGGGCGCATCGGGATCGACGCTCGATGGCTGTGAAATAAGAGGCGCGAGCACGACTTTCGCCGTGTCGGTCAAGGCCGCCGTCCGTGCCTCCGGCTGCGACATTGGGAATGTCCCCGCCGAACGTCGCGTAGCTTAACGCCAGTCTCGCTGCCAACCGGCCAGGCACGACCGTTGCATTGCCGACAATCTGCGCAACGCCGTAGCCGTCGGTTCCAGCCTCGCCCTTGCCCGAGAGCGTCTCGTCGAAGACAGGGCGGTTTGGAACGATGCTGACGGCGCCGGCCTGCGTGTTGCGGCCGAACAGGGTCCCTTGTGGTCCACGCAATATCTCGATCCTGTCGAGGTCCACGAGGTTCGGGCTGGCGCCGTACACCGACTGGCCCTGCCGGCGCTGCGCGCGCCAGATGGTACGTGGAGCGTTCTCGATGAGTCTGAAATCCGTCGTCAGGGATTTACCCAGACGGCGCGGCGCTTTGCGGCGATAAACCAGAAACTCAAGGCGATCGGAAAAGGGAAATCACTGTAAGAGCGCGTCGATGAGAGGGGCAAGCTGTCGAAGCAGGTCTTCGGTGCCGATGGCTATCTCATACTGGCCGGTGCCGGCGGCAAGATCATATGCGCTGCGTGCGTTCCGCTCGCGCAAGCGCAGGATGTTATCGTTGACCAGACCCTCTACTGGAAGGTTGTCGCGGATGAGCGGGAGGCGTGGTTCCAGGTGGGCATGCTCAACAGCGTGGCCTTGACCAACGCCACCCTCGCGTTCAACCCGAAAGGCGATTTCGGCGAACGGCATCTCCATACACTGCCATACCGAATGATGCCCGCTTACGACCCAGGCAATGACGATCATAAGAAGATCGCCGGTCTGGCAAAGGACCTTGCTGCCCGTGCCGCCGGTCATTGTACGACAGACGCTTATTTGGGCGACCCCGCAAAGGCCCTGCCGGCACGCCGGCGGAAATTGCGCGCGCTGCTCGAAGCATCGCCGCTGTTGCCGCAGCTTGAAGCCCTTGCTGCGCTTGTATTGGACGCGAGACCGGTGGCAACGATCGATTCCGATGTGATCGAGGAAGGGTGACGCGTGCTAATCGTACAGAATGCCGCAACGCCTGGAAACGCAGGCGCGCGAAGTCGTGGCCAAGATTTATGACGAACATGTGCAGAAGTTACAGGTCTATGCACAGCAGGTTCTCTCCGGCCAATCTGACGGCACATCCGCTTCGTATACCTTGGCCGGGAACCAGACCCTAGCCGCCACGACCGGAGCAACACCTATAACCGGCGTTCGGAAGGGCAATTATACTTGGGCGGCGCAATTCACCGGCACATCTGTTAAACTGCAAGCTCTCGGGCCTGATGGCGCGACATGGCTGGACGTGGCCACGCTGAGCGCGCCGGGCATCTTCGCAGGTGAAATCCGCATCGGCGCTAACGCGCAGCTTCGGATTTACAATCCCAATGGCACGTCCGTCTCGGGCATATATTCGAGCCTGTCATGACGGTAGCCGCGTGGGCATCAGGATTCCCGCCCGCCCCCGCCGCCCCTGCTGCCGCTATCCCAACGGAATTTGCGGCCAATAGCGGCTGGACCAACGCCAGCGGCATGACCGTTGCGAACAGCGCAGCCTATCCTGCCCCACATCCATCAGGCCGGACCCAGGGCCTGCGTCTCCAAAAGCCCACGGCATCTTTCGGGGGTGCGCGTACATCCACCCTCACTCTGCCGAACTTCAAGCTATCGGATTATGCCGTAATCGGCTTCGATATCTACGGCATTGTCACCTCTGGATCGATCAACCTGCGCTTTTCCTCCGACAACTTCGCCACCAAACGCCGGGAAGTTTCGTGGTCTTTCCCGAACTATTTCATCAATGGCTGGCAGCGGCTCACAATCCGCCCGACTGACGATGGCACGACCGCAGAAGGCGGCGCGACGTGGACCGTTACGGGTGGTCAGGCGTTGGACGAGCCGATCAACGCCGTTCAGGTGTCCTGGCGACCAGTGACAAGATCAGGCTGCCCCACATCGCGTCGGGTTCTCTCGCACAAGTCGAACCGCATGACCGGCGTTTGGGAATGGTGCCGACAATCGCGGCAGAACGGCCCGCTCATGCTTCCACCCCTCCACTTTCGCCCCTGCCGGGCTGGGAGAGGGCGGCGAGGCAGGCGATGACAGAATCCGCCGAACGCAGTGCGTCCGTCCAGTTGGCAGTCTGGAAGTCTTTGGCGTGTTCCGCTGCACGAATACCGGCTGAACCTTCGATGATGCTGTAGGCGATCACGTCGCGGTCAGGGCGCACCGCCCCAGCTTCTACCGGCGTGGGCTTGGATGAAATTGCGGCGAGGAATTGCTCTAGGGCGCGGTTCGTCCGATATCGGATACCGTGCTCCCCGGCCAGCTTAGCTACCTTTAGCCAGTCGAGCGCATCCCCCGCCACCGGCTCAGCCTCAGCGGCGGGCGAGGATGTGAGGGCTTGGCGCAAATCCTCCATTGCGTCGAATGGCACGATCCAGCACTTTTCGCCGTCATCTCCTTCAATACTGCACATGCGACCGTTGCGAGCGCGGTAATGGCCAAAGGCGCGATCAACCACATCCTTCGCCGCCTCGGTCAGTGCATTGTCCGCAATGGAGGGGGTGGGGCGGCGGTTCCAGGCGGCGATCGCCTCCTTTTTCCCTCGCGCCGATATAACGATGTTGCACACCTTGCAGTGCGCGTTCCATTTCGGCTCAATGATATGGTTTGGCTTATCGCGGTATAGCCAAACGGCCGGTGCGCCTACTCCACAGAACGGGCAGGGCAGCAGCCCCTCGTCCTTGGTCATGCTGTCGGGTTGGGTGGTCATTGTGACTGCTCCATTTCAGCCATAGCGGCCTTGTAGCGGGTCCAGTCCTTCAGATGCTTGTCGCTCACCGCGTTCTTGCGGACTAGCATCGCGCAGCGTGCATTGCCGACGCCGCTCTTGTTGCGTGGGATCAGCCAATCAAGGATGACCTTGCCGGGATGAGATTCGGCGTTGCAGAGTTCATAGGCGTAGGTCATGTGCGCCAGCATTACCGGGCACATCGGATCATCCTGGCCCGGCTTGTTGTGGACGCAATGCGCGCAGTTCTCTGCCTCCCAGAAGTCGCCTTCCGTCGCGTTTGAGAAGTAGCCCATCCCCCTACTCCCCCTTACCTATGGAGGCGCGGGAGCGGTTACATGCCACTAGCCGTTTCTTCGTGATGATGGCGTCCGTCTTACGGCGTTGAAGCTCATCACGCGCCAGCTTCGGATCGACATAGAATTGATCGCCGACACGCGAGAACCATTCCGAGCCGCCGCCAAGGATATCGGCCAGCACCTTGCTCAACTCGCGGCAGCGCTTCTCCGCCAGCCTCAGCAGGTCTTCAGACATGGGAGGCCTCCGGGAGGTGGGAGCACTGCTCATGGACGATGATCGAGCCTTTACCCCGCTTGGCCCACATGCGTGGCGGGTCGTTGCTATCGCCATATTCCAGCAGACAATCGGGCTTTTCAGGATTGTCGATCAGATAGCGAGCGGCGCGAAGGGCCAGCGTGGCGTTGCTCCAATCCGCGATGTTCAATATTATGCGATCAGCCATGGCGAAATTTCCCTTCGCTATGCAGGGCCGGGCAGCGCGCCAACGCTGTTTCCGGCCCGTTTAGGCGGTTGATTTCTGCGGAATATTCAGCGCGGGTTTTTCCACGTCGCGGATCGGGAGTGATTTGCGGCACCCAGCCCAAGGCTGCCGCTTGCTTCGCCCACGAACGCCCGGTCCTGATCCTGCTTACCAGCGATTCCGTGACAGGCAGGCCAGTGGCAGCGTGACGGTTGGAATACCCATCCTTCAAGCGCCGGATGATCGTCTCAAGATCGCCGGGGACCAGCTTGCAATGACCATTGTGCAGGCCGTCTTGCCTGCCACCTTTCCAGCGCGCCCGCTCGATCTTGTCGATGGCATTTTCCTCTGGCGTTCCCCAGCGGAGATGCGTGGGATTGCAGCAAGGCGGATTATCGCAGCTATGCAGAGCATGAAGGTCAAGATGCTCCTCTCCGGTTTCCAGCACCAGCGCCACACGGCTCGCGATGACGGTTTCATAGGACGCAATCTTGAACCGTCCATATCCGTCTTTGCATGACGCCAGCCATGGCCAACATTCATCGGGACCGCGCCGGTCAACCAGATTTTGGAAGCGTTCGATTATACCCGCACCACGCGGGCTTTGAAGTTGGGGCAGAATCCGAATAGTGGCATGAACAGCCATGAGAACCTCCGACGTTCTTGTGGTCAGGGCTGGGTGCTGTTGACGCAGCATTCCAGCCCGTTTTCGGTTAGCCACAAGGGTCGGGTTTTCTGGAGATTTCCGTTGCGATTTAGGCGCAGTTAGACAAACCAACCCTTTGGCTGGTCCCGATATTACACGCCTCTTGGGTGCGCCAATCTCGAACAAAAGAGAGAACTGCGGGCGTGGTTTTGGCCACACCCGCCGCCGCACTCCGGGCCAGCACGGCTTTCGAGCCGCTGTGCGGATTTTCCGGTCGTTCACGCGCACCTCGCTGAGCAGCAGCCGGGCATATGCTCAGCTTCCTGCTGGCGTCCTAGACGATCCGGGGAACAAGGCGGATCGAATGCGACGGTGAAGGAGATCGAGGCGCACAACGCGAAAGGGGATGCGTTGTGCAGTTCTGGGTCGGATTGACCGATAGCGCATCTCTGGTTTAGCTGGCCACGCTGAACATGCGGACTGACCCGCAAGCGAAAGGTGCACTGTATGAGTCCAATCGATACCGTTAAAAAATTGTTCACGCGTGGCGAAGAAGGAGCCGCTTCAAGCGTGCGCGTCCCGCGCGATTATGCCGCACCGGAGCGCCAAAGCGAAGTCATCAACGTGATGACCTCCTGCTCCGATGATCGCGCCGAAGTGGTTCAGGTATTGATCTGCTCCCTCTCTGAAACCCATAGGGACAACCGCATCAACTTCTGGTTCTTCCATACATCGGTCAGTGATGAAAAGCTGGCTGAGTTCGATGATTATTGCCGCTCGTTGCCGAATGTCGATTTTTTCGAAGTGCGCGTTGGAGACAAGTATCTCCCGCATTTCGAGAAAATGAAGCGGATCGGTGGAAAGCCGGACTGTGAGCGTTTCCTGTGGTTCGTGGCCCACGAGTATCTACCGGAAGACATTGACCGCATCCTTTATCTGGACGCTCTGGACACGGCAGTCGTGGACGATGTGAGCGCATTCTACCATGGCGATTTCGAAGACAAATATCTTCTGGTGTGCCGCGAACTCAACAAATATACTAATGAGCCGCAGCTTTATGTTGAACCGGCTCGCGATTTTTTTGAGAAGACGCAGGACAAGGAAACCGTTGTCCGCATTTCGCAGGGCATATTTAACAGCGGGTCGATCATCCTCAACCTGAACAAGTTCCGGGCCGAATCGCCAAGCTTGGCGCACTATTGCGAAATAGCTCAATGGGCGAAAGACCTGCTCGGCGCGTCCTTCGGCGATCAAGGCCTATTCTCGCTCGTCCATGGAAGCAATTTCAAGCTGATGGATGATCGTTACAATTACCGCTTCTTCTCCTATAGCCCGAAGCACGCGATGCAGAATCCGAGCGTCGTCCATTTCGCGGGCTTTGCCAAAAAGCCGTTTCATTTGTTTTTCACGCCCAAGCAGGCGGGCGATCTGGCTGAGCATATAACGAGTGGAGGCAAGGGGCCGCTGATGATGGGGGGCTTCCATCGGCTCGATACCCATTATCTCCCCCATTATGAAAAGTGGTGGGACTTCTGCAAGAGAACGCCAGTATTCCCGCGCCTGATTGCACAGGCTATCGATGAGACGAACGAGAAGGTCATCGCACCACTCTGGTCGGCCGGCGATGGCGAAGTTAAATTGAACTCCACAACGGCCGCTGTCAAACCAAAGCCGAAGGCTGCCGACAATGTGGTAAATCCGCAGGGCATCCGGGTTTATGTGGACGACAAGGACACCAGAGGGCAGAAGCTCGTTGCGGCGGGCGGCTTTCTGAACCCGGAAACGATGAAAGCATGGAAGCTTCTCATCCTCGAAAAGCGCTGGACCCACCTTCTCGACGTCGGCGCGAACTATGGCGAAATGCTCGTCCACACACCGCTGCCAATCGGCGCGAAGGTTTATGCCTTTGAGCCTAACCCCACGATCTTGCGTCGCCTGCGCCGCACCATTCGTGAATCTGGCC
The DNA here is from genome assembly GCF_024611115.1 of Sphingobium sp. CFD-1. Taxonomy (NCBI): domain Bacteria; kingdom Pseudomonadati; phylum Pseudomonadota; class Alphaproteobacteria; order Sphingomonadales; family Sphingobiaceae; genus Sphingobium; species Sphingobium sp. CFD-1. Next base: position 1,242,322 of record NZ_CP084398.1, on the reverse strand, counting down.
TCGCGAATATCAATATCGTCGGATCGGCCATGTCCGACCATGAAGGCGTCCAGACGTTATATGTCGATCCGAAATGGTCTGGCACAACCCGCTTCTCGCGTGATGGCGATCTGCCAAAGGGCTATAAGCCCGTCGAGGTCAACACGACGACCTTAGGAGCCGTCATCTCGCGGATCGCAGACAAGCCGAGCGATATTTCCCTGCTGCTCAAGATCGATGTGGAGGGCCATGAAATCCCCGTTCTTAAGGGCTTGATCCCTGTGCTTCCATCGCTGGCGGACTTTGAGTGCCTGATCGAGGTTGTCCATCTGCCGGATCAGGATTTGGATTTCCTCATCAAGCACTTCGCTCTGCGCGGCTATAACAAGGTTCGCAGGGAGTTGGTGCCGATCAAAGCGCGGAACGCGGCTGAATTCAGAGCGGCCCTGAAGGCGCCGGAGATTTACGGACAGGACGCAGTGCTTAGCCGGAAATAACCGGAGGGTCATGGGGCGGGGTGCTTATAGAGTCTCCGCCCTGCTGCTTTATTGATCTGTCCCGGAAATCTCGATGAAGCCCATGTCGGAGAGCGTTACACGCCCGCCCTCCTCTTCAAATGCTTTGATCCACACACGGAGATCAGTGCGTGTGCGCCATCAGAATCCAGTTCATGGTTGGTGCCGGACGCGCCTCGAAGCGCCCTGTAGGCGCTAAGGTCTATCCCATTTTCGGAGCAGATAGCTTCGATATTGGGCAAACTCGTCCATCGTCACGATAACATCAATTCTGCCAATCATCGCGGGCCTCCAGTTTTGGGCACATCAGCCCGCAAGGCCGACGCCGCAACAGGAAAGCGAGCCAGCCCTCATCCGGCAAATGCTCCGCCAGCTTCTCCGCATATCCGGTATGCCCCTCCTCCATCAGCGCCTGCACCACGTCCCAAATCTCGTTCGGGTCTCCATAGTGCCCTGCTTCCGATCATCTGGCGGATTTCCTGAGATGCTATCGGCCATGATATGGCATTTTTCGCTGTAATCGGACGCACACCAGCTATCGGCCACCTTCGCCGCCGCCTCCAGCGCCTCGTCACGGTCGCGCTGCGTTATCTCGGCTTCGAACTTGGCGAAGGCTTGGACGATAGGCGCACCATCGCAACTGCCGCGCAGGATATTAGCGGCCTGATGGTGACGACCATTGATCTTTGCCCAACGTGCAGCGGCCTGTCGCGCTTCATTGCTCACGTTCATGGCTGACGCTCCACAGTCAGGGCAGCAAAGCCCGCTGTGATCGACAGGAAGAGAGACACGTCGGTGAAAAAGCGCCACAGAACCCACGGCGCTTTTGGCATCCCACCCTTCCTGCACCAGCGCCGATCTCCACTTTCATTCTTCGGGCCTTGGCGGCACATCCGCAGCGCACGCATCCGTCACAAGGACCGACTGGCCGCGCATCGTACCCAACCAAAGCGCACCCTTGACTGCAATGCCGGTGGTGGCTGTGTTAAAGCCGTCAGCGGCCTTGAGCTTGTGCGCGCACGTCAGTCGCATCCCGCCGGGGTCAAGACGCGCGATGCCGGAATTGAGACCGCATGTTGTCGCCGCGGAAAAGTAACAGTCTGTGGCGGCTTTGGCTGCGGAATCCTGTCCCGCGACAATGATCGTTCCGTTATCGGCCCAATGGAGATTGTCCGGGAGGAAATCGACCGCAACCGATCGCACCGGCCCTGAGCGACCGCGCATGAATTCCACCACTTGCTTGTCCGGCCATGCGGCGGCGTAAATGCGGTTCCCATCCTTCGAAACTATAATGCCGTTCCAACCGGGCTGCTGGCTGCCGGGCAGAGCCTGCCAGCCTGTTTCGGCCGACCATTGCAGCAGATCTCCCGTTTCGCCCTCCTCCGCCTTGAACGCCTGGCCCATATTGGTGACGAAAATCGTGCCATCGCCAGAGGCCGCCACACTGTTGGCAAAGCCACCCTTTGGAAGGGGAATGCAGTCCTTCCATCGGACGGAGAGCGTGGAACCTTGCGTCTTCACTCTGAAACGCTCGATGGATTCCCGCCCACCATGATTGACGACATAGAGCGCCCACTCCTTCCCTTCAGCCCGAAGCGCCAGACCGTGCGGCGCGAGCGATTCGGGCTGAAAGCCGCCGGGGCAAAGCGGCGTCCCTTCGGCGGCGGTCAATGCTATCCTGGTGGGCTTGCTGGTTTCGACGTCAACGAGATAGAGCGCGCCCTGCGACTGCGTGCCGCCGACCATCGAGCTGGCGATGACCCAGGAGTGGTCGGGGGCGACAACCATGTCCTCGATATTTGGAAGCCCCGCTATCGCTCTATCCGCGGCATGGGTGGGATAAGCACCGCAAGCCGCTGCGAAAATGATCGCCGCTGACACATATCGCCCAGATCGCATGATCCCGATCCCCTCCAGACCTGATTATGAGTATCAGACAAGACGGTAGCGCGTCCGTCAATCCAGACCGGCTGCATTTGGCGGATTCACGCTAATATGGCGCTCTATCCCTATTGATGGACGATTGCATAAGATGCCGTCCCGTCGGATTGTTCGAAGGGATTATGGCCGGACAGGATGATTGAGATGAACAGGATCGGCGTAGACTATATCAGCCTGATCGGCATATCGCCGCTGGGGATGATCACAGCAGCGGCGGATGCGGGATGCCACAACATCAGCCTCATCCTCACGCGGCCGGATTATAATCCGGACGGATACCCCTGGTTCTCGCTGATCGATGATGCGGCGCTGCGACGGGAAACGGTGACATGCCTCCGCGATCGGGACGTGTCCATTGCGCTTGTGGATGGTTTTGCGGTCTATCCCGACCAACCCACGGAAAATCACCGTCAGGCTTTCGAAATACTCGCTGAGCTGGGCGTCCGAAGAGTGAACACGGTTTCCTTCGATGAAGACTGGTCGCGCATGATCGATAAAACGGCGGAGATCGTCGCCATGGCGCGGGAATATGATGTCACGGTGACGATCGAATCCTGTCCCATGCTGACCGTCAAAACGCTGGCTCAGGCGCTGGAGGTCATCTCCGCCGTGAACCTGCCGAACTTCAAGTTACTGATCGACACCATGCATATCACTCGTTCAGGGGAGAGCGGGGATATCGCCCGCCTTGATCCGGTGCTGATTGATTATGTGCAGATCAGCGATGGCCCCCTGTCCGTTCCCGATCCGCTAAACTACATGAACGAAGCGATGAACGAACGCATGGTGCCGGGCACCGGAGAGATGCCTTTGGTCGAAATGATCCGGGCCATGCGGCGGGATATCATCGTCAGCATAGAAGTGCCGATGCGATCTCTGAAAGAGGCCGGCATGTCCGAAACGGAACGCGTGCGCCTTGCCGTTGAAGGAGCGCGCAAGGTCGTAGCCGCCGCCGAAGCGTGAGCGGCAATCACAGGAGAAGATCATCATGGCCGCAGTTCAGCTGGATCATGTCAACATCCGCACGGCGCGCCTTGCGGAATGCGTGGAATTCTACGGCAATGTTCTGGGCCTGACGATCGCGCCTCCGCCAATGGCCAGTGACCTGACGCGAGGCGCCTATGTTCTGGACGAACGCGGCGCTGCCATCGTCCACCTGATAGGGACCGATAAGGTTATCGAGGGTTCGGAGCCGGTGCGGGGCGCTGCCCAGCGCGGCATGATCGACCATTTTGCCCTGCGCGGCGTCGATCCGGAGGCGTATGTTGAGCGGCTGACAGCGCATGGTTGCGACTTCACGCGGCAGGACGTGCCCGCCATCGCCATGCATCTGATCTTTGTGCGCGATCCTAACGATGTGATGGTGGAGCTGAGCTTCCCTTTGGAGTCGTGACAAAGACTAGCCTTGGGTTTCGTCAGGGCCGGATCATCAAGCGCGTAGAACGGGCTTTGCTGCGCGCGTCTATCGGTACAGGTCTGCGAGACAATTGCGATATTCGCCGCTAAGGCACATCCATGGCTCATATGATTTCATGGAATGGTCGGCGCGCAGATATAGCTATCGACCTGGGAACCGCGAATACGCGCGTCGTCGCCCGAGGATCGGGCATGGTGTTCGACGAACCGTCGCTGTGCTGCTTTTCAAGCGGCGGCACCCGGCCCCGGCTTGTGGCGGCGGGCGAAGCCGTTCGCCCCATGGTCGACCGGACTCCGGATTCCCTCAAAGTTACGCGCCCGCTTCGTCGAGGCGTTCTCCAGGACATCGACGCCACCCGCGAACTTCTTGCCTATGCCACCTCATCATCTCTCAGTCGCCGTCGCCTCAGATCACCAACCGTGGCGATCGGGATTCCGGCCGATGCGACGCAGGCGGAACGAAGCGCGCTGCTCACGGCGGCAGGGGACGCAGGGCTGGGCCCTGTCAACCTGATAAACGAACCTTTTGCCGCCGCACTCGGCGCAGGCCTTCCCGTGCATCATCCAGAAGGCTCGATGATCGTCGAATGTGGCGCGGGCACCACCGAGGTCGCCGTCATTTCCCTCGGCGGAATCTGCCTCACCCGATCAGTCCGCGTCGGCGGCGCTGCGTTGGACGCTGCGCTCGCGGATCACTTCCACTTCCGAAGAAAGTTCCTGATCGGCGAGATCACGACGGAACGCCTGAAATGCGATCTGGTGCGATTGCTGGGCACTCCCGACGGCGATGACCAGATGATCGAAGCCAAAGGTCGCAGCCTGACGTCGGGCATCCCCGGCGTTCAACAGGTGCCGGTCAGCGAATTGCGGCCGGTTGTGATCAAGCATGTGATGCAAATCGTGGAAGTCGTGCGCGACATTCTCAACCAGACCCCGCCCGAACTCAGCCACGATATTTACGAAAAGGGGCTGACCCTTACCGGAGGGAGCGCCACAATCCCCTGCATCGGTCAAGCCATCACGCAGGAAACCGGACTTCGCGTCCATATTCCCGACCGGCCGGAACAATGCGTGATGCTAGGCCTTGAGGCGATGCTGGCATCCTGAAAGCCGCTGTTCGGCCAGTTCGTCGGTGGGCGATTCCGGCGTGACCAGCGTCAACATCTTCATACCACCGCGCGGAAAAGCGGAATGCGATTTTCCGCGCGGTGCGAACATAATGGCCGACGGTCCTAAATGACACCCATGGCCTGCATGGCTTCCGCAACGCGCACAAAGCCGGTGATGTTGGCGCCCAGAACATAATTGCCCGGCGCACCATAGGATTCGGCGGTTTCCGCGCAGCTATCGTGGATACGGCGCATGATCAGTTCCAGACGCGCTTCGGTTTCCTCGAAAGTCCAGCTGTCGCGGGAAGCGTTTTGCTGCATTTCCAGAGCCGATGTCGCGACGCCCCCGGCATTCGCCGCCTTTGCCGGGCCGAAAAGGATGCCCGCCGCCTGGAAAAGGCGGACGGCCTCGGGCGTGCATGGCATGTTCGCCCCCTCGCCCACCGCCATGACTCCATTGCGGATCAACGCCGCCGCGTCATTGCCGTTGAGTTCGTTCTGCGTCGCCGAGGGGACGGCCACGTCGCATGGCACTTCCCACATCGAGCCTTGCTCAGAGAAGCAGGCGCCGCCGTCTCTGAGACGCGGATAGTCTGAAATCCGCTCGCGACGGCTGAGCTTGATCTCCTTGAGCAGTTCGAGGTCGATCCCCGCATCATCGACGATGAAACCGGAGGAATCCGAACATGCGACCACCTTGCCGCCAAATGCATTGACCTTCTCAATCGCGTAGATCGCGACATTGCCCGATCCCGAAACGACGACGCGCTTACCCTCCAGGCTTTCGCCCCTGGTCTTCATCATCTGGTCGATGAAATAAACCGTGCCATAGCCAGTAGCCTCGGTGCGCGCGCGCGAGCCGCCGTAGATCAACCCCTTGCCCGTCAGAACACCGGCTTCATAGCGGTTGGTCAGACGCTTATACTGGCCGAACAGATAGCCAATCTCCCGCGCGCCTACCCCGATATCGCCAGCGGGGACGTCAGTATATTCGCCCAAATGACGGTAAAGTTCGGTCATGAGCGACTGGCAGAAACGCATGATCTCGCCATCGGAACGGCCGCGCGGATTGAAATCGGACCCGCCCTTGCCACCGCCGATGGGAAGGCCGGTCAGGGCGTTTTTGAAAGTCTGTTCGAAGCCGAGAAACTTGATGATCCCGACATTGACCGACGGATGGAAACGCAGGCCGCCCTTATAGGGGCCGAGCGCCGAATTGAACTGAACGCGAAAACCGCGATTGATCTGAATCTGCCCCTTGTCGTCGACCCAGGGCACCCGAAAGATGATCTGCCTTTCCGGTTCGCAAATCCGCTCGATCAACGCATTGTCGATATATTCCGGATGCTTGGCGACGACCGCGCCAAGACTTTCCAGCACCTCCTCGACGGCCTGATGAAATTCCGTCTCGCCTGCATTTCTTCTCAGGACATCTTCGAAAATGGGAACAAGTTTCTCGTCGATTCGGGACAAATTACGGCTCCTATGCTGTCATGAAAAATTGGGCAGGCCCTTGGCCCGCCCGCTGATCGGACGGCGCCGCAAACGGACTTTCAATAAAGCCCTATAGGCCCCGGTCTGGCTGTATGACTTTTAGAATGGTCAACCGCCGCTCGCGACCTTCGCGATCGGGCCATTTGATAGAATGGCCTTCGCGCAATCCAAGCAAGCCCGCGCCGACCGGCGTGAGAATCGAGATTCGTCCGGCCGATATATCCGCTTCCGCAGGGTAGACGAGCCGGACCGTGCGTTCGGCACCGCTCGCCTCATCCTTGAACTGGACGGTCGAATGCATCGTGACGATGTCGGAGGGTATATGCGCCGGGCCATGGATTGTGGCGCGGGCAATTTCACGCAACAGCAGTTCGCTGACCTGCGGCATGGTTTCGGCCACGCCCAATGCAAGATTGGTCAGATTGTCGGCTTCGGTGCTGATGAGATGGACGGGGGGCCGCCCCGTTCTGGTGCTTTTTGTCATGGTGCTGCTGGCTTTCGAGAAGGAACAATCGCGCGCCTACATGAGGGCACAAGTCACTCTTTCGATGTGCCCCGAGTTCGGAGCATAGCGCACAGAACCCGGGGCTAGGTGCCCGCTAGAAGCTGCCCCCCTTGGTGGCGGAAGCGTATATAATCAGCCCACATGTGCATGGCTTCATGTCTTGGCATGTGAAGAAGTTCGAGTCAAACTAATGGATGATTCATGATCGGGCGCCGCAAGCCATGCAGCCTAGGACAACCGATGCGTTCCCTTTCGCGAACAGGACCGGACGAAAATCTACGTTTGCACTCTTGAAAGCAGAGCCAAAGCCGTTCAATCACGCGCTCGACAGTGCAGAGGATGAGCGCGGATGAGCTATTATGACGTTCTGATCGTAGGAGCCGGCCATGCCGGGGCGCAGGCAGGCATTGCCCTGCGGCAGCTTGGATTCGAAGGGTCGGTCGGCATGATCGGCGACGAAAAGGATCCGCCCTATGAACGTCCGCCGCTGTCCAAGGAATATTTCGCGGGCGACAAGAGCTTCGATCGCATTCTCATCAGGCCCGCGACCTTTTGGGCGGAACGCAAGATCGACATGCTGCTGGGCAAGCGCGTGAAGCATGTCGATCCATCCGGCAAATTCGTGACGGCCGGGGATGAGGAAATCGGTTATGGCAAGCTGATCTGGGCGACCGGCGGCAGTCCGCGCATGCTGACCTGCAATGGCGCCGATGCATCCAATGTCCATGCCGTGCGCCGTCGCGACGATGTGGACGCCATGATGGCGAAGCTGGATCAGATCAGCCATGTGACCATCATCGGCGGCGGCTATATCGGCCTGGAAGCCGCAGCCGTCCTGAGCAAGTTCGGCAAGAAGGTCGTCCTTCTGGAAGCGCTCGATCGCGTACTCGCCCGCGTGGCGGGAGAGGAACTCTCGCGCTTTTACGAAGCCGAACATCGCGCTCATGGCGTGGATCTGCGGACCGGTGCCAAAATGGACTGCATCGAGGTCAAGGACGGCAAGGCGACCGCCGTGCTGATGGCGGACGGGGAGCGCATCGAAACGGACATGGTCATCGTCGGGATCGGCATCGTACCGGAAACCGGACCTCTGATCGCGGCGGGAGCCGTCGGTGGCAATGGCGTCGACGTGGATGAATATTGCCGCACCAGCCTGCCCGACATCTATGCCGTGGGCGATTGCGCCGCGCACGCCAACCGCTTTGCGCGGGGCGCGCAGCTTCGCCTCGAATCCGTTCAGAACGCCAATGATCAGGCAAAAACGGCCGTCACGCACATACTGGGCAAGGAAGATGCCTATGATGCGGTGCCCTGGTTCTGGTCCAATCAATATGATCTGAAGCTGCAAACGGTCGGACTTTCGATCGGCTACGACCAGACGATATTGCGCGGCAACCCGGCGACGCGCAGCTTTTCCGTGCTTTACCTCAAGGGCGGGAAACTCATCGCGCTGGATTGCGTCAACGCAGTCAAGGATTACGTCCAAGGACGCGCCCATGTCCTGTCCGGCGCCCTGCTCGATCAGGCGCAGTTGGCTGACTCATCCGTGCCGCTCAAGGAAGTCGGGCTGGCCTAGCCGCGAAAGGACGCCTTGGCGGCCAGTTCCCACGGGCCATTGCAATAGCGCCAGGCCGCCAGTCCCGTGATTGCAAGCGGACGCAGGCGGAATCCGGCCCGCAGCCGCCCGGCAAGAGCCTTTGCCTCCATCGGCGTGACCTTGTTCTGCACCGTGACGTGCAGACGAGGACACGCGCGATCCTGGGGCATCAGAAGGCCGGAAAGAGCATCCGCCAGTTCCGACCATATTTCCATGAGAGCCGCGCTTTCGACCCGATAGGCCACGCCCCGCTCCAGCAGCAGGATCGCGGCCAGCGATGCTTCAGGCGGAGGCATCGCGCACAGGCGCCTGATAAGCGTTATCACCTCTTCAAGCGCCGACGGCGGCAAATGGCGAAATAACGTCAGATGAGCGGGCAGGATGTTACGATCCGGGGGATAGTAAGCCCGGCGTTGACGATCCAGCCAGGCAAAGTCCCCGCTTCCCATTAACGCGGTAACGATGATCGGCACGGACGGGGGGCCGATCATGAGATCAGCGGCACCGGCAAGGCCGCGCGCTAAAGGTCAAAGCTCGCCGCGCGCACGGCGGATTTCGAACCATTTACGCACATTCTCATTATGTTCCTGATAGGTGTCGGCAAAGATATGCCCTCCTTTGCCGTCCGCCACAAAGTAGAGCGCCTTGGTTTCAGCGGGGTGCAGCACGGCCAATATGGACAATCGCCCCGGATTGGCGATCGGCCCCTTTGGCAGTCCGACCATCGCATAGGTGTTGTAATCGTTGACGGCGGCGATTTCCGATTTCTTGATGCGGCGTCCCAGCGGCTTTCCCTTGGTGATGGGATAGATGATGGTCGGATCGGCCTGCAACATCATTCCGGCTTTGAGGCGGTTGCCGTAAACGCCCGCGACCATCGGCCTTTCCTTGGCAAGAGCGGTTTCCTTTTCCACGATGCTGGCCAAGGTGACGGCCTCTTGCGGCGACTTCGCCATCGTGTTCGGCGCGCGTTCCGCCCATAGCTTTGCGAGCGTGCGATCCATCGCGGCCTGCATGCGTTTCAGCACGGCGGCGCGGCTTTCGCCCCTGTCATAGGCATAGCTGTCGGGAAGGACGCTGCCTTCCGCCGGGGGTTGGATCTCGCCAGTCAGTTCGTCATTCGCCATCAACCGCTCATAGACGAGGATCGAGGGCATCCCCTCGGGAATGGTGACGAGACGGGTAAGCGTCTTGCCGCCCTGAAGAAGCGTCAGGATTTCCGAATTGCTCGCGCCCTTGGGAATTACGAACTCACCGGCCTTGATCGGCGTCCCCCGCCCGAAAACCTTGGCGCGGGTCAGGAACGCATCGGCGGAACGCACCGCTCCTGCCTGCTTCAACAGCACCGCCGCATCGGAAAGGGTTGCCCCTTCCGGCACGGCAATCGTGATATTCTGCGTCGCCGGTCCCGCTTCCGACCATCCATGGACGAAGCGGAACGCGACGAAAGCCGCGATGGCAAGGCCGATCAGCAATATGCCACAGCCCAGCCGCCGCATGATTATGTCCTTAGACCGCCTTCATGATGAGCGATGCATTAGTGCCGCCAAAGCCGAAGCTGTTGTTCAGCACCGCGCGCACCTTGCGTTCCTTCGCGACGTGCGGGACCAGGTCCACGCCCGCGCAGCTTTCGCTCGGTTCGTCAAGGTTGAGCGTCGGCGGCACGATCTGGTCGCGCATCGCGAGGATGCAGAAGATGCTCTCCACCGCGCCCGCGCCGCCCAGCAAATGTCCGATGGCGGATTTGGTCGAGCTCATCGACATGGTGGCGATATTGTCGCCGAACAGCCGCTTGACCGCCCCCAGTTCCAGTTCGTCGCCCAGCGGGGTCGATGTGCCATGCGCGTTCACATAATCGATGTCGGCCAGCGACAGTCCAGATTTCTTGAGCGCCATTTCCATCGAACGATAGCCGCCCGAACCTTCGGGATGCGGCGCGGTGACGTGATAGGCGTCGCCCGAAAGGCCATAGCCCACGACTTCCGCATAGATTTTGGCGCCGCGCTTCTTGGCATGCTCATATTCTTCGAGCACTACGACGCCCGCGCCTTCACCCATGACGAAGCCGTCGCGGTTGACGTCATAGGGCCGCGAAGCCTTTTCCGGCGTGTCGTTGAAGCCGGTCGAGAGCGCCCGCGCCTGCGCGAAGCCCGCGATGCCGATGGGGCAGATCGCGCTTTCCGCGCCGCCCGCCAGCATGACGTCGGCGTCGTCCATCGCGATCATGCGCGCCGCGTCGCCGATGGAATGCGCGCCAGTCGAACAGGCGGTGACGACGGCATGGTTCGGCCCCATCAGGCCATATTTGATGGACACCTGACCGGAGATCAGGTTGATAAGGCGACCATGAACGAAGTGCGGCGAAACGCGGCTTGGCCCCTTGTTCGCCAAAACCAGCGATTCGCTTTCAATACCCGGCAGGCCGCCGATGCCCGAACCGATGGAGCAGCCCGCGCGCAGGCGTTCCTCCTCGCTCATGTCGGTCAGGCCCGCGTCCTTGAGCGCCTCGCTCGCGGCGGCGATGCCGAAGACGATGAAGGGATCGACCTGACGCTGAATCTTGTGATCGACCTCCAGATTCGCATCGAAGCCATATTCATGGCCAACCGGCTTCACTTCGCAGGCGATGCGGCATTTGTAATCGGTAGCATCGAAGCGCGCGATCGTGGCCGCGCCGGACTTCGACGCGAGAATATTCTTCCAGGTGGTTTCGACATCCGCTCCCAACGGGCTCACCATGCCGAGACCGGTTACGACGACACGACGCATATCTTGCTCCGAAATTCCTTATTGGCTTCCGCCAGTCCCTTTAGCCGCTTGCGAACCGATTGTCGAAAGCTGACACGGGGAACCAGCGCGCCAGATACGAAAAGGCTCCCCAAGACCCGGAAGACCGGACAGGAGGAGCCGTTTTCCTTCAAGCGCAGCGGCCTGCCGGTGGGGCGAGCCGCAAAACGCCCTTACTGCTTGCTGTCGATATAGTCGATCGCGTCCTTGACGGTAGCGATCTTTTCAGCCGCATCGTCAGGGATCTCGACGCCGAATTCTTCCTCGAACGCCATCACCAGCTCGACGATATCCAGGCTGTCTGCGCCCAGATCGTCGATGAAGCTTGCGTCCTCGGTCACCTTTTCGGCTTCGACGCCCAGATGCTCGACGACGATTTTCTTTACGCGATCCGCGGTCTCACTCATGAGTGGTCCTTTTTACTGGGTATCGTTGGTTGGTATGAATATCCGTTAAGGGATGCCCTAAAGCCAAGCTCCGATAGAGGCAAGAGGCAACAGAGCCAAGTGCCTACATGCACTACGGGCTGCAATCCGGCGACACCCAATCCCGAAATCAAGGCGATAACCGTCTATTTACCAAAAGTTCAATCGAATTTGCGACATATCGCGCATGATCGAACGGCTTTGCCCAGACCGCCATATTTCGCGCGAACGTATCCGAATAACGGCCAGCTTGATGGCCGTCATGACGATCGGGGCAATCGCGATTCTTTTCCTGACAGCGCAAGGAACCGTGGATTTTCTGGGGCGACCGATCGGAACGGATTTTTCCAACGTCTGGACTGCCGGATGGCTGGCCGATCATGGCCGCGCCGCCGATGTCTGGGACTGGCGCGCCCACTATGCTGTCCAGCAGGCGCTGCACCAGGACGCGGCCATCCCCTTCTATGGCTGGCATTATCCCCCGCCCTTCCTTCTGTTGGCCGTCCTGCTCGCCCAGCTTCCCTATATCGCTGCGCTGATCCTGTGGCAGGGATCGACGCTCGCGTTCGCATTCCTTCTCATCCGCCAAATCCTTCCCAAAGAGCGCGACGCGTGGCTGGCGGCGATAGGAGCGCCTGTCGTCCTGATTTGCCTTGCCCATGGGCAGAATGCTTTTCTTACGGCCAGCCTGCTGGGCGGCGGGATGTTACTGCTTGACCGGCGTCCGTGGATTGCCGGCATCCTGCTGGGAACGCTCGTCTACAAACCGCAATTTGCCGTGTTAATCCCGGTGCTGATCGCGGCACGGGGAAACTGGCGGGCGTTTGCCGCCGCCGGGATGGCCAGCGTAAGCCTTTGCCTGCTGACTTTCGCCATTTGGGGCTGGCCGGTTTGGCAAGCCTTCCTCGATTCCCTGCCCCTGACGCGCCACATCGTCATCGAAAGCGGCAATACGGGCTGGGAGAAGATTCCAAGCCCGTTTTCCGCGATACGGCAATGGGGTGGCTCAGTTCCAGCGGCTTATGCCGTTCAGGGGGTCGTGACCTTCGCCGCGATTGCAACCGCTGCCCTCATTACGCGGCGCGGGTCCGTGGAAGCACGCGGAGGCGCAGCCCTGTCCGCCGCGCTGCTGTGCACCCCTTATGTGCTGGACTATGATTTCGTGCTGCTTGGCGTCGCCATCGCCTTCCTGTCGGCGGACATGCTGAAACGCGGCGAATTGCCTGGGGAACGCACGGCGCTGGCCTATGCCTGGGTCGCGCCCCTTTTTGGCCGCTGGATGAATGCGACGACCGGTATTCCAGTGGATATGATCGCGGCCATCGCCGTGCTCTTCATCGCATTACGGCGCGCCGTCCGGTTCGACGGCGCGCTCGCCAATCTCAGATCATCGCCATGCCGCCATTCACATGCAGCGTCTGGCCAGTGACATAGCCTGCTTCCCGGCTCGCCAGATAGACGACCGCAGCGCCGATATCCTCGCCAGCGCCCAGATCGCCCGCCGGGATTTTCTGGAGGATCGCGCCCTTCTGCGCTTCGTTCAGCGCATCGGTCATGGCGGAGCGGATAAAACCCGGAGCGACGCAGTTCACGGTGATGCCGCGGCTCGCCAGTTCCTGCCCCAGCGACTTGGACATGCCGATGATGCCCGCCTTGGACGCCGCATAATTGGCCTGTCCCGGATTGCCGGTGACGCCCACGACCGAGGTGATGGAGATGATACGGCCGAAGCGCGCCTTCATCATCGGCTTGGCGGCGGCGCGGGCAAGGCGGAACACGGCTTCGAGGTTCACCGCGATCACATCTGACCACTCATCGTCCTTCATGCGAAGGATCAGATTGTCACGGGTGATGCCCGCATTGTTGACGAGGATGTCGATCCTGCCGCCCAACGCCTCCACCGCCTGCGGCACCAGCGCATCGACGCAAGCCGCGTCGGACAGGTTGCAGACGAGCGCCTTATGATCGCCGCCCAGTTCCGCCGCGAAGGCTTTCAGCTTTTCCTCATTGCTGCCCGAAAGAGCGAGCGTCGCCCCCTGCGCTGCCAACGATTTTGCGATAGCGGAGCCGATGCCTCCCGAAGCGCCCGTCACCAGCGCGGTCATGCCTGTCAGATCGAACATCATTTTTTATCCCCGTCTCGTCAGAATTCGGCCAGAGCCGCTTCGATATCGTCCATCGTCACGATGCTGCGGACGGTGGCGTCGGACGCAATGCGCTTCACCATCGGGCCAAGCACCTTGCCGCCCAGTTCGACAAATTCGGAGACGCCCGCGTCCCACATCGCCGCCACGGATTCGCGCCAGCGCACGCGGCCCGTCACCTGCTCCACCAGTCGCGCCCTGATTTCGGCAGGGTCGGCAATGGGAGCCGCCAGGACATTGGCGTAAACCGGCAATAGCGGCGCATGGATCGCCGCCTTCGACAACGCCTCTTCCATCGCTTCGGCGGCGGGCTGCATCAGCGGGCAGTGGAAAGGAGCCGATACAGGCAGGAGAACACCGCGCTTGATGCCATGATCCTTGACCAGCGCCACCGCCCGCTCGATCGCGCCCTTGTGGCCGGAGATCACAACTTGCGTGGGATCATTGTCATTGGCGACGGTGCAGACTTCGCCTTGCGCGGCGGCATCGGCCAGAGCCTGCGCTTTTTCAATGTCCGCGCCCAGCAGAGCCGCCATGGCGCCCTCACCCACCGGCACGGCAGCCTGCATCGCCCGGCCGCGCAGCTTGAGCAGCTTCGCCGCGGTCGCGATATCGAACGCCTCCGCCGCGCAAAGGGCGCTATATTCGCCCAGACTGTGCCCGGCGACATAATCGCCCTTGTCGGCCAGCGAAAAGCCTCCTTCCCTCTGCATCACCCGCAGCGTCGCCAGCGCATTGGCCATGATCGCGGGCTGGGCATTTTCGGTAAGCGTCAGGTCGCTTTCCGGTCCTTCCACCATGATGCGGAACAAATTTTGCGACAGCGCGTCATCGACTTCCTGAAACAATTCCCTCGCCGCCGTGCTCGCATCGGCCAGCGCCTTGCCCATGCCAACCGACTGGCTCCCCTGACCCGGAAATAGAAATGCCCTCATGCTTCACCTTCTGAACCCGATGGCGGAAAACGCTGTTTTCCAAGACCGTTACACTTTACGACAACATTGTCGTTGAGGCGCCCTCGCGATTTAGGCAGTTATTTCGCCAAGCGCCGCAACATCGCCCCTGAGCAGCTGTCTGCGGCCCCTTTAACGATGACGGAGTGCAAGGAAAAGGTGCGATATCGCATAGCCTGGATCACCGGAACGACGCTGACGCTGGCGGCCTGCGCCGCCGGCCCCGATTATCGCCCGCCTGAAACGGCGGGGCTCGGGCTTCCCGCCGCCTATAGTCAGGGCACGTCCGCCCCGGTCAGCGAGGCCGATCTGGCAAGCTGGTGGACCCAACTCAACGATCCCGCGCTCAGCCACCTGATCGATCAGGCGATCGCCGGAAATCTCGACATAGTGCAGGCGCAGGCACGGCTGCGGCAGGCGCGGGAATCGCTGCGGCAGGCCAATGCGTCCTTTCTGCCGCAAGTGAACGCGTCAGGCAGCGGCGGGCGCAATTACAGCAGCCAGGATGCGGGCGGACGGCTCGACAGCAGCGGCAATCCCATCGGCGGCGGAACGGGCAACTGGTCAAGCAGCTATTCCCTGCGCGCCAATGCAAGCTGGCAGATCGACCTGTTCGGCGAACTCTCGCGCTCGGCAGAAGCCGCTCGCGCCGATCTGGCCGCCTCCGGCTATGATCTTGCCAATGTGCGAATGACCATCATTTCCGAACTGGTCACCAACTATGTGCAGGCGCGGCTGGCGCAGGCGCAGCTTCAGGTGGCGCGGGAAACGCAGACCATCCAGCAGGATAATTACGACATCGCCAACTGGCGGTTGCAGGCAGGGCTTGTCTCCTCCCTCGACGAACAGCAGGCCAAGGCGCAACTGGCGCAGACCAGAGCATCCATCCCCCAGCTCGAGGCCAGTCTGAAAGGCAGCCTCAACCGCATCGCGGTCCTGACCGGACAAGCACCCGGCGAAGCGACGCGCACGCTTGAAGCCCCTTCCCCCATTCCGGCCGCCACGACACAGATCGCCACGGGCATTCCCGCCGACACGCTGCGTCAGCGGCCTGACGTGCGTTCGGCGGAGCGCGCTCTGGCGGCCGCCACTGCGCGGATCGGCGTGGCGCAGGCGCAGCTTTATCCCTCGTTGGGGATCAGCGGTAATATCGGCACCACCTCCAACGCGTTCAAAAACCTGTTCGATCTGGTGACGGGCGGCGTCTTTGCCAATGTCGCGCAGGTGATCTTCGATGGTGGCCGTCTTTCCTCACAACTCCGGTCGCAGAAAGCGGCCGCCGATGGCGCTTTTGCTTTCTATAAGCAAAGCGTGCTGACCGCGCTGGAGGATGTGGAAAACGCCATGGCGGCGCTCAGCAGCGCGCAAGCCCGCAAGACGGAGTTTGCCACCGCCTTCGAAGCATCGAACAACGCCGCGATCATGGCCCGCAGCCAATATCAGTCGGGACTGATCGATTTTCAGACGCTTTCCACCAGCGAATCCACGCTTTTGAACGCCCGCAACAGTCTTGCTTCCGCGCAAGCCGATGAAGTGCTCGCCATCGCCCAGCTCTATAATGCGCTGGGCGGCGGCTGGCAGAACATGGAAAACCGTCCCCCCAATGAGCAAAATCATGAGCAATGATGTGACGACGGATCAGGATCAGGATCTGAACGACTTCCTTGGCGCCAAGCCGGAAAAGCCGTGGCGCAAATGGGCGATCCGGGGTGGCATCGGCCTGGTATTGCTGATCGTGATCCTGCTGCTGGCGCGCTGCTTTTCAGGCGATGACAAGCCCGACTATGCGACCCGCGAGGTACGCAAGGGCGACCTGACCGTCACCGTTTCCGCCACCGGCAACCTCAAGCCGATCAATCAGGTGGATGTGGGTTCCGAACAATCTGGCAAGATCACGGCGGTCTATGTCGATGTGAATGATCGCGTGACAAAGGGCCAGAAACTGGCCGAACTCGATACGCGCCGTCTGGTCGACACCATCAACCAGAATCGCGCGCAGGTCGTTTCCTCGCAGGCGGGCGTGTCGCAGGCGCAGGCCCAACTCGCCCTCGCAAAAGCGACGCTGGACCGGCAACTGAACGTCTTCAAGCTGTCGGGCGGACGCGTCCCCGCCAAGACGGAACTGGATGCGGCCCGCGCCGATTACCAGTCCGCGCTCAGCAATCTCAATTCGGCGCAGGCGCAGGTCCGCGTATCGCAGGCCCAGCTTTCCACCGCGCAGACCAACCTGTCGATCGCGCAGATCGTTTCGCCCGTCACCGGCGTGGTGCTGTCGCGCGACATCGAACCGGGCCAGACGGTCGCAGCGTCCCTGAACGCACCCGTCCTGTTCACCATCGCCGAAGACCTTACCAAGATGGAGGTCGAGGTGTCGGTCGACGAGGCCGATGTCGGACAGGTGAAGGAAGGCCAGAGCGCGAATTTCTCGGTCGACGCCTTCCCCGGCCGCACCTTCCCGGCGAAGGTCACGCGGGTGAATGTCGGATCGAACAGCAGCAGTTCATCCTCATCCTCCACATCCAGCAGCACGACAAGCACCACCGCAGGCACGGTCGTCGCCTATACGGCGGTGCTTGCAGTCGACAATCAGGATGAAACGCTGCGCCCCGGCATGACGGCGACCGCTGATGTCGTGACGCAGGAACTGCATGACGTGCTGCTCGTTCCCAATGCCGCGCTGCGCTTCAAGCCCAGCACCGGCGCCAGCCAGGGCGGCGGCATCACCAGCCAGATCGTGCCCGGTCCGCGCCGTTTCCGCCGGGGCAACACCCGGCAGGTGAGCTTCGGCACAGGCAGCAGCCAGACCGTCTATGTCCAGGATGAGAATGGCGAGCCCAAGGCCGTGCAGGTCACGATCGGGGCAAGCGACGGTTCCCGCACCGCCATCATCGGGGGCGACCTGAAAGCCGGGATGCGGGTCATCACGGGTCAGCTTGCCGCCGGGCAGCAGCAGCCCGCCGAGGATCAAAGGGCCGATCAGGGCGATGGCGCGCGCAAGGCCGCGCCCCGCAACAAGGCGGCCGACGGGAGTCCCGCCACGATTGGAAAACTCGGCAATTCCGGCGATTCGCCGCCGGAAACGGCTCCGGTCAGCCCCTCCCCCGCCACGCCGCAAGGCCAGCGGAATGAACAACGAGGCACGAGCCGGGGCAACGGGACTTAACGGCATGACTCCGGATCGCACCGCCGCGCCGATCATTTCGCTGCGCGGCATCACCAAGGTTTTCGGCAGCGGCCCCACCGCGTTTCAGGCACTCAAAGGCATAGACCTCGATATAAGGCCAGGTGATTTTGTCGCCGTCATGGGACCGTCCGGCTCCGGCAAATCGACGACGATGAACATATTGGGCTGCCTTGACGTGCCGACGGCGGGAGAATTCCTGTTCAAGGGGCGACATGTCGAAACGCTTGACCGCGATCAGCGCGCATTGCTGCGCCGCCGCTATCTGGGCTTCGTGTTCCAGGGGTTCAACCTGCTTGCCCGCACCAACGCGCTGGAGAATGTGGAGCTGCCGCTGCTCTACCGGGGCGAGGACAAGAAAATGCGCTACGAAGCGGGCATGGCCGCGCTGGACAAGGTCGGCCTCAAGGAATGGTGGGACCACACGCCCGCTGAGCTTTCAGGAGGGCAGCAGCAACGCGTCGCCATAGCGCGCGCCATCGTGACCCAACCCGCTGTACTGCTCGCCGACGAACCGACCGGCAATCTCGATTCCGAACGGTCGGTGGAGATCATGGAGCTGCTGACCGACCTCAACCGCAACAGCGGCATCACGGTCATCATGGTCACCCATGAGCCGGACATGGCCGCCTTTGCCCACACCATCGTCCACTTCAAGGACGGGCTGGTCGAGGGGATTCAGGAAGGAGGGGCAGCCTGATGCTGGGCACCACCGTCATCCTCGCCCTTCGCGCAATCAACCGGCACAAGATGCGATCTTTCCTGACGACGCTCGGCATCATCATCGGCGTCGCGGCGGTCGTGACCATGGTGACGCTGGGCAATGGCGCCACCGCCGCCGTGCGCGAGCAGATCAGTTCGCTGGGCGCCAATGTGCTGCAACTGCGTCCCGGCCAGGGCTTCGGCCGCGGCGGTGGCGGTCCTCGCCCGCCCGATTTCAAGCCGCAGGATTTGACCGCCATCGAAAACCAGCTCACCGGCGTGCGCGCCGTCGCGCCGCTGGTGCAGTCGAGCGGCACGGGCATCTATGAAGGCAGCAACTGGTCCACCACCGTCTACGGCACCACCGCTGCCTATTTCGAGGTGCAAAGCTGGAAGGCCGATGCAGGCCGCCTGTTCATGCCGGATGAGGAAGAGGCCGGGAAACCCGTCTGCATCATCGGCAATACCGTCCGCACCAACCTGTTCCAGGGCAATGATCCCGTCGGCAAGCGGATGCGGATCAAGGGCGTTTCTTGCCAGGTCATCGGCGTGCTCGCCACGCGTGGCCAAGGCGGCTTTGGCGATCAGGACGATGTCGTCGTCATGCCGATCAAGTTCGTGCAGCGCCGCTTCACCGGCGACCGCGACATCAGCCAGATCATGATCGCGGTGGACGACGCCTATGACACCTCCGCCGTGCAGAGCAGCCTTGAGGAACTGATGCGCGAACGGCGCAAGATCAAGGCAGGGGCGGAGGATAATTTCAACGTCTTCGACACCAAGCAGATTTCGGACACGCTGACCGGCACCACCACCATCCTGACGCAGATCGTGGCGGCGGTGGCGGCTATTTCCCTGCTGGTCGGCGGCATCGGCATCATGAACATCATGCTGGTGTCCGTGACGGAGCGGACACGGGAAATCGGCATCCGCCTCGCTATCGGGGCGGTCGCGCGGGAAGTGTTGATGCAGTTTCTGGTGGAAGCGATCGTGCTATCCTGCCTGGGCGGCGTCATCGGCCTGTTCCTCGCCCTGATCGCATCCATCGCCATCGCGCCGTTGATGCAGGTGCCCTTCATCTTCGACGTGAAGGTAAACCTTATCGCCTTCCTCTTTTCAGCGGCGATCGGCGTTGTGTTCGGCTATTTCCCTGCCCGGCGCGCCGCCGCGCTCAATCCCATAGACGCGCTGCGCCACGAATAGGGGCGATATAGTTTCGACATTTGCAGGAAACGCCCCGGTGAACATTCCGGGGCGTTTCCCTTGCGCCTGTTTGCGGCGAAGACGCAAGCTATCCCGCAGATTTCGCGGACTTATGAACATCCATTCAGACTGGATCGCTTCCTGATACAATTTCCGACACAATCGCACTCCGCCCGGCACATGCTTGCGACAAGCCCATCCTAATTCTGTCTTCGACGCCACGGAACGGCGCCCGAGATCGAAGAAGGAGCAGTTACGATGATGAAGAAGTTCCTGATGGCCCTGGCCGCCACCACCATGATCGCCAGCCCGATGGTCACAGCACAGGCGCAGGCCGCCCCCCATCGCGAAGTCCACCGCGTCGTGAAGCAGGGTCCACACGGCCGCACCGTGGTTCGGCAAAAGACCGTCGTCCGCAAGAACGACTATCGCAACAACAACCGCCACTGGGCGAAGGGTCAGCGTTTCGACCGCCGCTATGCGAACAACTATCGGGTGGTCGACAACTACCGCAACTATCGCCTCTCCACTCCGCCGCGTGGTTATCACTGGGTGCGGTCGGGCAATGATGCGGTGCTGGTTGCGATCGCCAGCGGCATCATCGGCGCGGTGATCGGAGGCGCCCTGCGTTAATCAGCCTTCCGAGCGGCGGGAAGCGCCCCGGGGATTCTCCTCCCCGGGGCGCTTTTGCATATCACACCAATCCGGTCAGATAATAAACGGCGATGACGATGAACACGGTCAGCGTCTTGATGAGCGTCAGCGCGAATATGTCCTTATAAGCCTGCCGGTGGGTCAGGCCCGTCACCGCCAGCAAGGTGATGATCGCACCATTGTGCGGCAGGCTGTCCATCCCTCCCGACGCCATGGACGCCACCCGGTGCAGCACTTCACGCGGAATGCCCGCTGCATCGCCCGCCGCCATGAACTGGTCCGCCATCGCGGCCAGCGCGATGGAAAGTCCGCCGGAGGCCGATCCGGTAATCCCCGCCAGCGACGTGACCGTGATCGCTTCGTTGAGCAGCGGATTGGGCACCGATTTCAGCGCCTCCTTGACGATCAGGAAACCAGGCAGCGCAGCGATTACCGCGCCAAACCCATATTCAACCGCCGTATTCATACCCGCCAGCAGCGCGCCACCGACCGCCGCCTTCGACCCTTCGGCAAAACGCTTCGCCACGACAGGAAAGGCGAAGAGCAGGATTGTCGCTATGCCCAGCAGCAACGCGCCTTCCACCGCCCAAAGCGCCGCCATTTGCGCCACTTTGACCGTTACCGGTTCGGCCAGGCCAGCAAGCGGCACGCTGATTTCATCTCCGGCCCAGATGCGCGGGATCAATATGGTTAGCGCCAGATTGCCAAATCCCACCACCAGCAGTGGCAGCAGGGCGATAAGCGCGGGTGTTTTTACATCGTCAGCGACCGGTTCCGGCTCGTTGAGCAATGTTTCTGGCGCGCCATACCCCTCCCCGGCCGCCATGACCGACCGGCGGCGCCAGCCCAGATAGGCTAGCCCCATCCCCATGATGCAGGCCGATCCGATCAACCCCAGCACAGGCGCGGCCCAGGCAGTCGTGCCGAAGAAACTGGTAGGGATGATGTTCTGAATCTGCGGCGTGCCCGGCATGGCGTCCATGGTGAAGGTGATCGCGCCCAGGCCAATGGTCGCGGGCACCAACCGTTTGGGGATGTCCGCGCGCCGGAACATCTCCGCCGCGAAGGGGTAAACCGCAAACACCGCGACGAAAACCGAAACGCCGCCATAGGTCAACAGGGCCGTCACCAGCATGATGGCGGGAATCGCCCGCTCCGCCCCCACAAAGCCAATCACGGCCGTGACGATGGCGCGGGAAAAGCCCGAAATCTCGATCAGCTTGCCGAACAGCGCGCCCAGCAGGAAAACCGGGAAATACAGCTTAAGGAAACTGGCGACCTTCTCCATGAACAGGCCGGAAAAGACAGCGGGCACGGCGGACGGGTCCGTCAGGAACACCGCCAGCATCGCCAGCAGGGGCGCCATCAATATGACGCTCATCCCCCGATAGGCCGCCAGCATCAACAATATCAGCGACAGCGTCGCAATGCCGACAGCCATAGCCCCCTCCCTCTTCCTTGCTCTTCCGATCCGGCTATCTATGCCGTGCGGCGGCGCAAGCCAACTCCTCCTTGCCTTTCCCATGCATTTCCGTCATAGGCGCCGCTTCGCACGGGATAGGGGTGACTCGATCGCGTGCGGAAGAATGCTTGAGACGACAGCCGGAGGGGCGCTGCGCATGGGGCGCACGTCAGCGATCGGCCAACAGATGAGGCAATACCCATGGCTCTTTACGAGCATGTGTTCCTTGCGCGCCAGGATCTGGCACAGGCGCAGGTGGACGCGCTGGCGGAAACCGCCACCAAGATCGTCGAGGATATGCAGGGCAAGGTGACCAAGGTTGAAACCTGGGGCCTGCGTTCGCTCGCATACAAGATCGCCAAGAATCGCAAGGCGCATTACGTCATGCTCAACATCGACGCCCCTGCTGGCGTGGTCGCCGAGCTGGAGCGCCAGACCCAGATCAACGAAGACGTGATTCGCTATATGACCATCAAGGTCGATGAGCTGGAAACCGGCCCGTCGGTCATGATGCGCAAGCAAGAGCGTAGCGAACGCGGTGAGCGTGGCCCCCGCGGCGATCGTGGTCCGCGTCGCGACCGCGACGAAGCCCCGGCTGGCGAATAAGGAGATCTGAACAATGGCACGCCCGTTTTTCCGCCGCCGCAAGAGCTGCCCCTTCGCCGCCAAGGATGCGCCGAAGATCGATTACAAGGACGTTCGTCTGCTGCAGGGCTTCGTGTCCGAACGCGGCAAGATCGTTCCCAGCCGTATCACGGCGGTGTCCGCCAAGAAGCAGCGCGAACTGGCCCAGGCCATCAAGCGCGCCCGTCATCTGGGCCTGCTGCCCTACATCGTGAAGTGAGGGAGTAGAAATCATGGAAATCATTCTCCTCGAACGGATCGAGAAGCTGGGCGCGATCGGTGATGTCGTCACCGTGAAGGACGGTTACGCCCGTAACTACCTGCTGCCCAACAAGAAGGCGCTGCGTTCCAACAACGCCAACAAAAAGGTCTTCGAAGCCAACCGCGCGAAGATCGAGGCTGACAATGCCGCTCGCCGCACCGACGCCGAAAAGGCTGCCGAAGGCGTCAACGGCAAGCAGATCGTCCTCATTCGCCAGTCGTCCAACGCCGGCCATCTTTACGGTTCGGTCGCCGTCCGCGACGTGGTGGATGCACTGCATGCCGATGGCGTAAACAACGTCACCAAGGCGATGGTCGTGCTGGAACGTCCGATCAAGACGCTGGGCGTTTTCGACGTCAAGGTCGCGCTGCACCCGGAAGTGGCCGTCACCATTCAGGTGAACGTCGCCCGCTCGCCGGAAGAAGCCGATCTGCAGGCGCAGGGCGTAGACGTGATGGCTGACCTGTTCGAAAAGGACGAGGCAGGCTTCACCGAAGACTATGATCCGAACGCCGAACCGGGCGAAATCGCCACGGAAGCCGAAGAGGCTCCGGTCGAGGAAGCCTGAGCTTCCCGACGGGACAAAAAAGAAGCCGCCCTTCTCCGGGCGGCTTTTTTTATTGAATAGTTCACGCCTCCCGATCCTGGGATGGTTGCTTTCAGCCACAAGGTGACATTTCCTAACTGAGTGGGAATGTTTCCATCACTCGTCCAGACTTCCCTTCCGTAGTCATCCGCCTGCTTTCCTGCGCCGGGTTTCCCATCCTTTTTTCGCGGCGGCCGAGCGATCGGCCGCAGAACGCCGCGCCGATGCCCCACCGCCTTTGCGGCCGCCCTTGCGGGAAGCGGCATGGTTTTCGGGCTTGCCGCGTCCCGATCCGGATTTCTTGCCGCCGCCCGATTCGCTGTTCACCGTGGCCCATGCGCGCCGTTCGGCCTCCTTGTTGGATACGCCGCGCTTTTCATAGCCTTCCTCAATATGTTCGGCCTTGCGCTTCTGCTTGTCCGTGTAGCTGCTCTTGTCGCCCTGCGGCATCGTCATTCTCCTGCCAGCCCCAACCCCAGCGGAACCCGTGAGACGCGCATCGGTTCACATCGCTGCGACCGCGTCACAAAATGATCGGAACAGGAGCAGGGCAAGGACGTTCCCCCGTCATGGAGCAACGCGCCCTCATCGAACGCCTGGCCCGTCATCTTTCCGCCGATCAGCCGGACCGATGGACGGACCGCGTGGAAGATGCGGCCAGCATCCTCGCCATCCTCAAGGAACCGGACGCCGCCATGATGGAAGCGGGTGCTGGCGAGATCTGGCGCTCCATGATTGAGGCGGCCTTGCGTCAACGCTGGCAAGCAGCACCGACAAGAGAAAAAGCCCATCCAGAACTGCCTGCCGGGGCGGATGAAGAAGGCGAACTTACGCTATCGGAGAAGGCCGTTGGCGGCGATCCGGCGGATTGGATTCACCTTCAAAAATCGCGGGAGAAATGACCATGAAATCATTGTTGAAGCTGGCTTTCCTGACGGGCATCGGAACGGTGGCCTGGAAAGGCTGGCGGGATTGGAAAGCGAAACGGGGTCGCGACGATCGGGGCGGTGCCGGATCGTCAGGTATCATCCGGGACGCCGGCCCGGCCGAACAACATGTAAATGCCGAAGATTGGGATCTGGTGGACGAACAATCCGACGAATCCTTCCCCGCGAGCGATCCGCCCGCCAATTTCCGTGGGGTGGCCTGAGGCAGCGTTGCGGCGTTGCTCCTTTCCCCACACCCTTCTATGACCGCGAAGCAGGGAAGCTGATTGCCAGCTTCCCACAGGGGAAAGCTGAAAATTCATGCCCTCGGGTCTGATCGCGCTGCTGGATGATGTAGCGGGCATAGCGAAACTGGCGGCAACGTCGCTGGATGATGTCGCGGCGGCGGCGGGAAAGGCCGGAACCAAGGCCGCCGGGGTCGTGATCGACGATACGGCGGTGACGCCTCGCTATGTCATGGGGCTGACCCCGGATCGCGAACTTCCGATCATATGGAAGATCGCCAAGGGCTCGCTGCGTAACAAGCTGCTTTTTCTTCTTCCAGCCGCCCTTGTGCTCAGCGCGCTGGCCCCTTGGCTACTCCCTCCGCTTCTCATGCTGGGCGGCGCATTTCTCTGTTTCGAAGCGACCGAAAAGCTGGTCGAGGCGTTGCGGGGCGATCATGATCTGGCTGAGGAAGCGCTCGCGACGCATAGTTCGCAGGAACTGGAAGACCAGAAAGTTTCCGGAGCCATCCGCACCGATTTCATCCTTTCGGGAGAAATCATGGCCATCGCGCTCGGAACGGTCGCTACCGAACCGCTGTGGGAGCAGGCCATCATCCTGCTGGTCGTGGCCGTCCTGATAACGGCAGGCGTTTATGGCGTCGTCGGTTTCATCGTGAAAATGGATGATATCGGCCTGCATCTGGCGCAACGGACTTCCGCCCTTGCGCGGATGCTGGGACGTGGGCTGGTCTTGGCCATGCCGGTCCTCATGAAGATATTGAGCGTCGTCGGCACCGCCGCGATGCTTTGGGTGGGTGGTGGCCTGATCGTGCATGGCCTTCATGAATTCCACTGGGATCTGATCCCTGGCGCCATTCAACGCATGGCTGAAAGCGCCGCCCTCGCTCTTCCCGCCATGGGCGCTGTGATCGAATGGGTAGTCAGCGCGATCGGGTCTGGCATCGTGGGACTGGCGATTGGCGCTATCATCGTCGCGCTGCTCCATCTTCTCCCCGCAAAGCACTGAAGCCCTGGCGATGAATCTGGCATGGCGTTATGAAACGCGGGCTTTGCTGACGCTTGCCCTGCCCATGATAGCGGGCAACATCGCCTGGTCCGCGATTGCCGCCACCGACCTGCTGCTGCTCGGCTGGCTGGGGACCGATGCGGTCGCTGCGGGCGCACTTGCCATCAACCTGTTCGCCGCCATGCTGATTTTCGGCATGGGACTGGTGACGGCCGCCGCACCACTGATCGCCGAGGAACGCGGACGCCGCCGCCATTCGGTGCGGGATGTTCGACGCACCGTTCATCAGACATTGCGCGCCGCCCTGATTTTCGCCGTGCCGGCCTGGGTCATCCTCTGGCAGTGCGAAGGCATCCTGCGGGCCATGGGGCAGGATGCCTCTCTCGCCCAGAAGGCAGGCGAGTTGATGCATGGCCTGCAATGGGCGCTTTTGCCATTTCTCGGCTTTTCGACGCTCAGGAATTTCATTTCAGCACTCGAACGGCCAATATGGGCCGTCATCATCATGCTGTGCGCGATTCCGTTCAATATTCTGATGGGCTGGGTCCTCATCTTCGGCCATCTCGGATTGCCTGCCATGGGCATATTGGGCGCGGGCCTGGCGAGCACCTTCTCCTCCTCCTTCCTGTTCTTCGCCCTGCTGTTCGTTATCTTGCGCGACCGGGGTTTCCGCCGTTACCGGCTGCTTGGCCATTTCTGGAAGAGGGACAAGGAACGGCTTCGCGCAATATGGCGGCTGGGATTACCGATAGCGGTGATGCTGGGGCTGGAAAGCGCCGTATTCAACGCCTCGGCGCTGCTGATGGGCCTTCTTGGCCGGGAAACGCTGGCAGCTCATGCCGTCGCCATCCAGATCGCGTCCCTGCTGTTCATGGTGCCGATGGGCATGGGACAGGCGGCAACCGTGCGAGTGGGCCTCGCCCATGGTCGCAGGGACAAAGCGGCGATCGCCCGGTCCGGCTGGCTTTCATTGATGATCGGCGTCGGTTTCGCATTCATCGCGGCTGCGCTACTGGTCAGCTTCCCGCGATCGCTGATAGCCATTTTCCTCGACGTTCAGGATCCCGCCAATAGTCGGACCATCGCCCTTGCCGTCACGTTTCTGGGTGTTGCGGCCCTGTTCCAGCTCGTCGACGCGACACAGGCCGTTGGAGCAGGCGTGCTGCGTGGTATTCGGGACACGAAGATTCCCATGGTCTTCGCGCTGATCGGCTATTGGATCATCGGTATCGGCGTGGGCGCATTCCTTGCCTTTCCCCTTCGCCTGGGCGGCCTTGGCATCTGGATCGGTCTTGCGAGCGGGCTCAGCGTCGTAGCGGTTTTGCTGGTGATTCGCTGGACAAGGCGCGAAAAACTGGGCCTTCTTTCCCATTAGCGAAAGCGATGGAGTGATAAATCACGATTTCCCGCGACCCAATGACGCAGCGCACAAAACAATTGAAGACACCCGGACGAATCGGTAATGCTCAGCGGCATCATGCAAGCGCCGACTAACATCTTTGAAGCCATAGCCCTGCAGAAATGCCTGATCGCGACCTATAACAAGATGGTCGTGAAGCTGGCGCCGCACATCCTCTATACCCGCCATGATGAAATGTTCATCGACGCGGTGACGATCGAACGGGATGGCAGGTCTCCGCGGGAATTGAAGCTGGGCACGTTCAAATTGTCGGGCCTGGGCAATATCGGCGTAGTCGATGAGCCGTTTGAAGCCATGCATGGCCTTTATGATGAAACGGACGACAAATATAAGGGCGTGACCCTGTTCGCTGTCCAATCCGAAAACGCGACGGCCTGATCCGCCGGAGGCTATTTCTTCAGGCGGTAGCCCGTCCTGAATATCCATCCCACAATCGCAATGCACAGCACCAGCATCGCCCCGATGAACGCGATGCTGAATTCGATCCCCACATCGCCCTTGCCAAAAAAGGTCCAGCGAAAGCCGGAGATCAGATAGACGATCGGGTTGAACAGCGTAATCGTTCGCCACGGCTCGCCCAGCATGTGGATGGAATAAAAAGCGCCACCCAGAAAGGTCATCGGCATGATGAGCAGCATGGGAATGACCTGTAACTGCTCGAAACTCTGCGCCCATATGCCCAGAATGAAACCGAACAGGCAGAAACTGATCGCTATAAGAACCATGAAAGCGACCATGGCGAAGGGGTGCGCGATGGGTAGATCGACGAACAGATGCGCCGTCGCGAAGATGATGATGCCGACGATGAAGGCCTTCGTCGCCGCCGCCCCCACATAGGCGGTCACGGTTTCCGTCGCTGAAACCGGCGCGGACAGCAGTTCATAGATGGTGCCGGTGAATTTCGGCATGTATATCCCGAAACTGGCATTGAAAATGCTTTCCGTGAACATGGACATCATGATGAGGCCCGGCACGATGAAGGCGGCATAGGGAATGCCGTCGATTTCCGTCATGCGCGAACCGATTGCACCGCCGAAGACTACGAAATAGAGCGATGTCGTGATGACCGGCACCAGAAGCCCGGTCAGAAGCGTGCGCCGGAATCTGTGCAGCTCGAATTTGTAGATCGCCCATATGGCGCGCAGATTGGGGCCGCTCACGCCGCCTTCTCCTGATGCACCAGGCTAACGAAAATATCCTCCAGGCTGCTCTGCTGCGTGTTGAGGTCCTTGTAGGCTATGCCAAGATCGCCGAGCTTGCGAAGCAGGGAAGACACACCCGTGCGCTCGACCCGCGTGTCGAACAGATATTCCATTTCGCTCCCCTCGGCCTTCAGGGATACGCTCCATTCAGCCAGTTCGTCCGGCACCTTCGCAAGCGGTTCCGCGAGGGTGATCGTCAGCGTCTTTTTCCCGAGTTTCCGCATTAGGGCGACCTTATCCTCGACAAGCACCAGTTCGCCCTTGTTGATGACGCCCACGCGATCCGCCATCTCCTCGGCTTCCTCGATATAATGGGTGGTCAGGATGATGGTGACGCCCATCTGGCGGAGTTCCCCGATCAGTTTCCACATGTCACGCCGCAATTCCACGTCCACGCCCGCCGTCGGCTCATCCAGGAACAGGACGCGCGGTTCATGGCTGAGCGCCTTGGCGATCATGACGCGACGCTTCATGCCCCCCGACAACTCCAATATCCTGTTGTGCCGCTTTTCCCACAAGGACAGGTCGCGCAGCACCTTTTCGATATAGACGTCATTGCGTGGTTTTCCGAACAGGCCGCGGGAAAAGGCGACCGTGTCCAAAACGCGCTCAAACTGGTCGGTGGACAATTCCTGCGGCACAAGACCGATGGCGGACCTAGCGCCGCGATAGTCACGGATAATGTCATGACCCGCGACCGATACAGAACCGCCGCTAGGCCGCACATTGCCGCAGACTATCGAGATCAGGGTCGTTTTCCCCGCGCCATTGGGGCCCAGTAGCGCGAAAATCTCACCCTCTTCGATCGAAAGATCCACGCCCTTGAGCGCCTGAAAGCCCGACGCATAGCTTTTCGTCAGGCCGGAAATAGTGATGATCGATGCCATGTGCGGCAAGGCCCCTTTCGCTTTGCCGGGAACATAGGCGCTTGGCCCCGCCAGACAAGCGTTCGCTCACTCTCCCCGGCGGAAAAACCGAAACACCGTCGCGGGAGGAAAATTCCTGACCGTCTGCCCAACCCGAACGACATCCAGGTCCAGCATATCGAGAATGTCCCGATTGACTGGTGGGCGCATGGCATAGGTGAACTGGATGAAACAGCCCCCTGGACGCAACATGCGGAAGGCTTCGGTCAATATGTCCACATGCATGGCGCGATCCATGGCCAGCAGTGGCAGCCCGCTGATGACCGTCTGATATTCGCCCGGTTCTCCAGCAGCGACGGTCGACACGACCTGAGCGGGGGTTTCCAAAATCTCCACATGGGGGAAGTGCCGCCGCAATCCTCTCGCGAATGCCGGGTTGATTTCCACTACTTCCAGCTTTTCCGTCGGGAGGCCGGTTTCCAATATGGCCCGCGTAAAGACGCCCGTGCCCCCGCCCAATTCCAGCACGCGGCCATCTGTAGGGTCGATATGCGACACCATCAGACGCGCCAGATAACGACTGCTCGGAACGACAGACGCCGTCTGGCGCGGCTTTTTCAACCAGGCGCCGAGGAAATCCAGATATTCGGATGCACGGGTGCGAAATTCGCTCTGGGGCATGGCGATCGCCCGACTGCGCTTTGACTTATGCTGCATGGGCGAAATGCGACCGCTCCGTTTCCGTTGCGAGCCCTCTTAACCGTGAGATAAAGCCGCGTCGATTCTGTTTCGGCATGGCCCCAGTCAATTAACCATTCCACGGGCCAAAGCGATCAGCCCGCCACCATCTACAGATCGTGGCGGGCCGAATGTGAATCAACGCCCCTTCCAAACGCCGGGACGTTTCTCGACAAAAGCAGCCATGCCTTCCTTCTTGTCTTCCGTCGCGGTCAGTATCTGGAAAAAGCGGCGCTCGGTCAGCAATCCCTGCGCCAGACCCGTTTCAAACGCGACGTTGATCATTTCCTTGTTCACCATGGCTGCCATGGGGGGCATGGACGCAATGGTGGTCGCTGTTTTCAAGGCATCGTCGAGCAAGTCCGCCGCCGGCACGATCCGCGCGACCAGGCCGGAACGCTCCGCCTCCTGCGCGTCCATCATGCGGCCGGTCAGGCACATTTCCATCGCCTTGGCCTTGCCCACCGCGCGCGTCAGGCGCTGCGACCCGCCCATGCCCGGCGCAACGCCCAGCTTGATTTCGGGCTGGCCGAATTTGGCCGTGTCGGCGGCAATGATGAAGTCGGCCATCATCGCCAGCTCACAGCCACCGCCCAAGGCGAAGCCGGCCACGGCGGCAATCCATGGCTTGCGCGTCGCCACTACCTTTGACTGCCAGCCTGAAAAGAAATCTTCCAGGAAGAAATCCGCCGCAGGCTTGTCCGCCATTTCCTTGATGTCGGCGCCTGCCGCGAAGGCTTTTTCGCTGCCAGTCACGACCGCGCAATGTTGGGACGGATCGGCATCGAAAGCCGCAAAGGCCGCTCCGAGGTCGGCAAGCACCTGGGTGTTGAGCGCATTCAGCGCCTGCGGACGGTTCAGGGTGATGAGCGTCACCGCGTCCCGCTGTTCCACTAAAATCGTTTCATAAGCCATTGCTGTCTCCTTCGATCTGCCCACAGCGCGAAAGCGCCCACCATGCCCCGCGCTCTAGGCGGGCTCTTTTCCCATCACCACCAAAAAATCCCTGCAAAGCCGCAAATCTTAACGGTACAAATGCATGAAATCCCGGTCATAGCTCCGCATATGCGCGCCGGCATCGACATAAAGGGTCTGCCCCGTCACGACAGTCGCCCGCGCCAGATACAGAACCGCTTCGGCGATCTGTTCGGGCTGCGGCAGGCTGTCCAGCGGCATCAGGCTCTTCAGTTGCTCCATCTGCGTTTCATTATAATCCGGCGTCGGAATGGTCAGCCCCGGCGCCACCGCGTTCACCCTGATCCGGGGCGCCAGATTGTTGGCGCTCAATCGGGTCAGGCCCGCCAATGCCAGTTTGGAAAGCGTATAGGCCAGTTGATCTTCATGCGGATGATCGATCCTCTGATCGAGTATGTTGACGATACATCGATCGCCCGTCCCTGCGGGAACCATGGCAAAGGCCTTGGTCAGCAAGGTCGGAGCCGCGCAATTGACGGCATAATGTCGCATCAGATCATCGGCCGTGACGTCGCCCAGCCGGTCCTGCCCGAACAGCGCCGCACCATTCACCAGCACATCGGGCGGACGGCCAAAGCGTTCCGCGACCTGCGCGATCAGTTCCTCGGCACTTTCGGGATCGGAGAAATCGACGACGAAGCCTTCCCATTCCGTCCCGTTCTCCTCCAGTGCCAGGGCAAGATGGGAGTCGAGCCGGGTATCGTGGCTGCCATGGATGGCGAGCGAAAATCCCGCTCCGGCGAACGCGGCGGCGATATGGGCGCCCAACCTGCGATGCCCGCCTGTGACCAGTGCAAGCCGCTTCCCGGCGAGAGGGGCCGCGCCCCCTTCACCTTCGCGCCGCGCACGTCCCAGCGGACGATAGGATGCGTCCCGTCCACTCACGAGCCGATGAGCTTCAGCACTTCCTCGCGACTCTTTTCATCATCGCGGAATACACCAAGCATACGGCTGGTCTTCATGATGACGTTGGGCGTTCGCACGCCACGGCCCGTCATGCATCCGTGCGTCGCTTCGATCACCACGGCTACGCCCTGAGGCTTCAGATTTTCCCAGATGCAATTGGCGACTTCGGACGTCAGCCGTTCCTGCACCTGCAAGCGATGGGCAAAGGCGTGCAGGACCCGTGCAAGCTTCGATATGCCCACGACATAATCGCCGGGCAGATAGGCGATATGCGCCCTTCCGATGATCGGCGCCATATGATGTTCGCAATGCGACTGGAAGGGAATGTCCTTGAGCAGCACGACATCGTCATAACCGCCGACTTCATGAAAAATGCGGGATAGATGATAGGCCGGATCGTCTCCATAGCCGCGGCAATATTCCCGCCAAGCACGGGCCACGCGCTCGGGCGTTTCTATCAGCCCTTCCCGCTCCGGATTGTCACCAGACCATCTGATCAGGGTGCGGATCGCATCGGACACCTCGATCGGCACGGGCTCTTTCGAGGATTCCCCAACGGATTCCGCATCGGGATCATATATCATGATAAAGACCGCTCCTTGGTTTCGGCCCTGCATATGGCGTCTCGTACTCGCGAAGGCCAGCCCTTTCGGGCAAGCTGGACACCGGATCGCTTCAGTGGCAAATCCGGGAGTTCAAGGAGCGTGATCGAGCATATGCCATCCATTGCGGCCTTCCATGCGAACTGAACGCATCGCGGCCGTGCTGTTAGCGGCGGGCACTTCCTCCCGCTTTGGCAAGGAAGACAAGCTGATGGCCGACCTGCGCGGCAAACCAGTCGTCCAGCATGTGCTGGAAACAGTCGCTTCCATGGCCTTTGGCGAATTGATCGCGGTGACTCGCCCCCTCGGGCAGGCGCCGGTCATCCATCGCAAGCTTGAGAGGCGCGGATACACCATTCTCGTCAATGAACAGCCCGAAGAGGGCATTTCCAGCAGCATCGTGCGCGCGGTCGAATATGTCATGCCGATCCGGCGTATCCGCGGCATACTCATATGCCTGGCCGACATGCCGGACGTGCCGCAGACCCATTATAACCGCATATGCATGGCCGCGATCGACATCCGGTCCGTCGTCGCCAGCACCGATGGCTTTTCCCCCTCCCCGCCTGCCTTCATCGGCCGGAAACATTTTGGGGAATTGCTGACGTTGCGCGGCGATCAGGGGGCACGCGCGCTGCTGAGCCACGGGGTGCAGATTGAAACCCACGGCAATCTGTTGCGCGACATCGATACGCCAGAGGATCTGATGGCTTGGCAACCCGCGACGGACGGGCCTGATTAACTCGACCGGGTGGGGTCGGTCATCGGATCGCCCATTTCACGCGGATCGGGCGCGCGGCTGAGCGGTAGCGAACCCGTCTGCCGCTCCAGCATGCGATGAACGGTGGGCGGGTTGGGTCCGCTATGCAGCGCATGTATCGCCTCGCTATTGGCCTGATCGGCGAAGGTGCGGCGTTGGTTGTGCCGAACATAATCGAGCCAGGTGGGCACATGATAGCGTTCGATCCACAATTCCGGGTCGCCCAGATCGCGCATCAACGACCATCCATGCGCGCCGTCCCGCCGCCTGATCCGGCGGCGTTCGCTCATCGCTGTAAGAAACGGCACGATCGAACCAGGCGGAATGCGATATTCGATCGTCACCACCACAGGCCCGCTCCGCGCTTCCACCGGCACCGCCGTTTCAGGTTCGCGCCAGAGATTCTGAAGGTCGAGATTGTCCTCGCTCGTTTGCGGCAACGGGCGGACCAACCCAATCAGCATGACGGCGAATTGCGCGGCCGCGGCGGCATGGAGCGCGAGGACAACGCCGTGCCCTTCGGCGACGGTTCCGAATATCCATGCGCCAACCGCCATGCCGCCGAAAACCACCATCTGGTAAAAGGCAACGGCGCGCGCCACCACCCAGCGTGGTGCGGACATCTGCACCGACACGTTGAAAGTGGCGAGCACCACCACCCAGCCCGCACCGGCCACCAGATAACCCAGGATGGCAAGCGGCAACCAGGCGCTCAACCCCATGATGGCTGTACCGACAGCGAGGGAGAATGTCCCGATCTGCACGATCCGCTCTATGGAATAGCGCACGCGCAGGCGGCTAGTGCTCAACGCGCCGCCTACCGCGCCAATACCGAAGCCGCCGCTGAGCAAACCGAAGGTGAGCGCGCCGCCGCCCAACACATCGCGAGCGACAAGCGGCATGAGGGCCGATACGGCGCTAGCGCCAAATCCGAAAGCCAGCGCACGGACAAGCACAAGCTTTATATTGGGCGACATCGCCACATAGCGCACGCCGGCCCGCATCGCCACGCCCAGACGCTCACGCGGGAGTAGTTGCGGCGCTCTTTCCGGTTTCCAGCGGGCCAGAACGAAGATCAACGGGATATAGCTGACAGCGTTAGTCAGAAATGCAGCGGCCGCGCCAGCCGCGGCGACGATGACGCCGCCCAAGGCCGGACCCATACTGCGTGCCAGGTTGAACCCCATGCTGTTGAGGCTCACCGCGCTAGGCAGGACCGAACGCGGCACCATGTCGCCCACCGACGCCTGCCATGCCGGGCCGTTCACCGCCGTGGCGCAACCGATCAAAAAGGTCAGGCCCAGCAATATCCACGGAGTCAGCATGGCTTGCCACGCGGCAATGGCGAGAACGGCCGAGACGACCAGCATGAAGCACTGGCAGGCCAGCATCACCTTGCGCCGTTCCAGATTGTCCGCAACCGCCCCGGCCCAAAGCGACAGCAGCATGATCGGGAGCGTCGTTGCGGCGGGAACCAGCGCCACCATCATCGAAGAGCCGGAAAGCGAGGTCATCATCCACGCCGCGCCGACCGACTGGATGAGACCGCCGAAGTTCGAGGAAAGGCTGGCCAGCCAGATGGCGCGGAAAATGGGAATGGAAAGGGGCGACGGCGCGGTGGGGGAATCAGCCTCGGACACATCAACGGTGAAGCCGAAAATGGCGGAGGCGTCAAACCGGCGAATCACGGGAAACCAAGAGGGAGATGAAGAAGGGAACGGGGTTTCTGTTAGTCTGCTGACCCTACGGCAGGTTGGGAAGCGGGGCGTTCGGGCATCTTCCCCTTGCACTTTACGTAAACGTAAATACATTTTGCGGGTATAAATCGCATCGCGTCCCGGTCATCGGAGAGGACTTAATCCATGGAAGCCTATATCTACGACACCGTCAGGACGCCCCGGGGCCGGGGCAAGACCGACGGGTCGCTGCATGAGATCACCCCCATCCAGCTTGCGACGCAGGTGCTGGAAGGCATACGTGATCGCAACGGCATCGACACCGCGGATGTGGACGACGTCATACTGGGCTGCGTCACGCCGGTGGGCGAGCAGGGCGCGGACATCGCGCGCGTCGCGGTGCTGAACGCGGGTTACGCCCAGACCACGCCGGGCGTACAGATCAGCCGCTTTTGCGCTTCGGGGCTCGAAGCGGTGAACATGGCCGCGGGCAAGGTCGTATCGGGCGAAGCGGATTTCGTCGTCGCGGGCGGCGTCGAATCCATGAGCCGGGTGCCGATGGCGTCGGATGGCGGCGCATGGGCCATGGACCCGGCCGTCGCCTACAAAACCTATTTCGCGCCGCAGGGCATCGGCGCGGACGTGATCGCGACCAAATTCGGCTTTTCGCGGGATGATGTCGACGCCTATGCGGTGGAGAGCCAGCGGCGCGCGAAGATGGCATGGGACGAAGGGCGCTTCGCCAGATCCATCCTGCCGGTGAAAGACATTATCGGCCGCATCGCGCTGGACCATGACGAACATATGCGGCCAGACGCCACGATGCAGTCGCTCGCCGCCCTGAAACCCAGCTTCGCCGCGCTGGGCGAGGATATGCCGGGCTTCGATACGGTGGCGCTGCTGCGCTACCCGGAACTGGAGAAGGTCGATCATGTCCACCATGCAGGCAACAGTTCCGGCATCGTCGACGGCGCCGCCGGCGTACTGGTCGGCAGCAAGGCGATCGGCGAGAAATATGGGCTGAAACCGCGCGCGCGCATCCGCGCGGCGGCCTCCATAGGGTCCGAACCGCTCATCATGCTGACCGGGCCGGAGTTCGTCGCGGGCAAGCTGCTCACGCGCGCGGGGATGAGCAAGGCCGACATCGACCTGTGGGAACTGAACGAAGCCTTTGCCGCCGTGGTGCTGCGCTACATGCAGGCGATGGACCTCGACCATGGCCTGATCAACGTCAATGGCGGCGCGATCGCCATGGGACACCCGCTGGGCGCGACCGGCGCGATGGTGCTGGGCACGGCGCTGGATGAACTGGAGCGGACGGGCAAGGGCACCGCGCTCGTCAACCTGTGCGTGGGCGCGGG
Organism: Sphingobium sp. CFD-1; assembly: GCF_024611115.1. Taxonomy (NCBI): domain Bacteria; kingdom Pseudomonadati; phylum Pseudomonadota; class Alphaproteobacteria; order Sphingomonadales; family Sphingobiaceae; genus Sphingobium; species Sphingobium sp. CFD-1. Next base: position 1,206,097 of record NZ_CP084398.1, on the reverse strand, counting down.
CATGGGCACCGGCACGATCATCGAGCGTATTTGAGGCATTCAAAACACCCCGTCCGGGCTGTTGAAGCCCGGTTCGCAAGCGCCCTTCGACAGGATCAGGGCGAACGGAGAATGGGGAAGGAGACAGGATATGAGCACCATCACATTCGACATTGACGGCGACGGCATTGCCACGCTGACCATCGACGTGCCCGGTCAGTCGATGAACGTCATCGGCCCGGATTTCATCACCGATCTGGACGCGGCGATCACGCGCATCGCGTCGGAAGAAGCCATCAAGGGCGCCGTCATCGCGTCGGGCAAGGACAGCGGCTTCATGGCCGGCATGGACCTGAAATTTCTGGGCGCGATGCTGGCAAGCGCGGAAGGCGAACGCCCCGCCCCCGCCGATATATTCGACAAGGTGTTCGTGCTGAACCAGCTTTTCCGCCGTCTGGAAACCTGCGGCAAGCCGGTGGCCTGCGCCATTGAGGGCACCTGCGTCGGCGGCGGGCTGGAACTGGCGATGGCCTGTCATCGGCGCGTGGTGGGGGATAGCCCCAAGACGCAGTTGGGATTGCCCGAAATACTGATCGGCCTGTTTCCCGGCGGTGGCGGGTCGCAGCGCATGACGCGCCTGATGGGGGTGCAGGCGGCGCTGATGTATATGTTGCAAGGCAAGCTGTTCCGGCCCGCCGAAGCGGCGATGCTGAAAGTTGTCGATGAAGTGGTGCCGCAGGGCACGGCGCTGGACACGGCAAAGGCGTGGGTGAAGGCGAATCCGACCGCATCGGTGCAGCCATGGGATGTGAAGGGCTTCAAAATTCCGGGCGGCGCGGGTGGGTTCAACCCCGCTTTCGTGCAGACCATGGCGGGCGCCGTGCCGATGACCCTCAAGCAGACGCAGCGCAACATGAACGCGCCCATCGCTTTGCTGTCAGCAGTCTATGAAGGCGCGATACTGCCCATTGATCAGGCGATCCGGATCGAGAGCAAATATTTCGCCAAGGTCGCCGCCGACCCGCAGGCGAGCAACATGATCCGCAGCCTGTTCGTCAACAAGCAGGCCGCCGAACGCGGCGCGCGCCGCCCCAAGGACCAGCCCAAGGCGCCGACGAGGAAGCTCGCCATGCTGGGCGCGGGCATGATGGGCGCAGGCATCGCCACGGTCGCCGCGCAGGCGGGGATGGAGGTCGTGCTGTTCGACCGGGATCAGGCCTATGCGGAAAAAGGCAAAGCGCATGTCGAGGAGCAGTTAAGCAAGCGGCTCGGCAAGGGCATGACGCCGGAGAAGATGGCGGAGACGCTGGCCCGCGTGACGCCGACGACCGACTATGCGGGGCTGGCCGGGGCGGATTTCGTGATCGAGGCGGTGTTCGAGGATGTCGCCATCAAGGCGGAAGTCACGAAAAAGGTCGAGGAAGTGCTGGGCGCGGATGTGATCTTTGGCTCCAACACGTCGACGCTGCCGATCACCAAGCTGGCGAAGGCGTGGAGCAAGCCGGCGAATTTCATCGGCATCCATTTCTTCTCGCCGGTCGAGAAGATGCCGCTGGTAGAAATCATCCTGGGGCGCGAAACCGGCCCCGCCGCCATCGCCAAGGCGCTGGATTTCGTGGCGCAGATCAAGAAAACGCCCATCGTCGTCAATGACTCGCGCGGCTTCTATACCTCGCGCTGCTTCGGCACCTATGTGCAGGAAGGTGTGGAGATGGTGGCCGAAGGGGTCAATCCGGCGCTGATCGAAAATGGTGGGCGGCAATTGGGGATGCCCGTGGGGCCGCTGGCCGTGGGCGACGAGGTTTCCATCGAGCTGGGCAACAAGATCGTGCTCGCGGCGAAGAAGGAACTGGGCGATGCCTATGTCGCGCAGCGGTCCGACGAATTGATGGCGCAGATGGTGGAATTGGGCCGTTTGGGGCGCAAGAGCGCGAAGGGATGGTATGACTATCCCGAAGACGGGAAGAAGCATCTGTGGCCCGGGCTGGCCGAACTGTTCCCGCTGGCCGCCGATCAGCCCGATGTGGAGGCCGTGAAGGAGCGGCTGCTCTATCGGCAACTGATCGAATGTGCCCGCTGTTTCGAGGAGGGCGTGCTGGAGACGCCGGAGGATGGCGATATCGGCGCGATCTTCGGCTGGGGCTTTGCGCCCTGGACCGGCGGGCCGTTCAGCCACATGGATACGGTCGGCATCGCGCATGTGGTGGCGGTGCTGGACCGGCTGGCGGCAGCGCATGGCGAACGGTTCGCGCCGACGAAGCAATTGCGGGAGATGGCGGCGAGCGGCGCGACCTTCTATCGCCCCGCTCCGTCCCGCGCCGCGGCATAAACAGGCTGACAATCCCCCTCCCCCTCGGCTAGGTCTTCCCGGAACATCCGGGGAGACCTTCTTTTTATGAGCGAAAAGCCGACGATATTGGTGACGGGCGGGGCCGGTTATATCGGCAGCCATGCGGTGCTGGCGCTGAAGGACGCGGGCTATGGCGTGGTGGTGATCGACAACCTCGTCACCGGCTTCGATTGGGCGGTGCCCGATGGCGTGCCGCTGGTGCGGGGCGATATCGCCGATCAGCCGTTGGTGGAGGCGGCTTTGCGGGACCATGGCGTCAAGGCGATCATGCATTTCGCCGGTTCAGTCGTGGTGCCAGAGTCTGTCGAAAACCCATTGAAATATTATCATAATAACAGCGCAAAGACCCGCGACCTGATCGAAAGCACGGTGCGGGTGGGCGTGCCGCATTTCATCTTCTCCTCGACGGCGGCGACCTATGGGATACCGGAGGAAAGCCCGGTCAGGGAGACGACGCCGCAACGGCCGATCAACCCTTATGGCATGTCGAAGCTGATGACCGAATATATGCTGCGCGACGTGAGCGCGGCGCATGGCATGAACTTCTGCGCGCTGCGCTATTTCAACGTGGCGGGGGCCGATCCGCAGGGGCGCAGCGGACAATCGACGGCGGGCGCGACGCATCTCATCAAGGTGGCGGTGGAGGCGGCCCTGGGGAAGCGCGATGGCGTCAGCGTGTTCGGGACGGATTTCGATACGCCCGACGGGACGGGTGTGCGCGACTATATCCATGTGACCGATCTGGCCGCCGCGCATGTGCTGGCGCTGGAGGCGCTGATGGCGAAGCCGGAGCGGAATTACCTGCTGAACTGCGGCTATGGCCGGGGCTTTTCCGTGCTGGAGGTGCTGGACGCCGTGGACCGCGTGACCAACATCAAGATCGAACGGCGGATGGAAGGACGGCGGGCGGGCGATCCGGACTCGCTGATTTCCGATAACCGAGCGATTATGAATGAATTTCCGTGGGAGCCGCGCCATGCCGATCTGGAGCAGATCGTGACGCACGCTCTGGCGTGGGAACGCAAGCTCAGTGAGATTCGCGGGGCATGAGCGAGGCGAGCGTCCGGGCCTTTTTCGCGGAGAAGGCGCCTGATGTGCCGATCATCGACCAGGGCGTGAGCACGGCGACGGTGGTGGAAGCCGCCGCCGCGCTGGGCGTGGAACCGGCGCGGATCGCCAAGACGCTGTCGCTGCGGGTGGGCGGCCAGGTCGCGCTGGTGGTGGCGCGGGGCGATGCGCGGCTGAGCAACGGCAAGGCGAAGGCGGCGCTGGGCGCAAAACCCCGGATGCTGGGCGCGGAAGAGGTCGAAGCGATCACCGGGCATCCGGTGGGGGGCGTGTCCCCCTTTGGGCTGGCCGCTCCCCTGCCCGTCTATTGCGACGTGAGCTTGCAGGCGTTCGAAACGGTGTTTCCGGCGGCGGGATCGCGCACCGCTTCGGTGGAACTGACGCCGGCGCGGCTGGCGGAACTGACGGACGCGCGGTGGATCGACGCCTGCACCCTGCCCGAGGAAGTGGCGTGAGCAGGCCTATCGAGCATGTCTTTGCCGATGGCGCGGCGACGGCGCAGAATCTGGCGCGGCGGATCGGCGCGGTGCTGGGCGAAGCGATCGCGGCGCGGGGCGTGGCGGGCATCGCGCTGTCGGGCGGGCGATCCCCCCGGCCGGTGCTGAGGGCGCTGTCGGGGCTGCAGCTCGACTGGGGCAAGGTGGTCGTGACGCTGGTGGACGAACGCTGGGTCGCGCCGGACCATGCGGACAGCAATGAGAGGTTGATCCGCGAGACGCTGCTGACCGGCGCGGCGGCCAAGGCGCGGTTCGTGGCGATGAAGAATGACGCGACGGATGCCTATGCCGGGGCGGCGGCTTGCGAGGCGGTTTTCGCGGCGCTGCCCTGGCCATTGGACATCGTGCTGCTGGGCATGGGGGAGGATGGACATACCGCCTCGCTCTTCCCGCAAGCGAGGGAACTGGCGGAGGGCCTTTCCACGCAAGCGCGCGTGCTGGCGATGACGCCGCCCGCCGCGCCGCACCAGCGCATGTCGCTGAGCGCCAGCGCGATTGTGGATAGCCGTCATATCTTCCTCCAGATCGGCGGGGCGGCGAAGAAAGCCGTCTATGACCGCGCGCTGGCGGGAGGGTCTGTCGAGGAACTGCCGATCCGGCTGGCGCTTTGTCAGGACAAGGTGCCGGTGGAGGTGTGGATCAGCGATTGAGCCTGCCAAGGGACGGCAGAAACGCCCCCTTGGCTCATCAGGCCGCTATGCGCCTTTCTTTTTCTTCTGATCGATCAGAACCGCCTGTTGCCATCGGCCCGGTGCCTTGTCGGTACGGTGGATGCACCCTGCCCAGCAGCAGGGCCGTTTCTTTCCCTCCAGCAGTTCTTCACGGGTTCGATCAATACGGCGCTGGCGCGTCCCCGCCTGTTTCGCATCATCGACCCAGCAGATGAACTCATTCCGGCCAAGCGGCGTCAAGCCTTCCCACAATCCGAAGACTTTCGAATCCGCTTGCAAGGCCGTCTGGAGGTCTTCGCCTGCTTCATGCACAGTGCCATGGGGAAAAGAATTTGCCACGAAACCTCCACGCAATGCCGGCCGACAGTTGATTTCATCAGGCCTGGAAAGGCGGCTTTTGAGTTTGGCCGCGGGATAAGGGAATGTCCGCCATCGGTCGTTTCCAGTCCTGCCGATTTATGAACGCGGGATCTGGTTTAGGGTGCATGCCTCCCGCGCCAGCGCCTCGATCCTTGCGGGGTCGATGGGGCCTTTGGGCACGACCCAGCTTCCGCCGACGCATTGGACGAAGGGCTCGGCCAGCCATTTGGGCGCGCTTTCCGGCGTGATGCCGCCGGTGGGGCAGAAGCGGGCTTCGTGGAGGGGGGCGGCGAGCGCCTTAAGCGCGGGCAAGCCGCCGGAGGTTTCCGCCGGGAAGAATTTGAAGTGGGTGAGGCCCATGTCCATGCCGCGCATGATGTCGCCTGCCGTCGCCGTGCCGGGGAGGAAGGGGATGTTCGCGGCGATGGCTGCCCGGCCCAGCGGATCGGTGAGGCCGGGGCTGACGATGAAGCGCGCGCCTGCTTCCATGGCGGCGTCAAGCTGACGTGGGTTAAGGACGGTGCCCGCGCCGACGACGGCGCCTTCGACCTTGGCCATTTCGCGGATGACATCCAGCGCGGCGGGGGTCCGCAGGGTCACTTCCAGCGCGGGGAGACCGCCCTTCACCAGCGCCTGCGCGATGGGGAGCGCGTCCTCCACACGTTCGACCACCAGCACAGGGATCACCGGGGCCAGCGCCATCACCTGTTCAACGCTGAGCGACATTCACTTCTTCTCCCGAAAGGCGGCGGCGGCGCCGAAAAGCCCGATCTCGTCATGCAGGGCGAGGCGGATGGGCACGGATTTCATGAGGCTTTCGAAACGGCCCTTGGCGGTGAAACGGCTGTGGAAACCGCTTGGAGGCAACAGGTCGCGCATCCGCTGCGTGAGGCCGCCCGCCAGCACGACCGCATGAGGGCCGTGCGCCAGCGCCAGATCGCCCGCCACCGCGCCATAGCAGAGGCAGAAACGGTCGAAGGCGGCGCGGGCGAACGGGTCGCTGTCCTCCAACGCCGCCTGCCACAGTTCGGCGTCTTCCATCAGCAGGATGCGTTCATGGCCGATGGTGGCCATCGCCTTGTAGATATTGTTGAGGCCGGGGCCTGAGACGATGCGCTCGACGGATACGCGGAGGAACTTGTCGCGGAGGTAGGCGAGGATTTTCTCCTCCATCGTGTCGAGCGGGGCGAAATCCAGATGGCCGCCTTCTGTCGCGATGACATGGGGGACGCCGTCGTCATAGGCGATCATCGCGACGCCAAGGCCCGTGCCGGGGCCGATCACGGTGACGCCTCCATCGGCGGGGAAAGGCCGGTCCTCACCGAAAAGCAGCGGCAGGTTTTCAGGCGGCAGGCGCGTGACGGCATGGGCGACCGCCTCGAAATCGTTGACGAGGCGCATCTGGTCGAGGCCCAGTTCCTCGTCCAGCGTGTCGGGGCGGATCACCCAGTTGCTGTTGGTGAGCTTGATGACGTTACGGCCGATGGCGGTGGCGAAGGCGATGGAGGCGGCTTTGGGCAGGTCGCCCCCTTCCTCCGCCGCGAAGGCCGCCCAGCAGGCTTGCAGGCTGGAAAAGTCGGCGACCTTATATTTCCGGATTTCGCCGAGCGTGGGGACGCCCTGTGCGTCGAGGCTGGCGCGGGCGAAGCGGGCGTTGGTGCCGCCGATGTCGGCTGCGATGATGTCCGTCATGATCCAAGCTCACTTTCCATCGCCGCGAGGATGGGCGACGCGCCTGCTTCGGCCAGATCGCTGTGCTGGCGGAAGAGGGCGAACAATTCGCGGCCTGTGTCATAGGGTGGCGGCGGGGCTTGGGGCATGGTGCGGGCGTCCCATTGCGCGGCATCGACCAGCGCCTCGATAGAGCCGGTCTGGGCGCAGACGCGGACCATATCGCCATCGCGCAGTCGGGCGATGGGGCCGTCGCCCAGCGCTTCGGGCGAAAGGTGGATGGCGGCGGGCACCTTGCCGCTCGCGCCGGACATGCGGCCGTCCGTCACCAATGCGACCTTGAAGCCGCGATCCTGCAACACGCCGAGCGCGGGGGTGAGCTTGTGCAGTTCGGGCATCCCGTTGGCGCGCGGGCCCTGGAAGCGGACCACGACCACCACGTCGCGCTCCAGTTCCCCGGCCTTGAAGGCGCGCAGCACATCGTCCTGATCGTGGAAGATCGCCGCGGGTGCTTCGATGGTCCAGCGCGACGGATCGACCGCGCTCACCTTCATGACGCAGCGGCCGAGATTGCCGGACAGCAGCTTCATGCCGCCGTCCGGGCTGAAGGGGCTGGAGACGGGACGCAGCATCGCTTCGTCGCGGGAGGCGGGAACGTCGCGCCACAAGAGCGCCTCATTCTCCAGCACCGGCTCCTTGCCATAGTCGGTGAGGTCGGCGCGGGCGACGGTCAATATGTCGCGGTGGAGCAGGCCGTTGTCGAGCAGCTCGCGGATGACATAGGCCATGCCGCCCGCCGCCTCGAACGCGTTCACATCGCCCGAGCCATTGGGATAGATACGCGCCAACAGCGGCACCACGTCCGACAGTTCGGCGAAATCGGTCCAGTCGACGCTGATCCCCGCTGCCCGCGCTATGGCGGGCACATGGATGGCGTGATTGGTGGAGCCGCCGGTCGCCATCAGGCCTATGATCGCGTTCACGATAGCCTTTTCGTCGATGCAATGGCCGAGCGGGCGATAATCCTCGCTGTCCCAGCCGATGCCGGCGAGGCGGTGGACGGCGGCGCGGGTGATTTCGGTCCGCAGCTTCGTGCCGGGGTTGATGAAGGCCGCGCCGGGCATGTGGAGGCCCATCACCTCCATCATCATCTGGTTGCTGTTCGCCGTGCCGTAGAAGGTGCAGGTGCCCGCGCCGTGATAGCTGGCGCTTTCGGCTTCCAGCAGTTCCTCCTTGCCGACCTTTCCTTCGGCATAGAGCTGGCGGATGCGGACCTTTTCCTTGTTGGCGAGGCCCGAGGGCATGGGGCCGGAGGGAACCAGGATCGTCGGCAAATGGCCGAAGCGCAGCGCGCCGATCAGGAGGCCGGGCACGATTTTGTCGCAAATGCCGAGCAGCAGCGCGCCTTCGAACATGGCGTGGCTGAGCGCCACCGCCGTCCCCAGCGCGATGGTGTCGCGGGAGAAGAGCGACAGGTCCATGCCCGCCTGCCCCTGCGTCACGCCGTCGCACATGGCGGGGACGCCGCCTGCGACCTGCGCCGTGGCGCCGACCTCGCGCGCGGCGATCTTGATCGCTTCGGGATAGCGGCCATAGGGCTGATGGGCGGAGAGCATGTCGTTATAGGCGGTGACGATCCCCATGTTCATCGCCCGGCCGGTGCGGATGACGGGCTTGTCGTCGCCGCTCGCCGCGAAGGCGTGGGCGAGGTTGCCGCAACTGAGCTGCGCGCGGTTGGTGCCCGCGTCGCGGCCCCGCTCGATCAGGTCGAGATATTGGCGGCGGCGCGGGGCGCTGCGCCTGATGATGCGGTCGGTGACTTTGGCGATCACCGGGTTGAGGTCAGTCATGCCAGCTTGCTCCATCGCGTTCGATAAGGGCAATGGCTGAGGACGGCCCCCAGTTCCCCGATGCATAGGGCGAAACCTTCATTCCGGCGGCTTTCCAGCCGTCGATGATGGAATCGATCCAGGTCCATTGCGCCTCCACCTCGTCGCGGCGGACGAACAGCGTCTGGTCGCCCGCCAGCAGGTCCAGGATCAGCCGCTCATAGGCGATGCGGCGGCGCTGCCCGGCGAAGGCGGCGGTCAGCGACACGTCCAGCGACACTTCATCCAGATGCACCTGCCGTTCGAGGCCGGGGCGTTTGCTCATGATGAGCAGGCGGATATATTCCTCCGGCTGAAGGCGGATGATGAGCGTGTTGGGTTCCAGCCCCGAACCATGGCCGTCGCGGCCGAAGATGGAATGACGCACCGGCTTGAACTGGATCAGGATTTCCGACTGGCGGGCGGGCATCCGCTTGCCGGTGCGGAGGTAGAAGGGCACGCCCTGCCAGCGCCAGTTGTCGATATGGGCTTTCAGGGCCACGAAGGTTTCGGTGTCGGAGGGCTTCCCCAGTTCGTCGGCATAGCCGGTGACGATCTGCCCGCCGACCGCGCCGGGCGTATATTGGCCGCGCACGCTGTGGGTCTTGACCGTTTCGGCGGTCATGGGACGCAGGGAGCGCAGCGCCTTCACCTTCTCGTCACGCACGGAGGTGGGGTCCATGCGCGCGGGCGGCTCCATGGCGATGATCGACAGGATCTGGAGCACATGGTTCTGCACCATGTCGCGCAACGCGCCCACGCCGTCATAATAGGAGACGCGGCCTTCCAGCCCCACCGTTTCGCCCACGGTGATCTGCACATGGTCGATGGCGCTGGCGTTCCACAGCGGCTCGAACATCACATTGCCGAAGCGCAGCGCAAGCAGGTTCTGGACCGTTTCCTTGCCGAGATAATGGTCGACGCGGAAAATCTGATCTTCGGCGAACAAGGCGCCGATGCCGTCATTCACCTGTTTCGAGGATGCCAGATCCTTGCCGATGGGTTTTTCCATGGCGATGCGGGTTTTAGGCGTGATGATCCCCGCTTGCGCCAACCCCTGCGCGGTGGGCGCGAATAGCGAGGGCGGGGTCGAAAGATAAACGCAAAGGCCGCGATCCAGCCGCCCGTCCAGCCGCCTGGCCAGCGCCGAGAATTGCTCCGCATTGCCCGCCTCCACCGGCTGATAGGAGATGATGGCGGCCAGCCGGTCGGCCACGGCGGCATCATAACGATCCGCCGGCAGGAATTTGGGCAGGCTGTCCTTTATGTCGGCGCGAAACATATCGTCGCTCATCTCGGAACGGCCCGACGCGATGACGAGGAAGTCGTCCGGCAGCAATCCGTCCGCCAGCAGATTGTAGAGCGAGGGAAAGATCATCCGGTGCGCGAGATCGCCAGTGGCGCCGAATAGCAGGAATGTGGCAGACGGTTCGGTCAAAAGGGACGCCCTTTTCCGTTGGAGTGTCAGGTCTACGCGAAGCGTGCCGCCAAATGGGCCGCTTTCGAGACACGCGCAGGCTATCGGGCCGCGTCCGCTCCCGCAATATGAGGAGCGGCATTTATCCCTTCAAATCCCGCAGGATGATTTTTGGCTGGACGCCTGCCGCGCTTTTTGCCATCTGGCGCTCCCCAACCATGCGCGGGCGTGGTGAAATTGGTAGACGCGCCGGACTCAAAATCCGGTTCCGCAAGGAGTGTCGGTTCGAGTCCGACCGCCCGCACCATTTTAGTTGGCCTCAGACGCTGGCCGGCTTGCTATCATGTCCCCGTTGGCGCGGCGCATTGCTGCAGTTTCTCAAGATGAGAATCGAAGGGGTTGAAACCCGCGATCACGGGATGGCCGGTTTGCGGACATTCTTTTCCCTTCTCCCCTTGGGGAGAAGAATATGAAGCCTTACTCGCGTAGCGGGTTAGGCACAGTTGGATGAAGGGGAAGGAGGCGAAGCTGCGCGCTATCCAGCGAGCGGCGCATACCCCATCACCCAGCTACGACTAGACAGCAAGCTGCCAAGTCTCCGCAACCCTCTCCCCCAAGGGGCGAGGGATAAATTATGCCCCCTCCCCCATAGCCGCCGTTCCGCGAGGGAATTGCAGACTGCCTATGCCTCTTCACATCCCTGCGCCGCGAACCAGGGGATCATGCGGGCGATGGCGTCTTCGACCCGATCGGTGGATACGGCGAAGCTGAAGCGGATGTGACGCTGGCCGTCCACCGGATCGAAGTCGATGCCGGGGGCGGCGGCGACTCCGGTTTCGCGCAGCAGCTTCTGGCAGAAGGACAGGCTGTCATGGGTGAGGTGGCCGACATCGGCGTAGATGTAGAAAGCCCCGTCCGGCGGCGCTATTTCCTTGAGGCCAAGCGCGGGGAGCGCCTCCAGCAACAACTCCCGGTTGCGGCGATAGGTGGCGACATGGCCCTCCAGTTCTTCCGCGCAGTCCATGGCGATCAGCCCGGCATGTTGCGCGAGGGACGGCGGCGTCAGGAACAGGTTTCCCATGCGCGCCCGCGCCGCGTCGATCAGATCGGGCGGCACCACGATCCAGCCCAGCCGCCATCCGGCCATGCTGAAATATTTGGAAAAGCTGTTCACGATGATGGCGCCGGGCGCATATTCCAGCATGGAATGGGCAGGCTCGCCATAAGACAGGCCGTGATAGATCTCATCCGAGACGATGCGGACGCCGCGCTGCGCGCAGACCTGCGCGATGGCGGCCAGTTCCTCCGCCGGGATGATGGTGCCGGTCGGATTGGCGGGGCTGGCGAGGATCAGACCGTCAGGCGCCGGATCGAGCTTCCGTAACGCCGCCGCGCTGATCTGGTAGCGGTCCGCGGGGCCGCAATCGACCTCCTCCACCTCCAGATAGAGGGCCTTGAGCGTATTGCGATAGGCAACATAGCCCGGCCGCGCCGTCGCCACCTTAGCCCCCGGCGCGAACAGGCAGGACAGCGCCAGCACCAACCCCGGCGATGCGCCGCAGGTGAGCAATATCCGTTCCGGGTCGACCGTCACGCCATGGCGTTCGTCATAGAGCCGCGCGATACGGTTCTTGAGCGCGGGGCTTTCCCAATAGCCCATCGGATCGCTGTCGAGGATGTCATGCGCCGCTGCGATGGCGGCGGCGGGCGCGCCGGTCGAAGGCTGGCCAAATTCCATGTGGAGGATGGAGCGCCCCTCCGCTTCCAGCCGATGAGCTTCGCGGCTGATGGCAATGGCGTGGAAGGGGTCGATGCAGGCGATCATGAGCGCCTGACTAAAGAGCGCGCCGCCGCCTCGCAACCTTGGCGTGCGATCCGCGTTTCAGGGAGGTGAGCGAAACCGTCCTTGACGCATTTCAATATTATGGCGCGGGGGCGGCGACGCTGGCGGCGCTGGTCGTGTCGCTGCATCTGGGACGACGCATCACCGGATGGGCCTTTGTGCTGTTCGTCACTTCGTCCGTCGCGCTGATCCTCTGGGGGTTTCTGGCGCAGGACAGCGAAGGCATCGGGTGGCAGAATGTGGCGCTGTTGATCATCAACATGATCGGCGTGTGGCGCTACCTTTTTTCAAAACACAAGCCGAAGGATTGAAGCGGCACAAGCGCCATTGCGCGCCGCGCCGCCGCCCCCTAGATGGAAGGCCATGATCTCGCGCCGGCTGCTAACCTCCATCGCCCTTTTCCTGTCCGGCTGCGCGGGGACGCAGCAGGGCTACCCTTCGCTGGCCAAGCGGGCGGTGGAAGGCGCGCCGATGGCCGAAGTGGCGCCGCCGCCCGCCCCGGCCGCCGCCGACCCGGCATTGAAGGCACAGATCGACAAGCTGTCCGCGCAGGCGCAGGCAGGGAAAGCCGCGTTCGATCAGGCTTATGTAGCGGCAGATCGCGCCACGCAGGCGGCAAGGGGCGCAGCGGTATCGAGCGAAGGCTGGGTCGCGGCGCAGGTCGCGATCAGCACGCTGGAATCAACGCGCAACGACAGCGTGTCCGCGCTCGCCAGCCTCGACACGCTTTATGTCGCACGGAGCAACGCCATTGCCGAGGGCCAGGAGCAGGGCGGCACCGATGAGATCGACGCAGCGCGGTCGAAGGCTCTGGCGATTGTCGATGGGCAGAATGACCGGCTGGACGCGCTGAAAGGGCGATTGGTTCAGCCCTGATTCCCTTTAGCGCGCGGCCTTGATCGCGCCTTTGTGCGCCTTTCCATTGTGGACATAATGCTCGACGCCTTCGCGCATGCCGATCAGCGCCTCGTCCGAAAGCTCGCGCATATATTTGGCAGGGCGGCCTGCCCATAGCTGACGGTGAGGGACCGTCTTGCCCGGCGACAACAGCGCCCCGGCGGCAAGCATCGCGTCGCTTTCCACCACGCCGCCGCTCATCACCACCGACGACAGGCCGATAAAGGCGCGGTCCAGCAACGTGCAACCATGGATCATCGCCATATGGCCGATCAGCACCTCCTCCCCGATCAGGGTCGGATAGCCCTCCGCCGGGCCATGTCCGCCTTCGTCAGGGCTGTCGCAATGGACCACGGTGCCGTCCTGAATATTCGTCCGCGCGCCGATGCGGATGCGGTTCACGTCGGCGCGGATGACGCAATTATACCAGATGGAAACATCCTCCCCGATCTCCACATCGCCGATGATGCGGCATCCCGGCGCGATAAAGGCGCTGGGATGGATGACCGGCATCTTGCCGTTGAAGGGGATGATCGTCGTTCCGGGATGGTCGGTCATGGCAGGCATCCTCAATCGGGTCTGGCTATGCTGTAGGGGCGTGGGGCGCGACATCAGCCATGAAGCAGACGCGCGGCGTGGAGCGCGTGATAGGTGAGCACGCCCGAACAGCCCGCCCGCTTGAACGCCATCAGCGTTTCGAGCACCAGCGCGTCGCGGTCCCCTGCCCCGGCGGCCACGGCGGCCTCGATCATCGCATATTCGCCCGACACCTGATAGGCAAAGACGGGCACGGCGAAGGCGGCCTTCACCCGGGCGATGATGTCGAGATAGGGCAGGCCCGGCTTCACCATGACGCTGTCCGCGCCTTCCTCCAGGTCGAGGGCGACTTCGCGCAGCGCCTCCTCGCTGTTGGCGGGGTCCATCTGATAGCTTTTCTTGTCGCCCTTGAGCAGCCCGCGCGATCCCACCGCGTCGCGGAACGGGCCATAGAAGACGCTCGCATATTTGGCGGAATAGGCCATGATCTGCACATTGGCATGGCCTTCCTCCTCCAGCGCCTCGCGGATCGCGCCGATGCGACCGTCCATCATGTCGCTGGGCGCGATGATGTCCGCGCCCGCCGCCGCCTGATTGAGCGACTGGCCGATCAGCATGTCGATGGTGGCGTCGTTCAGGACATAGCCCGCTTCGTCCAGCAGGCCATCCTGCCCATGCGCGGTATAGGGGTCGAGCGCCACGTCCGTCAGGATGCCGATGTCGGGCACCGCGTCCTTGATGGCGCGGATGGCGCGGCACATGAGATTGTCGGGATTGAGCGCTTCGACGCCGTCGTCGCTGCGGCGTTCGGGCTGGGTGTTGGGGAACAGCGCGAGGCAGGGGATGTCGGCGTCGCGAGCTTCCTTCGCGCGCTGAACCATCAGGTCGACCGACCAGCGCGACACGCCGGGGAGCGCGGCGATGGGTTCCTCCACCCCCTGCCCTTCGGTCACGAACAGCGGCCAGATGAAATCGGCGGGGCTGAGGCGGTTTTCGGCGTGCATCGCCCGGCTCCAGGCCGAAGCGCGGGGGCGGCGCAGACGCAGCGCCGGATAGGAAGCATAGGTCATGGGCGCGGTTTAGGCCCCTCCCCGCCGTGGATCAAGCGAAGGTGGGAAAGGAGGAAGCCGACGCGGTTACTCGCAAGCCTGTATATCTTCCTCTTCAAGGGAAAGCGGCCGCGCAGCGCGCTGACGGTGGGGTATCCCGCTATCGAGAGGGCATCACCCCACCACCATCGCTTCGCGGCGGTCCCCCCTCCCCTTGCAGGAGGATTTTAGTGCCGTTGGCGAATCGTTCGGCCACTACCGGCCACTAAAGGCTTGGAACCGAAAGCGCCTTTCTGTATTAACAACACAATACAGTTAAGGAGTGTGCGATGCCCAAGTCCCTTTCCTTGTCCGCGCTGCTGCTGGCGGGCCTTTCCCTGATGACGACGGCCTGTTCGAAGGAGGGCGGCGGCAATGCAACGCCTGCGAGCGATCAGAGCGCGCACGCGGCACAGGATTGGTCGGCGCTCAAGGACTTTACCGCAATCGACGCCGTGGGGCCGGATGATGTGGTCGTGATCATTGGCGACGGCTTTGCCGTCAGGGCGGAAGGCGACCCCAACGCCATCGAAAAACTTGAGATCGCCGTCAACGATGGGCGGTTGAAGATTGGGCGCAAGTCGCAATGGACCGGCTCCAGCGACAGGGGCGCAACCGTTCGCGTCACCATGCCCGCCATCGCCGCCGTGACGCTGACCGGCTCCGGGGATTTCGACCTCGACCGGGCGGAGGGCCAGGCACTGGACCTGTCGCTGACGGGATCGGGCGACATGGAGATCGGGGCGGTGAAGCTACGCAAGCTGAAGGCCGATATTACCGGGTCCGGCTCCATCGAGATTGCAGGCACGGCGGATGAAGGCAAGCTGTCCCTCACCGGGTCGGGCGACATCGACGGCGAAAAGCTGAAACTGGGCAAGGCGGATGCCTCATTGATGGGCAGCGGCGACATGGGCTTTGCGTCCGATGGCCCGGTTGCTATCAACATCATGGGACCGGGCAATGTTACGGTGAAGGGCAAGGCGCAATGCAGGACAAGCGGCATCGGACCGGGCGAGGCGCGCTGCGCGCCCTGATCCTCATCGGCATGGCGGGATCGGGCGTTTCGGCGGAGGCGGCGAGCCGGGGCTATACCATCACCAGCTTCGACGAGATTCGGGTCGAAGCGCCGGTGAACGTGATCGTCGCCACCGGCATGGGGCCATCCGCCCGTGCCGATGGCGATCTGCACATGCTGGACCGGCTGAAAGTCGATGTTTCGGGGCGGATGCTGTCCATCACCATGGAACGGGCGCAGCCGGGCGAAAGCGGTGGTGGCCCGGTGACGCTGCGTCTGTCGACAGGCGCGCTGGAGCGGATCGTGCTGACGGGCGGCGGTTCCGTGAACGTCAACCGGATGAAGGGCCTGCGCGGCGAGATCGTGATGGGTGGCAATGGCGATGTCAGTGTGGATGCGGTCGAACTGGACCAGCTTGACCTGGGCCTTGCGGGTGGGGGCCGGGCTACGCTGAACGGCCGTGCGGGCGTCGCGAATATCCGCGTCACCGGTCCCGGCACGGTGTCGGCCGAGGGACTTGTCGCGCGGCAGGCCAGCATCGGCAATGAAGGCGCGGGCAGCGTTTCCATCACCGCAGACGTGAACGCCAGTGTGATCGCATCGGGATCGGGCGACGTCACGGTCGCGGGCAAGGCCGCGTGCAGCGTCGACAATCGCGGGATCGGCCGCATCGGTTGCGGCGGTAAATCCTTCTAGGTCGGCGCGGCGCGGAAGGCTTCGCACATATAGGCTTATCGAAGTTTTTACCGGCGCGCGGCTAAAGAGGCAGCCGATATGAAAAAGCCGGCCTTCAGCAAACGTCACCTGATCCTGCCCGTCGCCGCCTTGCTGGCGCCGCAGCCTGCCCATGCACAGGTCATCGCGGTAGCCGATAGCGGCGACACCGCCTGGATGATGCTGTGCGCCATGCTGGTGCTGCTGGCGGCGCTGCCGGGGCTGGCGCTGCGGCTGGCTGGTCTGTCTTCCGTACGGAGCGCCCTTTCGGCCGTGGCCGGAAATATGGGCGTCGCGGCGAGCGTGTCGCTGGTCTGGGCTATTGCCGCATACAGCCTGATCTATGCGCCGGGCGATGCGTGGCTGGGCGGAAGCGGCAATCTTTTGCTCTCCAATCTGGCCGCTTTGCGCGATAGCATGACGGTGCCGGAATCGGCCTTTGTCCTGTTTCAGATGAGCCTGGCCATCCTGGCGGCCTGTGTCGTTGGCGGCGCGGTGGTCGACCGGGCGCGAACTGGATGGATGATCCTGTTCGCGCCGCTCTGGCTGTTGCTCGTCTATGTGCCCACCGCCCATTGGATATGGGGCGGCGGCTGGCTGGCGGGACTGGGCGTCATGGATTTCGCGGGCGGGCTGACGGTGCATCTGTGCGCGGGCTTTTCCGCAATTTCATTGAGCCTGATCGCGGGACGGCGAGCCTCTGGCACCGCAAGCGGACATGCCCCCGCGCTGAGCATGGCGGGCGGCGCGCTGATCTGGCTGGGATCGGCGGGGAGCGTCGGCGGATGGGCGCTGGGCGCGACGGACGATGCGGCGACGGCCATCCTCAACGGCCATTTCGCGGCCTGCGCGGGCGCGCTGGGCTGGATGGTGCTGGACAAGGCGCTCGGCCGGCGAGGCACGGCGACGGGCGCCATTTCAGGCGCGCTGGCGGGCTTGGCGGCCATCGCTGCAAGCGCCGCGCTGGTGAGCACCGGCGGCGCGATGCTGATCGGCCTTGCAGCGGCGGTGATCTGCCGTGGTGTCAGCGGCCTTATGGGAAAGTCGGTGGACGATCCGGCGCATATTTTCGCGCTGCATGGGATAGGCGGGCTTGCGGGCGTCCTGCTGCTGCCGGTCTTTGTCCTGCCTGTGCTGGGCGGCGTCGGCTTTGAAGGCGCGGTCGACCTGAGCGGCGCGATGCTGAGCCAGGTCATCGGCGTGATCGTGGTCGCCCTGTGGTCCATGGCGGGGACGGCAATCGCGGCGCTTCTGATTTCCGTGGTTCTGCCCTTGCGGGTCAGCCCGGAGGAGGAGGAAAACGGGCTGGATACGGCGCTGCATGGCGAACAGGCCTGGGATTTCCGCTGAGGCATGACGGTCGCGGTCGGCATTTTCGCGCATCAGGAGGAACGGCGCATCGGCCTGTGCCTCGGCTCGCTGCCGCTGGATCGGCCGGACACGCGCTTTCACATATTGGTGAACGGCACCACCGACGCGACGGTGGAACGCGCGCAAGGATTCGCCGCGGGGCGGGCGCATGTCATCGTCCATGACATCGCGCAGGGCGGCAAGTCGCGGACATGGAATCATTTCGTGCATGAGCTGCTGAGCGGGGAAGAGGATGCCGTCATCTTCATGGATGGCGACGCGGAAATCACGTCAGGCTCCATTGATGCGCTGGTCGCGGACCTTGCGGCTCATCCGCAAGCCAATGCCGCCGCCGGTATGCCGGTCAACGGGCGGCAGGCCCAGATTTACCGGCGCAATCTGAAGGTGGAAGGCGGTCTGTTCGGCGACCTTTATGCCCTGCCCCGGCGATTCTTCGCCGCGATCCGGGAGCGGGGGCTGCGCCTGCCCGACGATCTGATCGGAGACGATGGAATGGTCGCCGCATGGGCGCACACCGATCTGGAGCGGGACGCGAACTGGGCGCCCGAACGGATCGTCGCCTGCGAAGGCGCGGGCTTTCGCTGCGAGCCGGTCAGCGTGTTCAGTCCGGCAAGCTGGCACATGCAATATCGGCGGATGCACAATTATTCGCTGCGCTATTTCCAGAATCGCATCCTGTCCGACATCATGGGACGGGAAGGCCCGGCGGGGCTGCCGCGCCGAATGGCAGAGCTGTACGGCGAATGGCTGCCGCGTTTCAGGCCCAGGGGCGGGATAACCGGCTGGTTCGATCGCAAGGCGCTCGCCCGGATGCGGGCGCAATCCTAACGGTCGCGGCCCGCCAGTTCCTTGTTGATGAACAGAGCGAGGCCAGTGACGACAGCGCCCGAGAACAGATAGGCGCCCGACGCCGCCAGCCCGAAGGTGGCGGACAAGGCGAGCGCGACGAGCGGCGCGAACCCCGCGCCCACCAGCCATGCAAGGTCAGACGTCAGTGCCGAGCCGGTATAGCGTGTCGCGCTGGAAAAGTTGGATGCGACGACCCCGGACGACTGGCCGAAGCTGAGGCCCAGAAGGATGAAGCCCAGCACCATGAAGGCGACTTCGGGCAGGTCGCCGCCGCTCAGCAGCAACGGCGCGGCGATGGAAAAAATGCCGATGCCAAGCGCCGAATAAGCCAGCAGGGAGCGGCGGCCGACCTGATCCGCGACGAAACCGGACACGATAATCGCAAGGATGCCGACGCAGGCGCCGATCATCTCGATACCCAGAAAGCGTTCGAGCGGCTGTTCCGTGTAAAGCGCGATCCATGAGAGTGGGAACACCGTCACCATGTGGAAGAGCGCGAAGCTCGCCAGCGGAGCGAAGGCCCCGATGACGATATTGCGCCCATCGCTGCGGATGGTTTCCAGCACGGGCGAGGGTTGAAGCTCCTTCGATTCGAACAGGCGCTCAAACTCATGGGTGACGACGATGCGGAGGCGGGCAAACAGAGCCACCACGTTGATCGCGAAGGCCACGAAGAAAGGATAACGCCAGCCCCAGTCGAGGAAATCCGCGCGCGACAGGGTAGACAGGAAGAAGGCGAACAGGCCACTCGCCACCAGTAGCGCGAGCGGCGCGCCAAGCTGCGGCATCATGGCGTACCAGCCCCGCTTGTTCTTCGGCGCATTGAGCGACAGCAGCGAGGCCAGGCCGTCCCAGGTGCCGCCCAGCGCCACCCCCTGCCCGCAGCGGAACAGCGCCAGCAGTGCCGCCGACCAGTGGCCGATGGTGTCATATCCCGGCAGGAAGGCGATGGCGGCCGTCGATCCGCCCAACAGGAAAAGGGCGATAGTGAGCTTCACGCCCCGGCCATATTGGCGGTCCACCCACATGAAGATGACCGAGCCGATGGGCCGCGTGATGAAGGCGAGCGCGAAGATGGCGAACGACCAGAGCGTCCCCGCGAGAGGGCTGAGATAGGGGAAGACGTGTGCGGGAAAGACGATGCAGGATGCGATGGCATAGACGAAGAAGTCGAAAAATTCCGAGGTGCGGCCGATCACGACGCCGATCGCGATTTCGCCGGGCGCGACGCGCTTGTGCCGTGCGGTTACGCTGCGCGCATCGCGTTCCATTGCGGTCGAACTGGGCGTGGTCGTCACGGAGGTCATGGTGTCTCGCTGGCCTTCAGTCTGCGGGAACGATCCATGCCGCATTTCGTTGCAACAAGTCGAATCGTACCGGTGGTCGAACAGGCCATGCCCTATTTTGCACCTGCGAGGGGATAGGACAAAAGGTCCAATGTCGATCCGTAAACACCCAGCCTATGCGGACAGCATGACCGTTCGCCGCTTCCTTGATCGTTCCGCATTTTTGCGTCGCCTCAGCCCTGCCCTGCTGCTGCCGCTGGGTGGCTGCGACTGGATTTTGATGAATCCTGCGGGCGATGTCGCATTGCAGCAGCGTAACCTGATCCTGATCTCCACCGCCCTGATGCTGCTCATCATCCTGCCGGTCATGGCGATGACCGTGTGGTTCGCGTGGCGCTATCGGGAAAAGGCGCAGGCCAAGGACCATGATCCCGACTGGGATCATTCCACGACGCTGGAACTGCTGATCTGGTCCGCGCCGCTGCTCATCATCATCGCGCTGGGCGCGATCACCTGGACCAGCACGCATCTGCTGGACCCATACCGCCCCATCGAGCGCATCGACCATGAGCGCAAGGTCGACCCGGCCGCCAAACGCCTGCAGGTCGAAGTGGTGGCGATGGACTGGAAATGGCTGTTCATCTACCCGGAACTGGGCATCGCGACGGTGAATGAGATGGCCGCGCCGGTCGACCAGCCGATCGAGTTCAAGATCACATCGTCCAGCATCATGAACAGCTTTTTCGTGCCCGCGCTGGCCGGACAGATCTATGCCATGCCGGGGATGCAGACGGTGCTGCATGCCGTCGCCAACAAGCCGGGAAATTTCGAAGGCTTTTCCGCCAATTATTCGGGCGCGGGCTTCTCCAACATGCGTTTCCGCTTTCACGCAATGGACAAGGCGGGCTTCGATCAGTGGGTCGCCAAGGTGAAGGCCAGCGGCGCCAGCCTTGACCGCGCCGCCTATGTGAAGCTGGAGCAGCCGAGCGAGAAGGTGCCGCCGATCTATTTCGGCAGCGTCGAGCCACACCTGTTCCACGCCGCGCTCAACATGTGCGTCCAACCGGGCAAGAAATGCATGGACGCGGTGATGATGACCGACGCCAGGGGCGGCGCGGGCAAGGAATCGGCCCGCGACACCGAAGGGCTGCGTCATGACGGCACCATCGATGTCGGCGGCTTCCATCCGGTCGAGCCGGGACGGGCGGGCGAGATCGCCCAGCCCGCGGGCATGACGCCCGCCGCCGAAAAGACTCCAGCAGAGCAGGGTCATCAGGCGCCGCACCAGCAGGATCAGGATGGGCATGAGGGCCATCATGGCATGTGATCCCCTGCCCCGCGTCCCAAGCGCCCGCCGTCCCTTCCCCCTTTCCTTTCGCCTGAAGGCTTGACCATGTCCCCTCATCCCGCCTCGGAAAATAGCGGCATCTGGAAACTGATCTTCGGACGGCTCGACTGGAGCGCGATTCCGATCCATGAGCCGATCCTGATCGGCACCTTCATCGCGGTCGCCATCGGCGGCGTCGCGGTGCTGGGCCTCGTCACCAAATATCGGCTGTGGGGCATGTTGTGGCGCGACTGGTTCACGACGGTCGATCATAAGCGCATCGGGATCATGTACATGATCCTGGGCCTCATCATGTTCGTGCGCGGCTTTGCCGATGCGGTCATGATGCGGTTGCAGCAGGCGATGGCCTTCAACGGATCGGAAGGCTATCTGAACGCCCATCACTACGATCAGATATTCACGGCGCATGGCGTCATCATGATCTTCTTCGTCGCGATGCCGATGATAACCGGGATCATGAACTATATGGTGCCGTTGCAGATCGGCGCGCGGGACGTGTCCTTCCCCTTCCTCAACAATTTCAGCTTCTGGATGACCACGGCGGGCGCCATCATCGTCATGATGTCGCTGTTCGTGGGCGAGTTCGCCCGGACGGGCTGGCTGGCCTATCCGCCGCTGTCCGGGATCGCCTACAGCCCCGGCGTCGGCGTCGATTATTATATATGGGGGCTACAGATAGCGGGCATCGGGACGCTGCTGTCCGGCGTCAACCTGATCGCGACCATCGTGAAGATGCGCGCGCCGGGCATGTCGATGATGAAGCTGCCGATTTTCGTGTGGACATCGCTCTGCGCCAACGTGCTGATCGTCGCGGCCTTCCCCGTGCTGACCGCCGTTCTGGCGCTGCTCAGCCTCGACCGCTATGTCGGGACGGCGTTCTTCACGAACGACATGGGCGGCAATCCGATGATGTATGTGAACCTCATCTGGATATGGGGCCACCCGGAAGTCTATATCCTCATCCTGCCGCTGTTCGGCGTGTTTTCCGAAGTCACCTCGACCTTCTCGAACAAGCGGCTCTTCGGCTATTCGTCGATGGTCTATGCAACGGTCGTGATCGCGATCCTGTCCTACCTCGTGTGGCTGCACCACTTCTTCACCATGGGGTCGGGCGCGAGCGTCAACAGCTTCTTCGGCATCACGACGATGGTGATTTCGATCCCGACGGGCGCGAAGCTCTTCAACTGGCTGTTCACCATGTATCGCGGACGCATCCGCTTCGAACTGCCGATGATGTGGACGGTCGCCTTCATGCTGACCTTCGTGGTCGGGGGCATGACCGGCGTGCTGCTGGCAGTGCCGCCCGCCGACTTCGTGCTGCACAACTCGCTGTTCCTGATCGCGCACTTCCACAACGTCATCATCGGCGGCGTGCTGTTCGGCCTGTTCGCGGCGATCAACTATTGGTGGCCCAAGGCATTCGGGTTCAAGCTGGACCGCAAATGGGGCGTCTACAGCTTCTGGCTGTGGGTCGTGGGCTTCTGGTTCGCGTTCATGCCGCTCTACATATTGGGCCTGATGGGCGTGACGCGCCGGATGCGGGTGTTCGACGATCCGAGCCTTCAGATATGGTTCGAGATCGCGGCGCTGGGCGCGGTCATGATCGCCGCCGGCATCGCCTGCATGTTCATCCAGTTCGGGGTCAGCATCAAGAACCGCGACAAGCTGCGCGACACCACCGGCGACCCGTGGAACGGCCGCACACTGGAATGGGCGACCAGTTCGCCCCCGCCCGACTATAACTTCGCCTTCACGCCGGTCATCCATGACGGCGACGCATGGGCGGACATGAAGAAGCGCGGATATCAGCGCCCCACCAGCGGGTTCGAGCCGATCCATATGCCGAGCAACACCGGCACGGGGGTCATCATCGCGGGGCTTTCCATCGCCTTTTCGGTCGGCATGATCTGGTACATGTGGTGGCTTGCGGGATTGAGCTTCGTCGGCATCCTGGCCGTCGCGATCGGCCATACCTTCAACTATAAGCGCGACTTCCATATCCCCAGGGACGTGGTCGAGCGCACCGAGGGCGAGCGCACCCGTCAGCTCGCGATGCAGGGCTAATATCATGGCAAGCGCACCCACCGTAGACCCCGCCTTCCTCGACAAGGACGGCAAGCCGCTCTTCCACCTGGAGCATGAACCGCATCATCCGGAAGGGTCCAGCACCATGCTGGGCTTCTGGATGTATCTGATGAGCGATTGCCTCATCTTCGCCTGCCTGTTCGCGACCTATGCCGTGCTGGGCGGCAATTATGCGGCGGGACCGGGGCCGAAAGACCTGTTCGACCTGTCGCTGGTGGCTTTGAACACGGCGATGCTGCTGTTCTCTTCCATCACCTATGGTTTTGCCATGCTGGCGGTGGAAAAGAACCGGATCGGCGCGACGCAGGGATGGCTGGCGATCACAGGGCTGTTCGGCCTCGCCTTTCTCGGCATCGAACTTTATGAGTTCGCGCATCTGATCCATGAGGGCGCGACGCCTATGCGGTCGGGCTTCCTGTCCGCCTTCTTCGCGCTGGTCGGCACGCACGGGCTGCACGTCACCTTCGGCATCATCTGGCTGGTGACGCTGATGGTGCAGGTCGCCAAAAAGGGCCTGATCCCCGCCAATCAGCGTCGGTTGATGTGCCTTTCGATGTTCTGGCACTTTCTGGACGTCATCTGGATCGGCGTCTTCACCTTCGTTTACCTGATGGGGATGCTGCGATGAGCGCGCACGAACAGAGCAATCACGGTCATCATGACGATGGCCATGCCCATGGCACTTTCGGCAGCTATATGATCGGTTTCGGCCTGTCGGTGATCCTGACGGCCATCCCTTTCTGGCTGGTGATGACGGGTTATTTCGCCAATCCGCAGACGACCGCTATCGTCATCATGGCCTTTGCCGTGGTGCAGATCGTGGTGCACATGATCTACTTCCTGCACATGAACACCCGGTCGGAAGGCGGATGGACGATGATGGCGCTGATCTTCACGCTCGTGCTGGTCGTCATCACGCTGGCCGGGTCGATGTGGGTCATGTATCACCTCAATCATAATATGATGCCCCAGATGCAGGGTATGAGCGCGCATGACATGAGCCAGATGCCGTGACGGCAAAGCGGCGGTCGGCGGGGTTCCTGATCGGGCTGACGCTGATCGCGATCATGCTGGTGGCGGGTTTCGGTGCGCTGGGCGTCTGGCAGGTGGATCGGCTGGCATGGAAGCGCGACCTGATCGCACGGGTGGATGCGCGGATTCATGCCGCTCCCGTGGCGGCCCCCGCCAAAGCTGACAGGTCGGATGAATATCGGCGGGTGGCCGTGACGGGCCGTTTCCTCAATGACCAGGCGACGCTGGTTCAGGCTTCGACGGTGCGCGGATCTGGCTATTGGGTGATGACCCCGCTGGTGACGGATCGCGGGGCCACCGTGATAGTCAATCGCGGTTTTGTGCCGCCGGAAGCCAAGGCCAGCTATGGGCAACCAAAGGAGCGCGTGGCGCTGACCGGGCTGTTGCGCCTGAGCGAGCCGGGCGGAGGTTTCCTGCGCGCCAACGACCCGGACACGGACCGCTGGTATTCACGGGACGTGGCAGCCATCGCGGCGAAACGTGGGGTTAGGCCGGCCGCGAATTATTTCATCGACGCACAAGCATCCCCCTCCCCCGATGCGCTGCCCGTCGGCGGGCTTACGGTTGTGCGCTTTCCCAATAATCACCTTTCCTACGCGATCACCTGGTTCGCTCTGGCGATCATGAGCGCGGGCGCATACATCTATGTCATGGGTCAGGAGCTGAAAGCGCGCGGGGCATCATGAAGCAGGCGCCTATCACCGCCCGGTGGCTGCCCGGCCAATGGCCCGCAGACGCCGCCGGACACCGGAACATGGCGTTGCTGGTGCAATTGCGCTGGATCGCCATCGCCGGGCAGGTCGCGACGATCCTGATCGTGCATTTCGGCATGGGCATCCGCTTGCCGATCGCGCCGATGCTGCTGATCGCGGCGCTGGCCGGCGCGATGAACATCGCGAGCTTCGCGATATTGCGGCGCCGGACCGACGTGGCCCGGCCGGAGCTTTTCCTGGCCCTGCTGTTCGACGTACTGGCGCTGACAGCGCAGCTTTATCTGAGCGGCGGGGCGACCAATCCCTTCATCGGGCTCTATCTGTTGCAGGTGGCGTTGGGCGCGGTGCTGCTCGACCGATGGAGCGTGTGGGGGATCGTGATCCTGTCGGCGCTCTGCGCGGCGTTGCTTTCGATATTCTATCATCCGCTGACCCTGTCCCGCGCACTGGAAGGGCATTTGTTCGACCTGCACATCGTCGGCACATGGATCAACTTCACGATGATCGCGGTGCTGCTGGTGCTGTTCATGTCGCGCGTGACGCATAATCTGCAGTTGCGGGAGACATATCTCGCCCGGCTGCGGCAACAGGCGGCGGAGGAGGAACATATCGTCCGCATGGGCCTGCTGGCATCGGGCGCGGCGCATGAACTGGGCACGCCCCTGTCGCAGCTTGCCGTCGTGCTGGGCGACTGGCTCCATATGAAGGAAGTGACGAAGCATCCCGCGCTGGTCGAGGAAGTGGAAGAGATGCAGGCGGCGGTGCAGCGCTGCAAGGCCATCGTCACGGGCATCCTGCTGTCCTCGGGCGAAGCGCGCGGGGAAGCGCCGCAGGTAACGGGCCTTCGCGATTTCATCGAGGACATGGCGCAGGATTGGCAGAACGCCAACCCCGGAACGGTGCTGCTCCGCGACTTTGGACCGCATGATTATCCCCGCATCATCGCCGATCCGGTGATCCGCCAGGCGATCGGCAATTTGCTCGACAATGCGCGGGAAGCAGGAGCGAACCGGATCGACATGCTGGTTGGGCGCGATAGCAACTGGCTGAACATAGCCGTGCGCGACAATGGCCCCGGTTTCAGCGAGGAGATGCTGGCCGACTTCGGCAAGCCCTATCGGTCCAGCAAAGGCAGGCAAGGCGGCGGGCTTGGCCTGTTCCTTGTCGTCAATGTCGTGCGGAAACTGGGCGGCAGCGTCAATGCAAGCAACAGCCCCGATGGCGGGGCGCTGATCCTGCTTCGCCTGCCGCTCGGTACGCTCGCCATGGAGGAGATTTCCGGTGCCTGACGATCGCCTTCTCATGATCGTGGAGGATGACGAATCCTTTGCCCGCACGCTCAAGCGATCCTTTGAGCGGCGCGGCTATGAAGTGTTGCTGGCGGACAGCCATGAGAAGCTCGACGCGCTGCTGGCGGAGCATGATCCGGGTTATGCGGTGGTCGACCTGAAGCTGGGCGCGCAGTCGGGCCTGCCCTGCGTGCAGAGGCTCCACACCCATGATCCGGCCATGCTCATCGTCGTGCTGACCGGCTTTGCGAGCATCGCGACGGCGGTCGAGGCGATTAAGTTGGGGGCGACAAACTATCTGGCGAAACCCTCCAACACCGACGACATAGAGGCTGCCTTCGCGCGATCGGGCGGCGATCCCGCCGCGCCCCTTGCCCCCCGCCCGACGTCGATCAAGACATTGGAATGGGAACATATCCATGAAGTGCTGAAAGACAGCGACTTCAACATTTCCGAAGCGGCAAGGCGGCTGGGGATGCACCGCCGCACGCTGGCCCGCAAGCTGGCGAAACGGCAGGTCGGTTGACGCGTCTTTCCGGTCATGCCATGGGCAAGGCAACGCGGGTGTAGCTCAATGGTAGAGCAGAAGCTTCCCAAGCTTACGACGAGGGTTCGATTCCCTTCACCCGCTCCAGCTTCGATCCTTTGGATTTTAGCCACTTTTACCTCCATCCACAACAGTTAATCCGGCGGCTGATGCGGTAAACCTGCGGTAATATGCGCCGGGTGCCAGTTTCTCGATCTCGTCGATGATTGATTCGGTGGCCTCAAGGGCGAGGCCAAGATTTGCGGGGTCTGGGAAAGCATAAATATCCGAAATACTGGCCTTCACATGGCCCAGCATCATCTCTCCCTGTCGCCAGTTGGCCTCCCCTATCCTCGCGCGCGCAAGTGTCGCCATCGAGCGACGGATCAGTTTCGGTCCCGCCTGCCTTCCATCTGGCAATCCAATCTTGCGGCGCATTTTCGTCCACGGCTGATTGAGAACAGAAATATCAAGCCAGTTACCCCGCATTTCGTCCAGGATCGGAGCAAACTGCCTTGGGATTGGCACTTTGGGCCGATGTTTTTTGGTCTGGCGGCGACCAACAGGATTGAGGTCCAGCACGCGCGGGCCACTGTGCCACTGGTTTTCCTTTACCTCGAATATGGCATCGGGACGCGCCCATGTCGCGACAGCCATGCGGAGATAATCCAGCAGGCTTGCACGGGCTTCTCGCAGATAATTCCGCTCCTTCTCCGTCCGTCCTTCTGGGGCCAGACAATAATTGAACATAGCCGCCAGCGTTGGCACGTCAGCGCGATAGGTCGGGCTATTGGATACGGCTTTCTGTTGCTCTGCCTTAAATTGCGCCGCCTCTCCGGGGGTAGCGTTTATGGCGGCGGCAAGTTGCATCACGCAGCCCTCAATGTGAGACAGGGAGCGCGACTTTCCGTCCGGCATCGGATTGGCAGACATCCATTCCCGGAACCCACCGACCCAGCGGGCGTCAATGGTAGCGCATACGGCGCTTTCGTCGGTGGCCAGCAGATATTGGATCACATGCCCAAGACGGTTCTTCGCGCTCTTATATCCGGCCTTCGCTTCGGACTGGATCAGGTAATCGTTGATCGCGGTCAAAAGCAGCGGCGATCCGTCATGCTCCCATGGACGATTACATGTCGGGCAAAGCCGATGGCCCGTATCAGCCAAGTAGATCCGATCTAGTGCGAGACGGGCTTTCCCAATATCACTGCTGCCCGCGCTTTGGCTTCGCTCACGCTTTCTGGTTTCGTCATACCAGACGATTTCAAGATTGGCGCGGTCGTCTCTGGTGTAGAGGGCATAGCGGCCCCGCTGATAGAGCGGCTTCGGGCGTTTCTTGCTCGGCATTGGTCCCTCTGGTGCTTTGCGACTGCGGCGCGAAATGTATCGATAGCGCCCGTTGATACGAGAAGGTCAAGATCATCGGCGGTTAGCTGGATGGCCTTCCCCGTCTCGATCTTGCGGCTCAGGCGGCGGTCAAGGTCTGGTAAGCTCGCCACTTCCTCACCCCTCCCCGATGGCTGCTGAGAGTATGGCGGACCAGACAGCGAGCGCCACCGCGCCAGAATAGGCATCCTCACACCGCGCAGCGCTAGCATCCACCATCTCCGGCGTCGGGTCGCGCAGGGCTTTCAGGGCGGCGATGGCTGCGCGCCTGTCTACATCGCTCAGGCGCGCGACAGGGTTTGTCCCGGTAAGCGCCCGTGCATTCTTGATAGCGATGGCGACCGCCTCCACCATGTCACTCGGCACGATCCGCCTCCTTCACGTCGAACTCGTTGAGAATATCGTCGCGCAGGATTTCCAGAACGCGCGCGTCACGACGATCGAGCGCCCATCCGGTCAAGCCCTTGTCGGCCCGAGCGCGCAATCTGGCGGCTTTCGCATCGATATAGTCGATGATGCTGTCACGGGCGGTCATTGCATCGTCTCTATTGCGAGATTGGCGATCTGCTCCGGCGAGAAAGTGGCGGCTGCGATCGTGCCGCGCACGACGCGCGCCATCTCTTCCTGATCCGTGATCCAGGCATCACTCTCATAACGCTCCTGCAATATTTGAAGCGCCTTGAGCATCGTCGGAGCCGAAGCGACCAGCAGAGCGTTGGCCGCAACTTCCAGCGGACTACGCAGGTTGCTGACAACCGCCGCAACTGCGGCCGTTTCGTGTGTCGGCGTGATGTTGTGGTCCCCGAACATATCTGCGCCGCTGGCGGCCCACGGGCCTTGAGTGTGATAGTCACTCACCGCCCCAGCCTTTCCAACTGCGCCCGCAGCCTGCGAGCATGGTTTTCCTTTGCGGCATCAGTCCAAGGACCGTGCGCGGCGAGCGGCGCTATCATCGCCCTGTGCCCCTGCGCTGCCAGGGACGGGGCGCGGGTGTGGATGCGGGTCATGCGGGCACGTCCGACAGGGCAAAGACGATGCCTCGGCAGTATCTGTCAGCCCCTTCGACCACATCAAATGCGACGTGGGGGATATCCGTTTTATAGGTCCACGAATATGCTTCGGTATCACACCAAATCGCTTCAATCCGAGGGGCGACCTTCTCGCGATCCCGCTCATGCGGACAGTCGTCGTTGTCGCAAATGCGGTTCAGGAGGCCAGCGCGCGTCAGATATGCGGTGCCGCCGCCATAGCAGCCGACCTCATCATCAATAGCGCCACGAAACTCCATTAGGTCATCGCTGGCGCCGAATACCGCGACCAGACCGTCAGCTTTCATCTGCGCGAACAAATCCTTGCTGCCTTCTTCGCCATATTCACAGCCATCAAGTGCGGCGGCGGCTTCTTCCTTGGTCATCGAATTTTCCGCGCCCGCTTGTTAGGCTCGACAGCGCGTCCTCTTGAAAATCAGTTACCCTCGCCCTTCCGCTCAGCAGCTTCGCGCTTGCGGCGGGCGTTGGCCTCCATGAGAGGGGCGACGGATCGGCGGTATTTAGCGGCTTCGTCACGGGCATCCAGCCAAAGCGTCCTGTAGCGCTCCATGTCAGCGCGGTAGACCTCTTTCGCCTTGCACTCGTCTTCGGCCTTACTGAACCATTCAATAGTATCGTTTTTTAACGCACGAATGTTCGCTTCCAGGCCCGCCACAATCGCGTCGTGCCTTGATTTACGAATGAACATGGGTTCTCTCCCTGCTATGCTGCGGCCCGAAGCTCGTCATGCTTCGCCAAGGTCAAAATGCGGAGGCCGATGCAGCCGTGATGGCGGCCCAGCTTCATGCCGATGGCTCGGAGCGAGGCCCCGGCAGAGCGCATTTCCAGGATGATCGCGTCCTCTTCCGGCGTGAACGTCCTGCCCGGTCCATGATTCACGCCAACCCGGCTCGACGGCGCGAGGATGTTGTGTTTCATGCAGTGCCAGCGCAGCGAATGGCGGCTTGTCTGGACGCCCAACTTCGCGAGGCGCTGGATGATGATCCGAAAGGACACGCCAGCCTCCCGCCATTGCGCGATCAGGTCGATGTGTTCGGGGGACATTACGCGGCCTCCGCCATCGCATTCGTCTCAGCCCGGACCTTTTCGGCCAACGCGTCCGCATCAAGCGGCTCTGTTCCATTGAAACCTTCGCCGCGCTG
Source organism: Sphingobium sp. CFD-1 (assembly GCF_024611115.1). Classification (NCBI taxonomy): domain Bacteria; kingdom Pseudomonadati; phylum Pseudomonadota; class Alphaproteobacteria; order Sphingomonadales; family Sphingobiaceae; genus Sphingobium; species Sphingobium sp. CFD-1. Next base: position 1,176,046 of record NZ_CP084398.1, on the reverse strand, counting down.
CTCATCGGCAGGCCCTTCTCCGAACGGATCATCATCCTTGCGAGCGGCTTCGCGATCCGCTTCCGCGCAAATCGCCTGTATCTCGACCATGATGGGCCGCACGACACTACGCGCCGCCTTGCCGTCATCGCTGTTCCACCATGCGGTGAAAGCATCAGTCCCGCCCCTCGCCTTCTCACGGGCGAAGTCCATGACTTCCTTCTGTTTCTGTGCGCCGCCCTGCCCCTTCGCCCATTCGGCCATAGCCGCGCCGGTGTCTTCGCCCATTGGTCGGCGTGGATCGAGCAGCCCCTTAAACTGGTCCGCCACCTTGATCTGGTAGACCGGGCATCCAGGGGCGGACGGATCAAGAATGACCATGGCGGTCATCTCAAACATCAGGTCAGCATCGCTCGCCGGATCCCAAGGCACGTCCTTGCGGCGCGTCTTGGTGGCACGTGCGTTCTCGACGTTGTTGCCGTAGCCCTTTTGCATGACGGGCTTGGCGCGAGTGCAGATGATGACATTGGTCTTGGCCCGAACGATGCGGTCGATCAGGCGGCGATAGCGCGGCTTGACTTCGGCCCATGCAAGTTGGCTGAACTTCGCAGGGTCCACGGTGTATTTGCCAGCAGCGCGCTTTTCAGCATCCTGCACAAGCCGGTCAAGAACCTGAGCATGGAGGTCCAGAACGCCGCCGATGCCTTCCCATGCGTGGCTAAAACTGTCGAAGATCAGCACCGGCATTTCCGCAGCCTCGGCCGCGTCGATAACCTCGATCCAGCGTTCCGGCCCAAAGCCGACAAGCTCGCCATCTTCATTGATTGCGGTGAAATCGAAGTGCATCATCTCAGGGAAAGCCGCTTTATAGTGCAGCGCCCGCTTGTTCTCCGTATCGACGTAACCGATGGGCGAACCCTTCTTACCTGTGACGCCCTCGGCAATGCCGCGCCCGACCAGAAGCGACGTATAGGTCTTGCCGGTGCCGCTCCCGCCCGAAATACCGAGCGCAATCGTCAATGGATCATTGATTTCCGAAACCGGAATGAACCTGATAGCCATTACATTTCCTCCTGAAATTCGCGTTCGACCAGCCACGCGGGCGCATCCACCTCATGCAGGCCGATCGGATAACCGGGCCAATTCCCCGACGCTGAGCATTCACCCCAGACGCGGCGGGCGCGTGCGGCGCGGCGTTTCGCCATCGCCTCGAATGAGCCGGAGAGCCGAATAAGCGTGACCTCGTTCGGCTCCGGCTTCTCCTGAAAGATGAAGACGAAATTGCGATCCTCGCCCGTCGCGGCCTTCCAGACGGCGCGGTAATGTTCCGCCTGAATGTCATAGCCATAGTTCAGGATGGCACGCATACAGGCGTCCGGGCTGGCATCCTCGCACGTCTTGAAGTCGTATATCGGCAAGCGCGGGTCTTCCGGCACGTTGTCGAACATGGCCCGACACCAGACGCCTTCGATCTGGGCAATGGCACACAGTTCGGACCGCGCCGGATCAAGCGCCACACCATGCTCTGTGAGCCGTGCATGCGCGATTTCCCGCATCGCCTCGACCTGCGCGATTTCGTCACCCTTGAGCGGCGTAAGGTCACGCTCGCGGGCATCGGCGATGAAAGCCTTCGCCTCTTTCGTGCTGGCCGCACCATTGGACGCAAGGATGTCGTCCGGAATCATCACATAGTCATCGCCGCAACCAAGGATGGCACGGTGGGCAGCGCGGCCTATATCGAACGTCTTCTTGTGGATCGGCTTGCGATCAGGGTTAAGGCTCGGGCTTGCCATCCATGCGTGACGCGGCGAACGGCTGATAATCAGCTTGGCCAACGTGGCGGACAGGCTGGGTTCCGGCGCGGGGTCGGCATGATATTCCGCGCTGGGCAGACGGGTCACTTTTCCGACGTTTGCAGGGCGCGGCGCGGCGTTCTGTTCAGGCAAACGCTCACGGTCGAAGGTATCGTAAATGTCCGGCTGCGCTGGCTCGCGATAGTCCAGATCGAAGGGATTGTCGGTCATGGTCAGAACCTCATCGTCACGTTGGGGACATCGCCGCTGCGGATCAGCAGGACGATCTTCTTGGCGGTTTCTTCGTCAGCACCGCAGGTCATGATCGCCTCCTTGGCGGCCTTCATGACCGCAGTCTTGTGCTTCTGGTCGGCATCACGCTTGGCCTGTTCGGCTGCGATGCGCTCAGCCTCAGCCTGACGCTCAGCCTCCTCTTTGGCGATGCGATCTATCTCTGCATGGCGGGCGCGCTCAGCTTCCTCCGCGCGCCGCCGCTCAACAGCCAACGCTTCCTCATGCTCGCGCTGGATGCGCTGGCGTTCGGCCTCGGCAGCTTCAGCCCTAGCCCGCTCGATGCGTTCCTGCTCCGCCTTCTCCGCTGCGATGCGGCGCTCTTCTGCGGCGCGGGCCTCCGCTGCGGCCCGATCTTCCGCCTCACGCGCTTCACGTTCGGCCTGCTCCTTGGCGAGGCGCTGGGCTTCTGCCGCCCGCAGCTTTTCCAATTCGGCGCGCTCTGCCTCTTCCTTTTTCAGGCGGGCCAGTGCCGCTTGCAGGGTGGCAATCGTCGCGCTCTTGGCTTGCTCAGCGTCATGGGCCAGCGCTCCAAATTCTCCGCCGATCTCGATAGCCCAAATCTTCATGCCGCGAAGCCGAACTGATTCCGCAGTATCATCCAACGTCACGATCGCCGCGCCATGGATGTCGCTGATGATCTCGTTACAGCGATCGATGCGCGCCTTCTCCGCCTGCTCCCATTCGGTCAGCGGCTTGCGGGCGGCGATGGCCAGATCATCAAGCCGCGCCTCGATCCCCTTCCAGGCGCCGTTGACCAGCGCCGTGTTGTCCCGCCATTCCTGCGTCAGGCGCTTGCGGTCGCGGTCGATGCTGGCCTTTTCCGACCGCACCTTGGCAGCGGCCGATGCAATGGCATCGCGGCCCTTCTTGGTGGACAGGTCAACCGGCGTTGCGTCGATATCGGCCTTTAGCTTGGCGTAGAAGGCGTCGAATTTCTCGTTGTCGAACAGGACAACGGCGGCAGCAGCATTGTTGACAGGAACAAGTGCTGAAGACTGTTCAATCGTGGCGGCGATGGCCATGTTCAAATCTCCATGGGGCACGGCAACATCACCAGCAAGGCGATGGCCAAGGTTGTGATTACGGCGGTCCACGCGAGCATTTCGCGCAAGGACAGGAGGCGCGGGGTCACGCTCCAATCTCCTTTGCAGCCCTGCGAAGGCGGGGAAGGTTCAGAATTGCGGAGAACCCATCAACCGCCACATCCATCTGCGAGCGGGGCAACCTGTCGGGCTGCTTACGGAGGGCGTTGACGCGGCGTTCGGCGTCGATGACGGCCTTCCGCGCCGCATCCCGCTTCCGCTCAAGCCGCTGGCACTCTTCCCGGTCGGCAATGTGCTGGAAGGCAGCGTTGTCGAAATAGGCGGCTTCGGAGTAAAGCACCGCCCTGCTGTTGCTCTGCGTGTTCACGATGCTCATGGCTTAGGCCTCCACCGCTTCGGCAGTCGCAACCCTGCCGGTAGCAGCGCAAATTGCCTGTAGATGAGCCTTGTTCGCCCGCCAGAACTCCAGTGCGTGGCTATCCATCCGCTCAATCAGGCGATCATCGAACGACCACCAGCGCGCCAGTTCGTGATCCTGACAGCCAATGGCCATGCGGGTCGCGGAAATGGCGATGCGCCACCGGAAGCCACTCAGAAAAATGAGGGGGACAGGGCTGTCGCTGTTGTTAATGCTCGGCGAGGAGGTTTCCCGCGTCTCGATGAGCGGCGAGGAGGTTTCCCGCGTCACGATGCGCGGCGAAGAGGTTTCCCGCGTCTCGATGAGCGGCGAGGAGGTTTCCCGCGTCTCGATGCTCGGCGAGGAGGTTTCCCACGTCTCGATGAGCGGCGAGGAGGTTCCCCACGTCACGATGCGCGGCGAAGAGGTTTCCCGCGTCTCGATGAGCGGCGAGGAGGTTCCCCACGTCTCGATGCGCGGCGAGGAGGCGGCCTTCGCGACAAGGACGCCACGGGTATCCGTCAGGCTGATCGATACATCGGCGCTGACGTGAATGTCGATACCCGCCAGCCCGACCAGCGTCAGAGCGAACTTTCCGCCAACGATGTGGATCGGCCTGCCTTCCTTGATCGCCTTTTCTGCTGCGGCTTTCGTTTTGACCTCTATGCGATCCACGCTGGTTCCTCCGTCTCAGGCCCGATTGCCTTTCGATGGAGTATGTTTAGAATGGCTAAACGCTATGTGCAACAGAAAAGTTTAGATGAGCGAAACATTTTTTGACGCATCTAATCAAGCGCCCCCGAATCACGCCCTCGCCAGACGCGAAGCTATGCGCTATGAGGGGATAGGAAAGAGGTGGGTTATGGAGTTTGCCGTCGCCTTATCGGCAACAATCGCTGTCAGCCTTTATGGCATCTGGAGCGCGCGGACGATCAGCGATCTATCAACCAAGGTGGATGCGCTTGAACTGATGGTTAGGCGAATGTCGAAGTCATAAAGGCTGTCCACCACGACTTTGAAGCGGCGCACTTCACCACCAGGAATGCGCCAGTACACGCTTCGCGGCCCCCGCTGGAAGTCATAATCATGGCCGGTGATGTTACCTTCATTGTCCATGAGCATCGTGGTATCGCCGGTGTGTATTCTGCCAGCGGCATCAATTGAGGATACGATGATATCCTCGCTAGTCCGAGCTTGAATCTCCAAGTGGCCGGAATATCCCCCTGACCCCGCCGTAAAATCGGGACGCACATTGGGGACGGCGGCGCGCTTTTCGTTCCTTCGCCCGACTATGTAAGCGACTGGCGGAGCCAACATGCCCCAAACGGTCGCCCCGATAGTAAACCACAGTGGCGCTTCAGTCATCCGCCAACCGCGAACACATCAGCTTAGGCACATGCCCCAGCTTATCCACGCGATGCTCCACCCGGTCGATATGGAGCCGAAGCTGCTCGCCGTGGCGCTCAATCTGGACCGCCTCACCAGCGCGGGGCGGGAAGTCGAACTCATGGACGCCAAGCATTTCCTCCTGGCCTGCTATGCGGCAGTAGATGACGAGTTTGGGCATTAGTAACGCCTCATCGAGTCGAGCCGATCTTGCAGCTTCTGATCGTTCTCGAATAGCGTTGACACGTCCTTGTTTAGTCGGTCCCGGTCGCTGACTAAAAATTCGATCTGCTCTGCTTGCGCTTTAATCCTTTTCTCCAATTCCTCAATGCGGCCATCCTGTTCTTCCAAGCGCCCTAGCGCGGTGCGCGCATTTACCTGCGCCGCGTCCGCCAGATCATAAGCCTTATCGGCCCTTGATCCCGGCGTTTCGGCGCAGGCTGCGGTTAGCAATCCTGACAAGATCACTGCCAGTTTAGCCTTCTCAGGCAGATGCATCATAGAACGGGCCGATTAATACGGCGACGAGCGCCGGTTGTTGTATGGTGATCCATAGGGGTTCGAACTGGAAGGACGATAGGGATCAACCGTTCCGGTGCGGCCATTATAGGGGTTTACGTTTCCCCGCGTGGACCAGTTATCCAGCTTCGTGCTGTTCGGATTGGTGCGGACATGAGGCGCGACATACACGCCATTCGACCGGATATGACCGCGAACGCTATTAGAACCGCGCGCCTCTGCGACTCCGCTGATCGCCATGCCGGCAATCGCGCAAATAACCAAAATCTTCACGTTACCCCCTCCTTTGTGAAATTAACCGTCCGTGCCGGTGCGGTCGATTGCCCGGACGTTGTTAGATTCATCAAACCGCTTCGTCGTTTCGACAACACGCATGGCGTCATTGCGAAGCTGGCGGATCGCCATCGCATCATCCGGATGCATCAACAATTCATATGGCGACAGGTGCAGATATGAAGATAGCTCGTTCACGGCGTCGCGGTTGTATTGCTGCTCGCCACGGATCATCAGGCTAACGCGCGCCTTATTCCAATCCAGATCGCGGGCAATATCCGCCTGCCTCTTCTTGAGCGTCTTGAGCCACTCCTTCAGATACCAGTCATGATGTGGTCCAGCCATGGCCGCAGTATAGCGTATCAACGGACGCATATCGTTTAGCCTGTCTGAACTTTCCAGTTGACCGTCAATGTTTAGATAGTCTAAACGTAAGCCCATGACGCTAGACGCATACCTGAAGCGCAAGGGCGCGATTAACCTTACAACGCTGAGTGATAAGATCGGCATATCGAAGGGCCGCCTCTCTCAATTGCGGAAATCCAAGGATTGGCCGCCAGAACTCGCCCTAAAAGTTGAGGCGGCAACTGGCGGTGTGATGAACGCATCTAAGCTGTCGGTCATTGTTGCGATGGCCCGCTCCACCAAGACCGAAGAGCGCGCGGCATGAGCGGGATTCCCTACGCCGACATATCGGATATGCAGGAGTGGGCGTGGTTCACGATGCAGCGCGATCCCGATTTCGAGATCGGTCGCGATCCCGTCTATCTGCAACGCTGGTGGATCATTCCCCGCAATGAGCAACAGAACGTCTACCTGCATCGCATCCTGCGCGATGATGATGACAGGGCATTGCACGATCATCCGTGGGCGAACACCTCCTACGTTATCTCTGGGCATTATCGGGAAATCACACCAGACGGTTCGTTCATCAGAGGTCCGGGCGACGTTGTTTCGCGGCCAGCTCATGCGCTGCACCGGCTTGAACTGATCGAAGGCGAGCCATGTGTTTCGCTGTTCTTTACAGGGCCAAAGGTTCGTGAATGGGGGTTCTCCTGCCCTAACGGCTGGGTCCACTGGCGTGATTTTACTGCTGGTGAGCATGGGGAAATCGTGGGTCGCGGCTGCGGAGAATACGCATGAGCGCGCCCTATCGCATCCGCCACTCCCGCTTCCAGCCTCACGCCACCCTCGCCTTGTGCTGGGGCATCCTCCGCATGTGCGTGACGGGGAGGATGTAGGCCGTGGACGACGCGCAAAGCCGCTACACCAATCTGCTCGGCTTCCACGCCGTGGTCGACGGCCCCGAAGGCATGTCCTTCGTCAGCGGCCGTCCCGCAATCTTCATTCCTCAGCCTGCCGGGTCGCCCGCAGGCGGCACCGGGCACGGCCACAATCCGGCCCGGTGCGGTTCTGATCCTTCTCACTCCCTTCATGAGGTGCTGGTAGATGACGCAGCGCAATAATGTCTTGCAGCGTAATGTTACGCTCACGCAAAGTTCTATGCTGGCAGCCGTATCCAGCATCATCGTCGGCGCGCAGGCGGATACCGGCGATACCGATCAGGACATGGCCGACAAGCTCGGTTGCAGCGCAGGCACGGTAGCCAACGCGCGCAACCGCAAGGCCGCCATGAACATGCTGACCGTCATGAAGATCGGTGAGGTCTACGGCCTCGACCGCCTCGCGCCGCTGATGCACCTGATTGGCGGCAAGCTGGCTCCAGAAGCGGCTGTCTGCACGTCCGACCGCGATCTGCCTATCGGCGCGGCACGGGGGCAAATGTTCCTCGCCGAGGCCCTGGCAGATAACCGGATTGACGACAGCGAACTGGCGAGCGGCGCTGAGGACATCGAGGCGGCGGGTCAGGTGTTCGACGCCCTGCGCTATCGGCTCAATGTCCTGCGCGCGTCGGGGATCATCGTGACTCGCATGGGAGGGCGGTGATGCGCTCCTATTCGGACTTCCTCGCCAGCAAGGCGATTGACGATCCCTGCACGGGTATGGAGGTCGTCCAACTATGACCAACGAAACGATCCTGCGGGCATCGGAGGCGTCTGGATATTCGGTTGAGACGATCCTTGGTCGCGACCGCCATCTTCCGATCTGCAAGGTGCGCTTCGCCATCATGGCCGCGTTGCGCCGTAACGGCGACAAGCTCGAATATATCGCCTGCGTTCTCAACCGCCATTTCGACACGGTTCGATATGGCCTGAGAGAGGCTGAGATGTGGTCGCGCCGCGACCCACAATTCCGCGAATTTATGGAGAGGATCGCGTGAGCCGTAAGCCGATGTCAAAACTTCTGCGCTTTGAGGTGTTCAAGCGCGACAGCTTCACTTGCCAATATTGCGGTGGCCAGGCTCCAGATGTTTTGTTGCAGGTTGACCATATCAACCCAGTCGCGAGCGGCGGCACGAACGATTTGGTCAATCTCATCACGGCCTGCCAGCCCTGCAACAACGGCAAGGGCGCAAGGCAGCTTAGTGACGACAGCGCGGTAAAGCGCCAGCGCGCCCAGATCGAGCTTTTAGAGGAACGCCGCGAGCAGCTTGAAATGATGCTCCAGTGGCGAGACGCCGCTGAGCGCGAGAAGATCGACATCGTTGAGGCAATTGCCGAAAGGTGCGCTGAGCGAGGCTCATTCATCCCCAACGAGAGCGGCCGCGCCAACATTCGCCGGTGGCTCAAGACCTATACACTGCCGGAACTTCTGGCCGCACTGGATAACTCCTTCGACAGTTACATGAAGTGGAGCGGCGATGATCCTGACCAAGATGCGTGGGAGGTAGCCTTCAAGAAGATTCCTGCCGTCGCATCAATCAATCGCCAATCCGCTGAGAAACCCTATCTGCGCGATGTCCTATATATCCAAGGCATCCTGCGGCGGCGCACTGGCGATCGTCGCGTCAACTGTTTCGCCGCTCTGGAATCCTTCGTGCTGGACGGTTTGCCCACAGAGAAGATGAAAGAGATTGCTTGCCGAGTTGATAGCTGGCGCGACTTCGACACTGAGGCGGAGCAGGCCCTCTCTGAAATGAGCAAGGGCGAATGACGCTTACCCCCGCCATGATCGACGCTTGCCGTCGCTGCAACCGCTCAAAGAAGGATCGGGAGGCACCGAAGGTATGAGCATCATCGCCACCGCCGTAAAGCATTTGATTGCCGCTGGCGTGTCTGGCGATGAACTCGTGCGCGCAATCGCTGAGATGGAAGCGGCCCAACCTGTTCCCGTTGATCCCGTCGCTGAGAAGCGCCGGGCATATGACCGGGAGCGTAAAAGGATTGCGAAGGAAAACCGTTCCACCGGAATTCCACCGGAATCCACGGAAACAGCGGAATTGGTTTCCCCCAATGAGTATATATCTAACCCCCATCCCTTAACCCCAGCAGCTAACGCTGCTGACCCCCTTTCGGAATTTTCGGATCGGGTTGTTGAGGATTGGAACCGTCAGGCCACCGGAACGCCGCTGCCCCAAGCCCGGAAGCTGAACGCTGACCGCCGCAAGCACCTGCGCCGCCGGGTTGCCGAGAATGGCGAGGAAGCGGTTTTCGTCGCCATCGGGGCCATGTGCCGGTCGGATTTCCATTCAGGCCGCAGCGGGAAATGGACCGAGGGGAACCTTGGCTGGCTGCTGAAAAGCCCGGAAAACTTCCAGAAAATGCTGGAACGTGCCGAAAGCGCCAAGCCTGCTGATGCCAAGCCCAAGCCGACGATTGCCGGTGGTTCGCTGTTCCAGCGGTTGCAGGCTGGGGAAATCACACAGGCTGAGTTCGACGCCCAGCGTGCCGCCGCGCTCCGGTCGCAGCATCCGCCACCCCAGAGCCGTGAACGCTCGCAATCCGGTTCTCTCGGTTCATTCCTCCCCAAGATCGCAGGTTCAGCATGACATGCACAGTCCCCCAACCGCCTTCATCATCTGGCTCCTCAAGGCTGAGCGCACCAAGGCAGAGGCAGGGGCAGAGGCGCGGCGTCTCGGTGTCGATCTACGGGCCGCAGAATATTGGTGGCGCAATGTCCACAGATAGCCCGCAACGGGGAAGGATTATGAGGTTGTGTGGAAGTGAGGGAGTTGGGGGATGAACACAATCACGATCATTGAACCGGCGACCATCGCGCCGACCTTCGACAGCTGGGTCGATACCGGACGCAACCTTGCCTCCCGCCGTCGTGACGTGGATTGGGAAATCGCGGACTGGATGCTGGACGGTCAGTCTCAGGGCTTCCTCGACCAGACAAGCTTCGATTTCCTTGCGGACAATCTGGGCATCGCCCCCAAGCGGCTCCGGGACATCTCCAAGGCCGCTACGGCGTTTCCCAGCCACTTGCGCGACAAGGCATTGACGATCGAGCATCACGCGGCCGTTGCCCCGCTTCCGAAGCAGGAGGCGATGGAACTGCTGCACGTCGCCAAGGACAAGCACTGGACGCCGGAGCGGGTGCGAAACGAGGCAAGGCTGCTATCGGAGAAACATGCTCCGGTCGAACGCGATGACGACAGCCTCCTTATCTCCTTCATACGTCACTGGAATTGCCTGCCGCGCAATGTGCGGATGGAGGCGGCGGAAATGATCGCGGCCAGCCATGGGGATGAAATCGAGCCATGACGACTTATCGAGGTCCAATGCCTGAAAGTTTCCCGCTCTGGTTCGTGAAAAAGGGCTGGAGGGGAGTGGAAAACATGTTCGGGAAACGAACATCCGTCAATTACCGCTGGCTTAGTCGAGCCGACCGCGAGCATCTGGAGGCATTGCGCCTCCGCTACATGAAGGGCGACCTTTCGGCGCTGGAGGAGGTGAGGACGTGACAGAAATATCTGACCACGCGATTGTTCGCTGGCTGGAGCGCGTGAAAGGCGTGGATATCTCCGCGATCCGTGCCGAGATGCAGACACCCGCGCTTGCCATGGCCGATGAGTTCGGCGCGCCGGTCCTGATCGGGAAGAACGGCGAGAGGCTTGTGATCCGCAATGGGATCGTGGTGACGGTGATCGCCAAGGCGCGGAATGTTGGAAGGACGATTGCGCGATGACCCCCAAACAGCAGCGCTTTGTCGAGGAATATTTGATCGACCTGAACGCCACTCAGGCAGCTATCCGAGCAGGCTACAGCGCGAAGACAGCCAAGCAGCAGGGCCAGAGGCTGTTGACGAATGTTGACGTTGCTACGGCGCTTACAGAGGCAAAAACGGCCCGGTCGGAAGAGACGGGCATCAATGCGGCCTGGGTGCTTACCCGCCTTGCCCAAGAGGCCTACGCGGACCTTGCTGACCTGTATGACGAACAGGGCCGGGTGAAGCCGGTAAAAGACTGGCCGCTGGTATGGAGACAGGGCCTTGTCGCCGGCGTCGAAGTCGAGGCGATTGGAGAAGGCGCGGGCCATGTCACCAAGATAAAGATCAGCGACCGCATCAAGCGGGTCGAACTGATCGGTAAACATGTTGACGTGCGGGCTTTCTCTGAGCGCATGGAACACACGGGCAAGGATGGCGTCTCGCTCGCTGACGAGATGGCCAACGCCGCAGATCGCATCCGCGCCAAACTGGATCGACTAGCCGAGCAATGACAATGCAATCCCTTGCGGAGATCGTCGCGGCCCATCCCCAGCGGGAATCGATTATAGCGGACATAGATCCGTTGGTCCTCGAATATGATTGGTCGTTTTGGGCGCGCCCGAACCAATTGGCGCCGGAGGGTGACTGGCGGACGTGGCTGGCGCTTGCTGGTCGCGGCTTCGGGAAAACGGAGGCGGGCGCGCAATGGGTCCGGCAGCGCGTCGATAGCGGGGCAAAAAGCATTGCTCTGGTCGCGGAGACGCAGAAGGACTTGGAGGAGGTGATGGTCGCCCGCCTTCTCAAGATCAGCCCGCCCGATAACATGCCAAAGGTCCGTTACAAACCCGTCCGCATCACATGGCCAAACGGCGCGCAGGCTTTGGGTTACAACGGGACCGAGCCTGACCAGTTGCGCGGTCCGGAGTTTGACACAGCATGGGTCGATGAATTGGCGAAGTATCGCTATGCCCGCGAGACATGGGACATGCTGCAATTCACCATGCGGAGCGGCGTTGACCCCCGCGTGTTCGTGACCACGACGCCCCGGCCTATCCCCGTTCTCCGCGAGATTATGAAAGACGCCACGACCGCCATCACGCGCGGTTCGACCATGGACAACGCGAAGAACCTTGCTCCGGCCTTTATGAAGGCCGTGGTGGAAAAATACGCGGGCACCCGCCTTGGCCGCCAAGAATTGAACGCAGAGATGCTGGACGATGTGCCAGGTGCGCTGTGGACGCGAGACATGATCGACGCGCAACGTATTAAGCAGGCCCCGCCGATGCAGCGTATCATCATCGCGGTTGACCCTTCCGGCACGTCAGGCGCTGGCAGCGATAGTGTCGGCGATGATATTGGCATCGTCGCGGCGGGGCTTGGCGCAGATGGCCGAGGCTACGTGCTGGATGATCATTCATGCAATCTCTCGCCCGATGGCTGGGGGCGACGCGTCCGTGAGGTCTATTCGCTGCATCAGGCAGACCGGATCATTGCCGAGCGCAATTTCGGTGGGGCTATGGTTGAGGCCGTCATCAAGGCTCAGGACAAGACGCTTCCGGTCAAGGTCGTGACAGCATCGCGCGGCAAGGTGGCGCGGGCAGAGCCGATTTCAGCACTCTACGAGCAGGGCCGCGTTTCACATGTTGGCGGTTTCGCGCATCTTGAGGACCAGATGTGCGCGATGACACCTTCGGGCTTTGTTGGCGAGGGATCGCCCGACCGGGCCGATGCGCTGGTATGGGCGCTGACAGAGTTAATGCTGGACAATAAAGGCAGCGCCTTCGACGTCCTCTAGGGCGGGCGTCCGTAGACTTCCCACTCCACTGCCTGCACCGTCGCAAGCATGGGAACAGTCACGCGCCTCTGGGACGGCCTCGCCAATGTGCTGACCGGGCGCGGCACAACCGTAGACCGTGCGGCACATAACTTCTGGGTCCGCCGCTTCACCGATCCGCAGCAGATTGAGAATGCTTATCTCGGCTCATGGCTGCATCGCAAGATCGTGGATATCCCGGCGCAGGATATGACCCGCGCCGGCCGCGATTGGGACGCGGAAGATGACCAGATCGCGGCCATCGAGAAGGAGGAGAAGCGCCTCGGCTATTGGCCGAAACTCTATGAGGCGCTGACCCTTGGCCGTCTTGGCGGCGGCGCTATCCTGATCGGGCTTGGCGATGATCCGACGCAACCCCTCCCCGCTACAATCCACACTGCCGCGATCCGTTATCTGACCGTGCTGTCCCGCTGGCAGCTTTCCATCGGCGACATGGAGATGGACCCGGAGAGCGACAATTTCGGCGAACCGATGTTCTTTCGGCTGTCTGGATCGCAGCGCCAGATCAATATCCACCCCAGCCGGGTCGTTTGCTTCAAGGGCCTACCCATCCCCGCCATCCGCGTTGCCTCATGGGAAGATCGGTTCTGGGGCATGTCCGTAGTCGAAGCGGTGGATGAGGCTGTGCAGCAGGCCACGACCGCCTGTTCCGGGTTTGCCTCCCTGATTGACGAGGCAAAGATCGACGTTTTCCGGTTCAACGGCACGGTCGATCAGCTTTCCCAGCCGGGAGGCGAAGAGAAGCTGATGAAACGTGTTGAATTGACCAACACGGGCAAAAGTGTTCACCGCGCCGTCATCCTCGACAAGGAGGACGAATGGGAGCAGCGCCAGCTATCGTTGGCGGGCGTCCGCGATGTCATCATCACCTATGACGCGCGCGTTGCTGGTGCAGCGGACATTCCGGCGACACGCCTGTTTGGCAAGGCTCCTGACGGCATGAACGCGACCGGCGAAGGTGACCTTGCCAATTATTTCCAGTCCATCGGCGCAAAGCAGGACATGCAGTTGCGGCCTGCCATGGAGAAGCTGGACGCGGTTGTGCTGCCTTCTGCCGGGATGCCTGCCGATCTACCGTGGAAATTCTCCACGCTCATGGTTCTGACGGAACAGCAGGCCGCCGACATTGAACTTAAGGAAGCGCAGGCCCTCGAAAAGCTGGTCGGGCTGGCGATGGTCCCCGAAACCGCGATGGCGAAGACTGTCCAGAATCGCTTGATAGAATCTGGAAGGTGGCCCGGCCTGAAAAAGCTGATCGAAGAGGCGGAGGCCGCTGGCGAAGAACTGCCGGGTGATGATGACGATCTTGATCTTGTTCCTATCCCCAACGGAGAGAAAGGAGGCGATCCAAATCTAGCCGGTAGCGGCGGGGCTGCGCGTCCCGCCCGCCGTGCCATCGCTGCGAATGATGCCAGCCCGCGTACGCTCTACGTGTCGCGGAAGGTCGTCAACGTCGCTGAGGTTAAGGCTTGGGCGAAGTCGCAGGGCTTGCCGAACCTTCAGGACGATCTTCACGTCACGCTGATCTATTCCCGCACACCGCTCGACTGGATGAAGGTCGAAAGCGAGGACTGGAATCAGGAAAAGAACGGTCAGATCGAGATCGCGCCCGGTGGCGTCCGCATCGTTGAACCGTTGGGCGACCGAACCGCCGTTCTGCTGTTCACCTCGTCGCGGTTGTCGTGGCGGCATGAGCAAATCGTTCGGGCTGGTGCTGAGCATGGCTTCCCGGATTACCAGCCACATATCAGCCTGACGGGTGAGCCGGTCGATTTGTCGGGCGTCGAGCCGTATAGAGGCAGAATTATTCTCGGTCCCGAAATATTCGAAGAAGTAAAGGATGGCGCATGACTTTGCGCCCGCCAAGGGATATACTTGAGCGGCCCGAGATGACGTTGGAGCGTCACCCCGAGCCTGACCACAAACGCATTTGGAGATGCGCCATGGCTACGCAGATAATCCCGATCACGAACAAGAAGGTCAAGGACCGAACCGGTGAACGCTGGGGGCGGCTGACCGTCCTAGGCTATGTCGGCACGCTGACTGTCAGCAATCGCAGTAATGCCGGCTTTCTGTGCCGCTGCGACTGCGGAGAGGAGAAGGTTGTCGCGGGCACGCACCTTCAATCCGGCTTAGTGGCGAGCTGTGGCTGCCTTCATCGCGATGTTTCCGGTGGCAAGCCCAAGCACGGGGCATGGTCGCACCCGCTCTACGGCAGATGGAATCAGATGCAGCAGCGTTGCTTCAACCCGAGCCATCAGGATTACCATGACTACGGCGGTCGCGGCATCACTGTCTGTGATCGGTGGCGCGGCGACCACGGCGTCCTGAACTTCATCGCAGATATGGGCGACTGCCCGGATGGCATGACGTTGGATCGACGGGATGTTGATGGCAACTACGAGCCGGGGAACTGCCGTTGGGCGACCGTTGTCGAGCAAAACCGCAACCGCCGGTCGAACCGGCACATTCTCTACAATGGAACGCGGATGACCATTGCCGAAGCGGCTGAGCGCAGCGGTGTTGATTCCCGCGCCATTTGGCGAGGCCTTCGACGCGGCAAGATCGTGCTGGGACCGGAAGTGTTCGAGGAAATCCGCAGCGAGGGCCACTGATGGCCTACAACCTTCCGCAAATAGCTCGTCGGGCGGGCAAGAGGGCGAATTTGACGTTGCGCCCCATCATCCCGACGCAGGCCCAGGCAGCCGACCTCGCCACAATCTACGCCCCAGCCTGGCGTATCTGGTCCGAGAACATCGACCGCATCCTTGCGGGCTATGATCCGCAACCCCTGCCCACCACCGACGCCCTGACGCTCGACACCGCCGATCAGGTACAGGCTGCGATAGGCGCAGTCGCCAGCGAGTTCCTGACCATCCTGACGACGCGAATCACTCCAGCGTTGAAGCGTTGGGTGGTAACGGCAGAATTGCGACACAGGCAACGATGGGCAGCGGCGGTAAAGGCCGGGGTCGGGATTGAAATCGACATGCTCATGTCGGCACAGGATGTGCAGGAGCCCCTCTCTGCGTGGTTGGCAAGAAACGTGGCCCTATGCCGGAATGTGTCTGACCAAGCGCAGGCGAGAATTTCAGACGCCGTGTTCCGGGGCTATCAGGAGCGCAGGCCGGTGCGCGAGGTTGCGGCTGAGATACGCGAGGCGACGGGGATGGGGCGGACGCGGGCAATCCGCATCGCAGCCGATCAGTCAAGCAAGCTATCCTCCCAGCTTGACCGCGAGCGCCAGGCAGAGGCTGGGCTGACGCAGTTCAAATGGCGCCACAGCGGGAAGATGCACCCGCGACAGAATCACAAGGCCCGCGACGGCAATCTGTATGAACTGCGAACCGGCAAGATTGTGCGTGGGGACGGTGGCGACCTGACGCCGGATCAGCGGGCCGGGGTCCAGCCTTGGTGTGGCTGTAGGGAGGCCGCCTATATTGCTTTGCTTGAAGAGATAGATTGACCCGAAAGGCTAGGTTTTTCCGTGAGTCGTGCTATATCAGACGGGCCGCAACGGTGGTGGAACACCGCGCGGCCCTGACCACACGATGAGGTGACATCATATGGCTACGCCCGAATTATGCGTTGCGCTGGGTTGCGACAAGCCTGTTCATCAACCGGAATACCCTGACAAGACCCGGTATCCGGCGTGCAAAGAGCATATGGCATCTTTGGAAAAGTGGCATCCAAACTGGCGAAAGCATGGGTTTTCGTATCGTTTTTGCACGATAGAGCGCGGGAAAACCTCGCTGCGGGCTTGGGGTGTGCTATGTGGCTGAAGATGCATTCCCGTTCGGATTTGAGGTTGATGCCTATGCGGACGCATTAAAGGGATGCGTCAGCTATTTTGGAGATGCGTCATGAAATACAAACGCAGCCAGCTTAACAAGCTATTGGTGAACGTCCCCATCCATATGCTGCGTGAGGCGCATGAGATGATTGCCGCTGCGTCCCGCGCTGGTGATGTTGATGAGGATGAGCCCTATCGCAACCCTGGCGAACTGGAGAAGCCTGACGCTGATTATGCGAATGGCGGTTTGGATGATCTTTTGGCGAAATGGCCGTCATGATCGACGCCATGCTGGAGGAAGGGTGATGGCTATCGGCGAAGTCTGCAACGCGCACGGCGACCTCGACATGTTAGGCGCCCCGACGATGGAAGGACTGATCGGTCTTCCAATCGCGCAGGCGCTTGTTGCGCTGAAGCATGGCTGGCGGTGGGTCGAAAGCCATGACATGGGCGACGAGCAGTGGATATGCGTTCAACGGGGCGGCCCCAGATGGAGGGTTCGCCGATAATCTGGCGTCCGTAGAACCCCTTTCCCGCCATGGGGCACACAAGCCCCATGCTGTTCGCAGACCAACTGACGCTAGACGCCCCTCGCCGGACTCAGGACGGCTATCTCGCGGTGCGCGCACGGGCGGCCAGAGTGGGGGTCTATCAATATGCGGGCCACGAGGTTGACCCTGAAAACAAGCACGGCCTGCGCGATCAGGCTGTGGTCAATGTGCTGCGCGACGATGCTACGGTGTTCGACGCCAAATCGGTCCATAGCTTCATCGGCAAGCCTGTCACCGACAATCATCCCTCGGTTCCTGTAAGCGCCACCAACTGGCGCGATCATGCACGCGGCATCGTCATGGGCGCGATGCGGGACGGTGAATATCTCGCGTTTGACCTGATGTTGACCGACGCCGGGGCAATCCAGGCTGTTGAGAACGGCAAGCGGGAATTGTCCAACGGCTACCAAGCCGACCTGACCTATGGCCAGTTCAAGGCCGCAGACGGCACCATTTGCCAAGCAAAACAAGTCGCAGTGGCGGGAAACCATGTTGCGATTGTCGATCGCGGCAGGGCTGGCCCTAGCTGCGCGATCAAAGATTCCGTCGCCATCTGTGACGCGAATGCCGCCCTGTTGGACGGCCTCACCCCTCCACTGGAGAAGCCTAAAATGAAGATCACGATTGGCGACGCCAAAGACGTTGACCTGAGCGACGGCGCGGCTGTTGCTCTCGCGGTCGGCGCTCTCAATACCTCACTCGCGGATGCACAGACGAAGGTGGGCACGCTCACCGCTGACCTTGCGACCGCCAACACCGCCATTCAGGCCAAGGACGGCGAGATTGCCGTCCTGAATGCCAAACTGAAGGACGTGGAAGTCACTCCGGCCAAGTTGCAGCAACTTGCCGACGCCCGCGCTGATGTAATCGGCAAGGCGAAGGCTCTGGCTCCGTCGATCGTCACCGATGGCAAGTCGGATGCGGAAATCCGCAAGGAAGCCGTGACCGCCAAGCTGGGCGATGCCGCCAAGGACATGGCTGATGCTGCTATTGAAGGCGCTTTCCTTGCGCTGACCAAAGACGCCAAGCCTGCCGACCCGCTGCGCACCGCCCTGTCTGACGGCATCCGTCAGCCGGTCAATGACGCCGCTGTCGTCTCCACCATCCGCAACGCGCGCTACGCATAAGGGGGCCTGACACATGGCTGTTCTTCAAAGCACTTTCTCCGATACCGTCGCCAAGGGCTACCCTGGCATGGTCGCCAATGGCGAAACCTCCAACCGCATCACGCGCACCGTTGAGGATGCTGCCGGGATCGCGTTCGGCAAGCCCGTTTATCGTGGTTCGGGCGATCATGGCTGCACCGGCACGGTAGGCACGCTGGCGACCTTTCTGGGCTTCACCATCGCGACATCTGCGCTGGCTCCTATCGCTGGCCAGGATGCCGACGAATATCAGCAGTATGACAATGCTGCGATCATGACGGGCGGCGCGATCTACGTGACGGTCGTTGGTGCTGTCACCGATGGCGCGGCGTTGACCATTGGCGCTGGCGCTGGCCTTGCTGACGGCATCGGCGCGACTGCTGCCGACGCCACGCACATCGCCACGGGCTGGATTGCCGATGAAACTGTCACTGACGGCCTGTGCCGCATCGTGAAGCGCTAAGGGGGCACATATGAACGCGATCACTCACAACTTCTTCGACGCGGCATCGGGCCGCATCACTGACCCCATCGCCTTCATGGCCGCTGATGCGGATGTGAAAAAGCAGGTCATCGGCATCTGGGCGGCTGATAATGCCCGTCACGCTGCTACCTTCGCGGACAAGGTGGACAGCTTCCTCCAGGATGCGCAGGTCGGCTACGCCTTCCTGACGCCCCAGCTTCACCGCATCGAGGCTGAGGTCTACATGACCCGCTATCCCTCGTTCGATATCACGCGCTTTTTCAGTGTCGATAGCTCTGGCGACATGTGGGATGTCGGCACGCTGGTCTACTCGATGGACAAGGTTGGCCAGGCGCAGTTCCTTGCGGGCGGCGCGTTCGACATGCCTTACGCATCGGCGCAGATGAGCCAGAACACGCTCAACTTCCATCTGGCTGGCATCGGCTATGAATGGAACACGCAGGAAATGCAGCGCGCTGCCAAACTGGGACGCTCGCTTTCGTCCGATAAGGCGATGGCGGCTGACCTTGTGGCGCAGCGGTTCATCTATGGCCTCGCCATGGATGGCAAGAACCCCGCTGGCGTGGCTGAAAAGGGCTGGACCGGCTTCGTCAACAACGCGAGCGTGCCGAGTGCCCAGGTCGCCAATGACGGCACCGGCCCATCACGCCTGTGGTCGGCAAAGACCGCTGACCAGATCCTGCGTGACATCAATGCGGCGCTGACGGCGGTTGAAACTGGGTCGGGCGAAACCTTCGTTGCTGACACGCTGGTCCTGCCGACTTCGGCTTACAACTATATCGCCACCACCCGCGTTGGTGACAGTGGTTCGACCATCCTCTCGTTCCTCCAGGCCAACAACGTGGCTGGCGAGCGCTTGACGATCCTCAAGAGCCGCGCTCTGGAGACGGTAGGCACCGGTGGCACCACCCGCATGGTCGCCTATGCCAACATCCCGCAGGTGCTGAAATTCCATCTGCCTGGGCCGCACCAGTTCCTGCCTGCCTTCCAGAAGGCGAGCATGGTCTACGAGGTCGGGGGCATCATGAATGTCGGCGGTCTTGAGGTCCGGGTTCCCAAGGCAATGGCTTATAGGGACTCGTTCTGATGGCTAAGGCAAAGATCACGAACATCTCCACCGGCCCGCGCGGCGCTTATCTGGGCGGCGTGCTGGTCATGGCGGAAGTGGGAGAAACCATCGAGGCGGACGACTTCTCCGATGAGTGGTTCGCCAAGGCTGGCACCGCCGATACGAAGTCCGCTGCTGATCCGCTGGATCATGATGGTGACGGGCGCAAGGGTGGCGCGAAGAAGCCGGAATAACCGGGACGCTCCGGGGGTAATGGGCCGCTGCTCTAAACGGGGCGGCGGCCCTTTTCGTAAGGATCACCGATGGCCTACACTGCGCCAGACAAGGCGACATTCATAGCGGTCTTTCCTTCTTTCGCAGCCGTGACGGATGAAGCCTATGCCTTCTGGTCCGCCCGCGCTGGTCGCATCATCGACCCGATGCAATCCTGCCTGGGCGATGACGCTGACCTTGCTGCGATGCTGGCGACGGCGCATTATCTCTCGCAGGCTGGCATCGGGACCGGCGCAGAAAGCGAAATGGCGGCGCAGGGTGCATCGGGCTTCAAGCGGATCAAGTCGGGGACGATTGAGCTTGAGCGGGCAGACAGCGCCAGCAGCAGCGATGCAGGCGAATGGGGAGCGACCAGCTACGGGCTTCGACTATGGCCTATGCTGCTGGCGTGTTTGTCGGGACCGAGGGTGACGGGCACGGGCACGCTGCCCTGCGGCAGTGGGTATCAGGGCGGGCTGTTGCCATGGCATTATTGAACGGCGGAATCGCGAGCATCTTCGGGGCGGCGCTTGGCGGCCTATATCTGCCCGGCACGCTCAACTATGCGGGCGTCCCCGTCGAGGATATCGAGGGCAACGTCACCGGCCACACAGGCGGCGGTTCATGGCCGTGCCGCGCTCAGGTCGATGGCGCGACGTGGGCCATGCGTCAGTCCGCTGGATACGTGGATGGTGATGTTCGCATCATAGTGCTGTCTGCTGGCCTGCCTGTCGCGATCAACACCGATATGACCATCACCGTGTCGAGCAAGGAGTGGATGATCGAGGCGGTCGAGAAGGACGCGGCTGCATCGCATTGGATACTGCGCGGGAGGGCTGCGTAATGGTTAAGATCAGCAGCGGCATGAAAGCGCACAAGGCTCGCCTTAAGCGCATCCGTGGGCCTGAGATGGTGCGGGAGATCGGTAAGGCAATTTTCGTGGCTTCGGACTTACTCAAAGTGGAAGCCCAGATCAGCATCACGACTGGCGCAGTGAGTGGGAGGAACCACAAGCCCAGCGCGCCCGGCACCCCGCCGAACGCGGCCACGCATCATCTATCGGACAGCATCGAGAATCATAAGACCGGGCCGTTGACGGCGGAAACTACGTCGAACGCAGAGTATGCAGCCATTCAGGAGTTTGGTGGAACGATCAACCACCCCGGAGGGACGCCCTACTTTATGCGCGATGGGAAGCCGGTTTTCGTCAGCAAACAGGGGCAAGGCGCCTTCCACAATCTGCCGGTGACTAAACCGCATCAGATTACATTGCCAGAACGCCCATACATGCGTCCTGCCGCGCAGAAAACACGCCCGAAGGCCCGCGCACTGGTCGTGGAGGCAGTTAAGCGCGTCACCAAGGGAGGCACGCTATGAGGGTCCGCTTCACCGCCGACTATGACCACCGCTGGCCCTCCCGCGCTGTCACCGTGTTCCGCGCGGGCTGGAGTGGCACCGTTAAGCGCGAGGTCGCAGAGGCTGCCATAGCAAAAGGAAAGGCGACAGCACTGCGCCGCCCTGCTAAGGCTGCGAGCGATGCAATCGGAAATGATGAACGGCCTGACCACATGGGCGGGCATGATACTGGATCGCCTGACGCTGGACGCCCCCGAGGAATACGAGGACGAGCTAGCCGAAACAGCGATGGAAGTTGTCCTCCCATCGCTGGCGATCAGATGGCGGGCGATGCTCAATGATAACGACAATCGACCCATCCCTTGCGATCCGGGGTAAGATACTGGCAGCCCTGCGGAGTGACGCGGCCCTAACCGCCATCATCCCCGCGAGCCGCATCTATAAGTCCCAGACGCCATCCGAACCGACATGGCCCTTCATCCGGCTTGGCGTGCTGATGAATGCGCCCCTGCGTCTGGATGGCGGATCAGGCGGCGACGTGACAGGCGCGGTGCATTGCTTCACAAAGGGCGGCGATGACCCTGAGGCGATGGCTATGCAGATCAATGCTCATGTCGCCCGCATCCTTGACAGCATTGATGATACAGAGGCGGACGAACTGGATATTGGCGTCCATGTCACTCAATCCCAGGTCATGGAAGATGGCTCAGAGGCCAGCGCATATCACGGCATAGTGTCAATCCGCGCCACCGCCACCTAGCGGCGTCCGTAGAGAGCACCCGCCCTCGCCCATAACCTGCCCGCAAATCCTCGCTGGAGTTGCGGAATGGCATATACCGACAAGCTGAAATCAACGCGCGTCGCGATCATGATGGGCGACGGCGCAACGCCCGAAGTCTTTTCGCCCATGTGCGGCATCACGACCAAGGGTTTCCAGCAGACTCGCGCCACCAGCGATACGGTTGATTGGGATTGCGCCGATCCCGACGCCACCCCGATTACCGTCCGAGACGTGGGCGCTACGGACTGGAACATTAGCGGCAACGGCCTTCTACATCGGCCGCTGCTTGCCGCCGTCCAGGCCGCTTTCGATAGTTCCGATCCGACCAACTTCCGCTTCATGTTCGATGAGAAGGTCGGGGATGAGGTTGTGGACGGCTATTACGAAGGCCCTGGCATCATCACCGATTTCAACATTACCGGCACGAACGGTGAATATGTGCAGATCAGCATCACGATCAGCGCGGCGGGGCCGAAGGTGTTTGTGGCGAATAGCTGAGGTTCACTCGGCGGGGTGAATGTGCCTGTGGGCGCGTGAATCATAGCTACGCCGTAGCAGATGCATCGTCAGCCACGCGCCACCAGCAAGGCCAAGGCCTACTAATGGAAAAGCAATCTGAAACCAATCCGCCATCTCTATTCCTCCGGCCGCATATAGAACGGCCCTGCGATCGACATGCCTAGCAGGGCCAAGCCTGCCATCATACCTCCTAATATAACGTAGGAAGTCGCCGTAGGATCACCATACCATAAGCCAATTGCACCAGCAAACCACGCGAGGCTGGCATTGCCGCAGAACGACGAGATCGCTTTTTGTGCCTCGTTGAACTGCTTGGCGGCGGCTTTTTCCTCCGGTGTCATTCGCTCTCCAGCCAGTTTTCAATGTCGTCCAGAGAGGCAGAGAAAGCGAAACTGTCGCTACCCATTATCGCTGCATTGCTGGTAGCGTCGATAAGCATATATCCGCCGTAATCGATTGCCTTCGGGTCACGGCGGCGGGACTTGCTTAAGATCATGCCCCGTCGCTCTGCGATTCGCCGCAGACGGTTTTCCCGGACCTTTTCATTTTCTGACATGCTGGAACCTATGCTGCAAATGATGCTTGACGTGATGCCAGAAGCCATGCCATAAGTCAACGGGTCAGGAGAAGCTACTACCTTCCTCCCGACCCTAACCGCTAACCGTCCTATGGAGACGATCATGGCTTCGAACGTCATACCCTTCCCCGCGCACCGTGTCACGCCTGCGCCCACCATTCTCACGGTCGAGCAATGCAAGCGCATCGAACAAAGCGCCATCGCTGCCAAGGATTGGGAGCAGGCCGGATTCTGGATGCGGGCAGCAATTTTGGTTGCCCGCGACATCGCGGTTGCGAAAGCCGCCAACGACAACATCATTCCGCTGCGGAGGGCATGATGGAACGTCGCGCATTTCTTGCCGCCGCGCTGGTCGCACCTGTCGCTATCGCAACGCCAGCAATGGCTCAGGCTCTCATTTGCCACGCTGCCGATCCCGTCGATGAGTTCTGGTCGGCTTTTCACGCCTACGATGAGGACGATCCAGCATCAGAGGAAAGGCTGAGCCAAGCCACCGATGCGCTGGATTATTGGCAGCCGCCAACCGCTCGGGATTTCGTCCGCAAGTTCCTCGCCATGTTCGATGAACATGGTTCGCCCAGCGCGGAGCGGATGAAGGTGATTATCGAGCAGGCGCAGCGGCTCGTTTGATGCCTTGAACGCGGGAGCGTCCGTAGTCGCATATCCGAATCACGAATACCCAGAATGCAGTTCCACCTTCGCGCGGTGGAAGCCTCTCTCACGAGAGGTCGGATGACCGAGGCGGGTAGTGCTTTGAACCCGCTGCCCGCCCCGGTCGCCGTCAGGTTCAACTGCCGACATGCGCGGCCATATCACGGCGTCGGCTGACATAGGAGTCTCGTTATGAACGAGCTAATTGCCGTAGCCGAACGGAACATCGGTGAAACCCTGATCCAGACCGTCAATGCCAGGGAGCTTCATGGCTTTCTTGGCAATCGCGACCGCTTCGCCACATGGATCGCGGATCGCATCCGGCAGTATGATTTTGCCGAGAATATCGACTTCGTGACTTATTCGGGAAATTCCGAAAAAGGCCGCCCCGCTAAGGAATACGCCATCTCACTCGACATGGCCAAGGAACTGGCGATGGTGGAGCGGAACGAGAAGGGCAAGCAGGCTCGCCGCTACTTCATCGAATGCGAACGCAAGGCACATAGTGTCACCGATCCGATGGTGGCGCTGAACGATCCGGCAGCGATGCGCGGCATCCTTCTCTCCTACACGGAGAAGGTGCTGGAGCTTCAGGGTGAGGTCGAGGAAATGCGGCCACAGGTGCAGGCGTTGGAGCGCATCGCCATTTCGGACGGCTCCATGTGCATCACGGATGCAGCCAAAACATTACAGGTTCAGCCCAAGGCGCTGTTTGGGTTTCTCCGCGCCCACGGATGGATCTACACGCGGCAGGGCAGCAATGAATACATTGCTTACCAGTCCAAGCTGCAATCCGGCCTGCTAGAGCACAAGACGACCGTGGTTACTCGGTCGGACGGATCAGAAAAGACAACGACGCAGGTCAGGGTGACACCGAAAGGGTTGACCCGGCTCGCGAAGGAATTTCAGCCGGTGGCGCGGGCGGCATAACTTAGGGCGGCCCTTCGGGGTCGCTCTATTTCTGATCGTTCTTCCGACAAAGGAATTTGACTCGATCAATCATCTCCGATGCGCCGGTAACATCGAATGTCGCATCAATTTGGTGGCCGCGATAGGTGATGGCTCGAACAAGCAGTTTGGTGCCCCGTCTCAGGATATTTCCGAACTCGCTTACCGCTGGCATGTCGAGCGTGAAGGCAGAGTGATCGCCATAATACCACCACAGCTTTTCGGCAGGCTCGCTTTCGATGCGGAACATAATCTCGCGCCTACCTCGCCCCTGATAGGTGCTGGAATCACCAAGAAACTCGTCTGTCGTCACCATAAAGCGGACGGGCGCATTGCCACGCCCTGCGTCAGAACAGTTGAAGGATAGCAGCGCGTTGCCTTCGGCGGAATAAACCTTCCCCTCCGGTTCGCGCTTGTCGGTCATGGCATCCACGCCTTCGCTGATCTTCCAAGCGCCGATTGTCTCTGGCGCTGACGCGGCTAGCAGCAACGCAATGAACATCAATCCCCTCCGGCGTCCGTAGCAAGGGCCAACGCTTCGCACATAGCGTCACCCCATGCAAACCGAGATCGATCTTCCTTTCGCAGACGGGATTTACGCGTTCCGGTTGCCCATCAAGCGCATCTGCGAAATCGAGGAAAAGGCCGGTCCCATCGACCTTGTGAAGCATCGCCTGATGCAGGGCGGCTGGTCGATCCACGATGTTGTCGAGACGATCCGGCAGGGTCTCATCGGCGGCGGCAAGGGTGAGGTGAATGGCAAGGCGGTCGAAGTTACCTCCCTGCGCGCCAATTCCTTGGTCGAAAACTATATCGATGGTCACGCGCTGGCAGAACACCACATCACGGCGAAGGCCATCATCGCCGCGCTCTATGTCGGCTATGCTCCGGCGCAGGAGGCTAAAAAAAAAGCCCCAGCGAAGCGCGCGAGCCAGAGAAAATCGACTGGGGCCTCGCCCTCCACAACCTCCGAACCCTCGGCTTCGGACTGAAGGATGCGGAGGCCGTCACCATGCCGGAATATCTCGCGCTCCTGCATCACCACAATTTAGCGAACGAAGACGGCGGTGAGCCCGACCCGCCTTCGCCCGAAGATGTGAACGCCATGTTCCTCCGCATGGAGCGCAGCGGTATCGGGAAGGTGCACTGATGGCTGTCACCGCTGATCGCGTTGTTGTCGAGCTTGAGGCCCGGCTTGATCGCTATGAGGCCAATGTCGCGCGCGCGGATCAGAAATTCACTAGCGCGATGGGGAGTATCCAGAAGAGCGCGGGCAGAACCGAAGCATTTGTCGCAAGGGCGGCAGGTGCAATGTCGGCCGCTCTGGCTGGCGTGTCCGTTGTCGCACTGGCCCGCACTTTCCTCTCGCTGTCGGATGAGGCGAAGAAGCTCGACGCCACCCTCAAGCTAGCCACATCGGGCTTCGGGTCATTCGGACAAGCGCAAAAGGACGTTCAGCGCATTGCGGACGTGACGCGATCCGGCCTATCGGAAACAGCCTCACTATATGCGAATTTCGTGCGCGGCGCGAAGGAGTTGGGCGGCACACAGGCGGAGGCTGCACGGGCAACCGAAACCTTCTCGAAATCGCTCAAAATCAGCGGGGCAGATGCTCAGCAGGCGGCATCGGCAACCCTCCAGTTCGGGCAGGCGTTGGCATCGGGCGCGCTTCGCGGCGACGAACTGAACAGCATCCTTGAGGCCTCGCCTCGCCTTGCCCGCCTGCTCGCGGAAAGCATGGGCCAGCCTATCGGGCAGATCAAAAAGCTCGGTGAGGAAGGACTGCTCACATCCGATAAACTGTTGAAGGCCCTGACCGACAAGAAGTTCACGGCGGGGATCGACGCCGAATTTAACCAGATGCCGGTCACGTTCGATGACGCGATGACGCGGGTTTACAATAGCGCGCTCAAGACATTTTCGGCGTTCGATCAGGGCGGGCAGTTCTCTGCCATGCTCGCCAGCTTCTTCAATGAAGGAGCGGACGGATTTTCCGGCATGGAGGAGGCTGCTTTTGACACAGGTGCGGAAATCCGCGCGACCTTCGCGGGTCTGACAGATGTATTCCAACCCCTGATCGATGCAGCATTCGGCGCGTTCGATAGCATCGAGAGCCGCGCCAATTATGCACGAGACAGCATCGCCAACATTCTCCGTCTGGTCGATAACGTCGATAATTTCTTCATCGGCGTGGATAATTTCGGCCGCCGTGTCGACAACAGGGTCAAGGGCGTAATCAACGAGGCCGCCCGTCGCGCTGGTAACACTGGCGCAGAGTTCTCCATGACGCCGCTCGCGAAGGAGGCGGATCGCGCGGGCAAGTTCCTGAGCGCCTTTAACCGATCCATGCAGGCTTCGCAGGGCCAGCGCTCCGAACAGCGCTTCCGCAACATGATCGGCGGCTATGATGTGATGGGCAATCCGCTGCCCGGCACACCCTCAGCCGGTCGCGGGACTTCCCCTCGTCCGACAGCCGCATCCGGGGGCGGAAGGCAAGCACGCGCGCCCCGGTCCAAACTCAACCCTGAAGCATTCGCGCGCGAGGAAGCCAGCCTCAACGATCAAATTCTTCGGCTCAAAACGGTGGAGATCACCAATGCCGATGAGAAGGCCAAGATTGAGCTTGCCCGCATCGAGGCGTCAAAGACCGCCGCCGTCGCCGATGTGAACGCCGACGAACGCTATACGGCAGAGCAAAAGAAGAAGATCGTCGCTCTCACCGAAACCGTGGCCGCGCTGGAGGCAGGAAAGGTAGTCTATGAGCGTGACGTTCAGGCGGCAAAGGATGCGCTCGACATTCGTTTGGCTGGACTGCGGAACGATCAGGACGTGCTTCGGGCCCAAGCCGACCTCGCTGAGACGAGGGAACAGCGGCGCGACATAGAACTTCGCTTGCTCGACCTCGCCTATCAGCAGGAGAAAGCAGAGCTTGAGGCCGTCATTGCCAGCAAGGACGCCTCCGACGCTCAGAAGAAGATCGCGCAGGCGCGGCTTGAGGCGCTGGGGCAAATCCAGAAGGCTGAAGTCGAGGGCGTAAACCGGCAATTTGAAAGGCCGCTCGCTCGCTATCGCCGCCGCATGGACAGCACTTCCACACAGGACCAAATGGAAGAAATCGTCGTCCAAGAACTCGATTACGTCCAAGACGGCATCCGCAACGCCATCGCCAAGCGGCTGGGCATCAAAGACCCGTTCCTCGCGGGTATCCTCGACATGTTCATTCAGCAGAACATCATGAAGCCACTGGCGGAGGCGCTGGCGGGTGCGGGCGGTGGAGGCGGTGGCCTGATCGGCGGGATCGTCGGGGGAATCTTCGGCTTTGCGTCTGGCGGCTCCATGACCATCGGCGGGCGCGGCGGGACGGATACCAATCGCCTGAGCCTCAATGGTCGCCCCATCGCCAATGTCAGCCGCGGCGAGACGCTTTCGGTCGGCAACAAGACGCTCAACAGCGGGCGGGGTGGCGGAACAGTCGTCCAGCCCATCATTCAGGTCGATGCGCGCGGCGCGGTCATGAACGACCAGTTCGCGAGCATGATCCTGTCGCAGGCCAATAGGTCGGCCGCACAGTTGGTTGGCGCGGGCATGACGGCTGTGAATAAAGGCATCCCATCGCGTCTCGCGACCTTCCAGCGGGACGGCACCTGATGGCCTCCTATCGTGAATCCATCGTCGCCCGCATCGCCTGCGATCCGCCGTGCCTGCTCTGGTCGGGCGTTGGCCCTCTGCTTATTCCCGCCGATACCGTGATTCCCGAGGCCGCTATCGCTCTTGGCGGCTCCGAACTTATCAGCATCCCAGACTTCCAGACGCTCATCAATGGCACGGCGGAGCGGCTGGATTTCACTGTGTCCGGCGTGTCGGAGGAAACCGTTCGCCTCGCCCTTGATGACGCCCCCAGCGTCAAAGGCGCGCGTGTGGATATCGGCATCATCGGCTTCGATGAAAACTGGCAGGTGGATTATGTCGAATGGGAAGGCGTCTTCGAGGCGCGCTCCCTGACCGTCAGCCGTCCCGCAGAACAGAATGGCCAGATAACCCGTTCCATCACCCTGACCATCGTGCAGGGCGACACAACGCGGGCGCGGGCGATCAACGCATTTTTCACGGATGCGGACCAGCGCAGCAAATTCCCGACTGATGCTATCTTCTCGCATGTTGCGGGAATTAATGCGGGGACATCTCGCCGCTTTGGTCCGAAATGATCGACCTCGGAGAATGGCTTCGCTCTTTTGGATCGGCGCGGCGCCAGGCTGGCGTGCATGATTGCGTCACTTTTCCCGCCGCGTGGGCAATCGCGAATGGCTGGCCCGACCCGCTGACCGAATGGCGGGGCGCTTACGACACCGAAGAACTCGCCCTTGATCTGATCCGCGACGCTGGCGGCTTGGCGATCATCTGTGACGCAGGCATGGCGCAGGCCGGCATCCCTGAGCGCATTGGAAAACCGGTATCGGGCGACATAGGCGTCCTGATCCTTGGCGAGCATGAGGCCGGTGCAATTTTCACCGGCAGACGATGGGCGCTCGTGGCGGAGCGCGGACTAGCCTTTGCGTCGGTAGAGCCTGATTGCGTCCTGCGGAAGTGGTCGGTGGGTCATGGGTAAAGCTCTCATCGGGATTATCGCTGCGGGAGCAACGATTGCAACAGCCGGAGCGCTTGCACCCGTTCTGTCTGGGGTGCTGAGCGGCACAATCGTCGGGGCTCTTGGCGGAACATTCACGGCGCTCGGTGTAGCCCAGGCTGCTATCGGGGCTCTTTCTCTTGGTATCGCATCTTTTGCGGTCGGACAGGTGGGAGGGCTTTTGGGTCTTGGTCCTTCAATACCCAAGCCGGATCAAACCGTAACGGCTATCAAGGCACCCCGCCCGCCTCGTGTCAGTGCATATGGCGAAAGCCGCCTCTATGGCGCTTATATCCTGTATGAAACCGCATCGAACGGAACGGCCATTGATGTGCACGCCGTGCATGATGGCCAACTCACAGAGGTCGTTCAATTCTATCTTGCCGATGACAAGATTACTAGGGCGGGCAATGTCGTTCAGGAAGGCGAGGACGGGCGCTATGGCGATGGGAAACTGAGCTTATACCACACCACCGGCGCAACGCCCGGAACGCCGTTCAGCGCGGTCGCCTCAGCCCTTCCGGGCATCTGGACCAGTAATCACCGAGGCGATGGAATTGTGCTGATGGCGCTACTGTCGCAGTCGGTGAAGTCCAAGAACTTCCTCGACATCTATCCCAACGGCGTTCCCGTCCCATCGATGGCAGCGAAGTGGCAGAAATGCCCGGACCTTCATGCAGGCGATCCGACGAATGAAGCTGGCTGGACTTGGACGGAAAATGCAGTCCGACAACTCGCCCATTACATGCTGGTGCGCGAAGGGGCGGATTACGCTACGAAAATCGCGCCAGCCATCGACATGTGGCGGGCCGCGCAGGACGTATGCAATGAGGCAGTCCCGCTTAAGGCAGGCGGCACAGAGGCGCGCTATCGCTCCTGTCTTGCCCATCGCCATACGGACAAGCATGGCGATGTTAAAGCTGCCCTTCTGGGGATCTGCGACGGCTGGATGGCGACCCGCTCCGATGGGGCTTACGCGATCTATGCGGGTAAATATTATGCGCCCACGGTCACGATCGCGGGCGAGCATATCGTTTCCTACGAATGGCAGGGCGTTGGCGTCGATGATGACAGCGCGGTCAATGAAATTGTCTGCTCCTATGTGTCGAAGGCGCATGACTATAACAGCGTCGAAACCGATGCCTGGCGGAACGAAAGCGATATTGCCGAGCGCGGTAGCATCCTGTCCGAAACGCTCGATGTGCAGACGCCTTCATGGGGACAGGTCCGCCGCCTCGCAAAGCGCAGGATGGCACGGGCCAATGCGCTATATCGCGGCACGGTCACGACCAATATCAAGGGTCGGATCGCGCGAGGACATCGGTTCATCCATCTGACCCTAGCGGAGGCCGGAGCTGTGTTCTTCGATGGTCCCGCCGAAATCACCGCGGTCACGCGGAACATGATGACAGGCGGCATCACCTTCTCATGGGTTGCGGCTGATCCGAACATCGACGCATGGAACCCTGCGACCGAGGAAGGCGATCCAGCGGCAGTCGGTGACAGGGTTGCGCCGGAACCGCTTGAAAAGCCCATCATCGTCAGCGCCCTATTCTTTGAAAGTGGCGCCGATGGCTCTCGCATCCGCATCACCGCAACCGGCCCAATTCGCGACGACCTCACATGGTTCGTGCGCCAGAAGCCGACCACTAGCACCGTCTGGAACGAGCGCGAATATAACGACCTCGATGCCGGCGCATCTGTCCTGATTGAGACGGAATTCGTCGCAACTGACGCCGATGTCGAGGTTCAGGTTGCCTATCAGGTCGGCGATGGACGCACATCGCCATGGTCGAGCAGTGAAACCGTCACGACCGGCGCAGTCAGCTTCGACAGCACAACCTTCACGTTCGACAGCACCTCATCCTCAATGGACAGGACATAGGCCATGGCCCAGCAAACCATCAACATTGGCGCATCTGCAAATGACGGAACTGGCGATAGTCTCCGCACTGCCGGGCAGAAGATCAACGACAATTTCAGCGAGCTTTATCCCAAGGCACTGAGCGGCACCGTCACCAGCGTTGCCATGTCGGGCGGCTCGACCGGCCTTTCGTTCAGCGGCGGGCCGATCACCGTGGCGGGCACGTTCACCCTGAGCGGCACGCTGGCGGTGGCGAATGGCGGTACCGGCCTGACAAGCCTGACATCGGGCTATCTGCCCAAGGGCAACGGAGCGGCCGCTTTCTCCGCATCGCAGATCTATGACAACGGCACGAATGTCGCCGTCGGTCACAGTTCGCCCAGCGCCAAGCTCGATGTCCGCAACGGCAACGGCACAATCGCGCTCTTCTCTGGCGGTGGCAGCGGATATCAGGGCATCGCCACCGTCAATACCTATGTCAGCAGCTCGAACTTCGGTGCGACCTATTGGGACTCCAAAAACGAGAGCAGCATCGCGGTCGGCACGCTCTACTGCAATATGTATACTGACGGGTCGAGCGAGTGGGAATGGTCGCTGACAGCAGCGGGGTCGCGCAGTTCCGACCGCCGCACAAGCGGGATGAAGCTAGGTCCGACATTCCTACGCCCCGGCTCTGACAATGCATTTTCGCTCGGCACTAGCAGCTTTCGTTGGACTACAGTCTATGCGACGACCGGAACGATCAATACTTCGGATGAACGCCATAAAAAGTGGCTAGGTGGGCTGACTGACGCGATGATCTGCGCCGGGCGAAGATTGATCGCAGAGATCGGCCTGTATCAACTTCTCACTTCCATTCAGGAGAAGGGTGGCGATGCTGCCCGCGTCCATGTCGGCCTGCGCGCACAGCGCGCTTGGGCGATCATGGCGGAGGAAGGGCTGGCACCGCCGCTGGTGACGGATGAACGCGGTGATCTGGTCCCCTCGCCTGATTGGCTTGGTTCGCCACCGCCAGCGTGGCTCTGCTATGATCGGTGGGATGCCCAGCCGGAACAGTCGATCCCCGAAACCGAAGTGGTCGAGATCGATGAACCCTATGTCGACTATGTGCCGGTCGGCCGCACCCGCAAGGATGGCTCGCGGCGCTTCAAGGAAGTGACGAAGATCCGCAAGGTGCCGGTCGAGCAGCCGACTGGCCGCGTGATCGTGCTGCATCCGGCGATTGAGGCGGGGGATAGGTTCGGCTTGCGCACCGATGAACTGACGTTGTTCCTGCTGGCATGCATCACCTCGACCAGTTTAGCCATCGGACAATGACCTAAGCTGGCGTCCGTAGAGCAGGGCGCAGGCTGGCGGCAGAGTTCTGGCTATGCTCGCCACCTTCCCAACCTGCCAGTTCAGCTTCGCCTCGCGCGAAATCGCGGTGCAGCAGAACATTATTTCTGGGGGAACCGCCCTCAATGGCGACGAAACCGTAATATCTACCGATGGCGGTGGGCGTTGGGTCGCTGAATATGGCAGCGCTCCCCTCAATCGTCGTGAGAAAGTTCTGTCATGGCGTTCTGCCCGCGCAATCCTGGAAGGCGGCGCCGTCCCTATCATCTTCCCAATCTGCGACGCCAGGCATCAGCCTGTCGGCTCGCGCAGCCGCGTGCCGCATAGCGACGACAGCCCATTCTCCGACGATTCCCTTTACGGAACGAGTGATTGCTTTGTCACCGCTGCGGCTGATGCACCCCTTCGCGCCACCTCTCTGATCCTGAATATCGCATCGATCGGAAAGCCGCTGCTCGGCGGCGAGCGATTCAGCATCGACCATCCAACCTGGCGCCATCGTCTTTACGAAATAAAGTCGATCGACGGCGGCCAGATCACGTTCCGGCCTCCGTTGCGCGAAGCTGTCCCCGCCGGCACCGAAATCAATTTCTCCGATCCGCGCTGCGTCATGCGCCTCACTGGCGACATGGCCGCCCCCCTCAACGGTCCGCGCGCCGCGACTGGATCGATCACCCTCATTGAAGACATGACCGGGAGCTATTCCTGATGGGCGAAATCGCCAACAGGTTCGCTGAGGCGTTCCGTGACTATACGATCACTGGCGTTCCTGCATCAGGTGCCTACGAACCTGAAAAATCCATCATCCGCAGCATCGGGGCGTTGATCGAGGCAGCGGTTGCCAATGCAGCAATGGCTGCGTTGGTCGATGCCGTTTTCGATACGCTGGCTCACGCAAACGCTGGCGGCGGCAGTCTCGACTATCCCGCCGGCTCGCTGGCCCTGATCTATGCCGATCCCAGCGACGCGAATAATGACATCGCGATCAAAACCGGCGCGAGCGGATCAGGCAGTTGGGTGCCGACCGGGATCATCCATAGCGTGCTGGCATCTGCTGCCCAGCCTTTCATTGATGACCTGACCGATCTGGTAAAGGCAGTAGAGCAGCGCTTGCCCGATATTTCGGTTGCGCTAGGCGCGGACCTCGGCGGCGATGTCTGGGGAGGGACAGGCTTTGGCGTGGAAACACGCGCCAGCCCGGTTCCTGTGCCGTTCGATGGCAAGCTCGAATCCTTCCGGCTCTACACTCATGGCCGCCTTGGCGGCGCTGCCGCGACTATCGTCATTCTCAACCGAACCGGAGACCGCCAATATCAGGTAGCCGAGCGCTTCACTGTCCCGGTGGCCGCCACCGGCATCAAGGAATTCGTTTCTGGCGAAGACTTTGACGCCGTGAATGTCTCGGCTGGACAGTTCATAGGTGTCGTCACCTCCGCGACCTGGAGCGTAGCCTGCATGGAATCCGTCGCTGGTTTCCTGGCCGACGACAAATACGCTGGAGACATCGGAGCGGGCGCGACGAATTTCTCGACCGATTTTCTGAACACCGGCCTCAATTTCACAGTTGAATCGCAGAACGCCGTAGCGAGCGAGCGGTCTGCCGACGAGTTGACGGCGCTGCTTGATGTTGTTGGCCATGCCGCAGAGCACACTCTTGGCGCCTATAGCACTGGCGGCGGCTGGACTCCAGGCGAGATGGCTATCCTCAACAAGGATTCGGTTCTCGCGGCGGGCTATATCTCGCAGATTGAGCTTTCTATCCGGCTGCTTAACAAGACCGGCTTGGCGATCACTTTCTTTGTTGCTGATTTCGTGTCAGGGACCGACTTCAAGATCGCGCAGACTTTCGATGTCATTGTGTCTCACGAAGGCCACATGACTTTCGTTGAAGGCCGCGATTTCGAGCCCGTCTTTGTCCAGCCGGGGCAATATATCGGCTTTTACACGGCCAGCTCCGATCTTGAAATCAATTGGGGTTCGGGCGTCCAAACCTACACCATGTACATCAATGGTGCGGCCCCGGTCGTTGGTGGCACGCTCACCTTCAGCCATGGCGGCGCGTCCAGTATGGGCGTAACGATCCGCGGCTATCAGCCCCGCACCCCCTATCATGGACTGCGGCTTGGCGTCTGGGGGCACTCCCTCTGCAACGCCGATAATCTACGTATCGCGGAGAATTGGCAGCGGGCTCTC
Source organism: Sphingobium sp. CFD-1 (assembly GCF_024611115.1). Taxonomy (NCBI): domain Bacteria; kingdom Pseudomonadati; phylum Pseudomonadota; class Alphaproteobacteria; order Sphingomonadales; family Sphingobiaceae; genus Sphingobium; species Sphingobium sp. CFD-1. Next base: position 1,141,334 of record NZ_CP084398.1, on the reverse strand, counting down.
TGTGCAGAGCTGGGCATGACCTGGACGTTCAATGACGGCGTGGCAGGCCGCCCCTTCGCGCATTTCTTCGAGAATTATGGCAGCAATACGCTGACCGATCCCGACGCGCTGAGCATCGGTTATTCGCCCATCGGCGGGGTCGATGGGCGTCCCAATACCAGCGGGACCACGCTGGCGCAGGACATGGCCAATGTCGACGTGCTGCTCATCTGGCTCGGTGACAATGACATTCAGTATGGTGGCGAAGGGGAGCCGCTTGGCGAGCTTGGCGATACCGCGGCGGACGGCACCTTCTATGGTTATGTCTATAACGCGCTGGACAAGTTGTTCACTGCCAAGCCGACGCTGAAAATCCAACTGATCTCGCACTATCAGGGATCGAGGGGGTTCGGTCGAACCGGATATGAGACGATTGAAACCGTGCTGGTCGAAACCGGGCGGCTGTTCGGCGTGCCGGTCATCCGTATGCTCGAAGTGAGCGGCATCAACTCCTACAATGCGGGCATTTACCTCAAAGGCGATGGCATTCACCCGCTGCCGGTCGGCTGGAAGCATCTCGTGCCCATTATCGCGCAGAATATTTCGGCATGAGCAACGAAAAGGCAAAAATGCCAATGATCCGGGAGCAGTAAATGAATGATCTTCGCGACTTCCTGATCTGGTGGGCGCTGGCGCTGATCGCAGGGGCGACCGTGGCGGTTGGCCAGATCGCGCACAAGTTAGCGCGACTCGACATCGAAATGCCGAGTGATCCAGAAAAGCTGGCCGCCTGGCACAAGCGCCGCAAGTGGCTGGCGATCACAGAACTGTCAGCGCTTCCAGCCTTCGCGACATTGGCGACGGCGGGACGGGTCTATTTCGATCTGCCGCCCATTCTCGGCGTGCTGGTGACGATGGGCCTCGGCTTTGTCGGGTTCGCCATGCTGATCGATGCGGCGAAATATCTTTTCCAGAAGCGGGTGGGCATCCCTGACGGAGAAGGAGAAGGCGCATGAGTGCAGAGGCAATGGCGCTGGTGACGGTCATCAGCTTTGGGGCGGCTAGTTTCGCCCTGTGGCGGGCGCATGTCCATGACAGGCGATGCAAGGGGCCTTGTCGGAGGGTGAAGCGGTGAATATCGATAAGCTGATCGATGATGTGATCCGGCGCGAGGGCGGCTATGTCGATCATCCAGCAGATCGCGGTGGAAAGACCATCTGGGGCATCACCGAAGCCGTGGCGCGCGCGAACGGCTACACTGGCCTTATGAAGGCTATGCCGCGCGCTACGGCGGTGGCCATCTACCGCAGCGAATATGCGATCAAGCCGGGGTTTGCAGCGGTAGCGGAGGTCTATCCCGATCTGGGAGCCAAGCTGTTCGACGTGGGTGTCAACATGGGGCCTGCATGGCCCTCGCGCTGGTTGCAGGAATGGCTGAACGCGCTCAACCAGGGTGGCAAGCTGGGCGCTGATCTTGTCGAGGATGGCAAGCTGGGGGCAAAGACGCTGGCGGCTCTCAAGGCGCTGAAAGCATGGCGCGGCGCGGAGGGCGAACAACGCCTGCTGACAGCGATCCGGGGCGATCAGACGGCGCGTTATAAGGCAATCGTGCGGGGGAGCGCATCACAGCGCGCCTTTGCCTATGGCTGGCTGGCACGGGCGGCAGCATGAACGCCCTCCCCTTCGCCCTCTCCTTCCTACGCGCCCACTGGAAGCCCATAGGAGCCGCATTCCTTCTTCTGGCCCTCATCATCCAGACATTCCGACTGAGCGCCACAGAGGGTGCCCTGAGCGCGGAGAAGGCGGGAAGGCGGGCTGACCATGCTGCCTATGAGAAAGCGCAGGCGCAGGCCGCCGCTGACGCTCTATCCGCCAAGCTTAAAAAGGATGCCGAAAATGCCCAGAAAGCCGAACAGGCTGACCAGCGCTATGCTGATCTGTCTCAGCAGTATCGTGCTGCCGTCCTGCGCTACCAAGCCGCTCAGCGTGAGGCCGGAAGCGCCGATCTGTCCATCCCCGCCGAAAGCCCCGAAAGCGGCGACGGACCCGGTAGAGGTGCCGTCTTTCCTGTCGGATCAATCCTGATCCCGGAGAACGACGCTTTCATTTGCGCGACCAATACCGCCCGATTGCAGGCGGTCAGGGAATGGGCGGCGAGCCTGACGAAATAGTGCCACCCGAAGCTTTCGACTGGAACTCCTACCAGTGAGCGCAACGGGCGACGAATCTTATACTGATTTACCATCGATCAGGTTCCGTCAATGTTGTGGCAATTACGGGGTAATGCCCAACCCTAACCCGGCAAATACCCCGCCAGCTTCTCCGCATGGTCCAAATGCCCATCCTCCATCAGCGCCTGCACCACGTCCCAAATCTCGTGCGGGTCCACATAATGTCCTGCATCGATCTGCTTCTGTAGGGCGGTATATTCGTCCACCGCTGGTCCGATCGCGCCTAACGGGCGGAAGTTCTCCGCTGCGGCGCGGTTTCTGGCTCTGTCGTTCGGAAGCTGGGGATATTTCATCCCCCCATGTTCGCGCTTCGTTCGCGATTCGGTCAAGCCTCGAAAAGCCCCCTCACCATATCCACTGTTCCCACGAGCGTGAGAAAGCCGATCAGCGCGGCGGTGGAGAGGAAGAGGCGGTCTTTGAGGGTCAATCTGAAACCCACAGGCCCCAAACGGCCAGCACTCCCAAGAGCAGGACAAAGGCGAATGCTGCCAAGAAATAAGGCAGAAGGACGATAATAAGGCCCGCCACAAGCCAGCACGCTATGAATAGCGATGGAAGAATCAGGAGGATCGGGATGAAGCCGTTGTTCACCTGGAGCCTAACCCAACAGCGCCTTGCGTAAGATCGCATCCACCTGCGGCATCCAGCCCGGTCCCAGCGCCTTACAGGCTTCCACTACATCAGGGGATAACGAAACGGTCTGTCGGACTTTGCGCTCGGCTTCGGGGATCGGCGGACGCCCTGCTTTGGCACGATTCGGGTGGTTGACCATTGACGGCTCCTGTGGTGGTAGTAGCTCGTCGCTCCGCACCGCGATCTCTGGTGCAGGCGGGGCGACATGAATTGTTGACAGGCGTGGCACGCCACCTGTATTGAATAGCGCATTAGCCATTGGCCCATGTGTGCCGCGCTGCGCCCAGGTGCAGGTTGGCAAGGTGGCCCGCAGGGGTTCGCCGCAAAATAAGGGGAGCGCTCCGGCGCTCCCTTTTTACTTACAAGCCGAGGGATACAGCAATTCGATCTGCGCCATCGGTCAGATTAATCAGCTTGTTGGCCTTCACCCCTTCGCCGATCACTTCGTAAACTGGTCCCATTGCATTAACGCGGTCGGTTTTCGTGACGCGGTACGCCTTCCAGCCATCATCGCCATTAATCACGCGGGCGACAATCTCACCGCCCTGCACGATGTCATTGAAGCGGTCCCCGGCGCGAACGATCTGAAAGCTTGCCATAATATTTCTCCGCCCCTGTTTCAGCGAGGCGCCTGCCCGGCATCCGCTGCCGATGGATTATCATTACAACAGAAAATCGTGACGGGCAACATCTATTTTCATTGCAATGAAAATTATTTCTCGTGATGCCGCGATCACCCCTCCCCCTGTGCTTCTGTGGATAGGGCTGCGATCTCGTCTTCGGCATAGGTCTGTAGGCAATCAGGTGCCAAGCACTGATATGATACGCCAAGTGGGCCGATCCTACGGTCGAGGTCATTGCCACATTAAGGGCACTGGTGCCGCTCAGATGTATCGCCCATCACCTCCCCCTTCGATGCTTCAAGCTGGGCGAGGGTGGCTTCACCAAGCATGGCGACGTGGGCTAAGTCCTCATAGATCAACGCAGTGCCAGAAACATCTACCTCGCCATCCATGAAGATCCTCAACGCCTCCACCGCCATATCCCGCTCTTTCGAGAGGGTGCGGATGGCCGCCTCATGCGCCTCAACAATGCGACAGGCGAGCCATGCATGGCTGCTGTCGGCCATGTTCTCGCCCAGCCAGAAGGCGATATGATCGGCGTTCGCGATGTCCAGTTCGCGGCTCAATCGCTCCACTTTTGCGGACGCGGCAAGGCAGGCCTCCTTGAACAGCCGCAACCCTTCGGCCTGATCCGCAAATGGGACGCCGACTTTAGTGACTATCAGGTTTGGCAGTTTTCTTTCCTCGCTCATGCCTTGCCTCCGATCATCTGGCGGATGGCGGCGGCATATTCCAGCCCATGAATATTTCCACCACGCCGTTTTGAGAAATATGATGGCGCTCGATCATCCGTTGACTGGACGAGGACATTACCTTCAACGAACGCCGCCGCTTCCTCCAACGCCTCATCTCTGACGCGCTGCGTTATCTCGGCTTCGAACTTGGCGAAGGCTTCCAGAACAATTGGTCGCTCAATTTCCGTGAGGAAACCTAATGCATCATCCAAACGGTTCGCCGCCTCTCTCGCCTCCTTACTCACGTTCATGGCTGGCGCTCCTGTTGTTGCGGTTCTGTTTTGAATTTGCCCTGCTCCCAGAAATTCTTGGCGTCTTTCATGCAAGCTGGGCACATATCGAGATGCTCCGCCCCACCGGGCTTGTTGTGTTGTGAACCAATCCAGATTGGCCCGTTGATCTGTGCGAAATGGATACGGCCCCACGCGTATTCCTGATCGGGTAGGCGGATTTCTTCACGCTCGTCGCAACGGTCGCATGTCATGATGGTGACGGTGGCCTTTCCCATACCTCAGCGCTCCTTGCTGCCGGGCTGGGAGAGGGCGGTGAACCGATCAACAATCTTGGCCACCATGGACTGCCAATCAGGACAGCCTTGGCCAGGAATAGTGCTGGCGAAATATTCACCGTCGCCACCCGTGCACCGATCCACGTCCGCTATGGCCTGCTCATAGCCATCTCTCCTGCCCATTTCATAAGCTTCTTCGTCGGGGTCGATGCCTCCCGACCCATTGCACACAGCACATGGCGATCCAGACGCATCATGCTCGCCACAACCATTGCAATAAGGGCAGATTTCCTTCTCCCGCAGCGCCCCAGCTTCTACCGGCGTGGGCGAGACGGGGGCGGCGTAGAGCGTTCGCGTTTCATATGGCCCTTTCCCGTCCTCATGATCTGGAAGGCCATCATACCAATCCGAGCATCCAGCCCTGCGAAACTGATTCACCGGCTCAGCCTCAGCGGCGGGCGAGGGTGCGAGGGCGGCGGGCATCAGGCCGATCGAGTCAAGCGCCTCATCATAGAGACCGGTTCCCCGTCCCTCCAGGACGACGCACCCGGCTTCCAGCGCCTCCCTCAGTGCATTATCCGCACTGGAGGGGGTGGGAGCGTTTTCAACCGCAAGAATAAGGTCGCCCATTGCCTCGAATGGGACGATCCAGCACTTTTCGCCGTCATCCCCTTCGATGCTGCACATACGGCCATTGCGAGCCTTATAGTGGTCAAACATGGCGGCGATGACGTTTCGCGCCGCTACCAGCAGCACTTCATCCTTGGTCATGCGGCGTCTCCGAATAGATCATCTTGTCGCTGGGCTTCCTGCACGCGCTTGATTGCCCGCTCGAAATAGACTGGATCGCTCTCGATCCCGATTGATGGCCTGCCGAGTCGCGTAGCTGCTACCAGAGTGGACCCCGACCCCATGAAGGGGTCGATGACCGGCCCTGCAGGCAGCTTCTCCAACAGCTTGCACAGTAGCGCGACCGGCTTCTCATTCGGGTGCTGGCGACCGTTCTTCGCCATGCTCTGGACTGGTGGACAGTAGATGACCGAACCACAATCCCGCCGTCCCACGAAGCGCGCAGGGTCACCCAGGACATAAATTTCCTCGTGATCCGGCTTCCACGGGATACGCAAATCGCCCATGCCGAGCGCACCGCCCTTGTCCCAGATCAGCACCATACGCGTGCCGGTCGGCTGCTCCTTCGACCACTTGCCGAAGCAGAGCGTTGGCACGTCTCCAATCAGCGCCAACACCTGATCGCGAACCGCCGTGTCCTTGTCGTTACGAATATTGCTTTCGGACCAGAGCGACTTAGTCGCCCAGCCGCTGCTATAGTCGTCACCATATGGGCTGTCCGTCAGGCAGGAAGAATACGTGCCTTTTGAAAGCGTGGGGATGATCTCGCGGCTGTCCCCATGATAAAGCACGGCATTGCCGATAATGACTGGCTCACCAGCGCGTGCGATCATCCGGGCCTTGAAACGCGCGCAGAACTCATCCTTGGTCATGCTGTCGGGTTGGGTGGTGGTCATGCTGCGACCTTTCTAGGCTGCGCGAGGATGCCAAGGCCGACACTCGCGGCCCGCTCCAGTGCGTTGATTGCTCGATTGCCGGATGCCCAGAGGCAGGTTCCGTTGGCGGGTTGCTTGCCTACGCTGCCGTCTGGCCGAATGAACCGGACCTTGGGCATGAACAGCGCCAGATCCGCGCGTTCCCACGCATCTCGGAACCACAGCGCGCTTGTCCGGTCGGGTGTCAGGGCGATGCCGTTTCCGTGGTCAAAGAACTGCTTCAACCAAGGCGCAAGAGAGTTGCGGCCTCCGAACGGCGGGTTCATCCAGACGAAGCCCGCCCAGTCCGTTTCGAGGCTATCTTTCCATAACCATCTGCGTCCACCTTGGGGGCTGGTGGGATTGAGCCTGTCCCCAATCCACGAAGGCAGCAGCATCGGAGCGGCCACATCCATATCGAACGTCTCACCAAGGGCCTCAAAGATATAGGGCGGCGTATACCATTCATCGGACGCGCCAGCGGATGCTTCCCACTGTCCCATCCCCCTACTCCCCCTTACCTATGGAGGCGCGGGCGCGGAGGGCGGCGGACGTGATCGCGAGCGGAAGCGTCTTTGCGCGCCTCTCCGGCTCCCCGTCGCTTTCATGCTCGCCCCACAGGCAGCAATACCAATCCAGATCGTCCGGCACTTCGCCCATAGCTGATACGCAGAACCATTCCGGCACGAGCGTCATCGCGGCATCCATGGAGGCGGTGAACGCGCGGAGAGGCCGCACATAGCCATCCATGTCGGCAGGTCCAAGGCGTCCATGGTAGGGCTGGCCCTTGGCGGTCAGCTTGTCGAAGCGGGCCTGGCGCTCGCCGGGGTAGACCGCATCCCAGATGGCGCAGTCGAGCTCATAGGATGGGCCTTGCTCTTGCCCCACCCTCTCAGCCAGCCTCAGCAGGTCTTCAGACATGGGAGACCTCCGGGAGGTGGGAGGAAAGGCGGGCAATCTCGGCCTCAATCTCTGGCGACCAATTGAACCATTCGCCATGTTTGCGGGTGGCCTCGAACCGCTTGTGATAAGCGCGCTCAATTTTGAAACTGCCCGGCGTCGCGGCCAGTAATCTCTGAGGGCATCCAGTCCGTTTGGTAAGTTCTGTCAGTCGGTCCCGGAGGTGGCGCGTGAAGCCAATCTTCACATCCATCCCGTGCCATCCAATGAAGTAGACGACTGGCACGCCATCTGGCGCTATAAGGTCACAGTCCATGCGCGGCTCCTTCGCGTGTGGAGGGCCGGATGCGTTGTGTACGCGCATTCCGGCCCGTTTCGTGTGCGGTAAAACTGCGGTAAGCAGTCCACCTGTTCACGAAACTGGCACGCTATGGATCGCTTTTGTTCGCTTTGACTTCCGCGAAAAACTCGCAGAAAACCGTAACCGCGAAGGCTTCCCAAGCTTACGACGAGGGTTCGATTCCCTTCACCCGCTCCAGCCCTGACATTTCCAAGTCGCTCAAACGCCACCTTGTATAAGGTGGAGTTCTGGAATCTTGCCGTCATTCAACTGGGCTTCACCTCAAGTCCTAATATTTCGGCGTCCGCGCTCGTCGGATAGAGCGTGACAGGGAAACCTTGCACGGTTGGGCCAAAATAATAGGCGTTACCGCCTGAGGCGAGCGGACGGATGTGCTTCACGCCATATCCGGCTGCCTCGAACCTGGCCCTTGCCGCCTCGACATCGGAGAGGATGATGTCCGCCGAAACCAACGGGCCTTCCACACCGTCGAGAAGCGCCGAAGGACCTTCGATCAGCTTCACACGATGTGGCCCGATGAGTGCGCGTCGCGCGAAACCAGCCGGGTCCGACTCCATAAAGTCCATGCCATGGAAGCTCTTGAGGTCCGCGGCCAGCGCGTCCGCATCTTTAACGACCAGCGTCACGCAAGCGACCTTGGGGGGCGCGGCGTCAGCAAGGAAATCGAATGGTCGTTCGGAGCGAATTTGTTCCTCATTCACCCCTTCCGTGCAGGCGAGGAACGGCACACCATGGAAATCGCTGCCAAACAGATATTCATTGACTGCCGGAACCGGCAGATAGCTGATCGCCGTGGGTTGATAGCCCGCTCCTTCCAGCTTCGCCCGCACGTCTTCCGCATTGGCGACGTCGATGGCGATTTCAATCAAGGAACCGGAATCTTCGCCGAAGGCGAGTCCCTCTGCGCCCGGCTGGATAGGCTCGATCCCATGTTCCCCGAACATCACTTTGAAATCGGCATCGGGGTATAATTCGGCAATGAAGCCGGGCGTGAAGAATTTGGCGCCCACCAGTTCGCCCATTTGGCTGGTGAAGTTCTCCATATCGTTGACGCGCCATGCCAAACGGCAGAATTTGGGTACCATCACTCTCTCCTTTACGGGACTATCCAGTTCGATCCTTCCCAAGTAAAGCTCTGGTTTTGGCAGTTCGTCACCGGGCGCAGGATCTTATGCTCCCGGTGACTGGCACGGCGACGGCATCGACGAGCCGGCAGCTTTCGCAATGTTCGGATGTCAGTCGCCCAGCAAGAGCTTCCACGTCCCGAGATCCTCGCCAGCGGTGAAAAACCGTTCATTCATCGGGAGGCCGACCTGCCCCCAAAAGTCCATATTCGCGATCCATGCCTGCATGCCGTAGATCACCCAGCGGCGATATTGCTCAAAGATGCTGTCGAGATCCGGCACGTCGCGGGCGCCCGTCGCCACCAGGGCCTCACGATAGTGCGAAAGGAGCTGGCGCTCTGATGCGCGGCGCTCCTCAATGGTAAGCGCACCGATCATGAGGTAGGTGAGGTCGCGCCAGGGCCGTCCCTTGCGGACGAGTTGCCAGTCCAGCCAGATACGCTCGCCATCAGGCTTTCGATAGGTGTTCCCCTGATGACAGTCGCCAAGGTTCACGCAACGGGGCGTGGTCTGAGAAAGCTCCCACTCGGCGAGCTTGTCGAAAGCGCGTTGCAGCCGGTCGGGATCGTCGATCAGCTTTTGCGGAATAACCTTGCAGACTTCGGGATCGGCCAGATTGGCCTCGATATACGGCCACATGATCCGAATCTGATCATTGTCGATCGGCGTATCCATCGACGTCTGGAGCCATTCATGCTCATCGAGCACCGGACTGCCCCAGAGACTGCCGTGGAGAACGGCAAGCCCTTCGAGCAACTTCGCCACTTCGGCCACGCCGTTCAGATCGGTGCTCTGCCCGAAATGTCCGCCATATTTTTCCAGATCCTCCAGAATGATGAGGCCCTGCCCGCTTCCATCATCATCCCAGTCAGCATAATAGCAGGTCACCGTGGGGCATTTCATGAGATGCGCCATGAAATGGTAGAAACGGGCCTCGATCGCGCAGATGTCGACATTGTCGTGAAGACCGGAATAGTTCGACTTGATGCAGAGTCGTTCCGGAATCCCGGCTTTCACGCCGACATCGTTGAGCTTGACGGCGATGCGAAGCTTGCTCGTATGGCTGTCAATGAACTGGTGGACGACCAGATCCTCCACCACGATCCCGGGATATTTGTTTTGAAGAAGGCCAGTGAGCCTCTCCGCGGTCATGTCGTCCTTGTTCCATGGCAGTCGGCCGGTGCGGTTGGGATAGGGACGAGGAACCACGGCCGTATCTATCACGTCCGGGGCCCAGGCATCACGATTGTCGATCAGGACTGACATTTGTTTATTTCTCCTATGATAGGCATTGGTCATCTGCGTGAAGAACGACGCCCCGGCCTCCTCACACCGCCAGCCCGGCCATTCGCCCATCCTTTATCGCCTCATCGGTCGCGAAAACGCTCCAGCGCGCTTCGCGGGCGTCACCGATGATGCGAATGTCGGGCATGTCGGCGATCAGAGCATGATAGAGATCTTCCTGCGGAGGCTTGGAAGTGACGAGGATAATGTTGTCGATCCCTTCCAGAACCGACTTCTCGCCGGACAGGAAGCCACGCACATGGACGTCATGCTCGTCAATACCGGTGATTTCGGCCGATGGCATGAACGTCACCTTGGGAATGACCCTGCGCGCGACGACCTTGTTCAGACCGAGTTCCGTGACCGACATGGCCATCGCGGAGTCCATCGTAAGAAGAAAGACCTCCTTGCCCTGATCCGCCAGATGCTCGGCAATGCCGGGGCCGACTTCGTATGAGGTGTTGTCATACACGACAATGCGATTGCCGGTCCGCGCTTTTTCCAGAAGAAGCTCCTCCGGCGTCAGGACATGGGACAGGTTCGCGCCGGGCACGCCGGTCAGTTGGCTCTTGCTTGCCCCGGTCTTGGAATAGCGCGCGCCCGTGGCAATGATCACGGCATCGGGCGAAAGCGCCTTGATGGATTCAGGCGTGGCTTCGCTCCCCGTTTGGATTTCCACGCCCTCCTTATCGAGTTGAAGCTTTAGCCAGCGAATGAGGTCCGCCCGATCTTCCAGGCCGGGAAGCATGGCCTGCAGGGTGACATGGCCCCCAATCCTGTCGGACTTTTCCAGAACCGTGACCTTATGACCACGTTTCGCCGCGACCAGTGCCGCCTGCATGCCAGCAGGACCGGCGCCCACGACAAGCACATGCTTCTTATTCCCGGCCGGCGTCAGCGGCCCTTCATGTTCGAAACCGATATCGGGATTCACCGTGCAGCCAACCGGCTGGCCATAGCAAGAGCGCAGGAAGCAGCCTTCAAGATCGCCTATGCAGGCGCGAATCTCGCTGGTCTGGTCGTCCCGGCATTTGTTGGGCCATTCGGGATCGGCAATCACGGAACGGGCGACAAACACCATGTCGCAACGCCCATCGGCAATCGCCTGATCCGCAAAGGCGGGAGTCAGGATGCGTCCGCCACTGACCACGGGGAGGCTGACCGCTTTCTTGACCGCTTCGGCGGCGTCCAGATGCGTGCCCTCCTTCGCCATATAGGAGGAAGGATAGTGATATTGCGTCATCTGCGGCTTCTGCCCGCGCGCCGTGATCCGCAGCCAGTCGACCATGCCGGTTTCTTCCAGGATGCGGCACTGGGCGATCCCATCGTCGATACCGCTCGCGCCCAGTGTCGATTCATCGGCGTTGACCGCCACGCCGATGGCGAAATCGGGCCGTACGCGTTCGCGGATCGCGGCGATGATCTCAGTCACGATACGCATGCGGTTTTCCAGGCTGCCGCCATAGCGGTCGCTGCGCTGGTTGTAGAATTCGGATGTGAAGCTTTGCAGGCCGCCGCCAGCGTTGATGGGGAATTCAAACCCGTCGGCTCCGGCCTGTTCGGCATGGGCCGCTGCCACGGCATGGGCTTCGATCAATTCCTGAATCTCGTCGATGGTCATCGAGCGAGGCTGTGTATCGGCAAGCACGGTGTGCGGCGCGATCGCCGATGCCTGCGCCTTGGCCGGATCGGCCATCATCCAGACGCCCTGGACGGCGATCTTCGCGCCATGTTTGTGCGCCGCCTCGACGATCCGTCGGATCGCCGGGATATGATCGGGATTATAGGCTTCTATGAACCAGCCCGGCGGGACAAGCGGCGCCGGAACAACCTGGCAACTGGCGATCACCATCAGCCCCGCTCCGCCTTTCGCGCGCGCCTCAAAATAACCGACCTGGCGATCCGTTCCTATGCCCAGACCGACCATGCCGTGCGGGGACATGAAAACCCGGTTCCTGATCTCCATCCGTCCGATCTTGATCGGGCTGAACATGGTCGTATATTTGCTCATTATTTACCCTCTACTATTTGCCAGACTGTCGCTGGTTCGGATTATTTATTGTCGGTAAAATGCAAGACGAAAGCGGTGTCCGCTGCGGCATGGCGCATCGGGATAGCCTTTTGATAGGCGTCCGACCGATACCAGCGCATGGCCGCGTCATTGTCCGGGAACCTTATGATCACGACACTACTGCCAGGCGGGGCGCCCTCCAACAGTTCGATCCCCTCACCGACAATGACTTCACATTCGATACCATTGAGCGAGACAAAGCCCTGCGCCGAATATTCGGCATATTTTTCCAGATCATGCTTCTGCATGACGCTCATCACATAAGATGCCATGTCCGTTCTCTCTTCCGTTTTAATTGCCGCTCATCTGCGCCATGGCATCCGCGTAAAATGGAAGATGGCGCACGATGCCGCCGTCGGCGCTGAAAACCTGACCGGTCCAATCTCCGAACACCATCTATCTCCTCTCCTTATTTTGCGGCTTCGGCCGATCAGTCCACGCTCAGATTGACATTGGTCGGGAAACGCTCGGTAGGCATCCCACCATAGACGATCACGTCATCGGTATTGGTAAGCCGCAGATCCGGGAAGCCGAAGATCAGGCGGCTCACGATGGCCCGCGTGACCATCCGCGCTAGGTTGTTGCCGGGGCAAAGATGTGGACCAAAACCGAAAGTGAGAATGTCGCGCGGCTCGCGCGTGATGTCGAAACGAGTGGGGTCCGGATATTTGTCAGGGTCGTAGTTCGCGGCGCCAAGCGCCAGATGGGCGACCATGCCGGGATAGACGGGCGTACCGTCGATCACATGCTCCTTGACCACGAAGCGATGGCGGAAGTTGCCCAGGCAATCGACGCGCATGCACTCTTCCAGAGCCATGTTCAGGAGCGACGGGTCTTTCCGTAGCAATGCGAGTTGGTCTGGATGCCGTAACAGCCGCAGCACCGCGTTCGACGATGTCGCCGGCACGGTCCCCAGGCCAGCCGTGAAAAGCTGAACCAGGGTCGAAAACAGCTCCTCGATCGAAATCGCCCCCTTCTCGTCATGGGCGGCGATTACCGAACCGACAAGATCGTCCTTGGGGTTGATACGGCGATCTTCGATCAGCTTGCCGCAAAATTCGTAAACAGCGTCGAACGCCGCCATATATTCCGGTGGCTTGGGCGCGCCGGGCGGGACCGTCGCCACCAGTTCCAGAGCATTGGAAAGATTGATGAAAAGTGGCCAGACGTCCGGCTCGAACTCGAACACGCCGCCCAGCAGTATCTGATACATGAGCGGACCGGCGAAATCGGTCACCATGTTGAAGTCATTCTTTTCCGCCATGACTTTCGCAAGATCGTCAATCATAGAGTCGATCAGCGGTTTCAGCCTGGAAATGCGATTTGGGGCAAAGCCCGGCTGCATCAGGCGGCGCATCCGCGAATGCTCCGGCGGATCGAAGTCGACGACCAGAGGCAATCCATTGAAATAGTCGAAAAGATCCGTGCCCCAACCCTGATGCGGGACAGCACTGATAATCTCATGCGTCCGCAGCGCCCATTGCACCTGTTCGTGTCGGCAGATGACGACATGGGCATGGCCCTGAACCGTCGCGTAAAACGGAGGCTTCGTCGCCCACTCCGAAAAATATGCCGGAGCATTGGCCTTCATATCCTGACCGAACAGGTCGATGTCGATAAAGCGATCGGTGTCAAGTTCCGGGAGTTCGGGTTTGGCAAGCAGATTTGCAACGGACATAAATTCCCTCGAATTTTCAATGTCGGATTTGGCCAAAACATAGCCCAGCGGGATTTTGTGCAGTCGCCTCCGCACCCAAGCTTCGCCCCGCACTCGTCATCACCAGCGGCTGATAAGTTGTGTTTAGGGCGCGCAGCCGCTAGCGTAAAAAGCAATAATTCAACGCTTGGTCAGGCGGAGCGATTGCCGATGAAAAGGAGGGGTTGAGCCATGCCATTGAGCAGCGATCACCACGATGCTGCGACGGCCATGACGCGCGGACGGCGGTCATCCAACGCCACCACCATCGTTGATATTCTGGACGCAGCGAAGGAAGAGTTCGCCAGTTCCGGGTTCGATAGCGCGACGGTCGATTCGATTTGCCGGCGCGCGAAGGTTTCAAAGCAGCTGCTCTATTATTACTTCGGGAGTAAGGCAGAGCTCTATAGCCTTATTCTTAAGGAGGCTGCCGAAGGCACAACAAAATTTATCGGATGCACGGAATATAGCGCATTTCCACCCGAAACGGCGCTTGCGAAATTCATGCAGAACTTGTTTCGCGATTATATGGACCGCCCCCAGATCGCCAAGATGACGATCGACGAAGCCCAACATGGTTTCGCGCATGTGGGGAAAGGAAGCCCCCTCGCCATGGTGATGCGAAAGCTTATCGACGAGGTTCTGGGCGAGATCGTCGGACGTGGGCGCGCGAATGGCACCTTCCGGGACAATGTTGATCCAGATCATCTTTTCTGGATTATTTTCAGCCTCGTGACCACATGGTTCACGCATTTTCCTCTCGTCTCACTTGTCTCCCGAACGCGGTATGACAATGATATGGACGTAGCCGCCTGGTGCGCCATGAGCATCGATTTCGTGCTGGCCGCAATAGCTAACAAGGATTGTTAGCCGGTGGACGCGACCTGTGGATCAACACTCAGCCCCGTGCAGGCGCTGATCCGCAAACGCCGCAAGCTTCAGCGCATGCGGGATGCACAGGAGCCTCGGCGAGACTTGATCCGATGAGATTGAATCGGATCAAGTCCAATAAACGCCCGTAGATTGCATTAGGTTTTCGAGCAGGATCAGCCCATTTTTGGCATGATTTCCTGAGCAACCCAGCGCATGCGATCGAGATACGCATCGAAACTGTCGAGCGGAGGCAGCGGAATGATCGTCTCCGTAACACCCAGTTCACCTAGCCAACCGCAAAGATCGATAGTCTGCTGCACGTTCCAGGAACCGATCGTCTCTGCCGCGGCCTTGTTCTCGACATGGCCGTCGCCCAACTTCATCGCCTCGATCGGGAAGAAGAGTTCGATCGGACGGCCGTGATAGTCGGGCTGCGAACGAATGAAATCGAGCGCCTCGGGAAATTGACTCGGCGGCGTCAGGAAAGGATTCCATCCGTCACCCCATTTGGCGATGCGCTTTAACGGGGCCTCGGCATCGCCGCCAAACCATAGCGGCAGATTCCGTGGCTTCGGTTCATATCCCACATCCTTGAACGAGACATATTTGCCTTCGAATTCCGGCTTGTCCTCTGTCCACAGGGCGATCATCGCCTGCACATATTCGTCGCATATTGCGCCGCGTTCCCGGAAAGGAACCCCAAGCAGATCGAATTCCTCCTTCAGCCACCCGACGGCTACGACGGCGGTGCCGCGACCGCCGCTCAGCCAATCGATTGTCGACCAGGCCTTCGCCTGAACGATCGCGTTTTGAAGAGGCAGGATATTGATTGAGGAGGCTAGGCCAAGCCGCTCGGTCGCGCCAGCAATCCCCGCGAGAAACACGGTTCCATGGTGCCAGAATGCGCCGCTCGCTTCCAGATGATCGCTGGGAATAAGGAAATGTTCGCCGAGCATGCACTTGTGGAACCCCAGATCGTCCGCCAGCTTCATCGCCCGCAGAACGTCCTTGTGATCGAGCATCAGTTCCCAAGGCTGAGTAAGCGCCGGAATTTCCAATGCATGGGGGATTGCGATGTTGATTTTCATGTTCTTCGCCTAGCTATAATCGTGAAAGTCCGGTTCAAAACCGGCGGATAGCCTGCATCGACCAACTCAGATCTTTCGCATCACGCACCCGCCCCCGCTTCCGCAAGCGACTTGCCCGCAATGTAACCCAAAACCATGGCCGGACCCACATTGCAGCCATGCGCCGGCGACTTGCCACGCCAGATCGAATTGGCATCCAGACCGGCGGCATATAGTCCTTCAACCGGATCGCCATTCGCATCGGTGACGCGACACCGGTTATCGATCCGCAGACCCACGGTGGTTGAGCCATCTCCAGGATGAATTTTCACGGCATAATAGGGCCCCTTGCCCAGCGGACCGAAACACGGATTTGGTGAGTGTTTGGGATCGCCAATTTCCTGATCGATCAAGGTATCGCCCTTCCCGAAATCGGCGTCCTTCCCCGTCTCAGCCATTTGATTGACGCGTGCGACGGTCTGCTCAAGCCCATTGGGATCGACCCCGATTTTGTGAGCGAGTTCGCTCAGCGTGGCCCCTTCAATGACATATCCGGCATGAAGCAGCTTCTTCAGGTTCGGCGCGCCGGGATAGACCATGCCCAGCCCATATTTCTTCACGCCAGCAGCATCGTTGATAATGTAGGCGGGCACTGAGCCCGTCTCGTGCATGGCCTCGACGAAATGCACCGATGCCTCGTTGCCGAACCGCTCACCCTTTGCGTTGACGGCGATGCAGCCCGGCTTCGACATGTCCATCAGGTGCGCGTAGCGGGCAAGATACCCATCCTCCCGCCGCAAGGTCGACACCACCGACCATACGGCGTTGATGAGGTTCTCACCATCAAGCGAGGCGCCCGCCTCCAGGCCCATGTTCATGCCATCGCCGACATTTTCGTAAGGCAAGATCGAGACATGTTGGTCCGCATAGGGGATATAGGCTTTACGCAGCTGCTCATTCGCCGAAAACCCTCCGGACGCCAAGACGACGCCGAACCGCGCCTCATGCGTCTCTGTCCCGCCGTTGGCCGACACCCGCACGCCGGAAATGCGCCGCCCTTCGGTCAACAGCCCTTCGACGGCGGCGCTCTTCCGCAATGTCACGCCCGCATCCAGCGCGGATTTCAGCAGCGCGGCCACAAGCGCATTACCCATCGTCAGGCGCGTGCCCCGCTTATATCCCCGAAGCTTGTCCGTGCCGAACCGCGCGGCGAGCTTGCCAAAATGCCAGAGCGCCTTCGGCTTGGGCATCTGCGCGAGATAGGGCAGGTCGAACATGTCGATCATGAAGCCACCCGGCGCGTTGAACTCTTCCCGGCCTGGACGGAGCTGCGGGAAATAAGCCCCCAACTTCTTTCCATCATATTCGCGGGGGCTGAGAACCCGGCCATAATGTCTGGCGCCGGGTATCTCGGGATACCAGTCGCTGCTGGGCAACGACATCAGAAAGACGACCTCGCTGTTTGCCGCCAACCAGGATACCATTTCAGGGCCGTTATCCAGATAAGCGTCAATCAACTCCGCGCGCGCGCTTTCGCCTATCACTTTGAGGATGTAGTCGCGTGCGATGGCAGGGGAATCCGCGAGACCTTCGGCCTGGGCCTGGGGACTGCCTGGAATCCAGATACCCCCGCCCGACACCGCAGTCGTGCCGCCAAAATGCTCCCCTTTTTCAAGGACAAGCACCTTCAGGCCCGCCTTGGCTGCGCGAACCGCAGCCGTCAAGCCACCCGCTCCTGATCCGACCACGATGACATCCCACTGCATCTTCCGCTCCTAGTCCTGACTATGGCGCGTCGGCGCCCCTGTGGTAATTTACTATCCGCTGACGCTTATGCGCCTGAGCGATCAAACTTCGCGCTTTGTCAATGAATCGCGCACGCTGCCTGATCTATCACTTCATCCTTGGATCAACGCTTGGCCGCTGCCACAAGACGATGCAGGCCCGCGCCATAGAATGTGAGCTTTTCCATATTGAGATGGCGGTATGGCGACATCGGACAGAGGGAATCAACCACCGACCAGAACGGTTCCAGTTGTTCGAGCACCTGATCCACACTGCCACACGCGACGAACGCCTTGACCATTTCGTCCGGGACATGGTGCATCACGGCAAGCGAATTGCTCTGATCGCCCTGCTGGCACAGCTTTGCTTCCTTCAGGAATCCACGCGCTGCGAAGAAGGGTTCATATTCCTTGATGCCCGCATAACCGGCAACTGTCGGGCGCGCATCATCGACCGCTGCTTGCTCGTCGTCGTTCACGGCGACCCAAGGCCATGCATTGATTTCGACAGCGGAGCGTTCCCGGCCAAATTCTGCGAGTTTGGCGGCAATGCGCGGGCCTTGCTCGACGGTATAGTCCACCGACCAGAGAGAGTGGACGATCAACCCGTCCGCGATTTCCAAGGCAGTGTCCGTCAGACGCTCACGCAGCGCCGCAACCCATATCGGAAGATTTTCCCGCACGGGCGGCGCCGTCAGCATCAGTTCCTGAAAATCAGCACTATAATATGCGCCCCGATACGGCGACAGGCCCTTGTGAGCATTGCCGATGACATGCCTGACAGCGGCCACCGTATCGCGCATGTGGGTTATCAGCTTGTAATCCGGCACACCGTAAGAACCGACGTTGACGGACGAAACGCCCGTGCCCAGCCCCAGGATGAAGCGGCCCTGGCTGATGCGATCCATGTCCATTGCAATCATCGCCGTTTCAAAGGGGCTCCGGGAAGCCGCTACCGCGACGCCCGTGGCTACCTTCAAGCGTGATGTCGCCGCCGCCGCAACCGACAGACTCGGCCATGGCGGCCCATAAATCTGCAACGCAGTCGCGCCTTCGAAGCCGATGTCCTCCATGCGTTTCGTCATATCGCTGAGCATCGGCGCTGGCATCATGGGAATAACGCCCCAATATTTGCGTTCGCCGCCCGCGGCATTGGTAGCTGGCATATGTCCCTCGGCGTTCTCGTATCTGTCAGGGAGGCGGGCGGGCACCCGTTGGGAGCGCGACGCGCTCTGTCAGTTCGCGGGCTCGGCGGCGGCCATGGCGGCCAGCATGTCAGCCACATAGGGCGTATGATGCACGATGCCGCCGTCGACGGAAAGGATCTGGCCGGTGATGAAGTTCGATGCGTCGGAAGCGAAGAACACCACCGCGCCCGCAATATCCTCAGGCCGGCTGAAGCGCGGCAGCAGCACATGGCGCTGTATCGTGTCGATCTGGGCTTCTCCCATCATCTCACGGGCCAGCGGAGAGAGGACCAGGCCCGGCGTGATGGCGTTGCAGCGGATATTGTAGCGGCCGAACTGAACCGCCGTGTTCTTCGTCAGGGCGTTCACCGCCGCTTTCGACGATGAATAAGCGGGATTGAAGATGTCTCCCGTCAACGCCACGCCGGTCGACGTGTTGATGATCGATCCGCCGCCGCCCGCGATCATGTGCGGCGCGGCATGCTTGATCATCAGCATGGTGCCGCGCGTGTTGATCTTGAACGCCTGGTCCCAGACCGCCGCGTCCATCTGGTCGAGCCGCATGTCGGCGCCCATCTGTTCCAGGCGCGTGTCGGCGGCATTGTTGTGCAACACGTCAATCTTTCCGAAACGGGCCATGGTGGCGTCGATGACCGCCTGAATGCTGTCCTCTTCGGCAAGGTCAAGGGACTGTGCGAACGCTGCGCCGCCGGCAGAGGCGATCTCCCCGGCCACGCGCTCGGCACCGGCGATATTGATATCGGCAAGCACGACCGAAGCGCCCGCTTCAGCCAGCGCCCGCGCGCATGCTTCGCCGATATTCGCGCCCGATCCCGTTACGATCGCAACCTTGCCTGTCAATTGACCCATATTTCTCCGCTCCATCCATCATGTCGAGACGATATTTCCACCCCGCTTCGCATGCCGGTCATTTCGATGCACGATAAATAATTAGACTCTGGTTTAGGCCGCGAAATCTTTGAGCTTATGGCAAATTCGCCATGAATCCCCACGGCGTCGGCGGACCTTTCAAGCTGGACGGCCAGCCGGTTCATGACGGATCGGCTCATGGTCCAGAGCATCGGTCCGCCGATCGGCTTTGTCAGCGGCGCGCTATGAAAATTTCTGTGATATCGCCCAAATATACGATCTCGCCCTTCATAAGCCCGGTCTCCCGGTCAAATGGTTGCGACTGCATGGCTTGAGAAGTGCTTTGATAGGGCAAGGCCGGATCAATTCGCATATTCGGCAAATTGAAAGCCGCGCCGGGAAGCACGCTGGTAAGATCGGATTCGATGACGACGCCCCAATCCGCGCAGGCAATACGCATATTTTCCAATACGCCTCCCGGATAATAGCCCGCGTCATAAAGTGACGCGTACATCTCCCTTGCCGCTTCGGTTGTGTTGACAACCGCCGTATGCAGAGATCCGCCATGGAACTGATAGACGGGATCTTTGACGAGAGTTGCCATGGTCGCATCGACATCGCCGATAATTTCCGACCACCAATGATCCCGCAAAACGGTCAGCATATGTTTATGCCAGGGATCGATCGCATCGTGGATGAACTTGTCGTAACGCTCCCTCGTCGCGACAGTGCGTTCAGCGAGGCAACGTTCTTTCACCTGGGCTAGATAGTCCATCGCCAATCCCTTCGCTGCACCAGATTTCCTCTGCTTCCGATTTCAACGCAACCTATAGCTCATCCGGCCGAGCGGTAGGATCTGCGTCGAAAGCCGCACTATTTTCAGCGAAATATGGCATATGGGCCGTGATGCCGCCATCGACCTGAATGATCTGGCCCGTCACAAAACGTGCATCGTCGGACACCAGCCACGCGACGGCAGCGGCGATGTCGTCCGGTTCTCCCAGATAGGGCGTCAGCTTGTGGGTCTGTATCCGCTTCAATTGCGCCGGCGGCACCGTCTGCTGCGCGCCATGGGTCAAGATCATGCCGGGAGAAACCACGTTGCAGCGTATCCCCTGCTTGCCATATTGCGTTGCAGCATAAACAGTGAGGCAATTGATCGCCGATTTGGACGCAGCATAGGCTGGCCCGTAAAAGTCGCCCCGAAGGGCTGCGCCGGAACTGGTATTGACAATCGAGCCTTGCTTCCTGGCGAGCATCGCTGGCAGGGCATGCTTGATCATAAGCATGGTTCCTCGCGTATTGACGTCGAATGCCCGGTCCCAGATGGCGGCATCCATATTGGCCAGATCCATATCGCCCGCCATCTGCTCAACGCGAGTGTCTGCCGCATTATTATGGACAAAATCCAGCTGACCGTGACGCGCGGCAACCTCTTTATAAAGAGCCCGGATGCTATCTTCTTCCGCCAGGTCGAGCGCAATGGCCGACGCCTGCCCTCCGTTCGCGACAATCGACGCAGCGACATTGCTGGCCGCTTCGAAAGCGATATCCGCGAGTATCACCGTCGCCCCCTCCGACGCCAAACGCCGCGCTGTGGCTTCCCCGATATCCTTGCCCGAGCCGGTTACGATTCCCACGCGATTTTTCAGTCTGAGCATGTTCACTCCTTCTCCGGTCATCTGTCTCAAGGCAATCTGCATATTCAAGCCAGAACGCGCGTGCTGGATTATCCCCGGCCATTCCCTTCTTAATTCCGCGCTCGCGCACGGCGTCAATAATCAGGTAGCCGCTTTGGATTTGAGATAGTCCTGCATGTCCGGGACATGGGCGTGATGCGCCATCGTGCCGCCGTCGATGGTGATGATTTCGCCGTTGATATATTCGGATTCGTCGGCAACCAGAAAAGTCGCCAATGCCGCGATATCTTTGGGCGCTCCCAGCTTGCCGAGGGGCGTCTGCCGCTTGACCAGCGGCATCATGTCGCCGCCAATATCCAGTGAGAGCGGGGTGATAACCGGACCGGGGCAGATTGCATTGGCGCGAATGCCCTGGTGGCCGTGGTGCGTGGCGACATATTTGGTGAGCGCGATCATCCCGGCCTTCGAAACACCATAGGCGACGCGGGTGACGTCGGCGGCAAGTCCCGCGCCCGAAGCTGTGTTCAGGATGGTTCCGCCACCATTTTCCGCCATGTGTGGAATTGCGTGACGGCAACATAACATCGTACCGGTCAGGTTGACGTGAAGCGTATTGCTCCAGATGTCCATGGGGACATTGACGACGTCGGTGTCGAGGTTCATCGACGCCGGGTTGGTCAGCGCGGCATTGTTGAACAGGATGTCGATCCGGCCGAAATGCCTGATCGCCGCCGCCATGCCTTCCCGAACCGAGGCTTCATCGCCAATATCGACGCCGAGGCCGAGCGCTTCCGGACCAAGCCGATCCGCAGCCTTCCTCGCTGCATCCCCGAACAGGTCGGCAACAATGACTTTGGCACCTTCCGCGATGAAGCGTTCAGCGCACGCCATGCCTATGCCGCCTGCGCCGCCGGTGATGAAGGCGATTTTATTCCCAAGCCGTTTCAACGATGCTCTCCTGCAATTGAGACCTTATTCGGTTCTCCTGACCCGGTTTCTAGGTGCAGACCGGTTTTGTACGCGAACATTATAATTCACCGCTCGGTCAGGACAGGATTAAAGGCCAGGAGGTCGGAGCAAGGACGGCCTTCGGCGAGGCTTCATCAGCGCCATAGTGACCCGTTTTCGCCAGCTTCCCGTCAAACGAAATCCTTCTATACCTCCGCTATCTCAAGGCCATCCAGAAGCAAACCGATGGTGTCTCCCGCCGCCGCGAAGGCTGCCGCAGGATCCTGGCGACTGGTCGCCCATGCGGCGGCATTGGCGACGGCACCGGCAATGACATTGGCAAGGGCGGCTGCATCCGTGCGCCGGATGGCCCCTTCCTTCATGAGCCCTTCCAGAACATCGACCATCTGTGCCGTGCAAAGCCGCATGCGAGGGCGCCCTGCAAAGTTCGGGATGACGGCCGGGGCATCGTTCAGGACGATCCGCTGGATATCGGGCGCAACCATTGCCTGAAGATAAGCGCGGCAACCGGCGCGAAAGCCCGGCCACCCCCCTCCAGCTTCCTCGGTCGCGCGCTCGACGGCTTCATCGAGCGCATCGTCCATCTCAGCCACGACCGCCTCGAACAGGCCGAGCTTGCTGCCGAAATGATGGTAGAGAGCGCCACGCGTCAGACCCGCCGCCGCGCAGAGATCCTCCAACGGCACGCCGGAGAAGCCATGGCGGCCAAACGCATCGCGCGCCATAGCGATTAACGACGCGCGGGTCTCAAACGTCATCTGCGGACGGGTGCGTGTGCTCATCTCGCGCGTCTGCCTGTTTTTTGCCTGCCTGTCATCCATTCGCCTGCGAAAGCGGCTTGATCATCGTGAAATACATACATACAGTCTGTATGTTAATATGACAAATCGAGGATGTCCATGAGTTCCGACCCGATGCTCGCACCGCTGTTCCGCCCGATGACCCTGCGCGGGCTCACCCTGTCCAATCGTTTGGCCATGGCGCCGATGACGCGCAGTTTTTCACCAGCCAATGCCCCTGACGCGGCGGTCGTTGAATATTACCGCAAGCGCGCGGAGGGGGGCACGGGATTAATCGTCACGGAAGGCATCGGCGTCGACCAGCCTGCCGCGATCGGCGCGGGTAGCGGGACCGAAACTCATATTCCGCTGCTCCATGGAGAAGCTGCTCTCGATGGGTGGCGCAAAGTCACCGATGCGGTCCATAAGGCGGGCGGCAAGATCTTTCCGCAACTCTGGCATCAGGGCGTTTTCCGTATCGATGGCACCGGCCCCTATCCCGATGCGCCGTCGCTCCGGCCTTCAGGGCTTTGGGGTCCAGACGGCGGCTTCTCGACAGTGACGCGCGACTATATCGCCCGCGTGATCGAGCCCACCCGCCCCATGACCGAGGAAGAGATCGCCGACGTCGTCCATGGTTTCGCGCGAAGCGCCAAGAACGCAAGAGACGTCGGGTTTGATGGCATCGCGATCCACGGCGCCAGCGGCTATCTGGTCGACAGCTTCTTCTGGTCGGAGACCAACCGCCGCACCGACCGCTATGGCGGCGACATGGCCGCGCGCGCGACCTTCGGCGCGGAAATCGTGCGCGCGGTGCGCGAGGCGGTGGGAGAGGACATGCCGATCCTTTTCCGGTTCGGCCAATGGAAGCAGCAGGATTTCAATGCGCGGATTGCCGAAACTCCCGACGAACTCGGCGTGCTGCTGCGCGCGCTGGCGGAAGCTGGCGTAGATATGTTCGATGCCAGCACGCTCTATTTCAGCGCGCCGGCCTTCACAGGATCGGACCTGCCGCTAGCCGCCTGGGCCAAGAAATTGAGCGGGAAGCCTTCCATGGCGGTCGGCGGCGTGGGCCTGTCGGAAAACCTGTTCGCCTCCTTCGAGACGGGCGGCGCCGCAGTCGAGAATAATTTCTACGACGTGGCCACGCGGATCGAGCGCGGGGAATTCGACATGATCGCGCTTGGCCGTGCGCTGATTGCCGACTGGGAATGGCCGAAAAAGGTCGCCAAAGGGGAAGCCACAATGCCCTATTCGCGCGCAATGCTCGATACGCTCCAATAAAAGCGCCTTGCTTCGCTGACATTGTTAGGGCCGGTCAACTAACGCTAGCCTTCGGCTCGCTCCGTCATCTGAATGTCGACCGGCCCCAGTTGGAAGCTACATGCGAGCCGGATGGTTCTAACTGCGAGGGCCATCGTCCCGATTGCATCTGCCAATACAGAATGACCGGAACGAAACGCAGGTAACGCGATTTCAGCCGCGAGATTTCTCCAGCCGCACTCAACTACGCCCGATTCATGCCCGCGCGCGCCCTTTCGCCGCCGGATCGCTTGGCTCGACCGGGAGGAGGAGGCGTTGCGGTCCGTCAGGATTTCGATGCGGCGAAAGTATGATCTGATGCGCGTTTGCGCCACGACTATCGACCCCATTGTTCTTCGCGCCGCATGGTTATGTGAAGAACATATGGGAGTTTGGGATGAACAGGCTGGAAGAAAAAGTCGCTATCGTCACGGGCGGGGCCGGCGGTATCGGGTCGGCGACGGCCCATCGACTGGCACGCGAAGGCGCAAGGGTCGTAGTCGCAGACATAGCCCAGGAAGCCGCCGCTGCGGTGGCGTCGCAGATCGGCGATGCAGCCGCGGCCAGAAGGTTCGACGCGCAGGATGAAGCATCGATCGAGGCGCTGGTGGACTTTGCAATCTCACGTTTCGGCAGGCTCGACATATTGCACAACAACGCCGCCTATGTTGGCGCCGACCTCGCCCATGACACGCGGGTGACCGATATACCGCTGGACCTGTGGCGGACCACTTTCCGCATCAATCTCGACGCCTATTTTCTCGCATGCCGCTTTGCCATTCCGCACATGGTGCGGGGCGGCGGTGGATCGATCATCAACACGTCGTCGGGATCGGCATTCGTGGGAGACATCGCCCGCGTCGCTTATGGTTCGTCCAAGGGCGCTATCGTCAGCATGACCCGTTACATCGCCACGCAGCATGCGCGGGACAACATAAGATGCAATGCAATCGCGCCCGGACTGATCTTAACCCAGGCATTCGCCAATTCCGGCCAGACCGACCTGTCACCGTTCATGAAGCAGATCCTGTCGCCACGCGTGGGGGAACCCGATGATATCGCTGCGGCTGTAGCCTATCTGGCGTCGGACGATGCCGCCTATGTCACCGGCACGGTGCTCCACGTCGATGGCGGGTTGTCCGCCCATCAACCCTATGTGGCCGATTTCGAGGCGATGATGGCTGCGGCCGAATAATCCCCCGCCGGCCACGCGCGCTCAACGCGGCTCGTTGACACCCATGGCGTGGCGGGCAGCGAGATAGCCGAAGGTCATAGCCGGCCCGATGGTCGCGCCACCGCCGGGATAGGAGCGGCCCATGGCCGAAGCGGTGATGTTTCCCGTGGCATAGAGATTCCCTATTGGGCGGCCTTCCGTATCCAACACGTTCGCATTGCCATCCGTCACCAACCCGCCATTGGTGCCGATGTCACCCGGATAGATAGCCAACGCATAGAAAGGCGCCTTCACAAGCGGTAGCAGGTTGGGATTTCCGGTTATCTTGGGATCGCCATATATGCGATTGTACAGGCTTTCGCCCCGCTGGAAATCGGGATCCCTGCCCTGTCTCGCATTGTCGTTGAAACGGGTGATGGTGGCTTGCAGGCGATCACGGTCAACACCGATCCTGTCCGCCATTTCACCCCAATCGTCCGCGACGAACACCAGATCTCGAACCGCGCGTGAATGCATCCACAAGGGCATCATCGGCAGGACCGGCCCCATGGGATACCGCCATTTGAACCCGGCATCGAACAGGATGTAGGACGGCGACGTGCCAGCACCGGGCCGGTCATTCTCAACCATCGCCCTGCCTGCAAGATGGTAGTCGACAGCCTCATTGAAATAGCGGTCGCCCGCCTGATTGACGATGATCGACCCGGGCAGGGCGCGTTCGAAGAAAAGCGGGCGGGACCGGCTCTCTCCCCTGACGTGCACCGCTGGCGCCCACCAAGCCGAATCCAGGCGGTCCGTCGCCGCGCCGACGGACATTGCGAGTTCGAGCGCGTCACCCCGATTGTTCGATTGCGATCCGCTCCAGTCGGGGTTGGGCGATTGCGGCAGATAGCGCGCACGCAGCGCCGCATTCCGCTCAAAGCCTCCTGCCGCCAGCACCAAGCCCTTATGGACATGAATGGCGCTCTTGCGGCCATGGCGTTCGACAACGGCCCCGACAACTTGAGCACCGTCGCGGATGATCTCGACAAGTGCCGTTTCCCTGCGGATATTGATCCCCCGCCGGTCGATGGACAGCTTCAACCGCCCGATCAACGCGTTGCCGCCGGTGAGATATCGCGAACGCTTCGATCTGAGCCGTTGACCTATATCGGAATAATAACGCCAGAGCGTCCTCGCCATGGCGCCGATCCAGCCGGGCTTACGCGTCACAAGCATCGAGGCGTCTATGGTGTTCCACACGAAACGGCCGAAAAGCATGTTCGACGGATGCGGCGGTTCCAGATATTCAAGATCCTTACCCAGTTTCCGGCCATCCATGGGGACGACGTCATGACTGCGCCAGCCGGAACGAGCGCCCGGCGCTTCCGGCTGATAGTCGGGATAGGGAATAGAGACATATTCAACATCGCTATGATGGCTCATATACGACAGCATCTCGCGCCCGTTTTCAACAAAAGCGCGGATCAGAATGTCATCGCTTTCGTCGCCGGCAATCGCCTTTATGTAGCGCACAGCATCTACCGGATCGTCCTGCTGTCCGGCAGCTTCGGCCAGATGACTGTCCGGAACCCACAAGACCGCGCCCGAAGTAGCTGATGTTCCGCCGAAGTTGCGACCCTTTTCGATGAGGATCACTCGCGCATGCAAGTCGGCGGCGGCCACCGCAGCCGTCAATCCCCCCGCGCCCGATCCTACGATCAGAACATCGCATTCCTCATCCCACGTCCGTTCAGGCATGTCCTCTCCCCTGCCGGCTTGTCGATAAAGGGTCTGCTACCGTCCCGAACGCTCTGTCAATTCCGGCGAAAATGGCTCTCCGCTACTCCAACATGCGGCGCCGAAACAGGATGCGACCATAGCAGCGCGGTGACGAAGTCGGTTTTCAGCCGGGTCTGTCAGCGCCTTCAGGGGTAAAAACGATGAGGAGCATGGCCCTTTCTCCGTCGAACTCGGCGACGAGGGCGATGACGAGCGCAACATCGGTCTGAACTACGAACAAGAATGCCTTGGATGCGCCCCTGGCGCCCCTCGGAGTGCCGCAACCGAACAGGGCGCGCATGAGAATGCCAAGATTGAACCCGGCGACGTGGATCAAATAACGCTTGTGAACATTCTCGCGCCCGCGCAGCCACGCGCGGCGCATGCCGCCGCGATCCAGGACGTGGGCAAAGCTACGCTCGACCATCTCACCACGCTTGCGCATCGCCTTGCGTCCGACGGCGGATTTCAGGCGAGACCGATTGGCGTAGACGGCCTTCTGGGCAGCCTCGTCGCCGTGCCAGCGCAGATATCCATTCGGCGGTGCCGGCTCGGCGATGCGCGTCTTCCAGATGTCGCCGTCGAGACCCTTGAGGAGCTCGCGCGAATGATAGCCTTTATCGGTCACAAGATCGCAGGGATCCCCGGACGTCGGCGCCAGGCCAATGTCGGCGAGGTTGCGTGCTGCCGTCTCCAGCGTGGCGTCGAGCGTTGTCGTGTCGCCCTTGTCGGCCGGGTGGATCGGCGCTGCCACGATAACACCCGTGTCGAGATCGACCGCGTGTTCGGGCTTGTAGGCCAGACGCGTCGAGCCGTTCTTCATCCGCGCGACCTTCGCGTCGGGATCGGTCTTGCTCGCCCAGTCCGCATTCGACAGCTTCTTGCCCTTGCGTTTGCGATCGAGCCGGACAAGGTCGTCGATCGTCGGCGTGTCGATGCCGCTCTCTTGCGCCATGCGCACCAGCATCTCGCGGTAGGTCTCGCCATTGTCACGCCGCACGATGGTACGCAGCGCGGCGTTCGCCTCCATGGTCGAGCCATCGACGCCGATCCGCTCGCCTTTCACCAGATCGTGCCCGGCGACGAGGGCCAGTACCCAGCCGAAGATCTGGTCATGTACCTCGTGCGGCAGGCGGCTCCGCGTCTTCGACAACCAGCTATGATCAGGGACCTTGTCGCGGCTCGACAGTCGCAGGAACTCCCGCAGCGACAGCGAATCCGAACAGCGCCAGACAATCCCGCGTTCGCTGTCGATGCCCTCGAAATAGCCGATCAGCAGCATGCGGAAATAGCGGCCCGGCGGCAGCGACGGGGCTCCCATCCGCGGCGCATAATAGGGCTTGCACGTCTTCTCGACAAAGCCATCGAAGCCCGCCTCGGCCAGCAGCTTCTGGAGCTTGTCGTAGAAAACATGCCCCGGTGAACGCGGTATCTCCGCCCACGTCACGATCAAATCGGACTGGACCTCGCTATCACGCCCCATCGCCATCGCCGCTAACCCGCCAGACAATCCCACTGCCGCACTGAATCAGCCACCGCCGACTTCGTCAACGGCCTGATAGAAAAGCCTGAAATCAGGGACTTTCACAATAAATCCCCAGCGTTCGCTTCAGGGTTTCAGATGCCCCTCTTCTCAACAATAGCCGATTGGCCAACATCTTGTCCGAAGAGCAATACTCGGGAAACTTGTCGCGAGCGGCTTTGCCGGACAGCATAGTCACGGAAAATATAATTGGCGGCGAGGTGAGATGTTGCTGCCGTCAATCAACATTGCCGATGATCTGGAATGCTCCCGTTCCCGGACAAATTCTATTGTCCGGCAATTGTGAAGTAAAAAAAACGTCCAGCGTCGGCGGGAGAGCATGATGAGCCTGCAGTTCGTCTATGAACCGCTGAAGATAAAGGGCGTGGAGGTTCGCAATCGGATTTCCCGTTCCGCTCACGGCACCAACCTGACTGATTACGGTCGGATCACCGATCAGTTGATCGATTATCATGTGGCGCGAGCCAAGGGCGGCGTCGGCCTTACTTTCCTGGAAGCAGCCACAGTGCATCCCAGCTCTGTCCTCAGCCTCGCCAATTTGGACGATACCATTATCGACGGATACCGACGGTTGATGAAAGCCATCAAGCCGCATGGCATGCGCGTCTTTCAACAAATATGGCATGGCGGACATATTTATCCGGTGCTGGATCAATCCCCGCCATGGGGTGTTTCGGCAGTGCCCAACCCCGCGACCGGCATCGTCCCCAATCCCATGGGCCTTGCCGAGATCGAAGAGGTCATCCAGCATTTCGCCAATGCCGCCCGCCGATGCGTGGAGGGCGGGATAGAGGGCATCGAGGTTCACGCCTCGCACGGCTACCTCATCATGCAGTTCCTCAATCCGCTGGTGAACAAGCGAACCGACCAATATGGCGGATCGCTGGAAAACCGGATGCGCTTCCTGCGCGAAGTCCTGTTGGCAGTGCGCGCACAGGTGCCGGATGACTATCCTGTGGGCATACGCATGGGCGCCAGCACCGGCAAAGGCGGGCTCGACGAAGACGAACTGGCGCTGGTTGTCCAGACGCTTCAGGCCGAAAAGCTGATCGACTTCCTGGACCTGAGCTGGAGCGATTATTTCAACTTCAAGTTTGTGGCGGCGATGGATCAGCCCGTTGGCTATCAATTGTCCTCCAGCGAGAAGATCGCGGCGGCCGCACGGGGCATTCCCCGGTTCATGATCGGCCGGTTCCGCACTCTGGACGAGGCCGAGCAACTTCTACGCGACGGTGTAACCGATATGGTACATATGACCCGCGCCCACATCGCCGATCCCGACATCATCCGTAAGACGCAAGCCGGGAAGCCCGAGCAGGTGCGATCCTGCATCGGATGCAATCAGGCATGCTGGCAGGGCGTAAACCTGGGATACCCGCTGGCTTGCACGATCAACCCGGCGGCTGGCCGCGAAGGCGATCTGGCGGAGGATCTGATCCGCCCCGCCGACAATCCCGGCAAGGTGGTGGTCATTGGCGGCGGTCCCGCTGGCATGGAGGCCGCGCGTGTCGCCGCGCTGCGCGGACATCGGGTTACATTGTTCGAGGCAGGGCCTGATCTGGGTGGTCAGGTGGCGGTGGCGAAGCGAGCTCCGCGCCTGCACGTCATAGGTGATATCGCGTTCTGGCTGGAGCAGGAGATATTCCGCCTGGGCGTGGACGTTCGCACCAGCACCTATGCCGAGGTGGAGGATGTTCTTGAGGAAAATCCTGACTTCGTCGTCATCGCCTGCGGCTCCATCCCTCGGCACAACGGCATCCAATATGCATATCCGGCCGAGCCGGTGCCTGGGTTTGACCAGCCCCATGTCTTGTCGCCGATAGACTTGCTGACCGCTACGCCAGCCAAATTGGGAAAGAGCGCGGTCGTGTTCGACGATGTCGGCCATTATGAAGCGGTGGCAGCCGCCGAATTTCTTCTTTCAAAGGGATTGCGCGTCACGTTCGTCACGCGGTTCGCCAGCGTTGCGCCGCAGTTGGATCATGTGACCCGCGTCGACCCCGCATTCCGCCGGTTCGCCGAAGAGGGCGACTTCCGCCTGCTGATACGCAGCAGGATCGATCATATCGGTATCGATACCTGCATCGTCAGGACTCTCTATCGAGGAGATTCCGAGGAGGTCGCTGCCGACACCGTGGTGTTCATCAACGCCAAGGAACCCATGCGGGCCGTTTACGACGATCTGAGAGAACGGGGATTTGGCAAGGACAGGATGGTGATCGTTGGCGACGCGCGCGCGCCGCGCGATCTGCATCTGGCCATTTCCGAAGGACATAGGTTGGTGCGCGCCATGGTGTGATCGAGCCATGCGCCAGGCCTTTCGATCGAGACGACGACAAAAATAATCTGCGGCAATCAGGCAGGAAACATGGAAGGGGATATCATGCAATATCCGAAGATCGCAAAGCTAATGATGGCCGGCGTTGCCGGCATGACTTTGCTGACCCAGGCTGGCGAGGCGTTGGCGCAAGACAGCGGCGCAGCCGATGATAGGAACGCTGCGGCAGCTGACATGGATATCGTCGTCACTGCGCGCCGCCGCGAGGAGAATATCCAGACTGTCCCGGTCGCCGTGACCGCTTTTGGCAGCGAGGCGCTAGTCCAGAAGAATATACAGGCCACCACCGACCTGCAGCGGATCGTCCCGGGAGTCATTTTCGTAGGGGCTGGGTCGGCGGCGAACACCACCTTTTCCATTCGCGGCCAGGGCAAAGACGTTGCCGGACCGGGCCTGCCATCGGTCATCAGCTATTTCAACGAAGTGCCGCTGCCTTCCTGGGGCGCGGTGCTGCCCGCGTTCGACGTGGCGTCAGTACAGGTGCTCAAGGGTCCGCAGGGAACGCTGTTCGGGCGCAATACCACGGGCGGCGCGGTGCTGGTCTATTCCAAGCCAGCCGTCGACAAGTTCGAGGGCTATGTGCAGGGCACGGCGGGAGATTATTTCTGGCATTCCCTTCAGGGCGCCATAAACCTGCCGATTGCGGACGGCATCGCGCTTCGCGTCGCGGGGGACTTTCAGAAGCGGGACGGATACCAGAAGGACATCGGTGTTGCGGGCGACGGATCGAACCTCAATTCCCGGGCATTCCGCGTCACGCTGAAGATCGAGCCCAGCCCAACTTTCAGCAACGTTACAGTGTTCGACTATTATTGGCAGCACACCAATGGAGACGGCTATGTTTCGGTCGGCGATGCCGGCCCCAATGCCGCCTATCGCTTCTTCCCGGCATTCAACTGCGGCGTGTCGGCTGCGTGCGACGTTGACCTGGCCAATGCGGAGCAGCGGAGATTGGGCTTCCACGTTACCAATTCGAACATCCCGGGATACGACCGCACGCGCCTGTGGGGAATATCCAATACGACGACGCTCGACCTGGGGGCCGTCACGATCAAGAACATCTTTGGTTATCGCGACACAAAGGTGGATCAACAATTCAGCACCGATGGCTTGCCGCTTTTCCTGCTGGACACACGCGGTTTTCGCTATGATCGCCAGATCAGCAATGAATTGCAGTTCATCGGCGACCTGATGGACGGAAAGCTGCAGTGGCTGGTGGGTGGCTTTTTCCTCGATCTGAAGCCCACGGGCCCCGATGCCTTCGCGATCGACGCATTCGACGCGGCCGGCGACCCGGATAGTAATCCGTTCGGGCAGATTTCGAACAACCTGTTCAAAGATCGCAGCTATGCGCTGTTCGGCAATCTCAATTTCGAGATCATGGATGGGTTGCGTCTCAACGCCGGCTATCGCCACACCTGGGACAAGGAAAGCGTTTGCGCGGTCAACACCAGGCCGTTCTTCGGCGATCCCATTCAGTCCACTTCCGAATGCGAGGCCACGGCAGGATCATTCTCGGATTCGGTGAAGTTCAAGGCATCGACCTATACGCTGGGCGCCGACTATCAGGTGTCGAGCGACATCTTTACCTATGTTACCGTCCGCCGCGGCTATCGCGCGGGTGGCATCAACACGCCACGGCTCGCCGGGACATTGACGCCGTTCCAATATTTTGGACCGCAAAAGGTCAATGATGTCGAGATCGGCCTCAAGACCCAGTGGGAGAAAGGGGAGATGCGCGGGCGGCTCAATGTCGCCGCGTTCCGCGGTATTTTCAGTCACCTCCAACGGCAGATTGCGGGCCTTCCGCCAGATTTCGACGGCGACGGCGATCCTGCTACTGATCCCGCCAACACGTCCCTCAACATCAACGGCGGCAAGGCGAAGGTGCAAGGCGTGGAAGTCGATGGCATTCTCCAGCCGGTTGAGCCGCTGATCCTGAGTTTTGGAGCTTCCTATCTCGACGCGAAATATACCAGCCTGGAGACTCCGCCAGTCTTCGCGGCCCAGGCTGGCGGCTCGGCCATATATGAGAGAGCGCCAAAATGGAGCTACACGCTGTCAGGCAGCTATCGGTTGCCGGTTGATGCGGCAGGCGCGGATGTAACGCTACGGAGCGATTATTACTGGATAGGCAGCTATTTCGCGGGCATCGCCAAAGTGCCAAGCTATGGCGTGCTCAACGGCAGCGTCGAATTTTCCAACATCGGCAATACGGCGTTGAGCGCAACGCTGTTCGTGACCAACATCCTCGACAAAGTGTATCTACGCAACAGCAACCTGATTGGCACCAGTCCGGGCAATTTCAGCTTTTCGACGGGGGAGCCACGGATATATGGCCTGCGGGTTCGATACGACTTTGGCGGCTAGCACAAACGACGCGGCGGGATGGGTTCCATCCCGCCGCATTCGTTCCACAACGAACGAGCCCCTGCCCCACGCCAACGCACAGAGATGTAGGGACAGACGCCCACTGCTCTGGCCGGAAGTCAGCACGCAGTTCCACGATCGGCAGCAACGACAGATCGTCTGCAAGCATCAGACGATTTCGGGACGGGGGCGCGTCGTGCGTTTTTCGATGAGCTTTTTATAATGAGCCCCCTGAATGACGCGGTGAACGTAGATTCCGGGCGTGTGAATGTGGTCGGGATCGAGAGCGCCGAGCGGTACGATTTCCTCGACCTCCGCGATAGTATGGGTGGCGGCGGTCGCCATGACAGGGTTGAAGTTGCGGGCCGTCTTGCGGAACAGGAGGTTTCCCGCTGGATCGGCCTTCCACGCCTTGATGATGGCAAGGTCCGCACGAAGCCAGGTTTCGCGGATATAATCCCGCCCTTCGAAGGTTTCGACCGGTTTTCCCTCCGCCACGACCGTGCCCACCCCCGTGGCGGTATAGAAGGCCGGGATGCCGGCGCCTCCCGCCCGGATACGTTCCGCCAGCGTCCCCTGCGGATTGAGTTCCAGTTCCAGCTTGCCCTGCAAATACAGCGCCTCGAACAGCTTGTTCTCGCCAACATAGGAACTGATCATCTTGCGGATCTGGCCGTTTGCCAGCAGCAGCCACAATCCGAAGCCCTCCGCGCCGCAATTATTGGAAATGACGGTCAAATCCTTGACACCGTTTGCCTTTATCGCGGGAATCAGATTTTCTGGATTGCCCGACAAACCGAAACCGCCGGACATGATGGTCATGCCATCGAACAGCAACCCGGCAAGCGCGGCATCCGGTGAGGCGAAAAGCTTGTCAACCATGCTTGCGGCTGATCTCAATGCCCGCGCCGATCGGCAAGAGGACGCTGTCCATATCGCCCCGCGCTCTGACGGCGCGGCGGTAGGCGGCCGCATTGTCGGCATTTTCGGGTGGGAACAGCATATTGTCGGCCACGATGATGGCTCCGGCTGCCAGTTTGCCGCCAAGACGGTCGAGGCAGGGAATATAGAGGTCCTTCCACAGGTCGATCAGGACCAGATCAAACGGCCCGGTAAGCGCGTGGATGGATGCGAGGGCATCGCCCGCGATGAAATCGACCCGGTTCGCCAGTCCCACTTCGGCGAGCGTTTCCCGCGCCGCCGCGATCTTGCCAGCGTGCAGTTCAAGCGACGTGACGCAGCCGTCTACGGCCCGGGCGGCATCGGCCAGCCAGAGTGTCGAATAGCCATAGGATGCGCCCACCTCCAGGATGGATTTCAGTCCGCCCTGCCGGATCAGATCATGTATCAGCCGCCCCGTTTCCGGGCCGATCGGCAACAGGAATTCATCGACGCGGGCATACGCTTCTTCACGCGGAATTCGTGCCTGCTCCCGCTGTTCCCGCGCCCACCTCTCCTCCATCGTATCGAGAGCAGCCCGTACGGCTGGATCGACGATCATTTCGTGTCCCAGCGCAGATGGACGGCATCAGGCCCCCGAAACTGCAGCCCATGGAGGCGAGGCGCGGGCCGATCAGGATCAAAGCGCAGATTGGGCAGGTTCAACAGCATATCGGCGGCTACCTCCACTTCCGTCCGCGCAACGGGCATGCCGATGCACATGTGAAGGCCGTAGCCGAAGCCCAGATTGGCCTGCTGCGACCTGTCGAGATCGAAACTATCCGCATCCGCGAACATTGCCTCGTCGCGGTTGGCCGACCCCATAACGAGCGACACCGCCGATCCGGCAGGAATAGTGACTCCGCCTATGTCCAAGTCACGCAATGCCCGGCGCGCCAGAAAGCCGGCCACCGGCTCCAACCGCATGGATTCCGTCAGCGCACGCGGAAGCAGCGAACGATCCCTACGCACCCGCGCCAGCAGCCGTTCGTCCTGCAACAGGTGAACCATGAGATTAGCCAATGTCCGCGTCGTGGTTTCCGCCGCGGCGGGGAGCAGCATCCGCACGATTCCGGCGATCTGGCCATCGTCGAGCCTTTCTCCATCCACTTCGGTTCGGATCAGCCGGTCGATAAGCTCCTCGCCGGATGCTCCGGCCCGGCGGCGCGCGGCGACGACTCCACGAACATGTTCGTCGAGCAGGTCGGCCGCCTCGAACGCGCGTGCCATGGACGCCTTGGCCTTTTCGGGGTCGATCTGTGGGCCGTTCAGGATTTGCAAAGCCCAATCGGCGAACTGGGTGACGGAGGCAGGATCGTCCGGAAAACCCAGGATCGCATAGATGGCAAGGATCGGAAACGGCATGGCCAGATCGGACATAAGCTCTGCGCGACCACGCGCGCGCCATTGGCCGCCATATTCCCGTTCGACGAGCGGCGCGATGACATGGGTCCTCCAGCGGCGTGTCACGTCCGGTGCGAAACAGGGCTGCAACAGGCGTCGCAACAATCGGTGGGACTCACCGTTGCGCGCGCTCAGAAACATTTCTCCCAAGAAAGTGCCCAGGCCGTCCTTGAGCAGGTCGGTCGACCATGCCTTGTCATCGCGCAAAACCGCAGCAACATCCGCGTGCCGAAACAGCGTGAATACCGGCCGTCCCGTATTGGCATAATCAGCCTGGGACGGAATGCCATAAAGGGCAAGAATATCGCCTTTCATGACCGGCGTGGTCCGGCGAAGTTGCGCGTAGAGACTGTGAGGATCGGCCAGATCGTCGGTGGCATAAGTCGCGCTGACCGAGTGGAAAGCGGACTCGGTCACCGAAGAAGTATCGATCGAACGAGGCTCTATTGTGTGTGTCACGATCGGCTGGACCATTCCCGCTTCAGAGAGAACAGGGATGCGACCGCCATGCCTGCCGGGTCAATCGGCGAATCTTGCCTTGCCCGGACATGGTTGTCCCGCAAAGGACATGGTCAGCGGGAAACGTCGTGGCCGATCCGGACAGCCCCTGTCCGACGCCGGGTGCAGCGAAGGGTTGAGCCGACCCATCGGACAGCCGTAAACCCCTGCAACGCGAACTGGACGATCCGATGCAGACATTCCGTTACCAGGCATTACCTACCCGAGTTCTGTTCGGGACCGGAACCCTGTCCGCGCTGGCCGGCGAATGCGCCGCGCTCGGCGTAAAGCGCGCGATGGTGCTTACCACGCCACAACAGGCGGACCTTGCCGAACGAGCGTCGCGGCTGCTGGGCTCCATCGATGCGGGGCACTTCACCGACGCTGCGATGCATACGCCCGTCGAGGTAACCGAACGCGCAATGGAATATCTCACCCGCATTCGCGCGGATGGCATCGTGTCGCTGGGCGGCGGATCGACCATCGGTTTGGGAAAGGCCATCGCCTTGCGTACCGACTTGCCCCAGATCGTAGTGCCCACCACTTATGCCGGATCGGAGATGACCCCGATCATCGGGCAAACCGAGCAAGGCCGCAAAACCACGCAGCGCAGCACCCATGTGCAGCCGGAAAGCGTGATATATGATGTAAGCTTGACCCTGACCCTCCCCAGTGGAGCGTCGGTAAGGTCTGGCCTTAACGCCATCGCCCATGCGGCAGAGGCGCTGTATGCCGATAACGGCAACCCGATCACGAGCCTGATGGCGGAGGAAGGCATTCGCGCCATCACGGAGGCCCTGCCCGTTATCCTGTCTGACGCCGGCGACATCGCGGCGCGCGGCAAGGCGCTTTACGGAGCCTGGCTTTGCGGATCCTGCCTGGGGCAGGTAGACATGGGATTGCATCATAAGCTCTGCCATGTGCTGGGCGGCAGCTTCGACCTGCCCCACGCGGAAACCCACAGCGTCATCCTGCCCCATGCCATCGCGTATAACCGCGTCGCCAAACCGGCCATGGCGCGATTAGCGCGCGCGCTGGCGACAGACGAGGCACCCTGGACGGCTCTCCATTTGCTTGCACGCGGGCTGGACGCACCGCTGGCGCTGCGTGACCTTGGTCTACCGGAGAGCGCAATTGCAGAAGCGGTCGAAATCGCATGCGCCAACACCTACCCCAATCCCCGCCCCCTCGACCGCGCACCGCTTGAACTGCTGCTGCGTGCAGCATGGGCAGGCGATCCGCCATCCGAATACTGACGATATGGATATTGCCATGCGAGATTTTGATGAGCATTCCATCACCGATGCCGTTGTGAAGCGGGTGCGGCGCGCATCCGATCCACGCGCCAGGGAGATCAGTGAGGCACTGGTGCGGCACCTGCACGCCTTCGTACGGGAAGTCCGCCCGACGCAGGCCGAATGGGAAGCAGGCATCGGGTTTCTGACCAGCACGGGGCAGAAGTGCGATGAAAAGAGGCAGGAATTCATCCTGCTGTCCGACACGCTGGGCGTGTCCACGCTAGTGGATTCGATCAACAATCCGGTAGCGGGAGACATCACCGAAACCACCGTATTCGGTCCCTTTTACGTGCCGCCGCCTGAATTTCCGCTGGGTGGGAATCTGGGCGCCGGCATCGACGGTCCGCCGATGCATGTTTCCGGAACGGTATGGCGGCATGAGGGAACGCCAGCCGCAGGCGCCATCATCGATATATGGCACTCCGATGTATCGGGTTTCTACGACGTTCAGCAGTTAGAAAAGACCGGTGGACTGGCAGGTCGCGGCCGGATTATCGCCGACGCTGAAGGGCGTTTTCATTTCTGGACGCGGCGTCCGGCGCCTTATCCCATTCCCACGGATGGCCCCGTAGGCGCCATGCTGGCGGCTCAGGACCGTCACCCATGGCGGCCCGAGCATGTGCATTTCATGATCGCCGCGCCCGGATGCCGCAAGCTGGTCACCCATGTTTTCGCGCAAGGGGATTCGTATCTGGACAGCGATGTCGTGTTTGGCGTCAAGGAATCGCTGATCGAACCCTATGTCGCGCATGAGGGCGGACGAGCACCGGATGGAACCTCGATGGAGGGCGACTGGTATTCGCTTGTCCGGGATTTCGTGCTTGCCCCGAGCGCAATGGCGCAGAGTCCAGAATCGCTGGAATAGACGCGGAATTTGCAGGGCTCCGGCAAACCCTCCCTAGTCCAGCCGCGTGCTGCGGAATTGCTGCGGCGTCAGGCTGGTCGCTCGCCGAAACGCCGACGAAAAGCTCGATGAGCTTTGAAACCCGCAGCGATAGGCGACTTCCTTGATCAGCCTATGCTCATCTGCCAGCAATTTCTTCGCTCGCTCGATACGGATTCCTGCAGCATAATCACTCACCGCACTGCCGGTCGACGCACGGAACAGGCGCGAGAAGTGGCGGACGCTCAGTCCTTCCCTCTTGGCGAGGCCCGCGACCGTGACCGGGTGAGAGGCGCTTTCCTCCTCCAGGCTTTCCCGGATACGGCGCAGTTGCGACAGACTCAACCCGCCTTCCTTGGGCAGATTTTCGGGATCGAGCATATCGAAATGACGGCGAAGCTCGACGGCAAGCGCGGTGCTCAACGCTTCGATATATATGGCGCTGGCAAAGCTTGGCTCCATGGCCTCGCTGACCAGGCGCATCATGACACCGCGAACGAAGCCATTACAGATATCCAGACTGGCAGCCAGCTTGCGGTCTTCCCAGTTGATCTCGAAAAAATCGGAGAAGGCGCCCTTGTCGAGCACACAGCACATCGATCGGCGGTCGCCCCGATTCCAACGGCTGTGGAGCGTGAAGTCGGGCGGCATGAACATGATTTCACCGACAGGCCTGCGCGCGCGCCAGCCTGCTTCCAGAAATTCGCCGTCCAGTTCCGCCTGACGCCGCGAGAGCAGAATATCGATGATAGGCGCATCGGTCTTGAACACCGCTTCGCGCGGTTCGCGCCAGCTATAGCGATTGATCTGGACAGTACTGGCGGCCGATCTAATTTGATGCTCGACTATACCGTCCAGACCGCTGGGCTTGGGAAGCGCATCAACGATCATCTCGCGATCCTCACCATATATTTTATCTGTTTTATCAGGTTAAGCAATTTTTGAGCCGAGAACGCCCCTATCCTTGGAAAGGCGTTTCCAGGACTCGGCGGGCCGCCCTGCTGGAACGGCAGGAACTCCATAAATCTATAGAAATATCGCAAGATTATGGGTGCCGATTGTAGTCTGATCGCACAATATCTTGCGTTTGAGCAGGCGGGCGGCACCCGTTTCGGATAGACGGACCCTGTCCTGCCGCTCGGCCGTGACCAAATCTGTGCGAAAATCATCGTCCATCGTGCGAACGAGCAACAGCGAGCTGGCGACGTCATATATGCCTTCGCCTTGCCCTTCCCACACCTGAACTCCGGTGACGAAGCGCCGCGCGCGTGAAGGCGGATCGGCCGCCCATGCCTGGGTTTCCAGAAAGCGCCGTATCCGAAAACTCAGCGATCCGAAGTCTTCATCATAGTGCATGCCTTCTGTCTCGAAGCTTTCATTGCTGCCGCGTTTGCGGGTGAGGCAGACCGGCATGTAATAGTGGATGGCCGGGTCCAGCAGGTTCTGCCAACCTCGAAGGTCATCCCGGTCCAGCGTGGCAGCCTCTTCCCAGAGAAAATCAAGTATTTCCATGTAGCGAGGGTCCGTGGCGCGAATGCGCGCGCGCGAACCGAATGATGCCTCCGTCGATGTGGATGCCGCCAATTCGTTCAACGTCCCAACCTCCCCAATGTCAGGCACCCATCACCTGAGCATAGCGTTTCCACCATGCCCATTGGGCATCGTCGCGGCTGAAACCGGCATAGACATCACCGCCGCCCTCGAAACCTTCGGGCCGGGTAACGCCGAGCTTGGCCTGATATTTTGCCGTCATCCGACGGGCGACGGGCCCCTGCACCGCCTTCTGTATCCCCTGCCATGCCTCGGCGTCATCTTGCTCGATGAAGCCGCTTATGCCGAAATTACGAAGGGTCGTCAGTCGCGTCTGTTCCCGCAGTTCCGGCGGCGCATCCCGTTCAACCAGTGTCCATGTCAGCATCTCGAACAGTTCCGGCGAACGCGGGGTCCAGGCTCGCGCGACCATCACTGGACCGTGACTGCCATCATCGGAGCCGCCCACGCTCATCAGCATGAAGAAGTCAGTTCCCGGGAATAGCCCCATGACCAACGGCGGCGTATCGGCAAGCAATCGCATCTGCCCATCGCTCAGATTGTTGGAAAACTGCTTCACCATGTCCGCGTTGGCGCCCGGCGGAGGAACGGCGGCCAGCCGTTCCGCCACGCTGGCCGTGTCGCCGATACCGGCAAAGCTATAAGCGAGGCGGGTGTCAATGCAGCGCATCGTGTGGCCGCCGGGCGTGCTGACGTTGATGCCGACCATGCCCCAGGATGCTGGGTCGTGGGCGTCATGGCCGAGCGTCCCCATGTCGCCCGCCGACTGGTGCAGCGCGCGGGCATGATAGCCATCGGCCAGTTGTTCGGCGAGCAGCTTCCAATTCGCACGCATGATCTGCCGCTGCGGCGGCCCGATCACTTCGAAACCACGATTGGTCCGTTCCAGAGCAGCGCGCAAATACCAGGCGAAGTCACCCAAATAGGTCTCGAAATCTTCGGCGTCCTGATCCCAGTTCGCGAAGATCATCCCGCCCAGCATGGCGGTTTTCGCTACGACGAGATGCAGATCGTCGGCAGCCCTGCGTAGTTCATCCCCATACATCTGCTTCTCAAACGGCGCGCCCAGAAAACGACCGTCCTTGCCGAACGCCCAGCCATGATAGGGGCATTTGAAAGTCTGGCTGTTTCCCTTCTCCTCCCGGCACAGGGTCATGCCGCGATGGCTGCAGGCGTTGAGAAGAACCGCAATCGATCCGTCCTCGCGCCTGACGACCAGGCAGGAATCCTGGCCGGCGTTGCGCCGGACGAAATCGCCCGGATTGGGAATTTCGCTCTCATGTGCAAGGGGGAGCCAGGATTTTGCGAAAATCCGCTCCATTTCAATGTCGAAGATCTCCCGATCATGATGAACGCGCAAGGATACCTCCCGCGCGTCGAGATCGATCAGATCCCGCACGAAAGTTCCATCGACAAGCTGAGGAGCAGCTTCCGCCGACCCAATCCTGTCCTGCAAGGTCACGTTCATACTCCCGCTTTCATCGTGCGATCTCAACCTGTTCGCCGCGTTTCATCCGCTCGAATATTTCCAGTACCGCGGGCGAGGACCAATAAAGTTCCGTGTAACAACCAAGTTGTTCGACTGTGTCGTAATAGGCCCAGACGCCTGCACCTTCGATCTCCCCTCCCATCGCCAACGGCGCGCCCTGCTGCTCGAACGCAGCGCAGGCGGCTTCATATTCGGGACGTTCGTCGAGGCGGAAAGCCAGATGATGCAAGCCAGGGCCGCGCGTATCCAGCCAGTCCTTATATACGCTGCGGCCGCCATCATGCTGGCATAACTCCACCTGCATATCGCCGACATAACCGTAAGCGCAACTGAACTGATAATCACCCGGCGTCCCGCGATAAACCTTGTGAGACTGTCCATCGGCCAGGTTGCGCCAAGTATTCCACGACTGGATGCCGTAAATCCGTCCAAATCGCTCCTTGGCAGCTTCAAGCTCATCGACAACGAATGCCACCTGATCGAACTGGCGACCGATGAAGCGATTCACGCCCGACAGGCCAGCGTCTGCTTGCGTTGCCATTCACGCTCTCCTTGTTTTCTTGCTTGCGGGCGGCCATCCCAAAATGGCCGCCCGCAAGCTCTATTTTACTTGTATGGGTCTACCGGCTGCTTGTCTTTGGAAATCACGCCAATGTCGATCAACATCGTCAACACATCGGATATGGAATAAATGTGGATGATCTTGTCGTCCTTGAACGTCAAGACCGAAAACCAGTGCACGTTGATCTTCTGACCTTGTGGCGGAACTCCCATATAGGGGCCTCCGGTCTGCTCGCCTTGGTGGTTGCAGAATACACAGATCTTGTCTTCGCCTTTACCATATACTTCCAGCACACGATAAACCGAAGGCGGAAAGGTTTTATAAAGGGCGACTGGGGACGTTTTCCATTGGACATAGGGGCCCAGATCCAGGCGATTGGGATTGCTATAGGTCATATCGGGATGAAAGAACTCGTCCATCTTGACGAAATCGCCGACGTTGAAGGCCTGATCGAACAGATCCATCCAGTGGTTAGCCATTTTCGCCTGTTTTTCGGTCAACCCCTGAACGACTTCCTTGCGCCGTTCCGGACTATGCTTGAATTCTTCGACATTGATCATGGTATTTCCATCCTTCCTAAGATGTGTGCGGGCCAGGCGTTCCCGCTCTGGCGTTAATACATGTGCGGCGGGATCGCGCTGGGCGTAACACCCAGCAGCGAGCGGCCGTAGACTTCATATCCAATGTTCGGAATATTACCGAAATGACGCGCAATCATATTGAAATCGCGCCAATAGCGGGATGCCGGATTGGCATTATTGAATGCCGATGAACCCGCGACATACATCAGCGTCTGGGATGCCTCCTGCAATATCTGCATGGCATGGTTGGCCTGCGCCTTGTTCCGGGCACGCTCCCGCTCGCTCAGTGTGCGACGTTCGAGCGCCGCGCCGTCCAGTTCCATTGTAGCGGCTTCGATCAACGTGCGCGCCGTGTGAATCTTCGTCGCGGCTTCGCCAATTTCCTTCGCCACGACCTGCGAATCCGACTGCCGGGCGAATATCGTGCCGACGAGCGGCTTCGTGGCGGCGGTCTTCACGACATGTTCCAGCAGCCCTTCGATGGCGCCCAGCGGCACGCCGCACATCGTGCGGTGCACCAGTGCCATCTGCGCGAAATAGTCGGAGGGCGCGCCGTAATGCGTCTTCCCCGGTTCGACATAATTGTAGGATCGCGCGGCGTGGACCATCCGCCTTTCGGGGACGAAGGCACCCTCGATCACGACGGTATCGGAACCGGTGCCCTGCATGCCCGTCACGTGCCAGCTATCTTCGATACGGAAATCGCCGGCGGGAACGTAGCAGAAATTACCGGGCACCTGCGTCCCATCAGGCTTTACGATCTGCACACCCCATTGCCCCCAGCGTGCGTGGCGGATGCCCGACGCATAGGGCCATGCCCCACTGACCCGGTATCCCCCATCCACCGGGATCGCCGTGCCTGGCGGATTGAAAACGCCCGCGATCTTCGGCACGCCTTCGCTGAAAAGTTCTTCCTGCAATTCATCCGATGCCAGCGACGTAACCCAGGTCGTTCCGTTGATGATCTGGGACACCCAGCCCACCGACGGATCTCCCTTGGCAAGTTCGGCGCCCATGCGTACCAGCGCCGTAGCCGATACGCCCTGCCCTCCAAGCCGCTTGGGCACGGCAACGCCCCATAGCATGGCATCGTCAAGCGCCCGAATGACCTCATCGGTCGGATAGCGCTGAACGTCGCCGCGGGACGCATTGCTGGCGAGCAACTCGCGCAAACCGATGGCGGCCTCAACAACCTGATTACCAGCGCCTTCGTCAAAACCCCAGAGGATGTCGGAGGATGGTTTGGTCCGCGAGTGTAGCATTGCTGTCCTTGGCCCTTCGCGACATCCCGGCTGCTCGATAAAGCGTAGGGACGCCTTTAAAACTGCGTCGTCATGATTATCCGCGCGGCGACGGCCACCACAACGAACGATGGAAACTCAAATCGGCCATCGGTTGCGGCAAGCGGACGCACCGCGATCATCTGGCGGACCAGACCAGGGGAAGCGTTTCCGGCTGAATGATCGGCCCCAACGTGGAAACAATGACGGCGTCCGGGGCGATATGGAATTGGGGAACGGCCCTCAGGAATTCCTCTATCGCCACATGCAATTCGCGCCGAGCTAGATGCATGCCGACACAACGATGGGGCCCATGCGCGAAGCTGTCGTGCGAGGGCCCCCGGTCGAGCCTGACCTCATTGGGGGCGTCATATTTGTCCGCATCCCGGTTGGCGAGTGTGGTGCTCATCGCCACCCGATCGCCAGGCATGACACGAACACCCGCGATCTCCACTTCCTTGACGCATATGCGGAACGTGGTGACAGCGGCATAAGCTCTCAGAAGCTCTTCGGTGGCCAGTACGATCTTATCCGGGTTTTTCCGCAACCAGGCCTGATCCTCACCATGCTCCGCGAAGTGTCGGAAGTGCAATCCAAGGTTCGTGGAGACCGTGTCGAGGCCCCCGGTATAGAAATTGAAGGCCATCCCGATCTGTTCGTCACGACTGAGCGGACGTTCCCCGACTTTACCCGTGGCGATGAAGCCGATGAAATCGTCCCTGGGATTTTTGCGGGCCGCATCCAGCTTGTCGACGAGATAGTCCCGCACAGCCCTGGTGGCACGCGCGATTTCGGACACATCGGGTTGATGCAGCAGATTCATCTCCCATGCGAGCAACTGGTCCACATCTTCCTGTGGCAACCCCATAAGCTCCAGAAACACGGCGATGGGAAACTTGAATGCGAACTCGCTCATGAATTCGCACGAGCCGCGGTCACGGAATGTATCGATGTAGTTGCGGGCATAAGCGCGCACCCTGGCATCCAGTGCCGCCATGCGTTGCGGCGCAAGCAACGGGTTGAGCAGAGCGCGCAGGGCTGTGTGTTCGGGTGGATCATATTCCACCGGCA
This sequence comes from Sphingobium sp. CFD-1, assembly GCF_024611115.1. Taxonomy (NCBI): domain Bacteria; kingdom Pseudomonadati; phylum Pseudomonadota; class Alphaproteobacteria; order Sphingomonadales; family Sphingobiaceae; genus Sphingobium; species Sphingobium sp. CFD-1. The sequence goes on along the minus strand of NZ_CP084398.1, from coordinate 1,096,433 downwards.
CCTGATACCAGCTGTCGCCGATCAAACCACTGAAGCTGGACCAGCCGCGTGCTGTAAAATTCTCGCCATCCTTGAAGATGGCGCGCAAATCTTCCGAGCGACGAAAGACCCAGCCTGGGTCGCCGGTAGGCAACACACCCTCCGCATAGAAGGCGATGGGCCCGGCCGCGATCTCCGGAATGATCCGGTCGAATGGATTTTCTGTGGTCTTGTCACTGACTTTCAGCGGATAATCCCGGACCATGCCAGCGGGAACGTGCGCTGGTATCGCCTCACATGCCCTTGCGTCCGCCGCCGTATCGGCCACCTCGGCCATGGTCGCTCTCCTGTCCTGTGCTATTCAATCAGATATGTCAGCACCGCGTCCGGATCGCCCACATGAACCATATGGTCTCGGTCACCGCCCAGTTGATGCACGGTCCAGCCCAGCGCGTCGGCCCGCGCGTGCATCGGATGCATCATCGTATGGGGCACGCCCAGATAATCGACCCGATGGGTTATCGCATCGGCTCCCACGGGTATGGCGCAGATGTTGGCGCTGAGCGGCATGTCGGTCAGATGACGAAAAACCCATGCATCACGATCAGCCGACATGCGCTGCGGCTCAATATCAGCCATTTTGCGTACCTGATCGGGCACGCCAGCACCCAGCGGACCTTGGCCCGCCGCATGCTGGGCACGTAGTCCAACGACCGCCTCGGCCGATAGAAAGCCCATTGCTTCCGCCACGCTCTCCCCCGCCATGGGCACGATGGCGTCGAGATAGATCACCCTGCGAATGCGGTCTCCCGCCATCGTCAGCAGCAGCGGCGCGACGGCACCGGCGTAACTGTGCACGACCAGAACCGCGTCCCATACTTCCTCGCATTCCATCATCCGCGCGATATCGGTCGCGTGCACCGCCGTATCTATATCGCATGAAATCAGGTGATGACGATCACCAAAGCCGGTGAGGGTGGGCGTGTGCACGATATGGCCAGCCGAGCGGAGCGGATCGGCGATATATTTCCATACCCAACCGCCCATCCCTCCACCGTGCACCAGTATATATGTCGCCATTATCATCCTTTGCACGGCCCGTTCCGAACCGTCGCACATCGGGTCATCGGATATGTTCAGGCCAGCTTCTCTGTCGGACATCACTATGTCGCGACCGCAGCAGCGGCGGCAACGCGATCGAGTGTCGCTGGTCGGTCAATTGTTTACCCCGCCGGTCACGCCAGTGGCTCCAGCGCCGACACCGCTATATGACGCCGGGTCCATAAAACAGGCGATGCCGATGACGACCAAATCGTCACGCCGCCGCTTAATAAAACGGCGGAAGACGGGAATATAAAGGGGAGGATAATTCCATGAAACGACAGATCCTCGCGACGCTCGGCCTTTTGAGCGGAACGGCGGTAATGCCGGCGACACCATTATGGGCCCAGGATGCACCTTCGCAGGCAGCCGAAGAACCACAGCAACTTGGTTCCGGCTATGGCACAGCCAGCGACATTGTCGTTACCGCACGGCGACGCGACGAAAGACTGCAGGACGTTCCTGTTTCAGTGAGCGCCTTCTCCGCCGCTGCGCTCGAGCGCAGCACGGTCCAGACCGTTCAGGACATCAACACCATCACGCCCGGTTTCCGGGCTGGGGCCGAAGGCGGCAAGGAAAATTCAGCCGTATCCCTTCGCGGCATCGGTCAGGTTCCGCTGGGCGAGGTGTCGCCGGGTGTCGTCACCTATTTCGCGAACGTGCCTCTGCCTTCCGTGGGATCGAATATTCCTACCTACGATCTGGCTAGCATCCAAGTGCTCAAGGGGCCTCAAGGCACTTTGTTCGGCCGCAACACTCTGGGGGGCGCAGTGCTGGTGAGCCCCGAAGCGCCAACATATGATTTCGGCGGCTATATAGAAGGGACCTATGGCCGCTTCGACTACAGGGAATTGGAGGGCGCGCTCAACATCCCGATCATTCCCGACAAAATGGCCCTGCGCGTGGCGGGACAAATGCGACGTCAGGATGGCCGAACGAAAAATCTGAATGGCGGTCCCGACTTCGACAATGTGCATCAGGACAGCGTCCGGGCATCGCTGCTAATCGAGCCGACCGACTGGATCAAGAGCCTGACCATAGTGGATTATTTCCGCGCCAATGAACGTGCAGGCGGCCTTTATCTCTACCGCGCCCAGCCCGGTGTGCTGGGGGCGATCTTCGGGCCGACGGAGGGCGCGTATCTCGACGCGCAGATCGCGAACTATCGCGAGATACAGAAGAAGAACTTCTACGGCGCGTTCGATGACGGCATCAACGGCGGCCAGGCCTATCGCCGACAACTGGGTATAACCAACGACACTTCGTTGACCTTCGGCAACATCACCGTCCGGAACATCTTTGGCTTCCGCAAGAACCGCGCGGATCAGATGATTAACACCGGCGCCACCGGCCCACTCTTCTTCTCTTCCGGCGCCCCGTTCTTCGGATCGCAATTCTCCATCTTTCACGCAGGATCGGTGATTCAGCGGCAGTATATAACCAACGAACTTCAGGTACTTGGCGAATTCGATGGATTCAATTTCATCGTCGGCGGTTTCTATAATAATGATCGCTCCACCGGGCCGATGGGTTCCAATTTCCGCGCCTTCGCGGTGGGCGATGTCGATGGCGTTCCCGTAACAGCCCATGTCGCCAACAAAAATTACGCGGTGTTCGGGCAGGTCGGGATCGATCTTACCGACAAGCTGCGTTTCAATGTCGGAGCACGCTATAGCTGGGACAAGGTCAATGCTTGCGGCGGCGGCATATGGTCGACCTATGTTGACCGGGAGACATGCGACGCGCAAGCTGCACTCGGGCTCATCGACGGCGTGGCTATCGTAAGCAACAAAGGTCAGGAGCCCAGTTGGACCATTGGTTTCGACTACAAGCCGAACGACAACACCCTGCTCTATATCGTGTCACGGCGTGGCTATCGTGGCGCGAACGTCAACACGCCCGGCTTCGAAAGCCCGTTCACCACCGGTGGCGTCGGCTGCTCCAATCCAGGTGGCGCTTGCCCCGACCTGCGCCCCTACCAGAACACCAAGGAAGAAAAACTGACTGACGGCGAGATCGGCGCGAAGCTCAGTTTCCGGTCAGGGGAAGCTCGCGGTTTCTTCAACATCGCCGCATTCTACACCGACTACAAAGGCGCGCTGCAATTCCTGAATGCCCAGAATGTCGGCCTGCCCTTTACCACGCCGGATCAACCGACCAATGGCTCCGTCGCCGCGAACATTGCAAATCTGGAAATATATGGCGTTGAGATCGAAGCTTCGGTCAGCCCGGTCCGTTCCCTCACTGTCTCGTTCAACGGGGCGTTCACCAAGCAGAAGGTCAAGTCGCTCGGCTCGGTAACGTTCGGTCCAGGCGTTCCGACACCGGTCGCCACCGAAGCGCAGGTCAACTTGCCCACGCCCAGCTTTGCCGGCACGGCCAGCGTGAGCTGGACCCTGCCGTTCAGGCCCGCCGACGGCGAGATCGTTTTCAATGGCGATATCTATATGACCGATGACTTCGGCGGGCAGAATGGCGAAAAATTGCCGGGATATGCTCTGGCGAACGCACGGCTCGACTGGCGCGGGATCGGAGGGTCCGGCTTCGACCTGGGTGTTTACGTCCGCAACCTGACCGGCGCCCATTATTACCAGTCGCCGAGCGTTCTGCTCGCCAATTTTCCGACCAGTTCAGTCTATGTCGGCGATCCGCGCACCTGGGGCGTATCGGCCCGCTATCGTTTCTGACGAAGGACTACCGCTCTTGCGAGGGACACATCAAAGGGACGGCTGTGAAAAACTATGCATATGTCGTGCTGAGCAATCCGGTGCCAGGTCGCGATCAGGAGTATAACGACTGGTACAGCAATCGTCATCTGGCGGACGTGGTCGCCGTACCCGGCTTCGTTTCGGCGCAGCGATTCCGGCTGGTTGACCCAGAAGCGGAGGATGCTCCGCATCAGCGCTACATGGCCATCTACCGGATGCAGACCGATGATCCCTCTGCGATTGTCGCGGAGCTCCAGACTCTTGTCGAGACAGGCCAGATGGAAATGAGCGACGCCTTTTCCCAGTCGGATATGGCCATCCATCTCTACGAGGAGATCACACCGGTAGTTGAGGTCTAGAACATGGTCTGACGGCAGGACAGGACATACCATCCGCCTCAGTCCCTTTCCGCTGGGCATCAAAAGCAGGCCATAGAGCCGCCTCAACGGCAATCCCGCCGGAAAGCGCGGCCAGCATTGATGCACGTCGGCGAGGGAAACGATTGCCATAGGATTGCTTGCCCCATGCCGCGAGAGCCCAGGAGGATGTGATGAAAATCGGACTAAGCCGCCCTTATGCGGACCCTGGCCACCCCATAGCCGATGTCGACATGGGCGAGATATGCCAGATCGCCGAAGAGGCGGGACTGGACTGGGTGACCTATGGTCATCACACAATCCGGCCGCTGGACGAGCCAGTCTTGCCGCCCCATTTCGGCGTTCCACTCTATCTCGACCCCCTGATCGGAGCGGCTCGCGCACTGGCCATGACCAAGCGCATCGAAGTGTCCACCAGTGTGCTTATAATGCCCATGCAGCATCCAGTCGTTGTGGCGAAGCAGGTCGCAACCATCGACCGCTATAGTGGCGGCCGCTTTAGCCTGGGGCTGGGCGTGGGCGGCGCGAGCAGACTGGAAATCGAACTGACTGGCGGCAGCTTCGAGCGGCGCTGGGACTATACGATGGAAAGCATTGCGGTGATGAAAGGTCTGTGGACCCAGGACAGCTTCACCTTCGATGGCGAGTTTTTCAAATTTCCGCCCACATTGCTCGGTCCACGCCCCCTCACCCAGCCGCATCCGCCGATATCGCTAGGCGGGTTTAACGACAGGGTTCTACGCCGGGTCGCGACCAGCTGCGAAGGCTGGATACCCGTATATCACAATGATCGGCTCGCCTTTGGCGAGGGCTCCGGCCCGGAGAATTTGAAGGAGAGTCGAGCCAAGCTCCACCGCTTCGCCGAAGATGCAGGGAGAAAGATCGATCATTTCGACATTTCCGTCATTCTGACACCGGAGTCCGAACTGGACGCTGTGCGAATTTATGAGGATGCCGGAGCCGATCGCGTCGCCGTGACCTTGCCCAAAATCGCTTCCATCGACGAAGCGCGGCGCGCCATCGAGATCATCGCGACGGGATTAAGGATATGAGAATCCTCAACCTGTTTTCCGCATAAGAACCAGATCGCCGCAAAACCTTGCCCAACCCTATTTCCCGTTGAACAGCTATCCTGCAAGTGCCTGGATTGACCGATCGAATGCCAAATCCTGCGTAGCAAGGAACCGTTATCCCGCGCGATGCGTTCGGTTTCCAGGGCGCATATGGCAAGGATTTCAGGTCCGGATGAAAAAGGCAATGCCTGACCGGCTGGAAAACCGGTTCGAACTGCTCATCCAGAGCGTGACGGACTATGCGATCTACATGCTCGATCCCGCCGGTACGGTGAGCAGTTGGAACGCCGGGGCCGAGCGGCTGAAGGGATATCGGGAAAGCGAAATTATCGGCCAAAATTTCTCCCGTTTCTATTCGGAAGATGACAGGTTGGCAGGCGTTCCCTCGCGGGCACTAGACACAACGGCGCGCGAAGGGCGTTTCGAGGCGGAGGGATGGCGAATCCGCAAGGACGGATCGCGATTCTGGGCAAGCGTCGTCATCGATGCCATCCGCAATGCCGAAGGTGAGCTTCTGGGCTTTGCCAAGGTCACGCGCGACCTTACCGAACGGCGCGAGGCGCAGCAGGCTTTGGAAGAAGCGCGCGAGGCCATTTTCCAGACGCAGAAAATGGAAGCCATCGGTAAATTGACGGGCGGCGTGGCCCATGATTTCAACAATCTGCTGGCGGTCATCGTGGGCAGCCTGGATCTTGCGCGGCAGCGTTTGGCCAGCGGGGCCGATATTTCCCGCTATATAGACAACGCCATGGCCGCAGCAGAGCGGGGCGCGACCCTGACGCAGCGCATGTTGGCCTTTGCGCGCAAACAGGAACTGAAACTGCAAAGCGTCGATTGCATCGCGCTGGTGCGGGACATGGCCGAATTGCTCAAGGCCACACTGGGCACGGGCGTGGGAATCGAAACCCGATTCCCCCTTGTCCTGGCGTCCGCTCAGGCGGATCCGGGGCAACTCGAACTCGCGCTGCTCAACCTTGCGGTCAATGCGCGCGACGCGATGCGTGGCGTGGGTTGCCTGATCCTCGAGGGGAGCGAAGTCGCAACCCCGCCAATTCCTCGCGGCGACCTGCAACCCGGCCCCTATATCCGCCTGTCGGTCATCGACGAGGGCGAAGGCATGGACGAAACGACGCTGGCACGCGCCACCGAACCTTTTTTCACCACGAAGGGCGTGGGCAAAGGGACGGGGCTTGGGCTGTCGATGGTCCACGGTTTTGCCGAACAGTGCGGCGGCGCAATGACCATCGAAAGCGAGGCGGGCAAGGGCACGACGGTTTCGCTCTGGTTGCCGGTAGCGGCGGCCAACGTCCCACGCGCCGAGGCAACCGTAACGGAAGTGGCATATGAAACCAGCACGCCACTGGTCATTCTGGCGGTCGACGATGATGATCTCGTGCTCATCAACACGGCGGGGATGCTGGAGGATCTGGGGCACACGGTATTTCAGGCCAGCGGCGCGGCCGACGCCCTTCGGATATTGGAGCAAGGCGACGTCGATCTGGTCATCACCGATCATGCGATGCCCGGCATGACCGGCGCGCAGCTGGCCGACGCGATCGAGGAAAAAATACCCGGCCTGCCGGTCATCATCATCACCGGCTTTGCCGAGTTACCACCCCATGCAAGCAGCAGGCCCAGGTTGGACAAGCCCTTCAAACAAGCGGCGCTGGCCCAGATCGTAAGCTCGATACGCCGCCGGCCCTTGCCTGACCCGGCTGGCGGCAGCAATGGCGATTCCGGCCAGGGATAGATTTCCCGAACAGCAAAGGGGGGAATGTGGATTTTTTCCGCATGGCTATTGCAAGCGGCCGGTGCATGACCAAAGGAAGGAAATAAACCTTCTTTTCAGCCGGCAGGATCGCATGGACACGCCCGCAGCGCCCACACCCACATCGCATTTCTTCACGTCGCTGCGGACACGCTTGCACTATGTGGATTGGGGAAATTCTGCAGCGCCGGCCCTGCTTCTGGTGCATGGGGGCTTCGACCATGCGCGCAGCTGGGACTGGACCGCCCGCGCGCTTTGCGGCGACTATCATGTCATGGCCGTCGATCTGCGCGGACATGGCGACAGCGGCTGGTCTTCCGACGGCGGCTACATGATGAGCAGCTTCGTCTACGATCTGGCGCAGATGGTGGATATGATCGGCGAAGAGACGGTGACGATCGTCGCCCATTCACTCGGCGGCGCCATCAGCCTGCGTTATGCGGGGCTTTATCCCGAGCGCGTGGCGAAGCTGGTCGCGATTGAGGGGCTTGGACTTTCCCCCGCGCGCTTACGGGAAAAGGCGGAAGAACCCGCGGTCGACAAATGGCGCGAATGGATCGATCGGCGGCGGAGCACGTTGCACAAACCCAGCCGCAAGCTGGCCTCGATCGAAGCAGGCGTGGAGCGGATGCGCGCGCGCAACGACCATCTGTCCGTCGAGCAGGCGTTGCACCTGACCATTCACGGCACCAACCGGAACGAGGACGGCAGCTATGGTTGGAAATTCGACTCCAGCCTGCGGGGCTGGTCGCCGGACACTGGTATCGACGACGAACTGCCGCAATTCTGGAGCCGGATCACCTGCCCCGTCATGTTGTGCCTTGGCCTGGACAGCTGGGCGTCAAATCCGGTTCAGGATGGCCGGGCCGCTCATTTTCAGGATGCGCGACTGGTGGAATTCGCCGATGCCGGCCATTGGCTGCATCACGACCAGTTCGGCCGCTTCATTGCCGAACTGCGCGCTTTCTTATGAAGGGAAAGCAGCCACGGCGTCGCGATATTCAGCCTTGAGCTGGTCGATGAAGGCGCCTGCGGGCTGAATCTTGCGGATTGCGCCAATGCCCTGTCCGGCGCCCCAGATGTCGCGCCACGCCTTCTTTCCATCGCCGCCCAGTTTCGCGAAATCCATCGACGCCGCTGCGGGCAGATTGTCGGGGTCCATGCCCGCCGCGACGATGCTGGGTTTCAGATAGTTGCCCAGAACGCCGCTGAACACGTCGGAATACACGATATCGCCCGCGCCGCTGTCGACGATCATCTGCTTGTAGGCGGGATCGGCATCGGCTTCCTCCGTCGCGATGAAGGGAGATCCCATATAGGCAAGGTCCGCCCCCATCATCCGCGCCGCGGCAATGGAACGTCCCGTTGCGATTGCGCCGGACAACGCCAATGGCCCATCGAACCAGGAGCGGATTTCCTCCACCAGCGCAAAGGGTGACAAGGTGCCCGCATGTCCCCCTGCCCCGGCCGCCACGGCGATCAGGCCATCTGCGCCCTTTTCAACCGCCTTGCGCGCAAAGACATTGTTGATGACGTCATGCAGGACGATGCCACCATAGCTGTGGATCGCCCGGTTCACATCTTCCCGCGCGCCGAGCGAGGTGATGACGATCGGCACCTTATATTTGACGCAAAGCGCCAGATCCTCCTCCAGCCGCGCATTGGTGCGGTGGACGATGAGGTTGACGGCGAAAGGGGCGTCCGTTTCGGTCAGCGCTTCCTCGATCTCCTGAAGCCAGCTTTCAAGAGTGCCCGAAGGCCGAGCGTTGAGCGAGGGAAACGCGCCGACAATGCCCGCGCGGCATTGCGCGATGACCAGGGAAGGCCGCGATACGAGGAACATGGGCGATCCGATCAGCGGAAGGGACAGGCGGCCTTCTAGCAACGCTGGCAGGGTCATGTCGGTGTTTCTCCCTCTTAGGCAACCGTGGCGCTATCATCGCAAAGAGGTAGGAAAAAGGAGAAAATCTGCTGTGTTGATTAAATAATACAGCAATGTTAGATCGCCTGGGATCAGGCATTTGGCGGAGGCTGGCCATGTATAGCGAAAGCGATCTACAGGATGCCGTAGCGGCCGGCGCCCTTTCAGCCGATGCCGCCAACGCGCTGCGCGACCATGTCGCCCGGATGCGCGCCAGCCCGGTCGTCGATGAAGAATATTTCCGCCTGCTGACGGGCTTCAACGATATCTTCGTCGCCATTGCCAGCATCATATTGCTGGTAGCCGTCGGATGGCTGGGCAACAGCCTGCGGTTGGGCGCGGCGGAATATCACCCTTCCATCGCATCGGGCCTGCTGGTGGCAGCAGCCAGTTGGGGGCTGGCGGAATATTTCACGCGTCAGCGGCGGATGGCCCTGCCCTCGATATTGTTGCTGGGTGGATTTGTCGGCGGCGTGGCGTTTGCTCTGACGGCGCTGGCCGGACAGATCTTGCCCGATGCGGATGACAGGATTGAGGGACTGATCGTGTCCGCCATTGCTCTGGCGAGCGCCGTTGCGGCCTGGATGCACTGGCGGCGTTTCATGGTGCCCATCACCGTCGCAGCGGGAGCAGCGGCGGGCGCAGCGGTCGTAGCGGGCCTCGTCCTGTCCATCGCGCCGGGAAATGAAAGACTATGGATCATTCTGCTGCTGATTGCGGGCCTTGCGATCTTTGCACTGGCGATGCGCTGGGACATGTCGGACCGGGGACGCACGACCCGGCGTTCCGACGTGGCTTTCTGGCTGCATCTGACAGCGGCTCCCATGATCGCCCATTCGCTGTTTCATCTGTTGGGCGTGTTCGACGGGAATGAAATGGGCATCGGCAAGGCCGTGATGGTCATCGCGCTCTATGTCGCCTTTGGACTGGTGGCACTGGCGATCGACCGGCGCGCCCTTCTGGTTTCAAGTCTGGCTTATGTGCTGTTCGCGCTCTATGCGCTGTTCCACAAGGCGGGCGCGGTCGAATTGTCCGCTGCCTTTACCGCGCTGGTGATCGGATCGGCCCTGTTGCTTCTATCCGCCCTTTGGCATCGGGCGCGGGCTTGGGTCGTCGGCAGCTTGCCCGATGTGCTGACGGATCGCCTGCCCTATCTGGACCGTGCCTCTCTGGATCAGGCCGCGGCCTGATCCGTCAATCCTCGACAATCTTGAGCAGTTTGCGTTCAACGGGCGCGAGGACGCCCTGAAGCTCCTGTCCGCGCTTGAGGACATGCCCCGCTTCACCGATCAATGCCCACATACCTTGCCGGTGGCGCAGCGCGGGGCGCTTTTCGATGCGATATTCGGGGCGTTCGGCGGACCGGCGAAAGGCGGAGAAAATCGCCGCGTCCCGGCCCATGTCCAGCGCATAGTCGCGCCAGTGCCCCGCCGAAACCATGCGACCATACAGATCCATGATCCGCTGGAGTTCCTGACGATCAAACCCGGTCTGCCCGACCTTTTGCCCATAAGCCGGAAAGGGTGTCACATTGGACATCAGGCGCGATCACGTTCCTTGAAAAGAGGAATGTCGTCCTTGCCGTCCGAACCAGCCCCACGCTGTTCCTTGATCAGTTGGGCCAAGCGCTTTTGAAGTTGCTCCACCTCGCACTGGAGCAGTTCCAGCTTCTGCTTTTCAGGATCGAAGCAATCGGAGCAGGGCGTGCCATAAGGCACGAAGTCACGCTGATAGGCCGTGACATCGACCAGCATCTGCCGCGCCGGTATGCCGACCATCGTCGCCCCTTCCGGCACATCCTTGGTCACCACGGCATTGGCCCCTACGCGCGCGCGCGCGCCTACGCGAATCGGTCCCAGGACTTGCGCGCCAGAACCCACGATCGCGCCATCTCCCAGTGTCGGATGGCGCTTTCCGGCAATGCCATTGGCCGGGTCCGTTCCGCCGAGCGTCACATTCTGATAGAGTGTGACGTCATCGCCGATTTCCGCAGTCTCTCCAATGACGGTAAAGCCATGATCGATGAAGAAACGCTTGCCGATCCTGGCGCCGGGATGAATGTCGTTCCCTGTCAGGAGCCGGGACAAATGGTTCACCGCCCGGGCAAGGAAATAGAGCCGCACACGATACAGACGGTGAGCTATACGATGAAAGGCCAGCGACCAGACGCCAGGATAGAGCAGGATTTCCGCGCGCGATCGAGGCGCCGGATCCCGCGACTTCACCGAGTCCAGATATGCCATGAGGTTACGCAGCATCTTTTCGTCCCTGAACAACCCGTGCCATGCACGGTTCCGCTCTACATAGTCGCATGGGCCTGATTTTTCCAGAGAAGCCCTAAAGACAGCTTATCATCGTGGAAAGGAAAGCTGCTTGGCTTTACGCGCAATTTCTATCATTGAGGTAGACATTCGATTTATAGGCGGTTCATGATCGATTCTCTCCTCAATCATTTCGGCGACATCCTGCCCTTCATCCTCATCGGCTTTGGGGCCCAGATGATCGACGGCGCGCTGGGCATGGCCTATGGCGTCATTTCAAGCACCCTGCTGCTGGCCTTGGGCCTGCCGCCGAGCAAGGCATCGGCCAGCGTCCATGCGGCGGAAACCTTCACCACCGGCGTTTCGGCGATCAGCCACATCGCGCATCGCAATGTCGACTGGCGCCTGTTCGCGCGCCTCATCATTCCGGGCATGATCGGCGGCGTGGCGGGCGCCTATCTGCTGTCCAACATCGACGGCGCGATCATTAAGCCGATAGTCCAGATCTATCTGACCAGCATTGGCATCTATCTGATCTGGCGTGGTTTCCATTTCCCTCCACAGGCGCGCGATCCGAAATGGGTGGCGCCACTGGGGCTTGCCGGCGGCTTCATGGATGCCACAGGCGGCGGCGGATGGGGACCGGTAGTCACATCCAATCTGCTGATCCAGGGGTCCAGTCCAAGGCATACGATCGGGACGGTGAACACAGTCGAGTTTTTCCTTACCCTTTCGATCAGTATCACCTTCCTGCTGCATCTGGGGTGGGAGACATTCACGACATACACCATCGGCCTTCTCGTCGGCGGCGTTGTGGCCGCACCGTTCGGAGCCATGCTGGCCCGCCATGTCGCGCCTCGCGTCCTGTTTGTCGCGGTGGGAGTCATCCTGACCCTGACGTCGCTGTTCGGAGTCGCCAAATGGCTTGGATATATAGGTTAGATCACTTATATTCGGCTTGTTAATCGAGAAAGCCGATCAAGATGTCCAACTACATGCCCACGCTCAAACAGCTCCAATATCTGGTGGCGCTAAAAGAGCATGAGCATTTCGGCAAGGCGGCCGATAGCTGCTATGTCACCCAATCCACGCTTTCGGCGGGGATCAGGGAACTGGAATCGCTGATCGGCGTGACGCTGGTGGAGCGGACGCGGCGCGTGGTGCGCTTCACAGCGCTGGGCGATCAGATCGTTGAAAAAGCGCACCGCGTCCTTCGCGAAGCCGAGGAACTGTCCGCCATCGCAGAGGCTTCCGGCAAGCCACTGACCGGTGAACTCAGGATGAGCGTCATCCCAACCATCGCGCCTTTTCTCCTGCCGCGCCTGCTGCCTCGCCTGCGGGCCGACCGCCCAGAACTCAAACTCTATTTGCGTGAAGAAACGACGCAGGCAGGCATAGAATCCCTGCGCCATGGCAATGTGGATTGCGTCCTTCTGGCTCTGCCCTTCCCCACGGGCGAGGTGGATAGCGAAATCCTGTTCCAGGACCGGCTCTATGTCGCCTTCCCACGCGACGATCCGCGCGATCCGCCCGAATGGATCGGCCCGGATATGATCGACGAAACGAAGCTGCTCCTGCTGGAGGACGGGCATTGCCTGAAAGACCATGCACTGGCGGCATGCAACCGGCCAGAATTGCGGGCCAGCGCCACGATGATGGGAACATCGCTGCACACGCTGGTGCAGATGGTCGACAATGGGTTGGGCGTCACCATGCTGCCGGAAATGGCGATCACCGGGGGCATATTGGACCATACCCATATCACGGCGCGTCCTTTGCAATCGGAACGGGCCTGCCGGGATATTGCGCTGATCTGGCGCAAAAACAGCCCGCGAGAGAAGGAATTCCGCCTCCTTGCCGAAATTTTACGGGCGGCGGAAACGCCACCGCTGAACCATGGCGAGGCGTCGCCGCTTTAGCGCGTCCAGCCGCGTGCTTTTTCCTCATCCTCCGCGCGCGCTTCGACCCAGCGAGCCGCGCCATCGGTGAAATGCTCCTTCTTCCAGAAGGGCGCGTGGGATTTCAGCCAGTCGATCAGGTAAGCGCAGCTTTCCAGCGCCGCCGTCCTGTGGCGGGATGCCGTGCCGACAAAGACGATGCGCGCCCCGGGCTCCAGCCGTCCCACGCGGTGAACGACGCTGACGCCCAATAGCGGCCAGCGAGACATCGCTTCATCAACGATCCGTTCGGCCTGCGGCAGGGTCATCGCTGGATAATGCTCCAGTTCCAGCGCCGTCAGCCTACCCTCGCCCCGCACGATGCCGGTAAAGCTCGCCACACCGCCACCACCCAGCGCTTCCAGTGCGGCAAGTTCGATGGCCGCGTCGAAATCCTCCGTCTGGATGGAAATCCGCCTCATCCGCCCGTCACCGGGGGGAAGAGCGCCAGTTCCCGCGCCTCCCCGATCACATCGCTGAACGGAACGAAACGCTGATCGAGCGCTGCGCGAAGGCGGGAAGCATCGCTCAAGGCTTCCGCATATCCGCCGCCTCGCAACGCCAATGCCGCGACCAGATCGCCTATGGTCTTGCCGGGCGCAGGCCGCTCGATACGCTCTTCATCCAGGCCGATGGCTTCGCGCACCCAGGCGAAATAGACGAGGGTCAGCGTCGCCATCGTTCAATCCATATGCCGGATGCCGACGCGCAGATAATCCCATCCGGTGATGAGCGTCAGCACGGCGGCGGCCCATAATGTCGCAAGGCCGATCATCTGCACGAAAGCATATTGCGGCACCGCGCCAGCCAGGATCAGCGCGCCCAGGGCGATAATCTGAAGGGTTGTCTTCCATTTAGCGAGGCGGGACACCGGGACGGAGACCTGCAATCCCGCCAGAAATTCGCGCAGGCCGGAAACGGCGATCTCTCGCAGCAGGATGACCATGGCCGCGACGATATGAATGCCGGCGATGTCCCGCGTCGCCGCCAGCATCAGGATCACGGCGCCCACCATGATCTTGTCGGCGATCGGATCGAGGAAAATGCCCAGCCGGGACACGGCTCCCTGCGCGCGGGCAAGATAGCCGTCGAAATAATCCGTCACGCCCATGAGGCAGTAAAGAGCGAAGGCCAGCGCATAGCCGGTGGTCCAGCGCGCGCCGATTTCGGCGGGCCAGAGCAACGCGACCAGAAGGGGCACGGTCAGTATACGCGAAAGCGTCAGCAGATTGGGCAGCGTCAGCATAGCGGCGGACTGCCACAGTCGGGCCGCAGGCACAAGCATAGCAACATCGAATGGTCCCGATTGGGCAGCAGGATTGGACGAGAGGGTTGGACAGCGACGGCGCCAGCGGCTAGACCCCGCCCGATTGTCCACAGCGAAGAAGACCGACCGCACATGCAGGCCTCGCTCAGGCTTCTCAACAAGCGCCGTTTCCTGCCGCTTTTCGTGACTCAGCTCCTCGGCGCGTTCAACGACAATCTGTTCAAGAACGCCATGGTCCTGTTCGTGGTGTATCAGGTCTATAACGACGAAAGATCGGAAACCTGGTTCAGCGCGCTGGCGACGGGGATTTTCATCCTGCCATTCTTCCTTCTGTCCGCGCTGTCAGGGCAATTGGCCGACCAGCGCGACAAGGCGACCATCATCCGCATCGTGAAGGCCGTGGAAATCGCGATCATGACGGTGGGCGCAGCGGGCCTTGCTCTCATCTGGAGCGGGATCGCCGTTCACATGCTTGCGATTCCCCTGCTGTTGACCGCGCTGTTCGCGATGGGCGTCCATTCGACCTTCTTCGGCCCGATTAAATATGCGATCCTGCCCCAGCACCTGCATGATGAGGAAGTTCTGGGCGGCACCGGGCTGGTTGAAGCGGGCACCTATATCGCCATTCTCGCCGGGACGATCCTGGCGGGTCTTATCCCGATCGAAGCGGCCGCCATCGGCATCATCGTCACCGCGCTCATCGGCTATCTGGCGGGTCGCGCCGTGCCCCCCGCCCCGTCGCTGTTGGAAAAGCAACCGATCGACTTTCACATCATCCGCTCGTCGGTCACACTGGTGCGCGGGACGATGCATATCCGCCGCCTCTTCCTGGCGATCATGTCGATCAGCCTGTTTTGGGCGGTTGGCTCCATCCTGTTCATCCAGTTCCCGCCGCTGGTGAAGAATGTGCTGACCGCCGACAAAGCGGTCGCCAGCTTGTTCCTGGCCATATTTTCCATCGGCATCGCCATTGGCTCCATCGCGATCAATCGGCTGTTGTGCGGACAGGTCTCTGCCCGATTTGCCCCGGCTTCGGTCATCGGCATGGGACTCTGCATCGTCGCTTTCCACATCGTGTGCGACCTGTGGACGCCAGAGCCAGGCGGGGAACTGCTTTCTCTCTCGGGCTTTCTGGCCCACCCCCTCGCCATCGCTCTTTCGCTCTGCCTGCTGGGCGTGGCGACATTTGGCGGCATGTTCGTGGTACCACTCTATGCCTTTTTGACCACGACCGTCGAAAAATGCGAAGCGGCGCGCACCGTGGCGGCCAATAATATTGTGAATTCCGGGGCCATGGTCATCGGATCGGTGATCGCCATCGCCCTCAGCATCGCGGGCATGTCTGTGGTCAATCAGTTGCTGTTGGTGGCGCTCTTGACGCTACCGTGCGCCTGGCTTGCCTGGAAACTGCACAAGGCCTGCGATGGCGTCCTGTGCGACTGACCGATCAGAAGATGAAACTGTAGAAAGCCGTGAAAAAGGCGCAGAAGCTGAGCGCGAACAATTTCCAGTCGCTGTCGTCGTCCACCGGCCGTTTGCGGCGGCCAGCGGCGTCACCCTCCGCTACGCGCAGCACATGAGGCGGCAGCATCTTCCGGAAGGGATGCCGGGCGGATTCCGTGGTGAGGACGAGCGGACGGTTTCGCATGACCTATCATTAACGCATTATTTACCATTCCGGCCACGCCCAATCATGGTTAATCTGATGTTGTCCCGGTGCGGGACATGCTTGACTGTATCACCCTTACAATACAGCATGGTCTGACCGATGAACGATCCCTTGCCAACCGTCGATCCTGCCGCCGGCGCCTCGCGCCCCTTCGGCGCAGGGCCACCCAGCGCCTTCGCGCCGCCCACGCCTTGGAAAAGGCGGCTGCAGATCATGGGATGGATCATCGCGGGGCTGATGGCCCTGCTGATGATTATCATCGCCTGGCTGGCGGTGACGGCGCCCTTGTCGCGGTCGCTGGAGCCGATTGCGCCACCCAGCATCAGCCTGATGTCGTCGGACGGGCATCTGATCGCCCGACGCGGAGCCGTGATCGACAAGCCGGTCGCGATCAAGGACTTGCCCGCCCATGTGCCACAGGCTTTCATGGCGATAGAGGATCGGCGCTTCTACAGTCATTGGGGCATCGATCCGCGCGGAATAGCGCGAGCGGCCTGGCACAATTTGTGGTCGGACAGCTCATCGCAGGGCGGGAGCACCATCACCCAGCAGCTTGCCAAAGGCGTGTTCCTTTCCAGCAATCGCACCTTCGGGCGCAAGGGGCGCGAAGCGCTGATCGCCTTCTGGCTGGAGGCCTGGCTGACGAAGGACCAGATTTTCGAACGCTATCTGTCGAACGTCTATTTCGGCGACAATGTCTATGGATTAAGGGCCGCCTCGCTCCATTATTTCAATCGCCAGCCCGAACGGCTGACCATATCGCAGGCGGCCATGCTGGCGGGTCTTTTGAAAGCGCCATCCCGCCTTGCCCCTACGACAAATCTTGAAGGCGCCCGCACCCGCGCCGATCTGGTGACGCAAGCGATGGTGGACGCGGGCTATATCACCAAAGCGCAGCGCGACGCCCTCTCCCCCGCGCGGCTCAATGTGCATGAAACGGCCGATCCTACCAGCGGCACCTATTTCGCGGATTGGGTGCTGCCCGATGCGCGGGACCGTGCGGGCGCGGTATATGGTGCCCAGAATGTGACGACTACGCTCGACTGGCGCATCCAGCGCCTCGCCGAAAGCGCCGTTCGCCGTGCGCCGCTGGGCGGGGCGGAGGCGGCGCTGGTGGCCATGAAGCCGGACGGCAGCGTCGTCGCCATGGTCGGGGGCCGAAATTATGGAAAAAGCAGCTTCAACCGCGCCGTTCAGGCCAAGCGGCAACCCGGCTCGACCTTCAAGCTGTTCGTCTATCTGGCAGCCTTTCGCGCCGGGATGACGCCGGACGACATGATCGAAGACAGGCCGATCACCACGGGCACCTATCGCCCCACCAACCATGGCGGCAAATATCGCGGGCAAATCACCCTGCGGCAGGCCTTCGCCGTCTCCAGCAATGTGGCAGCCGTACGGCTGACGCAAAAGGTGGGCATAGACAACGTCATCAAGGTCGCCCGCGACCTGGGCGTCACCGCGCCGCTGACCGAGGATCTGAGCCTTGCGCTCGGCACGTCGGAAATTCCGCTGATCGAGCTGGCCGAAGCCTATGCGGCGGTGGCGGCGGGCGCCTATCCAGTGATGGCCCATGGCTTGCCGCCGGAGGAACAGGGCTGGTTCGACCGCCTGATGCGACGCCAGCATCATTTCAGTGACGATCAGTTGGAAATGATCCGCGACCTTCTCTCTTCCGCCGCCAATCAGGGCACGGGGAGCGCGGCGGCGCTGCGGACCAGCACTTTCGGCAAGACCGGGACGACGCAGGACAGCCGCGATGCGATCTTCGTGGGCTATGCCGGAGGTCTGGTGACAGCGGTGTGGATCGGCAATGACGATAACAGCCCCTTGCCCGGCGGATCGGCGGGCGGCGGCATACCGGCGCGTATCTGGCGGGATTTCATGAGCCGGGCGATCAATGAGCCGGTCGAGAATGCACCCGAGGAACAGAAGGACAGCGACCTCGTCAATGCCATCGCCAATGTGACGGTGGAAGCGGGCCTTGGGAACATGAGCGTGGACGTCAATCAGGAAGGTATGACGGTGAACATCGGCCCAGCCCAGATTCGCCTGCCCACCGAGCAACCTCCGCCCGGTCAAGCGCCCGCGCCGCAACAAGGCACGCCGCCGCCCCGCATCGCGCCGACCCAACCGCCCGGCCAGGGTGCGCCGCAATAGGCCAAGGCCGGCGGTTGACGTCGCGCCGCGCAGAAGGTCATGCGGGCACATGCGCTCTATCTCCGGCACATGATTCGCAAGGACAAGCAAGGTATGGCATTCACCGCAAAGATCCTGTTGCTGGGCTCGGGCGAACTCGGTCGGGAGTTCGTCATTTCCGCCAAGCGGCTGGGCTGTCAGGTCATCGCCTGCGACAGCTATGCCGGTGCGCCCGCCATGCAGGTCGCGGACGGATACGAAGTCTTTTCCATGCTGGACGGCGATGCGCTCAAGGCGGCGATCCACCAGCACCGGCCCGATTTCGTTGTGCCGGAGATCGAAGCGATACGCACGGAAACTCTGGCGGAGGTCGAAGCGCACGGCGTCGCCGTGGTTCCTTCCGCACGCGCCACCATGATGACCATGAACCGCGACGCCATTCGAGAGGTGGCGGCGGTCGAACTGGGTCTTCGCACATCACGCTATCGCTATGCCGAAAGTCTGGAGGAAGTGCGGGCCGGGGCCGAGCATACGGGTCTACCCTGCGTCATCAAGCCGGTTATGTCCTCTTCCGGCAAGGGACAGAGCACGGTGCGAAACGCCAATGAGTTGGAAAGCGCATGGACCTATGCGGCGGCGAACATGCGCGGCGACCGGCAGCGCGTGATCGTGGAGGAATTCATCCCCTTCGATTATGAAATCACGCTGCTCACCGTGCGGACCCGCGATGGCGTGCTGTTTTGTCCACCCATCGGGCACCGGCAGGAACGCGGCGACTATCAGGAAAGCTGGCAGCCCACGCCCATGTCCGCCAAGGCGCTGGCGGACGCGCAGGACATGTCGCGCAAGGTGGTCGACAATCTGGGCGGCTACGGCCTTTTCGGTGTGGAATTCTTTGTGAAGGGCGAGGAAGTGATCTTCTCCGAACTGTCGCCGCGCCCGCACGATACGGGCATGGTAACATTGATTTCCCAGAAACTGAGCGAGTTCGACCTGCATGCCCGTGCGATATTAGGCCTGCCGATCCCGGAAATCCGGCTCTACGGCGCAGCGACGTCAGCGGTGATTCTCGCCGACCGGGAATCGGACAATTTCCGCTTTGAAGGACTGGCCGATGCGCTGGCGACAACCGGAGCAGAAGTGGATGTCCGCTTGTTCGGCAAGCCCACAACTCGCCCTTATCGCCGAATGGGCGTGGCGCTGGCCCGTGCGGAGACGGTAGAGGAAGCAAGGCGGGTCGCGGCGGAAGCGGCAGCCAAGGTGCGAATCGTCTATGACAAAGGATAAAGGCGGCCCGCCCCTTCTCCCGAACGCTTTCCTGTCCTAGATACAGGTCAATGAGCGCCTCCCTCTACAACAAGGATATATTGCGGCTTGCGGCCAGCATTCCCCATCATGCGCGGCTGACGGACGCGCAAGCGAGCGTAGAAAGGCGATCCCCGACATGCGGATCGCGCGTCACGGCGGACGTGCGGATGGAGGGCGGGCGGATCGCCGATATCGGCCTGGACGTCAAAGCCTGCGCTTTGGGGCAGGCATCGGCTTCGCTGATGGCGCGCCATGCGATCGGTTTGACGACGGGCGAACTGGCCGAGGCCCGCGATCGCCTGACCGCCTATCTGGCGGGAGAAAGCGACGATCTGGATTTCTGGCCCGGGATTGAAGTTCTCGCCCCTGCGCGAGGCTATCCGGCGCGGCACCCCTCGATCCGGTTGGGTTTCGAAGCCATGGCCGAAGCGGCGCGACAGGCCGACATCTGATGGAACCGCCAACACCCGGAGCCGCCAGCGCCGCCTTGTCCGCCACGGATGTCCTGCTCTCCGAAGGCGTCATATTGCTGGGCGCTGCGGTGTTCTTCGTCATCCTGTTCCGGCGTTTCGGCCTGGGCGCGGTGCTGGGCTATCTGATCGCAGGGGCGCTGGTCGGTCCGCAAGGGATGGGATGGGTCGGTGGCGCGGAATCAAAGCTGGCCATCGCCGAAATCGGCATTGTGCTGCTGCTGTTCCTTGTCGGGCTTGAATTGCACCCGGCACGGCTGTGGCGGCTGAAAAGGGATATTTTCGCGCTCGGTCTGGCACAGGTGGTTCTGTGCGGTCTGGTTTTGACCGCCGTCATTTTCTATTCGACCGGCTTCAGTTGGGGTGCAGCGATTGCCCTTGGCCTGCCGCTGGCGTTGTCGTCCACGGCGCAGGTTCTGCCGATGCTCAAGAACAGCGGTCGTATCAACTCACCCTTTGGCGAGAAAATCTTCTCTATCCTGTTATTTCAGGATCTGTCCATCGTCCCGCTCATCACCATCATCGCCGCGCTGTCTCGCAATCCCGTAGACGCCGCCGGACCACCGGGATGGCTGCTGACCATATATACGGTGGTTGCGATCACCGGTCTGGTGCTGGCGGGCCGCTTCATATTGCGCCCCCTGCTTCGACTGGTGGGGCGGTTGGGCGAACGCGAACTGTTCGTCGCGGTGGGGCTGTTCACTGTCCTGGCGGCGGCATCCCTGATGCATGCGCTGCACCTGTCGACGGCGCTGGGCGCGTTTGTGGCAGGCGTGATGCTGGCCGACTCCCCCTATCGCCATGAAATCGAGGCGGATGTGGAGCCGTTCCGTTCCATCCTGCTTGGCCTGTTCTTTCTGGCCGTGGGCATGGTGCTGGACTTGCGAACGGTGGCGGCTTTTCCCCTGTTCGTCGTCGGCATGGCGGCGGTGCTGGTCGTGACCAAGACGATACTGATCTGCGGGCTCGCGCGTTTGTTCGGCATGGACTGGCGACAGGCCATAGGGGCCGGCCTGTTGTTGAGCCAGGGCGGCGAATTCGGATTCGTGCTGTTCGCACAGGCGCAGAACGCGCTGCTGATCGCGCCGCAAGCCGCCAGCCTGTTCAGCGCCGTCGTGACCTTCTCCATGGCGACCACGCCGTTCCTGATGCTGTTCGCGGCACGATTCGAATTTGCCAGGCCCAAGGCCGATGCCGCACTGCGCGATCCCGATCAGGCGCCGCGCGGCACGGCGATTATCGTGGGATATGGCCGCTTTGGCCAAACGGTCGCTCAAATGCTGGCCGGACATGGCTTCGGTGTCGTCCTGATCGACAAGAAGCCCGCGCAGATCGAAGTGTCGAGCCGCTTCGACGTGGAAGTCTTTTATGGCGACGGCACGCGGATCGACCTTCTTCACCGGGCGGGCGCTGACGAAGCCCGGCTCATCGCCTTTTGCATCGACGATCCTTCGCTGGACAGCCGAATATTGGAACCGATTGCAGAAACATTCCCGCAAGCCGCGATTTTGGCGCGGGCATTCGATCGGCGGCAATTGCTGGAATTACAGGACATGGATCTGGCGGGCGTAGTACGCGAAGTGTTCGAATCGGCCGTCTGCATGGGCGTGCAGGCGATGGAAGCGCTGGGCGTGCCCCAAGCGGAAATCGAGGAGGTCGAGCAGCAATATCGCAAGAATGACGAACAACGGCTGGCCGCTCAGAAAGAGCATGGCGATCTGGCCGTCGCCAAGGAACTGATCTATCGACCCGGCAAACGAATGCGCCTGCTGTCGCGGGGCGAAGGAGAGGAAGAGGCATGATCGCTGTTCTGGCTGCACTATCGGCGGCGATCGCCATCGGCGCGGGCGCCTTTGGAGCACATGGCGCCGCCAATCCCCAGGCGGCTGAGTGGCTACGCACAGGCGGCATATATCAAATGGTCCATGCCGTCGCCGCGCTGGTCCTGGCGTCAACCGTGCGCGGCCCGGCCTGCGTTCTGCTGATCGGCGCGGCCATCTTCGCCTTCACGCTTTACATCATGGCTTTTGGCGGCCCCAGATGGCTGGGCGCGGTTACGCCCATCGGGGGCACGCTGATGATAGCGGGCTGGCTGTGGACCGCATGGATTTTCTGGCGCGCCTGAGCCTGTGGGCGAACCCTTGCTCCAAACCCACTGCGAGCCTAGATTGAAGCTTATGGCCGACCATCACCATCATAAACATCATGAACCGACCGGCGCCAAGCTCGCCGATGCCGCGCAGGCCACGCTCGAAGCCCAAAACGAGCAATGGACGCCCATGCGCGCCGCCATTTTCGATGCCCTCGCGGCGGAGGAAAAGCCGGCATCGGCCTATGACATTGCGGACACCGTTTCCAAGGCCCGCGGCAAGCGGGTGGCGCCCAACAGCGTCTATCGGATTTTGGACCTGTTCGTCTCAAACAACATCGCGATGCGGGTAGAAAGCGCCAATGCCTATATCGCCAACGCCCATCCCGGCTGCCATCATGACTGCATATTCCTGGTATGCCGCAACTGCCATCAGGCCACACATGTCGACGATGACAGGGTGACGGGCGACGTGCGCGCCGTGGCGGAGCATGAAGGCTTTCGCCCGGAACGCCCGGTGATCGAGATATTGGGCACATGCGCGAAATGCGCGGCCTGATCCTGGGCGTTGCTTTCCGGCCGGGAACAGCCTAGCGGCTTGACGAGTATATGTCTTTGATGAACGATCGCCCTTCCATGCCGCTGCTGGACCAGATTCACTGGCCTTCGGATTTGCGCGGCCTCAAACCCGAACAGCTTCCGCAACTGGCCGACGAACTGCGTCAGGAAGTGATTTCGGCCGTCGGCGTGACCGGCGGTCATCTGGGATCGGGGCTGGGCGTCGTAGAATTGACCACGGCGATCCACTATGTGTTCAACACGCCTGAGGACAAGCTGGTCTGGGATGTCGGCCACCAATGCTATCCGCACAAGATCCTGACCGGGCGGCGCGACCGCATCCGCACGCTGCGGCAGGGCGATGGACTGTCCGGTTTCACCAAGCGGGCTGAAAGCGAATATGATCCATTCGGGGCCGCGCATAGTTCGACCTCGATCAGCGCGGCGCTGGGCTTTGCGGTCGCCAACAAGCTGACCGACAAGCCCGGCAAGGGCATAGCGGTGATTGGCGACGGGGCGATGTCAGCAGGCATGGCCTATGAGGCGATGAACAACGCCCGTGAGGCGGGCAATCGGCTGATCGTTATCCTCAACGACAATGACATGTCGATCGCGCCGCCTGTCGGCGGGCTTTCGGCCTATCTGGCGCGGCTCGTATCCAGCCGCGAATTTCTGGGGCTGCGCGGCCTTGCACGACGGTTTGCGCGAAAATTGCCGCGCCCGCTGCACAATGCCGCGCGCAAGACCGATGAATTCGCACGCGGCATGGCGATGGGCGGGACATTGTTCGAGGAACTGGGCTTCTATTATGTCGGTCCCATCGACGGGCATAATCTGGACCAGTTGATCCCGGTACTTGAAAATGTGCGCGATGCCGCCGAAGGACCTTGCCTGATCCATGTCGTCACGCAGAAGGGCAAAGGCTATGCGCCTGCCGAAGCGGCGGCGGACAAATATCATGGCGTCCAGAAATTCGACGTCGTTACGGGCGCGCAGGCCAAGGCGCCACCCGGACCGCCGAGCTACACCGGCGTTTTCGCCAAGGCCCTGATCGCCGAGGCGCAGCGCGACGAGCGGATTTGCGCGATCACCGCCGCCATGCCCTCGGGCACGGGTCTCGACAAATTCGCGGAGGCATTCCCCGACCGGTCTTTCGACGTGGGCATAGCAGAACAGCATGCGGTGACGTTCGCCGCTGGTCTGGCGGCGCAGGGCATGCGGCCTTTCTGCGCGATCTACTCGACCTTCCTTCAGCGCGCCTACGATCAGGTTGTGCATGACGTAGCGATCCAAAATCTCCCAGTGCGCTTCGCCATAGACCGGGCCGGGCTGGTCGGCGCGGACGGGTCCACCCATGCGGGCAGCTTCGACGTCGCCTATCTCGCCACCCTGCCCAACATGGTCATGATGGCGGCCGCCGACGAAGCGGAACTGGTGCATATGGTCCACACCTGCGCCATGCATGACGCTGGACCGATCGCCGTGCGCTATCCGCGCGGAAATGGCGTGGGAGTTGCGCTTCCCGCAGTTCCGGAACGGCTGGAAATCGGCAAGGGCCGGATCGTCCGCGAAGGGCGTCAGGTCGCGATCCTGTCGCTCGGCACACGCCTTGAAGAAGCCTTGAAAGCGGCCGAAATACTGGAGGCCAAGGGCCTGTCCACGACGGTCGCCGATCTGCGCTTTGCCAAACCGCTCGACGAAGCATTGATTCGCAAATTGCTGACGACCCATGAAGTCGCCGTGACAATCGAGGAAGGCGCCATTGGTGGCTTTGGCGCCCATGTGCTGACATTGGCCAGCGACAGCGGCCTCATCGACAGCGGGCTGAAGCTCCGCACGATGCGCCTGCCCGATATTTTCCAGGATCAGGATAAGCCGGAAAAGCAATATGCCGATGCAAAACTGGATGCCGCAGGCATAGTGGAGACGGTGTTGACGGCGCTGCGTCATAACAGCGCCGGCGTGGAAACGGCGCGGGCCTGACGCCCCGTCCGCATCGCAAGCGGATGGAACGGAACATTGTTTCGGGCGTCCTGCGATAATCGACGTTGCACGCTGTTGGGACGGGGGGATTGGTGGCGCAATTCAGACACAAGGGCACGGATAGCACGGCATCCCTATCGTCCCATATTCCGCGCCATGCTGTCCTTGTTCTTTGCCTTGCAGGGCTGGCAACCGGTTGCTCCCAGCCCAAACCGGTGAAAGCGCCGCCCCGCGCCCATGACCCGGTTCCCGTTCCGCGGGAGGCTTCCACCCTCTCTGTCCCGGTCGATATCGATTCAGGCGCCATACGGCATGCCGTGGAGCAGGCCATCCCGCGCCAGCTATGGACGATCAACAAACATTCTCCCCGCTGCATTCCCCCACAACGCGTCAAAATCCTGGGCGCGAAGCTGAACGTCACGCCCCCAATCAGTTGCACGATCGTGGGCGTCGTAACCCGAGGGCCAATCCGACTGCGGGGGGAAGGGCAGGATATCGTGGCCGATGTCCCCATCCATGCACAGATCAGCGCCCGTGATGTCGGCGGGATATTGAAGGGTGAAACCGCTACCGGCTCCGCCCTGGCGCATGCGCGGATCAGGTTGGATCTTGGCAAGGATTGGCGTCCGCGCGGGACGGTCCGCCTGAGATATGACTGGACCAAAGCGCCGGGAATCGATTTTCTGGGCCAGCGCATCACTTTCACCGATGAGGCGGACCAGAAACTGCGCCCCATCATCCAGACACTTGAACGCGATCTGCCGCGCGAACTGACCCGCTCCAACATTCCGGCCCAAGTGGAAGATTTATGGCGGAAAAGCTTCACGTCGGTCCTGTTGAATGAAAGAAATCCACCGGTTTGGATGCGCGTCACGCCGCTCAGGATTCTC
This sequence comes from Sphingobium sp. CFD-1, assembly GCF_024611115.1. Classification (NCBI taxonomy): domain Bacteria; kingdom Pseudomonadati; phylum Pseudomonadota; class Alphaproteobacteria; order Sphingomonadales; family Sphingobiaceae; genus Sphingobium; species Sphingobium sp. CFD-1. The sequence continues at coordinate 1,070,938 of NZ_CP084398.1, read as the reverse complement.
TATAATGGCTATGCGATGCAGGGCAGCCGGCTGCGGTTCAATCTGGGCATCGAAGCCGTTACCGAAACATTTGTCGGCAATCGGCCCGATCCTACGAAACCGACCCCGCTTCCGCCGCCGGCATCAGACAAAACGGACGGGCAATTCCATTTCTTCATCCCCGTGACCGCCGACTATAGTGAACTGGAACCGGTGATCATGCGCGCTTTGGCCAAACGGTCGCAAACGCCGTTCGAATTGCCCGCCATCGGGCCGGTGGTCGCTCGCTTCGAGAATGTCGAAGCCTATGGCACGACCGGCGGGCGCATCGCGGTGGGCCTTACATTGGCCGTTCGTCCCGCAGCCGGCGGCAAGGCGGATGAAGTTCATGGCCGGATATGGATGACAGCCATCCCCCGCAATGCCCCCAATTCACCACAAGTCCATTTCGACGCTCTGGCCGTAGCTGGGAGCACCGATGCCTTGAGCGGAGACCTGTTGCTGGCGCTCGGCAAGAACCCGGCGGTCAGCACCCTTATCGCACAATCCCTCACCCAGAATTTTTCCGAAGACATAGCGGAACTTCTGATCAAGATCCGGCGTGCGATCAGTGAAAGACAGACTGGAGATTTTCTGATCACAACCGATCTGGGGGCGGTGGAAATCGGACAGATCAGAGCTTTCGGTCAAGGATTGCACCTGCCCGTTCGCGCCAATGGAACGGCACGGATCGCATACAAACCGTCCTGAATGAGAAGTGCAATCTATTGGTTGCATTTCATCCCTTTCCAACTCATATAGGCAATCAGGAGGTTGCATATATGACAAACGCCATCGTTAAAACGATCGAGATCGCGGCGCCGCTGGAGCAAGTCTGGGATGCGCTCGTCAATCATGAGAAATTCGGGACATGGTTTCGGGTCGCGCTCGACCAGCCCTTTGAGATCGGAAAGCCATCCACCGGGCATATGACCTATCCCGGCTATGAAGATTATCGCTGGGAAGCGCGGATAGTCGCCATCGAACCCATGACGCGATTTGCGTTTGAATGGCCCGCGACAGGCGGCGACAAGGATTTGATGGACAGCGGCATTCCGGTTCCCGAATGGACGCTGGTCGAGTTTATCCTGACACCCACGACCGGAGGCACATGCCTCACCGTCACCGAAAGCGGCTTCGACAAGGTGCCGGAACCTCGCCGCACCAATGTCATGCGCGACAATGAAGGCGGTTGGACCGAACAAGTCAAAAATATAAACGACTATGTCACTGGCTGAGCATCCCGACCCCGCACGCCTGTTTGCGGCTCTGGGCGATCAGACGAGATTGGGCTTGGTCGCACAACTGGCTGACGGACATAAGCGATCAATCGCGCAAATGGGGGAAGACCTGCCGATCAGCAGACAGGCCGTAGCCAAGCATCTGAATGTGCTGCGTGAGGCCGGTCTGGTCCAACGGACCCGAAGCGGCCGCGAAGTGCATTTTGCCTTGCGAAGGGAAGCGATCGAAGGCGCCCGGCTCTGGCTCGATAAGGTTGGCGCGCAATGGGATTCGACCTTGTCGCGGTTCAAATCCTTTGTTGAAGACAGCCTCTAGCGGCTTGTTTTCATATACGGATGGGCCGGGAATGATCCCGGCCTATCCGCCGCTACCGGATTATTGCTGAGGAACCGAAGCGCGAGCATCCTGACCATCGCCTTCCGGCGCGGCAATGATGTCACGCGTGGTTTCCCCCTTTTCCACCACCTCCGTCGCGGGATCGCCCGCGGACGACCGGATGCCGGGAGCGGCATTACCGCGTCCCGCAGCAGAAAGAGCGGCGCTCTCAGTCGCGCTGCGGGCGGCCGGACCGCCGAACATCGCTTCCATCGCGGCGCGGCTCGAATCCACGGTAGCGGCGGAAGGTGCGCCGGGCGCGGGCGGAACCAGCGCGAAATCAGGCGGAATCACGAGCGGCGCCTGACGCGACACAGCAAATTCATCCGGACGTTCGCGATCGAACAGCCCCGACGAACCGCAAGCGGACAAGGTGGCCAGCAGGCCAGCAGCAAGGATCAGTTTACGCATTAGTTCAATGACTCCGTCTTTGCGCCCTTCTCGCGCAGCAAAAGCGCGCGCGCAAGCAGGATCAGCACGCCGATGGTGATCGCGGCGTCGGCCAGGTTGAAAATCAGGAAGGGCCGCCATTCGCCGAAATGCAGATCGGCATAATCGACCACATAGCCGAGCCGTATCCGATCGACGATATTGCCGATCGCCCCGCCCAGCACCAGGCCAAGCGCCGCCACATCCTGCCGCGCCTTTTCCCGCCACATCCATACGCCCACAAAAATCGCGATCACCATGGTCATGCCGACCAGCAGCCAGCGCATCAAGTCCGTATCGGCATGGAAGAAACCCATGGATACGCCCCGATTTTCCAGCCAGCGCAGGCGGAAGATTGGCAAAATATCGATCCCTTCCTCCCCCCTGCTCTTGAGCGCGAGCGGATAGGTAACGGTATATTTGACAAGTTGATCCAGCGCGAGCGTAACGATCGCGATAGTCAGACCCAGGGGGCGATGATTGACGGCGGGAGCAGTCATGCCTTCAGCACCTCGTCACAGCGGTCGCACAAGGCGCCATCCTCCTTCACCTCCGGCAGCAGCCGCCAGCAGCGGCCGCATTTATGCCATTGCGACGGCTTTACAATGATCCCATCGCCCACGCCCATTTCGACGCGGGCAACGATAGCGACTTCGGCAAAGTCCACATCGCCCACGGGCACCAGTTCACCCATCGCCACATCGGCCTCCAGGCTGGATCGCACGATCTTTTCACGGCGCAGCGGTTCTATGGCTTCGTTGACCTGATCGCGTTGGTCGCGGATTTCAGCCCATTTTTCGCCCAGCCCATGGTTCACCCAGTGGCGGTCGACTTCCGGCCATTCCAGGAAATGGACGCTTTCCTCTTCATTGGGGAAGCGGCTTTGCCACACTTCCTCGGCGGTGAAGGGGATGATCGGCGCGGCATAGCGAACGAGCGCATGGAACAGCGTATCAAGCACGGTGCGATAGGCGCGGCGCCTGGGGTCCGACTTCGCATCGCAATAGAGACAGTCCTTGCGGATGTCGAAGAAGAAGGCCGACAGGTCGCTATTGGCAAAGTCCATCAGCGCGCGGGTGTAGCGGCTGAATTCCAGCCAGTTCTCGTTGTCCGCTGCCTTGTCGACCACGCCGCGCAACTCCGCGTCCAACTCTGCGAGGAGATGGAGCATATAGCGTTCCAGTTCCGGCATCTGGCTAACGGGCAGCTTCTCTTCTTCCGAGAAATCGGAAAGAGCGCCCAGCAAATACCGGAAAGTGTTACGGAGTTTGCGATAGGCATCGGATGATCCTGCCAGCACTTCCTTGCCGATGCGGACATCATCGAAATAGTCGGTGCTGGCCACCCATACGCGCAGAATGTCGGAACCGCTTTCGGCGATGACCTTGAGCGGATCGACCACATTGCCGAGGCTTTTCGACATTTTGCGGCCCTGCCCGTCCAGCGCGAAGCCGTGGGTGAGGACGGCGTCATAGGGCGCGCGACCGCGCGTGCCACAGCTTTCGAGAAGGGACGACTGGAACCAGCCGCGATGCTGGTCGGACCCTTCGAGATACAGGTCCGCGCGCACGTCATCGCCATAGCGTGCTTCGACGGTGAAGGCGTGGGTCGAGCCGGAATCGAACCAGACGTCGAGGATATCGTTCACCACCTCATAGTCGGCAAGATCGTAATCCGGGCCGAGCAATGCTTGATGATCCGCGCCGAACCATGCGTCCGCGCCGCCCTGTTTGAGGGCTTCGATGATGCGTGAGTTTACTGCGTTATCAACAAGATATTCACCACTCTTGCGGTGAACATAAAGCGCGATTGGCACGCCCCATGCGCGCTGGCGGGAGATGACCCAGTCCGGGCGGCCCTCCACCATGGAGCGGATGCGGTTGGTCGATCGCTCCGGCACCCAGCGGGTATGGGCGATGGCGTCCAGCGCCACGTCGCGCAGCGTCGGGCCGTTGCCGACGATGACGGGCGTGGGCAGGAAGCTGCCGTCGACATCGACCGGCACACCGTCCTGCGGCTTATCCATCGGGATGAACCATTGCGGAGTGCAGCGGAAGATGATCTTCGCCTTGGAACGCCAGCTATGGGGATAGCTGTGTCTGAAGTCATCCGACGCAGCGAGAAGGCCGCCTGCTTCACGCAGGTCGGTGCAGATCGGGCCGTCCTTGCTGACGAATTTGGCGTTGATGACGCTCCCCTGCCCGCCGAGCCAGAGCCAGTCCTCGCGATATTTGCCGTCGCCCTCGACCGCAAAGACGGGGTTGATGCCGTGCGCCTTGCAGAGCGCGAAGTCGTCCTCGCCATGGTCGGGCGCCATGTGGACAAGACCCGTGCCCGCGTCGGTGGTCACGAAATCGCCCGCAAGGAACGGGCGCGACTTGGCGAAGAATCCGCCGAGGGCGTGCATCGGGTGGCGGGCGACGGTTCCGGCGAGTTGGGAGCCTTTGCCGGTCCAATCGCCAAGATCGTTAAGACACGCACCGGGCCAATAACGACGCAGGCGTTCCTCGAACTCGCCTTTCAGAACGTTACTATTTGCCAAAAGGACTTTCCGTCCCTTCAGAGCCTGCACCGTCGGATCATTGAACACGTCAACTCCAGGTGCGGTGTCAGCAGCTACCCCGATCTGGTAGAGCCGATACTCAACCTCCGGCCCATAAGCCAAAGCCTGATTGACCGGAATCGTCCAAGGCGTCGTCGTCCAGATCACCGCATGGGCGCCGACCAGTTCCGGCGCGTTCGGGGCTTCCACGATCTCGAACGCCACGTCGATCTGGGTCGAGACGATGTCCTCATATTCCACTTCCGCCTCGGCCAGCGCGGTCTTTTCGACCGGGGACCACATGACGGGCTTCGCGCCGCGATAAAGCTGGCCGCTTTCCGCGAATTTAAGGAGTTCGCCGACGATGGTGGCTTCGGCGTCGAATTTCATGGTGAGATAGGGATCGTCCCAATCGCCCATCACGCCCAGGCGCTTGAACTGCTCCTTCTGAACGCCGACCCACTTATCCGCATAGGCGCGGCATTGGGCACGGAATTCCTGCGCCGGAACCTCGTCCTTATTCTGTTTCTTCTTGCGATATTCCTCCTCGATCTTCCATTCGATCGGCAGGCCGTGGCAATCCCAGCCGGGCACATAAGGCGCATCCTTGCCCAACAGCGACTGGCTGCGGACGATGATGTCCTTCAGCACCTTGTTCATCGCATGGCCCATATGGATGTCGCCATTGGCGTAGGGCGGGCCGTCATGCAGGATGAAGCGTGTCCGGCCCTTCCGCCGTTCCCGCAGCTTGCCGTAAAGGTCCATCGCCTCCCAGCGCGCAAGGATCGCCGGTTCCTTCTGGGCGAGGCCCGCCTTCATCGGGAAGTCGGTGACGGGGAGGAAAACGGTGGATTTATAATCAGGCTGATCGGTCATGAAGGGTCCGCGCAATTACGCCATATGCTGCATTACCCGCGGGCATTAAGCGAGGTGGGGCGTTCCCGCAAGGATTTGCCGCGCATCGTCGCAATCCTTTGCGATCTGCGCCATCAGGGCGTCCAGCCCGTCAAATTTCGCCTCGGGCCGCAGATAGCGGATCATCTGCACTTCGATGACCTGATCGTAGAGGCTTTCGGCAAAGTCGAAGAAATGCGGCTCCAGCAGTTCCTTGGGCGGATCGAAGCTGGGGCGAATGCCAAGATTAGCCGCGCCGTCCAGCACGCGGCCATCGGGGAGCATCCCGCGCACCGCATAGATGCCATAGGCCGGGCGCAAATATGTGCCGAGGTCGAGATTGGCGGTCGGAAAACCGATCGTCCGGCCGATCTTGTCGCCATGCTGCACGTTGCCCTGGATCGCGAAAGGCCGCGTGAGCAGACGGGTAGCCGTTTCGCAATCACCGGTTTTCAACGCATCGCGGATGCGGCTTGAGGAAATGACCTGGCCATCCTGCTCCGCGACGGGCGCGACCGCTTGCGCCGCCATGCCCACTGCCGCACATAGCTGAGCCAGCCGATCGGTCGAGCCGCTGCGCCCTTTGCCGAAGGTGAAATCTTTGCCGGTGACGACCCCCGCAACGCCCATATCCACCAGCAACTGGACGAACTGCTCGGCGGTGCGCCCGGCAAACTCTGCATTGAAGGCGAAAAGCTGCATCGCATCCGCCCCGGCCCGGGCGAACAGCGCCTGCCGCTGGTCCAGCGTGGTCAGGCGGAAAGGTAGCGCGTCAGGCCGGAAAAAGCGCATGGGATGCGGGTCGAACGTGGCGACTATGGCAGGGCGCCCTTCCGCCTTGGCCCATTCGATCGCGCGGGAAACCACGGCCTGATGACCGCGATGAAATCCATCGAAATTGCCCAGCGCCATGATCGAGCCGCGCAGATGCACGGGAACCGGTGCGCCGCTTTCCAGCCGCTCCATGGCGCGCGCTATAAGGACAGGGCGAGCGAGACGCAATGCATGGGCATCACGCGCCGATGCGCCGCCGGAAGGTAACGAAGCTATAGGCGGGGGCATCCCTCTCCATCGCAAAGTCTTCGCGGGCGATTTCTTCCCAATCGGCGGGATCGGGATAAGGGATGGCGGTGTCGCCCACCACATCCATATGAATTTCGGTGAGTTCGATACGATGTGCGCGCGGCAGAAATTGCCGATAGATGTCCGCGCCGCCGATTACCATGACGGTGGACGCGGCCGCGAGACGGACTGCGCCTTCGACGTCATGCGCGATTTCGGCACCCTTGCCCGCCCATTCCCTGTCACGGGTCAAGACGATGTGGCGGCGGCCGGGCAGCAGGCCGGGCAGGCTATCGAATGTCTTGCGGCCCATGACCATGGGATGGCCCAGGGTGAGCGCCTTGAAATGTTTGAGGTCGGCGGACAATCGCCATGGCAGGCCGCCGCCCCGGCCGATGACGCCATTGTCGGCGCGGGCCAGGACGAGGACGATTTCCATCCCTTCGCTCACAGCGTCAGCCGCGTGACATGGCCCATCTTGCGGCCGGGGCGCGCTTCATGCTTGCCATAAAGATGCAAATGATTGGCCGGATCGGACAGGATCGCCTGCCAGTCATTTGCGTCCGCGCCGATCAGGTTGTGCATCTGCGCGCGCCTGGCGGCAAGTCCCGTATCGCCCAGCGGCAGGCCGCAAATCGCCCGGACATGGTTTTCGAACTGGCTGGTGACAGCGCCCTCGATCGTCCAGTGGCCGCTATTGTGAACGCGCGGGGCCATTTCGTTGAAAACGGGACCATGGGCGCTGGCGAAAAATTCGAGCGTCAGCACGCCGACATATCCAAGCGCGTCCGCCACTTGCCGCGCGAGAGCCTGGGCCTGCGCGACCTGCCCCTCGATCAGCGGCCCGGCCGGCACGGTGGAGGTGGCGAGGATGCCGTCGACATGGACATTGGCGGCAGAATCCCAGAACCGGACCTGTCCATCGCTCCCCCGAACGAGGATCACCGAAAATTCCTCTTCAAAGGTCACGAATCCTTCGAGGATGGCGCTTTGACGACCGATGGCGCCCCATGCCGCGGCGACATCGCCCGGCCCGCTGAGCCGCGCCTGTCCCTTGCCGTCATAACCCATGCGATTGGTCTTGAGGATGGCGCGGCCGCCGATCCGTTCAATCGCCGCCTCAAGGTCTTGCAGGCTTTCCACCGAGGCGAAGGGCGCGGTCAGCCCCCCCAGATCGCTAACGAACCGCTTTTCGGCGAGGCGGTCCTGCGCGACGCGCAGCGCCTGTGCACTGGGGCGAACAAGACCATGGGTAACAAGCACATCCACCGCCACAGGGTCGATATTCTCGAACTCATAAGTGACGACATCGACCGCATCCGCGAAGGCGGCGAGCGCGGCGACATCCTCATAAGCGCCCTGCGTCCATCGCGATGACACATCAGCGGCGGGGCCGCTGTCCTCCGGCGCGTAGATGTGCGTGCGATAGCCAAGCTGCGCGGCGGCGATGGCGATCATCCGGCCGAGCTGCCCGCCGCCGAGGATGCCGATAGTGGAACCGGGCGCGATGGTCGTCATCTTATTCCGGCGTCTCCGCAACGTCGTTGGTCTGTCTGGCGCGCCATGCGTCGAGCCGTTCGGCCAGAGCGGCGTCCGTCGTAGCGAGGATGGAAGTGGCAAGCAGCGCGGCATTGATCGCGCCGGGCTTGCCGATCGCGAGAGTGCCGACCGGAACGCCGCCCGGCATCTGCACGATGGAGAGCAACGAATCCATGCCCTTGAGCGACTTGGATTCCACAGGAACGCCCAGCACCGGCAGGCGGGTCATGGATGCGGCCATGCCGGGAAGATGCGCTGCCCCTCCCGCGCCCGCTATGATGACCTTCAGACCCCGCCCGACCGCGCCTGTGGCATAATCATAGAGACGCTGCGGCGTGCGATGGGCGGACACGACCTTGCACTCATGGGCGACGCCCAGAGCTTCCAGCGTTTCGGCGGCATGGCGCATCGTATCCCAATCGGACCGGCTGCCCATGATGATGCCGACATCTGCGGCTGCACTACCCCCGCTCATTCCTCATGCTTCCCGTCAAGGAGCGGTCGCAAAACCGCCCGGAAAGCAAAGCCCCTTAGCGGGCAGGCCGCCAAGGGGCAATGCGGATATGCTAAACAACATGCATTCATGTCCGTTTCTCGACTTCGCTCGAAACGAACGGAGGTTTCAGCGTTCCGAAAGGTAATAGCGGTCTTTCGCCGTCAGATCGTCCGCCAGATCGTAGACGATGGGCTGGCCGGTCGGGATCTCCAGTTCCGTGATCTCTTCATCGGGAATATTCGACAGATGCTTGACCAGCGCCCGGAGCGAATTGCCATGGGCGGAGATGAGCACGCGCTTGCCCGCCTTCAGTTCTGGCGCGATGCGGCTTTCCCAATAGGGCAGCACGCGGCCGATGGTATCCTTCAGGGATTCGGTCGAAGGAATGGCGATACCGGCATAGCGGCGATCTCTCGACAGATCGAACTCGCTGCCTGGCTCCAGCGGCGGCGGGGGCACATCGAAGCTGCGGCGCCAGATCTTCACCTGATCGTCGCCATGCTTGGCCGCCGTCTCCGCCTTGTTGAGGCCGGTGAGTCCGCCATAATGCCGCTCGTTCAAACGCCAGTCCTTTTCAACCGGCAGCCACAGGCGCCCCATTTCCTCCAGCGCCAGATCAAGCGTCTTGATCGCACGGGTCTGGAAGGAGGTGAAGCACTGGTCGAAATCCAACCCCTTTTCCGCCATCAGGCGACCGGCGGCCCGCGCCTCCTCCGCGCCCTTTTCGGTCACATCCACATCCCACCAGCCAGTGAAGCGGTTTTCCAGGTTCCAGGCCGACTGGCCGTGACGGATAAGGACGAGAGTGGGCATGAGGCGCGTCTCCTGCACATAAAGCCATGGGTTGCGCTTCCCATAGCGCCGGAAATCGCGGGCGCAAGCTTGTCGCCCTGCCCTTTCACCCCACATTGCAGTCGGTCGGGCGATAGGATAGCCCTGAAGCGAGGCTGAAAAAGGAACCGGCAACTTGGCATTCGTAAAAGGCGCGTGGCGCATTTTGGTCGCGATCAAGGACGGTCTGGTACTGCTGTTCCTGCTGCTGTTCTTCGGCCTGCTCTATGCGGCGCTGTCCTGGTCGCCCAAGCCCGCCGCAAGCGTAAATTCCGGGGCGCTGGTGCTGGATCTGGATGGCACCATCGTCGAACAGCCCGCCGAAGCCGATCCCATGGCCCTGCTGTCCGGTTCGGGCACGCGCATGAAGGAATATCGCCTTTCCGACATCGTGACGGCGCTGGAAGCCGCGAAGGATGATGGCAAGGTCAAAGCCGTCGTGCTCAATCTCGATGGTTTCGTGGGCGGCGGACAGGTGGCGCTGGCGCGGGTCGGCAAGGCGCTGGATGGGGTGCGCGCGGCGAAGAAGCCGGTCTTCGCCTTCGCCACCATCTACAGCGACGACAGCTATCAGCTTGCCGCCCATGCCAGCGAAACATGGGTCGATCCGCTGGGCGGCGTCGCCATCATGGGACGCGGCGGGTCGGCGCTTTACTACAAGGGCCTGATCGACAAACTGGGTATCAACACCCATGTCTATCGCGTCGGCACCTATAAGAGTTTCGTCGAATCCTTCGTCCGCACCGATCAGTCGCCGGAAGCCAAGCAGGCCAACCAGGCACTGGCCGATGCGCTGTGGCAGAACTGGCAGGAGGAAGTGGCCAAGGCCCGGCCCAAGGCGAAGCTGACCGCCTATGTCGGCGATCCGGCAGCGGCGGCGCAGGCGACGGGCGGCAATCTGGCCAAGGCGGCAGAAAATGCCGGTCTGGTGGACAGGCTGGGTAACGAGGTAGCCTTTGGCGAACGAGTCGCAAAAGTCGCCGGCGCATCTTCGGAACAGCAGGCAGGCGCCTTCGCCAGTATTGATCTTGCAACCTATGTGAGGGCGCGCAAACCTGCCAATGACGGGCAGATCGGCGTGCTCACCATCGCGGGCGAGATTGTGGATGGAGAAGCCGGTCCGGGCACGGCGGCGGGCGATACGGTTTCCAGCCTGCTCTACAAGGCTTTGGCGGAAAAGGATTTGAAGGCGCTGGTGGTCCGGGTCGATTCGCCGGGCGGATCGGTCATGGCGTCGGAAAAGATTCGCGACGCCATCATGACGGCGAAATCGCAGGGGCTGCCTGTGGTGGTATCCATGGGGAATGTCGCGGCCAGCGGCGGCTATTGGGTTTCGACGCCCGCCAATATGATCTTTGCAGAGCCGGACACGATCACCGGATCGATCGGCGTATTCGGCATCCTGCCGAGTTTTGAAGGCACGCTGGCGAAGATGGGCATCACCACGGACGGCGTGCGGACCACGCCGCTTTCGGGGCAGCCTGATCTTGCGGGCGGCACGACCCCGGAATTTGACCGGATCATGCAGATGGGAGTTGAGGATATTTACGCCCGCTTCGTAGGGCTGGTCGCTGAGGCACGGCGCAAAACGCCCCAGCAGATCGACGCCATCGCGCAAGGGCGGGTGTGGGACGGCGGGACGGCCCGGCAGATCGGCCTGGTGGACCGTTTCGGCGGCTTGGAAGACGCCATTGCCGAAGCGGCGCGGCTGGCGAAGGTGGACCCGGCCAAGGCGCGCGCCTATCGGATCGAGAAGGAGCCGGACAAATTTGCCCAGTTCGTCCAGTCCATCGTCGAGCGCGAGGAGGATGACAAGGGCAATTCCCGCGACATGCTGGCAAGGCAGGCCATGCTCCAGCGCCATTGGGCCATGCAGGCGATCAGCGACGTGAAGGCCCTCGTCAGCGGCGCCGGCATAAGGGCCGATTGCCTGGAATGTCGGGGCTATGGCGCTCCACGCCCGGTGAACGGCGCGGATGAGCGGGGGCTGCTTGCAATGCTCGCGACGCTCTGGCGCTAGGACATTCGGGGACTGCCCGGCAGGGGCCGTTATTCCCGGCTGATGCCCTTATAAACAGGCAGTCCCAACCCCCGCCGGATCGCCAACGCGCGAAGCAGGAAACCCAGCAGAGCAGCGATCACGCTGGCGATCGGCACTTCCAGCCCAAACCAGCGCAGCAGCACAAACAATCCGGAGGAAACGGCAGCGGCCGTCACATAAAGTTCGGGACGCAGCAGGATGGAAGGCTCCCCCGCCAGAAGGTCACGCATGATGCCGCCCACGCAACCTGTGACCACGCCCATCATCCCCGCGACAAAGGGCGGAATACCAAAGCTCATCGCCTTGGCCGCCCCGAATACGGCAAAGGCCGCAAGGCCGACGGCATCCAGCCAATCGAGCGCGCGATCGCTCCAGAAAGAACGCGGCGTCATCCAGATGAGCAGAGCCGCAATCATGCAGGTGATGGCCGGCGCAGCGTCATGCACCCAGAAAACCGGAGCATCGATCAGAAGATCACGCACCGTCCCGCCCCCAACGCCCGTCACCAGTGCGAAAAAGGCAAAGGTCACAAGCGTCTGACGCAGACGCGCGGCAGCGAGCGCACCCGATGCCGCAAAGACGAAGGTGCCGACGATGCTCAATATTTCCAGCACCGTGCCGACCTGCGGCGTAAAGTTGACGGGCGATGGCAGCATGGAAAGCTCAATCAGGTCTGATCGCGGCGGCCGCTGCCAACCATTGCACCGCCCGGCGAAATCAAGCCGGGCGATAGCATGTTAACGCAGCATATCGGCGCTTAGACATTCATGGAGCCGCTGTTCTGGACCAGCGATAACCGACAAGGCCGGCGCACGCCCCCAAACAGCGGCTCCGGGAATCACTTCGCCAGTTCAGCCTCGATCGTGGCGACCAGTTCGGGATCGTCGGGCGCGGTGGTCGGAGCGAAGCGCGCAGCGACGGAGCCGTCCTTGGCGATCACGAATTTTTCGAAATTCCACAACACCTCCGGTTCGGGGTTGGGCGTCATGCCATAACCCTTCAGCTTTTCACGGAAGGAATCCCCGTCGCCCTGCGCCTTGGGCCGGGCGTTCGTCAGCGCGGCATAGAGGGGGTGCTTTTCCGGGCCTGTCACGACGATCTTTTCGAACATGGGGAAATCCACGCCGAAATTGGTCGTGCAGAAGGTCGCGATATCGTCATTGCTGCCGGGCTCCTGGGCGCCAAAGTCATTGGCGGGGAAACCGGCGACGACCAATCCCTTGTCCTTATAGTCGCCATAGAGCTTTTCCAGCCCTTCATATTGGGGCGTCAACCCGCATTTGGAGGCGACATTGACGGCCAGCACGACCTTTCCGGCATAGTCGCCCAGGCTGGCATCGGCGCCCTTGATGGTTTTCAATGGAATTTGCTGAATCGCGGACATGATTATCTCCTTGGAAATGGGATCGGCGTGGATCATGCCATCATAAAGCGGCGCCGAAAAGCCTGCCGACACCTGTGGTGACCGCCATCGCCAGCACACCCCAGAAAACGACCCTGATGACGGAGGGCCACACCTTTCCCCCGCCCAGCCGCGCGCCGATATAGCCCAGCAAGGCAAGGCAAAGCAGAGAAATCACCGCAACGGTCATGATAGCATGGGATGCCGGGCCTGCCACCGCCGCCATCACAGGCGCAATCGCTCCGGCGGAGAAGGTCGCGGCTGAAGTCAGCGCGGCCTGCACAGGGCGCGCCGTAGTCACCTCCGAAATACCGAGTTCATCGCGCGCATGGGCGCCAAGCGGATCGGCCGCCATCAACTGATCCGCCACCTGCGCCGCCAGATCGGGGGAAAGGCCGCGTTCGACATAGATGTCGCGCAGTTCCGCCCACTCCTCTTTCGGCTGCTGGGCGATGGCGCGGCTTTCCTTGGCGAGATCGGCACGCTCCGTATCGGACTGGGCGCTGACCGACACATATTCGCCCGCCGCCATGGACATCGCGCCCGCGAACAGAGCCGCGACGCCGGACAGCAGAATCGCCTCACGCGATGCGCCGGACGCCGCGACGCCCGTCAGCAGGCTGGCGGTGGACACGATGCCGTCATTGGCGCCCAGCACGGCGGCGCGCAGCCAGCCGATGCGATTGACATAGTGAACCGCATGATGCGGCCGCGGGGGCGCTACGGCCTCTCCCGCCTCACCTTTCGACAATTGTGCCTGATGACCAGCCATCATGCGACCTGCCTCCCTGTTCGCGTCCGCCCGTCGCTATCAGATGCCCGTCGCAACGCAAGTTCAGGCGGTTAACCCTTCAGCCCTTTCGGCAAGTTCCAGCCACCGTTCTTCGGCAGCGTCCTTGTCGGCGCGCGCCTGCTCGACAGCCTTGGTCAACGCGTCGAATTTCTTCGGATCGCGGGCGTAGAGATTGGGGTCGTGGAGCGCATCCTCATCACGCGCAATGGCCGCTTCCAGTTCCTCGATACGCCGGGGCAACAGGTCAAGGTCGCGTTGATCCTTGTAACTGAGCTTGGCCGAGGCGGGCTTGGGCGGGGGAGCGGAAACGGGAGCCTTCTTTTCCTTTGGCGCGCTGCGCGGCTGCCGCTTGGCCACCCAATCCGCATAGCCGCCGACGATCACGTCGACATGGCCGGAGCCGTCAAGACCCAGCGTCACCGTCACAGTGCGGTCGAGGAAGTCACGGTCGTGGCTGACGATCAGCACCGTGCCGTCATAATCCGCGATGACTTCCTGAAGCAGATCCAGCGTTTCCAGGTCAAGGTCGTTGGTCGGTTCGTCCAGCACCAGCAGGTTGGATTCCCGCGCAAATTCCCGCGCGAACAGCAGGCGGGATCGTTCCCCACCCGAAAGCGTGCCGACCTTCGCCTCCGCCAGCGAAGGATCGAAAAGGAAATCCTTGAGATAGCCGTGAACATGCTTGCGAACGCCGCGCACGTCGATCCAGTCGCCCCCTTCGGCCAGAACATCGCGCACACGCTTGTCGGGCTGCATCAGGCTGCGCTGCTGGTCGATGAAGATCATGTCCAGCGTCCTCGCCAGCGTCACCGAGCCGCTGTCGGGCGCCAGTTCACCCGTCAACAGCTTGAGCAGGGTTGTCTTGCCCGCACCGTTGCCGCCAACGATACCGATGCGATCGCCGCGCTGGATGCGGAGCGAAAAGTCCCTGATGATCGCCCGATCGCCGAAATTCTTGGTGACATGCTCGGCGGAAATGACGCTTTTCGTCTTGCTGTCGTCGCTGGCGGCCGCGATCTTCGCGACACCCTGCGGCCCGACCATCGCCGCGCGCTGGGCACGCATTTCATGCAGTTTCGCAAGACGGCCCTGATTGCGCTTGCGCCGCGCAGTGACGCCGCGCTGGAGCCAATGCGCTTCCAGCTTCAGCTTGGCATCCAGCTTTTCGGCGGCGCGGGTTTCTTCCGCATAGATCGCTTCCATCCAGTCCTCGAACCCGCCGAAGCCGATCTCGTTGCGACGGAGCGCCCCGCGATCCAGCCAAAGCGTCTGGCGTGTCAGGCGCGTCAGGAAGGCGCGGTCATGGCTGATGACGATGAACGCGCCGGAATAACGGCCCAGCCACCCTTCGATCCAGTCAATCGCTGCAATATCCAGATGGTTGGTCGGTTCATCGAGCAGCAACAGGTCCGGCTCGCTCGCCAATGCGCGGGCTATGGCGGCGCGGCGGCGTTCGCCACCCGATGCGGTCGCAGCTTCACGGCTGAGGTCGATACCGAGTTGGCTCGCAATCGCCTCCACCTCATGTGCGGGCGGCGCATATTGGCCAGCCAGCGCAAAATCGCGCAGCGTCTTGAAGGCGCTGACGTCCGGGTCCTGTTCCAGCATGATGATGCGCGCGCCGGGGCGGGCGGAACGGGTGCCCTCATCCGCTTCGATCTGGCCGCCCAGCAGCTTGAGTAATGTCGTCTTGCCGGCGCCATTGCGGCCGATCAGCGCCAGCCGGTCCCGCTCGCCTACGAAAATGTCGATATTGCGGAACAACCAGTGAGTGCCCTGCGAAAGGCCCAGATTTTCGAAGGAGAGGATCGGTGCTGCCATGCCGGTGCAGCTAGGGCTTCACGCGCTTTCGGGCAAGAGGCGCATGGAACCCAAATCTGTCTGACGGCTTTCAACGCATGTCAGCGTCCATTCATCGCAGCCGATACAAAAGGCCTGCATCGCTTTTAGAGGAGAAAAGCCCATGAAATCCGCCCTCGCCCTGATGGCGCTCGGCGTCGCCGCGCTTCCCGTAGCGGCCATCGCCCAGACCAGCGTCACCATCGCCGAGACGGCGCCGGTCGTCACGCTGAACGTCACCGAAACCGTTCAAGCCGCGCCCGACATCGCGACGGTCGGCACCGGCGTTCAGACCCGCGCGCCCACCGCTCAGCAGGCCATGACCGACAATGCGGCAAAGATGGATAGCCTGATCGGTGCGCTGACCAAGGCGGGGATCGCCCGCAAGGACATCCAAACCAGCGGCATCAACCTGAACGCCCAATATGATTACAGCAATCGTGAGGGCGACAATTCCGGCCCGCGCTTCCTGGGTTATGAAGCGTCGAACCAGCTCAGCGTCAAGCTGCGCGATGTGAAGCGCGTCGGGTCGCTGCTCGACACCATGGTGAAGGCGGGCGCCACCAACATCAATGGCCCCAGCTTCTCCATTGACGACCCCGCACCGATGCTGACGCAGGCACGCGCCACCGCGCTCAAGAGCGCCAAGTCGCAGGCCGATTTCTACGCGCAGGCCGCCGGTTTCCGTTCGGCGCGTCTTGTCTCCATCTCGGAAGGCAACAGCGGCGGCAATCCGCCCATGCCGATGATGCAGTCGGCCCGCTTCAAGACAGAGGCGGCGTCAGACGTTCCCACGCCGGTGGAACCGGGACAGGTAGGATCGTCGGTGACGCTGACGGTGCAATACGCGCTGGAACGCTGAGAACTGACAATTTGGCCAGCGCGGCGCATGGCCGCGCTGGCATCCTGTCGGAACCGCGCAACCATTCACCGGCTGTTCAATGGCATTGGCCTATGCCATGGTCATGACGATGAAGAGGAAAAGCCTGATCGCCGGTCTGGGCGCCCTGAGCGCCCTCATGGCGATGACGCCCGTGGCCGACGCCGGGAACCGGCGCGACGAACAGGATGCCGCGCGGCGGGCGATGCTGGACGGGCAGGTCATGCCATTTTCCCTCATCAAGCGCCGGGTCGACGCTGCTGTCGGCGATGCGACCTATCTGGGAAGCGAGTTCAATCCCTCTTCCAACCGCTATCGCCTGAAATATGTTAAGAATGGCAAGGTCGTATGGGTTGATGCGGACGGTCGCACAGGCGATATAACGGGCTGGGCGCGCTAGGCGTCCGCCACGGAAACATCAAAACAAGAACGGGGCCATATGCGTCTGCTGATCGTCGAGGATGAACCCAGCCTGGGGCAACAGCTCCGCAATACGCTCGAAGGCGCAGGCTACGCCGTGGATCTGGCGGATGATGGCGAAGACGGTCATTTTCTGGGATCGACGGAAAATTACGACGCCGTGGTGCTGGACCTGGGCCTGCCGACCATCGACGGGCTGACGGTGCTGGACCGCTGGCGCAAGGAAGGCCGCGGCTTTCCGGTCCTGGTGCTGACCGCGCGCGATAGCTGGTCGGACAAGGTGGCGGGTCTCGACGCGGGCGCGGACGACTATCTGGCCAAGCCGTTTCAGAGCGAGGAACTGATCGCCCGTCTGCGCGCATTGATCCGCCGCGCTTCGGGCAATGCGTCGAGCGAACTGACGGCGGGCGACGTGCGGCTTGACACGCGGTCGGGCAAGGTGACGCTGAAGGGCGAGCCAGTGAAGCTGACCGCGCAGGAATATAAGCTCCTGTCCTACCTGCTCCATCACAAGGGCAAGGTCGTGAGCCGCACCGAACTGATCGAACATATTTACGATCAGGATTTCGACCGCGATTCCAACACCATCGAAGTGTTCGTGACGCGCATCCGCAAGAAGCTGGGCGCGGACGTCATCACCACCATCCGGGGCCTTGGCTACAGTCTGGACGAACCCGTATAATCTCTCTTCCTCCCTCCCCCGTTCGCGCCATGCGAAGTCGAAGGACGGGGCGAGCGCGGCCCATTGCCTCGGCTTCGCGTGAACGGGGATGATGGACGCCAACTCGCCCTCCACTGTGCGCTCCACCGGATCGCTCAGCCGACGCATGATCGGCGTCGCGGCGTTGTGGATCAGCGTCCTGTTACTGGGCGGCGGCGTCGCGCTGGACCGTGTCCTGACGGACGCGATCACGCGCAATTTCGACGATGGCCTTAACTATGTGCTGACCGCCATGATCGCATCGGCCGAAATCGGTCCCGATGGTGAAGTGCTGTTCAACCGGCCTTTGGCCGACCAGCGGTTCCTCGAACCCAATAGCGGCCTTTACTACCAGATCAGCGCGAAAGAGCATGAGGACTGGCGATCCCGTTCCCTGTGGGACCGCGCCCTCAAGGTGCCTGACGGACATGCCGACCAGAATTTCCACACCTATGACAGCAAGCAGTTTCCCGGAGAGGATTTGCGGATCATGGAGCGGACCGTCATTCTGCCGGGATCGAATACCCGCTGGATGTTCATGGTCGCGGCGGCCCGCGAAGGACTGGACAGGCAGATACATACACTGCGCTCAACCCTGTTTCAGAGCTTCGCCCTGCTCGCTCTCGGCTTGATCGTGCTGACGACATTCCAGACCATCTATGGCCTGCGCCCTCTTCGCAGGGTTCGGCATGAGATCGTTCGGATGCGGGGCGGAGAGAAAAATCGCGTGACGGAGCCGATGCCCGCCGAAGTGCTGCCGATGGTCGAAGAACTCAATGCGCTACTCGCGCATAATGAGCGGCAGGCGGAGGAGGCGCGGACCCATGCGGGCAACCTTGCCCATGCGCTCAAAACGCCGCTGACGGTCATCATGAACGCCGCGACCGCGCAATCGCCGGACCTTGGCGACACGGTGATTCGCGAAGCGACCACGATGCGGCGGCAGGTCGATCACCATCTCGCCCGCGCCAGGGCCGTGGGACGGCGCGGCGCCGCGCAGAGCCGGGCTGAAGTATGGACCAGTCTTCAGGCGGTCGAACGGGCGGTCCAGCGCCTTTATCCCGAAACACGCATCGACATGAGCGGCGACAAGCTTGTGGCCGTCCGCGTGGAACGGCAGGATCTGGATGAAATGCTCGGCAATCTCATCGAAAATGCCGCAAAATATGGCGGGGGCAGCGTTTTCGCGACCGTCGAGAAAAAAGAGAGCATGGTCGAGATATTGGTCGAAGATGACGGCGCCGGTATTCCAGAGGCCGATCGCATCCGTATCTTCGACCGTGGCGTGCGGCTCGATTCAGGCAAGCCCGGCACCGGCCTTGGCCTTGCCATCGTGCGCGATGTGGCCGAAATCTACGGCGGGTCCGTCGCGATGGAGGAAAGCGATGACCTGGGCGGCCTGCTCGTCCGTTTGCGGCTGCCCATGGCCTGATGCGCCGGACTTTCTATCTTCTTGCGGGTTTCCTGTCTCTGGGCCTTGGGGCCATCGGCGCCTTCCTGCCTTTGCTGCCCACAGTTCCCTTCATGATCCTCGCCGCGTTCTGCTTCGCGCGATCCAGCCCTTCGCTTGAAGCCCGCCTGCTGGAGCATCGCCATTTTGGCCCGCACATCCGACGCTGGCGCGAGCGTGGCGCGATCAGTCGCCGAGGAAAAAAGGCCGCACTGGCCGCTTTTCTTTTCAGCGCAATACTGGCGCTGTTATTTTCGCCCTTCCCCTGGTTTCTCGTGCCTCTGGCCGCCGCCTTGATCGGGGGAATGTGGATATGGACGAGACCGGAAAGCTAAGCATCCTCGCTTGTCAGTTCATCGCCAGAATCATGTTCCGCACTTGGGGGTAGACGAGCTTTTCCCATTTGCTGCCTGAAAATACGCCATAATGGCCCACGCCGGTCTGAAGGTGATGGCGTTTCAAATGGGGGCGCAGTCCCGTGCAAAGACCATGAGCGGCAGAAGTCTGACCGATTCCGCAAACATCATCCCTCTCCCCCTCTACGGTCAGCAATGCGGTCTTGCGTATGGCGCCGGGATTGACCAGCCGGTCGCGGTGCATCAATTCTCCCTTCGCCAGCAAGGTTCGCTGAAACACGCGGTCGATGGTTTCGATGTAGAATTCCTTCGTCATATCCAGGACGGCGAAATATTCCTCGTAGAAATCCTTGATATGCTGCGCTTCGTCATCCTTCCCATCGGCAAGGAGCTGATAAAGCTCACGATGCTGCGCGCCATGCCGCCCCAGATTCATGGAGACAAAGGCCGCGAGTTGCAGAAAGCCCGGATAGACTTCCCGCCCGCGCCCCGTAAAACGGAACGGGACAACCGAAATCAGATTCCGTTCGAACCAGCCGATCGGCTTGTCCTGCGCCAGCTCATTAACCACGGTGGGCTGCATGCGCGTATCGATGGGACCGGCCATCAACGTCATGGAGCGAGGCGTCGAGGGATCCTTGTCCTCCGCCATCAACGCCACAGCGGCCAATGCCGGCACGCAAGGCTGGCACACGGACAATAAATGCGCGCCGGGGCCGAGCTCCTGGAAAAAGCTGATCACATAATCGACATAATCATCGAAACCGAAGGCGCCGGCGCTAAGCGGCACGTCGCGCGCATTCTTCCAATCCGTTATGTAGACATCGTGATCGCGCAGCAATGTCGTCAGCGTGCTGCGGAGCAGGGTGGAAAAATGACCTGACATCGGCGCGACCACGAGCACCTTGGGCTGGGCCGTCACCACATCGTCCTTGGCAAAATGCAGAAGATCGCCAAACGGCATCTCCAGCACGACTTCCTCCCTCACCGCGACGTCGGCGTTGCCGCTGCTTACGGTCTTGATGTCGTAGGAAGGGCGCTTGTGCGTGAGTTTCGCGCCTTCAAACACGTCCATCAGGGCGAAAAGACGGCGAGGGGCAGGTAAGTCGGCGAACGAGCCGAGACTATCCTTCATTCCCAGCGCCAGCCTCGCGCCCCAACGCGAGGGGGCCAGCATATCGTTCCAAGCCTGATAGCCTGTATAGAGCATTCGCATTGTTCCCCGCTGCGCCTTTTTTACTGCCATGCCGATTCGGCCTTGCGTAAAACGCTTTTCCGACGTTTCATGGTGCACTGCATCATACGCAATTGGAAGCCTTTCTCTACGGGGAAAACGTCATGGCGATCGCGGAACTTACCCTATCGAGCAAAAATTATTCCTCCTGGTCGTTGCGCGGATGGCTCCTGTGCCGTCTGGCGGGCCTGCAAATCATTGAGCGGATGATCGCCCTCGATGACCCTGAAAACAGGGCGGAACTGCTGCTTCTTTCCCCATCGGTGCTGGTTCCGCGCCTCACGCATGAAGGCGCGAGCGTGTGGGACACCCTGGCCATCGCGGAATATCTGCATGAGCTTTATCCGCAGGCTGGACTCTATCCCGCCGAACGAATCGCCCGCGCCCATTGCCGGTCGGTGTCGGGAGAGATTCATTCGGGCTTTTCCAATCTGCGGTCGGCGCTGCCGATGAATCTGAAGGTTCGGCACGACAAATTCCCTGTATTTCCAGGCGCCAGGCCGGATATTGAGCGGATCGAAGCCATATGGTCGGAATGTCTGGGCAGCTATGGCGGCCCCTGGCTATTTGGACAGAAGCCGACGGTGGCCGACGCCATGTTTGCGCCAGTGGCCGAGCGTTTCCTGACCTACGCCGTTACGCTTTCCCCCGCATCGGCCGCCTATTGCAGGACCATCAACGGTTGGGATCTGATGCGCGAATGGATTGACGAAGCACGGCGGGAACCGGATGAAGTCGAAGAATTGGATTACGAATTCTGATTTCGCATCTGGCGCGCGCTTAATCTAGCCGGATATTGCCGAGCCATTCGGCGATCATCGCACGCCCTGCGGCCACGGCGCCCGGCCCATGCCTGTCATGATCATCGCGCAGGGCAATGCCGCATTGTCCCGCCATATCGAGATCGGCCCAGAAATGGGTCAGCCAATCTTCGAATCGGGCATCTTCTCCCATCTCCGCATGGAATTGCAGCGCCAGCACATTGCCCCCACGCCGAAACGCCTGATGGGCATAGTGCCGGGTCGATGCCAGCAATTCCACGCCCTGCGGCAGGTCGAACGTGTCGCTATGCCAATGCAGCACCGGCACATCCTCCAGATGCCGGATGGGGGAATCGGTGCCCGCCATATTAAGAGCGATGGGCGCGAAGCCGATTTCCATGGTCCCGCCGGGATAGACCGGCGCGCCCATGGCAGCGGCTATCATCTGGCTGCCCAGGCAAACACCCAGCGTCGGCCGGTCGCGTTCCAGCCTCTGCGCCAGCTTGGCTATCTGCAAGGGAATCCAGGGATGCGCGTCCTGCTCATAAACGCCCATCGGGCCGCCCATCATGATAAGCAGATCAGGCTCGCAAAGATCAACGCCGGCAAAATCGGGATTTGCCACGTCCACCCGTTCTATATGATAGCCTGCGGCCTCGATCGGCTGAAGATATCCTGCCGCTCCTTCACGCGGCACATGACGAACGATAAGCGCTTTCTTCATCGTCGCATCGCATAAGCGCAAAGGCCCTCGATTGGCTACAGAGCCAATCTTGTCCGGACCAAAATCCTTCTTTCGGCGGAAAGGGCGTAGAAGCCGCGCAACTTAACGTCGCATCCATCGCACAGGACAGGACATTTTGCGGGCGCAAATGGCCTGATAACCTGAGCTTCACTCCAAGAAAAAAGGCCCCCTCCAGCGGAAAGGGCCTTTCCATATCAGCACATGCCGCGATCAGGCGGCGAGCTTGCGAAGCACATATTGCAGGATGCCGCCGTTCAGGAAATAATCCAGTTCGTTAACGGTATCGATGCGGCAAAGCGCGGTGAAGGTGAAGGTCGAACCGTCGGCGCGCGTCACCTTCACGTCCACGTCCTGACGCGGCTTGAGGCCAGCGACGCCCGTGATGGTAAAGGTTTCATCGCCCGTCAAGCCCAGCGTATCCTTGTTCTGGCCATCCTTGAACTGGAGCGGCAGCACGCCCATGCCGACCAGGTTCGAGCGGTGGATACGCTCGAAGCTCTCGACGATGACCGATCGGACGCCCAGCAGGTTGGTGCCCTTCGCGGCCCAGTCGCGCGACGAGCCGGTGCCATATTCCTTGCCACCGATGACGACCAGCGGCGTGCCGTCGGCCTTATGCTTCATCGCCGCGTCGTAAATGGGCATGATTTCGCCCTCATAGCGGGTCATGCCGCCTTCGACGCCGTCCAGCATCAGGTTCTTGATGCGGATATTGGCGAAGGTACCGCGCATCATGACTTCATGATGACCACGGCGCGCGCCGTAGCTGTTGAAGTCGGCCTGCGCGACCTGATGCTCGGAGAGCCACTTGCCTGCCGGGCTGCTGGCCTTGATCGAACCGGCCGGAGAAATATGGTCGGTAGTGATCGAATCGCCGAAAATCGCGAGTGGCTTGGCGTCCACGATGTCGGTGACGGGCGCCGGGGTCATGGTCAGCCCTTCGAAATAGGGCGGGTTGGCGACATAGGTCGAACCCGCGCGCCAGCTATAGGTGTCCGATCCCGTGACGTTGATCGCCTGCCAGCGGGCGTCGCCGGTAAAGACGGTCGCATAGCGGCTTTCGAACATATTGCGGGTCAGCGCGCCATCCATGACGGAGCGAACTTCGTCATTGGTGGGCCAGATGTCCTTGAGATAGACGTCCTGACCGTCGCTGCCCTGACCGATCGGGGTTGCGACGAAGTCGGTGGTGACGGTGCCCTTCAGCGCATAGGCGACGACCAGCGGCGGCGATGCGAGGAAGTTGGCGCGCACGTCGGGCGACACGCGACCTTCGAAGTTGCGATTGCCCGACAGAACCGACGCGGCGACGATGTCGTTGCCGTTGATCGCCTTGCTGATCGGCTCGGCGAGCGGGCCGGAGTTGCCGATGCAAGTGGTGCAGCCATAGCCGACAAGGTTGAAGCCGACCTGATCGAGATAGGACTGGAGACCAGCCTTCTCCAGATAATCGGTGACGACCTGCGAACCGGGGGCGAGCGAGGTCTTGACCCAGGGCTTGGGCTTCAGGCCCTTTTCGACCGCCTTCTTGGCGACGAGGCCGGCGGCGACGAGGACGCCGGGGTTCGACGTGTTGGTGCAGCTCGTGATCGCAGCGATGACCACGTCGCCGTCGCCGATGTCATGGGTCCGGCCTTCGACAGCGACGCGGGCGGGCGCGGCCTTCTTGTAGAGCTTTTCGAGGTCGGCGTTGAACACGTCATCGACCTGCGTCAGGATCACCTTGTCCTGCGGGCGCTTGGGACCGGCGAGCGACGGGACGACGGTGCTCATGTCCAGTTCGAGAATGTCGGTGAAGACCGGATCGACCGACGCGTCGAGCCAGAAGCCCTGCTCCTTGGCATAGGCTTCGACCAGCGCGATATTCTCTTCGCTGCGACCGGTGAGGCGCATGTAATCCAGCGTCTTGTCGTCAATGCCGAAGAAGCCGCAGGTCGCGCCATATTCCGGCGCCATGTTGGCCAGCGTGGCACGGTCGGCAAGGCTCAGCGAAGCAAGGCCGGGGCCGAAATATTCGACGAAACGGCCGACGACGCCCTTGGCGCGCAGCATCTGTGTGGCGGTCAGCACCAGATCGGTGGCGGTGATGCCTTCGCCCAGCGTGCCGGTCAGCTTGAAGCCGACGACTTCGGGGATGAGCATGGAGACAGGCTGGCCCAGCATCGCGGCTTCGGCCTCGATCCCACCGACACCCCAGCCAAGCACGCCGAGGCCGTTGATCATGGTGGTGTGGCTATCCGTGCCAACGCAGGTGTCCGGATAGGCGACAATGTTGCCATCGGCATCGACCGACGACCAGACGGCCTGCGCGATATTTTCCAGGTTGACCTGATGGCAGATGCCGGTGCCGGGAGGAACGACCTTGAAATTGTTGAGCGACTTGGAACCCCATTTCAGGAAGTCATAGCGTTCCATGTTCCGCTGATATTCCAGCTCGACATTGTCCTCGAACGCCTGCGGCGTGCCGAATTCGTCCACCATCACCGAGTGATCGATGACGAGGTGCACAGGCACCTGCGGATTGATCTTGCTGGCGTCGGCGCCCAGATTGTTCATCGCATCGCGCATGGCGGCGAGGTCGACGACGCAGGGAACGCCGGTAAAGTCCTGCATCAGCACGCGGGCGGGACGATACTGGATTTCACGTTCTGACCTGCGATCCTTCTGCCAGTCCACGATGGCCTGGATATCCTCCACCGTGACGGTCACGCCATCCTCGAAGCGGAGCAGGTTTTCCAGCAGCACCTTCATCGAGAAAGGCAGGCGCGAAACGTCGCCCAGCCGGGCTGCGGCCTTCTTCAGCGAATAATAGGCGATGTCCTTGCCGCCGACCTTCAAAGTATCGCGCGTGCCAAGTGTGTCCTGTCCGATGGCGGTCATGAGTCGTGCGTCTCCTCGCAAGTGCCACGGCCATGCGGCGGGAGGATGACGCGGTTCCACCAAAGCATCACCGAACAGCGAAAAACCGCCGACGGGAAAGGTGGACAGATGCGCCCCAACCGATGGTCGAAGCGGGTATGTCCCGATGCAGCAGCGCCATAGCGCCTGTCGCTCCGGAGTCAAATGGACAAAGCGCGAATCCGCGCCTTGACGGCAAATCCGTTGTTTCGCGCATCGGTGATCGAAAATGGAGCCCAGGGAATTGGGAACCTTGGTGCCTGCGGCCCGTTCTTCCTGCACGACGAACGGAGTTTATGCCCATGCCTGAGCCCGTATGTTCTCCCATGTCCCGATTTCGGCGCGGATATGCGCTGCTTTATCATCCGGGGGAAACAAACCACTGTCCCGCTTGTGGACAGCGCCATTGGATCATCGGCCGCATGATGGCGCAATGTGCCCGCTGCGATACCGCGCTTCCCCTCGATGGAGTGCATGGCATCGGTTATGCGCCCCGCTTCATTAACGGGCATCATGCAGACGGGGTTGGTTCTCTTCCTCAGCCCGTTGCCTGAATAATGGGTCGACCGGCGCTTTTCAAAGATGGTTCTGGGAAGCGTGGAACCATGCTCAGGCGGCTGCGACGCCTTCCACTTCGACGACATCATCGCCGACGCGCCACCCCCTGATCCTCACACGCTTTTCGACATGATCCACCGGCACGCGCAACAGCACAAGCCTGTAAGTCCCGCCGACATCCCGCTGGAGCAGAAAGCCGGCCGCATCCCTTATCAGGCGTCCGGTTTCGTCCACTCCAGCGTCATGTCCATTCATGAAGTCAGTCTATAGCGTCCTTGACGCCCTTGCCAGCCATGATGCCGAGCACGAGGAAAATCAGGAACAGCACGATCGCAATACCGAATAGGATCTTGGCGATGCCAACAAACGTGCCCGCCGCGCCGCCAAAGCCCAGCAGGGCCAGAACAGCGGCAATGACGAGGGAGATAAGCGCGAGCTTGATCATGGAGAGCGTCCTTTTCCATAACAGGATAGACTTCCAACGAGCCGCGAAATGTCTTGTTCCGCCAAATATCGATGAGGGCCGGGCGTGGACGGCGCGTAAGGCAGGGTGAAGGAGAAGCAGGATGGAGCCCTTTGACGAAATACTGAAGCGCGCGGGACACGGCGCTGTCCCGGCTGCTCTCGCCGATATGGAGGGGAATGTGATGGCAGGACTTCGCCATCACCGCGACGCGCGGGCGCAGCGCCGGCTTCTGGGCGCGATAGCGCTGGTGGCCTTGTCTGCGGGTGGAGCCGGAGCCTGGGTGCCAGATCGGGAAAACAGTGCCCTGGTCATTGCGCCTTCACTGGAACTGGCGCCTTCCACATTGCTGGCCCCGGACGCATGAGCGCCGTCCGGTTGATCCTGATCAGCCTGCTGGTCGCCTTCCTTGCCGCTCTGGCGGGTGTGCTGGCGGGGCGCGCTCTGACGAAACCCGCGCCTGCTTCCGAAACAGTTCTCCATGCGCTGCTCTATGATGAGCTGGCACTCGACGCGGGGCAGAAGGCGCGCCTCGATGCGCTTAACCGCGCCTTTGCCGCGCGCAAGACAGCGCTGGAAAGGGAAATGAAGGCGGACAATATCGCGTTGGCGGAGGCTATTCGCCGCGACAAGGCTTACGGCCCGGCCGTCTCGGGCGCGGTCGACCGCATCCATCATGTGATGGGCACATTGCAGAAGGAAACGATCGAGCACGTCTTTGCCATGCGCGCGATCCTGAAGCCGGATCAGGTGGCTCGCTATGATGCCGCCGTGGAGCGGGCTTTAACGTCTCCGGCGCGTTGAATTTCGTGGCCATAGCCGATCCAACAGACGCAAATCTTGCTAAGCGCGCACTCGCGGGCGATGAGGCGGGCTATGCCGGATTGATGGCCCGGCACCGCGAAGCCGTCTATCGCCTCGCCCGCGCCCATGGCGGGGAAAATGACGCGATGGACATCGTACAAGCCAGTTTCATCGCCGCTTTCGACGCCCTTCGCCGCTATGACTCCGCAAAGCCGTTCCGCCCATGGCTGCTGCGGATCGCACTCAACAAATGCCGGGATCGCGCCCGCCGCAATGCCGTGCGCGCCCTCTTCCTGCGCGCCCGACCGATGGATGAGCACTGGACATAGCCGATCCGGCGCCCGCCATCGACCGGCAGGCAGCGGACAGGCAGATGCTGGCGCGCGCCATGGCTGCCCTTTCCGACCTGCCCGCTTCGCTCAAGGAGCCGCTCATCCTCTGCGCCATCGAAGGCATGATGCAGGAGGAAGCCGCCGCCCTGCTCGGCCTTTCGACGAAGGCGGTCGAAATGCGGCTCTATCGCGCCCGGGCCGCGCTCAGGAAAAAAATGGGAGGGGTGGAGACGGACGGCGCGTAAAGGAAAGCATGAACCTTTCGTCCCATCTGGATCGCCGCACCCTTATCCGCGCCACCGCCGCCGGCTTGCTGCTCCCCGCCCTTTCGCCCGCATGGGCACGCAGCGGAAGCCATGGCATCCTGCCGGGCCAAGGCGTCACATTATCGGGCGAGGACATAGCGCTCAGCATCGGCCATAGCCCCTTTGCGCTAGGCGACAGGCAGGGCCATGCCGTGACGGTGAACGACGCCTTTCCCGCACCGCTCATCCGCCTGCGCGAGGGCCAGAATGTTCGCATCGCCGTCACCAACACGCTGGACGAGGACAGCTCCATCCATTGGCATGGCCTGCTGGTCCCGTTCCAATATGACGGTGTACCGGGGATCAGCTTTCCGGGGATCGGACCTGGCGAAACCTTCACCTATGATTTCCCGGTCCGGCAGGCGGGCACCTATTGGTATCACAGCCATTCCAACATGCAGGAAGCAATGGGCCTCTATGGCGCCATCGTCATAGACCCAGCCCATGGCAACGGGGTGACAGCGGATCGCGAGCATATTCTCGTCCTCTCCGACTGGAGCTTCACGCATCCGCATATGCTGCTGCGGCGGCTGAAGCAGATGGGGGGCTATTATAACCGGCAGCGGCAGACCGTGGCGGGCCTGCTGGGCGGACGCGGCCAGCCGCTTGGGGAACGGCTGGACTGGGCCGCGATGCGGATGGACCCGACCGATATTTCCGATGTGACGGGCGCGGCTTACAGCTACCTCATCAACGGGCATGACAGCGGGGCCAACTGGACCGGCCTGTTCACGCCCGGCGAAACGGTTCGGCTCCGTATCGTCAACGCATCGGCGATGACGAATTTCAACATCCGCCTGCCCGGCCTGCCCATGACGGTGGTGCAAGCGGATGGGCAGGATGTGCGTCCGGTGGAGACCGACGAATTCCAGATCGCCATTGCCGAAACCTATGATGTCCTTGTCCAGCCGCAGGAGCATCGGGCCTATGGCTTCGTGGCGGAGGCTATCGACCGATCCGGTCAATGCCGCGCCACGCTTGCCCCTCAAATGGGGATGGTGGCGGACATTCCGGCCATGCGGGAACGTCCGTTGCTGACGATGCGCGATATGGGAATGGATCATGGCGGGATAAGCCACGGCGGGATGGACCATGCCGCCATGGGTCATGAGGGGATGAACCATTCCATGCCTGCCTCCCCCGCTCCCATGGATCATGGTTCGATGAAGATGCGCGATCCTTCGGTCGCCCCGCAAGTGCCGCTCGGTCCCGGCGTCGCCAGCCTCTCTCCGATGCCGGTGGATCGTTCAGGCGACCGGCCCACGGGACTGGAGCATGTTTCCCACCGCGTCCTGACTTATCGCGACCTGGTGGCTGCCCTGCCCAATCCCGATACGCGACCGCCCGCGCGGGAAATCGAACTGCATCTGACAGCCAATATGGAACGTTACATGTGGTCCTTCGACGGCGTTAAATATAGCGACGGCGCGGACCCCATCCCCTTTCGGCTGGGGGAGCGTGCGCGCGTGACGCTCATCAACGACACGATGATGCCGCACCCCATCCATCTGCACGGCCATTTTTTCGAACTGGTGACGGGAGGCGACGAAACCGCGAAACCGCGCAAGCATACGGTCAATGTGCTGCCCGGCGGCAAGCTGAGTTTCGATCTGACCGCCGACGCGCCGGGCGACTGGGCCTTTCACTGCCATATGCTGCTCCACATGCATTCCGGCATGTTCCGCATAGTGACCGTGCGGGAGGATGAGGCATGAAGATCGCTTTTCTGCCGCTGCTGCTCCTCACCGCGCCCGCCATGGCGCAGGAGCATGATCATCATGCCGGTCACGCCATGCCTTCGATGGAAGCCCCGCCTGCCCATCCAACGCCTCCACAGGCCGACGAAGGCCATGGCGCGCATCATGGCATGGGTCATTCCATGGAAAGCGCACCAGCCTCCGCGCCACCCATTCCGGCGGATCATGCCGCGGACGGGATCTTTGAACCCGATGCCATGAAACGTGCCCGCGCTCTGCTTGCCCACGAAAATGGCGGAATGGCGCACAGCATGATCCTGATAGACCAGCTCGAAGCGCAGGTGGGCAAGGGGCGCGACGGATATCACTGGGCGGGCGAAGCATGGTTCGGCGGGGACACGGACCGGCTCACCCTCAAGACGGAGGGTGAAGGAAGCCGGGGCCGCCGCCTCGACAGCGCCGAGGTGCAGGCGCTCTGGTCCCACGCGCTCGACCCATGGTTCAATCTTCAGGCTGGCATCCGGCAGGATATTCGCCCCACGCCCGCGCGAAGCTATGCCGCGATCGGGATCGAAGGACTGGCGCCCTATTGGTTCAAGGTGGAGGCGACCGCTTTCCTGTCGGACAAGGGCGACCTGTTCGCGCGGGTGGAAGCCAGCCACGACATGCGCCTGACGCAGCGGCTGATCCTGACGCCCCGTGCGGAACTGAACTTCGCGGGACAGGGGAAAGTGCTACGGGAAGCGGAGCTGGGGGCACGGCTCCATTATATGATCGAGCCGCGTTTCACCCCCTATGTCGGCGTGGAATGGCGCGGTGTCTATGGCACGGAAGCGGCGGAAATGCGGGCAGAGGGCGACCATCCCCGCGCCGTGCGGCTGGTGATGGGCATGCGCTTCTGGTTTTGAGAAAGCGATCATTATTTGCAAATGACCCGCGGCCAACGGCCATTAGCGATCAGGTGGGAACGTTCCTGTTCCCTTCTCCCGCAGGGGGAAGGGAGGACATGAAGCCTTGCTCGCGCAACGAGTTAGGCGAAGCTGGAGGAGGGAGAAATGCGCCGTATCGGCCCCCTCTCCCCAGGGACGAGGGACAAAGCTGTATCCGCTCCCCACCCAAATCGGCCGACAAGTGGGGGCGCTCTAATGCGGAGACATCGCCTTTGGATAGGGAACCCGCCCCTAGACCCAGCCTTCCAGCACCTGATTGGGTGGGCGGTGCCCGTCGACCCAACTGCGGATATTCGCGATCACGCGGGCGCCCGTCGCGTCGCGCCCCTCGAATGTCGCCGATCCCATGTGAGGCAGAAGGACGACGTTGGAAAGCGACAGCAGGTCCGCGTCCACGGCTGGCTCATGCATATAAACGTCCAGCCCCGCCCCCGCGATCCGGCCTTCGTTGAGCGCCGCGATCAATGCCGGTTCGTCCACGATTTCTGCGCGCGACGTGTTGATGAGATAGGCATCCGGTGTGAGCAACGCGATCCGCCGCGCGTCGATCATTCCCCTGCTGTCCGCATTCAGCGGGCAATTGATCGAGATGATGTCCGACGTTTCCAGCAGCCCGTCCAGTTCCGGGCACCAGCTCGCCTCCAGTTCCTGTTCCACCTCAAAGGGCAGGCGGTGGCGATTATGATAGGCGATGGTGAGCCCAAAGGCGCGGGCGCGGCGAGCCACGGCCCAGCCTATCCGGCCCATGCCGATAATGCCCAGCTTCTTGCCGCCGATGCGGTGGCCCAGCATCCCCGAAGGGCTCCATCCACGCCACTCGCCGGAACGGACCAGCTTTTCTCCTTCGGCCAGGCGGCGCGGCACCGACAGGATGAGCGCCATCGTCATGTCGGCGGTATCTTCCGTCAGGACACCCGGCGTGTTGGTGACGATAATGCCCTTTTGCCGGGCAGCGCCCAGGTCGATATGATCGACGCCGCTGCCAAAGCTGGCGATCAACTGCAACCGCTCGGGCGCAGCTTCGATCAGAGCGCCGTCAATCTGGTCGCTGATACAGGGGACCAGTACGTCGCATTGCGCCATGGCGCGGATCAGCGCGGGGCGATCCATCGGCACATCGCCGACATTGAAACTGGCATCGAACAGTTCGGCCATGCGCGCCTCTACATTGGGAGGCAGTCGGCGCGTGACGATGACACGCGGTTTGGCGGGGCGCGGTTTCTTGGCCATGGCCTCGGCTATTCTCCCCCAGCCTGCCGGTCAAGCGCCTTGTGGCGGCCCGCAAGACAGCGGTTGTCGCAACCGGGGACCAGCGGCTATGGTCGCGATCTGGCGATAAGGGAACGGATCAAAAGATGAAGGGGTTTTTGCTGGCCGCTGGCATGATCGGCGCCTTGTCGGTTGCTGGGCAGGGCCATGCCGCGCCGAACAAGCCGGTGCCCTATTGGGCTTCGCTGGCCCAGGATGAGGCGCGGATGCGGGTCGGCCCCAGCCTCGACTATCCGTCCAACTGGGTCTATCGCCGCCGCGACCTGCCGGTGAAGGTGGTTCAGGTGCTGGGCCTGTGGCGCAAGGTCGAGGATTCGTCCGGCGCGCAGGGTTGGATGCATGTCCGGCTGCTCAGCGACACCCCCACCGCCATCGTGACATCCGAAATAGCGCCGATGCGCGAATCCCCGCGTGACGACGCACGGTCGCTGTTCCGCGCGGAAAAAGGCGTCGTCGGCCGGCTTTCCTCCTGTTCGAACGGCTGGTGCGCCTTCGACGTCCGCGGACAGAAGGGGTTCATCAAGGCTGAGGACATCTGGGGCGCTGCGCGTTAGCTATCGAGGGAGGAGGCACACGCCCCCTCCCTCCCGGCCTCACCAGTCATGGGCCTTGGGCAATGACTGCGGCACAGGGTTCGCATAGCGGTGCGCCACAGGCTGCGGCCAGTCCAGTTCCGGCGCAGGCGGCCAAGGCCCGCGCCCATGCGCGCGCCTTCATCATTGCACGCCGTGCATCCATCGCTTGATCAGCGGCGCCACGATCAGCAGCGTCGCGCCGATCCCTGCTGCCGCGATGCCGATGGTCCAGAACACGCCGACATAGGTATCGAGGCTGAGCTTGAGGTTGGTCACCTGTCCCCCCACGGTTTCGACGCTGGCGACCTGCGCGACCATGCCCGCCACATATTGCGCCACGGAAATCGACAGGAACCACACGCCCATCATCAGCCCGACGACCCGCGCGAGCGACAGCTTGGTGATCATGGAAAGGCCGACGGGGGATATGCACAGCTCGGCCGCGGAATGGATAAGGTAGAGTCCGGCAAGCCACCAGATCGCGACCTTGAAATCCGCCCCGGCATGATGCGCGCCCCAGACGAGGAACAGGAACCCGACGCCCACGCCGATGAGGGCAATGGCGAATTTGACGGGGATGGACGGTTCCCGCCCCCTTTTCGCCAGCGCGTTCCACATGATGCCGAACAGAGGCGCCAGAGTAACGATGAAGAAGGCATTGAAGAACTGCGTCTGCCCGGCACTGATCGAAAACAGTCCGAAAACCGACAGGTCCGTATTCCGGTCCGCAAACAGCGTCAGCGACGATCCGGCCTGTTCGAACAGGGTCCAGAATACCACGTTGAACACCACCAGCACCATCGCTGCCAGCATCATCTGAAACTCGGCCCGGCTCCCTTCGAACCAGGACCACAGGAGGATGCCGGGAATCGACAGGATGAAGGTCGCGAATAGCACCTTGCCCATGATCGGCAGCGACAGCAGGTAGGCGATGATCCCCTCGCCCGCCTTCGCGTCCGCATTGTGCATCAGGTTGACGAAGAGGAACCAGGCCAAAGGCACCGCCAATACCGCGCCCGCATAGATCAGCAGGCTGCGGTCCGGGCCGGACTGCGGCGGCGTTTCACCATAGCCGGATAGTTTGCCGCCATCGAACTGGACCAGGCTCCAACTGAAAACCATGCCCAGCGCCGCAAGGCCAAAGCCCGCCCACCAGCCGACCGTATCGGCCAGCAATGGACAAAGAAGCTGCGAGAAGAGCGATCCCACATTGATGCCCATATAGAATATGGTGAAACCCGCATCCCTGCGCCGGTCGCCCTTTTCATAAAGCTCACCGACGATGGTGGAGATATTGGGCTTGAAGAAGCCATTGCCGACCGTGACCATGGAAAGGCCGATGAGGAGCAGCATCGTATAAAGCGGTGCGCGTTCGCCATCCGCCTTGAAGCCACCTTTTTCGACGGTGCGCGAAACATGACCGCTGCTGTCGAGCAGGGACACGGTGCCATCTTCATTGCCGCGTATTTCGAGGCGTTGGCCGCCATCGACGAGGAAGCGTTTTTCCGATCCCGTGCTGGTAGGTCGATCGACGAAATTCTCGACCTGCACTTCATAGCGCTGTCCGTCGACGATCGCATGGGGTTTGGCCGTTTCTCCACCGAAACAGAGGATGAAATAGCCCAGCGCCATCATCAGCGCGCCGAACTTGATCGAGCGTTTCGCGCCCAGATAGCGGTCAGCGATCAGCCCGCCGACCAGCGGCGTCAGATAGACAAGGGCGGTAAAGCCGCCGTAAATGCCGTTGGTTGTCTGGTCGTCGAAAAGGAAATGCTTGGTCAGGTAGAGCGTCAGCAGCGCCCGCATCCCGTAATAACCGAACCGCTCCCACATTTCGGTCGTGAAAAGCCGCGCCAGTTGTCGCGGATGGCCGAACCACTGCGGTCGGTCGTCCACGGGCTGACGGGCCGCATCCGCGCCGGTATCTCTACCGGCGGATGGATTGGCCATGATTGTAACTCCCTTGCTATGCTTCCCGGCCCTTTGCAGAGCCTTGGCATGGGCAGGAACCTAGCGAAGAAATTGCGCGTGTGAAGAATATCATTACAAAGCACGCAAACAATCGAAGAGAGAAATGTGACTTTCAACGACCGCACGACCCCGCTTTCGCTGCTTCGCACGCGCCGTTCCGGCAAACCGCGCAACCTGATCGCGCCCGGCCCCGATACCGGCCAACTGCGACAGATTCTGGAGATCGCGTCCCGCACCCCCGACCATGGGAAGCTCTTTCCCTGGCGCTTCGTCATCGTGCCGCAGGAAAAGCGCACGACGCTGGCCGACCTGCTGGAAGCCGCATATCGGAAGGAAAAATCCGATGCGGGACGGCTTGAGATAGAAGCCATGCACCAG
Source organism: Sphingobium sp. CFD-1 (assembly GCF_024611115.1). NCBI lineage: Bacteria > Pseudomonadati > Pseudomonadota > Alphaproteobacteria > Sphingomonadales > Sphingobiaceae > Sphingobium > Sphingobium sp. CFD-1. The sequence continues at coordinate 1,036,689 of NZ_CP084398.1, read as the reverse complement.
TTCGCGCATCAGGCGCCCGCATTGGTGGTCGCCCTGTCATCGCCTGTTTTGGACAGCAAGATTCCCGCATGGGAGCAGGAATTGTCGGCGGGAGCCGCCATCATGAACCTGCTCCATGCTGCCCATGCGCTTGGCTTTGCCGGAGGATGGCTGACGGGCTGGCCCGCTTATAATGAGGATGTGCGGGCTGCCTTCGGCCATGAAGGCGAACGCATTGCCGGTTTCGTCTTTCTGGGCACGTCCGGGAAACCGCTCGAAGAACGGCCAAGGCCAGATTATGACAAGATAGTTTCGCTCTGGGACAGATAAATATAGCGAAAAGCCGTCATTCCGTAATGCTATGGCTTGACCCGCGATGCTGTATTATGGCACTGATGCACCATGGCCGACGACAGCAAGCCCGTTTATCTGCGCCTCCGCGACACCATCGCCGCATCCATATTGGATGGCGAGTATAGCGATGGCGATCTGCTCCCGTCCGTTCGCGCGTTCGCCGCGCAACAGGGCGCCAATCCCCTGACGGTGGCGAAAGCCTATCAAAGTTTTCAGGACGACGGCCTGGTTATCGTGAAACGCGGCGTCGGCATGTTTGTGGCGGACGGCGCCACTCGCCGCCTGCGGGAAGCCGAACGCAAACACTTCCTGGAAGATGTGTGGCCGCCGGTGGCCGCGCAAATCCGCCGACTTGGGCTTCGGCCCGAGGAACTGGATACGCAGCAAGCCTGATCCGGCGTGCCTGTCATCGGGCCACGAGGCGATCTTTCCGCTTGTCCAGCTCCGCACGGGCCTGTTCCAGATGCGCCCGCAAACGGGGCTGCCCCGGTGCAAGCGCAACCGCTTTTTCCAGCAGGTCGACGGCGGCCTGCCCATTCGCGCCAGTTCTGAACAGGGTCCAGCCGTAAGCATCCGCCGTGATGGGGCTGCCCGGCATCTGGCGATAGGCGAAGGCGGCATAAACGCGCGCCCTTTCTTCATCGCCGGTTTCCAGCGACGCACGGGCCATGTCGGCCATGAGCAGGGCATCGTTCGAACCGATGCGCGCCTCCACCGCTTTCAGCATCCGCAGCGCCTCCCGCCATTTTCCGCTCGCCATATAGCCAGCGGCGGCAAGCCTTTGCATTTGCGCGTCGTCGGGATTTTGCGACAGGAACAGATGCACGACCTGCATGGACCGGGCGGGATCGCCCGCCCGCTGCAAAGCCGCGGCAAGGCGCAGCGCTATATCCCGGCTGAAACGGAGATTGGCCGCCATTTCATAGGCCTTCACCGCTTCCCCCTGCCGTCCGGCGGCACCAAGCGCATCGCCCCATATGACATAGGCATCGGGCGCACCGGCATTGGCTTGGCTGAGCAGACGCGCCCGCGCCACGGCCTGTTCCGCCTGTCCCGTGCTGAGCAGCGCCCGAATATAGGGAATATTCTCCTGCGCGGTGGCGGCATTGGAGGGGGCGGAACGAGCCAGGGCGGCATCGTCCGCGCTGGCAAAGGGATCGGCCGAGGGGCGATTGGGCCAAAGCGCGCGAGCGAGCATATCGTCCGCCATGATCCTCTCGCCCATGGCTTCCTGCGCGCGCGCGGCCAGCGTCAGGACATAGGGATCGGCATCCCTTTGCGCGACGATCGGCGCGAGGGTCGTCGCGGCGGAGGGGAAATCCGCGGCCAGATAATAAGCCCGGCCCAGCAGAGTGCGGGCCATGGCGTTGTCGGGCTGTTGCTGGACTAGGGGCGCAAGGGCTTCAATGGCCAGCGTCGCATTGCCGTCGTCCAGATGAAGCACGCCGCGCAGGAGCATCGTCGCCGGTTCGCCGTCCAGCCGCCCTTGCGTCCGCGCCAATAGCGACCGGGCAAGGTCGGCCCGACCCGCTCGCGCCGCCATGACCGCCTGCATGAACCACGCCCGCGCATTGCCCGGCGTCAGCGCCAGCAGGCGGCGCGTGACGCTCAGCATCCGGCGCGCTTCCCCGGCGTCAGCCAGTGTGGCGGCATATTGCTCCAGCACCGGCACGGAGTCAGGATTGAGGGCCAGCGCTCGCTCGAACCATGGCAAAGCGGCGACCAGCCCATATTGGCTTCGCGTCAGTTCGCCTCGAAGCAGCAGGGACTTGCCATTTTTCGGCGCCAGCGCCACGGCTCGGTCCGCCGCGACGATGGCGCCAGCCTGATCGCCCATCATCAACCGATAGCGCCCCGTGTCGATCCAGCTTTCCGGGTCATTCCCGGCCATTTCCCTTGCCCGGTCCAACGCTGCTTCGGCTGCCGCCATATCGCCCCGCGCCATGTGGATATTCCCGGCGACCCGCATCGCGGCTCCGGCGAAGGACGGGGGAATATCGTCCGCTTCTATCTCCGCAAGGGCGGCATCCGCACGCCCCTGCAAAAGCAAGGCCCGCGCCATCAGCACCCGCATGTCGCCCGGCCTGCCGCCCAGCGCGCGTGCGCGTTCGATTTCGGCCTGCGCGCCGTTCCCGTCATCCAGATCCACCAGCGCCTGCGCCTGCGCGATGCGGGCGGGAATGGACTGCGGGTCGGCGCGGATGGCGTTCAAAAGCTCGACGCGAGCCGTTCGCGCATCGCCCTTGATGAGCGCGGCGATCCCGCGCGCGAGCGGGGCAGTTCCATCCGCCTCATGTGCGCGCCATTGCCACAATGCCGCCGCCGACAGCAGCAGGGCGCCGATGCCGACGAGCAGGAACAGGCGCTTGCGGTTCATCCGTTCAGCCCTGCCCCTACATCTGATATTGTTTCAGCAGGTCATATAGCGTCGGCCTGCTGATCCCCAGCATCTTCGCCGCCCCCGAAATATTGCCATCGGTCCGAGCAATGGCCCGACGAATAGCCCGACGATCCGCCATTTCACGCGCGGCCTTCAAATTGACGACATCGCCGCCAGCCTCCCGCTCACCGTCCAGGTCGAGGTCGGCGGCCGTCACATGCTTGCCATCGGCCATGATGACGGCGCGCTTCATCCGGTTTTCCAGTTCGCGCACATTGCCCGGCCATTGCCAGGCATCGAGCGCCGCCAGCGCATCGGGCGCGAGGCCCTTGACCTGCGGGTTCATGTCCTTTGCGAAGCGGTTGAGGAAATGCCGCGCCAGCAACGCCGGATCGCCCGCTCTGTCCTTGAGCGCGGGAATCCGCACGATGATTTCCGCGAGACGGTAATAAAGATCCTCGCGAAAAGTGCCCGCGGCGATCATCTCCTCCAGATTCTGATGGGTGGCGCATACGATCCGCGTGTCGACGGCGATGGGTTGTCGCCCGCCGATCCGCTCGATCACCCTTTCCTGAAGGAAACGCAGCAATTTGACCTGAAGCGGCAAGGGAATATCGCCGACTTCATCCAGAAACAGCGTGCCACCCTGCGCCTGTTCGATCTTACCGGGGGTAGTTTTTACCGCGCCGGTGAAAGCGCCCTTTTCATGCCCGAACAGTTCGGATTCCAGCAGGGTTTCCGGTATCGCGGCACAGTTGATCGCGACGAAATTACCTGACTTGCGGGGGCTGGCGTCATGCAGTCCCTGCGCCAGCAATTCCTTGCCGGTGCCGCTCGCCCCAAGCAGAAGCACGGAAACCTGCGCGCTGGCGACTCGCTCGATCGTACGCGCGACCTTCAGCATTTCAGGCGCGCTGGTGATGAGCTTGCCGAGCACAGCCGCGCCCTCCGGCGCGATCTCTGCTAGCCGGGCATTTTCCCTTTCAAGCGCGTGGACGTGGAAGGCACGGCGCACGATCAAACCCAGCTCGTCAATATCAACCGGCTTTTGATAGAAATCATAGGCGCCGCCCGAAATCGCATCCAGCGCACTTTCCCGCGCGCCATGCCCCGATGCCACGATGACCTTCGTCTCGGGCTTGATCCGCAGTATTTCCGACAGCGTCGCGAAGCCTTCGCTCGTCCCATCTGGATCGGGCGGCAGGCCAAGGTCCAGTGTCACCACGTCGGGCACTTCGGCGCGCAGCAGTTCGATGGCTTCCTCCCGGTCGCCCGCAATGAAAAGCTGATATTCCTCATAGGCCCAGCGCAACTGGCGCTGCAGGCCCGGATCATCCTCCACGATCAGCAATTTGGGCCGCATGTCGCTCATCAGGCAGCCTCCCCTTTCATTGTCATCGACGTTCCTTCAGGCGCCAGAGGCAGGCGCAGTATGAACCGGCTGCCAACGCCGGGCTTGCTCTCCACCTCGATTCTCCCACCCATTGCGGCGGCCAGTTCGCGCGCCTCGAAAGCGCCGATGCCGAAGCCGCCCGTCTTGCTGCTCGAAAACGGCTTGAAAAGCTCACGCCGCACGAACTCCGCCGTCATTCCGATGCCGCGATCCACAATCTCCACGCAGGCTTCGCTCCCCTCTGTGGCCAGACAAAGTTCAACCGGACTGTCGGGCGCGCTGGCGTCGATCGCATTTTGAAGCAGATGCACCAGAATCTGCTCAACCCGAACCGGATCGGCCATGGCTGGCAGCGCGTCGCCCGTCACGCGCACGGGGTGCTGGCGCGAGCGGGAACGCGCCACGCCATCGGCCATTTCCCGCAGCATCATCGGTCTGGGTTCTTCCATCCGTCCTTTATTGTGCTGGGACAGGCGCGCCAGAAGGTCGTTCATTTTTCCCACCGATTCCTTGAGCGTCAGGATCATGTCCGCGCGGAAATCGGGATTGTCGGCATGGCGTTCGGCATTGCGGGCGAGGAGCGAAAGCTGGCTCACCAGATTCTTGACGTCATGCATGATGAACGCGAACCGCCGATTGAACTCGTCGAAACGTTGCGCGTCGCTCAGCGCCTCCTGTCCCTGCGCTTCGCTGATATAGGTCGCGGCCTGCCGTCCGGCGGCACGCAACATATCCAGATCCTCCCAGTCGAGCCGTCGGTCGATCGGCGGACGCGCGAGCAGGATCGCACCGATCAGCTTGCCGAAATGAATGAGTGGCACCAGCGCCCAGCCCCGTCCGTCGCCCTTCACCCAATCGGGCAAGGCGCCGGCATCGCCCTCCATCCCTTCAATATCGATGATCCATCCTGTCTGCTCCAGACGAACAGCCAGTTCCCGGGAAAGCGAAGGCGTTTCGGGAAAGTCGATGTCCCAATTCCACTGGGTTTCCAAAGTCAGCCGCCCATCTTCCCCGCGTAGCAGCAACAAGGCGCCTGATGAGTCCGTAATATCGGCGACCGCCTTAGCCACGCGCTCTCCCAGAGCGGGCGCGTCGCTGCCTGGTCGGCCAATGGTTTCGCCGAACCGCATCCATTCAGTGCGATAATCATAGCGATGCTGAAAGAAATGCTTGGCGACCTGCACTTTCCAGAGCGCACGCAACTGCGGCGAAGGCAGGAGGATCAGCGCCGTCACCGCCATGAAGAAAACGCCGCCGATCTCCATGACTCGCGCATAGGGCCCGGCGATAAGTTCGATCAGGACGGTCGCTGCCGCGAACAGGATGATATAGAGCGCCACCGCCGCGACGGAGAGCGACTGGAATGTCAGGCTGCGCGATAACTGGATGCGTCCGGCTAGTTCCTTACGCAGGCTCACTGCGATGACGGGGGCAAGCAGCGCCATCATAAGGCCGCGCAGGGCGTAAAGCTCATCCATATGATTCGGCGTGAAATAGCCGACAGCATAAAGGCTGAAGTCATAGGTCCACATGGCGGCGAGCGCGGCAAGCAACAGGACCACCCTTCCCCTATCCCGCACGGGCCATGCCGTATAAAGCTGGTGAACCAGAACCAGGCTGCCGATCGCCGTCATCATCCGCAATATCAGCGAAAGCAGGGTCAGGGCGCGCTGTAGTTCATTTTCGTCCGAAAGCTGCTGCGTCACGAAATCGGTGAAGCTCTGAAGCATCAGCAAGCCAACGACGGCGGCATAGACCAGTCCGATCGCGAAGATCGGTCCCGTGCGTCCGGCAGGGCCACGCCGCAACAGAACGAACATCAGGAGCAGCCATGCCGCGTTGCGTATGCTTTCGCCAAGACCGGAAAGCGTCTGACCGACCCCGCCGAACGAAACATAAAGCGCCCAGCAGGATGTCATCAGCAAGGCACTGGCTAACAGGCGCGGCTCGATCTCGCCATCGCGTCGGCGCAGGATGAATATGCCCAACGCAGCGAACAGCGCCGCGGCCAGCGCGTGTCCCCAATTGCCGATGAATTGCAGCAGGATGCTCATCGCCCCACCCTCAACGCGCGCCGTCTGGCCAAAGGACGACGCGCACCGTCTGGATGAGGATCAGCAGATCAAGGAAAGGCGTATAATTCTTGGCATAATAGAGGTCATATTCCAGCTTGTGCCGGGCATCCTCGATCGAAGCGCCATAGGGATAGTTGATCTGCGCCCAGCCCGTGATACCCGGCTTCACCATATGGCGTTCCGCATAGTAACGCAGATGCTGCTCCAGATCCTCGACGAACTGGCGCCGTTCGGGGCGAGGCCCGACAAAGCTCATTTCCCCTTTAAGGACAGTCCATGTCTGCGGCAATTCATCGACACGCAGCTTGCGAAGCCAATAGCCGAGGCGAGTGATGCGCGGATCGTTCTTTTCCGCCCAGACCGCCTGTCCCGCGACTTCGGCGTCCTGACGCATGGTGCGTAATTTGACGATCCAGAATTCCTGGCCATACAGGCCCACGCGCTGCTGGCGATAGAAGGCCGGGCCACGGCTGTCGAGCTTCACCAGCATCGCCGCAAGCAGGATGACCGGTCCGGTGAGAATGAGCAGGAGCAGGCTGGCGACGATATCGAAAACCCGCTTGGCGATGCTGGACAACCGGCGGCCAGCGGAAAAGCCGTCGGAAAAGATGAGCCAGCTCGGGTTTACACTGTCGAGGTCGACCCGGCCCGTCTCCCTCTCCAGAAAGGTGGAAATTTCATTGACGTGAACCCCGGTTGTCTTGACGCGCAACAGGTCGCTGAGGGGCACTGCATTGCGACGCTCCTCCAACGCCAGCACAACCTCGCTTGCGCCCAGCCGGACCACGAAATCCGCGAGATTATATATGGCGCTGCGATTGATGGATTCGGGGATCACCTGGGGGCCATCGTTCATGCCGATATAGCCAACGACCAGAAAACCCGCCCCCTTTTTCCGCTCCAGTTCGCGGATGCGGGCGGCACGGGTTCCCGCTCCCAACACGACCAGGCGCCGCTTGAAAGCTTCCCCGCCAATCATGGAGCCAAGCAGCAGGCGGATCAGGATCAGCAATCCCATCGCCAGCCCCATCGCGTAAAGCGAATTGGAGCGCCACAGGGTCATGTCTGGCCCGATAAAGTGCATCACCGACAGGAAGATGACACCCAGCGATACAGCTACCAGCAGCCGGGCAAAGGCGAAGCGGATCGATTGCAACGCCTCTGTCCCATAAACGCCAACTGCGATCATGGCCGTCTGGATAGCAATAACGAAGCTGAGCAAAGGCCAAACCCGGGTCATAGCGGGATCGACATCCATGCCGATCTGCCGCGCCCGCAGCACCCAGCCCCCCTCCGCCGCGCATAGCAGCAAGGCAAAATCCAGAAGGCCCAGCAGCAACACCGCATGCGGCACATAATGTTTGAAAAGCCTAATCATGATCCCGTGCATTCCCCAGGCCGCTGCAACGCGGCCCTATCGCACCGGATCTATCTTACATACGCTGTAAGGAAATCCGACACCCCCGGGAGAGTGCCTGAAAATGGCAAATAATTCCTGAATGGGAAAATGGGCGGGAATACAGGTTAATTCGGCCCGGAATCATTGTCCCTGCGAAAACTGTCTGCGGCATTTCTGGCCGCGTCGCCTACGACCCTTGCCGCATCGTCGACTGAATTGGCCGCTTGCGTCATCCGGTCAGCCTGCCGGTCCTCCCGGGCCTTCGAAAGATAGAAAAACCCGATGGCCAGGATCAGGGCGAGAGCAACCAACAGGAAAACGAGCCCGCTACCGTGCGGCCGTCCCGCGTCGGATGGCCGTGCCGATCTGTCTGGCAGATCGTCTTGCGATTGCTCCTCGTCCATCTCCATCTCCCTCGACGCGGACGGGCCATATCCGGCCGTTTCGTTCAGCCTGTTTCATCCCCCGGCGAAGTCGCTTCACGCCCACGGCTCAAGCGATCGACATCTTCCATGATTTCATCGAGAACCGCGGTGGCCGTGGTTTCCTGGGTACGGCGCGAAGGCAAATCCCCATTTTCCATGATCTGTTCCAGCGCAGCACGGCCACGCGCCACGCGGCTTTTGATCGTCCCCACCGCAACGCCGCAAATTTCGGCCGCTTCTTCATAGGCGAAGCCACCGGCCCCCACCAATATCAACGCTTCCCGCTGGGGCTGGGGCAGTTGCAACAGCGCTCTTTGCATGTCGGAGAGTTCCACATGCTTATCCTGACCCGCCGGGGCAGCCAGCAGGCGATCCGCCGTCAGGTCGTCCCAATCTCCCCGGAACCGCGAACGGCGCATTTGCGAAAGATAATGATTACGCAGGATGATGAAAGTCCAGGCTCGCATGTTGGTCCCAGCCTGGAACCGGGTACGCGCGGCCCATGCCTTCAACAGCGTTTCCTGAACAAGATCATCCGCCACATCCCGATTGCCCGCCAGCGACCGGCCGAACGCACGAAGATGAGGGATGACTGCGGCAAGCTCGCGCTTGAAATCCGAATCGGACAATGTGGTGCGTTCAACCGCCTCATCCATAGGAGCACTCCCTGTGCCGCCTGCCGCTTTTGCTGCGTGAACCGAAGTGGTCAAAGCCATATAAATGCTAGCGCCTTATGCTGATAACAGCCAATCGAAAAATCCATCGTCAAGGCTTCAACGCCAAAGAACCAGCAGCATCGCGATGACGACCAGCGCCAGCGAAATCCCCAGAACATATCGCACGATATGAGGCGTCGATCCCGCACGGACATCCACTGTCGAAATATGCTGCTCCTCGTCAGCCATGCCTTCTCTCCCCATCGTTACGCATCAATAACGCAACGAACGGGCGGGGGTTCCGATGCGCCCCCCGGTCTATTCCGTCAGGCAGGCGCGGTAGCTTCGTCAAAGAAAAGCGCCTGAGAAATCGCCGCCTTGACCGTGGCGCGCTGAAATGGCTTGGTGATCAGGAATGTCGGCTCAGGCCGCTCGCCCGTCAACAACCGTTCCGGGAAAGCGGTGATGAAGATCACCGGAACGGCAAATTCCGCCAGGATATCCTTTATCGCGTCGATCCCGCTGGAATCGTCGGCCAGTTGTATATCCGCCAGCACCAATCCTGGACGCTGCGCCATCGCTTCGCGCACCGCATCCTCCCGCGTGACCGCTATCGCCGTCACTTCATGGCCCAGATCGCGAACGATGGTTTCGATATCCATCGCGATGATCGGTTCGTCCTCGATAATCAGAACCTTGGCGCGGGTCTGCGACTCGATCGCGTGCAGCGCTTCCTCCACCAAGGCTTCCACATCGGACGCATCCATGCCGATGAGATAGGCCGCGTCGTCAATCGTGAACCCTTCCAACGCGGTCAGGAGCAGCGCCTGGCGAGGCAAAGGCGTCAGCCGCCCGAGTCGCGCCTGGGCAATCGCCTCCTGCCCGTCGGGACCGATAACGGCAGGCACGTCATCCAGATGAGACGACGACCAGATCGCATGGAAAATCTTGTAAAGGCCCAGACGCGGATCAACGCCGGCGGGGAATTCTTCCGGCGCGGCTACGATTGCTTCAAGCGAGGCGCGTACATAGGCGTCACCATGCATCTGATCCCCTGTCAGCGCGCGCGCATAACGGCGCAGAAAGGGAAGATGGGGGTGCAGCTGTTGTCCAAGCGACATGTGTTGGTCTTCTCCCTACCCTTATAGGCATAATGCTGCGAAATCTGTTTCGAACAAGAAGGATGGATCGACAATGTCCCCATGGCAAGACCAGCCCCCTCGCCATCGGTAATACCGATGATACAAAAAACGCCTTGGACTGGGGAACCATCAACGGACAGATTTGTTTCACTGACGTTCGGTTTTTTTCGACGGCAAAGCCAAGGTTTACGGATTTTACAGGGTCCAGGAATTGACGCTGCCCCGGAAACTCGCAAAAAACAGATCGGCAGGCAGGGCACGGGTTGTTTCAGAGGGGCTGAGTTTTGGTTTCTTCAACAAAGGAACGGAATGCGACACAGACAGTCGATATCGGTCCAGATGTCGCCGTTACAGGTATGAAACGTGCACAGCCTTCCGCGCGCGGCAAACGAGGTTCCCGTTCCAAGAACAAGGAACATGTCGCCGACGCCTTGCGATCAGTTTATCAACGCGCCATCGATGAGGATATTCCCGCGGAAATGCTAGACCTCCTCAGCAAACTGGATTGATGGCATCATGATCGGGGCAGCCATCCTCAGGCGGGTTGCCACATGTCTGCACATCCCCCATCCGTGATAATGAGCAGCTATTTTCGTTCGACCGGCGTCAAGATGTTCCTCATCCTGACATTGGCGCTGCTGCCGCTCGGCATATTGGCGCTCGTCGCCTCGCTTCAGGCGATCCGCACCGCCGACCTCGAAAGGGAAGCCCTGCTCCGGGTAGCCGTGACGCAGAGCGCCCGCAAACTGACCGCCGATCTTGCATCGGACCGAACCGCCATCGCCCTTACGGTCAATGCCATCGCAGCTCGGACGGCCGATTCGGCCATGTGCGGGCGCCTCGCCTTTTTCCTGCAATCGCATACCCGTGGCGAAGGCACCTTCTATATCTATGACCGGACGGGACAGCGACTATGCGGATCGCCACAGGCTGAACCGGCCGGAATAGCGCCGGAGCGGCGATTTGATTCCGCCGATGCGGCATTACTGCCCCAAGCCGGCTTTCTCGTCAGCCGCGAGATCAGCTCGGACGGCAAGATCGTGGCGCTTGCTTATTATTCCCGCGCCCATCTGGAAAGAGTGACCGACCCCGCCACTGCCCTTCAAAATCGCCAATTGAGCCTGCGGCAGGGCTCCAGAACACTGTTTATCACCCAGCGGCCCGATGATCGCGAGCAATCCCGATATCGCAACACCAGCCTGTCCGCCCGGGTCGTTCAGCCTGACATGGTTCTGACCATGACGACGCAGGATCCACCCGCGACCGCGGCCCGGCTGCTCTCGCTTTTCCTGCCCCTCGTCATGTGGTTTGCCGCCGCCGCGATCGGATGGTTCGTGGTCAACCGGCTGCTGATCCGCCCGCTGGTGGGGTTGCGCCGTTCCGTGGCGGCCTATCAACCGGGCGAAGTTCTGGAACCCCTGCGCCGCATGCGGACCCCCGCACAGGAAATCGTGGCTCTCGGCCAGACATTCCGGGCCATCAGCGAAGAAGTCGCCACCCATGAGGCAGAAATGGCCGAAGCGCTGGAAACCCAGCGGAAGCTGACGCGCGAGGTGCATCATCGCGTCAAGAACAACCTTCAGATCATCGCCAGCCTCATCAACCTGCATGCACGATCCGCCGTCACCTTCGAAGCGGGGGAAGCCTATGCTTCGATCCAGCGCCGGGTCGATGCCCTGTCGGTCGTGCATCGCAATCATTATGCGGAGTTGGAGGAAAATCATGGCGTGGGGGTCCGCTCGCTCATCAGCGAACTGTCCGCCAGCCTGCGGAGCAGCGCTCCGGCGGAAGCACGCCGATTCGCCATCCAGATCGACAGCGACAACCTGCACATAAGTCAGGATGTCGCCGTGCCGGTCGCCTTCCTGCTCACGGAACTGATCGAACTGGCCATGCTGTCCGATCCCCTTGCAACCATGCAGATATCCATTCACGGGGACAGCGGATCAATGGGTCGCGCCAGGCTGGAAATCCTTTCTCCTGCCCTGCGCGCATCACCCGACATGTCCGTTCGCCTGGAGGAGCGCTACGGACGCATCCTCACCGGCCTGTCCCGGCAACTGCGTTCGCCGCTGGACCATGATGGGGCGACGGGCCTCTATGCGATCGTGATCGCAACCCTGGCCTGACTCACGCCCGCTTATATCCGCTCCGGAAACCGGCAGCAAAAGCGGCAAAGCGCCCTTCTGCGATGCTGCCTCGGATATTCTGCATAAGATCCTGATAGAAATGAATATTATGCTGCGTCATCGCCATCGCACCCAGCATTTCTCCAGCCTTGACGAGATGATGCAGATAGGCGCGGCTCCATGTGGAGCAGACTGGGCAGGCGCAGCGCGGATCGAGCGGTCCCTGATCTTCCGCGAAACGCGCATTGCGGATATTGAGCGGGCCATTCCATGTGAAAGCCTGACCGTTGCGGCCGCTGCGCGTCGGCAGCACGCAATCGAACATGTCGATGCCCCGTTCCACCGCGCCCACAATATCGTCCGGCTTGCCCACGCCCATCAGATAGCGGGGCCTGTCCGCAGGCAACATATCCGGCGCGAAATCGAGGCAACCGAACATGGCTTCCTGCCCTTCGCCCACGGCAAGACCACCCACGGCATAGCCATCGAAACCGATGTCGATCAGCTTGTCGGCGGAAATGCGCCGCAATCCTTCATCCAGCGATCCCTGCTGGATACCGAACAGCGCGGCGCGCTCCGCATGGGCTTCCCCGGCATCGAAGGCGTCGCGGGACCGCTTCGCCCAGCGCATCGACCTTTCCATCGACCGTGCCGCTTCATCATGAGTGCAGCCGTTCTTCGTGCATTCGTCGAACGCCATGACGATATCGCTGTCCAGCAGGCGCTGGATTTCCATCGATCGTTCGGGACTGAGCATATGCTTCGACCCGTCGATGTGGCTGGAGAAGGAAACGCCTTCCTCGCTCATTTTGGTGAGCGCGGAGAGGCTCATCACCTGATAGCCGCCGCTGTCGGTCAATATGGGCCTGTCCCAGCCCATGAAACCGTGCAGTCCGCCCAGTCGCGCCATGCGCTCCGCGCCCGGGCGCAGCATCAGGTGATAGGTGTTGCCCAGAATGATGTCGGCCCCCGCTGCCCGCACCTCGGCGGGCCGCATGGCCTTCACCGTGGCCGCAGTGCCAACCGGCATGAAGGCCGGTGTCCGAATATCGCCCCGGCGCATCGAAATAACGCCGGTGCGAGCCTTGCCATCGGTGGCGGCGACGGAAAAGGAAAAGCGCGATTGGGTCACGAGCGCCCTCTAGGAGCGAACGGCAGCAGGCACAAGTGCGCCATGGCAGCCCGCCGGATCAACCCGACTTGCGTAAGCCTTCGAACAACATCATCGCGTCGACGTGGAAACCTTCGACCCGCTTATATCGACCTATAAAACGCAGGCAATCATCGGACAATCGCAACTGCCATGGGCTATCCGTGGCGTCATGCAGCATCAGGTTCACGGTTTTAGGATTTGACGGGCGCCGATACATGAACACCGATTTAGCCTGTAAAGGTTAACAAAGGCCAAGCCTGCTTACCCAAGAAGCAGTCGTTGCAATAATGCAACAAAGCTGCCATTTTCGGCTGCCAGTAATAGGTTTGAAGGTAACAGTTTTATATAAAAATTGGTTAATAGCCTGGCATTTATCCTGTCGGCATTGCATCAGACCTACAACCCTGTTCTGCTAACGGAAAATGGGAATTCGGGGGCGCAGATGATTGATTCAGGTCGATTTAATCCGACCCATGCTGACGCACGAACGTCGCATGAGGATGATATTCCCCTTCCCGTCGACACCGGTGATCTCGACGCTAGGGAAAACAGGGCTTCCGAAGAATTCAGCCAGTCCATGCTGTTCGATCTGGGACAGATCGACGTGCGCTGGGATGCAGAAGCGGGCACATTATGGGCTTTCATGACACCCCATGAACGGCCTAATTCGAACCAGGGCCTGATTCGCGACACGATGACCTGGCTCAGCGAAAGCAAGCGGCTCTTCAGCGCCCACCCCAGCGCCCTCAAATTCATGGTTCTGGGGTCCCGCTTTCCCGGTGTCTTCAATCTGGGTGGCGACCTGGAGATGTTCGCCGAATGCATCCAGAACCGCAATCGCGACGCCTTGCTGAAATATGGCATTTCCTGTGTCGAGATCGTCGATCGCATCTGGCACAGCAATGACATGGACATCATCAACATCGGCTTGGCGCAGGGAGATGCGCTCGGCGGCGGTCTGGAAGCGCTCATGTGCTTCGATGTCATCATCGCGGAACGGCAGGCGCGCTTTGGTTTGCCGGAGGTTTTGTTCGGCCTGTTCCCTGGCATGGGCGCCTATTCGATCCTGTCCCGCAAGATCGGTCCGGTGCTGGCCCGGCGCATGATAATGGAAGGTCATGTCTATACCGCCGAAGAAATGTGCGACATGGGCATCGTCTCTCAGGTGGTTGAGGCAGGAGAAGGTGAGGAGGCAACCCGCCAGTGGATTGCCGAACACAGCGCGCACCATGCCGGTTATGTCGGAATCGCGCGTGCGGGCCGTCGCGTCAATCCCATGACGTTGGAAGAATTGACCGACATCGTCACCACCTGGACCGACACCGCGCTGATGCTTTCGGATCGGGATTTGCGGATGATGCGCCGGCTGGCGTCGGCCCAGACCCGCCTGCGCTGAAATTCTCGGGCCAGTCAGCTCAACCGGCGGCGCGGATAGGTTATGATCGGCGGCTCTTCCGACGGTATCAGCGGGCCACTGGCAATCAGTGCCGCAACGGCCTCGCACGATATGGGTCTGCTGAACAGATAGCCCTGCACGTTGGTGAAACCGGCATCCCGGGCATGATCGAGTTGATCGAGGGTTTCTATCCCTTCGGCCACCGTATCCATCGCCAGATCGCGGGCCAGATTTCCGATGGCCCTGACAATGGCCCGGTCCTCCGCATTGGCGCTGACGCCCGCCATGAAGCTCTGATCCACCTTCAGCGTGTCGAAACGATAGGACCGCAGATAGGAAAGCGAGGAATATCCCGTCCCGAAATCATCCAGTGCCAGCCGTAATCCAATGCGTTGCAATTCAAGCAAAATGGTGTTGGCCTGGCCACTGTCATCCAGGAAGATGGATTCCGTCACTTCCAGTTCCAGCCGGCGCGCAGGCAGGCCCGATTCCAACAGAGCCGCGATGACGCTGCCCGGCAGCTCCGCAGATTTGAGGGAGGCGGGCGATATATTGACGGCGACCCGCGCATCCGTGGGCCAGGACGCGGCCGCCAGACAGGCATTACGCAGAACCCAGGAAGTGATGTCCTCGATAATGCCCATGCCTTCCGCGATTGGAATGAACTCGGATGGCGGTATCGGCCCCAAAGTGGGATGCTCCCAGCGCAGCAGCGCTTCACAGGCGTCGATGTGCAGGCTTTCCAGATCCACGATCGGCTGGAACACCAGCTTGAGCTCCTGCCCCTCTATAGCGCGGCGCAGACCTGTTTCGATCTCGTGAACGCGGTTGAAGCGTTCCTTGAACAGCCAGCTGAAGCTTGACGCGCGATTGCGCCCTTCCCGCTTGGCTTCATACAGGGCGATATCCGCATGTTGCATCAACTCGTCCATGTGACGGCCGTCCTGCGGCGCAACCGCGTAGCCGATGGACGCGGTCACTTCGAGATGATGGTCGCCGATGCCAAATCCATGCGCGAAATATTCAATGATCTCCCGAGACATGGTTTGCGCCGTCAATCGGTCGGCATTGGGGCAGATGATGACGAATTCGTCGCCGCCGAAGCGCGCGATCCAGCCATTGTCGCGAACGACTTCCTTCAATCGTTGAGCAACGATGCGGAGCAATTGGTCGCCAACGATATGACCCAGCGAGTCATTGATCTCTTTGAACCTGTCGATATCCATCCAGAGGATGGCTACCGCGTCGTGCGAACTCATGTGATTGTCGAAAATGTCCTGCAGCCGCATCTGCATGGCCATGCGGTTTTCCAAACCGGTCAGGCTGTCATATCGCGCCAGACGCTCGAATTTTTCCGCCAGGGCAGACTGGTCCCTTTTACCTTTGAGCGCCTGAACGACGATGCGGTGCGTCGTGGAACTGATCTCCGCCAGCCCCAGGATCATCATCACCATGGCAACAGCCAGAACCCGATAGCCGGTTGACCCCTCCAGCCACAGCCCCGTCGTCGTCGGCAGCAGGGCAAGGCAGACCTGCCCAATGGCGATGTGAACCCGCCCCGCATTGCGGCCCGAAATACCGCCGGCGTAGCCCGTTGCCATCGACACGCTGAGCATGTGCATGACCGAATTGCCCGATGCGACGAGCGTCGCAAAGCTCATGAGGCCCAGCAGCCCCGCATAGGCCCATGCGCCAAGCTCATAGACCAGTTCCCAGACGCGGGAAGCGACCGCGGTGCCGCGCACCAATTGCCGGTGGAAGAATATCGCCGTGACGACCCGCAAGGCCGCCACGATACACACCGCAGCGACGATAGCATCGATCGTCGGATCTTGGCTAAGATTGGCGATGACTATGCCGACAGCGGTTCCCGTTACCGCGCCAATGGTCAGCGATGCGGGAGAAGCATAGAGCGTTTCCACCAGACTGCGGCGCACATCCGCGTCCTGCGCCGTGTGCCGGGCAAGTCGACTGATGAGAAAGGTTCTTATGGCGCGCAAATTGGCGGGTCTCCGGTTCCCAATCCTCAAAATGGGGCCGTTGATTTATTTTTTGGTTAATCTCGCGAAAATATCACGCGCGGGGCGCGGCGATGGCGCAGCAAAAAAGCCGGCGGATTGCTCCGCCGGCTTTTTTATATCGCTTGAACGCGGACTTCTCATCGCCGCGATCGGACCGCAGGCGAACATGCGTCCGCCTGCGACGATCGGCTTTAGAAGTCCATGCCGCCCATGCCGCCCATGCCGCCGGGCATGGCCGGCATCGCCGGCTTGTCGTCGGGCAGTTCGGCAATGGTCGCTTCAGTGGTGATCAACAGACCGGCAACCGAAGCCGCGTCCTGCAGAGCAGCACGAACAACCTTGGTCGGGTCGATGACGCCAGCGGCAACCAGATTTTCATAGGCGTCGGTGGCGGCGTTGAAGCCCTTGGTCTCGTCATTTTCGCGCAGCAGGTTGCCGGCGACGACGGCGCCGTCAACGCCCGCATTCTGGGCGATCTGGCGCAGCGGCGCTTCGATGGCCTTGCGGATGATGTCGATACCGCGGGTCTGGTCGTCATTGGCGCCCTTGAGGCCGCTCAGGGCCTTGGTCGCGTAGAGAAGCGCCGTGCCGCCACCGGGGACGATGCCTTCTTCAACGGCCGCGCGCGTCGCGTGCAGCGCGTCGTCGACGCGGTCCTTGCGCTCCTTGACTTCGACTTCCGATGCGCCGCCAACCTTGATGACGGCCACGCCGCCAGCCAGCTTGGCCAGACGCTCCTGCAGCTTTTCGCGGTCGTAGTCGGACGTGGTCGTCTCGATCTGAGCGCGGATCTGCTCGGTGCGGCCCTTGATCGCTTCGGCGTCACCGGCGCCATCGACGATGGTGGTGTTGTCCTTGTCGATGGTGACGCGCTTGGCGGTGCCGAGCATGCCCAGGGTGACGTTTTCGAGCTTGATGCCGAGGTCTTCGGAAACGACTTCGCCCTTGGTCAGGACGGCGATGTCTTCCAGCATGGCCTTGCGGCGGTCGCCGAAGCCCGGAGCCTTGACCGCAGCGACCTTCAGGCCGCCGCGCAGCTTGTTGACGACCAGGGTCGCCAGCGCTTCGCCTTCAATGTCTTCCGCGATGATGAGCAGTGGACGGCCCGACTGCACGACTGCTTCGAGGATCGGCAGGATCGACTGGAGGTTCGACAGCTTCTTCTCGTGGATCAGGATGTAGGGGTCAGCGAGTTCGACCTGCATCTTTTCCGGGTTGGTGATGAAATAGGGCGACAGGTAGCCGCGATCGAACTGCATGCCTTCCACGACATCCAGTTCGAATTCGAGGCCCTTGGCTTCCTCGACGGTGATCACGCCTTCCTTGCCGACGCGCTCCATCGCTTCGCCGATCTTCTCGCCGACGACCGTGTCGCCATTGGCCGAGATGATGCCGACCTGCTGGATTTCCTTGGTGCCGGACACCGGCTTGGAACGGGCCTTGAGGTCTTCGACAACCTTCGTGACGGCAAGGTCGATGCCGCGCTTCAGGTCCATCGGGTTCATGCCGGCGGCAACCGACTTCATGCCTTCGCGAACGATCGCCTGGGCAAGGACGGTCGCGGTGGTGGTGCCGTCACCGGCGACGTCGTTGGTCTTCGAAGCGACTTCGCGGACCATCTGGGCGCCCATATTCTCGAACTTGTCCTTCAGTTCGATTTCCTTGGCGACCGAAACACCGTCCTTGGTGATGCGGGGCGCGCCGAAGCTCTTGTCGATGACGACGTTGCGGCCCTTCGGCCCCAGAGTCACCTTGACCGCGTCGGCCAGAATGTCGACGCCGCGCAGGATGCGCTCACGGGCGTCGCGGGAGAATTTTACTTCTTTTGCAGCCATGGGTAAAAACCTCTTTCTTGCAAATTGGAGTGCGGGAAATCGGCGATTCTTTAGGCGACGACGCCCAGAATGTCCGATTCCTTCATGATGAGCAGGTCTTCACCGTCGACCTTGACTTCGGTGCCCGACCATTTGCCGAACAGGATGCGGTCGCCGGCCTTGACGTCCAGCGGAGTGACCTTGCCGTCTTCGGCCTTGGAGCCGGTGCCGACAGCGACGATTTCGCCTTCCTGCGGCTTTTCCTTGGCGGAATCGGGGATAATGATGCCGCCAGCTGTCTTCTCTTCCGCCTCTACGCGGCGAACGAGAACGCGGTCATGCAACGGACGAAATGCCATGTTGAGTGCCTTTCCCTCTTACGGACGTTTGCGGGATCTGGAAAAGCGCGCGGGGACACCCCCTGATGCGCGCTCTGGCCCTTCTCCCAATGAACCTTCACTTGCTAGCACTCCTCTTTCAGGAGTGCTAGCAGGCGTGAATATGGAAGGAGGATTTTTTCGGTCAAGAGGTGGCCGTCATTTTTTCCGCGGGACGATCAGATATCCCCTCCCCTGCCATCACAGCGTTGCAGGATTGTTGCGGCCGTCGCCATGCCATTGCCAGCAGGCATTATTTCATGTCGCGCCCGCTCCGTGCTTCCATCTCTCCACCGAACCGGAACAATAGCGGGAAGGCAAAGGAGAGAAAGATGCGCTTTTCGAACATCATCGTAGCGGTGGACGTCAATGATCCGGATAATGGCCGCGCGGCCCTGGCGCGCGCTGCCGCCATCGCGGGGAACGAGGGGCGGCTTCACCTTCTCTATGTCCGCTATTATCTGCCGTCCCGCTATGCCGAACTGCTCGCGGAGGATTTCGATCTGCATGAACAGCAAGATGCCATGGCCGCCATGCGTGAATGGTGTGGGGATCTGAGTATCGACGAAAGCCGCATCGATTTCATCACCAAACGCGGTCCGGTGCGCGACGAGGTGATTTCCTACGCGCAGGCCCAGGCAGCCGACCTTATCGTCCTCGGCTCGCATCAACCCTCTTTCTCCTCGAAGCTGCTTGGATCGAATGCATCAGCCATCGCCCACCACTCGCCGGTGAGTGTCCTTATCGCGCGGACAGGAAAGAAATAAATCCGCCATGGTGGCAGGAACGGTTGCCGGGTCGGGGGCCGCTTCCTACCTGCGGGGGTAACTGCCATCCAAGGGAGCACCCTGCATGACCGAAAGCTATACCCCGCCGCGCGTCTGGACATGGGACAAGGCGAATGGCGGCACATTCGCCAATATCAACCGCCCCATCGCCGGACCGACACATGACAAGGATCTGCCGGTCGGCAAACACCCACTGCAGCTTTATTCCCTCGCGACGCCCAATGGGCAAAAAGTCACAATCCTGCTCGAAGAACTGCTGGAAGCCGGACATAAGGAAGCGGAATATGACGCCTGGCTGATCCGCATCGGCGAAGGCGATCAATTTTCCAGCGGCTTCGTCTCCGTCAACCCCAACAGCAAGATTCCCGCGCTGATGGATCACAGCGTGTCTCCGCCCCAGCGCATATTCGAATCGGGCGCGATCCTGCTTTATCTGGCTGAAAAATTCGGCGCTTTCCTGCCTGCCGATCCGGCCAAGCGCGCGGCGACGCTGTCCTGGCTGTTCTGGCAGATGGGCAGCGCGCCCCTGCTGGGCGGCGGCTTTGGCCATTTCTTTGCCTATGCGCCGGAAAAATACGAATATCCGATCAATCGCTACACGATGGAGGTGAAGCGCCAGCTCGATGTGCTCGACCGCCATCTCGCGGACAATGAATATATGGCGGGCGATGAATATGGCATCGCGGATATGGCAATCTGGCCCTGGTATGGCGGCGTCGTCCTCAATCGCACTTACGAAGGGGCCGGCGAGTTTCTCGACGGAGCCAGTTACAAGCACCTCAATCGCTGGGCGAAAGAGATCGACGCACGTCCGGCCGTGAAGCGTGGCCGTATCGTCAACAAGGTCTCCGGTCCGCTGGACGAGCAGTTGCACGAACGCCATGAAGCCCGCGATTTCCAGACGAAAACGCAGGACAAGCTGGAGCAGGCGTCCTGAGGTAAAGGCCGGGCCAGCTTACCCCTGGCCCGCCGCCTTCACGATCTCGGCCCAGGCGGCTTCATCGATCACCTCTATGCCCAGAGCCGCAGCCTGCTTGAGCTTCGAACCCGCGCCGGGGCCAGCGACCACCAGATCCGTCTTGGCGCTGACCGATCCCGCCGCCTTCGCGCCCAGACGTTCCGCCTGCGCCTTCGCCTCATCGCGGCTCATCGTTTCCAGCTTGCCGGTGAACACCACGATCTTACCCGTGACGGCGCTGGCCGTGGTTTGCACCACATAATCGGGCGGCGATACTTCGCCCAGCAGATCGTCCCACACCGCGACATTATGTGGTTCATGGAAGAAATCGGCGAGCGCATGACCGACCGCCGCGCCGACATTTTCGACGCCGATGATTTCGGCAATCGCCTTGTCCCCCCGGTTGAGGAAACGGCTTTCCTCCTCTCCTTCCACCCGTATCATGGTATCGCGCAGGGCGACGATCTCCTGCGCCAGCAAGCGGATGGCGGGCAAGGTCGTGTACCGTTTCAACAAGTCGCGCGCGGTCACCGCGCCGACATGACGTATCCCCAGCCCGAAAAGCAGCCGCGCCGCATCCGGTTTCCGCTTCGCCTCAATCGCGGCGAGCAGATTGTCGACGGATTTCTCCTTCCATCCCTCCCGGCCGAGCAGCGCCGCGCGATGGGCTGACAGACGGAAAATATCGCCCGGCTCCGAAATCCAGCCAAGGTCGAGAAATTCCTCGATCGTCTTTTCGCCAAGGCCCTCTATATCCAGCGCACCGCGGCTGACGAAGTGGCGCAAACGCTCGAACCGCTGGGCCGCACAGACAAGTCCTCCAGTGCAGCGTATGTCCACTTCTCCCTCCTCCCGCACGGCTTCGGAACCACAAACCGGGCAATGATCGGGAAAAAGGAAAGGCGCGCGAACATCCTCGCGGGTGAGATTGTCCACGACCTGCGGGATCACGTCCCCCGCGCGCTGCACGACGATCCGGTCGCCCGGACGAACGCCCAGCCGTTCGATCTCATCGGCATTGTGGAGCGTCACGTTGGAAACCACGACGCCACCGACTGTCACGGGGGTCAACCGCCCCACAGGGGTCAGCTTACCAGTTCGCCCGACCTGGATATCGATGGCTTCCAAAGTGGTTTGCGCTCGTTCCGCCGGAAATTTATGCGCGATGGCCCAGCGGGGCGCCTTGGCCACGAAGCCCAGCCTCTGCTGCCAGTCGAGCCGGGCCACCTTGTAGACGACGCCGTCGATATCAAACGGCAGTTCGGCGCGCTCTGCCTCGATCCGGCGATAATGCTCCAATATGGCGCGCAGCGTATCGACCCGGACCAGCAGGTCGGAAACAGGCAAACCCCAGCCATTTATGGCCCGCATCACGTCCAGTTGGGTTTCACCGGGTATCGCCGAACATTCCCCCCACCCATGCGCCAGGAAGCGAAGCGGACGGCCAGCCGTGACCGTGGCGTCCTTCTGCCTAAGAGAACCTGCGGCCGCATTGCGGGGATTGGCGAATTGCCGCGCCTTTTCCGGGTCATCGGCTTCTGCAAGGAGGCGCTCGTTCAGGGCAGCGAAATCGGCTTTCGCCATATAGACTTCGCCCCTGATCTCGAAGATCTCCGGGATATTGGCGCCTGTCAGCCTCTCTGGAATATCCGTGATCGTGCGGACGTTGGCGGTCACATCCTCACCCGTGGCGCCATCCCCCCGCGTAGCCGCGAGCACCAGTTCGCCCCTCTCATAACGCAGGGAACAGGAAAGCCCGTCTATTTTGGGTTCCGCCGTCAATGCGACAGGCACATCCTCCGGCAAAGCCAGAAAACGGCGAACACGCGCAAGGAATTCCGCGATGTCATCGTCCGCGAAACCATTGTCCAGGCTCATCATGCGAATGGCATGCTGAACTTTTTTCAGCCCGGAAGTGGGGGCCGCCCCTACCTGACGATTGGGGGAATCCGCGCGCACCAGGTCAGGAAATGCTGCCTCCAGCGCATTGTTTTCCCGCATCAGGGCGTCATATGCCGCGTCCGTGATCTCCGGCTGATCCTGATCGTGGTAAAGCCGGTTGTGCCGCGCGATTTCCTTTGCAAGGCGCATCAGGCGATTGGCTGCTTCGGCTTCGGTCATGGAGGCAGGTTCAGTCATGCGCCTTCCATAGCGCCGTGCCTTTCAAGCGGAAAGGCTGAAGCCGCCCTCAGACCTCCAGTAACCGTTCGGCCTGCGCTCGCGCCTCTGCGGTGATTTCCGCGCCGGACAACATGCGCGCAATCTCTTCACGGCGTTCGCCCGCATCGAGCGCATGGACGCCGGTACGCGTGACCGTCCCGTCGCTGGACTTGGCGATCAGCATGTGCCCAGCTCCACGGGCCGCGACTTGCGGGCTATGGGTGACAACCAGAATCTGGCTGCTTTGCGCCAAGCGGGCCAGGCGATCTCCGATAGCGGACGCGACCGCGCCGCCCACGCCCCGATCTATCTCGTCGAAGATCAACGTATCGGCCCCTCCCCGCTCCGCCAATGCCACCTTCAACGCCAGGATGAAACGCGACAATTCGCCGCCCGAAGCGATCTTCACCAGCGGTGCGAAGGGTGCGCCGGGATTGGTCGATATCTCATATTCAACCCGATCCAGACCCTGCGCGCTCCACTGGCCCTCGTCCAGCGGCGCCACCACCGTGCGGAAACGAGCCGCATCCAGTTTCAAGGGTGCCAGTTCCGCCGCGACGGCCGCATCCAGCCGCTGCGCCGCCGATTGGCGCTCGGTCGAGAGCTCTTGCGCCGCTTGCCGGTAAGCATCCGCTTTGGCCGCGACGGCCGCTTCCAGCGTGGCGAGATGTTCCTCACCCCCTTCGATGGCGGAAAGTCTGTCTGCCATCTCTTCCCGCAATGCTGCGAGGTCATCGGGCTGCACCTGATGCTTGCGGGCAAGGCCGCGCAGATCGAACAGGCGCGTTTCGATCGCATCCAGTCTTGCCGGATCGAAACTCAACGCCTCGGCCGACTCACTCAGCCGCTCCTCCGCCTCCCCGGCCTCGATCACGGCACGGTCGAGCGCCGCCAGCACATCGGCCAGCGGAGCATATTCCACCACAATCCGGTCCAGCCGCCGCGCCGCCTGCCGCAATTGCGCCAGTCCGCCGTCCGATCCTGTCAGGCACTCCGTCACGGCGGCAAGATCATCGGTCAGGCGAGCGCCCTTCTGCATGGTGGCCCGTTCGTCGGCCAAAGCCGCTTCTTCGCCCGGTCCCGGCGCAAATCGCGCTAGTTCCTCGACCGCATGGGTCAGGTAATCGCGGTCACGCGCTGCGCTGCGAACCGTTTCCCGTGCATCCGCCAAGGCATCGGCAGCCGTTCGCCATGCCATATAGGCCGCAGCGACATGGGCGACATCGCAGCGCCCATAGACATCTAACAGCGTCCGATGACCGCGCGGATTGAGCAATCCCCGATCATCGTGCTGCCCGTGAATTTCAACCAGCGTCCCGCCCAGTTCCCGCAACAGCGCAGCGGAGCAGGGTTGATCGTTCACAAAAGCCCGGCTCCCACCATCGGCCTTGAGCGTCCTTCGGATGATGAGCGGTTCGCCCGGTTCAAGGGCGATCATGTTTTCTGCAAGGAGCGCGAAGGCACGATGGTCTGGCGCAGGCGCATCGAACGTCGCGGTGACGCTTGCCTGCGATTCGCCGTTCCGCACAAGCCCGCTGTCGGCCCGCGCGCCCAGCGCCAGTCCCAGAGAATCGAGCAGGATCGATTTGCCCGCCCCGGTTTCCCCCGTCAGCACGCCCAGACCTGGCCCGAACTCCAGATCGAGCGCCTCGATCAGCACGACGTTGCGAATGGACAGGGCGGTCAGCATGGCCTGCTTCTACCCTTTGCTGTACAAAAGGGGAACAAATGATCCTATGCCTTGGGCGCATATTCCCGAATGAGCTTGAAGGAGCGTTCATACCATTTGGTGCCGGGATAGTTGGCCCCCAGGACAGCCGCTGCCTTCTTCGCCTCATCGGGAATACCCAGGGCAAGATAGCTTTCGACCAGACGCTCCAGCGCTTCGGGCGTGTGAGTCGTGGTCTGAAATTTGTCGATCACCGTGCGAAAACGCAGCGTTGCCGCCAGCCACTGGCCACGGCGCTGATAAAAGCGGCCAATCTCCATTTCCTTGCCAGCCAGGTGGTCGTTGACGAGGTCGACCTTCAGCCGGGCATCGGAAGCATAGCGCGTATCGGGATAACGGCGGATCAATTCGCCCAGCGAATCCAGCGCCTGCTGCGTGATCTTCTGGTCGCGGGTGACGTCTGCAATCTGCTCATAATAGCAGAGCGCGATCAGATAATAAGCGTAGGAAGCGTCCTTGTTGCCGGTATGGATCGACAGGAAACGCTGCGCGGCGCCGATCGATTCATTATAGTTGCGATTCATGTAATAGCTGAACGCCGACATGAGCTGCGCGCGCCGCGCCCATGGCGAATAGGGGTGCTGGCGTTCCACTTCGTCGAATAATGCGGCCGCCAGCTTATATTGTCCGCGATCCAGCCGGTATTTACCCGCATTGTAGAGCGTGGACACGTCACGGGCGACATATTGGGTGTCGGCCTTGTTCTTCGATGTCGCACATCCCGCGAGCAGGACCAGAGCGGCGGCAGCGCCAAGGCGCATCATGGTTTTCGTCAGCATGGGCCGGGTCATAGCCGAGCGAATGGCCGCCGCCAAGCGGCAGAATGGTTAGTCGGATGTTACATTCGCCGATGGCGGAAGATCAAGGCGCGCAACCGCTCCGCCGCCGGCGCCCGGCTCCAGCACGAAACGCCCGCCAAGCTGGGCCGCCAATGCAGCCGCGATGCGAAGGCCCAGGCTGTTCGAAGCGCCGATTTCCTCACCTGCCGTTATGCCCTTGCCGTCATCGACGACCCGCAGGGCAAACCCTTCCTCCGATGCGTCCAGCGAAACGCGTACCGTGCCCGCGCGATCGGGCAGGCCATGTTCGATCGCGTTGCTGACCGCCTCCGCCACGATCAGCGCCAACGGAACGCTAACATGCGATGCGAGCAGCAATTGACGCGGGGCTGCGACATGGACGGCAATGTCCTGCCGTCCGCTGGCTTCGATAATATCGCCACACAATGTCGTCAGAAACGCGCCGACATCCTGTCCTTCTCCGGACGGATGATACATGGCGCGGCTGATCTTGCCGATCAATGCCAGCCTGGCCGACGCATCATCCAGCGCGCGGCGTGCGGCGTCATCATCGATATCACGGCGTTGCAGGGCCAACATGGCCGCGACCACCTGCAGATTATTCGATACGCGATGCTGCAATTCGCGAAACAGCAGATCCTTGGTATCCGCCAGTTCCCGGCTGCGCTTGCGTTCCACGGCCAGATGAAAATTCACCCGCTGCATGAAATGGATCAGGGCGATAGCCACGACCATGACTATTACATAAAGGCACAGGATCATCACCAGGTGGGGCGTGACTTCATATCCCGTATAAGGAAGCAGGAAAAAATAGCTGCCAAACAGCAGTCCCAGCATCGCCGCCCACAGGCCCGGCCACACCCCGAACAAAAAGGCCGACAGAATCACCGCCGGGAAAAAGGCGGCGAAGGGCGCGGCGCTCAGCAACAATGGCCTCATGGCCAGACGCAGCCCCAATGCCGCAAGGCAAAATAAGGCCGCCCAGAAAAAGCCCATCCAGCGCTGGCCGAGCGCAAGCGGCAAACGTTCTATGAATCGATCATTCCCGCGCTGCATGAAAATCCCCAGACAGTCCTTTGTTACAGTAGCATAACTTTCTGGGGATGCATTGATGGAGATTAGTCCGACGCCGTTTCAAAAAGGGGTTATGCCATTTGCAACCTGTGATCATGCATGGCGGTTTTCGACCAAAGCCAATCATTCAGGAGCCCAAGTTCCTCACTTCGAAACGGACATCGAAGGATGGGCGGTACGCTTATGTCGGTGGTTGCCGCCGAAGAAACGGGAAGGATGATCATTCAACCACGGCTTCCTGCGTTCATTCTCTTCGCGATCATCCTGTCCGGCGGATTCGGAATCGCGCGCATGACCTTCTTCCGCCATGACTTCATCGGAATGTTGGCCATCATCGTCGCATTGGCTCTAACGGCGGTGTACAAGCGTCTCGCAACTTCGAGGCGTCCTTATGTCCGCTGCGCTATGGGCAATCCGCGGTCGAAATGGCCAATCAATCTCGCGCCAGCAGCCAGTGATAGCTTTGAAATTTTTCCAGGCCGACCGGAAGGTTACGCCGGTTACACCGACTACACTGCGGTGAGTGTCGATGTTAACGACGATCTTGCAACGCGACAGCCAGCCCAGCAGTTTGCGCTTTTGGGTTTCGGGAATGGTTTTCTTCAAGGAGTTCCGAACAGGCTCCCTGATGTTGAAGGCTCTTGCCGCACTCATTTTCGTGATCGATGCCTCCCAACAATATAGGGAGTCGATCGGCTGGCTAACTTGTCTCCAGCGGTCCGGCACAGACAACGCAGCACCCTCCACAGAAAACCTTCATTCGGTCATCCAGCCCGTCGCATCGGCGGTTTGCTCCAAAGGGCCGATCACCATGAAATTTTGGGACAGGGTGCACAACACCTCGACGCAAGTGGCGCATCGCCCGAAATGCTTAAGGAATGGACGGACATCTATGAGACGGCCTTTATAGAGGGGCAACGACAGGCGCGCGATGCAGCCGTCATAACTAAGCCAATCTAGTCGGCGTGGACGCTTTCCGACACTTGCGGCCGAGAAGCTGACTGACCGCTACCTACCCACTCCGACATCCGCTGCACAATTTTGCAAACCGCATAATCGCCTCACAAAAAAGGGCGCCCGGAAATCCGGACGCCCTTTTTTTATTGGCACGATTGCCGCGATGGACCGTTCAGTCCTGCGTCAGGAAATCGGGCAAGCCGGCGTTGGAGCCGTCATCGCCATCCTTATCGTCGCGAGGACCACGGTCGCGACGAGGGCCGCGCTCGCCACGCTCGCCGCCACGGCCACCGCCATCACGACGCGGGCCACGGCCACGGTCGCCGCGATCACCACGAGGCTCGCGGGGTTCGCGCGGAGGACGGGTGTCTTCCAGTTCCTCGCCGGTTTCCTGATCTACGACGCGCATCGACAGGCGCACCTTGCCGCGCGGATCGATTTCGAGAACCTTGACTTTCACTTCCTGGCCTTCGGACACGACATCGGTCGGCTTTTCGACACGCTCATTCTTCATTTCGGAGACGTGGACGAGACCGTCCTTGCCGCCCATGAAGTTCACGAACGCACCGAAGTCGACGATGTTGACGACTTTGCCGTTGTAGATCTTACCGACTTCCGCTTCCTCGACGATGCCGAGAATCCACTTCTTCGCGGCTTCGATCTGGTCGATGTCGGACGAGCTGATCTTGATGATGCCTTCGTCGTCAATGTCGACCTTCGCGCCGGTTTCCGCGACGATTTCGCGAATGACCTTGCCGCCGGTGCCGATGACGTCGCGGATCTTGGACTTGTCGATCTGGATCGTCTCGATGCGCGGAGCATGGGCCGACAATTCGGTCCGGGTCGAAGACAGCGCCTTGTTCATCTCACCCAATATGTGCGCGCGGCCTTCCTTGGCCTGACGCAGCGCGACTTCGAAGATCTCCTGCGTGATGCCGGCGACCTTGATGTCCATCTGCATGGTGGTGATGCCGCTTTCCGTGCCCGCCACCTTGAAGTCCATGTCGCCGAGGTGATCCTCGTCGCCAAGAATATCGCTGATGACCGCGAAATCCTTGCCTTCCAGGATCAGGCCCATGGCGATGCCCGACACCGGACGCTTGAGCGGTACGCCCGCGTCCATCATCGAGAGCGAACCGCCGCAGACCGTCGCCATCGAGGACGAGCCGTTGGACTCGGTGATGTCGCTGAGGACGCGGATGGTGTAGGGGAAGTCTTCCTTGCTCGGCAACACAGGGTGCAGCGCGCGCCATGCCAGCTTGCCATGGCCGACTTCGCGGCGGCCCGGTGCGCCGAAGCGCCCTACTTCACCGACCGAATAGGGCGGGAAGTTATAGTGCAGCATGAAGTTTTCATAATAGACGCCGTTCAGGCCGTCGATCATCTGCTCGGCGTCCTTGGTGCCCAGCGTGGTGGTGCAGATCGCCTGCGTTTCACCGCGGGTGAACAGCGCCGAACCATGGGTGCGCGGCAGGAAGCCCACCATCGCTTCGATCGGGCGGATCTGCGTGGTGTTACGGCCGTCGATGCGCTGACCATCCTTCAGGATCGCGGTGCGGACGATTTCGGCTTCCAGCTTCTTGGTCAGCTTGATGCCGGCCATCACCATCTGCGGGGCAAGACCGTCGGCCTCGAACATCGCCTTCGCCTTGGCGCGGGCTTCGTTCAGGGCGTTGGAGCGGGCCGACTTGTCGGTCAGCTTGTAGGCGGCGGCGATATCCTTGCCGATCAGCTTCTTGAGCTTCGCCTTCAGGTCGCCCAGATCGTCCTGTGCGGCCATTTCCCACGGATCCTTGGCGGCCTTTTCAGCCAGTTCGATGATCGCGCCGACGACCTTCTTGCTCGCTTCATGGGCGAACAGCACGGCGCCCAGCATGACGTCTTCCGAAAGCTCCTTGGCTTCGGATTCGACCATCATCACCGCGTCGTGCGTAGCGGCGACGACCAGATCCAGATCGCCGGTCTTCACTTCGTCGAGCGAAGGGTTGAGCTGATATTCGCCATCCTTGTAACCGACGCGCGCCGCGCCGATCGGACCCATGAAGGGCACGCCCGACAGGGTCAGCGCAGCCGAAGCGGCGATCATCGCAACGATGTCCGGCTCGCTATCGCCATCGAACGACAGCACCTGGGCGATGACGTTGATCTCGTTGTAGAAGCCTTCGGGGAAAAGCGGGCGGATCGGGCGGTCGATCAGGCGGGAAACCAGCGTTTCCTTTTCCGTCGCGCCACGCTCACGCTTGAAAAAGCCGCCCGGAATGCGGCCGGCGGCGGAATATTTTTCCTGATAATGGACGGTGAGCGGGAAGAAGTCCTGCCCGTCCTTCACCGACTTGGCGGCGGTCACGGCGCACAGCACCACGGTTTCGCCATAGGTCGCCAGCACGGCGGCGTCAGCCTGACGCGCAATGCGGCCGGTTTCGAGAGTCAGGGTCTTGCCTGCCAGCTCGATGGATACTTTCTTTACGTCGAACATGTGTTTTCCTTCGCCCGCCTGGCCCTATTGCCCGGCGGGGCCTCATATGCGGACAAAGCCGGTCCGCGGCGGCTGTGGGGCATCTTTTGGCCCCTGACGGAATGCACCGCCGAATTGCGATGCCCCCGGAATCGGAAACGGCCCCGCTGGGGGGCCGTCCCTTCTATAGCAGGCTTACTTACGCAGGCCCAGCTTGGAGATGAGGTCGGTATAGCGGCCCTCATCCTTATTTTTGAGATAGTCCAGCAGCGAACGGCGCTTGTTGACCAGCATCAGCAGGCCGCGACGGCTGTGGTTATCCTTGTGGTGACCCTTGAAGTGCTCGGTCAGGTTGGCGATACGCTCGGAGAGGATCGCGACCTGGACTTCAGGCGAACCCGTATCGCCTTCGGCACGGGCATATTCCTTGATCAGCGCTTCTTTGCGCTCTGCAGTGATCGACATCGGCTTCCTTTCTTCAACTAGAGATTAAAGCCGCGCACCACCCGGATATCCGGGCCACTGGCCTCCACCAGCGCGACGGGCGTATCGCCCTCCATCGCCAGCATGAGACCGGTATGCGGTTTCCCCATCAGCGCCTTCCCCTGTCGGAGAGCCAGCGCTTCATCGGGAGAGACGGGGAGAGCCGGGATGTCGTCCAGCCCCGCCGTCAACGGCAGCATAAGCTGCACGATGCCGCCGCCCGTAGCAGCTTCGTTCAATTTGTCCAGCGAAATAGCGGAGTCGAGCGTGAACGGCCCCGCTTTCACCCGGCGCAGCATGGTGACATGGCCGACCGTGCCCAGCGCCAGCGCAATATCGCGAGCGAGGCTGCGGATATAGGTGCCCTTGGAAACATGGGCGGTAAGGGTGATGGAAGCCAGCCCCTCCCCTTCCGCTTCACTGGCCGTGATGGTGAGGGAATGGATCACCACGCCCCGCATCTTCATCTGCACATCCTGCCCGGCGCGGGCGAGGTCATAGGCGCGCTGGCCGTCGATCAGGATCGCGGAATAAGCGGGCGGCGCCTGTTCGATGGGTCCGGTAAAGCGAGACAGGATCGCTTCCACCTGCGCTGGCGTGGGGCGGATGCTGCTGGTCGCGATCACCTCCCCTTCCAGATCGAGCGTGTCGGTCTGCGCGCCAAAGTCGATGGTGAAATCGTAAATCTTGTCGCTATCGAGCATCCGCCCCGCAAGTTTGGTCGCTTCCCCTATGGCGACCGGCAGCACGCCCGTCGCCAGGGGATCGAGCGTGCCGCCATGGCCTACCTTCACTTTCCCCGCGCCGCTTTGGCGCAAGGCACGCTTGACCGCGCCCACCGCCTGCGTCGAGCCTAGTCCCAAGGGTTTGTCGAGGATGATCCAGCCATGCATCCGCGCGCCTGTATCTTGCGCGGATGCCTCTGTCAGCCCTTATGCGTCTTGGCTGGCGGTGGGGCGCTGGTGACCAGGCTCTCGATCGGACAACGCTGACCGCCGACCTGGATCGCGGAAAAGCGGTCGAGCCTGTCTCCGCCCCATGTGCGGAATCCCACCGCTTCGGCATAGGGCAGGTCCGTGCACGCTCCCATCAGGCTGGCGCGATACCAGTTGCGATGCTGGTCCTGAATATACAAACCCTCATCGCCGTCGGCGCGCCAGTTGGATATGCCACCATGATTGACGAAGGGGATGCTGGCTTCGCGTCCCAGCGGACGGTCCGATCCCGTCACCGCCATGGCCGTTCCCGCAAGCGTCAGCACCGCCGCCGCGACAGCGAAACGGGCCAATTGAGCAATGTTCTTCATTTTCCGGCTCCAATCTTGTTTCAGAGCCCCTGTTGAAAAGGAGGTAAGTGGTGGCATCCCGTCGTTCAACGGAATGCGACACTTTGCTACAAATCTCTCTTCAGCGCAGCGGCGGCGTGACGCCCGCCAGAAAGCGGACCAGCGCATCGGCCAGCGCGATCCGCTTATCGGAAAAGCCATGATCCGTCGGCCAGACCATCAGGCGGGATGAAGGATTGGCGGATTGGGCATCGGCGGCGACTTTGCGCGCGGTAGCGCCAAGGCCCCGTTCCGCGCCGATGATCGTCAGCGAACGCTGGCCCAGTGCGACAAGGCGCTGACCAAGGTCGAGGCGGCTTGCATGGGCTTTGAGTTCCTCGGTGAGGGTGTCATAGGTCGCGCCGTGCAGCGGCGCCAGATCGCCCGTCACCTCCGCTTTCCATGCCGCTTCGCCCTGCGCCGTGGAGAGCGATGCCGCCGTTTCGGCCGGGTTCCACGGGTCGATAAGGAAAAGGCCCGCAACCGCCCGATCATCAGCCGCTGCATCTGCCGCCATGAAGCCACCCATGCTGTGTCCGGCCAGCACGATCGAGCCGGCGTCGATCCGGTAACGGGCCACGACGCCGGGCTGGCGCAGAAAATCGAGCGCCGTGCGGGCATCCTCCGCCGCATGGGTGAAGGAGAAAGTGCCGGGGCTCCCCCATGAACCGCGATAATGCAGGGTCAGCACATTCCATCCAGCGCGTCGGGCGGCTTGCGCGAGGTCAAGGTTCTGCTCATTGCCGGGGAAGCCGTGCAGCAGGAGCAGGGTCGGATGCAACCCCGCCCCCGCGGCGGTATACATGATCGCGTTCATCGCTCCCTCGCCAGCCGGGATGACAAAGGCGCTCATGCCTGCTGGAAAGGCGGTATCCGGCGGGGGATCGGCGGTGACGGCGGAATGAATCGCCGACTCCTTCGCCATCGCTGCATCAGGCAGGCCCACCATCCTGGAGGTGGAAAGCCCCAGAAGCAGGAACATTCCCGCCAATCGTCGCATATGTCTCGCGGGATGCGCCATTTTCCGTCCATTCCCTGAAATATTATGCCCAATCGCCAGCCAAACGATCTGGAAGAAACAGCTTAAGCCGATCCGTCCGAAATAGGCAGCGATTTTGAGATCAGGGCGGGGCAGCAACTGGCCTTGCGGCTCAATCTTCCTGAGGTTTTTCCAGATCTTGGACGACTTTTGGGTCACGCAGCAGGCGGTCGATATGACTGCCCTCCTCGAAGCTATCGTCCGCGAGGAATTTGAGCTTCGCCGCATATTTGAGGCGGATGCGGTGCGCGACTTCCCGCTGGAGATAGGCGGTGTTGGTCCGCAGCGCCTTCAGCACCGCTTCCTCATCCTGTCCCAGCAGGGGTTTCACGAACACCGTCGCATGGCGCAGGTCGGGGGACATGCGGACTTCGGTGACGCTGACGACATGATTGTTCAGCACATCGTCATGCACATCGCCGCGCGTCAGGATTTCGGACAGGATATGACGCACCTGTTCACCCACGCGAAGCAGGCGGACGGAAGGGCCTTCGGGTTGTTGAGCCATAGCAAATCCTCATCACCCCGGCGCGAGCCGGCGCATCAGGCCACGGCGCACATCGTAAACGGCGCGTCATCCCAGCGTCGGCTGGGATGACGCATTGCCCGTTTTACAAGGTGCGCGCGCGTTCCTCGACCTCGAACAGCTCCAGCGTGTCGCCGGGCTTGATGTCGTTCGTGTCCTGCAGGACAGCGCCGCATTCCATGCCCGCGCGGACTTCGGAGACATCGTCCTTGAAGCGGCGGAGCGAAGCGATGTGCGTGCGCGAAACGATGACATCGTCGCGGGTGAGACGCGCGGACAGCCCCTTGCGGATGATGCCGTCGAGCACGAGCAGACCGGCTGCCTTGTCCTTCTTTCCGGCCGGGAATACCTGAAGCACCTCGGCGCGGCCGACGATCGTTTCGATGCGTTCCGGCGCAAGCTGCCCGGCCATTTCGCCGCGCACTTCCTCCAGCAGATCGTAGATCACGTCATAATAGCGCAGCGACACCTTCTCACGTTCGGCAAGCTGGCGCGCCTTCGCATTGGGACGCACGTTGAAGCCGATCAGCGGCGCGCGGCTGGCCGCGGCCAGCGTGACGTCGCTCTCAGTGATCGCGCCAACACCCGAATGGAGGATGCGGACCTTGATCTCGTCGGTCGAAATGCGATTGAGCGACGTGACGATCGCTTCGACGGACCCCTGCACGTCGCCCTTCACCACCACCGGATATTCGATGACGGTCGTGTTGAGCGCCGAGAACATATGTTCAAAGCTGGTCGGAGCCGCAGTGGTCCGCTTGCGCGTCGCCTGTTCCTGACGATAGGCGGCGACTTCGCGGGCGCGGGCTTCGTTTTCCACGACCGTCAACTGATCGCCCGCGAGCGGAACGCCCGACAGGCCCAGCACCTCGACCGGAGTCGACGGACCAGCGACCTTCACCTGCTGCCCCTTGTCGTTGACCAGAGCGCGCACCTTGCCGCTTTCCGCGCCGATGACGAAAGTGTCGCCGACCTTGAGCGTGCCGCGACGGACCAGGACGGTCGCGACCGCGCCGCGCCCCTTGTCGAGCTGCGCCTCGATCACATTGCCTTCGGCTGCGCGATCCGGGTTGGCGGTCAGTTCCATCAACTCGGCCTGGAGCAGGATCTTCTCGATCAGTTGGTCAAGGCCGATCTTCTTGAGCGCGGACACTTCGACGTCCTGCACTTCACCGCCCATATCCTCGACTACGACTTCATGCTCCAGCAGGCGCTCACGCACGCGCTGGGGATTGGCTTCGGGCTTGTCGACCTTGTTGATCGCGACGATCATCGGGACGCCGGCGGCCTTGGTGTGGTTGATCGCCTCGATCGTCTGCGGCATCAGCCCGTCGTCCGCCGCCACCACCAGGATGACGATGTCGGTGACGTTGGCGCCGCGCGCGCGCATTTCCGAGAAAGCCTCGTGACCCGGCGTATCGAGGAAGGTGATCGTGTCACCGCCCTTGGTCTTCACCTGATAGGCGCCGATATGCTGGGTGATGCCGCCGCTTTCGCCCGCCACCACATCGGTGCCGCGCAGCGCGTCGAGCAGACTGGTCTTGCCGTGATCGACATGGCCCATGATCGTGACCACGGGAGGACGGGGCTTCAGCGTTTCGGGCGCATCCATCTCGCCTTCCATGCCGATTTCGATGTCGGATTCGGAAACGCGCTGGATGCGGTGGCCAAATTCCTCGACCAACAGTTCCGCCGTATCCTGATCGATTGGCTGGTTGAGCGTGACGGCGGTGCCCATCTTGAACAGGGCCTTCACCAGGTCCGCGCCCTTTTCGGCCATGCGGTTGGCGAGTTCCTGCACCGTGATGCTTTCGGGCACCACGACGTCGCGCACCTGCTTTTCACGGGGCTGGCTGCCGCCCTGATAATGCGCGCGGCGTTCCTTTTCGCGTGCGCGCTTCAAAGCGGCGAGCGAGCGGGCACGGGCGCTATCGTCGTCCGACAGGGCGCGGGTGACGGTGAGCTTGCCGGACTGGCGACGATTGTCGTCGCCGCGCTTGGCCCGATCGGGTTTGGCCGGTTCGGGGCGCTTGGCCGGCGTGACCGGGGTAAAGCGGCGCGGCGGCGGCGGCGCGGAAACCACGCGTTCGCTCGCTGCGGCAGGAGCCGGGGCGGGAGCAGCAGGCTCTGCAGCGGCGGGCGCGACTTCAGGCGTTGCTTGCGCGGCTTCCTGCGGGGCCTTCGTTTCTTCGTCGGCGCGCTCGGTCGGGGCGACCTCGGCAGGCTCGGCGGCGGCACGGTTTTCTTCCGCGCGGCGGCGTTCCTCCTCGCTCGCGGCCTGGCGCTGAGCATCCTCGCGGCGGCGCGCTTCTTCCAGAGCGGTCATGCGGGCTTCTTCCGCCTCGCGCAGAAGCTTGGCCTGCAATTCCTGACGCGACATCAGATTCTGCGGCGGCGCCTGACGGGCGGGCGCGGCAGGTTGCGGCGCCCGCTGCTGCGGCGCGGGTGCGGCAGGGCTGGGCGCGGGCGTCGGATCGGGCTGAGGCGCAGGCGCGGCGCCGCCGGCGCTTTCGCCCGGCTTGCCCAGGACGCGGCGCCGCTTCACCTCAACCACGACCGTATTCTTGCGGCCATGGCTGAACTGCTGCTGCACCTGACCGGACTCGACCGTGCGCTTGATCCCCAGCGGCTTGCGGCCCAGAACCGGTTTGTCTTCCTTGCTGTCACTCATACGACTGAACTTAACCCTTCACTTCCAATCCGGCCGGAGAGGCCCGCCGGCGCCTTTATTCCATGCTCCTCAGGCGCCCAGCGCATCGGCGGAGTCCTGCTCCCCATGCACCGGCGCCCCGGTAGCGCAACCCAGATAGCTTTCCAAGCGGCCAAGAGCCGCACGCAGACGCGACGCGGCTCGCGAGTCGGTCACCGCAATATGGACGACATTGTCCCGCCCCATTGCCATAGATAGGGCGCTGCGGTCCACAGGCAAGACGATGCCCGAAAGATCGGTGCCTTCCGCTTCCTGCCCGACACGCAGCGCCTGGTCCAGTTTTCGGTTGCCATCCGCCGCCGCGTCGGCGGCATGAAGCAGCAGCGTCACCTTGCCCTGACGCGCCGCAACGTCGATCTTTTCAGAGCCGGTGAGCAGCATGGACGCTTTCGCTTCCAGCCCCAGCCTGTCGAGCAGCGCCTTGCGAAGCCCGGTTTCGATGAGGTCGGGCAGATTGTCCGGAATCTGCAATTCGCCGGTCTTGAACGCGCGGGCGAGCGCGCCCCGCAGCTTACCCTTGGCCAGCGCGGTTTCAAGATCGTTCCGCGAAACACCGATCCATGCCCCCCGTCCCGGCGCCTTCGCGCGGATGTCGGGCAGCACTTCGCCATTGGGGCCAAGAGCCAGCCGAACCAGCATGTCCGGGTCGGCACGATCGCCCGACAATATGCATTTGCGTTCGGTCATGCCCGCGCCTCCGCATGGACATGGGACGGCAGGACTGCCCCCCCGCCTTCGCAGGAGCGCATTTCTCGAACAACGATAGTGGCGCTTAGCCTCTCATCGGGAAGTGACCGCGACATGGGCGTCCTCCCCGATTGACGGCCCGCCAGCTTGCGCCGTAGCCGCACGGTCGGCGATCAATTGACCGCCGGCCCCATAATTTTCCGTCGGGACTTCGGAAATCACCACCTGAACAGCCGCAGGCGACTTGCCCAGCCGCTCCACGAGCGACCGGGTCACGTCAGCCACGATGGCGGCTTTCTGTTCATGGGTGGCGTTTCCCGCCAGACGGATATCGACAAAGGGCATCAGGCTTTACGCTTCCTCACCCTCGAACCAGTGGGCGCGGGCGGCCATGATGGTCTCATTACCCTGCTCTTCGGAGAGGCCATATTCGGCCAGGATGCCGCCCTTGTCCTCCGATGTTTCGCTCCGGCGGCGGCGCTGGTCGACGCGCTTCTTGGCGATCAGCTCGTCGGTGGCGAGATCGGCCAGATCGTCAAGCGTCTTGATGCCCGCCTTGCCCAGCGTCACCAGCATGGCTTCGGTCAGGTGCGGCATTTCGGCCAGCGCGTCCTCGACGCCCAGAGCGCGACGTTCCTCACGAGCTGCTGCCTCGCGGCGGTCAAGCGCCTCCTGCGCGCGGCTTTGAAGTTCTGCGGCGAGATCCTCGTCGAACCCTTCGATCGCGGCCAGTTCGTCAACGCCGACATAGGCCACTTCTTCCAGTTCGCCGAAGCCTTCGGCCACCAGAAGCTGCGAAAGCGTCTCGTCCACGTCCAGTTCGTTCTGGAACAGTTCGGAGCGGGTGACGAATTCCTTCTGCCGCTTTTCGGACGCGTCAGCCTCGGTCATGATGTCGATGGCCTTGCCGGTCAACTGGCTGGCAAGGCGGACATTCTGGCCGCGGCGGCCGATGGCGAGCGACAACTGATCGTCGGGGACAACGACTTCGATGCGTTCTTCTTCCTCGTCGATGACGACGCGGGCGACCTGCGCGGGCTGGAGCGCGTTGACGACGAAGGTCGCGGTGTCCTCGCTCCAAGGGATGATGTCGATCTTCTCGCCCTGCATTTCCTGCACGACGGCCTGCACGCGGCTGCCCTTCATGCCGACGCAGGCGCCGACCGGGTCGATGCTCGAATCGCGGCTGATGACGCCGATCTTGGCGCGACTGCCCGGATCGCGGGCGGCGGCCTTG
Organism: Sphingobium sp. CFD-1; assembly: GCF_024611115.1. NCBI lineage: Bacteria > Pseudomonadati > Pseudomonadota > Alphaproteobacteria > Sphingomonadales > Sphingobiaceae > Sphingobium > Sphingobium sp. CFD-1. The sequence continues at coordinate 999,069 of NZ_CP084398.1, read as the reverse complement.
ATCTCGATCACGCCGTCATAGATTTCGGGCACTTCCTGCGCGAACAGCTTCTTCATGAACTCGGGGTGGGCGCGGCTGAGGAAAATCTGCGGCCCGCGATTTTCCCGGCGCACGTTCAGGATTACCGAGCGGATACGGTCGCCGACGCGGACGACTTCGCGCGGTATCTGCTGATCGCGGCGGATGACACCCTCGGCGCGGCCCAGGTTCACGACGACATGGCCGAACTCGACGGACTTGACGACGCCGGTGATTATCTCACCCACGCGGTCCTTGAATTCCTCGTGCTGACGCTCGCGCTCGGCGTCGCGGACCTTCTGGAAGATCACCTGCTTGGCGGACTGCGCGTCGATGCGGCCTAGGTCGATCGGGGGCAGCGGATCGACGATGAAGTCGCCGATCACGGCGTCCTTCTTCAGCTTCTGCGCCTGCTTGAGGTCGACCTGCTTGAAATAATCGTCCACCGCTTCGACCACTTCGACGACACGCCACAGGCGCAGGTCGCCGCTTTCCGGGTCCAGCTTTGCGCGAATGTCGTTTTCAGCGCCGTAACGGGCACGGGCGGCACGCTGAATCGCGTCCTCCATCGCTTCGATGACGATCGCCTTGTCGATCATCTTTTCGGAAGCGACGCTGTTCGCGATGGCGAGCAGTTCGGCCTTGTTGGCGGAAATGGCGTTGGCCATGGCTAGTGAACCTTTACTCTTCGGTTTCGAACTCGTCCGCCCCATCGGAGGAGAGCGGCATGGTAGCAGAAAGGAGCGCGTCGGTCAGCAGCAGCTTCGCGTCGCCCACCAGCGCAAAGGGGATAGAAACCTCTCCCGCTTTTGCGTCCTTGAACTGGATATTATCGCCTTCAATGCCCTGGAGCAGGCCACGAAAGCTCTTGCGTCCCGCGACGGTTTCGGTCGCCGATATCTTCGCTTCATGCCCGGTCCATTCGAGGAAATCGTGCAGGCGGGTCAGCGGGCGATCGATGCCCGGCGAGCTGACTTCCAGGCGATAGGCCTCCTCGATCGGGTCGGCTTCGTCCAGCACATCCGACAGGCGGCGGGAAAGGGCGGCGCAATCCTCGATGACCAACTGCTTCGTTTCGGGCCGTTCGGCCATGATCTGAAGCGTATGTTCGTCCCCGGAGCCGAACAGCCTGATTCGCACGAGGTCGAAGCCGAGGGCCTTCACCTCCGGTTCGATCAATGCTGTCAGTTCGGCGATGTCCGCCATGGAGTCTCCAAAAACAATATGTGCGGCTTCCACGCCGCGAGCGTTCCCGCCCGCGACCCCGACATGTTTGACGATGTAAGGAAGCAAGCGCGATATAGGCATATCGCGACGCGCCTGCAACAAGTTTCGTTCAATGTTCAGAAGGCGTCGTCGGGCAAGGCCATGATCGACTGCGCGCCTGCGGATAGCGCGGCGGTCAGCCCCTTCACCTGCGGCAACATGCGCCGGGCGAAGAAGTCGGCCACGGCGATCTTGGCGCTGTGGAGCGGCGTGCCCCCCTTCGTCGCAGCGTCGGCCATGCGCGCCCACATCCAGCCCATCGCAACAAGCGCGAAGAGTCGCAGATAATCGACCGCCGCCGCGCCCAGCGCATCCGCATCGGCTCCGCGCAAGGCAGCGGTGGCGTCGCGCAGCAATTGCAGGGCGTCCCGCGTGGCTGCGGCGATAGGCGCGCCCTGCCCTTCCAGATCGGCGGCGATCAGATCGAAGAAGCCCTGCGCCACCGCGCCGCCCTCCAGCGCCAGCTTGCGGCCCACCAGGTCCATGGCCTGCACGCCGTTGGTGCCTTCGTAAATCTGGGCGATGCGGGCGTCGCGGACATATTGTTCCATGCCCCATTCGCGGATGTAGCCATGGCCGCCGAATACCTGCTGCGCCTGCACCGCGCTTTCGAAGCCAAAGTCGGTAAAGGCCGCCTTCACGACCGGCGTAAGCAGCGCGACAAAGGCATCCGCCTTCCCCCGCTCCGCCGCGTCCGGGTGACGGTGGGCGCGATCCAGTTGCAGCGCGGTCCAGCCCGCAAGCGCCCGACCCGCTTCGACAAAGGCGCGTACACTGAGCAGCATCCGCCGCACGTCGGCATGTTCGATGATCGGCACCGGCCCGCGCGTCCCATCCGCGCTACGGCCCTGCAGGCGCTCGCGGGCATAAGCGGCGGCCTGCTGATAAGCGCCACCCGCAATGCCCAGCCCCTGAATGCCGACCATCAACCGCTCCGCATTCATCATCGTGAACATGGCGGCAAGTCCCTTGTGCGGCTCGCCCACCAGCCATCCGGTCGCGCCATCATAGTTCATGACGCAAGTGGGCTGCGCGTGGATGCCCATCTTCCTTTCCAGCGCACCGACCGACATCGCGTTGCGGACGGTGAAGGCGCCGGACGCGTCGGGGAGGAATTTGGGGACGAGGAACAGGCTGATCCCCCTCACCCCTGCTGGCGCATCGGGCAGGCGGGCAAGCACCAGATGGACGATATTGCCGCCAATATCGTGATCGCCCGATGAGATGAATATCTTGGTCCCGCTCACTGCATAGTTGTCGCCGTCCTTTGGCGTCGCCTTGGTCTTGAGCAAGGCAAGGTCGGTGCCAGCGCCGCTTTCCGTCAGCGCCATGGCGCCGGTCCACTCACCACGCACCATGGGCGGCAGGTAGACGGCCTTCAGTGGATCGCTCGCATGGGCCTTGATCGCCTCGCACGCGCCGCGCGTCAGGCCGGGGATAAGGCCAAAGGACAGGTTGGTCGCCGACAGCATCTCGTCCAGCCAGAGTTGCAGGACGAACGGCAGCCCCTGCCCGCCATGTTCCGGGTCGGATGAAAGCGAAGCCCAGCCCGCCTCGGCAAATTCGCGATAGGCATCCGCAAAGCCTTGCGGCAGTTGCACCGCGCCGTCGATCAGGCGGCTGCCCTCCTCGTCGCCCGTGCGGTTGAGCGGCTGGAGCCTTTGCGCGCACATGCGCCCCGCTTCCTCCAAAATCGTCGCGGCGAGATCGCCATCGACCTCCATGCCGATGTCCGCCATCGCCCGGTCGAAATCCAGCACCTGCGTCATCAGGAAGCGATAATCGTCAATAGGCGGGACATAGGTCTGCATGGGCCATCCTTTCTCAAGGCTTTGCTATACCAGATGGCGGTCGTTTTCCCAGAGCGGCACCGAAACGAAACGGCTGCCGCCCGTTTACCGGCTCTTCACCATCGCTCGCTAGATTTCCGCGCAACATTTCCATGCCGAAAACTTCAGGCGCGCACGGACAAAAGGAAGCCATGACCAACGCCGGACATTGCAGGCTCTGCGGAACAGCCGCGTCTCCCGCCAGCAGGGCGTGCGTCCAGTGCGGCTATGAATTTGGCGCGGGCGAGGTGCATATCCGCGGCCCCCGCCGCAAGATCGCGGTGCTGATCGGCCTCTGCCTCAGCCTGTGGGCGACGATCGAGGCGCTGAGCTGACGTCCGGCACTTCGGCCAGCATAAGGTCGCGCCGGGGACGCAATTTGCCATAGACCTTCTGCGGAACGACGACTGCCCAGAACCGGTCCAGCCATGAAGGACGCGCCGACACCGGCCTGAAGCCCGAAACCCCCTTCTCCGACCAGCTTTCGACTTGATCGCTCGATGTCAGGAAAAGGCCAGCTGGCGGTCGGAGGCCTTCGCCGATGATCGTCACGCGGCCCGCCATGCCCCGCTGCTCCAGGAAAAACCGCGCCTTGCCAAGGTCGCTCGTCATCGGGCCATCGCGGCTTGCGGCGAAGGCCGCCAATTGCCGTTCCGCCTCCATCGGGTCTTTCCGGGCGCTGACCAGCGCGGCGTCGCTGACGATGAGGATCGCCAACAAGGCGAAGGCGGGAAGCCGTCCTTTTTCCCGAAGAACATGCCGCAATCCCATCGCCGCCAGGATGCAGGCGCACCATGTCGCGGGCAGGAAATAACGGGGCTGCGGGCGCAGGTTGAGCACATAGATAGTGACGAAAATCCAGAGCAACGCCAGCGCGATCATGATCCATGCGAATTGCCGGATCTCCGGCTGCAACCGCCGGTCGCGCAGCAGCAGAAAGGCCGCGATGATCGCGGCGCTGTAGAGCAGTCCGAAACTCGGGCTGGTCAGAAAATCGATATAGGGGTTCACCAGCCAGTGCACGTCGACCATGCTGTTGGGCACCCATTTCGCCATCAGTTCGGCGTTGAAGGGAGGCCGAAGCCCATGCGCCACGCCGCCCATCATATGCGCGGTCGGTATCTCCAGACTGTGCATATCCACGGCGAAACGGTAGAAGGGGTCGCCCGCGCGGAGGTAATAATAAAGCCACTCCGCCAATATCGGCGGCGCGAACCCGATGCCCATTGCCAGATAACGCGAACGCGGCACGCGGTAGCCGATCAGGAACAGCAGGCCATAGAGCAGGATAAAGGGGGCGCAGCTTGGTCGGATCAGCCAGGCAAAGGCCATGGCGAGACCGGACAGGACGAACCAGCGATAGCGGGACGTTTCCAGCCCCTTCCACAGCAGGGCGAAGGACAGGACGCCATAGAAAAGCTCGCCAACGTCCGGATAGGGAATCTTCGCATAGAGGACGAAAGCGGGTGTGGCCGCGACCAGCAGCCCGGCGAACACCGCCGTCCAGTCGTCCGCCACACGGCGGACCAGCCAGACCGTGAGCGTGATGACGCCCAGGAAAGCCACGACCGTGGGCAATATCATGGCCCCTTCATTGCGCCCGAACAGCGTGAAGGACGCGGCGATCGCCAGCACATGGGGATGCCGCAAATGCCAGTGATTGACGCCCAGGAACCACTGGCCGGACCGCCAGGCGTCCGCCGCGAAAAGATAATGCGCGTCGTCCTCCCCCGTATATCCGGCCTGAGCCAGCATCAGCAGCGCAAGGGCGAGCAAAAGCGCGGGTAGCGCAAGCAGCGGCAATGCAGGCCGCGAAAACGCAGGTGCACGCGCCGGGGCACCGGCATCGGAAACATCCGGCGAAATCAAGGGAGCAGAAAAGGCCAATCCGAAATTTCCCAGTGCGAGAGGAACAGCCTTCCTAGACAGGATTTCCTAAAAAACACTGTCCGCCTCCTTAGCCAGCCAGTCCCCGACTCTCCCCTTCACTGGAAGGAATAATCCGCCGAACCCGATGGGAAGGCATGTCGTCGATCCGGCTGGTGATCTGATTTTCCGCCTTGGCCTGCTGTACATTGCTGCCTGCCGGGACGCTTTGGGTCAGCCAGACATTGCCCCCGATCACCGATCCGCTGCCGATGATGATCCGGCCCAGAACGGTCGCCCCGGCATAGATCACCACATCGTCCTCGATCACCGGATGGCGCGGCTGGGCCTTTTCCAGCACGCCCTGTTCGTCGACGGTGAAGCTCCGCGCGCCCAACGTCACGCCCTGATAGAGCCGCACATGATTGCCGATGATCGCGGTTTCGCCGACCACCACGCCGGTCCCATGGTCGATGAAGAAATGATGGCCGATGGTCGCGCCGGGATGAATGTCTATGCCGGTCTTGGAATGGGCGACTTCCGATATGATCCGCGCCACCAGCGGCGCGCCCAGCCCATGTAGTTCATGCGCCAGCCGGTGATGGATGATCGCGAGGATGGAGGGGTAGCAGATCAGCACCTCGTCCACGCTGCGCGCCGCCGGATCGCCGGCAAAGGCGGCCTCGACATCGGTGTCGAGCAGCACGCGCAGTTCGGGCAGACGGCTTGCAAAGGCGCTGATGATGCGCGCGGCCTCTGCATCCACCTGCGCTGCCGAGCCATCCGGATAGACATAATAAAGTTCCAGCCGGATCTGCCCATAAAGTCTGCTGAGCGATGTCTGAAGCGTTTCGGCGACGAACGCATCCTCATTGTCGATCCGCACGAAGCTCGGCCCCAGCCGCAGGGGAAAGAGCGCGCCGCACAGCGACATCATGATCTTGGAAATATCGCCGCGCGAGGGGAAACCCGCGCCGCCATATTCGGTATGATGCCGCTGTTCCTGTCGCCAGCGCGCCCGCGCCGCCGCCAGATCGCGGACCAGCCCGTCAATATTCCAATATTGACCGTCATCATGCGGGGGTATCGTGTCTTCGCTCATATCCTGCGGCTTCCGCTTGTGGGTTTCCCCATCCGTAACGCCGCCGCCGGTGCATCCTAAACGAGTTTTCCTTGATCGCCCCGCAAGTCAGCTTTGCACCGGCCCGCTTCAGGATCGCTGGGACATCGACAATTCTCGTTTCTTCCGGCTCACCGCATCAATGATCTTCGCATAGGCGCGGGCCTGCTCTTCATGCTGCCCCCTTTTTTGAGGGCAGTTCACAAGAAGCGCCTCGCTCAACTCCTCCGTTCGACGCCGCTTGAGGGCATTATGTTTTTCCACGCCTCATCTCCAACGGGTCGAAGGCGGCAATTGCCGCGCGATGTGGGAAGAGGATCGCGTCACCGTGCCATCGATCAGTTTCGTCTTCATCAAGACGCGAAATGCCTCGGCATCCCTGGGGTCAAGCAACACGACCCTCGAACCGCCAGAAATGAGCGGCTCCACCGTCGACAGCCGGAAAGCATGTTTCACGCAGAGCGCCTCAATCTTCTCGGGCGTTTCCTGCACATTGACGGCCCGGCTCATGCCACGGCGCTTTCGGCGCCGAAGGGGTAGGGATTGAACGACATGCTGCCATCGGCTCTTTTCGTTCGATAGGGATGGCGATGATCCCGGATCCGGCGTGCATATCCTTCGGCAAGCCCCTGATGGGCGGCGCGCGCCGCTGGACCGGGAGCGGTCTGGGAACGCAGCAGTTCTTCCTGCTCGCGTTGCAACAGATAGTTCAGATCTTCCATGAAATGCTCCTGGCTCGGCAAGCGGGAGCACAATGGTCTCTCAGTCACGGCGAATGCTTGCAGCAAGGTTCGCGCAATGGAAACCGTATAGCACACATAGTCGTCATCGTCGCGCTAAAAGACCCGCATATCCGAAAACCCTGTCCAGGGGCGCATCCCGATGATAGGGGGAAACGCATCGGGTTCCCGTTTCGCATGATCCGACAGAGAGACCTATGTGCTCCCGCAAAATGGGAGTTGGGCATGAAAATGGATGATCTCTCTTTTCAGGCCACTGTCGCAGCGGCAATCATCCTATTCGTTTTTTTGAGCTGGCGCATTTTTCGCCCCAGCCATCGGCAAGAGGGCGATTGAAAACGATCCATGTCCGCCGCGACAGGTTCGTATATTGCCCGCCCAACAACCACAGGAAGGATCATGACAATCCAGCCCCAACCGGTCAAATCGCTTTCAAGGATTCAGCAGAACTGGCTTGCCGCGAACGAACGACGCCTGCTCAACTGGCTGTGCAGTCACATGCCGTCATGGGTCACGCCCGATCGCCTGACCGCGACGGGCATGGTTGGCGCCGTCATGATTTTTGCCGGATATGTCGCGAGCAATTTCGCGGCCGCCTGGCTGCTGCTCGCCATTGGGGGCTATTTCGTCCAGTGGTTCGGGGATTCGATGGATGGCAGCCTTGCGCGCTATCGGCATATCGAACGGCCGTCCTACGGATATTTCATCGATCATAGCTGCGACGGGCTTGCGACGCTTCTGATCCTGGCTGGCATCGGCCTCAGTCCGTTCGTGACGATGGATGTCGCGCTGGTTGCGCTTGCCGGCTATTTCCTGCTGTCGATCCACGCCTATCTGTCCGCCCGTGTGCTGGGGGAATTCAAGCTCTCCTATCTTTCCGCGGGACCGACGGAACTCAGGATCATATTGATTACGCTGACCGTCATGATGATGATCCTGGGGTCGGGACCGGGGCTTTTCGGGCGCTGGTCAGGGTTCGACATATTCGTGGGATCGGTAGGAACCATCCTGATCATCCTGTTCATCGGCCAGACTCTGGTGACGGGACGGCGGCTTGCCCGGGCGGACGCCATCGAGACATGACCTCTCCGTAACGCGCATATCTTCCGGTCGCGCAGGCGATCCTATCATATTGGAAATGTCATGACCGGTGCCCTTGCCCACTTCGCCATCGAACGGGATGGCGAAAATTATCGGCTTCAGCTGGTGCTGGAGGACGGCGCCGTTCTGAACATCATCGCGACATTCGAACAGCTTGATCTGCTGGGTGAAGAAATCGACCGCCGCCTGGACGCCGATCAGGATTTGCCAACGCCCGAATTCTGACAGCGGCCAGACTTTTCATCCCGGAAGAAGCCAGAGCGACTCTCCGCAATGGAGAGCGCCTTCATGCTTCCATGCGATGGAGCAGCGCGCGTTCGACGGCAATCAGCCCCTCGGCGCTTTCGATGGCCAGGTCCAGCGGCCGCCCGCCCAGAAGCGCATCATGCCCGTTCAGGAACGCAATCGCGCCCGGAGCGCCCAGCCCTGCGATGGCAGCTTTCGTTATGCTTCCCTGCCTTGCCGCCTGTTGGGGCGAAAGCTTGGCGATATGTGCGTGCTTGCCGAACTGCCTAGCCATCGAACTGCTCCTGAAGGGCGGCTTTGTCCGCCGCATGCTGCATGCGATCCGCTTCGCCTTTCAAGACCCGGTCGGCCATGGCCTGCCACGCAGCCCCGGCCCGCAGGCAGCGTTCGCGCACGTTGATGAGGTCGGTCTCGCCAGCTTCTCGTTCGCATTGGGCAGCGCGGGCCAGATAAAAATCACTGGTAACAGACATGGCGGTCTCCGAGCGGCGCCGAGCGGCGCTATGAAAGCATCGTGCGGAAAAGTGGGAACCGCTTTTCCGCCAAAGCGATACGGCAACAAGCAACTAAGAGCGCGCACCCCGCCCGTTGGAGCGCAGCGCGCTCTAGCCCAGCATTTCCGCTACGATACGGCGCAGATCCCGGGTCGACAAAATGCCTGCGACTGGCGGACATTTGGGACGGAACGGCTTGCGGTTTATAGCGACATTGACTGGATGAGAGGATGTAAAATGTGTCTTGAAATTCATGGTTATCCTTGCGCGAACATTCGCGCATAAATTATTCTTGAAAAATGGGCGCGCCTCGCGGGCGCGGTCTCTTATGCCTGATACAGAAAAGTCAGGCCAGGCATGTGCCTGTCGCCTACCCTGCATCGGCCAAGGGCTCGGAAGGGAGCGAAAGTCGGCCGCGACAAGAAGGTCGCGGATTTCTGAAACGTCCTCCGCATCCCTGTCAGCCGTACAGACATGAACGCGGAGAACGCAATCCGGCAAAGGAGAACCCCTACCGGGCAACATGTTCGATATTATGATATCGGGGACCAAAGTCCCGAAACATGGACTCAGACGGTCTCGAGATTGACCGCGGACTGCTTGCCGCGACGGTCGGTTTCGACCTCGTAGCTCAGCCGCTGATCCTTCTGCAGCGTCGCCATGCCCGCGCGTTCCACGGCGGAGATATGGACGAAGCTGTCATTGCCGCCATCTTCGGGCGCAATGAAGCCATAGCCTTTGTCAGCATTGAAAAATTTAACGGTGCCGATGGGCATGAGATGTTTCCTTTCACGAAAACAGATTACCCGCCCGCAAATGCACGAGCGGAGCTGGTAGCGCGAGAAAGGAAGGAGAACCCAATGGGCCAAATTCCGTCGCAGGCGACGTTAGCGGCTTTTATATCGGCTCAATTCCCGAAAAAGTCAATGCCGGGCTTTTGCAGGCAGCGTGCCGTGCATCAGCCTGTCGCCAAGATCGCGGTAGAAACGGCAGATGGCAATAATGGAATCCGGGGAAAGCAGGAGCCGCTCCTCGGCATGGCCGATGTCACCGCTGGCAGGATCGGACCCTGCCGCAAGGTGGAGATCATTCCTCAACCCGGATGAATGGATCGCACCGGAACAATGATGCAAGCAGGCGGACACCCGCCCGATGGCGCGCAGGCGAAGGTCCGACAGACAGGTCACGCCGATCATCCTCTCCACCGCATATAGCTTGCGGGACGTATTGCGCTGGCGGGCGAAGGCGGAGCCATCATGATCGGGCCCGCCATGACGAAGCGCGATCTCATCCAGAAGGATGGAAAGGAAACGATCCAGTTCCCGCAGGCGATTTCCGGACAGCCGCGTGAACGGTACGCCTTCGCGCTCCCCGATGGGTGAGCCGCCCGATGAAGCCTGCCGTTCCCAGAATGCACAGCCGGACAGCAATGTCACATGGGCATGCGTCAATGAATCCGCGACCGCCCCTGCCCTCGCCCGAGATATTCCCGACTGGCATGATTTCCCGGACTCGCTGACGATCTGCTCCCGTAAAAGATGCGAAGCGGGGGGCTAGATTTCAAGCATGCAGCCGCTTGCATGACTGGCGCATCATCACCCCGAAATCCGATATTTCCTCCATCCGTGCCACCCGGATTTGTGCCATCATCCCGCGCCAGTGGCAAGGGCGCCCCCTTCCGCCTCTTCTACTCTCTTTTCGTGGATAACGCTCCCTCCGGCACCGGCGGGAGCGTCTCCCTTAGCTTATCAGCGGCACTGGACATTGCCGCGATCGATCTCGCGGCCCAACGCTCCGCCCACGCCCGCACCAAGGACGGTGGCCAGCAATGCGGAATCGCCATCGCCCAGGAAATTGCCCAGGATGCCGCCAATGGCAACGCCTGCGATCAAGCCCGTGGTGCCATCGGAACGGCGGCAATAATAACGCCCGTTGCTGCCCCGATATATGCGCGTGTTCCGGGTGATCTTGGTCGGCTTATAATGCGTCCCTTCACGATAGAATTTATCCGCGAAATATTTCCTGTCGCCTGATCCGGGGCGGTTGTAGTCATAATTGCCGAAATTTTGCCAATTGCTTCCATTTGGCCGCGGCTTTTGCTGATGCATGTTTGGATTTGAAGGGACTGGCCGGGAAGGTGCCGGCATGGGCCGGCTTTGATGAGGCCGCTCCTGTCCGGGGCGGTTCTGATGGGAGGAATGTTGACCGGGTCTGGAGGGCTGAGGCCTGTGCTGATCCGGGCGCGCCTGTTGCGGACGGTTGCTTCCTTGCGGATGCCCCTGCCCCGGATGCTGTTGTGCGGTCGCCACGGACGGCAGAAGCATGGCGCCCAGCGCCAGTCCAATCGCAAGTTTCCTCATCTGATCCTCCATTCAAGGCGCGATGCGCGACCTCAGGCCGCGTTTAACTCCGATGTTGCTGAATGTTTCCGGAATGAAACGCTGATGATGGCCCAAGCAGGACATAGGCTCCAGCGCCATCGCGCAGATCCGCACCAAATCGGGAAAGGAATGGCTTTCAGCGCAAACGCACGGCTCCACGCCCGGCGATGCGACACAGCGCAGCAGGCAAGCCGCAAAAAGCACCGACTTCGCATCTTCTAAAGGATTTCAGGGGGATGTGGTGCCCCAATGCGGACGAAAGCGATGAATATGAATCGCCGCTTCTACTACGATAGGGCCGCATTTCTCCGCATCGATCCACCTATTGCCGCCGTTGAATACCTCAGGGCGCTATGACTTAAATTCAGGTCGCAGCCTCACTGTAAGATTTGAAAACTGCTGCATGGGTAGATGCTCGTCAAGGATGCTCTCTTGATGGACAACTCCCCGCCGACATTTCGGCGATTCGTAGCAACAATGGAGGCGGGTCCACAAAAAGCAGCGATGAGCCGTAGCAGATCAGAGTCACGATCTTGCTTTTCTCATAGAAAGCTGCGATCAACGCATGCAGCGCGGTGTCATCCTTGAAGGTGAGAAGCGGACCGCCACCACCGGCGACCCAGACCGCGTCATAATCATCCACATTCACCGCGCTGATCGGCAGCGTGTCCTTCAGCATCGCACCGAACTTGGCGTGATGGGCGAGCCAAGGCTGATGAGATCGTCGGCATGGGCGCCGTCCGGCGTGCGCGGATCGCTGTGGGTATCGAACATCACCTCGCCGCCTTGGGGAGAAGCGAGATCCACGCGTTGCCCGGCTTCCGTGAACATCAGGAAGGCCCGCACCATCTCCTCGGCGAAGAAGCCGACCGGGCAACCCTTCAACTCGGCCGTGTTCGACATGATGGAGAGGATGCGGCGCGGCTTGCGGCGCACGCCGATGCGGGTTTCGACCTTCAGGTCAGATGCGGGCATGGTGTATGAGCCTTGTGTTCAATAGGCTGCGGTTGAGTGCCCGATAAAAGCAGGGCGGCCTGCCGTGGTAGCGGACCGCCCTCTCAGCCCTTACTTGGTGGTGTAACCGCCGTTCACGAGAATGGTCTGCCCGGTCATCCACCAGCCGTCCGACACCATGAAGCGGATATAGGGTACGATATCTTCAATGTCTGTCAGGCCGGTTTTTGAGAACGCCGACAGAGCGGCGGCGGTCTTGTGATAGGCGACCGCATCTTCGCCCTCGGCCGGATAGAAGAACGGCGTGTCCATCGGACCCGGCCCGATCGCCGTCACCGAGATCCCACGTTCGCCGAACTCCTTCGAGGCGGCGCGCGTGAAATGCTCGACCGGGGCCTTGGTCCCGGCATAGCTTGCATAGAAGGGCGTATAGGCGCCGAGCAGCGAGGTGACGAGTGTCACCAGCTTGCCGTTGTCGTTCAGATGCCGGCCTGCTTCCTTGATGAAGAAGAAGGCGCTCTTGGCGTTGACCGCGCTCATCTCGTCATATTCGGCTTCGGTGATTTCAAGGATCGGCTTCTTCAGCACCCTGCCCACGGTGTTGATCGCGATATCCGGCCGTCCGATGGCGGCGACCGCATCGGCGAACAGCTTCTCGACAGCACCCGCACTGGTCAGATCGCCCTGAAGCGCGACAGCTTCGGCGCCCGCGGCCCTGACCGCTGCCACCGTCTCGTCGGCCTCTGCCTTCGATGCGGGGCTGTTAAAGTGGATGGCGATCGCCTTCGCGCCATGGGCGGCGAGATCGCGGGCAATCAATCCGCCAAGATTCTTGCCCCCGCCGGCGATGATGACGGTTTTTCCCTGAATGCTGTGATCGGTCATGAAACGGGTTCCTTTGCCGGAGTGCGACCACCGCGTCGGTCGCTGTCGTCAAAGATCATAACGCCTGCTATTGCACGATAAAGACGACCATTCTGACATCACCTGTCAGAAATTACGCACAATTGAGGACTCCTGGATGGATCGCATCGACCTGTTCCGCATTTTTACGCGCGTCGTCGAATGTTCGAACTTCACGCGCGCGGCCGATACGCTTGGCATGCCGCGTTCCTCCGTGTCGGCGGCGGTGCAGGAGCTGGAACGGCGCGTAGGCGCGCGACTGCTCCATCGGACGACGCGCAAGGTCGCGCCGACACAGGATGGCGCCGCCTTCTACGAGCGTTGCCAGAGCGTGATCGCGGAGGTCGAGAGCACGGAAAACCTGTTCCGGCATGCCGCAGCGCAGCCGTCGGGCAGGTTGCGTGTCGATGTTCCGGGACGGATCGGACGGCTGATTGTCGCCCCGGCATTGCCCGCCTTTCTCGATCTCTATCCGCAGATCGACATTGATCTGGGTGTCACCGATCGCGCAGTGAATCTGGTGGAGGACAGCGTCGATTGTGTTGTGCGTGTGGGCCCCCTCAGCGATTCCGGTCTGATCGCGCGGTCGATCGGCAAACTGCCGCTCATCAACGTCGCCAGCCCTGACTATCTGGAACGTCATGGAATGCCCCGCCTGCCGGGCGAGCTCGAAAACCACTGGGCCGTCAATTACGCTTCCCCTTCCAGCGGGCGGGTTGAGGATTGGGAGTGGGTCGAACATGGAATTCTGCGTACCATGCCCCTGCGCGGGCGCGTGACGGTGAACAGCGCGGAGGCCTATATCGCCTGCTGCCTTGCCGGTCTGGGGCTGATCCAGATTCCGGCGTATGATGTGCGGATCCACCTTGCAGCCGGCGAACTGATCGAGGTCATGCCCGGTTACCGCGCGGAGCCCATGCCGATGACGCTGCTCTATCCGCACAGGGAACATCTCACGCCTCGACTACAGGCGTTTACAGACTGGCTCGAGACGCTGTTGAAGCAACACATGCTGGTTTAATCGTCGATGCTCGCCGACAGAGCGGTCGTTGGAGGTTTCGAAGCCGCTCCCTGAAAGCTGCCGCTCAAGCGCTTCGCGTCCCGCGCGGAGACGACAGGCTTGAACCTAATGGGGGCGGGGCAATCTATGATTGGCGAGGGCTCTAGCTAAACCGGGCGATCAACCGAGAAGCGTTTACGACTGACGAACCTTTCGCCAGCAGCAAAATGATGCGTCTCCGGGCATAGTAACATCTCGCTCCGTCCTTCAGGCGGACCACCGGGCAAGCCGCCCGACGCAACGCAAAGAGTGCCTCGTTTAGGGCGATCCAGGCATTGTGTCACGGCAGGAAGGTGATTTTATCGAACAGGAGAAATTCAATGCCAAATCATGCGCGATACGCTTTAGCCAAAAGTGTATCAATCCAGCGAAATCAGGAGCTTAACGGCCATTCTGGCGCTAGGACCACCTCCACGAAAAAAACGGAGGAATGTCAGCAGATGCTCTGGACGATGTATAACCGCGAGGGTCAGAGAAAATATCTTACGCAGTCGGAGAGGGCAGCTTTCCTTGCTGCTACAAAAAGCCGGTCCGAACGGGTCAGAACCTTCTGCTGTTTTATTGCGGCCACAGGTTGCCGCATCTCCGAAGCCTTGGCGCTGACTGACAGGAACCTCGATTTCGAAGCAGGACAAGCCATCATCGAATGCCTGAAGAAGCGAGGAAAGCAGGTCTTTCGCGCCATTCCGTTGCCGGATGAGTTACTCCAGAGCCTGAAGTTGCTTGTAGGCAAAGTCCAGCGCTCGGGGGATCGTTTGTGGCCGTGGTCGCGCATGACAGGCTATCGGCGGATTCGGGAGGTCATGGAGCAGGCCGGTGTGAAAGGCGCTCAAGCCACACCAAAGGGCTTGCGCCACAGCTTCGGGATATGCGCGATCCAATCGAACGTGCCGTTGAATCTCGTGCAGCGCTGGTTGGGGCATGCCGATATCAAAACTACGTCAATATATACCAGCGCTATGGGCCCCGAAGAAAGACAGATCGCTTCGCGCATGTGGGATGAGGGCTTCTCAGATAATCGTGAGAATACAGAAAACGATGAATATGGCTACGAAAGTGATGCGGGTGTGCGAGAAAACAAAGAAGACCGGAATTTTCACTGCACCGATAAATCGGATCTCTCGGAGCTTATTTTGGCGTTATGTAGCGAATTCATACAGAACTTTTCGGTCAAAAAGTCACCTTTTCGAAAAATTAACAATCATGCCCATGCCGAAGGGCATTGCCATTTGATACACTTTTGGCTAGACCGTCGCATGTTGGTGGGTTCCGCCCATTGCGTTACGGGGGGTGTCAAATGGTTCCAGGGGGTTGGAACGATGAAGGGAGCGGGAGTGCGAATATTCACTTCCTGCATCGGCGTCCGTCGTCCTTGGCTTCCGTAGCGGTTCATTTCATTTTTCGGATCGACAACTACCCGCATCTCCTGCGGGCTTACGGGGCTGAGGTGGCGCGATCGGCACTTGCCGAACTTTACCAGATTTTTGCAGACAGTATCCGCGATGACGGCCTCGTCACGACCGAGTCTGACGGTCGGCTGGAAGTGCTCCTCTGGAACCACACTTTGCTCGGCGAACAGCCGCTTGCAAAGGCCTGCGACAATTGGATTCATTCCTTCTGCTCCGCGATCGCAATGGTGCCTCTCGATTGCTCTGGCGAACGTTTGCTACTCTCCGTATCAGGGGCGTGGGCCGGAGCCGACCTTGGCAAACATGACGAACCTGGCGCACCGGCGTCCAGCGCCCTGCACGCACTTGAGCGTATCCGTTTTCCCGGCGATGCGCCCGGCCACGGCGAAGCGTGGAAAGAGCACTATCGCGCAGATATGGAAGCGGCCGCCGAACTGTTCGGCGCGATTGAAGCTGACGAATCGACCGATGCCTCCATCTCGATAGAGGCTTCGATTCGCTTTTCGCCGGCTCGGCATGATAGCCGTGAGGTCGCCCTCGCATGGCAGCCGGTGAGCGGTGTCGGTGGGGCGGTCGGTATCCTCTACCACGAATGCCTGATCCGTCTGATCAGTTCCGATGGGAAGAGTCATCCGCCCGGTGGTCTGCCAGAAGCGCTGGAACGCCTGGGTCTCGTCCGCGCTCTCGACCATTATGTCATAAAGGCGGTCATCGCCGAGCTTGAGCAGCAGCCAGACGTTACCCTTGGCGTCAACATCTCCGCGCATAGCACGAGGTTTGATGGCTGGTGGCAGGATATTGCGCAGCGTCTGGCCCGGAACCGCCGGGTCGCGCAACGGCTGGTCATCGAAATCACCGAGACGACCCCCATCCCCAGCATTTCTGAGGCAACGACATTTGCATCCCGAATGCGTTCGCTAGGCTGCATGATCGCGATCGACGATTTCGGCACCGGATTCGCGTCAATCCGTCAACTTCTCGCCCTTAAGCCCGATATCGCGAAGATAGACCGCCTCTTCGTCGCCCGTGCAGCACGGTCTGTGCAAGATCGCACCGCCTTCATGCATCTGGTGGGGTTAGCCAATGCTCTCGTCCCGCTCGTCATCGTCGAAGGTATTGAGAATGATGACCAATGCCAGCTGGCGCTCGAAGCTGGCGCTCAATGGCAGCAGGGCTATCATCATGGTGACCCTGGTCTGACGCGGAGGTGGCGATGGGGCGCCGAGAGCACCGGTTTCAGCGGCAGCCTTAACGAACTGCTCACAAACGCCAGCGTCGTGGGCTGGTCATCATGATGACATCCGACGATCTCTCGGCGTGCCCCCGACATGATGACGGCGAGCATCTGCCGGACAGGCGGGCGCTCAAGCATGCGCTGGCAACACTTAAGATTGCGCAGCGCCTGCTCGCGGGCCGCGGTACGGATCTCGCCGGCGAACATGTGCAACTCGCCATCGACCTGATTGCCCCCCTCGCGCGGCATCAACACAGCCTTTCCCTCGCGAGCGATCAGCGATCAAACAGGGGATGCACGGCCCTTGTCCGAAGCCGAGAGCAACATGGCGATTGTCTCCAAGTCCGGACACCTCATCATGGTCATCGGGAAGCATCCGTATCTACGTTTCCGGCGTTGCGGGCGAGCAGTTCGACACTCGCTGCCACGCCTGAATCTGACACTTCAACGCGGATCCTGACGGCATGACGGAGTGGGTCAGCCAAGGAACGAAATGGAGTCAGCGCTCCGTCGCGACGGCGGATGAAGCGGACCTGCCGGCGCTCGACGACCGCAGATTCACGAAGGGTTGCCTCATCGCTGTGCCGCTGAGCCCGATCCTCTGGTGGCTGATCCTCCGGACCGCGAGTGCTATGACATGAATCGTACACACGATTCATCCTCCACAATCGACAATAGAGCCGCTGCCACCGGCGCGCGGGAGCCATCCAATGATGGCGCCTACGCGTGCTGGTCGATACCGGCTCTTCCGGCTCAGGCGCCACTTGTCAGAAATTCATCGTCCACCTGCCACCTGCCAGCGGACGAGGGACCGAGCCCGATCGTCAGGTGGGTCGTGTTCATGATCCCCGCCGTCATTCCTTTCTGGGTCGCGGTCGGATGGGCCGCGTGGCAACTCCTCAAATGAATAACTCTGATCCGATGGCCTCGGCGTTAGCGACGCTGAAATGGTTGCACGCAGGCCTCAACGCCTCGTTGAACTCTGACGTCCTTGCACTTCTTTCCGATTCCCTCGGGTCGCCCCCAGGGAAGGCGAGGCGCAATACCAAACAGCGCAAAAGCGCGTCCCCCATGGTGCTGCGTCTCGCCACCTCCATTTCATGTGCCGGAAATTCACCGGCTTGTTTGGGCAGTGAAATCCATCGGCTTCGCCCTGGTTTTACTTCCCCCTGTGCTGCGTCGAGGGAGCGCAGTCATAAAAAAATAATCCTTCACCAAATAGCATGGAGGAACATATCCAATCATGGCTACTAAAATAATAAGTAGGGCAGATCGATCTGCCACTACTTTGGACCTCAAAGAGGCTGGCAACGTCATCTCCCTTGACCAGGCGAGCGTTGTCGAGCTTCCTTATCATCCAAGGGATGTCCAGTCCTACGCAAAGGAAGGCCAGGATCTCATCCTGACTTTGCAGTCGGGCGAAACAATCCGTATCCGGAATTTCTACGTCCAGGCTTCCAATGGCGACGAGAGCGAACTCGTCCTGGAGGACGATGACGGCAATCTTTGGTGGGGCCGCCATAGTCCTGGATATAGCAACTTCCAGTTCTCCGAGATCAATTCCCTCGATGTCATCTTGGGTTCCGCCGCATCGACCGAGGCGGCCAGCGTTTTTCCAGTTGCGGGCGCATTGGCCGGTCTGGCCGCCTTGGGCGGTGTGATTGCTCTGGCCGGCGACGACGATCACCATAGCCGACCCGACAGCGATGCTGACGCTGACAGCGACGCCGATGCTGACGCCGATGCTGACGCTGATGCCGACGCCGATGCGGACGCGGACGCCGATGCTGACGCTGATGCGGATGCCGACGCCGATGCGGACGCCGACGCTGACGCCGATGCTGACGCTGACGCTGATGCCGATGCGGATGCCGACGCTGATGCCGACGCTGATGCGGATGCTGACGCAGATGCGGACGCTGACGCTGATGCCGACGCCGATGCTGACGCGGATGCGGATGCCGACGCTGATGCGGATGCCGACGCTGATGCTGATGCGGATGCGGATGCCGACGCCGATGCGGATGCCGACGCTGATGCTGATGCGGATGCGGATGCCGACGCCGATGCGGATGCCGACGCTGATGCGGATGCGGATGCGGATGCGGATGCTGACGCCGATGCGGATGCGGATGCGGATGCTGACGCCGATGCGGATGCCGATGCGGACGCGGACGCTGATGCCGACGCCGATGCCGACGCCGATGCTGACGCGGACGCCGATGCCGACGCTGACGCTGACGCTGATGCGGACGCCGATGCAGATGCGGATGCGGACGCTGACGCTGACGCCGACGCTGATGCGGATGCGGATGCTGACGCCGATGCGGATGCCGACGCCGATGCTGACGCGGACGCCGATGCTGACGCTGATGCCGACGCCGATGCCGACGCCGATGCCGACGCCGATGCTGACGCGGACGCCGACGCTGACGCTGACGCCGACGCTGATGCGGATGCGGATGCGGATGCTGACGCCGATGCGGATGCCGACGCCGATGCGGACGCGGACGCCGATGCTGATGCCGACGCCGATGCGGATGCCGACGCTGACGCCGATGCGGACGCCGATGCGGACGCTGACGCTGATGCCGATGCGGATGCCGACGCCGATGCGGATGCGGACGCGGATGCCGATGCGGACGCTGACGCGGATGCGGACGCGGATGCCGACGCCGATGCGGATGCTGATGCGGATGCCGACGCTGATGCCGATGCCGATGCCGACGCTGATGCGGATGCGGATGCGGATGCTGACGCAGATGCGGACGCTGACGCCGACGCTGATGCGGATGCCGACGCTGATGCGGATGCGGATGCCGACGCAGATGCCGACGCGGATGCGGATGCGGATGCCGATGCCGACGCTGATGCCGATGCGGACGCCGATGCGGATGCCGACGCTGATGCCGATGCCGACGCTGATGCGGATGCCGACGCTGATGCCGATGCCGACGCTGATGCGGATGCCGACGCCGATGCTGACGCGGATGCGGATGCCGACGCCGATGCGGATGCTGATGCGGATGCCGACGCTGATGCGGATGCTGATGCGGATGCTGACGCCGATGCGGATGCCGACGCCGATGCGGACGCGGACGCCGACGCTGATGCGGATGCTGATGCGGATGCCGACGCCGATGCTGACGCGGACGCCGACGCTGACGCTGATGCGGATGCGGATGCTGACGCCGATGCGGACGCGGACGCCGATGCCGACGCTGACGCTGACGCTGATGCCGACGCCGATGCGGACGCCGATGCGGATGCCGACGCTGACGCTGACGCCGATGCCGACGCTGATGCCGACGCCGACGCTCAGGATGACTATGCACGTGCTGAGCTGAACATCGAACCAGCGCTGTCAGGACATGATGACAAGTCGGACACTGCTTTGATTCTTCTCGACCTTGGTGGATTGACTCAGGCGATCTTTGACAGTGCGCCGCGCGTCAGTTTCACAGTGCAGGAGAACCATTCAGCTGACGCTACATTTGAAGTGTCAACGAACGGATTGCTGGGCCTGTTCAATGGCGCGGAGGCGCTTGTCCAGGTCAAGGATGCTTCAGGCAATTGGACCAACATGACCTCTATCGGTCAGAATGGTCTTATCGACCTGGTGTATCTTGGCGGGGAAAAGGCAAGTATCACCTTTAATGATCTGCCTGCCGGCGAATATCGCATCATGGGTGCGGCCACTGGCATTACCGGGCTCACCTTGGTCAACGTCAAGGCTGCGATTGACTATTTCGATCATACCACCGTTGGTGGCTATGATGCTGAGTCCGTCAGCGGCAATGTCACCGACAATGATGCACCGGGAACGACCGTAACGGAAGTGAACGGTGTCACGGTCCCGGACGGTGGCAGTGAAACCATCCACGGCGCTTATGGTGACCTCATCATCAATTCCGATGGCAGCTACACCTACACGCCGAATGACACGAGCGGTTCGGGCATTGGTCAGGTCGACCAGTTCACCTACACCGTCCAGGATGGTTCCGGCCAAACCGGCACCGCGACGCTGTATGTGCAGATCGACAGTGATGGTCAGGGCCTGATCTGGTCGGAAGATCTGACGCAGTCGGCAACTCTCGAGATGAACGCAACTGACAATGGCGGCAACGCTGTTATCGACAGCGCTTACCTCGTGGAGTCTGGTGGTCCGAGCGGGTCCGGTACGGCTTCCGTTGCTGGCGGCTTTGGCAGTACCAGTGCTACGGTCACAAGGACCTTCACCGTTGGGGAAAATGAACAGGCAAGCATAAAATTCACTGCCAGTTCCCCCGATGTTGGTCAGGTTGCTGGCGGTATTGATACCGTCAATGATAAGCTGACCGTGACAATTGATGGGCCTGATGGTTATCATCAAGTTCTGACAGGTGCGGGTGGTGCACTCCTTGGCATTGGTGGCTTGGGTATCGATCAGATACTTAGTGACTTGGGTGCAGGCAGCTATACTGTCACTGCATCGTACACCACGCCTACACGGCCAACGTTCGGCGGCACACTGTCCCTCTCGTTCGCGGGGCAATCTGTCACCCATCTTGACGAGTTCGTCACCAACGGCACCCATCCGGCGACGGGGAATGTGCTGGCGGATGACACGCTCGGTTCCTCCTACACCAAGTTCCTGGTGGACGATGGCACCGGCACTTTCGTCAAGGTGGACAATGGTACAACGATCGAAGGCGACCATGGGACGCTGACCATTAATTCCGATGGCAGCTACTCGTACCAGCCGCATTCGGATCTCGGGGATATCAACGGGGTGGATGAATTCGCCTACCGCCTCGAACATCCGAATGGGACGGTCGAGGAGGCATCCCTGGATATCTCGATCGGCCATGGCGATGGGCCGTATGATCCGCCCGTCGCAATGCTGTTGGCGGACTCGATCGAGTTCGACGACGGCCACGCCGACGATGGTCAGTCCGACCATCCGACGCACCATGATGACGATGGTGGCAGCGACGTCGATTATCTGCTCGAAAGCAATGATGGCGATGTCGATCTGGATGCTCTGGGTGTGCCGCAAGGCCATGACACCTCGATCATTCCGGATGCCGACACGGGAAGCGACGATCCGCTCCACTATGCGGATACGGTCACGCTCCCCGAGGATGATGTCGACAGCCACATCTAGGCTCTCGGTCTTTTGACCGAAACTTTGGGAGTGCCGGGTCGACGCCCGGCACTCCTTTTCTCCCAAAAACAAGCAGTTTCAAGGACGCCTGGTGACAAGGCACAAACCCGCAATTCATTTACCGATGGTCCGCAGGATGTCGTTAATCATGAGCGCCGCCCTGGTGTCATTCCCAGGGTTCGCCGTCGTCAACGCCCAGGATACAGCGCCTCTACCGACGGGGCAGCAAACAGTTCTCACATTGGAATCGGCCGTGCGAAGCGCGGTCAAATGGTATCCTTCCATTGATCAGGCCATCGCCGCGCTGTCGGCAAGCGGTCAGGACATCAAGGAAGCCCAGGCAGGATATCGTCCGCAGATCAGCGCTGGCATCGGACCGAGCATGTCGATCACCGGCGGAACAAGCTGGCGACCACGCGCGACACTGTCAGCCTCGCAAATGCTCTACGATTTCGGCAAGGTCGGCAGTTCAGTCGAAAGGGCAAGAGCTGCGGAACGGGTCAGCCGGGCTGAACTACTGCTCGCGGTCGACAATCTCTCCCGTAACACTTCTTTCTCGGTCATCGAAGCGCAGCGCTATCGCGCGCTTCTGGCCATCGCCCGGGAACAATTGACAAGCCTCGAGGAGATCAACGGGCTGGTGCAGTTGCGCGTCCGGCGCGGCGCCAGTACTCGTTCCGATGGATCCCAGGCGGAAGCGCGCATTGAGGCGGCACGCGCGACTATATTGCAGATCACCGCCGAAGTGCAGCGCTGGGAGAGCAATCTGCGCTATCTCGTCGGCTGGGAAGGACGCCTGGACGTTGCTCCCGAAGTGCCAGACTGGCTGGAACGGACATGTCGGGTTCGTGAACCCGATTGGAACCAGCTTCCTTCGGTCATGCAATCGGTCGCCAAACGCGATGAAGCGCAGGCCGCCTATCGCGGCGCCCGCGCCGCCAGCCTCCCTACCGTGTCCATGGGCGCAGATATCGACACCAATCTGCGCGATCCATTTGCCCAACGCAACGACGTGACCGTCGGCATCACGGTTTCAAGCAGCCTTTATCAGGGCGGCGCACGTAAAGCGCGGGAGAGCGCCTCTTTTCACATGCTGGAATCGGCCGATGCGGCGCTCAAGGCCGCGCGCCTCGAGGCCGACCGGACACTGGCCGAAAACCGCGAACAGATCGACAGCCTGACCGAGCGTTTCAACACGCTCGGCAAGCGCCGGGCCGATATGGAAGAAACCGGCACGCTCTATCGACTGCAATATTTCCAGCTGGGAACCAGGACTTTGCTGGACCTGCTCAATGCCCAACAGGAATATCACCAGACACGCTTCGATGAAGTGAATGCGGTGCATGACATGCGCCGCCTCAATGTCGATTGTCTCTATTACAGCGGCGCCTTGCGCGATGCTTACGCGCTGACCGGCACCGTAGTGCGGGGGGTAACTCTATGACCGAAATGTCTGCATCCATCGCATTGCCAAAACAAGGGGACACGTCGTCGCCCTCACCGCTTGCGCGTTCAATCCCTGTCGAGAACTGGGTCTCGGCCCTACGGGTCGTGGCCGACTATTATGGCCTTTCCATGTCAACCCAGGCAGCAACGCTCTCGGGTCAATGGGATGTCAATGAGAACGAGACGGAACGGCTCCGCAATGTCGCGCGCAGGCTTGGGTTAAGAGTCCGGTTCGACGATCCTCACGGCTTCGACCTGACGGCATCCAGCTGGCGCTTGCCTCTCGTATTGGAATTGCGGGACTGCCAGATCGTCGTCGTGCGCTCGCTGGACGAACGCGGCGGCGCACATTGTGTTCTCGTCGGTGATCAGGGCCTCGAAACCACGCTTCCGATCATGGAAATGCTCGATGGCCTGCGTCGGGTTCTCATTCTGAGGCCCGCTCGCCAGGCTGCGGACGCCCGGGTCGATGCCTATATCGAACCTTTTGACAGCCAGTGGCTTCGTAAGATCGTGGTCCGGGATCTGCGACCCTATGGTCATGTGCTGTTGGGGTCGCTGATCGCCAATATTCTGACGCTGTCGGGCATTCTGTTTTCCATGCAGGTTTACGACCGGGTGGTGCCGTCCGGCTCTTTTCCGACGCTCTACATCCTGTTCAGCGGCGTGGTGCTGGCGATCGCGCTCGGGTTCCTGTTGCGGCGGGCACGCACCAGCATCATCGACAAGCTGGGCAAGCGCGCTGACATTCGCCTGTCCGATCAGGTCTTCGGCCATGCGCTCAGAGTTCGCAATCAGGCGCGGCCCACCTCGACCGGTTCCTTCATCTCCCAATTGCGCGAGCTCGAACAGGTACGCGAAATGCTGACCTCGACCACGGTCGGGGCGCTCGCGGACATTCCTTTCTTCCTCATCTTCCTTGTGATCTTCTGGTATCTCGGAGGTATTATGGTGCTGGTCCCGATCGGCGCCTTCATCCTGCTCGTCGTACCTGGGCTGTTGGCCCAGAGGAAACTGCGCACCTATGCGCGAGAGGCGATGCGGGAGTCCTCGCTGCGGAATGCCCTGCTGATCGAGACGATCCAGGGCATTGAAGATATCAAGATGCTGCAGGCCGAAGAACGCTTCCAGCGTCAATGGAATCACTATAATGCAGTGACCGGCGAGGCGCAGCTGAAGCTGCGGGAAGTGACGAATAATCTGACGACCTGGTCCGCTAAAGTGCGCGGTGGGACCTACGCATCCACCGTGTTCTTTGGCGCTCCGCTCGTGATGGCGGGCGATATCACAACGGGAACTCTGGTCGGTTTGTCCATGCTGGGCGCACGCATGATGTCTCCCATGGCACGCGTCACCTCGATCATGAGCCGCCTTCAACAAGCCCGCGTGGGCATTAACAGCCTCAACGCCATCATGAAATTGCCGGTCGACCATCCCGAACGGGAAAGTCGGATTCACAGACCCGTGATCAACGGGAATTACCAGCTCAACGATGCAGTCCTCCGCTACGGTGATGACACCTCTCCCATTGCATTCGAAGCACGCAAGCTACGTATCGCACCTGGCGAGAAAGTCGCCCTGCTCGGCCGCAACGGTGCCGGCAAGTCGACACTGATCCAGGCGCTTTCCGGTTTGTTGGAACCTTCGGCCGGGGAAGTCCTGCTCGATGACGTCGCGCTCGCCCATATCGATCCGGCGGACGTCAGGCGCAACGTGGGCATGCTGACCCAGACGGCCCGTCTGTTCCATGGCACCGTCCGAGAAAATCTCCTGCTCGGCGCGCCACAGGCTTCGGGCGACGACATTCTTGCGGCGCTGACGATGGTCGGCGCGGAGGGTTTCATCCGCCGCCTGCCCAAGGGGCTCGATCATGTCATTCTCGAAGGTGGTAATGGGCTGTCGGGCGGGCAGAAGCAGGCCCTTTTACTCGCGCGACTCATCATCCGCAATCCCTCCGTGGTCCTGCTCGATGAGCCCACGGCCGCAATGGACGAGGCGACCGAGCGTCAATTCATCGCACACTTCGGCGCATGGTGTCGCGGGCGAACCCTGGTTGTCGCAACCCATCGCACACGAGTGCTCGATCTGGTTGATCGCCTGATCGTGATCGATGGCGGAAAAGTCCTGCGGGACGGTCCGCGCGATCAGGTCCTCAAAGGTGGAGGCACCCCGCGCAAAGCTGCTCCCGCAGCGCAGACCGGGATGAACTGAAGTATGATGGACAAACAAAATGACGGCGGCTGGCGCAGGTTGCTTGCCCGGACCGGAATATCCGACCGTTTCAAGATCACCGCCGGAAACCATGATGCAAGTCTAGTTTTTGGGGAAGAAGATGATGTTGGCCTCAGCCGATCAAAGCGCGTCGTGGCGCTTATCTGCGTCGGCCTCGCGGCCTTCCTTGTATGGGCGTGGTTTGCCGATCTCGACGAAGTGGCCACCGGGTCGGGCCGCGTGGTGCCCACCATGCGCGAACAGATCATCCAGTCGCTGGAAGGCGGCATTCTTGCCGACCTCAGGGTCCGGCAGGACGATATCGTTCAGCCAGGCCAGATACTGGCCCGGCTCGATCCGACCTTGACCGAATCCAATGTCGATGAGTCCACTGCCAAATATCGTGCTGCGTTGGCGAGTTCGGCGCGGCTCACCGCGGAGGTCAATGGTACGGCTCTTACCTTCCCCAAGGATTTGAAGGGTAATCTCGACCTGATCTCTCAGGAAACCCGGCTTTATCAGAGCCGGCGAGACAGCGTCGCCGAATCCGTCCGCTGGCTCCAGGAAGCCCTGGCCCAGACCCGTTCCGAGCTCAAGATCACGGAATCGCTGGTCCCCGTCGGCGCCGCAAGCAATGTCGAGGTCTTGCGGCTTCGGCAGAAGGTCGCGGACCTTGAGCTTCGAAAATCCGATCTGCAGTCCCAATACATGGTCGCCGCGCGCGAGGAACTCGCCAAAGCGAATGCTGACATCGAAACGCTCTCGGCGACCATCAAGGGACGTACCGATTCCCTTTCCCGCCTGACATTGCGTTCGCCCGTGCGGGGTATCGTCAAGAATATCGAGGTATCCACCAAAGGCGGCGTGATACCGCCAGGCGGGCAGTTGATGCAAATCATCCCGCTCGATGACCAATTATTGATCGAGGCGCGAATGTCGCCGCGGGACATTGCATTCATTCATCCCGGCCAGAGGGCGACTGTCAAGATAACCGCCTATGATTATGCTATTTATGGCGGTCTCGATGGGAAAGTGTCCAGCATCTCCCCCGACACGATCCAGGATGAAGTAAAACGAGACGAATATTATTATCGTGTCTTTGTCCGCACGCAGACCAACGCGCTCATCAATAAAAACGGCAAGCGTTTTCCGATCGTCCCCGGAATGGTTGCCACTGTTGATGTGCATACCGGTAGCAAGACGGTCCTCGACTACCTTCTCAAGCCGATGAACCGCGCCCGAGAGGCGCTTCGCGAACGATGACCCGGATCATACCCCCTTCAGTGCACGGGCATGCTCCCCGCGCAAAATCCGATGAGATTGACATGACCGATAATCCGATTTCCCTGCTGATGCAGTCCGTTTACGATCGACTGAAGGAGGCTGCCGTTCCCGTGGGCCAGGCGGGGTCAGAATATATTCTCTTCTTTTCTTTTACCGACACCCACAAGCGAGCCCGCGTTGAGACCTATCGCGGATCGACCTTTGACGACGCCTGGCGAAGGGGCGTCTCACGATTGGACCGGATAACGCGGAAGAATCCAAACACGATCCGCTGGCTGCGCGTCGATCTCATTGACGGCATCCGACACAACGATTGGGGAACGCTCAAACAGCAACTCACTCAGGTGAAGCGGAACTATTGTCGGCAGGGAATTTCGCTCGATCCCAATTGCCGCCATGCTTTCCTCGAAACTGAAATCAACGCAAACGCCATGTTCTATGGCGGCCCCAAATATCCGCATTGCGTGGTGAACGAGAAGAATTTCCAGCGCTATGCACGGTTGCGCCACGGCCTTGCCGGCGTGGACTTCAGCGATGCGACATCAGTCTGGATGTTCTCCTCGCGCGGCTTCTTCATTGATCTGGAGAAACGCGATGCAGTGCATGAGATTGCGGGACCAGGCAGGTCGGCTGGCCGACGTATTATCGATACACTGGATGAGGATATCCTAACTGAACTGCTCCAAAGCA
This sequence comes from Sphingobium sp. CFD-1, assembly GCF_024611115.1. NCBI lineage: Bacteria > Pseudomonadati > Pseudomonadota > Alphaproteobacteria > Sphingomonadales > Sphingobiaceae > Sphingobium > Sphingobium sp. CFD-1. Next base: position 971,671 of record NZ_CP084398.1, on the reverse strand, counting down.
GCAGCTCGTTCCTCGCGGGACAGGTTGGGGAGGATGGTCGCTTCATCTATGGCTGGCATCCCTGTTTCGACCGGGAAATCCCGGCCTACAACGCCCTTCGCCATGCGAGCACCACCTATGCCATGATAGAGGCATGGGAAGTGACGCGGGATGCAAGGCTGTGGGCGGCGATAGACCGGTCGCTAGGCTGGCTATGCCACGAAGCGATCCGTACCGCTACGCTCCCTAACGGCACCGAAGCGGCGTTCCTTGTTGATGTTGGCAATGAAATCAAGCTTGGTGCCAATGCAGTGGCTATCCTCGCCTTCACGCGTCATGCTGCCGTGACCGGCTGCATCGATAATCTTCCTTTGCTCGAAAAGCTCGCCCTTGGCGTCCAGTATATGCAGCGGAGCCGTGACGGCTCCTTTGTCCATGTTCTCAACTTCCCGGATCTCACGCTCAAGGAATCTTTTCGAACCATCTACTATGAAGGCGAAGCTGCGTTCGGCCTGATGCGTCTTTACAGCCTCACAAAGGATGAGCGCTGGCTAACGACGGTGGAGAAGGCCTTCGAGCATTTCATCGCAAAGGAGCATTGGCGGCATAATGACCATTGGCTGAGTTACTGCGTCAACGAACTCACCCGCTACCGTCCCGATGAGCGCTATTTTCGGTTCGGCATCCAGAATGTGAAGGATTATCTGGATTTTATTCTTAATCGGATCACAACGTTCCCGACCTTGCTCGAATTGATGATGGCCGCCCAGGCGATGCTGGACCGCATCGAGACGATGCCGGAGATGCGGCATCTGCTGGATGAAATCGATTTGCCCAAGTTCCAACGGGCTCTCCATTACCGTGCGCGCTACCTTCTGAATGGCCATTTCTGGCCGGAATTGGCGATGTTCTTCGCCAATCCGCAACGCATTGTCGGCTCCTTCTTCATCCGTCACCACGCTTTCCGTGTCCGTATCGATGATGTTGAACATTATCTTTCAGGCTTGGTCGCCTACCGGTACTATCTATTAAGCAAATCAGCGAAGGCACAGGAACTGATAGCCGCTCCCCAGAAAAAGGGGCCGGTGTTGGCTTGGGGTGGAGACGTCAATCTCGGCCGCCGGCAGCATTACCGTACCGCTGATCTGGAGGCAGCAAATATCGTGCGCGTTCCCGCGCTGGCGGCCGCTGACATAGCGGTGGTCAACCTAGAATGCGTGGTCACCACCAAGGGTGAGCAGGGCACGAAAAAGGGGGAGAATGGTCCCTACTACTATCGTGCCAGGCCGGAGATGGCTTGTCTGCTCTCGCAGGCGGGCGTCGATGTCGTCGCAACGGCGAACAATCATAGCGGAGATTATGGAGCGGACGCGGTGGTCGATCAGGGCGAATGGCTCGATAGGGCCGGTATCGGCCATGTCGGCACAGGACGCACCGTCGATGAGGCGTTCGCACCACTATTCCGCCAAGCCGGTGATCTTACCGTAGCGATCTTCTCGATCGATTCTACCCAGCACCGATTTGCCGCTACCGACGATCGGCCAGGCTCGGCCTATCTGCCTCCCGAAGCCCCCGGCCTGTGGTGCGAGACAATGACACGTCATATCGCAGCGGCGCGTGAGAAAGCCAATGTAGTCGTCGTAGCCGTGCATTGGGGCACGAATCTCGTCGAAGAGCCCGACGCCGATGAAATTGCAGTCGGCCACGCTTTGATCGAGGCAGGAGCCGATGCCGTTCTGGGGGCTTCCGCCCATGTGCTCCAGGGCGTCGAGATCTATCAGCAGCGACCGATCATTCACGACGCCGGAGATTTATTGTTTGATTCCATCCGCAGCACCGCTTTCGACGCGGGGCTGTTCTCCCTCGAATTGAGCAACAATGGCGTCGAGCGGGTTGTGTTCACGCCGCTGGCCGGAGGCTTTGGCTTCACCAGGCAGTTGGAAGGGCCAGATGCGATCGAGGCGATACGGAAGTTTGGCCAGAAATGCGAAACCATGGGTACGCATTTGCAGTGCGCAGTTAACGGAACGGGCATCATCGAGCTGTCTCCGCCGGTTCGGCGCAGAAAGCCACGCCGTTCCACGAAACCGGCCTCGAATGGCTTGATGACTTCGCCGATTTTGATGGAGTCCGCCTATACGCTGGATGACAGGTGGCTAGTCGATGATGTGCCCGAAGATGCACGTATCGATCCTGTGCAGTTGGGGCCTTTAACTTTGCTCGGCGTGCGGGTGAAACCAAAGCAGATCCAGCGTCGCCGGATGCTGTGGGTCGAAACATTCTGGCGCGCCGATGCACCGGTCGCGGAGGATATCAGACTCGATATTCGCGGCGTGCCCGTGGCCACGACGACCATGAAACCCTGGGGCCTGGGCATGGACCATGACCCATGCGACTGGCTCATGCCGACGACCCGCTGGAAACCGGGGCAGATTTACCGCGACTATTATGGCTTGCGGCCACCCTATATAAAAGACTGGGACAATATCGACCTGCAACTGACAGTCGGTGCGGTTTCCGGGCGAGAAGCAATCATGCCTGTAGCGCTGCCGCTCCGGATCAAGCTGGACGCTCCAACGGGTTCACCCGCCGATGTGACCCGCATGACGCGCAACTACCGAACCGATTTTCCTGCGGACGTCCTCAGGCCCAAGGCGGGGCAGACCTGGACCGCCGAGCAGATCGAGTTGGTGACAGGCGGGAAATGGCTGGTCCGGCCTCCGGCAGGCTGGTTCGTCCGTTCAATCATTCGCGGTTTCGGCCATGTCGACCATGTCGATGATCCGGTTCTCTATGTGGCTTCCCACTATGACGCACTCGCTTTTCACGAGCAGTTCAGTTCAGCGGCCAAGAGTTGGGACACGCATCATGTGCTCGCGCGTCATGCGGGACGTCTTGCGGGCGCTATAGTGGCGCGACCGGTCCCGGGTCTGCCCAAGGGTTTTCCTCTGTTGCAGGTCGATGATCCAATTAGGGCGCTCATCGAACTGGGTTTTGCGGCGCGGCAGCGGTTCGAGGGCGACGTCATCGCGATTACCGGCACGGCCGGAAAGTCGACGACCGTCGGCATGCTAAAGCATCTGCTGGGCAAGGAAACGAGAGCACTGGCGAGTTTCGGTAATTACAACTCGCGTGTGGGCGCGCCAGCGCTGCTCGCTAATCTCGCGGGCTATCATTCCGCGGCCATCGTGGAAATTGCCCAAAGCGCTCTCTGGATGCGGCGGGGACCGATCACGCGCCAGATCAAGCCGACGGTGGCGTTGATAACAGAACTCGGGATATCGCAGGCGCGCAGCGAGCGGATCGCTTCGGTTAAAGATACCGCCAAGTTCAAGTCGCGGATATTCGATGGCCTGACGGGGCCTGCGGTCGCGGTCGTCGGCGAGCATCTTGCCTGCTTCGATACCGTGCTTACGGCAGCACAGGAGCATGCAAAGCGGGTCGTGACTTTCGGCGACAGCCCAAAGGCAACATTGCGCGTACTTGACCGCAAGCACACCGACACGGGCAGTCAGGTGCAATTGGTCACGCCCGAAGGGGAGCTCATAGACCTTCACGTGCCGTTGCCCGGAAGCGGAATGATGAACAACGCGCTGGCGGCGATGAGCGTGCTCTACGCGACGGGGTACGATCTACAGGCCGCTGCGCGGCAACTTGCGGGCTTTGAGCCTGAAGAAGGCCGGCTGCGTCGCCTCGAGTTGCCGATGCGTGACGGTGGTACGGTTGATGTGATCGACGACAGCTGGAACGCGACGGTGAGTTCCATGCTCAACGCTATTTCCGTTCTCAAAGAGGCGCCGACGCGAAGCGATGGACGCAAGATCGCCATATTGGGGCGGATCGTTCACCTGGGCGACCTCAGCCAATCCTTGCACGAAAGCCTCGCCACGCCTCTCCTCGATGCCGCGCCCGACCTGATCTTGACGCACGGTGAAGAGATGCAGTTCCTGCGGGCCGTTCTGCCCCATGGGTTGATGGGACCCCATTTCTCATCAGCTTCGGCACTTGCCGAATATCTCCATCGTGAACTGCGATCAGGCGACCTCTTGCTGATCAAGGGCTCGCGGCGCGATTCCGACTTCGGGGAAGTCTGCGAACGATTGACGCAGCTCGTCCAGAGCCGCGTGGAAACATCGGTCGCGGCGGAATGATGATCGATAAAGAGATGACCGCAGAACCCATTAACTATCCGTTCAAGTTCAGGTGGACCTCAGCGATCGAGGAGTTTTTCCTCAGTCATAATATCTACCTGCTGCACCCGTTCAAAACGCGCGGCATTTATCGCGAAGGCGAAGAGATAACACTGAAAGGTCCGATCTCTCTTGAGCCCTTTGCATCCATGTCGGGCAGGAAAGGCTTCAGCAATTGCGGGGCCTTTTCCTATCTGCATTCGGCCCTTGGCAGCGGGGCTAACGTCGGACGCTATTGCAGCATCGCGCCTTACTCTCGGTTGATCGGCAATGAGCACCCGCTCGACAGGATCAGCACCCATCCTTTTGCATGCCGCGAATATTATACACGCTGGATGGGACGGACATTTGAGGTGGAGGCTGAGGTTCCGCCCTTTGAGAACACCATAAGAGGGCCGCTCGTCATCCAGGACGATGCATGGATCGGGAACGCTACGCTGCTCAGGGGTGGCGTGACTATCGGCTATGGCGCCGTCGTCGCTGCGGGCGCTGTTGTCGTCAGGGATGTGCCGCCCTTCGCCATAGTGGGTGGCTCGCCCGCGAAGGTCATCAAATACAGGTTCGATGAAGCGACGATCGCCCGCATCCTCGACATGGCCTGGTGGCGTTACCATGTGCGCGATCTAGTGGGTCTGGACGTCACCGACATTCATGCGTTTCTCGATGGTCTCCAAAAGCGCATCGAAAGCGGTGAGATCGAGGAATATCGTCCGGCCAGGATCGACCTGGCCACCGCCATCCGTGAAATTTCCGGCAGCGAGTCTCAGCGTTCGCGCGCAACACGGACTGCGATGGCAGCTCCCAAGATGAGGCAGGATTTCGATCCGAGCTCCAATAATCGGATTCTTGAAGGGATCATGGCTGAAGGCGCCAATGATTTTTCCGCGGTGGATGGTCTTGGCGAGGAGCGGAATATCGCTCGCACGCTCATCAGCGATGTGGCTCTGTCGCAAGGATTTGCGGTCGAGACCGTTCGAGGGCTGATTTACCGCGTCTCCAAGGATGGTTATGAAATTTTCTTCCGGCAGAACGCCCCTGAAGTTGCAATAGCTTCGAGTCGGATTACCGCAAACAGGGCTGCGACCAGGGCGCTCCTCACGGATCATGGAATCCCTGTGCCGAGAGGTCGCATTTTTGCCGATCGCAAAAGGGCGCTTACCCATTTCCGTCAATGCATGTACGCGCAGGTTGTAAAGCCCGTCCGGGGTGTTGGAAATGTTGATGCGACCACTGGCCTCGCCAATGAAGCAGCTTTCCTCACCGCCTGGAAGAAAGCCGCATCCAAAGGGCAACGGGTCCTTGTCGAGGACCATGTCGCCGGCACTGAAGTCGAGATGGTATTCGTGGCCGGCAAGCTGGCCGCCGCCGTGTGTCGAGCAGCCCACGACAAATGCATTAGCATCATCGGTCATCTGCATCCCTCGATTGTCGCCCTGGTCGAACGTGCCGCAAACACTCTCTCACATTCTATCCTGCTGGGTCTCAACCTGAGGGTGAAGGATTTCTCCTTGCCCGCGGATCATGACGAGAATGTCTCGGTCATCAGGGTCGATTCCAATCCGGCCATCGCAGTGCCCTGCTTTGCGGACTATGGCCAACCGGCGACCGAACTGCCCCGCATGTTGCTCGACGAGAGCTTCCGGATCGTCAAGGAGCGTGCAACCGGGCTTGATTCCCATGCGCCTCCGGTTATTGATCCAGCTCCCTCTCATGGCGCTACGTGCGGGGGCGATTCGTTCAAACGCGACTATTCGACACAGATGCGCCTCCTCAGGCAGGCGGCGTATGCCCGCAACCTTGAAGTGACGGCACTGACCCCGGAAATCACGCTCCTTTCGGACGGTGAGCGGCAGGTCAGGTTCTTCCAGGGCATGTCCGATGGAACCCTTGCCGTCTCGCGTGCCGCCACCGGCAGCAAGGATTGGACCAAGCGATTGCTGCAGGATGCCGGCGTGCACGTCCCGCAAGGCGATCTTTTTCCCGCAGAACAGATCAAGCAGGCCTGGGCATTCGCTCAGTCACTCGGCATGCCCGCCGTCATCAAACCGGCAAGCGGATCGGGCGGCGCTGGTGTCACCACAGATATCACGACCTTCCCGCACTTCGAGCAGGCTTGGACAGAAGCACTGGAAACCGGATCTCGCACGGTGATCGTGGAAGAATATCATACGGGCAGGGATTACCGGGTTTTGGTCATCGGCAATGTGATCCGCGCTGCCACACAGCGCGTGCCGGCCCATCTGATCGGCGATGGCAGGCACAATATCGACGAACTGATCGCGCTCAAGAATGAACGCCGCAAGAGCAATCCGCATGACGGCTCGAAGCCCGTTAGGCTGACCCCGATGATGCTTCGCAATCTGGCCGAGGAAGGCATGGACGGGCGGACGGTGCTGGAAAGCGGCCATTATCTGCAATTGCATTCCGTGGCAAACATCGGCTCCGGCGGCGAAAGCGTGGATGTATCCGATACCGCCCACCCAGATTGGGCGGAGATTGCCGTTCAAACGCGAAAGGCCGTCTTCAATCCCCTCCATATTGGGTTCGACCTGCTCGCGGAGGATATCGCCCGGTCCCCGAATGACCAGCGCTGGGTGGTGATTGAGGTGAACGCCAATCCGGATATGGGATTGCATCATTTCGTGACCAACGGGCAGGCCCGCGATACGGCGGGCACCCTGATCGAAGCCCTGTTCCCGGATGCCGAGCGGCCGACCGGCGGAAAGCGCAAGGCGGTGCGCATGGTCGCCAGTTGCCGGGGAAAGGTCGATGCCTTCATCCGGCATGTCTGGCGTCATGCCCACTTGCGAGCCCTGGACGGATATGTGCGTGCATTGCCCCTAGGGGGATTTGAACTGGTTTACGCCGGAGCGCAGAACGCCGTCGACGATATGACCGAGACTTGCGCAGTTGGATCCGCCACACTGCCTTTGATATCTGCACAGCATTTTGATCATGATGGCAACGTGCCCGCGGGCTTCATCATGATGCGGAGCTGAGCCATGTTTGCCGGCCACTTGCGGGCGCGACTGGGCCGTGTCCTGTTTCCTGCCCTGGCGCTGCTGGGATGCGGGGCGGCCACGCCCGTCGATCAGTCGTCCGTTCCGCTTGTCTGGGGCGCGCCAGCGGACAAGGCGCAGTGTCCGGTTTCGGATGCGGTCTGGGCCGAATATCCGTCGGGTGAGGACTGCATCCGGTATTTTGTGGGCGGCGCGGTCGATGGCGCAGAACGCGTGATCGTGTTCTTTAGGGCCGACCGGCATCGTCTTGCGCGACGCCCGCCGGCGGATATTCCCGAAAATACGGCTCGACAACAGCAGGCGATCGCGGATCGCATGGCCCGCCGCTATGGCCATCCCGTCATCCTCGTAGAACGGCCGGGAACCTATGGTTCCAGCGGGAACCATCTACGCACCCGGTATAGCGCCGAATTTCTCGCGCTGAATGCGACTCTTGACAGACTTCGGGAACGGTACAAGCTCAAGAGCTTCGTGCTCTATGGTCATAGCGGTGGCGCCACGGCAGCCGCGGCCCTTCTGACCATGGGACGTCGCGACATATCCTGCGCTGTGCTGACATCCGGGGCTTTTTCGCTTCTGGAGCGCGCTCGCTATATGGATGCTCGCGCCGGGAAAACTCCCCGCGCGTCGCTGGCCGCCCACGTCTACGATCCACTCGTCCACGTCGATGGTATCGTACCGGATTCCTCGCGCCGCATCATCATGATCGGGAACGAGCACGACCAGATCACGCCCTTTGCCCTCCAGCGCAAATTTGCCGATGTCGTGCGGAAGAAAGGGCACAGGATCGATCTCATCAATCATGCCGCGATAGGCCCTGATTTTCATAATCTGACCGCGTCCGTCGGAATGAGAACCGCTGCTTCCTGCGCGGGGGGCAAGGCTTGATCATGTTTGACCGATCTTCAGCCGGACAGCCGCTATCCGCGAACCACGCAGGGAATCGCACGAAGCCACGGCATGACTTGCTCCTTGCCTATCGGACCCTGATTGAAGAGACACCTGGCCATGTCCTGATTTTTGCCATCGCCTTCATAGCTTCGCAGGCGGGCTTGCTGGTATCTCTGCTATTGCCGTGGAAGATATTGATAATCCTTGGCTCAGGCCGGATATCACAACTTCTCCCCTCGTTTCTCCGGCACTATGAGCGCGATGAGCTTGTCGCGCTCCTGGGCGGGGCCGCGCTGGGCTTTTTTCTGTTCCATCTGGGGATGGAAACGCTGATCAGGCGAATCTATCGCAGCGGCGCGGATCATATTTGTCGCCAGCACCGGAAAGTCGGTCTGTTCGACCGCCATCACGATCACGCTGTTCGCTATTATCGGTATCTCCTCCACCTGCTTGGATTGATACTATGCATCGTTCTAGTGATCATCTGGCTTGCCCACACATATCCCTTGCTGCTTCTTGCTCTGCTGACCTTTTGTGGTGCGGGTTCGATAGCGGTGCGGTACGGAGCATCTTCCGAACTTGGATCGCAACGGTCGCTTTCTCCCGAAATCGCGAGCAAACTCTGGTCGGGTGGCGCGTTTCTTTATGTCATCAGCTGGGTCGCAATCGATCTGTGGCGCGGCACCGTACCGCACCTGACGATTATTTTCATCTCGGTCCTGCTGGCGCGACAGGCATTGATCTTTTGTGCTGTAGCTTATCGACTACTCGATACGCTGACTTCCCAGAGCGAACGGCTCCGGGTCCTCTTCGACTCAGAAGCCCCCTGGTATCCCAAGGTCAAGAGCGCTGACGGTTTTCACGCTCTGCTGATCAATGTCGAGATCCGGCGATGGCTCGCGCCTCTTTCAAAACAATATGATCCCGCCTTTCCCGCCGCCGTCAACCCGGAGTTCCGCGCCGTTGAAAATGGGAAACTCATATATGCGACAGTGAGATCAGCCCCAGAGGGGGAACAGCGACCCTTTCTTGTGAAACTGTTCCACCATTCCCTTCAGAGCCTTGCAGAACATGAGCGGGAGCTGCTGGCAGTTTCAGCCGATCATTGGCCCGCTCCGCCATTTCTGGGCATGCATGATGTTGATCGGCATCGTGCGACGATGTTCCGTCTGGAACAGGATTTTCGATGGCTCGAGCCCAAAGAAAAAGCGGCCATCCTGCCGACGTTGCGGCAACAATTGCTGGCCTGCGACCTGCCTGCCGACCTTATCGAGCGATATGATCGTGGTAGCCCGCGCCTCGCGGAGAGGCTGGCGATCATTGACTGGCGATATCTGCGACTTTTCATCACGGAAGGGGAGGCAAGCCGATCGATCGACAAAATCCATGAATATTGGCCTTCGATTTTGGACGGGGTAGACCGGCTTCCGCGGCAACTGGTCTTGCCGGGACTCGAGAAGCGCCTGGTCGGTGTCGCCCAGGAGAGCCCAGTCATCTGCAATTGGGCGCGCTGGCGATGGGAGCCGGTTGGAGCTGGATGGCCACAAGGCAGAAATTCGGAGCAACGGATTAAAGCAGCGCTGTCCTTCGCCGGCGAAATCCGGCCGGAGATCAGGGCGATCGCGCCCGAACGCGCCTGTTATGCAGCGCTGCTCTATGAACTGGAACGGTTCTATGCGGTCCGGGATGGATCGGGCGCCCAAAGCCTGATCCCACATATCGCCAATGGGGCGGAGCACTTCTGCAACAAAGCGAGCCGTTGTCTCAATACCGTCGATGTATCGAATGCAGCCTCCGACGATTCAAATGTCGTTATATTTCCTGTGGAGCAATGGAATGTACCATCGCGATCGCAACATTGATCGAACAACGCTGGAGTTTCCCGGACGTGAGGGTCAGGGCAATTGCTTCAACGCCGACGATTTTGCTGAACTCGTCAACACCCTGACGCAGCTCGTGCAAACGCTGCGGCAGTTCATCGAACGGGCGGGAGCACTCGATCGGTCGTTGGAGGCGCTCAAACTCCCTACCCCTTCGGTTTCTGTAGAGAATATCCGCCAGTTTCTCCAGATCGACAGCCCCGGCCCAGCTAGGTTTGTTCAGATCTTGATGGAGATGCAGGGACAAGCGGTTTCAGAAAGGAAAATGACTCAGCTTATGGGGTGCAAGGCGGCATCGATTAAGATGCTGGCAGACAGGGCGCGAGCCGGATTGCGCGAATGTGGCTTCGAACTCGGCATCGCTCGTGGAGGCGGTAGCGGCTATTTTATGGATAAGCTTGAAGCCTGGCACATGGCCAGGCTCTGCAAGGTGGTCGAAATTTACGGCGCCCAATCACCTCGATGTCCTCCAGATCATCGTGAGCGTAAAACGACCTGATAGCAACCATTACGGTTAGCCGTAGGATACGAACGCAGTCGGAAGTCATCGCCAATCAGGAATTTTCGCTTCCGGTAAGACCTGCGTTTGATAAGATTATGTCTCGCCATAGAAACAATGACTGCGAAAGGTAAATAAGTACGAAAAACCAGTACTGAGTAATTGTGCCTGATAATGCAAGGTATATCCGTTTAATATTTAGCAATGCAACCCGATCGCTTCATCTGTTCGGGAATTTTTTCTGTATCTCATAGAATTATGATTGCAGATTATAAATATTAATTATGTTTTTTATTGACGAGACGATCTGTCGGAACTATTCAATCCTGACACATTGCGGGTGTAGCTCAGTTGGTTAGAGCGCCGGCCTGTCACGCCGGAGGTCGCGGGTTCGAGCCCCGTCACTCGCGCCATCAGCAATAGCGGACGGCACGTCACCTCTATTTTTAACAAACTGCGCTGGAGGGGCGATGGGGAAAATTGGACGGTAGACTTTGGCCAGGCCTCGTTTTCGGCGAACGCTGTAACAGCGCCTCAATGTTCTGAAAAGCTTTCCCGATCCGGTCATGTCCACTGTGGCGCGATTGCTCCCATTCATAGGACTTGCACAGCGATCCCTGCTAGTCGCAAATCCACGTGCCAGCGTGACATTCCTTGGAATATCGTCCTTTGCATGCATGACGTTGCGAAGTCGGACTTGCAAGGCGCTTTTTCCAATCATCAAAGCTGATCCTGCCCGGGAGTTCGTACCCGTGATGGACACATCTGTGGCGGAGGCAAAAGATTGCTCGTTCGCGGAGGCTCGGCAAACAACAAATAAGGCGCTAAGAACAAAGGGAAAAGGATGCCATTCGATATCCGACAGCTTCGCTACGCCATTGCGGCGGCCGATCATGGCAGTTTTTATCGGGCGGCCCGTGTGCTGGGGGTGGAGCAGTCTACGCTGAGCAGGAACATCCTCAAGCTAGAGCGTGTGGTAAACGGCGAGATTTTCAACCGTTCCCGCGCCGGCGTCACCACAACCATCGCTGGCACCCACTTCATCCATAGCGCCCGCGCGATGATCGCGAGCGCCGACAAGATGGTGAGGGCTATGCGCGCGGCCGGGCAAGGCCGCGCCGGCGGGTTGACGGTGGGGCACAATAACGCCATCTCGGCCGGCCATCTGCGGGCGACGATGCTGGGTTGGCGCAACGCCCATCCCGATGTTGAACTGGACGGGGTCGAGGCCGGTCGAAGCGCACTGTTCGCTGGCCTCGATACGGGCGAGATCGACATCGCCATCCTGGTCGGCGACGCCAGTTTTGACGGTTTCCGGCATGAGGCACTCTGGAGCGAGCGAGTGATGGTCGCTTTGCCGGCCCATCACCCTTTGGCTGATCACAATCCGCTTTATTGGACGGATTTGCGCCGCGAGCGTTTCCTGTTGCCGGCCGCCGACCCCGGCCCGGAAATCCGCGATATGCTGACAGGCCGTTTGTCGGTTGCCGGCGTCCAGCCCGACGTCAGGATGCACCATGTCAGCCGCGAGGGTATATTGAGCACGTTGGGCGGTGGGATCGGGCTTTCGATCATATGTGAGGGCGGAACCGGCGCGCGCTACCCCGATGTGGTCTATCGGCCTGTGCATGGCGAGCAGGGCGCCGCATTGATCGTCTTTTCGGGCTATTGGCGAACGGATAATGGCAACCCCGCATTGCGGCGGTTCCTGGCCTTTGTGCGCGATCGCTACGCGCTCGCCTTCGATATTCCCTGAGCCACAGCGCTGGGAGAGACATACGACGTTAACCGGCCCGATCGCAACCAACGGGCCGCCTCATTTGACACACTTGGGAAAGGAAATCGTCGTGACACAAGGCAGAACACTCATCATCGTTCTGGTCGCGCTGATCATCGGGTTCGGCGCGGGCTTCGTGCTGCGGCCTCTGATCGCGCCGGTCGAACAGACGGCTATCGTTGCCGGCCCACCCGCCTCGCCGGTTCCGGCCGAACCGCGCGGCAAGCAGTATTTTGCGGCGCATCTCGACGAGGCGCGGCAAGTCATGGCACAATGCGCGGAAGGGACGGTGCGCGGCGACGAGTGTTTCAACGCGGACATGGCTGTAACAGAGGCAGATGCCCAGGCACGGCACAAGCGGTTCTTCGGCAAATAAGACAGGCCGTCGACACCATCAGTTCCCCTGCGCGCGCCGTGCTTTGGCGAACGCCCGATCTGTCGCCATGAACCGGACGAGCATCGGTACGACGAGCTTCTCCGGTGGGACTGGCTGTTGCCCGGTCTCTGCGGCCAGCGCATCGGCATACAAGATGAGATCACGGTGCACGGCAGCGGGCAGTTCGACCGACAGCTTGACGGGCCGATCATCGGCCAGCGGTCCCAGCTTGAGTTTCGTCATCGGCTGCCTCCAATGGGGTCGAGCACAAGATCGCGAGTCAGAACAATCCTGAGCGGATGCCCCGGCCGGATGGTGAGCGTCGGCTGGACATTCAGTTGCCGCCGCACGATCTGCTGGCCCGTCTGGTTGACGGTGTCCTGCGAGCCGCGCCGCAGCGCACGGATCAGATCGTCGTCGCTGTCCGCGCCCAGTTCGGCCCCGACGCCGAGCAGCGTCGAGACGGCGGCGGCTTTGAGCAGGTTGCCCCAATGCTGGTTCACGCGGTCCTGTAAGCCGGCGTAGCCCGCGGCATCGGCGCCGGGCTGGCGTTCGAGGATGATCGAGCGGCCATCCGGCATGATCAGCCGATCCCAGGCTAGCAGCACGCGATTCTGCCCGGCTGCCACTTCGCTGTCATATTCGCCGATCAGCCGCGCGCCCTGCGGAATGAGCAGGATGCGCCCGGTGATGCTGTCATAGACGTTCTGCGTCACCTGCGCGGTGATCTGCCCCGGAAGATCGGAACGGATGCCTGTGATCAGCGCGGCGGGGATGATGCTCCCGGCCTGGATGATGTTGGGCGAGGCCGGCGCGGTCAGCCGCTCGGCGCTCACCGTGCGCTGGCTGGATGCCTGCGCCATGAAGACCCGCTTCGCGCTTTGGTCGGTCTGTGCGGCTTCGGCTGGCGGCGGGGTGGCTGCATCAGCCGTGGCGAGGCCGGGAAGCGCGGGCATGATCGGCATCCCGGCTGCCCCGACGCCACCACCGCCGAGGAATACCGTGCTGGTGCGAGCGGCGTCGCGCTCCTGGGCGATGCGCTGGCGGGCAGCTTCCTCGGCCTGCGCGCGCGGATCGGGCTGTCCGGCTCCCATGGATGGAACAGGCACATTCTCCCCACGCTGCTGTGCAGACAGGATCGGGCGCCCGAGATCGCCGGGGAGCGGCTCGCCGAGTTTGGGCGCCCGGCTATAATCCTTCGGCCCCGAGGTGATGGTCTCCGAGGCGGCGCGGCTGTCGGTGTTGTAGAGTTCCGTTGCCGCCTTTTCTCCCCTGGGTGCGAGCGCATACCAGAGCGATCCGCCGATCCCGAGCCCCGCGACGACGCCAAGCGTGGCCAGCGCCTTTCTCGACAGGCGCATGACACGCGGCGTCGGGCCGCGAAGCTGGAAGGCGGCGGGATTGGTGGGTCCGGGCTGTGGCTGTGGCGCTGCCGGTGCGGTGGCCGGCCCTGCGGGTGCCGTGATGGCGGGATCGCTCACGGCCGCCCCCTTCGCGCATCTTCGCGCAGGATGCGCACGCGCCGCGCGGTGCGCTTGTCGCCGAGCCGCAGTTCGGCGGCGGCGAACAGGCGGTCCACGACCATATAGCGGCCCTGCACGCGGTAATTGACCAGTTCGGCGTCCCCGGCGGCGCCGGTCACGAACAGCGGCGGCATCTCGCCCTGCGCGATCTGGTGAGGAAACTCGATGAACACCTGCTGCCCATCGTCGAACGCACGGGCGGGCTTCCATGACACGCGGTCGCCCTCGATCCGGTAGCGGAAATCGAGCGCGGAGAGATCGAGGCCCGCCGTGACCGGCGCGGCTGTTGCCGCTGCCGCATTCGCGCGGCGTAGCGCGATCAACTGGTCATGGGGATAGGTCCACGACACCGACGCCATGTATGTCGAAGGCGTGGCGCGTAGTTCCAGATGGTAGGTGCGCCGGTCGGTATTGATGACGAGGTTAGTGGAAATGTCCGGCCGGCTCGGCTTCACGAGGATGTGGACACGCGCCGTTGGACCGGCGCCGCTCACCGTATCGCCGATGATCCAGCGCACGGTATCGCCCGCAGCGACCGGCCCCGGCCCGACGAGCTGCTCGCCTTCCTGAAGCGCGATGTCCGTCACCTGGCCGGGCGCGGCATAGACCTGATAGAGCGCGCCTTCGGCCCAGGGATATTGCTGGATCGCGTTCACATAGCCATCGCGGGTGGGCTGGATGCGGGCGGCGGCATTGGCCGCGCCGATGCGCTGGCGTGGATCGGCGGACTCGGGACGCCGCGCGCTGGCCGTAACCGGCTTCAACTGGCCGGGCAGCGGCAGCGGCTCGGGGATCGCCACCACCTCGACCGCGCGCGGCGGCTCGGGCGCGGGGGACGCGGCGATCTCGATCTGCCCGGTATCGGCCGTCTTCGCCGATGTGGTGGCGCAGGCGCCGAGCATGGATGCGGAGAGGAGCAAGGCGGGCATGGCGGCCTTGCACAAGCACGGATTTCTCATTGGGTCAGTTCCTTCGACCAGTTGAGAGCATTGACGAAGACGCCCAGCGGATTCTTGCGCAGCGCGTCGGGGGTGCGCGGCGGCTGCACGACGACGGTGAGGATCGCCGACCAGCGTGTCGTCGCGGCCAGATTGCCGTCCTGATAGCGCCGCTCGGTCCATGCGACGCGGAAAGACTCGGGCGATGCCCGGATCACGCTCGACACATCCACCGCGACCTGGACCCGTCCGACATTGGCGAACGGATCGTTAGCGCGCGCATAGTCGTTGAGCGCCAATGTCCCCTTGTCTGTGGTGAAGTCGTAGGCGCGCAGCCAGTTCTGGCGGATGATGACCGGATCGGCCGGGATCGCGCGCACTTGTTCGATAAAGCGCGCGAGATGGAACGCGATCTGCGGATCGGTCGGCCGGTAGCCCGCTTCGGCCGGGGCGACCGCTTGCGCTTCGCCGAGCCGGTCGACCTCGACCACCCACGGCACGATATGCCCGCGCGCGGATTGCCAGACCAACCCGCCCGCAAGGCCCCCGGACAGGGCAAGGCATCCGAAGAAGGCAAGCCGCCAGTTCCGCGCCTGCACGCGGGCGGAACCGATGCGGTCGTCCCACACTTGCGCGGCGCGCTGATACGGCGTCACAGCTTCGAGCATCTGGCTGTAGCGGATGGAAGGTCTGCGGAACATCGGCGATCACTCCTTTTCCCTGATGTCGGGAGCACCGCCGCCGCCCTGGCTGTCGCCCGCCTTCATGGTGTGGGCGAGGACGGTCGCGCCGTGCGCGGCGGACTGGCGGTTCTTCATGCGCGCGGCCCATGCGGGCTGCGCGGCCGCGGATGGCGATGCGGCCGAAGTCGCGGCTGCCGTTGCCTGTGAGGCCGCCCCCATCCCCGCCCGGGCGCCCGAACGATAATTGTCCTTCATCGATGCGGCCGCCTTGCGTAGCGGCGACATCGCGGCGCTGGCGACCGCACCCGCCGCCTTCTGCCCGACAGCGGCCATGCCGCCCGCCACCGCGCCCGCGCCGCTCTTGCCGAGCGCGCCGACGCTGTAGGCGCCCGCAGCGCCGCCAGCCATCCGGGCGCCGCCGCGTGCCGCCGCAGCGCCCATCCTGCCGCCGGCCGCCATGGTCGAACCGGCAGCACCAACACCCAGCTTTGCCGCCGCCGCGCCACCGGCCAGCGCGCCGCCCACCGCCAGCGCGGTTCCGGCGGCGGCGCCCGCGCCGAGCTGCGGCCCGCCCGAGACGATGCCGTTGGCGATACCGGGACCGAAGATCGCAAGGCCGAGCAGAGACAGCGCGCCGAGCGCGATCGACAGCACGTCCCGCGCCGTGGGATCAGCACCGACCGCGACCGTGAACGTGCTGAACAGCGCGGTTCCGATCCCGGTGATGACCGCGAGCACCAGCACCTTGATGCCGGAAGAAACGATATGGCCGAGCACCTTTTCGGCCATGAACGCGGTGCGGTTCCAGAAGGCGAAGGGCAGCAGGACGAACCCGGCCAGCGTCACCAGCTTGAACTCGATCACCGCGATGAAGACCTGAATGGCGATGATGAAGAAGGCGAGGACGACGACCAGATAGGAAAGCAGCAGCACGGCGATGATCGCGAGATTGGCGAACACCGCCCAGAGGCTGTTGAACGCCTCGGTCGCATCGATCAGCGGCTGCGCCGCATCCAGTCCCTTGGCGGCGATGGTGCCGGGTTTCATGAACTCGGCGAGACTGAGCTTGTCACCGCTGGCCTTGAGGCCCAGATTGGCGAAGCTGTCGAAGACGATGGTGGCGAGCGTCTGGAAATTGCCGATGATGAAAGCAAAGGCGCCGATATAGAGCGTCTTCTTCACCAGACGCTGGATCACGTCCTCGTCGGTGCCCCAGGCCCAGAACAGTCCGGCAATGGTCACGTCGATCGCGATCAGGGTGGACGACAGGAAGCCGACCTCGCCGCCGAGCAGGCCGAACCCTGAATCGATATAGGTGCTGAAGGTGTCGAGGAAGGTATCGACAATCCCTGTATCGCTCATGGCGCGGCGGTCCCGGCCCGATCGGCGGGGACATAATTGCCGGGTAGGTCCGGCCGGATCGCCTCGTTCGCCCGGCTGTCATCGCTCGCCGCGCTATTGTCGGCGGCGGAAACCGGGCCAGCCTCGGCCGGCGCGGGGACGGCGCTATCCCTTCCGAAGAAGCGCCGGCGGTTTTCCGCCCATGCCGTCTCGCAATCCTTGTCGGGCATGGTGAGCGCGGCGCAGCGTTCGAGTTCGCGCGCCAGCAGCGTCCGCGCCTCGCCTTCGTCGAGCAGCGGCAGGACCGCGTCGAGCGGCATGTCGCCCGGTTCGCGGAAGGTCTCGACCGCCACGACGAACATGATGCCCGCGAGCGCGGCTATCCCGGCGATCTTCGCGTTGCGCGAGATCATGTCAGTTCCGCCCGAAGAAGCGGCGGAAGCGTTCGCGCCCCTCCGCCTCGATCGCGGTCTGACGCGCGGCGTCGAGCGCCTGCGCCCGGCCCTGCGCGGCGACCGCGGCGGTGAGGTCGGCGAGCTGCTGCGATTGCAGGGCGAGAAGCTGGTTGCCCGCCTGCGCCGCCTGGAGCGCGCCGGTCGCCGACTGGCTGGCCGTGACCAGACTGTTCATCGTCGTGCGTGCGCCGTCGATATTGCCGACCACGCCGGCCTGCACTTTCAGCGCATCCTGAAACGCGCCGACGCTGTCCTCCCAGCGGGCATCGGCGTTGGCGATCATCTGCGCATTGGTGCCGGTGAGACCCGCGCCCCTATATCGTCCGTTGAACGTCTGCTGGATGTCCTGCACGTCCCAGGCGATACGCTGCGCCTCGCCGAGCAACTGCTGGGTCTGCCGGACCTGCTGCTGAAGCGTGTCCACCGTCGAGAGCGGCAGGTTGGCAAGGTTGCGCGCCTCGTTGATCAGGCTCGACGCTTGGCTCTGGATTTGCGTGATCTGGTTGTTGATCTGTTGCAGCGACCGCGCGGCGGTCAGCACGTTCTGCGCGTAGTTGGTGGGATCATAGACGACCCCGCCGAACTGCGCGTGCGCGGGTGTGGTCGCGGCGATGCCGATTACGGCCGACGTGGTGAGAACGCCGATCATAAGGGCGCGGCGGATGGGAGGCAGTTTCATGATGAAATCTCCATGTCGGACGTGAGAGGAAATTCGGGCTGGCGGCCGGATGCCGGTTCGGGCAGCAGTTCGACGGCCCAGGCGCAGCCGCGATGCCGCAGCCATTGCGCGGCGAACGCGGATGCCCCGTGGGTCTCGATGATGTCGGCAATGGCGAGTTGATCGGTCTTCGACGACGCGGCGGTGAAGGCGAGCGCGACCTCGCCCAGCCCCAGCTCGAACAGGCGGTTTCCCCGCCGCGACTGGCAATAATAATCCCGCTTGGGCGTCGCGTGCCCAAGGATTTCGATCTGGCGGGCGTTAAGCCCGAACCGCTCGTAGATCGCCGCGATCTGCGGCTCGGCCGCGCGCTCGTTGGGCAGGAAGATGCGCGTCGGGCAGGATTCGATGATGGCCGGCGCGATGGCCGAGGTTTCGATGTCGGCGAGACTCTGCGTGGCAAAGATGACGCTGGCGTTCTTCTTGCGCAGCGTCTTCAGCCATTCGCGCAGCTGCGCGGCGAAGGCGGGGCTGTCGAGCACCAGCCAGCCCTCGTCGATGATGATCAGCGTCGGCGAGCCGTCCAGCCGCCCTTCGATCCGGTGGAACAGGTAGGAGAGCACGGCGGCGGCCGCTCCCGCGCCGACCAGCCCCTCGGTCTCGAACGCCTGAACCGATGCGTCACCCAGCCGTTCGTCTTCGGCATCGAGCAGCCGGCCCCATGGCCCGCCGATGCAGTATGGGGCCAGCGCCTGCTTGAGCTGCTGGCTCTGGAGCAGCACGGCAAGGCCGGTCAGCGTGCGTTCGGATTGGGGCGCGGAGGCGAGCGACCCCAGCGCCGACCAGATATGCTCCTTGGCCTGCGGATCGACCGCAACGCCTTCGCTGGCGAGGATCGCTGCCAGCCATTCGGCCGCCCATGCCCGTTCGGCAGGATCGTCGATCCGCGCGAGCGGCTGCAACTGGACGCCGGTATCGGCATCGTCGGACAGACCGCCGCCCAAATCCTGCCAGTCGCCGCCCATGGCGAGCGCGGCGGCGCGGATCGAGCCGCCGAAGTCGAAGGCGAAGACCTGGGCATTCGCGTAGCGGCGGAACTGCATCGCCATCAACGCCAGCAGCACCGACTTGCCCGCGCCCGTGGGACCGACGATGAGAGTATGGCCGACATCGCCGACATGAAGGGAAAACCGGAACGGGGTCGAGCCTTCGGTCCTTGCGTAGAGCAAAGGGGGCTGTCCGAAATGCTCGTCCCGTTCCGGCCCCGCCCATACCGCTGACAGGGGGATCAGGTGGGCGAGATTGAAAGTGGAGATGGGAGGCTGGCGGACGTTGGCGTAAGTGTGACCGGGCAGGCTCCCCAGCCATGCCTCGATTGCGTTCATCCCCTCGGGGATCACGGTGAAGTCGCGGCCCTGGATGACCTTCTCGACCAGCCGCAGCTTCTCGGCGGCGATGGCGGGATTACGGTCCCATACCGTCACCGTCGCGGTGACGTAGGCCATGCCGGCATAATCGGCGCCCAGCTCCTGCAGGGCAGTGTCCGCGTCGGCGGCCTTGTTCGAGGCGTCGCTGTCGAGCAGTGTGCTCGCCTCGTTGGTCATCACCTCTTTCAGGATCGCCGCGACCGATTTGCGCTTGGCGAACCACTGGCGACGGATGCGGGTGAGCAGCCTGGTCGCGTCGGTCTTGTCGAGCATAATCGCGCGGGTCGACCAGCGATACTCGAAGGCGAGCCGGTTCAGCTCGTCGAGCAGGCCGGGGAACGTCACGCTCGGGAAGCCGACGATGGTGAGCGTGCGCAGATGATGCTCGCCGAGCTTCGGTTCGAGTCCGCCGGTCAGCGGCTCGTCGGCGAGCAGCGCATCGAGGTGCATCGGGGTCTCGGGCACGCGCACGCGCTGGCGGCGGGTCGAGATCGTGCTGTGCAGGTAGGTCAGCGTCTCTTGCGTCTGGAGCCAGCGAACTTCCGGGACGAAGCCATCGATCAGATTGAGCAGACGGTCGCTGCGATCCTTGAAGCCCGCGAGCGATTCCCATGGATCGACGCCCGCGCCGGAACGGCCTTCATAGAGCCAGGTTTCGGCGCGGGCGGCGTCCTCCGCTGGCGGCATCCACAGCAGCGTCAGATAATAGCCGCTCTCGAAATGCGCGCCTTCCTCGCGGAACTGTTCTCGGCGCTCCATATCGACCAGCGCCGAGACGGGATCGGGGAAATCGGAATCGGGATAGTCGAGCGCGGGGGTGCGCTGCGCCTCGACGAAGATCGCCCATCCCGAGCCCAGACGGCGCAGCGCATTGTTGAGCCGTGCGGTCGTCGCGACCAGCTCGGCGGGGGTGGCGCTGTCGAGATCGGGACCGCGAAACCGCGCCGTGCGCTGGAACGACCCGTCCTTGTTGAGCACAACGCCTTCGCCGACCAGCGCGGCCCAGGGCAGGAAGTCGGCCAGATGCGCCGCATGCCCACGGTATTCGCGCAGGCTCATCATGGCTGCATCCACGCCGGATATTTGAGATGGCGCCGGGCCACGTCCACAAATTGTGGATCGCGCCGCGCGGCCCATACCGACAGCGCGTGGCCGATGGCCCAGAGGACGAGGCCCGCGATCCAGAGGCGCAGGCCCAACCCGATCGCGCCCGCCAACGTTCCGTTGACGATGGCCAGCGAGCGTGGAGCGCCGCCGAACAATATCGGTTCGGTCAGCGCCCGGTGGACGGGAGCATAGAAACCCGCGATCGGTTCACCGGCTTCCATCAGACCAGCGCCCCGCCGCCGAACGAGAAGAAGCTGAGGAAGAAGGAACTGGCAGCGAACGCGATGCTGAGGCCGAAGACGATCTGGATCAGCCGGCGGAAGCCGCCGTTGGTGTCGCCGAAGGCGAGGGTGAGCCCCGTCACGATAATGATGATGACCGCAACGATCTTCGCCACCGGCCCCTCGATGCTTTCGAGGATGGATTGCAGCGGCGCTTCCCACGGCATCGATGATCCGCCCGCATGGGCGGGCGCCGAGATGGTGAGCGCGATGACGCTGGCGGTGGCGGCGAGCATGGCGCGGCGTGCGCCATGCCGGATGGCATGGATCATGGTTCATCTCCGGGTTGGGTGGTGGAAAGCGGCGTGAGGCGGTAGTCGCCGGTGGCAGCGTCGAGCCCTTCGACACGGGCCAGTTCGGCGAGGCGCCGGCCGTGTCCGTCGCGCACCAGCACGGCGATCAGGTCGATCGTCTCGGCGAGCAGCGCGCGGGGCACCGTGATCACGGCCTCCTGGATAAGCTGCTCCATGCGCCGCAGCGCCCCGAGCGCGGTCCCGGCGTGGATCGTGCCGATGCCGCCGGGGTGGCCGGTCCCCCAGGCTTTGAGCAGGTCGAGCGCCTCGGCGCCGCGCACCTCGCCGATCGGGATGCGATCGGGCCGCAGGCGCAGCGACGAGCGGACAAGATCGGACAGTGAGGCGACGCCATCCTTGGTCCGCATGGCGACGAGGTTGGGCGCGGCGCATTGCAGTTCGCGCGTATCTTCGATCAGCACGATGCGGTCGGCGGTCTTCGCCACCTCGGCGAGCAGCGCGTTGACCAGCGTGGTTTTCCCGCTGCCGGTTCCACCCGCCACGAGAATGTTGGCGCGGGCCGGAACAGCCTGCCGGAGCGTGTCCGCCTGGGCGGACGACATGATCCCGGCGGTCACATAGTCGTCCAATGTGAACACCGCGACGGCGGGCTTGCGGATCGCGAAGGCCGGCGCGGCCACCACGGGCGGCAGCAGCCCCTCGAACCGCTCGCCGCCCTCGGGCAGTTCGGCTGAGACGCGCGGAGACCGGGCATGAACCTCGACGCCGACATGGTGGGCGACCAGGCGCACGATGCGCTCCCCGTCCGCGGCGGCCAGCGTCATGCCGGTGTCGCTGATCCCTTCGCCGAGCCGGTCGACCCACAACCGGCCGTCCGGGTTCAGCATCACCTCGATCACCTGGCTGTCATCGAGCCAGGCCGCGATCGACGGTCCCAGCGCCGTGCGCAGCATTCGCGCGCCGCGTGTCTTCGCCTCGGAACGGATCGGGTGGACGGTCAAGACGAAGCCCCTGCATCGGGCCGGGCGAACCGCCGCCCGGCGTCAGGGGTCGATCAAGAGAGACAGGAAATCACGCGAAGCAACACTTAAGTCAGGGCGTAGTATAGGGGGCGGCAGATACGTACGCGTTGCGGGGCGGCGCTCTGCGTGCTGTGTATGTCAGGCTCCTTTCGGGATCGCGATCGACCGAGTCGCGGCCTGTGTGGCGCGCATCGACGGCGAAGCCGTCGATCAATTCTGAAGGACAGGCACATGGAAATCAGACCAATCAAGAACGATGACGACCATCGCGCGGCGGTCGATGAAATCCGGGCGTTCTGGAACGCGGAAGCGGGCAGCGCCGATGAGGACCGCCTCGATGTGCTGGCGACGCTGGTCGATGAATATGAGCGCAAGCGTTGGCCGGTAGACAAGCTCGACCCGGTGGAAGCGATCGAGGCGGCGATGGAAGCGGAAGGGCGCACCCGCGCCGATCTGGCGACCCTGATCGGCCAGTCCCGTGCGACGGAGGTTCTGGCTCGCAAGCGGGCGCTCTCGCTCCAGATGATCCGCAAGATCGAGCGGGCCTGGCATGTCCCTGCGTCGATTCTGGTCCGCGAATACCAACTATCGCGGTGAGGCCTGGCTGTCTGGTTGCGCGACAGCAGGCTTCTTCCCGGTGATTGGTCCCGACCGGATCGCGGGTCGTCAGACGCTCGGGAGCGCCAGGATGGGAGAAATTCTCCGCGATGCTGCCGCCTGCTCGCCCAATGCGCCGATGAAGTCGCCGAGTCCCTCCTCAGTGATATCCGCATAGCGGCCTGCCGCTATGTCATCCCAACCTGCTGCGACTGCCTTCTTCAAGGCTTCAAGCCTGGCCGCATCTTCCGCGGTGCGTTGTTCCACCAGCCGCAAGCCTTCCCGCAGCACCTCGCTGGCGTTCTGATAGCGGCCTGAGCGAACCAGCGTATCGACCGGCCTGATGGTCGGTCAGAACGACATTGCGGGTCGGCATTGCGCGAAGCTCCATAACGAGCAGGGCATCATAAAGCTTATTGGCAGAATATGCCAATCTGTTGTCATGGTTGATCTGGCGCCTTCGGCTCGACATCCTCCGGTATTTCGTCGAGCAGGCTCTTGCCGCTTGCATAGCGCCGGCCGAGCGTCTCGACAAAACCCTCATAGCGCTTGCGCCCCTTGACCTGGGCGGCCGTCTGATCCTCATCGGGCAGCGGGGGCGTGACCGCCAGCCAGAAACGCACGAACAGCGCCAGCGCCTCGGTGGTGAGGCCGGTGTTGCGTTCGAGCCGCTGGACCTGGCGCGAAAGCCGGTCGAGACGGCGCGCGAACGCGGCCTCCATCCGGTCGGCGCCGTCCGGCGACATCCAGGAGGCGACGGCCGCTTCCACGATCGCCGAGCGCGAGATGCGGCGGCGGATCGCTAGCTCGCTCACCTGTTTCGCCAGCTCGGGCGGAAAATAGACGTTGAGACGGACGCGCATGGAACCTCCTACAATTCGATGCCGTCGTGGGGATCGAGCGACGCCTGACGTGCGACGCCCTGCATCCGTCGCCGCGCCGCAGCCTGGCGCGCGACGTCCTCGGGTTCGTCCTCGACAATGGAAAATTCCTGCGCTGGCGGTGCGGGCGCTGTCTCCTTCACGATGGCGACATGATCGGGAAGCTCGGGCTCGCGGCGCAGACCGCTGTTGGCGGCATCCTCCTGGCGCCGGATGATCGCCGCGATCTCGGCGGGATCGGCCGTGGCGGCGAGCCCCGTCCAGTCGTCGGGACGGACCTCCCGCGGTGGTGATGCGGCCGGATCGGGCGGCGGCATGATCCGCGCGGCGAGACGGGGATCGGCATAATAGGCCGCCTTCTTCGCACGGATCGGCTGAATGCCCGACATCATGACGATTTCCTCGTCGGACGGAAGCTGCATGACCTCGCCCTGGGTCAGAAGCTGGCGCGCGGTCTCCGAACGCGAGACCATCAGATGGCCGAGCCAGGGCGAGAGCCTGTGTCCGGCATAATTCTTCATCGCCTTCATTTCGGTCCTGGTGCCGAGCGCCTTCGACACGCGCTCTCCCGTCTTCTCGTTGTTGGTCGCGAAACTCACCCGGACGTGGCAATTGTCGAGGACCGAATTGTCCTGCCCGTAGGCTTTCTCGATCTGGTTCAACGACTGCGCGATCAGAAAGGATTTCAGGCCATAGCCGGCCATGAACGCCAGCGCGGACTCGAAGAAATCGAGCCGGCCCAGCGCCGGGAACTCATCGAGCATCAGCAGCAGGCGATGACGCCTCGCGCCGCTGGCCAGTTCCTCGGTCAATCGCCGCCCGATCTGATTGAGCATGAGGCGAATGAGCGGCTTGGTCCGTGAGATGTCGCTGGGCGGAATGACGAGGTAGAGCGTCGCCGGCTGCTCGCCCGCGACCAGATCCATGACGCGCCAGTGGCAGGCGCGCGTGACCTGCGCGACGACGGGATCGCGGTAAAGCCCGAGAAACGACATGGCGGTGCTGAGCACGCCCGACCGCTCGTTGTCGCTCTTGTTGAGCAGTTCGCGCGCGGCCGAGGCCACCACCGGATGCACGCCCGCTTCGCCGAGATGCGGTGTCGCCATCATCGCGGCCAGCGTCTGCTCGATCGTGCGCGCCGGATCGGACAGGAAGGCGGCGACTCCGGCCAGCGTCTTGTCCGGTTCGGCGTAGAGCACATGGAGTATCGCGCCCACCAGCAGCGAGTGCGAGGTCTTTTCCCAGTGGTTGCGTTTCTCCAACGAGCCTTCCGGGTCCACCAGCACATCGGCCACATTCTGCACGTCGCGCACTTCCCACTGGCCGCGCCGCACCTCCAGCAGCGGATTGTAAGCGTCCGACGCCGCGTTAGTCGGATCGAACAGCAGGACGCGGCCATGTTGCGCGCGAAAGCCCGCGGTCAGCGTCCAGTTCTCGCCCTTGATGTCGTGGACGATCGCCGAGGCGGACCAGGTCAGGAGCGAGGGCACCACCAGGCCGACGCCCTTGCCCGAACGGGTCGGCGCATAGCACAGAACATGCTCGGGACCGTCGTGGCGCAGATAGGCGCGGCCGAGCTTGCCGAGCACCACGCCATCATTGCCGAGCAGCCCGGCCGCACGCACCTCGTCCTCACTCGCCCAGCGCGCGGAGCCGTAGGTCTCGGCGTTCTTCGCCTCTCGCGCCCGCCAGACCGACATCGCGATGGCGACCGCGATTGACACGAACCCGCCCGACGCGGCGATCCAGGCGCCGGTCTGGAAAATGTCGGGCGCATAGGCGTCGAAGCTGAACCACCACCAGAAAAAGGCGTAAGGCGGATAGACCGGCCAGCCCAGCGCCATGAGCCAGGGTTCGCCAAGTTCGGGCTGATACGCCAGCGCCGCCGCCGTCCATTGTGTTGCGCTCCAGATCGCGGTCAGCACGATCAGGAAGACGGTGGTGATCTGGCCCCAGAGAATTTTCGTTGCGGACATGGGACGTCTCCTGCGAAAGTGATTGTATTGACATTGTCGTTGCAAAACCCCAGATACGCCCGGCAACCGGAGGATCGCGACAATGGCGCAGACGACACCTGCACATCCGAACGGGCGGGCTTCCGCCCGCAAGGACGATGTCATCCAGATCAGGGCGTCGGC
Source organism: Sphingobium sp. CFD-1 (assembly GCF_024611115.1). Taxonomy (NCBI): domain Bacteria; kingdom Pseudomonadati; phylum Pseudomonadota; class Alphaproteobacteria; order Sphingomonadales; family Sphingobiaceae; genus Sphingobium; species Sphingobium sp. CFD-1. Next base: position 945,754 of record NZ_CP084398.1, on the reverse strand, counting down.
GGGTATGAAGGCCATTCTCACCCGTGCCGCCGCGCTGCGCGGTCAGAAGCTGTCCGAGTTCATGCTCGACAGCGCGCGGCGCGAAGCGGAGGACGCCATTCTCGATCAGCGCACCTTCTTCCTCGACGCGGAGCAGCATGAGCAATTCCTCGCCATGCTCGATGCCCCGCCCGCGCCGTCCGACGCTCTGCAGACCCTCATGCGGCGCAAGCCGATCTGGGAACGCTGACGGGCTTTCGGTTCCGTGGCGGACATCCGCATCACGCCACCCGCGCGTCTGACCGCCGATCACGATGTCGCGGGCTTCGCCAATGGCGTGCATGCCTCGCTCGATGACTGGCTGCGGGACCGCGCGCTGGCGAGCGAGGGGAGTTCGGCGCGCACCTATGTCGTCTGCAATGCCGCCGAGCCGCGCCGGGTGGTCGGCTACTATACGATCACGACCGCGATGGAGCAGCGGGCTGCTCTGCCGTCCGCGAAGCTGCGGCGCGGCATGCCCGACCGGGTGCCGCTGCTCCTGATCGGCCGGCTCGCCGTTGATGCCGGGTTCCAGGGCATCGGCCTTGGCGCCGATCTTCTGGCCGATGCGCTCCGGCGCTGCGCCGCGGCAGCCGAGATTGCCGGTGCGCGCGCGGTGATCGTTCATGCGATCGACGAAAAGGCGGCGGCGTTTTATGCGCGGCACGGGTTTATCCCTACCTCGCTCGGCGAACTGGTCATGCTGCTGCCGATCGAGGCAATCCGCTCGCGGCCGAACTGAGACGCGCCGACACATCACAATCCCAGCCCCCGCTTGCGGCCCAATGACCAGCCGATCCCGCCGCCGTCGCGCATGATGCCGGAGACCTGGCGGCCAAGCTGGCGCTCAAGGTCGTTCGACCAGGGGACGAGCCGGAAGCTCAGGCCCCCATCTCCGCTCAGGCTCTCGATCATGGCGAAGCGGCCGGAGGAGAGCGCGAGGCGCTGGCGGCAGGTGCCGGCGATCCTGTCGCCGGGACTGGTGGGCCGGTAGGCGAGCCCCGTCCGGCCCGCGATCTCGGCGCCGGTCGCGTCCAGTTCACGGCGGCGCAGCGTATCGAGAAGTCCCCGCTGGAAGACGACGCGCTCGCCATAGCGCCGCGCCAGTCCCTCGCGCACGAGACGATCGGTGCGCTCGTCCATCGCCCGGCGCACGTCCGCGCCGAAGCCTCCCTCGGCAACGCCGGTCCCGCGCTCGATCAGCCGATGGTCGAGCCAGGTGGCGCCCGGCGCCTTCACCTGTGCGGCGAGATCGAGATCGGAGCGGGTGGCAAGGAACAGGGTCGGTTTCTGTTCGCCGGCCCGGCCGATGACGCGCAGTTCGACGATGCCGCCTATGGCGGGACCGCGCTCCAGGGCCTCGATGCCTGGAAGCCGGACATGGTGGGTGCGTCCGTCCGTGCCGTCGATCACCGCATAGGCCGAGCCGCGCAGTTCGTCGTGCAGCCCCTTGTCGATCAGCCGCCCGACGATGGGCTTTTCGGGCGGCGCGCTCACGATCGCATAGCTGTCGAGCGCCCGGTCCTGGCCGTGATCCTTCAACGCCTGGCCGATGGTGCGGATGATGTCGCCGCGTGCGCCCAGATCGCGCAGCTTCGCTTGCGCGCCTTCGGCCATGATCCATTGGCCGGGTTCGGTTTCGGCGGCGAGCCCCATCGTTTCGAGATGCTGTAGCCGTCCGATCATGAGGCGACGCACGCGCGGATCGTCGGGTCCGGGCTGCTGGGGCCGCAAGTCGATGACGCCAAGCTCATCGGCCGTGCGGCTGATCTCGGCATCCAGCCTCGTCCAGCGTTCGGCCGTCACTTCCCGGTCGAGCGCCTGGCTGATTTCATGTTCGGGCTTCGGGCCGAGTTCGGCCCAGGCCAGTTCCTCGGCGCGCGAACGCAGACCGTGGCTGATATAATCGCGGCTCATGACGAGATCGGCGCCCTGGTCATCGACACCGCGCACCAGAAGATGGACATGCGGGTTGTCGGTGTTCCAGTGATCGACCGCGATCCATTCGAGACGGGTGCCGAGGTCCGCTTCCATCTGGCGGACGAGATCGCGGGTGTATTCGCGAAGGTCCGAAAGGTCCGCCGCATCCTCGGGCGAGACGATGATACGAAAATGATGCCGGTCATCCTTGGCAAGCGCGGTAAAGGCGCGGTCATCGGCGCCGTCGCCATTCGCATCGAACATCCGCGCGGGCGAGCCATCGCGGGTGACGCCCTCGCGTTTGAGATAGGCGATGTGCGCGGACAGCGGTGCCCTGGGCCGTCCGCCTCGGCCGATACGGGTGACGGGCACCATCTTGACCAGCACGCGCCGGCCCGATCCGAACAGGCGGCTGCGGGCGAAGGCCGTGCGGCCCCGGCCGAAGTTCGATTGCCCGCGCGGGCGCGATCCGCCCCAGCCGCGCGACCTGCCTCCACCGCTACGCGCGGCCACACGAAGCACCTGGGCGACAAACCCGCGCGCCTTGCCGCCCGGACGGCCTCTGTCCCTGACCTTGCCGGGCCGGATGCGGAAATCGCCATCCTCGCTCATGGCTGGCGCGCTTTCCGCCGAAAACGGCCCTTGGTGCCGTTCGGCGCGTTGATATTGCTGCCTTTTTCCTTCCGCGCGGCACGCGCGCCGACCGACGCCCCCGCGTGAAGCCACGGAAAAGCCTCGGCTTTTCGGCGAAACGGGGTGCGGCTTATATCTTGCCGTCCCTTCCTTCGGCTTTTTCCTGCCCTTCCAGGCACTTCCACCTTCCAACCGGGCAATCTGAAAACGGGGGCGGTCATGGTGCGCCGGCCTGCCGCCGGCTTGCGGACGGCGCGCTGCCGAGCCGCGGCGATGCTGCAACGGGATCGCCCGGCAGCGCGAATTTGAGGCGCCAGGTGCGCCACGCTTCGGCGACGGCTCCGGTGCCGGGAAACAGGTCGTCGAGCGTGTCGTCGGGACGCGCGGCGACCGTCTCGAAGCACCAATGGCAGACTGCTTCGGGCTTGGCCCCGGTAAGACCGCGGCGCAGCGTGATCGGGCATTCGATCCAGTCGCGCAGGACCAGCCGCTTGCTGACCACCGGCTTGCGCGCGGCCTTCACGATGACGGGTTCCCACGCATAAGCGACCGGCACGTTGCGCTTGAACGCGGCAAAGCCCTTGACCCACGCCATCCACCGCGCGCCGGTTTCACGGACCGGCGGCGCGAGGACGGCGATCGATTCCGGCGTCGCGGCGGCGTGCAATATCCAGCCGTCATAGTCGCGCTGGAGTCGCTCGATCAGCGCGGCGTGATCGACCTCCCCCGCATAGTCGGGATGGTCGCGATAGAGATGCGCGCAGCCAATATAGGGCGGATCGGCATAGGCGATCTTCACGGCTGCCTCCGCCCCGACAGCGCAACGAACAGGCTGTTCGCGGGCGGATCGGCTGAAACGGGACGGTCGTCCTGGTGTCCATCCAGGGCGGCATCCGGCGCAGGCGGATTGTCGTCGGCCCGCGCGGCGAACAATGCGGCCCGGCGCCATGCATGGGGATCGGATGGCGCGGCAGCGGCAAGCTGGATATCGCCCGCGCTGCCGGCGACCGACGCCAGCTTCGCGAGATAAGCGCGCGTCTCTCGCGGAAGCGGGCGGCCACGCGACAGATATTCGTCGTAGCGCCCCGGTCCCGCATTATAGGCGGCCAGCATGGCGGTCGGGTTGCCGTAGCGGTCGTGCATCGCGCGCAGATAAGCGGTGCCCGCCATGATGTTGTCGCGCACGTTATAGGGATCGCGTCCCAGCCCATGACGGACGCGCAGGGTCGCCCAGGTGCCGGGCATGATCTGCATCAGGCCGATCGCGCCCGCCGCCGACACCGCGCGGGAATCGCCGTTGCTTTCGATGCGCATGACGGCCCATATCCATGCCTCGGGAATGCCGAAGCGGCGCGCGGCATCTGCGACATGGAGGGCATAGGGGTGGCTCACCGTCCCCCGTTCCGCCGGCAAGGTTTGCGCGGCGGCGATGACGGGAAGCTGCGCGGCGGCGAACACCGCGATCAGCGCCAGGGTGAACGGATGACGGAGAGGCCGGCGCATCCGTTCAACCTCCGCTGGCCGGTTCGGGCGGGCGGTTCCAGACCAGATAATGAACGTCGCCATGTCCGGCGGTGAGCAGCATGGCGTCGATCGGTCGCGGAAAGAGCGGGCCGTCGATGCGCACCGCAATGTGGAATCCGCCCGGTCCACCGGGGCGATGCCGCGCCTCGCCGATCGGGAATCCCTCGGCATTCTCGCCGAGATAGACACGCATGTCGGGACATTTGCCCTCGTTCTCGCGGGGATCGACCTCGGCGAGATAGATCGGCGCGTCGAGACCGAGCGTCTGGATGCGGCCCTTCCAGGAGCCGTTGTCGCGGCGGAACGTGCCGATGGTGATCTGGTTCATGAGTCTACCTTTCGTTTGCGGGGGAAGAGAGAGCGTCAGCGCCGCGGCTGATCGGCGCGATCATCGCGCGACCGCAGGCGCGTCCACGACAGCCGGAACGTCCGGCCCTTGTCGTCGGCGCGGAACAGCACCGGACGGAACGGCGAGAGAAAAATCGGGCTGTCGATCTCGAGGGCGATGTAGTCGCCCGCGCGTTCGCCGACCCGTTTCCACGCAGCGCCGACCTCGGGACCACCCTCGTCATCGAGATGGATGCGGTAATCGGGCGCATTCTCGATGTCGGTCGAATCGAGCACGACAAGCACGATCGTCTCGTCGATTCCGAACAGCCGGATGCGCCCGGCATAGCCGTCGCCGGAGGGTTCAAAGATATTGGTCGGCATGGCCGATCTCCTTTTCGCTGGGGGGTGAAGTTGTCGGGGACGGCGCGCGCAGGTGCACCGGCGTTGCCGTTCCGATGACGGTCGATGTCGGGAGCGGCCCAAAATAGCGGCCGTCCAGACTGTCGGGGACGGTGGGATTGAGCAGGAACATCTCGTCGGGTCCGAGTGTCCGGCAGCCCCGCCAGACAGGCAGCGGGCGGCCCTGACCATCGCGTTGCCGCGCCACGGCGACCGACTGCCCATCGACGCTCACGACGACATCGATCCGGCAAATCCGCTGCCCGGCTTTCGCCGCGACATGCTTCAGGAGCGGCACGCCCTCGGGCAGATAGCCGCGCCCCGCCAACCAGCGGGCGAGGTGTTCGGGCGGCGTGACGGCGACCAATGCCCCAGTGGGCGGATCGCGGTCGGGATGGATGCGATAGAGGCCGATGGGCGCGCTGGCGCTGGCGTTCCAGATGATGCGCGGGCGCGGATCGGCGACCGCGATGGCAACAAACGAGGCCGCGAAGGCGGATGCCGTGATAGCCGTCGTCATGACATAGCGGCGGCGCTTCATCCCTCGACCTCCCGGCGCTTGAGCCAGGCGCGATGGCGCTCCATCGTATAGGGACGCGGTGGGAGGCCGGCGGCGATGCGGTTGTGGACATGGCGCCAATGATCGGGCGCAGCGTCGCAGGGATCGACGCCCGCCGTCTCCACCGCGTCGATCGCGGCGAGCACCTGCTGGACCTTCGGCCAGCCCTCGATATGCAGGAGAATTTCGCCGCCCGGCCGCACGAAGGGCAACGTGGTGTATGGCTCGCCCGTGGCCACCGCGCGCATGATGTCGATGCGCGAACTGATCGTGCCGTAATCGTTCGCGGACCAGCGGACGAAGGCGAAGATCGCGCCCGGCCGGAAGCTCACGACGCGGGTCTTGCGCGTCAGGATGCGATCCTGGGCGATGCGGCCGAAGCGCATCCAGTGCTCCAGCTTTTTCTCGATCCAGGTGAGTTCCACCTCGGTCAGCCGTGAGCTGGATGCGATCGCGGATGGTATGGCCGGGTTATGGTGGGGCGTTTCCCGCTCCGCCGGCTGCCGGCGCAGCCCGGCCTCGAACGCGCTGAAGTCTATGCGCTCCGGGCGCGCGGGATCGCTCATCGTTCGTCTCCGGGCATGGGGATGGATGTGCGCCCGAGCGCGAGGTCGAGCGCGGCTTCGGTGCGCAGGATCGCGCGGCCGATGGCTTCGGGGATTTGCGGGAGCACGGCGTCGCCGAAGGCTTCGACGATCAGACTGGCCGCAGAAGTCCCTTTGCGAGAGCCGAGCGCAATGCGCGTGCCAGCCACCCAGGCGGATATCCCATCATCCACCCATAGGTGACGGGCAAGGCCGCCGTTCCAGTCAGCCCATGGCTCCTGAGCATCGCCGCCAGTGCGCGGGCGCCCGCCCATTTGTCCGGCGCGCGATCCGTCATCGCGCCGTCCATCACCGCATCCATCGTCGGGGATTTCCTGCGGTCGTAGGCTGGACTCCAGCCGTCCATCCGGCTGTCCCGTTTCGTCGGGGTGGGGAGGATTTCCGCCGCATGGCGCAGCAGGTTCGGCGTGTCGATCTGCGCTTTCGCGCCGTTCGCCCGTTTGCCGGTCTCGATTTCCTGTGCGCTCAACCGGCGCCCGCCGTTCGGTTTCACTGGCGTCGGCATCATGCCGTAAGGTGGCTCCAGGCTGTCGAAATGCAGCACCTCGCCGATCGTCGGCGTCCGGTCGAAATCGTCCTGGTCCGAAGTCATCCGGCCCTTGTGCTTGCGCAGGACACTGCCGCGCGGAGCCGGGTTCGCGGTCGGTGTTCCCATCATCCCGGCATGACGGCTGGCATGGCCCTGCAACTGGCTCAATATGTCGCCGCGTCCGCCCCGATCCGCATCCGACTTGCGCGGCGTCGCCAGGATCATCCGCAGCGGATATGTCGATCCCGCCCCGCCGCCCGCGCCGTCCGTCATCCCGTCCGTCGCCATCGGGGTCGGCAGCATCCGGTCCTGCGCCGCGGGATGCATCATCGTCGGCAGGTTCATGCCGGTTGTCTTCTCGCCGCGCACCTTGCACATTTCCGGCCCATGCGCCGCATCGCTGGATCGCGGCGTGGGCAAGCTGTCCTGGATCGTAGCCGATAAGCCAGGAGCGCTTGCGGACATGGTTGGCACCGACATTGTCAGCACCCACCACGCACGGTTCGCAGGCGTAGCCGAGCGCTTCCAGCGCATCGAGCAGCCGGTCAGCGCCGCGAGTTCTGAGGTTAGCGCTGTTCTCAAAAGCGAACCAGCGAGGGCGGCAATCTCCGACCAGGCGGACGGCTTCGAGATAGAGACCCGACCGTTCGCCCTCGATTCCCTTGCCTTTGGTGTTGGCGCTGGAGATGTCCTGGCACGGCGGGCTGCCGACGATGATGTCGGGGAGGAATCCGAGATCGGAAACAAGGCGAGCTGCCGTGAGTCCGCGGACGTCTTCGTAGAGCCGGACATGAGGATTGTTCTCCGCGTAGAGGATGCGGCGCCACTCGACGATCTCGCAGGCCGCGACGGTGACGAAGCCCGCGCGATGCAGGCCGAGCGACCATCCGCCCGCCGCCGCGCTGAACAGGTCGAGCGCGCGCATCATTCGCACAGCCCGTATTCGCTGTCGCAGCGCAGGCCGTGCTCGTCGGCCTCGCGTTGCTCCTGGTCGATGAACAGGTCGTAGTTGCGGCCGCCCCGGCTGGTGCGCGACCATGCAATCGCCCGGTCGATGGTGGCGCGGCCGTGGTCGGCGGGATCGCCGGGGACGGTCGGCGCGGGCAGCAGCGAGGCCGGGGTGCCGGCTACGGCGCTACGGCGGGAGACGAGGCTGACCAGCCGTTCCCATTCCCGCACGCGATCGACTTCGGCGGGAAAGCGCATGGCCCATGCGCGCAGTTCGCGCTTCCTGACCATGATGCAGGTCGAGCAGCCGACCCGGCTCATGCCCATCGTGTAGAGCGGATTGTGGCGCAGGCCGTGCCGTTCCGAAATCGCGAAGGCATCGGCTGCCGACCAGCGGAAGATCGGCCGGTAGAGCACTTGTCGGGCGCCGGAGGGATAGCGCTTCGACTGGATCGGCGGCTTCTTCGCCCGCGCCGGGCTTTCGTCAGCCCGCTCGCCGATCCAGTCGATGACCGGCACGCCCGCGTCGAGCAGCGGGCGCTTGCGGTGCATCATCGGGATCAGCTTCGTCTCGTCGGTGCAGTAGCGGGTTTTGGTGCCGGGAAACCGGCCGTGCAGCATCGCCATGTCGAGGAACGGGATGCCGGTGGGATGCAGCAGCGCGATCGCGCGGTCGATCAGAGGGTCGGGGACAGGCGGCGAGACCAGGACGGGGCAATCGCACCCGGCGAGCCATTCCGCTCTGGTGAGCAAACCCGCCCGCCATGCGGCGCGGCGCTGGTTGCACGCGCCCTTGTGGCGGGTTCGCCGCTTCTCCTTCGACCATTCCTCGCGCAGCATCCCGCGCTTGCGGGCAGAGGCCGCCTCGTCGGTGAGGCCGGGCACATCGTTCGCCGAGCATATCTCGATCGACAAACCAACGCGCTGCCGGAGCCAGTCGTCGAGATAGGCAATATGATCGAGCGTGATCGGGTTCTCGTGCCCGTTGTCGGCACAGAGGAAGCGCGGGGCGCGGTTGCCGAACGCTGCCAGCCCCTTGCGCTCGATCCGCTCGACCATCAGGCACAGGACGGCCTGGCTGTCCTTGCCGCCCGAGATGCTGCCGAAGTGCTGGACGGCGATCATGGCCGCCCACCGGCAACAGTTGCTCCTACACCCGCGCGGCATTGATAAACGTCACGAAATGGCGTAGTGGTGTAGCGTAGTAGATATGGCGGGTTTTCTGCTGGATATTTGCTCGGACTTGGCGAATTATCCACAACGCGCCGCCGCGTTAGAAAGAATACGAAGTATTCTTTATTGTTAGCATAGTTATAGGGAAGCCGATTCCGCCTTTCGTTCCAATGGGTTACGAGGCGATGCGGTTTTTTATAGGCCGAGTCAGCGGTTTTTAATCGGCCGAGTCCGGCGGTTTTCAATAGGCCGAGTCTCATGGCCTGTTATCCACAAGCGCGGCGCCCAGCCGGCGCATGGCGGCATCGAGCGGATCGACGGGGATCGGCACGAAGGTCAGCCGTTCGCGGCCGAGGGCGCGGTCGATGGTCAGCGCATATCCCGGCAGGGGCTGGCGCCGGACGATGGCGCGCAGCTCGAACGCGAATTGCTTCAATGGCGAGAGCGCGCCGGATTTGAGGTGAAGGTGCTGGACGTCGAAGCTCCAGCCACCTTCCTGCTGGCCGCCATGCTTGCGCACGATCCGGTAGAGCCAGCGTTCCAGCCCTCCGGTCAGATTGAAATAGGCCCGGTCGATGGTGAGCACGAACGTGCGATCGACCACGCCGGCATAGAACCAGTCGGGCAGGATCAGCTCCAGCCCAAGCGGACGCCCGTCGCCGTCCAGCCGCTCCTGCCATTCGTTGATCCACGAGAAGCGATGGCGGCGGCGCTGGTGCTGCTGGCGGATCGAGGTGGCGACCGTCGTCGATTGCAGCCGGTCGAGCGCAGCCTTCAGCCGGTCGTAGTGATCCTTGCCGGTGCCGCGCCCGGTAAAGGTGAGGATTTCGTGGGGGGTGGCGGCCATCAGCCGCGAGGTCGGCTTGCCCGCGTCGCGCGCGGCGACGATCTGGCTCGCCGCCCATATCAGGACATCGGCATCCCAGATGGTCGCCATGCCATGTTCGGGCACGGCCTCGACCGAGATCCATGTGGCGCCCATGCGAAAGTCGATCGGGGTCACACGCCTGCGCTTGGCGAGACTGAAAAACGGCCAGGCCATGAGGTCCTGGGAATCGCGGGGCGCAAGATCGCCGCCGAGCGACGGGAACAGCGTAAGCTGCGCGCGCTCGCTCGAAAGAGAGGCACGGCGGGGCTTCATCGCCGGCTCTGCGCGATGGCCGCATCCCGCCGCGGCATGAGATCGTCCTGACCGGGATCGGACGTGGAATATTTGGTGCCGAGGTCGGCCCAGGCGCGCAGGTCGTCCACGCAATAGACCACCCGTCCGCCGATCCGGCGATAGGCCGGGCCGCTCCCGAAATAGCGGTGCTTCTCAAGGGTGCGGCCGGAGAGGCCGAGGAAGCGCGCCGCCTCGGGGGTCCGCAGGAAGCGCGGGGGAAGGTTGACGGGTGTTCTGGACAAGGGGCGTCTCCTGCGGCGCGGGGTGGCAGGAGGCGATCATGGCGAAGTGCTGACGGCGGGGTGGGGAACGAAGATTCGCAACCTCGCCGATGTGACCACCCCCCCGGGCGCGGACATGCGCCCGGCGCGATCAGCGGATGCGCAACAGCTTGCGGTAGCCGCCTTTCATCATGGCGGTGGCGTCGCGCACGAGGCGGTAGACGAAGGACCGGGAATCCGAGTTCTTGAAGTCGGATGCCGAAAGGTGCGCGGCTTCCTCCCTGTCGAGCGCGATCGCGATTTCGCGGTAGGTTGCCCCGGCGAGCCGCAGATCGAGCGCGCGCAGCATCAGTTCGAGCCGGGATACCCGGATTGCAGTGAGCGGCCAGCCGCGCGGCAACGGGCCAGTCCGCCTGCCCGCAATGAGCCGGTGGAAACGCAGCAGGCTGGCGATGCGGGTGACGAAATCCTTGTCGAGCGGGACGATCGCGGCGAGCGGCCGGCCGGGCGTCGGATCACGCAGCCACAGCCGATGTTCGCCGGCCGCATCCGCGACGACGACATGACGGCCATCGATCCCGGCCCGGTCGGCGAGCAGCGCGCCGAGCGTCAGCGGATCGACCGCCTTTGCGCCGTCATATCCTTCCGGCGCGGCATCGAGGATCACGGTGACGGCGGTCAGTTCGGGCCGCCAGAAGACCGTGCCCGACAGGTCATCCGCCCTGTAGGCGAAAGGATAACCCCCATTTACGGGCTAGCGCGGATCGCGCGCCCGTCGTGGGATTCTGCCCGAGGCTCTCGTGGGCGGCGCGATACTGGCGATTGCGTTGCAGGAACGCGGCGGCGAACTCCGACCGGCCGGGCGTGTCTGGTTTCGGCCCGGAGCGTCGGGCCTGTGACGGCGGTTTTGTCATGGGCATCCTCCCGGTCGCGTCCGGCGCGACTTCTGGAACCTTGAGGATGCAAGGCCGGAGTTTTTGCCGACAGCGCGAAGAACGCGCCGATGCATGCCGGAGCCGCACGGTGAAATAAGTCGATTTTGCTCAGCGCGTTAACGTTATCTGGTGGCGCGCGGGCCGAGCAGATATGCATAGCCGACTTCGGTCATCCACCGCGCGCGGGCGAGATGGCTGGCGTGCATCGCCTTCGCCCGATCCGGTTCGGCGGCGGGGACGATACCGAAGATTTGCGCTGCCGCCTCGGACCAGGGGACACCTTCATCGTCGGCGTCTAGCAGCCGGATATAGTCGGCAAGGTGGTTCTCGTCATAGGCAGTAAGCTGCGGCGCATCAGGCGCGCGATCCGCGAATTGGCTGCTACTCATGGCGCCCCCCATCATGTTGCCCGTTAACTGTTTTACCGCGAATTACGGCGCCGGATACGCGCGTGTCACGCATCATCAGATGCATCTTCTGCCAGCCGGGACTGCGGGTTCCCGTCGATACACCTTATATGGGATAAACCGGATGAGTTGTATCGTCCAGCTTTGCGGCCATGGACATGCGCCGCCTCGTAGGATTGAACTTTGTCAGGCTCAGAAAGGACAAAGGCTTGACCCAGGAGCGCCTGGCCGAAATGTCCGGCTTTACCCAACAGTATATCAGTGATCTGGAAAGAGGACGCCGCAATCCATCTGTTGTGACCTTGTTCCATCTGGCTTCGGCCCTGAACGTCACCCCTGCCGATCTTGTTGCTGAAATCGAGCCGCCCGCGGCCGAGTAGCTTCACAGACGTTGAGCACGAGCCGGGCCATGCCCGGCGACCGCGAAAAATCCGGCCGCATGGACCTGCGGGACATGCGGCCGGATTTCGCGGCTGCGCTGATCGCACATGGCGTGGGAGTGGCGGCCTGCGGCGAACCGTGACTTTCGATCGGTGCCGTCGCCAGCCATGCCCGCCCCCTGTGAGCCGGGCATGGCCTGGGGATGGCTTCATTCAAGCCAGAATTGCGTCGGACTGATTGCGTAAAGACGCCTGCTATCGTCGCCCGGACGAATCCAGTATTCGTAGGTCGTCCATCCCGGTTCGATCCCGTGTCGCCGCGCCCCTTCGATGGTCTCGCCGGTATGTCCAGTGCGATAGTAAGTCACCCCTTCCGGCGTGGTGATGGTCTTGGGCATCCGCTCGGGGCGGAAGGTTCTGATGATATCCGTCATGATCTTGCCTCCGGCTTGTGGGGAGAGATGGGCGACCTATGCGGCCGCCCGGTGATGGCGCTGCGAGGCAAGCCGCCTGCGCGCGGTGTGATAGTGGCCGTTGTCCAGTTCGATGCCGGTCCAGTCGCGGCCTAGCTGCTGCGCTGCCGCCAGGGTTGAACCGCTGCCGCTGAACGGGTCCAGCACAAGGTCGCCCGGCTGCGTGAACGCCTCGATCAACGGCACCAGCGCCTCAATCGGCTTCTGGGTGGGGTGCAGACGGTTGCCGGTATAGGGGAAGTCCAGCACATCGGGGATAGGCCGCGCCGGACGGATGGGATTGCCCTTAGCCAGCAAATAAGCCTGTTCATGTTCATAGCGAAGGAAACGGGCCGATGATGCATAACGCTTGCGAAAAACAAGGTGTCCGACAACACGGAAGCCCGCCGCCTTCCATGCGTCCATGAAAAGGTCGATCTTGTTCCAGCCATAGAAAGAGACGCAAAAGCCTCCGTCCTTCAAGACGCGGTGCATCTCGGCAAAGGCCGGGCGGAGCCAGCGGCCGTTATCGTCGTTCGCCACCTTGCGGCCCTGGCGGTCCCGGTAGCGGGTCACATAGGGCGGATCGGTCAGGATGAAATCCACCGTGCCGTCATCAAAGCTGCGCATCACGTCGATGCAATCGCCGTTGAAGATCACATTGCGGGGAGCCTGTGCATTGCTGGTCATGTCTCAAATCCTCTGGGTCTGAAGTTCAGCGAAGCGGAACGCCGCGCCTGAACTTCTGCCCGTCGGCGAGACCAGGGTAGCAACTGGCAAGGGCGGCCGGGGTGGAGGGGAATCACCCGCCTGCACAAGGCTTGCCGCGGAAGGTGGGGATACCGCCCCGGACGGTTCCACTTCCCTTGACCGGCGCGAGGACGGAGTCCTTAGCAACGATCGCGCCGCCCTGGCGGCGCAGGACGACACGCCGGCCATGCCGGCACACTCAATGTTCAGAAGATGAATTTCAGGCTGCGAGGCGTGCGACTGGCGTGCTGATAGTCCGCGCCGACAGGATGCGCAGCGACTTCACCGCGCAATCGAGCGAACTGGCCAGTCCGCTTTTACCCGATGAAAAGCCGGTGCCCTCGAACAGACCGATCAGACGATGCTCGTCTTCGGAGAGATGCGTGCCCTTACCGACGGCGATCCGCCTGCCGGATACCGCTTCGGCCAGAGTCAGGAAGCTGTCGAACACGGGCGCCAGCATATCGTGACCATCGCGGGACAACAGCGAGAACAGACCGGGTTGGACCGGCTGCCGATTGTCCCACGCTTCCCGCCAGCAACGCGCCGCGGCGATCAGCATCGCGGGCACGATGCCCGCATCATGCGATGGCGGCAAGAAATGGCGGGTCATCGTCGGTCCTTTCGGTTTTGCCCCTCGCTCTCTTTTTGAGAATTGTTCGCAGCGGTAGCGGCAACTCATGACTGGCACAAGACAGCGCGGCTGATTGTATCGCCCCTGGCGCCCGACCGGGCGTCCGAAGGAAGCGCCCCGCCATTGCTGGCGGGGCATGGCGCTGGTCAGCGGGACCAGAGCAGGATGTATTCGCCGGGGTGCTCGTTGCTCTCGACCAGGCTTGCGTAGAGCGGCGCAGGGAAACAGGGATCGTCGATCTTGACCGAAAGGTAGTCGCGCTCGTTGCGGCTGGTCTTGATCCAGGCGGCGCCGACCTCGACCTCGATGTGATCCGCGTTGGCGAAGGTCAGCCGGTAGTCGGGCGCCCGGTCGCTATCCTTCTCCACGGGCACGAACCTCGCGCGGGTGTTGAGTGTGAGGGTGGCGACCTTGCCCTCGATGACGCCGTCCTTGCCCCTGGTGAAAGTGCCGATGGTGCTCATGATGATACTCCGTTCGCTTGTCCGGGCCGCGCCCATCGCGGCCTCGTGGCGATCGGGGATCGGGGACGTTCGGCAGCGCACCGCTGCCCGGAGTTCCGGGCTTGCGGCCCGTGGACGGCCAAAGGACCACTTTTTTGTTTCGCGCTGCAAAGCCGAAGGCGGCGGAAAAAAGTGGTCCGGCGCCGTTGCGCCGACAGGCGGACCCGATCAGATCCAGCCATGAGGAAGGCCGTGAGGGTCGGCCAGGCAGGCAGGACAGAGGACAATGATGCGCCCGGCGTTTCATCGCAGGGCGAGACGGGTCGGTAGCAATGGTCGGTTACGCCCTCAATGTCACCGTGACGGAATCAGCGCGGGGAGAACAGCTCGAAGAACAGGCGCTCGGCCTCGGCCATGCCTTCATCGGTCAGCCAGACGGACTTCGCCTTGCGCACCGGATCGGAAATTAGCCCGCGTTCATGCAGCCGATTCATCGCGCTCCAGTCGAAACCCTTCCAGGCCGTGCCGGTGGCGTCGAGATTGAGCCACAACAGAGCAAGCACCGCCTCGTCGATTCTGCCGGTATCGATCTCTGTCCGCGAATCCATGGACCGAAGGATAGCAAACCGGGAGATATGGCGCATCCGCGATCCCGCCGTCAGCACGTATCTCTGCTACGCTTCGCTTCGCTATTTCCGCCTCGCGCCGCCGTGCGCCGAATCCCACCACCGCCGCCATGGTCCGGCAGACGTTTGTGAAATGGCGATTTTGCTGGATTCCCGCGGGACGTGCGGCAGCTTGGGTGCATGGTACTCTCTCGAAAACGCCGCCGTCGCGCTCCCCGAGGCTGGTCGCAAGGGCTGGAAGACCTGCACGATTACTACATGCAGCCGCCGCCGACGCGCGCGTCAAAGCGCGGCAACACCGCCAACGCGCCGATCATCGTCACCGACGACTGGCCCGAGCAGGTTCCCATCGGCGATGCCGAACTGCGCGTCATCGAAGGCGGCTTGCGCGAGGAACTGGACGCGCTGTTCGGGACGCTGCCGTGATGCAAATCGGGTCTCGCGTCCTGCGTCTTTGCGCTCGGGTGATACGGCCGGCAAACCCTGGTGATATTGACCGGCACGGTATTATGCCGTACATCTTTCTCCAAAGGAGATCAGCTATGTCGGCCCTTCAAAAACGCCGGAAACCGGAGCGCGAGATGAAGCGCGAACGGATCGAACTGCGCGTCAGCGCATCGGCCAAAGACCTGATTCAGCAGGCGACGGCCGTCACCGGCCTGACGGCAGGAGACCTCGCCTATGAAGGCGCGCGTCGCGTGCTCGACGAGCATCAACGCCTGGTGCTGTCCGGCGCGGATCGGGATGCCTTCTTCGAGGCGCTGATGAATCCGCCGGAGCCGTCCGAGCGGCTGATCGCCGCCATGCGCCGTCATCGCGATCTTGTGGGCTGACGATTGGCGATCGTCTTCGAAGCCCTCGGCAAGCACCATGATCGGTCGCGCTTCTCTTGCGGGCAGGCCGATCTGGATGGCTGGTTCCGGCGACGCGCCGGTCAGGATGACCGCCGTCACGTCGCGCGCGTCTTCGTCGCCACGGATTCGGAGATGGGCATTGTCGGTTTTTACAGCCTGAGCGCCTTCAAGCTGGAGCTGGGCGAGCTTCCTGACGAAATCGCCCGCAAGCTGCCGCGCTATGAAAGTGGTTATCCAGCGGCGCTGATCGGACGCCTTGCGCGGGACGTTCGGATGCGCGGCAAGGGCTTCGGTGAAGTCCTGGCGGTGGATGCGATCCGGCGCATTCTCGGCGCCGCCGAGACGCTGGCGGTGCTGGCCATTGTCGTCGATGCCAAGGATGAACGCGCGGCGGCCTTTTACGAGGGACTTGGCTTTACGCCTTTCCCGCGGCAGCCGAACCGGCTGTTCCTGCTGGCGTCGTCGGCGGTGCGGGGACTGGAGAAGATGTAATCGCGGTCGTGGGCCGCTGGTTGATGAAAGGATGTTGTCATGGCGACTGTCGCTCACGCCGAAACCGAAACGCCGCCGCTCGTGGCCACGGCCCGCGCCGCGCTCTACCTGCGCGTTTCCACCCCACGTCAGGCGGAGCATGATCTGTCGATTCCCGACCAGCGCCGCCAGCTTGAGGGCTATTGCCTCTCGAAAGGCTGGGAGGTCGCGGCCGAGTTCGTCGAGCCGGGCAACACGGCTACCGACGATCGTCGCCCATCGTTCCAGGCGATGATCGACGCGGCGATGGAAAAGCCTCCCGCGTTCGACGTGATCGTCGTCCATAGCTTCTCGCGCTTCTTCCGCGACCAGTTCCAGTTCGAGTTCTACGTCCGCAAGCTGGCGAAGAATGGTGTGCAGCTTGTCTCGATCACGCAGGTTCTCGGCGATGATCCGGCGAGCGAGATGATGCGCAGGATCATGACGCTGTTCGACGAATATCAGTCGAAGGAAACCGCCAAGCATACGCTGCGCGCGATGAACGAGAATGCGAGGCAGGGTTTCTGGAACGGCGCCCGCCCGCCGATCGGCTACCGCGTGGTCGAAGCCGAGAGGCGCGGCGCGAAGATCAAGAAGAAGCTGGAAATCGACCCGATCCATGCCGAGACCGTGCGCCGGATTTTCCGTCTGGCGCTGGAAGGCGTCGATGGACGCGGGCCGATCGGGGTCATGGCGATCGCCTGCTGGCTCAATGAGAACAATATCCGCACCCGCTATGGCGGGCGCTGGGGCAAGGGCATGGTGCATCAGGTGCTCACCCGGACGACTTATATCGGCCAGCACCGCTTCAATACCTATGATGCAAAGAAAGGGCGTCGGAAGCCCGAGGCCGAGCACGCGATCATGGAGACGCCGCCGATCGTCACGGTGGCAGAGTTCGAGGCCGTGCAGCGCTCCTTGAAGGCGCGCAGCCCGAAGATGATGCCGCCGCGTGCAGTGGGCGGCACGACGCTATTGACGGGCATCTGCTTCTGCGCGTGCTGCGGGGCCGCGATGACATTGCGCACCGGCACCAGCCGGAGCGGGCTGGAATATCGCTATTACACCTGCGCCACCAAGGCCACGAAAGGGAAGACCGGATGCCCAGGCGTGTCTCTCCCGATGGACCAGTTGAACGAGGCGGTGATCGAGCATCTCGAAAAGCGCCTGCTCGATCCTGCGCGGCTTGAGGTGTTGATGGACCAGCTTATCGCGCGGCGGGAGGAATGGGTGACCGAACGCCGCCAGCACGTCGCCGAGATGGAACGGCGGGCGACCGAGGCCGAAACCAAACTCTCCCGGCTCTACGAGGCGATCGAGAATGGACTGGTCGATATGGGCGATCCGTCGCTCAAGGGGCGCATCGCGGAACTGACCGCCATCCGCGACCAGGCGAGAGGCGATGCCGAGCGCGCGGTCGCGCACATCGAGCGGATCAGCCCGGAGATCACGGTCGAAAGCCTTCATGCCTTCGCGTTGGCTGCGAAGCGGAAGCTCCGGTATGATGATGGTTCCTATGCCCGAAATCATGTGCGGGCCGTGGCTCAGCGTGTCGAAGTCCATAGCAAGACGGACGTGCGAATCCTTGGCACCCGCACCGAATTGCTGCGGACCCTCACCGCCGCCTCTGGCGTAGAGGCGGCGGTGCTAGGGACTCGCGGTTTTGGACCGAAATGGTGCCGCTTACGTGACTCGAACACGTGACCCTCGCATTACGAAGGCCTCTGACGCATTTCTGAAATAGTCAGGTTTTCTGACAAATTTTGGGTGAAACCGGGAGGTAATTCCGCCTTATCCCACGGCAGACCCAAACGCAGCAGAAATCCGGTTTGGGCAGCTTCCTAGTGAAGGCACTTTGGTAGGAAGCGATGTCGAAATTCGACCTGCGCTATACCTGCGGCTCCGGCTGTAATGCGCCGAACAAGCGATGCAATACCGCGTCGAGCGTGGCAAGCCTCTCAAACTTCCTTCGTGGGACAACACGGTGCCCAGGTCGCTCAAACTTCACCCCGTCGGCATTCCCCTTAGTGTGTTTCACTGCCGCAAAATCGCTAATATCAGGCAAGGGGTGCCCCGGCAGGCCGCCGAACCAGAGAAAGGAGTCCATGTCCAACGCTGGTGTAACCACTATCCAAATGACGCAGCCGCTTGGCTTCTGAAGCAGCTTCAGGCTGACACTTGTGCGAGCAGCCTTACCATCAACCATGACCGATTTGAACTGAATGTGCCTTGTAACCTTGCCTCGGCTCATCACCAAGTCGTAACCGCCCGCGTCAAATTCAGATCGCAGAACTTCCACATCGGTTATGCCGCGCTGCCAAAGCCGCCGAAGCACCTCCCCAACAAACACATGCTCCACGATCCGTTCACGCAAAACCGAATGGATGTACTGCTGACTGGCGATGGCCGTCAGATCATCCATCCGATTTTTCCACCGTATCTGTGCATATAATTCGGCATGGACAATGCGATGGTAGTTTGCACAGACGCATCAACATCGGTGGCTTAACCAGTACCGAGGCCATTTCAACACGGCCCCCGATTCCACCATACGACACGACAAATCTCCAACTGTTGGAGAAACACACCATGCCGCTGTCCGATTGCCGCCAGCTCCTCCTACCGAGTTACACCGCATGGTTGGTCCGCGAATCAATACGTGCCCTTCAGGGGCTACGCCAACCGGCCTCCCAAGCAAGCCAACAAGAACATCGCGGGCTGCTGCTGCCGATGCTCTCGGACAAGGCTGGTTAGATCGGCACGTACCATCACTTTCTCGCGCCGCGATCCCGGATAGGCGCAATCGAGGCCCCTCCGCGCACCAAACAGGACCGTCTCCATCCCACACCCGCGTAGGAGTACAGCGAAAAGTCTGACCAGACGGAACAACGCTAACCGAAGCGGCAATAAGCAGAAAAAGGCTCAATGCCGTATCCTCAGGTAAAAAATCTGACCGGCGGCATCTCGGGCGTCTACCATCCGCGTGGTTTCGCGAAATTCGATCGTATATCGACAGTCAGGATACTTCTTTAAAACTCGTGAAAATGTCTGCGTGAACTGCCGAAAGCTCAAGCTTTGAACTTGGCTATAACTCAAATCCACTTCAGATAAGAGGGTGATTAGCTGTGGGGTGGCACCTGTGAAACTGATGGAATTTCCAGAGCCAACTGCCGACGCGAGAGTCTTCGCCCGTCTCTCTCCACCAGCAGATTCGAGTAGGCATGATGGCTTCCCACTGCCCTTCTCAAGTTTCGCCAATCGAGAAAGCGCGTCAGATGTGCCCTTGGCGCCGCCGGATCGATCAATCGCAGCGACCATAGCTTCCACGTCCTTTGCGGAAGAGTCTTTACCCAATACCTGACTCAATCCCTTAAGCCGAACGGGCGCGAGCCTGCTGAGTTCATCAGTCAGCTCGGTCAAATTCGATACGCCGGCCATCTCGATTGCTTGATCGACTTGCTTACGATCGTAAGCTTCCGCATTCGCCTTCCTCGTGACCTGATAAACGACAAAGACAAACAAGCCGAAAAATATGACCTGAACGAGAAAATCGACCAACGTCAGCAGAAAGACGTTATCACTGCCTTTTCGTTGCACAGCTTAGCTTCCGGCTATCACATTTAAGGTGAGTTCATCCGCGTTTGCAGGCACTGCGTTTACAGGCGCTGCCTTTTGCTCAGCGGCCAGAAAGAACCTTTGTGCCGAAAGCTCGATCGATTCCGCTGCCTCAGAAAGCGAATCTTTCAATCCGCCGGTTGAAACAATTAGAGCGGCGTTAAGATTTTCGAGATTGGCATAGAGTTCCGCGACTCTCTCCCGCATCAATTCGAGACCGGCTGTGGACTCTGAGGCGCCCGATTCCAAAGCGGCAAGAGATTGAGCCGCCGCCCTCACACGATCAGCGATGGACGATACGCCGTCCAAGCCTGCGGCAATTTCGCCCAGTCCCGCACTTATTTCAACAGATCGTTTCTCGACGCTTTGAAGTGCCGTAAAAGCGGAAGAAGACTTGTCGGACATACCGGTGATCGAGGCAGATGCCACATCCGCACACATCGCCAGTTCGCGTGTTTTTGCTATTCCAGCTGTGAGCGCTTCATCAAACTTTGCAACAGTCCCGTCGACCTTACCAAGCCTCTCAAGGTTTGCAGCAGCAGCGGTTGCATGTTGATTGACGGCACCAAGAGAGCCAGCAAATTCACCGACACTCCCAGCTCCTGCACGGGTTGAGGTTTGCAATTGCTCCAGCCCATTGGAAAGCGAAGCTACTGTTTTTATCATTGATGTGACGCTTTTCCGGAGTTCGTCACGCTCCCCCCCAAAAGTCACGTCTGTAACAGCACCACGGAGGTCTGCGAGCGCAAGCTTGGCTTCTTCAGCCATTGCGCCAACCGCAAGGCCAAATGCCTTTGTTGCCTCCTCAATAGAGTTTTTCGTTTGGCTCTCAACGCGCGCAGCGAATGATGAGGATTTTTCAATTAGAGTTTGTGCGAAACTTGCGAACTCGGCGGAAGCCATCGAAACATTAGTCACCAGTTGACGTGACTCCTCGATGTACTTGTTCATTATCTCCGCCAATTCCTCCTGGTCCAGGAGCTTAGCAGACGCTGTAAGATGCACTCGCGCCCAGACGGCATAACCAGTTGCTAGAAGCCCAAGACCAAATTGAAATGCGACTACAGCAAAGTCGCCCCCAAAGCCGTTAATCGATAAGTCTAAGGTAGTGGCCCCCAACGCCCCAACCGTCACTAGGAAGCCGTAATAATAGACGCTATCTATTGCTGCTGGCCCCAGCCCGTCTCCCGCCTTCGGCCGGAGGTAAAACAAGTGATACCAGATCAACGGCCCCAATGCCGCGCAGAATGACAGCAGCGAAGGGATAGGGAAAAAAACGCCTCCCATCAGGGCCAAGGCGGAAATCGCCATGCACCGAGTCAGGACACGAGCATAGTTGAATTCGGTCACTTTACTCGTGCTCCCCCTGGCAAATATTTGGTTTCAAGACCGGCATGTGGCCCCGAATTGTCGCCGAAAAACCACATCCAAAATCTGTCTCTGCACGCGACCGCTGCTTTCCCTAAACCTTCCCGTGGAATGATATTGAGTTGGATCGACGTGTTTTTGAAGGTAGGCCGCTCTACAGCACCAGCACGCTTTTCTCGAAAATTTCCAATAACATCCTCATCAGAAAGGCAACCATAAATAGAAGTATTTTCACTATTTTGCATCAAATCTGAAAATATTATCAGCTTATTGGATTTTGCGTCCAGAAACTTGCTCACTGATAGATCAATCACTGCTTCAGCGATCGGCGACATTTCAGAAATAGATGCTTTTCTATTTAACGCCTTTTCAAGAGGATTTTGGAATTTATCTTTATAGAATCTTTGAATAGCGCGCCTATTTTCATAGAGGTCATTTCCATCTTTTTGAGGAGTGCATGCCTCAAATACAGGAGTAAGCCCGGTCCGGCTCGCTTGAGAAATCTCGAATATCGAGACCAACTCATTCGTCTTAGCACCATCATTAACATAACCGCTGATTCGACTTAGTATCTCGTCAATGGTTTGTTTTGGAGTGTCGTCACTTCGATCAAGAATTATTGCAGTTTTATCGACGATAGGTGAAATACAATTTCGCTCATCAGGCTTTGGCTTATTACTGAGGCGATAATTGCCGGCAAAAGCGACCGCCATTAATACGACGACCCCTACAATTATCCACAACCCCTGCTGATCTTTTTTGGACAAATTTTTCATTACTTTTGTGCAGGCATAATTTGAATGTCTTGCTGGACAAGCTGTTGAGCTTCTTTACGCACTGCCTCCACAAACTTTTCGTATGTGTCCGAAAGGATCTGAGAAGCACGCTCCTGAAGCAGCTTGAGCTTTTCATTTAGAGCGTCGCGGTACGTACCCTGCAACGTTTCCACCTCTGCCAACGCTTGACGAAGTTCAACGTGTGCATTCTCAGCCGAATTGGCATTGATTTTCGCGGCCAAATCCGGCTTCCGCGCAAAATACTCCGGCGGTTCAGTTCCTCGCACGGCGAGATTGGCATGGCGGTAGCTATCTAAGACCAAGTGATGATCGCGTTCAATTGCTTCCGCCCGCGATACCAACCCCTGCTGCGCGTGCGACACATCGGCTATCCGTCGGGATAGCAATGCAATCTGGGTTCCGGGCTGAGCCGCCAACCCCTGCACGCGACTCCGATGGGAGAAAAGCGAATCCTTGAGTTTCTGCTTAATGCGTTCTTGGGCCTGCTCTTCGTTCATTTTGGCAGCCTTCAGCCTGCGATCACGGTCGCTATAGCCAGGATAGGGATCGTCTGAAGTATAGCCTTTCCAAAAGGCAATCCCACTCAAGATAATTCCCGACATAAATAGGAGAAAGCTAGAGAAATCACCGAAATGAAAGTCGAATACGAATATTCCAGCAGCTTCTTCCCATGCAGAACGAAAAGCTACTGCCATTTCACCAGTATCACTAGGGTCGATGACGCTCTCATAGGCTGAACGAAAAGCAGAGAATAAGGCATTACAAAATACAGTGAGCAAAAAGAATATCGGCAAACATGCCCATCCAAAATATTTTTGAACGGGGTCCGCAAGATTCTTACGCCTAAATAAAGTACCTAGTATTGCGGCTGAACCCATGTTGACGGAAGCAACAGCAGCAGCAACAATAAATCCGCCTATTAGGCCGTTATTATTCTGATAGAAGAACGCGTTTACTAAAGTCTCTATAAATACAAAAGCAACAATCAAGGACCAGTGCCAGATTTGGCTTTCAGGATAGCGAGGCGAATCCGTGATGCTGTTAGCTGCGCGAAAGCCGCGCCATTCAACCTCGGCGGTTATCCGACTAGCCGTCGCTTGAACGAGTGAATTTCGATCGTTAGACAAATCCGCCTCGACCTGAGAATCGAGCGTGTCATCGGTCAAGGCCTGATCGATTTCAGAACGAAGTTCAATGACCTTCCCGGTGGCCTCGTGCGCTACGCGCATAGCTTCGGTTATAGAAGTGTCAAAAAGCAATTGCTCGTTCGCAATCAGCGATTCGGCCTGTGACTTGAGGGTGATCTCATGGTTGTCCGGATGCGCCGCATTGGTAGCCGGACGATGCTTGGTCGCCTCTTTTTGACCGTGCCCACGGTATTCTTCGATCCGCAACGATAATTGCCCCGCATAGGCGGAAATCGTCTGCATCATGCCCCCCAAGATTGCAGATAAACGTAAACTGAGAACGGTTTAAGTCTATCTGCCTCCAACCGCAACCCGTCGGAACAGAGCTTTTCTCTGGCGATTGTCCACTTTTCTTGAGCTAAGGGAGAACCGGTTGCTAGCGCCCACGATACGGCTCACAGGCAATCCCATCGTTATCTCGGTCCAAATGTGATCCATATCCTGGCTGCCCTCGATACAGCGGCGCTGCTCCAGCGGCCCTCGCCTGAGAACAGGTGCGATATGACCAGTCCGAACCTTCCACCGATGCTGACAAAGATTGGGGTGTCGAAAAGGCTTCGTCGGTCGCCAACCCGCTCGGCCGCTGTGAAGCCAATGCAGCGGGACTGATAGCTGCCTGACTATCCAAAGGATCGTTCGGCGCTCTGCTTTGATCAGAGGCCGATGACGGCAACGGTGCTTCTGGGGCGCGCTTGCTTTCCATGCCACCGACCAAGCCTAATATCACCGCGCCCCCAAAAACAAGACCAGAGAGCCGACTGACTCCAAGCTTATTCGATCTGTAGCGGCGAGGCTTCCTGGGCATCATGCTCTACTTCTTGAATTTCGCGAGTAATGAGAGCCTTTCCCTTATCCCGTCAAGGTTCTCGCTATGACGAGCCTGATTTTCTCGAACAGATATAGACCGTTAACCCTCACTGTGCTTTGAAGCCACCGGGGTCGCAAAAGCGAAATTTCATTTGGGGGTTACATGATTCGAGCATTGATTTGCGCGGCTGCGTTGACCGCGCCTGTTGCCGCGTTTGCACAAAATCCAGTCACTATCGCCGCACCAGTCGATGGCAATGTACTGCGCGCTGGCGTCAAGGTGCCCGTCCGCACCCTTCAGGAACTGACGACGAAGAAGAAGGCGCTGAAGGCTGGCGACCGGATCAACGTCGAGGTCGCTGAGGCTGTCATGTCCGGCACAAACGTCATCATCCCGGCTGGCACGCCCGGCATGGCGGAGATCACCACCGTCCGGAACAAGGGCATGTGGGGGAAGTCGGGCTATATTGAAGGCCGGGTTCTTTATCTTCGCCTTGGTGGCCGACAGGTCCGCCTCACCGGCACGTTCAATGACAAGGGCGTTACTGGAACGGCCGGTGTGGTAGGGGCAATCGCATTCGTCCCCGTCGCTGGTTTCTTTACCACTGGCACCAGCGCATTGATCCCGAATGGCACCATCCTGCCCGCCTTCCTCGACGAAGATTTGGCTTTTACGGTGGCCCCTACACCAGCCGTAGAGCCGATCCGGGCAACGATTGCTGCACCGGCCGAAACCAAGCCTGTCGCGATGGTTGATCCTTCGCTTGAGGTGAAGGTGAAGTAATAGCCGTCCAGCATGGCAACGGCTTTGCCCCGCTTCCATAAACCGGAGCGGGGCTTTGTATCGATTTCGTAATGATCAAAGGCAGGAAATATGCACCGCCCGACACGCCATGAACTGGAGGGCATTCTGCTGGAGAACGGCATTTATCCTATCCTGCGTATGCCCGGTGGCGGCGAGTGGCGACTGGAAATCCTGAAGCGTCACAGACATCTAGTTGGCACTCGGGTCAAAGTGATTGGCACCCGCAGCGGATTTGACCTGCTGGCTGTTGATCGTATCGAACCAGCGTGACCCGCGATCAGGAACTATGGGGCATGGCCTCGATGATGCTGCGTCAACATGGCGAGCTTGCCCCATTGAAGGTTGCTGAGCGTATAGGCGAATTGGCTGCCGTGGGCGAAATGGGCGGCGTCACCCTTTGGCGAGAGGTTGCCCAGCGGCTGGATGCACTAATGGCCTAAGCCCACCGGGCCTGACCCTCAGCACCACGGCTCCCGCTTGCCTGTCCAGGTCCGGGCTAACCCCTCGTTTACCAGCACGTCTCCGAGCGATTGCCCGCCACGGGTCAAGACGCGCAGCTTTCTTCCATATTTGTCGGCATCCCGATCCAGCGTGGTTACGGCGAACGGCCCTGCATTGACCAACTCTTGCAGGCGATGGGTCGCCCGCGTGCCAAGGTCAGCTTCGAGCGCGCAGCGGGACGGATGGGTTTCCGGAGCGTCTATATCAGCGACGCGGATCTTTTGGCCATCGAGCCAGATGGTATCGCCATCCACCACGCAGTTGGTGCCGCCGCCTGTATGACAAAGCGTGAAGGTGCGAGACACCTCGTCCCTAGCGGTAGCGCGATCAGGGACCGACAGAGATGCAACTCCCCCAGCGACAGCAAGGATTGCGAGGCTCGCCAGCAGGACAGGCGAACGTGACGCCTTTTTGCGACGGCGGAATTTGACAACGTTAGACATCGCAGCGGCTTAGGGCTGAAGCGTCCGTGGGTAAATCACCCATTCCCAATCGCCATCAGCTGGCTGGGATAGGCGCAGGCTAGTGATAGTGCATCGTCAACGTCAGCGTGCAACCAGCGGTCGTAATCTTCCGGGTGGAGGATGACGGGGCAAGCCTTGGGATGGATCGCCCCCACGGCATGGGCTGCAGGATCACCCTCATAGCCACAGGTGAGGAAGGAATAGACGGGCACACCCTCGGTGGGTCGCCATATGCCCGCAAAGGCAAAGATCGGCTGGCTGGGGACACGGAACCAGAAGGGCTTTTTCTTCCCAGTGTCGGGCATCGGCTCGACTGACCATTCCTGAAATTCGGTGACGGGCACAAGACAGCGCCGGGAGGGGTTCGTCAGTGCCGATTTCCAGAAAGGGCTGCTGTAGTTGCGGACGTTGGTGACGGGCCTGCCCTGAAAGGGAAAGCCCCAGCTCATAGCAGACAAGATGCGCTGATTGTCCTGCTCCCGCACGACATAGCCCGGCTTGCCGGGGGCAACATAATCCTTCTCCACCGCGATCTGAGCGGCCGGATCAGGGTGGGCACCGAACAGGCGCGCAATCTCTTCCGCGCTGCTCCGGGCCTTATAGAGATTGCACATGATGCCCCTCTAGTTGAGCTTCGTTCGACTCACCCCCAGCATATCCAGCAATTGGTCGCCTGTCGTGTCGTTGCCGTTCTGCAGGATAGCCGCAAAGCCGCCGATCAGCTTGCCGAAATGCTCGCCCGCCATCCGAATGTCGCGCGGCGTCTTGATGCTCTCGTCTGCCGTGATCAGCATGGCCACCCCCATGGCGAGCGCCTCAGCCAACATCGGCATGGCGATCGAAGCATGTGCCTCCTTCACCTCGCGTGAACCCATGGCATAAGTGACAGCCTGAATCGCTACCTGAGCGCAGACATGGCGATATTCGCCGGGCGAGAGATTGTCGGGAATGTCGAAAAGTTCTTCGGGCACCGCTTTGTAGCTCATTGTCCTATCCTCTGAATCGGCTCACCGCTCGTTTCCATTCCCGCTCATCAGGAAGCGGAAAGCAATGGCGCGGTGGCTTGTTGCTTGTCTCTATGATGACCGGGCGCACCTTCCGGCCGTGTCGCTGCGAACAGGCCTTGCAGTAAAAGCGCCGCCGGGCATCCCTGAAATCATCGCTCCAGCCCTTCCGCTCGAATTTCCACCACAGGCCATGGGCCTCGAACAATCCTTCCTGTCGGCATCGGCATTGAACCCGGACAGAATAGTGCCACGCAGCTGCCTCAAAGATGCAGGTTGCCACCCTCAGGCCATCCCGATAGCGGGCCATGGGTCACAACAATGCGCCCTGCTCAACCGGCTGAAAATAGCGGGCTGCGGCAACGGCATTACGATAGTGGATGGTCTGAAGGCGCTCGGCTTCATCAAACGGCACCGGGGTCCATTCTTCCGACGGATAAACCGTATCGTAAATCGCTCGGGCGGCGCTGCGGAGCGGCGTTTGCTGGGGGGTCTGCTTCGTCATCGCAGAATCACCTTTCCTACATGAGAACAAATGTGGAACATGCCTCACGGGAAAGGAGTCGGCAATGGTCATTATCGACGGTGCATTCTTAGTCGGGGTCGCGGCGGTCCTGACAAGCATGGCGACGCTATGGCGCACGGCGCGAGGGGAACCTTGGCGCGAACCGATCGCTTCTCCGCGACAAATTGGAGAACAGCAGCATGAAAAACCTGATCGGAACGGCAGTGGGCGCGGCGATTGATCGGCGCGACGGCGACAGCGGCATCAAAGGAGGCATCCTGGGCTATTTCGCGTCCGGGGCCATCAAGACGGTGGCGAAGCTGGGCATCCTTGCCGCCATTGGCGCGGGCGCTGTTGGACTGGTGAAGCGCGCCAACAGGTAAAAAAAAAGCGGTGTAATAAGTCCCCGCCTATGCGCCAGCCACGAGGCCAGAACATAGGCGGGGAAAGATTCAGGCAGGCAGGCTGTAGATGCCATCCGCATCCTTGCGCCACCGGCACGCAAATGGCGTGTCGCCCTTCAAAACGATCGCGATATGGCGGGGATTGAAACCCAACCTTTTGAGCGCGCCGATAATCGCGGGTCCGGTATTCAACCCTTCCATAATGCACGCTTCGATGAGCATGATCGCCTTCTCGTGCATGTTTCCTTCTGACCCATAGCCGTCCAACAAGCGTTGCAGCCGCTCCATCGGATCGGTCGGCACAGCGATCTTGATATTGGCCACAGATCGCGGCGGCGGTGATTGATCGGTCATGATGATCTCCAAAAAATGATAGCGGAAGGCCGTCGCCCGCCCACACACCAGCCGCAAGGCAGCGCATGAGCGGGGATCGGATCGTCAACGCAGGGCGGGACTGCCCCGCATTTTCTTCGCCCCGGCCTCGACGGCGGCTAGGAGCGTGTCGTGGGCCAGATGTGAATAGCGCATCGTGCTTTTGTGATCGGCATGCCCCAGCACCCTGCCCACCGCGAACAAATCGATGCCCGCGTTGATCATGAAACTGGCGGCGCTGTGGCGAAGGTCATGAATCCGCAAATCCGGCAGAACCGCTTCTTTCCGCGCTGTCTGCCAAGCATGCTTGACGGTGACGAACGGCTTCTTGGTATCCGGGTTGGGCAGGACATAGGGACAGTTGTTGAACCGAGGCACCTGCGCCAGAATATCCCGCGCTGCTTGGGAAAGCGGCACGTGACGCGCCTTCCCCGTTTTCGACATGGGGATCAGCCACACCCCCCGATCAAGGTCAACGTGCTGCCATTGTGCCTGGAGCAGTTCGGACACCCGCGCCCCGGTCAGGAGCAATAGGCCGACGATATGCTTCAGTTGCGGGTTCATCGAAGCTTCCGCAGCGCTCATCAACCGCTTGACCTCTGCGGCATTAAGGAAGCGTTCGCGGGCGTTCTGGAAGGGTTTGCGCGGGATGCCCCTTACGGGATTCTTGTCGCCGCCGGGAATGCCCCACTGCTTCGCCAGTTCGAAGGACCGGCCGAAGATCATGCGAATTTTCTCGACTGTGGCGGGAGCAAGGCCTTCCTGCCCCTTCTCCGCTAGCCATTTCGCCACGTCCTGTTGCTTGATGCTGGTCAGCTTCGCCTTGCCCCACCGGGGAATAATGTGCCGGCGCATGTAGCCATCGATGGTGGTAAAGCTGCGGGCATGAAGCTTGGCATGCTCGAGATGTTGTTCAGCCAGCACCGAATAAAGCGGTACGGCCCTTTTTTCATCGCGCTCCCCCGCAGGGTCGCCGCCGAGAACGACTAGCGAACGAAGGTGCTGCGCTTCCTTGCGGACCTGATCCACCGTGATGTCACCGTAGGCAGCAATCCTTTTCGCCCTCTGCACTCCGTCGGCGTCCTTATATCGGAGCCAGAATGTCTTTCCACCAGATGGCCGCGTTTCAAGAACGAAGCCCGTGATGGCGGAGTCATAATAATCCATGTGGCCGCGCGCCTTCAGGCATTCTGCGTCACGGCAGAAAGCGGCATCCAGTTTGTAGGTCTTTTTCGCTCGCATATTCGTTCCAATCAATGTTTGACGATCCAAGCGGCTCGCACAGCGCCGCCACGGTCGGTTGAAGGGTGAGGGTGCCGGACGCCCGGCGCGGGCCTCCTGGCTTTGGCAAAATGGCTGGTTGGCAAGAGCGCGCCCCTGGAGGGACACACTGCTGGAGCATCCAAGTCGCCGGTGGTGGGGGGAGGGGAGCAACGAACCGAACTTTCGGAGGCATCGGTGCCGCCTGCGGGTCCGATCCACCTTCCCTCCCGATCGCCCAGGAATTATTAGAAAATGGGCTTGCGGTTGGGTCGATCCGCTACGTCCGGCGGAGGATGGTGGATGCCTCCTTCATCAAGGAACGGGACGCGCCATTTCTCTCTGCCCTTGATCCTTTTCGGCTCCCCGAACAGTCTGCGGAGGATCGTTCCCGCTTCTCTGGCTTGTGCATTTGTGGGCCGTTCAATGCCGATCGCAATGAGGACGCCGGATGCCGTGAATGCACCTGCTTTCTCCCCATCGGCCTCAGTGTCGATCGCATTCATCATGAGGTCTTCGACCACACTGGCCATGCGGTGCTGCTGATTTTCCTTTTCCAGCGCCCGTTCAAGGACGCTATCCAGCCACCACTCCGCCCCGCTTTCGAGTTCAACGGCAAGCTGCGCGAAGACCTGCTGCATGTCGATGTCATGCATGTAGTTGATGGCCTTGCACCGGATGGTCCACCAGCGGGTGTTGCCGGTGGGATCGACAAGGAAGTTGGCTTCATTGACGCTCGCCATGAACACTGTCCGACGAGCATATTCAGCTTCACGCCGCGCATAAGGCCTGCGTATCTTGTCCTTGTCGGCGGTGATGAAGCCCTTCAGGCGAGCGATATCCTTCTTGAACGCGGAATCGACTTCACCCAGTTCCACGATGGTGTGGCGGATCGCACCGAGCACCGAATCCTTGTTGCTGGGGTCGAGGTGATGATCCACCTTGATGGCGGAATCACGCAGCAGGGGATCGCTGACAATGCGGCGCAACCAACTCGTTTTGCCGATCCCTTGGGCACCCTGAAGCGTCAAGACACCCCGGCCGTGGAAGCCGCCTGGCAACAGGACCGCCGCGACGACGCTGAGTAGCCACTTGCGAATCAGCTCATCACGGAGAGGCACAGGATAGTCATCGGCAACCTCGATCGTGGCACAAATGTCATCGATCCGCTCGACACCATCCCATGCCTTGCCGCGTATCCAATCCGCAAAGGGATGGTAGGCGTTTTCGTCGGCAATGGCGTCCATATACATCGCCACATTCGCGGTCGACATACCATAGCTTGTGGCCAAGCTCATGACCTGAGCAAGCGAGGTTTCGGCCATGTTGTCGATCGTTCCCTTATGGCTTGGGATACGAACTTCGACCTCCTTCTTCATCATATTATATTTGACGTCTATACCATGACCATCAAGCATGGCTCTCACATTGGCGATAGTGCAGGGAATGAAGCCATCCTTAATCTGCTCGTCTGGAAATGTGAGAACTTTACGCGGCTCAACCTTGGTTGTTTCTTCAAGTGGTTCATTATTCAATGATTGGCGCTGTGCTGCATTGAGCTTTGGCGCTGACTTCTTGACTTCATTCATGCGGAACTCCTGACTTTGAGAGTTCACCGAAACGAGAGGACCTCCCGTCAGGCGATCAAGCGTAGTCAGTCCAGGAACAGGCGATGAAGCACGACAAATGGCCCCGACAAAGCAGGGCTACAGCCGATTATAGCAAGGGAATGGGATAAGGCCCGGCACACTATAAGATACACTTCTTCCGTCAGTTCACTTGGACTGGACCGGAACCCGCTTGGGTGTCGAAGAAGTAGTATGCACTAGGCCCGATGACGATGCCGGTTGTGCTGAAAGCTCACCGCCACAAAGCAGGCGGCAGATAGGTCAGCAGAACACAGACATCAAGAGGGCAGATCAATTTTTCCGCCCCCGGCCGCGAAAGTTGCGTTCACTGCCCCCCTCCCCCCACCTCCCGGCGGCATGCGTCCCGCAGCTCCGGCCAGACGCTCCCCGGCCCGTCCTGCACCAGCAGGACAAAGGCAAAGCCATCATTGCCGACGCAGAAGATCAGCTCGAACCAGCCGCCGTGGTCATGCAGAATATCCCAGCGCGGGATGAAGCCGGGCGAGCCGTGGCGGACGCCTTCGACCTCCAGTGGGCTGAAGCCGATTTCCTTCTGCACCATGGTTTCCGTGTCGCACGGTTCGATCACCAGCAGATGTGTCAGGTCCGCCAGCCCGTCATCGAAGATTTGATCAATGCGCTTGCGCAGCAGCCCCTTGAGGTCGGCCTGCCAAGGAAGGGTCAAGGCGTGGCGCAGCGATGGGCGGTCATAGAAAGAAAGCATGTTGATCTCCTGAAGGCAAAAAAAAATAGCGCCCCGAAGGACGCCGCTTGCGATTGATGATGTTGGTAGGTCAGGTGTGTTCGCGGCAGAGGGCCAACAGCCTTGAATCAATGCCTTCCTGAGCAGGGATGAGGATGATATGGCCTGCGCCATCGTCCGTGAGCACGAAGCATAGCTCCCAACCGCCTGGGTGTTTCTCAATCCACTCCCAAGAGGGCGTGAAATCTGGTTCGCCATAGCGGAGTCCATCAACAAGATTGACGGTGGGGTCAGGTTGGACGTCTTCCGGTCGGTCTCCCGGCTCCACGATGATGAAGGTGGCAAGATCGCTGTATTCGCCCAGCTGATCCAGCCGGGCATTCCGCACATCCGCCAAAACGCCGTGATAGGCGTCAGCATGTTGAACAATGATCATAGCATGTATCCTTTATGGATAGAAAAAAGGCCCCCACGGAGCATGTCCGCAGGGGCCGAATCTTAGTTGACTATCTTCGCTTTAGGAGAAGATATAGCTTATCAGTGAAAATCCGTACGTGAGAATGATGTAGATCATCCCAAGGTTGATCGCCAATATCAGACCTACATACAATCCGACGTACAACGCATATATTAACGCGTCTCTCACTGTTGATTTATTGATTTCAACTCTTCATTCAGCTCTCTTATTTTCTGAATGTTTTTGGCATGCACGTCAGGAGGCACTCCATCGAAGTTTTCCTGAAATAGCTTGTTGATCTGAGCGTGGATCGCCCTCTGCTTGTTGACGCTCTTCTCAAGCTTGCTTGTCGCCGACAGAAGGCTGCCGAACAGCTTGAACTCGCTGAACGGAAGCAGACGGGTGATGATTTTGCCCTTTGGCATGGCTCACCTCAGTTGAGCGAGAAGGTATGCTGCGGACTGGTGTCGGCAACGATCTTCCATGTCGCCTTGTCGAAACCGTTTTTGGCGATCTTCCAGACCATGATTGCCTTGGTCCCGACGCCGGGGTTCAATTCGGTCGACATGGCGGAGTCTGCGGTAGCCATAGCTGCGGCCATCGCCGTTGCCGTGTCGTCGGCGACATAGGTTGCCCCTTCGGCGTCCATGAGATTGAGCTTGGGCCATTCAAAAATGCCGAGCGGTTCCTTGGACGTGTTCTTCAGATGGTAGTTGGCCACCACGTAGGTTTCGCCCTCGCCCAGTTTCGGGCCTACGCCAGCCATGCCAATCTGATTGGTGATCTTCACGGCATTGAGCGTCAGTTCGACGCCCTCAGCCTTGGCGATGTCGCCAATGGCTAGAGGTTTGGCCGGTTCCACGTCACTAATGACGGTCCCTGGGTTATCGAGTTGTGGCGTCGGGGCTTGGTCGCAAGCAGACAGGAACGCCAGACACAGCACGGGTACGATCTTCTTCATGAGATTTCCTTCAAAGATGAGGGATTGAACCGACCCCGGACGGGCACGGCTGAACAGGCGATCGCTATTGCTGCTGATGATCCACGTCTCGCCCCCGCTTGAAAGGCGACGTTCGGCTTCAACCTCGTGCCACCCCTATGTACCTCTCGGAGCGACGGCCGAAGCCGGATGTTGGAAACCTACTTAGCATAGGCGCATGCGCCTTTACCGGCGAACCGGCTGGACATGCGCGCATGCCACCCGGCCTCCGTATTCTGGCGACCGAGTCATGCTAAGAGGGGTTTCCACGCCCCACCTTCCGGCTTTCACGGAAGGCAGAGCTTTTCTGACGGGATTAGAGCAGCTTCGCAATAGGCGTTTGTATCCGCCTCTTCATATAAGATACTGAAATTGCCGCGCGATGGTTGCTCGACCGGAACAAAATCATCTTGCTCTGCGCCAACAGCTGGACAATTAATCCCGTCTGGATTCAGGGGGATGGGATGATTGATTTCAAGAGCGGCGCGCTTTTCAAGTTGAAGGCGAATGAAGAATATCGCCACACTGTAGATAGGCTTTTGGTTCAGGGCGAAACGGTCGTCGGTTCGTTCAAGGGAATCCGTGATGGCGTCGTTTTCACCGACAAGCGCATCATCGCGGTCAATGTGCAGGGCATAACCGGCAAGAAACGGGATTTTTCTTCTCTTCCCTACAGCAAGGTTGTCGCCTTCTCCGTCGAAACAGCAGGCACCTTCGACCTCGACGCCGAGTTAGAACTTTGGTTTTCCGGCCTTGGTAAGGTGAAGTTCGAATTCACCGGTCAGACGGACATTGCCGAAATTTCTCGCTTGATCGCTGGCTACGTTCTTTGACTGTCAGGGAGGCAATAATGAAGAAGGCTTTTATCGTTGTAGCGGCCATCGCGGTTGCCAGCGCCGGAACTGGCAGCGCGCATGAAATCACGGAAACGATGGCAACCCCCGTCCGCGCCACTCTTTCAAGCGCGAAAAGGCCCGCTGACCTGGAACTGTGCGTTGCAGACGCCATTACCCAAATTGGGGGCGCGGTGCCTGTCGCCATCCGTGACGGGGACAACAAAGTTCAGATGCTAGGCTATGGCCACACGCCCAAAATCATCGTGTCATTGATTGGCTCCGATCGGGGGACCACCATCGAATTGCGCACGAAAAGCGGCGACATGGATGACAAGATGGTCAAACATCTGAAAGACGCCTGCCAGATTTCTTGAGGCAGGCCCCACGCTGTTCGGCCTCGGGTCGGAAATGAGATGTCCCAGCAGCAATGACCGGGATCGCGACAATCCCATTTCCGCCCCACGCTTCACCCATTGGGAACCTATTGGATCAAGCCAAAGGCACATAAACAAGGCGACCTCTCCGCCATAAGCCGAAAGGCACTTTCGCTAGGTTTTTCAGAAAGTTCCTACAGAAGGAATGGTGCCGCTTACGTGACTCGAACACGTGACCCTCGCATTACGAATGCGATTTCGACCATGTTTTTCACGGGAAACTGCGCCAAATATGCGCGGTTTTCCGTGAACAAGGCAGGAACGAATGGCAATTTGTGATCCCGGCGCGATCCCAGAAAAGGCAATGCGCGTCGGTGAAAGCGCCC
Source organism: Sphingobium sp. CFD-1 (assembly GCF_024611115.1). Classification (NCBI taxonomy): domain Bacteria; kingdom Pseudomonadati; phylum Pseudomonadota; class Alphaproteobacteria; order Sphingomonadales; family Sphingobiaceae; genus Sphingobium; species Sphingobium sp. CFD-1. Next base: position 911,290 of record NZ_CP084398.1, on the reverse strand, counting down.
TCCTGCGCGGAGGAACGGAGTGCAAATGTTTATTTACATCTCATCGTCACTATGTAGGCTATCATAGGGAACCCTTTAGGGCTCAGATGAGTCTGTGAATTGACTTGACGGGAGCAGTTTTAGCCGTAAAGGGCCAGCGCACGGAGAATGGGCATGGATAGATTGCAAAGCGCACTTCACCAGCTCGCAGATAATGTGGGCGGTTTCGACAACATCAAATTTCTGCTCTGCGGCAGCGAAGACATGTCGCGCGACCATGTGACGGATCATATCGAGGCGATTCACAATGGCCTTTCGGACGGCAGCATCCGCCCCGCTAGCTTGGGGGAGAGCAGCTTGGATGAAGCTGTTTTTCCGCTGTAAATATTTACAGTTGACGAATATATTAGAACACCGTTAGGCCCCCAGACTTCCGTTTGGGGGCCTTATGTTCAATTACGCGGCCGTGATTAAGCCGATACTTATCGAACTTGACGAAGCGCGTGCCCTTCACCAGCCCGTTCGCGTTGAGGCGGATTTGATTCCGCTTTTTACGAAGCACTCTTCGTTCAAAACCATTGATCTGTATCCTATCCCTCAGGGGCCTATCTGTGGAATGCACCTCAGTAACGCAAAATCCGGTGTTGCACAGATATTCTACCGACGCTGCGAATCTCATTTCGCGAAAGATTTGGTCGCAAGCTGTCCCGAATGCCAACTCGCGCGAGTAACCGTGGCAAAGGAACTGGTTCATGTGCTTGATAGTAATGGCGCCAGAACATCCATCGAAGCGGCGCCGGACCTATTGATAGACCTGTTGTTGAAAGGCGCCCTAGCAGAAAATTCACATGTCCAAGCCGATTCGACGGCGGTATTCTGGGCGATAGAGATGCTTGCCCGTTTTCAGCATCGACTCGTGCAGCTCGGTGGTCCGCTCGGTTCGACCAGCGCCCTGACGAATGCGAAGACCACTGATAATTGGGGGTTGTATGCGACGGGCTATGCCATCCCGACAGGCGTAGCGAGAATAGCCTACAGCGACAATTTTATGAATCTGGCAAAGACATTTCGTGATGCGGTGGGATTGCCGACCATTTGCGTCATTTAGCAAGCGTTTCAGCCGCCAGCGGCTCCACAACCACGCCAGCCTGTTTCACCGCCCATTCCCGCAGCCCTACCAGATTCCATGCCTGCCGCTCTGCTATGGCGAGCTTGGCAAGAAGTCCGTCACAATCGGTCCCTGCATAAGCTCTACAGGTGGCATCGCTGGCGATGGACACTGGAGCGATCTCGGAACTGCTGAGATCGGTTCGGGTGGCGAGTTCCGCGCGCACGCGCTCATAGCGAGCATCAACAGCGGCAAGGCGAGCCTGATAGTCATGGACGGTCCTTTCGGTGATTTGAGCCTGCTCCGCCTTCACGCGCTCGACATTGGCGACGGCTGCGCGCTGGGCTTCCGCGCTGGCGGCGCGATAGTTGGCGACGGTCTGGTCATAGGCCTGCTTTTCAGCCGACGCCTGCGTCTGCCAGCGGTCCCGCTCTGCCGTGCGGGCCTCCAGCTTCAGGATGGTGACGGTCAGGGCGGCAATGAGCGCGGCCATGGGAATGGCCCACCAGAAGCGGCGGATGAGGTTCCATGTCATTGCATGTCCTCCCGCCATATCCGATAGGCCCAGCCCGCGAGCAGGGCGAGGAAGCCTACGACGCCGCAAAACATCCCGGCGACGAACCCGGCGACCCAGCTCATTTCTGAGCCAGCTTGCGGGTGCGGACCTGTCCCCAGATGAAGGGCACGGCGATAACCGCGACGGTGATGATGGCCGTCAGGGTATCCTCTTCCAGCCACCCCCGGCCGATGGCATAGCCGCCCACGGCAAGCGCGATCTGGCGCACCGCAGCGGCAAGCTGCGTCGCATTGACGTCATTCATGGATGTTTCCTTTCTTCGGTGGAGGCGCGATCAGTATCCATTCGCGGGCATTGGTAAGGTCGGCCGTCAGAACAGCGGTCACGCGGTCGCCATAGTTGGACGTGACAACATAAGCGTCAGCCCCTCCGGCGTGCCGCACGATGTCCCCGCGTTGCAGGGAGCGAAATTCCTCGTCGGTCATGCCGCCCTCCGCTTCGCATAGGCGGCCGCCAGCCGCGTGTCGTATTGGTTTTCGCGGTAGGCCGTGCCGTTGTAGCCCTTGGCGAAAGCGGCCCAGTCGCCGCGCTGGAGTGCACCTTGCAGCCGGTTGCCGATCACGAAGCGGACAAAGGCATCCAACTGGTCGCCCTCGGTGCGGGACTGCCGCCATGCGAAGGCCCAAGGATCATGCGCGTCGCAGACTGCATAGTTCTCGCCGAGAATCTGGAAGCCGCCATAGCTGGCCGACATGAACCCGGCATCCACGTCCAGCGAAACGGCTGCCAGCAACTGATCCCACCGGCCTTTCTGGCTGGCCGGATACAGCTTACGGTTCCATGTCCGCGATGAAATGGCGGGATGGCTGTTGTCGTATCGGTGGCCCGTCGATTTGCTGAAGCGGTGCGGCTCGAACAGGATCGTCGGTCGCCCCTCAATGAAAGGCTTGCCGGTCGATTCCACGTCGTAGACCGCCCAGACCTTGGCCGGGTCCACGCCCAGATCGCGCGCTGCCTCCGCCACATCGCTATCGGTAATGGGATAATCCGGCCCATCGGTCAGGCAGGCGAGGATTGCCGCCTTGCTGACCGGCCCGATCTGACCGTCAATCGCGCCCTGATAATAGTCGAGCGAAGCCAGCCGCCGTTGCAGCGCTGCTTGATCCATCTCATTTCCCCATGAAAAAAGGCGCCCCGAAGCGCCTTGCATCCGTTTGATCGTGTCAGGTCGGCTCAGCCGTCCAGCGACCGCTTCCCGCTCGCAATGTCGTGCACGACGCGTTCCGCGCTCATCTCGGTTTGCACCTCTTCACGGATCGCGGCCTTGTGCTGGACCACGCTTTCCATCAGCGCCGCGTCGACCTGGCGAAGGAAGCGGTCGGTATAGAGTTTCACCACCCTATCAGCCCCGACCGTGGCCGCCGCTGTCATCAATGCCGCGCCTTCGCCATGCACGCCCGCCTGACTGACAAGCCAGAAGGCGATCAGGGCCACCATCGGCAGCAACAGAAGGTCCGCCAGCACAAGGACCGGCTTGATCTTCACCCCACGCTTGATCAGCAGCGCATATTTCGCGGCCAGCCCGAACGTCAGGCCCAGCCATATCCAACCATATTTGGCGATCAACGCCTCAGTCCATGGCGTCATCGCCGCATTTCCTTGTGCCATATGCGGTCCCCCGCGATGCTGCGTTATTCTTCGGTTGGTTCAGGCTCGACTAGCGCCTCGATCCGCGAAATCTCGCCATCGACGAGACCCCGCACGTTACGCATGACGCTGATGACATTGCGCGCCTGCTGAGCGGCGACGCTTTCATTGGAGAGGCCGGGCAGAAGCGCCTCAAGGTCATCAGCCAGCGTGGCGACCTTGCCAGCCACAAGGGCGGCCTTCACCGCCTCCTCGCCCACGGCGGGCGAAAGCGCGATCAGCCGGTCGAAGCCAGGCTTGAGGATATAATCCTCGAAAAAACCTGCTGTGCGAGTTCCTTGGGGAAATCCCGCATGTCGCCCTGATAGCCATGCTCACGGGCGACGGCCTGCGTCACGCCATGATGGGTCGGCCCGCCCGGATCGTTCGGATTGTTCACATAGCCGCCTTCCACATGGAAGATGGCCGCAATGATCGCCAGCGCCGCGGCGCTGGCCCCGGCGAGCAGTTTCACCTTGTTCATGAATAGTCAGTCCTTTCGGCCGGTCAGCCGCTTGGCCGTGTCGGTTTCCCATATCCGGATCGCGGTCCAGATGATGGTGAGCGCCGCGGCGATCGAGGGGAGGATGTTGGCCAGCGTGCCGACCATCACGCCGATCGACAGCCCGTCGGCGGCATGCTTCAGTCCCTCATGATCGGTCAGGTTGATTCGTGGCTCCATGGCCCCCGGATGGGCGGCATGTGGGGATAAGAAAAAGGCGGCTCTCAGGCCGCCGGTTCTTCATCGGATTCCTGTGGCGCCGTCTCCCAGGGCGGCGTCAGTATCGCGGTCGGGGGATCGATCATCTCCGCGATCCGCGCATCCAGCATCGCCTTGAGCTTGTCCGCCTCGCTGCCGAGTTGCCCCTCGACCCAAGCCTGCACCTGTTCGGGCGTCAGGCTGTCGAAATCGGTGAAACTGCCCGCGTCCGGGTCCGCGATGCCGACGCGGCCTGTCAGGACGGCGCTATGGCCTTCATCGTCCGTCGCGCTCAGCCGCCAGTCCACGTCCGTCACGACATTGCTCAGCCCGTCCGCATGGCGCGCGACGTGAAAGGCGGGGAAGGTCCATTCATAGATCATGCTCAATACTCCAGGATGATGAGGCCGGGGCCGCCTGTGCCTGCTGCGCCGCCGATGGTGCCGCCGCCACCGCCGCCACCGCCATAGGAGCCGCCCGCGCCGCCTGCGCCGCTGATGCCACCGGTTCCGCCGCCGCCGCCCGGACCATAGGGAACGCCGCCAGTCGTGACGTGCATGGCCGCCATGCCTCCGTCGCCGCCTTTTGTGCCGGAGGTGCCATTGACGCCGCCGCCGCCGCCATTCGTGCCGTTGCCGCCATTGCCGCCCGTGCCCCCGCCTACGCCGGCACCTGTGCCATAGGGGCCGTTGCCGCCATCGCTCGCGCCGCCAGCCGTGGACGCGCCGCCGCCAGATCCACCGCCGCCTCCCGCACCGCCATTCTTTCCTGCGCCGAGAGGCCCCGCCGCTCCACCGCCGCCTCCACCGCTGGAAGACCCACCCGCGCCACCCGAATATTTCACATCGCCCACGCTGGATGCCGCAGACCCGCCCGCCCCGGCTGTGCCCCCGGACGCATTGCCGCCCGCCTTCGCCAGAACGGTCCCGGCCGAAGAAAACCATGTATCCGTAGGCGAGCCGCCCGGCGCGCCGATCTGATAGGTGACGGAGCCGCCCGGCGTCACGGTCAGGCTGGATTTGAACGCATAGGCGCCGCCACCGCCACCGGAGATACCGCTGCCGCCACCGCTCCCCGCGACAGAGCCAGCGCCCCCCGGCCCATAGCAATGGACATCGACCTTCGTGACGCCGGACGGCACGGTCCAGCTTGTGCCGGACGTGAGCGCGACGATCCTCTTGCCGCCGCTGCCCAGCAGCATTTGCCCCACGCCGGACATCAGCTGACCCCCGTGCCGGAAATAAACCACTTGTCGGCCGCGACCTTGACCAGCGTGGCCACGCTGCCGGGGATCATGGTGCGCGATCCCGTCGTCGCCGTGCCAGCCAGCCGCAGCGTGACGCCGCCCGATGGACTGACCGTGATATTGTTCGTCCCGTCGTTGACGATGCTGATCGTCGCCCCGACCGGAAAAGCCGCGCTGGCGTTCGTCGGCAGCGTGATCGTCTGCGCGCCTGTATTGGCCGAATAGACATGACTGCCCTGATCGGCGAGCGCGAGCGTATAGGCCGTGCTCTTTACATTCTGGGGCACGCCCTTGAAGGGCGCGAGGGCTGTCAGGTCGGATTGCAGGGCCGCTATGGCCAGGTTGATCGCATCCAGCAGCGCCGGATTGACCGCCAGCGCAATGACCCAATCTGTTTTCGTGCCCGAACCCGTCACCGCCGTGACGTTCACCACGAGCGCGCCGGTGCCCGCGTCATAGCTGGTGACGGTCCCCAGCATCGCATTGCCGGGGCCGGAAGCGCTGGCGATGGATACGAACTGCCCGGCCTTCAGCAGGCGTCCGGTCGTCGCGGTGAACGATTTGGAGCCGGTGCCGATGACCACGCTGCTGCTGGACGTGGCGTTGTAATTGGTCGCCTGCGCGATCTCCTCCAGCGCCACCACGAAGGCGTTATATTCAGCCACAAGGGTCGGCAGCCAGCCCAGCAGCCCATCGGCGCGCGTGATGAAGGTCGCGGGCGCGTCCGACCGGCTCGGCGGCGTGGGCGGAGGCGTGAGGGGAGGCAAAGCCATCAGGTCAGTCCTTCGATTTCGAGGGTGCAGATGCTCATCGTCGGATAGGCGATCTCGACGTTGAAATCCTTGTAGAAGCCGAACAGCGCGGTTTCGGTTCGCTCCTCAGCGCCGATCCAGACCACCGGCGTGGCGCGGTATTTGACGATCAGGTCCAGAAGGGCCGGGATTTGCATACCACTTGCCCACACCGTGAAGCGCCCGCGCCGGGAGAAGGGGCGTTCGACAATGGTGTAATTGCCGAAATCATCGGCGGCCTTCTTGGAAAAGTCCGTAATGCCGATCTGCGCGCCATATTGAGCGGCCCCCAATTCGCGGGCCATGCCCAGCACCAGATTGCCGATCGACACCTCCGATCCCGGATCGCTCAGCGTCACGGTGACGGTCGGGGAGGCGTAGAGCGGAAGATCGAGCCTGATCGCATTATGCTCGCGGATGACTTCCTCGAAGAAATAGGCGAACCAGTCGGTTATCCCGCTGTCCGACGCGAGGCCTATCGTCTGGTCATAAATCGTCCCGGCCCCGTCAGCGGCCACTTCGATGCGGACGGACGCGCCGGATACGTTCAGAAGGGCGATGCTGTCGATCCGGCCTGCCAGCGCCATGGACACGCTGATGCTGTCCCGCGCCATCGTTTCGGTTCCGTTGACCTGATCGAACATGGCCCAGCGGTTCGACGGGAACGGATACCACCACGCTGCATCTGTGACCGGATGGTTGGTATTCGCCCCCTGAAGGCTCACATATTCGCGATGATTGGCCGCATCCAGAACGCGGTCGCCCTCCGCATAGGTCGTGCCGCTGTTCCATGCGAGGAAGGTTGTGGCGACCGCCCGCCACCAATCTGGGGAGGATGCGGGATCATGGCCCACATTCGCGGCGGCGAGGCTTTCATACACGGCTGCGGCGGACCCGGTGACGACGCTGGCCCGGTCGCCGAGCGCATAGGCCGTCCCACCCGCATAGGCGGCGGGCGCGGTTTCGGGGACGCTGCTGGTGAGCATGGCGGGCGTCACCGTGACGGGGCGGATGATCTTCATGCCGCCTCCACCTGTGTCGCGAGGGCATCGCCCCGGTCGGCGCGGCGCAATATGCGGGCGCTTTCGCCCGTATTGCTGGCGATGGCGATGAGCGCCGATTGCAATTCCGACCGCAGCGCGGCGATTTCCTCTTTCGTGCCTGACTGCGTATCGTTCAGCCGCTCGATGATGCCGTTGATGTCGGTGAGGTTGACATTGACTTCCTGGAGCTGGGGGACCGGATTGGTCAGCTTGTCCATTTCCGCCTGCGCTTCCGCTTCTTCGGCCTGCGCCTTTTCCAGATCGGCAATGGCCTGCCAGACGGTCGTCACATTGTCATTGAGGTCGATGAGCCCCTTCACGCTCGCGGTAAGCTGGTTAAGCTGCCGCTCCGCCATCGATGCGACGCCGTTTGCCCCGGCCTGCGCCTGATCCGCCGCAGCGGCCACGCGGGCCACGTCGCGGGCATAATCCAGCGCGGACCCCGCACGGTCGCGGGCTGCGTCGAGATAGGATTGCGCGTCTCCGGTGAACGCGCTGAGGCTCGCTTCATTGCCCAGCCGGGCCAGATTGGCCGTCTTGTCAAACCGGGAGCGGGCCAGCGCATAGCTGTCCACGCCGGGGACATCGGTGAACAGGCTGGCGCGAAATTCGCTGATCGCCTTGGCGAAGTCGCGGAACTTGTCGGCGGTGGACTGGAGCGACGAGGATTCCCGGCTGTAGGCGGCGGAAAGGGCGTCGCGGGCGTCGCTCACCTTTTGCGCGGCATCCTGATAATACCAGATAGACCGCTGCAACGGCCGCAGGCTTTCATCCATCGCCGCCAGTTCGGCCTGACGCCGCAGGGTCAGCGCCTCGGTTGATTTTCCCATGGCTTCCAGCAGCGTGATTTCCATGGAGCGCCGCTGGGACGCCAGTTCTTCGACCTGCACCTGCTTCATCAGCAGTTTCAGATCGTCCTTGGTCTGGGACAGTTCAATTTCGCGCTGGAGATTGGCAGCCTCCGCCGCTTTCCCCTGTGCCGTCAGCAGCCGCACCTCCAGTTCGCGGCGCTCATTCTCCGCTTGGTCCAGGATGCCTTTGCGCTGGATCGAGAGCAACTGCTCCAGTTGCGTATATTCCTCGGTGGTCGCGCCCGCTTCCGCGAATATCTTCCGCAAGCCGTCAAACTTCTTGGTCAGCTCCTCCAGTTCATACCCAACCGGATCGGTGGCCTGCTTCAGGTCGCTGAACACGCCTTCGAAGGCGAGCGCCTTGCTCAGCTTGGTCTGAAGATCGCCAGACGCCTGTAGCAGAGTTTGGGTGGACTCCCGGATGCCTGTGATGGCTCCGCGCTCGATGGCTACCTGAATGGCATAAGCAATCGCGCCTTCCGCATCGTCGTTGAAATCGGTCGCCCCCTTTTTCACCTTGAGCGATGTGCCGGTGGCGTTGACGCGCCAGTCGCCATGGCGCTGCCCGACGGTGATGTTGCCGAAATCGCCCACGTTACCGCCAAAGGCTTCCGCGATCTGGTTGAGCGACGCCATGATATTGTCACCCACGGAGACAGCCGCCTTTTCCGCCGTGCTGCTGTTCCCGCGCGACGCGGAGACGCCGCTGGATGAAATATCGACCGCGCCCCATTTGACCTTCTTGAACATCCCGCCAATTGCGCCACCAAGGACGCCACCCAGCATGGAGCCAAGTGGGCCGGCCAGCGACCCGAACGCTTCGCCGAACATATCCTTCAGGGGTTTTTCAAGCAGCTTCTCGCCCAGCTTGCCGCCGATGACGCCGCCTGCCGCGCCGCCGAGCTTGCTGCCGCCAGTCACGCTGGCGGCGGTGGAACCAAAGGCGGCGTTGGCGAGGACAGCTTTCAGCCCTCGGAAGAACTCGCCGTTTTCGCGGAACAATTTCGTCAAGTGGTCGGCAATCGTCGTCCCGATGCGTTCCGGATCATTGAGATCATTGCCAGCCGCACCTTTTAGGCTTTCCGCCCAGACGCCGGTGTCAAGGCTGCCGATGGTACCCAGAAGTCCGCCAAGCTTGCCGCCAACACTCATGAAATTGCCCGTCGCCATGCCCTGCACGATGCCGCCAATGATATTGAAAGCGCCGCCCGTCTGGCGGATCGCATCGAGTTGATCGAGATAGACGCCGAGCAGGCGGTATTCGGTTTCTAGCTGGCCTTCGCGGACGCGGGCGGCGGCCTCCAGCGCATCCTTATTCTCTTCGCCCCATGTCTTTTCGCCCTTGCCCCATTCCCGTTGGCGCTTCTCCATTTCTTCGGCCAACTGCCAGACGTTGCCCTGCGCCTCCATGCGGGTGTCAGCGATCCACTTGGCCAGCTTCTCGTATTCCTTGGCCGCCTCACGGGCCAAGCGCACCGTCTCGCTCAACTCCTTGTTATGGGCGCGGGTGGCGGCAGAGGCCGCTTTCTTGGCGTCCGCCGCAGCCTTTTCGGCAGCCTCGGTGGCGACGGTCTGATTGAACCGCTGCTCGCCCAGCCGGACAAGGTTTTGCGAAACGCCCATCTGCTGCTTCAGGAAGTTGAGTTCGCCTTGAAGTTCAGCGACGTTACGAATTAGCGGGGCCGAGCCGCGCCCCCTCGGGTCCACGCGCCTAGAATCATCCAACCGCTTCTGTGCGGCCGAAAGCGCGCCAACCGTCTTGTCCAAGGCAGCGCGATCCGTTTCCAGCTTGATCTTTGCATCTGCGAGCGCTTGGACGCCCGCGATACTCGTCTTGCCCATATTTCCCGCGAGCCGAGCGTAAGCATCAGCCAGACGATCAATCGACGGTTTCGTCTTGTCCGCTGTATCGGCAGTGTTCCACATAGCGGCTGCGAGCGTCCCCAGCACCGTGGTTGCCGCTATGATGATCTGTCCCCAAGGCCCGCCAAGAAAGCCGATGAAGCCCTTACTCCCGGCCGTCATCAACCCAACCGCTCCGACGACCTGAGAAGCCTGCGCCGCAAATATCTGCATGGGGCGGGCGCCCATGGCGAACTGCGTTGAAATGTCGCCGATCTGGTAAGATAGCTGCTGCATTCCAGCCCGCATCGCACCACTCGTTGTAGTGACCGTTCGCCCTGTCCCCCGGTAGACCGACACCGCATTTCGCAACTGATCCACATATTGCTTATGTGTGATCGCGCCTTCCCGAAGCGCCTGCTGGAGCGTTTGAACCTCCTGCTTGTATCGCTGGAGGGACGCCCATGCGGGATCTAGCTGACCTTTCAGCCGGGCCACGTCGCGCGAAAACTGCTGGATACCAGCGCCTGCGTTCCGCCCGATGCCCGCGAGGTTATCGTTCGCCGCGCGAGCGTTCGCCGCGATGTCGCCGCTGGCCGATTTCACCAGACTGCGGACACGGTTCAAATCCTGGGTCAATCTCGCAACCTCCGCGACGATTTCCAAGCTCAAACGGCCTGCGGGGACGGGTCCGGCCATAGAATTTGCTCCACAGAAAAAGGGCCGCCGATGAGGCAGCCCTTGACTGAATTGATGTAATCTCAGGTTTGCAAGACTGCGGATGGTCGGTTAGCGCCGGACCTCTCGCACATTGATCCACAGGCCAACCAAATAAGCATCCGGGGTCGGGTCAAGAGCCGACACGGCCTCTAGCTCCAATCCAGCATCCATCGCTGGCGCAAGGAGGACTGAGTTCTTCTCCTTGACGTAGCCAACCTTGATGCCCCGCACAGAGTGGACAGCGATCGTGTTTTTGTAACGGCGAACGCTTGGCTCGCGGTGGAGGTAAATGCGCTCTCCGAGCGTTATCCTCTTAATCTCAGCCTGCCGGATGTCAGGATCTTCGGATCGTGTGCCAACGATGTGCAATTCACGCCAACCTTCCGCATCCGCCCGAAGCCAACCCCATATCGGATCTTGTATTCTAGCCATCCCGCCCTTCTTAATGATGGAAGCGCGGAGAGCAGCTAGAAACCGTCAACGCTTCTTCCGCCAAGCCCTTAATGTGACCGCTCAACGCTCGCTACGCTGGCTGGCGTCCCGGATTATGTTCCACATAGCGCAGTCGCCGCGAGCCTTCGCGTTCCATTCGTTCGCCTTGTCAAAATGTCTACTATCCGAATAATGCTCGACCAACTTCCGGGCGATCTTGCATTGCTGAGCATGTGCTCCGAGGTCTCTTGATGCAGCTTCATATTGGCCTTCCAGTTGGGAGGCAGTGTTGTCACACCCCGCGAGCGCCAGCAGCCCCATCGCAATCACACCCCGCATTCCCACCTCCCTGAAATTCCAGAGGGATGGATGCCGCAGCGGCGCCCGTTCGGCAAGTCCGACAGATATTTGTGCACTTTACTACACATTTCCCTTGCGTCCTCCTGTGTATTTTGATACACAATCAGCATGAAGACGATCAAGACCACCGCCGTTTATGACAACTGGATCGAAGGCCTCAGGGATCGTCAGGCAGTCGCTCGCATTCGTATTCGCATCGACCGTCTTGCCATGGGCAACCGGGGCGACCACCGCAATCTTAAGGCGGGCGTGGTGGAACTGAAAATCGACTTCGGCCCCGGCTATCGGGTCTACTGCACGGAGCGCGCTGGCGAGATCGTCATCCTTCTCTGCGGCGGCACGAAGAAGGGGCAGGACGCGGACATCGCTCTGGCAGAGAAAATGGCGAAGGAACTGTGATGGCAATCGAACTGAAAAACTATGACGTGGCGGAACACCTCAGCAATGATGAGGAAATTCGCCTCTATCTTGAAGCCGCCTTTGAGGATGGCGATCCGGCGATTATCAAGAACGCTATCTCCAATGTCGTCCGCGCTCGCGGCATGACGGCGATGGCGAAGGAATCGGGCGTCTCCCGTGAAACGCTTTACAAGGCCTTCGCGGAGAACGGGAACCCGACACTGGACACGCTGATGAAGGTGACGAAAGCGCTGGGCGTGAGATTGGCGATAGCGGCGTAAGGAAGCATCAACCCTTCCTCATCGCTTAAGGATATCCGGGGACATTGCGTGTGCGCCCAGATTTTATCATCGAGATTAACGCCTTTGAAACGCCGTATTTATAGGCGAGAACAGTCCCCATCTCTGGTGAGGCGCGGATGTCGGCCACTTCGGATGCACTTAATTTCGCTTGAGGATGCCGTTCCCCGGCGGTCTTGGTGCCGTGCATCTCCCGATCTGCCATATTCTCCCGATGCGTTGCCCACCGCAGGTTGCTTGCGGATGGGTTGCATCGATCCCCATCAATATGTGCAACTTCGTGACCCGGCGGTCGGCGTCCGTGAAAAGCCTCACAGACAATTTGATGCAGCAAGCGCGAGCCTTTCTTACCAATCCCGACCCTGAGATATCCTTTTGGATCAGTATAAGGCTTTAACTGCCTCCCCTGGCAGAGCATAAGATGCGCGCGCTGTCGCCCGCGCCTCTGCACGGTGCGCTCAAGCGATCGAATATTGCCAAGGCTCGAAACCTCATAGAGTCCTTCGCGCCCAACGACCGGCCGCCATTCTTCTTTCACATAATCTGATTGGGCGCTAGATGCACTGTCAGCCATGATGCTACCTCTATAGCTTGTGGTCAGGGCAGCGCGGAGGGCTCAATCTCCGTTGCTGCCCGTCCGTTAAAGCAAATCGTTGGCAACTAAGCAACTATACCCGCGCATTAAACGCTGAAATCAGGCCCTTGAACTGCTCCGCCACTTTGTCCTTGACCTGCGCCTGTTCTTCCGACGCGGTATAGGGCGGCAGACAATGCGGTTTCCGCGCTTCGTGCTGCTGCGACAGAAACTCGCGGGACATGCGCCGGATGGCCCGCGCCTCCCATGGGGCAAGGTCGACGCCCAGCGCCTCCATATCGTTCCTGATCTGCGCGATCGGAAGCGGGGCGTCACCCATCCCGCCGGGTGCTGTCGGGCCTATTTCCAGCCACCAGCCGATCAGGTGACGGTGGGCAACCGGGGGGAGCAAGGGATGCTCGCCCCGGTCCTCCATGGCCTTCAACCGCGTGACTGGCTCCGGCTTTTTGCCCGATCCCTTGTGTTCAACCTCTGGGGCGGTGTTCAGCCAAGCGAGTTGACGGGCGTAGAGGGCAAGGGCTTCGATGCGCTCGTCGAGAAGGCCGACCAGTCGTTTCCCGCCGCACTCAACTGGTCGCGGATATAGCCGATGCCGTCATCCGCATAGGTCGCCCGGAACATGTCGCGCTGCGAGGGGAAATCGCCGGGATAGACCCAGCCGTTGAAACTGACCGTGATCGCGACGAGGAAATCAATCTCGTCGTCGCGGCGATGGTCGATGATCGTGCTGGCGATCTTGCGCGGGTTCTTCTCCGCACGACTGGCCTGCCTGCGGCTGCGTTCAGCGTCGGCCTGCTGCCACGTCTTCGAGCCGGGGCCGCAAAGCGTGACCGACAGGCGGTTGCCATCATCGTCCAGCAGGGGCGCGCCGTCGCCATCGGTGAGATCAATCTTTGCCGTGTCGGCAACGCGCCGCTTCGTAATATCGAACATCATTCTTGCCTTTCAGGGAAGGTTGCCCGGCCCGCCGCCCTGACGGCGGAGCCGGACGCAGTGGTCTATGCTCAGGGAGATTATGCAGGGGCGACGAAAACCACGCCATCGGTCGTGCTGTTGGCGCTGGTATATTCGAGCGTCACCTGACGGGTCGCGATGGTATTCACGTCGCCATAATTCTTGGGGCCGCCCATCACCAGCGCGCGGGCGTAGATCGTCCCAAGCTGCGGATGGCCAATCTTGACCGAGGCCGGGTCATCCGAATTGGTCAATGTGTCGATCAGCGTTTGGCCTGCGTCATCAGGGTCGATGCCGACCGTGATCGTCTGGCTACCCAAATTATAGCCGCCCTTCGATTTGCGGGTGCCGCGTTCAGCAATCGCGTTCCAGTTCACCAGCTCATAGACGCGGCTGGGGATGTCGCCCAGGTCGCTGACCTCGCCAGCGGTGGTGAAGGTCAGGGCTGCATAACCCGCTGCATCGTATGTCGCGGGCGCCGCCGCAGAAAAGCCGAGCGTCGTCCCGGCAGAAGTGTGGACCGTCATTTCATTTCTCCATGAGAAAAGGGCCGCAAAAGCAGCCCTGCTTTATCGCCGGGATCGGCAATGGGGTGTCAGCCAGCTTTCGCGGGCTTGGGTTCGGCCTTCTCGACAGGCGCACGTTCGACCATGCCGGTCGGCTCAAGGTCGTTGAACTGCTGCAAGGGCATCTGCACCTTGTCGCCTTTCTGATAGGTCTTGCCGTTCAACGTCATGCGGCGCTTTGCAATAGTGTCGATCATGTCAGCGTTCCTCACTGTATTTTACGCGCAGATCCTGCGAACCCCGCCAGCCGGAATAGTCCTGATCGAAGAAATCCGGCCCCGCGCTATCGGTGTGGATCGTGACGCCGGAAATGCCCGCGACTGCCGGGTTGATCTTGTCGGCGGCGGCGTGGCGCACGGCGCGCTGCAACTGCTTCTGCTGCGGATAATTCTGCGCCACCCATGTGACCTGCACGCGCTCCGTCACGAACCGCTGTGCGCCGGGGGACGGGATATTCCGGTCAACGATGGAGATGCTTTCCAGCATGACGAACGGCAGCACCGTGCCCAGCGGAGCCGGCCCAGCGAAGATGCGCGTGGCGGGGACCAGCGCCAGCAGATCGCCATCCTCCGCCAGCACGGACCTGACAGCCGCCACGCCGTCCATCAGGCGGCCTCATCCAGAGGCGCGGCAAAGCCCGTCTTGCCTTCCAGATAGCTCCTGATCTTCGCGGCGAACGCCTGCACGGCTTCATCTGCCTTTGCGTCCAGCGCCGGGCGCATGAAGGGATGCGCGGCGTGGCCGGGATGCAGAATCTGACCCGATATGAAATTGTCGCCGATCTTGAGCGCCCCCGTTTCTACGTCGGAACTGCCTTCCCGACGAACCGCTTGCGTCAGCTTTCGCGCGGAAAGGTCGCTATCGCCCGCCGCGATGTAGTGCGGTCGGACGCCATATTCGTGGAACAAGCCAAGGAAGGAATGTTCACCCTCCAGCCGGATCGAAATCGAGAACGTGCCGTCTGGGTTCTGACGCGGCGATCCGGTCTTGATCGCCTTCGCCATCTTGCCACTTTCCTTCGGCGCGAGATTGCGCGCCTCGTCGCGAACCGGCTTCGCAGCGGCAGTTAGCGCCTGCCTATAGGCCGCCTTCTGCATATTCATCGGCAGCGCCGCGAGAAATCCGTCCAGTTCCTTCAGGCCGGGAAGGGGCTTATCCCTGCTCATGGCTCTTGCCCCTCTGTCGAAAGCTCTTCGACCATAATCTCCAGCGCCTCGCGCCGACCGAGTTCCGCAGGCCCGGAAACAATCCGCATCGCGCGGTCGCCATACTTGATCCGCATGTCGCTGGTGATGTCGCCCCGATACCGAATGCGAATGCGCGCCGGACGGCGGGAAATGCTTACGCTGTCGTCAAGGCTTTCAGCGCGGGACGGCAGCACGTCCCGAACCTGCGCCCAGACTTCGGCATGTGTCGCCCAGCCGTAGACCGGCGTTCCATAGGTCGGGTCGGTGCCCGTGACGGCCCGCGCCTCGATGATGATGCGGCGGTCCAGATCGCCCGCGCTCAGCATGAATACACCCGATGATTGCAGAGCAAGGCGTTGACGCCGTGCGGGATTTCCTGCGCCTCGCCATTGCCCGTTTCGCGCGCGCCGGCCTCCCGGTATTTGTGCCAGTGGCCGACGAGAAGCAGGATCGCCAGCTTAATGTCATCGGGAACAGCGGCGTATCCGACATTCGCCGTCACAGTGATGCGCGAACCCGACTGGATGGCGGGCCACGTTGCGCCATAGGCGAGCGCAATGGCTGCGGTCAGGCCATCCGCGCGAAGTTCGTAGACGCTGGCGTCAAGGATCTGAGTCTCACCTTCCGCATCGACATAACCGATGGCCGAAACAGCAGAGACCGGCACGACCGGAAACTGCGCGAAGTCACCGAAACCATCGCACTTCACTGAAATCGTGCGGCTCACAAAGGGTGTGCCGCAATATGCTTCAGCATGAGCGCGTGCGCCCGCGATATACGCCGTCAAACTCGCGTCATCGTCCGCTCCGTCCACCCGCGTCTGCGCTTTCGCTTCGTCGAGCGTGATAGGCTCATCGTCTGGCGCGACTGTAACGACGGACGGATACCACATCAGCGCGTCTCTTTGGCCGGGGTCTTTTTGGTGGCGGTCTCGCGCTTTTCCGCTGCGACCGGGACGGCGTAGCCCGCCTCGATCAAGCTCACAGCCTCATCCTGCGGAAAATCGCGCTCATCGCCGTTCGACAGGCAATATGCCGGTCCCGACAGGCTGGTCAGCATCCTGATTTTCATGGGAGTCTCCTTTTCTGGAAAGGCGTGCACGCCGTTCAAGAAAAGGGCGGGACCGTTAGCCCCGCCCTCCGGTATCACGATGCCTTGGTAATCATGTGCTTGATGGCGGCGGTGTCGCCCAATTCGCCATCGAAGCGGATCAGGCCCGCAATGCCCATATCGGGCCAGAAACGTTCGCGCAGCACGCCGATGATCGGCGATCCGACCTTGCGGACGAAATATTTGCTGAAATCGCCGAATAGCGCGACCTTGGTAGCTGCGGCGACAGCGGGCACGGACGCAACCGACTGATTGATGTGGTAGCGATAGCCCAGCAGTGTGCCGGGGACGCCCTGCTGAACATTGCCCATCTGCCAGAGATAGTTGCCTTCGCCGTCCTTGAGTTTGCGGATCAGCTTGAGCGTATTGTCGTTGAACATGAACCCGACCTTGGGGCCGGTGCGATAGGCCGGGTCGACCGAGTGGATAAGGTCGATCAACTCATCTGCCACAATCGCCGTCCCCGACGCCGTGGTGACGCCCGCCGAAGATGCGGTAACGATGCCGTTCGGATCGCCCGTGCCATCACCGATCGTCAGTTCCTGGTTGGCGATGCGGCCAAGGCGTTCGCCCAGCAACTGACCAAGCAACGCTTCCATGTTGAAGATGCTGTCCTGATCCAGTTCCCACGACCAGCGCACGAACTCGGTGTCATAGGCATAGGCGTCGAGCGACTTCTGCCCGAAGGTAACATCCTTGCCGCCGTCGTCGGTGAGTGCGGTTGCCTCGGTGTGCTTCCCCGCCGTCACCGCCGTGTCATCCACGGTCGGGATTTTGATCGGATTGCCGCTGGACGTCACCATTTCGGTCGTAACGCCGGGATCATACATCGGCCCATAAGCGAGCATGGAAACAATGATTTGATTGGCCAGTTCGGTCGGGACGGTGAAACCGCCCGCCGTGGTCGTTCCAGCGGTCTGCGCGCGAAACTCCGCCCGCCCCTGTTGCAGGACGGCGCGCTCTTCCGGCGTCAGGTCTTCCAGCGGGCCGCACAGCGCCTTGGCGAAGGCCATGCGATATTCGACCGTCTCGCCATCATCGGCTCCACGCACTTCGGTGTTCGGCTGATGCGGGCGCTGGCGTTCACGGTTTTCGGCGGCGCGGGCCTCAGCGGCAGCGGTGCGTTCTTCCCGCGCGATATTCGCCTCGACCTGATCGAACTCCGCCATAATCGTGTCATGGCGCTGCTCCAGTTCGGCGGCGCGGCTCTCGTCGGTGTTGCTCTTGATTTCCTCAAGGGCGGCGCGAGCCTCGGTGACAAGGCGACCGCGCGTTTCCTGCAAAGCTGCAAGGGACATAATTATTCACTCCTTATGTGATGACGAGGTTTTCAGCCCCTCATGGCCTCCGGCGGTCACCGGGGAATCTCAGATGCCGCGGAACTTCTGTTCCATGGTAGCGCGGCGCGCATCGATGCGGCGCTTGGCTGGATGATCCCGACGTTCCTGACGAGCCTCATCAAGCGAGCGCAGGCCGACGCTTGTATCTGGATAGGCCGGGAAGGCAGTTACGGTCACTTCAAGCAGGGCGGCCTCTGAAATCGTGCGCTTCGGAGGGTTCGCCGTGTCGTCCCACATTTGCCGGGTAGCGGTGAAACCGAACGACATGCCGGTAATGTCGCCGCGCTCCACCGAAACGGCAAGGTCGCGACCATCCGTCGTATCGGGAAGGTCGATCTCATAGCGCAGGCCGTGGCTGTCTTCCGACAGCCGCAGAGTGCCCGCGCCGACCCGCCCCAGAACCCGCGAGCGGTCGTGCGCGATCAGCGCGCAAATCGAATCGTTGAATGACCGGTGGAAGGCGCCGGGCAGGAATACCTCTGTCCATGCATCCCCAATATCCGTCGGCGAGTTGAACACAGCGGCATAGCCGACCAGGGTCCGTCCCGTGTCGGTAGCGCGCAGTTCGGGACAGCCTGTCAGCAGCCGGGTTTCAGTCTTGACCGTCATTCGGCCCTCCGTTCGCGGCATCCTTGCCATATGTGTTCGTGCCCAGCGGGGCCATCGCGCCCTGCATGTAGAGCCGCGCCCCGTTGCCCGTCGGATCAGCCGGGCGATTATCCAGCGCGCGACCTTCGTCCGGCATCAGAAGTCCGTTCTGCACGCCCATCGCCAGCGCCTGCATTCGGCCAAGGAAGTCACCGCGCATCAGGCCGTCCAGCGAATGTTCGACATAGCGACGGTTGTTTGCCGCCCCGAACAGCTTGAGGTTCAACTCATCCTCAAATGCCTTCGCCCATTGCGCGATCAGGTGCTTGATAAGGTGCAAGTCCTGCTGCTCGACATTGGCGAACGTCCCACGGCTCAGGTCTTGCAGGAAGACCGGAGGAATGTTGTAGACGCGGGCGATCTCCTGAATCTGGAACAGCCGCGCCTCGACCATCTGGCCCTTGGCGGGATCGAAGCCGACCTGTTTCAATTCATGGCCGGGCGGCATCGGGAAAATGGGCTTCTCCGACTGCTTCGCCGCATCGATGGCGCGGTTGATGTCCGCCATCGCCCGCCCCATGGCCTCCTTGCCTTGCGGCAACGGCCCTGACAGAGAGAGCGGCGGCACCCCGCCACCAGCAAAGAAATTGCTACCATAGTCGTTCATGGCGATGGCAAGCTGGATCGCCTTCGCTCCCATGACAATCGGGCTATAGGATGAAAGCTGGTCGCGCTTCAGCAGGAATGGCACGTCGATCACGTCCGACGCCGGATACTGCTTCGCGCCGCTGAAAGTGTAGATGCGGCGACCGTTGACCATCGAAATTACGGTGGAGGCCGGGTCCATGGGCCAGATGCCGAGAACGGTATTGCCCGCCCTTTCGATCCACGAAACGCCGCGTCCGCCAGTGAAAACCTGCGTCCAGAAATATTTGCGCCAGCCGAAGGACGACCATTCATCATTCGGGGCTTCGTTGAGGATACGCTGCAACGAGCCCCCAACGCGCTCCCCACTGTTTTTTGCGGCCCGATAGGCGTGCAGCGGCAGATTGGCGAGGCTGGACGACAGGAACGTCACCGCTGCCGACACAGCCGGAACCGTAAGCGCGCTATCGATCGTCACAGCAGTCAGGTTGCCCGACTGGATGCCGAAGAACGACAGGAAGTTCTCCGCGCTCACCGGCACTGTCGGATTTTCGATGGCCGCGCTGCGCGTTTCAGCGCCGCGCGCAAACTCAAATGCGATCCTCATGCCGACACCAGCGAGAACGCGGGGTCATCCCAAGGCGAATAGGGCACGGCCTCCTGATACATCGCCTCAACCCCTTCAGCCATTGCCAGTGCCACCATGCCGTCGATACGGCCCGTCGCCTTGCTCTTGTCCAGTTTCCGATTGCCAGCGGGATCGGGGATCGCCACCGCATTCGCCGCACACATCGCCAGCACAGGATGCCCGCCGTGTCGGACATTGTTCCGCAACAGGTCTGCCTCCAGCGCATCCAGCGCGGGCGACATGCTCACATATCCTTGCCCGAAAGATTCCAGCGGCAACGCCACGCCAGCCCCGTCGAGAGCGATTTGCATCCGGTCCATGCGCCATCGGTCGAAACCGATCTTCGCGACAGGCAAATCCGCCGTCAGCACTCCGATGTCCCGCGCCACGAATGCGTAGTCGATCACGCGACCCGGCGTCGTCCGCAACAACCCCTGCCGCACCCAAACGTCATAGGGCGCTCGGTCCCGCTTCGCCGCATCGATCACGCTGTCCTGCGGCATCCAGAAATAGGGACGGACATGCAGCGCGCCCTCCCTGTCACGAGCCGTCAACACCAGCGCGGTAAGGTCCGTAGTGGCCGACAGGTCCAGTCCGCCATAGACCGGGCCAGCCAGAAACACTTCATCATCCGGCGTCAGGTTGCCCTCTTTCCAGACGCCCGGCGACACGAACGCCGCGACCATGTTGACGCGCTGATTGAGCGTGAGAACGCGAAATCGCGCTTCATCTGTCGGCATCCGCGAGGCGGAAGCGGCTTGCTCTGCCACGTCCTCCTTCGAACGAAACAGGCCCAAGGCCGGGTTGGCCGCCGCCCATGCGTCCTGATCGTCAAGAGCGCAATCCTTGGGCGCGGAATAAACATGGCTCACGGTCGAAGGTGTCCCGGCTCTCTCCGCATCGTCCAGCCATCGCGAAAAAAGATCGGCGTCCGTTGGCGCCTGTGTCGAAATGGCGATCAGCAGCGGGTCGGAATAAGCGCCCTGCGAAGTGACGATGGCGTCGATGAAATCATCCTGTGGCCCCTTGACCTGTCCAACCTCATCCAGAATGGCGACGATGGGCGAACCGCCATGCGCGGTTGCGCCCTCCGCCGACATCGCGGCGTATTCCACATTCATCGGCAGGCCGATAAGGGTTTTGCTCGATGGAACCGGGCGAACGATCCTAGCCAGCTTCGGCGACAGAAAGACCATCTTCGAAGCATAGTTGTAGACTTCCGCAGCCTGCTTGCGCGAACGAGCGCCCGAACTGATGCGACTGTTCAATCGCGCTTCCGGCCCAACCAGATGAACAAGCAGGATCGTCGCGATTGTGGCTGTCTTCGAGTTCTTCCGCGCGATTGAGAGATAGGCTTTCCGGGTGTGGACCGGATTGTCATACACCGAATAGAAAAAGGCTTCCTGGAAGTCCGCCAGCCGGATCGGCTGGCCCACCATGTCGCCCTCTGGAACGCGGCAGTAGGACTCCACGAACTTCATATTCCGCTCAGCGCGGCTCAGGCTCGCGACCGGCAGCGAACGCCAGTCGCGGATAGCGGGGACCGGCCCGCACTTGATCGCATTTCGGACATGCGCGCGCAGGACCACTTTGGCTCCGCGCCTCGCCCTGCGCGTCATTGGACGGTTGGCCTCGCAATCAGGTCATCGTCCAGCGGGTTATCCTTCGTGACGCCCGCTGTCTGTTCGCGCCGGTTCTTGACGTCCCGCGCCTCGCCCTGCGCCCCACGGCCATGCTGTTGCAGCGTCCGCAGGTAGGCCATTTCCAGCCGCTGCATGTCGGACATGCGCTGCACAGCCTTGGCGTCAGGAACGGGATCGCCTTCCACCGCCTCGCGGATTTTCACGATCTGCCATTGCGTCCAGGCGAGGTTCGCCGCCGTCGCCAGCAGCGCGGGCGTGGCTTCCCATTCTTCCCGCGCGCGCCCGCGCACAATCGCCCGCCAGAACGGCATTGCCGCGTCGGGCAAGGGGCTATGGCCGGGGGGAAGCAATTCCGCCTTGGCCGCCCCGACCATCACGGACACGGCGGCGGTAGCGCTGTCTACACGCTGCTTACGCGCCATTGGAGAAATTCCTGTATTTGCGATGCTTCTGTGGTCCAAGCGCGGTCCTACGCCGGAAGGGGGTAAACTCTCGACCACCCCCCGTCACTCGGGCCATCCATCCGGGCCAATAGTACGGCGCGGACGTGGCGTCTTTGCCCCCTTGGCTCTCGCCGCCTCTTCCGCTGTCTTGATGTCGTGGCAATCGCACCCGTTGGGGTAACGTGATCGCGGATAGCCGAGCGCCTGATAGTTGCTCCGGTCGCCCGTGCCGCCTTCGCTCAGCGGCACGATATGGTCAGCGATGCCCGATGCAGTCACCCGACCCTTCGCCAGACACATGCGGCACAGCGGTTCCTCCGCAAGCACCTGCTTCCGCATCAGTTCATGCTCACGACCATAGCCGCGCTCATGCCTGCTCTTGCGCGTGGTCGCCCATCCTTTGCGCCGTGGCTTAGCCTCTCTTATTCACGACGCTCGGTTTCGGGCCCGCTCTGGGCATTTGCTGCGGCTGGCTGTATTGCGCGGACGACCGGCATCGCTGGCGTTTGTTTCACCGCATTCGGATTGATGGGCTTTTCGGGTTGAAGGGCTGGGCTCGGAGTTCTGCGGCGCTGCCGCATGGGCTACGTCGGCGCAGGCTTCAGCCGGAGAACGAGGGCGCGGAACAGGTCGGCATCCGGACAGGCGGAAGCGAAGGCAATGCGGATGCGGCTAGCACTTTCTACGACGCGCGCAGCGACCTTGAGCAGCCGCAGGCGCAAGGTGGTAAACTCCGCGCTTGCCAGAGCAGCGGTCCTGGGCATCGCCTGCTGGATGCGCCATAGCAGCCAGTATGCGGCAGTGTGCAGTATCAGGCGCATCTGATTGGCATTGGCCGAGCGGCACGAGGTTCGGTCGCTGGCGAGCTGGGACTTGTGGCGCTTGATCAGGTTCTCGGCCTGACCACGCGCGCAGTAGAGCGTGTCGTAGATGTGCTCGGCCGATCCTGTTGCCAACGAGGTGACGACATAGCGGATGTCCATGCCCAGCGTGCTGGCCTCGATCCGTGCAACGACGCGACGCTGGCACTTCCAGGTCTTTGCCCCATAGCGGGTCTCGGCATAGTTGCGCAGGACGGGACACTGACGCTGGGCGCGCTTGACCGCGCAGGCATCGGCGACCGCAACAATGGCGGGATCGGCGCGCAGCGCTGAATTGGTGGGCAGGCCGAACACGTAATCGACGCGGGCCGCATCGCAGTAGGCCATGACCTCGGGTCGACCATAGTGCCCGTCGCCGCGGATAGTGATGTGGGTATCGGGCCAATTACGGCGCAGGTGACGCACCAGGCGTCGGATGTGCCCCGCCGCCTCCTTTCCAGAAGGCGTCTTGCCTGTGCGCAGCAGCATGGCCACCGGCCTGCCGGTCGCGGTGTCGTAGATATGGATCGGTAGGAAGCAGCGCTCCCCATGATGCCCGTTCCAGAACGAGAGCTGTTGATAGCCATGCACGACGTCGCACGTGTCGTCGATATCCAGCGTGACCGCTGTCGGAGGGGCGGGATAGCTGGCGCAGTAGATGTCGATCATCGCGGCCATCATGCTGGCCAGTTCGCGCGTAGTCGGTGCATTTTCCCACCGGCTCATCGTCGGTTGGCTGGCCAGCCCCGCGCCCGATTCCGGCAGCTTGCCGAGCGCCAGGCGGAAGCCTGGATCGTCGCGCAGAGCATCGAGATCATCGGCATCCTCATAGCCGCACGCAATCGCGAACACACGGGCACGCAGAATGTCATCCAGGCGATGGATCACCCGCGCTGGATCGCGCGGATCGGCAATACAAGCCGCCAGGCGCTGGCAAATCCCCATCGCGCGCTCGGCCTGTGCAAGCAGTAGAACACCGCCATCCGAGGTAAGCCGGCCACCGTCGAACGCAGCTGTGATTTTCTTGCGGCCGACTGCTGGGAATCCAAATGAGCTTGCGATATCATCGTTCATGGCGGGTGTGGCCCGTGGCATTTTCTGCCCTGCGGCAGGTTCGGCTTAGACACCCAGTTCCTAATTCAGATCAGAGGCTTACGCCACTCCCGCCAACCCTTCAGGACACTTTTGGTGAATAAGGCGGGTTAGCTTTGAGAGAAGGCGGACGGCTGAGCATCTGCCTCAACGAGCCTCAAGCGCCAATGCATGAGCCTGTGCCATATCCGCCTCCCGTTGCCGGTCGTAAACCGCGCTTGGCAACATTTTGTTAATCTTTGCAGGTGATGGGTCAGGCTCAGCGGAAGACGAAACAGGAGAGAAAACATCACGCTAGCGAGGAAAAATTGGGATCAGCGTTTCGCCCCTCGCGATGAGGTGGATGTGGAAGCCGCCGTGTTCCATGATGGTTTCGGCGTCCCTGCCAGGATCAAGAACATTTCCAGCTTCGGCGCCTTACTGGCTGGGAAACATGTCCCTCCGGTAGGCTCGCATATTTCGTTAATGACCAAGGATTTCGAAGTATCTGCTACGGTGGTCTGGATCGGGGCAGACCGATACGGTGTGCTGTTCGATCATGCCGACCCGGACAGCCTTCCCACGAAGGCTCATTGAACCTTCAGCACCTGGGCAACGGTCCGCCCCCAGTGCTGCGGCTAACGTCTTGGTTGGTGCGCCCACCGATCCTGTGTCGCCGCCCTGTCCACGCTCCAGCCTCTCTTCAGGCGATCAGCGAAAGCAGATCTGCTGATGCCGTTCTCAAGCGCCACCACCAGCGCGACACGCCCGTCAGATGTCCGAAGGTTTCCGATCTTGCTCAACATGCCGCCATCCTACGCACAGCATGCAGGGCGGCCAACTCGCGTCACGGGTGGGGCGTTCCCATATTGAAACAACAGTTGCTGCCGCTGGAGCCATTTCCGGGAAGGGCACCGACCCCAGCGGCTTCCACCTGTGAAGGGGGGAACTGAATGCTGTGACGCGGGCCGGACGCCCAGCAGAAGAAACTAGGGAGGGTGCCCTCCACAGTTTTCAACACGGCGAAACTGGTAAGGGTGCCCTTAACAGTTTTCCTTCCTCGCAAAAGGAGGCGGCCGCGTCACCTATCGACGTCTACGGGGATCCCCGTAGACCAGCTCATTGTCTCGATCGTTACCGGCCCCAATGATCTACGTGGCAGCTGGATCCATCCGCCGTGGCAATGGCCTGGCTGCTGGCCTTGGGCAAGCCCGATAGCTGGAACCATGTGCACATGGGGGCAACCAGCCAGAGCGGGAACAGAAACCAATGAAAAAGGCCCTCGCGTTGCCGCTGGGCCTTCGAAAGTCGCACGAAGCGACGGTGATTGATATGCACTAATCACTGCCCCCGCGCAAGAGGGTTCATAACATTGTGCCATGAATCCAGCCGAATATCTTCATGACGATGAAAGCCATGAGCGAGGCCGCTCAGGTTCGATAGGCACAAGTCATTCCGAGGCTAGGGAAGCGGCGGCCGCACATTCCGCCGTGTAAGATGCCAGCGTCTTCAGTCCAGCATTTAGGTGAGGCAATAGAAGCGTCTTAAGAACCTTGATTTCACTCTTGGATCGGGGCTGGGCGGAATAGATAGCAGCATGAGCCTCATTACTTTCCACTGGTTCGTGCTCGACGCGGAATGCGGAACTTCCGTCCATGGGAAAAATATCGGCGCGGACCAGACCGCATGAGAACGGCGAGATCCATGCCTCTTTCCGCTGCTCGGTATCCCTTGCCATCTGGACAGATGCGCGCGCTTCTAACGTGTCCGGACCAACCAAGTGCTCGCGATCGACGCTAAAGCCGCGCTGCGCTAGATCATCAGAGCGGATCGCTGCAGGCAACAGCTGTCCATCTTGAATGTGCATGGGGCTGAAATCGGTACGCAGGAGGGTCTCTCCGTCGCCGACTGGCGATACACTATCTGACATCCACTTGATCCGTCAGGCAGCTGCGGCGCTCATGAGTGACGCGAGCCCGGCAGGAAGCGACTCGCCGACCTGCTGGTCATCGCCAAGGAAAACCTTCCCATCCCCGGACTTGCCATAGAAGGAGTAAGTACCGTCTCCCACAAAGCCGAGATCGAGATAGAGGGTATCGTTCTGCCAGAGGAAGTTAATCTCACCATCCTCCGACAATGAAATTGTGGGCTTTTCCGCGCGGCGCCAGTCGATGGATCGAAGGAACCTCTCCGCATCATTGACGGCGGACGGGGTCGCCCCGATGCTGTCGGCCCGGTGCCAGCCATCCTCCATCATGCCGATTTCCCGCACTTTGGAAATAAGTTCGTCACCAACGCCGAGTTCAAGCGCTCCAGCTTTGCTGCTCGCGGATTCAGGGAATTGGGCGTGGGTAGCAATCGAACAAATGTCGAATGACGCGGGCTTCGCCGCCTCGGCCTCAGTAGTCGTGTTTGCTACCAGGAGAACTAGCGACGCCGCCACCGCGCCGGGGAACGCACGCTGCGGCATGACTACCAGCGCGACCTCAGGGATGGAGGTCGCGGGGCGCGGCGCCGCGAACGTGTGGCTCAAGGTCGTTGCCATTGGCACTGCTGTTACCCTCTCCCGTCAGCAACCAAGTTTAAGCGCTTGCAAACCGCACCCGTCAATAGCTGATACATAGTACGCTTATTATCTTTGTGTAGAGCCAACATTAGTTGGTCGAGCCAAGCGTGATGTTGCTCGCTCACGCTGAAGTCGCCCAACTGAAGCGGACGGACAATCAGGTTATGGTCGATCGTTACAAACATGCTGGACCCAGCTGGAGTGATTTCCTCCGCACTCGCCAAGTTCAGCTGGTTCAAACTCTCGGCATCGAAGCCCAAGTCAGCATCCATACCTTGAACCGGCGCGAACCATCCGTTGTGGCAATGCCAGCGCGGACCTGCCTCGAAGCATCGAGGGCTCAGATAGCGATTCGGTTCTTTGAACAAAACTTTGAGGTCATATTCCCCGAATTCCGAAACATATCGAAACCGATCAATATAGCGCATGCCGACGGCGCCGATGGCATGGCCAGACGGAACTGTCTCTAACGCCTTCAACAGTAGGCCCCGCGCTCTTTCCCACACATCATCGTAGCGGGTGTAATCCATGCAATGCACGGAGACACCTTCGGCACCGAAGCGCATCAGCCAAGTCGGCGGGCTATCGCCGTCTTTTCGACTAAATTCCAACCCGCCGATGTCAGAGCTAAACGAGCTAGATCCGTCCTCATTTTGCGTGAACTGCATCACGCGGATGTCCGACTTGAGCGGGAGAAAGAATTCGATTTCAGAGCATTGCGCGCTGATCTGCGCGAAAGCGGACTTCGGAATTTCAGGAGCAAACTGGATGAAAAAGACTGCCTCCTGGACGGCATGTGAGCCGCGCAGTGGTTCATATCGCAGCATGCTGACTCAAACTCCCGTCGAACAAGCCCGCGATATATCCTTGTAGAAGCATCACGCAAGTTCATTTTGGACCAGGCGGGCCAGCATCAAGAATTAGGCCAACGCCCAATGCGATGAAAGCCATTCATTCCCCCGCCGTCAGATACGGTCGCACATTACCCACCAGCCGATTGACCGCAAGGAAGAACTCCGCCCGGATCGCCTCCCGATGCTTGCCCGACTTCGGCATGATCTCATTCACGATCCGGGGCTTCTGCCTTCCCTTCCCCGTGATGATCTTCGACACCTCCCGGCTACCGTAGCGCTTGATCGCCAGATCGCTGAACGTGACATCGTGCAGCGCCACTTCCCTCAACGTATGCCCAACCGCGCCTATGCCGCGCTCCAGCCCAGCCAGCCGCATCCGGGCGGATGCCTGGCGCTCGCTCCACACCTCCTGCGCCGCCATGCCGCCGCCACCGAAAGGCCGAATGTCCAGAGCCGACTTGACCTCGCTCGCCTCCGACTGGTCGAAGGTGGCGCGATAGAACCGCAGCGCCTTCAACTGCTCGTCGCCCAGCCCCTTGATCTTCTCGAACTTGGCCACCCGACGGAAGGCCTTGCCGATGGTGATCGAACGCCCGCTATCCGTCGTATCCACGATGGGCTGTTTGACATAGCAGGCATGTTGGCGCTGCTCTGGCGTCGGTTCCTCCTTCACGGGACGAACGTCGATGACATCACGGTCGCGCTTCTTCATCTCGATATTCAGCTTCACCGCAACAAGCTCCCCAAATCCGTAATCACGTCGTCAATCCGCTCGCAGGCGTCCCGGCGCATCTCCGCCTGCAAGGTGGGCATCGCCCCGTTCATGCCCTTGATGAGCAGCTTCACCGCCGTCAGGGACGCGGTGATGTCGGCGGGGGTCGGGCGGGCGCGGCGGGTCACAGCTTGAACCTTTTCTTGGGTGACACCCTGCGCGCGCCGTTGGCTATCGAGGCGCGCCGCTGTGCGATAAATCGGGCGGAAAGAGCTTCCTCGCGCACGACGTCCAGCGCTTCCGCCAGCGTCGACGGCTGCGGCAGATCGCAATGAAACCCGGAATTGAACCGCTCGTCATGTGGGATCAGGGCAAGGTCATCGCTGTCCCGCGTCGGCCCGCAGGATGCATCGCAGGACTTCTCGCATTCGCCCAGCGAATACCACCAGCCGGGGAGTGCTTGCTTGAAGCGGGCGATCATGGCTTCCAGTCCGCGTTCGGCAGGAAGAATTTCAGTCATGCCGCGCTGCCTTCCGCAACCGACAGGCGCGGCTGGTGCTGCCCGCACCAGTGACGGTCCCAAGTCACAGGCCAAAGGGCGGTCATGGCCCCATCTGACGAACAGGTTTTGCCGTCGACAGCCATGGGATCGTAAACCGCTGTCGGAGGATTGAAGCGGCACTGCCCCGTGTCCTCATCCACCTCATCGAAGTTCGCATCCGTGAAGGTGCCATCCTCATCGGATAGCCGCATCCAGAACCGGCAGCTTTCGCAATACTTCGTCATCCCAAATTCTCCCGTTCGGCCTGTTCTCGCTGGCTCTGTTCCCACCGCAAGCGCCTCCGCTCCGCCGCATCAGCCATGTCGAAGACGTTCTGAAGTTCTTGGCTTCGGGTTTTCTGACCTGTCCCGGCCTTCAGCGTCTCTTGATGCTTTCGGTTCAGCGACCCTTGGACCGAGAAGAACCAGTTCCTTCGCTTGTCGTCCGCCTGCGCCTGATACCATGCGTCCAGCGAGGCGAGTTCGGCGTCGAAGTCGGGGATGGCGTGGTAGCGCGCCTTCCATTCCTGATAGTGCTCGCGGTTGAGCCGAATGACCTGCCCAGCGAAAGCATAATGGTCATCTGCGCGAGGCGCTTTTGCGCCCTCTCTTTCTTCTTTATTTCTTTCCCTTGTTTCTTTTGCTGTCCGATTTCTGTCCGATTTCTGTCCATCTGACTGTTCGGATTTCTGTCCGGCCTCCGTCTCTACGTCTTGATATTTGTCGTAATTACAAATGGTTATGATGGACTTTCCCTGTCCGGTTTCCCGTCCGATCATCTGTTCGGTTTCCAGACGGGTCAAAAACCGCTCGACGGCGGATGGCGACCACTGAAATTCCTTCGCCAATTGCTCCCTTGAAGCGCAGAACTGGCCCCGCTGAAGGTCAATGACCTTGCCCTTGACGTTGAACGGCATCGGCCTCCAACAGGCGGCTGCTACCATCCATTGAAAGGCATCGCGCCGACTGAATACCTCGCCCCGAAACAAGGGATGATCCATCCAGCCCCGATGCATGAGATACCATCCAGACATCATCGTTCTCCGTTTGAACGAGGGGAGCGCACAGCCTGATGGCTGCGATCATAGTGCGCGAAGGCCGAGCCTATGGAAGAATGGCGATGCTTCGCGCAGATCAGTTCGAGAACGTGCCGGTTCCTTTCCAGCTTTGCCTCCCAATCCAGATGCTCCGCCGTCCCTGGCTCAGGCTCGCCGTTGACGAGGTAATATTCCTGACTGAGCAGAAAGAGGACTATATCCGCGTCCTGCTCGATCTGGCCGCTGGCGCGCAGGTCATCGAGATTGGGACGCTTGTCCTGCCGCTGCTCAACGCGACGGCTAAGCTGTGACAGCGCAATGATCGTCACACCCTCGTCGCCCGCCATGATCTTCAGTTCGCGGCTGACCTCCGATACCGCTTCATATTCCGATTTCGGCTTCCCATCGGGTTGCAGTAGTTGGAGATAGTCCACGATGACCAATTCCAGAGATTGGCCCGCCGCGCGCAGTTCGCGCTTTCGTCGCCGGATCGCCCGGCGAAGCTGGCCCAGCGTATGGCAATTCTTGTCGACCACCTTGAACGGCATCGACCCCAGTTCACGCTTGGCGCGAACAATCGCCATCTGCTGGTCCCGGTTCAGCCGGTAGTTCGTGAAGGCGGCAAACGGGATGCGATGATCGTCATAGCAGGCGTCCGCGACGAAGCGGAGGCTGAGCGTTTCCCAAGCCATTTCGAGGCTGGCGAATAGAACGCCGTGTCCCTGCATGGCTGCACCGCGCATATAGCTCAACGCAAGAGCCGTCTTCCCCATGCCGGGGCGCGCGCCTACGATCACAAGCCAACCCGGTTGCAATCGACCTAGCAGCGTGTCGAGAGTGCCGATCACCCCAGACCTGATACCATGCTGCTCCCGATTGAACCCTGCGATCACCTCATCGAAACAATCTTCTGCGCCGATGAAGAATGTGGGGTCGGTATTGTCGACCGCGCCGGTCAGCAGGGCGTCGGCTTCAGACACAATGGCGGGAAGGTCCGCCCCCATGACCGAAGCCTTTTCTATGACAGCCCGCAACGCCGTTGTTACGCGCCGCTGTATCGCGAGATGCCGTATCTGAGCGGCATAGCCCAATGGCGCGCCGGTAGTGTCGATCATCGCAGCCTGCTGGAGGCTGTTCAGCAGATTGAGGCCGCCCATTTCCCGGAAGGCATCGTCATCCTGCATCATTGGAGCCAGCAGCGTGGCATTGATGCGCCGGCCGGCCCCGATCTCGCGCAGTATCAGGGAATAGGCGCGGCCATAGACTGACTCCGCGAAATCGCGGTCATCTATCTTGTCGGCAATCAGATCGGCGGTGCTATTGTCCCAAAGCAACAAACCAATAGTGCAGCCTTCAGCGACGACATTGCTAAGGATCAGGTCCGCAGGCGTTCTTTCGCGGATGGGGAAACTCACTTCCGTATCCCCCGAAGCTGATCGTTGAAATCCTTGAAGGCTTCCAGCGGGAATGCGGTTGTCGCGCTCCGGCCCCCGACCTCGACCCATTCGATGGATTTCTTGACGGCAGAGTGTCCAGCATCTCCATTATCACCGGCAATGCAGACCGCCTTTACCCAAGGCGGATAAACGACCTGCGAGAGATTAGCCGTGCCACAAGCCGCCCATACCGTTCGCCCTGTTTCCTGCCGCAGGGTCAATGCATCTTCCGGCCCCTCGCACACCATTATACTATCGGATCTAGGTCCAATCCTGAACGCGGCGCCCGTCAGGATGCCGAACGTCAGCTTGGCTTTAGCCTTTGATCCGTCCTGGCGGGTGCGTTCATACTTGCGACGTCCGCCATCAGCGAGGAATATGCACTGGACGCCGACCAGCTTGCCGTCGACATCGACCAGCGCGCAGGCCATGGCGGGATAATCCCGGCCAACCTCGCCGGTATCGGTATTCCGATACCGAGGCGTCATGACGAACCGGACGGAAGGCGGCAGGTCCATCGTGATCCCGCGCGACCGGGCGTAGACCTCTGCTGGTGTTCCTGCTGCCGGGACGGACGCCGCCCAGATCGAGCGCGCCAACGCGATCCGCTCCGCCGCCTCCCTCGCGTCAGCTTCCTTTCGGCGGACGCGCTCTTCATCGGAAATGACAGGCAGACTGTCGCCCAACAGATATTCGGTGGCTTCGGTGAAGCGCATCCCCTCTTTCTCGATCAGGAATGTGATGGCGTCCCCGCTCCGCCCGCAGCCGAAGCAATGATATGTGCCCTTCGCATCGTTCACCTGAAAGCTGGGCGAGCGCTCGCTATGGAACGGGCACAGGCCGACAAGCTCGCGCCCATGCTTTTTCAGATTGGTGTGCCGCCCGGCGACATCGGACATATTATGGCGACCGCGCGCTTCTACCGCAGCGTGAATAGCGGCTTCATAGCGATGTGAGAGACGGCGCTTCACGCTGTCACCACGTAGCGAGATTGTGATACCCCTAGCGCGCTGTCGCCTCGCCAATGCGGTCGGACAATGGTCAGCTTTCCATTCTGTATGCGAATATGCGAACGACAGAAATGCAGGCACTTTCGGCCGCTAATTCGTGCCGCGCCTTCTCCGGTCGCTTCCTGTGGATTGAGATCCAGCCTGATCTCTGTCCAGGGGCGCAACTGAATGCGACTGTTCGAGGATTGTCGAAGCTCGCGCGCAAGCGCCTTATGCGGATGTCTGGAGCGCCGATCGACCAGCTTAGGCGTATTGATGATGGCCAGAAAGACAGAGATGGCAAGCCATGTGAGGACAACCTCCTCATCATCTACGTATTCATGCTCACCAATTAAATTATTGCGCGTCTCCCGCTGGGCATAGTTTGCAACGAAGAAAGCCGTGTCATCGAAGAACCGAAAGACGTCCAAACTTCCGTCCTGCTGCTGATCGATGAAGTACGCTGATCGGCTGTGGGTTCCACGCACTTCTAGCCACGTTTGCGGCGCAGGGGGGAAGAGGGTAGTTTGCAAGACATCGACGGGCGTCTTTTTCATCACGATTTCAGCGAACTCCATCACCGCCGACAGATCAAAGCAGTGAGGCTCCCGCAGGCGCGAGAGCATCGCATCAGCGTCATCGATAGAATGCTGTTGCGCTGCCGCCGCGCGGATCGCTTTCATAGCCAATGGGGTCATCGGCGTCACTCCGCCTCTGCGGGGACGGCCTCGCGCTCGGCCTGCTCAATGACTTTTGTTATCTTGGCGATTGTCCGCAACCGAGGTTCAAAAATCTCCGATCGCCAGCGTGAAGGTGTCGATTCAGCAACACCAGCCCGCTTGCAAACTTCCGACATGGAGAGGCCCGCCCGCTTGGCGCGGGCTACCAATTCGTCAACAATTTCGTGAATAGCCATACGGCAGCAATATAAGCGTTAATGCACATTTACAATAGCCTTACCGCATATTCTTAATCGGCCGGTCGTACGGCGCGGTTTGCTTGTATTGAGCGTAAACGCTAAGGGTGTGACCATGGCACATATCATCAACAAAGACGCTGAGATGCTGGCCAAGCTCAGCGAGCATACTGGCCTATCAGTCTCCAAGATCGCGGAGCGGGCCAGATTGGCGACCACCACGTTGACGCGCGTGGCAAACCACCGGACGGGGCATCGATTGAGTACGCCAACCATGGAAGCGCTCCGTGAATGTTTCCCGACATTTTTCGACGAGAGCGAAAGGGTGGTATCTGAGAGGAATGCTTATCTCCCGGTTGAAATACTGCCTTCGTTCGCAGGAATGGGCGGTGGCGGAACGGGAGAAGGCGACAAGGCAGTTGCCATGGTCTCCCGGCGATTGATCGAAGAGAAGCTGCGAGCCACTCCCAAGGATCTACTCATAATCGATGTCAGGGGCGACTCGATGGCACCTGACTTCCTGCATGGTGACCAGATCTTGGTAGATCGACGGGACCGCGATCCTGTTCAGCCAGGCCCGTTCGCACTGTGGGACGGAGATGGATACGTTGTGAAGCTCGTTGAGAGAATACCCCAAAGGCGCGGCTGGTATCGCGTATTCTCCATCAATGAGCGATATACGCCATATGAGGTAAACGGCGACGAAATAAGGATTCTAGGGCGCCCGGTTTGGTATGCGCGAGAGCTATAAGCATTAACGCCGAAATATTGTTAGGCGTTAATGCATATTTTACATTGACGATATGAGCGTTACCGCATATCTCTGCCTCGTCACCTGATCGCCCACGGGCCGAAGACGGTGATGCAGGCAGGGCGTTCGCACATGTGAGCCACCCTGTCGTTTAGACGACGGAGAAATCAACATGGCCGACGCCACCACGGCGCGGAGCGATAGCGCTTCGCGAGATGAAGAATTGCGCCAATCTGACATCGCTGCCCTGTGCGAACTGATCGGTTCTGCTGATCGATATTGCATAGCGGCCGAGCGCGAGCAATCGCGCGGCTTTACTGGCTTCAGGTCAGTTTACCAGAAGTCCTATGCTGCCCTTTGCGAAGGACATTTGGAATTGCTTCGCGCTGTCCCGTCCGGGACTGATCGCGACATTGTAATCTTGGCCGGACACGCTGCTCTGATGGCGGACCAGATCCAAGGCATGGTTGTCGACAATAACACCTACGCCGCGCGCCTACTTGAGGGCATCCATGCAGCGCTGATCAGTATCAGTGGTTCGATTGGTAATCGGTTCCCCCAAGAGGTGGACGAGGTCGCCGCCGTCTGGCCTGAATTGGGCCAGTCCATCAGGAACGACATTTCGGTAGCGCGTCAGATGATCGCGGAAACGGAGGGCCGCTGACATGGCCCGCGCAGACAGCAACTTCATACCGCTCCCCGATCTGCCCACCGGCACCAGCCCCGAACTGGCTGCGCTGCTGGATCGGATCAAGGTCGCTTACCTCTCTGACGAGGATGAGATTACGGACGATTGGTTTCCCGCGAAGCGCGAGGTGGCTGCTTTCGCGAGCCGCAACGGGGCGGACATCGCCGTTAAGCTGATGGTGGCTCTGCATGAGATCGGCCCCGGACGAGACGGCGACCGCATCGGTTATCGGCCGGGCGACTTCTGCACCGACCTGTCCATGGATTTGATCGCGTCGGCCATGAATGACGTGCTCACGGTGCAATTCACTTTCATCCGGATACTGGTCGACCACATGCGGCAAAATTATGTGTCGCTGTTTCTGGGCGAAGACAGCGAATTGCGGGTCGCCTTCCCAGAGCCGGGCATATGCGGTCGCCCAGAACGCAGTGACATTCTCGACAATATCGATGGCGCGATGCGCGCGCTCTGCAAGCTCATGTGCGCTGTCCCCGGAGCCACCAAGATCGTTCGGGGCGTCGTGGCGGAGGCGCGCCCATGACCTGGATCATCATCAAGCAGCCGCACTTGCTGGACAGCGCATGGGAATTGGCATCCGAAGCATATTCAGACGCCAATTCCGCCCTCAATGCATTGCCGTCCGACGCAAGCGACGACCAGAGCAACGCAGCCACTGACAAGCTGGTGGCCACGATCCACACACTCGTCGCACTTCCGGCCCGCAACATTTCGGATTGCATCATCAAGCTCGCCGCTTCGGGCGTCGAGGATGGCGACAGCTATCCCGGCATCGATGTGCGCGAAATCATCAACGAGATGACCTGCGTTCTCGATGAGGCTTGCCAGCGCGGTGGCCAACTCCTGCGCCAGATTCCCGGCCTTCTTGAGGGAGTGTCGTTCAATGCTCAATAAACGCAGCGCCTGCCGGACCTGTGACCACTTCCTTGCTGGCGGCGTGAATGGCTCAAGCAACGCGCCGGGCGCGATGGAGCGAAATGACGGCGTTGGCCTCTGCCGTCGCTATCCGCCGACATGGGTCCACGACAGCGATCTGGAAGACGAAGGCTTGTTCGTCTTTCCAACGATCCATCAGGACCATCGCTGTGGCGAATGGTCGGATCGCAAGCCGGGGATCGGACTATGAGCATCCCCCGCAACTGCGGAACCTGCGCCTTCTGGCGCGCCGGAGCCTTCCCGACCACGGAAAGTCCCGCTCCTGATGAAAGCGCCGCCAACCTGGGCGTCTGCGAGAATATCGTCCCGCAGGTCTTCATCGTCATGGGCGATCCGGTGACGCTTCAACCAGCGACGCACGCCACCCGGTGCTGCGCCGAGTGGATTTCAGTGTGGCCCGGCGATGACGACGGCCCCGACGACGACGACGGCGAACCTGCGCCCGATCCGAAGGGTCGCGTCCGCCAGCTTTTCCCGATCCGCCCCAATCCCATCGCAGCATGAAGGAGCATAGCCCCATGCCTGACACGCCGTTCTCACCCAATAACATCCGCCAGACCCAAGCGGAATTGCAGGGCCTCTACAGCGCCATGGTTGAAAACGCGGCCCACATCGCTCGCGCTCGACGGGCCATTTTCGAAGCACTCAAGGCCGAAGGCTTCACGGAAGCCCAAGCGCTCGATCTCTGCTGGAGGGTATAACATGCCGACCGAAACCGCCCAGCGCGAATACACCGCCACCGAGACGCAGGCTTATGAGCGCTATATCAGCGCAGTTGTCGAACATAACATCGTCTGCGCCCGGCCGGGTGCGACGACGAAGGAGAAGATGGACGCCGCGTTCGCCATGGATGCCCGGTTCCGTGAGTTCGCGCAGGTCGCTGGCCTTGCCATCGGCGGGCATAGCAAGCTGTCCGACATCGAACAGATCAAGACGCTGAAAGCCGATCTGGGCACCCTGACAGAGAGCGTCCGCAGCGCCTCCGCTATGCTACACGGCATTATCGCCATGGACGTGTTCAGCGTCCGCCCGGCCGATGCAGTCGAAGCCGACCATAACGCCTGCTGCACACTGCTGGATGACGCGCAGATAATCCTCCGCGTCGCCCTCAACAAGGCCGATGGCATATGACCGGCCTGACCCTGACAGCGCGCCTCGCGTTCCCCTTCCTCGTCGTTCGCAAGGGCAAGTCGCTCCTACCTCGCTTCCGTCACGCGACGATGGACGAGGCGACGGACGAGGCCCAGCGGCGCGCCACCGAGCGCCCCGGCGAAACCTATCTGGTCCTGCAAGAGGTGTTGCGGGTCCATTCGAAGTCCGCGCAAGCCCCCCGCGTGGATGAGCCGGGCGGCAACGTCCCCCGCCGTCCGGCTCACAATGGGGAGGAACGCTGATGCCGACCCGGAACAAGACATTTCGCGTCACCGATGAACAGGCGCAGATGGTGCTTGACCTTCTGCCGGTCGTGTCGAGCTTCCGGCAACTCGCGCTGGCGACGGGCCTCAACAAAACCAAGGTCGGATACATTGCCGCGCCCTATCTGGCGATCATGCGGGCGACCGGCGCTATCGGTCTTTGCGAATGCGGGCGCGAGCGGTTCCACCCCCGTGTCTGCTCGCGCACCCTGTCGCGCGGCGGTCGGGTTATCACGCCCAAACTTCTGGCGCACCGGGCCGAAATGGTCGCGGCCATCATGTCCGGCGAACAATATCTCTCCATCGCCCGGCGCTATGGTGTCGATAAGGCCACGGTTCGCGCCTACCTGCGCTATCTGACGCCCGCCCAGCGCGAGCGGCGCAAGGCGCTGGAGCGCGCCCGGATCAGGGAGAGCCGGGCCGTGCCGGTCGTCAGGCCGCATCGTGACGCCCTGTATCGCCGCGTCTATGCCGCTCTGCCCGGCTGGCTGGACGATACCCTTCGCGATGATGTCGCCAGCGAAATGCTCGTGGCGATCTACGAGGGCGCGGAGGAACGCGAGATCATCGCCCAGGCGGAACGCTTCGCCCGCGCGGCCCGCAATGCCTTCGCCTCGAAATTCGGCGCGATCAGCCTCGACCAGCCCCTTTTCGACGGCAGCCGCGAAACCATTGGCTCGTCGATTGTCGATCCCGGCGCGCTCGCCGCCTTCGACTATATCTTTGAGGAACGCATATGAGCGGCGCTCACCATCCGGCCGTCACCCGGCCCGCTCAAATCTGGGTCTATCAGAAGGCCGCGCAAAAGCCCGCATGGGTCGAAAGCGCCATGGTCGGCGATCCAGCCCCGAACGGCACCTTCATGCTTCAGTCGGAGCTTGGGCAGGTGCGGGTGCATCCCGGCAATGTCATCTTCGAATATAAGGGCCACCTCTACGCCTGCCCACACAGCGAGATACAGCGGACCATTCAGGAACTGGACGATAGGTTCGCGCCTCCGCCTCCGAAGGACACGGCGTTGCCCAGCTTGGCCGCAGACGTTGCCCCGCGCGACGACGACACCGACGATATTACGCGGCGGATCAGGGCGCAGCAGGGGGTAGATTCGCAATTTGCATTTTCTGCAAAGAACTCGACCCTAAAGCCGCAGAAAACTGCGGTTTCTGGGGTGGATTCGGGCGCCAAGGAACTCACTGTCGGCAAGCAACCTTCGGCACCAGCCAGCAGCACCCAAAAACCGCAGAAATCTGCCGCTTCCCGACCGTCGGCAAGCAAGTTCGGCAACGCCCCCCGGAAGTGGCCAGCGACCAAGGGCAACCCGCCTTCAATCGAGATGCGGCCCCCATCCGAACTGAGCCTTGACGACAGCTATCAGCGCGCCACGGACAGCAGCACCAGCCAGACGCTGATCCGTAAGATCGCCCATAATTGGGACTGGCGCATGTGCCTGCCGCTGGTCGTGTCGAAGCGCGATGACGGGACATTGTGGGTTATCGACGGCCAGCACCGGCTTGCGGCGGCAACGCTGCGCGGGGACATTCAATATCTGCCCTGCTGCGTCGCGGTCTATGGTTCCGTTGCCGATGAAGCGGCGATGTTCGTCGCCATGAACCGGACCCGCAAGGCGATGAACCGGCTGGACGACTTCCACGCTGCCACCGCCAGCGGCGATTCCGAGGCATTGGAGATCGCCAAGCTCATCACGGACGCGGGCTTCACTGTCTCGCGCCGCACCGGATCGCAAAGCTGGGTGCCAGGCGAAGTTGCCTTCACCAGCGCGATTGCCAAGGTGTTGCGGAAGCATGGGGCGAAGGTCTGCGCCGACGCGCTCAAGACGATGCAGGAGGCGTTCCCCGACGAGGTTCTGAACGCTGGGGCCAGCATGTTCACCGCGCTCACGAAGCTGGCGATCACCCCGCCCGAAGGCTTTGACCCGGATCGCCTGTTCCGGGCGCTCCTGCGGCGTAATCAGAAGGAATGGGCCAGCTTCCTGAACGAGACCAAGGGCGGCGGCGAGGAACGCGCGTTTGCGCTGCGTCAGGTGCTGCTCATGGCCTATGAGGAAGAAGGGGAGACGGCGGAATGAAAGTCGTCACCCCCGAAGAAGCCGAAAAGGCGTCATTCGTCGTCTGCGTCCGCAAGGGCGAGCCCTATCCGTTCGCCGACAATCTGGAAGGCACCTGCGCTTGGTGCGGCGCGGAAGTGATCTTTCGGCCTCACGCGCCGAAGAAGCCCCCTCGCATTTGCTCCCCCTGTTTTCTGCACTGGCTGGAGGCCAATCCGCAATGAGCGATAATGTAATTCCTTTTGAAGCAGCCCAGCGGGATCGCGCTGAAATGGCAGCGCGCCGGTTCAAGACGCTCTACGTCGAAGCGCGCACGCTGGATCAACTGCCCCCAGAATTGGGGGCGCCAGAAGAATGGCTGACATCGGCAATCGTCTATCTGAAAACGGAGATGTCGAAGCCGGAATATAATGGGCGGACCATCACCGTTTCCGGCCCCGCCGTCGAACTGCTCATCTGGCACATCGAGGCGCTGGAGAATGGCGGCGAGCCGTGGGGAGGGAACGCGGCGTGACGGAGGACGATCTGGACGATTTCGCGATGGAACTTGCCAAAATTGCGCGAGCGCGCCTCGGGATGGAGGACGCGGCGGGCGTCCTATACCAAGCCAGCGCCATCATCGCGCTTAACTACCTGCCTTTGGAAAACGTGAACGCGTTCTTCTCCGCCATGGTGAATAGCATCCATGTCAAGCTCAGCGACCAAATCGCAGCCGGAATGGCTGGCGGGGAGGTCGTGAAGCAATGAGCGATCTTCTCAACCTCGCCCAGCGGCTTGAGGAAGCCTGCGACATGACGGGTTCGATCAATGGCAGGCATGTCGTCAAATGGATCAGGGAACGGGCGTCTCAGGATGCGACCGGGACCATCAGCTACTATGCCGACTGCATCGAGAACGAGGCCAAGCTGTTCGATGATCTGGCGGCAGTGGCGAAGCACATCGCGGCCATCCTGCGCGCAGAGTCGGTCCTGTTTCGCCATGAATTGCGCGAGATGAAAGCCGAGCGCGATCTGCTGCAAGAAATTCTCGATGGGCGACCGGCGATCAACGCCGGGCTACCGGACAGCTATATTCGATGGTCGCAGTCGATCTATTCGGGCGAGATGTTCCGGGCAATTGCGGCGCGAGGGAAGTTACAATGACGATCCTCTCCCGCCTCGACGCATGGCTGGGCAAGACGCTGTTCCACCCGCCGATCATCGCCCTGTGCCAGCTTACCCGGCAGACGCAATATGCGATCAGCGGCGCCCTGTGGTTCTTCGCTTGCTGCCATGCGACCTATTACGCCCAGCATGACGGCTGGGGCTGGGCCATTGTCCTGTGGCTGGTGACGATCACGGCCTTCATCGGCGCCACGCTCTTTCCCGATCACGAAAGACAGTCGTCGGGACTGTTTCGGCTATTCTTCTGGTCGCTTCTGTTGCTGGAAATCCCGGCGATGCTGCTGGTGGGCCACGTCCGGGCGACCGCCATCCGCGATGTCATCATCCTGTTCGCGGAATATGCCGCGACCATCAAGACGATCCCGCCGCGCAGGAAGCGCGAGCGGAACGCCAGCGCGAAGGAGGCGCGGGTATGAACGACACCCTAAACGTGCCCGTTTTCATCGTGAAGGACGGCGCTCCCATCGCGGACAGCCGAAACGTCGCAAAGGCGTTCGGCAAGCGGCATGACCATCTTCTGGATAAGGTTGATGGCCTGTTGCGCGACGCTCCGGAACTCAACGGCCCGAATTTTCGGGTGGTTCCGTACGAAGATGCCAAGGGTGAAATACGCCGCGCCTTTGAAATGGATAGGGACGGTTTCGTCCTGCTTGCCATGGGCTTCACCGGGAAAAGGGTGCTCAAGTGGAAGCTGGCATATATCGATGCTTTCAATCGCATGGAGGCGGCGCTTCACAATAGTGCGCCCATCGCGTTGCCCGCAGACGTTCGTCAGGTCATCGGCGGCATCGTCAAGGGCATCGTCCATAAGGAACTGACCGAGATCGTCCCGGCGCTGGTGAGCGAGCAAATCATGTCCGATCGCCGCAAGCTGATCGAGGGCGTCAGCGCCTTGGAGATTGCCGAAATGGCCGGATATACCAAGGGGAAACGCCCGCGTGGGCTGATCCAGTTCATCACCGCCCGCATTCGCCGTTACCATGAGGATCGCGGATATTTGCCTCACCGGACGCCGCATGGCTCATGCAAGGTGCTGGTCTATGTCGAGGCAGTCGCCAGGCGCTGGCTGAGCGAAGGCGGGCGGGCATCGATCGACGCCTATGTTGCGGAGCGCAAGGGGCAGGGGCGTCTGCGGCTCGTGGAGGTGCGGGTATGAACGAAGCTACCGAACGCCGCCGCGACAACCTGCTTCGGCTCGTAGATGTGATGCGCCTGACCAATCTGACAGCGGGGGATATTACCGCGCGCCAAATTGCAGGCGACTTCCCGCAGGGCGTCAAGATCGGCCCTCGCTCAACACGCTGGAGCGAGCAAGAGATAATCGCCTGGCTTGCCACAAAGCCGTCGCTGTGCCGGGCCTATGTCCCATCACTTCGCGCACCTAAGGGGTATTACGTTAACGAGGCAGCGCTTGTCCGCCATGCGCCCGCCTATACCGGAAGGCACATGAGCGTAGACCGTCTGCGCGAGTTCGCCGTGCCCATAGCTGATATGATGCACGGTGGCACAGGTCTCTACTTCCTTTGGCGAGGCGACTCCGTCGTGTATGTCGGCCAAACGCGAGCGGGCTTTCTACGGATCGCCACTCACATGTCGAACACGGGAATGGCGTTCGATGCGGTGGGATTTTTGCGCTGCCCCAGCAGCGAACTGGATGCGGCGGAGCGCGCCTATATCGATAGGCTGCTGCCTGAATATAATCGCGATCCGATAACCATGAAGGCGAAGCGGGCGCTATCCTCGAAGGCTAAGCGATGACGCCCCACCCGTTCACGGCGATCACCGACGCGCTTGAGCGGGCGGCCCGAAATGGGACACGCGCCCATCTTAACTACGATCTTGTTCGCGCGCTGGTCGCATCGGAGGCATATTCGCTGCTTCTGGCTGATCGGCAGAAGGAGATAATTTCAGCATGGCAGGATCACGACGCGCAGCCAGCGCGCCAGGACGAACCCAGCTTGGGCCGTTCTGGCTCTGGTATAGGGCCGACCGCGACGACTGGCGCATCTGCTGGTATGATGACGGCGGAGGAACAGGAGGCCGTAGGACACGCCGCCTCTCAACGGGCATTGGCGGCGGTCGACCGGATCGCCCGCCGCAGGAGGCGCAGGACGCCCTAGTCGCACACTATGAGGCATGGCGGCAACCGACGCAGGAGCCGACCAACGTCGCTATGGTCGAGGCTATCATGGCCGATTGGCTTGTGGAACATGCCGAAAAGCATCTTGCCGACCCGACGCGCTACGCCAATTCCATCGCGCACTGGCTGCGGTTCTTCAAGGCGGAGCGGCAGGCCGGGCGCCTGACCGGCGCGCCAACGGTTTCCGACATCAAGAAGGCGCTGGTCGAACGGTTCATTTCCATGCGCCAGTCGGA
This sequence comes from Sphingobium sp. CFD-1, assembly GCF_024611115.1. Classification (NCBI taxonomy): domain Bacteria; kingdom Pseudomonadati; phylum Pseudomonadota; class Alphaproteobacteria; order Sphingomonadales; family Sphingobiaceae; genus Sphingobium; species Sphingobium sp. CFD-1. Next base: position 869,225 of record NZ_CP084398.1, on the reverse strand, counting down.
GGGCGCGAGCCCGCACACTGTCAGCCGCGACGTTGCTGCACTGCGCCAGCCGCTCAATTGGGCCTGGAAGGAAGAGCGCATCGAGAGCGCGCCCTTCGTGCCGGACGTGAAGGGAAAGCCTGAAGGCAAGACGCTGGTCTATACCCCGCAGCAGGTCGCTGCGCTGCTCGACGCCGCGCGGGCGGAGCCTGACCGCGAGCATATCGCCCTGCTGGTCATGATCGCGCTCAGCACACACGGGCGCATGGAGGCGATCCTCGAACTCACCACAGATCAAATCCAAGACAATCTGATCTACTTCAACGCCCCCGGCCGGGCGCAGACGAAGAAGCGGCGGTCCATCGTGCCCATCGCGCCGACGCTCGCCTCATGGCTTTCCGATCTGCCGGAGGGCAAGGTCATCCAGTGGAAGAAGCCCAAGCGGAACGTCACGACGGGGAAGCTGGAATATGCCCTGCTGCCAGCAGGCAGCGTGAAGAAGTCGTTCGAGAAGTGCCTGCTGGCTGCGGGCATCAGCGCCATTGAAGTCGACGATCAGGGCGAGCCGGTATGGCTTCCGCCACGCCGCAAGCTGGGCGAGACAAAGCCCCGGCCGAAGCTGGTCGGGCTGGGATCACCCAACACGCTGCGCCACACATGCTCAACCGAAATGCATCGCAGGGGCGTCCCGGAAGCCCAGATAGACATGGCGGCGGGCCACAGCGGCGATGGCACGAACAAGAAGCACTACCGCCACCTAAGGCCCGATTATCTGGTGGATTTCATCGCAGGCGTCGAATCATTCTGGGCTGAAGTCGGGCGCTTCACCAGCGCTCATCTGCGATCCCGCAGTGATCCCAAAATCGTTTCCTTCGGTTCCGCGAAGGCGACACGCAAACCGAAAAAGCCCTGATTTCTGCGATATTTTGGTGGTGCCGCTTACGTGACTCGAACACGTGACCCTCGCATTACGAATGCGATGCTCTACCAACTGAGCTAAAGCGGCATCGGGGCGGGCAAATAACAGCGGTTTGGGCGAAGGACAAGCGGACATTTTCGCTTCTTCCCCTCATTCGCGCGCTTTCTCGTCTTACGCGGCGTTCTTTACCGGGCATTTACCATCTGCTGCCACTGTGGGGCCCAAAGATTTGCTTTGGTTCAAGGATCGATCGGATGGACACTCTGCGGGGACATGATATCGACGGCGATCAGGATGATTTCGATTACGCCGACGATGCCGCGATCGAAAGCCCGCATGCTGTTATCACCAATGAACGGCGGATGCAGGTCCGCGCCTATAATTATTGGGCGTCGCTGCTGGGCGACCGCGCCTTGCCGTCGATCGAGGATCTTCAGCCCGAACAGCTTGAGGATTTCGGCCCCTACAGCGTATTGCTGGACTTCAGCGCCGGTGTCGATAACCCAGGGGTTATCTATATGGGCACGGCCCTGCGTCGGGAATGTGAGATCGGCGGGCCGATCAGTCACGTCGACGATGTGCCGGCCCGCTCGTTGCTGTCGCGCCTGACGGACCATTATCTCCAGATCATCGCCAATGCCGCGCCCATCGGCTTCGAAGCCGAATTCGTGAACCAGCGCGGCGCGGAACTGCTTTACCGCGGCATATTGATGCCCTTTTCCTCCGATGACGAGACGATCGACTTCGTGTTCGGCGTCATCAACTGGAAAGAGGTCGCCAGCCGGGAGGAAACCGATGCGCTGGAGCGGGAGGTTGGCGAGGCGCTGGGCCTTTCCCTGAACGATTTTGCCCGCGACGACGCAGCCATGGCCGATCCTTCGGTGCTTGACCTGACCGCTTCGGACATGATCGACATGCCGGTTCCCGATGCCGACGCCCCGCTGGCCGACTGGCTGGCCGCCGCCCGCGATGGCGCGGAGCAGGCGCGCGGCAGCGAAGCGCGCAGCCATGGCGCCCTCTATCATGCCATTGGCCTTGCCTATGATTTCGCCCTGGCCGCACGGGAATCGCCGGAAGATTATGCGGAACTGCTCACCGATGCAGGCATAAAGGTGCAGGCGCGCAGCCCGATGACCGCCGTCGTCAAGCTCATCTTCGGCGCCACTTACGACAAGACGCGCATCACCGAATATGCGGCGGCGCTCGACCATGGCTGCGTGCTGGGGCTGGGCATGGGGACGCTGGCCGGTCATCTCGCCGCTTATGATGGCGGGCTGAAGGCACTGGTGCGCGACATCCGCGCCGCCCGCCGCGCCGAAATGCCCGCAAAGCCCGACCGCGCCGGCTTGGCGCGCCATGCGATAAAGCGCGCGCCGGCCCTCACGCCACAGGCGATCGCCACGGATGATGACGGCCTCGCCGTGGTCGTGGCACGCCGGGAAAAGGATGGTTCGCTCGCGATCGTAGCGGCGCTGCCGGGCGGATCGTCGCTGGGCCGGAAGGTGATGATCGCCGCCGCACCATGAACTTTCCCGCGCATGTGCATGGACATGACGGGGCCTGCATCCTATAAGCCACCCATGAAGGAAGCGGCCTCGGCGCCCCTTCGCTGCGTCAAACCGCACAGGCCGCAACTCGTCATAATATTACGCAAATCGGTAACTTTATTTCCAATTCTCGCTTGAGCCGCACCGCGCTCGGGCGCATATAGACCTGCGAGCCGAGGAGTCGGATCGCGATCCATGCCTCCTTCGTTCTGGAAAAAGAAGCGGGAAATCCCGCGAGGATGAGGTGAACGCATGACGGCCGCGGCTGAGCCAAAGATCAAGGAAGTCGACCTTTCCATTCGTCAAGCTCTGGAGGACGCGCTGGCGCGCGGCGCGCTGCCGGGCGAAAGCGAGGGTTTCGATGAAGCCGCCATGGCCGACGCCGCCGCCTTCCTTGGCCGCACCGCCAGCCATCGCGCCTCCGGCGAGGCCGCCATCGCCGTCGAAACGCTGGGCGAAAGCATGTCGGGCCGCTTCATGCGGATCACCCTTGTCAACGATGACATGCCCTTTCTGGTGGATTCCATCGCCAACACGCTGGCGGCGGTGGACATCACCATCCACCGCCTGCTCCATCCCATTTTGTCGGTCAACCGCGACGCGAAAGGCACGCTCAAGGCGATACTGGACGATGAGGCATCGGGCGCCCGCCGGGAATCGATGATCTATATCGAAGCGGATCGCGCCGATGCGAAGGTCCGCCGCGCGCTGGAAAAGGACTTGCACGACACGCTGGCCGACGTGCGGGCCGCGGTCACGGACTGGCCGCGGATGCGCGAAGCGATGGCGGCCGATGCCGACGCTATCCCCGATGAGGAAGGGGCGGCGCTGCTGCGCTGGTTCCTCGCCCGCCATTTCACCCAGATCGGCCATGAGATATGCGACCGCGACGGCAAGGCGCGGGACGGCGTCGGCATCTGCGCCCTGCGCGACAAGCCGCTGATCGCGCCCGCTTCCCGCGATGCCGCCTTCGCCTGGTTCGAGGAGGGCAAGCGCGTTCCCCTCATCATCAAATCCAACATCCTTTCGCGCGTGCATCGCCATGTGCTGCTCGACCTCATCATCGTGCCGGTGCGGGAGGGCAAGGATGTGGTGGCGCTGTCCATCCATGCGGGCATGTGGACCAGTTCCGCCCTTGCCGCGCCGCCGGACAAGGTGCCGCTGCTGCGCTCGGCCCTGTCGCTGCTGATGGAAAAATTCGGCTTCGATCCGGTAGGCCATGCAGGCAAGACGCTGGTCCATGCGCTGATCGCCCTGCCTCATGACATATTGATCGGCTTCGACCGCGAAACGCTGGAGCGGCTGGCGCTGACCTTCATGTCGCTGGCCGACCGCCCGCGTCCGAAGCTTGCTCTGGCCACCAGCGCGCTGGCCCGCCACCTCTATGCCTTTGTCTGGCTCCCGCGTGAGGAGTTGTCCACCTCCCGCCGCGTTTCCATTCAGAACATGCTGTCGCAAGCTGCCAAAGGACAGGTGCTCAGTTGGTCGGTCGCGCTGGAGGAAGGGGGCCTCGCCCTGCTCCGCATCACGCTCGACCTGCGCGACGGCGGCATGGTGCCCGATGACGTGGCCCTTGACGAACGCCTGCGTAAGATGGTGCGCGGCTGGCTTCCCGCCGTCGAGGAATCACTCGCCGAAACCGAAGAGCCGGGCCGCGCCGCCGCCCTCGCCCAGCGTTTTGCCCCTGGCTTCCCCATGGCCTATCGCAATGGCGCGGGCGCGGCGGAAGCGGCGCTCGACATCCGCCTGATTCACGGCCTTTCCGGCCCCGGCGACAAGTCGATCCGCATCTACCGCAATCCCGAAGACGCGGCGGAAAGACTGCGGCTCAAGCTGTACAGCCATGACGCCATCGCGCTCTCCGAAGTCGTCCCCGCCTTCGAGAATTTCGGCTTCCGCGTGATCGACGAGATGACGACCCCAATCGACGGCGGCGCGCTGGGCCATGTCCAGCGTTTCGTGCTGGAACTGCCCAGCGGCGGCGATGCCGAGGCGGTGATCGCCCGCGCCGACATCGTGACCGAAGCCATCGCGCAGGTGCTGGAAGGCGTGGCGGAAGACGATCAATTGAACGAACTGATCGTGACGGCGGACCTGTCGCAGCGCGCGGTCGTGCTGTTCCGCGCCCTGTTCGGCTATCTGCGTCAGACCGGCATGGCCTATGGCCGGGCGACGGTCGCCAATACGCTGCGCCGCGAAAAGGACGTGGCGCTTCAGCTTGTCGAACTTTTCGCCGCGCTCCACGACCCGGCGGGCAAGGACAGCGAAACCCGCGCCGCCAAAGCGCAGGCCGCCATTGACGAGGGTCTCGAAAAAGTCACCGCGATTGACGAGGATCGCGTGTTGCGTCTGCTCCGCGCCGTCATCACCGCGACCCTGCGGACCAATTTCTTCGCCCCCGCCTCCGCCGAAGCCCTCGCCTTCAAGCTCGACAGCGCGCAGGTTCCCGGCCTTCCCGCCCCGCTGCCATGGCGTGAGATCTGGGTCTATTCCCCCCGCGTGGAGGGCATCCACCTGCGCGCCGGCCCGGTCGCGCGCGGCGGGCTGCGCTGGTCGGACCGGCGCGACGATTTCCGCACCGAAGTCCTCGGCCTCATGAAGGCGCAGCGCGTCAAGAACGCCGTCATCGTGCCGACCGGGGCAAAGGGCGGCTTCTATCCCAAGCAACTCCCCAATCCGCAGGTCGACCGCGACGCATGGATGGCGGAGGGCACGGAAAGCTACCGCATCTTCATCCGCGCGCTGCTGTCCGTCACCGACAATATCGTCAAGGGCAAGGTCAAGCATCCCGCGCAGGTCGTCATCCATGACGGCAACGATCCTTATTTCGTCGTCGCGGCGGACAAGGGCACGGCGACCTTCTCCGACGTCGCCAACGCCATCGCGCTGGAACATGATTTCTGGCTGGGCGACGCTTTCGCCAGCGGCGGCAGCCATGGTTACGATCACAAGGCGATGGGCATCACCGCGCGCGGCGCATGGATCAGCGTGCGCCGCCACTTCGCCGAAATGGGCGTGGACGTGCAGAGCGATCCCGTCACGGTCGTGGGCTGCGGCGACATGTCGGGCGACGTGTTCGGCAATGGCATGTTGCTCAGCAAGGCGATCCGCCTGGTCGCCGCCTTCGACCACCGCCACATCTTCATCGATCCCGATCCCGACCCGGCGAAAAGCTGGGCGGAGCGCGAGCGCCTCTTCAAGCTCCCCCGCTCCAGCTGGGACGATTATGACAAGGCGCTGATCTCGAAGGGCGGCGGCGTTTTCCCCCGCTCGCTCAAGAGCATCCCCCTGACCCCGGAAATGCAGGCCGTCCTTGGCGTCACCGCCACGGAAATGGAGCCGACCGCGCTCATTTCCGCGATCCTCAAAAGCCCCAACGACCTGCTCTGGTTCGGCGGCATCGGCACCTATGTGAAGGCGGCCGCGCAAAGCCAGGGCGATGTCGGCGATCCCGCCAACGATCACCTGCGCGTCAATGGCGAGGATCTGCGCGTCAAGGTCGTGGGCGAAGGCGCCAACCTGGGCGTCACGCAGGCGGGGCGCATCGCCTTTTCCCTGCGCGGCGGACGCATCAACACCGACTTCATCGACAATTCGGCGGGGGTCGATTGCTCGGACAATGAAGTCAACATCAAGATCGCGCTCAACAAGGAGATGATCGAAGGCCGCCTCGCCTTCAACGCGCGCAACACCCTCCTGGAAAGCATGACCGACGCGGTGGCCGACATCGTGCTGGAGGATAACCGGCTTCAGGTGCTGGGCCTTTCCATCGCGGAAAGCGGCGGCGCGGCGGACCTTGCCAGCTATGTCCGCCTCATCGAAACCTTCGAGGAAGCGGGCAGGCTCGACCGGCAGGTGGAGGGGCTGGCGGCGAACGACCAGCTTCTGCGCCGCAGTCAGGACGGCCTGGGCCTCACCCGCCCCGAACTCGCCGTCCTTCTCTCCACCGCCAAGCTCGCGCTTCAGGATGCGATCGAACAGGGCGATCTTGCCACCGATCCCAGCATGGGCGGCGAACTGATGGCCGCCTTCCCCACCGCGATGCAGAAGAAGGAGGCGGACGCCATCGCCGCCCATGCCCTGAAAAAGGAAATCATCGCCACCAAGGTCGCGAACCGCATCGTCAATCGCCTCGGCCTCATCCACCCGTTCGAACTGGCGGAGGAAGAAGGCTGCTCGATGAGCGACCTTGCCAGCGCCTTCCTGATCGCGGAACGGCTCTATGGCATCCACAAGCTGTGGGACGACATCGACGCGGCGGACATGTCGGAAGCGGCCCGCCTCGCCCTGTTCGGCCATATCGCGGGCGGGATGCGGGCGCAGATCGCGGACATCCTGCGTTCCGTCCCCACCGGCACGCTGCCGGACGAGGGGCAGAAGCTGCTCGCCAAGGGCGTCGGCAAACTGGCGAGCAAGGTCGACGACCTCCTTACCAGCGAAGCCATCCGCCGCACCGCCGCCGTCACCGATCATCTTCTCTCGCTCGGCGCGCCGGAGGATCTGGCCCATCGCACCGCCGGCCTGTTCAAGCTGGACGGCGCGGTCGGCATCGCCATGCTGGCCGAAAAGCTGGGCGTGGACGAAGTCGCCCTCACCCGCGCCTTCACTCATCTGGGCGAAGCGGTCGGCATCGACTGGGTCCAGTCCGCCGCCGCCCGGATGGAGCCGACCGACCCATGGGAGCGCCTGCTCATTTCCGGCGTCGCCCGCGACATGCAGCAGGTGCGGCTCGACCTGCTGGCCCATGCGAAGGGCAAGGACATCGCCGCCCATGTCGAAAACTGGCTGAAGGAAAAAAGCTCCCGCATCCGCCAGTTCCGCACCCTCGTCCAGCGCGCCAAGGCCGCGGCCGTCCCCAACGTCGCCATGCTCGCCGAAATCGCGGGACAGGCGCGGGGCCTGCTGGGACGCTAAAAATCCTCCCCTGCAAGGCAAGGAATAGCAAACCATCACATCCTCCCCTTAAAGGGGAGTGGGCAGACCGAAGGTCTTATGGAGGGGTATCGGCGCCCTCAAGGGAGCGTTACCCTTTCTATTCAGCAAAGAACATTTCCGCTTACATCTTGATACAATTTCCCTTCCCCGCAGGTTTGCAATTGCGAGTCGTTCGCGTTATTCGACCCGTCTCGCGCCACACAGGATTCGCCGCTTTCCAATGCACGCCCCCGCCAGCCTTCAACCCAAAAAGAAGAAGAAAGCGCCCAAGGCTTTCTGGCTGAAGCAACTTCATGCATGGCACTGGATCAGTTCGGCGGTCAGCCTCATCGGCTTGCTGCTGTTCGCCTTCACCGGCATCACGCTCAATCACGCCGCCGATGTGGAGGCCACCCCGCAAACCGTCGAAAAGGCCGCGACCCTGCCCCCCGCTCTGCTCAAGCAGGTCGCGCCCGACGACAAGCCCGACGCCAAGAAACCCCTGCCCGCCGACATCGCCCACTGGATCGAACAGGAAATCGGCCAGCGCGGCGCGGGCGAAGCGGAATGGTCCGCCGACGAAGTCTATCTCCCCCTGCCCCGCCCCGGCGGCGATGGCTGGGTGTCGATCGACCGGCACAGCGGCGCAGTCACCAGCGAAGCGACCAGTCGCGGCTGGGTCAGCTACCTCAACGACCTGCACAAGGGCCGCAACACCGGCACTGTCTGGAAATGGTTCATCGACATTTTCGCCGTCGCCTGCTTCCTCTTCGCGCTGACCGGCCTGCTGCTGCTCCAACTCCACGCGGCCAAGCGACCCAGCACATGGCCGCTGGTCGCCATCGGCCTTGCCATCCCGGCGATCCTCGCCATCGTCTTCATCCACTGACAGGGGAAAAGAACAACCATGCAGATCAGCCACAAACTGCTGCTGACCGGCGGAGCGGCGCTGGGCGCGACCGGCGCTCTGGCCGTGCCCGCGCAGGCCGAAACGCTGAACCTCACCGTCAATATTCCCCGCCTGTCGGTGGCGGAATATCACAAGCCCTATGTCGCCATCTGGCTGGAGAAGGAAGGCGCGACGCCGCGCACCCTGTCGGTCTGGTATGATTATGACATGAAGAATGGCGAAGGCACGAAATGGCTGCGCGACGTGCGCCAATGGTGGCGCGCCTCTGGCCGGACGATGCAATTCCCCGCCGACGGCATCACTGGCGCCACCCGCGCGCCGGGCGATCAGAAAATCACCTTCACCACCGGCAAGGGGCCGTTGGGCCAGCTTGGTCCGGGCAATTACACCTTGATCGTGGAGGCCGCGCGCGAAGTCGGCGGCCGCGAAGTCGTCCGCCTGCCCTTCACATGGCCCGCCAAACCCGGCGCGGTCGTGCGGGCCAAGGGCGCAAGCGAATTGGGGGCAGTCAGCCTCAGCATCGGTAAATGAGGGGAAGTTCCATGAAGGCCAGATTTCTGATCGCCGGCGCGCTTGCCGCGCTGACGCTTTCCACCGCCGCGCAGGCGCATCGCCAATGGATGCTGCCGTCCTCCACCGTGCTGTCCGGCGATGATAGCTGGGTGACGGTGGACGCCGCCGTGTCCAACGACCTCTTCTATTTCGAACATTTCCCGATGAGCACGGACAATGTCGCCGTGACCCGGCCGGACGGTTCGGCGGGTCAGATCGAAAACGCCGCCAAGGGCCGCTACCGCTCCACCTTCGACGTGCATCTGACACAGCCGGGCACCTGGCGCATCGCCAGCGTATCGACCGGCGTGATGGGCAGCTACATGCTGAACGGCAAGCGCGAACGCCTGCCGCGCGGTACGACCAAGGAAACGCTGGCCACAGCGATCCCCGCCGGAGCGACCGATGTGCAGACCGCCGAAGCCGCCAACCGGAACGAGATTTTCGTGACGCTGGGCGCGCCGACCACCAATCTCTTCAAGCCCACCGGCGTCGGCCTTGAAATGGTGCCCGTCACCCATCCCAACGACCTTGTTTCGGGCGAAAGCGCGACCTTCCAGTTTCTGCTCGATGGCAAGCCCGCATCCAGCCTCAAAGTCACGGTGATCCCCGGCGGTATCCGTTACCGCGATTCCCTGGGCCAGATGGACCTCACCACCGGCGCGGACGGCAAGCTGTCAGTCACATGGCCGCAACCGGGCATGTACTGGCTCAATGCCAGCATCGGCGGCGGACGCGAAGGCGGCGGCGGCGAAGGCAAGGGGCCGGGCGCAGCCGAAGGGAAAGGCCCGCCGTCCCCTCCGCAGGCCCCCGCAGGCCCGCCCGAGCGCCGCGCCTCCTACGTCACCACGCTGGAAGTGCTCGCGCCCTGAGCAGCCAAGGACTTGGGCGCATCGGGGCGGGCGTCTGACCTGTCCCGATCCAGCCCAGCCAGAACACAGGATCGGGTGTGCCCGCCATCCGCATAGCCATCCCGCCCGATCTTTCGCCCGACCAGTTCGACGGTCGCAACCGGGCGGGAAAGATCACGGACCTTGGCGGGCCGACCATGGGCACGATCTGGTCGGCCCGCATCGTCGACGCGCCCACCGATTGTGCGGCGCTGATCGAAACCGTCCTTGCCCGCATCATCGCGCAGATGAGCAATTGGGAGGCGGAATCCGACATCAGCCGCTTCAACCGGCTGCCCCTTGGGCAATGGATGTCCCTCCCCGATGAGATGATGGCGGTCCTGCGCGCAGGACTCGACATGGCGCGCCTTTCCGGCGGCGCCTTCGATCCCGCTATCGGAAATCTGGTCGACCGCTGGGGCTTTGGTCCCGGCAAGCAAGCGGCAGCCGGAACACCCCCCTCACCTCCATGGCAGGCCATAGAGATGGATGGTTTCCGCGCCCGCCGCCTCGCCCCGGTCGCGCTCGACTTCTCCGGCATAGCCAAAGGCTATGCCGTCGATGCCGTGGCTCAGGCTCTCAAAACACGATCCCTCCACCATTTCCTGATCGAGATCGGCGGCGAACTGCGCGGAGAAGGCGTCAAGCCCGACATCCAGCCATGGTGGGTGGACGCGGAATCTCCACCCGGCCTCGCCGTCCCGACGCTTCGCATCGCGCTTTGCGGCCTTTCCGTCGCCACCTCCGGCGACTATCGCCGCTTCCGGATGGAAGGCGGCCGCCGCCTTTCCCACAGCATAGACCCCGCGACCGGCGCGCCCATTACCCATGACGTGGCCGCCGTCACCGTCCTCCACCAAAGCGCCATGCTGGCCGATGCCTGGGCGACGGCCATCACCGTCCTTGGCCCCGATCGCGGCATGGCGCTCGCCACCCGGCACGGTATCGCCGCCCGCCTCATCGGGCGAACGAGCGATCAGGCGCAGGAATATATGACCCCCGCCCTTGCCGCCATGCTCGACTGACCGGGCACGCCGCCGTCAGAGCCCCTTCAGCCGGTGGGCATGCCACCGCACATGCTCTTCCATGAATGTCGATATGAAATAATAGCTGTGGTCATATCCCGGCTGCATGCGGATGGTCGCCTTCTGCCCGGCGACAAGACAGGCCTCCTCCAGCCAATGCGTCTGGAGCTGCTCCTCAAGGAACGGGTCGGCATCCCCCTGATCCACCAGCATGTCAGGCATCCGCGCGCCATCCTCGATCAGCGCGACGGCATCATGCCTGCGCCAGGCATCGCGATCATCCCCCAGATAGCCTGCCAGCGCCTTCTGTCCCCACGGCACCCGTCCCGGCGCAACGATCGGGGCAAAGGCCGACACCGCCTTGAAGCGATCGGGAAAAGTCAGCCCGATCGTCAGCGCGCCATGTCCGCCCATGCTGTGCCCCATGATGGACTGGCGCGACGGGTCGGCGGGGAAATGCGCGCCCACCAGGGCGGGCAATTCTTCGGTGACATAGGTCCACATGCGATAATGGGCCGCAAAGGGCGGCTGCGTCGCATCGACATAGAAACCCGCGCCAAGGCCGAAATCATAAGCGCCCTGCGGATCGTCCGCCACGCCTTCGCCCCTGGGGCTGGTGTCGGGCGCGACGAAGATCAGGCCGAGTTCGGCGCAGGCGCGGCGATACTCCCCCTTTTCCGTCACATTGGCATGAGTGCAGGTCAGGCCGGACAGATACCAGACGACCGGCAGCCGCGCGCCTTCCGCATGCGGCGGCACGAAGACGGAAAATGTCATGTCCGTCCCCGTCGCCAACGATGCATGACGGTAAACGCCCTGCACGCCGCCATGGGCATGGCTGGTCGAAAGCGTTTCCATGGCTGGCCGGGTCAAGCCGTCATGCGATGCATGGCGCAAAGCTTGTTGCCATAAGGATCGCGAAGATAGGCAAGATACATATTGCCGAACCCGCTTGCCCGAATGCCCGGAGGATCCTCGACCGACTTGCCGCCATTGGCGATCCCCGCCGCATGCCATGCATCGACCTTTTCGGGCGAATCGCAGGTGAAGCCGATGGTGCCGCCATTGGCGTGCGACGCCTGCTGGCCGTTGATGGGACGGATGATAAGGAACACGCCCTTATCGGACGGATAGGCGTAGCGATCCTCGCTCACCGCCATGGCCGGGCCATAGCCCAGCGGCCCCAGCACGGCATCATAGAAGGCCTTCGATATTTCCAGATCATCGGCGCCGACGGTCACATGACTGAACATTGTCCCTCTCCTCAATAAACGACGACGGACCGGATGCTTTCCCCCGCATGCATCAGGTCGAAGCCCTTGTTGATCTCTTCCAGGCTGAGCACATGGGTGATCATCGGATCGATCTCGATCTTGCCGTTCATATACCAATCCACGATTTTCGGCACGTCGGTTCGCCCCTTCGCCCCGCCAAAGGCGCTGCCTTTCCAGACGCGCCCCGTCACAAGCTGGAAGGGCCGCGTGCTGATTTCCTTGCCCGCTTCGGCGACCCCGATGATGATGCTTTCGCCCCAGCCGCGATGGCACGCTTCCAATGCGGTCCGCATGACGCCGGTATTGCCCGTGCAATCGAACGTATAGTCCGCGCCGCCATCGGTCAGTGCGACCAGATGCTGGACGATGTCTCCCTCTATCTTCGCCGGGTTGACGAAATGGGTCATGCCGAAACGGCGTCCCCATTCTTCCTTGCCGTCATTGATGTCCACGCCGACGATCATGTCCGCGCCCACCAGCTTGGCGCCCTGAATGACGTTGAGGCCGATGCCGCCCAGGCCAAAGACGATGACGTTGGAACCGGGCGTGACCTTCGCGGTCTTGACCACCGCGCCCACGCCCGTCGTCACGCCGCAGCCGATATAGCAGCTCTTGTCGAAGGGCGCGTCCTCCCGGATCTTCGCCACGGCGATTTCCGGCAGCACCGTGAAATTGGAAAAGGTGGAACAGCCCATATAGTGGAAGATCGGCTGCCCCTTGTAGGAAAAGCGCGTCGTGCCGTCCGGCATCAGCCCCTTGCCCTGCGTGGCGCGGATGGCGGTGCACAGGTTGGTCTTTCCCGACAGGCAGCTTTTGCACTGGCGGCATTCGGGGGTGTAGAGCGGAATGACATGATCGCCCGGCTTCACCGAAGTCACGCCCGCACCGACTTCGCGCACGATCCCGGCGCCTTCATGCCCCAGGATCGAAGGAAAGATGCCCTCGCTGTCCAATCCATCCAGCGTATAGGCGTCCGTATGGCAAATGCCGGTCGCCATGATTTCGACCAGAACCTCGCCCGCCTTGGGGCCTTCCAGATCGACCTCCACGATTTCGAGGGGCCTTTTCGCCTCGAATGCGACAGCGGCTCTGGTCTTCATGCGTAAACTCCTAACCCATATTCCGGGGCTATCTTTAGGACAAAAGTCAGCGGATGGAACCCCGCGCCAGTGTCTCGACAAAGAGCTCAGGCGTCGCTTGGCTTGGAACCGGCCTTGGGCGCTTTCCCGCAACGGTCGCGCAGATATTGGGCCAGAACGACCGCATGATTGCACCGCTCATCATGCGCGGCATAAAGCAGGGTCACGTCCCCCTTGGCCGCCCTATCGCACAGCAGCGCGACGGCATCGGGATTATCATCCAGTTCTCGCCGGTATCGGTCGCGAAACGCATCGAATTTCGCGGGGTCATGACCGAACCATTTCCGCAGCGCGGAGGACGGCGCGATCTCCCTGCACCACAGGGTCAGGTCCGCCGCTTCCTTCGTGACGCCGCGCGGCCAGAGGCGGTCGACCAATATCCTCTGACCGTCCGCCTGCGCCGGCGGCTCGTAAATTCTCCTGATGCCGATCTTGCCCATGGTCTAAAGCCTAAGCGAGGTTGAACAGCGTGAACATGCCGCCGATGGCGATGCCGAACACCATCAGCATGACGCCCGCGATCCGCAGCATATAGGTCAGCGGATCGCCGCCATCTTCTTCCGCCGCGACGGATTTCGCAGGCGTCCGCGGCCTGCCGATGATGCGGCGCGCCATATCCTGCCTGAACGCCATGGTGAAACCGGCAATGGCCAGAACAAGACCGAAGAGGTCGATGATCCATACATAGCCGGGCAAGTCGCTCCTCCTCGTTACAGGCGTCCAGGCCGATCTGCGCCCTCTTCCAGGATAAAACAAACGACTATTATCTTTATCCAGGGGCAATATTCTTGCGCTCATGGCTCACGCTAGCTGGCCCAGAATATCCAGCAGCACCGGCCGCAGCTTCTGCACTTCCTCGCGATGGATCGCGGTCAACGCCGCCAGCATAGCATAAGCGCCCGGCGTCAGGCGCAGATAGACCCGGCGGCGATCCGCCGCCGCCGCTTCACGCACAACCAGCCCCAGCGCCACCAGACGGTCGACAAGCCCCGTCGCGCTATGGGGCTTCAGGATCAGCCGTTCCGCCACATATCCGACCGTCGCCTGTTCCGGCGTCGCGGCCCGGATCGCCAGCAACGCCTGATGCTGCTGCGGCGTCAGCCCGGCCTGCGCGGCCTGACCTTCGCTGAACGACTGGAACCGGCGGATCGCATGGCGAAACGCCGCCAGCGCCCGATAATCCGCATCGGTCAGTTCCTTCTCCTGCGTCACCCCGATCTCCATCATTGTATTATATCGCATTACGATATAATTGGCGCGCCTCAACCTTGCTAGAGAGCGCCATTCCGCATGTCCCTTACGCCAACGCGCGCCGCCGAAACACATCAACTGGCCGATCATAGCGTGGATCGCCGCATGGCGCTGCTCGCGCTGATGGCCGTTATCGTCGGCACGGGAGGCGCGATGGGCGCGTGGATATTGGTCAAGCTGATCGCCATCGCCACCAACCTCTTCTGGTTCGGCCGCCTGTCCGCCGACAGCGCGGCGATCACCGAAGCCTCGGTCGGCTTCCTGGTGGTGCTGATCCCCATCGTCGGCAGCCTGATCGTCGGGCTGATGGCGCGCTTCGGCTCCGACAAGATCCGCGGCCACGGCATCCCCGAAGCCATCGAAACGATCCTGTTCGGCGAAAGCCGTCTTTCGGTGAAGGTCGCCCTGCTCAAGCCCCTGTCTTCGGCTATTTCCATCGGCAGCGGCGGTCCCTTCGGCGCGGAAGGGCCGATCATCATGACGGGCGGCGCCATCGGCTCCCTCTTCGCCCAATGCTTCCACCTGAGCGCGGCCGAACGCAAGACATTGCTGGTCGCGGGCGCGGCGGCGGGCATGACGGCGATCTTCGGAACCCCGCTCGCCGCCATCCTTCTGGCGGTGGAAGTGCTGCTCTTCGAATGGAAGCCGCGCAGCTTCGTGCCCGTGGTGGTCGCGGCGCTGGTCTCCTTCGCATGGCGGCCTTTCCTTATCGGGTCCGGCCCCATGTTCGCGACTGCGCTGGCGTTGCCAGGATCGTCCTGGGATCTGCTGGCGGCGGCGGGCATCGGGATCGTCGTCGGCCTGGAAGCGACATTCCTGTCGACCGCCCTCTACCGGATCGAAGATCTGTTTCACCGGCTCCCCGTCCACTGGATGTGGTGGCCCGCCATCGGTGCGGTCGTGGTGGGCTTTGGCGGCCTGATCGACGCGCATGTGCTGGGCGCGGGCTATGCCAGCATAGAGGCGCTGCTTGCCGCTTCCCTCCCGCTCAGGGTGGTCGCCGCCCTGCTGGTCGTGAAGGGCGTCGTATGGCTCGTCGCGCTGGGATCGGGCACTTCGGGCGGGGTTCTCGCGCCCCTTCTTATCCTTGGTGGCGCGGCGGGCTTCCTCATGGGACAGTTCCTGCCCGGCGATCCCGGCTTCTGGGCGATGATCGGCATGGCCGGCATCATGAGCGGCGCGATGCGCGCGCCCATGACCGGCGCGATCTTCGCGGTCGAACTGACCGGCCATTTCGAAGCGATCCCCTGCACCGTCGCGGCGGCGGGCGCTGCCTGTGCCGTCAGCGTGCTGCTGATGCGCCGGTCCATCTTGACCGAAAAGATCGCGCGGCGCGGGCGTCACATCCTTCAGGAATATACGGTGGACCCGCTCGACCTGCTGCAAGCCGGACAGTTGATGACCCGCGATCCCGCGACCCTGCCGGGGTCCATGACCATCGCGCAGGCGGTGTCCTTCTTCGCGGCCGACGCCATCCACCGCAGCTATCCCGTGGTCGATCCCGAAGGACGCCTGCTGGGCCTGGTATCGCGGACCGATGCCCTGCGCTGGCAGATGGAAGCGAATGGCGGCACCGTTTCCCTCGCCGACGCCATATCCGACGCCGCCCAGCCCGTCGCCTATCCCGATACGCCCAGCGGCGTGGTGGCGGACCTCATCATCGAATCGGGCATCGGCCGGATACCCATCGTCGATCCCGACAGCCGCCGCGTGCTCGGCATCCTCTCGCGGCAGGATCTCCTCAAGGCCCGCAGCGCCCATCGGCTGGCGGAAACCGGACGAAAGCGTTTCATCGGCCGCCCGGAAAGGCCCGCCACGCCCTGAACATCCGGCGCGTATCGCCGCGTTGCCAAGATGCCATCATTATACATGTATTTAGCGCCCCGACGCGCTAAAAGGCGCGCATGCGGCTGACACGCTATACCGATTTTTCGCTGCGGGTGCTCATCCACCTGGCCTTGCACGATGAGCGGCTTTGCTCGATCGGCGAGATTTCCCGCGCCTATGGCATTTCCCACAACCATCTGATGAAGGTGGCGAACGCGCTCGCCCATGAAGGGTTCGTGGAAACCATCAGGGGGCGCAGCGGCGGAATGCGCCTTGCCCGCCCGCCGCAGGACATCAGCGTGGGGGAAGTCGTCCGCCGGACCGAGGAAGGGTTCCAGCTCGCGGAATGTTCCGGCTGTTCGCTTGCCCCCGCCTGCGGCCTGACGGGCGTGCTCGCCAAGGGGGTTCAGGCCATGCTGGCCGTGTTCGACACCTACAGCATCGCCGACCTGCTCACCGACAAGGCGGCGATGCGGCGGCTGATGGCCCAGCAGTCCCCGCTCGGCATCGGCCTGTCCTAAAGCCTGTCAGGCGCCACCTTTCCCGCTATCGAGCAGCACGTCTGCCCGCTCGATATTGGCCCGGTGGCTTTCCAGCATGGCGCGCAAATCCGCGTGCAGCCTCTCATCGCGAATACGCGGCATCAGCGCCTCCAGCTTCCGCACTACCCACGACTGCCCGCGATTGAGGAAAGCGAGCCGCTCCCACGGCTCCGCAATCGCCATCGCCTTGCCGTAAAAGTCGCCCGTCCTGCGCGATGGCACGGCGTCCAGGCGCTTCAGATGCCGCGACAGCATGGCGCACCAGCGCGCCTCGTCACCGCGCACATCCCGCATAAGCTCCGCATAATCCGGTTCCGGCCCATGTTTCGCCGCCACCAGCGCGACCCGCGCGCCCGCCCGCTCCGCCTCCAGCAATATGTTGAGCGCCGCCACGATCTCCTCCCGCCCGGCATAGCCCATATAGGCGTCGTCCGCCTCCGCCGCATAGCATGGGGGCGAGGCAGGCTCCTGCGTCATGCCGAAATCGCCGCCGCCGCGCGCAGGCCGCTGCGTATCCTGTCCATCACGCCGGGATCGGCCTTGGTGGAATGGACGACATAAGCGGAATAGGAAAATTCCGGGCTGTCGGGCACCAGCGCCAGCCGCCCCTCCTCCAGATAGGATCGGATGAACCCCTTGCGGAAATAGCCGCTGCCGCCCGTCGCCAGAATATAGTCCAGCGCCAACGGCCCATAGCCGATCGACATCACCGCATTGGGCTGATCGGGGAAAGCCGCCTGATAGCTGGCGGCGAACTCCTCCCCCCAGTCGATCTGCACATGGTCCTCGGGACCGAGCGGGCGGCTGGCGGGCGTCGTCCTCACCAGCACCAGCTTCTCCTCGAACAACAGCTCCGCGATCACGCCGGGGCGGCTGGGGGCGGCATAGAGCACGGCCACATCCAGCGATCCATCCTGCACCTGCTCCATCAGGCGATCCGACGCCGCGATCTGCGTCGACACCGCGATTTCGGGACATTCCCGCCGCATCCACAGCAACCAGTGCCGCAACAGCGGACTCCACAGGCTGAGTTCCGCGCCGATCGTCACCACCGTTTCCCGCCCCGGCGGCAGGGCCACGGCGCGGCGCGCCCGTTCCCAGACCTGCACCAATGTGGTCGCAAAACGCAGAAACTGTTCGCCCGCCGGTGTCAGCTTGGCCCCTGCCTTGTTCCGGATGAACAGGGGGCGGTCGAGCTGCTCCTCCAGCACCCGGATGCGCGCGCTCACCGCCGTCTGCGTCAGGTTGAGATTGGCCGCCGCGCTCACGAAGCTGCCGGTTTTCACCACCTCCAGGAATGTGCGGGCGACGCTTATGTCCATCAGGCAAATTCTTTCATTTCAAATGGAAATTATATTCATTTTCCTGCTGCATGATAGCGGAAAACACCTGCCGCTTCACTCTGCACGCGCCTCCGGCGTCCATCCGCCGCCCAAAGCCAGGAACAGCGCGATCTGGTCGTCATTGATGGCCGCCCGCCCCTCCGCCGCCGCCTGTTCCGCCGCGACCAGATCCCTCTCCGCCTCCAGCGCGGGGAGTTCTCCGATCTTCCCGCCCCGGCGAAGCTGCGCCGTTCGCCCCGCCACGCGCCGGGCATCCTCCAGCGCGCGCTCCAGCCCCTCCTGCTGTTCCAGCCCTGCCGCATAGCTGGTGAGCGCCGTCTCCACTTCCCGCAGCGCCTTCAGCACCGCGCCATCGAATGCGGCGAGATCGGCGCGGCTCTGCGCCTGCGCCGCGGCGATCCGCGCCCGCGCCGCATGACGATTGAGCGTCCAGCCAATGAGCGGCCCCAACGCGAACCGGTTGGTGAGCGGCGAGAACATGTCCGCCGCCGCGCCCGTCGATCCCAGCGAAGCCCCCAGCCGGATGTCGGGATACAGCGCCGCCGTCGCCACGCCGATCCGCGCGCTCGTCGCCGCCAGATGCCGTTCCGCCACGCGAATATCGGGCCTCCGCCGCAGCAGCGCGCCGCCATCGCCCACCGGAACAGGCTGCGCCAGCGTCAATGGCTGACGGCATTGCAACAGCGCCATATCCGCCTCCCCCGGCGTCCGCCCCGTCACCGCCGCCAACCGGAAAACCGCATTGCGCCGCCCCGCCGCCAGCCGCGGCAGCCGCGCCTTCGCCGCCTCCAGCAATCCCTCGCGCCGGTCCAGTTCGAAGGCGGCGGCACGGCCATGCGCGATCAGCGTCCGGGTCAGCCGCACCCCCCGCTCCTGCACCGCGACAGCGCGGCCCAGCACGTCGATCCGGTAGCCTCCATTGCAGATATCGGCATAGGCGCGAGCCGTTTCCGCCGCGACATTCACCCGCACCAGATCGCGCGCCGCGACCGCCGCTTCGGTGTCCGCGCTCGCCGCCTCGATCCCGCGCCGGATGCCGCCGAACAGGTCAAGGTCATAGCTGACCGACACGCCCGCATTGTAGATTTGCCGCACCGGGGGCTTCACATGCTGCAACTCGGCCTCCGCCGAACGCTGCGCCCAACTCGTCTCGCCGCTCGCCTGGCCCTGCACTTCGCGCCCCGCTCCGCGCTCGTCCAGCAAAGCCAGGCTGCGCTCCAGATTGGCCTCCGCCACCCGCAAATCGGTATTGGCGGCCAAAGCCTGCGCGATCAGCCCGTCCAGCACCGGATCGTCATAGAGCTTCCACCAATGATCGGGCAGCGGCTGCGCCGTCACCGCCGCCGACTCCGACCGGAAAGCCCCCTGCGCCTGCGCCGCCTTGACCTTCGCGCTTTCAGGCACCCGGTAATCCGGTCCGACCGTCGCGCATCCGCCCAGCCACGCGATCGCCGCCAACGCCAGAAAGCGCCTCTCACCCCCTCTCACCATGGCAGGCTCCGATGCACTTCGCGGCCATCCTCGCGGGGGTGGATGACGACCGTGGCGGTCTGGCCGGGGATCATGCGGACATGGGCGGGCACCTTGTCGATGGCGATCCGCACCGGGATCCGCTGCGCCAGCCGCACCCATGTGAAGGAGGGATTGACGTTGGCCAACTGCCCATCGACCCCCGCCCTTTCCCGATCCTCCACGCCGCCAGCGATGCTCTGGACATGACCGCCAATCTCGTCCGCCACGCCCATCAGGTAGATGCTGGCCCGGTCGCCCACGCGAATGGCGGGCAATTTGGTTTCCTCGAAATAGCCTTCCACCCGCATGGATCGGTTATAGACCAGCGCCAGCGCCGCCTTCCCCGCCGTCAGATAGACGCCCGGCTGCAAGGAAAGGTTGGAGATCGTCCCATCCACCGGCGCGCGCACGAGCGTGCGTTCCAGATTGAACCGGGCGAGGTCGCGTGCCGCAACCGCCTGTCCCAATGAGGCCCGCAGCCCCTCCGCCCGCGCCCGTCCCTGTTCGATGGCTTCCGCCGCGATCACATCGGGCATGGCGCGGTTGCGGCGGTCCTCCCGCACGGCCTGCGCCAGCGCGACCCGGTCGCTCGCAATCGCCGCCTCCGCCTGTTCCAGCGCCAGCCGGTAACGGGGCCGGTCGATCACGAACAGCACCTCGCCCTTCTTCACCGCCTGATTGTCGGCCACGCGCACGTCGGTGACGAGGCCGCTCACATCGGCGGCCACCGGCACCATATCGGCGCGCACCTTGCCGTCGCGCGTCACGGGCTCGACCTGATAGCGCAGCCACAGCGCATAGATGGCGGCAAGGATGACGATCAGGACAAGGAGCGTCGCAATCGAACGCAGAAGATTATGGCGTTGAAGCATGGTCAGGAAAGCAGCCATTCATGAAGGAAACGGTCGGCGAAGGCGCTCAGCCCCCACCACAGCAGGACGAAAAGCGCGAGTTCGAGCAGGCTGGGGTGCCAGAGCAGGCGCCAAAGCAAGCTATATCCCGGCAGCCGCTGGATCGGCACGCGCAGCAAGTAGACGAGCACCGCCGCCAGCACCGCCCACAGCAGCGCGGCGGGCATATAGACGCCCAGCAGATGCACTTCCTCGATCATCCCCGCCCCTCCACCGTCGGAGCGTCCGCCGCCGGGAACAGGTTGCACCGCATCCCGATGAGCGCCCGCAGCGCCCGGCGGCGCGGCTCGTCCAGCGGCAGCGCGAGCAGGGCATGGAGCGCCTGATCTATCGACCGAAGCATTTCGGCGGGCGGCGGATCGGCCCGTCCCCTGCGCCATCTGCTTGAATAGAAGGCGGACAGGCCGGAAAGCACCGCGCCCAGCCGATGCCGCGCATCATGCGGAACGTGCGGCAAAGCCCGGCGGATCGGGATGATGTTGCGCCCGATCCGCAGGTCCGCGAGGCCATCGGCAGCGTGCAGCGCATCCCCCTCCGGCGCGACCGCCATGCGCGCCGCGACCTGCCCCAGCCGGTCGACCGCCTGCGCCGTCCACCTCTCCGGCAGGAAAGGCCGCCGGATGTCGGCAAGCTGCGCTAGCTCCGCCCAGTTGGCGCGCAATATCCGCCGCGCCGTGTGCAGCACATTGGCGGACCGGAACATCTTCGTGACGGCCAGCGTCGCGACGATCCCGCCCAGCTGCGCCAGCCCGGTATTGATGAACAGCGCGAAATCCCCCTGGAACCGCGCCAGAAATCCCATGGCGACGATGAAGCAGGAAAACATCGGCAGCGCCTGGGGCGACCGCGCCGGGTCCGCCTGAATATAGCCCATCCACAGCAAGGCGGGCGCCAGCGTGATGATGAGCATCTCGAACCCGTCGACGCGCGGCAGGATGACGAAGAGGTAGAGCGCCGCGACCGGAAATGTCTTGAGCGTCGCCCACAGATAGCGGCCGATCACAGGTGCGGGATCGTCCTGCGCCGCGAACGAACAGGTGATGAGCGCCGCGAAGGCCGCCGTCGCCGACCCGTTGGGCCATGCCAGCAATATCCAGACCGCGCAGTAAAGCCCGATGGCGCTCGCCGTCGCGAGGCCCGCCAGCGCCGCCACCCCATGATCGCGCGCCAATGCAAAGGGCTGCGCGACCCGCGCTTCCAGCCGGGGACGGCCCGGCGATCCGATCCGCCCGGCCAGCCTGCGGCTCGTGGCGAGCGCCGTCAGGAACTCCGCCATCCTGACGCAGGCGCTGGCGGTCAGCAGCCCGCTCCACCCGGCCCCCGCCTCTCCTTCCGCCGCCATCCGCTCGCACCGGCGGATCAGCGGCGCGGACTGATGCACGCCGCTTTCGGGGTCGATCAGCCAATCCGACACATCGTCCAGCAGGCTTGCAAGCTCCGGCGACAGCGCCCCCTGCGCCCGCAGCAGGTCCAGCCGGTTCGCGGCGGCGGAGGCCAGGGGCAATATGCGCGCAAGCTGCTGCTGCAACGCCGTCACCCGCCTTTTCGTCGCGGGCGCCCAGCGCTGGTCGAAGGGCAGATGCACCGCGATCATCCCCAATTCGGTGATGTCGGCGGCCAGCATCCGCCGGTGCTCATTCTCCAGCCGCGTGTGACGGCTGCCGATGGCTTCGGCCGCCCAGCGCCGGGCATGACCCAGAAAGGATTGCGCCCGCGCGCGGATGACCGGCGTCGCGCTCCACGGCTGCAACAGCGCATGGACGGCGGTGACGCACAGGATCGCGACCGTCATCTCCTGCACGCGGGCGATGGTCGTGTCGAAGATGTTCGCGGGGTCGTCCAGATAGGGAAAGCTGATGACCGCCGAGCTGAACGCCGCCATCTGGAACAGGAAAGCGCGCGGCGTGCGGTCCAGCACCGCCAGATAGATGCACAGCCCCGTCCACGACGCCAGGCACAGCACCAGCAGTTCCGGCGAGTTCTGAAGATTGGGCACCAACAGGATCGTCACCCCCGCGCCCACCGCGATGCCGCCCAGCCGATAGAGCACCTTGGGCCGGAACGCCCCCGCCATGGGCTGCGCCGTGACATAGACCGTCAGCAGCGCCCACCATGGCCGGGGCAGGCTGGCGCTGAAAGCAATGGCCAGGGTGATGGCGGCGGCGATGAAGCTGCTCAAGGAAAAGAGCAGCTTTTGCGGATCGACCGTCAGGGAAG
Organism: Sphingobium sp. CFD-1; assembly: GCF_024611115.1. Taxonomy (NCBI): domain Bacteria; kingdom Pseudomonadati; phylum Pseudomonadota; class Alphaproteobacteria; order Sphingomonadales; family Sphingobiaceae; genus Sphingobium; species Sphingobium sp. CFD-1. Next base: position 846,473 of record NZ_CP084398.1, on the reverse strand, counting down.
GCAGCGGCAGGCCGATGCCGCGAATTGTCGCAGACTTCATTTGGGGCAACCCGTGACACCACCTGACGATCGGGATTGTCACGACCGCCACCGACCGTGGGCTTTTCCTCCCTTGGATTCGGCTGCGCTCAATAGTCGCGAGCCATGGCTGAACTACAGAGCAAAATATTTATGGATAAGCGCAAAAATTTTGCGTCATCCCTGCCCGCTTCCGATACGGGCAAGGATGACGCCGATCATGCCGGACCTTCCCTATGCGGCGAGCAATTCGTCCGCCGGCCCGAAAAATTCATAATGGATGCGTCCCGCTTCCACGCCAGCCAGCGACAGAGCCGAAACCGCCGCGCGCAGGAAGGGGCGCGGACCGCAAATATAATAGTCCGCATCCCCGACCGGCGTGTTCGCGATCAGCCATTCGTCGGTGATGATGCCCGCATGGTCATAATCCCGGCCTGCCACCTCGTCGGCCAGCGGCGTCTGATGGAAGTCGGCCACGCTGATCGCGCTTCCCTTCGCCGCCAGCGCGCGGACATGATCGCGCATCGCATGGGTGTCGCGGTCGTGCGTGCCATGGACATACCATGTGGGAAGCTGCGGATGGCGCGAAGCGATCGTTTCCAGCATGGCGACCATCGGCGTCAACCCGACGCCGCCCGACAGCAGCACCACCGGGCGTTCGGGCTGCTCGCCCAGGAAGAACTCGCCCGCGGGCGGCGCGACCTTCAGGATCGTCCCCTCGGCGGCATGATCGTGCAGCCACCCGGACGCCAACCCCTGCGGCTCGCGCTTCACCGAAATGCGATAGGTTTCGTCATTGGCCTCCCCCGAAATGGAATAGTTGCGCTTGACCGGCGGATGGCCGGGTATCTCGAACCAGAAGGTCAGATACTGGCCCGGTTTATGCCGCATCACACGCCCGCCATCGACGGGACGCAGCACGAAAGACCGGATGACGCTGCTTTCGCGGATCACCTTTTCGACGCGGAACGCGCGCCAGCCGTTCCAGCCGCCCTGCGCTTCCTGCTGCTCGCCATAGACGCGCTTTTCCCGCGCGATCAGGATATTGGCGAGGAACCAATATGCTTCGCCCCACGCCGCCAGAATATCGTCGGTCGCGGCATCGCCCAGCACTGCCTTGATCGCGCCCAGCAGCGCGTCGGCGACATGGGGATAATGTTCCGGCAATATCTGCAAGCCGACATGTTTCTGCGCGATGCGTTCGACCGCCGGGGCCAGCGCGCCCAGATTCTCGATATTGCTGGCATAGGCCAGGATCGCGCCGGTCAGAGCGCGCGGCTGCGATCCGGCATCGCCATGGTGCGACTGATTGAACAGATCGCGGATTTCCGGGTTCTGGAACATGCGCGCATACATTTCATGCACAATGTCCAGCCCATGCGCCTCCAGCGCCGGAATGGTGGCTTTCACCAGCGCAATGGTCTGCTCGCTCAACGTCTGCGACATCAAAATCTCCTCTGGTCTGAATCGGGAAAGGAAAGAAAGGGTCAGCCGCCGGGCGGCTGGTCGTAGAAATCAATCTGCATCTGCATCGCCCCTTCCGGCGTGACGAAATGCGCCTGTTCGGGCTGCAACATCCCCGCATGGTCCGGGTCCAGCATATGTTCGGAAAAAGGGTCCAGGCAGGTCAGCCGCAGCCGCCCCTCGATCACCCGGATCACGCCCCAGACGCCCGCCTTCGTCGCATGACGGTTCCGCAGGGCATCCGGCAGGCTGTCAGAATCGAAAACCGGCGTTGAGCGATAGGGAAGCGGCGCCTTTGCCCCCGGCCCGGCGTCCCTGCTCATGACCGGACTGCCCCGTCCAGCCGGAAGAACAGCGCCAGTTGCAGGCTTTCGGCAATCCGGCCCGCCTTCTCCTGCAAGGCGCTGGCGACCTCGGGCAACATCATCTCGTCGGTCGTCCGCGCCCAAAGCGCCAGCCAGCGGTCGAACAAAGCGGGGCTGATGCGGTCGCGATGTTTCCTGTGCGCCGGGACCGGCTGCCCCTTGTAGCGCCCGCTCCCCAGCATGACCGACGACCAGAAATCCGTCAGCTTCCCGATATGCTCCGGCCAGTCATCCACCGCATCGTTGAAGATCGGCCCCAGCGCCTCATCCTGGCGAATCCGCGCATAGAATGCGTCAACCAGTTGACCCAGCCCGCTGTCGTCCATCCCCAATCCGGCTTGCGATCCTGTCATCGCCGCGACTCCAATCATGTATAAGAAATGCATCTATATAGGCGCAACAAAACATGCAACTGAAATACACGTTATAGGGAAATCTTTCGGCGTGGCGGCCCGCCTCCATGGCTTGATGGGGATGATGGAAAAGGGGAAGCGGTTCGACGAACCCTGTCCGCCACCCTCAAACCACCCGGTCGCAATGCAATTCCGATATGCTTCTGAAGGCAGCAGCACAGATCAGGCGGCGGACTTGGGCTCCCGCCTTCGCAGGAGCACAATTTCAACCGGACATACTCCAGGGCGATCCAGTCACCCGCTTATGCGCGAACAGGCGAGGCCAGCGCTTGTCCCACTGAACTGGCCAAAAACCTCCGTTCGTGTCGAGTGAAGTCGAGACGCGCCGACGCCTTGCCATCATGTCTCGATTTCAACACGAACGGATAGCGGGACAAACGCTACCCCCGCCCCAGCCATCTCCCCAGGACCGCCCGGTCCTTCAGCACCGCCCGCGCTGCATTATGCCCCGGCGCGCCCGTCACGCCGCCGCCCGGATGCGTTCCCGCCCCGCACATATAAAGCCCTTTGATCGGCCCGCGATACGCGCCATGCCCTAGCACCGGCCGCGCCGCCCAAAGCTGGTCCAGCGTCATATTGCCATGCATGATGTCGCCGCCGGCCAACCCGAATTTCCGCTCCAGATCGAGCGGAGAATGAATCTGTCGCGCGATCACGCTTTTCGCGAAACCGGGCGCATGATCCTCCACCGTCGCGATGATCGCGTCCGCCGCCGCTTCCCGCTCATCGTCCCAGTTGCGGCCATCGGGCAGGACCGGCGCGAACTGCTGGCAGAACAGGCTCGCCACATGGCGACCTGGCGGCGCGAGGCTGTCGTCGATGGTGGACGGGATCAGCATCTCCACGATGGGCTGCTTCGACCACCCGTCCCGTTTCGCGTCCAGAAAAGCCCGGTCCATATAATCCAGCGTCGGCGCGATGATGATCCCCGACTGGTGATGCTCGCCTTCGCCCGGCAGACAGGCGAAATCCGGCAGCGCCGACAGCGCCACATTCATGCGGAACGTGCCCGATCCCGTCTTGAACGCCCGGATGCGCCTCACGAAATCGGCGGGCAGATCGCCCGCGTCCATCATCCACTCATAGAGCAGCTTCGGCCCCACATTGGCGATGACGGTGCGGCCCGTCACTTCCTCCCCGCTTTCCAACCGCACGCCGACCGCGCGCCCGCCATCCACCAGCACCCGGTCGACCGGCGCTTCCAGGCTGATCTCCACGCCCATGGCGCTCACGACCTTCGCCATCGCCTGCGTGATCGCCCCCATGCCGCCGACGCTATGCCCCCATGCGCCCTTCTTTCCGTTCACCTCGCCAAACACGTGATGCAGCAGCACATAGGCGCTTCCCGGCGTATCGGGCGACGCATAATGGCCCACCACCGCGTCGAAGCCGAAAGCCGCCTTCACCGCCTCGCTCTCGAACCATGAATCGAGAAACGTCCGCGCCGATTTGGCGAACAGGTCCAGCACGTCGCGCTGCCGCTCGATGGAAAGACCCGCGACGCGCCGCCCCTGCTTCACCGCCTCGATCAGCGTGGCAAATCCATCCCCCACATTGGGCGGCGCCTTCAGCGTCATGTCGCGCAGCACATCCGCCACGACGTCCAGCGCCTCGTAATAAGCAGGCAGCGCGTCGGCATCCTTCGCGCTGAATTTGCGGAACTCCGCCTGCGTCCTCGCCAGCCCGCCGCCCAATTTCAGGTATCCGCCATCGGGTTGCGGTAGGAAATTGCTGATCGGCCGCTCGATCACGCGATAGCCATGGTCGGCCAGCTTCATGTCGCGGATGATCTTGGGATGCAGCAGGCTGACGGTATAGCTGGCCGTCGAATTGCGGAAGCCGGGATGGAACGCCTCCGTCACCGCCGCCCCGCCCACGATGGCGCGCCGCTCCAGGATGCGGACGCGATACCCCGCCCGCGCCAGATAAAAGGCGCAGACCAGCCCATTATGCCCGCCACCCACGATCACCGCGTCATAATGCCGGCTCAAGCTCCTTCTCCTATCGTTACGATCTCGAAACGATAAAAATCAAACCGCGTTCACTTCACCACTTCCCTCTTGGTTTCGCGTCCCCTCTTCCCGCTCCGCCTCCGCCCCATAATGCCGCGCCAGCAGCGCACAGGCGATAAGCTGGATCTGATGAAACAGCATCAGCGGCAGGATCAACGGTCCCACCACGCTCGCCGGGAACAGTACGCCCGCAATCGGCACGCCCGACGCCAGACTCTTCTTCGACCCGCAGAATTGCAGCACGATGGCATCCTCCCGCGCAAAACCCAGCACCCGCCCCAGCGCCCAGCTAAACAGCAGCACGACGATCAGCATCGCCACGCACACACCCGTCAGCAACGCCAGTTCCGCCCGCGACACCTTGTGCCACAGCCCCTCCACCACCGCCGCGCTAAAGGCCGAATAAACGATCAACAGAATCGACGTCCGATCGACCCGCCCCAGCATCGTCCGGTGCCGCTCCACAAAGCCCCCGATCCAAGGCCGCATCAGATGTCCGACTACAAAGGGCAGCAGCAATTGCAGCACGATCCCCTCGATCGACTGGAGCGAGATCATCCCCGCCGTCCCCCCTCCCTGCATCAGCAGCGCGACCAGCACCGGCGTCAGGAATATGCCCAGCAGGTTTGAGAAGGAGGCACTCACCACCGCCGCCGCCACATTGCCCCGCGCGATAGCGGTGAAGGCGATGGACGACTGCACGGTCGAGGGCAGCAGCGTCAGGAATAGCAGCCCGGCCCTCATCGTCGCGGGCAGCGCCCCGATCTGCTGTGTTGCCAGCCCCAGCAGCGGAAAGGCCGCAAAGGTCGTCCCCAATGTCGCCAGGTGCAGCTTCCATGCCCGCGCCCCATTCCAGATCGCCTCCCGCGACAGCTTCGCGCCGTGCAGGAAGAACAGCAGCACAATGCCGACATCCGCAGCGATATTCACGGCTTGCGCGCCGCGGCCATGCGCGGGCGCCAGCGATGCCAGCACCACCATGGCGATCAGCAGCAGCAGGAAAGGGTCCAGAAACAATCTTAGCCGACTCATGCAGCCTATGTGCTGAAAAGAGGCGGCAAAGGATAGACGTGACCATCATCATCGGCCAACAGTTCCCCCTTGATCGTTTCAGGGAGCAGATCGTGAGCGAAGGCATAGTGCTGGTCGAAAATGACGACATCATCGAAATCCATATCGATCGCCCCGACAAGAAAAATGCCCTGACCGCCGCCATGTATCGCACCATGACCGCCGCGCTGGCGGATGCTTCGCGCCGCAGCGATATCGGCGCGGTCCTGATCGCCGGACGGGGGAGCGATTTCTGCGCCGGCAACGATCTCAAGGATTTCGTCGCAGGCCCGCAGGGCGGCGAGGCAGCCTTCGAGTTTATTCGCGCGATAGCATCGTTCGACAAGCCAATCGTGGCGGCGGTTCAAGGCCTGGCGGTGGGCATCGGCACCACCATGCTCTTCCATTGCGACCTGATTTACGCCGCACCCGATGCTCGCTTCATCATGCCCTTCGTCAATCTGGGAATCGTACCCGAAGCAGGCTCCAGCCTGCTCGCCCCCGCGATGATGGGCTATGCCAAGGCTGCGGCCATGCTTTTGCTGGGCGAACCCATGGATGCGGAAAGCGCAGACCGAGCAGGGCTGGTCAGCGCCATTGTCGCGAGCGATATCCTGCTTGACCATGCCCGAAAAACGGCTGCGGCATTAACGGCGAAGCCACCGCAGGCGCTCGCTATAACCAGGCGTTTGCTGAAAGGCGATCTCGATGAACTTCGCGCGCGCATCGAAGAAGAAGGGCGGCTTTTCGGGGAAGCCATGCAATCCCCCGAAGCGCGGGAGGCTTTCACAGCCTTTTTCGAAAAAAGGGTGCCGGTATTCCGTAAGCCGTCCTGAGCATTTGCGCCGCCGCTCACCGGACCGGCGGCGCTGGATCATTAATTCTTCAGGTCGTTACCTGCCTTTTCCAGCGATTCTCCGACGTCGCGCTTGGCCTCTCCCGCCTCCCGGCGTGCATCATGAGCGGCATTGTCGGCAGCGGCGCCAACCCTGTCAGAGCCTTCATCAATGGCCTGCCCTGCCCGGTCGAGACCATTATCAATCCGATCGCCTGCGCTTTCCATGGAGCCGCTGACATCATTCCCAATCGCCGAGCCCGCGTTTTCCAAGCTGTCCTGCGCCTTTTCCGAGCAGGCGGACAGACCAGCGGCAAACAATATAGTGGCGGTTGCCAGAAAGAATTTCCTCATGATCGCTCCTCGTTCAACTTGTAAGCGGGATTAAGCGCATCAAAGACTATAAAGTTGCCTCCCGTCAATGGTTCAGCGGTTTCGCAGACCCAAGACCATGGACTTGTCCTGATCGGGGATAAGACCTTCCAGCACGCGCCAAAAACCAGTGACCGATCCTTGTCCCGCTTGTGCATAAGCCGACGCCATTTTCTCACGCAGGGCGCGGAACAGTTCCGCCTCCAGCGCCGCGCCTTGCGGACTGAGGCGCAACAATTTTTGCCGCCGATCATTCGCGCCCTGACGCGTTTCTATATAGCCGCCATCGACAAGATCGTTGAGAACGCGCCCAAGGGATTGTTTCGTGATGGCCAAAAGCCGAAGCAGGTCCTTGACGGTCAGATCCGGCTGACGGGAAATGAAATATAGAGCCCGATGGTGCGCCCGGCCCAATCCCTGCGCGAGCAACGTTTCATCAATGGATCGCGTCAGGGCTGAATAGCCGAAATACAGCATTTCAATGCCCCGCCTTATTTCATCCTCACGTAGGAAAAGCGGAGATGCCGGGGAGATTTGTGATGCGGTCAGGCTATTGTTTGCGGCCATGGCCAGCGTTTCCCCCAAGGCTGGTTCGATCTCCTCATATTGACGCGCAATGATTGCAATGACTAGGCTTTCCTTTCGCGGATCAGGCGTTATATGCGAACCGCATCAGCCATCCCGGCGATCTGATGGGGCGTAGCCAAGCGGTAAGGCACCGGTTTTTGGTACCGGCATGCGCAGGTTCGAATCCTGCCGCCCCAGCCAGCCGAATCCTCTAGATTCGACTCGATGTGCGATGACTTACAAATTGTGATGCGCGACGGGATCGGCCCCATTTTTGAACCGATGGGCTATGCATAGAACGTTCCTGCCAGTCCCAGAAATTGCCACTGAGGTGAGGAAAACTGAGCGCAACGCCCCACTATCGATAGTGGGGCGTTCTCTAGCGCTAACCGCGATGCCGTCAGCGCTTCCGCTTACCTCACGATTCTTTTGCAAGAGCGAATGTCAGACGATTACCGGTCGCCGAATGAGTATCTCACTTGCAATCCCACGGTGCGCTGATCACCATAGAGCCTCGACACGAACCCGAACGGCGTGGTGCGATCGGTGGCGTTGAGGATATATTTCTTGTTGGTGGCATTCTTGACGTACACGCTGGCGTCGATCCCCAGACCGGCAACATTGTTCCAGCTGAGCCGGGCATCGACCAGACCATATCCCCGGGCCGTGTTGCCGGGCGTGGTGATATTGTCGTCCGCGAATGTGACGCTGCTGGTATAGCCGTAACTCGCATTCGCAACGAGTTCCCCTACCGAAAGCGGATAGGTGTAGGTTCCGGCGAGGTGCAAGGTATGGGTCGGCGCCTGGGCGAATTTGTTGCCCGTCAGATTACCGACCAGCGGATTGTCGAAACTGTCATATTTGGTTTGAAGATAACCATAGGATGCTTGCAAATCGAGCCCGGTCACCGGACGGGCCAGCACCTCAATCTGCCCGCCATAGATGGTGGCCGCGGCGGCGTTGAAATTGCCGGTAACCACCAGATCATCGAGGATCAGGGACGTCGTGCGCTGAATATCCTTATACTTTGAAAGGAAGGCCGAAATGTTCGTACGTATCGGAACCAAACCGAGATTCCAGTCCGCCTTCACGCCCGCCTCATAATCGCGGATATATTCAGGTTTCACGATTTCGAGCTTGGGGTCGTTGATATTGGCGTTGAAGCCGCCCGCATTATAGCCCTTGCGCGTCGTGGCATAGACAAGAACCTTGTCCGACAGCTCATAATCAACCGAGAAGTTGTAGGTGACGGCATCCGAGGTCGACGTAATGCGCTGGTGGCAGGTCGTCAGATCGACATTGGGGAAATCAGGGAGGTTACACTGGAGGCCCGGGCTGTACCCGACCTGATTGGTGAGTTGCTTGTCCTTGGTGTAACGCACGCCCGCGGTCAATTTGAGCCGGTCGGTAGCGGCGAACGTCGCCTGACCGTAAACGGCCTTCGAAATCTGCTGATCGATGCCGCCGGTCTGCTGAGTCGTCAGATCGGACAGAACAGTGCCCGCGGGTGCAAACAACAGATAGCGGTTCAGACTATTTGAACGATTCTTCCAATAATAAAGACCACCCACCCAGGTCAGCCGATTGTCGAACATGCTGCTGTCAACGGCGGAGCAAAAGTCGGCCATGGGGCGGCGTAAAACCAGGCCATCGTGTTACACGCCGGGGGGAGTGGCGTGAGGGCGTAGCCCGAGGGCCACTCCCCCCGGCATTGGCTTGCTTTTCAGGGTCTGATTTTGGCCTTGCGGGCCCGGCTGTGAGCGAGGCGATAGCTTTCGCCGTTCATCTCGAGGATGCTGACGTGATGGGTCAGGCGATCGAGGAGCGCGCCTGTGAGACGCTCGGATCCGAAGGTTTCGGTCCATTCGTCGAAGGGCAGGTTGCTGGTGATCAAGGTGGAGCCGCGTTCGTAACGCTGGGAGATCAGCTCGAACAGCAGTTCGGCGCCGGTCTTGGAGAGCGGTACGAAGCCCAGTTCGTCGATGATGAGCAGTTTGTATCCGACCATCTGCTTCTGGAAGCGCAGGAGACGCCGCTCGTCGCGCGCCTCCATCATTTCGCTGACCAGCGCCGCCGCAGTGGTGAAGCCCACCGACAGCCCTTTCTGGCATGCTGCCAGTCCGAGCCCCAACGCTACGTGCGTCTTTCCGGTGCCCGATGGCCCCAGAGCGATGGCGTTCTCACGCCGCTCGATCCACTCGCAGCGCGCCATCTCGAGCACCTGCATCTTGTTGAGCCTGGGGATGACGGTGAAGTCGAAGCTGTCGAGGCTTTTGACGGCGGGGAAGCGCGCGGCCTTGATGCGCCGCTCGACCATACGACGCTCCCTGTCGATCATCTCCATCTCGACAAGGCGGGCGAGGAAGCGGATATGATCGACGCCTTCAGCGGCACATTGCCGGGCGAGCTTGTGGTGCTCTCGCAGGCACGTAGGCAGCTTGAGTGCCTTGAGATTGTGAGCGAGAAGAAGCTCCGGGGTCTGATCGCTCATGCGGCCTCCTGCTGGTCGGAGAGCAGGCTCAGATAGGCTCTGGCAAAGGTCTTCTCGACCGTTGTGCGTGGCAGGAAGGGATAGACGTCCAGGTCCAGCCTGGGCGGTACGCGTTCGACCCGGCACAGGGCGAGGTGCTTGACGGCATCGAAGCCGATGGCGCCAAGATCAATGGCCTGTTCCACCGCCGCCTGGAGATCGGCGAGGGTGAACGTTTCCAACAGGCGCAGCACCTGTACATATTCACGCCTGCCATGCTTGTGCATGCGGCCTTCCATCAACCGCTGCAGTGTCGTGAACGCTTCGGGCAAATCCCAGCCCTGCAAAGGCGCGGCCTGGTCGAATGCGTTGATCTTCTGCTCGATCAGCGGGAGATAGTGGAGCGGGGCGAAGATAACCTCCTCGCGGGCATAGCAACGAGAATGACGGGCGATAACTTCGCTGCGGCATCCGATCACCACTTCATCGACATAGGCCCTGATCCAGACCTCCTGATGGCCCCAGACTACCGGAACCGAATAATCGTTGGTCCTGTAGCGCACCAGAGATTGCGAGGAGACCCGCCCGCTCGTCTGATCGCAGGCCTCGAAGGGTGTAGCGGGCAGAGGCTGCATGGCCGCCAGATCGCGCTGCAAGCGCTCATCGATCGTCTCGCTCTCCCCGCGCACCTTCTCCTGCTGGCGCTTGCGACATTGCTCCTCCAGCCATAGGTTGAAGGCCTCCCAGGTCGGGAACTTCGGGATCGGCACCATGAAATTGCGGCGGCAGTAACCTACCAGCCCTTCCACATTGCCTTTCTCGTTCCCCTTGCCCGGACGGGCATAGCGGTCGCGGATCACATAATGCGACAGGAAAGCGCTGAACAGCGTGGCACGCTTGCGCGTGCCGTCTGGCAGGATTTTCGCCACAAGGCAGCGATCGTTGTCGTAAACGATGGAACGCGGCACCGCGCCGAAGAACGCGAAGGCATGAACGTGTCCGTCAACCCAAGCCTCCGCCACCGCCGCCGGATAGGCCCGCACATAGCAGGCATCACTGTGCGGCAGATCGAGTGCGAAGAAGTAGGCCTTCTGCTGCACCCCGCCGATCTCCACCAGCGCTTCCCCGAAATCGGCCTGCGCATCCCCCGCCGGGTGGGCCAGCGGCACGAACATCTCCCGGCTGCGTTGCTCACGCTCGCGGATGTAATCCTTGATGATCGTATAGCCGCCGGTGAAACCATGCTCGGCGCGCAAGCGGTCGAATACCCGCTTCGCCGTATGGCGCTGTTTGCGCGGGACGCAGCGGTCCCCTTCAAGCCATCCATCAATGATCGCCACAAACCCGTCCAGCTTCGGGCGCTGCGGGACAGATTGACGCCGGTAACCCGGTGGCGATGAAAACGACAGCATCTTGCGCACCGTGTCGCGCGACACATTGAAACGCTTCGCCGCCGCCCGCTGGCTCATGCCATCCGCGCAAGCCAAACGGACCTGAAGATAAAGTTCCACGCTGTAGATCCCCACACCTCCCTGACTTGGCAGAAAGGCTTCAAGGTGGACGACTTTTACGCCGCCCGCAGCAGGACTATCCCGCCGCTAGCGTGGTCGAATATTGCTCCGCCGTTCTCATGCTGCCAAGAATTTCCAGTTCATGGGTGTGCTGGCGCGATTTCGATTCATTATCACCGACAATGACTGGCAAGGCGATCGACAACTGGCTGGTAAACTGATCCTGCTTGTTGCCGCCATAGCCAGCAATATATTTGAACGTGATATCCCCGGCCTGTGCGGACAGGATATTTGTAAGCAGCCAAGGTTCATCATATTGCCGCGTATCGAGTGGGATGGATACGGTTCTGATGCCACGAGCATGCTGGTCCAGCAGTTCTTCGTTATATGTAGCGCCATAGACACAACTGGGGATACTGGTCGGACAGGAGACGACAACGCCATCGGACCCGCTGATCTGGGCCAGCGGCCGCTCATCGCGGTGCGAATAGAGGAACACGGTATAGTTGGAAAGCCAACTGTTCGGTTCGAACAATACCGAGGCCCGCACGACCGTCCGATCTTGCGTGTTCATGTCCGGGCCGGAGATATTCTTCGTCAAGGCATCGCGCTTGGTACGCTGAACGCCGAGACGGACCTTCAACACATCAGCGATCGGGACATTGATCACACCCGTCACTTCGCGCAAATTATAGCTGCCGATCCGGCCATCGACATAGCCGCCAAATTCATCCTTTGGCCGCTGCGGAACGAACAATACCGCGCCGCCAGTGCTGTTGCGCCCGAACAATGTGCCTTGCGGGCCCGCAATCGCCTGAACGGATTGCAGATCCCAGAGCTGGAGATCAGCGGCACTGGTCGAAACCGGCACTTCATTGAAATAGGTCACCACTCCCGTTCGAACGCCGCGCAGGGAATATTGCTGACTTGAACCGAAGATGCTTACCCCGACGTTCAGCGTGGGGACCAGCTTCTGAAGGTCGGTGCCGGTGGTGACGGTGGTCGCTGACAATTGAGCGTTGGACACGGCGGTAATGCTGAGTGGAACGGATTGCAGCCGTTCCTCGCTACGCCGTGCGACGACTATGATGTCAGCCATCGGGTTCGCCGGATTGGTGGCGTCGGCCGGCGTCTGCGCCGCGGACGTGTCCTTCGAAGCCAACGATCCGGTTTGCGCCGCCGCACCGACCGCAACGACCGAACAGCCGGCCATCAACGCAAGCCTGGCGATCATACTTGAAGAAAGTGCTGCATTCATCATGATTTCCCTTCAGCCAAATGGCTGACCGGTCGTCGTCCTGTCGCAGGCACGGCTTCGCAGCTCGAAAAACCGAGTTCCGTTGCGCGGCGCCGTCGGCATTGTCGCCGGTCAGCCTTCCTCACCTTGTCCGTGGAGGTCACCGCCAGTGGCGGCGCCTCCCTTCATTCATTACGCCAGATATTTATTGTAGTTCGGGCGTGGGTATCAGCCGCCATAGGCTGCGTCGTTGAGGTCTCCGCCCTGTTTCTTCAACAGGTCCATCATGTCGAGATATTCGCGCCAGGGCTCTGTTGCAAACTCTGACACGGTTTCCAAGATTGGGCTCATGTACTGTCAAGGTCAGTTGCGATGAACGATTTCAAAGGACGGCATTTTACCGGCGAGGTCATCCTATGGGCGGTGCGCTGGTATTGTCGATACGGCATCAGCTACCGTGATCTCGAGGAAATGCTGTCCGAGCGTGGGATCGATGTCGATCATACGACGATCTATCGCTGGGTGCAGCGCTACGCGCCGGAGATGGAGAAGCGTCTCCGCTGGTTCTGGCGGCGCGGCTTTGATCCGAGCTGGCGTCTGGATGAGACCTACGTAAAGGTGCGGGGCAAATGGACCTACCTGTACCGGGCGGTCGACAAACGGGGCGACACGATTGATTTCTATCTGTCATCGACACGCAGCGCCAAAGCGGCGAAGCGCTTTCTGGGCAAAGCTCTTCGTGGCCTGAAGGACTGGGAAAAGCCGGCCAAACTCAATACCGACAAGGCACCCAGCTACGGCGCAGCAATCGCTGAGCTGAAACGCGAAGGCAAACTGGCGGCGGAAACCGAGCACCGGCAGGTGAAATATCTGAACAACGTGCTCGAGGCCGACCACGGCAAGCTGAAGATGCTGATCAAGCCGGTACGTGGCTTCAAGTCGATGCCAACGGCCTACGCCACGATCAAGGGCTTCGAGGTCATGCGCGCCCTACGCAAAGGACAGGCCCAGGCATGGTGCCTGCAGCCAGGTATCATGGGGGAGGTGCGCCTGGTTGAAAGAGCATTCGGAATTGGACCCTCGGCCCTGACCGAAACCATGATTATGCTCAATAAGCATTTCGCCAATGCTGCCTAATCCCCCAACTGGGTGACGCCGCGCGGCCGTGCCCCATGTTTGCAACAGAGCCCACACATGGAAATCGGACGTTCAGGCCATCGTCAATGCCGTCGGGCCAGCAGGCGTGACGCAATATCTCCAGAATAACGGTAACGCACGCATCTGGGGCGCCGAACTCGAAATCACCGCTGTGCCTTGGAAGGGCATGGAGATCACGGCGAGCGGCAATCTTTCTGACGGCAAATATGAAAAGGGTACCTTCACCGAAACCCAGGTGATCAACGGAGTGACGGGAGCAACTCCCGCAGGATGTGCACAAGGGGCAAATGCAACCCAAATCCTGTGCACCGTCGACTTGAGCAATCTGCCGCTGATCCAGTTGCCGAAGAGGCAGTTCAATATCAGCGCGACGCAGACGTTCATCCTTTCCACCGGCGAACTGTCGGTCAATGCCAGCTATGCTTATGTAAGCGGGCAGCAATTCTTCGCCTCGCGCGCTGCCGACGCCCAGTCGGATGCGGTGAAGGCACAATATGCTGCGGAAAACGAGTTGGGACGGATTCCGGGCTATGGTCTGATCAATGGCCGGATTTCCTATAAGGTTGAAAATCCGAACGTCGAAATTTCGATTTTCGCTCGCAATCTGGCGAACAAGAAATATCTGACCCGCCGCTTTTCCGATCTCTACCGTTCACTGGGTATCGCAACCGAGTTCTCCGGTGAATCGCGCACCTACGGATTGGGCATGACGTGGCGGTTCGGGCAGAACTGACAACCTCACGATCTTTTGATTGCCGAGGGATTTTTAATGTGGGTTACAATGCCGGGGTAAAGTATCGGAAAAACCTCTCCCTTAAATCCTAAGGCATCAGATCGCTCTATCGCATCGGGGCGGCCAGTTCGGTCGGCATTTCGCCGTCTCGATCTGGCCGCCCCAGATTATGTGGCAAGACTGACAGGAGAGTATGCTGCCGGGCGATATCGCCGCAGAAACATCATCGATAGGCTCTTTTGTGTCAAAGCCGCCGCCGATACGATAGGAAACCTACTTCGCCACTATCGTCCTCATTGCGGAGTGGAGCCTCATCCGCGTCGGTTTACCGGCTCGGCCCTCGTTGGCGCTAATCGCGAACGGCAAGCGCCGCGCGAATGACAGCATGACGTGCGCCGGTCAGTGGATAATATAGCAGATTCAGCGCCGCGACGAGAGATAGCGACAGCGGCACGAAACAGTAAAGCAGTTGCAAGCGCTCAAGGGCTTCAACGGTGTTTTTCGCATCCAGCGCGGGATTGAAATCAATCCATTCGAGGATCGAGAACAGCAAGCCGACCGACAGCGCCTGCCCGATCTTCCAGATACCGATCAACAAGGCGAACAGCAGACCGGTGCTGTCATGCCCAGTATCCAACCGATTCGCGTCTGCACAGTCCGCGATCATGGCACGCGGCAGCATCGCTATCGCACCATAGAAAAGCCCCACCAGCGAAAAGATGGCAATCGCTATCAAAAGATTGCCGCCTGGCATCAGGTAGAGCGGGATTTGGACGAAACCGGAACCGACCGCTGCGAGTGCGAGGGCGCGATGCTTGCCGAGACGACCGGCGAGCCGTGTCCACATGGGCGTCACCAGTAAGGCCACAGCAAATTGCCCGATCAGGATAAGTCCAACATCGGCAGGCGCTATTCCCTTGCCAAGCGCGAAGAAGAAGATCGCCAGCGTCGTCGTCGTGCCCGCCGCCAGCCCAAGCAGCAATTCCCCGAGGAGCACGATCCTGACGTCTGCGCGCCGCGCGAGGCGAAGATAGACCCCTATGCCACCGCCATGGGAAGCCCCGGCTTCGCCCCGTTCACGAACCATAAGAAGGGTAAAGCCTGTCATGAGTGGGGTCACGACGAACACGAACCATGCCATCATGCTCATCGCGCTGGCTTGCCCCGGCCGCCCCGCAAGTGCCAGAAGCTTGGGGATCAACATGGTCGCGACCATGCCCAGCATGAAGGCGAACTGCCACCATGCATAGATGCGCGATCGTTCCTGATAGTCGGGTGATGCATTGGCGGCCAGCGCCAGTTGCGCGAGGCCCAGGATGGACCAGCCACCATAGGCAACGATAAGCCAGCCCATGAGATAGATCGGCCCCACACCAGGCGATGCGGTAAAAAGCATCAACATACCGACCATGATCATCGGTGCTCCCGCGGCGAGCCAGGGCCGATAGCGGCCCATACGGGTGCGGGTCCTGTCCATCGACCCGCCAATCAGCGGGTCAAACGTGATATCGATGATCCTGACGATCATGAATACCGCCCCTACAACTCCAAGGTCGAGATGGAGGCTGCCCGAATAGTAGCTGGGCAGGTAGACGACGAGCGGCAGGCTGAGCGCCGAAAGCGCAATACTCGGCGCTGAAAGCGCCGCTAATGTGCAGGCGGGCAGCGACGAATTCTGCGGCTGGGACTGGATGAGTGAAATCGCTGGAGCCCTTTCGGCGCTGAACCTGTGAATCCACAGTGCACATCGGCCAATGTGAATCGGAAGCTTTGCACGTTTCTCTAGGATACGGATTCCATCGCCGACATACGGAAAGAGGCGACAGCGAGCGAAGCCATGCTAACCTTAAAGGCGAGAGGATGTTCGAAATGACCGACAGCAGCGTGGCCGAAGATGGAAGAACCACAGGGTTCGATCCAACTGCACTGGAACCGTTCGACCGGCGTGTGTTTGACTGGCTCACCAACAATCTGGGCATCGTGACTCAATTTGAACGTCATCCGCGCTGGCGGCCCGGCTGGGACGTCGAAGTCGTCGCAAATGGCAAGACACTACCGCTTTATATTCGCGGGCCGCGTGGTGACAGTTATGTGTCGCCTGTGGACATGATGCAGGAAGGCGCGATCCATCGCGCGCTGGAAGCGCAAGGCATCCCCGCGCCGCGCCTGCTGGGCGTGATCGACGATCCGCTATCGCTGGTGCTGGAACGCCTCCCCGGAACGATCAACACCGCAACCATTGTCGATGAGGAGATACGCCGCAAGGTGCGCGAGGACTATGTCGCTCTCATTGCGCGCCTGCACCAGTTACCGCTCGAAGCCTTTGCCGAAGTCGGGCTTCCAGCCCCGACATCGGCCGAGGATATTGCACTGGGGCTTTACGAGCCCGCGATCCGCATCTTCCACGACACGATCGGACGCCCGTTCCCCCTGATGCGCTTCATCGCCGGCTGGCTTCGCCGCAACGTGCCGCGGGATCGGATGCGAGCCGCCTTCATCAACCCGGATGCCGGCCAGTTCCTGTTCGATGGCGATCACGTGACCGGCCTCATCGATTTCGAAGTCTCCAGCTTCGGTGACCCGGCAGCCGAGCTGGCTGGCTTGCGAATCCGCGACACGGCCGAGCCGCTGGGCGACATCTCCGCCCTGATCGACCATTATGAGACGCTGACCGGCGACAGGATTAGCAAGCAGTTGATCGAATATCATACCGCTGGCTTCTGCGGCGTAAACGGCTTCCTTCTGTGGCCACTCGCATTCCAGTCCTCACCCGAACAGGATTATGTCGCCTATTTGCAGTTCGCAGTGTCCGCCACGCGTTTTTCCATCAGCGCGATGGCCGAGCATGACAGCGTGACGCTGATCGACCCGGCCCCGCCGGTGGCACAAGCGATCGGCTATGTCGAAGCCGGCCGCAAGCTGATCGAACAGATCGACGCCTTTCCCGGCGATGGCGCGGGGATGACGTATCAGCGCAATTCCGCGGCGGCGCTCGCCCGCTACATGCAACGCTGGGCGACCTATGGCGCTGCGGTCGTAGCGGCGGACATGGACGATGTCGAACAGCTACTGGGTCACCGCCCGGATAATGGCGATGCCGCGATGGCGGCGCTCGATACGTTCGTCGCTAATGCCGGACCAGCGGACGATGCGCGGCTGATCCAGCATTTCCATCGCTGGCTGAAGCGCCAAAACTTCCTGCTGCGGGCATGTGGCAAGGGATATGACTATATCGACATGGATCTTCAGCCAATCCCGCCCCGCTGACAAACGGAGCATCGGTCAGGTCATATTTCATGCCTGCGCCTCTATTCGTCGGACCGTGACCGGAATGCCGTTCAGTACGGCATTGCCTGACGCGGCATCGAGCATTCTGGCCGGGCTGAGTTCATTGATATTCGTGCCCGCGTGCAGTCTCGCAATGCCGAGGCGCGCGTCCCGGCGATCATGACCCCAGCCATGCGGCAGACTGACGACGCCGGGCATGATATCGTCCGTAATTTCGACCGGTGCGGTGACCGTGCCGCCCTCGCTCGCCACTTCGCAAATGTCACCGCTGGCGATCTCCAGCCGCAGCGCATCCTGGCTATGGATCTGGAGCGTGCATCGCTCCTTACCCTTCACCAGCGTATTAAGATTGTGCATCCAGCTGTTGAGCGAGCGCAACTGACGCCGACTGACCAGAACCAGGTCGGCATCCGTATCGTCCATCGCCGCTTCCAGCCGGGAAAGATCGGCCAGGAAATGCGGATGGGCCAGTTCGATAAGGCCGCTTGGGGTTTTGATAGCCTTGCCGCCCCACGGCACGGCGGGTCCGAGCAATATGCCATCCGGTGCGGCCTTGAAGTCGTCGAGCTTCAGCCCCTGCGGATTCGCGCCAAACCGATCCCCGAACGGTCCTGAACGGATGCACAGGTCGAGGACGCGTTCGGGACCGTTTACGGGCAGCGCATCGAAAGCGACCTTCCGGTCGATCCCCGCACGATCGCACATTCCAGCGAAAAATTCGTCGTCCAGTGCGCCGAGATCAGGACCATCCACTCCGCCCATGATCGCGCCGACCCGCGCCATCACCTGCCATTCTGGCGGGCGATCCACCGGATCGAACAAGGCTGGCGAATAATGGCCGCCGCTCGTCAACGCCCAGGGCCAGCCCCAAACATCCCAATGCGGCTGTTCCAGCAGCGATGGGCTAGGAAAGATGACATGGGCATGTCGTGTGGTTTCGTTGATATAGATGTCGATGCTGATCATGCATTCGAGCTGTCCGAGCGCCGCATCAAGCCGGGCTGTGCCAGGAACGGACAACACCGGATTGGCGCCTAGCGTCATCAATGCATGAATCTGTCCCGCACCCGGCGTATCAATTTCCTCGGCCAGACAGGACGCCGGATATTGCCCCAGAATCGCCGGCACACCACGCACACGCGATGGTTTGCCGGTAACGGATGCGTTGCTGGGATAGGGCGGCGCGAGATCCAGATGGGGAGCGACCTGCGTGCTCCACATCGATCCGCCGGGACGATCCAGATTGCCCGTCAGGATTGCGATCACGTCCACAAGCCAGGATGCCAATGTCCCGAAAGTCTGAGTACAGGTACCGATCCGACCATAAATGGCGGCGGCGCGCGCATTCGCGATCTCCAGCGCTAGGTCGCGAATAATCTTTGCCTCGACACCACAGAACCGCTCTACGCGTTCGGGCGAGAAGTCGGCAGCGACGTCGCGCAACGTCTCGACCCCCGCCACCAACGACGCGAGATGGCCGA
Source organism: Sphingobium sp. CFD-1 (assembly GCF_024611115.1). Taxonomy (NCBI): domain Bacteria; kingdom Pseudomonadati; phylum Pseudomonadota; class Alphaproteobacteria; order Sphingomonadales; family Sphingobiaceae; genus Sphingobium; species Sphingobium sp. CFD-1. The sequence continues at coordinate 827,499 of NZ_CP084398.1, read as the reverse complement.
GACGAACCCTGTCCTCGGCGAACAGCACATGAACGATAGCCAGCAAGAACGCTGCATCGCTGCCGGGACGCAGCGGCACCCATTGATCGGCCGCCGCCGCCGTCCGTGTACGCACGGGGTCCACCACCACCAGCTTCCCGCCCCGCGCGCGCAGATCACGGAGCGCGCCCATGACATCGCGATGCGAGAAGATGCTGCCTTTCGATTCCGCAGGGTTCGCCCCAAGCATGACGAAGAGGTCGGTCCGATCCACGTCTGGGATCGGGATCTTCCACATATTGCCGTAGAGCAGATGGGAGCTGACATTCTTGGGCAGTTGGTCGACACTCGACGAAGAGAAGCTCTGCGCGAAGCGAGCGAGGCCATGAAGCAGCATCATGTAGCGGCCGCTCGCAAAGCCCTTCCCCGACATATTGCCGCCGAAGCTGGCAAAGGCGGATTGGCCATATTTCTCGCGAACGCCGCGCGCCAGGCACTCCGCATGCGCGAAGGCTTCTTCCCAGGAAGCTGCGCGCCATTCTGTCCCTTCACGGATCATTGGCGTGTGCAGACGGTCGGGATCATGGTGCAGATCGCCGAGTGTCGTGCCCTTGGGGCAGATATGGCCCCGGCTCCAGACATTCGCCTTGTTCGGACGGATCATCGTCACCTTGTCACCCTCGACACTCACGTCGATTCCGCACATCCCTTCGCATAAAGGGCAGGTGCGCTGATGTAGACCAACCTTCTCTGCCGCAGTCATACCATGTTCCCTCTCCTCAAGCTTCGGTCCCTACGATAGCGCAATGGCCTCTCCTTGTTGACAGACCAATGCGCCATAGGTTCAACAGTCGCATGAATATCGGTATCCCCCCCACGCAGACCGGACCCAGCTTTCTGGAAGCTATTGCGGCAGGCGATCTTGCCACTCTGGACGCCATGCTCGCACCGACGGCGACCTGGTGGGTTCAAGGTTGGGGCGAACTGGACCGCAACGCCCTGCTGCAGGGGCTGGCCAACACGATCCGGCGATCGAACGAACGGATGCTCACCATATCGCGCATGACGGCCGAGGGCGACCGGATCGCGATAGAAGCGGAAGGTCGTTTCAGCTTTGCCGAGGGCCTCTATTGCAACAGCTATGTCTATATATTCGTCATCGACCGGCTGGGCCGGATCGTGGAGGGCCGGGAATATCTCGATACCGCCGTGGCCGCCCAATTTTATCCGGGGAGCGATTGAACAAGATTGGCCGACAAGGAAGCGGGGCAAAGATGTCCCGCTTCCTCGACAATGGAAGGCGCCCAATCCCGGCATCATTTAGAAATCATAGCGCACCCGGACACCGTAAGTGCGCGGCGGCGCGTAGCTGCCCGAATTGATGCCGAAGCTCGTCGCGCTGATGATGATGTTCTGGATATATTGATGGTTCGTCAGATTATCCACATAAGCGGTGACAGTGATCGGCAGGCCCTTCAGATTACTGACCTGTGCATTGAGACTGATCAGATTATAGCCCGGCAGGCGCACCGGCCCCTGTAGATAATGATCGATATGGTAATAATCGCCGTGCAGCGACATCTGACCAAAATCACCCAGATCGAAGCTGTAATCGGCGGCGAACTGATAGCTCCATTTCGGCGCCCCGGTGAAGCCGCCCGGTGAATGGAAGAAGGGTGTCAGAATGGCCGGCGCTTCCAGACGGTCGAACTTCTGAAGGAGGTGTGCGCCGGCGAAGCTGAACGTCAGGCCGCGCATCGGCGAAATATCACCGTCGAACTCGAAACCCTTGGAGGTCGCCGTGCCCGCATTGATCTGCAGAGCGGAGCCCGATGGCGCATTAGTGGAATCCACACCGGGCAGGCCGGAGCCAGCCGTTATCCCAGTTGCCTGCAATTGCAACTTGTCGAAATGGCTGATGAACCCGGCAATATTGAAATGCCCGCTCCATGAACCGGCACGGAACTTCGTATGGGCACCCATTTCATAATCGGTCACGGTTTGCGGATCGAAGGTCTGGAAATCGCTCAGGACTGGCGCGAGGACGGGCGCATTCAGGCCGCCGGCGCGATAGCCGCGCCGGGTCGTGAAGTAGAAGAAAATGTCATCGCTCGCCTTGTAGTCGATGCCCAGCGTCCATGTCGGTGCCTTCGATTTGGCTGCCCCATCGAAGCTCGCGCGGCCATATGGGCTTCCGGTATCGGCACGACATGCAGCCAGACCCGAATATGGCGGAACGATCGTGTTGCCTGTCGCCAGTGACACGGATGCACGGCTGTTGCTGCAAATCGACTGCTTGTCCCAAGTGTAGCGAAAGCCGCCATTGAGTGTGACACCCACTAGCCCAACATCATCAAGCGCATAGGACAGGTTTGCGAATACGGCATGGCTTTCATCGCCATAAAGCGTGTCTGACAGCGATCCGACCGGCCATACGCCACCCAGAGCGCCATTGACGATCGCCTCGGTAGTCGGGCTGGGCGGTGTCGGCCGGAAAAGATCGAGCACCAGATAGTTTACGCCAGCGGGCTGGGCCTTGAGATAGAAGGCACCGGCGAGCCAGGTCAGCCGGTCGTTGAATAGCGATCCAGCGATCTGCAACTCATTCGAATATTGTTCCGACACGCTCTTGTTGCGGGTCGTGATGAGCGTTCCGGGCTGTCCCGGAATCAAGCCAAGGGCGGCCAGACCGGGCCCCAGATCAGGGAGGGGCGCGGCCGGCAACCCGATCGCATTCTGCAGATTGTCGACCTTGGTATAGCGATAGCCGAAGATATTCTTGATCGTGATGTCCCCGACGTCGATCGATGTCGTGTTCGAAATGCCCCAGAAAGTTTCATTGTCGAAGGGATCGACCGTGCTGGCTGCAGTTCGCCGTCCCAGCGCGCGCAGGGAATCGACCAGCGGCTGAAGATCGGGGCGCAGAACAACCACAGGGAAATATGCCTGCGCTCGACTCTCGATCCGCGTATGGTCGATCACCAGGCTGTTACTGATCCCATCCGTTGGCTCGAACAGGATCGACGCCCGCAGCGCATCCATGTGCAGGTTGTCCTGACGCTTGCCGGTACTGATATTGGGCGTGAAGCCCTTGTTGCGTTCAATGTCCGCCGCAAGACGGATAGCCAGCTTGTCGGCGATGATGGGGATGTTCACCGCGCCCTGAAAGGAATGCTTGTTGTAATTGCCGACATCGACCTGCACATAGCCTTCGAATGCGTGGGATGGCGCACGAGTGTAAACCAGAACGGCGCCGCCAGTCGTATTGCGGCCAAACAGCGTTCCTTGCGGCCCTTTGAGGACCTGAACATTGTCCAAATCGAATGTCGGCGTGAAGCTGCCAATAGGCGGCAGTGGCACTTCGTTAAGATAAGTGATAACCGACGGCAGGCCCGGACCGGTAACTGCCTTGCCTTGCCCGCGGATCGTGTAGGTCGTGTTCGACATGGAACCCGCACCATTCAGGATGACGCCGGGAACAAGCCGCTGTAGATCGCCAGTGGTTTGAAGTCCAAGCTTCTGTATATCCTCCCCACCCACGGCGGTAATGGAAATTGGCACGGTCTGCGCGGATTCCGCCTTGCGCCGGGCAGTGACCACGATGTCGCGAGTCATATCGTCCTGCATGGACGGCGCCGGGCCAGTATCCTGTGCAGCAGCCGTGGACGTCACCATCAACGCCAAGGTCGAGATGGCGCCCCCCATTTTCCACATGGTCATATCGATTCCCCTCGCTCCGTTTATGGGCCGCTCTCTACGGGCGGCCTCATTTTGATCACGTTCAAACTGATTTGTCTGCGCGTAGCCGACAGTCCAAAGGACGGAATTCCCAGCCGAAAATGGATCGGCTGACCCGCACTGCGGGTAGCAGCCATATGCTGCTATGATGAAATTCCGGCTTTCAGGCAGATGCGGAATTCAGGTCCAGATCCAGCGATTCGATCATCTGATCCACAGTCAGGCTATGCGATTTCGAAATGTGGACCAGATCCAGATATTCGCGCCAGGCAACGATCTCGCCGTCATCATTCAGGTCGAACACGGCCACCAGCGGGACCGGGGACCATTTGCCGTTCCGCAGCGACCAATCCACGCGCTCCGTAAACACCGTATTGCCATGCGAACCCCAGGATTTCATGTCATGGCGTTGGTCCAGCACCTTCTGCTTCATCAGCTCATGTTCGGCCAATATTCTGTCGCGGCCGACAACGGGGGGGATCGTCGGCACGACAATCTGGTAATAGGCGTCCTCGGCCAGCGGCTCCAGTGCCGCTGCCAGATCGGCGGGCCAGCTCTTGCCGTAGGCGCCGATGAAATTCAGCACGATCTCTTCCTGTTTGGTCAACGCTCATTCTCCATTGTCTGATCTGCAGAGGACACAGACCCAACGCCCGCTTTCAGGCCGCTCCCGACCGCAGCGATTGTTCAAGGTCGTTCACATCCATGCCAATCTGGCGTGCAACATTTCCGCCATCGAGATACTCCCGCCAGGCGACTATCTTGCCCTCCGGCCCGATCTCGAACACCGCGACCAGCGGAATCGACACCCATTTTCCATTTGTGTGAGACCAGTCGGTCCGTTCGGTGAAGACCAAAGTGTCGCTGGATGCGACGCCCCTCATGTCATGGCGCTGATCGCCATATTCGGCTTTGATCCGTTCCCACTTAGCTTTGATCGCGGCCTTGCCGCATATCCGATCGGTCGTCGGAACTATGCTCTGATAATAGCAGTCCTCCGACACCAGCTGAAGCGGCGCGTCCAGATCCTCGGGCCAACTGTCCCGAAAATAGCCGATGAACTTCAACGCTATCGATTCTTCGCGCTCGCCCAAGGCACCTCTCCATGTCCAATTCTTATTGGAACAGAGCTAACAGGAGCGCGAGTTGGCGTCTTACGCCAGGAACGTCGCCAAGAGACAGAATGTTTAGCTCAAATGCAGGGCTAGCTGTTATTGCAGGGATACCGATGCGCGAAAATTCTGGGGAGTGAAGCCCGTGCTGCGCTGGAATGCCGCAGCAAAGGCCGCGGAACTCTTGAAGCCGCAATCGAACGCAACCTGCTTGATCAGCAACCGATGGTCGCGGAGCAACAGCTTTGCGCGCTCCAGCCGGCTTTCAGCCAGGAAGTTTCGCAATGTCTGTCCGGTCGTCGCTCGAAACCGAGCGGCCAATTGCCTTCCGTTCATGCCGATGACCTGAGCCAAATCGGCGATACAGGGAGGATCACCAACTGTATCGAAAGCCATCGCTCGCAATGTAGCCATCTGCGCGCGCCCGAGCTTTCCTGCCGATGCCTGGGCCGCGACCTGCTCACCATTGAACTGGCGCCGCAATTCGAACGCCACGCCGAGCAGCATCGTTTCGATCTGAAGCTCGCTTGCAAAACCGGGATTAAGCGTCTCTGCCGCGACCCGCCTCAGCGTCGCGCCAATATAATCGTTGCGGATCGCAAGAGCCGAAGCCCAGTCGAATGTGGGCCAATCCCAGCCGACCGCCGATCTCGCCGCAATCGCGTCAATGTCGAACATGCAGGAAATGCTACGCTGCGCCCCTCGGCGCCAACGACATTGCAATGGCTCGTCCTTGGCGATGAAGGCGATGTCGCCAAGGTCGACATGGTGGCCCGCTCGGCCGAATCCATCGCGCGCCCCGGTGACAAGTCGCGAAGTATTGCAGAACATCTCGATGAAGGACCATGGCGAACGGAACAACCCCTCGCCCGGCTCCGGCCAATTGGTATTGTGTATCTGAACATCGAAGCTTGATGAACGGCACTGCCCTTCCACACGATCGATAACTGGTGACAAAGATTGCAACAAGTCACTTCGCAAGGAATTCATCTCCAGATCATCCCGCTCCCAGCCATCGCCGCTTCGGGCGATCTATATTTTAGATAGTGTGACAGCGGCCGTCGCAAACCCCCTATCTTTTGGCAGGGCGGCCGCACCGATGGACGTATCGGTAAACGGCACACCATCTATACATTCGCTTAGTCCCCGAAATGATAGCGCAGTTCGATACCATATGTGCGAGGCGCGCCATAGAAACCGCTGAGGATACCCAGCTGAGCCGAACCGACATTGCTGGACGCCAGATATTTCGTGTCGAACACGTTACGCATGAACAGCGCAGCGTCGAAGCCGGAACCGCCCACACGCCTCAGGTCGAAACGCGCATTGACCAGATCATAGGCCGGCAACACGTTGTCGGACGAGCGCACCTTGCTGGAATGATAATAGTCGACCGCCAGCGTGCCTTCACCAAAGCTTTCGGGCAGCGGCAATGTCCAGCGAGCGCCAGCCGTCAGCGTCGTCTTCGCGACCAGATTGAACGGCACTTCGGCGATCTGCAGATAGGGCAGCAGTTGCGTGGGCACGGTGAGCGAGCGCGACTTAAGGTCAAGGAAGGTCGCGCCTGCATCGAAGGACAATGTGCGGGTCGGCGCGATGCGGCCTGTCAGGTCAATGCCCGCAACTCGCGTCTTGCCAGCATTCACCAACAGCGTGCCGCCGGCAGGATCGTTAGCAGCGTCGCAATCACCGTCGGGTGAGCGTGGCGCATCTGTGCCTCCAGGCGCTGTCAGGCTGCACGTCGCCTGAGTGTTCAGCCCCGAAATCGGCACCTGGACGCCACTGTACCAGCCAACGAACGGTGAAGCGTTCAGGCGGATGTCGACATCACCGGCGCGGAAGTCGGAGCGGATGCCAATCTCCACGTCGGTAACTTTTTCTGGCGCGAAGGATTGGAAGGGCGCGAGCCGTCCTGCAAGCGTAGGCCCGTTGATACCGCCTGAGCGATAGCCACGGCGAGTGACGGCATAGAGAAACAGATCATCGGTCGCTTGCCAATCAAAGCCGACCGTCCACGTCGGTGCCTTGGACGATGTCTTGTTGACGCTGGCATTGCGTATCGCAGGCGTACTGGTCCGGCAATCACGAGGCGTCACGGTAGGATCCGGCGTCGTACCGCCGCCAACACAGGCTGTGATATTATCCCAGGTATAGCGAAAACCTGCGCTGAACTTCAGGCCTTCCACCAGGGCGCTAAGATCATAGCCGATATTGGCAAACACCGCCTTGCTGCGTTCAGCGTAAAAGCTGTAGTTGAACGGCGCATTGGTGATTCCCGGCAGGATGAAGGTAGGAATATAGGTGCCGCTCGGTCCGACAGGGTTGCTCGCCAGATAGAAGCCGCCGATCAACCAGTCGAGCTTGTCATCGAACAGCTTGCCCCGCAACTGCAGTTCTTCGGTATATTGCTTGACGTCCGATTTCTGACGGCCGCCGACTACAGTGACCGGCAGACCCCCAGGGATGGCGCCAGTGCCGTCGGAAATAAGCGTCGGCAAACCGTCGACGCTGGAAAAATAGTCGACGTCCGTGTGACGGAAGCCAAAGATATTGACGACCTCGACATTCGGACCCAGTTCGATTTCAGTGCGATTGGTGACGCCAAAACGCTTCACCCGCTCGAAGGCATCCACGTCGGAATCGATCACGCGAATACCGCGCGCGCGCTGAAGCGCGAGTTGCGCCTGTGCGGCAGCCAACGTGCCAGTAGCGGTTAGCGCATTGGGCCCCGGAAGAACGTCGATCAGAACGGAGCCGCCACCGACCGCGCGATTGCGGTAATAATCGACGATCGTCGTATTGGTCAGCCCATCGAACGGTTCGAACAGCAATGATCCGCGCAGCGCCCGTGAATTGAGGTCATCGGCATCGCCGCCGACGCCGATATTCTTCGTCCAACCGTCGCGCTTCTGATATTGGCCAGCCACACGCAAGGCCAGCTTGTCCGCGATGATCGGTAGATTGAGCGCACCCTCCAGAAGCCGAGTATCGTAATTGCCGTAGGTTCCCTGGATATAGCCTTCCCAATCATAGGACGGCGCAGTCGGGTAATAGAGGATCGCGCCACCGGTCGTGTTGCGACCAAACAATGTGCCCTGCGGCCCTTTCAGCACCTGCACCGATCCCAGGTCATAGGTTGGAATGCTGGAACCAACCGTAGGCGATGGAACCTCGGCGAAATAGCTGATGACGGCGGCCGCGCTGTTGCCCGCCAACGCTTTTGACTGCCCACGGATCGAGAAGTTCGTATTTTCGCGGCCACCGGACCCCGCCAGAAACACGCCCGGCGTCTTCACCAACAAGTCCTGCGTGTCACGGATTGACGCCTGGCGAAGCGTCTCAGCACTGAACGCCGTCACCGAGACCGGCGTCGATTGCAGGCTTTCCGACACGCGGCGAGCCGTCACGACAATGTCGTCGGTCGCGCCCGCACTATGCGATACGTCATTGGCAGAGGAAGTTTGCGACATGGCCGCCGAGGACAATGCAGCGATCATGCCAACCGATGAAACGGCAACCAGGCGTGAGATTTTCAGTCCGTTCATTTGTCGTCCTCCCAAGTCGTGGCGCAACGCCATCTTTTCGCGAAGGGCTTGAAGACAAGACGATCGTCTTACCGACCTGTCAAAAGAAAGGGATGCACCAGGTTGGCCGATTGGCGGTATAATTTGGCCGATAATCGTCAAACAGGGGGCAACAATCCGATCGAAGAAATATTGAAGGCGCCTTTGCATTTTGCAATGATCCTTAATGCTGCCAAAACCTATCGCGGCCAGGCCCGCAAGGTGACGCGCAGCGCTTCCCACCTTGCCGTTGAGGTATGATGGTTGCATTGAATGCGGCACGCCGCGCATGTTTCAACGAGCGCGCGACCGATGGAGCGATGAGGAAAGAGCATGAAGTTTGTATGGATTGGGCAAAAGCTGGCGGGTTTGCCAACAGCGGAGACTGCCGTCACGGGCCACGCGCCCGCATTGATCGACAACATCCTGTCCGCTGGGTATTCCCGACTGGCGGCTGACGCATGAGCCAGCTTCCTGACAATGTCCCCGCCGATCTTGCGATGACGTTTCCGCTCACACCGCGGACGGCGACGACGATCAATCCCTATACGGACATCATTCCCCGGCTTCACGAAGGGCCGCCGATTTTCTGGGGAACGGATGTGTTTCCGGGCCGACAGGGCGGATGGGTCGTTCGCCGCGCCGAAGACCTGCGAAAAATCTACGCCGACACCGAGAATTTCCACAAGCGGGGCAATACGGGCTTTGCGGCCGGCATCGGCGAGAGTTGGGATATCATCCCCACCGAGCTTGACCCGCCGCGCCACACGGGGTTCCGCAATGCGCTCAATCCTGTCTTTTCACCCAAGCGCATGGGGGAGTTGGACGGCAAGGTGCGGCTGCGCGCGCGCGAATATATTGACCGCTTCAAGGACAAGGGCAGCTGCGATTTCGTCAAGGATTTCGCGGTTCCGTTCCCCGTATCGATCTTCCTCGACTTGCTGGGATTGCCGCAGGAGGAGATGCAGCAGTTTCTCGACTGGGAATTTTCCCTCCTGCACACCGACGACATGGAAGATCGCGTTCAGGGCACGCGCGCGGTCAAAGCCTATCTGCTCAATGCGATCGATGAGCGGCGCCGGACCCCGGGCGATGACCTGATCAGCATCGCGCTTCAACTGGAAGTTGACGGCCGCAAATGGTCGCCGGAGGAAGTGTTCGGCCACTGTTTCAATCTATATCTGGGTGGACTGGATACAGTATCGGCCAATATCGGCCTGCATTTCTTCCATCTCGCAACCAATCCGGCACATCAGAACCAACTACGCGAGAACCCAGCGGGCGCGACTCTCGCGATCGAAGAATTGCTGCGGGCCTACGCTGCAGTCACCACCTTCCGCATCTGCACGCACGATATCGACCTGTATGGCGTGAATATCCGCGCCGGCGACAGGGTGGCGATGTCGACGCCGCTGGGATCAAACGACCCTGAAGCGTTCGAGGCGCCGACAGAAGTCCGCTTCGACCGTCGTCCATCCCATCTGACCTTTGGTTACGGCCCGCACCGTTGCTTGGGCGCCCATCTTGCACGTCGGGAACTGCAAATCGCGATGCAGGAAATGCTCGCCGCACTGCCCGAATTCTCCGTGGAATCGGGCTTCGAGGTACCCTTTTACCTCAGCAACATCATCCATGTGGACAGCCTTCCCCTCATCTGGAACCGATAAGGGGACCGAACGCCATTTGCATGGTATACGACCAACCGGATACCGACCAAGAGCCTGCCGGCGAAACTCGGCTGCCTCATTCATTATAGAGAAGATTGTGACCCGGATGCGGCGAATGACTATCGCCGCTCCGGGCATGACCGAAGACGGAAACCGTCAACTGACCACCACGCGCGCGGAGGCGACGTTCGAAACGCGACGAAACTTCGCATTGACCTCGCCTTCACGGTGCGATTCTACCAGTGCCGTAACGAAATAGGTGCCCGGCCTATCGAAGCTGTGGCTCGTACTGAGCATGAGCGCGGTGCGTGTGCCATCCACGACTTCCTCGCGGGGATAGCTTCCCGTTCCATCGAAATCCCATTTCACACCGATGATCTTCCCGGTTCCCTCAGGCACTTCGGCCTTCACGATCAAGGCGACGCTTTCCCCTACGCGCACATCCGCGCGCACTCCGCCATCGGCGGTGACTGACACGACCGGCTGGATTCCACCGCGCTCCCTCGCTGTCGGCGGCAGCGTTATCTGACCATCAACCAGCGAAAAATTGCTATCGATCGGCTCGATGTCATTTTCCACCCAATCGACGAGATCCAACAAGCACTGTTCAATCACCGGCTGATAGTCGATCAGCCAGGTGGTGTTGGCGCGGCCCGGCGCAGACGCCGCCATATGAGGCGGGACATGTTCGGCATTCTCGGTCCAGCGCAGCCGGAACTTCTTTCGCGCCTCGACCGCGCCATATTCACGCTCGACATTATTCTTCATGCCGACGCCCTGCACCGGCCAGAGAGACGCATCGTGGGTGTGATGGACCCACATCATTTTACCCTCGAACCGACCTGTGTGTAACACGCCCATGAAAGGTGACGCCTCCGGCTGCCGATATTGCTTGTAAATCGGTTTGCCACCGATCCGCAGCGCGTCCCATTCGACATGGTTCATGATGTGGTGGCGATAATAATAGCAATAAGCGAGAAAGGCGCGGTTATCGAGTTGGACCTCATCACCTGCCTGAACCCCTTTGAAGCGCAGATTCTGCGCCTCGCCAGCGCCCGCTCCAAGCCAGACAGTGCGGACGCCGGACATATAATAAAGCTGCCGGCCATTCGCCTTGCCACTCAGGAATTTGATACCGGCCCCCTGTGGATAGCCGCCCGGATCCTGCTCCAGTTCGACTGCCATCGGCACGTCCCACATATTCTCCATGCCCGCGAACACGCTGGCCAGCGCGACGACGCGGGCATATTCGGGCGCGCGAAATTCCGCTTCCTCAGCGAGTTGACGTGCAAAAAGAGGGCGTTTGATTCGGGTCTTGAGGTTTATGATGTCCTTGCGAACCAGATCCGGCTGATCGTGGCCGACATGGCCGGGTTCAGTCCAGAAGGACTTGAAATAGGGATCCTCGGCCTCCAGCCGCTCGGCCATAGAGGCCCACAACCAGGCTTGCCCCATGGGCTGCATAATCATGAACTCGTCGCCGCGCGGATAACCAAGGCGATATAGCGTCGCCAGTTCTTCTGCCTGATGCGTGTCCAAACCTGCGAAGGGATTCCCACTGCCGCCCGGTTGCATCGCATCGATGACATCGAGGAGCTTCGCACCCAGCACGCGTTGCACGTTAAACATGGATGAAAAGTTTGGCGTGCCCGTGCGAAGCCGACGCATGTCGCCATGCTCGCCGTCCATGGCATCGCCCATATAGGGGAGAGCGGCGTCCCATGTACCCTCCCCATAGGCGAGGCACAGCGGCGACCGGCGCGCGCCACCGCTGCCGCCATAAACATAAGCGTGATGCGGAGCCTCGCCATAAATCTGCCTGGCCACATATTTAGAAAAGCGTGCAGATTCCGCCGCAGCGCGAAAACCGTAGATCGTCGGGTCCGGTCCAGCCTTCGGGTCTTCGACATCCCCGATATGGCCCATATTGGATTCCACGCAGTAACCACCTAGCCGAAACGTCATCTCCAGGCCGCCTGTGATCGGCCCGAGGGGACCGGCATTCACATTCTCATGCCCGGCGTTCGCGCCTTCGAGAGGCTGAAAAAGACGCCCTCGGTAATGCTCAGTAGACGGAAAGCAATATGTGAAGCGCGTATCCGTCCCTTCGAAGCCGCCGTGGATATAGCGATAGGGAGTCCCCTCCCCCCGTTGCTCATCCGCATCGATAAAAGGTCGACCAAAGAACGCGTCAGTCACCTTGTAGCCATCAAGTTCGATCGGCTTGGCGCTGAGGCTAGCGGCGGGCTGCGCTAACAGTGATCCCGTAGCAGCCAAGCCAGCTATGCCTACGCCGCCGGCGATCACTTCTCTGCGTTCCATCATGTGGCGTTCCTATCCCGAATATGCGGCCTGTTCTGTATGTCCGCTCCGCCAGCGGTCCCCTATTCACCCACCGGCGGAGCGGACGACTGCACCGGCCGCTACTTGCGCGGCTTGCAGGTCCAGTTTTCGCTTTCGCTCTCGCCGCCAGGCTTGCCGTTGAAAGTGGCGACCGTCGGATCGGGGCAGAGCAGGAAGTCGCGCGGCGTGCCCGTCGACGGCGGCACGATGACCCCTGAAACAGTGCCCGTCTTGGGATCGGCGAAGGCCATCTTCGCTCGGTCACCGCGATGAGTCACGATGCTGGCCGGCGCCTTCTTGTTCTCCACCCAGTCGATCAGCGATGCCAGCATGGCGTCGGGTGCATCCTGCGGGCCAGTTCCGCTGCCGCAATGGGCCATACCAGGCACCTGATAAAAGCGAGCGAAGGCGTCGAGCATGCTCGGTCCCCCGACGGCTTTTCCGACAGCATTGTAATAGCTGCGTAGATCCTGGACGAGGCAACAGGGGTCGCTTTCCCCATTCCAGAAGATGATCTTGCCACCCTGCTTCTGAAAAGCCGAGATATCAGGAGAATAACGCGTGTAACCCAGGCGGTCGCCAGCCGCCCACCAAGCATCGAGATCGGACTGCTTGTTGAAATCAAACTGCTTGATCGCCTGATAGTCCTTACCGAAATAGGCCTGGGCCAGCGAATTTCCCATAAGATAGCCGATCGGCAATGCTTTCATCTGGTCGAACGTCATCTTGTTGGTATCGACATTCAGATCCCATGGCGGCGGCCCGCCGATGAAACCGGACCATACACTGATATTGCTGATCGGCAGGCCATCCTTGATCTGCTGCCCATTGGGGCCACGAGGCCCGCGCAGCAACGCCTCTACCGTGCGCCGTTCTGGTGCGGTCAGACAGTCGGCGCCGTCGCCGGCCTTACACTCGAACTGCTTCATGTCGACCTTGCAGGCCTTGTTATCGGCTATGATGCCATCCTCAGCCCCATCCAGGCCATCGCAGATCGCCGTAACCTTCTTGTCAAGCATCCCAAGCTTGGCAGGCGACACCCATGCGCCGGGTTCGCGCAACATCTGCTGCCCCATGTAAATGAAGGCCAGCATCGTTTCAGAGCCGAAGGTCGGGCCGATGCCGGGTGCACCGAGAAGGATACCGTCATAGTCGCCGGGATGATGGGCCAAAGCCTCCATGCCCATGCGTCCGCCGCCCGAACAGCCCGAATGATAGCGCCAGATCTTCTCCCGCCCATAATATTTGCGCGTAATCTGTTGCGTCGCAGCGGCGGTCACATGGCCGCCGCGATGAATATAGTCGATGGCCTGGGCCGGGTTTTCACCAATGAAGCGCCAGTTGGCACGGTTCTGCTGACCCGTATCCGTGCCAGCAACCGCGAAACCCTTGATCAGCGGATTGCCCGCCGGAACCTGCGAATCCGTGGGGACGAAGCCCGCAGTGGCCCCCATGCCGATGAAATAATAGCGCCCATTCCAACCTGTATCGGGCAATTGCAGGCGGAAGTTTACGCGGTTCGGTCCAGGGTTCGTGGTCGTCACATAGCCGTCGACGCGGCAATGAGGCACCGGCGCAGCCGTCGGGACCGCCGAGGTAATCGTCGCGTCCGGCGTCGTCATCGCCTGGATGGTGGCGACGCTGCACTGTCCGGCTCCTGTCTGAGTCAGAGCCGGGCCCGCCAGCAGGCTGGCTCCCGCCGCTATCAGACATTTGAATGCAACCGCATCGCGTCTTGAAAAGCGCATCATATCGATCTTCCTCGCAAGGTGAGAAGGGAAGGATGAGGGGAACGGGCCATCAGGACACCACTATGCGGGCTGCGGCGAGATTTTCGACCTGGCGCGCCGCAGTCGGATCGCCTTCCCGATTCAATCGAACACGGGCGACAGCGAAATAGGTGCCTGGCTGGTCGTAGGCGTGGGTCATCGACAGGGAGAGTTTGGTCTCCCCCTGCATGATCGGCTGCTCGATGGCGAAACGGCCGGAATTATCGAAGTCCCACTGGATCTGCGTGATCGTGCCTGCGCCCGGCGGTGCTTCCGCGTCGAGTTGGATCGTGACGGGCTGCCCTGCCGCCACTTCCGTCCGCGCGCCGCCATTGACAGTGACCCCCGCGACCGGCTGTGTCCCGCCGCGTTCGGCGGCGGTGGGGGGCAGGCTGACCTTGCCGTCCACCATGGTGAAATTGGTCTCCGCAGGCGGGATCCCTTTCTCAACCCAGGCGGCGAGATCAGCGAGGCCTTGCTCAACACTTGGCAGGTAGTCGATCAACCACGTATTTGTGGCGCGCGCCGGATGGGTTGGCAACAACAGCGGCGTGACATGCTCCGCATTTTCGGTCCATTGCAGACGGAAACATTCGCGTGCCTTTTCATGACCTTGCGCCGCTTCGACTGCCTGCTTGTAGATGATCCCCTGCGGTGGCCAGAGCGACGCGTCGTGCGTATGATGTATCCAGAGCAGCTTGCCTTCATAGCGGCCGGAATAGGGGACACCCATCAGCGGCGAGGCTAGCGGCACATCATGCTGAGGATAGATCGGCACGCCATCGAGACGCAGGAAATCGTTCAGCGCATCGCTCGACAGATGATGCCGATAATAATAGCAAAAAGCGAGGAACGCATGATTGTCGACATGTATCTGGTCGCCCGGTTTCACACCGGTGAACCGGATAAGGTTTGCATCCCCATGCCCGTCGCAGAACAACAGGTTCCCGACGAAACCCGTGCAATAGAGCTGCCGTCCAGCAGCATCGCCATTGGTGATGCGGACCCCCGCGCCCAGCCGGTAGCCCGGCGGGAGGTCAGCCAACTCGATCGCAATGGGCAGGTCCCAATTGCCGCTACCCGATGCGCTCAAGGTCATCCGCGCGCGCATCTCTGCATATTCGGGCGCAGCAAATGCATCCGTCGTGAGGTCGCGCGGCGTGACGACCCGGACTATCGTGCAGTGCTGGTCGATCAGGTCTTCCTGCACATGCTGGGGCTCATCGAAGCCCAGATAGCCTGGCTTAGTCCAGAAATTTCGGAAATAGTCGCCATCCTCGGCGATCAACATGTCGGCAATCGAAGACCAGAGCCAAATCTGCCCCATGGGCTTGGCGATCATGAACTCGTCACCACGAGGATAGCCAAGGCGGTAGAGGTTCGCCAATTCTTCCCGTTCGTGGGCGGAAAGGCCTCCGAATGGATTACCGCTTCCACCGGGCTGCATGGCGTCGATCACCCGATCAAGCTTATCGCCTTCCAACAGCCTCTGGACATTGAACATCGCGCCGAAATGCACTGGCTGTTCGCTGCGGACACGCGCAGTCGTACCATATTCGGCGATGTCGCCGCCGCCCATGAACGGCAACGCACCATCATAAACACCGGCCCCATATTCCAGATGGAGGGGTGATCGCCGTCCTCCCCCGCTACCGCCCCAGACATAGCTATAAGCGGGCTCACGACCATAAACCTGCTTGCAGACATGCTTCGAAAAACGCGCTGCCTCAACACCAGCGCGATGGCCATAAAGAGTCGGGTCATCACCCGCACGCCGGTCGATATCATCACCGATATGACCGCAATTCGATTCCACCATATAACCGCCGAGCCGGGCAATCATGGGAAGGCCACCCAGCAACTGCCCCATCATCCCGGCAAAAGCTTCTTCATGTCCGGCATGGGCACCTTCGATCGGATGATACATCCGCCCCTCCCACGCTTCGATAGCCGGGAAATAGAAAGTAAAACGCGTATCCGTGTTCTCAAAGCCGCCGTGGATATTGCGGTGCGGGTAGGGCTGCTCACGCCATTCGTCGCGATCGATATAGGGCCTGCCGAAATAGGCGTCTGCGACTGCGTAACCGTCCGGGTTGATTGCTGATGCCGTCAGTGCTTCCGTTGCCATTAGCCCATTGTCTCCCGAGTTGCTTATCGCGCTTCACGTCCTATCATGTCGCCCGATCCGTAAATGTGGCTTGTCCACAGGGCAGACGCCGCCGCGCGACGCCTGCCCGGTTCATCAGTTAAATTGCATGCGAAGTTGCAAGCCATAGGTCCGGGGCTCGTTGTAGGTCGCCTGGCTTGCCCCGAGTGAAGTCAGCGTGTTGCCATAGCCAACATAGTGCGTGTGGTCGGTAATGTTGCGAATGAAAAAAGCCAAATCCAGTGGCGATCCACCGATTTTATTCCAGTCCAGACGCGAATCTGCCATAGCATATCCGCTCTGAAAACCCAATTGCTTTGGATCTTGTAGAACGGAATCATCAAATAGTGTCCTCGACTGATAGTATATATTGGTAGATATAGCGATCTCGCCTATAGATTCATCAACCGGCAATACATAACGACCGCCAAACGATATTTGATGCTTAGGAACCCCGACATAAGGCGTCTGAATATTTGGCGTGCATACGCCGAGAGTATTGGTCGTGCAACCGGGATATTTAGTATATCGGGCATCGGTGTAGGCGTAGTTGATGAAGGCAGACAAGTGTCGGCTGAACTGGAAATTACCTTCCAGTTCGACGCCACCGATCTTCGCCTCCGCAATATTATTCGTCTGCGTTGTTACACCGCCGCCCAGCGAAACCGGCAACGCAATCGTCTCTGCCCGCTGAACATTACTGTACCAGCTCTGATAAGCCGCCAAGTTGATACGGCCGCGCACGCCACCCAGCAGCCAATCCCATTTAACACCGCCTTCGACATCCTTCAGTGTTTCAGGGTCAAAAGTCGGGCGTACACCGGGAATGCCAGCGCTGGCCGCCGTGCCATTGACGCCACCCGGCTTAAAGCCTTTGCGTGTTGTCACATAGACGAGCAAGTCATTGTTGGCCTTATAATCCAGCGTAAACGTGTAGCTCGACGCCTTTTCCCTGAAATCCTGGATTGAACTGATCGTACCGGGCTGCAATCCAGTTGGCGAAGGCGTAAAATTCCGGAAAACCTGATAGGTTGAATCTTTGGTCAAGCGGTAACCGGCTGTCAAATGTAGCCCATCGAGCATCAAGTCCGACAGGTCTGCTGTGAACTGTCCATAATAGCCCATCTCCTTGCGCTTGCTGTACGTAGTGGTCGTGGGGAATATGAAGTTAAGGCTGTCCAATGGAACCGTCAGGGCGTTGTTGAAAGTCTGGAATATGGGCGGCATGCCAACATTGTTGTTTGATGCCTGAGCCAGAAAATAGCCCAATATCCAACTGTGCTTGCCATCTATATCTCCGAGGACCTGAAATTCCTCAGTGAAATTTCGATGAAATGGAGATTTCTGAGCCTGATCTGACACAGATATTTCTTGTGGCATCCCGATGAGATCATATTGATTGATAACGACGCCATGATTTTTCGAGTTTGTCCCGAATTCTCGGATGACGTTATTTTCTAATACTCGAAACATCGACCCGATATTCTTAAATGTCACATCCCCGATGACCGGCACCTCGCCGATATTGACACTAGGCTGTGTTGACAAAAGGGATTCCCATTTGCCCCGAGTTCTGATTCAAGAGCGCTTTTTGAGGAGCAGTCATGGGTCGTGGGGACTTGTCGGATGCGGAATGGGAGTTGATCGGGCCGCTGCTACCGCCTGAGCGTGGTCGCTGGGCGCGTCCTGCTGGCGATAACCGGCGCTTCCTCAATGGCATGCTCCACGTGCTGCGAGTCGGCTGCCCCTGGCGCGACATGCACGAGCGATACGGCAAGTGGAACTCGGTCTATGTCCGGTTCCGGCGCTGGGCCGAACAGGGTGTCTGGGATGCGCTGCTGCAAACACTGGTCGATCTGGGTCTAACCGACGACTGGCAGCACATGATCGACAGCACCAGCGTTCGCGGCCATGTCTCGGCAGCGGGCGGAAAAGGGGGGCTTGTGCGAACGCTCTTGGTCGATCACGCGGCGGCTTTACGAGCAAAATCCACGCCCGCTGCGACAATCAAGGACTGCCTCTCGGCTTCATCCTGACCGGCGGGGAGGCTTCCGATTACACCGCTGCCGAGCCGCTGATGGAGATCCCCGTCGCCGCGCCCAAGGCGCTGCTGGCGGACAAAGGCTATGACGGTGATCGCTTCCGGGAAAGCCTGCTGATCCGGGGCATCCTGCCCATCATCCCGCCCCGCTCAAACCGCAAGGTGCCCGACCATCCCGACTATCGCCGCTACCGGGACCGCAATCGCGTCGAGCGCATGTTCGGAAAGCTCAAGCAACAGCGCCGAATCGCCACCCGCTACGACAAGACCATCCTATCCTTCGAGAGTTTCCTCAACCTCGCCGCCACTCGCCTATGGCTGAAGTCTTTTGTCAACACAGCCTAGTGGTATTCGTGATCTGCTGGGTCTTGAAATTCTGATAATCCCGTCGAGACGTCAGATTCCGGCGCTTTGAGCCACCGGCTGCAAGTCGCGCCTGTTCAGCCTTAAGCTCCGCAACCAGATCCGCGATCCTGCCGGTTCGCGTCGCGATGCACCCCGGCACGGCGGTCGGCGCGGATATGCTAGCACAAAGGCCCGCCACCGCGAAATAGCCGACGCCTACGCCGGGCGTCGTGTTGAATAGGGCAAAGTTCGGATTGAAATCCGTAAAAACTCCGCCGACGGATGCTTCGTCCGCTTCAAACTGCTGCAGCATGAAATAGCTTTCCAGCCATTCGGTCGGTGTCAAATTGATACCTAGACGAAATGTTTCACGATGCTTCTGATCGAGCTTCTGGCCAGTGCTCTGGCTGACGGTAAAACCATCGCGGCGGGCAATGTCAAATGCGAAACGCACTGCGATCTTGCCCTCGATTATCGGGATATCAACGGCGCCCTGAAACTCTCGCAAATTATAGTTGCCCACTTGAACATCGAGATAACCGCCGAATTCGTCCTTGGGCTTTTGCGGACTGAACAATACGGCGCCGCCGGTACTGCTCTTGCCAAACAGCGTCCCTTGGGGCCCTTTCAACACCTGCACTGACGCCATATCGAAGATCATCAGATTGGCAGCAGCGCTTTGCAGATTGGGATTGAGGCTGCCAAGCGGCACTTCGTTGAAATAGACGAGCACCCCCGGATTGCCCGAGAACGTGTTGCCCTGCCCGCGAATAAAGTAGTCGGGCGTCTCACGCGTGGCGCCCCCGACGCGGACGTTCAGGCCCGGCACGGACATAGTGAGGTCATAGGGATCATTGACCGCCTTTTCGCGCAACTGTTCCGGCGTGATCGCAGTAATCGATACGGGCACATTTTGCAGCGCTTCCTCACGCCGGCGGGCAGTGACGACGATGTCTGAAAAAGCTTCAGACGCCGCCCGATCGCTTCCCACCTGAGGCACACGCGGCGAAGCCGATTGCGCGGCAGCAACGGCCGGCATGAGCCAGCAAATCCCTCCAAGCGCGGCCATCCGTGCCGCGGACGAGTGCAGTAATTTCATCCCAAGCCCCTCCCCTGTTCGACATGATCGCACATTTGCGAACCGTCATTTTATTGCGCGCGGTGTATCGACACGACCCCTCCGAGAATCGCAGGACACAAACCCATGCTATTTTATCCCGGAATGATTTGATTATTATGGATAATATACAGCTATTTCAAATCACTCACGAGAAAATCTTATAAATTATGCTCCAATTTTTTGAATTTTACTTATATATCTGGAACAAAAATATTCTCAACCGATCCTTCGATCAAACGGGATTTGGATGTCGTCGATCATCAATCCATAGCAATGGATTTTGTCGGTTAGAATTGCCGCGTGAATTGACCGCCTATTTATCAATTCCTATCTTCCGGCGATTTCCGCAGGCAATACATGTTGCAGCGCATTATGTCGCTTTGTCAGATCGCGAAAAATCCAAATTAAATTAGCATTAACATAGATAGTGCCTGGCATAATAGAATATTGCGCCGCATCAATTTCCCACCTGACACGGGCCAACCTTAGAATTCCGCTCCTGTTTGCTGGCATTTCTCCGTCAGACTCAATAGGCTGGGTCCATCTTGCGCGGTTCAATGCGGAGGCAAGAAAAGGAGAGAGCAAAAACATCTCCGAAGAAAGAGAGGATGCCCATGGAGATTCGATTCGACTGGCCCAAAATATATGATTCCGTGCTGTTCGAAACGGCGACGCGCGAGAAGTTCGCACAGGTAATCGCACGGCGCATCGAACAGGCAATCGACGAAGATGGCGTAACACCGGGCGAATCCCTGGGAACGTCACCGGGTCTGTGCGACCAATTCGGCATCGGCAAGGAAACGCTGCTCGAAGCGACACGTCTGCTGGAGGATCGCGGCATTGCCCGCATGCGACGCGGAGCGAAGGGCGGCCTGATCGCCCTGGGACAACCGATCCATGATGCTTCTTCGCTGCTCCAGCGCTACCTCCCCGGCGCAGGCATCACGGTTGATCAAATTGTCGAAGCGCGCCGGGCCATCGAACTGCTGCAGATACATGACTATCACGTCGGCCAAGGCCGAAGCGCAGACTTCGAAAGCCTTTTCCAAAGCCTGTTGCTTGACGGCCAGTCTGCGGTCAGCAAGGCTCTACCCTTGGGGCCCTGGGCCGACGCGGCAGTTCATCCTTGCTTGAAGCCCTTTGTCACAGCGCTCGATGCGCTTCTGGCGGCGAACGATGCTCCCGAGACGCCCGGCTGCGCCCGGGATCAGGGCCTGGTTGGTCTTTCGGCCGAATTCCTGGCTGGCGAAGTAGCGCGATTGCGTCGCATGGGAATCAAGAAGTTGGGCAGCGAACAGCAATTAGCCGAACGCATCGGCGTCAGCCGGCAGGTTCTGCGGCAGGCGATGCGATTGCTGGAGGATCGAGGCTTGCTTACCTGCCGCCGGGGCCGCAGCAACGGAATCGTCACAGCAGCGGCGCATCCGGCCAATATCGTCCGCAGCCTAAGCGATGCCTTCGCAAGGCAGCGTCTGGCCGACGACGATTTTCGGCACATATTGGCGACGCTTGATCGCATCAATCGCAGCCTGTTTGCATCAAAGGCCGACGTTTCGCGCTTCGACGCGCTACAGCATATGATCAAACGCAAGGATTGGCGCAATCCGGCTACCCATATCCGGCGCATGCATATCGAATGGCCCGTGATCAACAATCCGGCCCTCAGCTTGCTGGAACAGGCCTTATCCGCTTATCGCGCGCGCCGTGCCGGATTGAAGATCTTTGTCGGGATCAGCGACATCGATTTATTGCAGCAGAAGGCGCTCGAGCATGTCGACTTCATGCGCGGCCGCAATCTCTTGGCCGCCGACCGGCATTATATGGAAATGCACGGCCAGATCGCCATACTGCTCGGCGGACATTGAGGTCGACATGGATGGTTTGCCCGGTGCATAGATCGGTGCTCAGAACGTAAAGACGGTCATAATGGACCGGTCTCAAATGCTGGCTCCGATCCGGCAAGTGGTAGGCGAGTGCGAAACATTTGTTGAGATGGACGCCTTTTCCTGTCGATCGGATAACGGCAAGGACACGATGCGGCCCGAGAGATCGCGCGCAATGACTGAAATTGCAAGGAGAGAGGGAAACCGTGGCATCCTTTGAAAAATCCCGCGGCGAACCGCGCCGGACCGAACGCCTGCCCCTCTCATTCGACGCCATTACCCCGGCATGGCTGACCGAGCTGTTGCGGCATCAATATCCAGGTACAGTCATTAGCGATATGCACCTGCTCAGTGAGATCAAGGGCCACACCAGCAAGGCACGCTATGCCATCGATCGCAATCAGGCCGCGCTGGATGCGGGATTGCCCGATCAGATCTGCCTTAAGGCCAACCTGACCGGCGATCCGCTCAGCAGCAATGCCTGCGTCAATGAAGCACGCTTTTACGGGTTGTTTAGCGGCACGCTCGACCTGCCGGCACCGCGCTGCTTCCTTGCCGACTGGGATGATGATGCGGAAGGCCAGCAGGGGCTGGTCATCCTTGAGGATCTGGTGCCATTGGGCGGCGAATTCGGCACGTCGGGACAAAGCCTGACGCACGATGCCATGGCCAGCGCATTGACGGAAATGGCTCGGCTCCATGGTATGACATGGGCCCTGCCCGATCTTGATCGTCAGCGATGGCTTCTGACAGGGACCACGCCGGCAACCGCAGGCGACGACTATTGGACGTTAATGCGCGACTATGTTGCGCGGCACAATGAAAAGCCGGAACATCTCGCGGTTCTTCCCGCCTGGGCCAGTGCTGACCCGCAACGGCTTCATAAGGCCTATAGGCAATTATGCGAAAGGGAAGCTGGCGACCACAGCCCCCTTTGCCTCGTTCATGGGGACGCGCATATCGGCAACAGTTATCTGCGTCCCGACGGAGCGAGGATGTGGTTCGACTGGCAAATCGTGCGTAAGGCGCGTCCTTGGCGGGATGTCGCCTATTTCATGGTCGGTTCGCTTGGCATCGATCAGCGCCGGGCATCAGAGCGCGCGCTCATCCGCCATTATTGCGATGAAATGTCGGGCCACGGCGTCAGGCTGGATTTCGATACGGCCTGGGACGATTACCGGCGCTGGATTCTATGGGGACTGATAGCCTGGCATCTCAATATCAACCCCAACGAGGATACGGTCGCCAGCCTTGACCGCTTCGGCACGGCAGCGAAGGATCTGGATACCGGATCTTTCTACGGCTTCTAACGGAAGGAATGCCGATCATGGCACAGGTAATACGCTTCCACGAGACAGGCGGCCCGGAGGTTTTGCAGATTGAGCGGATCGATGTCAGGCCGCCGCACCAAGGCGAGGTCCGTATTCGCGTCGAAGCCGTGGGACTCAACCGATCGGATTCGATCTACTATCATGGTCAGCATCCGGTAATTCCATGCCTGCCATCCTTATTGGGTCAGGAAGCGGCAGGTAGGATCGAGAGCATTGGTGCCGGTGTGACCGGGCTGGCTGTTGGCGACGCCGCAAGCGTCATCCCCCGTATGGCACCGGAGTTCGGAACGATGGGATCTTTGATCGTCGTTCCGGCTCGCTATGTGATCAGGCATCCCGAAAATCTGAGCATGATCGAAGCAGCCGCCCTCTGGGCGCCATTCCTGACAGCACATGGATGCCTGTTCGGGGCGGGGAATGTGAAGCGAGGCGAGCATGTCGTCATCACCGCCGCATCGAGCAGCGTGGGCCTGGCAGCGATCCAGTTCGTCAATCTGGCGGGCGCCATCCCGATTGCCGTGACACGCAATCGAAGTAAGGCTGACCAACTACGGACGGCAGGCGCTCGCCATGTGATCGTAGCTGGAGAGGAAGAAATCGGCACCGCGATCCGGCGGTTGACGAACGGCAAGGGAGCCGAACTCGTGATCGACGCAGTTGCCGGGGCTGGCATAAACGATCTTGCCGCGGCCATAGCCTTTCAGGGACGTTATGTCCTGTATGGCATATTGAGCAGAGAACCGACGCCCCTGCCCGTGGCGGCGCTGTTCGCGAACCATCTAACGATCCGAACATCGGTGCTGGACCCGTCCATCATCGACCTGAGCGGGGCGATCGCCGACATCGTAAAAGCTGTCGAAGAAGGTGGCATAAGGCCCAACATTGATAAGGTCTTTGAACTCGCCGACATCGTGGACAGCTTTCGCTACCTGGAATCAAATGAGCAGTTCGGCAAAATCGTTCTGAGAATGCCAGCGCCATAAAGAACTAGAAAGAGGCACAGCTTCGGGGGCAAGTCACGATCAGCACCGGCGGCATCGGCAGGAAGCATCAAAATGGGGATCACTGATCACCAATCTTCATCGACGAGCTTACAAGCCAGTCGGCGATATTTCGCGCAGGACGCGATGCGCGAACTACGCTATGCGGAATGCAGATCAAAGACAGCAGGTGCACAGAGGGCAAGATGTTCCGACCGGAGAGCGACTGGACTAAACAGGAGAGATTCGGCGTAACGGATTTTAACATCGAAGCCACGGCCAGCATCCTGGACACACGGGTCGACATTCGGCATTTCAACTGGGCACTGCCCAGCAGCGGGCCATTCAGTCCCGAGAAGCACTATCTCGATTATTCTTTGGACCGGCAACCCCGGCGAAGCCTCATCACAATGGGTCGGAACGACAGGCGCGCGTTGAGTGGGGACGTGCTTTATCTGCCACCTCACCGGCCATATATCGGTCAGCCTGCCTTGCAGGAACGACACCTCGTTTGCGTCGCAATGGGCGAAGCTTTTTTGGAAAACATATTCGATGGCCAGCGCCCTATGCAAAAGCTCGATCCCTGCGCGGATATCCAGAATGTCGTGATGCGCCGCTTGTTCGAGGGGATTGCAATCGAATTGCGATCACCGGGCTTCGCCAGCAAGACCATAATCGAATCCATGCTCATGAACCTGGCCGTCGAACTGGTGAGGCATGTTGGGTCGGAGGAAACGCGCAGCCCCGCCTCTCGATGCACGCGCCAGGTGCGACATATCTCTGACTATATAATGGGTAATCTGTCGGGACCATTGGGCGTCGCCGACATCGCGCGGGGCTGCAACATGAGCGTTCGCCACGTGTCGCGCGTATTCAAGGAAGCTACCGGTATTAGCTTGGGCGATTTCGTTGCGCGCAGCCGTATCGCGATGGCCAAGGAAATGCTGCGCTCCGAGGACACCCGGATAAAGGAAATCAGTTGGCGTTGCGGATTCAGCAGCACGTCGGCTTTCTCGGCAGCATTCCGCACCGCAACCGGACAAACGCCGAAGGAATTCCGTCAACCTCCGGCCAGCATGCACTGATAGTAAACAAACGAAAATCAACCATCAGCCCAAACCGACATCATAGACAGGTAACGAAACGAACTAAGGTTCGCTTATCGGGCTTGCGGTAGATTGTTTCCTACATACCTGCGGCATCACGATCAAAATTCTTGAAATTCAGTCAAGCAGTCATTCTAGAAGAATATACCACTGTTTACTTGCCCATACTCAATGTTGTTTCCCGTCTGCGTCGATCCGGTACGCCCCCATCTTTCATACACTTAGTATGTCGACCAGCATTGCGACAGGTGATTGAGGGCGTTGTCGATGGCACCCTCAAGTCTCACCTTATTTTAGAGAGTCGCCGAAGAAATTGCCATTTTTGGTACAAATTAAGCGACATGTGCATTATCTGCTTGGGTTGCAATAATTTCTCGCTGTGCTACGTTCGACTTGTTTGATTTGATCTGCCTCGCAGTTAGCGCAATCACAGATCGAATTGAATGAAAGCTGCAATAAAGCAGCGATGGGGGAGAATGACATGAACAGGCAGTTGCTTGCTGCATTTCTGCGCGCATCCGTTACTTCGACAGCACTTATCACAGCGGGCCATGCCTATGGCCAGAGCGGACAGGCCGCTCCTGAGGGCACAACATCCGCTGGAAGTGAGCAACGCCCAGCGGCTCGACAGGCACGAACCGCCTCTGAAAGCGGATCGCTCGACGATATCGTAGTGACTGCCCGCCGCGTCGGTGAAAATCAGCAGACGGTGCCGGTCGCAGTGACCGCCCTCTCCAGCGCACTGCTGCAAGAGCGGCAGGTTTCGCAAGTGACCGATCTTGCCCGCACGGCACCAAGCCTCAGCATCGGCACCGGTGGCACAGGTCCGTCCACTATCGTCTATCTCGCCATTCGCGGTCAGGCGCAGAACAGCCCGAATTCCTTTTCCGACGCGGCAGTCGGCATCTATATCGACGGCGTTTATGTCGCCCGGCCAATAGTAGGCAATCTCGGCTTTCTAGACCCTGGCTCGGCCGAAGTGCTGCGTGGTCCGCAGGGAACGTTGTTCGGTCGCAACACGACGGGCGGCGCGCTTAACCTGACCTCGGCGCAACCAACCGACACTTTGAGTGGCTATGTAAAGGCCGGCTATGGGGATTATGACGCGGTCAATATCGAGGGCGTGTTAAACGCGCCTCTCAGCGACGAGGTCGCGGTGCGTTTCGCCGGTCGCTATGATCGCCATGACGGCTATTTCCCCAATCCCGCGCTCGGCTACGCCAATGGCGGCGTGAAGGGCGAATATTATGGCCGCGGATCGCTGAAATGGGAATCGAAGGCGCTCCCCATAACCTTGAACCTGATCGGCGACTATATGCATTACCGGGACACCGGAAACGCTACAGCGGTCGCCGCGATCAATCCTACAGGTCCGCTCGCCAGCTTCTACGGTATCTCGCAGGGTGTTCGGTCGGGTGCGATCCCTGGAGACACGCCGATCCCACTTTCGCCGACCTTTTCGGTGCCGGCATCTACCTTCACCAACTTCTCTCAGGGACCGATCGGCCCCGTTACTCAATATCTCAATCCGGAATTTGCCACTGACGCCCAGAAAGCGACGCTGCTCGCCAAGAACTGGAAATATAATTTCGGCGCCCCCTCCACCGGTGAACGCCGGATCGATGAACTGGGTAATTTCAACGAGGCCTGGTCGGCAACCGCCAATCTGGCTATCGATCTCGACGCGGTAACCATAAAGTCGATCACCGGCTATCGCTGGTCGAACACCAGCAGCAACCTGGACCTGACTGGCACCAACACCGGCGTGGGCGCCTTCATCAGCCAATACCGTCAACATCAGTTCAGCGAGGAACTCCAGATCTCCGGCGATGTCGGTAAGCTGCAGTATATTCTCGGGGGCATATATTTCCGCGAGTCAGGCACGGAACTTTCCGATTCCGCCATTTTCTACAACACCCCGGTCGCCACCGGCGGCGACCACACGCTCGGCGATTTCGAAAGTACGTCCAAGGGGCTGTTCGCGCAGGTGAACTATAATTTCACCGACGAATTGCGGGTGACTGGCGGCATCCGCTATACATGGGATACGCGCTACATCAATCGCCGTGGCACGACGCCTCGCCTGTCCGCCACGCCGAACTGCCAAGCTGGTCCGAACGCCGGCCTGCCGGTTCCAGCTGGGGGGTGCCAGAACCCGGAAACGGCGCGCTTCTCTTATCCGGCATGGACAGCCGGCGTCGATTACAAGCTGTCGCCAGACATTTTTATCTACGCGAAGACCAGTGGCGCTTCCAATTCCGGCGGCTTCAACTCACGTCCTGTGCCACCGCCTTATTCCAGCTCCTTCAAGCCCGAAGACGTGCGTGACATCGAAGCCGGCTTCAAGGGCGAGTTCATGAACCGGCGCATCCGCACCAACCTGGCCTTTTTCCACGCCTGGCAATCCAACGTGCAGCGGATCATCAACACGACCTTCGTCGACAGCGGCGGAGCGACCCGCCTGACCCAGTTCGTCAGCAACGCTGGCAAGGCCCGCACCTACGGCGTCGAGTTCGAAGGCACTGTGCTGCCGTGGGAGGGCATGGATCTGTCAGGCAGCTTTGCCTATCTGCATGCATCCTATGTGAAGGGTAGCCGGTTCGAGACCCAATTGGTAAGCGGGTCCGCCGTCCAGGTCGATCGGTCCGGAGAACCCATTACGCAGGCGCCGAAGTGGACGGCGAATCTCAGCGCGACACAGACGATAATGATGGATTCAGGCAAGCTAAAGTTGCACGCCGACTATGCTTATGTCTCGTCGCGCTACTTCGACTACTTCACCACCGGCGATCCAGCCGCGCAGGCGGCGGTAGCCATTGCCAACGAGGCGTCGCGCATCCGCGGCTATGGCCTCGTGAATGCACAGGTCAGTTACACGTTCAACCAACCCCAGCTGGAGCTGGCATTCTGGATGAAGAATGTGACCGATCAACCCTATTTCACCAATGTCTTCAACAGCTACACCGGCCTTGGTGCCACGGTGCAATTCCAGGGTATGCCACGCACTTTCGGCGGTTCCGTCTCGTTCAGTTTCTGATCGAACGCTTAGAAAAAGAAGGAAAGGGGCGGTCGCGTTACGGCCGCCCCTTTCCGCGCACTATGGCCATCGCCATTAGAGAGAAAGAATGGGATGGTCTGTTTCATAGCCGGGACTGTTGATGCCGGATCAGGCGCTCTTGCGGACGGCGGCTGATATTAGTGGGGTACTCGGCCGCCAACCCGCATGGGATGAGCTTCGTTGCCCATTGATGCTGCCAAAGACTATCGCAATTGGGCCTCAGGGGCCCACGCGACGCCTCACGGGTTTTCGTTGAGCCCAGATCGTTGCAAGGGTCGGCGCTTCACGACTCCTGATCATGGAGTGAGTAATCATTGTACGAGGAGAGAACATGAAAGTCGCATGGATCGGCCTTGGCCAGATGGGCCTGCCAACAGCAAAGACCGTTGCCGCCGCCGGCCATACCGTCCGAGCGTTCGACGTGAATGCTCCTGCAGCGGACGATGCTGGCGACCTCATCCTCTGCGCCTCTCCGCGTGAGGCCGCAATCGATTGCGACCTGCTGTGCATCGCCGTCTTTTCCGACGATCAGGTCGAGGATGTGCTGAACGGCCCAGAAGGCGTGATGGGCGACCTGAAGCCGGGTACCATCGTCGCTGTATTCACGACCGGCAGCATCGAATCGATCCAGCGTATCGCCGCCGCAGCGCCGGCTGGTATTTCGATACTGGACACTTGCTTCAGCCGGATGCAGTCGGAACTGGCATCGGGCAAACTCACTCTTCTCGTGGGCGGCGACGCAGACGCGATCCAGCGGGGACGGCCTGCTTTCGATTCCTTTGCGCGCGCGATCTTCCACGTCGGCGCTAGCGGCGCCGGCCGGGCGATCAAGCTCGTCAACAATATTCTGTTCGCGGGACATCTGCAATTGGCGGCGGATGCGATCAAGCTGGCTGGCGCGCTGGGGCTGGAGCGGGAATCGACCGCGGCGGCACTCGTCCAGTGCAGCGGCGCCAGCGATGTCATGGCACATTTCATTCA
Source organism: Sphingobium sp. CFD-1 (assembly GCF_024611115.1). Classification (NCBI taxonomy): domain Bacteria; kingdom Pseudomonadati; phylum Pseudomonadota; class Alphaproteobacteria; order Sphingomonadales; family Sphingobiaceae; genus Sphingobium; species Sphingobium sp. CFD-1. The sequence continues at coordinate 798,337 of NZ_CP084398.1, read as the reverse complement.
TGCCGATCCGCAGGGCATGCTTGATACGTCGCATCGTTACATGGTGAAGGATGTGAATGCCGCGCTTGCTGCCGGCGACAAGGCCGGGATCGAGCTGAAAGCACTTGCCGCATCAACCGCCGCCTATCAAAAGTAATGATAACCAACGGGCGGCGGTGACCTAGACAGGTCGGAAAATCGCCGACGATCAGCAGGTTGAAGGAGGGGTGATATGGGCACGCCAATCGAACTGACCATCGATGTGACGGAGGCAGCGGGGCTAGGCATGCCGGCGCATGTCGCGGTCAGCGTCTTCCTTCCCGATGCCGATGGCCTCGCGCAACCACCCGTTGTCTGTTTCGCCTTTCCAGGCGGCGGCTATAATCGCCGCTATTACAGCTTCGATATGCCCGACGGATCGGGCGGTGGCGAAGCCGGCTATCATAACGCAAGAGGCTGGATCGTCGTCGCCTGCGATCATCTAGGCTTCGGCGATTCCACCATTCCCGACGACGACAAGCTTGACCTCGATATTGTTGCTGCCGCCAATGACGCGACCGTGCGTGCAATCATGGACCGGATCGAGGCGGGTACGCTTGTCGACAACTTCCCGGCCGTCCCGGGTGCAACACGGATAGGTATAGGCCAGTCGATGGGTGGCTGCTTCGCAATTGTGGCGCAAGGCAATCACGAGACTTTCGATGGCATCGCTACGCTGGGCTATAGCGGCATCCATACCATCGTGCCCACGCGCCCTGGCCAGCCTGAGGCGACATGGCCGTGGATTTCGCGGCGCAGCCCGCTCGCCGCGCCAAAGATCTACAATCTCGCCGCACTTGCCGCCTCCAAGGGACCACAGCTAGGCGATGCCGAGGCGCTTAAGGAAGCTGCGCGCAAAGGCGAGCATCCATTCCAATGGTCGTTCCACTGGGATGACGAGCCAGCCGACTGGGTGACGCTCGATATGGAGGCTTCTGCCGGGCTGCTCGATACGCTGCCTCCATGGCGTTCGGCGACCACGCCTGCCTGCGGTGTCTATATGGTCGCTCCCGGCGCGGTGGCGCTCGAAGCAGCGTCGATCCGCGTACCCGTCCTGATTGCGGTTGGTGAACGCGATGTCGTCCCGGATCCATGGGCCGAGCCCAAGGCATTCAAAAGCGCCAGCGATGTCCAACTGTTCGTATGCCCACGGATGGCGCATATGCATAATTTCGCGCATACCCGCACGCTGTTCTGGGAACGCATCCAGAATTGGGGCGACGGCGTGGCGCGGATGCGAAGCCTGACCGCAACCATCGCCGATTAGTCAGTTCCGTCCTATCTGACCTTTTGCTTCCTTGCGTCGCTGATGCGCCCGACCACATATCCAGCACCTTGATAACGTAACCAGACTGACTGGCATCTCCGCAGGCGAATTTGACGGACAATATTGGCACTCGCCCGCCGAACGACGCTCATTCATCGGGTCAAACTTATCCGCCGAACCTGCGTTAAGCTCCACAGGCGCCATATATTGCGCCCTGAAGCGGTGCCACCGGTAGCGCAGGTTCCAGCGACCCCGCTTTTTCTGGCAGCACCGCTGTCGTTTTCAGTCGCTTTTTTTCCGGCTGGCGCGCCAGCCCTTCCACAAAAGACCTGGCATGCGCAGCTTGACGCTGATCGGAAAGAGAGCGAAAGCCTCCCACATATCTTCAGGTTTGATATGGATGACGGCCGCCATCGCGCCCATCATCTTCCCTTTGACGACCAATTTTTCGCCTTCAAGTTCGATCGTCTTGACGTCCATCATCTCGACGCCGTCCTTGCTGTATACCTTCATGCCCTGTTCCTATCACGCCCGGCGCGGCGCCGAACCGACAAATCCCGCGCCGTGCCCGGTGGCTTAGTTCGACGAAACCTTTTCGAAATCCAGTCCCAGATCCTCCATGATGACCTGCACTGCATTGCGACCCGGGCCGCCTGTGACGCCACCGCCCGGATGAGTGGAGCCCGCCGTCATGTAAAGCTTGGGCACGGGCATACGGTACTGGCCCCAGCCCGGCACCGGTCGGTTGCCGCCCAACTGCCAGCTGAAAAAACCGATATGCTGAATATCCCCGTTGACCAGCGACGTATTGTAGCGCGTGATGTCCAGCGGCGTCATGAAATGCGTTGCGATGATATTGTCATCGGTGAGGTTGGTGACCTGTTCGCGCAGATCGTCAATGAAGCCCTGAGCAATCTCCGCGCCAATCTCGTCCCACTTCTCGCGGCCGCCTTCCTTGAGGTCGAGCGGCATGAAGGCATAAATATGGACGGTTCCCTTGCCCTCCGGCACGCGGCTGGGATCGGCCCGGAACTGCTGGACCCAACAAGCGAAATTGCGATCGGGAATGCCATATTGCAGATTCTGGAAACCCCGGCGGAATTCCTCCACATCGGAATGGCAGCGTTCGACCCAGAAATAATCCTCGATCCCATTGCCATATTTGAAATCCAGCGGCTCATTGAGCGACAGATGGACCGTCATCGGTTGAAAGTCGGCATATTTAAGCGTGTCAACGCGGTGCTGGAAACCGGGCGGCAGTTCAAAGCCGGGCACCATATGCGGGAAGATTTGCGCGATATGCAGGCCGGCCACCACTGCTTTGTTCGCCCTGATCGTTTCGCCATTGGTCAGGATCAGGCCCTTCGCCTCGCCGCTTTCGATCAGGATTTCCTTTACTTCGCTGTTGAGCCTGATGACCCCTCCATGAGCAATGAAACAGCGCCCCAGCGCTTCGGCAAGCGCACCTGATCCTCCAATGCAGATGCCGGTGCCGAAACGATACATATAGGGTAGGATCACGTAGAAGCCGAAGCCCGTCCCATTATCAAAGGGATTGAGCATAGCTTCCGACGCATAGCGGGCGAGCGCGATCCTGATCTTTGGATTTTCAATCCATTCACAGATCAAGTCCCAGGCGCTGATCGCCTGCAACCGCATCATCTCCTGCCCCTCAGGCGTTGCATCCATCATCATTGCCTGCATGCCGGGGGATGGCGGCACCGAATACATACCCATCACCAACATATCCATGGTCTGGTCGACCTGGGTACAGAAGCGGCGGAAATTGTCCGCGTCCTTGGGTGAAATCTTCGCCATCGACGCGCAGGTGCGATCGAGATCGCTCCAGAATTCCAGATGTGTGTCATCGTCGAAATACAGGACCGTCATCTTTTCCGGATTGGCATATTCCAACCCGAACTTCGAAATCAGCTCCAATTCATCATTACGGATAAGCGGGTTGCCCATGAGCATCGAGTGCGACACCGAACAGACGTCCTGATGAAAGCCTTTGCCGGTAAAGTCCTCCGTGGTCGCGACACTACCGCCAGCCTTTTCCTTGCGCTCAACAATGCAAACGGACAGACCAGCTTTTGCGAGGTAGCTCCCTGTTATCAATGCGTTGTGGCCAGCGCCGGCAATAACGACATCATAGGACTCAGACATATATTCTACTCCCGACTGGATGGCCGGATGCTAGCGGTGGATTACGCATAAGGGAATAAAAAAGCGACAATATGTCGCGTTTATCGCATTGCAATCTTTTGCCTTGCTGTGACAGGTGAGCCGATGCCCGAAAAATCTTCTTCCAGATCGATTTCAGTTCGCTCAGTCCCCGCAACGACCCGGCGGCGCACAGGACGTCCATCATCGCATGAGGCCAGCGACCTCGATCAAGCCGTGTTGAAGGCGGCGCTAGCGGAATTTCGGGACATGGGCTTCGCCGGAGCTTCGATCGAACGAATTGCCCGCGCGGCGGGACTAACACGCAGCGCGGTCTATCGGCGACATGGGGACAAGCGGCAATTGTTCGACCACGTTCTTCGCCTGCAGATCGCACAACTGGAAGCACAGGCCGACGCTGCCATCCTGCCATCGGACGATCCGCTGGTGGCGCTACGCCGGACAGCCGAAGCCTATTGCCGTTTCGTGACCAGCCCTACCGCGATCGACCTGCAGCGTATCGTGATATGGGGAGCATCCGCCGCCATGCGGAAGGAGATGTCGGCGATCCCGTCTTTGCCGAGTGAACTCGCCGACCAGGTGGATCGGCGCATCGCATCCGCGCAGGCGGCCGGCATGTTGAAACCGGCGCCCATAGACCTGTGGCGCACCGCGCTCTTGCGGCTAGTGACGGAGGGCCCCCGTTGGCAGGCCCTCACCAGTGCGGAACCCTGGACCGAAACGCGGATCAGGGAGGATTTCGACCGGATGTGGGATATCTTCATCGCCATGGCAGGCACTTGAGTGAAACGCAGGTGTAAGCTTCAGGCCATGGACCAGAAAGCAAAGGCGACGTAAGCTTGTTTTCGTGACAAAGGACAGCGCTCTTCCGGTCATAGTCGTTGGCGGCGGCCCAGCGGGGATGATGGCTGGACTGCTGTTTGCGCGGGCAGGTGTTCGCACGTTAGTCCTGGAAAAACACACCGATTTTCTTCGGGACTTCAGGGGCGACACGGTCCATCCCTCGACACTCGACCTCTTTGACGAATTGAACCTCCTCAACATATTGCTCGCTCGCAATCATGATAAGGTGCCGTCCATCGGAGCCGTTATCGCCGGCCGGGCCTACCAGATCGCCGACTTTCGTCGCCTGCCGGGCCGGGCAAAGTTCATCGCAATGATGCCGCAATGGGATTTCCTCGATTTCGTGGCCGAACAAGCGCACACGCTGCCTGCCTTTTCCATGCAGATGGGCGAAGAGGTGACCGGCTTGCTGCACGGGCCGCAACGGATCGAAGGCATACGGCTCGCGAGCGGCGAATCGATCCGGGCATCCCTGGTGATCGCTGCCGACGGGCGGAACTCCGTTCTGCGAGACGCCGCCGAGCTTCCCCGTCGGGACCTAAAGGCGCCCATAGACGTGTTGTGGTTCCGAATACCCAAGGAAAGGACGCCGGATAACCGAACGCAAGGCTATGTCGACCGGGGCGAGATGATCGTCACAATCGACCGAGGCGATTATTTCCGATGCGCGCGCGTGATCGAAAAAGGGTCGGCCGAAGTCGTTCGTGCCGCTGGCATCCCACGCTTTCGAAACGACGTTGCAGCGACCGTCCCAGCACTTGCAGGGTATATCGGGGCGATCGACCAATGGGATGACGTCAAACAACTGACCGTGTCGCTTGATCGCCTGACGCGCTGGCACCGCCCCGGCCTTCTGGCGATAGGCGATGCCGCACATGCCATGTCACCGGTTGGCGGCGTCGGCATCAATCTGGCGATTCAGGATGCGGTAGCTGCCGCCAATATCCTTGCGGGGCCGCTTTCCAAAGGCGCCGATCCCGATCCGCTTCTGCATGAAGTGGAGCGGCGGCGAATGTTCCCGGTGAAGGTGATACAGGCCGTCCAGCGCATCGTGCACCGCAGCGTCATCGGTGCGGCGATGCGTAATCAGGCCCCCCGTGCGCCTGCCATTCTGCGCCTTCTTCAAGCCATTCCGCCATTGCAGGGCCTACCGGCGCGTCTGCTGGGTCTTGGCATCCGCCGTGAACATATCCGGTCGCCTGATGCGACCCAAGGGATGCTCAGCCCGGCCGACAGCCTTCCCAACCATTGAAGCTTGCCTTGGGCACAAAAGCCGACCGTGTCGCGATACTCCCTTTAGGGCGCTGAACGGAACTGCGTTGCTTCAGCGAGAAACAGCAGGAAATCGTCCTGATCGTCCGTCCAGCGAACAAGAGGTGACCAACCGCTCGCGTGCAACAACAAGATGGCCTGCCGGGGGCTATATTTGTGACTGTTTTCGGTATGGATTGTTTCGCCTACACGCATGGAAAAGCTGCGCCCGCAAAGCGAAAAGCGAACATCCTTCACCGCCTCCAGATGCATTTCGATGCGGCTCCACCCTTCATTCCAGCGAGCGACGTGGCGAAACTGGTCTACCGGAATGTCGGCCCCCAGTTCACGGTTGATCCGGTGAAGCAGGTTTAGGTTGAAGGCAGCCGTCACCCCTTCCGCATCATCATAAGCGTCAAGAAGGCGATCCACTTGCTTGATACGGTCGATGCCGATCAGCAACTGGGCGTTTCTCCCCAGCGTATTGCACATCGAACGCAGAAGATCGATGGCGGTGTGGGGCACGAAATTGCCTATGGTCGAACCGGGAAAGAAGCCTAACAGGCTCTCGCCTATCAGGCGCGGGGGTAAATCGACCTTTCGCATGAAGTCGGCCTCCACCGGGATGACCGGCAGGCCCGGAAATTTTTTCGCCAGATCCCGGCTCGACTGCCGCAGAAACTCGCCTGAAATGTCGATGGGGACATAGGCACGGGGGGCGATGGCGCTGAGCAATAGAGGCGTCTTGACCGAACTGCCCGATCCGAATTCCACCACTGTCCGATCGGGGCCTGCCATTTTCGCGATTTCTGGCCCACTGTCCCGCAACAAAGCGGTTTCCGTGCGGGTCGGATAATATTCGGGAAGGCGGGTGATCTCCTCGAAAAGCTGCGATCCGCGCAGATCATAGAACCAGCGCGCGGGTATCGCCTTCTGGGTCTCCGCAAGGCCCGTCACCACATCCTCACGGAAGGCGATATTCACGCCCTCTGCATCGATATCCACAATCCGAAGACCTGCGCCTGCAGTCATGTCAGATCCTTCGCAAGGCGAAGACCCGTGAACTGCCAGCGCTTTTCGGGTTGAAAGAAATTGCGATAGCTCCCGCGCATATGGCCCCGCGGAGTGACGAAGCTCCCGCCCTTCAGCACGAACTGGTTGCTCATGAACTTACCATTATATTCGCCGACGGCGCCCTTTGCCGCGCGAAAGCCGGGATAGGGCCGATAAGGCGATCCCGTCCATTCCCAGACAGAACCGAACATCTCACTGAGTCCTTTCGGGTCTGACGCGGCGCTCGGCCCTGCTTCATATTCGCCATCGAACTGCATGCCGCCATCGGGATCGAGACCTTGGGCAGCATGTTCCCACTCCTGCTCGGTCGGCAGGCGCGCGCTTGACCAGGCCGCAAAGGCATCCGCCTCGAAAAGGCTGATATGAACGACGGGTGCGGCCGAATCGACTGGTTGCCAGCCCGCCAGCGTGAAATGCATCCAATGCCCGTCGTCTTCGCATCGCCAATAAAGCGGACTTTCGATTCCTTCCGCCTTTACCCAGTTCCAGCCTTCGTCCAGCCACAATGCAGGATTGCGGTAACCCCCATCCTCCATGAAGGCGATCCATTCGCCGTTGGTGACGGTTCGCCGGGCCAAGGCATAGGGATTCAGAAAATGCTTATGGCGGGGTTGCTCGCAATCGAAGGCGAAGGCATCGCCATCGGTCCCGACTTCGACGAGTCCGCCGGAAAATTCACGCCATGCTGACCCCGAGTCCGCAACATCCCCGACCATCGGCACGGGAAGCATGGGCCATAACGCAGGGCCCAATGGATTACAGGAAAAGAGGTGCTTGACGTCGGTCAGCAGCAATTCCTGATGCTGCTCCTCATGATGCAAGCCAAGCTCCAGCAATTCACCGCAGCGTTCCGCCAAAAAGGGGATCGCAGTCAACACGGCTTGATCCACATATTCCCGGAACCGCCTGACTTCGCCAAGAGCGGGTCGCGTCAGCAGCCCTCGCTGCGATCGGGCCTGACGCGCGCCCTCCGCTTCATAATAGCTGTTGAAAAGAAAGGGCCATCTCTCATTGAACAGCCGATAACCTTCCAGATGGTCGCGTAAAATGAAGGTCTCGAAAAACCATGTCGTGTGCGCCAGATGCCATTTGGCGGGGGAGGCATCTACCAGGGATTGCGCGCTGGCATCTGCATCGGAAAGCGGGGCGACAAGATCGAGCGTGCGTTCGCGAACCGTCTGGAAACGCTCAGCCAGATCCTGTTCGGGCAACGATGCGGGACGAAGAGTGGAACTTATGTTCAAGGCGGCTAGCTCCTCCTTTCCAGCTTCGATAGCTATGAGTGAGGAGGCCAATCCCCTCGACCCGATCAATACGCGCGAGCGGGCAAAAAGGTCGCACGAAAAGGGAAAATTCGATCCTCGCTTCCCACAGGGGGCGACTAGCCCGGGTAGGGCTGCGACTTCAGCGATGCGGCAAGGGGCGCCGCATTGGACGCCACCATCTTCGCCGTCTTTTCGACCATTTGGGCTACCTTCCGAAGATCCTTGAAATCGGTCGATCCCATGGCTTCACCAACCCAATAGCAGGCCGCAACCGACGGAATAGTCCAGCCGACATCGTTGAAAGCCTGGAAAATCTAGGCCGAACAGAAGTGAGCGCCATATTCATTGCCAACGACCGCCGCCACGGCGACCTTGCCATAACTAGGCATCCGCCCTTGTTCATCGGTTTCCGAAAAGAAGGCATCCATACGCTCAAGCACCCGCTTGCCCACGCTGTCGACCTGCCCCATCCAGATCGGGCTACCGAATAGCAATATATCATGGTCGAGGATTTTCGATCGCAAGGCGGGCCAGGCATCTCCATCGCCTTCATCGGATGTGACGCCCGCTTTTATGTCGAGGGTAGCGACCCGGACGGCCTGGCTGACCTCAACCTGCCGATCTGCGAATGCCTTCCAGAACGGCAATCATGGCATCTGTGTTCCGACTGAAAAATCAATGGTCGGGATTAGGGTCTTGAGACCGAATGGCACATTTCATCACCCGATCACGTCGGGCGCGACTGGACGACTGCGTTTTCGCGCTTTTCGGGCCGGATGTAGATGGAGGTGAGTTCGGGAACGGCCTGCTTCATTGCGCTTTCCATTTCCTCGATAAGGCTTTCCGCCTGCCCCATGGGCAAGTCGTCGGCAAAGTCTGCGCTGATCGCTACGAAAACGGCATCGGGCGCGGTATGGATGGTGCGGATATGATTGACTGCCGTGATTTCCGGCCGCCCATCAAGCAGTCGCCAAACAGTCCTGATAAGAGTGCCATCGGCGCTTTCGCCGATCAGCAAGCCTTTAGCTTCGCGTGCCAGCAATATGGCTACGCCCCCCAGAACGAGGCCGATAGCGATCGAAGCGATCCCGTCCAAACGCGGATTGCCATAATGATGACTCGCCCAAACTCCAATTGCCGCGAACAGCAGACCGACCAATGCGGCGCTATCCTCAAACAGAACGATAAAGCCTGCCGGATCTTTGGATCGCCTGATCGATTGCCACCAACTGCTCGACCCGCGCTTGCGGCCGAACTCTCGAACGGCGATCGTCCAGGATGTTCCTTCAAGTAGAAAGGCAACCGCAAGAACGGCATAGTTCATATAGGGATCTCGGAGCGGCTCGGGCTTTCCGACATGCACCCAGCCTTCATAGACGGACACCCCCGCGCCGATGGCAAATATCAGGATCGCCACCACAAACGCCCAGAAATATAATTCCCTGCCATAGCCAAAAGGATGTATCGTATCGGATGGCTTTTTAGCTTTGGCCTGACCATAGAGCAACAGCACCTGATTGCCGCTGTCGACCAGCGAATGCACACCCTCCGTCAGCATCGAAGATGAACCAGTGAAGGCCGACGCCACGAATTTCGCGACCGCAATTCCGATATTGGCGAGCAACGCGCCGTAGAGAACGATATTCTCTCGGAAATGACTGACGCGCTCAGCTTTTGCCATGTAGTTCAGCCGATATGGAGGGTGGATTTGAGCAGGCCGGGTGTGGCGGCACGCGCCCATCCTTCCGACATCCGCGTCAACTCCCCGCCTGCGTATTTACAGGCGGGGCCAGCGGGTTCGGATCTTTATCCTTTCCCTTCTCAATCCGCCTGGCCGCCTCGTCATGATCATTGTCTGTATCTTCTCCGGGCGAGCCCTGCTCCGGCGGAGGCACATCATCACGACTTGCCGCAGGATTGCGGGCAGATTTGTCGCCTTGTTCCTTCTGCATATCAATCTCCTTGGTAAACCGGACGATGAACGCGACGATCAACTCGCGTCGCTCGCAACGGGTTTAGCTGCCATTTGCCTCTGCGACGTTCGCCATGTGGGAATTGTCCGCCCCTGTCTGTGCGGTGTTGAAAAATCCCGTAGCCAGCAGGATGGCAAAAAGGATCACAACCAGACCCAGGCTGATGCTCAAAACATAGCGGGTCACATGAGTGGAAGCCCCGCCACGCGCCTCCACCCGCGAAACATGGGTAACGACATCGCCATCTTACTCTTCCTTATACATCGAAATTTCCTTTCACAGAGGACAACAACGCGCGGGCATGCCGGTTCCGGTAGGGCAGGACGGGTAGAATTTTGGATCGGCTTGCCCTCCCTTGCGCCCTCGCTTAAAGGATCGGTTCATGCCCGAAATCACCATTCCATCCGCAACGCTCGAGCTGACAGGCCGGGCGTTGTTTCCGCATAGGCACCTGCTGTCGATTGCCGATCTCAAACCGTGGGAAATCCGGTTCTTGCTGGACGAGGCGGAGCAATGGGCGAAGGCCAATCGCGGCAATGCACGCAAGCATGATGACCGGCTTGCGGGGATGACGCAGATCAACGCCTTCTTCGAAAATTCGACCCGCACGCTGCTGTCCTTCGAGATCGCGGGCAAACGGCTGGGCGCGGACGTCGTCAACATGCACGCGGGCCAGTCCAGCGTAAAGAAGGGCGAAACGCTGATTGACACGGCCATGACGTTGAACGCCATGGCCGCAGACGTGATCGTCATCCGTCATGCGAGTTCAGGAGCGGTTGCGCTGATCGCGGACAAGGTGGACTGCGCGGTGCTGAATGCGGGCGACGGATGGCATCAGCATCCGACGCAGGCACTACTCGACGCGCTGACCATCCGCCGGCGCAAAGGCGGTTTCGAAGGGCTGATCGTGGCGATCTGCGGCGATATATTGCACAGCCGGGTGGCGCGATCGAACATGCTCAGCCTTGCCGCGCTGGGCGCACAAGTGCGGGCGGTGGCGCCGCCAACGCTGATGCCGCCGGAGGTCGAGATGCTGGGCGCGACGCCCTACACCCGCATGGATGAAGGGCTGGACGGCGTGGACGTGGTGATGATGTTACGCCTTCAGAACGAGCGGATGGACGGAGCCTTCATCCCCTCCCCGCGCGAATATCATATGCTCTACGGACTGACGCCGGAGCGGCTGGCGATAGCGAAAGCCGATGCGCTGGTGATGCATCCGGGACCGATGAACCGGGGCGTCGAGATTTCAAGCAGTGTAGCGGACGATCCTGAGCGATCCGCGATCACCGAGCAGGTGGAAATGGGCGTGGCGGTACGCATGGCATGCCTTGACGTGCTGACCCGCGGCGCGCGGGGCGTGGAGGGTTGGTCTTGAACATCCCGGCCGACAACAAGGACTTGATGGGCATGAGCAAGCTCGCCATCATCAACGGGAAACTGGCCGATCCGGCGGGCGACAGGCTGACCGAGGGCTCGATCCTGATCGAGGGCGACCGGATCGTCGCGGCGGGCGACGTCACACTGCCGCAAGATGCGGAGAGGATCGATGCTAAGGGATTGGTGGTCGCGCCGGGACTGGTGGATCTTGGGGTGTTCGCCACGGACAAGCCCGCCTTTCATTTCGGAGGAATTACGCGGGCGGCGTTAATGCCGGATCAATCCTCACCTCTGGACGACGTGGGACTCATCCAGCAAGCGACGCGAGCCGGGAAGCCCGATTTCTGGGTGCATCCCATTGCGGCGGCGACGCGGGGCCTGAAAGGCATGGAACTGGCCGAGATCGGCATGATGCAGGCCGCCGGCGCGAAAGCCGTGGGCACAGGACGCCAGTGGATCGCGGATTCCGGCGTAATGCTGCGGGTGCTGTCCTATGCTTCGGGGCTGGGGCTGACAGTCATTACACACCCCGAAGATAGCGGCTTGACGGGCAGAGCGGTGGCGACCAGCGGCGAGACGGCGACGCGTCTGGGATTGCCGCACGCGCCTGCCTGCGCCGAAGCGATGGCCATCGCGCGCGACCTCATGCTGGCGCGGGAAACGGGCGCGGCGGTGCATTTCCGGCTGGTAACGACGAAGGCCGGCTTCGATCTGATCCGCGGGGCGAAGGCAGAGGGACTGAAAGTTACATGTGGCATCAGCCCGGCCTATCTGTTCCTGAATGATCAGGCCGTGACGGATTTCCGCACCTTCGCGCGCCTGTCTCCTCCACTTAGGTCGGAGGATGATCGCAAGGCCGCGCTGGAGGCGATGCGCGACGGGTCTGTGGACGTCATCACCTCCGGCCATGATCCGCGCGGACCGGAAGACAAGCGGCTGCCCTTCGTCGATGCGTCGCCCGGCATGGCGGGGGCGGAAACGCTGCTGGCGCTATCACTCAATCTGGTGCGGGAAGGGCTGGTGTCGATCAATCGGCTCATGATGCTTCTAAGCGCCAATCCTGCGAAGATATTGGGCGTGAATGCGGGAGGATTCGGCACTGGGAGCGCGGCTGATCTGATCTTCGTCGATCCTGATGCGCCGTGGATCATCGATTCGGCAAAGATGGCGGCGCAGGCGGGCAATACGCCCTTCGACCGCGTCCCGGTGCAAGGACGCGTACGGCAGATCATGAAGGGCGGAGTTTTCCTTTAGGGATTATGCGACCTGCAACTCTGCTGTCTTGCAAGGATTGCTCCTGCCAAGGGTGGACATTCTCCATCGTCATGCTGAACCTGTTTCAGCGCCCATCAAGGCCACGCTATCGGCTTCCCCATAGCTTGCGACTCTGGAGAGGAGACGCAACCGCCATGGGAAGGGAACTCCCCGCTCCCTTGCGCGCTTGCTTATGGGAGATGCCGTAACAAGGGGGAGCCGATGAGAGAGATGATCGCGCAGCAGGTCCATGTCGATGCCCCATGGAAGATTCCACCGCGGGCATGGTGGGAAATTTTGAAACGGGTCTACGCCGCCATTTCCGGGAATCATCTGACGCTGCTGGCCGCCGGAGTGGCCTATTATGCCTTCCTCAGCCTCGCGCCGCTGTTGGCGGCTGTCGTCATGACCTATGGCCTGTTCGGCGACCCGCAACTGGTGAGCCGCCATATGCAAGCGATCATCACCGTGGTTCCCGCCGACGCCGCATCGCTCATCAACGACCAGCTGCTGGGGGTGGTGACGACCGCGAAAGGCGTGGCGGGCGTGGGATTGGCGGTCGCGCTGGCGCTGGCGGTCTATGGCGCGACGCGGGCGGCTTCGGCGGTGATGGAGGCGCTCAATGTGGTCTATGGGGAAAAGGAAGGGCGCGGCCTGTTCGCATTTTACCGGGTGTCGATGGGGATCACCTTTTCCGCCGTGCTGATCGTGGTCGCTGGCGTGTTCACCGCGACGGTCATCGGCCTGCTCCAAAAGCTGCTTACGGGATGGGGGCCAGGCGTGTTGTTCGCGATCAAGGCGACAACATGGCTGAGCGCAGGCCTGCTCGCGAGCGCAATTTTCGGCCTTATCTACCGCTTCGGCCCGAACCGGCGACGAGCACAGTGGCAATGGCTTACCGTGGGGTCGGTGGCCGCGACGCTGTGCTGGCTGGGCGCGACGCTGGCGGTGTCACTCTACGTCTCTCATTTTGGCAATTACAACGAAACATATGGATCGTTGGGCGCGGTGGTGGTGCTACAACTCTGGCTGTTCGTCTCCGCCTTCGTCGTGCTGCTGGGCGCGCAGATCAATGCGGAGGCCGAGCGACAGACCAGTGCCGATACGTCCGTTGCAGACGCTGTGCCAATGGCGGCATAATCCTGCTTGCTCTGCCCGCCTGCCCACGCTAAAGCGCCCTCCTTCGCCAGTACAGGAGTGTAGCTCAGCTGGTAGAGCGTCGGTCTCCAAAACCGAATGCCGGGGGTTCGAGTCCCTCCACTCCTGCCACGCGAACCGCCGCTTTCTCTTGTTTTCATAGGGATTTGCGGATAGGAGCGCGGGCGAAGAATTGGGTCGCGGAGCGGCGGCCGCACCCCGGGACGCCGACATGGCGGGGTCCGGAGGGCGGACTGTTGCTTCGCGAATTGGTGTTGTTACGAAGGTTTTGAGGCAGGCGATGGCGAAGGTTTCTCCGGGCGAATTCGTCAATCAGGTGAAGACTGAGGCGTCGAAGATCGTGTGGCCAACGGGCCGCGAAACGGTGATGACGGCGGTGATGGTGGTCATTATGACGACGCTGCTGGGCCTCTTCTTCTTCGGCATCGACACCTTCTTCGGCGCGATCGTCCAGTGGTTGCTGGGCTTTGCGTCGGGTCGGGGCTGATATTTCGGCTTTTTTGGGAGTTTGAGACGGTAACATGGCGCGCTGGTACATCATCCACGCCTATTCGGGCTTCGAGAACAAGGTGAAGGAATCGATCCTCTCCGAAGCCGAGCGCATGGGCCTCTCTCAACTGGTCGAGCAGGTCGAGGTGCCGACCGAGACGATCACCGAGGTGAAGCGCGGCAAGAAGGTGCAGGTCGAACGCAAGTTCATGCCTGGCTATGTCCTCGCCAAGCTCGCCATGAACGACGACATCTACCACCTGGTCCGCAATACGCCCAAGGTGACGGGCTTCCTGGGATCGAGCGGCAAGCCGCAGGCGATCAGCGAATCGGAAGCCGCCCGCTATTTCGGCGCGCAGCAGGAAGCTGCCGCTGCGCCCAAGCATCAGGTCAGCGTCGATTACGAGATCGGCGACAGCGTCAAGGTGCTGGACGGTCCCTTCGCAAGCTTCAACGGCACAGTCGAAGAACTGGATTTCGAAAAGAACCGGGTCAAGGTGTCGGTGTCGATCTTCGGCCGCGCCACGCCGGTCGAACTGGATTTCGAACAGGTCGAACTGTCGAAATAAGGATTTTCGGGCTTCTGGCCCGGAAGTGCCGCGGGAGGATCGCTTCGGTGATCCGTCAACACCGCTAAACTTGAACCGGAAGGCCGGATTTTCGTCCTTCCAGCAATAGAGTGAGTGAAAATGGCCAAGAAGATTACGGGCTATATCAAGCTCCAGGTGCCCGCTGGAGCCGCCAACCCCTCGCCGCCGATCGGCCCTGCTTTGGGTCAGCGCGGCGTGAACATCATGGAATTCTGCAAGGCGTTCAACGCCCAGACGGAAAAGGTGGAAAAGGGCACGCCGCTGCCGACCATCATCACTGTCTATGCAGACCGCAGCTTTTCGTTCACCACGAAGCAGCCGCCAGCCACCTACCTCATCAAGAAGGCCGTGAACCTCAAGTCCGGTTCGAAGGAACCCGGCAAGGTCGTCGCCGGAAAAATCAAGCGTTCGCAGCTCACCGAAATCGCGCAGGCCAAGATGGCCGACCTCAACGCGAACGACATCGACGCGGCGACGAAGATCATCGAAGGCTCCGCCCGCGCGATGGGCCTCGAAGTGGTGGAGGGCTGAGATCATGGCAAAGCTGACGAAGAAGGCGAAGGTCCTGGCCGCTGCCGTGGACAAGGAAAAGCTGCACAACGTTGACGAAGCGCTGGGCCTCATCAAGACCCACGCGACCGCCAAGTTCGACGAAAGCGTCGAAATCGCGATCAACCTGGGCGTCGATCCGCGTCACGCCGACCAGATGGTCCGCGGCGTCGTCACTCTGCCCGCAGGCACCGGCAAGACCGTACGCGTGGCCGTGTTCGCCCGTGGCGACAAGGCTGAAGCCGCGACTGCTGCCGGTGCCGACGTGGTGGGCGCCGAAGACCTGCTAGACAGCATCCAGGCTGGCAATATCGACTTCCAGCGCGTGATCGCCACTCCCGACATGATGGGTCTGGTCGGTCGTCTGGGTAAGGTTCTTGGCCCCAAGGGCCTGATGCCAAACCCCAAGCTGGGCACCGTGACGCCGAACGTCGCCGAAGCCGTGAAAGCCGCCAAGGGTGGCCAGATCGAATTCCGCGTCGAAAAGGCGGGCATCATTCACGCCGGTCTGGGCAAGGCCAGCTTCAGCCAGGACGATCTTCGCAAGAATTTCGACGCTTTCGTCGATGCGATCGTCAAAGCTAAGCCTGCTGGCGCCAAGGGCAAATATGTCCGCAAGATCGCCCTGTCGTCTTCGATGGGTCCGGGCGTGAAGGTCGATGTGACGGAAGTCGCCGCGGCCTGATTGGACGTTTACAAGCTACAGGGGAGCCTCCTTCCTCCGCGTGAGGAAGGAGGCTTTCTTCTTTTTCGGGACGCCCTCTGCTAAGGACGTTCCGACTTCGCCTTCCTTCGGGAAAGCGCCAGGATTGCCTCGCCGAAACTGAGCGGGGCCAGAGGTCGTTCCACCTTCTGCAACTTCAAAAGAAAGAGCGGAGCCTCCAGAGGTTCAGCCCGAACGGATGAGGGGGGATGGGATGTTACCCGGATGGGACGCTGGGAACCTGGCCCGGCACAGATCAAGATACCGTCGGCAGAGGCGGGTCGCTTATTCCGACGGACAAACAGAACATGACTTTTGAACATCTCCCTCCCCTGCTCGCCGACGCGCTCGGCAAGAAAGGCTATGAAAACCTGACTCCGGTACAGGCTCAGGTGACGCAGGCCGAAGCGGAAGGCCGCGACCTGGTGGTTTCCGCGCAGACCGGATCGGGCAAGACCGTGGCCTTCGGCCTTGCCATGGCGGGGGAATTGCTGGACGAGGCGGGGAAGCTGCCTGTTCCGGGCAGACCGCTGGGACTGGTGATCGCACCGACGCGCGAACTGGCGCTGCAGGTGAGCCGGGAACTGGAGTGGCTCTACGGCGCAGCGCGGGCGCGGATCGCGACCTGTGTGGGCGGCATGGACGCTTCCAAGGAGCGGCGAGCGCTGTCCCATGGCGCACATATCGTCGTGGGCACGCCAGGGCGTCTGCGTGACCATCTGGAACGCGGGGCGCTGGACTTGTCAGCTCTGGGGACAGCCGTGCTCGATGAAGCGGACGAGATGCTCGACATGGGATTCCGCGAGGATCTGGAAGAGATACTGGACGCGACGCCGGAAGGTCGGCGGACGCTGCTGTTCTCCGCCACGATGCCCAAGCCCATCGTAGCGTTGGCCCGGCGTTATCAGAAGGATGCGCTACGCATCTCCACCGTCAGCGATGAGCGCGGCCATGGCGACATCAGCTATCAGGCGCTGACGGTCGCACCCGCCGATATTGAGAATGCAGTGGTCAACCTGCTGCGCTTTCACGAGGCGGAGACGGCGATCCTCTTTTGCGCGACGCGGGACAATGTACGGCATCTGCATGCGAGTTTGACGGAGCGGGGCTTTGCCACCGTGGCCCTGTCGGGGGAGCATAGCCAGAATGAACGCAATCATGCATTGCAGGCGCTACGTGACAAGCGAGCGCGGGTGTGTGTGGCGACCGACGTGGCGGCGCGTGGCATCGATCTGCCGAACCTCTCCCTCGTCGTCCATGTCGAGCTGCCGCGCGATGCGGAAACGATGCAGCACCGTTCGGGCCGCACCGGGCGCGCGGGGAAGAAGGGAACGGCGGTGCTGATCGTGCCCTATCCGCGCCGCCGCCGGGTTGAATCCATGCTGCGGGGCGCAAAGATCCCCGTCGAGTGGGGCACACCGCCCAGCCGCGAGGCCATTCAGGAACAGGATAATGCGCGGCTGCGCGCTGCCCTGATGGAAAGGGCCGAACTGGACGAGGCTGACTGGGCGCTGGGCGCGGAACTGCTTGAGGAAAAGAGCGCGAAGGAAATCGCGGCCATGTTGGTGCGTAGCGCCCGCGCCGCCCTGCCCCAGCCGGAGGAACTGCTCGACGCCAGCGAAGCGCCGCCTCGGCGCGATGGGCCGCGTCCCGGTTTCGAGGATACGGTCTGGTTCCGCATGGACATCGGACGACGGCAGAATGCCGACCCCCGCTGGATATTGCCGTTGGTCTGTCGCCGTGGCCATGTCAGCCGTGGCGAGATCGGCGCGATCCGCATCGCCGCCAACGAGACGTTGTTCGAAATTCCCTCTGCCATCGCATCGCGCTTCATGGCGGCGGTAAAACGGACGGGGCAGGCGAATGACGAGGGCGCGGAAGTCGCAATCGAGCAAATTGAAGGCACGCCGCGCGAGCAAGCCCGCGAACATCGCAAAGGCGGCCCGCGGCCAGGCAATGGCGATCGCCCTCGGGGCGGGGCACCACACAGCCCGCGGCCGTTCAAGGGACCAAAGCGCGGCGGCCCGCGCAAACCGCGCGGGTAATTCACCCTTTCGCCATCATGGTCACTTCCGGCGCGGACTCCGCCCGGAACCAAGAAGCAGTTATCGGCGTCCGCGATTTTTCGCTGGACGCCGATGACATCTGCCGGGTCGCCGCGCAGGATGCGGCAGGCGCCCAATTAAGCCATATCGACCGCCCTTGGCATAGCGTCAGCCTGAAGAGCTTCAGCCAGCCCCGCAAAGAGCCAGCATGCGCGATGCAAGTTCCCGTTCGCCCATGACGATGTGGGGCACGCCCAACCCTTCCAGATGCGCGACCTCCGCATCGCTATGGGCGCGGGCAATGACCTGCAGATCGGGGTTGAGGTGGCGCGCATGTTCGTGGATCGCGCCGCCTTCGAAGCCTTCGGGCACGGCGATGAGCAAGCGGCGCGCTTCCGTTATGCCTGCCGCCTTCAGGTGCCGGTCCTCCAGCGCGCTGCCGCGCACTACGGATAGGCCCGCCTCCTCGGCCTCCCCCGCCCGGTCAGCATCACCTTCCATCACGACGAAATGGACGTTGCGTTCGGCGAGGCGCGACGCGATCAGTTTTCCCACGCGCCCATAGCCCACCAGAATGACATGGCCCATGCGGGGCGTTTCTGGTGTCGGCTCCTCATTTTCTTCCCTTTCCTCCTCCTTGCGATCGCGCACGACCAGGGAAAAGATTATCGGGTTGAGCAGGATCGACACGATCGCGCCGGCCAGTATCAAATCGCGCCCCTCGGCCGGGAGCACGCCCAGACCAGTGCCCAGCGATGCAAGAATAAAAGAAAATTCGCCAATCTGCGCGAGGCTCGCCGAAATGGTGAGCGCCGTGTCCGTAGGATGACCGAAGGCGCGCACGATAGCGAAAGCGGCGATTGTTTTGCCGATGATAATGATCGCGACGGTCGCAAGCAACAGCAGCGGCTGCTGCACCAAAACGGCAGGATTGAACAGCATTCCCACTGACACGAAGAACAGCACCGCAAAGGCATCGCGCAACGGCAGTGTTTCCTCCGTCGCCCGGCGGCTGAGCGGCGTTTCGCCCAGGATCATGCCCGCGAAGAAAGCGCCCAACGCGAAAGACACGTCAAAGGCGACCGCCGCACCGAAGGCCACGCCCAACGCGATGGCGAGCACAGCGAGACGGAACAACTCACGAGAACCAGTATGAACAACCCAATGTAGCGCCCATGGGATGACACGGCGCCCAACTATCAACATCAGCGCGACGAAGCCTGCTACCTTGAGCAGGGTTCCGAACAGCGGAACGAGCAACGCTTCCATGCCTCCGCCCGTTTCCGCACTATTCATCACTCCCGCGAGCGCCGGAAGCAACACGAGGGCCAGCACCATGACCAGATCCTCGACGATCAGCCAGCCCACTGCTATCCGCCCGCGCTGCGTTTCGACGAGGTCAGCGCCTTGCAACGCACGAAGCAGGACGACCGTGCTGGCGACGGAAAGCGCAAGACCGAAAACAAGGCCACCCATAATAGACCAGCCCTGTGACCAGGCGAGCGCCATACCGAGCAACGTGGCGACCGCGATTTGCCCGATGGCGCCCGGCACGGCGATCTTCCGCACGGACAACAGGTCGCGCAGAGAAAAGTGGAGGCCCACGCCAAACATCAGCAGGATGACGCCTATTTCCGCCAGCTCATTGGCAAGGCTGGCGTTCGCGACGAAGCCGGGCGTGAACGGACCCACCATGATGCCGGCGAGCAAATAGCCGACCAGCGGCGAAAGTTTCAGACGATGGGCGATAGCGCCCAGAATGAACGCAACGACAAGACCTGCAACGATAGTGCCGATCAGCGGCGTGTGATGGGGCATAGAAATCCTTTGTTTCTGTCCACCGGCGGATGGCTCAGCCATCCGCCGGCACTATATCCTTCATTCCATGGCGGTCAGCAAGGCGGCAGACATAAGAGCCGCAGCCGCGCCAAGACCGGACATGACCGCTGGCATGAACCACCAGGGTGGGCGACGGCGGGAACGACTGCCCCCGCGCCGCACTCTCTTGCGGGACATCAGCGCACTCCTTCTTCAAGAAAGGACGAGCCGGGCCGCATGGGAGATGCAGGCCGGCAACGGCTGTCTTTTCAGGAGAGCGGCGGCGCGCGCGCCGGAGGACGATGACCGATAGCGGTGGAAGCGAGAATCTTCGCAAAATGAAGGGCAAGTGCGTTTGGCGTATGCAAAACACAGAGGGAAATCGCGAACCCGCAAAGGATTGGTAGAACTGAAAGCGGGACGGCATAAGGCAGGGACTTAAGCCCCTCGCCATCCGGTCGGATCACCCTGTTCACCTGCGGCCCGGCAGGCGATCGGGCTTTCAGCACCACGGCGGTCGTCGCGGGATTGAAGGCGGACCCCATGAGCTTGCTTGATGGAGGACCAAGCGGCGCCAGCGCGCAAAGCAGAGCTACGCAGATTGCCATCCACAACGTCGCGAGAAAGAGCGGGCAGCCCTTTCCTGCGTCGTCCCTGCGGCGTGGTAGCAACATGCGGTTCCCTTTCTTTCGGTAGAAATAGGGAATGAAAACGCTGAAAACCAGTGCCAATGCCACCCCATATCGGTTGACATAGGCGAGTCATTACCTTACCGGGCCACATTCCCGCGCGGGTCGGCAGGACTTTCGTCCTCAATGATCTGCGTAAAGCAGATTTGAACAAGAAGAGACAGAGCCATGTTCGCAGTCGTGCGCACAGGCGGCAAGCAATATCGCGTCGCCGCCGGAGACAAGATCGTCGTCGAAAAGCTGGCCGGTGAGGCTGGCGACAAGGTAACCCTGGACGATGTCCTGTTCGCCGGTGAAGGCGGCAAGGCGCAAGACGCCAACAAGCTGACCGTCGCCGCCGAAATCATCGCGCAGGCGAAAGGCGAGAAGGTCATCGTCTTCAAGAAGCGCCGTCGTCACAATTACCGCCGCAAGAACGGCCACCGCCAGAATCACACGATCCTGAAGATCGTGTCGATCGGCGCCTGAGCCGCAGCTAGAGATTTAAGGAGTTTAGGTCATGGCACATAAGAAAGCTGGCGGTTCGTCGCGTAACGGTCGCGATTCGGAATCCAAGCGCCTTGGCGTCAAGAAGTTCGGCGGTCAGGAAGTGATCGGCGGCAACATCATCATTCGCCAGCGCGGCACCCGCGTCTATCCCGGCCGTAACGTCGGCATGGGCAAGGACCACACGCTGTTCGCGCTCGGGGAAGGCCGCGTGGTATTCCACACCGGTAAGCTCGGCCGCAAATATGTATCGGTCGACGCGATGGCCGAAGCCGCAGAATAACGGACGATCGATGACGGATCGTCCTTCGCAAGGGCGATCCTCCCGGTAGAAAGCCATTTGGCGAACTGCCGGTGTTCGAGGGAAACAAGGGGCGCCCCATCCCAGGGAGCGCCCCTTTTTCTATTCGTCCGGCTCTTCCTTCATTTTCCCTCAAACCGCTGGAACCCAAGCCTTTTTCGCACGTCTATCGCGCAGCCAAGGCAGCCAGTCGAGAGCGTCGCCAAGCCGTAACTTTTGTGGGCCATGGGCGCTGCAGAAAAGAGGAGAGATCTATCATGTTCGCCCGTACCCCCCGCCTGCTGCTTCGGCCCGGCTGGAAGGAGGATGCAAATGCCCTGGCCCAGGCAATCGACGATACTGCAATCCTGCGGAACCTGACCCGCGTGCCCAGCCCTTATCGGCCGCAGGACGCCGAAGCCTTTCTGTCGATGCCGCAGGACTCGCTTCAGCCGCGCCTGCTGATCTTTGCGCGCACGCAGGGAGCGCCGCGTCTCGTCGGCGGATGCGGAATCGAACGATGCGCCGACGGCACGCCGGAACTGGGTTATTGGATCGCGCGCGCCTATTGGGGCCTTGGTTTTGCCACCGAAGCCACTCGCGCCCTGCTCAGCATGACTCGCGCCAGCGGTCTGCGGGGCGTGCGCGCGGCCCACTTCGCGGACAATCCCGCTTCGGGTCATGTGCTGCGGAAGATGGGCTTCCACTTCACCGGCCGTGTCGAAAAACGGCGCAGCCATGGTCGTGAAAACGCCGCCGACTGCCTGATTTTCGAAGAAGGTGAAAGCGCGCTCATGCCGGTGGACCCGGCACTCGACATCTATGGCGACGCCCTGCCCGCCCTGGCGGCATAAGGGCGCAATTCGGGCCGGGAGCCAAACTCCCGGTCCTATCCGGCTGAGGCGCGGGAACGGTCCAGGATTTCGACGGGGGTTCCGTCGATCAGGGCTTTTCCTATACTGGAGAAGCCCTGTTTCCCGGCCACCCGGAACGACGCGACATTGTCGCCTTCGATAATACAGCGAATCGCGGGAGCGTCGATATGGGCGTCGGCCCAGCGCAGCACCGCCCCGACCGCTTCAGAGGCGATTCCCCTACCCCAGGCGGACGGTAAAAAGACCCAGCCGATTTCCGGCACACCCTCCAGCTCCGCAATGCCGCGACAGGCGCTTAGCAGGCCAGCTTCACCCAGAAAGGCGCCTGTCGCGCAGTCCTCCACCACCCACATGCCATAGCCAAGGAGTTGCCACATGCCCGCATAGCGTAGCATGCGGAACCAGACCGCCTGCGTATCCTGCGTCGCGCCGCCGATATGGCGAACCACCTCGGCATCACTCCAGAGCATGCGGCAGGCAAGAAAATCCTCCTGCCGGTGGGGACGCAGGACCAGTCTTTCGCTATGCAGCGTGGGCGCATGGGTCATGATCCCGCCATGATGACGCCCCCTCTCCCACCGTCAAGCAGCAGGCCCCCTTCCATCGCCGGTTTAACTTCACCGCATAAGCGGCTATGGGCGCGCGATGCACTTTCTCGATCAAGCCAAGATTTTCATCAAGTCCGGCTGGGGCGGCCCCGGAGCGGTCAGTTTCCGGCGCGAAAAATATGTGGAATATGGCGGCCCCGACGGCGGCAATGGGGGCAAGGGAGGCGACATCATCTTTGAAGCCGTCGCAGGCCTCAATACTTTGATCGACTTTCGCTATACCCAGCATTTCAAAGCACAGCGCGGCATGCCCGGCGCGGGCAAGAACCGCTATGGCGCTGGCGGCGACGATCTGGTCATCAAGGTTCCCGTCGGCACGCAGATCCTCTCCGATCCCCAGCCGATCGAAGGCACGGAGGACGAGGACGGCATCCCCGAATATGAGGAGCAGGAGGTGTTGGCCGACTTCACCCAGGTCGGGCAACGGCTCGTGCTGCTGCGCGGGGGCGACGGCGGGCGGGGCAACCTGTCCTACAAGACCAGCACCAACCGCGCGCCGCGCCAACATGGCACGGGATGGCCGGGACAGGAAATGTGGGTGTGGCTGCGATTGAAACTGCTGGCCGATGTCGGGCTATTGGGGATGCCCAATGCTGGCAAATCGACCTTCATCAATCAGGTCACCAATACGAAGGCGAAGGTGGGGGCCTATGCCTTCACCACCACCAAGCCGCAATTGGGCGTCGTGCTCCATCGGGATCGGGAGTTCGTGCTGGCGGATATTCCGGGCCTGATCGAAGGCGCGGCCGAGGGTGCGGGGATCGGCGACCGATTCCTGGGGCATATCGAGCGGTGCAGAGTATTGGTGCATCTGGTCGACGCGACAGGCGACGATCCAGTCGAGGCATTTCGGATCGTGCAGGACGAACTGGCCGCCTATGGCGCGGGGCTGGACGAAAAACCGCAGCTGGTGGCGCTGAACAAGGGCGACCTGCTGGGGCAGGAATTGATGGAAGACATCGCGGCGCAGCTTCGCGACGAGGCGGGCGTGGTCGATATGTTCATCATCTCCGGCGCGACCGGCGAAGGCGTAGGCGCTTTGCTGGACGCCGTGCTGCCCTTGCTGGGGGAGGCACAGAATAAGGGCGACGCGCCGGATGATGAGGGCGAGGAAGGCGAAAGCACATGGTCGCCCCTGTAACGCCTCTCTCCGGCTTCCTACCCGCACAAATCCGCCGTCTGGTCATCAAAATCGGCTCGGCATTGCTGGTCGATCCCGATGGCCAGGTGCGTGAAAACTGGCTCCGCACGCTGGTCGCCGATGTGGCGGAGCGACGCGCGGCGGGCCAGCAGGTCATCATCGTGTCGTCGGGGGCCATCGCGCTGGGCGCGCGGCGGCTGAAACTCCCCAAGGGCGGGCGCGGGTCGCTGGAAGACGCGCAGGCAGCGGCGGCGACCGGGCAGATCACCCTGTCGCAATGCTGGGCCAGCTTGCTGCACGAAAACGGCATCACCGCCGCGCAGATGCTGGTGACGCTGGACGATCTGGAGAATCGGCGGCGCTATCTCAACGCTTCGGCGACGCTGGAGCGGCTGATGCAGTTGAACGTCGTGCCGGTGGTCAATGAAAATGACAGCGTGGCCACGGCGGAGATCCGCTTCGGCGACAATGACCGGCTGGCGGCGCGCATCGGACAGGCGGCACGGGCTGACGCGGTTGTGCTCCTTTCGGACGTGGATGGGCTTTACAGCGCCAACCCGCATGCCGATGCGAAGGCCATGTTGATAGAGACAATCGAGCGCATCGATGCGCGGATCGCGGGCATGGCGGACAGCGGGTCCGCTTCGGGCATGGGATCGGGGGGCATGACCTCCAAGATCGAGGCCGCGCGAATCGCGACGAGCGCGGGCGCGCACCTCGCCATCATTTCGGGCAAGGTGGAAGCGCCGCTGTCTCATTGGGCGAAGGGCGGGCGCGGGTCGATCTTCCTCGCTGCCCCCGCAAAGCGCGCGCGCAAGGGATGGCTGGCGGGCCGGTTGACGGTGCGCGGGCGGATCGTCGTCGATGCGGGCGCGGAAAAGGCGCTGGGCAAGGGCAACAGTTTGCTCCCGGCAGGCGTAGCGAAGGTGGAAGGCATTTTCGCACGGGGCGATGTGGTCGATATATTGACGGAGGACGGCCGGGTGATCGCGCGCGGCCTGATCGAATATGATAGCGAGGAAGCCGCGCGGATCGCAGGGAAGCGAAGCGAGGACATCGCCGCGCTGCTGGGTCATCTGCCCCGATCGGTGCTGGTCCATCGCGACCATCTGGCGATGGTCTGACTCCCCATGACACTTCGCATCGCCATGACCGGCGCGACGGGATTCGTCGGCGCCGAAACGCTCAACCAGGCGCTGGAATCCGGATATTATGTAAGCGCCCTTACCCGCCGGGCGCAACCGCCGCGCGCACGGCTTAAATGGGTGCCAGGGTCGCTGGACGATGCCGCCGCGCTGGATACGCTGGTGCGCGACGTGGACGCGGTGATTCATATTGCAGGCGTGGTGAATGCGCCGGACCGCGACAGCTTTGAGGTCGGCAATGCGCGCGGGACGATGGCGGTGGTCGATGCCATGCGAAAGCGCGGTGTCAGGCGGCTGGTGCATGTATCTTCGCTGGCCGCGCGCGAGCCGGGACTGTCGGACTATGGCTGGTCCAAGGAACTGGCCGAACGGCATGTGAAAGCCAGCGGGCTGGATTGGACCATCGTGCGCCCGCCCGCTATTTACGGACCGGGCGACCAGGAGATGCTGGAACTGTTCCGCATGGCGAAGCGGGGCGTGATGCTGCTGCCACCGGGCGGGCGGCTTTCAGTGATCGAGGTCAGCGATCTGGCGCGACTGCTGCTGACGCTGACGGGCGAGACGGATATGAGCCTCGCGCAGACCTATGAGGTCGATGACGGCACGCCACAGGGATGGGATCATCAGGATTTCGGGCAGGCAATCGGGCATGCGCTGGGGCGGACGGTGCGGACCATGGCGACACCCGCGTGGCTGCTGGGCGCGGGCGCGCGGATGGACCGTTTCTTCCGAGGCAAGGGCGCGAAGCTGACGCCCGACCGGGTGCGCTATTTCTGTCACCCCGACTGGGTAGCCGCTATGGGGCAACATCCGCCCAGGGCACTGTGGTCGCCGGAGGTAGCGACCGAGGATGGACTGAAGGCGACGGTGCAGGCTTATCGGGTCAAGGGGTGGTTGTAGGAGGCGGCTTTTGTCCGCCTTGATGGCTTCGCGAACTGACCACTGATCCCATATATGCCGCGCCTCCGCGAAGGCAGGAGCACGGGCTTGTTTAACGGCAAAGCCTAGCCAAAAACCGCCGCCCGCCGGATCTGCGTCTTAATTCGCTGCCGGTTCCGCAGGCTTCTGCGCGCGTCGTTCCGCGACAAATTCGCTGATCGCCTGTCCACTCGCGTTGAGCAGCGGATAGGTGCGCGCGTCAGACAGCCAATCGGGGCGGCGCGCGCCGCTGCCGTAGAAAGTATCGTAGACAAGGCTGAAAGCGAGGAAGAACAGGGTCGCGCCGATCAGGCCCTTGATCGCGCCGAAGCCGCCACCGAGCACACGGTCGACCGGACCAAGGATCGACTGGCGCGTGCGCTTGCCGATGGCATGGGCGAGCAGTTTTCCCGCCGCGAAGGTCACGCCGAACACCAGCACCAACGCCAGCATCGCCGCGCCGCTTTCCGTACCGATGAGCGGGGTCAGCAGTTCAGCAACCGAAGCATGGAACAAACGGATGGCGAAGATCGCCAACACCCAGGCAATCAGCGAGAGCGTTTCCTGCACGAAACCGCGCATCAAACCGAAAATGGCGCAACCGCCGATGGCGAGGAGGACGAGGATGTCGACGGCGTTCATGGCATGGCTGGCTATCCGCGCCCGAGCATCTGGTCAACAAGCTGTGAGAGAGCACGATAACCGCTGACCGAAATGCCCTTCACACCATCGGCAGCGGCAGCAGGAACGAACGCGCGGTTGAAGCCGAGCTTGGCCGATTCGCGCAGACGCAGCGGCGCATGAGCGACGGGACGGATTTCGCCCGAAAGCGCCACTTCACCGAACAGCACGACATCGGCGGGAACCGGGCGTTCGGTGAGCGCGGACATAAGCGCGGCGGCAACGGCAAGATCAGCCGCCGGGTCCGACAGGCGATAGCCGCCCGCCACGTTCAGATAGACTTCGCAGGTGGAAAAGCTGAGACCGCAGCGCGCCTCCAGCACGGCGAGGACCATGGCGAGCCGCCCGCTGTCCCAACCGACCACCGCGCGGCGAGGCGTCGCGCCGCTCGACAGGCGGACGACCAGCGCCTGGATTTCGACCAGAACGGGGCGCGTCCCTTCCAGCGCGGGGAATACCGTTGCCCCCGTCACACTTTCATCACGGTGGGTGAGGAACAAGGCGGAAGGGTTGGCGACTTCCTCCAACCCCTCTGCCACCATGGCGAAGACCCCAATCTCATCTGTGCCGCCGAAGCGGTTCTTGATCGCGCGCAGGATGCGATATTGGTGGCTTCGCTCGCCTTCGAAGCTCAGCACCGTGTCGACCATATGTTCGAGGACGCGGGGACCGGCGATGCTGCCATCCTTGGTCACATGGCCCACCATGACAAGCGCGGTGCCGCGCTGCTTGGCGAAGCGGATGAGTTCCTGAGCCGAGGCCCGAACCTGACTGACGGTGCCGGGCGCGCCTTCGATCAGGTCGCTGTGCATCGTCTGGATCGAATCGATGACGAGCAGCGCAGGCGGCTCCCCTTCCCCCAGCGTGGTCAATATATCGCGGACGGAGGTGGCGCTGGCGAGTTGCACCGGCGCCGTGCCAAGGCCGAGGCGTTGGGCACGCAGGCGAACCTGATCGGTGGCTTCCTCCCCGCTGATATAGGCGACCGACAGACCGCGGGCAGCGATGCGGGCGGCGGCTTGCAGGAGAAGCGTGGATTTGCCGATACCCGGATCGCCACCAATCAGCGTGGCGGAACCGAAGACGATGCCGCCGCCCAATGCGCGGTCGAACTCGGCTATCCCGGTACTGGTGCGGTCGGGCAATTGAACGGTGCTGTTCAGGCCGACGAGGGAAATCCCCCTGCCTCCGGTCTGAAGATCGTGGCGCGCGGAAAAGATGGTTTCGGCCGCTTCCTCGACAATGCTGTTCCATTCCCCGCAATCGTCGCACTGGCCCTGCCAGCGGCCCGATATGGTGCCGCATTGCTGACAGACGAATTTACGCTTTGCCTTTGCCATGATCCACGCATATCAGAACATATATAGAACACAATCCCGGCTGGCGGTTTGGTTAGGATTTTCGCCTTTGGGTGGAGGGTGGACATTCCCTTATCTCCATTCGCCCTGAACGAAGGTGGGTTGTCCGCAACTGGCCGGATGCAGAAATTCAAGAGCGAGCAAGCTGCATTGCCCCTTGGAAACGAAGGGGCTTCTGACGCATTACATCACCATGAAGTCCATTCGCATCGCCAGCTACAATATCCGCAAGGCCATCGGCACCGACCGCCGCCGCATCCCAGAACGAGTGATCGACGTGCTGAACGAAGTCGACGCCGACATCATCGCGCTTCAGGAAGCCGACAGGCGATTCGGCGTGCGGTCGGCGGCTCTCCCGCCGCTGCTGCTCGACAGCCAGAGCGGCTATAAGGCTGTGCCGCTCAATGTGCAGACCGACTCAATGGGCTGGCACGGTAATGCGATTCTCGTCCGCAAGAGTGCGGAGGTTGGCGCGCATGATGTGATTCACCTCCCCTGCTTGGAACCGCGCGGCGCAACGATGGCGGAAGTGACGCTGAACAGCGCAACCATACGCGTGTTCGGGATGCATCTGGACCTGTCGGGCCTGTGGCGGCGGCGACAGGCTTCGGCGATGATCCATGCGGCGGCGCAGGGCGCGGCAATGCCCACGGTGCTGATGGGCGACCTCAATGAATGGAGCGCGGACCGGGGGTGCCTGGCCGACTTCGCGCGGCACTATAATTTTGCGCCCTGCGGACGGAGTTTCCATGCGCGGCGGCCGGTGGCGCGACTCGACCGGATCATGCATTGCGGGCGGCTGAAGCTGGCGGATAGCGGCGTCCATGAAAGCGCGGCGGCGCGCAAGGCGTCGGACCATCTGCCGATCTGGGCGGAGTTCCGGCTTGACTGACGCCCCCTCGACAAGCTTCGTCCGCTCTGCGATCCATGAGGCATGAGGGAGAAGGAACTCCGGCTGGCGCTGGTCTGCTATGGCGGCATCAGCCTTGCCGTATATATGCACGGCATCACCAAGGAGATCTGGCGGCTGGCGCGGGCGAGCCGGGGTTTTCATGACGGGACGCCGCACCAGGGCAGCACCGAAGCCGTCTATCGCCGCCTGCTGGAAGCCATGGAGCAGGAAAGCGGCATCAGGCTGCGGATCATGCCCGACATCATTGCCGGGGCGAGCGCGGGCGGGATCAACGGCATCTTTCTGGCGCAGGCGATCGAGACGGGACAGTCGCTGGAGCCGCTGACCGACATGTGGCTGGAAAATGCCGATGTCGATCAGTTGCTGGCTCCCGATGCCCGCCCCGCCCGGGCGATCACGAAATTCTGGGCAACACCCCTGGTGTGGGTGGCGGCACGGCGGCCTGGCGATACGGTGGAGCGCACGGTCGCGCCCGACACGCGAGAGGAAGTGCGGCGCAAATTGTCCCGCTTCATCCGTTCGCGCTGGTTCGAGCCACCCTTTGGCGGGGAGATCTTCTCCGGCATGATCCTCGACGCCTTCGACGCGATGGAAGCGACGGGAGGCGGCCCGCCGCTGTTGCCCAACGGGCATCCGCTGGATCTGTTCGTCACCGTCACCGATTTCGAAGGGCATCCGCAAAGCCTGACGCTCAACAGCCCGCCACAGGTGATCGAGACGGAGCATCGCCTCTCCATCGGCTTCCGCGCGCAGGGGCACGGACGGCGGGCCTTTGCCGATGCCGCCGAACTGGTCTTTGCGGCGCGGGCGACGGCGAGCTTTCCGGGAGCCTTCCCGCCCTTCACCGTGCGGGAACTGGATGCGGTGCTGAAACGCCGTCATCGCGCATGGCCCACGCGCGACGCCTTTCTGGCGCGGGCCTTGCCACGGCATGTGGCGCAGGGCGTGGCGGAGGACGCAGTGCTGATCGACGGCTCCGTCCTTGCCAACGCGCCCTTCGCGCAAGCCATAGGGGCGCTCAGCAACCGGCCCTCCCGGCGGGAAGTGGATCGCCGTTTCGTCTATATAGATCCCAAGCCGGGACATCATTCCATCCGCCTGAACCGCGAAGGGGAAGCGGAGGAGGAAATGCCCGGAGACACGCGGCTGCCGGGCTTTTTTCGCACCATTTTCGGGGCGCTGAGCGACATTCCGCGCGAACAGCCGATCCGCGACAATCTGGAAGCGATCGACCAGCATTCCTCTCGCGTCCGGCGCATGGTGCGGATATTGCACGCGCTGCGCCCCGGCATCGAGGCGGAAGTGGAAAGCGCCATTGGCGGGATGCTTTTTCTGGACCGGCCCACGCCTGCGCGGCTGTCCACCTGGCGCGCCAAGGCGCAGCAGCGGGCGGCGAGTTCGGCTGGGTTCGCCTTTCCGGCTTACGGGCACCTCAAGCTATCGGGAATCGTCGAATCGCTCGCGGAACTGCTGTTCCGCCTGAGCGGGGAGGACAGTCCGATGATGCACGAAAACTATCGTCAGGCGATCTGGGCGGAAGTGCGCGCTACCGGCGCGGACAAGCTGACGGAGGATGCAGGGCCATCTTCCGCGCCGGTGCTGTTTTTCCGCACCCATGACCTGGCTTTCCGCGTGCGGCGGCTGCGTTTCCTGGCGCGGCGGCTGACGGAGGCTCTGGAGATCGAAAACGCGGCCGAGGAGGCGGCGATCGAAAAGCTGCGCAACGCCATCTATCAGGCGCTGGCCCATTATTCGGAGTGCGAAGAAGCCGATTTCCACGCGGAAACCGTTCGCGCCGCAGCGCGTGAGGTGCCGACCGACGCCGCCGCCGCCTTGGCCGCCATCGCGCAGGAACGCAACCTGAGGGCACGGGACGACGCCGCCGACAGAATGTTGGCCGATGCGCTGGCTGGCTTGCCGAAGAAAGAGCGGCGCATCATGCTGCTCGCCTATCTGGGCTTCCCCTTCTACGACATTGCCACACTGCCGCTCTTGCAGGGCGAAACCGCCGACGAATATGATCCGATCAAGGTCGATCGCATTTCGCCCGAAGATTGCGGCGCCATCCGGTCAGGCGGTGCTGAAGCCACGCTGAAAGGCATAGAATTCAACAATTTCGGTGCTTTCTTCAGCCGCGCCTATCGAGAGAACGATTATCTGTGGGGACGGCTGCACGGGGTGGAGCGGCTGCTGGATATCGCGATTTCCGCCATACCCGCAGCAAGCCGCCTTTCGCCCGAGCGACTGCATGACTATAGGCGGGAAGCGTTTCTGGCGATCCTGGACCAGGAGGAGGAGCGGTTGCCGCACATCGCGGATCTGATCGCCAGCCTGCGAGAGGAGATCGGATGAGCATCCGCGCGACACTGATTGCAACGATCCTGCTGGCCCTTGTCGGCGGTTGTTCATCATCGTCGGAAGAGCGTTCCGCCAACGCCGATCAGACGCAACATGGCGGAGCCGCGAATGAGTTGCCTGCCGTTACGCCGCCCCCACCCATAGTCGGAAAGACAGTCCCACCTCCTGCCGTCAGGATAAAGGACTTGCCGCCCACCAAGGTCATCGCGCCCGCCGAAGCGGAAGGGCCGCTGCAAGCCAAATTGCCGGACAGTCAGGAAATGGCCGTCACCCCGCCACCGCCTTACCGTCCGCTCGACCTGCCGCCCTCGGGGCAAGCGGGGCAGCTTGCGCCCTTTCCCCAGGAGGTGACGAACTTCATGGTCGAACGGGACAGTTGCGACCATTTCCGGGGCGAGGAACCCTATGATGCGGATCGGCGCGCTTATCTGGAGGAAAATATCGCAGAACTGTGTTCCGGCACCGACGGCCGGCTGGCTGCGCTGCGTATGCGCTATGCGAGCAACGCCACGGTGATCGCCGCCCTTTCCGGCTATGAGGACCGGATCGAAAGCGGCACGGGCAACAGCAAATATATCGGCAAATAATCTAACGCGCAGCCAATAGCGCATCGATGGCGGTTGCCATGGCAATATCGCGCTGGGACAGGCCGCCCGCATCGTGCGTGGTCAGCGTGATGTCCACGCGATTATAGACGTTCGACCATTCAGGATGATGATCCGCCTTGGCCGCCAACAACGCCACGCGCGTCATGAAACCAAAGGCTTCGTTGAAATCGGTAAAGGCGAAGCGGCGGCGAATGCCGTCAGGTTCGCCAATCGTTGTCCAGTCGGGAAGTCCTGCCAGCGCCAGCGCCCGCGCTTCTCCGTCCAGTTTATCAACCATTTGACTATCCTCACAATCTGCTTTGGCTTATGTCGCAGCCATGTCCGACACCCGTCAACCACAGCGTTTCGCGCCGACGAAAGAAGATATCGAAACGCTGGCGCTCCAGGCCCTGAGCCGCCTGCCCGATCCGTTCGCCGCGCATTTGTCCAATGTAATCCTGTTCGTCGAGGATTTCGCCGACGAACAGGTGCTGAAGGAGATGGAGATCGACGATCCCTTTGGCCTTACCGGCCTTTATACCGGACGACCGGTGGGCCATGAAGCGCAGACCGGGGATACGCCGCCGACCGTCCATCTTTTCCGCCGACCGCTGCTGGACGAATGGGTGGAAACCGGCGTCGCTCTGGATGCGCTTATCACCCATGTCGTAGTGCATGAGATCGGCCATCATTTCGGCCTGTCCGACCTCGACATGCACGTACTGGAAGACATGGTTGCGCCATGAGGAACGCGGTGCTGCGCCTGTCGGATGTAGCCTGTATGCGCGGCGGACGGATGCTGTTCCGGCATGTCACGCTCGATCTGCAAGCGGGCGGCAGTGCGCTGCTCACCGGCCCCAATGGCGTGGGCAAGTCTAGCCTGTTGCGGATTTGCGCGGGCCTCCTGCCCGCCTTTGCCGGGAGAGTGGACATGCGCGGCGGCATAGCCCTGACCGACGAGCGGCTGGCGCTGGATAGCGAGCGGCCATTGCTGAAGGCACTGGGTTTCTGGGCACGGCTGGACGGAGTGGATGACGGAACGTTGGAGCGCGCACTGGACGCCATGGCGCTCCTGCCGCTCGCGGAGGTGCCGGTGCGGATGCTCTCCACCGGGCAGCGCAAGCGCGCGATGATGGCGCGTGTGATCGCTTCAGAGGCGGCGATATGGCTGCTGGACGAGCCGGGCAACGGGCTGGACGATGCATCGCTGGATTTGCTCGGCGCAGCGATATCCTGTCATCTGGCCATGGGCGGCATTATTCTGGCTGCGTCGCATCAGCCGCTGCCGATTGCGGATCATGCACGGATCGACCTGCGCGCTTATGCGGCGGAGGCAGAAGACGCATGAGGATAATGTGGCTGCTGGCCCGCCGCGATCTGGGGCAGGCATGGCGCTCGGCGGGGCTGTGGCTGCCGGTCGCCTTCCTCTTGCTGGTGGCGAGCCTCTATCCCTTTGCTGTTGGTCCTGACGCACCGCTGCTCCGGCGAACAGGCGGGGGCATGTTGTGGATCGCGGCGTTGCTGGCCAGTCTGCTGCCTGTAGATCGTCTGGTGACGCCTGATCGCGATTCGGGCGTGCTGGACCAGATCGCCCTGCGCGGCATCGGGGAGGAGATGATCGTCCTGGCGCGGCTGATCGCGCATTGGCTGGGTTTCGGGCCGCCGCTGATGATAGCGACGCTGCCTGCCGCCGCCCTGCTGAAACTGGACCCCGAAACGATCATCCTGCTGGAAGCAGGCCTCCTGATCGGGACGCCCGCGCTCGCGGCGTTGGGTTTGCTGGTCGCGACCCTCACCGCTGGATTACGGTCCAGCGGAGCACTGGCCGGGCTGCTGGCCTTGCCGCTGGCCGTGCCGCTGCTGATCTTTGGCGCGGGGACGCTGAGCGACGGCAGCGGCGCGGCTTTCAAATTCCTGGGTGCGGCTTCGCTTTTGCTGGTGGCGGTCACGCCCTTTGCCGGGGGAGCGGCGATCCGAGCGGGCAGGGAATAGCCGAACGGCCCTCGACATAAAGGTGCGGGTGGGCCAAAGGCGCTGGCCCATGCTGGCCTTCCTTGCCTCCGCCCTTTTCGTCCTGATCTGGTCCACCGGCTTCATCGTCGCGCGCGCCGTGGTGCCGCATGGCTCGCCCGAACTGGTGCTGGCGGTGCGGTTGGCGCTGGTGACGCTGGTGCTCGGCGCGGCGGCGCTTTGCGCGCGGCAGGCCCTGCCCCGCGGCAAAAGGCTGGCGCTGCATCTGGCGGCGGGCGCGATGCTGCACGGAGTATATCTGACGCTGAGCTGGTGGGCGGTCGATCATGGGATGCCGGCCGGGATCATGGCGCTGCTGGGCGCGCTTCAACCGCTGATGGTCGCGGTGGCCAGCGTCATCTTCCTCCATGAACATCTGCCCGCGCGCGCATGGACGGGGCTTGGCGTCGCCATCGTCGGCGTAGGTTGCGTGCTGGCGCCCGCGATCGAGCGATCCGGCACGGGTTCGATCGCCATCCTGCCCGCCGTTGCCGCTCTGCTTGCCATCATGGGCATGGCGGCCGGCACCCTGATCCAGCGGGGCGCCATCGCGGGGGATGGCATTGCGATTTCAGGTGCGGTCCAGAATGGAGGCGGCGCGCTGGTCGCCATCGCAGCAGCCCTTTTCATGGGCGAGGCGCGGTGGGACAATAGCGCGATGCTTTGGGTAGGACTCGGCTGGTCGGTGCTGGGCCTGTCGGCGGCGGGGCTGTCGCTGCTGGTATGGCTTGTACGGCATCAAGGACCGACGAGGATGTCGATGCTGCTGCTGCTCGTGCCGCCGCTGGCCGCCGTCGAAGCCTGGCTGATTTTCGGAGAAAGGCTAGGCCCGGTACAGCTTGGCGGATTCGCGCTGGCGCTGGGTGGGGTTCTGCTGGGCCGATCCCGGGGCAAGCCGCGCGCGGACGATGTCGTCGAACCGGCCTGAACGGCTTATTGCTCGCGCAGTTGTTCGTGATGGCGGATGACTTCATCGATGATGAAACGCAGAAATTTCTCGGTGAAGTCGGGGTCCAGATGAGCATCAAGCGCCAATTGCCGCAAACGGGCGATCTGGCTGTCTTCGCGGCCCGGATCGGCGGGAGGCAGCTTGTGCTCCGCCTTGTAACGGCCCACGGCCTGGGTGATCTTGAAGCGTTCGGCCAGCATGAACACCAGCGCCGCATCGATATTGTCGATGCTTTCGCGATACCGCTTCAATGTCTCGTCCACGCAGTTCCTCCGTTCTTCGGGCGCTTTTTGCGCCTAACGCATCGTGAGGCAAGCTATTCCCGCTTGCCTTTAGCATTTTGCGCCGCCACATGGCCCCTGTCATGACCGCACCCGCCACAGGCCCTGTCACAGGCAATGTCCACCCTATCGGCCGCACCGGCAGCGCGCCTTCGCTCGCGCCCATGATGGCTCTGGTGGCGGATGGGATGAATCAGGTAAACGCCGTCATCCTGGATCGGATGCAGTCGCGTATCCCGCTGATCCCCGAACTGGCGGGCCATCTGATCGCGGGCGGGGGCAAGCGGATGCGGCCGATGCTGACGCTCGCCTGCGCCGAACTGGTGGGTTACGCCGGATCGCGCCATTACAAACTCGCCGCCGCGGTCGAGTTCATCCACACCGCCACGCTGCTGCATGACGATGTGGTCGACGGGTCGGGGCTGCGCCGTGGCCGCAAGACCGCCAACATCATCTGGGGCAACAGCGCCAGCGTACTGGTGGGCGATTTCCTCTTCTCCCGCTCCTTCGAACTGATGGTCGAGGCCGAATCGCTCAAGGTGCTGAAGATCCTGTCGGGCGCTTCCGCGGTGATCGCGGAAGGCGAGGTCAACCAGCTCACCGCCCAACGCAAGATCGACACGAGCGAAGAGCAGTATCTCGATATCATCGTCGCCAAGACCGCCGCCTTGTTCGCCGCTGCCTGCCGCATCTCCGCCGTGGTCGCCGGACGTGACGAGGCGGAGGAACAGGCGCTGGACGTCTATGGCCGCAACCTCGGCATCGCATTTCAACTGATCGACGACGCCATCGACTACGAATCGGATGGCGCGACCATGGGCAAGGATGCAGGAGATGACTTCCGCGACGGCAAGGTGACACTCCCGGTGATCCTCGCTTATGCGCGGGGTTCGGAAGAAGATCGCGCCTTCTGGAAAGCCGCCATCGCCGGGCACCGGATCGCCGATGAAGATCTGGCCCATGCGACGCGGCTGCTGCGCGAGACGGGCGCGATCGACGATACGCTGGCCCGCGCTCGCCATTATGGGCAGCGTGCCATCGACGCACTGGGCATGTTCGACGGTGGCAAGGCCAAGGCGGCGCTGGTGGAAGCAGTGGAATTCGCCATCGCGCGTGCATACTGATTCCCTGCCCAGCATCGTTGACGCTCAAGGGCGGAACCGATGATCCTGTCTCCTGAAATCATCGCCTTTCTGATGATCGCCGGCTTTATGGCGGGGGTGATCGATTCCATGGCTGGCGGCGGGGGTCTCATCACCCTGCCCGCGTTGATGGCGGCGGGCGTGCCGCCGGTCGGCGCAGTGGCAACCAACAAGCTGCAATCCTCCCTTGGCACATTCGGGGCCTGCATCGCCTATGCGCGGGCGGGGCATATGGACCTCAAAACCTACCGCTGGCCGATCATCGCGGCCTTTGCCGGATCGGTGGGCGGCGCATGGCTGGTGCAGAGAGTCAGCCCGTCGATCCTGGCAGGATTGATGCCCGCGCTGTTGATCGCCATCGC
Source organism: Sphingobium sp. CFD-1 (assembly GCF_024611115.1). NCBI lineage: Bacteria > Pseudomonadati > Pseudomonadota > Alphaproteobacteria > Sphingomonadales > Sphingobiaceae > Sphingobium > Sphingobium sp. CFD-1. Next base: position 761,693 of record NZ_CP084398.1, on the reverse strand, counting down.
GGCCTATTTCACTTTCTCGCCCAAAATCAGCGATATCGACCGGCATCAGCGCATCGGTATAGCGTCGCTCTCCCTGCTGATCGGCGGTATCGGATTTTACGACGGTTTTTTCGGGCCGGGTGCCGGGGCCTTTTATACGACGATCTTCCTGGCATTGGGCGGCCTCAGCCTGCTCAGGTCAACAGCGCAGGCCAAAGCAGCCAATTTCGCCAGCAATCTGGCGGGCTTGCTGACCATGATGGTAGGCGGCCATGTGCTGTGGATCGTCGGACTGGCGATGGCGGTCGCCAATATCGTGGGCGCGCAGATCGGGGCGAGACTGGCGATGCGCTTCGGCAGCCGGCTGATCCGGCCCCTGCTGATCGTCATGTCGCTGGCGCTGACGGCGAAGATGCTGCTGGACCCGAAGAACCCAATCCACCTCTATCTCTTCGGATAGCATTGCGCCGGAAGCGGAATGGCGCGACAGGGCGAGAATGACCGATCTGCCCATCCATGATGTGCTACCCGACTTGCTCGCTGCCCTGCGCGCGGGGAGTAATGCCGTGCTGGTCGCACCGCCCGGCGCAGGCAAGACGACGGCGGTGGCTCCCGCCCTGCTTGATGAGCCATGGTGTGACGGGCAAATCCTGCTGCTCTCCCCCCGCAGGCTGGCAGCGCGGGCTGCAGCGGAGCGGATCGCCGAACTGATGGGCGAGCAGCCGGGCGGAACGGTTGGCTATGCCACGCGAATGGATAGCCGCCAGTCTGCCCGGACGCGCATCCTCGTGCTGACCGAAGGCATTTTCGTGCGCCGGATTCAGGACGACCCCGAACTGTCCGGCGTGTCCGCAGTGCTGTTCGACGAAGTACATGAGCGCAGCCTGGACAGCGATTTCGGACTGGCGCTGGCGCTGGACGCGCAAGGCGCGCTGCGGCCGGACCTGCGAATCATGCCGATGTCGGCGACCCTGGACGGCGCGCGCTTTGCCGCGCTTCTGGATGGTGCGCCGGTGATCGAGAGCGAAGGGCGCATTCAACCGCTCGAATTACGGCATATCGGACGATCGACGGAAAAGCGGATCGAGGACGAAATGGCAGCGGCCATCCGCCGGGCGCTGACGGAGGAGGCGGAGGGCGATGTGCTTGCCTTTCTTCCCGGCGTCGCGGAAATCGAACGAACGGCGGAACGGCTGGAAGGCGCGAGCGCGGAAATCCACAAATTGCACGGCTCGCTGGAACCGGCGGCCCAGCGCGCCGCGATACGCCCTTCGCGAGAAGGTCGAAGGAAGGTCATTCTCGCAACGTCCATCGCGGAAACGAGCCTCACCATCGACGGCGTTCGGATCGTGGTGGATTCGGGATTGGCGCGGCGGCCACGCTATGACCGGGCGGCAGGCGTCACGCGGCTCGTGACGGAGCGCGCCAGCCAGGCGGCGGCGATCCAGCGCGCCGGACGTGCGGCGCGCCAGCGGCCGGGCGTCGCCTATCGGCTGTGGGAAACGGCGGCGACGGCGGGGATGCCGCCCTTCGATCCGCCGGAGATACTGGAAAGCGATCTGTCGAGCCTGCTACTGGAGAGTGCCCTTTGGGGCGTGAGCGATCCAGCAGGGCTGCGCTGGCTGGATTCCCCGCCTGTTGCCGCCATCGCGGAAGCGCGCAAGCGGCTGACGGCGCTGGATGCGCTGGACGCAGATGGGCGAATTACGGCGCACGGCAAGGCGCTTGCCCGACTGCCGGTCGAACCGCGTATCGGACATATGCTGGTGCGCGCGGGTGATAGGGGCTTGGCCGATGTTGCCGCTGACGTCGCGGTGCTGCTGGGTGAGCGAGGCGTTGGCGGTCAGGATATCGACCTGTCGCATCGGCGCACGCGCTGGCAGCGCGAGAACGGCAAGCGCGCGGATGCCGCGCGAACGATGGCGAAACGGTGGGCACGGCTTGTTGCAGCCCAGGCCCGTCCCGCAAATGGCAAGGGGGAGCATGCAGTCGGCCTCTGCCTTGCGCTCGCCTTTCCCGACCGGGTGGCGAAGCGGCGCTCCGCCGATGGCGCGGATTGGGCGAGCGTGGGCGGACGCGGCTTCCGGCTCGATCCCTTGTCGCCACTCACGCGTGAGGATTGGCTGGCAGTTGGCGCGGTTCAGGGTGGCGCGGCGGGCGCGCGTATCCTCTCCGCCGCGCCCCTGAGCGAAGCGGATGTGCTGGCCTTGTTCGGCGACAGGATCGCGGAACATAGGACCGTGCGCTTTCGGTCGGATACGGGCGGGGTCGAAGCCCTGCGCGAGCGGCGGCTGGGCGCGGTGCGGATTTCTTCCGGCTTTGACGATCTGCCCGAGCCGGATGCAGTGGCCGCGGCGCTGCTGGAGGGAGTTCGACAAGGCGGGCTGGATCTGCTGCCATGGTCGGAAGCAGCGCGATCATTAAGGATACGGGCGGATTTCGCGGGTGTCGAACTCCTGTCGGACGAAACGCTCATCGCAACGCTGGACGAATGGCTACCGCCATTGCTCACGGGCAGGCGGCGCTTGTCCGATATCGACAGATCGCAACTTTCGGGCGTGCTGGAAGGGTTGATCGGCTGGGATGGAAAGCAGCAGGTCGACCGGCTCGCACCGCCCGAATTTCGCTCGCCCGCCGGGAGCAGCCATGAAATCGATTATGCGGCCGAGGGTGGACCGCGCGTGGAACTACGCGCGCAGGCTCTGTTCGGCCTGACCGAGCATCCTGTGGTGGGAAGTCAGCATATTCCGCTTGTCCTCTCCCTCACCTCCCCTGCGGGCCGTCCGATCCAGACGACGCGCGACCTGCCCGGCTTCTGGGCTGGAAGCTGGAATGCGGTGGCCAAGGAAATGCGCGGGCGCTATCCTAGGCATCCCTGGCCCGAAGATCCGGCTGGCGCGGCGGCGACGTTGCGGACGAAACGCTCCGATGCCCGTGCCAAGCCTTGACGCCAAGTCTTGACGCCAAGTCTTGACGAACGCCTGTCCGCTGGTGCAACGCGGCTGCACGATTTCACGGAGTCTTTCACGCGATGAGCGCGCGCATTTACCAGATCCAGAAGAACGCCCTGCAATCCGGCAAGGCGCTGACCCATAAATGGGTGCTGGAATATGCTCCCGCCGAAGCGAAGAAGCCCGATCCGCTGACCGGCTGGGCCGGATCGGGCGACATGAAGCAGCAACTCAAGCTGACTTTTCCTTCCGAGGAGGCAGCGCGCGCCTATGCCGAGCGGGAAGGCATTGCGTATACGGTCATCCAGACCGCACCAAAATCGCTGAAAATTCAGGCTTACGCCGATAATTTCCGCTGATCTTATGGTCTGATGGAGTTTTTCGGGCCAGATGCTGCCCGATTGACGCCTTATTCCCTTGCCAGAAGCGAGCTTTGCTTCCCCATGGATTGAAGAGATAATGACGGATCGCCAGCAGATTTTCGACAGCGTTACCGCGCAAATCGTTCCTTTCAACAAAAAGGGCGTGGAGCTGAGCGAAGCCACCACCTTCGCGGGCGACCTGGAATGGGACAGCCTGACGGTGATGGACTTCGTCGCCGCGATCGAGGATGAATTCGACATCATCATCACCATGAACATGCAGGCGGAAATCGAAACCATCGGCCAGTTGGTGGATGCCGTGGCGAAACTGAAGGGCTGACCTTCCGCCCCATTCGTGCCGGGGCGTTCGTTCAGGCGCGCGCGTGACAGGTCCTGCCCCGCCAGGACGCACGGATATTGGGATAAATCAAGATGACCGAAGCCACCGCCACGCAAAATTCGCGCGACCTGTTTTCCAAATTCGACCCCCTAATCGCCGAGCGTGAGGCGCTGTTGGCGACGGGCGTGCGCGACCCCTTCGCCATCGTCATGGACCAGGTTCTGTCCCCCACCCGCGCGATCATCAAGGGCAAGGAAACTATCCTGCTCGGCACCTATAACTATATGGGCATGACTTTCGATCCGGACGTGGTGGCTGCGGGCAAGAAAGCGCTCGACGAGTTCGGCGCGGGCACCACGGGCAGCCGCGTTCTGAACGGCACCTACCAGGGGCATAAGGAAGTCGAGGATGCGCTGAAGGAATTTTACGGCACCTCTTCCGCCATGGTCTTTTCGACCGGCTATCAGGCCAATCTGGGCATGATTTCGACGCTGGCGGGCAAGGGCGACTATGTGGTGCTGGACGCGGACAGCCATGCGTCCATCTATGATGGTTGTTTCCTGGGCGACGCGGAGGTCGTCCGCTTCCGCCACAATAGCGTCGAGGATCTGGACAAGCGCCTTGGCCGCCTGCCCACCGATGCGCTGAAGCTCGTCGTGCTGGAGGGTGTCTATTCGATGCTGGGCGACATTGCGCCCCTGCCCGACATGGTGGCCGCCGTCCGCAAACATCCCAATTGCATGATCCTTGTCGACGAAGCCCATGGCATGGGCTTTTTCGGTCCCAATGGCCGCGGCGTCTATGAAGAGCAGGGTGTCGAGAAGGACGTGGACTTCGTCGTCGGCACCTTCTCCAAATCGGTCGGCACGGTGGGTGGCTTCTGCGTCTCCAACCACCCCAAGTTCGAGGTAATGCGGCTGGTCTGCCGCCCCTATGTATTCACCGCCTCGCTGCCGCCCAGCGTTGTCGCCACCGCCGCGACCAGCATCCGCAAGTTGATGCACGCAAGCGAAAAGCGGGCGCATCTGTGGAAAAACAGCCGGCGACTGCACAAGGGCCTCACCGACCTCGGTTTCACGCTGGGGACGAAGGAACCGCAATCGGCGATCATTGCCGTCATCCTGACCGATCAGACTCAAGCCGTCGCCATATGGCAGGCGCTGCTGGAACTGGGCCTTTACGTCAACATGGCCCGCCCCCCGGCGACCCCGGCGGGCACATTCCTGCTGCGCTGTTCGCTTTGCGCGGAGCATAGCGATGAACAGGTCGAACAGATCATCGGCATGTTCGAAGTGGCCGGACGGACCGTCGGCGCTATCGGCTGATCGATTCAAATCCGCAAATTCACGGCCAGACGAGCTTTACGCGCGACAAAATCGCAGTTTTGCCTGCAACTTTTAATCGTTGCTGTTTCGCGCACAACATCGTTTGGTTAGTGTAACAGCCCATGGCCCAAGGCGATTTCATGGAAGAGGAAAGCACTGGCTGGCGGTCGCTCCTTCGGCGCGCCTTTGCTCCCGTGCTGGCCATTCTCCTTGTGGGAGCCTTGGGCGCCATGCTTTACGGCGCCAGCAGCGCATCGCGCGATCATGCCCGGGCGCTGGAAGAACAGCAGAAAAGCTACGAGGTCATCACCCTGGTCCGCACGTTTCAGGCGACGACGGCTCGCGCCGAAGTGACGTTGGCGCGCTATGTCATCAGCATGGACCCCGACACGGGCCGCTTATTCCAGGATCAATGGCGGACAGCCGCCAGCCAGATCAAGTCGCTGGCCTACGCCACCCGGGATTCCGGCTGGCAGCGCGACAATGTCCAGCAATTGCAACAAGCCTTCATCGCCCGCGGCAAGACGCTGAGCCAGATCGGCCTACGCACCACATATGACCAGAAAATGGGAGCGCTGGCCCAATTCCACCAAGCGGGCAAATCGGAGGATCTGCGGCGGATCACCACCTTGCTGGACAGCGTGATACAAGCAGAGAATAAGCGCCTGGCGGAGCGCAGCCTCGCCGTGAGCCTTGCCGGCGACCGCAGTGCCTGGGTCAGCCGCACCTATCGGCTATTGGGATTGGCGCTGTTGGTGAGCGTGCTCTGCGCGGTGTGGTTGGCCAATGCCGCTTATACCGAGCGACGCAACGCACGGCGACTGGCCGAAGTGGAAACCGACAGGGCCGACCGGCTGGAGGCGGCAGTCGCCACGCGGACTATCGAATTGTCCGAAGCCTATGAGCAATTGAAGAAGGAAACCGCTGAGCGCGCCGCCGTCGAGGAGAATCTGCGCCAGATGCAGAAGATGGATGCGATCGGCCAGTTGACCGGCGGGATCGCTCATGATTTCAACAACATGTTGGCGGTGGTGGTCGGCGGGCTGGAACTGGCCAAGCGCAAGTTGAGGCTGAAACCGGAGGAAGCCTCCCGCCATTTGGCCAATGCCATGGAAGGCGCCCACCGCGCCGCCGCGCTGACGCGTCGTCTGCTGGCCTTTGCCCGGTCAGAGCCGCTATTACCGAGCGCACTGGACCCGGACACGCTTTTGGCCGACATGGAAGAATTGATCGACCGCACAATAGGCGATCAGATCATCGTGACTTTCCATCATCACGCCCAGGGCTGGCGCATCTTCGTCGATCAGCAGCAGATGGAAAACGCGATTCTGAACCTGTGCGTCAACGCGCGCGATGCCATGGACGGACGCGGCAAGCTCACGATCGAAACGGGCCAGAGCCAGCTTTCCGAGCATGAGGTGGGGGAATGTCCGGCGGGGGAATATGTCACATTGACGGTGACGGACGACGGTTGTGGCATGTCTCCGGACATATTGGCCCGTGTGTTCGAACCATTCTTCACGACCAAGCCCGTCGGCAAAGGTACGGGCCTGGGCCTCAGCCAGATTTTCGGCTTCGTGCGGCAAAGCGAGGGTGAGATCCGCATAGAATCGAAAGAGGGCGAGGGAACCAGCGTGCACATCCACCTGCCCCGCCGCATTATCGCCGGGACGGATGCGCCCGACATCGTGCAGGACATGGAACACGAACCCACTTTGCATCCGCCGACGCGCATCCTGGTGGTGGAAGATGATTCGCGTGTCCTCAATCAGACGATGGCAGCCCTTTCGGAACTGGGCCACTTGCCGCTCGCCTGCGATCATCCTGACAAGGCCGTGAAACTGCTGGCGGCGAATCGCGACATTGGCCTCATTCTGACGGATGTACTGATGCCGGGCATGACCGGTCCCGAACTGGTGCGATCCCTGCCCAGCGCCTATACGCATCTGCCGGTGCTGTTCGTTACCGGATATGCTGGCGATACTGCGGAAAGCACCGATTTCGCGGGATATGAGGTGCTACGCAAACCCTACACGCTCGCCGCCCTGTCAGTGTCACTATCCAACGCCCTCAACGGATCGCGCCACCCCGGAACAGCCGCGGCAGCAGAGTGAGCGCACCGATCAACGGCCGGCGGCGCTGCCATGGCTTGATCTCAATGCTTGTGCCCGCGTGGCGATTTATCTTCCAGGCGAGATAGTCGATCCCGCCCGCATAGGTGAAGCTGGCCTTGGCAAGGCGGACAACCGACAGCCATTTCCCTCGCCGCTGCAATTGCCGCCAGCGCCGCGCCGCCTGATCGGGCGATAGAGCATGCGGCACTTCGCCTTTCGCCCCGACACCCCGTAACCGCGCGATTTCTCCGAGAGCGGCGGCACCAAAGCGTTCATAACGGTCCGGGTCGCCATCCACGATGGAGAAGGAACGACCTTTTCGCTCCGCCCGCAGTTCGGCATTATAGGTGAGCGTAAAACCGGTTTTCCATAGCTCCAAAACGCTATGTGCAGTCGATGAAGGCATCATCGGCATGGTCAATTCCAGCAGCGTCGGCGCGGCCGAGGCTATGGCGGCGATAGCGCCTTGCCGGGCAGGATCGTCCGCGGCCCAGAGCAACCGTGACGGCTGGGCAAAGCGCGCCCAGACCGACACATTATCCGCTTCAACACCGCAAAGACGTGCGAAATCGGCCTCCGACAGGACCGCATATTTGGCGATCAAGCCCCCATGTTCGAAAGGGAATACATTGGGCGGAATCAGGCGATTGGCGGTGGCCAGCCATTTTTTGCCATAAGCAGCGCGATAGTCAGACACGATCAGATAGAAGTCGAGCATCAGCCCGTCGAGATTCTCTTCCCGCAGGCATGAACCATAAAAGAGCACCGCACGCGCCGCATCGGGATAGCGCGCCGCAAGAGCCCCCGCCATAGCGGCCGCACGAGAATCGACGGACATGGCAAGTTCTTGAGCAACAAGGGAGCGCAGACGGTCAGGCATCGTTGCCCTCCTTAACGTCTGACGAATGGCATGGACAGACATTGACGGATATTTTCAGATGCGATCCATCGCGCCGCAGCCAATGGAAGAGTAGCGCAAAGGCCCCCGCATTGCCAATAAGAAGGATCTACAATTCAACGCTCATTGCCGCCGCTGCATATCTTGAAAGATACGCGGCGGCGGCAATAATTCAGACCAATGCTCGTTTAAGGCACGATAGCCGGGTTTATGCTTCCTGATCTTCAGACCAGATGCGAAATGCCCAAGCTATACATATAGCCGCTGCGATGAAGGCGCCCATCAATAGGCCACCAAGGAAGAAAAGCAGGTCGGTCATGCTGATGCACCGCCTACAGAAATCGGCTGTTCGTCGTTCCTTCACCAGCAGCATCGCCTACCATTCTGGCCAACCCCCTGCAGTATGGATCATCTTTCTTGGTATTAATAGAAACATCCAATATGAATAGACTAATCTCCATTTTCACCCCCCACAATATAGCAATAATCGAAAATATATTAGACCATTACTTGCATTATACGGCTCCCACAGCCTTCAAAACTGGCAGTCTTTCTTCAGAGAAATTCACGAACATCTTTCTGAGTTGAGCCTCCATCTCCTCTGGACCAGCAATTTCCTTGCCATCGACGACCAATCTCTGTTCCTGGGCGGTCAGGGTGGTCTGGACGAATGCCGGTGCATCGTCGTGAACCTGATGGATGGCATGGAGGAACAACTGCTCGATCCGGTTCACAGGCAAAGCGGAGCCAATGGTCGGGGCGGCCAGATGCTGAATATCGCCCGAATATTGTGCGCGCTTGCAGATATGTGCATTCAGCCGACGTGAGGCACCGGGGCTGGCGCTTTGGCTCCCCGGAATTTGCACTGGAGCGACAAAACCCTGCGCCATAAGGATGAGCAGGGCTTCCCAAATTTGCGCGCGCGAAAGCTTTTTACATGCTGGCGACGCCTCCAACTCCGCCACGCTTATCGGTTCAAGACGCCTGCTGGCCAGCGCTTCGGTCAATGGGCCATAGATATCCGACCGCAATGACGCTTCACCAGCCCCTGCCACAATCTTGGAAGGTGGAGTTGCAGGATCACCAAGGAGCATGAAATATTGCTGCCCGGCAAGTTCCAGTAATTCATAGTGCGACATGACGCGAACGCCGCGGGCAAAAATGTCGCGGCGAAACTGTTGATTGACGAAATAATCGCGCGTGGTTTCACGTAATTTGACATCATCGATCCGTGCGAGGATAGGGCGCGCTTTTTCCGGCGTGCTAATCGAAGGGATATTATCCAATATATTGGCGGAAGCAGCGAAACCGAGCTTCGCGCTTTCCAAAATTTCCGCGACCGCGGAAAACGGCATGGGGTCCCAAAACGTGTTGAAATATTCGTGCGCTATATAATTGCGATCCTGTCTCTTGATCGCTTCCAGCCGATGAGCAAGCGCAGGATTGGCCGAAAAATAGGACGCGCCATCCTCAATGACTTTTTCGACAAACTCGATGGACTGATCGACCCTCGACAACAGATCGCCCTTGGCGGCCGTTTTGGCATATTGTGCCATCAAATGACGCAGCGGGACGACCGACGACCAGCCCGGTGTGACATTATAGCTAATGTAGAGGATTCCACCGGGCTTCAATTTGCGATGCAGGATGTTGAGAATTGACTGACGGCCGTCCGCCGAAATCCACGACCATATGCCGTGCAGCGAAATAATGTCGAATTGCGGCAGATCTTCCACTGCCATCAATTCTTCAAAGGCGTGATCGAATATTCTGACCGGCTGCCCACTGGCCTCCGCCAATTCCCGGGCATGCGCGGCCTGGGCGGGATTGAAGTCGGTTCCGAAAAACTGCCCTTCCGACGTCGCGGCGTTGATATTCAGGGACACGCCCTGTCCAAAACCCAATTCCAGATAGTTGGGATGTTCGCCCACCGAATGCTGAATCCCGCGCGAAAGAAGCGCCAGTTTCAGCCGCTGCGGCGAAAGTTCGGGGTAATAGCCGTAGAGATAATCCACTTCAGAAACATAGCCCGCGTTCCACATGAGCATTCTTCCGCCGAATTGATTGAAAGTATGCGATCCGTCTTTCGTCAAAGACGAAGGGCGCGCCGTGTGACCGACGCGCCCTCCCCCTCCGCGACCCTAGGGGTTTTAGAAGCCGAAGCTGATACCGGCGCGGACCTGACCCGAGGAGGTATGGCCACCAAAGCCCAGACCCCCCGACAGGAACAGTCCGACGCGCTTGTTGACCGTGGCGTCGATGCCCAGTTCAATCAGACCGGAACCGTTGGGGTCCACACCGCGCAGCTGGAAGTCATCCCCACCGCCCAGATACTGGACCGTGCGACGGTTACCGACATTCCCCTGGAAGGTGTATTGCAGCTTACCATAGGGGCGGTAGGCAACCTTCTCCGGATCACCCAGCAGAGCGCCCGCCTTCACACCCAGGACAGGGTTGAAGACAGTCTTGGATGCGCCCTTGACGTTCAGGCCGATGCCCGCACCGCCTTCTTCCGTGAAACCGTTCATCGACCAGTGGCGAGCCGCCAGCTTACCGAATGGAGTGACGACCAGATTGCCACCGGCCTGCATGTCATAGCCCAGTTCCAGAGCGGCATCCCACTGCTTGCCCTTGAAATCGCCTTCGATGGTGCGAGCGAGGATCGTCAGATCACGCTCCACCTCGAACTTGGAAAAGCCATAGGCAAAGCTGAGGTTGCCGTAGAAGGGACCGAAGCCCTGCGTCGCATAAGCACCGATGGTGTAGGTCCGGACCTGAGCGCTTTCAGGCGTGCCGCGAGCGTTCACATCATGCTGGCCGTAGCCGAAGCCGATGCCGATCGCGCCATTTTCCTGATAGGCTACGTCGATACCGAAGGCGCCACCGTAGCTGTTCGTCTTGATCTTCGACGCACCGGACTTGGTGCCGCCCGTCTTGACGAAGCTAGCCGACGGATCGAACCAGAGCTGGGTACCAAGCGCCTCACCATAACCGCGACGCTGGGTCAGGCGGTTGAGCGAGCTGTTGAACACAGAGTTCTGATCCACCGAAGCAAGCGAGCCGTAGATCTCAGCCGAGGAAAGCTCGTTGAAGACCTGGGCCGCCTGTGCGGCGTTCAGGCGCCAGTCCAGAGCGGAAGCGATGTTGGCGATGTCCTGAGCGTTGGCGATGTCCTTCACCGAGGTGAAGTTGTCGGTCTTGATCGCGGCGATCACGTCAGTCAGCGCGCTGTCCAGACCCACCGCAGCCGAAGCGGCGTTGGGATTGGTCGCACCCGTCGCATAGCTCAGGCGGTTGGCGGCGATCTTCACCGTCTTGGCCGTTGCGTCATGCGTCAGACCGAACTTCACGAAGTTCGAGCTGATTGCCGAGTCCACCGTGGCCGTCACAGCGCCTGCACCCGTGTAGGTGAAGAGCGTGTAGCCGTCGCCGTTCGAATAGAGGCTATCCTTCGAAACGTTGACCGCCACCTTGCCGGCCAGGTTCAGGTCGCCATCGACCGTCACCGAAGAAGCCGTGGAGGCGATGCCGGTGCTCGCGGCGGTGAAGTAGTTGATCGAGACGCCGCCCGTGATCGGACCCAGGATTTCCGGAGCGGACCCCGACTGGTTGACGTAGGCGTTCGCACGGATCAGCGAGGGATTGATACCCACAACCGTCGTGCCGGTGGCGCTCTGGTTATAGTTGCCCTGCTGATGGATGGTGACGCCGTCGATGACTTCCCGCGTCGGATTGACCACGTTGCCGCCAATCGGCTGGCTGGAAGCCACCGTCACGCGGCGACCGAGCACAAGGGTGGCATCGTTGTTGATGTTGCCCTTGATGCCGAACACGTCGGTGTCGCTGTTCAGGCCAAGCTGAACTTCACCCGCCTTGATGTTGAAGTTGCCGACGTCCATCGTCCAATTGGCCGGAACGCCACCCGCCGCAGGCACATAATCGGCACCAGTGATGACAAAGGTGCCCGCGCCGGTCTTGTTCAGTTCGTTGACGCCGAGAACGCGAACCGAATCCGTCCATCCCAGCGACTTCGCAGCTTCCGGCAGCACCGGAACGGAAGCACCTGAGCCCGTCGCGTCACGGCCCAGGAAGCCGCTGCCGTTCAGGTTGACGGTGGTGTCGGTCAGGAACGTGCCGTCATCAGCGCGCTGTGCGTCAATGTCGCCCAGCGTGATCGACCCATTATTCAGGTTGATCGTCGCCTTGATATCGGCAGTCTTGACCGCCTTTTCACCGCCGACGCTGAGGTCGAACTTGGTCGGATCAACATCGTCAGGCGTCATCGTCACGCCGCGGCCAGACACCAGACCGGCCAGTTCGCTATACACGTCGTATTGCGTCGTGGTCGCGCCACCGACCGAGAAGCCGCCGGACACGCCATCCTGGTTCACAATATATTCCTGCGAAGCCACAACCGGATCGACCGTGACGGTCGTGGTGGTCAACGTCGCATCCACCTTGGCGGAGCCGCTATACTGCGAGTCACCGAGATAGGTGGTTCCATTGAGGATACCGCTGTTGGTCACGGTGCCCGTCGAGCCTGCGATTTCCGCACCGCCAAGGATCAGGCCGGTGTTGGTCAGGCTGGCGTCGCCGCCAACCGGCGTGACCGTCACTTCCGCGACCACGTTACGCAGGGTGGCGGTGCTGGCATCGGTGTCGGTCAGGGTCGAGTTCCCCTCGACGCCCAGCGAGTAGACGCCGACGCCGTTCAGGATTTGACCGCTGTTGGTGACCGAAGCAGATTCCAGACCGGAAGCATAAGCCGATCCGCCAACCTTGCCGTCGTTGGAAACGACAGCCTTGCCGCCCAATGCCGTGTAGGTTTCGCTCCGCTCAAAGCTGTCGGCAGCGACATCCTGCACTTCCTTGGTCTGCTCACGATATCCCTGGCTGGTCGCGCCAACGCTGCCGGCGATCTCATTGCCAGCCTTGATGGTGACGGTGGCGCCGCCAAGACCATTGGCATTCACATCACCGCCGACGCTCGGCACGCCCTTGCCCTGCAAGGCCGCCGCCGTATCGACGAGGATGGTGGCTTCACCGCCGAAGCTGGAACGATCGCTTTCTGTCGTGACCTTGAGCGTGGAGAAATCAGGAGCGCCGCTCTTGAGGGCCAGTTCAACGGTTTGCGTTTGGGAGCCCAGAGACGGGCCATTGCCGGTGCTGGCATAAACGCTGCCGCCGACCGTGCCAGTGATGGTTGCCGTGGCGTCGCCATGCGCCGCCTCGACCCATGCTGTGCCACCGATCCGGCCGGCATTTTGCAGCGTGGCATCACCGTCGACCTTGGACGCTGCCCAAGTCTGGGTATCGACAACCTTTATGGTGCCGTCACCCGCCTTATCAACCGTGACGTTAGAAACCTTCGAATTGCTGTAATCATAATAATATGTGGTGTCGACGAACACATTGTTGTCGGCCTTCGCCTTCGCCCCGATCACCGCCAAAGCGGAATTGGCGCCATCAACCTCGATATCGCCAACCACATGACCAGCGCCCTGCACGGTGACAGTCGCATCGCCGCCGGTCCAGGTTTCCTTATTATCCCAGTCCGTGGTGACAACGTTGGTCGATTCCAGAACGCCAGCCTTGTAGGTTCCGGTTGTAACCTTGCTGCTCGCATATGTATTGTCATATGCGCTGCTGCCGGAATCAATGCCGCCGGTCACCGTGCCGCCATCGACGGTCACGACACTCGCCTTCGTGCCATAAGAATCAACGTCGCCGCTGACCAGGCTGCCAGCGCCGATGACATCGACCTTGCTGGTTCCCGCCGTCGAAACATATTGATTACTGGTGGCCGTGGTGTCCACCCTCGTGCCGTCGCCGACAGGCGCCACGCCGACCTTGGTCGTTACTACATTCGTGTAATCGCTGGAGCCAGCCTCGGACTCAAGGTAGCCGTAAACCTTGCCGGTCACGGTCGCCGTGCTGTCCTTGTCGGCTGACTGATAGATATCGCCACCGCCGGGAACGCCAAAGTTCAACTGGCCGTTGATGCCCGCATAGGTGCCTTCGACCGAACCGCCCGTGGCGCTGGTCACCGTCGTTGTCGTGTCGCCAGCGATAACCGGCGCCGCCGTGTCGCTGTCGGAGCTGGTCAACTGGGTCGTGCCGACGACGACGCCTTCGTTGACGAACTTCACATCGCCGGTATCCGAATCCGCCTCGACAAGACCGCCGATCTGACCAGCCTTGCTGTTGGTGATCGAAATCGCGCCATTTTCAGTTTCAGCCGAAACATAGCCGCCGATCTTGCCATCATTCGTGATCGTGATGGCGCCTTCATTCGACTCAGCGTCGACATAGGTGCCGATCTCACCCTTGTTGGCAACCGTTACCGCACCCTTACCGCCAGCCCATGCCTCAACATAATCGCCGACAGTGCCGTTGTTGGTGATTTCAACGGTGCCATCACCCGTGGAATGGCCATGGACGCCATCGCCCACCTTACCGTCATTGGTGATCGAAACCGCGCCGTCGCCATGCACAGTGATGTAATCATCAACTGTCGCCTTAGCCGCATTTGCGATGGTGACATCACCGAGTGAACCGGAGACATATACATCGCCAGCGCTCCCTTCATTGGTGATCGAAACCGCACCGCCGAAGTTATACGCATTGATGTCGCCATCAACTTCGCCTTTATTGACAACCGTGAAGGTGTTTCCGGCCTTTACGACGCCCACGCCGGTGAAATCCAGGCCGCCAATCTTGCCGTTATTGTTGACGAGGATGGCGCCATCGCCTTCACCAGCGGCGTAAGCCGTGGCATCAAAACCAATAGAACCGCCGGTCACTTCTCCAGCCGTTCCAATCGTCACGGTCAGATCGGGATTGGCGGGCGTGGTGATCGCCGTATCGATCTTCGTATTGACGACTCCACTCGCCTCCGATGCGGTCACGTCGACCGTAGCGGGAGCCGCCCAGGCTACGCCAGCATTGACAAGCAGTGCCGCCGGTATGGAAGCCGACACGAGCAGCCTCCGGTTGAACTTGGAACTATTTCTCATTCACTTTCCCCTAACTCGGTCTTACGAACCCACGACGGCGGCTCGCGCAGAAATGCGGCAGGCATGCTTCAAGCAGCGCTGCTCCCTCACAAATGAAGCCGCGAACAAGTCTAGAGCATGATGATGCCCCCCTTTCTCTAAGCCCCACATTCCGGAGCGCACGTGAAACGCACACCGCCGCAATCTACGCAAATCGGATATTATCTATCGCACTGTTTCGCAAACGATTTTTTGATTTGGTCGCACATATGTTCGCACATCTCAGGTAAACATGGCATAATATCGTTATTTTACAACATATTATCGCATATCTCTGGCGCGCAAACGCAAATAAGCGAAATGTGCATAGGGTCAATTTGCGTGTTGGACCATTAACACACATATTTCCCGCCAAAAGGCATCTGATGCGCTGCCGTTTTCGGCGCTGCGGGGCCAAAAAACGGGCGCAAGGGAAACTATGTTCGATTATGAATGGGATCAGCAAAAAGCGCGCAATCTGATAGGCCGCCTCGTTGATCGAACGGGTTTATCAGCGACGGAAATTGCGCGCAGCGCCGGTTTGGCGCCGTCCACCTTGACTCGGATCTATCCGGTTCCGTCCGTCGACTATTCCCTGTCGGCGCGCAGCATTGCCAAGTTCAAGACGGCTTTCCCGGATGATTTCATGGCAGCTTCGGAATATGGGGATTCGCCCACTCCATCATCGATCGTCAAGGAACGCGCAACTCCCTTTGCCGCCCCATCGCATAATGTAATCCCCGTTTACGGCACAGCCCTTCTGTTCCCAGAGGAAAATGGCCTGCCGCTTTCAAAGGAACTGGAGCTTTGGGAAGGGGATTTTTCCCGTCCTGCGGCATATATGCCGATCCCTTTCGCCCAGACGGACCCGGAACGCTATTTTGCGATCTATATTCCCAGCGAAGCCATGGAGCCGCGCTTTCGCGCCGGCGAACGGGTTATCATGGATCGAATCAAGCCCGCCTCGATAGACACGGACGTGTTGGTCCAATTGCGCGGCGATAAAGGCCAATCATTATGGACCGTCGGCAGATTGCGTATGCGCGACCGCAATTTGATCGGCTTGACCCAATATCGGGACGGCATAACCGTTTCCATCCATCGGAGCAAAATAGCTCATATCTTCCCGATTATCGCCATGCTGGACGATGACGGCATATGAAACTGTCCACAGCTGTGGAACTGCGATAGCCGCGGGAACGGGATAAAGGCTTTACCCTGCCCTTTCGGGCGGAACCGGAGCCATCCTCTGCGGCTCCGGCCGCTTCATCATTCTGCCGCTTCCGCCAGTTCCGGTTCGGTCCAGACCAACACCGGCTTGCGTGCGGCCAGCGTTTCGTCCAGACGGCGGCGCGGAGCATGATAAGGCGCGCCCTTCAGCGCCTCATCCCCGGCCTTGGCCCGTTCAGCCAGACTACGCAGCGCCATGATGAACTGGTCAAGCGCCGCCTTGCTTTCGGTTTCGGTCGGCTCAACCAGCATCGCGCCGTGGACGACCAGCGGGAAATACATGGTCATCGGATGGAAGCCTTCGTCGATCAGCCCCTTGGCGATGTCGAGCGTGGTGAAACCTTCCGCCAGTCCCTTGTCACTGAACAGGGCCTCGTGCATGCAGGGCCCGCTGCCGCCAAAGGGGGCGTCCAGCACGTCTGACAAGCTGCGTAGGATGTAGTTGGCGTTCAGCACCGCATCGCCCGACACCTGACGCAGGCCGTCTGCGCCATGGCTCAGGATATAGGCGAGCGCGCGGGTGAACATGCCCATCTGGCCATGGAAAGCGACCATGCGGCCAAAGCTGCCGCCATGATGATCCTCGACCGATTCTTCCTCTACCAGCACGAAGCGGTCACCCTGTTTTTCGACGAAAGGCAATGGCGCGAAGGGCGCAAGCGCCTGTGACAGCACCACCGGACCGGAACCGGGGCCACCGCCGCCATGGGGCGTGGAGAAGGTCTTGTGCAGGTTGATGTGCATTGCGTCGACGCCAAGGTCGCCGGGACGAACCCGACCGACGATGGCGTTGAAGTTGGCGCCGTCGCAATAAACAAAGGCTCCGGCCGCATGAACCGCGTCGGAGATCGTCTTCATGTCGCGCTCGAACAGACCACAGGTATTGGGGTTCGTAATCATCACCGCCGCCACATCCGGGCCGAGGCGGGACTTGAGCGCTTCCAGATCGACGCGGCCATCCGGCGTCGCGGGAATATCCTCCACCTTATAGCCACAGAAGGCAGCGGTCGCGGGATTGGTGCCATGCGCGCTTTCAGGCACCAGCACGACCGAGCGAGCGTCGCCGCGTGCCTCCAGAGCGGCGCGGATGGCAAGCAGGCCGCAGAGCTCTCCATGCGCGCCCGCCTTAGGGCTCATGGCAACGCTGTGCATTCCGGTCAGGGTGACAAGCCATTGCGCGAGTTCATGGATCACCGCCAGCGCGCCCTGCACCGTCGATTGAGGCGCAAGCGGGTGGAGATCGGCGAAACCCGGCATCCGCGCGACCTTTTCATTGAGGCGCGGATTATGCTTCATCGTGCAGGAGCCAAGCGGGAACAGACCAAGGTCAATCGCGTAATTCTGACGACTGAGGCGCGTATAGTGACGCACCGTCTCCTGTTCCGACAGGCCCGGCAGGCCGATGGCGTCCTTTCGGGCGAGATTGCCGAAACGGCTCTTCACCTTGGGCACTTCGGCGAAATCGACGCCGGTCGTGTCTGCCGATCCGATCTCGAAGATCAGTGGCTCTTCCAGCATCAGCGCGCGGTTGCCGGTGGCCGTTGCTGGAGCCACATGTTCTTCCGCGACAGCCTGCGGCGCGGTGGGACGGCCTTCCTTGAGCATGGTCATGCCAGTTCCTCCTCCAGCGCCTTGGCGAATGTCTCGACATCCTCCGCCGTCACCGTTTCTGTGACTGCGACGACCAGGCCGTTGCCAATGTCAGCAGCATCCGGGAACAAGCGGCCCAGCGACACGCCGCCCAGCACGCCTTTGTCGGCAAGATTGCGGACAACGTCGCGCGCATCCTTCGACAGGATCAGCGTGAATTCGTTGAAGAAGGCATCGTTGAGCAAGCGCACGCCGGGCACTTTTGCAAGGCGGTCGGCGGCCTCAACGGCCAACGCATGATTGAGGGTGGCAAGCTCACGCAAGCCTTTTTCGCCCAGCAGCGTCATGTGAATGCTGAACGCCAGCGCGCAAAGGCCCGAATTGGTGCAGATATTGGAGGTCGCCTTTTCGCGGCGGATGTGCTGTTCGCGCGTGGAAAGCGTCAACACGAAACCGCGTTGCCCCGCAGCGTCAACCGTCTCACCGCAGAGGCGTCCAGGCATCTGGCGGACATATTTCTGTTTGCAGCCGAACAGGCCGAGATAAGGGCCACCAAATTGCAGGCCGACGCCCAGCGACTGTCCTTCGCCTACCACGATATCCGCGCCCATATGGCCGGGCGCGGCAATGGCGCCCAGCGCCACCGGCTCAGTCACTACCGCGACCAGCAGCGCGCCCGCTTCATGGGCGGCGTTGGCGAGTGGCGTCAGGTCGGCAATGCGGCCGAGTATGTCAGGATATTGAACCACGACGCAGCTCGTATCCTTGTCGATGCTGGCGACCAGCGCATCGATGTCGGTGGCCGCGTCCAGCTTCGGAGCTTCGTGGACCAGAGCGTCGCCGGTGAATTTCGCCATCGTCTTTGCCACCGACACATAATGCGGATGCAGGCCGGACGACAGCAGCGCCTTGCCGCGCTTGGTAATGCGGCGGGCCATGCCGATGGCTTCCCAGCAGGCGGTCGAGCCGTCATACATGGATGCATTGGCGACGTCGCAGCCCAGCAGGCGCGCCACCTGCGTCTGGAATTCGAACAGCACCTGAAGCGTGCCTTGCGCGATTTCCGGCTGATAGGGCGTATAGGCCGTCAGGAACTCGCCCCGCTGGATCAGATGATCGACGCTGGCGGGCACATGATGGCGATAGGCCCCCGCACCAAGGAAAAAGGGCGCCTCCCCCGCCGACAGATTCTGCCGCGCCAGCTTCGCCATGTGGCGTTCGACCGCCAATTCGCTGGCATGGTCGGGCAGACCCACGATTGTGCCGGGCAAGCGTGCCTGCACGGGCACATCGACAAACAGGTCATCCACGCTGGCCGAGCCGATGACGGAAAGCATCTCCTGCCGGTCGGCGTCGGTAAGGGGTAGGTAGCGCATGATATTTTCCTACGGCATCGGTCCCGCAATGGGGGAGCGACGGTGAAACTTAAAGCGAAGCCACGAACTTCTTGTAGGCGGCTTCGTTCATCAGCCCTTCCAGTTCGCTGGCATCGGTAACGCGCAGCTTGAAGAACCAGCCATCTTCCTCGGCATCGCTGTTGACGAGGGCGGGCTCATCCTCCAGCGCGCTGTTGGTTTCCACGACCTCGCCGGAAATGGGCGCATAGACATCGGAAGCGGCCTTTACCGATTCCACGACGGCAGCATCGTCACCCTTTTCGAAGGCCGCGCCTTCGGCAGGCAATTCGACGAACACGATGTCGCCAAGCTGTTCCTGTGCATAGTCCGTGATGCCGATAGTGGCGATTTCGCCTTCGACATCGATCCATTCATGTTCATCTGTGAAATAACGGCTCATGATTTCAACTCCCCTCGAAATTCAGGCAGATTTCTGACGGCGATAACGGTGCGGCACGAACGGCATCGGCGCAACGGTCGCCCCGATGCGCTTGCCGCGCACCTCAACCTCCAGCGCCGTGTCGAGCGCGCTGTGCGGCAGGCTGACCCAGCCCATGGCGATCGGCGCGCCCATGGTCGGCGCGAAACCGCCGGATGTCACTTCGCCTACCAACACATCGCCCGCATAGATCGGCGCGCTTTCCCGCGCAGGCAGGCGGCCGTCGATCTTCAGGCCCACCCGCTTGCTGCCGGGGCCATCCGCCAGTTCCTTCATCACGCGGGCGTGGCCGAAGAAGCCTCCCTCCTCGCGCCGTCGCTTCTGGACGGCAAAACCCAGATCCGCGCCAATCACGCTGACGCGGGGATCGAGATCATGGCCATAGAGCGGCAACCCCGCTTCCAGCCGCAGCGAATCGCGAGCGCCAAGACCTATGGGCTTTACCTGCGGCATGGCGACCAGCGCATCGGCCAAAAGCTTGGCATCCTCGGCGGGGATACTGATTTCAAAGCCATCCTCGCCGGTATAACCCGACCGGCTGATCCACAGCGGCACGTCGCGCCAGGTAAAAGGGCGGGACTGCATGAAGGAAAGATCGGCGGTTTCGGGGATAAGCTGACCAAGCGCCTCGCCAGCCTCCGGCCCCTGCAACGCGAGCAAAGCCTGCTCATCCATATGGTTCATGGTGACTTCATCGGGCAGATGTTCGATCATCCATCCCATATCGTCATATTTGGTCGCGCCGTTGACGACCATGTAGATGTCCGCGCCATCGAACGCGCCACCACCGATGCGCGACACCATCAGGTCGTCAAGGATGCCGCCTTCCTCATCCAGCAGCATGGAATAACGCTGATGGAAGGGCTTCAATCCCTTGATGTCGCTGGGCAGCAATCGTTCCAGCGCCTCGTCCACGCCCTCGCCGGAGAAGGTGAGCTGACCCATATGGCTGACGTCGAACAGGCCTGCATGTTCGCGGGTCCAGGCATGTTCGGCCATGATGCCTTCATATTGGATCGGCATATGATAGCCCGCGAAGACCACCATGCGGGCGCCCTGCGCGCGGTGCCAGGCGTCCAGCGGCAGGGCGCTGGGCGGAAGTTCCTCTTCAAGGGTCGCGACGTCGTCCTTGCCGGTCATGGGGCGGCCTTTCCGTGTTGAGTGTTCGGCGACAGACGCAGAAAGGCCAACGGGCCAGTGCGCTTGCCACCCCCTCTGTCACGGAACCTGAGAGCTTTGACCACCGATCCTTCGACCGGATGGCTTACCCCTTCGGTGGGATGGAATGAACCATCCGCTTTCCAGAGTGCCTGCCCATGATGCGGTCCTTTAGCCTGAGAGATTCCGGGGCGGTTGCTCCTTCGGCGATGGCGCCTGGCCTGAAAGGCCCGCCATGCTCTCCCGCATCATGCCCGGCGCCGAGTCTTCGACGCTGGAGACGGATTACGCATTGCTCAAAATGCCGGGCGGCGTCAATCGCTCATGCGATCAGGTGGCGGAACGTTCTTCCCGTGCCAGCCTTTCGGCCAACACGCGCGCAGCCTGCCGCAATTCGACGAGGCGGACATGGGCAGGCAGCAATTTCCCTTCCCCGTCGCGCAATTCAAAATCGGCGAAACCGCCCGCATCGCCGATCAGCGCCAGGAATTTTTCGATCCCTGTGAAATTGGAATCGGCGATCAGGTTGCGGCACAGATCGATCTTCACCGACCACCAGCGATCGCCATGGTCCCGCAGCAGGGCGGACATTTCTTCCAGTTGCGCGGCGAGCGCGGCGATTTGCGGATGCAGGGCCATGAATGGAAATTGGGCATGGCCACGCCCGCTTTCAACCAGCGATCAGGCGAATGTCACTTCCCCGAATATCTCGGCATGACGCTTCTCCGCATAGCGATCCGTCATGCCTGCGATGAAATCCGCGATATGGCGACTGCGCCGCGGTTCCTCCCGCACGCAGTCATCGCGCCATTCGGGCGGCATCAGGTCGGGCCGTTCATGATAGGCGCGAAACAGGTCGGTGACGATCACCCGCGCGCGCGCCGCTGCGGCAAGCTGTTCGGGATGATGATAGAGCGTCGCATACATGAACCGCTTGAGTTCGCGTTCCTGCGCGGCCATCTCCGGCGAAAACCCAACAAGAGCGCGCCCCGCTTGCCGCACCTCCTCCACCGTCTCGACGCCCGATTGCGCGATATTCGCCCGGGTTGCGGCGATCAGATCATTCGCCATAACGCCGATCTGTTCGCGCACCAGTTCACGCAACAACCTGTCTTCCGGCACATCGGGGTAGCGGGCGCGGACCCGGTCCCATGACATCTTCACCAGTGGCACGGCCAGCAACTGATCCAGTGTCAGCAGACCAGCGCGCAACCCGTCATCTATGTCATGATTGTCATAGGCTATGTCGTCCGAAATCGCCGCGAGTTGTGCTTCCAGCGAGGCATGGCTGGAAAGATCGAGGGGGAACAATGCGTCTACTTCGCGCATGGCCCAGCCGGGATGATCGACAGGACCATTATGCTTGGCCAGTCCCTCCAGCATCTCCCAACTGAGGTTCAGCCCCCGGAACAGCGGATAGGGGCTTTCCAGCTGCATCAGCGTGCGAAGCGTGTGTGCATTGTGATCGAAGCCGCCCTGTTCGTCGAGTGCCGCCTCCAGCGCATCTTCCCCAGCATGGCCGAAGGGCGGATGACCGATGTCATGGGCCAGGCACAACGCCTCCGTCAAATCCTCGTTAAGACCCAGGGTGCGGGCAGTGGTGCGGCCGATCTGCGCCACTTCAAGGCTATGAGTAAGGCGCACGCGGAAATGATCGCCGTCAGGCGACACGAACACCTGCGTCTTGTGGCGCAGGCGGCGGAATGAGATGGAATGGATGATCCGGTCACGGTCACGCTGGAACATGTCGCGCGGCCCGCGTATTTCACCGCCCGGCTCGGCATGGAGGCGGCCCCGGCTATGACCGGGATGAGAGGCATAGGAAGCCAGACGGGTCATGCGCGTGCCTTATTTGCCGCCGATCCGCTCGACGACCTCTCCCGCATCGCTTTGCCAGGCAAAGGCATCTGCCCCCGCTTTCTTGAGGTTCGATTCCACCGTCTTTGCACGCGTGAAGCTGGAAAAGGGGCCGATGAGCAGGCGATTTGTGCGTCCCCAGGATGCCGTCCAACCATCCTGTGGCGCCACCTCGTCATATTTCTTGCGAAGCGCGCGCAGGGTGAAGGCCAGCGCGCCCTTGTCCGACCCCGTGCCGATCTGAACCCAGTTGCGGGATGGGTTGGCCGCCAGCCGCTTCTGTTCCTCCGCCTGCTTCCTCTTGGTTTCGGCTTCCTTCTTCGCCTTTGCGTCGGCCTCAGCCTTGGCTTTCGCATCGGCGGATTTCTTCGCCTTTTCTGCGGCCGCCTCACGCTCAGCGCGCCGGGCAGCCTGCAAGGCGGCGACCTCCGCCAGATCAACTGGCGCGACACTGGGCTTCAATTCCTCGTCCGGCACGTCGATGGCGTGGATGATATCCGCCAGCGTACGCGTCGCTTGCGGATTGGGCTGTGGGGTCGCGGCGGGCGCGACGGCCCTGGCCGATTGCGCTGGAAGCGGCGCAGCAACGGGTTGTGTGGCCGCGTTCGGAGCAGGCTGAGGTTGCGTCGGCGCGGGCGCGAGCGGCACGGCGTTCAAGGGATTGGTCTGCTGCGCCGGAGCCGCTGCGGGAGCGCGCGTGACCTGCACGGATTCAAAGCCAGGCGCCGGTGGTCCTTGCACGGCACTCGTCGAAGGTGCGGGCGAAGCGGCCTCCACCTGCCGCACGGGTTGAAGCGGCGGCGAGACTGGCCGGACCTGCGGGGCGGGCTGCGACGTCGGTTGAGACGATGGTGGTAGTGGTTGGACCTGCTGCTGGGCAGGCTGCGGCTGCACGGGCTGTGGCTGGGCTGAATGAACGGGCGCGGCCGACACCGCTGTCGTCGCCTCCGGGGAGGATGAAGCCACCGGCGCCGGGCTGCCCGCCCGCGCCACCCTTGACGCTTCACGCCGCACCGCGCTGCGTGAACGATTGTCCGCGCGGGCTGAAGGCGTGGATGCCGCTGCGTTGGGAGTCGCCGGATTCGGCACTGCTGCGGATGGCGGTTGCGCGGTCGGGGTTATGGCTGCGATTCGCGTGCCCACATTTGTAGGGAAATGGCCAAAATGAATCGCCGCAGCCTTTTGTGCGGCAGTGAGATAGGGCATTTTCTGCATATAGGGAGTCAGGGCGCTCGCAAGCGGGGCAGGCATTGTCTGGTCCGCTATCTTCTTTGCTTCCGCCTGTTTGTTATTCATCGCCAGGATAAAGGCGCGATATCGCCAAGCGGCCCGGTCGCTTTTGTAGAGCAGTGGCTGGAGCACCTTGTCGGATGCCTCCACCTGTCCCGAAATACCGAGCGAAGCAGCATAGCGGCGAATGAGTTCCGCATCGTCCGGCTGGCGCTGCAACGCGGCCTGATAGTCGCGCTGCGCGCCAGCCTGATCTCCGGTGAGATCGCGGGCCAATGCACGGTCGGACAGGAAACCGGCATCAGGATAGCGCAGCCGCGCGGCCTGATCGAACAGACGCAGTGCTTCCGCCGGGTTCTGCATCTTCAGCATCACGCGGCCCAGCCCGGCCTTGATGCGGCCATTGCCGCTCTGAATCGCGTCCGCGCGCGCAAAGAATCCGGCGGCGGCGCGCGGATCGTCCAGCGCCAACGCAGCCTCCCCCGCTCCAATCAGCGCAGTGACGTCGCGGGGATCGGAAGCCAGGCGCGCTAGATGGCTGTTGAGATCAGCGGCATCGGATGGGCGAACCAGTTGCGCCTGATCGGATTGGGCATGGGCCGTTCCCACCAATAGGAGGGGCGCCAGAAGCCATAGGGGAGATCTTATCACATACGCCCCTTAGCGGATCGCGCCCTGAATGGGAAACTTACCGCAGAAAAAAGCGCGCCGGATTGCTCCATGCAATCGACGGCGCGCAAAAAAGGGGCGCGGAACACACCGCGCCCACAGCTTTTACTGATTGCTCTGCCGATTGAGGAAGCGGGGAATGTCCGCTCCCTTGCTATCGTCGACCGCGGGCGCCTTGTCCGCGCCGCGAGTGAGGCCAGCCATCCGCTCGAACAGCGTTCCGCCGGTCGCCACGCGAGGCGCGGGCTGCGGGTGCGCTGGTTCGGCCGGGGCGGCTTCGGCGCTTTCCGCGCCCAGCAGCAGTTCATCTTCACCCGCATTTTCATCGGAAAAAACAGCAGCCGGACGAGGGCGCGCAGGAGCTGCATCAGTCGCAGCCGCCGTTTCCTCGATCGGCGGCGTCAGCGGTGCGGGAGCGGGCGCTTCAGGCACGTCGAGTTCCAGCGTCTCGGGTTCTTCCGTTACGGCCTGCGCGCCGGGCTGCGCCGGCGCGACCGGTTTCGGCGCGGAGGAGGGCACGGCGACCGAGGGACGATTGGCGAAGCTGAACGGCTGGGTCAACGGGGCTGCGCCCTGGCCGACTTCGCTGTCGATACCAGTCGCGACAACCGACACGCGGATCTTGCCGCTCAGATTGTCGTTGAACGCGGAGCCCCAGATGATGTTCGCGTCTGGATCGACCAATTCGCGGATATGGTTGGCGGCTTCATCGACTTCCATCAGGCGCATGTCGTCACCGCCAACGATGGACACGATGACGCCCTTCGCCCCGCGCATCGACACGCCGTCGAGCAACGGGTTGGCGATCGCCTTCTCCGCCGCCTGAAGCGCGCGGCCGTCACCATCGGCTTCGCCGGTGCCCATCATGGCCTTACCCATTTCGCCCATCACAGATCGGACGTCGGCGAAATCGAGATTGATCAGGCCGGGCATGACCATCAGGTCGGTGATGCCGCGCACGCCCTGCTGCAACACCTCGTCCGCCATCTGGAAGGCTTCCTTGAAGGTGGTGTTGGGGTTCGCGATCAGGAACAGGTTCTGGTTCGGAATGACGATCAGCGTATCGACATGCTTTTGCAGTTCCTCGATGCCCGATTCCGCCGACTTCATGCGGCGATTGCCTTCAAAGGTGAAGGGCTTGGTCACGACGCCGACGGTCAGGATACCCTTGTCACGCGCCGCCTTGGCGATGACGGGGGCTGCGCCGGTGCCAGTGCCGCCGCCCATGCCTGCGGCGATGAAGCACATATGCGCGCCTTCCAGCGCCTGTTCGACCGATGCGATGGTTTCTTCCGCCGCCGCCTTGCCGATTTCGGGACGCGATCCCGCGCCCAGTCCTTCGGTGATCTGCGGGCCAAGCTGGATGCGCCGTTCCGCCGGAGAGGCGTTCAGCGCCTGCGCGTCGGTGTTGGCGACGATGAAATCCACGCCCTCGACACTGGCGGCGATCATGTTCGCGATGGCGTTGCCGCCCGCGCCGCCTACGCCGATCACCGCGATGCGTGGCTTCAACTCGTCCACATGCGGCGGGCTGATCTCAATACTCATAAATTCTAGCTCCCTCCAGCTTCGGCGACGTGAAGCGAAACTGACCTGAAAGGTTAATGCAACAGAAATTCGTGTAATTCATCAGCTAATTTCATCTGATTTTCAATTCCATCAATAATTGGTCTTCATCGCTCGCATCATCCGCTGCCACCATACGGGTGCGCTGAGACGATGCACGGTCTGCGGGACGGGCGCCATCATCCTTAGATCAACCGGGTTGGAAGCGCCGTAGAGCGCCAATCCGGCCAATGTGGCGAAGGCAGGCCCGCTGTGCGCTTCAGGCAAGGCCGCGATCCCGCGCGGGCGTCCGATGCGAACGGCGCGACCCAGTGCGCCTTGCGCGTAGTCGGCAATGCCCTTCATCTCCGCGCCGCCGCCGGTCAGCACGACCTGCCGTCCCGTAGGCGTATTGAAACCCATGCCCGCCAACGCGGCATT
This sequence comes from Sphingobium sp. CFD-1, assembly GCF_024611115.1. NCBI lineage: Bacteria > Pseudomonadati > Pseudomonadota > Alphaproteobacteria > Sphingomonadales > Sphingobiaceae > Sphingobium > Sphingobium sp. CFD-1. Next base: position 735,134 of record NZ_CP084398.1, on the reverse strand, counting down.
CACTTCGACCATGATCTGATTGAGCCGTTCGCAGATCACGCCTACCAGCGCGGCACGGGTGATCTTGCCGCCTTCGGCGTTCGGCCCTGCATTCTGGCCTGGAATGGCGACATCGCCATGGGGCGTCGCGATCTCGATCATTTCACGGAAATCGCGGCGATTCTGCATCGCCGAGCCATAGAAGCATTTGACCCGCTCCGCCTGGCTGCGTCGGATGCCGAAGGCCGACGCGATGTCATCGGTGATGTCCGACGCACCCAGCGGAATGGAATGAAGCCCCACTAGCATACCGCCCGCATAAAGCGAGACATTGGTGACGCCCGCGCCCAGTTCCACCAGCGCCACGCCCAGATCGCGCTCCTCCTCCGACAGACAGGCAAAGCCGGTGGCGATCGGCGAGGCGACGATGGAATTGACGTTGAGATAAGCCCCCCGCACGCACAGGTCGAGATTGGCGAGCGGCGCGCCGTCGGCCAGCACGACATGAATGTCGACGCCCAGCAGATCGGCATGCATCCCCAGCGGCTTCTTGACCGGCACCTTGCCGTTGATGGTAAAGCAAGTCGGCTGGGCATGGAGTATGACGCGCCCGTCCGGGTCGATCCCCTGCTGGCCGGTGGTGAGCAGGTCATCGATATCGGCCTGTTCGACACGATAGCCGCCCATGTCACGTTCAACCGTGACGACATCGCTGACCAAACTGCCGCCAGAAAAACTGACCCACACATCCTCGATATTGGTGCCCGCGACGCGTTCTGCCTGTTCCACCGTTTCGCGCACGGCGAGTTCCGTGCGCTCCATGTCGGCGATGAAGCCACGCCGCACGCCCCGGCTTTCGCGCTGGCCGGTGCCCAGGATCGTCAACTCGCCCGTTTCCGTGCGCCCCGCGATCAGCGCGGACACTTTCCACGACCCGATGTCGATCGCCGTGAAGAGTTTTTCGACCTTGGGCTGTGCCATGACCCCTTATCCCTCACCGTCCGAAGCGGGTTGCGTATTCGTCGCCGCTTCAGGCTTGTCCTGCGCCAACCCTTGCGGCAGACGGAGCACGAAACGATCGGGATCGCGCATGTCGAACTTGACGATTCCCCGGCCCAACAAGCGATTGACGCCGTCCATACGCGCGAAATTGACCAGCGCGGAGGCCGAATCCTTGTCGCCTTCGGGCAAGGAAAGCGTTTCGCCCGATTGGAAACGCAGATCCCAGCGGCGATTGCCGACCCATGTCGCACCGGCAAGCATAGGCTTCAGGGCGGGCGCATTTTCCATCAGTTTGTTGAGGCCCGCCGTCTGGAGATTGGCGTTCGGTCCTACGACCAATGGGAGATCAGGCATGGCGCCGGACGACACACTCTGAAGCACCACGCCCGCTACGTCGATCAGTTGCAGGTGCCCCCCGTTCTGCCACACCGCGACCGGCTCACGCTCGACAATATCGACCACCAGCGTATCGGGCAGGCGGCGAGAAACGCGTGCATCTTTGACCCAGCCGAGCTTCAGCATTTCCTCCCGTACTTTGGGCAGATCGACCGACAGCATGGAGCGATCCACCTGCCCCAGTGCAATATTATAGACGGGCATTTCATCCATGCGCTCAACGCCGCGCACCTCGACCTTTTCGACCTCGAAGCCTGCGCGGGCGGCAAGGTCCGCCGCGCCCTGCCGCGCCATGCCGGGAAGACCGAACATGATCGCAATGCCACCGGCGAGCGCCAGCGCGATGCCGACGATGGCCCAACTCGCCATGCGTTGCACCGTGGCTTCGCTGACGGGCAGGGATGCGATCAGGCGGTCGATCTGGGACCGCTGCTTGACCGCGCGGCCCCGCCCTTTGGACGTCGTTCGCGTCAACCGCGCGGTGCCGCCACGCCGAATTCGTGCTTCACTCATGCAAAGCCCCCATTTTCGCCCCCGTTTTCAGCGCATCCTCCACGATCCGCTCGACCAGTTCCGCATAATCAATGCCCAGCTTCGCCGCCTGTTCAGGCACGAGGCTGAGTGGCGTCATGCCCGGCTGCGTATTGACCTCCAGCAGGAACAAGCCATCGATACCCTGCGAGTCGTCCCAGCGGAAGTCGGAACGTGACGCCCCCCTGCAACCCAACAGCTTGTGGGCGCGCAGCGAGATCGCCTTGCACGCCTGCGCGATGTCGTCAGGGATGTTGGCGGGGCAGACATGCTCAGTCATGCCGTCGGTATATTTGGCGTCGAAATCATAGAAACCGCTCTTGGGCCGCAATTCCGTGACCAGCAGCGCCTCTTCACCCAGAACTGCGGTCGTCAGTTCCCGGCCCCGGATATAGGGTTCGGCCAGCAACTCTTCGAAATGCAGCCACGGCCCTTCCACATCGCGGCCGACAGGCGAGCCATAATTGCCGCCCTCGGTCACGATGGCGACGCCGACGGAGCTGCCTTCATTGACTGGCTTCACGACATAGGGACGCGGCAGGGGATCGCCCTCGAACAAGCTCTCACTCTGTACCACCTGCCCGCCGGGCATGGGGATGCCATGCGGCACGAGCGCCTGTTTGGTGAGTTGCTTGTCGATGGCGATGACCGAAGTGGCGAGACCCGAATGAGTGTAGGTGAGCCCCATCAGGTCCATCATGCCTTGCACCGTCCCGTCCTCGCCCGGAACGCCGTGCAGGGCGTTGAACACGACATCGGGCTTCGTTTCCGCAAGGCGCAGCGCGACGTCGCGATCCATGTCGATCCGCGTAACCTTGTGCCCGCGGGATTCCAGCGCCTTCGCCACGCCTTCCCCGCTCGACAGCGAGACGGGGCGCTCCGCCGACCATCCGCCCATCAGGACGGCGACATGCCACGGACCCCGGCTCACTTCTGCAACCCCACGATTTTCTCCTTGTCGGCGGCGTCGGCTAACAGTCCGACACGCTGAATTTCCCACTCCAGTTCTATGCCGCTCTTTTCTCGAACGCGGCGGCGGACTTCCTCGCCCAACGCCTCGATATCTGTGCTGGTCGCCTCGCCTAGGTTGAGGAGGAAATTGGTGTGTTTTTCCGAGACCTGCGCCCCGCCCAGCTTAAGCCCACGACAGCCTGCTTCATCGACCAGAGCCCAAGCCTTATGCCCGGCGGGGTTCTTGAAGGTCGATCCGCCGGTCTTGCTGCGAAGCGGCTGGCTTTCCTCACGCGCGGCGGCGATCCGGTCCATCTCCGCCTGGATCGCGACAGGCTCTCCAGGCACGCCCCGGAACAGCGCGCTCACCACCACTGCGCCTTCGGGCAATGTGCTGTGCCGATAGGTGTAACCCAATGCGTCGAGCGGCAGCGTGATGCGCTCGCCCGAACGCAAAACGACATCGCATTCGATCAATATATCGCATGTTTCGCGGCCATAGGCGCCGCCATTCATCCGCACGAAGCCACCGACCGTGCCGGGGATCGAACGCAGGAACTCAAGCCCCGCTATGCCCGCATCGCGCGCGGTTGAAGAAACAAGGATACCCGACGCCCCGCCACCACAGCGCAGAGTCGTGGCATCCACCCTCTCCACTTTCGCAAAGGGCTTGCCAAGCCGCACGACCACGCCCGGCACGCCGCCATCCCGCACGATAAGATTGGAGCCAAGGCCCAACGCCATCACTGGAATGGCCGGGTCCAGACCACTCAGAAAATCGGAGAGATCATCGATATCCCTAGGCTCAAACAGCCATTGCGCCGTGCCGCCTGCCTTGAACCAGACCAGCGGCGCCAAGGGAGCGTCGGCCTTGAGCGTGCCGCGAACGGAAGGAAAGGACGACCGGAGAGAAGAAGCTAGCGTCAAGCGCGCACTCCCCATGAGCGCACCGTTTCGCCCATGTCGTACACAGCATCCACACCCTGCTGCATCTGCGCGTCCAAGCCTATGCCGAACAGCGCGGACATCAGGCCGCCTCTCCCTGCTTACTCGACGCTGTGACGGCAGATGCCAGGCCTGCCGCCCATTTTGTAATGTCCCCTGCACCCAGACAGACGATCATATCGTCAGCCCGAACATCCGTAGCGATGACACGGGCCAGATCGTCGGCCCCTTCCACGGTAGAGGCCGCGCGATGGCCCCGGCGCTTCAACCCTTCGACCAGCGCGGAACTATCCACGCCCTCGATCGGCTGCTCGCCCGCCGGATAGACGGGCGCGGCATAGACGATGTCGGCGTCGTTGAACGCCTGCTGGAACTCGTCCATCAAATCGCGCAGACGCGTGAAGCGGTGCGGCTGGACCACGGCAATGACGCGCCCCCCGCTCCCCGCGCCCTGCAAGCCTTCGCGAGCGGCGGCGAGCACGGCCCTGATCTCGACCGGATGGTGGCCGTAATCATCGATGACGGTGGCGACACCTTGCCCGGCCGGGATTTCCCCAACCTTGGTGAAGCGGCGCTTTACGCCGCCGAATTTGGCAAAACCGGTCTGTATGGTTGCATCGTCAATCCCCATATGCAGCGCAACGCCGATGGCAGCCATGGCGTTGAGCACATTGTGGCGGCCCGGCATCGGCATTTCGACACCGTCGATCCGACGGACCGAACCGTCACGCTCACGGATCTGCACATCGAAGCGATTGCCGCCGGGGATTGGCTGCACATTCTCGCCGCGAATATCCGCCTGTGCCGAAAAGCCGTAAGTGACGATGCGCCGATCTTGCACGCGTGGCAGAATCGCCTGCACTTCTGGATGGTCGAGACACAATATCGCCGCGCCATAGAAAGGCACATTCTCGACGAACTCGACGAAGGCATCCTTCACGGCGTCAAAATTGCCGTAATGATCGAGATGCTCAGGATCGATATTGGTGACGACCGCGATGGTGCCGTCAAGACGCAGGAAGCTGCCATCGCTTTCGTCGGCTTCCACCACCATCCACTCGCTATTTCCCAGACGCGCATTGGAACCGTAGCTGTTGATGATGCCGCCATTGATGACGGTCGGGTCTACCCCGCCCGCATCCAGCAACGCCGCAATCATCGAGGTCGTGGTAGTCTTGCCGTGGGTTCCGGCCACTGCGACTGTGGATTTGAGGCGCATCAGTTCGGCCAGCATTTCCGCGCGACGGATGACCGGCACGCGCTTTTCCAGCGCCAGTTCGACTTCCGGATTGCCCCGCTTTATCGCTGTGGAGGTGACGACCACGGCTGCATCGCCCAGATTTTCCGCCTTATGGCCGATCTTCACGGCTATGCCCTTCTGGCGGAGTCCCTCTACGACATAGCCTTCGGCCACATCGCTGCCTTGAACCTTGTAACCCAGATTATGCATCACTTCAGCGATGCCGGACATGCCGATACCGCCGATGCCGATGAAATGGATCGTACCGATGTCAGTGCCGACACCTTTCATGCGGGAACTCCCTGGAGATTGAGGCTGGTCGGCGTCGGACCGACGCGCAGCGGATCATTGACGATGGGCGCGGGGCCGATGCTTTCAAGCAGATCGGCCATGTCGCGCGCGGCGTCGGGACGCCCACATGCGCGAGCGCGCTTCGCGGCATTCTGGAGCGCGCCCGGCTCCATCGCCATCTTCTGCATCTGCTTGGCGAGTTCGATGGCGGTGAAGCGCGCCTGCGTTATGGTGCGCGCACCGCCCGCTTCCGTCATCTCGCGGGCGTTCGCCGTCTGGTGATCGTCCATGGCGCTGGGTAGCGGGATAAGGATGGCGGGACGGCCCGCACAGGTCAGTTCCGCCAATGTCGAGGCGCCCGCCCGCGCAATGATGAGGTGCGACCAGCCAAGCTTTTCCGGCACGTCATTGAAATAGGTCGCAAGGTCCGCGGGAATTTCAAGATCGGCATAGAGCTTGCGGACACGTTCGATATCCTCAGCGCGGCATTGCTGCGTGACTTGGAGGCGGCGGCGCAAGCTCAGTGGCAACATGCCAAGGCCATCGGGCACCACGCTCGACAGGATCGTCGCGCCCTGACTGCCGCCGATCACCAACACGCGGAACACGCTCTCGTCGGTCAATGCGGGAAATTCTTCGTCCCGCAGCGCCTTCACTTCCTCGCGCACAGGGTTGCCGATCAGATGGACCTTGTCGGCATATTTGTCGTTGAGCCGCTCCACCGCGGGATAGGCGGTCGCGATCGCGTCGACACGGCGCGCGATCAACCGGTTCACGCGGCCCAGCACGGCATTTTGTTCATGAATGGCGGTCGGAATGCCATCGGCCAACGCACCCAGCAAAGTAGGCAGCGCCGGGTAGCCGCCAAAGCCGACTACGGCAGTCGGCCGGAACGTCTCGTTCAGCCGCCGCGCCATGGCCCGCCCGGCGAGAATGGCCTTCAAAGCGCCCGGCCAGCTTTTCGGGTTGCCGGTCATCCGGCCAGCGGGCAGCACATGAACCTGCGCCTTGTCAAAGATGCCAGGGATCTTCGCGCCCCGCTCATCCGTCACCAAAGCGACATGATGGCCCCGCGCCATCAGCTCTTCAGCGACGGCATGGGCGGGTATCATGTGACCGCCCGTCCCGCCTGCGGCGAGGACGAAGTGACGGGAAATGCTCATCGACCACTCCATTTGACGACGGTGTGCCGGCCCATGAAGGGGTTGCGCCGCGTGAATGCGAGCAACAGGCCTACCCCGATACAAAGCGCGAGCATAGAGGAGCCGCCATAGCTGATAAAGGGCAGCGTCATGCCCTTTGACGGAAAAATCTGGGCATTGACACCCATGTTGATGATCGCCTGCAACCCGAACTGGGTGGTAAGGCCAGCGGCGGCGAGGATCGTGAAATTATCCTCTTCGTCCAGCAAGCGCAACAACACCCGCACGACGATGGCGAGGTAGAGGACCGCGATGGCGATGCAGGCGAGGAGGCCGAATTCCTCCCCGATCACCGAGAAGATATAGTCGGTATGCGCTTCGGGCAGCCGGAACTTGTTCTGCCCGCCCCCTGGCCCCACGCCCATGAAGCCGCCATGGGTGATGGTGCGATAGGCAAGGTCGGTCTGGTCCGGTCCCGCCGCATGATCGACGCCGATGCCCAGGAAGTCGTTGATACGTTGCCGCCCGTTCTCGTAAAACATATACATCGCCACCAGCCCGGCGAGCCCTATCCCCGCCATCGCACCAATGAAGCGCATCGGCACGCCCGAAAGCAGCAATAGGCAGCCCCAGCAAGCCGCGAATATCACTGTCTGCCCAAAGTCGGGCTGGCGCATCAAGATCAGCGCGATGAAAGCCGTGACCACGCCAGTCAACGGAATAACAGGCAGCGTTTCGTCCTTGCCACGCAGCGAAAGCAGCCAGGCAATGGTGACGACATAAACCGGTTTCAGAAATTCCGAAGGCTGGAAACGAAAGCCAGGCAGGTCAATCCATCGCTTCGCGCCGTTCACTGTCGATCCCAGCAGGGGCACCAGCATCAGAGCCAGCACGAACACACAGCACATCACGACCGCGAACCGCCGCGCCTGTGGCCGGGGCAACATGGAAATCACCAGCATGATCGGCAAACCCAGCCCCACCCACATGAGCTGGCGATAGAAATAGATCAGTGGATTGACCGCGACCGTGGTAGTGGAACGGTCGATGGCGGCAACCGGGGATGCCGCCGCGACCGCCACAAGCCCGATCGCCATCAGCGCGACGATCAGCGACAGCAGCAGGCGATCGATTTCCCAGAACCAGATGGCAAGCGCGGTCCGTTCGCGCGGCACGGTGCGGGATTTGAAGCCCTTCACCAGTTCCCCTGCCCTGAACATGCCTGCTCGCCCTTTCCTTTGCGCCTGCTTATTCCAGCGCCGCGACGGCCGCGGCGAAGGCATCGCCCCGCGCTTCGAAATCGCGGAACTGGTCGAAACTCGCGCAAGCCGGCGACAGGAGCACCACATCGCCCGGCTGCGCCACCCGCGCCGCGCGCCGAACGGCGGCCGATAGCATCTCGCTGTCATCCACCGCCATATGTGGGCGTAGCAAGTCGGCGAACATACGCCCCGCCTCACCGATGGTATAGGCTTGCGCGACATTACCGAATGCAGGCGCGCACTCGTCCAGATTATCGGTCTTGGCAAGGCCGCCGACGATCCAGTGGATGCGGGGCTTTCCATTCATGGGCGGAAAGGCAGCGAGCGCAGGGGCAGTCGAGGCGGGATTGGTCGCCTTGCTGTCGTTGACGTAGAGAACATCGTTCAGTTCCCGAACCCGCTGCATCCGGTGCGGCAGGCTGGCGTAAGAGGTGAGCGCGTTGGCGATGGTATCCTCATCAATGTCCAGCGCGCTGGCTACAGCAATGGCGACGGCGGCGTTCTGGGCATTGTGCGGCCCCTGTAGCGAAGGCCATCCAGCCTGCGCGGCGGGATCGATGTCCGCCGCCTTCACTTCCACGCTGCGGGCAATGGCCTTGGCTGCTATGGCGCGGCTCGGATCGTCCTGAGTGGCGATAACCGCAACATGCTCCGCGGATTGCATGGCGAACAGCCGTGCCTTGGAGGCCACATAGCCTTCGAAACCATTATAGCGATCCAGATGATCCGGCGTGATATTAAGCAACACCGCCACGTCGCAATCGAGGCTGTGGGTCAGGTCGATCTGATAACTCGACAGTTCCAACACATAGATGCCCGCGCCTTTCAGGTTCGGCTCCAGCGGTTCCTGCCCCAGGATCGGCAGGCCGATATTGCCGCCCATGCGTGTGGGGTATCCCGCTTGCTCGATGATATGATGGATGAGCGCGGTGGTGGTCGACTTGCCGTTAGTGCCTGTGATGGCGACGACCTTATGCGGTGGGAGCGTCGGCCGGGCTAGCGCAAACAGCTCGATGTCGCCAATGATCGGCACGCCCGCCAGCTTCGCCTGCATGGCAATGGGATGCTTGTTGAGCGGCACGCCCGGCGACACGACGACGCCGTCAAAGCCCTTAAGGTCGATCTCCGCCGGGTCGGCAAGCTCCGCTTTGTCCGCTACGGTAGCGCGCGCTTCTTCCCGGCTATCCCAGGCGACGACCTGCGCGCCGCTGGCCGCCAGCGTCTCGACCGTGGCGAGGCCCGATCGCGCCAGTCCCAACACCGCGTAACGCTTGCCCGCAAAGATGTTCGAAACGATCCCCATCCTTACCTCAGCTTCAGCGTGGCAAGACCGGCGAGCGCAAGCACGAAGGCGATGATCCAGAAACGAATGACGACCGTCGGCTCGGCCCAGCCAAGCTGCTCGAAATGATGGTGGATCGGCGCCATCTTGAACACGCGCTTGCCGGTCCGTTTGTAGAAGAATACCTGAATGATGACGCTCATCGCCTCCACGACGAACAACCCGCCAATGATACCCAGCACGATTTCATGATGCGCGGTGACGGCGATCACGCCGATGGTGCCGCCCAGCGCGAGGCTCCCGGTATCGCCCATGAATACGGCGGCGGGCGGCGCGTTGAACCAGAGGAAGGCGAGGCCTGCCCCAATGATCGCACCGCACAGGATGGTGAGATCGCCGGCCCCCGGCACATGCGGAATGCCCAGATAGGTGGCGAAGTCCGCGCGGCCGACTAGATAAACGATCAGCATGAACGCCAGCGACGCGATAATAACCGGCATGGAGGCAAGGCCGTCCAGCCCGTCCGTCAGGTTCACCGCATTGCCGAACGCCACGATCACGAAGGCTGCGAACAGGAAATAAAACGGCCCCAACTCGATCGCCGGGCCATTGTAGAAGGGCACATAAAGCGCGGTATTGCCGTGATGATTAACGATCATCCACGCGGCGAACCCCGCGATCAGGAACTCGAACAGCAGACGCACCTTGCCTGAAAGGCCCTTGTGGCTGGCCTTCGTCACCTTGTCATAATCGTCAAGAAAGCCAATCGCGCCAAAGCCCAGCGTCACGAAGAGGCAAGCCCACACATAGATGGACGAGAGGTTCATCCAGAGCAGGACCGACACGATCATGGAAGTGAGAATCATGAGACCGCCCATGGTCGGCGTGCCCCGCTTGGCCAGATGGCTTTGCGGGCCGTCGTCACGGATCGGCTGTCCCTTGCCCTGCCGCACGCGCAACCAGCCGATGAACCGTGGTCCAATGACGAGGCCGATGAGCAGCGCCGTCGCGATCGACGCTCCGGCACGAAAGCTCAAATAGCGGACAAGGTTGAAAACCCCCGCGAAATCCAGTGTCTGGGCAAGCCAGTAGAGCATCAGTTCCTGTTCCCATCGCGGGTCGTTTCATTCAGCGCGGCAATCAGGCGTGACAGGCCGATGCCGTTCGATCCCTTGACCAGGATCGCATCGCCCGCGCGCATTTCGGATTGCAGCAGGTTGGTGGCCGCCGCCGCATCGGGCACGTGAGCGAAGGAAAATGCCTTTCCCAGCGCGTCGGCCAGCGGCGCCATCTCCTGTCCAACCAATATCGCATAGTCGACCTGTCCGGCGGCGAGCGGTTCTGCAAGTCCGGCGTGCAGTTCGGCGCTGCGGTCGCCCAGTTCGCGCATCCCGCCCAGAACGGCGATGCGGCGTTCTGCCTTTTCCTGTCCCAATTGCTTGAGCGTCGCCGCCATGCTCAGCGGATTGGCATTATAGCTTTCGTCGATCAGCAGCGCCTCGCCACCCGCGACCGGCACGATGCGCCGCTCGCCGCGTCCCGGCAGGCCTGGCATCTCAGCGAGTGCAAGCCCCGCCATCGCCAAATCGCCGCCCAACGCCTCAACCGCCGCCAGCACCGCTAGCGCATTCGACACCCAATGGTCGCCCGGCGCCGCAACGGTGAAGCACAGTTCAGCGTCGGACAAAACCGCCGTCACCAGCGTTCCGCCACTCGCCGCAGGAACCATTTCCCGCACATGAACATCCGCTTCCTCACCAAAGCCGAAAGTCAAAACACGCGCCGCGTGCTTCTCCGCCTTTTCGTAAAGGATGGCGACATGTGGGCTGTCATAGGGGATGATCGCCGTGCCGCCCGGCTCCAGCCCTTCGAAGATTTCCGCCTTGGCCTGCGCGATTTTGTCTTCGGTGCCGAAAAATTCGATATGCGCGGGTGCGATGGCGGTGACGATGGCGACATGCGGACGCACCTGCCGAGTGAGCGCGGCAAGTTCACCCGCATGATTCATGCCCATCTCAAACACGCCGAAGGCCGCGCCACGGGGCATCCGCGACAGGCTCAGAGGCACGCCCACATGGTTGTTGTAGCTTTTGACCGAGCGGTGCACGAACGCCGGATGGCTGCGGTCAAGCGCCTGGAACAGTGCTTCCTTGGTTCCGGTCTTGCCCACCGATCCGGTGACGCCGATCACCTTCCCCCCCATCCGTGCCCGCGAAGCGCGGCCCAGCCCCCCCAGAGCGGCGACGCTGTCGGGCACCAGCACATGCGGATAATCGACCGGCTCGCTGACGATGGCGCCCGCCGCGCCCTGCGCGAAGGCTTTGTCGACAAAGCGATGCCCGTCGGTAGTTTCACCCTTCATCGCGACGAACAGGTCGCCTTGGGTCACTTCGCGGCTGTCGAAGGCCACACCGGAAACGGCAAACGGCGCCGTCGCGGCGCCGCCCGTGGCCGAAGCAATTTCCCCGGAGGTCCAGAGGTCAGCTTTCACCCCGCGCACTCCCGCGCCACGGTGACGTCATCGAACGGCAGCACGCGGTCACCGATGATCTGCCCTTGCTCATGTCCCTTGCCCGCCAGCAGCACAATATCATCCGCCCCCGCCTGCGCGATGGCCGCGGCGATGGCGGCGCGCCGCCCGCCGATTTCCTCGGCACCCGGAGCGCCCGCCATCACAGCGGAACGAATGACGGAGGGGTCTTCGGAACGGGGATTGTCATCCGTCACGATCACATGGTCGGCAAGCTCGGTCGCGACCTTACCCATCAGCGGTCGCTTGCCCGCGTCGCGATCTCCGCCCGCGCCAAAGAGAGCGATCAGGCGGCCCTTCGTATGCGGACGCAGCGCCTCGATAGCGGCGCGCAGGCCGTCGGGCGTATGGGCATAATCGACATAGACCGGCGCGCCCGCCTTGCTGATAACGGCGCGCTCCAGCCGCCCGCGCACCGGCTGGACCCGGCTCAAGAGTTCCAGCACCTTGGCTATATCCCCACCCGTCGCCACGACGAGGCCCGCCGCCGTGAGAGCGTTAGCCGCCTGATAGGCGCCGATGAGCGGCAGATTGACCTTGTAGATTTTGCCATCCGCTTCAATCTCAAGCGCCTGACCCAACTGGGTCGGGGTGCGGTTGGCAAGACGCAGTGCCTGCCCCTTCACCCCGACGCTCAGCAGACGAAGCCCCCGCTTCGTAACCCGTTCGATAACCTTGTCCGACCATTCGTCATCTGCCCAGATGACCGCGGCGCCATCTGGTGCGACCACTTCGTCGAACAACCGCATCTTGGCTTCGAAATAGCTGTCCATGTCGCCATGATAGTCGAGATGGTCGCGCGACAGGTTGGTGAACCCCCCCGCCACGACCGGCAGTCCTTCGGTTCGATATTGGGCGAGGCCATGGCTCGACGCCTCGAACGCGGCATGAGTGATGCCCTCGCGTCTGAGACCCGACATGTTGGACAGAAAGGTCACGATGTCCGGCGTGGTAAGGCCGGTCGAAACCTGATCGACCGACGTGGTGACGCCCAGCGTGCCGATGGACGCCGACTTGTGCCCCAGCATCCGCCAAAGCTGTCGCGTCAATTCCACAGTGGACGTCTTGCCATTGGTCCCGGTGACAGCGACGGTTACATCAGGAAAAGGCGAAAAATAGCGTGCGGCGAGCAAGGCGAACAGGCGGCGCGGATTGGGGTGAGCGATATGCACCGCGCCCTCGACCTTGGCTTCGGGCCGGGCGACGACGGCAATCGCGCCCGCCTTCACAGCGTCAGGAATATAAACCTCACCATTGACGCGCAGCCCCTGGAACGCGCCAAAGACGGTGCCCGGCGCGACCTTCCTGTTATCAATCGCAAAACCCGTGACGGACGTGTCGAGGCCGGCGTCGCCGTCGACCTCGACATCCAGCTCCTCGATTAGCGACCCGAGGCGCGTCACTCTTTTTCTCCCTTGTCTCCGCCAAGCAGCGGCATGAGGTCGGAAATATCGACGTCACGCTGCTCGTCGGGCATGATTCCCAGCATCGGCGCGGTGCGTTCCACCACCCGCTTCACCACCGGCGCCGCCGTCCAGGCGGCCGTCCGCAAACCAAAAGTCTGCGCGTTCCCCTTCGGCTCATCCATCATGGTGAGCACGACATAGCGGGGATTGTCCATCGGGAAAGCAGCAGCGAAAGTCGTCACCAGTGAAGTCTTGTTATAGCGGCCCTCTTCCGGCTTTTCGGCGGAGCCTGTCTTGCCACCAATGCGATAGCCCACGGCGTTGGCGCTCCGCCCTGTACCGGCTGAAACGATCATCCGCAACAGTTGCCGCATCCGCGCGCTGGTGGCAGCGGAAAAAACGCGATGGCCCTGCGGCACTTCATCGGGCTTCAGCTTCCGCAGCGTGGCCGGACGCCACATGCCGCCATTCACCAGCGCCGCATAGGCGGCCGCAAGGTGGAGCGGCGTGACCGCGATGCCATGGCCATAGGATACCGTCATGGTGGTAATGCGCCCCCAACTCGACGGCCAGATGCTCTTGGCGCGCTCGTTAAGCTCGATCGGGGCCCGCTGGTCGAAATGCAGTTCGCGGAAAAGATGCTGCAACGGCTCGGCACCCATTTCGTCCGCGATGCGCGCAGTGCCGATGTTGGAGCTGTGCACAAGGATCTGCGGCACATTCACCCAGCGGCCGAGCGGATGGTCGTCCTTGATCTTGAAGCCCGCGACGGCCAGCGGAGCGGTAGCATCATACCGCTTACTCATCGACGTGACGACGCCCCGATCCATGGCCGCTCCAATGGACAGAGGCTTGAAGGTCGAACCCAGTTCGTAACGCGCCTGCACGATATGGTTGCAGAGCGGCGAATCAGAGCATTTCTTGCCCGCGTAATTCTGCAACTTATTGGGATCGAACACGGGGATAGAGGCCATGGCGATCACCTCGCCGGTATTGGCGTCGAGGATGACCCCGCCCGCGCCCTTCGCGTTCTGCGCGACCATCTGGGCATAAAGCTCGCTTTCCAGCGCGCCCTGCACCCGGCTGTCGATCGAAATGGCGAAGGGCTGTCCACGCAGCGCCGGATCGATCAGGCGATCGTTGAAAGCCGCTTCCACGCCCATGCCGCCTACGCCGTCCGCATTGGGCGCAAACCCCAGCACATGCGCTGCCAGCGTCCGCTGCGGATAGAGTCGTTCCTTTTCGCGTGGGAATTCGATGCCGATTTCGCCCAGCGCATTCACGGCCGCCACTTCTTCGGGCAAAGCACGGCGACGCAAATAGGCCCAGCCCTTGCCGGTCAGCTTCTTGTAAAACTCGGTCTCCGGCTCATCAGGGAAGATTTCGTGCAGCTTGCGCGCCAGTTCCGCCGGTTCGCCGATCAGCTTCGATGGACGCACGGCAATGGAATAGGCATCCATCGTTCGCGCCAGCGGCACGCCGTTGCGGTCGACAATGTCCGCGCGCGCGGGGAGCAGTCCCGAAAGCCCGTCCCCGCCCCGCCCGCCATCAGCAAAGAAGCCGACCCAGGTGAGCCGGCCGATCAGGATCGCAGTGATGGCTAGGAACAACAGCAACAGCAGCATCAGCCGATTATGGGCAATGGCAGTCAGGTTGATCCGCTGCCGCCCGGCCCTTGCACCACCTGGCTGGACGATGATCGTCGCCATCAGCGCGGCTCCTTCCTGCGTTCGCGCGCAGCCTTGGCGCTGAGGTCCCCCAGCGTGCTGTCATCCAGCAGCTTGGCGTCCAGCATCGCCATCCGCTCGGCACGGCGCGCAACCGGATTGGGGCGGGACGTGTCGGCGTCGCGCTTCGCCTTTTCCGCAAGCGTTGGCTTGGCGGGCTTCGCGATCCTGTCGACATTATCGGCCGCATGGGCTTCGCGGATGACGGCAATGTCGCTGCGGATCTGCGTCGCGGCAGGACTGGCCGGAGCGGGCTGCGCGGCGGACGGCAGATCGGCGGGCGTCTGCACCATCGCCACCATCACCGGCGGCGCGACATAATCGGGACCATTGGGCTGAACGCCGTCCAGATGCGCCAGCGCCCGCTCGCCCGCCAGATATTGCTGGGCAGTCGGGGTCGCATACATGAAATCATCCTGATTCCAGCGCTCAAGCTGCCGCATGTTCGCCCGCGCGCTGAATTCGGTTTCCAGATAACGGATGTCGCCATTGGCTCGCACAATCTGCGCCTTGACCCGCATCAGTTCGTTGCGTTCCGTCGCGACCTTGAGCGAAACCAGATAAGCGCCCAGCGCGCCCAGCGCGACGAGGAACACCCAGATCAGGCTCTGCAACCTCTTGACCGCGATCATGGCCGATCACTCCGGCTGGTGTTGGAACGGCGGGCTGGCGCACCGGTGCGGACGGCGCTGCGAAGCGTGGCGGAACGGGCGCGGGGGTTGCGCGTCAATTCGGCCTGACCGGGACGCACAGCCTTGGCGGGGCGCTCGAAAGTGGGGCGTTCGTTGACCTGCCGCTCGGGCATGTGGCGCGATCCACCGCTTTCGCTGCCCGAACGTTGGCGCAGGAATTGCTTGACGATCCGATCCTCAAGGCTGTGGAAAGTCACGACAGCCAGACGACCGCCCTCTTCCAACAGGGCCTCGGCCGCTTCCAGCCCGCGCTCCAGTTCCTCCAGTTCGCGGTTCACATGGATGCGGATAGCCTGGAAGGTCCGGGTTGCCGGGTCCTTCTTGTCATGGGGCTTGTGGCCCAGCGCCCGGCGCACCACGGCAGCAAGCTGCCCCGTCCGCTCCAGCGGCCGCGCCTCGACGATGGCCCGCGCGACGCGACGCGAACGCGGCTCTTCACCATAGCGATAGAGCACGTCGGCTATGTCCTGCTCCAGGGCGTTGTTCAGGAAATCGGCCGCGCTCATACCGTCCTGACTCATCGTCATGGCGAGCGGCCCATCAGCCTGAAAGGAAAAGCCTCGTTCCGGCCTGTCGAGTTGCATAGACGAAACGCCGATGTCGAGCGTTATGCCCGAAACACTCGTCACGCCACGCTCCGCCAACAGCGCCTCCATACGGGAGAACTCGCCTTCGATCAGGGCTATGCCCTTTTCTGATGCCAGCGCCTGCCCTTCCCGGATCGCATCGGGGTCACGGTCGAAAGCGAAGACCTGCGCGCCCTTCCCCGCCATCGCCGCCGAATAACCACCTGCGCCGAACGTGCCATCGACATGCTGCTCGCCGGGGTTGATGGCGAGGGCATCCAGCACCTCATGAATCAGGACGGGAATATGGCGATCGGGATCGGCGGAGAGGGTCATTTGCCGCCCCCCGCTTCTCGCTGATCCAGCCAACGGCGCACCTTGTTACGGATCAATTCCGGGCGATTCTTGCTGTCTATCAGCGCTTCGGGCTTCCAGATCTGGATGTAACGGCCCACGCCATAGAAGAATACGGCGTCAGTGACCCCATATTCCTCCTTGATATCGGGGTGCATGGCGAAGCGGCCGCCTTCGTCGAAATTCACTTCCTCAATGGTGCCAAGGCGGCGCTCCAACTCCAGATCGGCATTATAGTCGTGGCCCTGCGCCCGCGCTTCGCGCGCCAGTTCCTCGACTTCACCGAACAGGAAGCGGCGATGCGACTCGCCAAAGCCTGTAGCGCAGCCATTTTCGACATGAACGGACATATAGAGGCGGTTCTCGCCTCCGCTGGAGAGCTTCACCTGCCGGCGCATCTCCAAGGGCAGCACGAAACGACCTTTGCCGTCCGCGACGCTGAACGCGTTGCCCGTATAGAGAATGAGTTCCGACACTTTTGGCCTGTTCGCCCCTGTTGACGGAGCGCAGGCCATCGCTCGCTAAATCGCCGATGCGATCCAGCACATTACGCGCACGAAGCCTGACAACCCCAATAGGCAATCAGATACCAATCCCCAAGCGTCAAGAAAAGGGAAAAGTCGGTAAAATCTGGGAAATCCTGTTTTGTTCTGGTTTTTATTTCTACTTTGACCCTATTTCTCCCTCTACGGCTGCCCTCTGCCCACTCGCAATCGGGCGTTCCACGCGCCCGAACCACATCCATCCCAATCCCGCCCATAAAATCCCGGCCAGCGCCGCCCAGCGTACCGCTCGCACCAGATCATCTTCCGAGCGCACCCAGCGTCGCTCGCCGGAAAGCGATTGGCCAAGCCAATGCATGACCAGCGCAGGGGTATCGGCACTCCATTGCTGAGGCAACAAGGGACGGCCAGGATCGGCCAGCCAAAGCCGGTCGTCGATCATATCCGCATCGGCCACCATGATAGCCGTGCCCCGCCCTATCCGGCATAGGACAATCAGCCCGGATGCTTCGGGCCGACAATGCTCTTCTCGCACCTCAAACCGAGAGGCCGCCATACTCGTCAATAAAGAACCGTCGGGCAGAAAATGTCGCCCCTCCCCCATCGTTTCGGCCGGGGCCAGCCGCACACCCCAATGATCCAGCAATGGACCTAACAGGCTGGCGGGAGGCGCACGGCGGCGGTCGCCCAACGGCAAGGACGATGGCCAGAGCAACAGCGGATCAGCCAATATCAGCACCCGCCCGCCCTCTCGCACCCATTGGTCGATGGCGACCAGTTCCCCTGCCTCCATCCCGCGCGGCTGGGCAAGCATCAGCAGCCCCATCCTCCGCAGGTCAGGCGACAGGGCGCTATCCAATGGCTGCACATCGAAGCGGCGACGCAGCAGTGCGACGATCAGCGCATCCGTCCGAGCGGTTAGGCCAAGTTCTCCCTCGCGCCAGAACAGGGGCAGGGCCGTGATGACGGCAAGCGCCGGCCGATCCGCCACCTGCCTGACTGGAGAAGCCCGTCCAACAAACCATGCCAGCCCCGCGACCGCCAGCAGGCCAAACGCTAGCGGCCAGCGCGACCGCCACACAGCGCCACCCGCACCCGCAGCACAGGCAATGACCAACAAAAGCAACATCGGCCACGGTGGAGGCGCACGCCCCGCTGCGACGACACACAGAAGAAGAACGCTTCCGGCTGCAACGGTCGAAATCCACAGCGTCAGCTTCAACCGCGCACGGCCCATGATCCAGCCAGCGCTCGTCAATATCAACATGGCAGGCCATGCCCAACGCATCGCGTCGACCTGTCCACCATGCAGCACGGCAGGTAAACCGCTCAGCAGCACCAGCATCGGCAGGCACAGTATCAACAGGCAGCGCCCCATCGCGATCATGCGTGATGCGGACCCTCTATCGGCTTATCGCTCGTCAGCGCGGCTGTGCCTGCGGATCGCGATCCATCGGTTTCCTGAGATAGGGATCGGGCTGAAGATCGGGCACGACCGGCGCCTGCTCCGGCGCGGGCTGTACGCCCAGTTCCGCCAGTGGTTCCTTGGGCGACACGGCATTGGCCCCAGCGGTGGGCACGACTGGAGGCGGCGCGATGGCATCGTCCACTCGCGCCTTGTCAATCACGATATTCGCAAGACCGACCAGCAGCACCACGCCCGCGAGACCCGTCAAGCCGATCTGGACGCGCTGCAACCCTTCCTGTCGGCGGGGTGTTTCAGCCATAATCTGCTCTTTTTTTTCTGACAGCCGCGACCTTATCGGCCTGTCAACGATTGTGCGCGAACCAAGGGAACACCGTCAAGCCCTTAGATTCAAGCCATTCCCGATTATAAAGCGTTGAAAGATAGCGAAAACCTGTATCGCACAGGATCGTCGCGATCCGCTTGCCCGGACCCAGTTGCTTCGCCAGCGCCACTGCGCCCGCCACATTGATGCCTGACGACAGGCCCAGGCACAGCCCTTCCTCGGCCAGCAAGCGGCGGACCCAGGCCAATCCCTCATCATCGGAAATGCGGAACTGCGTGTCGATGGGAGCGCCTTCCAGATTGGCGGTGATGCGCCCCTGTCCTATGCCCTCCGCGACGGAACTGCCCTCCGCTTTCAACTCGCCATGCGCGTAATAATTATAGAGCGCCGCGCCATATGGATCGCTGAGGGCAATGGTGACGGCCTCATCATGCGCCTTCAGCCCTAGTCCCACACCCGCAATCGTGCCACCTGTCCCTGCCGCGCAGGTGAAGCCGTCAATCCGCCCGTCCATCTGTGTCCAGATTTCCTCGGCGGTGCCCATGATATGCGCCTTGCGATTGGCGATATTGTCGAACTGGTTCGCCCAGACGGCATTGTCGGTCTCTTCCGCGATGCGGCGCGACGTGTGCACGAAATGGCCGGGATTGGAGTAGGGCGCGGCCGGCACGGTCACCAGTTCCGCCCCCAGCGCGCGCAGCGTGTCCATTTTCTCGCGGCTCTGCGTTTCCGGCATGACGATGATCGTCTTGTAGCCCTTCGCATTGGCGACCAGCGCCAGACCGATGCCGGTATTGCCTGCGGTCCCCTCCACGATCGTCCCGCCGGGCTTGAGCAATCCCTTTTCCTCAGCGTCATTGACGATGAACAGCGCCGCGCGATCCTTCACCGAAGCACCCGGATTGGCGAATTCGCACTTGGCGAAAATCTCGCATCCCGTTTCGCTGGAAGGACCGGCGAGGCGCACGAGAGGGGTGTTGCCGATAAGGGCGAGACTATCTTTTTGGACCAGCATGACATCCGCATAGCGGACCAGACAGCGCCTTGCCAAGCAATGGAATACATCGGCCCGCAAAGCCTCAGTTTTTATCCCTTTGCCGCGCGTTAACCTGTAACAGGCAGAACGTACCATAGCGGGACGATCGCGAATCCGGACAGGAAATCGCAACCTCTTTGAGTTAGGGCGGATCGAGAGCGCCGGGCAATGGGCGAAATTCGCAAGGACGGGTAATGCAGTCTCGCATGGCGGGGAACAGATGGAAGCTGCATGGTGCCCTTGCCGCCGTGGCGATGACCGCGCTTGCGGCGCCGCACCTTATCACTGCAGCGCCCCTCGACATGCTGGACACCCCCATCACCGACGACGATCCCGCCGAGAAAGCGGGACAGAATTTCCCCGGCTCCGCCTTTTTCTTCGCGCAGGGCGCATTCGATCCCGTGCCAGGCGTGCAGATATCGCGCAGCGAACATGTGATGGGCCTGGCTCAAGTGCAGGCGGCCCCTGCCATGGCCTTTCGCGGATTGACGGCGCTCGACAGCTATCGTGCACTCAATTGCCTGACGTCGGCCATCTATTATGAAGCGGGCAATGAGCCGGAAGACGGGCAACGCGCCGTCGCGCAGGTCGTACTCAACCGGGTCCGCAGCCCGCTCTGGCCCAACAGCGTGTGCGGCGTCGTGTATGAAGGGTCGGAACGCACCGACTATCGGTGCCAGTTCACCTTCAGTTGCGATGGGTCCATGGCCCGCGCGCCCGACATCCGCGCCTGGACACGGGCACAGCGCATCGCGGACCAGGCCCTTTCTGGACTGGTCTATCGTCCCGTGGGCCTTGCCACACATTATCATACGCTAGCCGTCCGCCCCCCATGGTCCAGCGCCCTTCAGGCAGTGGCAGTGATCGGCGCGCACATCTTTTACCGCAATTCAGGGTTTCACGGGACGCCAGCCGCTTTTCGTATCCCCTATGGCGGGCGCGAGATGCAATCCGGCCCTGCGCGGCGGACGTGGCCAGCCAAGCCTGTGGCGCCTCTTGACGCCTTTGAGATGCCCTATGCGGTCCAGCCTTCTCCTTCCTACCAGACGATGCCGATAGTCCCTTCACAGCCTGTCCAGGCCTTGCCTGAATCCACCATTCGTCCCGAATATCGAAATAGCGGCAAGCCTTTGACCTGATTTCTCGGCGATTTTTAGCAAGCGATTGAAAAAAAAGAAAATAAAATCACGATTTTTTTCAATTGGCTGGGAACCCCCTTCTGGGATGAGCGTTATGATCTGCGGATAGCAAATCTTTTGCCCCCCGCTCTTGCTATCCAAAAAAACATGAGCCCGGAACGCTTCCCCCCCCCCGACGCGTTCCGGGCTCAGACTATTTCAGGGGCACAAAATACTGAAATCAGAATGGTTTCTTGCACGGAACGCTTTCGGCGGACAGGGGTTATTCCCTTGTCTCCGGTTCACCCAACAGAGCCGGACCGAGTGTTTTCAAGGAGAGGTTGCATGACGAAGAAGATTCTTGTCGCGCTGCTGCTGACGGGTTCCCTGATGGTTGCGGCCTGCAATACAGTGGAAGGCGCAGGACGCGATGTGCAGAGCGCAGGCGAAGCCGTGGAAGACTCGGCAAATTAAGCCATTTCCTTCATGATTTCTCCCGACATGGCCCGCCTGCCGACGGGCTTTTTTTGTAGAGAAAAACTCAGGCCGAAGCGCTCTCTGTCGCTTCCTCCTGCGCTTTGCGCCGGTCAGTAAACCAGATGGCGATGATCGTGATCTCGTAAAGCAGCAGCAGTGGGATCGCTAGCATCAGTTGCGACACAACATCAGGCGGCGTCAGCACTGCCGCCAGAATGAAGGCCGCCACGATCATGTAGCGGCGCAGGCTGATCAACTGCGCCCGCGTCACAAACCCCGCCCTATTGAGCAGCATCAACAGCACGGGCATTAGGAAACTGATCCCGAAGGCTAGGATAAACTGCATCACCAGCGTCAGATAATCCCCGGCGGATGGCAGTGCCTCGACCGAAAGTCCCGAACTATTCCCTTGAAATTGCAAGAAAAAATGAAATGCCGTTGGCATCACTACGAAATAGGCGAGGGATGCGCCCATGACGAACAGCACCGGCGTCATGACAAGGAAGGGCAGCAACGCCTTCTTTTCCTTGGCGTAAAGCCCCGGCGCGACGAAGGCCCATAGCTGGTTTGCGATGATCGGAAAGGACAGGAAGAAAGCACCGAAGATCGCAATCTTCACCTGCACGAAAAAGGCTTCATACAATTTGGTATAGACCAGTCGGCCGCCCGCATCGCCAAAGGCTTCCTTGAGCGGATGGACCAGTAGCGCGAACAGCTTGTCGGAAAAATAAAAGCAGACAGCGCCCGTGAGAAACAACGCCCACACGCATTTCAGCAGCCGTCCACGCAATTCGACCAGATGATCGAGCAATGGCGCCTTGGTATCATCGATGTCCATCATGCAGCCGCATCGCCCTTCCGGTCCTGCGCCTCATCTGCGGTGGGCGCTTCCAACGCAGGGGAAGCCGATCGCGCAACAAAAGCGGGCTTTACGTCCGCAGCGCTATTATCCTCCTCCAACGTCGTTGCCGGTGCAGGCAGCGGCTCCATCGATTCGGCTGTTTCGGGCGGATGCTCCTGCATGATGCGACGGTTTTGTTCCGCCCACTTCTTCTCCAGTTCTTCCAGTTCGACCTCCCGCACCATGGCGTCGATGCCGGTGCGGAAATGGCGCGCCATGCCACGCGCCTTACCGACGATCTGCCCCACCTTGTAGAGCGCGCGCGGCAAATCCTTGGGACCAATCACGACCACCGCGACGATCACGATCAGCAGAAGTTCGGACGACCCAATATCAAACATGCCAGCCTATCGCAGTCTGAGGAAAAATCAGACGCCGGTCTTTTCTTCCGTGGCGGTCGGCGCATCCTGTTCGGAAACACGTTGTCCTTCGATTCGCTGGGCGGGCTTGGCTGGCTTGACGTCGTCGTCATCCTCCATGCCCTTCTTGAAGCTCTTGATACCCTTGGCGACGTCACCCATCAGCCCGGAAATCCGGCCGCCGCCAAACAGCAGCATGACCACCAGGAGCACGATGACCCAGTGCATCAGCGAAAAGGAACCCATTATGCAATACTCCTGAAAGAGGGCCTATCTAGGCTTC
The DNA here is from genome assembly GCF_024611115.1 of Sphingobium sp. CFD-1. NCBI lineage: Bacteria > Pseudomonadati > Pseudomonadota > Alphaproteobacteria > Sphingomonadales > Sphingobiaceae > Sphingobium > Sphingobium sp. CFD-1. Next base: position 712,410 of record NZ_CP084398.1, on the reverse strand, counting down.
TTCCTCATCATTTTCCACTACGGATTGGTTTCCCAACCCTTCCAACGCCAAATCCACCGGGTCCAGCAGACCCGCCGCGCGCAGATCATCGATGCCCGGCAGGTCCCGGCGGCTGCTAAGGCCGAAATGTGACAGAAACTCTACGGTCGTCACATAGATGAGCGGCCGTCCCGGCACTTCGCGCCGCCCGGCAGGCCGAACCCAGCCCGCTTCCATCAGAACGTCCAGCGTTCCTTTCGCCACCTGCACGCCGCGAATGGCATCTATCTCGGCGCGGCTTACAGGTTCATGATAGGCTATAATGGCCAGCGTTTCCATCGCCGCGCGGGATAATTTACGCGTTTCCTCGCGCTCACGACGCAAGATATGGGCCAGGTCGGCCGCAGTCTGAAAATGCCAGCGCCCGCCCCTTTCGACAAGGTTGACGCCGCGTCCGGCATAATGATCCGCCAATGCCGCAAGCACGCCGGAAAGGTCACCGGCTTCCCCCACATGGAGCCGTAGATCGGCCAGCGTCAGCGGCTCTTCCGCGACGAACAACGCCGCTTCCACCGCTCGCAGGAAATCGTCGGCCTCCGCCGTCACAACAGCCTCTCCTTCTCCTGGGCTGGAGTCGCCGCGCGCAGGAAGATCGGTTCGAATATCCCTTCCTGCCAGATATCCAGCCGCCCCTGCCGCGCCAATTCCAGCGCCGCGACGAAGCTGCTGGCCAGAGCCGATTTCGCCATGGGTGCATCCAGTCCCGCGGGCAGAAAGGATTCGATCCGCGTCCAGTCCAACGCCATACCCACCAGCGCGCTGACCCGCTGAATAGCTTCATCGAGCGTCATCACGGGGCGGACGGCGACCCGATGGAGCACCGGCTGCGTCCGCGCCCGCACCTGCCCATAAGCCCGGAGAATGTTGAACAGACTCGCATCCCACTTCGCCTTACGGACGAGGCGCAATCCCTCCGGCTTTGCGCGCACGAACACATCGCGCCCTATCCGGTCACGCGCCATCAGCCGCGCACCCGATTCCCGCATGGCATGGAGACGCTGGAGCCGGAGTTGCAGACGTAGGGCCAATTCCTCGGGGCTGGGTTCGGGCTGCGCTTGCTTCGGCAACAATAGCGCGGACTTGAGATAGGCAAGCCATGCCGCCATCACCAGATAATCCGCCGCCAGTTCCAGCTTCAACTGCCGCGCGCCGTCGATAAAGGCGAGATATTGCTCCGTCAGCGCGAGAATGGAGATTTCGCGCAGGTCGACCTTCTGCGTCCGCGCCAGCGCCAACAACAAGTCGAGCGGACCTTCCCAGCTATCGAAGCTGACGGTCAGTATATCGGGTCGGGACGCGGCGACGGGCGTGAACAGGTCGTCCACTCCTGCTCTCCCTATGCCAGAACCGGCGCCAGCAGCGCATCTCGCGTGGCAAGCAACTCCTCAAGCGACGTCCCCCCGTCGGCCGGACGCTTCACCGACGCCATCGCCTGATCAAGCCTCGCCCGCGATGTTTCGGATATTTCGGGCAACTGCTCCACAATCCCGACCATGTCGTCCATCCGTCCCCAGCAATTCAGCGCCAGATCGCACCCCGCCGCGACGACCCCAGCCGCAAGCGCCGGGATACCGCCTTTTAGCGCCTTCATATCGAGGTCATCGGACATGAGCAGCCCATCGAACCCGATGCGTTGGCGGATGATCCGATCTATGACCACGGGCGAAAGGCTTGCGGGCCGTTCCGCGTCCCACGCCGTATAGACCACATGCGCCGTCATCCCCATCGGCGCGTTCTTGAGGGTCCGGAAAGGGGCGAGATCGCTCTCCAACGCCTCCTCATCGGCGGTGACGACCGGCAATTCATGATGGCTGTCCACCATCGCCCGTCCATGGCCGGGCATGTGCTTGACGATGCCGACCACCCCGCCATCGGCCAGTCCCGCCAGCACCGCTCGCCCCAGCGCGGCGACCCGCATCGGTTCCGCGCCCAACGTGCGGTCGCCCATGATGTCGCTCGCCCCTTCCTGCCGCACGTCGAGCAGGGGCAAGGCATCCACGCTTATCCCTGCCTCCGTCAGCGTCGTCGCAATAGCGCAGGCATTGGCTCGCGCCGCCGCGATAGCGCTGGACGGCGCCACATCGTAAAGGCGGTCGAACACCGCGCCGGGCGGAAAACTGGGCCATACCGGCGCCTGCATCCGCGCAACGCGCCCGCCCTCCTGATCTATCATGATGAGCAGATCGTCCCGCCCATGCAGCGCCCGCAAGTCGTCGGTCAGCGCGCGAATCTGCGTCCTGTCCGCGATATTGCGCCGGAACAGGATATAGCCCGCTGGCTTTGCCTCCGCGAAAAAGGCGCGTTCGTCAGGGGTCAGGGCTTCACCGGAAAGACCGAAAATAACAGGCTTCATACCCTGATCGTAGCGGCTCATGTGCGCCCTGTCGAAGGGGTAAAAGCGACCGCCCCCTTCAGTTCACGACGATGCAGCTTTCGCCTGCGACCTTGAGCTTGCCGCAGATCGCGCTGGCCTGTCCGCCAGCTGCCGCGCGCAGGCGATAGACAGTGCTCCCGCCGACCTCCGCCGATTCGACCGACATGGTGAACGGTTCCAGATAGGCGAAACGTTTGGACAGGCGCTTCCATGCATCCTTGGCGCCTGATTGACTGCCATAGGCGCCCAACTGGATCATGCCGCCTGCCGCTCCGGATTTTGGCGTGGCCGCCACCGGCTTCGCGTTGGTTTCATCGGCCACGCGAGTCGTGACGCTCTGCGTGGGCTGAGCAGACGAAGCTTTTCTATCCTCCGGCGCCGGACGGGTCGCGGTGATCGGCGCTTCGGGCACGCGGCTGGGATCGATGCGCCCGTCGCGCGCCACGCCTTCGCTCGCGGCGAAGCTGGCGTCACCTTCTCCCGCGAACTTCCGCGCATCGGCATCCTTAGCGGGCAACTTGTAGTCGTCGGCGGGGGCCGCGATCAGCTTGCCCTCGCCACCTGCACCGCCGCTCCGATTCTGAATCCACCAGATACCAGCGACAACCGCGCCGATCAGCGCAAGGCCGACAAGGATGAACACCAGCAGCCGAAGCGGCGAAAGACGTTCCTCATCTTCCTCCTCTATCGCCGGTTCCAGCCAGGGGAGGCGATCATCGTCATCCAGGTCCAACTGGCCCCGCACATAGTCGCCCATCACTCAGAACTCCGCCAAAACTCCGTTCGTCTTCACTGCATCTCTGTCAGCGCGGCCACACCCATCAGGGCAAGACCATTGCGGATTATCTGCCCTATTCCGCGGCTCAAGAAAAGCCGCGCCGAAGTCGTTGCGGGATCATCCATAAGGATGACGCGCGCCTGCGGATTGTCATTCCCCATGTTCCACCAGCCATGGAAAGCGGAAGCCAAGTCATTGAGATAAAAGGCAATACGATGCGGCTCGCGGGCCTGCGCCGCCCCCTCCACCACACGGGGAAACTGGGCGGCTAGCTTCACCAGGTTCAGTTCCTCCGTCCCAAGGCGGGACAGGTCGGGCGCAGGAAGTTCCATCCCCGCTTCTTCCGCCCGCCGTGCGAGCGAGGAAATGCGCGCATGGGCATATTGGACATAGAAAACCGGATTATCCTTCGACGCTTCCACCACCTTGGCGAAATCAAAGTCCATCTGCGCGTCAGCCTTGCGCGTGAGCATGGTGAAGCGGACCACATCCTTGCCCACTTCACCCACCACATCGGCCAGCGTCACGAAATTGCCCGCGCGCTTGGACATCTTCACCGGCTCGCCATCGCGCAGAAGGCGAACCATCTGGATCAGCTTCACGTCGAAGCGGGCCTTACCCTCGGTCAAAGCCGCAACGGCCGCCTGAATCCGCTTCACCGTGCCCGCATGATCCGCGCCCCAAATGTCGATGAGCTGGTCGGCCGTCTGCGCCTTCTGGAAATGATAGGCCATGTCCGCGCCGAAATAGGTCCAGCTTCCGTTGGACTTCCTGATCGGCCGGTCCTGATCGTCACCGAATTTCGTCGAGCGGAACAGCGGCAGTTCGACCGGCTCCCAATCGTCCGGCGTCTCACCCTTGGGCGCTTCAAGCACGCCATCATAGACCAGATCATGGTCGCGCAGCCATTTTTCGGCGGCTTCCGGCTTTCCCGCCGCCTGCAATTCCGCCTCGGACGAAAAGATGTCGTGATGAATGCCCAGCAGCGCCAGATCGCTGCGGATCATATCCATCATTGCGGCGACAGCTTTCGTGCGGAACAGCACCAGCCATTCCCTCTCCGGCGCGCCCACATATCTGTCGCCATAATCGGCAGCCAGCGCCTTGCCCACCGGCACCAGATAGTCGCCGGGGTAGAGCCCTTCCGGGATATCCCCTACATCCTCGCCCAATGCCTCGCAGTAACGGACATGGGCCGACCGCGCGAGCACATCCACCTGCCCGCCCGCATCGTTGATATAATATTCGCGGATGACCTTGTGCCCGATCGCCTCCAGCAGCGTGGCGAGCGCATCGCCCACCACCGCGCCCCGGCAATGACCCATATGCATGGGGCCAGTCGGGTTAGCGGAGACATATTCGACATTGACGGTCACGCCCGCGCCTGTGTCGGAGCGGCCATAGTCGTCGGCCTCGACATGGATCGCGGCCAGTTCCGCGCGCCATGTCGCATCGGTGAGGCGCATATTGATGAAGCCTGGCCCGGCGATCTCCGCACTCTCCACCTCATTCAGCGCCAAAAGGCCCGCGACGATCTTCTCCGCCAGAGCGCGCGGATTGGTGCCCGCCGGCTTGGCGAGAACCATGGCGGCATTAGTAGCAAGATCGCCATGCGAAGGGTCGCGCGGCGGCTCCACGGTCACGGGCTTGCGGTTCAGCCCGGCGGGCAGCGCGCCGTCCGCTTCCAACGCGTCGAGCACGACGTTCAGATGAGCGGTGAAACGGGTATAAAGGGACACAGGAGCGGACTTTCCTTCAACGCCGTTCGCCCTGAGCGAAGTCGAAGGGCCGTCCTTTCCTCGAAAAGGTCAGGGCTTCGCAAGCTCAGCCCGAACGGAAGACAATGGGCTTAACGGGTAGCGTTATATTTGAGTTGGTCCTGGGTCAGGTTGAACCCGATGAGCAACTCGAAGCTGGTTCGCTGCAATGCGGCCTTGACGTCCGGCTGCGAGAAAGGGTCGATCGCCGCATCCTCATCACCCGCCTTGCGCTTTGCGGTAATCCGCTGCTGGATGTCCTCGGGCAGCGTCGCGGCGCTTTTGTTCACATAAGAACCGGCCTTCGCCATCGCGCTCGCGCGATATTCGCCCGGCGCAAAGTTCAGCGTCACCTGCCCCACCCGCTTGGCGATCACGGCATTGCCGCCGCGCACGACTGTGGAGAAATAGGGCAGCGTCACCTGCCGCGCACCGGTCGGATCGCCGCGGCGGGCATTCACGGTAAAGGTCGCTTCGGTATAGAATTGCTCCCCATCCGCGCAGGTAGAGCGCAGGTCGGTGATGTTCGCCACCACGTCGATGGCTGAAGCGTCGCGGCTCTGGGCCGGATTGAACAGGGTGATGTCACCGGTATAGGCGGGAATCGCGGCTGTCGGACAAGCCGAACGCACGGAAACGATGCCGCCCGTCGGGTCGATCTCTCCCCGGCGCGAACAGCCAGCAAGAGCAAGAAGAATCATTCCGGTCAGCGCGATACGAGGCAATGTCACAGGCGGTTCCTTGGCATGGGCCCTTGGCTCAGGCGTTCGGCTTCCTTATCCATCCCCCGCCGCCCGTGCAACCGAAAGGAAGCCGCTTTCATCCGCGATGATATTCACCTAGAGCCACCCTTCATGACGAACGCACCTTCGCCTCGCCCACCAATGACGCTGCTGATCGCCGCCCCGCGCGGCTTTTGCGCCGGCGTCGATCGCGCCATCGTCATCGTTGAGCGCGCGATCGAGAAATATGGCGCGCCGGTCTATGTCCGCCATGAAATCGTCCACAACAAATATGTGGTGGACAATCTGAAGGCCAAAGGGGCCATTTTCGTGGAAGAACTGGATCAGGTGCCCGATGGCGTGCCGGTCGTCTTTTCCGCCCATGGCGTGCCCAAGGCGGTTCCCGCCGAAGCCGAAGAGCGCGGCCTTTCCTATCTGGACGCCACCTGCCCCCTGGTCAGCAAGGTACACAGACAGGCGGAGCGGCATGTAAAGGCGGACCGCCATATCCTTTTCATCGGGCACAAGGGGCATCCCGAAGTCATCGGCACGCTGGGACAAGTGCCCGAAGGCACGATGACGCTCATCGAAACGGTGGAGGACGCCGAAGCCTTCACGCCCGCCGATCCCGAAAACCTCGCCTTCCTGACACAGACCACGCTGTCGGTGGATGACACCACCGCTATCGTCGCCGTGCTGGAACGGCGCTTTCCGGCGATCCAACCGCCCAAGGGCGAGGACATCTGCTACGCTACTTCGAACCGTCAGGCGGCGGTCAAGACCATCGCGCCCCGCTGCGACGCTCTCTATGTGATCGGCGCGCCCAACAGCTCCAATTCTGTGCGCCTCGTCGAAGTCGCTCAGCGCGAAGGCACGCCTGCCCGCCTGATCCAGCGTGCGGAAGACATCGATCTCGACTGGCTGAAAGACGTAAAGACGCTGGGCCTGACCGCAGGCGCTTCCGCTCCGGAGGTGCTGGTGCGCGAAGTCGTGGACCTCATCGCCCGCCATTTCGACGTGCGGGAGGAACAGGTGGAAACCGCACAGGAACGCATTTCCTTCAAGCTGCCGCGCGGGCTGGAGGCAGCGTAACTCATGGCCGTCTACACCCATGTTCCCGCTGAGGACATCGACACCTTTCTCACGCGCTATGACGCAGGCCGCCTCGTCTCCGCCAAGGGCATTGCCGAGGGGGTAGAGAACAGCAACTACCTGCTCGAAACCACCGGCGCGGACGGCAATGGTCACCGCTATATCCTGACCCTCTACGAGAAGCGGGTGGATGAGGCGGACCTGCCCTTCTTCATGGACTTACTGGACCATCTGGGCGCGGGCGGCGTGCGTGTGCCCCGCTTCATCCCGGCGCGAGACGGCACGCGATTGCAACAGCTTGCCGGGCGACCTGCCTGCCTGATCGAGTTTCTGACCGGCATTTCCGTCACCGAACCGACCGTGGCCCAATCCCGGGCGGCGGGTGCGGCGCTGGGCGCGATGCACCGCGCGGCGGAGGGCTTCACTGGCGAGCGTCCCAACGCACTCGACCTTTCCGGCTGGCACGATCTGGCGGCGAAATGCGGCGAGGATTTCGACCGCATCGCCCCCGGCATTGGCGCGCGCGTAGCCGAAGAACTGGCCTTCCTTGACGCCCATTGGCCTGCCGATCTGCCCCGTGCCGTTATCCATGCGGACCTGTTCCCAGACAATGTGTTGATGTTGGGTGATGAGGTAACGGGCCTCATCGACTTCTATTTCAGTTGCACCGACATCCGCGCTTATGATCTTGCCGTCACGCATAGTGCCTGGGTATTCAGCCATGACGGCGCGATCTGGCATGGCGACCGTGCTGCCGCTCTGGGCGCTGGTTATGTGGAGACGCACGGCTTGTCGGAGGAAGAGCGCGCTGCTTTCCCGGTCCTATGCCGGGGCGCAGCACTGCGTTTCCTGCTGACGCGCGCCTATGACTGGATCAACACGCCTGCCGACGCGCTGGTGACGCGCAAGGACCCGCTCGCCTTCATGCGCCGCCTTGACTTCTACGCCCATGCCAACCCGACGGACCTGCTGGGTGCATGAGCGACCTTACGCAAGTCGAGATATTCACCGATGGGGCGTGCAAGGGCAATCCGGGCCCAGGCGGCTGGGGCGCTGTGCTGCGTTTCGGTGATAAGGAAAAGGAAATTTCCGGCGGCGAAGTGCAGACCACCAACAACCGCATGGAGATGATGGCAGCGGTGGAAGCGCTGGATATGCTGAAACGCCCCTGCCGCGTAACGCTCTACACCGACAGCAAATATGTGATGGACGGCATCACCAAATGGGTCTTTGGTTGGCAGAAGAATGGCTGGAAGACGGCGAACAAAAAACCGGTCAAGAACGCGGAAATCTGGCAGGCCCTGCTCAAGGCCGCCGCCCGCCATCAGATAACATGGCAATGGGTGAAGGGCCATGCCGGCCACCCCGAAAACGAACGCGCCGACCAGCTCGCCTGCGCGGCGGCGGAGAGTTTTCGAAGATAGGAGAAAGCAATCCTATATGGCGCGCAGATGGAGCGTCGCATCCGCGATGACGCGCACGGAAGAACGCAGGAAAAGCACCGCCATAACGGAACCAATGACGATATCAGGCCATGGCGAATGGAACAACGCCACGGCTCCAGCCGCCAGCAGCACGCCTACATTCGATATGACATCGTTGCGCGAACATTCGAACGTGCTCGCCATATTCACGTCCTGCTGCCGGAAACCCCAAAGCAGCCGAAGGCAGAAGGCATTCGCCATCAAGGCGAGGCCGCCGAAGATCAGCATCAGCGCGGATGACGGCGGGATGCCCGTCCTGATCTTGACAACGACATTGATAACGATGCCCACGCCCAGCAACAGAATGAACAATCCCTTGAACATCGCCGCACCCGCTTTCCAGCGCGCGCTACGGTCGAGGGCATAGATGCTTATGCCATAAACCAATGCGTCGCCCAGCATGTCCGTTGCATCAGCCATCAGCGCTGTCGAACCCGCGATGACGCCCGCACCGAACTCCGCCACGAACATCACCGCATTGATAATCAGTACGACAATCAGGACTCTGCGCTGATCCCCTTGCCTTGCAAGACGCTCAATTTCAGAGCCTTTTGAGGAGCAGCAGTTATCAGCCATCGGGCCAACATGAACCCGTTTTCCGATATCCGCAATCGATCACAACCTGCCCTGGCCCACGCAAGATGATGGGCAATTATCCCGCGTCTTCGACTTCAGCGCCAGGGCCGTTTTTTAGGATGGATTCGATTGCGTTCTTCGCGCCCGCCTTGCTGGAATAGCCTTCGGTCCAGAAGATCACTTCGCTATTATATTTGAACTTGGCGACGAACTCGCCCGCCTTGTTCTTTTCGATCACGAACTTATGCGCCATGACTCGACCCTCCGGTTGTTGCGCTACCGAAACCGCGTTGGAGAATAGGCAGCAAAATCAAGGCTGGCAATGATTTCCGGCGCTGCCTCCTTCATCAGCAGCGCACGCCCCAGCAACGCTGCCGCCGGAGAGGTCTGGATACCGAACCCACCTTGCCCAGCGAACCAGAAAAAGCCTGGCATATCCGGATCGTAGCCATAAACCGGCGCGCGATCCAGCGCGAAGCTGCGTAGCCCCGCCCATTTGCGCTCGACCGCTTCGATGGGCCAGTCCACCGCTTCCTGAAAGCGTGCAATCGCCTGCGCCACCGCCAGTTCATCTGGCGCAGCGTCACAGGGCGGCGATGGCACTTCATCATGCGGAGTCAGCCAGATGCGCCCTTCCCCCTCCGGCTTGAAATAAAAGCCGCCGCCCAGGTCCATGACCAACGGCAAATCCATCGAAGGCATCGCCGGCACCCGCAACTGCAATACGGTCCGGAGCAAAGGCTTAATCCCCAGCGGCGCAACGCCGCAGACACGCGCTACATCATCAGCCCATGCGCCTGCCGCATTGACGATCACACCACAGGCGATCGGTCCACCGCTCGCCTCCAGCCGCCAGCCATTGCTCTGCCGCTGCGCCGAGCGGAGCGCCGCTATCAGGCGCATTTCGCCACCCCTCCGCCGAAAAAGCCGCAACCATGCCTGATGCAGCGCGCCCACGTCGATGTCCTTCACCTCCGGTTCCAGCACGCCCAGCATCCATTCCGGCCGCAACCCAGGCACGACCACCTGCGGATCGACCCGCTCCAGCGCGACCTTCCCCACATAGCTCGCCAACAGCCGATCGCGCGCACCTTCATCGCCCACGCGCCCGACATGCAATGTCCGGCGCGGCGACACGAAGGAACGCTCGGAAAAATCCGGATCGGGCGACAACAACATTGGTCCCGACGCGGTGGTCAGCGGCTGCACCTGCGGCCCGCCATAGGTTTCCTCCCAGAAGGCGACCGAGCGGCCCGTAGCGTGATAGCCCGCCACCTCCTCCTTCTCCAGGATCAGCACCGATGCCTGCGCCGCCAGTTCCGCGCCCAGGCTCGCGCCGGCAATGCCGCCGCCGACGATTACGACATCAAAACGGGTCAACGCGCATTCTCGTCCAGGAAGGCGTCGATCCGCGCCAGTGCATTCTGTCGCACCGGGTCCAGTTCGCGCAGGATTTCATGCGCCGCTTCTACCCCGTAAACATGCAGTGTCGCATGGGGAATCCGCGCCGCGATCCGCCGGATAGCGGGCGTCGATACCAGCGCATCATTCCCCGCGGCAAGGATTAGCAGCGGAACCGCCAGCCGGTCCAGCGCCTCATTCTCCTCCAGCGCGCGGGTCGACGCCAAAGCCTGCCGCACCCAGTTCCAGCTTGGCGCGCCTAGCGCGATGTCCCGGCTATGGTCCCGCCACCACAGTTCATCGGCATAGCGAAGCGGGTCATGGGTCAGGCGCTTCTGTCGCATCTGCCTTTGCCGTTCAGAGCCCTCCCGCTGCGTCCACGCCTGCCGCTGGGAAAATCCAAGACGGCACATTATTTCCGCGATCCCAATCGCCAGCCATCGCGGCAATGGCGCGCTATGTATGCCCAGCATCGGCGCGACGGCTACCGCGGCATCGGGGGCCACCATGCCCTCTGCCAGAGCCCGCAGCATCAGATGCCCACCCATGCTATGCGCGATCATCGCCGTTGGGCCATCCCCTTCGCCTCGCCACTCGGCGGCAAAGGCGTCAAGGTCGGCAATCCACTGGCCAAAATTTTCGATATGGCCGGTCATCGGATTATCGGTCAACCGCCCCGATCCCCCCTGCCCCCGCCAGTCGAAGGCGGTGACGGCCCATCCTCGATCGGCCCAATATTGAATCACCTCCAGATATTTCTCGATCATGTCGCCGCGCCCGTTGAGCAGCAGCATCCGTCCCCGCTCCCCGCTGCCCAATCGATACCGGCGCAGCCGCCATCCATCCGCCGCTTGCCAATAATCCAGCCGTCCCCGCTCAGGCCAGGCGCGCCGGTCGAAAGCGGGAGATAGGGAAGTGGGCGAATCCATCGGGCCGCATGGTTACGATTTGGTAAGCCATCGGGTCTACACCTTTGACGCATGATGGGGGAATATTTCAGAGTCGCGATGCTGTGTCTGCTGGGCGTGCTGCTGATCATAGCAGCCGTCACGGACCTGCGTTCGCGCATCATCTCGAACAGGCTCAATCTGGCCGTGGCCGCGCTGGCGCCGATCTGGTGGGTAGCGAGCGGCATGCCACTCTGGCCTGACATAGCGGGACAGCTTCTCATCGCTGCTATCGTCTTCGGCATCTTTGCGGGCCTCTTCTCGCTGGGCTGGATGGGTGGCGGCGACGTCAAGCTGCTGGCGGCGCTGGCGCTCTGGTTCCCGTGGCAGGTGGTCATGTCGCTGATCGTCCTCATGGCGGTGCTGGGCGGCGTGGTCACTATCGTCACCGTGGTACACCACCGCATGACCCGGCGGCTTGGGCAGCCCGAAATCCCTTATGGCGTTGCGATTTCGCTGTCGGCGCTGTGGCTGATTTGGCCAACGATATTTTAACCATTCTGGATGCAAGGTGGGTGCCGGGGGCAATGCACCCGCTTGAGGGAGGCGAATTTCGTCATGGACGCAAAAAAGATCGTGCTGCTGGTGGGGGCGCTGTTCGTGGCGATCACGACGGCCTTGCTGGCGCGCAGCATGTTAAGCTCCTCCAGCGCGCCGCAGGTAAACGCCGCGTCGATGCCGGTCGAAGCCAATCAGCCGCATGTACTCGTCGCCACGAAGGCGCTGCCGGTAGGGACCATCCTCGACGCTGAAAGCTTTCGCTTCCAGCCCTGGCCCAAGGATTTGGTCGAGCAGGCCTATTATCTGAAAGGCGAAGCCGACCCCGCGAAGCTGGCGGGCAGCGTGGTGCGTAACGCCATTACGGCCGGTCAGCCGCTGACGCAGGGTTCGCTCATCAAACCGGGCGACAGGGGCTTTCTGGCCGCCGCGCTCGGCCCGGGCATGCGCGCCGTGACCGTTCCCGTTTCCACGCAAAGCTCCGTCGCGGGCTTCGTCTTTCCGGGCGACCGCGTCGACCTCGTCCTGACGCAAAGCGTATCGGGCGGCGGCGACGGCGACCCACTCAAGGTTTCCGAAACCATCCTCCGCAACCTTCGCGTACTCGCCACCGATCAGCGCATGGACGCCATGGGTGACGACGGCAAACCGGTCGTGCAGACTTATTCCAACGTCACGCTCGAAGTGACGCCCAAAATCGCGGAGAAGATCGCGGTCGCACAAACCGTCGGTTCACTGTCGCTATCGCTCCGCTCGATCGCCGACAACGCCGCCGAACTGGACGCCGCCATTGCCGGCACCGATCAGGATCTGCCCGACGGCGCCAATCCGAATGCTGAAAAGAAGATGCTCGCCAGTCTTCAGGCCCGCCCTGTCGATCGCGGCGGCACCTATTCCACGGGCGCCGACGTCTCCCGTTATCAGCGCAGCAGCGTCCCGGCCAAGCCGCAACAGTCCGCCGGTCCCGATGGTGCTCCCGTGGGGACTGCGGTGTTCCAAGGCCCGACGATCCGCGTGGCGCGCGGCACCAATGTGAGCGAAGTTCCGGTCGGGGGGAAATAAGATGAAGGGATTGCACCTGCTCCGCCGAACCGCGGCGATCAAGCCGATGGCTACACCGGCAATCGCCCTCGGCCTTGCGCTGACGGCGGCAGCCATGCCGACCGCTGCGCTCAATGCGGCGCCCTCCTCGATGCAGGACAATGCGATCCTGCTGTCCGTGGGTGGAAGCCGCGTGGTCAACCTGCCCGCGTCCATGTCTGACGTGGTGATCGCCGATCCCGATGTGGTCGACGTGCATGTCCGTTCGCAGAACCAGCTCTACCTGATCGCGAAGAAGGCGGGCGAAACCACCGTCTTTGCCACCGCCAAAAATGGCAAGGTGCTGTTTTCTGGCACGGTACGGGTCGGCAACAACCTGACCAGCATCGACGACATGCTGCGTCTGGCGATGCCCAATGCGGATATCGCGGTCAACAAGATGAACGGCATGGTTCTTCTGACCGGCACCATCGCCGCGCCCGAAGACGCTGCCGAAGCCGAACGCCTGACGCAGGCCTTCGTCGGCAAGGATGTGACCGTGGTTAGCCGGCTGCGTATGGCGACGCCGCTTCAGGTCAATCTTCAGGTCAAGATCGCGGAAGTCAGCCGCGACCTCGGCCACAAGATCGGCATGAACTGGAAATCGTTCGACCCTAGCGGCGGCAAGTGGCACGGCGGTATCGGCGGCGGCACGCGCGATGCCATCACTTTCAACGACAATGGCTCGGGAAGCTTCAACTTCCCCATAGATGGCGGCTACAGCCTTGGCGGTGTCGGTCGCATTCTGGGAATGGACATTGGCGCCGTGCTGGATCTCGCTGAATCGAGCGGGCTCGCGACGACCCTGGCCCAGCCCAATCTGACCGCGCTGTCAGGCGAAACCGCCAGCTTCCTGGCGGGCGGCGAATATCCCTACACAGTCAGCAACGGCACACAGGGCAACAGCATCCAATTCAAGCAATATGGCGTGCAGTTGGCCTTCACGCCAACCGTGCTGGCCGATGGACGCATATCCCTGCGGGTGCGACCGACCGTGTCAAACCTCGACTTTTCGATCAACAGCAACGTGCCCGCGCTCAAGAGCCGTACTGCCGAAACCACGGTGGAACTGGGTTCGGGTCAGGCTTTCATGATCGCCGGGCTGCTGAACAACGAAACCGGCAACACGATCAACAAGGTTCCGGGCCTCGGCAATATCCCGGTTCTGGGCAGCCTGTTCAAATCACGCCAGTTCCAGCGCAATGAAACCGAACTGGTGATCGTAGTGACGCCCTATCTGGTGAAGCCGATGAATGCGTCGGACGTGCGCTTGCCGACGGATGCCTTCCGCACCGCCAACGAAGGTCAGGGCCTTTTCCTGCAACAAAGCAGCGATGGCGTCAGCGGTGGACGGGCACCTGCGCCCAGCCGCGGTCCGGAAGTTCCGATGCCCGCTCCCGGTCCGCAGGCCGCCGCTTCCACGCCAGCACTCGCCGCTCGGGGAGAAAGCCGCCGCAAGTCGGATGACGCCGCTCCCGGTTTCAGCTTCTGACGGAAGGACGAAAAGCATGACATCCCTGTCCCCAAAAACCATCGTCCGCCTCGGCTTCCTCGCCCTGATGGCCCTGCCCGTCACCGTCGACGCGCGCGAATCCAACCGCAGCGTGGATTCTGTGCATCAGCCCGTGGTGAGCCATGCAGCCTACACCTTCGACGTGCAGGGCGGCATGGACGGCGGCCTGACCGCTTCGGAAGCACGCCGTCTAGACGACTGGTTCGCGTCCATCGGCCTTGGCTATGGCGACCGCGTCTCGCTGGCTGGCGACCCGGCTTATACCAACCCGGCGCTGCGGGAAAGCATCGCCAATGCCGTGGGTCGTCATGGCCTGTTGATCGACGAGGACGGCTCGGCGGTCGCTGGCGACGCGCCTGAAGGCAGCGTCCGCCTGATCGTGCGCCGCGCCATGGCCAGCGTGCCGGGCTGCCCCGACTGGCGATCCAGGACCGAAGTCGACATGAACCTTGGTACATCTTCCAATTTCGGTTGCGGCGTGAACAGCAACATTGCCACCATGGTCGCCAATCCAGATGACCTGGTCCGCGGTCAGGGCGGCGACAGCTCCTTGCGCACTGCGACGTCGAACCGCGCCATTTCCACCTACCGTGACAAGGCGCCGACCGGATCGGGCGATTTGAAGCAACTGTCGGCGACGGGAGGCAATTGAGATGAACGCACCCTGGAAGCCCGGTATGAACGGCCAGCGTGATCCATTCCACGCCTTCGTTTGCGACGATCACAGCTTCGATCTTCTTCGCGCAGTGGCCGCCGAAATGGGCTGGGCACCGGAAAAGGTGAACAAGGGCGGGATGCGTAACGCGGTGCAGAGCCTGTCGATCACCGCATCGCCGCAGATACTGTTTGTCGACATGTCCGAAAGCGGCGATCCGCTGAGCGACATCAACAGCCTCGCCGAAGTGTGCGAGCCCGGCACGGTGGTGATCGCCGCGGGGCAAGTCAACGACGTGCGCCTCTATCGCGACCTGCTGGCCAGCGGCATTCAGGATTATCTGCTCAAGCCATTCGGCGCCGACCAGCTTCGCGATGCGCTCGCGCAAGCGCAGGCCGTGTTCTTCGCGCCCCGCGAAGGCGCAGTGGAGCGACCGCACATGACCACCGCCGTCATCGGTACGCGTGGCGGCGTGGGCGCGTCCAGCCTCGCTACATCGCTGGCATGGGTACTCAGCAGCCAGCATCAGCGCACGACCGCCCTTCTCGACCTTGACGTCCATTTCGGCACCAACGCGCTCTCCATGGATCTGGAGCCGGGACGCGGCCTGATCGACGCCATTGAAAATCCCGGCCGCATCGACGGCCTTTTCATCGAACGCGCCATGGTCAGGGCCAGCGACAATTTGGCGATCCTGTCGGCCGAAGCGCCGATCAGCATGCCGATGATGACGGACGGCGGCGCCTTCTATCAGTTGCTGGAGGAGTTCCACTCCGCCTTCGAATGTACGGTCATCGACCTGCCGCGCGGCATGATGATCCAGCATCCGCATCTGATGGGCGACGTCAATGTTGCGCTGGTCGTTACCGAAATGACGCTGGCAGGCGCTCGCGACACCATTCGGCTGCTGTCCTGGCTCAAGACGGGCGCGCCCCATGCGCGCGTGCTGGTGGTTGCCAACCGCGTCCATCCCGGTTCGCCGGAAATCAGCCGCAAGGATTTCGAACAATCGATCGAACGCGCCATTGACGTGCTTGTCCCCTTCGACCTCAAGGCCGCTTCCCAGGCTGCCAAACTTGGCAAGACGCTGGCCGAAGCCGCCAAGGGGAGCAAGGCCGGCGCGGCCTGCACTGCGATGGTGAAGGAAGTGCTGGGCGCAGCCGAAGCTGAAGAGGAAGAGGGCAGCCGCAAAAAGGGCGACTCCCTGCTCGGAAAAATCGGCGATCTCAAGAACATGATCCCTTCGCGCCGTAAGGAAAAGGCGGCGCTGAACAACTGATGCGATGCGCGGCCGTCAGGCGGCGCGTCCCCTGCTGAAACGGAACAGGCGAGCACATGGACGGCAAGATGATCCTGATGGCGGTGCTGTTGGCGACCCTTCTGGGACTCGTCATGGCGGCCTTTTCCGGCCCGTCGCCCGACAAGGCCCGCAAGCGCCGCATGGCGCTGATCCGCGGGCGGCATAGCGATTCCGCCGAAGCGGTGCTGGAAGCGCGCATGCGCCGGGTGATCGACAGCCGCCAGCCCGCCACCGAAATGAAGATGCTGGTGTCGCTGATCCCGAATCCGGAAAATCTGACCAAACGGCTTCGGATGACCGGCAAGAAGTGGACGCTCAGCCAGTATATGACGGCCGGCTCCGTGATATTCCTGTTCATGGCCGCCGTGATGATGCTGCGCGGTTTTCCGCTGATATTCTCGCTGATGGTATCGCTGGCGGCGGGTCTGGGTCTGCCCCACTGGTGGGTCGGTCGCCTCATCGCCAAGCGGATCGCTCAGTTCAACGCCAAATTCCCCGATGCGCTGGAACTTCTGACGCGTGGCCTGCGCTCGGGCCTCCCCATCGCCGAGACACTGGGCGTCGTGTCCCAGGAAATTCCCGGCCCCGTGGGCGAAGAATTTCGCCTCATCACCGAACGCATCAAGATCGGCAAGACGATGGACCAGGCGCTTCAGGAAACAGCGGATCGGCTGGGCACGGCTGAATTCCAGTTCTTCGTCATCTCGCTTGCGATCCAACGCGAAACCGGCGGCAATCTCGCCGAAACGCTGTCGAACCTAGCCACGGTGCTGCGCCAACGCGCGCAGATGAAGCTGAAGATCCGGGCGATGTCCTCTGAATCCAAGGCATCCGCCTATATCATCGGCGCGCTGCCCTTCATCGTCTTCGGCCTCATCAGCTACATCAACTTCAACTATATGAGCCCCTTCTACACGCCCGATCCCATGGGCCTGTTCGGCCTGTCATTGATGCAGGTAATCGGCATCGGGGGCATGTGCTGGATGGGCATCGGCGCCTTCATCATGGCGCAGATGATTAACTTCGAGATCTGACTGGGGAGCAAGGCAATCATGGAAGCGCCCCCTACAGGCACCCTTTTTGGTCTCACCGCCACCGACTTCGGCACGCTGCTGGCCGGGCTGGCGACGATGGCCGTGATCTTCGCGCTCTACACGGTCATGACCGTGCGCGATCCGATGGCCAAGCGGGTCAAGGCCCTGAACGAGCGCCGCGAGCAGCTCAAGGCCGGCATCACCGCTTCCACGGCCAAACGCCGCGCCAAGCTGGTCAAGAAGAACCAGACGACCGATCGGATGCGGTCCTTCCTGTCCAGCCTTCAGGTGTTGCAGGACGACCAGTTGCGCGACGTGCAGACCCGCATGGCGCAGGCGGGTATCCGGTCGAAGGAATGGGCCGTCGCCGTCATCTTCGCCCGCATGGTCCTGCCGATCATCTGCGGCGGCCTCGCAGCGCTGCTGATCTATGGCGTGGATTTCTTCCCCGACTGGGGCGGTTTCAAGCGGTTCATGGTGTTCGCCGGGGCACTGCTGCTCTCCTACAAGGGGCCGGACCTCTATATCAACAACAAGGTGCAGAAGCGGTCCGCCGCAATCCGCAAAGGGCTGCCCGACGCGCTCGACCTGCTGGTGATCTGCGCCGAAGCGGGCCTGACGGTAGATGCCGCCTTCAGCCGCGTCGCGCGCGAACTGGGCAAGGCCTATCCCGAACTGGGCGACGAGTTTCAGCTTACCGCCATTGAGCTGGCCTTCCTGACCGATCGCCGCATGGCCTTTGAAAATCTTGCCACACGGGTCAATCTCGACGCGGTGAAGGGCGTGGTGACGACCATGATCCAGACCGAGAAATACGGCACACCGCTGGCCTCCGCGCTACGCGTCCTGTCCGCCGAATTCCGCCACGAACGCATGATGCGCGCCGAGGAAAAGGCCGCCCGCCTGCCCGCGATCATGACAGTGCCGCTGATTCTCTTCATCCTGCCGACCCTGTTTGTCGTCATTCTGGGTCCGGCGGCCTGCTCAATCAGCCAGGCTTTCAAATAAATTCCATGCCAAAAGGGGCGGCGCCGTAGCGTCCCTTTTCGTCCTACACCACCCGCCGATTCTTGGCGGTGGCGCGCGCCATGTTCCCATCTTATCCTGCCGGAAACAAACAGACAGGATGAGGTTGCCCATGTTCTCCCAATCCGGCCTTTTTGCCGCCCTCGCGCCCGCCGCGCTTTTTGTCACGGTCATCCCGGCGCTGGCTGCGGAGCCGATCAATGGCCGCTGGACCACGGTCGAGGGCAAGGCCATCGTCCTGATCGCGCCCTGCGGCAAAAATCTGTGCGGTCGCATCGAACGCATCGTGAAGCCCACACCGGGCCGTCCGCAAACAGACATCAACAATCCCGATCCCGCGCTGCGATCCAAACCGCTGGCAGGGTTGGCGCTGCTGAGCGGCTTCCATGATGCGGGTTCCTTCTGGAAGGGCACTATCTATGACCCGGAAAGCGGCAAAAGCTATACCAGCAAGGCCAACCGTAAGCCCGACGGCACGCTGAAAGTGCAGGGCTGCATCGCTTTCTTCTGCAAGGCGCAAGTCTGGACGCCAGTGCGATAAGGCCCGATCGCCGTATCGCCGCTTGTTTGGCGATGACAGTCATCGGTCATTTTCGAACATTTGTCACTCGGTTCGCCCTGAGTAGGAACTGAGCCCTTCGACTGACTGCTTGCAGCAGTCGCTCAGGATGAACTTGGCCTTTGGCCAAACCGAAGACTCGTGTCGAAGGGTCTGGCACAACCTATGTCCTTCGATACGCCTCTTCGGCAGGCTCAAAGGCTACTCAGAACGAGCGAGGGGGCAGCCGTTCCGCTCTCCACCCACAGCCTTCGCCACCTGGGTCATGAACGCCCGGCTCCTATTCACCAAGGATGAAAGCCGCCCCTGCCTTGGCGTGAATCGAGGTGCAGTCATAGATGGGCAGCACATTCGCCTTCACATCGACCACCAGCTCCAGTTCGGTGCAAGCCAGCACCACCGCCTGCACATCCTCCTTGGCGATGTCGGTCAGTTCCGACTTCATGAACCGCTCACTCTCGCGGCTCACCTTGCCCAGCGTCAGTTCGTCATAGACGATGTGATTGATCCGCTCAGCCAATTCCATGTCTGGCGGCAACAACGATACGCCGTGCGAGACCAGCCGCTGCCGGTAGAATTTCTCCATCATGACATTGCGGGTGCCGATCAGCGCGGCTTTCTCGATATTGTCGCTCGCCATCCGCGCGCCGACGACATCGGCGATATGGATGATCGGTATGCTAACCGCCTCCTGAACCTGCTCATAAATTCGGTGCATGGAATTGGCGCAAATCAGCAGGCTTTCCGCCCCCGCCTGCGCCAGCCGTCGCGCCGCGCCGGTCAGATGTTCCGCCGCGCTATCCCAATCGTCCTGCGTCACACTGCCCGCGACCTGAGCAAAGTCCAGGCTTTCGATCAGCAGCGGCGCGCTATGCTGCCCGCCCTTCGCGCGATGGACAGTCCGGTTGATGATCTCATAATAGCGGGCGGTGGAAATCCAGCTGAGACCACCGATCAGGCCGAGTTTACGCATAAGCGGGTCACATACTCTTGCAAAAAGCGAACGGACGGCGGCGCCTGGGCACCACCGTCCGTCACAGCGTTACGGGAAGCCTGCCTTAGTGGGCAAGCCCCTTGACGATTTCCTCGACCATCTTCTTGGCATCGGCCAGCAGCATCATCGTGTTGTCCATGTAGAAGACTTCATTGTCGACGCCGGCATAACCAGCCCCGCCCATGGAGCGCTTCACGAACAACACCGACTTCGCATTGGCGACATCCAGAATGGGCATGCCATATATGGGCGACGTCTTGTCGGTCTTCGCCGCCGGGTTCGTCACGTCGTTCGCGCCGATGACGAAGGCGACGTCGGCCTGGCCGAATTCGCTGTTGATGTCCTCCAGCTCGAACACCTCGTCATAGGGCACGTTCGCTTCGGCCAGCAGCACGTTCATGTGCCCCGGCATACGGCCCGCGACCGGATGGATCGCATATTTGACCGACACGCCTTCCTTCTTGAGCAGGTCGCCCATTTCGCGCAGCGCGTGCTGCGCCTGGCTGACCGCCATGCCATAGCCCGGCACGATGATGACGCTGTCCGCCTGCTTCATCAGGAAGGCTGCATCCTCCGCACTGCCGCGCTTATAGGGACGATCGATCGCCGCTCCGCCGCCTGCCGAAGCCGTCTCCGCACCGAAACCGCCTGCGATCACGCTAATGAAGCTGCGGTTCATCGCCTTGCACATGATGTAGGACAAGATCGCACCCGACGACCCCACCAGCGCGCCAGTGATGATCATTGCGCTATTGCCCAGCGTGAAGCCCATGGCAGCAGCAGCCCAGCCCGAATAGCTGTTCAGCATCGACACCACGACCGGCATGTCCGCACCACCAATGGGGATGATGAGCAGGAAGCCGATGATGAAGCTCAGCGCCGTGACTGTCCAGAAGATCCACGGGCTCTGATCGGTCACGAAATAAGCGATCAGCCCCAGAATGGCAGCCAGCATGGCCAGGTTGATGAGATGCCGGCCGGGCAGCATGATCGGCTTGCCCGACATATTGCCGTTGAGCTTCAGGAAGGCGATGACCGAACCAGAGAAGGTGATCGCGCCGATAGCGACGCCCAGCCCCATTTCGATACGACTGGCGTTGTGGATCTCGCCGGTTAGCGCATCCAATATGCCGAAAGCCCCCGGATTGAGGAAAGCCGCCGCGCCGACCAGCACCGCCGCCAGACCGACGAGCGAGTGGAACGCTGCCACGAGCTGCGGCATCGCGGTCATCTCGATCTTGCGCGCAATAACGAAGCCGATGGCGCCGCCGATGGCGATGGCGCCCACGATCTCCGGCAGGGAGATGACGTCATGGGTATAAAGCGTGGTGGCGACGGCAATCGCCATGCCTGCCATGCCCATGCGATTGCCCCGGCGGCTCGAAGCCGGGCTGGACAGGCCCCGCAGCGCGAGGATGAAGAGGACGCCTGCAATCAGATAGGCGAGCGAAACGAAGGGCGAAGCAGCGACGCCTTCAGCGCCAGCGGCGGCCATCGCAATGACGGTCTGCAGCATCATTTGCGCTCCTTCTTCTTGTACATCGCCAACATCCGTTCAGTCACGGCAAAGCCGCCGAAGATGTTGACCGACGCCAGCGTCACCGCGATCAGGCCCAGATATTTGGCCGCCGCGCTGCCCGCCTCGGCGGACGCGACCAGCGCGCCGACGATGATGACGGAGGAAATGGCGTTGGTGACCGCCATCAATGGTGTGTGGAGCGCCGGTGTCACCGACCACACCACATAATAGCCAACGAAACACGCCAGCACGAAAATCGACAGGATGGAGATGAAGTCCATCTTTCCTACTCCCCGTTCGTCCCGCTTTTTGCTGCGGGACATGATGCGCGCAGCCTTCCGGCCACGCGCTATTACCTCACCCCAGAAGGCGTTCGTTCACGACCTTGCCGCCCTGCGTCAGGCGGATGGCGTTGCCGATCTCTTCGTCTAGCACTGGCGCGTTCTTTTCCTTGTCCCAAAAGGCCGACAGGAAATTGTAGAGATTGCGCGCGAACAGGGCCGAAGTATCCGCCGCCAGCCGCGAAGGCACGTTGCGATGCCCTACGATCTTGACGCCGTGACGTTCGACCACTTCACCAGCGACTGCTCCTTCGACATTGCCGCCCTGTTCGACGGCCAGGTCGACGATCACGCTGCCTGGCTTCATCGTCGCGATCTGCGCGTCGGTGATGAGGCGCGGAGCGGGACGTCCGGGAATCAGCGCCGTGGTGATGACGATGTCCTGTTTGGCGATGTGGCTGGAAATCAGTTCGGCCTGCGCTTTCTGATATTCCTCCGACATTTCGGTGGCATAGCCGCCGGAGCCTTCGCCCTCTATGCCCTTGACGCTTTCGACGAAGATCGGCTTGGCCCCGAGCGATTCGATCTGTTCCCTAGTTGCGGAACGCACGTCCGTCGCCGACACCTGCGCGCCCAGACGGCGAGCGGTCGCGATCGCCTGAAGCCCGGCAACGCCCACGCCCATGATGAACGCCTTGGCCGCGGACACCGTGCCCGCCGCCGTCATCATCATCGGGAAAGCCCTACCATATTCGGCGGCGGCATCGAGCACCGCCTTGTAGCCCGACAGGTTCGATTGCGATGAAAGAATATCCATCGACTGCGCGCGTGTGATGCGCGGCATGAACTCCATCGCCAGCGCCTCCAATCCGGCGGCGGCATAGGCATCCACGCGGCCGCGCTCACCAAAGGGATTGAAACCGGCGGCAATCCAAGCGCCCGACTTCGCCCCGGCAAGAGTCGCCGGATCGGGTGCCTGCACGCCCAAAATAATGTCAGCGCCGGCAACCGCAGCAGCGCGATCACCCACCACGCCCCCGGCCGCGACATAGTCTGCATCGGCAATCGAGGCGTTGAGCCCCGCGCCGCTTTCGACCGCCACATCAGCGCCCAGCGCCTTGAACTTCTTCACGGTCTCCGGCGTACCAGCGACCCTGCGCTCGCCGGCGGCGAGCTCCTTGATAATTGCAATTTTCATGGACATCCCCCTGTGCAAACCGACCTTCAGCTCGAGATCAGCAGCACCACGATCGCGCCTGCGATCAGAGAGGCGATCGTGCCCCATTTCATGACGGCCACGAACCCTTCATAGGTTTCGGTTGCGCTTTCTATATTTCCCTCTTGGGCCATGCCCTCTTCCTTCCTGGCGACATATTCGGCAAACCTCTTATCTTCTGCCTGCCCGACCCTCAACCCGCATCGCACAAGAAAATCTTTCAGGTTAAGAGCGCCTTTACTCCCCCCGCGCTAGGCTTTGCAGCCTGTAGTGAAATGAGGGATGAAATGGCGCGCGACGGCGTTCCCATGTTGATGCTGATCGACGATGAACCGGCGCAGCGCCGGCTTGTGTCGGCGCTCGCGGCGCGGGCAGGCTGGCGCACGATCTTCGCGAACGACGGAGAAACCGCGATTGCCACGCTCGGCACACAGGACGGGATGCGGCTGGACGCCATTTTGCTGGACCAGTGGTGCCCATCTTTTGAACCAACGCAATTGATTCGGGAATTGCGCGCGCGGCGGCCTGCCTTGCCCATCCTCGTACTGACCGCTCATGACAATGTCGCGGTCGCCGTCGAATCGATGCGCGCGGGCGCCACCGACTATCTGTCAAAGCCGATCGCGCCCGAACGGCTGCTGGCTGCGTTAAACGCGACGCTCAGCGAAGACGATATCAATAGCGAACTGCGCCCCCTTACGGAGAAGATCACCGCTCCCCTTTCTTTCGAGGATGTGGTGGGTTCGGCTCCCAGATTCCGCGCGGCGCTCGCTGTCGCCGCCAAGGCTGCCCGCGCCCGCGTCCCAGTGCTGATCGAAGGCGAAAGCGGCGTCGGCAAGGATGTCATCGCCCGCGCGATTCACGCTGCCTCCCCTCGTCACAAGCAGCCGATGGTGACTATCAACTGCGGCGCCATTCCTGCCAATCTGGTCGAATCCGAGTTGTTCGGTCACGAACGCGGTGCCTTCACCGGCGCTTTCGAACGCCACATCGGCAAATTCATCGCAGCGGACACGGGGACGATCTTCCTCGACGAAGTCAGCGAAATGCCATTCGAGGCGCAGGTCAAGTTGCTCCGCGTGCTACAGGATGGGGAAGTGCAGCCCATCGGCGCGCGCCGTCCGGTTCATGTGGATGTGCGGATCATCGCCGCGACCAACAAGCGGTTGCAGGATGAAATAGAGGCGGGGCGTTTCCGCGAAGACCTCTATTATCGCCTCAATGTCGTGCAATTGACGATTCCTCCGCTGCGTGAGCGAATCGGCGATGTCCCGGCGCTCTGTCGTCATCTGCTTGCCCGGATCGCTGAACAGCCTGGGCTGCGGAGTCTGGGCCTGACGGATGAGGCGTTGGCGCTGCTGATGCAGCATGAATGGCCAGGCAATGTGCGCCAGCTTCAAAATGCCCTGTTCCGCGCCGCCGTACTGTGCGAAGGAGACGCCCTGACACCGCAGGACTTTCCCCAGATCGCGGCGCAGCTTGGCGCGCGCAATGCGGTGCCGTCTCTTCAAACACTCCCGCCCCGCCAGCCACATCGCGAAGGAGCGGGTATCACCTTGTTCGAAGGCGACGGTCATGTCCGCCAGCTTGCCGAAATAGAGGCCGACGTGATCCGCCTCGCCATTGGCCATTATCGGGGGCGCATGACGGAAGTCGCACGACGTCTGGGCATCGGCCGGTCGACCCTTTATCGGAAACTCGCAGAACTAGGCATCGACAACGCTGCCTGATAGCCCGCGCATCCCGATACAAAGGCAAATCGTCCTAAAGATATGCGCTGCGTCGTTGAAAAATGACGGCGGCTATGCTTTTGAACAGGATATGAAACCTGCTTCCCTTGCCGCTTGCCTTCCTTTGCTCGCCCTTGTCGCCTGCGGGCGGGCTGAACCTGTGGGCGACACGCCCAGCCAGGAAGAACTGGCGGCGGCAGCCAATGCGGCGGCGGCCAGCGCAATCTCCAATCAACAGAAGACGGAAGACACGGAAAACCGCAATTATGTGAATGCGGATCGAGGCTTTTCCGTGACCTTTCCTGAAGGTTGGGTGAAGGATGGATCGGCCAGCAATGCAGACGGCATCGTCTATGAAGATCCGGGCGCTGGCGCGGATGTCCGCGTCTTTTGGCAGAAGAATGACGCCGACAAGACATTGCAGCAGATCGTGGAAACCGTCAGCAGCGGTTCGGAGGGCGTCGATGGCGACTTTATCGGCGACAATGAATATCGGGGCACAGCGAATGATGGCGAAGGCAATAACGTCGCCATTCGCCTGTTGAAACAGCCGGATGGATCGATTGTGACCGCCACTTTCGTCTATCCTGAAATGTTGAGCGAACAATATCAGGCGATTGCGGAAAAACTGCTCGACAGCCTGCGGGTATTCGCTCCCAGGAGCCAAACACCGGAAGGTCGGGTGCCGACGCCTGTTCAGGCATCCAACGCGGCGGGCAATTAGACGGCGCTCAATCCTGCATCGGCAAGGCCGCGCCAAAGGTGCAGTGCCTGAACACTTTCCTTGACGTCATGGACGCGCACCATCTGGGCGCCCTGCTCGGCCGCGCGAAATGCCAGGGCGATTGATCCGCCCAGCCTTTCGGAAGCAGCCGCTTCGTTGGAGAGCGCACCAATCAAACGCTTGCGACTTCCCGCAAAGAGCAATGGCACGCCCAGTCCCTGAAACGTCGCCAGCCCATTGACGAGCGCCAGATTATCCGCAAGTCCCTTGCCGAAACCCAGGCCCGGATCGACCATGATCCTGTCCCGTGCGATCCCCCCCGCCACGCAGGCCTCTATCCGTTCTTCCAGCATGTCGAAAACTTCCGCCACGACGTCACGATAGCCAGCCGGATTGTCATGCGGATCGTCCCCGGCCGAAGGCGCGTGCATCAATATCACCGGGCATTTCGCCGCCGCCACGACCTCCATGCTGCGCGGATCGTACCGCAGCGCGCTCACATCGTTGACGACCTTCGCCCCTGCGGCGAGCGCCGCCTCCATCACCGCGGCCTTGCGCGTGTCGACCGATACGGACACGCCAGCCATCGCCAACCGTTCGATAACGGGAACGATGCGGGCGATCTCATCGCCTTCCCATATCTTCTCGGCGCGCGGGCGGGTGGATTCTCCGCCTATGTCGATCAATGCGGCCCCAGCCGATGCCATGGCGAAGCCTGCATCTGCCGCCGCATTGGGGTCTTCCATATATTTGCCGCCATCGGAAAAGCTATCCGGCGTCACGTTCAGGATTGCCATGACCTGCGGCGCATCAAACCGGATAGTTCGCTCGCCAAGCATCAGCGGAGAGCGCTGGGCAGAAATATTCGCGGCCAGACTGTGTGCCCGCTCGGTCAACGACTCCGGCAAACTCACCAGAGCGTCAGCAAATCTGTCGACCGGAATCGTCACGCGCACTATCCGCTCGCCATTTCGCCGCACCGTCAGTTCATAGCCCTGGAACCAGATTAGCCCATTGCTCATGCGCGCTGCCGCCCCGTCCGGCAATCCGATGGGCGACGGCACGAACCATGTCGGCTTGAGGTATAGCCGGGCGTCGGCGGGAATATCGGGCAGGTTCATCTACACTCCGCTGGGTCTGGATCTGTCGACGGGCACATTTCCTACAGGGTTTCGACAGGCTCAGCGCGAACGGATCGAGAAATCAAGGTTCGTTAGCCAGCAAATAGGTCTGCCGCAGCGTATCGATGGGTTGCAACTTGCCGTCCACCTCATGATGCCAGAAGGTCCAACCGTTGCAACTCGGCGCGCCTTGCAGCGTCGCGCCCATCTTGTGAATCGATCCGCTATCCTTGTCCACGGCGAGCGAGCCATCCGCGCGCACCACCGCCTGCCAACGCCGTTTCACATCGGTCAGCACCGTGCCGGGCTGACAATAGCCGGTTTCTACCAGCGTGCCGAATGCCACCTTGGGTTGGGCCTTTGCGCTTTGCATGATGGTGAGCGCCGATTCGTCGAGCGGCAACGCTGCTTCGATCCGCTCCAGCGCGACCTCGATATAACTGTCTTCACGCTCGATGCCGATCCATTTGCGGCCCAGGCGCTTGGCGACCGCGCCCGTCGTGCCCGTGCCGAAGAAAGGATCGAGCACCACATCGCCCGGCTTGGTGCAAGCCAGCATCACGCGATAGAGCAGTGCTTCAGGCTTCTGCGTCGGATGCGCCTTGGCACCGTTGCGCTTCAGCCGCTCCTGCCCACCACAGATCGGCAGCACCCAGTCAGAGCGCATCTGCAGTTCGTCGTTCAGCGTCTTCATCGCCTTATAGTTAAAGGTGTAGCGTGCATCTTCGCCCTGGCTGGCCCAGATCAGCGTCTCATGGGCGTTGGTGAAGCGCGTGCCCTTGAAATTGGGCATCGGATTCGCCTTGCGCCAGATGATGTCGTTCAAGATCCAGAAGCCTTCATCCTGCAAGGCCGTACCGACGCGGAAGATATTGTGGTAGCTGCCGATCACCCAGATGGTGCCGTTGGGCTTCAGAATGCGGCGGGCTTCCTTCAGCCACGCCTTGGTGAAGCGATCATAGGCTCCCAGCGTGTCAAACTTGTCCCAATCATTGTCTACTGCGTCTACGCGCCCGCCTTCGGGCCGGAACAGGTCGCCGCCCAATTGCAGATTATAGGGCGGGTCAGCGAAGATCATGTCGATGCAGGCGTCCGGCAGCTTCGCCATTTCCGCGATGCAATCGCCCCGCAGCAGGCGGTCCGCCTCAATCTCTATCGGCGCGACCGCCTTCTTCCGCCGCAGCGCGACGCGTTCCATGACACCCATGCAGCAACCCCCATATGTTTCGAGGACCAGCGATGAGTCCTCAGGAGTCCACCGTCAAGATCAGTAGCTTATCAGTTAACCCTCATAAAAAGGTTAACAGGAGGGAGAACGAAGAGGGTAGGCACGAGATATTGAGCCTGCAAATGGCAGCAAGACTCCATATCAGGTAGTGTGACTAAAAAGACTCAACCTGCGACGCCCTCGAAGTTTTTTTGGTTAACAGATGAGAGCAAGGCAAAAATCGGCTCTCGCTTGACCAACTCATAACCCAATGATTATGTGATCAAATGATTGCCCATTCTTATAAGGAAGACCGTTCCGCCCTACGCGACGCCTTGTTCAAAGCGTTGTCGGACGGCACGCGACGCGCCATACTCGAATATCTGGTGCGCGAAGGAGAGCAGAGCGTTCACGCCCTTACCGCCGTGTCGGGTGTGTCGCAGCCTATGGTGTCCCGTCATCTCGGCAAGCTGAAACTGGCGGGGCTTGTTACGGCTCGTCGTGCCGGGCGGGAAACCTATTATACCGCCCACGCCAAGGGGCTGGCTCCAATCGTTCAGTGGATGGCCGTTTACGGAGCCCTCTGGTCACAGCGGTTCACGGCTCTGGAGGATCTGGGCGATGGCGAATAGCTAGCGGCAATAACCTTCCCGTCCCGGTATCACGATCAGGCAATCATCCTTCTCCACCAGATATTTGAAGCCCGTCTCGTTACCTGAGCCGGGACGGATCGCCAGATCCTGCCCATCGCGCACGAAACGGATTGTGCTGCCATCCGCCAGTCCGTTGTAACTTCCCTTTCGGTCGAGCGTGTCCTGATTGGTGATAACATAATGCCCGGATTTTCCATCGGGCGAAGGCTGAATGTCCAGGAACAACCCTTCTGGGCCGGTCCACCGTCCCACCCAATCATCCGTCGGCAGGCGGTCCGCTTCGGGCGCGCCGTTACCCAGCGCATCCACATCCTCTATCGTTTCGGCACTACCCGGCTGCATTATTGTGTTGCCTGCCACATTTTCCGTGCTTTTGGAGCAGCCAGTCAGCGCAATTGCGAACGCAACGGGAAGGAAACGAAAGCGCGCCATATTCTTCTCCTGTGAATATTCATCCCTCTAACACGGACATAGAAGCCAATGCCCAAAAAGCAGCGGAGTTCACTAACTAAAAATGATCCGATCGATCAATTCGCAATTGTGTAATCGATTTTCTCTATCTGCAAGTCCGAGAAAACCAATTTCCCCCGACTCGTTCCCATCCCTACATAGGCCGGGCAACAGCAACCCCAGAGAAGGAACTGGAAAGCCCATGGCTCTTATCAACACCCCCCTGCAGCCGTTCAAGGCGACCGCATTCAAGGAAGGCAAGTTTGTCGACGTTACCGACGCCGACGTGAAGGGCAAGTGGGCCGTTTTCTTCTTCTACCCGGCCGACTTCACCTTCGTCTGCCCGACCGAACTGGAAGATCTGGCCGACATCTACCCCACCCTTCAGGGCATGGGCGTGGAAGTCTATTCGGTCTCGACCGACACCCATTTCTGCCACAAGGCATGGCACGACACTTCGCCGGCGATCGGCAAGATCAACTATTACATGCTGGGTGACCAGAATCACGACCTGTCGAACCAGTTCGGCGTCCTGCGCGAAGGCGTTGGCCTGGCCGACCGCGGCACCTTTGTGCTCGACCCGGAAGGCGTGATCCAGCTTGTCGAGATCACCCCGGAAGGCGTCGGCCGCAACGCGACCGAACTGCTCCGCAAGATCAAGGCCGCACAATATTGGGCCAGCCACCCCGGCGAAGTCTGCCCGGCCAAATGGGAAGAGGGTGAAAAAACCCTTGCTCCCTCCCTCGACCTCGTCGGCAAGATCTGACGACTTTTCCGCGACCGGACCTTGGGGGAACGTCCCCGGTCCGGCGCGGCTTGATCTCTGAATATTTCAGACCAATCTTTCCGAAGGATGGGCTTTCCTATCCTTCGGACACGGGCGGCTTGCGCTTCCCATTCATGCAACGGAGCCAGAAACGATGTTGGACGTAAATCTCAAAGGACAGCTCAAGGGCTATCTGGCGAACATCACCCAGCCGATCGAGTTGGTAGCTTCGCTGGATGACGGCGCGAAATCGCGTGAAATGCAGGAACTTTTGAACGAAATCGCCGAACTGTCGGACAAGGTTGCCGTGGTTCGCGCCGATGACGACAAGCGCAAACCCAGCTTCCTCATCCGCCGGGTGGGCACTGATATCGGCGTGCGCTTTGCGGGCCTGCCGATGGGGCATGAATTCACGTCACTGGTACTCGCCTTGCTCCAGGTCGGCGGTCATCCGTCAAAGGCCGCGCGGGATCTTATCCAGCAGATCAAAGATCTGGACGGCGACTTCGCCTTCGAAACTTATTTCTCGCTTTCCTGCCAGAACTGCCCGGACGTGGTGCAGGCACTGAACCTGATGAGCGTGCTTAACCCCCGCATCAGCCATGTCGCTATCGACGGCGCGCTGTTCCAGCAGGAAGTCGATGCGCGCAAGGTGATGGCGGTGCCCACCGTCTTCCTGAACGGAGAGCCTTTCGCTTCGGGTCGCATGGAACTGGAGCAGATCGTCGCGAAAATTGACAGTGGCGCGGCCGATCGCGCGGCAGAGAAGATCAAGGCACAAGACCCCTTCGAAGTGCTGATCGTCGGCGGTGGCCCCGCTGGCGCAGCGGCGGCTATCTATGCCGCGCGCAAGGGTATCCGCACCGGCGTCGCGGCGGAGCGGTTCGGTGGCCAGGTGCTCGACACTATGGCGATCGAAAATTTCATCTCCGTCCCCCATACCGAGGGACCGAAGCTGGCCGCGCAGTTGGAACAGCACGTCAAGGACTATGACGTGGAGATCATGAACCTTCAGAAGGCGGCGCAGCTGATCCCAGCCAAGACCGAAGGCGGCTATCATGAGGTAGTGCTGGAAAATGGCGCGTCGCTGAAGGGCCGCACCG
The DNA here is from genome assembly GCF_024611115.1 of Sphingobium sp. CFD-1. NCBI lineage: Bacteria > Pseudomonadati > Pseudomonadota > Alphaproteobacteria > Sphingomonadales > Sphingobiaceae > Sphingobium > Sphingobium sp. CFD-1. The sequence goes on along the minus strand of NZ_CP084398.1, from coordinate 681,811 downwards.
TGATCCTCTCCACCGGCGCGCGCTGGCGGCAGATGGGCGTGCCGGGTGAAGATGACTATCGCAACAAGGGCGTAGCTTATTGCCCACATTGCGACGGCCCGTTGTTCAAAGGCAAGCGCGTGGCCGTGATTGGCGGTGGCAATAGCGGCGTCGAAGCAGCCATCGACCTTGCCGGCATCGTCGCCCATGTGACGCTGATCGAATTCGACAGCCAGTTGCGGGCCGACGCGGTACTCCAGCGCAAGCTGGCCAGCCTGCCCAATGTGAAGATCATCACCTCGGCGCTGACCACGCAGGTGCATGGCGACGGCAACAAGGTGACGGGTCTCAGCTACAAGGATCGCAATCATGGCACCGAACATGATGTCGAACTTGAGGGCATTTTCGTTCAGATCGGACTCGTCCCCAACACCGAATGGCTGAAGGATGCAGTCTCCCTGTCCCCACGCGGCGAGATCGAGATCGATGCCCGCGGTGAAACCAGTCAGCCCGGCATATTCGCGGCGGGCGACTGCACGACCGTGCCCTACAAGCAGATCGTCATTGCCATGGGCGCAGGATCGACGGCGGCGCTTTCCGCCTTCGACTATATGATCCGCCTCCCCGCCAGTGAGGAAGCGGCCGAGGCGGCTTGACTGGCTCGCGTTGGGTGGACTTTGGAGAGGGCGGCCGATCCTCAAAGGCTTGGCCGTCCAGCTTGTTTGTGGAGTCAATGATTGAAGATGCATGACCGTTTAGGCCAATGCACATTCCTTCATCCTCACGTCCGATGAAGTCGATCCGATGGCCCTTTGCATCGAACTGAGGCGCGTTTCTCCCGAGGGAGGTTTTTTCGTCAGCGCCTGGTCCGGAACCGGAAAATAGCTGGATCGACTTTCAGCATTGGCACATCCTGTCGCTCCTGCAATTGCGCGCTCTGCTGCGATAGGACGGTCCTTTCCGACAAGGCCTCAACGTCGGGCGGCGTGAAGGTGACAATCGCACTGGCGGGATCATCCGGATCAGCCAGCACCAGCGTGCCGACCATCAGAACCGGACTCAGTTGATCCGTCGTCACGCTCACCGGCGTTCCGATCCGGGTCAGGCCGAATAGTTTGCTGGCAAAGCCATAGGGCAGCCGAATGCAGCCATGGCTGGCCGGATAGCCCGGATTATGTCCTGCATGGAGGGCGATGCCATCCCATGTCAGCCGCTGCATGAAAGGCATCGGCGCATTGCTGTAGATATTGGACCGGTGCCATTGCCGTTTCTGCAGGATGGGGAATTCCCCGGTCGGCGTTCGGTGCCCCTTCATACCAGTGGATACCGAAGCGGCGCCAATCAACCGGTCGCCGTCATAGACATGCACCATCTGCTTTTCGATACTGATGATCATATAGAGCGGACCGGCCCACGGTCCTTCACTCAACCAGCGATATTCGCCCGGGCCAAGCGCGACTTGATCGGCGGGAATCGGCATAGCCCGGACCACCGGGGGTGCTGAAAAAAAAGCCGCCAGCACAAGCAACGGAAAGAACAAGCGTAAACCAGAAGGCATAAGGCTTCTTTAACCACATGCCGCCCATGCGCTAGTCTGCCGGAATCGGTTCGTCGCATCAGTCCCATCGTGGGACAGGGATCAAAGCAGTAGCAGTTGCGCCACCGGCGCGAAACTACGCCGATGCAGTGGTGTCGGTCCATGTTCGCGCAGCGCCGCCAGATGATAGGGGCTGCCATAGCCCTTGTTGCTTTCCCAGCCATAATGCGGGTGGCGCGCGGCTGCCTCCACCATGATCCGGTCCCGCGTTTCCTTGGCGATGATCGAAGCAGCGGCGATGGAGAGGCATTTGGCGTCGCCCTCCACCACGGCGGTCGCGGGCCAACGCCAGTCGGGGCAACGATTGCCATCCACCAACACATGCGCGCAGTCGGCGTTCAGCGCCTCCATAGCCCGCTTCATCGCCAACATCGTCGCCCAGAGGATGTTGAGGCTGTCGATCTCCGCCACGCTGGCGATAGCAACGCCCCAGCATAGCGCCCGGGCCTTTATCTCCACTTCCAGCTTAGCGCGGCGAGCGGCGGTGAGTTGCTTGCTGTCGTTCAGGCCATCCGGGCAATCCTTCGCGTGCAGGATGACGGCTGCCGCGACCACCGGCCCGGCCAGCGGCCCGCGGCCCGCTTCGTCCACGCCCGCAACAAGGCCGGGATGATGTCGAAGCTCATGCGTGAAATCAGGCATGGGCGTGAAACTCCAAAGGCGCGCCCATCGGCCCATGTCCGTGTCCCAGTCCCGGCGCAAGCGACAGGGCTTCCCTCACATATTTGCGCGCCCGCTCGATGGCGTCGACCATATCCATGCCCTGCCCCAGCCCGGTCGCGATGGCGCTTGCCAGCGTACAGCCGGTGCCGTGAGTGTGCGGCGTATCGATCCGGGCGTTGCTCCATGCCTTGATGGCGCCGCGCGGCCCAATCAGCCGGTCGGTCAGCATCGGACCTTCGCCATGCCCGCCCTTGGCAAGCACGTGGGTAGCGAAGCGGATCGCTACCTCCTCCCCGCCCAGCGCTTCCAGTTCGGGCAGATTGGGCGTCACCAGTGTCGCAAAGGCCATCAGCTTTTCGAAAGCCGCTACGGTCGCCTCGTCCGCCAGCGCCGGTCCGCTGGTGGCAACCATCACCGGATCGAATACGATGGGCACGCCTTCCAGCACCGCCAGTCTTTCCGCGACGGCGGCGGCGGTTTGCGCCGAACCGATCATGCCGATCTTCACCGCATCGACGCCGATATCTCCGATGACGCTCTCCATCTGCGCCAGCACCAGCTCGGTCGGCACAAGATGCACGGCCTGCACGCCCAACGTGTTTTGGGCGGTGATCGCGGTGATCGCGGTCATGGCATGGCCGCCGAGCAGGGTGACGGTCCTGACATCCGCCTGAATCCCCGCGCCGCCGCCGCTATCGGAGCCCGCGATGATGAGGATGCGCGCGACCTTCATGCCTTGTGCCGCCGCTCCGTCGATGCCGGGCTGGCCATCAGCGCCTTGCCGACCCGCGTCGGCCTGTCCATCAATTCTCCGCGGCAATTGAGGCATCGGTCGTCCATGGCTTCCGCGCAGGCCGCACAGAAGGTGCATTCGAAGGAACAGATGAAAGCCCCCGCCTCGTCAGCGGGAAGGTCAACGCCGCAGCATTCGCAATCAGGCCGCATCTCAAGCATCAGCCCGCGACCTTCTCCACAGCGGCGCAGATGCGTTCGACCACATCCCTTACCTGTTCTTCTTGATCTCCTTCCGCCATCACACGGATCACCGGCTCCGTACCGGACGGGCGAATGACCAGACGCCCTGCCCCCGCCAATTCCGCCTCGGCCTGAGCGATCACGCGTTTCACCTCGTCATGTTCCAAAGGCCTACCACCTGCAAAGCGGACATTCTTCAAAAGCTGCGGTACCGCATCGAACTGATGCAACACCTCGCTGGCGGGCTTGCCGGAGCGGACGAGCGCGGCCAGCACTTGCAGAGCGGCGATGGTGCCGTCCCCCGTCGTCGCATGGTCGGACAGTATCATGTGCCCCGACTGCTCGCCGCCGACATTGAACCCCCCCTCGCGCATCCGCTCCAGAACATAGCGGTCGCCCACCTTGGTGCGCTCCAGGCCGATACCCTGTCCTGTCAGGAATCGCTCAAGGCCGAGGTTCGACATCACCGTCGCCACCAGCCCGCCTCCGCGCAGCGTTCCTTCCCGCGCCCAGTTGGCCGCAATCAGGGCCATGATCTGATCGCCATCGACGATATTGCCCTTCTCATCCACCACGATCAGGCGATCCGCATCCCCGTCCAGCGCAATGCCGATGTCCGCGCCGGAAGACAGCACGGTTTCCTGACACAGCAGAGGCGCGGTGGAGCCGCATCCATCGTTGATATTGGTGCCGTTGGGCGCGACACCGACCGCGATCACCTCCGCGCCCAGTTCCCAGAGGGCGGAGGGCGCGACCTGATAGGCGGCCCCGTTGGCGCAATCGACCACGATCTTCATGCCATCCAGCCGCAGATCGGCAGGGAAGCTGGACTTGACTGCGTGAATATAACGGCCACGCGCATCTTCGACCCGGCGGGCGCGGCCAATGTCCTGCGATGCGGCAAGCGGGATGTCCTGATCCAGCAGCGCCTCGATCTTCAATTCATCCTCGTCCGACAGCTTGTAGCCGTCCGGGCCGAACAGCTTGATGCCATTGTCAAAATAGGGATTATGGCTGGCCGAAATCATGACGCCCAAATCCGCACGCATCGAATGGGCGAGCAGAGCCACGGCGGGCGTCGGGATCGGGCCGAACTGCACGACATCCATTCCCACGGCGGTGAAACCCGCGACCAGCGCATTTTCCACCATATAGCCTGACAGACGCGTATCCTTACCGATGACAACGCGGTGGCGGTGGCTGCCTCGCAGAAAGTGGCGGCCCGCGGCCATGCCGACCTTCATCGCCAGTTCGGCGGTCATCGGCCATTGGTTCGTGCGGCCCCGGATTCCGTCGGTACCGAAATATTGTCTGCTCATAAATCCAGTCCGCTCATGTCAGGTGCGGGAAATGCATCGTCTCCATAGCAATCTTTGTTCGACTTTCCACCGGGCAGCGGTCAATCGTAGCGGATGGAAAGATTCAACGCATGGGTCGACGCACTGTCGAACGCGGTGTTTTTCAAAGTGCCGATATTAGGCACGCAAATCGAGCTGATCGTACTGTATCTGGCCGTGCCGATGCTATTCTTCACCATCTGGCTAGGATTCCCCAACGTGACGCAGGTCGGACGGGCGCTCCGCATCCTGCGAACCCAGCCCGGCAAAAGCGAGGCAAAGGGCGATGTCAGTCAATGGGCGGCGCTGTCAACGGCCCTGTCTGGTACCATCGGGCTTGGCAATATCGCAGGGGTGGCGGTGGCGCTGACCATGGGAGGCCCAGGCGCGATCCTGTGGATGTTCGTCATCGGCTGGTTCGCGATGACCGTAAAGATGGCGGAGGTGACGCTGGGCCTTAAATACCGGGTCTTTGATAGCCAAGGCCATGTGCATGGCGGACCGATGTATGTGCTCAAAGCCGTGGGCGCCGCACGGGGGTGGCCGAAGATCGGGATGCTGCTGGGCGGACTTTACGCCTTTTTCGCACTGTTCGGGGCAATCCCGATGGTTCAGGTCAATCAGAGTTTCGCGCAGGTAAAGGTGGTGACGGGCCTTAGCAACGGATGGGCTTATGGCGTATTTCTCGCCGGAGCGGTGGCACTTGTGACGCTGGGTGGCGCGGCGTGGCTGGGCGAGGTAGCCAAGCGCCTGACGCCGCTCAAGGTCGCCGTCTATCTGGCGGGTGTGGCGGCAATCCTGATCCTTCATATCGATGGCATCCCATCGGCTTTGGCACAAATCTGGCAGGGCGCATCGACTGGCAGCGCAGCGACGGGCGGCGCGGTGGGCGCCTTCGTTGCCGGAATGCGTCGCGCCGTATTCGCGAGCGAGGCGGGCGTGGGGTCCGCCGTAATGGCACATAGCCTCGCACGGGCGCGGCATCCGGTGTCCGAAGGCCTTGTCGCGCTGCTGGAGCCACTGCTGGGCACGATGATCGTCTGCGCCTTCGGAGGGCTGGCGCTGGTGGTGGCGGGAACGTGGAATACGGGATTGGAGGGGATCGCGATTATCTCGGCCGCTTTTGCCAAGGTATCACCCTGGTTTCCGTGGCTGCTGGCGGTAGTGGTGTTCCTCTTCGCCTATTCGACGCTGGTGGCATGGGGCTTTTACGGATTGCAAGCCTGGGGCTATTTGTTCGGCAATGGGTCAAAGGCGCAGTGGACCTACAAGATCCTCTACATCGTCGCTCTGCCCCCGGCGGCGGCAATCGATCTGGGCCGGGTGGTCGGGATCGTGGACAGCAGTTTCTTCCTGATGGCCATTCCCAATGTCATTGCGTTGTATCTATGCGCCGGAGAGTTGCGGAGGGACGTGCGGAGCTATCTGCGAAATAAAGACGAGACAGATCGCGCTCCCTGACATGCGTTGAATCCTGCGAAACCAAAAAGAGCCCCGCTCCCGAAAGGAGCGGAGCTCTTGTCGCTACGAAATCCTGAACGTCAAATCTTGTCGCCAAGCGCTCCTTTGACAGAACCGGCCACATCTTGCGCCGTGCCCTTGGCCTTTTGAACCTTGCCTTCCGCCTCGAGCCGTTCGTTGTCGGTAGCCTTGCCGACCGCTTCCTTGACCGACCCAGCCGCCTTGTTGCCAGCGGCCTTCATCTTGTCTGTCATCTCACCCATGTCGTTCTCTCCTTGGTTAGAGTTACGGGGTCAACGAGCGACGGGGCAAGCGGTTGCCACCGGAACGGGGACGGAATGAAAGCAATGCTTGCGAAGCCTGTTGAGCTTATCAAAGGACCAAAGGTCTGAAGCCACTCGACCAATAACAAAAAAGGGCCGGAAAACCGGCCCCTTTCTCGAAATTTCCGTAACGAACTGCTTAGCGCTTCGAGAACTGGAAGCTGCGGCGGGCCTTGGCGCGGCCATACTTCTTACGTTCGACGACGCGGCTGTCGCGCGTCAGGAAGCCTTCGGCCTTGACCGCACTGCGGAGCGCCGGTTCATATTTGCTGAGCGCCTGGGCAATGCCATGCTTCACGGCGCCAGCCTGACCCGACAGACCGCCACCCTTGACGGTCGCGATCACGTCATACTGACCTTCACGCTCAGTGACGCCGAAGGGCTGGTTGATGACAAGTCGCAGCGTAGGCCGCGCGAAATAGATTTCCTGATCGCGACCGTTGACCGTGATTTTGCCGGTGCCGGGCTTCACCCAGACGCGAGCGACAGCATCCTTACGGCGGCCGGTCGCATAAGCGCGACCGAGGCTGTCGATTTCCTGGGCGCGCAGGGGCGCCGAAGGCTGCGGCGGCGCAATGGGCGCTTCGGCATTCGCGGCTGCGACAGCGGCGGGCGCTTCGGCAGCGGCAGGCGCATTGGCGGTGAGCGACGCGAGGTCGGACAGGGACTGGCGGTTATCAGACATTATGCACCCACCTTGTTCTTGCGGTTGCGCGACGCGAAATCGAGCACTTCGGGGTTCTGCGCTTCATGAGCGTGTTCGGCGCCGGCGAAGATGCGGAGGTTGCGCATCTGCTGACGGCCGAGCGGACCACGAGGGATCATCCGCTCAATCGCCTTTTCCAGGACGCGCTCAGGAAAACGACCTTCCAGGATCTTGGCGGGCGTGGTTTCCTTGATGCCGCCGGCATAGCCGGTGTGCTTGTAATAGACCTTGTCGGTCATCTTGCGACCGGTGAACTTCACCTTGCCGGCATTGATGATGATGACATTGTCGCCGCAATCGACGTGCGGGGTGAAGCTCGCCTTGTGCTTGCCGCGCAGGATATTCGCTACGGTCGAAGCGAGACGGCCGACGACGAGACCTTCCGCGTCGATCAGTATCCACTTCTTTTCGACCGTTGCCGGGGTCGCCGGCTTGGTGGTCTTCATCAGCGCCTTCATGGTGCCAATCTCCAGAATGAAATAGTGAACCGAACGCCTTTGGGACGGTCGGAAGATGGGCGCTCATGACGGGTGGGGAGGCGGAAGTCAAGAGATTCTGCGGGATTCGCGACGGGTAAAATAATACCTCTTGATTTACGGAGGCACGTCGCTCGCCTTTCAGTCCGACGGACAATGCGCCGCGCCGCTGGTCTGGCCAGCGATCCACCGGGCGAAGGGCGCATGGGCGGCGTCCACCGGCAGCGCAAGGATGGCGGGGACTTCATAGTCGTGCAGTTCCGCCAGCCGCGCCATCAGCGCATCGCGCTTTTCCGGCGCGGTCTTGAGCAGGACGGGAATCTCGGCCTCACGCTGGAGCGCGCCTTCCCATGCGTAGATCGAGGTGCAGGGCGCCAGCATGTTGGCGCAGGCGGCCAACCGTTCCTCCACCAATTGCCGCGCGATACGCTCGGCGCTCTCCGCCGATCCGAACAGGGTGTAGACGATCGCGACGCCGCCGCTCATGCCCGGCGCATGCCGATGGCGTGCGCGGCCCATGCGGCGGAGGCGACCACCAGCGCGCCGACCGCCTGATGCAGCACGGCGAGCGGCAGGGCGATGCCGCTGAGGACGGTGGCGATGCCAAGGACGATCTGCGTGCCCACCGCCGCATTGATCGCAATGGACGGCCCACGCTCCCCCACCCGCTTCGCCTTGCGCGCGAGCATGATGAGCGCCAGCGCCGCGATCCACGCCCACCAGCGATGGATGAAATGGACGAGATAGGGATCACTGGAGACCGTCGCCCACAGCGAGCCGACCCATTCGATCCCTTCCGGCACGAAATGATCGTTCATCAGCGGCCATGTGTTGGAGACATAGCCGGCATTCAGCCCGGCGGTGAACGCCCCGAACAGAAGCTGCACGAACAACAGGAACAGCGCCAGCAACGCAAAGGGCCGAAGCCGGGCCGGCCGCGCGCGGGAATAGCGGGCGAGCGCGAAAAGATCGAGCGCCGTCCAGATCAGCGCCCCCATGATGAACAGCGCCATCAGCAGATGCACGGCCAGGCGATAGTGGCTGACGTCGGTGCGGACCGACAGGCCCGACTTCACCATCCACCAGCCGATCGCGCCCTGCAATCCGCCCAGCGCCAGCAAGAGGACGAGCCGCAGGCCATAGCCCGCCGGGATCGCCCGCTTCACCGCGAACCAGAGAAGCGGGAGAGCGAAGGCGACGCCGATCAGGCGGCCCAGCAGCCGGTGCACCCATTCCCAGAAAAAGATGAACTGGAAATCGGAGAGGCTCATGCCTTGCCGAAGCTGCTGATATTCGGGGATCTGCTGATAGTCGCGAAACGCCTCCATCCACTGATCGTGGGTCAGCGGCGGGATCGCGCCGGTGATCGGCTTCCATTGGGTGATGGACAGGCCCGATTCGGTAAGCCGCGTGATGCCGCCCACCACCACCATGCAAAAGACCAGAAAGGCCACCATGAGCAGCCAGCGGGCAATGGCGGCGGGACGCGCGGCAGGCGCGGCGGAACGAAAAGCGGTCGCGGTCATGGGCCGGGTTCATGCGCCCAAGCCTCGCGGGATTCAAGAGGGCGCGCCGGGGACAAAATGCCCTATCGGAGCGAAGGACGGGTAATGTTACGCATCATTTTTGCCGTTCGGCACAGCGACAGCGGCACCGCATGGTTTTCTGTCGCCCCTGCGTTCAGGCCTGAGCCACCGCCGACGGGATCGAGTGCTATCGGGTTCCGGAACTGGATGTGCTGAGCGCGTTCCGCAGCCCTTGTATCTGCTGCCGAAAGGCCTGTTTTACCCTTAGCATTCCCGGTGATTGAGAGCGACGATCGAGCGAGTAAATAACCATTCGAAAACTCTGAGGCGCGCCGGTGCCGAGCCGATCAAGGGCATGAAGCCGTTTGGCTTCGAGATCCCTTGCGACGGAATAGGCCGATGAAACCCAGATCGCATCAGTGGACTTGGTGAGCATGACCAGCGTGGCGTAATCCTCCACCACATGCGGAGGGCCTGCCGCCCATTTGCGGAGGTTGTCGAATATGGCCATGTTCGCGGTTGCCCGACTGGAAAGCAGCACGGGAAATTCCTGATCGGGGCAATCTTCTTTCAACAGCGGGTGAGCAGCACGGACAATCAGCGTGACAGGGAAGTGGCCAAGCGTTTCGGCGCGCACGCGCGGCGCATCAGGCACCTGCCCTTCTGCACTAACGAAAAACTCTATATCACCCGCTAACAGAAGCGGCCACAGCGCCTCGACATTGCGGACCACGACTTCGTTGGTGAGCGCTGGAAATGCTTGAAGGCTTTCTGACAAGAGGGTCGGCAGTAAGGTCCAGGCCGGTAATGGCGCCATGCCGAAGCTGACCCGCCCTTCTTCCCCTCGCGCGGTGTGTCGCAACTGGCGTTCGAAATCATCTGCCTGGGTCAGCAATGCATTGGCGCGTTCAACTACAACGTGACCCTGCGAGGTGAGACTTACCCCCCCGCGACCCCGATCAAACAGCCGCATTCCGGCCTGTCGCTCCAAGGACTGGATGCTGCGGGTGAGTGCGGATTGAGACAGCCCCAAATCGTCGGCGGCGCGTGAAAAGCTCAGCCTGCGGGAAAGGGCGACCAGATGGCGCAGGTTACGCAGGTCCATTTTGATGCATCCTAATCATCAAAAATATCATTCATATGCATTAGACGCGAGATATCGCCTCTGCAACGATAGAAGCGATAGGCGAGGAAGAAACATGAACCATCTGGGATTGTGGGTTTTGGCGGTAACCGGCGTGATCCTGCTGGCGGAGGTGATCGCCGGCCGACACCGTAAAATTTACAGCCGCAGCGACTGGATCGTGAACAGCATTTGCATGCTTGGCGCGGCGCTGGTGCGACCGGCGGGCACGGCGGTAGTGGCGATGGCCATTGCTTACCTGTTTCCGAGCGGACAGGGGGCTTTGCGTAATGTGCCCTTCCTGCCGGCGCTGATCGCCATCATCCTCTTGGCGGAGTTCGCCAATTACTGGGTTCATCGCGGCAGCCACCAACTGAAAGGCAGCCGGTGGTTCGATTGGTTTTGGCGCATGCACCGCACGCATCACACCGCCCAATATGTGAATGTGCTGCTCAACTTCCGGATCAGTCCGTTCTGGATTCTGGTCGGCGGTCTGGGTTGGGTGTTTTCGCTGGCGATCTATTTGGGTCAGGCGCAGGCAGCAGGCCTTGCGATCGTGATTTTCACTTTCTGGGGCATCTTCACCCACAGCGATTTCCGCTGGGACGATGCGATCAGGCGGCACTCCGTTTTCGGCTCGCTGTTCCGCGGACTGGAGCATGTCTTTATCTCGCCGGGCATCCATCACAGCCACCATGGCTATGGCCGCGACGGGGGCAATTTCCGTAACTTCGGTGTCTTTCTGTCGATCTATGACTGGATGTTCGGCACCTTGCACATCCCGACCGGCCGACCGTTCCGCTATGGCATTCCCGGCAACACCCCACATTGGGCGGACGACGCTTTCTCACCCCTTCGCCTCGGCGCGCTGATCTCCGGGCATCCGTCAGGCGAGGCAGAGAGCAAACCATTATCGTAGCGCGCCATTATCGTAGCGCGAAACGGCCATCCCATGCGCCGCTTCGATCCACCCAGCCGTCCTGCTTTTACGCCAGTTCGATCGCCATCGCGGTCGCTTCGCCGCCGCCGATGCAGAGGGAGGCGACGCCGCGCTTGCCGCCCCGGCTCTGGAGCGCGGCGATCAGGGTGGCGAGAATGCGCGCGCCGCTCGCGCCGATGGGATGGCCGAGCGCCGTCGCGCCGCCGTTGACGTTGAGCTTTTCGGCGGGAATGGCGAGTTCCTTCGCGGCGATCATGGCGACCACGGCGAAGGCTTCGTTGACTTCGAACAGGTCGACATCCTCGACCGACCAGCCTGCTTTCTCCAGCACCTTACGCATGGCAGGGACCGGCGCGGTGGTGAATTTGGGCGGCTCATGGGCGTGGGCAGCGGTGGCGACGACCTTCGCGACGATGGGCAGGCCCAGCTTTTCCGCGACGCTCTGGCGCGTCATCACCAACGCCGCCGCGCCGTCCGAGATGGAGGAGGCGTTGGCGGCGGTGATCGTGCCATCCTTGACGAAGGCGGGTTTGAGCGACGGAATCTTGTCGGGCTTCGCCTTGCCGGGCTGTTCGTCGGTGTCGATGATGGTGTCGCCGCCCCGGCCCTTGACCGTGACCGGCGTGATTTCCCCGGCAAAGGCGCCGCTCGCTATGGCCGCGTTGGCGCGTTCGAGCGAGCGGATGGCGTAGGCGTCCTGATCCTGCCGCGTGAACTGATAGTCGCGCGCGGTTTCCTCGGCGAAGACGCCCATCGCCTTGCCGGGTTCATAGGCGTCCTCCAGCCCGTCCATCATCATCGTGTCGATGATGCGGTCATGGCCGATGCGCGCGCCGGAGCGGTGCTTGGGTAGCGCATAGGGGGCGTTGGTCATGCTTTCCATGCCGCCCGCGATGACGATATCGGCGGTCCCGGCAAGAAGCGCCTCCTGCGCCATGATCGCGGCCTGCATCCCCGATCCGCACATCTTGTTGACGGTCGTGGCCTCGACCGATTGCGGCAGGCCCGCGCCCAGCGCCGCCTGGCGCGCGGGAGCCTGGCCCAGGCCGGCGGGGAGAACGCAGCCCATATAGATGCGGTCGATGGCATCGGCGGGGACGCCCGCGCGCTCGACCGCCGCCTTCACCGCCGCCGCGCCCAGTTCCGTGGCCTTGAGCGGCGACAGCGCGCCCTGGAATCCGCCCATCGGCGTGCGCGCATAGCCCGCGATGACGACCGGATCGCTGCTCATGGCCATTTCCTTTCCGTGCAATAATATTACAAGATCTATCTAGGTCCAGAGCCGCCGATTGCAATGCGGAACGCGCCGCCCGCCCGGGGGTTGGAAGCGCAAGGGAGAAACATATGATACGCCATTTTTCTTTCGCCGCCCTGCCGCTCGTCCTGCTGGCCTGCTCGGCCGACAATGCGACGGGGCAGAACCGCGCCGAGACGGCGGGCAAGCCCTTCAAGACCGAGGTGATCGCCGATTTCGATGCACCCTGGGCGATGACTTTCCTGCCCGATGGCCGCCTGCTGGTGACGGAGAAGGCAGGCGAACTGGTGCTGTTCGATCCGCGCAACAAGGATAAGAGCTGGGACGGCAAGGTCCAGGTGGGCATCGACGGCGGGCCGCGCGTGGACAGCACAGGGCAAGGCGCACTGATGGACGTGGTGCTGCATCCGCAGTTCAAGGACAATGGCATCGTCTATCTGAGCTGGTCGGAACAGGGTGCGGGCGGCAAGGGCGTGGCGCTGGGCATGGGCCAGCTTGTCGAGCGGCAGGTGCAATGCGTCCGCGCGCCCTGCCCTCCGCAAGCGATGCTGAACGGTTTCAGGACGATCTTCCGCGCCGCCCCCTATGTGGACGGGAACGGCCATTATTCCGGGCGCATCGCCTTTTCGCCGGACGGAAAATATCTGTTCTTCACCAATGGCGAGCGGCAGAAATTCGATCCGGCGCAGGACCCGAAGGCGACCTTGGGCAAGGTGCTGCGGCTCAATCCCGACGGCACGGCGGCGGCAGGCAATCCGCTGGCCGGCAAGGGATTCCATCCGGCGGTCTGGTCCTATGGGCACCGCAACCTGCTGGGGCTGGCCTTCGACAAGGACGGGCGATTGTGGGAGCAGGAAATGGGACCGCAGGGCGGCGACGAGGTGAACCTCATCAAGCCGGGAGCGAATTATGGCTATCCCAAGGCGTCGAACGGCAGCCATTATGATGGGCGCGACATTCCCGATCACCAGCCGCATGACGGGTTCGAGGCGCCCAAGGTCTGGTGGAATCCCTCCATTTCGCCCGCGGGGCTGGTCTATTATTCGGGCGACCTGTTTCCGCAGTGGAAAGGGTCGCTGTTCCTGGGCGCGCTGTCGGGGCAGGCGCTGGTCCAGGTGAAGCTGGACGGCGAGAACGCCGCCAAGGCCGACCAATGGGACATGGGCGCGCGCATCCGCGAAGTGGAACAAGGGCCGGAAGGCGCGCTGTGGCTGCTGGAGGATGGCGGGCAGGGATCGCAGGGGCGGCTGCTCAAGCTGACGCCTGCGAAATAGCTTATCTCCGTTCAAGCAAAGTCGAGAAGCGGTTGGCGGTTTCTCGACTTTGCTCGAAACGAACGGAGGTCGTTACACGAGCCGGCTCTGCTTGAGCGCCGCTTCGATGAAGCCCGCGAAGAGGGGGTGCGGGTCGAAGGGTTTGGACTTGAGTTCCGGGTGGAACTGCACGCCGACGAACCAGGGGTGATCGGGGCGCTCGACGATTTCGGGCAGCGTGCCGTCCGGCGACATGCCGGAGAAGATGAGGCCGCCCTTTTCCAACGGCTCGCGATAGCCTGCATTGACTTCATAGCGGTGGCGGTGGCGCTCGCTGATCTCGGTCGCGCCATAGATGCCCGCAACGACGCTGTTGCCGGTGAGCTTTGCGGGATAGGCGCCCAGACGCATGGTGCCGCCCAGATCGGTGTCGGCGGTGCGCTGCTGAAGGCCCTCCTTGCTCATCCATTCGGTGATGAGGCCGACGACCGGCTCGCTGGTTTCGCCAAATTCGGTGGTGGAGGCGTTGGCGATCCCCGCAGTGTTCCGCGCGCCTTCGATGCAGGCCATCTGCATGCCGAGGCAGATGCCGAAGAAGGGTACGCCGCGTTCGCGGGCGAATTTGACGCTGGCGATCTTGCCCTCGCTGCCGCGCACGCCGAAGCCGCCGGGGACGAGGATGCCGTGCATGGGTTCGAGCCGGGCGGCGATGTCCGCGCCCTCTTCCTCGAACAGTTCGGCGTCGATCCAGCGGATGTTGACCTTCACCCGGTTGGCGAAGCCGCCATGGTGGAGCGCCTCGTGCAGCGATTTATAGGCGTCGGGCAGGCCGACATATTTGCCGACCACGCCGATGGTGACTTCACCTTCGGGGTTCTGCTGACGGTCCATGATGTCGTGCCAGCGGTCGAGCGAAGGCTGCGGCGCGCCTTCCATCCCGAAGGCGCGGAGCACTTCGTCGTCCAGCCCTTCGGCATGATATTGGGTCGGGACCGCGTAGATGCTGCTGGCGTCGAGCGCGGGGATGACCGCTTCTGGACGCACGTTGCAGAAAAGCGCGATCTTGCGCCGCTCGCTGTCGGGCAGCGGCTGTTCGCAGCGGCACAGGAGAATGTCGGGCTGGATACCGAGCGAGGTGAGTTCACGGACGCTGTGCTGCGTCGGCTTGGTCTTCAGCTCGCCCGCCGCCGCGATATAGGGGACCAGCGTCACATGGACGAAGATCGACTGGCCGCGGCCCAGATCGTTGTGGAGCTGGCGAATCGCTTCCATGAAGGGCAGCGATTCGATGTCGCCCACCGTGCCGCCGATTTCGCACAGCACGAAGTCGAGGTCTTCGGTGTCGGCGATGGCGAACGCCTTGATCTCGTCGGTGACGTGGGGAATCACTTGCACCGTCGCGCCCAGATAATCGCCGCGCCGCTCCCGCGCGATGATCGTCTGATAGACGCGGCCCTGCGTCACATTGTCTGACTGGCGCGCCGAAACGCCCGTGAAACGTTCATAATGGCCGAGGTCGAGGTCGGTTTCCGCCCCGTCGTCGGTCACATAGACCTCGCCATGCTGATACGGGCTCATCGTGCCCGGATCGACGTTGAGATAGGGATCGAACTTCCGGATTCGCACACGGAAACCTCGCGCCTGCAACAGAGCTGCAAGCGAAGCGGCCATCAGGCCCTTGCCAAGCGAGGAGACCACGCCGCCGGTGATGAAAATATACCGCGCCATGGGAGAGGAGGCTTAGCCTTTTACAAGCGAGTTGGGCAAGCGCGGGAATCCCCACGCACGCAAAAAAGATCAATCGATCGACGAAAAGGTCAGTTGGCGAGCGGAACCGCGCCGTTGGAGGCGCTGCCGTTGCCGACCGCGCCGGCCGCGCCCGCCAGCGGATCGGCGTTGCCGCCGGCCGCCGGAGCCTGCTGCGGCGTGGCGGGGGCCTGCTTCACCAGCGAGGTGTCGATGCTGCTGGGCGCGTGGCGGACGGAGGCGATGACCGCCAGCGTGATCGACAGCGCGACGAATATAGTCGCGAGAATCGTGGTCGAGCGGGTGAGGAAATCCGCCGCCCCGCGCGCCGACATGAACCCCGCCGGAGAACCGCCGACGCCCAGCCCGCCGCCTTCCGACTTCTGCATCAGGATGACGGTGACGAGGCAGGCGGCGACAATGGCCTGCACGACGAGGAGGAAGGTGAACATGCGGTTGCGTTTCTGTCCGGTGAAGGGTGCGTTGCCGCGCACATAGCGTTGATAAGACGCGGGGGCAACCGGAAGGGTTCGGTTCGGGCGATAATAGGGTTTGCGGAGGAGCGGTTATGGGTGGTTTGCGGGCTCTCAAATCCGTTCGTCCTGAGTAGGAGCGAACGGAGTGAGGAATATCCGAAAATGGCCGTAACCGGTCCAGCGCGAAGCTATGATTTTGCTTCCCCCTCAGCAAGCATGACCCGAAGGTTCAGCCCGCCGCCGCGATCACGGGCGCGAATTTCGCGGCGGTGAGGCTCGCGCCGCCGACGAGGCCGCCGTCCACGTCCGCAATGGCCAACAGTTCGGCCGCATTGTCGCCGTTCATGGAGCCGCCATAGAGGATTCGCATTCCTTCCGCCTCTGCCCCGATCTTCGTGGCGAGCGCGGCGCGCAGGGCGCGGTGCATGGCTTCTACCGCTTCCATGGTGGGGATGCGGCCGGTGCCGATGGCCCAGATGGGTTCATAGGCGATGGCGAGCCAGTCCGCCGCCGCCCCTTCGGGCAGGGAGGCCAGAAGCTGCGCGGAGACAACCGATTCCGCATGGCCCGCGTCGCGCACGTCCAGACTTTCGCCCACGCACAGGATCACATGCAGCCCCGCCGCCTTCGCGGCCAGCGCCTTGGCGGCGACATCGCCGTCGGTTTCCCCCTGATCCTGCCGCCGCTCGCTATGGCCCACGATGGTCCAGCTTGCGCCCGCTTCGGCCAGCATCGCGGCGGACAGGCAGCCGGTATGCGCGCCGCTGTTCTTCATATGACAGTCCTGCGCGCCGATGAAGGCAGCGCCCCTGATAGCCTGCGCCGGAGCGATGAGCGTGGCGGGCAGGCACAGCCCCACCTCGACAACAGGGTGCCGCGCGGCGAGCGCGCCGATGGCTTCCACTTCGCCCAATTGCGCCTTGAGGCCGTTCATCTTCCAGTTGCCGACAACCAGCTTGCGCCTGCCCATCGATCATTTCCCCTTGAATATCCTGCTGCGTGTGGCGTGCGCGATGGACGGCGTGACGGCATTTGTCCAGCCTGCCCCATCCCGCCAGACCTTGCCGCCGCGTCGATCCGCCCTTAAAGCGGGCCGCCTCACCGCTGCTGTTCGGAAGCCTTTATTCATGCTCTCAACTTTCCGCCGCCTCATCCACTCCAAGTTCGGTGCGGTCTTTGCCATCCTGTTTCTGGGTGTGATCGCCGCCGCCTTCATCCTGGGGGATGTCACCAGCGGCAAGTTCGGCACCGGCAGCATGTTGGGCACCGGCGAAACCGTGGCGAAGGTCGGCGGATCGCGACTCACCGCGACGGAGTTGCAGGACCGGGTGCAGCGCGTGTTCGAAAATGCGCGCCGGTCCAATCCGGGGTTGCAGATTTCGGATTTCTTCGCGCAGGGCGGCGCGGCGCAGATCTACGACCAGCTGGTTTCCTCGCTCACCATCAAGGAATATGCGAAGGATCAGGGCGTCCATATCAGTAAGCGGCTGGTCGACGCGCAGATCGCGCAGATTCCCGCCTTTCAGGACGCGGCGGGCAATTTCAGCCAGGACCAGTTCCGCCAGCTTCTCGCCAGCCAGCGCATCACCGAACAGATGCTACGCGACGACATCAGCCGCGAGATTCTGGAAAAGCAGATGCTGGCCCCGCTGGGCCTGGGCGTGAAGCTGCCCGACAGCCTGGTGCTGCCCTATGCCTCGCTGTTGCTGGAAGCGCGTCAGGGCACGGTCGCGGCGATACCGGCCATGGCGTTCCTTGAGGACAAGGAGCCGACCGACGCGCAGCTCAATGAATTTTATAAGGCGAACGCCGCACGCTTCACCATCCCGGAACAACGCCGCATCCGCTACGCCGTGATCGACGCCGAACGCTTCGCGCAGGCGTCGCAGCCGACCGAGGCGGAGATCACAGCCGCCTATAATCAGAACAAAGGCGCTTATGCCGCCAAGGAAAACCGCAGCGTCGAACAGCTTGTGCTGCCGACCGAGGCGGCGGCCAAGGCCATTGCCGATCAGGTGAAGGGCGGCAAATCGCTCGCCATCGCGGCGCAGGGCGCGGGCCTTTCCGTTTCGACGGTCAAGGACCAGAGCCGCGAGGCGCTGACCGCTTCGGCGTCGAAGGCCGTCGCCGACGCCGCATTCGCCGCGAAGCAGGGCGATCTGGTGGGGCCGGTGCGCGGATCGCTGGGCTGGGTTCTGCTGCGCGTCACGGGCGTTCAGAGCGTCCCGGCCAAGGCCTTGGCGGCCGTGAAGGGCGAAATCGTCGAAACGCTGCGGGCGCAAAAGGAAAAACAGCTTCTGACCGATTTCACCGGCAAGATCGAGGACCAGATCGCCGATGGCGGCACCTTCGAGGAAGTGGTGAAGGATAATGGGCTAAAGCTGGAAACCACGCCGCTGCTGCTGGCGGACGGCAAGCAGGCGGAGGACCAGCTCCACGAACCCGCCGCCGACGTGAAGGCGCTGCTGGCGCCGGTCTTCGCCATGAGCGCGGATGACGACGCGCAACTCGTGCCGATCACGCCGGACAAGCGCTATGCGCTCGCCGCGCCGGGCGAGATCGTGGCGGCCGCGCCCCCGCCCCTCGCCAAGGTCAAGGCGCTGGTGGCGGTGCAATATAAGCTCAATCAGGGCAACCAGAAGGCGAAGAAGCTGGCGGAGGACATCCGCGCCAAGGTCGCCAAGGGCGCGAAACTGGCCGACGCCATCGCGCAGGCGGGCGTAAAGCTGCCCGCGCCGCAGGTGCTGGGAGGCCGCCGTGCCGACATCATGCGCGGGGAGCAGCGTCCCCCGGCAGAGGTGGCCATCCTGTTTTCCATGGCGCAAGGCAGCGTGAAGACGCTGCCGATCGGGCAGGACCGCGGCTATTTCATCGTGCAGCTGAACGCGATCAAGAGCGGCGACGCCAAGAGCCAGCCGGAATTACTGGCACAGGTCCGCGACCAACTGGGCAATGCAGTCGGCGAGGAATATGGCCAGCAGTTCGAGCGCGCTGTCGAAAAGGAGATCGGCGTCAGGCGCAACGCCAATGCCGTTGCAGGCGTTCAGCGCGCCCTGACCACGACCAACAGCAGCGCCCAGTAAGATGACGGCAGCGGCGGGGCAGACGGCGACGGACGGCATCGCGACCGCGCGCGAGGCGCTGGCGCAGGGCAAATCCGCTCTGGTGTGGCGGCGGCAGATTGCCGACACCGACACGCCCATTTCCGCTGCCCTCAAGCTGTTCGAGCCGGATCGCGGCGACTTTCTGCTGGAATCGGTGGAAGGCGGCGCGGTGCGGGGACGTTACAGCCTGATCGGGCTTGCCCCCGACCTTGTGTTCCGGGCGCAGGGTCAACAGGCGGAGATCAACCGCCAATGGGCGACCGACCGCGATGCATTCGTCACGCAGAAGGCGGGCGCGCTCGACGCCCTGCGCGCGCTGGTGGCGGAATGCCGGGCGGAGATGGACCCGGCGCTCCCCCCCGCGCTCGCCTGCCTCGTGGGCTATTTCGGCTATGAGACGATCGGACTGGTGGAAAAGCTGCCCCGTCCCGATCCCAATCCCATCGCCATCCCCGACATGCTGTTCGTGCGGCCGACGGTCGTGCTGGTGTTCGATCGCCTCGCCGACGCGCTCTATCTGGTCGCGCCGGTGTGGAAGGAAGATGTGAGCGATACCGACCGCGCGATTGCGGAAGCGCTGGACCGGATCGACGCGGTCGCCGCCCGCCTCGCAGCGCCGATCCCACAACAGGGCGCGTCGGCCGACATCGCCGACATCGCGCTGACCCCGG
This sequence comes from Sphingobium sp. CFD-1, assembly GCF_024611115.1. Lineage (NCBI taxonomy): Bacteria > Pseudomonadati > Pseudomonadota > Alphaproteobacteria > Sphingomonadales > Sphingobiaceae > Sphingobium > Sphingobium sp. CFD-1. The sequence goes on along the minus strand of NZ_CP084398.1, from coordinate 662,200 downwards.
TGCTGGAGCCGGACCGCTATGCCGCGATGGTCCATCGGGCGAAGGATTATATCGTCGCGGGCGACGTGTTTCAGGTCGTGCTGGCGCAGCGTTTCACCAGCCCCTTCACTCTGCCGCCCATCGCGCTCTATCGCGCCTTGCGGCGGATCAACCCCTCGCCCTTCCTCTATTATCTCGACCTCCCCGGTTTTGCGCTGATCGGCTCCAGCCCGGAAATACTGGTCCGCGCGCGGGACGGGGAAGTCACCATCCGTCCCATTGCGGGCACGCGCCCACGCGGGAAAACGGCGGTGGAGGATGCGGCCAATCGCGAAAGCCTGCTCGCAGATCCCAAGGAGCGAGCGGAGCATCTGATGCTGCTGGACCTGGGCCGCAACGATGTCGGCCGGGTCGCGGCGGCGGGCAGCGTGACGGTCACGGACAGCTATACCGTCGAGTTCTACAGCCATGTCATGCACATCGTGTCGAACGTCGTCGGCCGGATCGCGCCCGGCAAGGATGCGCTCGATGCCCTGTTCGCGGGATTTCCGGCAGGCACCGTCTCCGGCGCGCCCAAGGTCCGCGCCTGCCAGATCATCGCGGAACTGGAACCCGAAACGCGCGGCGCCTATGCCGGATGCGTCGGCTATTTCGCGCCGGACGGCAATATGGACAGCTGCATCGTCCTACGCACCGCCGTGCTCAAGGATGGCGTCATGCATGTGCAGGCGGGCGCGGGCATCGTCGCCGACAGCGAAGCGGCCTATGAACAGCGCGAGTGCGAAGCAAAGGGTGGTGCACTGTTCGCCGCCGCGCGCGAAGCCGTGACGCTGGCCCGCGATTCCGGCTTCGGGCAGTAAAGTCCAGCCCGTCCTAACGGCACGCCCGCCAGCCGGTCGCGCCCCGTTCCGCCTGATCGAGGTGAAGGTGGTCGCGATGCGCCGCATTATAGTCGGGCGACAGCACCGTGGAGAACAAGCCGCAGGCCCCGTCCCGCACCGCGCGCAGGAAGGCCGCGTCCTTTCCCTCCCCGTTCCAGTCCGCCGCCACGGTGATCCTGCGCCCATCGTCCAGTACAAAGCCCGCTATGTCGATGGCGTCGGCAGTCGCATGTTCGCTGAACGCCCCCGTGTCGCGTCCATACATGCGGCGACAGCTATAGGCGCCGAAATGCGTGACCGTTCGCACCGGCTGGCCCAGCAGGCGCAGCGCGGCGGGCTGGACCACATGCCATTCCCATAGCCTGATCGCCGCCGCGACGGGACAGGACGGCGCGACAGACGCGGGCGACAGCGCGATGGCTTCCCGATCAGGGGCAAGGCGCACGCTGTCGCGAAAGGCGCAGCGCCCTTCCCCACCCGGCGGCATGGCGCGATAGGATATTCCAGCTTTGTCCAGCAGCGCCCGGCACAGCGCGGAATCGCGGGTCAACGCGGCCAGCTTGCGCCCGGTGAACAGTCCGACGGGCTGGGCAAGGTCGAGCTTCGTCCAGGGCAGATCCTGCGGCCGCTGGCGGATGAAAGCCCATCCCGCCAGCAACAGCGCAAGCAACAGGAGCAACAGGGCGAGCCGACGCATCAATCGGAATCTGGGACGCATCCCTAATGGCGCAAAGCGGTCGCAACCGGCTCCGACGTTACCGGATAACCCAGATATGTGGGAATGCATAAATGCGGCACGCCGTCACGATCCTCGATCCACGGCCTCACCTTGTCCGGCGGCGTCGCGGCGGCATGGGCCGCCAGCGCGTCAAACGTGTCGAACTGGGCCAGCCTTTCCAGATTGCGGCGAGTGGGAAAGAGGGTGCGGCCTTCCCCTCTCGCGCAGCGCGCCAATGTCGCGCGGGCGCTGCTCCAGAACAGGCGGGTGTTTTCGGTCGCGTCCACGCTTCCTTCCTGATCGTCGGGCGCCTTTGCCAGATAGAAACGGGCGTCAAAAATCCGCGCCGTCCTGACCGTGGGCAGCCAGCGCGTAAAGGGCACGAGCCGGTCCAGCGCCAGTTCCAGCCCATGGGCATCCACCAGCGCGGCCATGTCCGCGCCATCCGCCAGCGCCCGGCGCATCGCGGCCAGCAGGTCCGGTGCGGGTGGCGCGACAAAGCCTATGCCAAGACCGCTTTCCTCCAGCGTTTCGCGAATGGCAGCGATCCGCGCCGCCGCGTCGTCCAGTTCCAGCCCGTTGGCAAGGCGCGCCGCCAATGCCCGGTCCCCGTCGTCCACGGCCCCGCCCGGAAACACCAGCGCGCCCCCTGCAAAAGCCATGCTGCGCGCTCGCTCCATCATCAGGATGTCCGCCGGGCCTTGCGGCCTGTCGCGCACGACCACCACCGTTGCAGCGGGCCGTGCCAGATATTCCACGTCTGTCATGCTGTCCGATCTACGCTCCATCGGCGGCGACGGTAAAGGCCCGCCTGCATTTCCGATGCAGTGAAGATTTGCGAGAATCTTCCCGACTCGTGGAATATTCAAAGGAAAATGGTGGAGCCGAGGGCGGATTAGTCCTCAACCGTCTCTTGTATGAACATCAACCACTCACGCGCTTCGGGCATAACGACAATGCGATAGCCCATGATCAATCGCGTTTGGCGGTGCGCTCTTGGCGAGCCATAAGCCCAGCATCACATCGTCCAGCGGTAGTCCTCGTTGAGGGTCGGCCTTGTAGGCATCATAGGAAGGCCACGCCTTGCGCCATCGTTAACCAAGATGCCTCACCGAATTTTATGCTTCGTTCGCCATATCGAGCAGCATGTCTCGCTTTGTGTTCCTACCGGCGTGCCGCCTTACATGTGGCCTTTTGTTGGTCGCCGCCAGCGGACCTGCTATGGCGCAGAACCCTGCATCATCGTCCCGCATCCTTGCCAATGACATGATGAAGCCGCCGGCCATCGAGACCTATGCCGCCGTTTCCGCAAAGGCGAGGCTGGCGTCGGATCTGTTCGGCGGCTCCAATCGGCTTGCGGAAATCAGCGCAAGGCAGTCGATAAGCGTAGAAGCAGAGGCCCAGCCGCTCACCCTATCCTTCACGGCCATGCCTGTCGTCAATAACCAGCGGATCGCCGAATATGCGAACAAACTCCCCGGCTGGCAGTTGCTGGGGGTGACGCTTGTGCTGGATCGTCCAGCCCCGCTTTTCCGCACGCCTGACCTGATGCCCGCATTCATGCGGGGGCTGACGCCGGAAAGCCCTCCTCAACCCGCCCCCACGGCGGCGGCAGTTCAGCCAGCGAACTCCTTCACCGCTCTACCGCGATCCACACCCACTTTACTTTCGTCCACCCCACGATCCGGCCAACCGGACATTTTTGGATCGGTGGCGCTGCCCATAGGCCGCACATCGCTGGACCCGAAATGGGCGAGCGCATCGCAGCCCCTTCCTCGCGCCGGCATGTGGAGCACCCTCGTCCACAGCGCCAGGCAGGCCGGACGCCAGCAACAGGCCGAGATGGTCAATCGCTGGGTAAACCAGCGCCTGCGCTTCACAGATGACAGGATCGGAGCGGACCGCTGGGCTGCGGCCAGCCAGTCGCTCCAGCAGGGCAAGGGTGATTGCGAAGACTATGCCATCGCCAAAATGAAGCTGCTGGAAGCCGCGGGCTTCGACCAGCGGTCGATGTTCCTCGTGATCGTCAAGGATCTTGTCCGTAGGGCGGACCACGCGGTTCTGGCGGTACGGATTGATGGAGAACTGCTGGTGCTCGACAATATGACGGACAGGGTTTTGCCGTCTTCGCAGATCAGCGACTATCGCCCGATCATGAGCTTCAACACCTATGGCCGGTGGACGCACGGCTACCGGGTGACGACGCCCCGTACCGCGCAGTTCGCCGCGCGATAAGGGCGATCACCGCTCTCTCAGCGCCTCCTCACGCGCTTTCATCACCGGTTTCAAAAGGTAGGCGAGCACGGACTTGCGGCCCGTCAATATCTCCACGTCGCATACCATGCCCGGCGTAATCGGCAGGCGGTGACTGCCCGATCCCAGCCAGGCGCGGTCGGTTTCCACCACGACAGTGAAATAGGCTTCCCGCGTCGCTTCGTCATAAACGCTGTCGGCCGACACTTGCTGCACCGTGCCGCTTAATCCCCCATAGATGGAGAAATCATAAGCCGTCACCTTCACAACAGCCCTATCTCCCACCTTGATGAAGGCAATGTCATTGGGCTTCACGCGAGCCTCGACGAGCAGCTTTTCGCCGACGGGGACGATTTGCATGATCTTCTGCCCGGGACTGACGAAGCCGCCAATGGTCGTCACCTGCACATCGTTCACCACGCCATCGACCGGGGATCGAATTTCCGCCCTTTGCGCCCGGCCCCGCGCACCCCGCAAGGATTCGCTGTTAACGGCGATTTTCGCTTCCAACTGGCTGCGTTCGTTCAGCGCGTCCTGCTTGAACTGGAAATTGGCCTCAGCCAGTTGGGCCTGCGCTTCGCGAATGGCGGCGGCGGCACGCGACGCCTGCTGGCGGGCCGCGTCGAGACGACCCTGCGCGTCCACAAGCTCGCGACGCGCGTCCAGCAATTCGGTCTGCGGAACGATCGACTTCGCCGCCAGCGGCTCCAGCATCTCCACCCGTTTACGGGAAAGCTGCACGCTGCCGCCCAGACTGTTAATAGTCGCCTGCGCTTCGCCCATTTCGCGGCGGCGCTGCTCCACTTGCGCGGACAGGCCGGCCTGACGGCTGCGCAAGGCCGAATCGCGCACTTGCGCCAGCGCTTGTTCCTGCTGGCATTCGCTGCTGATGCGCCCGTTCGCACCGGGATCGCAAACGGTGGACGCACCCGTTCCCTCATTGGCCAGACGGTCGGCACGTGCGGTCAGGGATCGTGTTTCTGCCTGAATCTGCCCCAGTTCCGATGCCAGCATCGCGTCATCCAACCGGACAAGCAACTGACCCTTGGCAACCTTCTGCCCGGACCGGACTAGGATTTCCTCGATAGTGGTGGGTTCGGCGCTCTGGATGACCTGCGCCTTGCTGGACGGGATCACGCGGCCCTGCCCATGGGTCACTTCATCCACCGATGCGAGGCTCGCCCACAGAAGAAAGACGATCATGCCGCCGCCGCTATAGAGAATGACCTGTTGGCTGCCGGACTTTCCGCGAAGCCAGGCGATCCAGCGCGCAATCATGGGTTCACCCCTTTTTGTCCTTGTCCGTCGGCCAGCGCCATAGTCCGGCCAGCAGGCGCACCGCTGCCCTGTTGGGCAAGCATGGTGTCGAGAGAGCCACGCGTCTGCGAAGGGTCGGGAATGGAAAGTGTCCATCCCTTGCTGGGATCGAGCCGCCCGCCCAGATCGTTCGCCGCGCGCCGTTCGGGCAGGGCAGCGACCGACGGATAGTCGATCTGCGGCTCCGCAAGCTTTGCAAAGCGCGCCGGGTCTAAAACCGGTATATGCTCGCCGCCCGCATAATGGCCGGTAAAAGCACGGGGCAAACCCCAGCCGCCCGGCCAGCGATAGAAGATGTGCACCCCGATCTGCGCGATCTTGGCAAGGTGCGGCGCCCAACGCGGAAACACATAATCGGCATGATAGTGGGTCGCGGTACCCACGCCCGGATAAACCTTGCCAGCCAACGCCTGCGCGGCGATGCGGCGCGCCTTTTCCCACAAATCGGGTAAGGGCCGCCTCGCCAGCGCTCCGTCGCAAACGAAGCTGAATTGGCACACCGCAGCGTCGAACCGTTCATAAACGACGCCACACACCGTCTTGGCGAAGGCGGGATGCCGCACGCGGTTCAACACGACCTGCGCCACCGCTCGCTGCCCGTCCTCCGGCTCCCGCGCTGCTTCATAATAAATGGCTTGCGTCAGGCATTGCAGCGCACGTTCATGGTCCGCTTCCGCACCGATCGCCGCCCGAAAGGACGCCGCCGGGCGGATGGCGTCGCTGGCGAAGCGAAGGCGGCTGTTTTCCTGCCGCGCGGCATCGCCCTCCACCCCCTCGGCAACTTCGGTCTCTTCAGTCAGTTGGACCAACGCCGCATATTGACGAGGTATGATGCGCCCGGATGGCGCAATGCTAACCGCAATGCCCGGCTCCACCGCCCTTTCCGGGCCGAAGTTCCACAGGGCGGCCATAGCGGCCAGTGCCGCCGCCGGAGCCGCCAGCAAGGCGCTGCGGAACAGCGGGCGTGAACCTACCCTGCTCATTGCATCTTTCCCTTGGAAAGATCCTGAAGCTGCCCGATGATGCGGTCTCGCGGGCCATCGGCCACCACCATACCCTGATCAATTACCAGAACACGGTCGACCAGATTGAGCAACCCATGCCGGTGGGTCGACACGATCAGGGTTTGATCCGGCTGCAACGCCTTTTCGAGATGGTCGATGAAGAGCGTCTCGGTTTGCTGATCCATCGCGCCGGTCGGTTCATCCAGAAACAGCAAATGGCACGGGTCAACTAGCGCGCGTGCCAGCACCAGGAAGCTGCGCTGCCCGCCGGACAGGCGGCTGCCGCGTTCCCCGATATGCAGATCAAACCCCGCGGCATCCCGGCCGAAGAAACGCCCCGCACCCGAACGCTCCAACGCCTCCAGCAACCGTTCATCGTCCGCCTGATGCGCGCCAAGCATCAGATTTTCGCGAATCGACCCACTGAACAGTTCCGCGTCCTGCCCGACATAGCGGAAGGCGGAGCGCAGTTCGTGTGGGTGATATTGGCGGCTGTCGATATCATCCACCAGCATCAGTCCAGCGCTGGGCGGATAAAGCCCGCACAGCACCCGGCCCAGCGTCGACTTGCCCGACGCGACCCGGCCGATGATGCCGATCCGCTCGCCCGGTTCGATATGCAGATTGATACCCTTCAAGCTCGGCTGGCTTGCTCCCGGATAGGCGAAAGCCATATCCTGCGCCGTTATCGCCCCTTTGCGGAATTTCGGAATGATGCCGCGCGCACCATCAAGCCGTTCGTCAGGCTGGTCGATCAGCGTTTGCAGGCTATCGAGCGTGGTCATCGCCTGCCGCGCCCGTACGATCACGAAGGCCAACTGCCCGACCGGAGCGAGCGACCGCCCCGCCAGCATCACAATGGCGATGATCGCGCCCATCGTGATGTCGCCTGCCGCGAACATGTAGAAGCCTCCGATCACCAAGGCGATGCTCGTCACCTGCTGGCACAGCGCGGCCAGCGTTACGGAGGTCGCGCTCAAACGACGCAGTTTCTCCTGCGTCACGGCGCTCATCCGTGCATAGCGCCGCCAGCGGTCCAACATCCGCCCCTCGGCCCGGCAGGCCTTCAGCGTTTCGATGCCGCCAATGGCTTCAACCAGGGTGGAGCTTTGCAGACTGGCGTCGGCCTGGGCGTCACGCGACAGGCGCCCCATCGAGCGCTGAAGGAAATAGCCCGCCGTCGCCATGATCCCCATCATCACAACCGGCACCATCGCGAGCCAACCGCCCAGCAGGGCGATCAGCCCCACAAAGACAGCAAGGAACGCTACGTCCACGATCAGGACGACTGTGGTCGAGGCAAAGAATTCCCGCACCAGTTCGAATTCCGACACGCGCCGCGCCAGAGCGCCGGTGCTGCCAGCCCGGTTGGTGAGCGGGACATTCAACACCCTTTCAAAGAGGCGCTGCGACAGTCGTTCATCAATCTGCCGCCCCGCTTCATCGACCAGCCGCGCGCGTGCCAGGCGAAGCGCGAAATCCAGCATGAAGGCGAGCAGCACGCCGACACCCAGCACCCACAGGCTCGCCGCTGCCTTGTTGGGGATGATCCGGTCATAGACGTTCATCGTGAAAAGCGGCAGCGCGAAAGCCAGCAGGTTGATGATCGTCGCCGCCAGCATGACGTAGAGGAAGGAACCGCGCACACGCCACACTTCCCGCCAGAACCAGTGCTGGCGCACCCGTTCATCCCACGGCCGTTCCTCGGCGCGCTCGCGCCCATGATCGGCCATGACGACCAGAGCTTCGCCCGTGAAACGGTGGGCGAGCTGGTCCGATGCCACCCAGATCGGTTCGTCCATGCCAGGCAGATGCACCAGCGCATCGCCACCCTGCACATCCATGAGCAGCAGATAGCGCCCCTCTGTCAGTGGCAGGATGGCGGGCAGATCATGCGCCCGCCATTTGTCCAGCCGTCCCCGCACATGATCGGTCAGCAACCCGACCTGATCGAGCGCGGCCTCCGCCTGATGAAAGGGCAGGCGTCCCCTCTCATCGAGCGCAAGTCCCGCCCGCAGGCCGATGATGGCAGGCGAACGGTCGAAATGCCGCGCCACATCGGCGATACATTCGACCAGTTCGTCATCAGACGTCAGCGCATCGCCCAGCCATTCGGCCAGACCGCTCACACGGCTTCGTTTCAACATTTTCTACCCCGCGGCGCTTTCGCGCCCCTGTATGAACTCAGCCCGGATAACGGCGTCTCTGCAATTCGGCAGGGGGCAGGTCGGGCACATGATATTTCTTGCGCGCATAGGCATCCGCGCCCGTAGGCGCCGCCACTCCCAGAGCGTCCAAAAGTTTATTGGATGCTGCAAGAATTTGATATTGCGCGAATATCTCGGAAAACCGAGCCGTTTCAGACCGCACCTGCGTATTGAAGCGAGTATTCTGGGAATCCAGCACGTCGAGCAACGACCGCCGTCCCACATTGAACTGTTCCCGATAGGACACCAACAGCGCGTCGGACACCGTGCCCTGCCGCTGCAGGTCCACCAACCGCTTCTTTTCCGTATCCCAGCGGTTCCAGGCGGTGCGGACATCATCTTCCGCCTCGCGCTGACGCTGGCTAAGGCGGAAGCGCGCTTCGCTGGCCCGCCGGTTCATTTCCTGCACCTTGGCGCGATTGATACCGCCATTATAGAGCTGCCAGCGCAGGACCACCCGGCCTTGCACATCATTGGTGTTGCCGCGGAAACCGTCCACATCCTGACCGACCCGGCCGCGGCCTTCCAGTGTTACCGTCGGCCCGAGTTCCGCTTTCGCTTCATCCACGACGGCATGGGCAGCCTGAATGTCCGCCTCCGCTTCACGGATCAGCGGATTTTCGGTGCGGGCAGATGCGATGGCTTCGTCCAGCGTCGGCGGCACGGCGGCTGTCACGGAATCCGGCATCGCCACCTGATCGATGGACAGGCCGGTCAGGGTGCGGAAGGAAATGGCGGCATTGACCATATCCTGTTCCGCCTCGCTCTTTCGCACCAGTGCCGACTGAAGCCGTTCCTCGGCCTGCTGCTGATCGGCGATGCTGATGGAACCGCGCGAAACGCCTTCGTTCAGGTCGCCCAGCAGCTTACGGTGAAAGGCGATATTATCTTCCGAAGCGGCGACGATCCGCTGCTGGAGCATATAGTCGAGATATTGGCGCGTGACATTCAGCGCCACGAACTGCGCCCGTTCTCCGACACGCAGGGCCGCGCCGTCCGTGCGCGCCGCCTGCCGCCGCTTTTCCGCGCTGCGATAGCCGGAATCGAACACGGTCTGTTCAATGACTCCGTTGGCTTCCAGCGGATAGAGCGTCTGGTCATCAAGGTTCAGCGAACGGCGCGTGCGGTTTTCCAGGCGGCGGACGCCCGCCGACCCTTCGACGCTGATGCGCGGCAGGAACAGGCCCTGTGCCTGCTCGCGCTCAAATTCGATCGCTTCCTTGTTCTGGATGGCCTGATTGATCTCAGGATGACTGTCGATCGCTGTTTCGATTGCGCTTTTGAGGTCCGTCGTCTGGGACCAGGCCGCTCCGCTCATCGCCGCGATACCAAGAGCAATCAGGCTGCCGCATGTCTTAATGGTCATTTTCTCCACCCCTTGTTTATTGTGCTGTCGCGGCAGTCACTTCGACCCGACGGTTCATCGGTTCGCGGACGCCATCCTGGGTTTCGATTTTCAGCAGCGTTTCGCCGCGCCCATCCACGGTCATGGAGCCGGCCGGTATGCCCGCCTGTTCAAGCATGGATGCGACATTGCGCGCACGGCGCAGGGACAGGCTGTCATTATAAACGTTGGTGCCCGACGTGTCAGTGTAGCCCGTCACGGTCAGGTTCGCCCAACCGCACTGGGCAGCGGACTGGGCCAGCGTGGTGATCGTATCCGCACCTTCGGGGAGCGGCACATCCTGGTTCCAGTCGAAGAAGATTGACACCGCCGCCGCCGATACACAGTCCAGCGCGGGTGGGGCTGGCGGCGCAGGAGACGCCGGCGGCGGTGGCGCCGCCGAAAGGCGGGCCACAAAGGCGTCGCACTTGTTGATGCTGTCGGCATCCTTCGTGCCAGATTTCAGAAAACCCAGCGCGATGCCGCACTGATTCTTGCCTTCGACCGCCCAGGTGAAACGGCTATCCTGCGCCGCGCGCGTCGCCGGATCGCCGACCGCCGCGACCGCTATATCATAGCGACTTTGCAGCTCTCCCTTGAGCGATGATTTATCCAGTTGCAGCAAGGGCGAAGCTGGCGCCGCCCATGCCGTCAAAGGCATCATGACAGCCGCCACGCTGACCGATGCGATCATTCCGATCCCATATCGCATAACTACTCTCCCCATATTCCCCGCGAGACAGTGTAATTCCCGGCCTTCCGTCAGCCGTGCGCGACAGCCATCGCCTCGTGCATGGCCATCGCGGCGTCGAATGCCCCGCCCGCGCCATGCGCGAGCGCCGCCAGATGCCCGCCGTCGAGCAATTCGGCCGCACCGGCGTTGAAAACCGGAATGGCGTGCGGTCCGGCCGGAAGCGCGGCGAGCAGCGCTTCGATATTCGGCGCATCGCCTTGGCCCAGTGCCTCCGTTACGACCTGCGCGGCTGTCGCGGCATTGTCCGCGATCGCGGCTTGATGGGCGGGCAGCATCGCCGCCGCACCATCGAAATTCGCCAGGTTGATCGGTTGCGCCAGCAGCGCCTGATGTTCGAGCGGCGCGGACTGATCCGATCCGCCTGCATTGTCAGCCGATGCGGTGGCCGCCCCGTCACCTCCGGCAAGACCGGCATGATCGACGGATGCCTCCTCCGCGCCATGACTCGTCCGTTCGGCCGCTTGTGTCTGAGCGCCGTCACGCGGATCGTCAGCCAATGCATCCGAAGGCGAGGTGGTGGCTGAAGCGATTGGCGTGAGCGCTTCGAATCCGCCCTGAGCGGCCGCCAACTGATCGGCGTCACCTGCCCGTGCCCCGTCCTGATGCTGCACGAGAGGATCAACATGTTCGGGAGCCAGCTTAAGGTCGGCCGCCGCGATGAGGCTCGCCGCGATCAGCGCCTGATTGAGTCCCGACGCCACCGTCGATGCCGCCGCGATCTTGCTGCTGTCGGTGTCCCTGGTCGCGGTGGCAAAGACGACATCGCCAACAGCGCCGGTGCTTCCGTCCGTCTTTGTGTAGGTCGCTTCACCCACCACTTTCACATCGCCATTGGCGGTCGTATAGGCCTGCCCGTCCGATATGAGCTGGATCGACTGGATGCCCGCATCGGTCAGCGAGACATATTCGCCCGCATCGACCTTTCCATCGCTGTTGGCGTCCTGCCACACGCCGAATTCGTTGAAGGCCGCGTCGCCCGCGTCAAGCAAGCCGTTGCCATTGCTGTCATAGGCAAGGCGCAGCCCTTCAAGGTCCGTCTGCGCGCCAGCCGCATCGTCGGTGAAGACGATGTCATGGCCACCACCTGTGGCATGGGCAAGCAGTCCATCATCGGGCGCCACCCAGGCCGTCGCCACTTCCCCGCTGCCATAATCATGGGTCACGCCTGCCGCGAGGCCGGCAAACTCCAATCCATCGCCGTCCATATCCAGGACGACGGGCGGCGTCGGATTTGCCGCATCGACAAAGACATTGAGCGTCGACGTTGATGTCACGTCGCCGTCCTTGTCGGTGGCCTGAACCGTGAAGTTCAGGTCGATGTCGGAAGGAAGGATGGTCTTGCCGATATCCAGCGAGATAAAGCGCACGCCCTGTCCGCTGCCGCCGACACCTTCCACCACGACCCGGTTGAATTCCGACATCACGGGGTCGATGAGGGTCGACGTGCCCGTGACATTCAAATTGGTGAAAACCACCTCCGAAGTGCCTGCCACGTCGTTGTAGACCGTCACCTTGATCAGCAGCGATCCGTTGATATTATCATTCTTCAAGACGATCGAACTCACCATTTCGGGATTCACGGTCGACGCCTGATCGCCGGGCTGTCCCGGATCGTGAAATTCGATGGTGAAGCTTTCGCCGTTGCCGACAAATTGATTGTCGACGCCAAAGCCGTTGGTGGACGAATTCACGCCCTTTCCGCTGCCGCTGAACTCGACGCTGCCATCGACTGTCTGGACGAAGGGCGTCGGCCCGCCAGCCGAAAGGCCCAACAGGGAGATGGTCTCGGTCGTCGCGGCTTGCGGCGTAACCAGTGTGAACACCGAGGTGCCGTCCGCATTGACCTGCAAGGTAAAGACGGTGACGGGCGGATTACCGCCTGCGCCATCGGGATCGGTCGTCGCGGTGAGCAAGGCCCCGCTGGCGTTCTGAACCGTCGAATAGGTGATACCGGGAAGAGCCGGCGCCGTGATCGCGAACGATCCATGGCCGTCCGCACCGGGATTATAGGTGAAGGTTCCATTACCCACGACATTGGCGCCGTTAACCACGGTAATGTTTGAGAAGCTCCCCAGGCTGCCCGCGTCATCGAAGAAGGTGATCGCGTTGGCGATGTTGGCGGTGGCGAGTGCCGTGTCGCCATCTCCATCCGTTACCGTAGCCGTCAGCGTAATCAGATTCGCGGTGGCAATCGACAGGGACTGGTTCGGACCGCTATCGGGCGAATGAAGCACCGCGCGCTGCTGGTCCAGCGTGACCACGCCCGATGCGTCGACGCTGAGTTCGAACACTATGGGTCCGCCCACGGCGGTGCCCGCACCGGCGCCCGCGCGGCCCACTACCTTGCTCCCTTCCAGGAACAGGAAGACCTGATTGCCGGTCGCTGTATCGAAAATGCCGGAGGCTGCACCGGTCGCGCTTAAGCCCAGCACATAGTTGCCCACGGAACCCGCACCGTCCGCGCCATAGCTGGGCGTGAACAGTCCGGAAAAATTGGCGGTATCATTAGTGGACAGGGACGTTTCATCGACTGTCAATTCCCCGGCGGCGGCAGGCCCGACGGTCAAAGTCGGACTGTCATCGTCAATCGTGACGCTGATGGAACCGTTGGCGCTTTCGCCTTCCGCGTCCGTCACCGTGACGCCGATGGAAAGCGACTTGTCGTCCTCGCTGGCGGGGTCGCTATGCTTGATGGGCGCAAGCAATTCGAAGCGATAGGCGCCTGTCGCCACATCCGTGATCTGCAAGGTGAAGATGTCCGCGCCGTTCGTGGCGTCCTGCCCTGTCAGCATGTGCGTAACAGGATCCCACACCGTCTCGATCACATGCCCCGACAGGGTCCGAAGTCCCGTATCCGCCACCGCCGTCAGCGCGATATTGCCCGCGCCATCCGCGCCGAAGCTCAAGCCGGCCAACGTGCCCGTCTTGACCACATCCGCCCCCGGAGCATCGCCCGTCGCAGGCGCGGCGATGCCGCCGCTCAACCCATCCTCGTCCACCGTGAACGAGGCAGCGGCTGCGGAAATCGTCGGCCCGCTATCGGTCAACTGGACCGAGAAAGTGGCCGTGTCGGTATCCCCGTCGCCATCCCTGATGGTGTAGGTGAAGGTTTCGACCACCGAAGCATAGGGCGCGCCGATATTGTGGCCCGAAGTATAAACCAGATTGCCGCCGACGATCGCCACAGTGCCGCCCAAGCTTCCTGTCGCGATGGTGATGGCGGGCGAACCCTGACCATCCGCGCCGAACGCATCATTGCCAAGCAAGCCCGAAACCGTGCCGATCACCACCGCCGATGCATTGTCATCGACGCTCGCAAGCAAGCCGTCATCCGTCGCTGCCGGAACATCGTCGGACACGGTCAGGTTGACCGTGGCGGTAGCGCTGTCGCCATCCTGATCGGATGCCACCACGCCGATATTGCCCAGCGCCACCAGATCATCCAGATTAATGCCGGGGTGGCTGTCATAATTGTCGAGCAGCGTCGCTGTCACCGTCACGGTGCCGTTCAGCCCCGCTCCGATAGAGGCAGGCGCCGACAGCGCCAGCGACACGATCTTCGTGCCGGTGCCCACAGGACCGTCCCAGCCCTCGATCAGCGTGCCCGACACACGGTTCCACGTCAGACCGCCGCCCAGCGCGCCGGTCCCCGCCGCAAAGGCAAAGCCCGTCAGCGCATCCGATCCGGCCGTGAAGCTCACCGTGCCTGACGCAAAATCAGGGTTGCCGGGCGTCGTCCCGTCCGCCAGATTCTGATCGTCCAGCGCCAGGGTGAGCGGACCGCCCGCCGCCGGCCCCGCGCCATCGGCAATGGCGATGGTCTGCGTGTCCTGCGCCACGTCGCCGTCCGCATCCGTCACCTTCACCGTGAAGCTCAGCGACGGATTGAGATCATTGTCCAGATTGTTGCTGGACACAAAGCTCCATGTCCCATTGACGTTGACCGTCAGCGTGCCCAGCCCCGTATTGATCGGCGCGCCGATGGCATAGCTGTTCGCGCCCACCACCACGACCGTACTCGCGCCCGGCTGGTCCGCGCCGATCACCTGCGACCAGGTGCCCGTCGCCGCCGCCCCTTCCACAACACTCGTCTGGCCATCGACCATCAACGTCGGAACATCGTCGGACACGGTCAGGTTGACCGTGGCGGTGGCGCTGTCGCCATCCTGATCGGATGCCACCACGCCGATATTGCCCAGCGCCACCAGATCATCCAGATTAATGCCGGGGTGGCTGTCATAATTGTCGAGCAGCGTCGCTGTCACCGTCACGGTGCCGTTCAGCCCCGCTCCGATAGAGGCAGGCGCCGACAGCGCCAGCGACACGATCTTCGTGCCGGTGCCCACAGGACCGTCCCAGCCCTCGATCAGCGTGCCCGACACACGGTTCCACGTCAGACCGCCGCCCAGCGCGCCGGTCCCCGCCGCAAAGGCAAAGCCCGTCAGCGCATCCGATCCGGCCGTGAAGCTCACCGTGCCTGACGCAAAATCAGGGTTGCCGGGCGTCGTCCCGTCCGCCAGATTCTGATCGTCCAGCGCCAGGGTGAGCGGACCGCCCGCCGCCGGCCCCGCGCCATCGGCAATGGCGATGGTCTGCGTGTCCTGCGCCACGTCGCCGTCCACATCCGTCACCTTCACCGTGAAGCTCAGCGACGGATTGAGATCATTGTCCAGATTGTTGCTGGACACAAAGCTCCATGTCCCATTGGCGTTGACCGTCAGCGTGCCCAGCCCCGTATTGATCGGCGCGCCGATGGCATAGCTGTTCGCGCCCACCACCACGACCGTGCTCGCCCCCGGCTGGTCCGCGCCGATCACCTGCGACCAGGTGCCCGTCGCCGTCGCCCCTTCCACAACACTTATCTGGCCATCGACCGTCAACGTCGGCGCATCGTCCAGCACCGTCACATTGATATGATCCGTGGGCGACACGTCCCCATCGCTGTCCGTCACGCGAACCGCAAAGCTGTCGCCCGCCTTGGGATCCGCCGCGCCGCTGATGCCGTCGCCATCGCCCGGATCATTGTCGGGATGGGTCGGGTCATTATCGGTAAGCGTATAGCTGTAGCTGTAATGCCCGGCGCCATCGGACGTAACGGTCAATTGTCCGCCAGCGCCCGCCACCACGATCGGCGATCCGGCGGTGGCCGCGGTCACGTCGATCCAGTTTCCATCCTTGTCCTGCACCTCAACCTTGGCCAGCGCATCCCCGCCAGTGGCGATGGTCATGGTGCCGCTGTCGGTTTCCAGATCGCTTGCTGCCTGCGTCCCGTCCGGCAGGCCCGCTTCCGATACGGTAAGATCGGAAACCCGCACCGTGGGTTCCGAATCCCCCGCCAGCGTGATCGTCACCGTGGCCGTGGACTGATCCCCGTCTCTATCCGTGATCGTATAGGTAAAGCTGTCCTGCCCCTCCGCGCCTGCTGCGGGCGTATAGAGGAAGACGCCATTGCCCTGATAGACCACCGTGCCCTTGGCGGCGGCGCTTTCCAGAACCACGCCGCTGGCAAGGTTGACGCCGTCCGCACCCGCCACGTCATTGGCGAAGACATTGATCAACACCGGTGCATTTTCGCTGGGCTGCGTCGCGCTGTCGTCATTCGCGACCGGAACGTCATCGACCACGCGAATGTCGAGGCTGGCATTGTCCGTCGATCCGTCCGTGTCGGTGACGATCACCGCGAAGCTCTCGGTCAGGCTCCCGTCATTGCCGCCGGTGTGCAGCAGGGTGTTGTCGTTCAGCGTATAGGTGTAGGAAACTTCGCCGCCAATGACATCGCCGTCCGCGCCGATCACGGGCGTGAAGCCGGTGATCTGCAAACTGCCATAAGCGTTGGAGATCGTCGCTCCGGTGAAGGCGCCGTTCGCGAAGATCGACTGGCCGCCGACCGTGATCGTCGACACGCCGTCCAACGCGCTCAGGGTGAAGCTGCCGGTCTGGGCCAGCGCCGCCGCGTCGGGCGAACTGCCCTCGGCCAGATCATTCTCGAAGACGGTTTCTTCCGCGCCCTGTCCATCAAGGCCGGTAATGGTCACGCCGTCATTGCGGCCCTGAATGGTGATGGTCAGCGTCGCGGACGAGGTGTCTCCATCCCCGTCAGTCAGCGTATAGGTAAAGGTTTCGGTCAGGGTCTGATTCGAATCCAGTCCCTGAACGACGCCATTCCCATTGTTCAGCACATAGCGGTAGCTTCCGTCCGCTTCGATCTGAAGCGTGCCATAAGCGCCCGCGATCAGGGCACCTACAGCGCCTGCCGTGCCCCCAAAGGCAATGCCCGTGACAGCCGCGCCATCCGCGCCCGGCACATCCGCGACGCCATCTGTCCCATTAGCGTCCGTGCCGCCCGAACCCGTCATGACATTGCCGTCGGCTACCAGCGGTCCGTCTTCCCGCACGGAATCGACGTCATTCGCCGCTGTCGGCACATCGTCGAGGATGGTGATGACCAGCGTGTCGGTGGCGCTATCGCCATCGACGTCGGTGATGGTCACCTGAAAGCTGTCGGTGACATCGTCGCCGGTCGTACTGTCCGTCAGCGTATAGGAATAGTCGATCCCACCATCCGTCAGGCCGGTGATCGTCAGCACGCCCTTGTCGGTGACGATGGTCTGTCCGGGGGCGGTGACGACCGTGCCATTGATCGTAATCGTCGACGGACCATCGGGTGAAGAATAGGTGATCGTGCCGTTTGTGGTTTCTACATCCGCTGCGGCGTTGGAACCGACCGGATCGTCCAGCCCGGCTTCATCGACCACCGTTCCATCCCCCACGCGGGGAATGGAGATGATGACGACCTGGCTGTCGGCTATGTCGATCCGAAGCGTCGCGGCGCTCAGGTCGCCATCCCCATCCCGCAGCGTGTATGTGAAGCTGTCGCTGACGCCGCCTGGCGTGCCCGCCGCGCGGACATAGCTGTAGCTGCCATCGGCGTTGAGCGTCAGCGTGCCATAAGCACCGGCAATCGCCGTGCCCACGCTTCCCGCCGCGACCTGCGCCGTTCCCCCGGCACCTGCGGCCACGCCCGCCACGACCGCCCCATCAGCGCCTTTCACATCAGCGCCGGCAGCCCCGGATACAGTCCCCGCTCCGGTAATGACATTGCCGCCTTCCGGCCCATAGCTGCCCGCCGCGACGCCATCTACGTCGTCATGGGCCGTGGGCACATCATCGACGATCCGGATATCCAGCGTTGCACTATCGCTCGATCCGTTGCGATCGGTGGCCACCACGTCGAAGCTCTGGAAGAGACTGTCCGCCCCCGGCGTGCTGTGATCCAGACTATTGTCGGTCAGCACATAGGTGTAGGTGAACGTACCGGCCGTCACCGCGCCCCCCGCCTCGGAGGTCGGAGTAAAACCCGTGATGGTCAATGTGCCCTGTGGCGTCGTGATGACCTGTCCGGCCACGAAGCCACCATTGGACAGCACCGCCACGCCACCGATGGTGACGGTCGCCAGCCCATCGGCCGCGGCGATGGAAAAGGATCCCTGCTGCGTCAGCGCCGCCGCGTCGGGCGAACTGCCGTCCGCCAGATCGCTTTCCAGAACGACCTCTTCAGCGCCGTTCACGCCCGGATCCCGATCCAGCCCTGTGATCGTGACGCCGTCATCCGCGCCGTTGATGGTGATGGTCAGCGTCGCGGTCGACGTGTCGCCGTCCCCATCGGTGATGGTGTAGTTGAAATTTTCCGTCAGGGTCTGGCCTGGGACCAGCGCCTGAACCGCCGGATTTCCATTGGCCAGCGTATAGCTGTAACTGCCATCGGCGTTGAGAGTGAGAACACCATAGCTGCCCTGGAAAGTGCCGGTGGTCGAAACCACCGCACCATCGGCACCCTGCACATCGGCCACGCCGTCCGTGCCATTGGCGTCCCCGCCACCGACCCCCGTCAGCACGTTGCCATCCGCGACCAGGGGACCGTCCTCGGTCACGCTGTCGACATCGTTGACGGCGGTCGGAACGTCGTCCGCAATGAAGATGGTGAGCGTGGCGGTGGCCTGATCGCCATCCGCGTCGGTAACCACGACCGTGAAGATTTCGGCCGGAGGCGGGCCGATGATGTTGTCGGTCAGGGTATAGCTGTAACCGATCGTCCCATTGTTCATGGACGTGATGGTCAGGACACCAATATCCGTCGTGATCGTCTGCCCCACGGCGGTCACAACAACGCCGTTGATGGTCACTGTCGCTGGCTGATCCTGCGACGAAATGACGATGGTGCCGCTAGTTGTCTCGCTATTGCCTGCCGAGGCGGAACCGGCGGGTTCACCTTCGCGCGGCCCCAGCCCCGCTTCACTAACGTTCGCGCTCGCATCGCTGACACCCGCCGGTTGATTTGGTGTGACAATCGTTACTTCCGGCTGATCGTCGTCGTCGGGCGCGACGGGGATGATTTCACGCTGTTCGGGCTGCGTGAAGACAAGCTCGGTCGGTGGCAACAGATCGCCTAGTCCATGACGGTCACCGATGTCCCCTGGAGGACCGGCGAAATTGCCGCCGGAGCTTTGTGGGGGACCAGCCGCGGGTTGCGGCTCTTCGCCGACCAGCAGCGCGGCAAGGTTGATGGTGGGAACTTCGACGTCGCCAAGAACAAGCCGTGGCACGAACACCGCACCGTCCTCGATCAATATTTGGGTGCCATCCGGCAACGCCACCACCAGATCACGGCCGACCACATGGATCTGGTTCAGGTCCGTTCCGGCGGGCAGGACAACCACGCCGTCCGGCCCGGGGGTGATGTGCTGCATTCTGCCGGGTTGTGACATCGCCATCTGTACACGCAATGCGGCGGACACCTCATTGCCCAGTGCTGGCTGACGATCATCGGCTGCAGAGACATCCCAATCGCGCTCGAAATCCATCTGACTTCCCCAACATGTCGTTGCGGGGCCCTGGAAAGCAGCGCGCGGAAAACCAATCACCCGAATGCGTCAAGGCGTCGGGATCGTATTTTGCCGCGTTTTTTGGCATTAGCGGATCAGCTATTGCCCTTTTTGCGCTATCTTTCGCTGGATCGACTTTCCAAAGTCACCCAACCCCGGATTAATCATTATTAAAGTGTTTTATCTGACCCGATATCCAATCCTAAGATAAGGCAAATCCAGAGTCATGCTAATTCAAGTTTTGTTAACCATTTTAAACGACTTGCTATAGGAAAATTACTTTGGTTATATTGCGAAAGATATAGTTTTTTATTTATCATCTATACCTTTCATACTATCGGCGCCACCTGTCATGGTTAACCGTCGATACCGAAACGAACGACTCGGAGAAGGGCGCAGTGGAACGACTCGCAAGGCTTTCAGGACTGACTTTGGGTCGCATAGCGGCATGGGTCAGCCGCTCGCCCATGATCATCCTGGCCGTCGCGCGGATTGCCGTGGCCTTCCTCGCACAGACGAGCCTGGAGGCCATTGGCGGCCAATATCCGGACATGGCGCCGACGCTGGTTTATGTGTCGTTCGCCCTTCTGGCCTGGGCAGTCCTTTTCCCGGCGGTCCTGTTCCTGCCGACGCGGATCGAAATGGCCGTCCGACCGGTGATCCTGTTGATCGATTTCCAATTGCTGATGGTGATCGTTGCGCTGCTCCGACAGTTGGAACTGCCAGCGCTGGGGGCCACGCTCATCCTTCTCTGGGCGGTGCATGAACGGCTGGGGAGAACGATCGCGACCATGATCGCGGGAGGCGTGATCCTGCTGGTGCTCTTGCGCCATCATTATGAGCCATGGGGGATGCACGCATTTCGTTCGGACATATTGATCAAGATCGATGGCGCGACCGTGCTGATCGGATGTTTGGGCGCGCTGGCGCTCATGGGCGTGATGGTGCGCCGCGGACACTTGCAGCATTGGGCGGACCGGCTTCAGGCCGTAGGTGGCAATATGCACAGCCTGCCTACCTCAGCCCTGCTGGAGGAGCTGTCACGCATCGGCGACGCGCGCAAGGTCGGGCTGATCTGGCGTAATCTGGACAACGGCGAAGTGCGCTGCTTCGCATGGGACAGCGGCGCCTGCGATACGCCCAGCCTGCCCGACGCGCTCGTATCGGAACTGTTGAATTCCCGGATTGCCGACACGCCGTTCCTGTTCAACCGGCAATCGGAGGAAGTGCTCGTCAGAAACAGCATAGGCACGCTGCGTTTCCGATCGGTGCCGGAATTGATCGAGGCGCAATCCCGCATTTTCGGCATGGCTTATGGTGTCGGCTTTCCTATCGCCGCCGGAGATATTTCCGGCACGGTGCTCATCGAAACACGCCATGGCTGGACCGCCGGCGCCCTCGATCAGCTGGTTTCCATTCAGGAAGGCGTCGAATCCTTTTTCGAGCGCTTCTACTTCCTTTCCGCCTGGCGCGAGCGGTCCTTTGCGGAGGCTCGGCAGGCATTGAGCCGCGACCTGCATGACAGCGTGCTACAGACGCTGGCGGCGATGCGGATGCGTCTGGCCACGATGCGCGGTCAAATTGAAGGACAAAAGCCGATCGACATCACGCGAGACATACAAGACCTGGAAGATCTGGTCATCCGCGAGCAAGCTGAACTGCGGGCACTTCTGAACGAAAGCGCCCGCACCGTGCATGAGCGGCAGGACCTTGTCGCGCGGATCAGGCAATGCGCCGTGACCGCCTCAAGCCAATGGGGCATCGATTGTCATCCGCTCTTCGATCAGGACGAAATCCTCGTATCCCGCACCATCGCCATCCAGGTCGAATTCCTCATCCGCGAGATGGCGGCCAACGCCGTCCAACATGCCAAGGCGCGTAGGCTATCAATCGCCATATCTGTCGCGGATGGCCATCTGATGATTGCATTTCGCGATGATTCCGGACGGCGCAAAGGTGAAATCCCGCTTACAGACGACGGTAAGGAGTTGATTGTGCAGTCCCGTTCCCTGACGCAGCGATTGACTTCCATTGGAGGAAGAGCTTATTTTGACAAACTGGACAAAAGCTCCCTGTTAAGTATTCAGATACCTATAACCAAAGATAGGTCGTCAATATAATGGCCAAGCTTATCGTAGTCGACGATCATCCAATATTTCTGGATGGCCTCACTCAATTTCTGAAAAGCAATGGCCACGATGTTCTGGGCAGTGCCAAGTCGGAACGGGAAGCCATGGAACTTGTCGCGAGCAAGGAAGCCGACATCCTCATCCTGGACCTCAGCATGAAGGACGGGGGCGGCCTGTCCGTCCTCGGTGAAGTGCGCGCCAGCGGATATTCAATGCCCGCAATCTTTCTGACCGTTTACATTTCCCCGGCGCAGACACTGGCCGCGGTCGCAATGGGTGTGAACGGTATCGTGCTCAAGGAAAGTGATCCGCAGGAATTGCTCGCCTGCATCGCCAAGGTCGAAGCCGGCGAAAATTGCATCGACCCAGCGATCATGGACAGGGCGTTGCGCTACAGCGTCAATGCCAAGAGCAAGAAACCCAAGTCCGTCCACCTGCTGACCGAACGGGAGAAGGAAATTTCGCAACTCATTCGCGCAGGTCTGCGTAATCGAGCCATTGCTGAAAAATGCGGCCTGACCGAAGGCACGGTCAAGGTCCATCTGCACAGCATTTTCCAGAAGCTTGGCGTCAAGTCGCGCGCCGAACTGATCGTTTCGATGATCCCCGAAGAAACGCACTAAACGCAAAGATTGCGTCTTCGAGCACGTTCGTTGCCTGTCAATTCACTCGCATATAGGACGGAAGTCCACCGGCAGGCGATGGATGCGGCCCGTAAAGATACAGGCAGGCAATCACGCCTGCGGCAATGGCCAAGCCGTAGGGAATCGGTCCCTTAGCTTTCAAGGCAGGATTTCCACCCTCCTTGTTCCCGGCTGGGACAAGCCGGCGCAACAGGATGAAAACCAGCGCCAGCATACCGCCCAATATCGTTACATGGACGACCAGAGGCAGCAGGCCCTTGAACGAGAACCACAGGGCGCTCGCCGCCAGCAATTTCACATCGCCGCCACCAAGCCACTGGCGGGAAAAGAAGAAGGCGCCCATCCCCAGCACGACAAGGAAGGACAGCGCGTTGGACCACAAGGCCGCAGTAAAGCCGACAACGGCCACCCACGCGCCGAACAGGAGGATCAGCGCCACGGGAAAGGCATTTGAAATCCGCAACATCATAACATCCTGCACAGCGGCCAGGATCAACAGCAGCGTCACCAGAGCCAGAATGATGTGCGTCATGGTTCCCCCTTCTTTTCCTCGATCCCGGCAGCGAATGCCTGCATCTGCCCCGCCCGCCGAACGGCATCGGCCAGACGCAGCGCCTGATCCTCCCCAACCGGTTCCACAGCATCCCGCAAAGGCAATCCAGCTTTCGCCCGCGCGCTATCTTCATTGTTGCGATAGCGAGGGTTTGATCCGTCCCGGCTTACCGCTTCGGCGAACAGATTGGCCGCCTCTTTCGCCCGCCCTTGCCGCAGCAGAGAGACGCCATAATTATTGGCGATGCGTGCCGGGCGATCCGTCAGGCGGAAAGCCGTTTCATAAGCCGAACCGCTCCTGGCCCATTTGTCAACGGCGGAGCAAAAGTCGGCCATGGGGCGGCGTAAAACCAGGCCATCGTGTTACACGCCGGGGGGAGTGGCGTGAGGGCGTAGCCCGAGGGCCACTCCCCCCGGCATTGGCTTGCTTTTCAGGGTCTGATTTTGGCCTTGCGGGCCCGGCTGTGAGCGAGGCGATAGCTTTCGCCGTTCATCTCGAGGATGCTGACGTGATGGGTCAGGCGATCGAGGAGCGCGCCTGTGAGACGCTCGGATCCGAAGGTTTCGGTCCATTCGTCGAAGGGCAGGTTGCTGGTGATCAAGGTGGAGCCGCGTTCGTAACGCTGGGAGATCAGCTCGAACAGCAGTTCGGCGCCGGTCTTGGAGAGCGGTACGAAGCCCAGTTCGTCGATGATGAGCAGTTTGTATCCGACCATCTGCTTCTGGAAGCGCAGGAGACGCCGCTCGTCGCGCGCCTCCATCATTTCGCTGACCAGCGCCGCCGCAGTGGTGAAGCCCACCGACAGCCCTTTCTGGCATGCTGCCAGTCCGAGCCCCAACGCTACGTGCGTCTTTCCGGTGCCCGATGGCCCCAGAGCGATGGCGTTCTCACGCCGCTCGATCCACTCGCAGCGCGCCATCTCGAGCACCTGCATCTTGTTGAGCCTGGGGATGACGGTGAAGTCGAAGCTGTCGAGGCTTTTGACGGCGGGGAAGCGCGCGGCCTTGATGCGCCGCTCGACCATACGACGCTCCCTGTCGATCATCTCCATCTCGACAAGGCGGGCGAGGAAGCGGATATGATCGACGCCTTCAGCGGCACATTGCCGGGCGAGCTTGTGGTGCTCTCGCAGGCACGTAGGCAGCTTGAGTGCCTTGAGATTGTGAGCGAGAAGAAGCTCCGGGGTCTGATCGCTCATGCGGCCTCCTGCTGGTCGGAGAGCAGGCTCAGATAGGCTCTGGCAAAGGTCTTCTCGACCGTTGTGCGTGGCAGGAAGGGATAGACGTCCAGGTCCAGCCTGGGCGGTACGCGTTCGACCCGGCACAGGGCGAGGTGCTTGACGGCATCGAAGCCGATGGCGCCAAGATCAATGGCCTGTTCCACCGCCGCCTGGAGATCGGCGAGGGTGAACGTTTCCAACAGGCGCAGCACCTGTACATATTCACGCCTGCCATGCTTGTGCATGCGGCCTTCCATCAACCGCTGCAGTGTCGTGAACGCTTCGGGCAAATCCCAGCCCTGCAAAGGCGCGGCCTGGTCGAATGCGTTGATCTTCTGCTCGATCAGCGGGAGATAGTGGAGCGGGGCGAAGATAACCTCCTCGCGGGCATAGCAACGAGAATGACGGGCGATAACTTCGCTGCGGCATCCGATCACCACTTCATCGACATAGGCCCTGATCCAGACCTCCTGATGGCCCCAGACTACCGGAACCGAATAATCGTTGGTCCTGTAGCGCACCAGAGATTGCGAGGAGACCCGCCCGCTCGTCTGATCGCAGGCCTCGAAGGGTGTAGCGGGCAGAGGCTGCATGGCCGCCAGATCGCGCTGCAAGCGCTCATCGATCGTCTCGCTCTCCCCGCGCACCTTCTCCTGCTGGCGCTTGCGACATTGCTCCTCCAGCCATAGGTTGAAGGCCTCCCAGGTCGGGAACTTCGGGATCGGCACCATGAAATTGCGGCGGCAGTAACCTACCAGCCCTTCCACATTGCCTTTCTCGTTCCCCTTGCCCGGACGGGCATAGCGGTCGCGGATCACATAATGCGACAGGAAAGCGCTGAACAGCGTGGCACGCTTGCGCGTGCCGTCTGGCAGGATTTTCGCCACAAGGCAGCGATCGTTGTCGTAAACGATGGAACGCGGCACCGCGCCGAAGAACGCGAAGGCATGAACGTGTCCGTCAACCCAAGCCTCCGCCACCGCCGCCGGATAGGCCCGCACATAGCAGGCATCACTGTGCGGCAGATCGAGTGCGAAGAAGTAGGCCTTCTGCTGCACCCCGCCGATCTCCACCAGCGCTTCCCCGAAATCGGCCTGCGCATCCCCCGCCGGGTGGGCCAGCGGCACGAACATCTCCCGGCTGCGTTGCTCACGCTCGCGGATGTAATCCTTGATGATCGTATAGCCGCCGGTGAAACCATGCTCGGCGCGCAAGCGGTCGAATACCCGCTTCGCCGTATGGCGCTGTTTGCGCGGGACGCAGCGGTCCCCTTCAAGCCATCCATCAATGATCGCCACAAACCCGTCCAGCTTCGGGCGCTGCGGGACAGATTGACGCCGGTAACCCGGTGGCGATGAAAACGACAGCATCTTGCGCACCGTGTCGCGCGACACATTGAAACGCTTCGCCGCCGCCCGCTGGCTCATGCCATCCGCGCAAGCCAAACGGACCTGAAGATAAAGTTCCACGCTGTAGATCCCCACACCTCCCTGACTTGGCAGAAAGGCTTCAAGGTGGACGACTTTTACGCCGCCCGCAGCAGGACTATCCCGCCGCTAGCGTGGTCGAATATTGCTCCGCCGTTCTCAATTTACACCGAATCAATATACTATAACTTTAGATATATAACAGTATAAATCGTAGTTAATACTGACTATCACTAAGAGTTTCCGTGCCCAGGATAGTGACGTCAAAATACTCCGTCACGCAATGAGAAATTGGTTAACAGCGTGAAATATGTGGAAAAAGAAGGCAGTGATACCATCTGCGAACCCTTGCGCTGAATGACGGTTTTGGGTGGGAGTGGACGATCCGCTTTCCACCCCTCGTGGGTGCGAGCGTCCGCAACCTCTGCCTCGCGTTCCGCTTTTCAGGCAGGCAGACGGTGTCGGAACGTCAGGTTCACCCGCTCCGACAAGAGCAGATAGGGTAGCCAGATCGCCGCGCTGATGAACACTTTCTTGAGATTGCCGGATAGCAATTCGACCATCGCATCCTGCACATCATGGGGCATGGCCCCCATCAGCGCCGCCCCTTTGGCAATGCCGATCTGCGCCAGAAGGTCCACACCCCAGACCAGCAACAGGAAGCGAGGGAACAGGGGATGCATCCGCAGCGCCATGGCGAAAGCGAACAGATACAGGCTGCTGATGATGGCGCAATCGGCCAGCATCAGCATGTAGATGCCCGTGAACCAGTGCGGCGCATGGCTGCCCAGCGCGGGCATAGCGGTCAGGAACTCGGTCGTGCGGATCGGGACATTGATGAGCAACCCGATCAGCAGCGACGCCATCAGGCCGAACAACCCATGATGCGACATGTCGCGCGCCGTCAAGCAATCGACGCGCCGCCAGCATCCGACCTGAGCCAGCCGGATGGAGGGCTGGTCGAACAGCGCCCCGCGCGGAAACAACCGCAACCCCCATGCCAATGCGACCAGAGGCAATCCCACGACCACCAGATATGGCAGGAAAGCGGCCGCCGTGGCTACCGCCCCGTGTCTCAGCGGCGTCGCAGGGAAAGCGATGCGGATGCCGCACATCAAGGCGGCAACGACAACCCATCCGGTCACGATGCCGCACATGTTCAATTCGATCATGTTCACAGCCGCAACACTTTTGGCATACAGGGTTCGACCCAATGCGAACCACCCCGTCTTCATCATCTGCCAATTGCCTTGCATGCGCGCATAATCATCACAAGTTGGTTAACAAACAGCAAACGCACAAGGCCGCAATTGGTTCATAAGAACATGAAATCCACACCGTCAGCACATGTTAAAGAGCCATATCAACTGCGCTCCTGCATAACGGATCGAAAAACGATACTGCATATGTCAATCGCGATATATGAATATTGATATTCAGTCTTTATTTGACTTCGAAATCCGTCTCTGCCCAGGTCATATTAATCCTTCGCTGCTGGGATCTGCGTCAATCTTTCAACGATGCGCTCCATTCGCTTGCTTCGATCGCTATTCTTTCCCGTTGTCCTGCGGAAGCTGTCCAATGCATATTCCGCCGTGGATCTCGCGATATCGATCCGCTCGCGCGAAATATAGAAATCGATGATATTTTCCAATGCCAGCTGTGTATTCTGGTCATCTTCGCCACGTGTTCGAAGATAGGCTTCGAATATCTGGCGGAATAATCGCTCCGCTTCCGCATCGTGATGAAGCGCATCCAGATGCAACGCCAGATCATTTTCCGAAATCAATGTGCGGGGATCATCCCCGCCAAATAATTCCTCCGCGATAGACAAGGCTTTGCGCGCTTGCTCGACGCCTTCGGCGCTGCCGCCCGCCTCATAGGCCCTTTGCGCGGATGCTGTGAGGGATCTCCATTCCTGTTCCCGCGCTTCCGTGACATCGGGGATATACGGGGTTTGTGCTTCCGCGGACAGCGGCAACCCCACGAGCAGCAATATCCCAAAACCAATCGATCTTGCCCGGCCATAAATTGACATAGCCCCTCCGCTCTTTTCCCATGCAGCCCCGGACGGAATCACCGACCGCCCGTTGTCGTCAGCGCCTTCAATATCCGCGACAGCCGTCGGGAATAAAGGGAAATGGGTGGGAAGGACGACCGCTGGCCCGACGATTTGTTGGCTGCGCGACTTGTGCTGGCGCAGGATCGCCCTCGCCGCGATCCCGGCTGCCCGGATGGTGGGGATTGGCTTGCAGGTGTCGGAATGCTGGAAATGAACTTACCAGCTTGGAGGTCGATCTTGCGGATGACCGCTTTGCCGATCTGAAAAAGACGGGTGCCGTCGGATGCCGCCCCCGCATCGGCGGGAAGTCGACTGTACGCACGAGCTCGCCGCTGTTGGAATGGAGGGCGTTCACCTTGTCGGCGCGAACCAGATATAGCGCCCGTCGAAGCTGAGACCATGGACAGTGTCGATGCCGGGCAAGGGACCGTATTCACGAGTGATTTCTGCGGCCGATATTTTCATGTTTGCACTCCTATCATCATTTGCGTCGACAGAAGCTAACCAAACGTCAGCGCGACCGGGCGTAACAAGCTTGTCGGGAAACCCGGCATCTGCCGTGCCATCCAGCGACAGGCACGGCCGCGTTCCAGGGAGTCGACCTTGCCGGCGGTCGCCAGTAAATCCGGCTCGAGCTCGTCGGAGTGGAGCATGACGTTCTCCATGGCAGCAGACAAGCCGAGCGGTCCGACCCGTTGGATCACGCTGTCGGCCACACCGAGCCTGATGGCCATGGCGCTGGTCTCGGCGTTCGACGCCCCGCCGCTTGCCTTGTGCGCGGCGAGACGAACGTTTCGCGCGAGGACTGGTTGAGCGCGCGCAACGCACTGTTCGAGAAGGAACGCGCCATGACCCACGCCGCCCTCGATACACCACGTACCAATCGTCGAGCACTGCCTTGGGTGCGGGTGGACAAGGACTATCTCTTCGAGAGACCAGATGGCGCGTGCACCTTGGCCGATCTGTTCGACGGTCACAGCCAGCTCGCCATCTATCCCTTCATGCTGACACCAAGCTCCGAGCATCTCAGCCCCGGCTGCTCCTACACAATGGATCATGCCAATGCCGCCCGGCGGCATTTCGAGCATGCTGACCTCGCCTTCGCCGCCCCCGCTCCCATCGAGTGGATCGAGGTGGTCAGGGCGAGAATGGGCTGGAGCTTCCCTTGGGTGTCATCGGGTGAAGGCGATTTCAACCACGATTTCGGCGTATCGTTCACCAGGAGGATCGCGAGACTGCCCCCGCCTTCTACAATTACGGGCTGAAGATACAGCGCAGCGCGGACATGTTCGGGCCAAGCCTGTTCGTGAAGGATGAGGCGGGCGCCATATTCCACAGCTACTCGACCTATCATCGCAGGACAGAGCTGCTGATGGGCGCGATGAACTGGCCCGACAACAAACATGCTTAAAATCATATACTTATTATAATTTTAGGCCGAGCCGAAATCGAAACTAAACGATATTACTATTTTTTGGACCGATCGCTCGCATCCGTTCCACCATCAGCCTGAAGGGCAATCAGCCGACTTGGCTACTCTTCAGACGTCGGTCCAAAGGCATCTAAGCCTATTAGAATTCAGCGATTCGCTAAATATCGGCCTTCAATCATCCAGTACTGGATGATTGCGCGTTGTGCACGCGAACTATCTTTCCGAACGATCGATGTCACTACCGCTTCAAGAGCCTGCAGCGCCGCATGACGATCGGGCTCAGTTGGCGATTGCACTTCGGTATGATCATATTCGAATTCTCGCAAAGTGTTCACCAAGAATAACCCGACGATATTGTTCGCACCGCGACAGATTTCGGTGAGAGCCGACGCACCGGTCGCCCAAAATTCGCTCGGCATCTTCTTTGCCATGGCACGAAACGCCGCCTCCAGATGCGGAATATGTCCCGGCAAAAACTCTGGGACATGGCGAAGAAGAATTTCCCGCCGCAAGTTTCGCGCCTGCGCGCAACTTGCGCCCGCTTCCTGCAAATGGTTGACCATGGCTTGGGTGGCATATTCAGCATCGGGCGTGCCGATGACCAGCCCACCGTGAGCCCCACGCTGCATCGAAGCTGCTCGATGCAATTCGAGCAGGCGCACGGCTTGGCGGATGACAGGTCGGCTGACTCCATAAGCCTTCATGAGTTGGGGCTCCGACCCGAGCCGGTCTCCGGCTACCCAGCCCCTGTTTCGCATGTCGCGCAAGATCGCGCGTACTACCCATTCGGCCTTGCGAGATTGTGGTAAAGGCCGTTCGGCCTCACCTTCCGATTGGGCACTCCTCTGGACCTCACGTTCGACGAGACTGAGGTTCTCGTCATGAAGGCGAATACTTGCCTCCACGTCGCCGGCAATGAAAGCTTCCAGCTTTTTGTGCGTCATTTCCCAATAGAGCCGATATCTTTCGCTGGTCGAGCGATACACGTTCGTGTCCACCGTAAGATCGAGCAACAATTGGTTTACCACTTGCGTGGAAAGGGCAAGCGCAGCTCCACCCGCGCTTGCCGCGATGATCGTCCGGAGCTGGAGATGGCGATAAGCCTCCGACGCAAAATTGATCTTCGCCAGCCGTGCCGCTTCGGCTCTGAGGTAATCGGCAGTGGCGAGGCTGAGTCCGTCTTTCGATGATAATGCGGTAAGCCAATGATTGGCCCGCGTCGATAATTCGCACAGTTCGGCAGTCGCCCCTTGAAACTGAAGATATATGGCAGCCGTGCGCGCGGCGGAACTGCTATCGGGGGCACCGATGATAATTCCCCCGCCCACGCCGCGGCGTGAAAAGGCGATGCCTTTTTCTTCCAGCAGAAGCACCGCTTGGCGCAGCATCGCCTCGGTCACCCCATATCGGGCCCTTAATTGCGTGGCTGAACCGAAGAGCGAGCCGGCCTGCAATCCCGACCTTGCCTGGTCCTGGGCAATCTGACGGGCCAGTACCGCCGCTTTCGCTTCAGCCAAATGACGCTTCCTTTCAACGCATTTTCCAAATCCGGATCGGCAACATCCCGCGCAACCATTACCCTCTCATGCGCTTGAAAGGCAACGGATCCGCGCCTCTTCCTTCTCGCCCAAGCGCATCGCGGCAGCGTAAACAGCCATTTAATTAGGTATGTTATTGTAACAATCATATCGACAAACTCAAATTTAATGGGATAAATAGGTTTGTTAATTAGATTCGAGGAGCGGGTGATGGGTAAGGACGACAGGGATAGCGGCATCAACATCAACATTTCCCGGCGCTTGATGTTGGGCGGCATGGCCTGTGCGGCCACCGCACCTCTCCTGGGGAACGTCGCGCGGGCGGCCACATCGACCGGCGATGAACTCACCTGGCTGCCCGCGACGCGTTTGCGCGACATGATAGCCAAAAAGGAAGTCTCCGCGCTGGAAGTCACCAACCATTTCCTGGCGCGGATCGAACGGCTGAATCCGCAACTTCACGCCTTTGTTCATGTCGACCCGGACGGTGCTCGCCGCGCAGCGCGCGAGGCCGACAAGGCAGTGGCAAATGGTAAGCCGCTGGGGCCCCTACATGGTGTGCCGATGGGGATAAAGGACCAGATCTGGGCGAAGGGACTGCCCTCCACATGTGGCTCACAGGTGTTTGCCAATTTCCGGCCGAGCTTTGACGGCACGATCGTCGAACGCCTCCGCGCCGCCGGCGCGATCATCGTGGGAACGACGAACATGCCCGAATTCGCGGCATGGCCCCGCTCGAAATCCTATGTGGCGGGGGAAGCCGTCAACCCATGGGATACTTCGCGCATTCCAGGGGCATCGAGTGGCGGCAGCGGAGCCGCAGTGGCGGCTGGCATGGTGCCTGTCGCAATCGGAACGGATGGTGGCGGCTCGACCCGCATCCCTGCCTCATTATGCGGCCTCGTCGGTGTCCTGCCGACATTTGGGCGCGTTCCCGGCTATGGAGGTTTTCACTGCGGCCTGCGGGGAAGCGCAGGACCGATGGCGCGGTCGGTGCGCGACGCGGCGGTGGTGCTACAGATTATCTCCGGACCGGACCCGCGAATGAGCCGGGCCATTCAAACCCCCGCCCCAGACGGGCTAACCGGGCTCGAAACAGGCGTGCGTGGCATGAGGGTCGCATGGTCACCCGATTTCGGCAGGCTAAAGCCCGATCCGGCGGTTCTTGCCTCGGCTCAATTGGCCGCACATGCGCTTGCAGGAGCGGGAGCCGACGTCACGATGTCGACGGCTCTGATTTCGCATCCTTGGGGCAATGGCGACTTGCTGGCCGACCTTCAGCGGGCGGTCGGGCAGGGCGGATTCGAGATGGAACCCGTAGGCGACGTGCCGGATACCAGCATGATGGAAAAATGGCTGATCGAGAGCAGTGTTACCGGCATTCCCTGCTTCGAGCTTCCGCCGATCAAGAAATTCCTGGCGGAGCATAGTGGACTGCTGTCGCCCCCGCAGCGCCTGATGAGCAAGTTTCCACCCAACCTCAATGGCTTGCCCAGTGATAAGGAATTGCATGGGCAACTTGATCCGATCTTCGCCAAGCATGACGTTATCTGTTCGCCGACGATGCTTACGGTCGCGCCCTCGGTGCCGTCCGGCTGGGCGATCCCTTATGACAATATGTATATGGGCACCGATTTCACCTTTATCGCGAATACCATGGGCTATCCCGCTGTAACGGTGCCTTACCTCGGCTCCGTTAGCCTCGCATCAGCGCCGCTCTCGCTACTCTTTGCCACGCAACCTAGCGGCCGAATGACCGCAAAACGTCGACGTCATGTCCTGACATCATAGGGTTCTCAATCCCCTAGCCAAAGCGGCAGGCCGCGCCCATTTCAACGTCTGTGGCCCGGATACGAACCAGCAGGAGGCGCTTCGCTTCCGCCCTGTCTTTCATATTGAGGGAGATCTTCCATTCCGACCGGGGCTTGCCGGTTTTCGTGCGGATGATCGCCCACAATTCTGCGGGCACCATGCGCCGGAAATAATAGGTGCTACCGACCTGTTAGAGATACGTACACATTGCTACGCTGCTCCTGTTACAAACGTAACAGGCAACCGTGAAAACCCGTTGTTTTCCAATGGCTTTTCTTTCCGACAACCCTTTCAGGAGGGTTGGTGGAGCCGAGGGGGATCGAACCCCTGACCTCGTCATTGCGAACGACGCGCTCTCCCAGCTGAGCTACGGCCCCAAGGAGCGCAGCCTATAAGCGAGCCTTCCACGCCATGCAACGGTCTTTTTTGCGAGAAGAATCGGCCTCTTCCGTTGATCTCGATCAAGCCTTTGCCGCCTGTCGCGCCGCCCGTTCGGCAGGCTGGTGGAAAGAAGCGATGTTACCCCTGCGTAACGCCCGGAACGAAGGATCGCGCCGCTCATTGGTGGGATGACGGCGCTTGCAACAGGCAAGGGAAAAGCCGCCGCAACAGCAGGCAAGGAGAAGGAACATGGGTTACCAGAGCGGACGCCGCTACGGTGACGATCTTTATACCGGGCTTTATACCGGGCAGCCGCGCGCCCGCGAGTGGCGCGATGATCGCGGCTATCGCTATGGCGCGCGGGGCCAGTTCGGCGGTGGGCGATCCTATCGTTCGGCGCCAACCGATTATGATCCCGACGAACGCGGCTTCTTCGACCGGGCGGGCGATGAAATCCGCAGCTGGTTCGGCGATGAGGAAGCCGAACGCAGACGCGACTATGACGAATATTTCAACCGCCCCTATGGCGATCCGCGCGACCAGAGCAGCCGCGTGGGCTATGCTTCCACTTCGGGCAGCGATCGTTATCTGCCGGGGCGGGGCTATGCGCCTTATACCGGCGACCGTAGCGGCTTGGGCGGCGAGGATCACGGATCTCGCGTCCGCGCCTATGGACCGCAACATGATTATGGCGAGCATCACGACGCCAGCTATTATGCATGGCGCCAGCAGCGGATCGAGGAGTTGGACCGCGACTATGCCGAATATCGGCGCGAAAACCGGGAACGCTTCAACAGCGAGTTCGGGACCTGGCGCAACCGGCGGGGCGAACAGCGCCAGGCGCTGGCCCAGGTGCGCGAACATATGGAAGTGGTCGGCAGCGATGGCGAACATGTCGGCACTGTCGACAAGCTGCGCGGCGACCGCATGATCCTGACCCGGACTGACGAAGATGCAGGCGGTGTGCATCATTCCGTTCCATCCTCCTGGATCAAATCCGTCGACGCGCAGAGGGTGATATTGGAAAAGTCGGCCGATCAGGCGCAGGCCGCCTGGCGCACGGAAGGCGAGAAGAACGCCTTGTTCGGAGAGCGCGATATCGACCCCGCCGCATGGAGCGGCGAAGGATTGTCGACGGACAACGCCCCCTATCAAAAGAACCGCGACCGCTGAAACCGCGGCAGGTTACGAAGGGAAGGGTCCGGTCTTTTGGCCGGACCCTTTTTCATGCCGCCAGATGAAGGCTTGCCTTTTCCGGAGCGTAAATCCCAACGCGCATCCCTGCGATCAGTCGGTCAGCGTGAAGCCGAGTTTCAGCGTGGCCTGATATTGGGTTGCGCCGTCCCGGTCGATGAAGCCGCGCACCGCGACCAGTTCGAACCAGCGGATATTGCGGAGCGTTTCCCTGGCGCGGGTCAAGCCGTTCTGGATGGCGTCATCGGTGCTCTTGCGGGATGTGCCGACGATCTCGACGAGCTTGTAGACATGGTCCTCCATCGCATCCTCTCCTTCGTTATCCTTGAGAGAAGGCTATGCCTGCCCCACCCGGCTGACAAGCGTGATATGGCCGTCTTGCCGGCGTTGCGCCGAAAAGCCCGGTCCTATCCTTGAGGCAACAGCAGCGACGAATCCCCGTAGCTGTAGAAGCGATAGCCCTGCGATATGGCGTGGGCATATGCCGCCTGCATCCGATCCCGTCCCATCAGCGCGCTGACCAGCATGAACAAGGTCGATTTGGGCAAGTGAAAATTGGTCATCAGGCCGTCCACCGCCCGGAACCGATAGCCCGGCGTGATGAAGATGCGCGTTTCGTCCTCGAACGGACGGATGACGCCATCCTCTCCCGCCGCGCTTTCCAGCAAGCGCAGGCTGGTGGTGCCCACCGCGATCAGTCGTCCGCCCCCGGCCCTCGCCGCATTCAGCCGGTCCGCAGTCGCCGCGTCGATCCGGCCCCATTCGGCATGCATCCGGTGATCGTCCGTGTCATCCGCCTTCACCGGCAGGAATGTCCCGGCGCCGACATGCAGCGTCAGGGTCTCGGTCGCGACCCCCGCTTTCGCCAGCCCCTCCATCAGTTCCGGCGTGAAATGGAGCGCGGCCGTAGGCGCGGCCACCGCCCCGTCCTTTTGCGCGAACATCGTCTGATAATCAGCCCTGTCGCGCTCATCGGTGGGGCGCTTGCTGGCGATGTAGGGGGGCAAGGGCATCCGCCCCGCCCGTTCCAGCAGCAATTCGACCGGCTCATCGCCCTCGAAGCTCAGTGTGACGCCGCCATCTTCGTCGCGAGACCCGGCAATAGCGGTGACGCCTGCGCCGAAGTCGATCCGGTCGCCGTCGCGCACCCGCTTGGCATTGCGGAGGAACGCCTGCCATTGCCGCAGCCCCAGTCGCTTGTGCAGCGTCGCGCCGACCTTCGCCTGCCCGCGTATGCCTTCAAGCTGCGCCGGAATCACCCGCGTATCGTTGAATACCAACACGTCGCCCTTGCGGAGCAAGGCAGGCAGATCGCGCACGACCCCGTCCGCGATCGGCGCATCCCCCGCCACAAGCATCAGCCGCGCCGAATCGCGCGGAGATGCCGGGCGCAGCGCAATGCGCTCGGGCGGCAAGTCGAAATCGAACAGGTCTACGCGCATGGAAGTCGCCGCGCGGGCCGCCGCTTATGGCTGCGGTGAGGATTGCGGCTGGGCCGGGGCGGGCTGCGCGGAGGGCAGCACCGACGGCACGTTCGCCGCAGGAACAGCCGGAGCGATGGGCGCCGTCACTGGCGGTTTGCCATCGCTTTCGATCGACGCCTGCAGGATGGTCGTGGGGTTGGCGGGCGGCTCACCCGGCGCAATCGCATCGGCATATTGCATCCCTTCGATCACGCGGCCGAAGACGGTATACTTCTTGTCGAGCTGAAGCCGGGGCAGCAGCACGATGAAGAACTGGCTGTTGGCGCTGTCCTCCGACTGGGCGCGCGCCATCGACACCGCGCCGCGCACATGGGGCAGCCAGTTGAATTCCTGCTTCAGGTCCGGCAGCGTCGAACCGCCCGTGCCATCGCCCTTGGGATCGCCGCCCTGCGCCATGAAGCCGGGGATCACGCGATGGAACTTAAGGCCATTGTAAAAGCCCTGCCGCGTCAGTTCCTTGATCCGTTCCACATGCGTGGGCGCGACATCGGGACGAAGCTGAATCCGCACGCGGCCGCCAGTGGACAGGTCCAGATCCCACACATTCTGCGGATCGACCGGGATGCTGGCGGGGGGAAGTTGGGGCGTGCCGGACTGTTCCAGCGCCTTGGCGTTCTTTTCCGCGACGGCGGACATTTCCGCCTTCTTCAGTTCCTCGCCCTGTCCCTGTCCGCCGCCCTGCGCCAGAGCCGCGCCGCTGGACGCATAGAGGGCGAAACCGATCGCCACGGTCTTGAGCGCCGAAGTAAACCGCATGGATAAGCTTTCCCTAACTCTCTATTGACCGATGGCGAAGTTGCCCCCTGATAGCGCGCTCTTCGCGATTGGCAACTGAACGAAGGCTGAGCGGTGCGTTATCCGCCCTTGCGTCCCAACGCCGCGACGCGTTTTTCCACTTCCTCGCACACGGTCGGGCTGACGAATTTATGGATGGGGCCGCCGTAAAGCGCGATTTCCTTGACCAGGCGCGACGCAATCGGCTGCAACGACACGTCCGCCATCAGGAAAACAGTCTCGACGCGGCCATTGATCTGCTGGTTCATTCCCGCCATCTGATATTCATATTCGAAGTCCGCGACGGCGCGCAGACCCCGGATGATGATGCTGGCCTGCTGCGATTCGGCAAAGTCCATCAGCAGCGAGTTGAAGCCGGTAACGACGATTTCCGTATCGATACCGGCGCATTCGCGGCGCACCATATCCAGCCGCTCCTCGTCACTGAACATCGGCGATTTGGAAATATTGGTCGTGACGCCGATCACCAGCTTGTCGACCAGCTTCGCCCCGCGCCGGATGATGTCCATATGACCCAGCGTGATGGGATCGAATGTGCCGGGATAGACCCCCACCCTTTGTTTCATGCCTACCGATCCCTTTCCACGATATAATCGGCAATGGCGCACAGCAGATCAGCCCGCTTGCCGAAACCATGCAGATGCGCCTTGGCCTGATCGACCAGCAATTGCGCCTGCTCCCTCGCCCGATCGGCGCCCAGCAGGGAAACGAAGGTTTCCTTGCCCGCTGACGCATCCTTGCCCAGCGCCTTGCCCGCGGCGGCCGTATCACCTTCGACATCGAGCAGGTCGTCCGCGATCTGGAAGGCGAGGCCAATGTCGCGCGCATAGCCGTGCAGCCCCGTGCGCCCTTCCGGCGGGATGCGCGCCATGATCGCTGCGGCATCGACGCAAAAGCCGATCAGCGCCCCGGTCTTGAGATTTTGGAGCCGCGTCACGGTGGCAAGGTCGAAGCGGCTGTCTTCCGCCGCCAGATCCATCATCTGGCCGCCCGCCATGCCCGCCGCCCCGCTGGCAAGCGCAAGCGCCTTCACAAGCTCCACCCGCACGAAAGGCGCCGGGTGCGTCTGCTCGTCGGCCAATATCTCAAAGGCGAAACTTTGCAGGCAGTCACCCACCAGAATCGCGGCCGCTTCGTCATAGGCCTTGTGGACGGTCGGCTTGCCGCGCCGCATATCGTCATCGTCCATCGCAGGCAGATCGTCATGCACCAATGAATAAACATGGATGCACTCGACCGCCAGTCCTACACGCAGCGCCGATTCAGGCGAGATATTGAACAGGTCGCATGCCGCCCGCACCAGCAGCGGGCGCAGGCGCTTGCCTCCGCCGATGGCCGCATGACGCATCGCGTCATAAAGGCGCGCCCTCGCATCGTCCGGCACGGCGAGCAAAGTGTCGAAGGCGCGGTCGATCGCGGCCGAAATCAGGGCCGACTGCTGGGCAATCAACGCACCTGCGGAGGCGCCGCCTCCCTTCATCCCGTCAACCCGCGCCGAAGGGCTGTGCGCCGGTGACGGCGCCGCTCGCGTCGAGCGTGAGTTTCTGGATGCGCGCCTCTGCCGCCTGCAATCGTTCCATGCACTGCTTCCGCAACGCCTCGCCCTCGCTGTAGAGCGAGATCGATTCGTCCAGCGGCACGTCTCCATTTTCCAGCCGTCGCACGATGGATTCGAGCGCGCGGAGCGCCTCCTCGAACGAAAGCGTGCTGGGGTCGGTCGGCTGCGTCATGCTCTCTTCGGCCATGGCCCTGCATTGGCCTTCACCGCCCGCGCGGTCAAGTCCGCATGGCACCCGTGGCCCCATCATGCGGCCCTGTCATGGTTCCGTCACGCTGACGCATAAGAATATAACAGGCAAATTCACTATTTTTGCGTTGACGTCACTTGTTGCAAGTGCACATAGAAGGCCCGCTATGAAATATTATCTCCCCCTGACCGCCGTCGCGGCCCTGACCTTGCTGTCGGCCTGCAACAAGAATGATGAACCCGAAGTCGTGGGCGGCCCCGCCGACCCGATGGCTTCGCAGCTTGCCAACGCCGCGCCGGTGGAACTCCCGCCGTCGGTGAAGAACAGCTTCCAGTATCGCTGCAAGGACAACAGCCTCGTCTTCGTCGACTTCCTGAGCGACGACAAGACCGCGAACCTGCGTACTGAAAAAACCGGGTCGCCGACCAAGCTGGTCGCCGCCGAAGCCGGCCAGCCGTTCGAAGCCACCGATGGCTACAAGATTGAAGGCAATGGCAAGCAGGTCACCATCACCCTGCCGGGCAAGAGCGCGCTGGGCTGCAAGGCCTGAGTCCTGAATCTCCGTGATAGCAAAAAGGCCGGACCTTTCATCGAGGTCCGGCCTTTTTTATGCCCTTACGATCTGCGGATCAGTTCCGGCTCGCCCACCTCGATCGGATCGGGGCCGAAGCGATTGGCGCCACGCGTCCCACTCATGATGAAGAAAACCAGCAGGATGATACCGCCGATCAACGGCAGGAGGATCAGCAGCAGCCACCATCCGCTGCGGTCCGTGTCATGCAGCCGCCTGACCGACACCGCGAGCTGCGGGATGAACATCGCCAGCACGAACAGTCCCGTCAGCGGCCCGGCCTGGGTCCGGTAACCCGCATCGACCCACCATGGGCCATGATCGACCCACCGCTGCGTCACGTTGAGGCCCAACATGGTTTCGACGATGCTGATCACGATCGCGGCGAGGATCAGGAACAGTGCGAACATCCAATATTCCTTCGGTCGCGCCCTTCCCGAAAATCTCGCATAGCGGCGCAGCGGCAACAGCATCCATTCCATGACGGTCTCCTCCCCTTTCCAACGCACGACCCATAGCATGTTTTCCACACAGGACGCCGCAAGGATTGTCTATCCGCGCCCACGCGGCTAAAGGCGCGCTCATGTCCAGCACCGCCACCCAGATCACGCCCGAAATCGTCGCCGAACACGGGCTTTCCCCGGAAGAATATGATCGCGTCCTGAATGCGCTCGGCCGGGAACCGAATCTCACCGAACTTGGCATCTTTTCGGTCATGTGGTCGGAGCATTGCTCCTACAAATCGAGCCGCATCCACTTGAAAAAACTGCCCACCGAAGGGCCACAGGTCATTTGCGGCCCTGGCGAAAATGCGGGCGTCGTCGATATTGGCGACGGGCAGGCGGCGATCTTCAAGATGGAGAGTCACAACCACCCGTCTTACATCGAACCCTATCAAGGTGCGGCGACCGGTGTGGGCGGCATATTGCGCGACGTGTTCACCATGGGCGCGCGCCCGATCGCGAACATGAACGCGCTGCGCTTCGGACGGCCCGATCACCCCAAGATGAAGCATCTCATTTCCGGCGTAGTCCATGGCATCGGCGGCTACGGCAATTGCGTGGGTGTGCCCACCGTGGGTGGCGAGGTGAATTTCCACCCCGCCTATGACGGCAACATCCTGGTCAACGCGATGACCGTGGGCGTCGCTGACACCGACAAGATCTTCTATTCGGCGGCGTCGGGCGTCGGCAACCCGATCGTCTATGTCGGGTCCAAGACCGGCCGCGACGGCATCCACGGCGCGACCATGGCCTCCGCCGATTTCGGCGATGATGCCGATGCGAAACGCCCCACCGTGCAGGTCGGCGATCCCTTCACCGAAAAGCTGCTGATCGAAGCCTGTCTCGAACTCATGGCGTCGGACGCCATCGTCGCGATTCAGGACATGGGCGCGGCAGGCCTCACCTCTTCCAGCGTCGAAATGGCGTCCAAGGGCGGCGTCGGCCTGCTGCTCGACATGAATAAGGTGCCGCAACGCGAAACCGGCATGAGCGCCTATGAAATGATGCTGTCGGAATCGCAGGAGCGCATGTTGATGGTGCTCCAGCCCGGCAAGGAAGCCTTTGCCGAAGCCATCTTCCGCAAGTGGGAACTGGACTTCGCGGTCATCGGCGAAGTCACCGATACGGGCCGCATGGTCCTCGTCCACCATGGCGAAACGGTGTGCGACATTCCGCTCGCCCCGCTGGCCGACGACGCGCCGCTTTATGACCGCCCCGCCATGCCGAAGGACGAATATAAGGCATGGTCCGGCGTTCAGCCGCTGGGCGACATTCCGGCGTCCGACATCGGCGCGGACCTCGTGAAGTTGATGGGCAGCCCCGACATCGCGTCGCGCCGTTGGATCTGGGAGCAATATGACCACATGGTCGGCGCCGACACGGTGCAGCGTCCCGGCGGCGATGCGGCAGTTGTGCGCGTCCACGGCTCGCAAAAGGGAATCGCGATCAGCACCGACTGCACCCCGCGCTATTGCTATGCCGATCCCTATGAGGGCGGCAAGCAGGCCATCGCAGAATGCTATCGCAACATTTCGGCAGTCGGCGCGACACCGCTCGCCGTCACCAATTGCCTCAACTTCGCCAATCCGCAGCGGCCGGAAATCATGGCGCAGTTCACCGGCTGCCTGGAAGGCATGGGCGACGCCTGCCGCGCGCTCGACTTCCCAATCGTGTCAGGCAATGTCAGCCTCTATAATGAGTCCAAGGCAACAGGCGGCGGCTCTGCCATCCTGCCCACGCCCGCCATCGGCGGAATCGGATTGCTCAAGGACATCGACGTCATGGCGACCGTCGCCTTCAAGGCGGAAGGCGACGCCATCTGGCTGATCGGCGCAGAAGGCACGCATCTGGGTCAGTCCATCTGGCTGCGCGAAATAGCGGGCCGGGAAGCGGGCGAAGCGCCCAAGGTCGACCTCAAGGCGGAACGCGCCAACGCCGAAACCGTCCGCGCGCTCATCGCGGAAGGCAAGGTCACGGCGGTCCATGACATTTCTGACGGCGGCCTTCTGGTCGCAGTCGTGGAAATGGCGTTGGCCGGCAACATCGGCGCGGAACTGAGCGCGAATCTCACGACCGCCACCGCATTCGGCGAGGATCAGAGCCGTTACATCGTCACCACACCCGAAGGCACCGCCATCCCCGGCGCGACCCGCATCGGCACCTGCCAAGGTGACAAGATTGTGGGCGTGACGCTGGACGCCCTGCGTGGGGCGCATGAAGGCTTCTTCCCGAACCTGATGGATGCGGAACTGTAAGGACGGAGGGGAGCTTTCCTCCTTTCACCAACTCATGTTTTGATGAGGCGGGGATGTTCGAAAGCGACCAGTTTCGGCTATTCCGGACACCCGTATCGACAAGCTCAGTGGTTACTCAGGATGAACGGGGTGAGGAAAGCTGCCGTTCCGCAATCCATCCGTCCCAGATCCGCGCGACGATGATGCTGCATCAGGCGCCCGAGCGCGTCACGCGTCCGAAGAGCACCTGATAGCCATCATCCCCGCCCTGCGCCTCAAACGCGGCCATCACTCGTCGCAAATCACTGGGGTTTAACGGTTTTCTTCCCTCGCTCGGTACTACTGCGCCGATGCCCTTGAGGTGTGCGATCAATCCCATGGCGCCTCCGCAAGGCAGCGCATATTCCTCGTCAAAAGCAAAGGCATCGCCAAAGGGCGTCAGAATCGCGCGCAAATCGTTCAGATCGGGATAGTCCGGCACGCCCGCCGCCAGCCCGCACGCCGCATGGGCGGCACGCCACCGGGCGAAACTGCCCCGCCCCATCGTGGAGAAGATCAGGCTTCCCCCCGGCCGGAGTAACCCCGCCAGCCGTCCGACCGCTCCTCCCATATCGTCGAACCACTGGAAGGCGAGGCTGGAGAGGATAAGATCGAACCATTCGCCATCGAACGCCGGAATCTCCCCATCCATCGGCAGGAAGGTTCCCGCGACCAAACCGCCCGCCGAGGCCCGTGCTAGCATTTCGGGCGACAAATCCGTCGCCACCAGTTCCGCGCCGGGCCAGCGCGCCTGAATATCCCGCGTCAGGAAGCCCGTGCCGCAGCCGATCTCCAATATGCGCTCAACACCGGCGGGCTTCTGCCGCTTCGCCAGATCCGCGACCAGCGCCGCCGCCAGCCGCTGCGGCCCGGCATGATCGTCATAGCGCGCCGCAGCCGCGCCGAACGCATCGCTTATCCGTTGCTTGCGGCCCATGTTCATGGCTAGTCGCATGGCAGAGCCTTCCGCGCTTTGCCAGCTTCTTTACCAAGCCAAACTCTTTACAAGGACCGTTGATGACTGCGCCTTCCTCCCGCCTCCTTTCGATGGACGTGCTGCGCGGCTGTGCGGTCATGGGCATCCTCTGGATGAACATCACGGCCTTCGCCCTGCCCCAACCCGCCTATTTCAATCCGGCGGTATCGGGTCCGCTTTCGGCCAGCGATGTCACTTTCTGGACAGTCGGTTTCCTGTTCTTTGACGGCAAGATGCGCGGTCTTTTCGCCCTGCTGTTCGGCGCGTCCATGCTGCTGCTGATCGACCGGGAGGAAATGGCCGGACGCGATGGCCGCCGTGCCCAGATGGTGCGGGCCGCATGGCTGTTTCTGTTCGGCCTCGCCCATTATCTGCTGCTCTGGTGGGGCGACATATTGATGACCTATGCGATCGTGGGGCTGGTTGCTCTGTTGTTTATCCGGCACGAGCCGTTGTCGCTGGTGAAATGGGCGTTTCTCTTCTTCCTGATCCATTTCCTGCTCTGCGTCGCTTTTCTGCTCAGCCTTTATAGCTGGTCCCACGCGGCATCCGCGCCCGGAACCGCCGCCGATATCCGCGACGGCTTCACTCATTTCATCGCGCCCTATTCCGATCCGCGCAGCGCCGCCGTCCTTGCCGAGACCGCAACTTACCGAAGCGGATTCGTCGATATCGTCCGGCATCATCTGGCGGGCTATCCGGGCCAGTGGTTCTGGTCGTTCCTGTTCACCGCGCTCGAAACATTGGGCTTCATGCTGCTGGGCATGGCGATGCTGAAGGGTGGTTTCCTGACAGGACGCTGGAGCGCGGAGCAATATTGGCGGACGGCGCGGCATTGTTTCCTGATCGGCCTGCCACCCATGGCCGCGCTGGTCCTGTGGGTGGTCCTCAGCCGATTCGCGGCGCTTCCGGCGTTGGGCAGCATGATGGCCTGGTCCTTCCCCTTCCGCATTCCGCTGACGGTGGGATGGGCGGCGCTGATCCTGTGGCTTCTCGCCGGGCGCGGCCAAAGCCGAATCACGTCCGCCATCGCCGCCGCCGGACGCATGGCGTTCAGCAATTATCTGGGCACCAGCCTGGTGATGACAGCGATCTTCTATGGCTGGGGCCTTGGCCTGTTCGGGCAGGTCCGGCCCGCCGCCCTGCCCCTGTTCGTGCTGGGGGGATGGGCCGTCATGCTGCTGTGGTCGCCGCTCTGGCTGAAGCGATTCGGTTCCGGGCCGCTGGAATGGCTATGGCGCAGCCTCGCCAAGGGACGGCTGCAAAAGATTCGCAAAAACATCTGATGGGACTATTGCGACCTATTATCATCTGCGCTATCTGCTTGGTCAGGAGTGCGAGACATGGTCGTTTGCGTTTGTAATGCCATTCGGGAAAAGGATCTGAAGGACGCCGTGCGCGATGGCGCGGATACGCCATGCAACGCCTATGCCCGTTTCGGCCGCCGCCCCAAATGCGGCCAGTGCGTTTCCTTTGCCCGCACCATCATCGCCGCAGAGCGGGCCACCGCTTAAAAGCATTGCGAGGCAGGTGCATGAATAGCCGTCTTCCAATCGCAAACCCGAAGCAATAGCCTTACAAAAAATGGCGGATTTTCAAGGGTTTTTGGCTTAACAACCAGTCCCGATCGCCTTATAATGCCCGGCACTTTCCAATAACCGGAGCATTCCCCCCATGAAGGGCGATCCCAAAGTCATCGATTATTTGAACGAGGTTCTCAAGAACGAGCTGACCGCGATCAATCAATATTTCCTCCATTATCGCATGCTCGATCATTGGGGCATCAAGAAGCTCGCCAAGTTCGAATATGAAGAGTCGATCGACGAGATGAAACATGCCGACAAGGTGGCGGAACGCATC
Organism: Sphingobium sp. CFD-1; assembly: GCF_024611115.1. Classification (NCBI taxonomy): domain Bacteria; kingdom Pseudomonadati; phylum Pseudomonadota; class Alphaproteobacteria; order Sphingomonadales; family Sphingobiaceae; genus Sphingobium; species Sphingobium sp. CFD-1. Next base: position 618,220 of record NZ_CP084398.1, on the reverse strand, counting down.
CTGTTCCTTGACGGCCTGCCTAATTTCCAGCTGCTCGGCCGCCTCAAGATCGGCGAAACGGTGGAAGAAGTGCTCAAGTCCGATCTCGAACTGGAATATGAGGCTCTGCCGACGCTCAAGGATGGCATCGCTTATTGCGAGTCGATCCGCGACTATGTGTCGCGCGATCTGTTTCAGTCCATCCTTGAAAGCGAGGAAGAGCATATCGACACGCTGGAAACGCAGTTCGAGATGATCGATCGGATGGGCCTGCAAAACTACATCCAGTTGCAGAGCGAGGCCGCCGAGGGATAACGGAAACACTCAAGCGGTGCCGATGGCGGTAGTGATAAGGTAGCCAACCCCTCTCCTTTGGGGAGAGGGGTGCAAAGATTTGGCAGCGTGCCGCTTAGCATAGCGGGGTGAGGGCATGCGATCCGCAGGATCGCAGCTCTGGTAGCTTCCCTTCTAAATCAACGACTCCAACAGCCCGATCAGCGGCAGGTCGGCGGGCGGCATGTCCAGCGCATACATCTGCGCTGGGCGCGCCCATTTGAGCGCCGTGGCATGGCGGGCTTCGGGCACGCCATGCCATTTACGGCACACATAGAGCAGCAGCAACAGATGGCGCTCCCCCAGCGGCGCGCTCGCGAAGGTCGCGGGGGCCAGGCAGCTTGCATGGGTGCTGATGCCCAGTTCCTCCTCCAATTCCCGCACCAGCGCCGCTTCGGGCGTTTCCTGCGGCTCCACCTTTCCGCCGGGAAATTCCCACAGGTTCGGCAAGGACGTGTGAGGCGGCCGCTGTTGCAGGAGCACGCGTCCGTCCGCATCGACCAGCGCCGCGGCCACAACCAGGAGGGGAGAAATCTGCATCATGTCGGTCCAACGAAAGGGCTTTGTTAACCGCGCCTCCTTTACACAGCCAGCCGGGACTGTCTGCAACGGACTGGAATGTAAATGCGGGGGCTGATCGACATTATTGCCCGATGCGCCCTGGCGCGATGCCAGCGCGGCGCGACGGCAATTGAATATGCACTGATCCTTGCGTTTATTTTTCTCGCAATTGTTTCCTCCGTCAGTCAATTCGCAAGCAAGTCCATCGCAATGTGGGATCATGTGGCAGAAAAGGTTAATTCCCACTAACCATCAATATTTGACAAAATGGACCTGTCATTAAGTTTTTTTCAACTGAAGCCCCTTAAATCGGGTTCTGCTTATCTTCCGGTCAAAGAAGACAAGCCGGGTAGTTGAATAATTTCCTCGGGTATGGAGACAAGACATGCAGTTTATTCGTAAGATGCTGAAGAATGAAGAAGGCGCGACCGCCATTGAATATGGCCTGATCGCCGCTCTGATCGCCGTTGCCGCTATTGGCGCGATGAGTTCGCTGGGCAGCAATCTGCGCGGCACCTTCCAGACGGTGGCTGACAATATGTCGGATGCGGCTGGCACCAGCACGGGCGGTTAATCGCTGGTGGTCGCTTAATCTATAAAAGGCAGGAGAAGAAATTCTCCTGCCTTTTCTTATATCTATCTACAGTCAAACCACGATTTTCACCCGTTGCCCCGGCCGCAGCACCGATTGCGCCGTCAGCGCGTTGATCGTCAGGAACCGTTCCAGCGGATAGTCGGAATAGGCCATCCGCTTCGCCAGCGACTGCACGGTGTCGCCCGCCTTTACAGTGACGACCTCCACCCGGCGCGGCCGGATCGCGGCGGCGTCCTGCGCGGACAGGCGCTGCACGGACTGCACCATGGGCGCGAACGGCCCCACGCCCTGCCCCGCGCCGGTCAGCAGCAGGAAATGATAGGCTTTGCCCCCCCCGAAATCATAAGCGAACACCGTCGCGTCGACCTGGCCCGACTGGGTATTGGCCCGCACCGTGCGCCATGCCGCGGGCAATCCGTTGACCGTGGTGCGGCTGACATCGCCTGCCGGCGCTTTCCCGCCGCCCAGTCTGGCGAGCACGGCGTCGATATAGGCGGCCAGATTACCCGAATAGGATGCGCTGCTGAATTGCGCCTGCCCGCTCGATCCCGCGACGGTCACGGCGCTCGCGCCATTTTCCATGCCGAAACCGGATGGCGCGGTAAAAGCGAGGCGCATGTCGGGGTGGCGGAAGCGGCTGCCTTCGATCACGCCCTGCTTGGGATCGTCGCCATAAAGCACGCCATCCACCGCATTCAGGAAGGCGTCGCGATTGCGGACGGTGCCAGTGGAGCCACTGCGCTGTGCTTCCCGCGCGGCGCGGCCGACGCGGGATGCCGGGTCGGGGTGCGTGCTCGCCCATTCCGGCATGGAACCCGCATTGCCCGTCACACGGCTGTCCAGGCTGCTCTGCGCGGCGAGCGAGGCCAGCATATCGGACAGGGCGCGCGGATCATAGCCGCCCGACGCCAGATAGCGGATGCCCAGATCGTCCGCCTCATATTCCTGCGAGCGGGAGAATTTGAGCGTCAGCAACTGGCTGCCCGTCCCGATCCCCTTTTGCAGCAGGCCGCCAATCGCCGAATCGCCCAGCAGCGCGCCCGTCAGAACCTGAAGCAAGGCGCCGCCCACGGCGTTGCGCTGGGCCGTTTTCTGCCGCCGCTGGCCGTGCTGGGCGGCAACATGGCCGATTTCATGGCCGAGCACGCCCGCCAGTTCCGCCTCGTCGTTCATCAGGGCCATGAGCTGGCGGGTGACGTAGACATAGCCGCCGGGGATCGCGAAGGCGTTGTTCACCGGCGAATTGAGCAACGTGACGGTAAAGTCGCTCTGCGCGTTGGAAAGACCCGACTGGACGGCGATGCGGCGGCCCACGCCCTCCACATATTTCGCCTGCGGTCCCGCATAGGCGCCGCCGAACTCTTCCAGCAGTTGCGGATGCTGCTTCGCGCCTGCTTCCTTTTCCTGCGGGTTGATCGAAGATACGGTGCGGATGGCGCGCTGCTGCCCGATCACGGATGGCGCGGCGGCCATGGCCCCCACCAGCGTCAGCATTCCTGTTGCGGCGCAAGTCCAGACATATCGTTTCTTCACAGCTAACAGCCCCTTTCCGCTCTCATAATGGCGGAACGATAAAGGACTGTCACTGTTTCCGGAAGGGTGAGGTAAACGCGATGCCAATCCTCTGAGAGGGAACTGACGGAGACGTATCTCCGCTATCGAGAGGGCGCTACCCCTCCACCACCGCTTCGCGGCGGTCCCCCTTCCTTGAAGAACGGATTTAGGCGCCGATGGCTAGGAACTTGTCGGCGCGGTCCGTGCGTAGCGCCGCGGCATCCATGCCGGACAAGGCATCCAGTTCCTCGCCTATCGCGGCGGCGAGGTTGGCGACGGCGACGGCCGGCTCGCGGTGCGCCCCGCCCAGCGGTTCCGGCACGATGCGGTCGATCACGCCCAGCGCATGCAGATGCTGCGCCGTGACTTGCATGGCGGTGGCGGCGTCGCTTGCCTTGTCGGCAGTGCGCCACAGGATCGAGGCGCAACCCTCGGGCGAAATCACCGAATAGACCGCATGTTCAAACATCAGGACGCGATTCGCGGCCGCCAACGCCACAGCCCCGCCCGATCCGCCTTCACCCACAACAGCGGCCACCATCGGCACGCCAAGGGCAAGACATTGTTCGGTGGAGCGGGCAATGGCTTCGGCCTGCCCGCGCTCCTCCGCCTGCACGCCGGGGAACGCGCCGGACGTATCGACCAGCGTGACGACCGGTAGGCCAAAGCGGTCCGCAAGCTGCATCAGGCGGATCGCCTTGCGATAGCCTTCCGGTTTGGCCATGCCGAAATTATGGCGAACACGGCTGGCGGTATCGTCGCCCTTTTCATGGCCGATCACGACGACACGCCGCTCGCCCAGCGTGGCAAGGCCGCCCAATATCGCCTGATCGTCGGCAAAGGCGCGGTCCCCCGCCAGCGGCATGAAATCGTCGAACATGCCCGCGACATAATCCTTGAAATGCGGGCGCTCGGGATGACGTGCAACCTGCGTCTTCTGCCACGGCGTCAGCTTGGCGTAGCTGTCCGCCAGCATCTTGGCAGCGCGCTGCTCCAACTTGTCGATTTCACCATCTATGTCGATGTCGCCCCCATTGGCGGTGGCGCGCAGTTCGATGATGCGGGCCTCAAGCTCCGCGATCGGCTTTTCAAATTCCAGAAAGCTTACCATGGGCGAAGGCGTTAAGGCGCAGACGCTTCGCCGTCAACGCGCCGATGGGCCATCGTCGCCAAAGGATGGCGGCTGTTGACCAGTTCGACCAGTCGGCGGCTGTCGACATGAGTGTAAATCTGCGTGGTGCCGATGTCAGCATGGCCCAGCATGGATTGCAGCGCGCGCAGGTCCGCCCCGCCTTCCAGCAAATGTGTGGCGAAGGCGTGGCGCAGAACATGGGGGCTGACCCGATCCGGCGCGATCCCGGCGGCGGCGGCCAGCGCCTTGATCAGTTGATAGAGGCGAATGCGGCTCAAATGGCTCTTGCCGGAGGGAAACAGCCAGGGGCTGTCCGCGGGCACATGGGCCAGCCATGCGGCGACCGCTGCCCGCGCCCGGTCGGAGATCGGGACAAGCCGCTCCCGCCCGCCCTTGCCTTTGAGGATCAGAAAGGGCCTGTCCGTCGCCAGCGCGCGGCGTGGCAGTGAAACCAGTTCGGTGGCGCGCAGGCCGGAGCCGTAGAGCAGTTCGATCAGCGCGGCGAGCCGCAGGTCGAGCGGCGAAGGATGTGAAACTGCGATTCGTTCCTCAATCTGGTGGAATAGCCTTTCGACATCCTGCACGGAGAGAATTTTCGGCAGCGGACGGCGCGTGACCGGGCGAGGAAGGCTGGCGGACGGATTATCGCCCCGCAGCCCCTCTTCTTCCAGAAAGGCGTAGAAAGCGCGCAGAGCCGACGCCTTTCGCGCGACCGAGGACGCAGCAAGTTCCGCCCAGGCCTCCGGCAATGCGGCCAGCCGCTCCGCGCTCGCCTCCGCAAGACCACCCGCGATTCGCCCCGCTCCTTCCAGATCGGTGCGATAGGCCAGCAGCGTGTTGCGCGAAGCCCCCCGTTCCGCCGCCATCATTTCCAGAAAGCGGTCGATCAGGACGGCGTCGTCATTCATGGATCAGGCGCGGGTCAGCGCTTCCGCCGCGATCATCCGTGCTTCGGGATCCAGCCCCACACGATGCAATGCGGCGACGATGTGGAACAGATGACCGGGCGGCAGACGTCCCCATTCCGCCGCCTGCATGCCGACAGCGGCGAGCAGGGCGACGGTTCCCTTCTCTCCCCGCTGGGCCGCGGCCCCGATCGCCCTTGCCCACCGGCTGTTGGCGGCAAGGGTGAAGCCATTATCCTGCGCCAGCGCGGCAGCATCGGATGATGAAAGCCGCGACAGGCCCGCCAAGGCGGCGACAAGCAGACCTCCACGCGCGGGACCGGCGTCGTCGATAAAGCCGGACACGCGGCTCTGGCTGACTTCGACAAGCGCACTGGGCGCGCCGACAGCGAGCAACGCCCAAAGATCGGACGCGCCATCGCCATCCAGCGTTCCCGCCGCGCGCGCCCAGAGCGCTGCATTGCGATCATATCCCGCCGTCAGCATCGCCGCGACCAGGCTGGCCGCATCGCGCGCTTCCACCTGCGCGACGGGCAGTGCCGCCGCCGCCCGCGCGGTGGCGATCAGGCCGACATAATCAGGCCGCGCGCTGTCCTGCCAGATGGTGTGCATCCCCTGCAACCGGGCGGCGACGGTCGGCCCTCCATAAGCGGCGCGCAAGGCGTCGACCCTGTCGCCAAGCGCAGCCGGCGCATCGCCTTCCGCGCCCAACTCGCTGTAAAAGCCGACCAGCGCCCGGCTCGAAAACACGCCAAGGCGCGCCGCCATATCCGCGCCCGGCTGACGCCGAACCACGGAGAGAGCAGGCGCGCGCGCTTCCCACGCCCGAACATGCGGCCCAACCGTCGCATAGAGATTTGCCGGGATTTCGACATTCAGCGCCGTCGCGAGACCGAACCGCCACGCTGTCAGCCGGTCGATCCCGTCCCATTCGATCTTCACTGACCGGCGGGCGTTGAATCCGGTGCCGACCATCTTTTCCGCCAGCCGATAGTCGATCCCACGCACGATACCGCGACGCCGCGTCTGGTTGAGCGCGCCGCTGGCCGACCCCTGATCACCGGAAAGCGCCGCGCAGATCGCCCGGGTCATGTCCCAACCTGGTTCCTTGCTGACCTTCAGCGCGCCCGCAGACAGCGGGCACAGTCCCGCCGGGTCCGCCGTCGCCAGATAGGTCTGCATGGCGACCGCATAGAGGCGCGGCGTGAAGCGGTCCGCATCCACGCTCTGCACCAGCAGGCGAGCGCTGTCGGCCTCCCCCATACGCAGCAACAGCCAGGCGCGTTCCGCCACCCAGTCCGCGCCGTCGATGCCGCGCGGGGTATCCGTCGCGGTCAGCAGCGTCCGGCGCAGCAGAATGGAACCCCAGCGCGACACGATCGGCGCGCGCGTCTCCTTCATCAAAATAGCGAGGAACTGGCCGGATTCCGATCCGAACGCATCAGGCTCCAGTCCCAATGTCTGCGGCGTCAGCGGGCCAATGCGATCCAGCGAGCGGCGGGCGCTTTGCGGGAGATCATATTTCGCCTTCTGGGCAGCGAGTTCCGCTGCGCTCAGTTCTTGCGCCGCGCTGTTGTTCGCCGTCGCCTCATCCGGGAGGGTTAGGGAAAGAGCGGGCGGCGGTGTCGCGGGGGCAGGCGTGGCCGGTGAAGGCGATGAGGCGCGTCCGGGTTGCGATGGCGAGGGTGTAGGCGAGGTCGGCGCGTCGCCAAAACCCGGAGGCAGCAAGGATTCAGGCGCATCCTGCGCCACAACCGGCAGAGCCAGCGCAAGGGCAAGCGTACCCAGCGTCCACTTCGCATTCCCCCGACGACACGGCATCGGCTTTATTTGCCCAGCTTTTCGGCGGAGATAACCTTTTCCACGCGCTGCTGCGGTTGTTCGCCGCCGCGCGACCAGAGGAAAGCTATCAGCGCAATCAACAGGATCACCAATATGACGGGAATGATGGGCAACCGCGTCCGGCGACGGGATCTACCTTCGAAACTGCTGTAGGAACGATTGTTCTTCATGTGTCCTTCTGCGGCCCTTTGCCGGTTCAAGAAAGGAAAGTTGCGATTTGCCTCAGTGACGGCTGGCTGTATAGCCCCGGTCGCCATGCAGCGAAACAGCAAATCCACGGCAGCCGCCCTGAAGCGCGGACCGATCGTTCTGGTCGGCATGATGGGTGTCGGCAAATCCACGGTGGGGCGGCGCCTTGCCGCGCGCATCGGCCTTGCGTTCGTCGATGCCGATGAAGAGATCGAAAAGGCCGCCGGGATGAGCGTTAGCGAGATTTTCGAACGCTTCGGCGAAGCGCATTTCCGCGACGGCGAACGCCGGGTGATCGCGCGCCTGATGGATGGCGCGCCAAAGGTCATCGCAACGGGTGGCGGCGCGTTCATGCAAGACGACACGCGCGCCCTGATCCTCGATCAGGCGACCGCCATATGGCTGGACGCCGACATCGACATATTGGTCGACCGCGTGTCCCGCCGCGAAGGGCGTCCCCTGCTCAAGGGGAAAGACCCGCGCGTGGTGCTGACTGAACTGGCGGCCGTTCGCAATCCGGTCTACGCGCTCGCTCCCATTCATGTGAAAAGCATCGCCGCGCCGCATGAAGTCGCGGTCGAACGGATATTGGAGCAACTTCCAGCATGGCAATAGTGCAAGTCGCGCTGGACGCGCGCAGTTACGACATCATGATCGAACAGGGCGCGCTGGATCGTGCGGGCAGCTATCTGGCGGGTTATGCGCGCAAGGGGCGGCTGGTTGTCGTGACCGACGCGCATGTCGCCGCCGCGCAACTTCCCCGGCTGGAGGCGAGCCTGCGCGCCGCCAATGTGAGCGTCGAGCCGATCATCCTGCCACCCGGCGAGCCGACCAAAAGCTGGCGGCACCTGGAAAGCCTGCTGGACGACCTCCTCGCGCTGGAGATCGAGCGTGGCGATCATATCGTGGCGCTGGGCGGCGGCGTGATCGGCGATCTGGTGGGCTTCGCCGCGTCGATCCTGAAGCGCGGATGCCATTTCATTCAGGTGCCCACGACCCTGCTCGCGCAGGTCGATAGTTCGGTCGGCGGCAAGACCGCCATCAATGCCAAGGCCGGCAAGAATCTGATCGGCAGCTTCTATCAGCCTGCCCTTGTCCTGATCGACCCGTCGACGCTCGACAGCCTGCCGCCACGCGAAACGCGGGCCGGTTATGCGGAGGTCGTGAAATATGGCCTGATCGACGATCCCGATTTCTTCGTCTGGTGCGAGCGGGAGGGGAACAAGCTGCTGGCGGGCGACCCCAAAGCCCGCGAATATGCGATCGAACGCAGCGTCCGGGCCAAAGCCGCCATCGTCGCCGACGACGAACGCGAAACATCGGGCCGTCGCGCCCTCCTCAACCTTGGCCATACCTTCGGCCATGCGCTGGAAGCCGATACGGGCTTTTCCGACACGCTGCTGCATGGCGAAGGCGTGGCGGCAGGCATGGCGCTGGCCTTCCGCTACTCGGCTCGGCTCGGCCTCTGCCCGGCGAGCGAAGCAGAGCGCGTGACGGCGCATCTCAAGGCAGTGGGCCTGCCATATGATCTTGCCAGCGCGCATGTGCAGGCGGATGGTGCGGCGCTGGTCGCACACATGCTCCACGACAAGAAGATGGCGGCTGGCACCCTTCCCTTCCTGCTGGCGCGGGGGATCGGCCGATCATTCCTGTCGAAGGATGTGGCGCTGGCCGATGTGGCGGCATTCCTTGATGAGGAGCGCACCACCGCCGGGGAGTGAGGACGAACCCTTGTTGGTTTTGGCGGCAATCGGCCATTTTTTTTGCTAACAAGGCTGGCTTAGTCGGTGTTTGAAAGCGGACCAACGGGGCGCGGATCAAGTCCAACGTGGCTCGTCAACATCATAGACACGCAAATCGCGATTGCCGATACCAAGATCAGGCCATGCCGCCCGCCATTCAGCGATATGATCCGATGAGAAATGGCGATCCAATGCCACTTGGTCGGTCCACAATTCTTTGACGTGGATGAGGCCGGCATCGAACAGGTCTTCCGCATAGCCATATTCGATGCAGCCTTCTTCTGCACGACTAGCGACGGCCATTCGTCTCATGATGAGGCGCGCCGCCGCTAAATTTTCGGCCGGAAGGCGCATTGTTCCAATTATCAGCAGCAGCAAGGGTGAGCATCGAATCGGATGAAAGTAGCATGTCTGCTTCTCGTCCGTGGGCATCTGGAAGCTGCCGCGGTGCTCACCTGCCCAATCGCCCGCACAACCGCCCAAAACAAAAGGGCGCCGTTACGGGCGCCCTTCTCACTCATCCTCGCGGATGAGATTATTTCTTCAGCGTCAAGCCGCCGAAACGCTTGTTGAAGCGCGCCACCTGGCCGCCTTGGTCGAGCTGACGCTGACCGCCGATCCATGCCGGGTGCGACTTGGGATCGATGTCGAGCGCCATCGTGTCGCCTTCCTTGCCCCAGGTGGAGCGGGTGCGGAAGGTCGAACCGTCGGTCATCTGGACGGTGATGAAGTGGTAATCGGGATGCGTATCGGCTTTCATGATTTGCTCCATATATGGCCGGTTTCCGACCGGCCGTGGATGCCCAAAATGGCGAAGGCGCGCGGTTACATGCGTTTCCGCCCAAAAGCAAGGGGGAAAGGCTGCCCTTTCCCCCTGCCCGTCAGTCCTTCGGCGGGTCCGAGATCATGGCGACGAAGTTGGCTTCCGCCACCAGCTTGCCCTCGATCATCGCCTTGCCCGCGAATTTGCATATCGCGCCGCGCGACTGGGTGATCTCAACATGAAGGTCCAGCAGGCAGCCCGGCTCGACCGGCGAACGGAACTTCGCGCCGTCGATGCTCATGAAGTAGACCAGCTTGCCGGAATTGGCGAGTTGCATGGTTTCTACGGCGAGCACGCCCGCCGCCTGCGCCATGGCTTCCACGATCAGCACGCCCGGCATGATCGGCCGTGTCGGGAAATGGCCCTGGAAAAAGGGCTCATTCACGGAAACCGCCTTCACCGCGTGGATCGCGCTATTAGGCACAAGCGAAACCACGCGATCGACGAGCAGCATCGGATAACGGTGCGGAAGCGCCGCCATGACCCCGCGGACATCCATGGGGCCAAGAGCAGCGGCAGCCGCTTCAGGCTGATCGGTCATCTTCGATCAGCGCGAGGTCGGCTGCTGCGAGGGGTTGGCGGGAGCGGGAGCAGCCGCCGCGGGTGCCTGCCCCTGCTGCTGACCGCCCGGACGCCAGCCGGCCGGCGGCGTGATGCCGACGGAGGGAACCAGCGCATTGAGTTCGGTCACCACATTCTGCGTGATGTCGACGCTGGGCTGATAAGAAACGGTGGCGTCGGGGCCAAGCACCAGGTCAACCTTCGCCTTGCTCATCGCGGTCTTGAGCGCATCGGACAGCTTCGCCGAGATTTGCTCTTCGACATAGGCGTTGGCGAGACCGATGGGCTGGCCCAAACGCTGCAATTCGGCCTGGCCGTCCTGTCCTGCCTTCTGATAGGCTTCATATTGCGCCTGAAGCGCGGGCGTGCTCTTGCCACCGGCAGCCTTCGCGGCAGTTTCCAGCGCGGTCGCCTTCGCCTTCAGGTCGGCGTCGATGGCGTTCTTGCGCGCGGTGAAGCTGTCGATCTGCGCCTTGTAGGTCGTCTGGATCTGACCGCGTGCGGCGGTGTAGGCGTTGCTGGTCGCAACGGCGCGCTGGATGTCGACGACAGCGATGCCCTGTTTCGACTGGGCAACAGCGGGCGCGGTCGAAAGCGCGATGACGGAAACGGGCGCGAGTGCGATCGCGGCGGCCTTGAAGATCATTTTCATCAGAATTGAGTCCCTACGTTGAAGGTGATCAGTTTGGTATCGTCCCCTGGTTCCTTGAGCAGGGCCTTGGCGATGTCGATGCGGAACGGCCCGAAAGGCGAGTTCCAGTTGACGCCAAAGCCAACGGACACACGCGGTTTAAGCGTGTCGCCGAGATATTCTTCCTCGAACGGCCCGATGAGAAGAGAATGCGTGTTCTGGGTTGGGTCTGTAATATTGTCGCCTGGACACACGCCGTCGCTCACTGCCGGCGTACGCGCACCGGTTGTGTTGTTGGCGCAAACGCCTGGCGAGTGGGAAATAACCGAGGGATTTTTGAGCCCGGCTACGGCGCCGGCATCAACGAATATCGAAGGCCGAAGCCCCATTTCGCGTGCACCGGAACCCAATGGAATTTCGACTTCAGCGCGCGCCATATAGTAGATTTTGCCACCCAAGGCATCGTCGGAAACGCTGTTGCTTCCGCTCCCGCGCACATAGTTCCCGTCCGCATCCTTGGTGAGGTAGAAACGCTTGACCCGAGGACCGATACCGCGAATGTCGAAACCGCGAATTTGCGGCTCACCCAGGAAGAAGCGATCAGTCAGACGAACCTTGTCAACCAAATCGCCCGAAGCATCACGGCGCTCCCCTTCCAGCGAATGGATATAGCCGCCTTCGCCGGACAGCGAGAAAATGAAACCGCCACCCAACGGCCAATATTTGGAACCGTTGAGGCGGGTACGCACATATTTGACACTGCCGCCAAGCCCAGCAAAATCCTGGCTCAGAACGATGTTATGACCGCGCGTCGGACGGATGCGATTATCGCGAGTATCGTAAATCAGCGAATAACCGATGGACGATGTGGTGCGCTTGCCGATGGCGTCGCAGAGATAGCGGCCTGCAAGCAAGGGGTCACATTGCGATTGCGATGGACCCGAACCATCCGGATCGGAATAATAGGTATCCTTGTCCAGCGTCACATCATCCAAATTCAGGCTGTAGCGCAGCGCCAGCGACATATATTCGGTGATCGGGACGCCCGCGCGGATCTGAAAGCCGGTGGTCGTCTGTTCATACGTCGTATCGCGGTCGTTATTGTTGAGATAACGGAAGCTGTTGAGGTCACGACGATAAATGTCGCCGCCCAGCGCGATGTTCTTGTCCATGAAATAGGGTTCGGTGAAGCCTAGCTCAACCGACTTCGAGTAGCTGGACCAGTTGACGCTGGTGCGGAGTTCCTGGCCCTTGCCACGGAAATTGCGCTGGGTGATCGACGCCGATACGATGAACCGCTCCAATGACGAAAAACCGGCCGACAGCGAAAGTTCGCCGGTGGATTTTTCCTGCACGTTGGTTTCAAGCACGATGCGATCGGGCGCCGAGCCCGGTTTCTGCTCCACCTCCAACTTTTCCTGGAAAAAGCCGAGCGAATTGATGCGATCCTTGGACCGCTTGACGAGGAAGCTGTTGAAGGCGTCCCCTTCGGCCAGACGAAATTCGCGGCGGACGACCTTGTCCTGCGTCAGCGTATTACCGTTGATGTCCACCCGCTCAACATAGACGCGCGGCGCATTGGCGATGCGGAAATTGATCCCCATCGTCAGCGTGTCCTTGTCGCGCTGGAAATCCGGCTGCACGTCGGCGAAGGCGTAGCCGAACAGGCCCGCGGTCTCGCTCAGCGTATCGACCGTATCTTCGACCTGCTTGGCATTGTACCAGGCGCCCTTCTTCATGGGCAGCATCTTGGTCAGAGAATCGCCCGACAGGTCGCGAATGTCGCTCTCTACCTTCACATCGCCAAATTTGTAGCGATCCCCTTCTTCCACCACATAGGTGATGATGAAGTCCTGCTTGTCGGGCGTCAGTTCCGCCACCGCCGACGTCACACGGAAGTCGGCATAGCCTTCCGTCAGATAGAATTGACGCAGCTTCTGCTGGTCATAGGCCAGACGGTCGGGATCGTAGCTGGTGCCGGACGAGAAAATCCGGAACCAGCGCGATTGCTTCGTCACCATCTGGCTACGCAATTCGCCATCGCCAAACTTCTCGTTGCCGATGATATTGATCTGACGGACCTTAGACTTGGGCCCTTCCGAAATCTCGAATACGATATCGACGCGGTTCTGGTCGAGTTGCACCATCTTCGGTTCGACCGTCGCGGCAAAGCGACCCTGACGGCGATACAGTTCGATGATGCGGGCAACGTCGGCACGAACCTTCGAACGGGTATATATCTGGCGCGGGGCGAGCTTGATTTCCGGCCGGATCTTCTCTTCCTTCAGGCGCTTGTTGCCTTCCAGGACGATGCGGTTGATGACCGGATTTTCCTTCACCTCGATGGTGAGCGCACCATTGTCGTTGCGGATCTGCACATCGGCGAAGAGTTCGGTTTCATAGAGATCGCGCAATGCCTGATCGAGCGATTCCTGCGTGAAGGGCTGGCCCAGACGCAGCTTGGTGTAGGACAGCACCGTGTCCGGCTCCAGACGCTGTTGCCCCGAGACGGTCAGGCTGCGAACGGTTCCGGCAGGCGCCGCTGCGGGGGCGGCGACAGGCGGCGCGGCAGGCGCAGGCGCACTTTGCTGGGCATAAGCCGGCACGGCGGACAGGCCCGCGATCATCGTTGTCGCAAGCAAGGCCGCGACGACCGGACGCTGCCTGTTGCTGCTCATCATCGCTGTCACCCGCTCCACCCTCAAAATAAAGTTCTTTGCCGTCCGTATAGACGATGCGAAATCGCGTCTCCCTGCCCGATGCGGATCAACCGATCAAGTCAGACAGACGCTCCCAGAGCCCGAAAGAAGACAAATCGTTGAAAGTCACCAGCATCATCACCGTCAGCAACAGCGCCAGACCGGACCGATAGGCCCATTCCTGCACCTGCGGACTGACGGGCCGCCGCTGTATCGCCTCCAGCCCGTAAAACAGCAGATGCCCGCCATCCAGCATCGGGATTGGCAACAGATTGATGAACCCCAAATTAATTGAAATGAGCGCCATGAAGAAGACGAAGCTCTCCACGCCCAGCGTCGCGGCCTGACCGGACACTTCCGCGATCTTAAGCGGGCCGCCCAATTCCTTCACGGACCGTCCACCGCCGACGATCTGCCCCAGCGTCTCCACCATGGTCCGCACGATGTCGCCCGTGCGGTCGATGGCGACTATCGGCGCACGCCACAGGCTCACAGGTTCGATCACCGGGGCGCCGGGCGCAATGCCCAGCCGCCCGATGCGGAAACTATTGCCGAAGCCGTCTTTTTCCTCAACGCTGCCGATCTGCCCCTGCCGGTCGAACTTCTGGCCATCGCGCTCCACCACGATCGTCACCGGCTCTCCGGGACGGATCTGGGCATAGAGGCGAATGTCATCGAACGTCGCCATTTCCCGCCCGTTGAGCGAGACGATGCGATCCCCGGACTCAATGCCCGCCGCGGCGGCGGCACTGCCGGGTTGCACCTGACCTGCTATGGCGGGAGTCCGGCTTTCCCCATGAACAAAGGCGAAAGCGGCCAGGATCACAATGGCAAAGAGGAAATTGATCGCCGGGCCTGCCGCAACAATCGCCGCCCGCTGCCACAAGGGTTTTGCGGGGAAACTTTGCGCGCGTTCGGCTGCGGACTGTTCCAGCCATTTGGGATCGGTCTGGCTGGCGGCGTTCATGTCGCCCTTGAACTTCACATAGCCGCCCAGCGGAAAGGCCGCGATGCGCCAGCGCGTGCCCCGGCGGTCCACCCATGCGGCCAGTTCCGGGCCGAAGCCGATGGAAAAGGCGTCAGCCTTCACCCCGCACCAGCGGCCAACCAGATAATGCCCCATCTCATGCACAAAGACGAGTGGTCCGATAACCGCAACAAAAGCGAGAACGGTCAAAAGGAAGCCGGGATTTTCGATCAAACCGTCAATCTTTCCATCACCTGCCTTGCCATGGCGCGCGCTTCGGCATCGGCAGCCAGCACATCGTCGATCTGACGGGGCACAGCCGCGCTATAGCGGTTCACTACATCCTCCACAATCGTGGCGATATCAAGGAAGCCGATGGCACGTTCAAGAAAAGCGGCAACGGCAACCTCATTGGCGGCGTTCAGGATCGTGGGAACGGCACCGTCCGCCTGCGCCGCCTGCCGCGCGAGCCGCAGGGCAGGGAAGCGATTCTCATCGGGCGCTTCGAAATCCAGGCGACCGATGCACGCCAGATCGAGCGGCCGGCAGGGCGTGGCGATCCGCTTGGGCCAGGCGAGCGCATGAGCGATGGGAATCCGCATGTCGGGCGACCCCAGCTGCGCCAGCGTCGAGCGGTCGCGATATTCCACCATCGAATGGATGACCGACTGGGGATGGACCAGTATCTCGATCCGATCCAGTCCAATGGGGAAAAGATGCGCGGCCTCGATCAGTTCGAGCCCTTTGTTCATCATCGTCGCGCTGTCGACGCTGATCTTCGCGCCCATCGACCAGTTGGGATGGGCAACGGCCTGATCGGGAGTGATGTGACGCATCTCGTCACGGCTGAACGTGCGAAAAGGGCCGCCGCTTGCGGTAAGGGTGATGCGGGCGACTTCCTCCAGACTGCTGCCGGCAAGGCACTGGAAGATGGCGTTGTGCTCGCTGTCCACGGGCAGCAATGTCGCGCCCGATGCCGCCGCTGCATCGGTCATGAGCATCCCGGCCGACACCAGCGATTCCTTGTTCGCCAGAGCCACCGTGCCGCCTGCCCGCAACGCCGCCATGGTTGGCCGCAGACCAGCGCAGCCGACGATCGCCGCCATGCTCCAGTCCGCGCCTGCCTGCGCCGCTTCGATAAGGGCGGCCTCCCCGGCCATCGCCCGAATACCGGAACCGGCCAGCGCATCCTTCAACGCGCCATAGAGATCCGCCCGACCGATCACGGCCATGGCTGCGCCATATTGCCTAGCCAGCCCCGCTAGCCCCTGAACATCGTTATGGGCAGTCAGGGCGACGATTTCATAACCATCCGGATCACGCTGAATAAGGTCCAGCGTCGACATGCCGACCGACCCGGTCGCGCCGAAGATGGAAACCTTCCGCATCAGGCTGCGCCAACCAGCAGGAAAAGCGCAGCCGCCAGGGGCGCGGCAGCGACAACGCCGTCCAGACGATCCATCACGCCGCCATGCCCGGGCAGCAATGCGCCGCTATCCTTGACACCGGCGCGCCGTTTCATGGCGCTTTCCAGAAGGTCGCCCAACTGCGCCGCCACGGCCAGCAAGCCGCTGGCCGCAGCAAGCTGGATCGGCAATCCGGCAAAACGATGAAGCGCAAAACCGGTCAGCAGAGCCGCCAGCACGCCGCCAGCCAATCCTGCCCATGTTTTCGATGGACTGACGCGCGGCGCCAGCTTCGGCCCGCCAATGGAGCGCCCCGCGAAATACGCGCCGATGTCGGTCGCCCACACCAATGCCAAGGCCCAGAAGGCCAGCAAAAGACCGTATCCGTCAGGCGCCTGCCCTCTCAACAGCAGCAACGCCATGACCGGCACGCAGACATACAGAACGCCCAGCGCCAGAGCGAGCGAGCGCCCCGTCAGCAGCACGAAGAAAAAGGCGCTCATCATCAACACGAACGCGAGCCAGGAAATGCCCGCCGCCAAGGGGCATAGAATGGCGAGCGGCACGGAGACAGCAAACATGGCCATGCGCCTGCGCTCTTCGGAAGCGCCGACCAGCGCGCCCCACTCACCCTGCATGAGGACACCCGCGACGACCAGCAGCAGCCAGAACAAGAAACCGCCCATCAACAACCCGCCGAGCGCAAGCGCAACCAAGCCGAGGCCGACGATCGTGCGGGTGCGTAATTCACTCGCCATATGCGTCACAACCCGCCGAAGCGCCGGTCCCGCAATCGAAAGGCGTCCAGCGCCTGCGCGAGCATGGTTTCATCGAAATCCGGCCATAGCGTTTCCGTGAAGTAAAGTTCGGCATAGGCCGCCTGCCACAGCATGAAGTTGCTGAGGCGCTGCTCGCCCGATGTTCGGATAAGCAGGTCGAGCGGCGGCAGATCAGCGGTGTAGAGCGCGCGGTCAATATCCTCGATGCCGATCCGGTCCGGCGCGATCACCCTGTCCACCGCCTTTTGCGCCAGTGCCTGCGCGACACGGACCAGTTCATCCTGCGCCCCATAATTAAGGGCGATAGCGACAATCGGCCCGCTATTGCCTGCCGTGCGGGAAACAGCCCCTTCTATGAGCGTCACCAGCGACGGGTCGAGCACCTGATAATTGCCGATCACCCTCAACCGCACGTCATTGGCATGGAACTCGTCCAGATCGGACTGGATGAAATGCCGCAGGAGCGCCATCAGATCGGCGACCTCATGCGCGGGCCGTTTCCAGTTTTCCGACGAGAAGGCATAGAGCGTCAGACATTCCAACCCCAGCTCCCGTGCCGCGCGCGCAACGCGGCGCACCGCCTGCACCCCGGCGCGATGCCCCGCGATACGAGGAAGCAGGCGCTTCTTCGCCCAGCGGCCATTGCCATCCATAATGATGGCCACATGGCGCGCGCCATGGGCAGGACCGGATGGATGAAGATCGGGCTGGGCCTGGCTTGCCATCAGGATAGGATGCTCGCGCGAGTCACGGAGGACAAGGGCCTCGGCTCAACGGCCAAGGATTTCCTTCTCCTTGGAGGCCGCAGCCGCGTCGATGTCCGCAATGACGCTGTCGGTCAGCTTTTGGACTTCGGTTTCCTTGCGCTTGCGTTCGTCCTCGCTGATCTCGCCCTTCTTCTCGTCGGCTTTCAGATTGTCCATGCCGTCGCGGCGAACATTGCGGACGGCGACGCGCGCGCCTTCGGCATATTTGCTGGCGAGCTTGGCCAGTTCCTTGCGGCGCTCCTCGGTCAGGTCAGGGATCGGCAGACGCAGCGTCTGACCATCGACGATGGGGTTGAGGCCAAGGCCCGCCGAACGGATCGCCTTGTCCACCGGCCCCACATTGCCCTTGTCCCACACCTGCACGGACAACATGCGCGGTTCGGGCGCGGAGACGGTCGCCACCTGGCCGAGCGGCATATGCGCGCCGTAGACTTCGACCGTCACCGGATCGAGAAGCTGCACATTGGCGCGCCCGGTGCGCAAACCAGCCAGATCCCCTTTAAGCGATTCGATGGCGCCCGCCATACGGCGCTCAAGGTCCGCTTTGTCATATTGAGCCATGGGTTTTCAGCGCTCCTGATTTTGAACGATCGTCGCGACGCCATCACCTGCCAGCACCTTGGCCAGGTTTCCGGTTTCGCGGATGTTGAAGACGACGATGGGAATATTGTTTTCGCGGCAAAGCGCAATGGCGCTTGCGTCCATGACCTTGAGGTTGTCGTTCAGCACCTTGTCGAAGCTGATTTCCTCATAACGGGCCGCATCCGGCACCTTCTTGGGATCGGCATTGTAGATGCCGTCGACGCTGGTGCCCTTGAACAGCGCATTGCAATTCATTTCCGCAGCCCGCAGGGCCGCCGTGGTGTCGGTGGTGAAGAAAGGGCTGCCGGTGCCCGCCGCGAAGATGACGATCCGACCCTTTTCCATGTGCCGCACGGCCTTGCGCCGGATATAGGATTCGCAGACCGACGCCATCGGGATCGCCGACTGGACACGGGTGTCATAGCCGATCTTTTCCAACGCGTTCTGCACGGCCAGCGCGTTCATGACGGTGGCCAGCATCCCCATATAGTCGGCGCTCGCCCGGTCGAACCCCTTGGCCGCGCCTGCAAGGCCACGAAAGATATTGCCACCGCCCACGACGACGCACAGCTCGAAACCCGCATCCTTGGCCGCCGCGATTTCTCTGGCGACGCGATCCACCGTTTCGGGATCGATGCCGAACTGCCCCTGCCCCATCAGCACCTCGCCCGAGAGTTTCAGCAATATGCGCTTGAAGGGCGGGCGTGTCATGCGGGGCAATATTCCATCTATAAACGGGCAAGGAAATGGCGCGCACCTTAGGCAGTGCGCGCCATTATGTGAAGCGGGGTTTTAAGACCCGAAGCTTTCCTTAGCGTTGGTCCTGAACTTGTCGAGAAGCCGCGCCTCCCGATGTCGCCCGAACCGAACGGCCTGCCAGATCAGGCGACGCCGGCAGCGGCGGCTACCTCAGCTGCGAAATCGCTCGTTTCCTTCTCAATACCTTCGCCGAGCTGGAAACGGACATAGTTCTTCAAGCTGATGGACGCACCCGCATCCTTCGCCGCCTTGGCGACGACATCGGCGACCGGGGTCTTGTTGTCCATCACGAAAAGCTGCGACAGCAGGGCGTTTTCCTTGGCGAACTTGGCTACCGCGCCGTCAACCATCTTGGCGACGATTTCGGCAGGCTTGCCCGATTCGGCCGCCTTTTCGGCGGCGATGGCACGCTCACGCTCCAGCTGTGCCGGATCGATGTCAGCCGCCGACAGAGCCAGCGGGAAGGCAGCGGCGATGTGCATCGCGATCTGCTTGCCCAGCGGTTCCAGAACGTCGGCCGGCGCATCGCCTTCCAGCGCGACCAGCACGCCAATCTTGCCTAGGCCCGGCGCCGCGGCGTTGTGGACATAGGGAACGACGACGCCCTGGCTTACTTCAAGCTGGGCAACGCGGCGCAGAGTCTGGTTTTCGCCGATGGTGGCAATGTTCGACACCAGCTTCTCCGCCACGGTGCCGCCCGCGGGATGCGCCTGCGCCGACAGCGCTTCGGCGTCGGCGGCGCCGCTCTTCAGTGCGATTTCAGCGACGGTGCGGACGAAATCCTGGAACTGGTCATTCTTGGCGACGAAGTCGGTTTCGCTGTTCACCTCGACGGCTACGCCCTTGGTGCCCGCGACAGCGACGCCCACCAGACCTTCGGCGGCGGTACGGCTCGACTTCTTCTGCGCGGCGGCAAGACCCTTCGCGCGCAGCCAGTCGACGGCGGCTTCCATATCGCCATTGGTTTCGGCGAGCGCCTTCTTGCAGTCCATCATGCCCGCGCCCGAACGGTCGCGCAGTTCCTTGACGGCAGCAGCGGTAATCTCGGCCATGTTTCGGCTCCTAAAGTTTGAAGTTCAATGTTTCCAAATAAGCGGCAGGGCGCGTTCCAGTGGAGCGCGCCCTAGCCTGTCTACTTTGCAGTTCAAAGACCGCTATCAGGCCTGCGCGACGACCTCTTCAGCCTCGGGCTCGTCCAGAGCGCCCAGGTCGACGCCCGCAGCCTGCTGCGCGCCACGGTTGCCCTTGGTCGCGGCGGCGGCGATGGCTTCGCAATAGAGGCGGATCGCGCGGCTGGCGTCGTCATTCGCCGGAACCGGGAAAGCGATGCCGTCGGGCGAGACGTTCGAATCGAGGATCGCGACGACCGGGATGCCCAGCGTGTTGGCTTCCTTGATCGCCAGCTCTTCCTTGTTGGCATCGATCACGAACATCACGTCCGGAATGCCGCCCATGTCGCGGATGCCGCCGAGCGAAAGCTCCAGCTTCTCGCGCTCACGGGTCATCTGAAGCACTTCCTTCTTGGTGAGGCCGTGGGTATCGCCCGACAGTTTCTCTTCCAGGGTCTTCAGACGCTTGATCGACTGGCTGATCGTCTTCCAGTTGGTGAGCATACCGCCCAGCCAGCGATGGTTGACGAAATGCTGGCCCGACTTGCGCGCGGCTTCGGCGATGGACTCCTGCGCCTGACGCTTGGTGCCGACGAACAGAACCTTGCCGCCTGCGGCAACCGTGCCCGACACGAAGTCCAGAGCGCGCGCGAAGAGCGGCACGGTCTGCGACAGGTCGAGGATGTGGATGCCGTTGCGGTCGCCGAAGATATACGGCTTCATGCGCGGGTTCCAGCGGTGGGTCTGGTGCCCAAAGTGAGCGCCGGCTTCGATCAGCTGATTCATGGTGACGACGGGAGCCGCCATAATTTTTCTCCTTCCGGTTGATGCCTCTGGGAATCAGGAACCGAAGGAAGCCCTTCAGCACCGGATATGTGCGATTCCCATGTGGAATGGGCGGCCCTTTACCGGCGCGCGCGCGCAGATGCAAGAGGGCTTGACGCGCCGATCAAAATGGAACATATGGAGAACATCAGGAACAAAGGGCCGCTCGAGGCCGTTTGCGCCGTCATCATGATCAGGCCATGCGAATGGCAAGATAGAAAGTGAGCGCCTTATGTTCACCCTCTTCGCAGCAGTTGTTTTCTTCGCTTCTTTCCTGTTGGCGGTCGCCACGATCATCGGGATGTTCGCGCTTTATCATGACAAGATGGTTGCGGCCTTGCTGTTCGAGCCCATCCCACGGGAAGCCCCGGTCTATCGTTTGCGAATCAGCCGCCGCCGCGTGCCGGGCGGGCGTCATTCAAGCATACAAACCTTTCCCGTCCGCGCCTTAATCGCATGAACCTGCGGCAGGCGTCAGACAGCAAGACCTGAATGGTGGTGCCTGATCCGGGCATAGGACAATATGCCAAAGGGAATGGTCGCGACATAACCCGCGCACAGGACCAGCAGCGTCAACCACGGATCGGTAATCAACAAAGCCGCCAGCAGGCCCGCAAAGGCGATCGCTTCCAGCCTTATCCGTTTTCGCAGACGAAGCGCCGACCAGCTATAGGTCGCGATGCTGGAGATCATGAGAAATGCCGTGAAGGCCGCCCAGGGCGCGACCACATACCATTCACGGAAGATCTGCTCTCCCGTCACCAGCCACAGATACATGGGCATGAAGGCGATGCCCGCTCCCGCAGGTGCCGGAACGCCTGTGAGGAAGCCCGCCGACTTATGCGGCTGTTCGTCCGCATCGATATTGGCGTTGAAGCGGGCGAGCCGCAGCGCACAGGACAGCGCATGGGCGAGGGCGAATATCCAGCCGAACTTCGGCATGGCCTGCAACGACCAGAGATACAGGATCAGCGCGGGCGCTACGCCAAAGGCAATCGAATCGGACAGCGAATCCAATTCCGCGCCAAAGCGGCTCTCGCCCCGCAACAGACGCGCGATCCGTCCGTCCAACCCGTCCAGTACCCCTGCGAACAGGATGGAGAGCACCGCCCTCTCCCATTCACCCGAAATACCATAGCGCACGCCGGTCAGACCAAAGCACAGCGCCATGGCCGTCACGGCGTTGGGCGCGACCATCCGCAGGGTGATCCCCCGACGCAATCCGCGCGGGATGGTCCGCCGCTGCCTCATTGTCGGCCCTTCACTGCTGAATACCCTTGATGACGCGCATGTCCCCCATCTGACCGAGAATCGTCTCGCCCGCCACGGTTCGCTGCCCCAGCACCACGCGGGGGGCGGTTCCGGCGGGCAGATAAACATCCACCCGGCTGCCAAAACGGATGAGGCCGATGCGCTGTCCCGCCGCGACCATGTCGCCCGGCTTCACGAATGGCACGATCCGCCGCGCGACCAGCCCGGCGATCTGGGTGAAGCCCACGCGCACACCGTCATGCCGCTCGACCAATATATGCTGGCGCTCATTATCCTCACTCGCCTTGTCGAGGTCGGCGTTCACGAACTTCCCGGAAATATAGACGACCGCCTTCACCGTCCCGCCAATGGGCGTGCGGTTGATATGCACATCGAACACGCTCATGAAAATAGACACGCGGATCATCGGCTGATCGCCCAGCCCGTCCGCCCCGGCCATCTCACGCGGCGGCGGCACACGCTGGATCAGCGTAATGAGGCCATCGGCAGGCGCGACGATCGCATTTTCATCCTGCGGCACGGCGCGGACCGGATCGCGAAAGAAAGCCAGCACCCACATGGTCACGATGACCATAAGCCAACCCGCTATTTCCCAGCCCAGCAGAAAGAGAACGCCGGTGATCGCCGCGGCAATCAGGCCGAATTTCACGCCTTCGGGATGCACGGAGGGAAAGCGCCATTTCACATTGCCGCCCAGTGCGACCGTCAGTTCGTCATTTTCCATAAGCCGTCTTTAGGGAGAGACAAGGGCAGTGACAACGCCCGATGGCCTGAAGCGGCCAGACAGATGAATTGATCCTGCCTCGCAAGGGCAATCGGGCGGGTTGAACATTGCCGCCGCATTCCCTAGGGCGAGTCCGAAATTCCATCCAAAGCGAAGAAAGCGAAACAGGCGCATGGCGAAGATCAAGGTCAAGAACCCGATCGTTGAAATCGATGGCGATGAGATGACGCGGATCATTTGGGAGTGGATTCGCGAGCGCCTCATCCTTCCTTATCTGGACATCGACCTTAAATATTACGATCTGTCCGTCCAGAAGCGTGACGAGACGAACGACCAGATCACCGTCGATTGCGCGAACGCGATCAAGGAATATGGCGTCGGCGTGAAATGCGCCACCATCACCCCCGACGAAGCGCGCGTCGAGGAATTCAATCTGAAGCAGATGTGGAAGTCGCCCAACGGCACCATCCGCAACATCCTGGGCGGTGTGGTGTTCCGCGAACCCATCGTGATCCGCAACGTGCCCCGTCTGGTGCCGGGCTGGACCGACCCGATCGTCGTTGGCCGCCACGCCTTTGGCGACCAGTATCGCGCCACCGATTTCCGCGTCCCTGGCCCCGGCAAGCTGACCATGAAGTGGGTCGGCACCGACGGCAAGGAACTGGAATATGATGTGTTCAACTTTCCTTCCTCCGGCGTCGCCATGGGCATGTACAACCTTGACGAATCGATCCGCGATTTCGCCAAGGCCAGCATGAACTATGCGCTCGACCGTGGATGGCCGCTCTACCTGTCGACCAAGAACACCATCCTCAAGGCCTATGACGGCCGCTTCAAGGACCTGTTCCAGGAAGTGTTCGATGCGGAATTCGCGGACAAGTTCAAAGCGGCCGGTATCGTCTACGAACATCGCCTGATCGACGACATGGTCGCTTCCGCCCTCAAGTGGAGCGGCAAGTTCGTCTGGGCCTGCAAGAATTACGACGGCGACGTGCAGTCCGACACGGTGGCGCAGGGCTTCGGTTCGCTCGGCCTCATGACCTCCGTCCTGATGTCGCCCGACGGCAAGACGATCGAAGCGGAAGCAGCGCACGGCACCGTCACCCGCCACTATCGCCAGCACCAGCAGGGTAAGGCGACCTCCACCAACCCGATCGCCTCGATCTTCGCTTGGACGCAGGGTCTGTCCTTCCGCGGCAAGTTCGACGATACACCGGATGTCACGCGCTTTGCCGAAACGCTGGAAAGGGTCTGCATCAAGACCGTCGAGGACGGCGCGATGACCAAGGATCTGGCACTGCTGATCGGCCCGGATCAGGCATGGATGACGACGGAACAGTTCTTCGAACAGATCCGCGTCAACCTCGAAGCCGAAATGGGCAAGTGGAACTGATCGCCTTCTCAGGCTTTCAATACGGAAACGGAATGAGGGCGGCGCTGGACACCAGCGCCGCCTTTTCCATGACCAGGGAGCGACACAATGACGAGCACAGCCCGCAAACGCCTTGAGGTTCGCGCCGCCCTTCCCGCCGACGTGCGCGCCATCCAGCGGCTGATTGCCCGCGTCTACCCCGGCATGCCCAACTATTCGCTGGCCACCATAAGGGGACAGATCAACAACTTCCCAAAGGGCTGCTTCGTGGCGCTCTACGACAATAAGGTCGTGGGCTATTGCGCGACTATGCGGGTCAGCAAGACCATGGCCTTTTCCGCCCATGACTGGGAGGAGATCACCGCCAACGGCTTCGGCACGCGGCACAGTGCGGCGGGCGAGTGGCTTTACGGCTATGAGATGGCGGTGGACCCCAAGCTGCGGGGCTTGCGGATCGGCCAACGGCTTTATGACGAGCGGAAGGAACTGGCCGAGGAACTGGATCTGCACGGCATCGTCATCGCAGGGCGGATGCCGGGCTATGCCCGCGCGCGGCGGCGGGTCGAGGGCCCTACGGATTATCTGGACAAAGTCGTCACTGGCAAGCTGCGCGATCAGGTCATCAGCTTCCAGCTCAAGAACCAGTTCGAGCCGCTGGGCGTTCTCGAAAACTACCTCCCCGAAGACAAGCAATCGGCGGGCCACGCCGCGCATCTGGTCTGGCGCAACCCCTATGTCGACCCCGACGAAGCGCCCGAAATGCGGGTACCGCGCGGGGTGGAGGGCGTCCGCCTCGCCACCTGTCAGCTACAGGCGCGCGCGGTGAAGGATTTCGACGAATTCATCCGGAACATCGAATATTTCGTGGACGTAGCGGCGGATTATCGGTCGGACTTCATCGTCTTTCCCGAACTCTTCACCCTGCCCCTCCTTTCCTATGAGACGAAGAAGCTGGCGCCTATCGAGGCCATCGACCGGCTGACCAGCTACACGCCGCGCCTGACCAAGGAGCTGGAGCGGATGGCGCTGGAATATAATATCAACATCATCGGTGGCTCCCATCCGACACGCGCCGAGGATGGTGACATCCAGAACATCGCCTATGTGGCATTACGCGATGGATCGCTGCACCGGCAGGAAAAGATCCATCCCACGCCCAACGAAGCCTTCTGGTGGAACATCAAGGGGGGCGATGCGCTGGACGTGATCCAGACCGACTGCGGCCCCATCGGCGTGCTGATCTGCTACGACAGCGAGTTTCCAGAACTGGCGCGGCGGCTAGTGGATCAGGGCGCGCGCATCATCTTCGTCCCTTTCTGCACCGACAGCCGTCTAGGCTATATGCGCGTGCGCTATTGCTGTCAGGCGCGGGCAATCGAAAACCAGTGCTATGTGGTCATGTCGGGCAATGTCGGCAATCTACCCAATGTCGACAATATGGACATCCAATATGCCCAGAGCGCGATCCTGACACCCTGCGACCTGCCCTTCGCGCGCGACGGGATCGCGGCGGAATCGACGGAAAATGTGGAGACGCTGACGATGGCGGACGTGAACCTCGCGGACCTGAGCTGGGCGCGGGCGGAGGGCACGGTCAGGAACCTGCGCGACCGGCGGTTCGATCTCTATCATATCGACTGGGACAGCAATCCCGACCACGCCCATGCGCCCAGCGGCGGGCCGGTCCCGGCGGGCGGGCACAATGCGCCGGGCGGCGGCTGAGGAACCCGTTCTTGAGCAGACGGTTGACGTTTCATGCCGTCGACCGTCATCCACCGCTTCGACTATGACGCCAGCGCCCATGCGCTCGACATCCTGTTCGTCAGCGGCCGCCGCTACCGCTATTTCGACGTGCCGGAAGAAATCGTCGAACGGATGCGAGTTGCGCCATCAAAGGGCCGCTTTTTCAACGCCCGCGTGCGCGACCGTTACGACTTTACCGAACTGCACTGATCCTCATTCGACGGTGACGGATTTTGCAAGGTTCCTCGGCTGATCAACGTCCGTGCCCTTGGCCACGGCGACATGATAGGCGAGCAACTGCACCGGCACGGCATAGACCATCGGCGCTATCAGCGGGTGGACCTTGGGCATGGTGATGGTCGCGATGCATCCCTCCCCCGCCGCCTGCACGCCGTCATAATCGGAAATCAGCACGACCTTGCCACCGCGCGCCTGCACCTCCTGCATATTGCTGACGGTCTTTTCAAAGAGCGGCCCGCTGGGCGCCAGGACGATCACCGGCACCTGATCGTCGATCAGCGCGATCGGGCCATGCTTCATCTCGCCAGCGGCATAACCTTCGGCGTGGATGTAGCTGATCTCCTTGAGCTTCAGCGCCCCTTCCAGCGCCAGCGGATAATCCGGTCCGCGCCCCAGATAGAGCACGTCGCGCGCGCCCGCGATCAGATGCGCCATCGCCTCTATCGATTCATCATAGGCCAATGCGGCGTTCAGGGCCGCAGGCGCTTCGGCGAGGTGGCGGACCAGTTCTTTCTCCGCCTTTTCGTCCAGCCGTCCCTTGGCGCGGGCGAGATTGGCGGCGAAGGCAGCCAGAACCGCAAGCTGGCAGGTGAACGCCTTGGTCGAGGCGACGCCGATCTCCGGCCCTGCATGGGTGGGGAGCAGCAGGTCCGCCTCCCGCGCCATGGTGCTGGTCGGCACGTTGACGACGGCGGCGATCTTCTGCCCCTCGGCCCGGGCGTGGCGCAGGGCGGCTAGCGTGTCGGCGGTTTCACCCGACTGGCTGATGACGATCATCAGCCCGCCATCCTCCATCACCGGCGCGCGGTAGCGGAACTCGCTCGCCACGTCGATGTCGGCGGGGACGCGGGCGAACTGCTCAAACCAGTATTTCGCGACCATGCCCGCATAAAAGCTGGTGCCGCAAGCGACGATCGTGACGCGGCGGATCGCGCTCAGGTCGAAATCGGGGACCGGCAGTGACACCTGATCCTCCATGCGGCGCAAGTAGGAACGCAGCGTTTGCGCCACGACCACCGGCTGCTCGTAAATCTCCTTGAGCATGTAATGACGGTGATTGCCCTTGGAGATCAGCTCGCCGGTAACGCCGGAAATGGTGACGGGACGCTCGACGGGATTGTTGTCCTTGTCGAAGATCTCCGCGCCGTCGCGGGTGACGACGACCCAGTCGCCCTCCTCCAGATAGGCGATGCGCTGGGTCAGCGGCGCGAGCGCGAGGGCATCGGAACCCAGATAGGTTTCCCCCTCGCCATAGCCGACGACCAGCGGCGATCCGAGGCGCGCCCCGATCAGCATATCGGGATGGCTGCGGAACAGGATGGCCAGTGCAAAGGCGCCATGCAGGCGGGGGAGTACCTGTTCGACGGCCTCGCGAGGGGACGCGCCCTGCTCGACCAGTTCGCTGACCAGATGGGCGACGACTTCCGTGTCGGTCTGGCTGTCGAAGACGCGGCCCCGCGCGATCAGTTCCTCGCGCAGCGGCTTGAAATTCTCGATGATGCCATTGTGGACGAGGGCGACTTCGCGCGTGGCATGGGGATGGGCGTTGCTGGTGGTCGGCGCGCCATGGGTGGCCCAGCGGGTGTGGGCGATGCCGATGGTGCCGGGGAGCGGCGCATCCTCCAGCGCCTTCACCAGATTGACGAGCTTTCCCTCGGCGCGGCGGCGGTCGATCAGGCCGTCATGGACGGTGGCGACGCCCGCGCTGTCATAGCCGCGATATTCCAGGCGCTGGAGGCCGTCCACCAGCCGCTGCGCCACGTCGTCCCTGCCGATGATCCCGATAATACCGCACATGGATGTGAAAGCCCCGTGAAGAGAAAGATGCGCTGTTCATCGCCCTATAGCTGGGTCATTTCCACAAGGCATTAACGAAGGCGGAAGATGGCGAAGATTTCACGCCACAGAACGAAGGCCCCACCCTCCCGCCAGCGGAAGGGGGAGTAAAAGCGTCGCTTATTGCGCGGTCCAGCCGCCGTCGATGCTCATGTTGGCGCCGGTGATATTAGCGGCGGCGTCGCTGCACAGGAACAGCGCCATGGCGGCGACCTGATCCACGGTCACGAACTGCTTGGTTGGTTGGCCCGCGAGTAACACGTCGTTCATCACCTGCTCGCGGGTCATGCCCCGCGCCTTCATCGTGTCGGGAATCTGGTTTTCCACCAGCGGCGTCCAGACATAGCCGGGCGAAATGCAGTTGGCGGTGATGCCGCAGGTCGCCGTTTCCAGCGCCACCGTCTTGGTGAAGCCCGCAAGGCCGTGCTTGGCAGTCACATAGGCGCTCTTGAAGGGCGATGCGGTCAGCGAATGAGCCGATGCGGTCTGGATGATGCGGCCCCATTTCTTCGACTTCATCCAGGGAATGGCCAGCCGCGTCGTATGGAAGGCCGCATTCAGATTCAGCGCGATGATGAGATCCCATTTGTCGAGCGGAAATTCCTCCACCGGGGCGACATGCTGCATCCCGGCATTGTTGATGAGGATGTCGACGCCGCCAAAGGCGTCCGCCGCATCCTTCATCATCGCTTCGATCTGGTCGACCTTGGTCAGGTCATGGCCGGAATAGAGCGCCTTGGCGCCGGAGAGCGTCTCCAGCCCCTGCCGCTCCTTCTCGATCGCATCCGCATCGCCAAACCCGTTGATGACGACATTCGCGCCCTCCCCTGCCAACGCCTTGGCATAAGCGAGGCCGATGCCCGATGTGGAACCCGTGATAAGGGCGGTCTTTCCGGCGAGGGACTTACTCATGCCTTTTTCTCCTTGAGGTGATCGGGGGCGTCGATGTCGAAGGTAGCGCTTTTGCCGTCCATGATGTTGCGGGCGATCAGGTCGCCCTTATGCATCACTTCCTCCACGGCTTCCCGGCCTTGACTCCAATGGTCGAGCATGGTGGGGCGCGAAAACTCGAAGTCGCGCGCGCCGCTTTCCCAATTGCGGCTGCGATAGATCAGATGGACGATGTTCACCGATCCGCAATCCAGCATGTCGCGCAGCCGGCGGGCATCAGGGTCGTTCTGCAATTCCGGCGGCAGTTTGTCGAGCAAGGCGCGCATCGCTCCATGTTCGCGGCGCAGGCGCAGATATTGATCCGTCACCTGCCGGGTGCGGCTGGAATATTGAATATCCTTGGTGCGGGAATAAACGTCGGTGATCTGCCGCGGCATCGGTCCGGCGGCAGGAAACAGGTCCACCTGAAACACCAGCATATCGTCGGTCTGATGGTCAAGTACATGGGCCAGCGGCGTGTTGGACACGATGCCGCCGTCCCAATACCAGCGCCCGTCGATCTCCACTGGCGGCAAGCCAGGCGGCAGGGCGCCCGACGCCATGATATGACGCGCATCGATGCGGGTGGAATTGCCGCCGGGGCCGCGCGTATCCCAATAAGCGAAATTGCCGCTTTCCACGTCCACCGCGCCAACCGAGAGCCGCACCGGGCCGTCATTCAGAAGGTCCCAGTCGACGCAGGCGTCCAACATATCCTTCAATGGCGCGCTGTCGTAAAAACTGATCGCGCCCGGCGTCCCTTCGGGCATCAGCGGCGCAGGCCAAAGGCGGGGGCGGAACATGCCCGGCACGCCGAAACCAGCGACCGTGCCCGCCGCCATCAGATGCGCGAATTCGCGGATATGGTCGATTTCGGGCAGGATGACATTAGGCATGCCGCCCGACACGGTCAGCCAGAATTTCTTGAGGCGACTCAGCCTGCGGTGCGGCGGATTGCCCGCGATGATCGCGGCATTGACCGCACCGATAGAAATGCCCGCGACCCAAGTGACGTCGATCCCCAACCCGTCGAGCCGATCATAGACGCCCGCCTGAAAGGAGCCGAGTGCCCCCCCGCCCTGCAACAGCAATGCAACCTGCTGGGGAAGCGGCAGGGGCGCGGTACGCCGCCGGGGGCGGGACGAAGGGGATTCCGGTTCACTATCAGCCATGTCGCAGTGCAATATAGTCTTTGCGACCATCATTCCAACTTAATCTCCCGTAAGAATCTAGTCGGATTCCTCCCATGGTGGTTTCAGGACAGTTTCCACCTTCCCCCAAATCGCGTAGGCAAAGGAGCAGACGCGCAGAAACGAGGATGCGATGCGGCTGGACGACGAACAGGAAAGCGCCAATTTCGAGGTACAGGACGGCCGTTCCGGCGGTTTTGGCGGCGGGGGCCTGGGCGGCGGCCTGGGCATGTTGCTGCCGCTGATCGGCAGCCGCTTCGGGTGCGGGGGGATCGTCGTGGTGCTCATCATCCTGGCGGTCATGGGGGTCAATCCGCTCAATTTGCTGGGCGGCGGCGGGATCGCCCCTCAGCAGCAAAGCGCACCTGCCAGCAGCGATCCCAAGCAGCTAAGCGACATCCAGCATTGGTCACTGAAGGTGCTGGGATCGACCGAGCGGGTCTGGGGGCAGGTTTTCCAGGAATCGGGACAGAAATATCAGCCCACCATCCTCTCTTTCTACAGCCAGGCCGGCACGTCTGGCTGCGGTGCCGCGCAAAGCGCGATGGGGCCATTTTACTGCCCGAACGACCAGAAGGTCTATCTGGATACGGACTTCTTCACCGAATTGCAGCAGCGCTTCGGCGCACCGGGCGATTTCGCGCAAGCCTATGTCATCGCGCATGAGGTGGGCCATCATGTGCAGGATCTGGAAGGCACTCTGGGCCAGGTAAACAAGCAGCAGCGCGCCGTCAGCGAGGCGCAGGGCAATGCGTTGCAAGTCCGCGTCGAATTGCAGGCGGATTGCTATGCAGGCGTGTGGGCCAAGCGCACCGGCCTCATGGAAGCCGGCGACCTGGAGGAAGGCATGAAGGCGGCCCAGTCAATCGGCGACGATACGTTGCAAAAGGCGGCTGGACGGCGACCGGTCCCCGAAAGCTTCACTCATGGCAGCAGCGAACAACGGATGGAATGGCTACGGCGCGGACTGGACAGCGGCGATCCCGCCCAGTGCGACACTTTCGGGCGGGGCGCTTAACCGGGGGTTTCGGCGTCCGTCCCGTTGGCTTCCTCGTCATTCTGGGGAGCAGGCGGGATTGACGCTCCGGGCAGACCGTTGCCGGGTCTGAGGCTAGGCGTATCCGATCCGGGCATGGGCTGACCGAAAGCGGGCATGTGAGCGGGCGTGGCATCCAAAGGCGCGATTTCCTGTTCCACCGGAGGCGCGCTGACATAAGGGGGCGTTTCGCTAACAACTGGTGCAGGCACGGCATGGCTCTCCGCGGGGACGCGGGACGGAGTCAGGCGATCCGCCATCAGTCCGATCAGAAGCGCCAGCACCAATGTGGCGGCGGCAAATGCCTTGTAGATCATGCGACATGCTTCCCACGAAATCTGCGGGACACGATATTATAGGAAAATGTAAACAAGATATGCGATCCGAGAGGTGAGAAAGCGCGGCCTGTCCCGTTCGATCAAGGACCAGCCTTAATGCCGATCCAATTGCGCCAGCAACGCGAGCATATCGTCGGGCAACCCATCCTGCATCACTGGGCAATAGACTGAACGCAATGCTCTGCCGATGCCCTCGTCAGGAGAAGGCAAGCCGATAGTCACCATTCCGCCGCGTCCCGGTGTAAGGTCCTTCGCCGATCGGCCAGTCGCTTTGCGATGCAAATCCATGACCTGAAGAACGGATAGGCCGCACAAAAGTTTCTGGATTTCATCGCAAGCGGAAGCGATAGGCTGTGCCCATGGGAGAAGATATGGCAAAAGATTGGGCCGACTTGGAGGCACGGATAAGAGCGCATTCGCCCTTTCTATCGCGGCTGATGGATCGCTTTCCGGCGGTGACGGAAATTTTGGCCACCGGCGATTATGACGCCGCGATGGCGGCCGCGCGCGCCGTAACGGAAGGCGACGACAATGTAACGCGATCGCTGCGGCGGCGGCGCGGTGCGTTGGCGCTGGTGACAGCCGCGGCGGACCTTTCCGGCGCATGGGGGCTGGACCGGGTGACGCGCACCTTGTCCGACTTCGCCGACGAAGCACTGGAGGAAGCGCTGCAGACGGCTATGGCGGAACGCTATCCCGATGCGGAACGGCGCGGCTTCGTTGCGCTGGCTTTGGGCAAGCATGGCAGCAGGGAACTGAATTATTCGTCGGATATCGACCCGATCCTGCTCTACGACCCCACAACCCTGCCCCATGGCGAGCGCGAAGATGTGGCCGACGCCGCCGTCCGCATTGGCCGGCGGATGAGCGAATTGCTGACGGCGCGGGATGGGGACGGCTATGTTTTTCGCGTCGATCTGCGGCTGCGCCCCTCCCCCGAGGCGACGCCCATCGCGTTACCGATGGAAGCAGCCATCGGATATTATGAATCGACGGCCTTGGGGTGGGAGCAGGCCGCCTTCATCCGCGCCCGGCCAGCAGCGGGCGACATTGCGCTGGGCGACTATTTCATGCAGGCGATCCGGCCCTTCGTGTGGCGGCGGAGCCTCGATTTCAGCGCCATTGACGCAATCACCGATATTTCCCAGCGCATCCGCGATCATTATGCTCAGGGGCAGGCCTTCGGGCCGGGCTATGATCTGAAGCGCGGACGCGGCGGCATCCGCGAGGTGGAGTTTTTCGCGCAGGTACACCAACTCATCCATGGCGGGCGCAATCCGGCGCTACGGTCCGGCAATACCCGCGAGGCGCTGGCCGCGCTAGCCCAGGCGGGCGTGTTCGAGCCGGAGATTTCGGCCCGACTGGACGAAGCCTATGTCCTGTTCCGCACCATTGAGCATCGCTTGCAGATGGTCGAGGACCGGCAGACCCATGAACTTCCCAAACAAGCCGAAGCCCTGGACAATGTGGCGCGGCTGCATGGTCTGGAGGATGGTGCGGCGCTGCTGGACCTGTTGCGCCCCGATGTGGAGTGGGTGGGGCGCAATTATGACAGGCTGACCCCTGAGCAGGACAAGGCGGACCTGTCCCATGACGAGGAAAAGCTCAAGTCACAGCTTAGCGAGATGGGCTTTGCCGATGCGGAGACACCCTTTGCCCGCATAACCCGCTGGCGCAGCGGCACGATCCGTGCGCTACGCAGCGCCCCGGCGCGAGAAGCACTGGAAGAATTGCTGCCCGGCCTGATGCGGACGCTCGCCAAGGCGCCGGACTCCGACCGGGCGCTCAACCGGCTGGACGACATGATCGGGCGGCTGCCGAGCGCCATCAACTTCTTCAAGCTGCTGGCCGCGCGGCCCGGCCTGGTCGAATTGCTGGCGGAGATATTGAGCCATGCACCCACGCTGGCCGATGCGCTGGGACGGCGGGCGGAATTACTCGACGGGCTTATCGACACCTCAGCTTTCGACCCGCCGCCATCGGTGGAAGTGCTCGCGCAGCAATTCGCACAGCTTGAACCGGGCGAGGATTACCAGATGCTGCTCGACCGGGTGCGGCAACGGGTGGGCGACCGCCGCTTTGCCTTGGGCGCGCAGATCGTTCGGGGCAGCGATCCACTGGAAGTCGGGCGCGGCTATGCCCGTGTGGCGGAAGCCGCCATCGAGGCGCTGGGCGCAGCCACAGCCGCGGAATTCGAAGCGCAGCACGGCAAGGTGCCCGGCGGCGAACTCATGATCATCGCGCTGGGGCGCATGGGCGGCGGAGTGCTGACCCATGCGTCGGACCTCGACCTCGTTTACCTGTTCACCGGCGATTTCATGACGGAATCGGACGGGCCGAAACCCCTGGGCGCGACGCAATATTTCAATCGGCTGGGACAGCGCATCACCAACGCACTGTCTGTCTCCACCGCTGCCGGGCCGCTTTACGAAGTCGATACGCGGTTGCGCCCTTCGGGCGCACAGGGATTGCTGGCCGTCAGCCTCGATAGCTTCGCCAAATATCAGCGGGAGGATGCCTGGGACTGGGAGCATCTGGCGCTCACCCGCGCGCGGCCAGTCTTCGGCTCCCCGCAAGCCCGCAAAGCATTGAACGCCATCCTCGCCGAAACGCTGGAGCGGCCACGCGATTTCGACGATCTGGCGCGCCATGCGGTGAAAATGCGGGCCGACATTGCAAAGCATAAGCCGCCGGTCGGCGAGATGGATGTGAAACTGGTGTCGGGTGGCCTTGTCGACCTGGAGTTCCTGATCCACATCTCACAATTCCGCCACGGCATGGCGTTCGATCCCGATCTGGGCAAGGCGCTGGCCGAACTCGTCGAGGCCGGGCACCTCCCCAGCGACCTGATCGCCGCGCATGACCTCATCACACGCTATCTGGTGGTGTCGCGGCTCGTTTCGCCCAAATCGACCGAACCGCGTGAGGCAAGCCGGGAACTGGTGGCGCGGGCCTGCGGGATGGAAAGCTGGGGCGCGCTGCTGGACAGCTACGCCCATGCGCGGCAAAGCGTGCGCGACACATGGAATGCGCTCGCCGCGCCATTCGAGGAGAAGCCATGATGCTGGAACAAGGCGACAGCGCGCCCGACGTGGCGCTGAAGGATGCGGACGGCGCAGATTTCACGCTAACACGCTATCGGGGCAAGCCGGTAGTCGTCTATTTCTATCCCAAGGCGGACACGCCCGGCTGCACCAATGAGGCAAAGGATTTCACCGAACTAGGCACGGATTTCGCAACGCTCGGCGTGCCTGTGGTCGGGATTTCGAAGGACAAGCCCGCAAAGCTCAAGAAATTCGCGGACAAATATGGCCTCACCGTGACGCTCGCCTCCGACGAGCCGGGCTCGGCTTGCGAGGCGTTCGGCACATGGGTCGAAAAATCACTCTATGGCCGTAAGTATATGGGGATCGAGCGGTCCACCTTCCTGATCAGCTCGGATGGCAAGGTCGTCCGCGTCTGGCCCAAGGTGAAGGTAAAAGGCCATGCCACCGATGTGCTGGAGGCCGCGAAGGCGCTTTGACCCTGCCCGTTGCCATCGACAGCGTGGGCACGGCTTGCGCGCATGTGCTGCTGACGCCCGATCCCCGCAACAAGCTGATGGCGGCGCGGGCCGTCGCGCGAGCGTGGCGGCTGGGGCAGTTGGCACATCGCTTCGATGCCGCGATGCCCGATCGCCCCGCGCGCCCGACTGTGCCGGAACTGCTACCGCCCAATCAGATGCCCCGGCGCGGCAAGATCGGATCGGAGCGGGCGCGGATCGCCATGCTCCATGCGCTCGCTCATATCGAGTTCGTCGCCATCGACCTTGCCTTCGATATGATCGGACGGTTCGGCGGACAGTTCCCGACAGCCTTTACCGGCGA
Organism: Sphingobium sp. CFD-1; assembly: GCF_024611115.1. Classification (NCBI taxonomy): domain Bacteria; kingdom Pseudomonadati; phylum Pseudomonadota; class Alphaproteobacteria; order Sphingomonadales; family Sphingobiaceae; genus Sphingobium; species Sphingobium sp. CFD-1. Next base: position 582,933 of record NZ_CP084398.1, on the reverse strand, counting down.
CTGGATGCAGGTCGGCGCGGAGGAAGCCATGCACTTCGCCTTGCTCGACCGGCGATTGCGGCAGATGGGCAGCTTTTACGGCGCGCTGCCCGCCCATGACGGGCTATGGCAGGCGGCGGTCGAGACGGCGGGTGACGCGCTCGCCCGGCTTGCCATCGTGCCGATGGTATTGGAAGCCCGCGCGCTCGACATCACCCCCGCCACCATCGAACGGTTCGAGGGAGCCGGCGATTTTGCATCGGCACGCATGTTAGGGCGAATCATGACAGATGAGATTCGCCATGTCGCGGCAGGGACGAAATGGTTTTGCGACGCGACAGGGCGAATGGGCGTAGACCCCGCCAATCTTTACCAAATCCTTGTGAAAAGGCATTTTCGCGGCCCCGTTAAGCCCCCGTTCAACGACTCGGCGCGTCGACAAGCCGGTTTAACGCGTGATTTTTATGTCGCGCTTGCAACATGAGCCGGGATTTGCACTCTGCATCCATCGCGGGGTGATTGAGTTCGCTTGAAGTCAAACGGAGAGGGCCGAGAGGCAAATAAGCCTCCGGGAAAAGTCGGGGTCGGCATGTCAATTCGTTCGATTAATGCTCGTAGAGCGCGTTTGTTCCTGTCTGTCATAAAGACAATCAAGTTTATGGGAGGGGCAGGCATCGCAGGCGCACTGTGCGCCGCAGTTCCAGCCCACGCTTCGAACGATGACGACCCTTATGGCGACGCATCCGAAATCAACATGAGCCCGCTTGGACCTTCCGATGTCGGTTTCTCCAACCTCTTCACCAGCCTCCAGCGCCTTGACGGCAATGCCAAGTCGACTGCCTATATCCCCTCCGGCCGTCCCGTTGAAAAGCTGTCGCTGACCTCCAATTTCGGCGTCCGTTCCGACCCCTTCAAAGGCGGCGCGCGGATGCACAAGGGCGTGGATATCCCCGGTCCCATCGGCACCCCGATCTACGCCACTGCCGACGGCATCATCAGCCGCGCGGGCTGGGCCAGCGGATATGGCAATCTCGTCCAGATTTCGCACGGTCACGGCATGGAAACGCGCTACGGCCATATGTCGAAGCTGCTGGTGGCCGCGAACAGCTATGTGCGGCGCGGTCAGGTCATCGGCCTGATGGGCTCCACGGGCCGTTCGACCGGCAGTCACCTCCACTATGAAGTCCGCGTCGACGGACAGGCCATCAATCCAATTCCCTTCGTCGCCGGTCCCGACTATCTGATCGCGATGAACACCAAGCCGCCGATCGCCATGGGCGGCCCGACCAAGGCTGAAGAAAAAGCGGCCGACTAAGCGCGCTTTACCGATAAGCTTTTCAAAGGCCCGGCGCTCATGGGTTGCCGGGCCTTTCGCTTGCTCCTATCTAACATCCATGGCCGACATTGATCTGACACCCTCCGCCGCCGCTCGCGTGGCCGCCATCGCCGCCAAGCAAGGCAAGCCCGCGATCCTGCGCCTTGCCGTGGAAGGCGGCGGCTGTTCAGGCTTCCAATACCGCTTCGGCCTAGCCGATGCGGTGGAAACGGGCGATCTGACGGCGGAGCGGGATGGCGTGACGCTGGTCGTCGATGATGTCAGCATCGACCTGGTGCGTGGGGCCGCGGTCGATTTCGTGTCCGATCTGGGCGGCGCGGCGTTCAAGGTGACGAACCCCAACGCCACCGCCGGCTGCGGCTGCGGCACCAGCTTTTCGATCTGATAGCCAAGGGCGTTTCTTCTCTTTAGGGAGGCTGGCGAGGAGTCACCGCCATGCGCATCGCCACTTTCAACATCAATGGGATCAAGGCGCGCTTGCCGCGTCTGCTGGAGTGGCTAGACGAAACGCGGCCCGACATCGCCTGCCTTCAGGAGATCAAGACATCCGACGAAACCTTCCCTGTGAAGGATATAGAGGATGCGGGCTATGGCGCGATCTGGCACGGGCAGAAAGGCTTCAACGGCGTCGCCATCCTCGCGCGCGGGGAAACGCCCGTTGAAGTCCGGCGCGGCCTTGATGGCGAGCCGGAGGACGAACATAGCCGCTATATCGAAGCGAACGTGAAGGGCGTGCGCGTCGCCAGCATCTACCTGCCCAACGGCAATCCGCAGCCTGGCCCGAAGTTCGATTACAAGCTGCGCTGGATGAAAAGGCTGCGTGACCGCGCGGCTCAGATCTGGGCGGAGGAAATACCCGCTATCCTCGCGGGCGACTATAATGTCATTCCGCGCGACCGGGACGTCTATTCCGTAAAGGCGATGGCCAATGACGCGCTGATGCAGCCGGAAAGCCGCGCCGCCTATCGCCGCCTGCTGGGCGATGGGTGGACCGACGCGATTCTCAGCCGCCATCCTGCCGGGGGTGTCTGGACATTCTGGGACTACCAGATGAACGCTTGGCCGCGCGATGCGGGCTTTCGCATCGACCATCTTCTGCTCAGCCCCACCGCCGCGGACCGCCTGATCGATGCTCAGGTGGACAAGGAATTCCGGGGGCGGGAAAAAGCCAGCGACCATGCGCCGACGTGGGTAGAGCTACGGATCTGATATTTTACCCGGATCATATTGACTAAATAATACCCGGATAATAAATAGCATGCCGAAGGAGATCGGCATGACACGCACATTGACGGCCTTTGCGGACGAAACATGGATCGCGACGGGCGATGAGGAGGAGATACGCGCCGCCCTCAACGCCATGGGCAAGGACGCACAGAATATCCTGCTGTTCGACGATGTGACGGGGCGGCAGGTGGATATCGACCTGCGCGGTCCCGTCGCGGAGGCACCGCGCGGGCGCGGGCGTCCCAGACTGGGCGTGCAACCGCGTGAAATAACCCTCCTCCCTCGCCACTGGGAATGGCTGGCGGCGCAACCGGGCGGCGCTTCCGCCACCTTGCGGCGGCTGGTCGAAGCAGCGCGCAAGGATAGCGTGGGTAGCCCATCGCCCCGCGCCGCCATGGATGCAGCCTATCATTTCCTTACCGTGATGGCGGGCGACCGGCCGGGCTATGAGGCAGCGATGCGTGCGCTCTATGCGAAGGACAAAAGCGCGTTCGAAGCTGCCTGCGCCCCATGGCCCCGCGCGATTCGCGACCATGGCGAGGCGCTGGCGGAACCGGCTTTCGCAGCCTGACGGATTCTGTCAGGACCGATGCTGGGCGAGCGCTTCGGCGGTAGCGTCGATCGCGCCCGGCTCTTCCTCGCCGGTCAAGGCATATGACATGTCGCCGCGCCGCCAATAGGCCACCGATTGCTCGCCTTCGCGGATGGCATCGGGACGCTCGGGCGCGTCGGTCTTTTCCCGCACGGCGAAGATCGACAGCTTCTGCCCCCCCTCCGTCCGCACCGCGACCAACAGCGCTGGCCCCTTGTTCGTCGGAAAAAGCTGCACGTCGGTCACATGCCAGTCCTGCGGGAATTTGGGCATGGCGATGCGAGTTCGCAAAGCGATTTCCTGCGAATCGAAATGCGTGGTTTCAGCCTGTGAATCCATATGCGCCCGCAACATGGCGATGCGGTGAGAGGTGACCGCATAATTCACATAGCCCGGCGGCCCTTCGGTGATGACGGCGAAACCAGTTGCCGCCGCCGCGACTCCCGCGAAAGACGCCCCAAGCGGAACTGCGCGGCGCCACAAGGATTTGCGGCGCGGGTTCAACTGCGCGGCCAGCGGCTTCTTCCCCTCGCCCTTCACCGGGCTTGCATCCCACGTCAGCAGGGCGAGCGCGCTGCGAACGCTGAGGTCATCCATCACCTGCGCCGCACGCACCGGATGACGCGACAAATGCGTTTCCACCGCGAACCGCCGGTCGGGATCGAGCTGACCGTCGACATAGGCGTTGATCTCCAGATCGATCGGATCGTCAGTCATCTCGTCCTCCCACCAGGCGTAGGCCGGGTCCATGTTGCTGCCGTTCCTTCTCATCCCGCCGCAAAGCCGCGCGAGCGCGCCAGAGCCGTGACATGACCGTGCCCAAAGGCACATCCAGCGCGGCGGCTGCTTCCTGATAGCTCAACCCCTCCACCCCGATCAGGTGCAGCACCGCGCGATGCGCGTCCGGCAAGGCGGCAAAGTCGCGGGCGATTTCAGCCAGCCGCGCATGTTCTTCCTGCGCCGGGTCGATCCGGTCCACCATCGTTTCGGCAAAACGGCCGTTGCGCCGCGCTTCTGCCGCTTCGCGCCGCTTGGCCGACAGGAAGACATTGTGGACGATGGCGAGCAGCCAGGGACGGCGGCGGCGTTCAGGCTGGTAGGTCGCACTCCGTTCGATGGCGCGGACCAGCGCATCCTGCACCACATCATCCGCATCCTGATCGTCACGCGTCAGCGAACGGGCATAGCGGCGCATAGCGCGCAGATCGGCGGTGATGTCGGGATGATCGCCTGTCCTGTCCCTCATATGCCCATCATGCCGCCTGTCCCACCGGCACGGCAAGCGGGATGTGTAGAACATGGCAATATGCGCGCGCGACATCCTCCAGAACATCCGCCCAGCGATGACACGCCGCCGCCTCCGCTGCCGCGGCGCCAATCGCCAGCCGCTTCTCCCTGTCCGTCACCAGTTCGATGACTGCCTCCACATAGGCCGCCACATCGCCAGCCGGAGCCAGCAATCCCGTCCGGCCTTGGGCAATGAGCGCCGCCGCGCTGGCGACATCGGCAGACACGACAGCAAGACCGGACGCCATCGCCTCCAGATTGACGTTGCCGAAGGCTTCGGTAACGCTGGGGTTGATGAGCAGGTCCGCGCTGGCCACGGCGCGGCCCAGCGCTTCGTCCGACAAATGGCCCATGAAGGTGGCGTTGGGCATCCGTTCCGCCAGCCAGCCCCGTGCCGGGCCTTCTCCGACGATCAGGGGCCGCACATCATGTCCGCACGCGCGTACCTGGGCGACAGTCTCGGCAAAGATGCCCAACCCCTTTTCCAGCACTAGCCGCCCGAAGAACAGCGGGATCACATCATCGGGCGCATAGCCGTGCGCGGAGCGGAAGCCTTCGTCGCGAAGCCCGGGCCGGAACGATGCTGGATCGACTCCCCTGCCCCAGATCGACACCTTTCCCGCGCCGAAATCGGCGGCCATATCCTGTGCTATGGGCGGCGTGGGCGCCAATATATGATCGCTCTCGCTATAGAAACGATCAAGATAACGCTCGACCGCGGGACGCAACAAGCCGAGCCAATAATAGTCGAGGTAGGTTTCAAAGCGGGTGTGCAGGCTGGCGACCACCGGAATGCCGTGAAGGCGCGCGTATTTCTGGGCTTGTCGGCCCAGCAAGTCGGGCGCGGAAAGATGGATCACATCGGGTGCGAACTGTTCCAGATCCTGCCTTGCGGCGCGGGTCAAGCCCAATGCCAGCCGATATTCCGGCCGGCCCGGAATGCTGAGCGAGCGAACGGAGCAAATGTCGCCGACCGATTCGAACGCCTTACGGGGCGCGGTGGGAGAATAGATGCGGACCTGCGCGCCCAATTGATCCAGCAGATACGCGACAAGGCGATTGAGCGCCTGATTGGCGCCGTCCCGAACGCAATCATAGTTGCCCGAAAACAGCGCCACGCGCAGCGGTCGGCCCAACGCTCCACGAAGAGCGATCGCGCAGCCGGGGCGATGAAAAGGGGATATGTGCATGTCGGCGAAATGGGTCGTCATGCCGCGCATATGGCTGGCGCGCGGCGTTTATTCCCACGCGCCGGATCTTTCCAAATGAAAGGCAGGAAAAAGGCCCTCAGAGCGCCTTTTCGTATATCTGATAAACCTTGTTCACCTTGCTCTCGATGGCGTCGGCGATGGCGTTCATGCCCTGATTATCATCCAGCACCCAGCCGATTTCACCCCGGCTGGCCCCATAGCGGGTGATCGCGCTCCGGCGGATATATTCGATCATCATGAAGGCCAACTGGCTGGCGAGGCGCGACGCCTGCAACCGCTGCACCACGCCCATCAGCGGCACCCGCATGGTGCGGACCTTCGGATTACGCAGCCACCAGAGCAGCTTGGCCCAGCCGAAGGGGAAAAGAGATCCATTCAAAGGCCTGATCGCTTCGTTGAGGTCGGGCAGCGTGATCATGAATGCCACCGGCTCCCCCTCCAGTTCGGCGATCATGATCAGGTCTTCACGCACGATAGGCTTCAACTGCTTACCGAAATGCTCAACCTCATGATCGGTGATCGGCACGAATCCCCAATTATTGCCCCAGGCATCGTTCAGGATACGCAGGATGATTGCGGCTTCCTCGTCGAATTTCGACTTGTCGACCTGCCGAATGCGAATCCGCGCATTCTTTTCGCCCGATGTGACGATGCGCTGGATCAGCGGCGGAAAATCCTGCGTGATGTCAAGCTCATAGGTCTTAAGCTGCTTGACCGGGCTGTAACCCGCGCCCTCGATCATCCCCTGATAGGCAGGGCTGTTATGACCCATCATCACCGTGGGCGCATGATCGAAGCCCTGAATCAGCAAGCCGGGCTCTTCCCAGATCGACAGCGAAACCGGACCGACGACGCGGGTCATGCCCTTGGCCTTCAGCCAGCCTTCCGCCGCCCGAATCAACGCCGCACCGATTTCAGCATCCTCGGCTTCGAACAGGCCGAAATTGCCGGTACCTGGCCCCATGCCCTGCTCCACCGGCATGGCCAGCGCCAGCCGGTCGAAATGGGCGGAGATGCGCCCAACCACTTTCTGCCCGCGCCGGGCGAGAAAATATTGCGCCTCGGCATGTTCGAAAAAGGGGTTCTTGCCGGGGCTTATGATCCCGTAGACCTCGCTCTTGAGCGGCGGCACCCAGTGCGGGTCGTTAGCGTAAAGCTGCCAGGGCAGATCGACAAATGCCTTCAATTCACCCTTGGAAGATACGGGGGAAATCACCAGATCATGAGACGCCACGGCTGACCGCTTTCACTGAGAGAAAGGGGGAGCAGTTCGACGGTTGGACGGCGATTGTCAATCAGGGACTTACCGCCATCCGGAGACGAACGGGATGTGGCGTTATGGCTGCAACTGGGCGAGTATGTCACGTTGCTGCCACGATCTCAGCGCAATTGCGTTTTAGGAACGCCTGCATGACTGTGCATGACCCTGTTCTTGCCGCCGCGCACCGGACGCCGGACGCTCAGGCCCGCAAGCCGATACCAGACGACGCGGCGATGCTGCGCGCCGCCGCCGAACTGACGCGCACGCTGTCGACGGCCAATCCCGCGATTTACTGGCCAGATTTCCTCGCATCCGCATTGCTGGGCTATGCAGCGCTGGCGGGCGCGGTGCTGTTTGACAGCACGGCGTTGGCCGTCATTTCCGGGCTGGTCGCAATGCTGGCGCTTTATCGCGCGGCGAGCTTCATCCATGAACTAACACATATTCGCGAAGGCGCGCTTCCGGGCTTCCGTTTCGCATGGAATCTACTGGTCGGCATCCCGCTGATGATCCCCTCTTTCATGTATGAGGAGGTGCATACCCAGCATCATGCCCGTACCCGTTACGGCACCGCGAACGATCCGGAATATCTACCTCTCGCGCTGATGAAGCCTTGGTCGCTGCCCCTGTTCATCATCGTGGCGGCGCTGGCGCCGATTGGCTTGATCCTGCGCTTTGGCGTGCTGACGCCACTGTCCGTGCTCATCCCCTCGCTTCGCCAGAAGGTGGTGGCGGAATTTTCGGCGCTGTCGATCAATCCGGCCTATCGCCGCCGTGCACCCGAAGGTAACTTTGCGCGGCAATGGGCATGGCAGGAAGCAGGCGCTTGCGTCTTTGCGCTGGCGCTGGTGGGCAGCGTGTTCGCCTTCGGGTGGAAGCCGTTGCTGATTTATATGGCCGTGCATTCGGGCATGACCGTCATCAACCAGCTTCGCACGCTGGTCGCGCATCTCTGGGAAAATGAGGGAGATGCGATGACCGTGACGGCGCAATATCTGGATTCCGTGAACGTGCCGCCGCCTTCCCCGCTGGCCGCGATCTGGGCGCCGGTGGGGCTGCGCTATCATGCGCTGCATCACCTGCTGCCGAGCGTTCCCTATCACGGGCTGAGCAAGGCGCATCGCCGCTTGATTGCGACGCTGGAAGCGGACTCGCCCTATCATCGCGGGAACTACAAGGGGATGTTCCCCTTGGTCGGCAAGATCGCGCGAAGCACCATGACGCGGCGCTGAATGGCGGGAATGAAGCAGGCTGATTTCGTTATCGGCGGCGAATTCATGATGAGTGGAAGTCGCTGGCGCTGCACCGACGTCGGCACTCGTATCGTGGTCGCAATCAAACTCGATGCGCCAGACTCAAACTGGTACAACGGGCCGCCCTATGCGGTGGCCGAATATTATTGACATGGAAGGATGTGAATCGGTTTGGCCTTGCGCTGGACCATCTTCCTCCCCCCTATTCCTCCGTCCTGAACAGCACCGTTTCGCCCACCAGCAGGAACAGCAAGAAAGGCGCCCACGCTGCAAGGAAAGGCGGATAAGCGCCCAGACTGCCCATGGCGAGCGAGAAATTATCCGCCACAAAATAGGCGAAGCCCAGCGCCATCCCCAGAACCGCACGGACGAAAAGCTGGCCTGAGCGCGCCAGCCCGAACGCTGCCACGGACCCCAGTATCGGCATCAGGATCGCAGAGAGCGGCCCTGACAGCTTGTGCCACAAACTGGCTTCCAGTTCGGATGTAGGCCGCCCGGCGTCATGAAGGTCGGCAATGGCGGAACGCAAATCGCCAAAGGTCAACGCATCGGCATCGACCTTGGCCAGGGTGAACTGCTCCGGCCTGATATCACGCCCGAAATGGACCGTGCCCAAATCCCGCACCGTGCCGCGCGCTACGTCGAATTGCTGCGCGCCTTCCAATACCCAATCCTTCGCGCCGGCGTCATAATGGCCCTTGGGCGCACGCACGATGGTCGTCAGGCTGTTGTTGACGCGATTGTAGATATGCACTTTCCGCAACTGCGTCGCCGTGCCCCGGCCCGCAACGATGGTGGCGTTGACGAGATTGTTGCCATCCAGCACCCAGGGATTGACCTTGACTCCGCTATCCTGCGGGATCGGGCCGTAATCGACCGCCTGCCAGGCGCTGAGCGCGGCTGTCGAGCGCGCCACGACCCGCTCGTTGAAGGCATAGCTGATGAGGGCCACGCCCAGCGCCGAAGCGATGAGCGGCGCCAATATCTGATGCGCGGACAGCCCCGCCGCCTTCATCGAGATGATCTCGCTGTTCTGGTTGAGCGTCGCCAGCATGATGAGCGTGCCCAGCAGCACGGAAAATGGCAGAAAACGGGCAACGATCTGCGGCGCGCGCAGGCCGACATAATGCCATAATTGCGCGTCGCCATTGCCCGCATAAGCCAGGATGTCGCCCGATTCGCCCAGCAAGTCGAGCATCTGGAGCACCACCACCAGCATCGCCAGCACGGCGAAGGTCCGGGTGAAAAACAGCCGCGCCATGTAGAAGCTGATCTGGCGCGACGGGAAGAAATCGAACATCACGCCGCTCCCTGCGGTTCTTGCGTAGAACTGCCGTTACGCCGGTTGCTCAGCGGCAGGATACGGCTCACCTGCTTGCCGATCTTCGCAAAGGCATATTCCAGCGCGCCAATTGGCTGGCCGCCGGGACGATGCGCGACCACATGATACATCCAGAAGATGAGCACCGACGTCAGCAGGAATGGCCCCCATAGCGCAATGATCGGATCGACCCGCCCCAGCGCGCCGACGCTTTCGCCATATTGATTGATCTTGTGATAGGTCACGATGAACACGATGGAGAGGAATACGCCCAGCGCCGATGTGGATCGCTTGGGCGGAATAGCAAAGGCCAGCGCCGCCAGCGGCAGCAGCAGCATCATCACCACTTCCACCACGCGGAAATGGAAATTGGCGCGCACTTCGTTCCGCAACTTTTTTGGTGTGGCGGGATCATGGGCTATGGTGACAAGTTCGTTGATTGTCTTTTCCCGGTCCACGTCGCGCCCGCGAAAGCTCTCGATCTGCGGCAGGTCGATGGGCAGATCGTGGCTGGAAAAGGACAGTATCCGCGGCGTTTTATATTTGGGCGCATTGTTCACCAGCACACCATCGCGCAGGCGGAAGATGATCGTGTCGGGATCGTCCGTCGCCAGAAAGCTGCCCTGCGCCGCGGTGACAGCAAGCGACTGGCCGTTCTTGCCCTCCGCGCGCACGAAAATGCCTTGAAGATTGCGTCCCTCATCCAAGCTGCGCTCGATCCGCATGGTCATGCGCTTACCCAGGCTGGTGAACTCGCCCACCTTGATCGACGCGCCCAGCGCGCCGGAGCGCAGTTCGAAGCGCAACGCTTCATAGGCATGGCGGGACAGCGGCTGAACGAAACCGACAATGCCCAGATTGAGGACCGCCATACCGATCGCGAACATATAGGGCACCCGCAAGAGCCGCCCATAGGACAGGCCCACCGCCCGCATCACGTCCAGCTCCGACGTCTGCGCCAGCTTGCGGAAGGCGAGCAATATGCCCAGCATCAGCCCGATCGGAATGCCGAGCGAGAGATATTCGGGCAGCATATTGGCCAGCATCCGCCAGACGACGCTGACCGGTCCGCCCTCGGCCGCGACGAAATCGAACAGGCTCAGCATCTTGTCCAGCACCAGCAGCATGGCGGCGATCACCAGCGTGCCCAGCATGGGCAAGGCAATCAGACGGGCGAGGTATCGATCGATGGCGGTCAGCATTTCAATATGTCGTCGTCCCATCACCATGTTTTGGCCGCAAAGCCGGACCATATGCGATTCTACGGAAAAAGTGGGGCGAACAGGGCCGCCGTCCGATCCGTTCGGGCGGCTATAGCTTCCAGGAGTGTAATGGTCATGTTGAAAGTTGTTGCAGGACTGATGTCGGTGGGGGCTTTGTTCGCCGCTGCCCCGGCATGGGCCCAGCATCGCGAGGTCGGAAACGACATGGATCTGTGCACCGCGTCAGCCAAGGGGCCGGCGGTGCTGGTGGACGTGCGCGGTTTCGTCGCCTCGACGGGCAGCGTGCGGCTTCAGTCCTATCCTGCCACGCGGAGCGCCTGGCTGGCCAAGGGCGCCTGGCTCAACCGCATCGAAACCACGGCTCGTCCCAGCAACGGCACCATGCGTTTCTGTATGCCGGTGCCGGAGCCGGGCAAATATGGCATCGCCGTGCGCCATGATCGCGACGGAAACGGGAAAACCGATATTTCCCGCGACGGTGGCGGCTTTTCCAACAATCCGAGCATCAGCATCTTCAACCTGGGCAAGCCCTCGGTCGACAAGGCAGCATTTTATGCCGGGCCGGGCGTGACCCGGATCACAATCAACCTCAAATATATGTGACGATATAGCCATGGTCCGCGTCGCGCTCCTGTCCAATCCCAAATCCACGGGCAACCGGCAGACCCTGCCGCGGGTGCGGAGCTATTGCGCCAGCAACCCTGACATCTTCCATTATGAAGTGGAGCATGTCGACCAGATCGGCCGGGCGCTTCAGATCTTCGCCCGCATCGACCCTACCGTGATCGTCATCAATGGTGGCGATGGCACGGTGCAGGCGGCGCTGACGGAACTCTATCAGGGTGAGCATTTCCAGGGCCGCGTGCCGCCTATCGCGGTGCTGCCCAACGGCAAGACCAATCTCATCGCGCTGGACCTTGGCATCCATGGCGATCCGATCAAGGCGCTGGAGCGGATCGTGGCCATCGCCAAGTCGGGCGTGGATGATCATGTCGTCGCGCGCGAGCTGATCGCGCTGTCTGACGGGCGGGCGGAAACACGGCCGGTGCTGGGCATGTTCCTTGGCGGCGCGGGCCTTGCCGATTCGATCCTCTATTGCCGCAATCAGATCTATCCGCTGGGCCTGTCCAATGGCCTCAGCCATTTCCTGACGGCCATCGCCGTGCTGGTGTCGCTGCTGTTCGGCGTCCGCGCGCGCTTCCTGCCGCCGTCGAGCCGCCCGGTCCGCATCTCACTTATCCGCGAGGGCGAGCTGGTGGGGCGCTTTTCCGTGCTGATCGTCACTACGCTGGAGCGGCTGCTGCTCGGCACCCGCCCGGGCGAAAGCCAGCGCGGCAACATGAAGCTGATGGCGGTGGACCAAAGCGTTCCCGCGCTGGTGCGGCTCGCCTGGGCCAGCATCTTCAAGCGCGTGGGCAAGGCGCATATGCAAGGCATCCATCTGGAACAGGGCGACACCATCCGCATCGAAGGCGACCGCAGCAGCGTCATCCTGGACGGCGAACTGTTCGAAGCGTCGGAGGGCCACCCTATCGTCCTGCGCTCAACCCAACCGGTGCCGTTCCTGCGCCTGGCGGCTTGAACGCGCCTTCGTCGACACTCGATCAATAGCGGGTTGGGGTGGAAGGTGGACATTCCCTTATCTCCGTTCGCCCTGAGCAAAGTCGAAGGGCTAGGCCGATCGTAAGGGAGGCCTCTTCGCTTCGCTCAGTGGAAGGCCCTTCAACGCCGCCCGCGGCGTCGCTCAGGACAGGCTTCGACAGGCTCAGCCCGAACGGAGGTGGGTTGTCCGCTTCTGGCCGAAACCGGTCCTGTAAACATAACAAACCCCCTTTCCCATCCCTTCGCCTTGCTCTTATGCTGTCCGCCCCGCAACGGAGTTTCATTCATGCGTCATATGCTGACGGCTGTTCTGGCCGCGGTGAGCCTGTCCTCCATCGCCAGCGCCCAAACGCCGCCTTCCCCGGCGGCCCCGCCCGCACCCGCGCCCCGGCAAAGCGAGATCGGCGCGGCCATCGCAGGCGACATGGACGACCTCATGACGCTCTACCGCGATCTGCACGCCAACCCCGAACTGTCAGGCCAGGAAAGCGAAACCGGCGTCAAGCTCGCCAAACGGCTCAAGACGATGAAGTTCGACGTCACCGAAAAAGTCGGCGGCACCGGCGTCGTGGCGGTGATGAAGAACGGCTCCGGCCCCGTGCTGCTGATCCGCGCCGACATGGACGGCCTGCCGGTGACGGAGCAGACCGGCCTCCCCTTCGCCTCCAAGGTCCGCGCCAAGACGGCGGAGGGCGTGGACACCGGCGTCATGCACGCCTGTGGTCATGACACGCACATGACTGCCTTTATCGAAACGGCGAAGTTGCTTTCCGCCCGCAAAGACCAGTGGAAAGGCACGCTGGTCATGATCCTGCAGCCCGCCGAGGAAACCGGCAAGGGCGCGCGGGCGATGCTGGAGGACGGGCTCTACAACCGCTTCCCGCGCCCGACCCATGCCATCGCCTTCCACGACGCCGGCAATATGGAGGCGGGGAAGATCGGCTATACGCCCGGCTATGCGCTCGCCAATGTGGACAGCGTCGATATCGTGGTGAAGGGGATAGGCGGCCATGGCGCCTATCCGCAGGCGACCAAGGACCCCATCGTCCTGGGCGCGCGCATCGTCACCACTCTCCAGACGCTGGTGAGCCGGGAGCAAGATCCCCAAGACCCCGCGGTCGTCACCGTCGGTAGCTTTCAGAGCGGGACCAAGCACAACATCATCCCCGACGAGGCGAAGCTGCAACTGACTGTCCGCAGCTATTCCGACGAGACGCGAGCAAAGCTCATCAAGGGGATTGAGCGGATCGCCCGGGGGGAGGCCATAGCGGCGGGCATTTCCGAAGACCGGATGCCGGTGGTATCGGTAAAGGATGAATTCACGCCCTCCACCTACAACCCGCCGGAATTTGCCGAACAGATGGCGACCCTGCTGCGTGGTCATTTTGCACAAGACCAGGTGGTGAAAACTCCGCCAGTCATGGGCGGCGAGGATTTCGGCCGCTATTACCGCGCGGACAAGAATATCAACAGTTTCATCTTCTGGGTCGGCGGCGTTCCCGCAGACCAGATGGCGAAGGCAGCGGCGGGTCAGCTCTCCCTCCCCTCGCTCCACAGCCCCTTTTGGGCGCCGGAAGCCGACAAGGTCGTCGCCACCGCAAGCGAAGCCCTGACCGTGCTGGCGCTGGACATATTGAAGCGCGATTGATGGCAGGACGGGAAACGACCAATTGCCGGTCATTTATCAAGCCTTGCACCGCACTCTAAAGCCGACACTGACGGAAAACACCTGCTTGTCGGTGTTGTGCGGCCGTGTCGTGCATTGGGTTGTCCGAGAATCACTGTCGGATTGAGAAACTGTCCGACAATGCGAGTCGAGGGGTTTTCCGGCGCCGTGGAATGACTTCCATCAGGCCACACTTTCCCGCAAGCTGCCTGTCTGAAAACCACCCAACCTGCCATCGTCATCTAAACCGGCCGATGCCCCTTGCGCCATTTGGTGAACAAATGCCGCGCCAGCATCATCGGGGGCATCCGCAGCCAGTGCGAGCGGAGATAGAAGGCGAAGCACAGCCCTTTGCGCGTTTCCCTGCCCCAGCCGTCGCGGGCCAGCAGACGGGCGATGACGATCCGATCCCACGGCGTGAGCCGCCTCCGCCCTTCTCCATAAAGCGCATCGGCCAGCCGCCGCGCCTGCCGCACATGGCGCGACAGGCCATGCCGCCCGGCGCGCGTTTCCAGCGCTCCGGCGTCCACCTCCCCCAGCAGGCAATATATGTCCCACAAGTTCCGCAGGCCGCCCGCCAGATCGCCGTCCGCCAGCAGATGCGCGACCGCGTGGCAGATCCGGTCTTCCGGCGACAGGACATATAATCCGCCGGTTACGGAAATGGCGTCCGCGATCATCGCCCCCGCATCCGGCGTTTGCCTTGCCGTCAGCGGCAGGATGGTGTGATGCACGTCGATCATCCGGTCCCGCTCCTGATGGATCATCGGCGGCAGTTCATGCATCCACTGACGGTAATAGGCGTCATCATAGGGATCGGGCTTCACCCACTCCCATCCCGCCGCCATCAAATATTTCTCCACCTCCGCCATCGCATTGCGCGGCACGAGGATATCGAGATCGCCAATGAACCGCCCCTCCCCAGCCTTCAACCTGGCAGCCGCATAAGCGGTGCCCTTGAGCAACACGACCCGCAACCCCAGCGGCTTCAGCGCGACCGCCGCACGATCCGCCTCCCATAGCGCCTGCCGTGCCTCCCACTCGGCATCCAACCGTGCGTCGGCCAGCACGAAGCGCACTGCTTCCGGCACTGGCATGTCGCCGATCCGCACGGCGAGTGTACCAATCAACCGCTCCGCCCGCGCCATGGCGATCAGCATATTCCATTGCTCCGCCCCGAACGCCGCGACGGTGCCGGGCTCCCGCAAAGCGCAGACAAGCGGCAACGCATTCACGCGCGTTGTTCCCACAGTCGTTCGACCATGGCGATGGCCTCGTTGCCCGATGGGAAATCGATAGCCTTGGCTGGCACGGTTTTCACAAAGCGGGTCAGCGCCGCAAAACCCGGCTCGCCCAGCGCCACATAATTGGTCGACGCCTGTGTCAACCGCATGAACGTCTCTCCATGTCCAACGGAACGGATATCCGGCGCATGGCCAAATCGGGGAAACAGCAGCAGTGCAGGGGAAGCGCCTTCATCCATGCGAGCCACGGCCTCGGCGCGGGGCACCATATGGCGAATGTCGCCCTTGGCCGTGCCTGCCATCAGCGGCCCCATCCGCTCTGCAGGCACTTCAGCCGCCATCACGCCGATCGCCCGGTTCTTGAGCGAGACGAGGCGAGGAAAGGGCAGCACGACTCCCGTCGCCAGATCGAGCAACGCAAATTCATCCCCCATTAACCGCCAGCCACGCTCGCCCAGTTGCGCCGCCAATGTGGATTTGCCTGACCCGGACTCGCCGGTCATGACCAACACGCGCCCGTTCTTTTCCACGCTGGAGGCATGGAGGAGCAAGTGCCGCCGCCAGCCTAGCGCCATTTGCAGGTTCATCCCCATCTCTGCGGCGAGCAGGCCATGCGGCAGGCTCATGGGCGCGGCATCGGCCAGGCCGTGATCACCGGTAATGAAGATGGATGGGCGCAGCCAGCGGCGCAACGCCCCGGCCGGCTCGAGCCGGACGGTGAAATCGGCGAAATCGCCCGCAGGCGCGGGATAGTCGGCATAGAGGCGCTTCAATTCCCGGATCGGGTCTGGCCATGCCGACCCGATGCGAAAGGTCGCCGGGCCAATGGAAAGGGTGATACGATGCTTCATGCGGCTGTGCGGATTAACCCCAGCGCCGTCATGTTCACCAGATGTCCCTCTATCTCCGCCAGCGCGGTGCCAGCCGGTCCCAGGTCGTAGAGGCGCGATAACCGTTCATACAGGATTTGCGCCGACGCCGGGGCGCTATCCTTCAGCGCGGCCAGGATTTCCGGCACGGGACTGATAACCATATGCGTCTGGCCGGAGGGGCGGTGATAGAGCAGCACCATGTCATCAAGGATTCGGGAAATAATGCTTCCCTGCGCCTCCTCATGATAGCATTGATCGACTGTCACAGCCCTACCCCGTTTAATTGCCGCCTCCGCCATAACGCAAAGGGGTAAGCAGGTGACTAACGCATCCCGATCACACTGGCGATGTCGCCCTGGAATAATGCTGCACACTCAGGCTTTGACAGGCACGAAAATATTCATCCAGCGCATGAGACAGCCGATACGGACTGGTCGCAGCGGCCAGTTGTTCCGGAGAGGCGGGATGGGCCAACGCCCATTCAATGGCGCGTGCGAAGGCTGCCTCATCCCCGACCGGAACCGGATCATGCTGTCCTGCCGCCTGCAACACAGGCCGGATATTAGCCGTGCTATCGGTCGCCACCACGCCCGCGCCGCAACCCAGTGCTTCGATGACGGTGCCGGCCAATCCTTCCCATCGGGAAGGCTGAAGCAGCAGGTCGACCTGCCCCATCATGGCTGCGAGTTGCTGGGGATCAATGACGAAACCAAGGAAATCGACCCTGTCGCTGATACCCAGTTCCTCGCATAGCTGGCCAAGTTCTTCGCGCAACGGGCCATCGCCCGCAATTTTCAAGCGCCAGTCGATATGCGGCAAGCGAGCCAGCGCTCGCAGCGCCAGCGCGTGATCCTTCTGCACGGTAAGACGACCGGCCATGAGCAAGCGGAAGGGATCGTCCAGATGGCGGCGTTGCCGTGCCGCGAACGCGGCCTCCATCGCTGGCGTTACGCTAGGACGCGGCAACAGGCGGACGTCATGTGCCGCCAACGGTCCCGGCGCCATCAGCATGCGGCGATCCTGCTCTCCCATCACTATGGTCATCGCACAGGCGCGAGCTATGGCGCGAAAACGGCGGAGTCGGAAATAAGCGGCCAGACGCCTTTGATGAGCATAAATCAGAGGATTGGAAATACGCCCGACCGCGCGCGTGCCAGTACCCAACGCTGCCAGAGCAACCAGCATATTGCTTTGATTTCCGGCAGAACAGAGGATTGCGGGACGATGCCGTCTTATCATGGCCGCCAAGGCGGGAAATTGCGCGATCATCGCCAGACGTCGGGGCAAAGGCGGCGACGGCACGCGACGCACCGTGACCGCCGGATCGATCAGCCCTGCCACTGGTCCTTCCCTTCGCGCCATCCACAATTCAGCCCGCACGCCGCGCCGCGCAAGATGGCTGGCAAACAGAATGGCAATCCGATCCAGCCCGCCGTCGCTCGGCTCATAAAGATAGATCGCAATGGAAAAAGATTCCGCCACCGGCGGACGGGTATGAAACATGGAGGCCTCTAAACACTGCGCCGTAATGCAACGGCATCAACGCTAAAAAGCCATATGCGCTCCCTGGAAAATCAACGCGGCATCTGAAGTGAGGCGTAGCAGGTAAAGCCGCTGGTGCCCGATTGAAGGCGACGAATATAGTTCAGATAGGCCTGATTCTGCTCATAGCCGGTCCCCGGCAGCGGCCTTCCCCGCAAAGCCTGCTTCACCTGTTCGCCGGTATAGCTCCGTCCCGCCGCGGGAAAGGCGCCGGGCGTTCCGGCGGGCACGACCTGTCCGTTGGGCGCGATATAGTTGCCCGCCCGCGCCTGATCGGGCACGGGGATGGTACAGTTGAGGACGGACGCAGCGGTATTGGCGAGCGCGGGACGTATCGATACGATGGCTGACGCGGCGATCGCGCCACCCATCAGCAATTGCCGACGCGACGACACCGGCTCGTGCGCCGTCTCTTGCCCTTCCTGCGCGGAGGGTTGCTGAGGATCATCCTGTCCGGTCATGGGCTCGCTCATTTCGTCATGATCCGCTATCGCGCTTGCCAAAGCGTAAATTTTACGCGCTATACCTCTAGCCATCGCAGTAAAAGCCGGAAGAATCCAGCGCGGTAACCATGAATCGACTGAGCGTATCGCAGATCACGGCTTCCATCGCCATGCTGTTGCTGGGCACAGGAGGCGCACTTTTGCTCGGCGCGTCGCCGCTGGCCATCGTGCTGCCGGTGCTGGCGGGTGTGCTCGTCCTTCTGATCTCGACGCAAGGAGGCCAGCGTGGCATTGTCCAGGAACGCGTGGAGGATGCGCCACTATCCCCCAGGCTGATCGACCAGCCCGGCTTTGCCGATCTTTTGGAGGGCATAGCCGACCCGCTTCTGCTGATCGAGAAAGGACGCATTCTGCGCGCCAATCGCGCGGCGCGACTGTTGCTGGGCGCATATATCGAGGGTGAGGATGCCCGCATCGCCATCCGCCATCCGGCAGCCGCCGAAAGGTTGACGAACATGGCGGCGATGACCGAAGCGGATATGGTTGAACTGGTGGGGCTAGGCGCGCGGGACCAGCGCTGGCAAATGCGGATCGCTCCCTTTGGCGCGGCGGAAGAAATGTGGCGGCTAGTCCATCTGGTCGATCATAGCGGCGCTTATGCGGCGGAGCGGATGCGGGTCGATTTTGTGGCCAATGCCAGCCATGAACTGCGGACTCCGCTGGCCGGGATATTGGGCTTCATCGAAACGCTGGCCGACCCGGAACTGGGCAAGGACACCGAAACGCGGCAACGCTTCCTGAAGATCATGGACGGTGAGGCGCGGCGGATGCAGCGCCTGATCGATGACCTTATCTCCCTGTCGCGGATCGAAGCCGACAAATATCGCGCCCCGGATAGCGCGGTCGATCTATCTGGCCTGGTGGCGGAAGTCGCGGGCGTGTTCCGCACCAGCCATGGCGAGCGCGGGGCGGAGGTAGAAATCAGTATCGACGCCGGTCTGCCGCCCGTCCGAGGCGATCGCGCGCAGCTTTCCCAGTTGCTGCATAATCTGATCGGCAATTCCGCCAAATATGGCCGGCCCGGCACGCCGATCCGCGTGACCCTGACGGAAGGGCCGAGCGGCATGACGCGGCTGACCGTGGCGGACGAGGGCGAAGGGATCGCGCCCGATCACCTGCCGCGCCTGACGGAGCGTTTTTATCGCGTGGATTCGGGCCGGAGCCGGGCCATGGGCGGCACCGGGCTGGGTCTGGCCATCGTCAAGCATATCGTGGAACGCCATCGGGGACGGATGGACATCAGCAGCATCGTGGGCAAGGGGACGACCATAGTCGTGCTGCTGCCGAAGATGCCTGCCGGCGAAATCATGAATGAGATGGCGAAGGGATAGCGTTTTTCCGGCTTTCCTATCCTATTGTCATGAAACTGAAACCTGAGTGTCACAAAGGCGCGATGAACCGCAGCTAGGCGCAGACCCATCGGGGGGCAGCGACCAGCGAATCGCGGCCTTTGCAATGATGGAGGTTTCCGTGAAGCATTTCGCTCTCTTCGCCGCGACGGCCGTGGCCGCGCTCACCCTTGCCGGCTGCGGCGATCAAAGCGGCGGCGGCGCGGGCGGAACCCGTGACCAGATCCGCGCGGTCGGTTCCTCCACCGTCTATCCCTTCGCCACGGCGGTCGCCGAACTGTTCGTGCAGGGCAATCCGGGCATGAAGTCGCCGATCATCGAATCGACCGGCACGGGCGGCGGCATGAAGCTGTTCTGCGCGGGCGTAGGCGCGCAATATCCCGACATCGCCGACGCATCGCGCCGCATGAAGAAGGCCGAGTTCGAGATGTGCCAGCAAAATGGCGTCAAGGACATCGTGGAGATCCAGATCGGCGTCGATGGCCTCGCCTTCGCCGAATCGAGCAAGGGACCGGGTTTCAAGCTGACCCCCAAGATCGTCTATGAGGCGCTGGCCGCCAACCCCTATGGCAAGGGCCCGAACAAGGCGCAGAGCTGGAAGGATGTGGACCCCAGCCTGCCCGCCATTCCCATTTCCGTCTTTGGCCCGCCGTCGACCAGCGGCACGCGCGATTCGCTGGCCGAGCTGATCCTGGAGAAGGGCTGCCAGAGCGACGAGGCGATGAAGGCGCTCAAGGAAAAGAATGAGGACGAATATAAGGCCACCTGCACCCGCATCCGCGAGGACGGCAAATATGTGGACTCAGGCGAAAACGACAATCTGATCGTGCAGAAGCTGGGCGCCAATCCCAACGCGCTGGGCATCTTCGGCTTCAGCTTCCTGGAAGAAAACAAGGATACGCTGAAGGACGTGCCGATCAACGGCGTCGAGGCGACCTATGAAACGGTGTCGACCGGCCAGTATCCGGGCGCGCGTCCGCTCTACATCTACGTCAAGAAGGCGCATATGCAGGCGGTTCCGGGGCTTCAGGCCTATCTGAACGCCTTCGCCGCCAATTGGGCCCCGGACGGCCCGCTGACCAAGCGCGGCATGGTCGCAGCGCCCGACGATGTGCGGAAGGCGAGCGCGGAAGCGGTGAAATCGCTGACCGTGCTGGATGGTTCGGTCCTGAAATAAGCGACAGCGATGACCGGACCTGCAATCTTCCTGCTGCTGGCTGGCCTTGGCGCGATCGCCTGGGTCAGCGCGCGCGCGCGCGCGCTGCGGTTGCAAACCGTGGCGCGGACGTCGGGGCGGCGTGATGCCGTGCATAGCCTGCCGGGCTATCATGGCTGGTATGTAGCGCTGTGGACACTGATCCCCGCCGCCATTTTCCTCGCCATATGGGCCAATGTGTCGCCCGGCCTGATCACCCAGACGGTGCTGAGCGACCCGGCGGCGCAGAGCCTGCCCGCCGATGCCTTCTCCCGATCCGCCATATTGGGTGAGGCGCGCAACATCGCGTCGGGCGCGCAGGCCGCCGCCTTCAACCCCGCCGCGCAGACGCTGGTCGAACCCTATCGTTCGGCGATCAGCGAATATGGCGTCATCGGCGCGGTGCTGGCGCTGGTGCTCGCCTTTGCGGGCGGAGCCTATGCCTTCACCCGCGTCCGGCCGGATTTCCGGGCACGCACGCGGGTCGAGCGGCTGGTGATGGCGTCGCTGCTGATCGCGTCACTGCTGGCGATCGTGACTACGCTGGGCATCGTCGTGTCGCTGCTGTGGGAATCGATCCGCTTCTTTTCGATGGTGAACCCGGTCGACTTCCTGTTCGGGACCAAATGGAGCCCGCAGTCGGCGGCGATGGGTTATGGCAATAAGGACGCCTTTGGCGCGGTGCCGCTATTCTGGGGCACGATCTTCATCGGCGCGATCATCGCCATGGTGGTCGCCATTCCGCTGGGCCTGATGAGCGCCATCTACCTGACCCAATATGCGCGGCCGCAGGTCCGCAAATGGATGAAGCCCATCCTTGAGGTGCTGGCCGGCGTCCCGACCGTGGTTTACGGCTATTTCGCGGCGCTCACCATCGCGCCTGCGCTCCGCGACTTCGCGGTGAGCGTCGGCATTCATGGCGCGAGTTCGGAAAGCGCGCTGGCGGCGGGACTGGTGATGGGGGTGATGATCATCCCCTTCGTGTCGTCCATGGCGGACGACAGCATCGCCGCCGTGCCGCAGTCGATGCGCGACGGCAGCCTCGCCATGGGCGCGACCACCAGCGAGACGATCCGCAAGGTGCTGATCCCCGCGGCGCTCCCCGGCGTGGTCGGCGGCGTGCTGCTGGCCGTGAGCCGCGCCATCGGCGAAACGATGATCGTGGTGATGGCGGCGGGCCTTGCCGCGAACCTGACGCTCAATCCCTTTTCCAGCGTGACGACGGTGACGACGCAGATCGTCCAGCTTCTGACCGGCGATCAGGAGTTCGACAGCGCCAAGACGCTGGCGGCCTTCGCGCTGGGGCTGGTGCTGTTCATCGTCACCCTGCTGCTCAACATCGTGGCCCTGCGGGTCGTGAAGAAATATCGCGAGGCTTACGAATGAGTGCGACGCGCAACCCCACCGACTGGAAGTCGGACGTGATGCAGAAGCGGATCGCGCGGCGTTATGCGGCCGAACGGCGCTTCAAGCTCCTGGGCCTGTTCGCGGTGATGCTTTCCGCCGCTTTCCTCGCCTTCCTGCTGTTCACCATGCTGGGCAACGGGCTGCGCGGCTTCACCCGGACGGAGATCGCGCTGCAAGTCGATTTCCCGGCCTCGCCGCTGCTGCTCGACCCGGCCAATATCACCGATCAGGGGCTGGTCGGCGCGAACCTGCCCATGGTGACGAGCGAGGTCGCGAAGAAGGCGCTGGGGCCGGACGCCGACGCGCTGCTGTCGCCGACCGCCTGGACCAGCATCCGCGACGCGATCAAAGCCGACCCGAAGATTCTCAGCCGCACCGAAACCATCAGCGTGCCCGCCTCGACCGTGATCGACCTGGCCGCCAAGGGCAAGGGATCGCCGCAGGCCGAAGCCGCCGTCGCGCGGCTGAAGCAGCAGGGCGTGTTGTCGACCGGGTTCAACGCGAGCTTCCTGACAGGGAGCGACGGCACCGATCCGACGCAGGTCGGCATCTGGGGCGCGTTCAAGGGATCGTTGCTCACCATGCTGGTGACGCTGCTGCTGAGCTTTCCGGTAGGGGTCGCGACCGCGCTCTATCTGGAGGAATATGCGCGCAAGAGCTGGTGGACCGACATTATCGAAGTGTCGATCAACAATCTGGCGGCGGTGCCTTCGATCATCTTCGGCCTGCTGGGGCTGTCGATCTTCCTCAACTTTATGCACCTGCCGCGTTCGGCCGCGCTGGTGGGGGGCATGACGCTGGCGCTGATGACCATGCCGGTCATCGTCATTGCCGGGCGCAACGCGATCAAGTCCGTGCCGCCCAGCATCCGCGACGCGGCGCTCGGCATCGGCGCTTCCCCGGTTCAGGTGGTGTTCCAGCATGTGCTGCCGCTGGCGCTGCCCGGCATCCTCACCGGCACGATCATCGGCATGGCGCGCGCTTTGGGCGAAACCGCGCCGCTGCTGATGATCGGGATGCGCGCCTTCATCGCGACGCCGCCGGGCGGGATCACCGACCCCGCGACCGTGCTGCCGGTGCAGATATTCCTGTGGTCGGATGAAGTCTCCAAGGGCTTTGTCGAAAAGACGTCCGCCGCCATCATCGTGCTGCTGGTCTTCCTGCTCGCGATGAACGGCCTCGCCATCTACCTGCGTAACAAGTTTGAAAAACGGTGGTAAATATGATGCATGAACCGCAAACGCTGGCCCCCGCCACCGAAACCAAGATGACCGCGCGCGACGTCAAGGTGTTCTATGGCGACAAGCAGGCGATCAAGGGCGTGTCGATCGACGTCGACATGGACAATGTGACGGCCTTCATCGGCCCTTCGGGCTGCGGCAAGTCGACTTTCCTGCGGACGCTCAACCGCATGAACGACACGGTGGCGAGCGCCCGCGTCGAAGGCGCGATCACGCTGGACGGGGAAGATATCTACGCGCCCTCCATGGACGTGGTGCAATTGCGCGCGCGGGTGGGAATGGTGTTCCAGAAGCCCAATCCCTTTCCCAAGTCGATCTACGAGAATATCGCTTACGGGCCGCGCATCCACGGGCTGGCGGCGGGCAAGGCCGATCTGGACGTGATCGTCGAGAAGTCGCTGCGCCGCGCGGGGCTGTGGGACGAGGTGAAGGACCGGCTGCACGACAGCGGCACGGCGCTTTCGGGCGGGCAGCAGCAGCGGCTTTGCATCGGGCGGGCCATCGCGGTGGAACCCGAAGTGATCCTGATGGACGAACCCTGTTCCGCGCTCGATCCCATCGCGACGGCGAAGATCGAGGAACTGATCCACGAATTGCGCGGGCGTTACGCCATCGTCATCGTCACGCACAATATGCAGCAAGCGGCGCGCGTGTCGCAGCGGACGGCCTTTTTCCACCTGGGCGAGCTGGTGGAATATGGCGTGACGTCCGACATCTTCACCAATCCGCGGCAGGAACGGACCAAGGATTACATCACCGGGCGCTACGGCTGACTTTGGGGCCGACCGGCGCGGGAGAGAGGCGAGACATGGCTGAACATACGATCAAGGCGTTCGACGAGGAAATCGACAAGCTGCGCGGCCTTATCGCCGAGATGGGCGGGCGCGCGGAGGCGGCGATAGAAAATGCGATGCTGTCGCTGCAACGGCATGACAAGAAACTGGCCGCGCAAGTGGTGGCTGAGGACAAGCGCATCGACGCGCTGGAATCGGAGGTCGAGAAGCTGGTGATCCAGATCATCGCCCTGCGCGCCCCGATGGCGAACGACCTGCGCGACGTGATCGCCGCGCTCAAGATCGTGAGCGTGGTGGAGCGGATCGGCGACTATGCCAAGAACATCGCCAAGCGCGTGCCCTCCATCGCCACTAACAAGCGGACGCTGGAGCCGATGTCGATGCTGCCGTCCATGGGGCAGGTGGCGGGCGAGATGGTGCATGATGCGCTCAACGCCTTCGCCGCGCGGGACGCGGACCTGGCCGTGGCGGTGATCGAGCGGGACACGGTGGTGGACGATTTCTATGACAGCGTCTTCCGCTCGCTGGTCACCTACATGGTCGAAAATCCCAAGACGATCAGCGAATGCGCGCATCTGCTGTTCGTCGCCAAGAATATCGAGCGGATCGGCGACCATGCGACCAATGTGGCCGAGATGGTCTATTACGCCGCGACCGGCCAGACGGCGCCCGACCGCGAACGCGGCGGCAGCGGCCAGGCGGAGGATTGAGCGTGGCCCGTGCCAAGATGCTGCTGGTCGAGGATGACGCGGCGCTCGCCGAACTGCTGATCTGGCATTTCAAGCGGGAGGATTTCGAGGTCGCCCACACGGTCGACGGCGAGGAGGCGCTGCTGCTGGCGCAGGAGAACGCGCCGGACATCGTGCTGCTCGACTGGATGGTGGAGAGCCTGTCGGGGATCGAGGTGTGCCGCCGCCTGCGCCGCATGAACGGGACCGCGAACGTGCCGATCATCATGCTGACCGCGCGGGGCGAGGAAGAGGACCGCGTGCGCGGCCTGGAGACGGGCGCGGACGATTATGTGACCAAGCCCTTTTCGCCGCGCGAACTGGTGGCGCGGGTGGGCGCGGTGCTGCGGCGGGTGCGCCCGGCGCTGGCCGGAGAGACGCTGAGCTTCGCCGATGTCGAGATGGACACGGTGGGTCACAAGGTCCGGCGCGGCGGGCAGGTCGTCCCACTGGGGCCGACCGAGTTCCGCTTGTTGAAGCACTTTCTGGAGCATCCGGGCTGGGTCTTTTCACGCGAGCGGCTGCTCGACAGCGTGTGGGGGCAGGACAGCGACATTGAGCTGCGGACGGTGGACGTGCATATCCGCCGCCTCCGCAAGGCGATCAACGCGGACGGCAAATATCAGGACATCATCCGGACGGTGCGCTCGGCGGGCTATGCGCTGGATACGGATGGGGTAGGGTAAGGCACTGAAAATCGTCATTTATTCCAAAAAAAAATGGCGTGTGTTTGTGACAAATATCGGAAGGGTGCCGTCGAGCCTCAATTCTTGACAAATTCATTGATGGTCCAGATTTTCCCAATTAGTGCTTTGCCCGATCGCCTTGAAGCGGAAGGACGCAAAGTTGTTGAAAAAATGCCTGTTGCTGGCTTTTGCGTTCTTATACCCACTGGGTTCGGCTCACGCACAACACCCTATAGTGCTACAAAAGTTGAACGAATGGAACGAGGCAACCCCTCCGCCCGATAATGAAACGTTCAAGAAGGAAGTGTTGAGCACAGCACAAAGCCTTTACAGCCCAAGTGCTGCATGTTCGACTTCCCAAGTTCTAATAGAAAACTTCAGCCAGCCACTGCGGAACGTTTTGTCTTCTCCGCTGTCCTGAACCGCACAATACGCAACGCCTGGACTGTGATTGCTCGCTTGCCTGGGTGCGATGACGTGCCAGCGCGCTATATGATAATGCGGAATGCGGATGACAGTATACGGACGATAAGAGTAAACCGAGGCATATCCTATGCGTGGGATTCTCTGATTAGCGACACGCTTCCGCTTGTGCGTTTAGCGGCTCTTACGGCGCTTAAAGGCAAGGGCATTGATTGCGGGACAGAAGCCAAATTCAAACTGGGCGTGACCCGAATCGCCTCCGAAGGCAAAGATCTCGGCGGTGATTCATTCGGTGTCCGCTACGCAGGAACTTGGAGCGAGATATGGCCTATAGAAACATGCAATCGAAA
This sequence comes from Sphingobium sp. CFD-1, assembly GCF_024611115.1. Classification (NCBI taxonomy): domain Bacteria; kingdom Pseudomonadati; phylum Pseudomonadota; class Alphaproteobacteria; order Sphingomonadales; family Sphingobiaceae; genus Sphingobium; species Sphingobium sp. CFD-1. Next base: position 556,641 of record NZ_CP084398.1, on the reverse strand, counting down.
GGTCGAAGTTCGCGTTGATTTTACTGCTGATGGCGACGGCGGCGCTTATTCCCATATCACCGGCGGCCAAGTTGCGATCTTGCCCAAATAGCCATTGTTGCAGATAGCGCCGCTCGAACTTTGTTCCCCCCAAACAGAAGCACCCCAGCCTTTCAGCCGGGGCGCTTCTGTTTGCGCTTTAGATCAGATCAGGCCGCCGCCTTCCGCGCCTTGTCGAGTTTCTTCAGCAGCATGTCGCGCTTCAGGCGTGAGAGGTGGTCGATGAAGAGGACGCCCTGCAAATGGTCCATCTCATGCTGGAGGCAGGTGGCAAGGAGGCCTTCCAGCTGTTCCTCATGGATGCGGCCGTCGCGGTCCATCCAGCTGGCGCGGATGGTCGCGGGGCGCTCCACCTCGGCATATTGGTCGGGGACGGAGAGACAGCCTTCATTGTAAACCGACAGGTCGTCCGATCCTTCGAGGATTTCGGGGTTGATGAAGACCAGCGGCTTCTTGACCGACGGCGCGCTTTCTTCGTCCGATTCGGGTTCCTGGAGGTCGATCACCAGCACGCGCCTGGGCACGCCGACCTGAATCGCGGCGAGGCCGATGCCGGGCGCGTCATACATCGTTTCGAACATGTCGTCGATCAGGCGCTGCAAATCGTCGTCGATCGCCTCAACGGGCGTCGAAATGGTACGCAGGCGCGGATCGGGCGCCTCAAGGATGGGAAGAATGGCCATGATCGCAAAATAAGCGGATCAGCCGCTTTTTTCAAGCGACCGGACGGCGGGCGCGCAACGCCTGCGCCAAAGTGCCTTCGTCCAGATAATCCAGCTCTCCGCCGACCGGCACGCCATGGGCCAACTGGGTGAGGCGGATGGGGAAACGCTCCAGCCTTTCGGCGAGATAATGGGCGGTCGTCTGCCCCTCCAGCGTGGCGTTCATGGCGAGGACGACTTCGTCTATGCCGCCCGCCTCCACGCGCGCGACCAGCGTGTCGATGCCGAGGTCTTCAGGCCGCACGCCCTCCAGCGCGGACAGGCGGCCGCCCAGCACATGGAAACGGCCGGGGAAAAGGCGCGACTTGTCGAGCGCCCACAGATCCGGCACATCCTCCACCACGCAGAGCGCGCGGGCGTCGCGGCGCGGATCGGCGCAGATGCCGCAGGGATCGACCGTGTCGACATTGCCGCATATGCCGCAGGTGACGAGCCGTTCGTTCACGGCCTCCAATGCGCGCAAGAGCGGTTCGAGCGCGGTTTCGCGCTTCTTGAGCAGGTGCAGCACGGCCCGCCGCGCCGAACGGGGGCCAAGGCCCGGCAGGCGGGAAAGCGCCTGCGTCAGCGCGTCGATTTCTGGAGAAGCCATGGAACCGAGATAAGGGCTTGCAAGCTGAGGGTCAAAAGAGTTTGAGAGGCTTCCTCGGAAATGCGCCGGCAAGCGCATTTCGGATGCGGTGCCAGGGAACCAAGCAAGAAGGCCGTTATGCGTATCGTCTATATGGGCACCCCCGATTTCGCCGTTCCGGCGCTCGACGCGCTGGCGCGGGCCGGGCATGAGATCATCGCGGTCTATAGCCAGCCGCCGCGTCCGGCGGGCCGGGGCAAGGCGCTGCGTCCCTCCCCCGTGCACAGCCGCGCCGAAGAAATGGGGGTCGAGGTGCGGACGCCGCTGACGCTGAGGGACGCGGCGGTGCAGGCGGACTTCGCGGCGCTCAAAGCCGATGCGGCGGTGGTGGCGGCCTATGGGCTGATCCTGCCCAGGGCGATATTGGATGCGCCGCGTTTCGGGTGCCTCAATATCCATGCCTCGCTGCTGCCGCGCTGGCGGGGCGCCGCGCCGATCCAGCGGGCGATCCTGTCGGGCGACAATCTGAGCGGCGTCACGATCATGGACATGGAAGCGGGGTTGGACACCGGTCCGATGCGCGCCAAGCATGTGACGCCGATCGAGGACAAGACGGCAGGCGAATTGACGCAGGAACTGGCGGAGGCGGGCGGCGCGTTGATGGTGGAGGTGCTCGATGACCTGTCGCTGCATCCGCCGGTGCCGCAGCCGGAAGAGGGCGTCACCTATGCCGCGAAGATCGACAAGGCGGAAGCGCGGATCGACTTTTCGCGGGACGCGCATCAGGTGGAGCGGCAAGTGCGCGCCTTCAACCCCTTTCCCGGCGCGTTCTTCGAATATCGCGGCGAGCGGTTCCGGGTGCTCGCGGCGCAGGTGGAGGAGCATGGCGGAACGGCGGGCGAACTGCTCGACAACAGCCTGCTGATCGGGTGCGGGCATGGCGCGATCCGGCCCACGCTGATCCAGCGGGCGGGCAAGGGCGCGATGTCGGCGGGGGAATTGCTGCGCGGGTTCGACATGCCCGCGGGCAGCCGGGTCGATGGCTGAGCCCTACATGGCCGTTCGATAATCCATGACCCGCTTCGCTTTCACCGTGGAATTTGACGGGCGGCCCTTCATGGGCTGGCAGCGGCAGGCGCATGGGCCAAGCGTGCAGCAAGCCATGGAGGACGCGATCTTCGCTGTCACGGGCGAGCGCGCCGTGATCCATGCGGCGGGGCGGACCGACGCGGGGGTTCATGGGCTGGCGATGCGGTGCCATGCCGATGTCGAAAAGGACATGCCACCCTTCCGGCTGATGGAGGCGGTCAATGCGCGGCTGCGGCCCCATCCCGTCGCGGTGCTGGCGTGCGAGGCGGTGCCGGATGACTGGCATGCGCGCTTTTCCTGCGTGGGGCGGTCCTATGTCTATCGCATCGTCAACCGGCGCGCGCCGCTGACATGGGAAAGCGGGCTGGCGTGGCGGGTGATCCAGCCGCTCGATGAAAAGGCGATGCAGGAAGCGGCGCAAGTGCTCGTCGGGTTGCATGACTTCACGACGTTCCGTTCGGCCCATTGCCAGTCGGCAAGCCCCATAAAGACGCTCGACCGGCTGGACGTGGAGCGGGCGGGCGACCGGATCGCGATCCATGCGGCGGCGCGGTCGTTCCTCCATCATCAGGTGCGCTCGATGGTGGGCTGCCTCGCCATGGTGGGCATGGGACGGTGGAGCGCGGCGGACATGCAAAGGGCGCTGGAGGCGCGGGACCGGGCGGCGCTGGCGCTCAACGCGCCGCCGGACGGGCTGTATTTCGTGCGGGCGGATTATCCGGCTTGAGGATCAGATGCGGGTGCGGAAGGGCGTGAAGTTCGTGCCCTCGTCATAGACGTCCAGCCCTTCGCGGCGCTTGAGCGTGTTGACGGCGAGGTAGGTGACGGGCGTCAGCACCGCTTCCCATGCCACCTTCATCGCCCAGTTGGTGACCATCACGGTCAGAACCTGCGCGGTGGTCCAGTTGCCGTAAAAGGCTAGCGGATAGAAAAGCAGGCTGTCCACCCCCTGCCCCACGATCGTCGAGCCGATGGTGCGGGTCCACAGATGCTTGCCTTTGGTCAGCAGCTTCATCTTCGCCAGGACGAAGCTGTTCGCCAGTTCCCCCGCCCAGAAGGCGACGAGCGAGGCGAAGACGATGCGCCAGGTGCTGCCGAACACGGCTTCATAGGCTTTCTGGTCGGGCCAGCCCTGCGCCGGGGGGAGCGCCACCACGACCCAGCTCATCAGCGCCATGAACAGCATCGCGACGAACCCCGCCCAGACGCAGCGCCGCGCGCGGGCATAGCCATAGACTTCGGTCAGGACGTCGCCGATCACATAGCCCAGCGGAAAGAACAATATGCCCGCGCCAAACGTGACGCCGCCCAGCGAGGACAGCTTGGCCGCGCCGATCAGGTTGGACAGCAGCAGGATCGCGACGAAGGCCGCCATGAAGAAATCGAAATAGCGCAGCGGACGTGCACCCAGCGTCGCCGCATCGATTTTCCGGACCCCCGCGTCGTTCATGCATGTTGCATATCCTGTGCGTGCAGGATTGCAAATGCCGCTGATGATTGCACACCGCCCCAAGCGCCGCTATCGAGCGCAACGATGGCCCCGTAGCTCAGCTGGATAGAGCATTCGCCTTCTAAGCGAATGGTCGCAGGTTCGAATCCTGCCGGGGTCGCCATTCCTGCCAAGCCGGGATAGCGCGGTGAACGCTGACGCAGCCGCGCGAGCGGTCAATAAGCCGAACCCAGGCAGAAGTCCTTGAGCGCGCGGGCATCATATAGGGCGTTGTGGGGCATCCTGCTGTTCGCGGCCGCGCTGAAACCCGCCGCGTTGATCAATTCCAGACGCAGCCCGTCGATGGTGATCATCTCGCCCGGTCCAGTCACCAGCAGATGACAGAAATAGCCCAGATCGTCCGGCCAGTCCGCCACGATCACCGGGTCCGGGTCGTTCGCCAGATAGACTTCGATATGCCGCGCCGCCTGTTCGCGGCTCAACATATGATCGACCCCCAGCGGAACGGACCGGAGATAGGGAATGACGTTCTGCTGCACCCATGAATGGACTTTCGCGGGAAGCGGCAACGACACGTAGAAATCCTGATCGCCATATTCCGGGACGAGCGCCAGACTGATCAAATCTCCGCCGAAGCCATTGAATTCGGTATCAAGAAAGTATCGCAATGGAGGAACGCTTTTCAAAGTGGGGGGCCAACAATGTCCGGCCGCTATGCCGCCGCGCCTCCTGTCCGTAAACCCTCCATCGCAGCTTTGCTTGGCGCATGACCGTGACATGCCATAGGAGGAGGCGAAGCCAAACCACCGCCCCATAAGAGAAAGACGTTATGCAGCCACGGGAATATATCGGATCGGCCACTGTCCCCGGTGGCGAAAAACTGACGCTCTATCGGCGCGGCGGGGATTTCATGATCGTGCTCGACCGCAATGAGTTGATGAGCAGCCGGATGAGCGGATCGGAAGAGGCGCTCGCCCATATGACCTGCGAACGGCTGCATGGCCGCAAATCCCCGCATTTCCTGATTGGCGGCTATGGCATGGGATTCACCCTGCGCGCCGCGCTCACCGCGCTGGACGGATCGGCGCAGATCACCGTGGCCGAACTGGTGCCCGAGATCATCGCCTGGGCGCGCGGGCCGATGATCGAACTGGCGGCCGGTTGCCTCGACGATCCGCGCGTGCGCCTGATCGAGGATGATGTCGCGAACGTGATCGCTGCCGCCAGCAGCCGTTACGATGCGATACTCCTCGATGTGGATAATGGTCCCGATGGGCTGGTCCGCCAGGCCAATGATCGTCTCTATTCACCGCAAGGTCTGGCGGCGGCCATCGCCGCGCTCAGACCGGGCGGCGTGCTGGCAATATGGTCGGCGGCACCGGATGCCGCCTTTGCGCGCCGCCTGTCCCAAACCGGCCTTGTCGTCGATGAAGTCAGGGTTCGGGCCCGCAGCAACGGCAAGGGCCCGCAACATATCATCTGGTTCGCGCAAAAGGCCGCGCGCTGAACGCCCCGGCCGTCAGCCTTCCGCCGGAAGGCCCCGCGACCGCAGCAGCAGGTCGTCCGTGACGGTCATGGTGAAAATGGGATCGGCATCGGGCGGCACTTCGGCCACCGCGTCGCTGAAGGCGGCGCGGGTTTCGGGATCGTCATAGACCATCTTCCGGTCGAAGGCCGCGCGCCATGTGGCCTCGTCCGGCCATTCGGCATAGCCGACGAAACGCCCGTCCCCGTCGCGATGCAAGCGCGAACCATAACTGCCATATTTTTCACGGATGAGGTCCGTGCCCCGGCGCCATGCCGCGCGGAACTGGTCTTCCTTGCCGGGGTGGACGCGCCACCAGTAAACCGCGACGAACATGGCTTTCTCTCCCTTGTTGCAAGGGAGAATGACCGGAAGCCGGAGATGTTTCCAGCCCCGCCCTATAATCAGAGAAGCGACTGGCCGGTTTTTTCCCAATCCGCCAGGAACCCGGCGATGCCCTTGTCGGTCAGGACATGGTTGAACAGCGCCTTGATGACGGCTGGCGGGGCGGTCATGACGTCCGCGCCGATCTTCGCGGCTTCCAGGACATGGATCGGGTGACGGACCGAGGCGACCAGAATTTCCGTTGTGAAGCCATAATTATCGTAGATCAGGCGGATGTCCTCGATCAGCTTCATGCCGTCAAAGCCATTGTCGTCATGACGGCCGACGAAGGGCGAGATGAAAGTCGCGCCCGCCTTCGCCGCCAGCAGCGCCTGATTGGCCGAAAAGCACAGCGTCACATTGACCATGCAGCCATCGTCGCTGAGCGCCTTGCAGGTTTTCAGGCCATCGATGGTGAGCGGCACCTTGATGCAGACATTGTCCGCGATCTTCCGCAGGATGGCGGCTTCCTTCATCATCGTTTCATGGTCGAGCGCGACGACTTCGGCGGACACAGGGCCATCGACGATGCCGCAAATCTCTTCCACCACTTCAATGAACTTGCGGCCCGACTTGGCGATCAGCGAGGGGTTGGTGGTGACGCCGTCCAGCAGGCCGGTGGCGGCCAGTTCGCGGATTTCGGCGGTGTCGGCGGTGTCGACGAAGAATTTCATGGTATGAGGCTCCGGGCGAAGGGACGAATCGTTCCTGCCCTTTAGCGGTTGGTGGCCGGAATCGCCATCACATCGCCATCACATCGCCATCGCCTGAACCGCAAAGGCTTTGCATCGGGCCCAGCGCAACTTTATGGCAGCGGCACCTTTCCAAAGGACCGATCCATGCCGTTACCCCCGCGTCTGCATATCCTCTCGGGCGCGCTCACCCTGTCTCCCCTGCTGACGGCCATGCCCGTCTTTGCCGAAACGAACGAGAATCAGGCGTGGATCGGCGAATCGGTGGCGATCCAGGCCAGCGAGGCCGACACTGTGACGCTGGACATGAGCCAGCGTTTCCGCAGCGCGCGGTCGGACGATGAGCAAGGCCTTTTCCGGGTGGCGCTGGATCATCGCGTCGCGCAGGGCGTGCTGGTTGGAGGCGGCATCGCTTATGCGGAGGGGAAGGCGGAAGAGGAGATGCGCCTGTTCCAGCAGGTGACATTCAGCCGGGGCATCTGGCAGGCCCGCACCCGGCTGGAGCAGCGTTTCTTCGACACGGCCGACCGCGCAAGCTGGCGATTGCGGCAACGGGTGCAGGCCAGCGTGCCGGTCGATGACGACAGACGCTGGACGATCGTGGGGGCGGTGGAAGTCTTCTTCCACCTCAACCGCGCACGGCCTTCGGACAAAAGCGGGCTGGCCACCATGCGTCACCAGATCGGCCTGCGCCATGCGGTGAGCAAGGCGATGGACGTGCAACTGCTCTATATGCGCCAGCAGAGCTTTCGCGATCACCGGCCCGATGCGGTGGCGCACGTCCCCTGGCTGACGCTCGCCTGGAAAATCTGACGCAGCGGCTTTGCCTCCACGGCCATGCGCGGTAGGGACAGTCGCATGAGTTCGCGCGCCCGTGTCCTGTTGCTGAACGCCGCCTTGGGGCCGCTCGACTATCGCGTGCCGCACGGGATGAACGCCAGGCCCGGCAGCATCGTCGTCGCGCCGCTCGGCCCGCGCCAGATCGTCGGCGTGGTGTGGGAGGAGGATGCTTTCCCCGATGTGGAGAGCGTGGGCGACAATCGCCTGCGGAACATCGTCGCGCTGGTCGATGCGCCGCCGGTGCCGGAGACGCTGCGGCGGCTGATCGAATGGACGGCGGATTATTATCTCGCGCCGCCCGCCGCCGTGCTGCGGATGACGCTGGCGTCGATGGCGGCGCTGGAGGGCGCGCGGACGGTCATCGAATATCGCGCCACCGGCACCCTGCCCGACCGCATGACCGAGCAGCGCACGCAGGCCATGGAACGGATCGGCGAGCGGCAGGGGCTGATCCGCGAGCTGGCGATGATCGGCGGGGTGAGCGACGCGGTGATTCGCGGCCTCATCAAGGCGGGCGCGTTCGAGGCGATGGAGGTGAGCGTCGACACCCCCTTCCCGCAGCCCGACCCCGATCATGCGCCGCCCGCTTTGTCGGACCAGCAGCGCGCCGCCGCCGACAGCTTCGTGGAGGCGGTTCATGCCCGCGACTTCGCGCCGTTCCTGCTGGACGGCGTGACGGGATCGGGCAAGACGGAGGTCTATTTCGAGGCCATCGCCGCCGCGATCCGCGAAGGGCGGCAGGTGCTGGTGCTGCTCCCCGAAATCGCGCTGACGGAGCCTTTCCTCGAACGCTTCGAGAAGCGGTTCGGCACGGTGCCGGTCAACTGGCACAGCGGTCTGCGCCAGAGCGAGCGGCGGCGGGCCTGGCGCGCCATCGCGGCGGGCGAGGCGCGGGTGGTCGTGGGCGCGCGATCGGCCTTGTTCTTGCCCTACCCCAATCTGGGCCTGATCGTCGTCGATGAAGCGCATGAGGCGAGCTTCAAGCAGGAGGATGGCGTCCACTATCATGCCCGCGACGTGGCGGTGATGCGCGGGCTGATCGAGAAATTCCCCGTCGTGCTCGCTTCGGCCACGCCCGCCATAGAGACGCGGCATCAGGTGGAGCTGGGCCGTTATCGGGAAATCAAGCTGCCGGGGCGCTATGGCGGGGCGGAAATGCCGGACATTGCAGGCATCAACCTGCTGACCGACCCGCCCGAACGAGGGCGCTGGATCGCGCCGCCGCTGGTGATCGCTATCGATGAGAATATGGCGAAGGGCGACCAGAGCCTGCTGTTCCTCAACCGCCGGGGCTATGCGCCGCTGACGCTGTGCCGCCATTGCGGCTATCGCTTCCAATGCCCCAATTGCACCGCGTGGATGGTCGAACACCGGCTGACGCGGCGGCTGGCCTGCCATCATTGCGGCCATGTGATCCCCTCCCCCCGCTTCTGCCCGGAGTGCAAGGAGGAGGACAGCCTTGTCGCCTGCGGTCCGGGCGTCGAACGAATCGCGGACGAGGTGAAGGCGCTCTGGCCACAGGCGCGCACCGCCATCGTCACATCCGACACGCTCTGGTCCCCGGCCAAGGTGGCGGAGTTCGTGAAGTCGGTGGAGGCAGGCGCAGTCGACATCATCATCGGCACGCAGCTTGTGACCAAGGGTTATCATTTCCCGAACCTGACGCTGGTGGGCGTGATCGACGCCGATCTGGGGCTGGAAGGCGGCGACCTGCGCGCGTCGGAGCGGACCTTCCAGCAGATCGTGCAGGTGGCGGGGCGCGCGGGGCGCGGGGTGAAGCCGGGGCGTGTCTTCATCCAGACGCGGATGCCCGAAAGCGAGGTCATACAGGCGCTGATCGCGGGCGATGTCGAACGATTCTATGCGGTGGAGACGGAGAATCGCCGCCACGCCAATGCGCCGCCCTTCGGCCGCTTCGCCGCGATCATCGTGTCGAGCGAGGATGCCGACGAAGCCGCGCAGGTCGCCCGCCTGATCGGAAAATCCGCGCCGCTGGTCGAAGGGATGCGGGTTTATGGTCCCGCGCCCGCGCCGCTGTCGGTCCTGCGCGGACGGCACCGCCATCGCCTGCTGATCCATGCGACGCGGCAGGTGGATATACAGGCGGCCATCCGCGAATGGCTGGGCAACCTCACATGGAAATCGGGCACGCGGGTCGCGGTGGACGTCGATCCCTACAGCTTCATGTAAGCGGGATCGTGATCGAAAGGCCCTGCATCAGTTGGAATTGCGGGCGAGCGCCTTCCCCTTGCGGTCATTGGCAAACAGGTAGATGCGCGCCGGGCTGCCCGCTTCCAGATCGCCCTTCCCCGTCTCATGGCGCAGCGGCGAAAAGGACCAGCAGCCTGCGAAACGCCCTCATGTTCAGTCATCCCCAATGACATCGAATCACACGCGAAATGGTGACAAGCAGGGTGCGGGAAGGAAAGGAGGATCGCCCCTTAAGGCCTCTTTTCCCGTTCCAGTAAGGCCCGCTTCCGTTCGATGCCATAAGCGTAGCCGCCCATGCTGCCGTCGCTCCGCAGCACGCGGTGGCAGGGAATGAGGACGGCCAGATTATTGTCGCCACAGGCCGTTCCCGCCGCGCGCACCGCGCCCGGCTTGCCGATGGCGGCCGCGATTTCGCCATAGCTGCGGGTTTCGCCGGGCGGGATGGCGCGCAGGGCCGCCCAGACCGCCTGCTGGAAAGCCGTGCCGCGCACATCGACGGGAAGGTCCGCATGGCCCGCCGGATCGTCGATCAGAGCCGCGACCTGCTTCGCCAGCGCATGAAGGCGCGCGTCGGCGGGCAAGATCTCCGCCCTGGGGAAGCGGCGGCGCAGATCGGCTTCATCCTCCTCGAAGCTGATCCGGCACAGCCCCTTTTCCGTCGCGGCGATCAGCGCGCGCCCAAGGCTGGTGAGGACGATCATATGGCGAATCGTCGCGCCCTTGCCGCCGTCCTTCCAGGCGCTCGGCGTCATGCCCAGATGGCGCTCCGCATCGGCATAGGCGCGGCTGGGGGCGTTATAGCCCGCTTCGTAGATCGCTTGAGTCACATTGTTCTCCTTTCCCAGCGCCGCTTTCAGCCGCTCGGCGCGCAGGGCGCGGGCATAAGCGGCGGGCGTCATCCCCGTTTCCCGCTTGAACAGGCGGTGGAAATGATGCGGCGCATAGCCCGCATGCGCCGCGACCTCATCGAGCGACGGCGGCGTTTCGGCTCCGACAATCAGGGCCTTGGCCCCTTCCACCGCCAGCCTGTCGCGCCCGACCTCATCGGGACGGCAACGCAGGCAGGCGCGAAATCCCGCCGCCCGCGCAGCCGCCGGATCGGGCAGGAAGATCATATTCTCCCGCTTCGGATGACGCGCGGCGCAGCTTGGCTTGCAATAAATGCCGGTGGTCAGGACCGCGCCGACGAACTGGCCGTCCACCCCGCGGTCGCGGCGCAGGAAGGCGTCCCAGCAGGCGTCGGGATCGGGCATGGTCCGCTCGGAGGCATAGGGATGAGTCATCTGGTTCATGCATATGGGATAAGGCGAAGGGAATCGCCACGCTTCCCGCCGCTTGCTGTCAAAACGGATATTCATTTCCGCTTCGCCGACGTTCCGCATATTTCCCGATTGCCTAATGGCGGCCTTAGCATATGTATGCGCGCCACTATGGTCGCTTTCCTTCGCCGCCTCTGCCTGATCCTTGCCCTCGCAATGCCCGCCATGGCGCGCGCCGAACAGCAGGACATCGCCGCCGCCGCGCGCGGCGTGGTCCGCGTCGTGCTGGTCGCGACGGACGGAAGCGAGGCTTATTTCGTGGGCCATGGCAGCGGCCTTGCCGTCGCGCCGGACAAGGTGCTGACCAACGCCCATGTCGTCGAACTGACGCGCGAAGAAAAGAATCTCGTCATCGGCGTGATCCCGTCCGAAGGGCGCAAGACCTTTGGCGGCCGCGTGATCGCCTATTCGCCGGGCAATGATCTGGCTTTGATTCAACTGGAAGAAGGCAGCCTGCCCGTCAGCACCTTCTATGCGGGTGCGGTCAGCGATGGGCAGCATGTGACCGCCATCGGCTATCCCGGCACGGTGGACCGGGCGCAGGGGCTGGGCCTCAAGCAGATGGTGGAGCCGCTGGGCACGGTGAAAACGAGCGGCAATGTCTCCTCCGGCCGGTCGACCCAAAGCTTCGACACGATCCTTCACACCGCTCCGCTCGCCGCCGGGAATAGCGGCGGGCCGCTGGTGGACGATTGCGGACGGGTACTGGGCGTCAACAGCTTCGGTTCGGTGTCGGACGGCAATGACGCCGAGTTCGGATTCGCGGTTTCCTGGCGGGAGGTCGCCTCCTTCCTGCGGCAGGCGGGCGTGTCGTCGCTGCACACGGTCGTCCCGTGCCGCTCCATGGCCGAAGCCGACGCGGCCGAAGCGGCCATCACCCAGCGTGAGGCGCAGGCGACCGAGCAAAGCGAACGGGCGCAGGCCGACACCCATGAAGCGGCGATGGCAAAGGCCCGCGACGATGCGGAACGCGACGTGATCTCCGCCCGCGAAAACGCCATGGCGGGCGCGGCGGTGCTGCTGGCGGTCGCGGTGCTGTGCCTTGGCGCGGGCGGCCTGTTCTACTCGCAGAAGCGGGAAAAGCGCGCGACATGGTGGCTTGCCGGCGGGGGCGTCGCCCTGTTCGCCGCGCTGGGGCTGTTCTTTCTCAAGCCCAGCTTCTCCAGCATCGACGAACGGATCGTCCTGCCCCAGGATCAAGGGACGGTCAGCAACCGGGCATTCGCATGGGCGGGCGACAATATCTGCCGCATCGACCTCAGCCGCAGCCGCCTGACGGTGTCGCAGGCCAATGACATTCCCTTCCACTGGGCCGAAGGCGGCTGCGTCGACCGGCAGACGCAATATGTCTCCACCGGCACGAAATGGCAGCGCGCCCATGTGCCCGAAGACCGCAATTTCGTGAGCGTCAGCGAATTCGACCCGGCGACCGGCCTGCTCAGGGTCCAGCGCTGGCTGCCCGATGGCGACACGATGGACAAGGCCCGCGCGCTCCTGAAAGACAAGCCGATCAAGGGGTGCAGCAGCGATTCCGACCTGCTCGCCCGCATTTCGGCGCTGCGATCCGACTTGTCCGCCCTTCTGCCCGCCCAGCCCAATGAACGGCTGGTCTATCGGTGCCAAAAGGGCCGGCTGGCCCCCGCCGACCCGCAAAACTGACCATTTTGCCGGTCGAGGGAGGCCCCGCCATGGGGCCATGCCTGACCCCATGCGAATGAATCGCGCTCCATGGCTTGCATAGTCATAATCGCGCTGCTAACCGGCCCCGCAACAGGGGAACGGGCGTGACTGCTCCCCTTTCTTTGCATGACCGGCATATTGAGTGGAGGACGGTAAGCGCGTGGAGACTACCGGCGGTATTCAGGCTAGCCTAAGCGGCCGCTATGCGGTGGCGCTGTTCGATCTGGCCCGCGACGGCAAGACGCTCGACACCGTTGCCGAGAGCCTTGCCGCTCTCAAGGCCGCGATCGCGCAGTCGGCTGATTTTAAGGGGCTTATCAACAGCCCTGTGCTGAGTCGCGATGCGGCGGGCAAGACGATGACCGCCGTGGCCGCGTCGATCGGGACGGACCCCCTGACCACCAAATTCCTGGGCGTGCTGGCGCAGAACCGCCGCCTGTCGCAGCTTCCCGCGGTCATCCGCGCCTATGAAACGCTGCTGTCGAATCACAAGGGCGAGGTTCGCGCCGAAGTGACGAGCGCCCATGCGCTCACCAAGACCCAGATCACCGCCCTGAGCAAGAGCCTCAAGGCGCGTGTCGGCCGCGATGTCGCGGTCGACGCGAAAGTCGATCCCGCGATTCTCGGCGGGCTGGTCGTCAAGATCGGCAGCCAGATGATCGACAGCTCCATCCGCACCCGTTTGAATAGTCTCGCCATGGCGATGAAAGGCTGAACATGGATATCAACGCCGCAGAAATTTCGAAGGTCATCAAGGACCAGATCGCCAATTTCGGCACCGAAGCGCAGGTGAGCGAAGTCGGCTCCGTGCTGACCGTGGGTGACGGCATCGCCCGCGTCCATGGCCTCGACAACGTCCAGGCGGGCGAAATGGTCGAATTCGCCAATGGCGTGCAGGGCATGGCGCTGAACCTGGAAGCCGACAATGTCGGCGTCGTGATCTTCGGCTCTGACGCCGAGATCAAGGAAGGCGACACCGTCAAGCGCACCGGCACCATCGTCGACGTTCCGGTGGGCAAGGGCCTGCTGGGCCGCGTCGTGGACGGCCTGGGCAACCCGATCGACGGCAAGGGCCCGATCGAATATACCGAGCGCAAGCGCGTGGAAGTCAAGGCGCCGGGCATCATCCCCCGCAAGTCGGTGCATGAACCCGTGCAGACCGGCCTCAAGGCCATCGACGCCCTCGTCCCCGTGGGCCGCGGCCAGCGCGAACTCATCATCGGCGACCGCCAGACCGGCAAGACCGCCGTCGCGATCGACACCTTCATCAACCAGAAGGGCGTCAATGCGGGCGACGATGAGTCGAAGAAGCTCTACTGCATCTACGTCGCCGTCGGCCAGAAGCGTTCGACCGTCGCGCAGATCGTGAAGCAGCTTGAGGAAAATGGCGCGATGGAATATTCCATCGTCGTCGCCGCGACCGCTTCGGAACCCGCTCCGCTCCAGTATCTGGCGCCCTATACCGGCGTCACCATGGGTGAGTTCTTCCGCGACAACGGCATGCACGCCGTCATCGTCTATGACGATCTTTCCAAGCAGGCCGTCGCCTATCGCCAGATGTCGCTGCTGCTGCGCCGTCCTCCGGGCCGCGAAGCCTATCCGGGCGACGTTTTCTATCTGCACAGCCGCCTGCTGGAACGCGCTGCGAAGATGAACGACGCCAACGGCGCAGGCTCGCTGACCGCTCTGCCGATCATCGAAACGCAGGCAGGCGACGTGTCCGCCTACATCCCGACCAACGTGATCTCGATCACCGACGGCCAGATCTTCCTGGAAACCAACCTCTTCTACCAGGGCATCCGCCCGGCCATCAACGTGGGCCTGTCGGTGTCGCGCGTCGGTTCCGCCGCGCAGACCAAGGCGATGAAGAAGGTCAGCGGCTCGATCAAGCTGGAGCTGGCGCAGTATCGCGAAATGGCGGCCTTCGCCCAGTTCGGTTCGGACCTCGACGCGTCGACGCAGAAGCTGCTGAACCGCGGCGCGCGCCTGACGGAACTGCTCAAGCAGGCCCAGTTCTCGCCCCTGCCCTTCGAGGAGCAGACCGCGTCCATCTTCGCGGGCACCAACGGCTATCTGGATAGCGTGCCGGTCAAGGACGTGACCCGTTACGAAGAACTGATGCTGGCCTATCTGCGTCACGATCACCCCGAAATCCTCGCGGAAATCCGCGACAGCAAGGATCTGGGCGATGGCGCGAAGGCAAAGCTCGTCGCCGCGCTCGACGCGTTCGGCAAGACGTTCGCGTAAGATTGTAACCGTCATCCCGGTCCCCATGCCGGGATGACGAACCAGAAGGTTCGTCATGGCCAGCCTCAAGGAACTGAAGCTCCGCATCGGGTCGGTGAAGTCGACCCAGAAAATCACCAAGGCGAAGCAGATGGTCGCCGCCGCGAAGCTGCGTAAGGCGCAGGCCGCGGCCGAAGCCGCGCGCCCATACAGCCAGCGCCTCGAAGCCGTTGTCGCTTCCCTCGCGTCCAAGATCGCGGGCGGATCGGGCGAAGGCGCCTCTCCGCTGCTCGCGGGCACCGGCAAGGATGAAGTGCATCTGCTGGTCGTCGCCAACTCCGACCGCGGGCTTGCCGGCGCGTTCAACGCGAACATCGTCAAGGCGGCGCGCGCGCGGGCCGACGAACTCATCCAGCAGGGCAAGACGGTTCGCTTCTACCTGATCGGCCGCAAGGGCCGTCCGGTCATCAACCGCACTTTCCCCGGCATGATCGTCGCCCAGTTCGACACCACCGGCGCGAAGGAACCGGGCTATAGCCAGGCCGAACAGATCGCCCACGAACTGACCGACATGTATCTGAACGGCAAGTTCGACGTCGCGCATCTCTTCTTCTCGCGCTTCAAGTCGGCCCTCGCCCAGATCCCGACCGAGCAGCAGATCATCCCGGTCAAGATCCCCGAGGACGCCGACCGCAACGCCATCGCCGCGACGGTGGAATATGAACCGAGCGAGGAAGCGATCCTCGACGACCTGCTGCCGCGCAACATCACGGTGCAGCTTTTCAAGGCGCTGCTGGAAAACAACGCGTCCGAACAGGGCGCGTCGATGACCGCCATGGACAATGCGACCCGCAACGCCGGCGACCTCATCAACAAGCTGACGATCCAGTACAACCGCAGTCGCCAGGCCGCGATCACCACCGAACTCGTCGAAATTATCTCGGGCGCGGAAGCCCTTTAAGACAACCGCACGCAAGGAAGCAGTCATGGCAACCACCAACAATGTAGGCCGCATCTCGCAGGTCATCGGCGCTGTCGTCGACGTGACCTTCCCCGATGCGCTGCCCTCAATTCTCTCGGCGCTGGAAACCAGCAACAACGGTCAGCGGCTGGTGCTGGAAGTCGCCCAGCACCTGGGTGAAAACACCGTCCGCACCATCGCGATGGATTCGACCGAGGGCCTGACCCGCGGTCAGGAAGTGACCGACACCGGCGCGCAGATCAGCGTTCCCGTCGGCCCCGCGACGCTCGGCCGCATCCTGAACGTCGTCGGCGAGCCGATCGACGAGCGCGGTCCGGTGCAAACCACCCTCACCGCCCCGATCCACGCCAAGGCTCCCGAGTTCGTCGACCAGTCGACCGACGCCAGCATCCTCGTCACCGGCATCAAGGTCATCGACCTTCTCGCCCCTTATGCGAAGGGCGGCAAGATCGGCCTGTTCGGCGGCGCGGGCGTGGGCAAGACCGTGCTCATCCAGGAACTGATCAACAACATCGCGAAGGGCCATGGCGGCACTTCCGTGTTCGCGGGCGTGGGTGAGCGGACCCGCGAGGGCAACGATCTCTATCACGAATTCCTCGACGCGGGCGTTATCGCCAAGGATGCCGAGGGCAATGCGATCTCCGAAGGGTCCAAGGTGGCGCTGGTCTACGGCCAGATGAACGAACCGCCGGGCGCCCGCGCGCGCGTCGCCCTTTCCGGCCTCACCATCGCGGAATATTTCCGTGATCAGGAAGGGCAGGACGTGCTGTTCTTCGTCGACAACATCTTCCGCTTCACGCAGGCGGGCGCGGAAGTGTCGGCGCTGCTGGGCCGTATTCCCTCGGCCGTGGGCTATCAGCCGACGCTGGCGACCGACATGGGCCAGCTTCAGGAACGCATCACCTCCACCAACAAGGGGTCGATCACCTCGGTGCAGGCCGTCTACGTTCCCGCGGACGATTTGACCGACCCGGCGCCCGCGACCTCGTTCGCGCACCTTGATGCGACGACCGTTCTCAACCGCGCCATCTCCGAACTCGGCATCTATCCGGCGGTCGATCCGCTCGATTCGACCAGCCGCGTTCTGGAACCGCGCGTCGTGGGTCAGGAACATTACGACACCGCCCGCGCCGTTCAGGAAATCCTGCAGAAATACAAGTCGCTGCAGGACATCATCGCCATTCTGGGCATGGACGAGCTGTCGGAAGAGGATAAGGTGACGGTCGCCCGCGCGCGCAAGATCCAGCGCTTCCTGTCGCAGCCCTTCCACGTCGCCGAAGTCTTCACCGGCATTTCGGGCAAGTTCGTCCAGATCGAAGACACGGTGAAGTCGTTCAAGGCCGTGGTCGAAGGCGAATATGACCATCTGCCCGAAGCAGCCTTCTACATGGTCGGCGGCATCGACGAAGTGGTCGAAAAGGCCAAGAAGCTGGCTGCTGAAGCCGCGTAAGTCGCAAGCTCAAAGCCCCTCCCCCGGCGGGAGGGGCCAAGGAAAAGAAGATGGCACTGCATTTCGAACTCGTGACCCCGGAAAAGCTCGTCCGTTCGGAGGAGGTCTGGCAGGTCGTGGTGCCCGGCACCGATGGCGACTTCGGCGTGCTGGAAGGCCATGCGCCCTTCATGTCGACCGTCCGCGACGGCGCGATCCAGATTTTCAGCGCGGCGGGCGCCGCGCCGGAAGTCATTCCCGTGCAGGGCGGCTTTGCGGAGGTCAATGAAAAGGGCCTGACCGTTCTCGCTGAACACGCGGGCTGAAATCACCGCTTTCCAGTCCAATCGCAGGATGGGTATGGATAGGAGAATAAACCCCGCGCCCTTATGGTGCGGGGTTTTTCTTTTGGGTGCTGGCTGATTGAGGAGCCTTCGTATCGCGAGACGACCGGTTACGGCCCGAGGCGAACCTCTTCCCTCCGTTCGCCCTGAATAGGGGCTGAGTCGTTCGACAGGGCTGACGACAGGCTTGTCGAAGGGGCGTATCGAAGGACAGTGGCGGGCGAGCAACCCTTCGATACGGGCCTTCGGCTCCGCTCTGCCCCTATTCAGGGCGAACGGAGATAGGAATGGCGGACAGGCCACTCCCCCTAACCGCCAGCGCCGCCGCTGTTTGCCCCCCCCCCGCGCCCTCGGCCGCATTAGCCATTTGTCAAAGTTTCCACCCTATTCACCTTTTCCAGCCATATCCGGTTGGCCTTGCCCTGCATGGTCGGCCTGAACACGCAATTTGCGGCGGAGAGTCATGAGCGCATTTGGACGGAAAAATGGACCTGCCGGCATCAAGCCGGGTTTCGGCGTCGCGCGACCCATGCATGCCCCGGTGCGCGAAGAGACGCAGGGAGGGGAACAGTTCCCGCCGCTCGAAACGATCGCCCTGCCGGGGGAAGCGCCCCTCGACCCCCTGTCCGCCCCCACCAGCCAGATGCAGCGCAACGCCGATGCGATGCAGCGCCTGGCCGATCGCGCGAACCTGGAACATGCGGCGGATACCGGACCGCAGGGCTTCGAGGCATCGGTCCACAAGATCAAGGAACAGGTGCTCCCCCGCCTGCTGGAGCGCGTCGATCCCGAAGCCGCCGCGACCCTTACCAAGGATGAGCTGGCCGAGGAATTCCGGCCGATCATCATGGAAGTGCTGGCGGAACTGAAACTCACCCTCAACCGGCGCGAACAATTCGCGCTGGAAAAGGTGCTGGTGGACGAACTGCTGGGCCTTGGTCCGCTGGAGGAATTGCTGGCCGACCCGGACGTCACCGACATCATGGTGAACGGCCCCGACCAGACCTATATCGAAAAGAAAGGCAAGCTCCAGATCGCGCCGATCAAGTTCCGCGACGAGGAGCATCTGTTCCAGATCGCCCAGCGCATCGTGAACAAGGTGGGCCGCCGCGTCGACCAGACCACGCCGCTGGCCGACGCGCGCCTGCCCGACGGCTCCCGCGTCAACGTGATCGTGCCTCCGCTCTCGCTGCGCGGCACGGCCATCTCCATCCGTAAATTCTCCGCCAAGCCGATCACCATCGACATGCTGTCCCAATGGGGCGCGATGAGCCAAAAGATGGCGACCGCGCTCAAGATCGCGGGCGCCTGTCGGTTCAATATCGTGATTTCGGGCGGCACGGGTTCGGGCAAGACCACCATGCTCAACGCCCTGTCGAAGATGATCGATCCGGGCGAGCGCGTGCTGACCATCGAGGACGCGGCCGAACTGCGCCTGCAGCAGCCGCACTGGCTGCCGCTGGAAACCCGCCCGCCGAACCTGGAAGGACAGGGCGCGATCAGCATCGGCGACCTCGTCAAGAACGCCCTGCGTATGCGCCCCGACCGCATCATCCTGGGCGAAATCCGCGGCGCGGAATGTTTCGACCTGCTCGCCGCGATGAACACGGGCCATGACGGCTCCATGTGCACGCTCCACTCCAACAGCCCGCGCGAGTGTTTGGGCCGTATGGAGAATATGATCCTGATGGGCGACATCAAGATTCCGAAGGAAGCGATTTCCAAGCAGATCGCCGATTCGGTCGACCTGATCGTGCAGGTGAAGCGCCTGCGCGACGGCTCCCGCCGCGTCACCAACATCACCGAGGTGATCGGGATGGAGGGCGATGTCATCGTCACGCAGGAACTGTTCAAGTTCGAATATCATGATGAGGACGACAGCGGGAAGATCGTGGGCGAATATCGCTCCATGGGCCTGCGCCCCTATACGCTGGACAAGGCGCGACAGTTCGGTTTCGACCAGCCTTTCCTGGAAGCCTGCCTCTAGGACGCAGATCGCGCGCTCCGCTTTTTCGCGAACGGCTTGAACTTTTGTGACGAAACATGGCTGACGGGCGTCGTTCGCCATGCCCCCTTGCGCGGAGGGGAAGAGGCCGTCATCTTCAGGGTCCGTCCCAAAAAGAAGAGGGTGTCCGATGAACCGCCTCGCCTGCGTCGGCCTTTTGCTGACAGCCGCCCTGCCCATCGCACCGCTCGCCGCGCAACATGCGGGCCATGGCGATCATGCCGCGCACAAGGCGGCCGACCCGATCAGCGCCGCTGTCGCCGATCCCAATCGCACCCCCGCCAATGTCGCGCGCGACCGCTACCGCCATCCGGCCGAAACGCTCGCCTTCTTTGGGATCACGCCCCAGCAGACGGTGGTGGAATATTCGCCGGGCGGCGGATGGTATAGCGAGATACTCGCTCCGCTGCTGCGCGATCAGGGCACCTTCTACGCGCTGCAACCCAGCGGACGTTATCTCGATGGCTACAAGGCGTTTCTGGCCGCCAAGCCGAATGTCTACGATCGGGTGAAGCTGGTCGCCTATCCCGATCAGGCCGCGCAGATTCCCGCCGGGACGGTCGATACGGTCCTGACCTTCCGCAATGTGCACAATATGGTAGCCAGCGGTTCGCAGGCGGCGACATTCAAAACCCTGTTCGTCATGCTGAAACCCGGCGGCACGTTGGGCATCGTCGACCATCGCCTGCCGGAAGATCGCGACAGCGCGCTGGAAAAGACCAGCGGCTATCTCAAGGTTTCGACCGTCCGCCAGATCGCGGAGGCGGCCGGTTTCGAATATGTCGGCGCGTCGGAAATCAACGCCAATCCCAAGGATACGGCCGATTGGGGAAAGGGTGTCTGGACCCTGCCGCCAGTGCTGAGCCAGGGAGATGCCGACCGGGACACATATCTGGCGATCGGCGAAAGCGACCGCATGACGCTCAAATTTCGCAAGCCGGCGACATAGAATAATAATCGGAGTCGCAGGCGTGATTGGGCCAGCCGCCTTCGCATCGCCCGACGGAAACATGGTCGCGGACGCGCAGGATATGACTATCCCATAAGCTCGGCATCCAGACTGATGTCCGTGTCCAACAGCTTGGAGACGGGGCAATTCGCCTTCGCCTTGGCGGCCAGTTCCTGAAAGGCGACGGTATCGACGCCCGGTATCTTCGCCTTGAGGGTCAACTTGCTGGCGGTGATGACAAAGCCACCCTCCTGCTGCTCCAGCGTCACGACGGCGGCGGTTTCTATCTTTTCGGCGGTAAGCCCCGCTTCACCCAGGATCAGCGATAGCGCCATGGTGAAGCAGGCGGCATGGGCTGCGCCGATCAGCTCCTCCGGGTTGGAACCGGGCACGCCTTCGAACCGGGCAGCAAAGCCATAGGGATAGGCATTGAGTGCGCCGCTTTGGGTGGAGATCGCGCCTTTGCCGTCCTTCAGGCCGCCGCTCCAGACGGCCGATCCGCTGCGATTGATCTTCATGACTTTACTCCTGCTCTGTCGCGAGTGGAACTCGATCTCGCCTTCATGGTTGCATTATAGAGACGCCGATTTTCGGCACCTTGTCTTACAGGAGAATGGCAATGACCGACATAGGAGTGGAAGCCGGCCGCGACCTGATCGCATCCGACCGCGTCGAAGGCACCGCCGTATTCAATCTGGCGGGAGAGAAACTGGGCCACATATCCAATTTCATGGTGGAAAAGCGGGGTGGGCAGGTGCGTTACGCAACGCTGTCCTTCGGCGGTTTTCTGGGGATCGGCAACGATCATTATCCGCTGCCCTGGTCGATGCTGGACTATGATGTGGACAAGGGCGGCTATGTGGTCGACCTCAGCAAGGAAGTGCTGGAAAAAGCACCCAGCCACAATGCCGAGAACCGCCCGGATTATGACGAAAATTATGGGCGCAGCGTCTACCAATATTATGGGCTGGTCTATCCCTGGTAGGCGCCGGAGGGGAGGATGGTTGCCGCCAGCCTTCCCTGCCCTCCCCTCCAGATAGGTTAGCCGACGTCAGGCACATCCTGCCGCTTTTCTATTGTCTACTAAATAAATAGAATTATATTGAGGGCCTGATCTAGGCGTGAGGATGAGGCTGCTCACCATGGAATATTTCGGATATGCCCGTGACACCCGCCAGCCTGTCGTGCTGACGATTCCGGGCCTTAACAATAGCGGTCCAGGCCATTGGCAGACATTGTGGGAAGCACGGCGTGGCGACTGCCAGCGAGTCGATCTGGGTAGCTGGGCCAGCCCGAATCGCAATGCATGGGTCACCCGACTCGATACGGCCATCCGCGAAGCGGAAGCGCCGGTGGTGCTGGCGGCGCACAGTCTGGGTTGCCTGGCGGTGGCATGGTGGGGCGCGCTTCAAAGCCAGGCTTATGGCTGGCCGGTGACGGGCGCGCTGCTGGTGGCGCCACCCGATTGCGACCGGATGGAAACACCCGAAACCATCGGCGGGTTCGGCCCGACGCCTTGCGCCCCCCTGCCCTTTCCGTCGATAGTCGTGGCGAGCCGGGACGACCCCTATATCTTCTTCGAACGCGCCCACAGCATCGCCAAGAATTGGGGCAGCAAGTTCATGGATGCGGGCCATAGCGGCCATATCAACGCCGAATCGCGGCTGGGCGACTGGGCCTTTGGCCAGAGCCTGCTGGAAAACCTGATCGATCAGGCACACGATCAGGCCAGCGCCATGCGGCAAATTCGCCCTGCCATCCATCCCGTGCATCAGGACGCCCATCGCATCAGCGCATCGCGTTGACCCGGGCGTTGCAAGACAAACTTGCATGCTCCCTATATTTGCTTTTTTGTCTATCATTATAGTTGAGATATAGCGAGCCCAACACTTATGAATGAAAAGACCATGACAGATATCCGCCACGACCGCGCCGCGGCAACGCGTCCCGACATCACGCTCAGCATCGACAAGGTGCGCGGCGTTCTGGAAGCGCTGCGCTTCGGCTCCATCACGCTGACCGTGCATGACGCGCGCGTGGTGCAGATCGACGTGACGGAAAAGACGCGCCTCCACGCCTGACAGGGAACGGGGGCCGTATGATTTGCGCCGCCGAAAAGGGCGGCGAGCGGCTTTGGGGGGTAAGCCGCACCAATGAGAATACCCCAAGCATCGGTTTTGACCGGACCACCGGAAAGGCCGCGATCAACATTCACCGGACATCCGGAAGGGGAAAAATATGATTGCGCGTTTCCTGTTGCTCGCCAGCGTGGCGGGCACATCCATCATCACACCCATGGCCTTTGCACAGGAAGCTCCGCCCGCCGCGGACAGCACCGAACAAGCCAGCAGCCGTGGCGAGGTGATCATCGTCACCGCCCGCCGCCGTCAGGAAACGGCGCAGGAAGTGCCGCTGGCGATCTCCGTGATCCGTGGCGACAGCATCGAAGCCACCGGCAACTTCAACGTCGTGAAACTCCAGCAGCTCGCGCCGACGCTGCAAGTCTACACCACCAATCCGCGCAACACATCGGTCAACATTCGCGGCCTTGGCGTGCCGTTCGGCCTGACCAGCGATGGCTTTGAGCAGGGTGTCGGCATCTATGTCGACGACGTCTATAATTCGCGTGTCGCCGCCGCGACCTTCGATTTCCTCGATGTCTCTCAGGTCGAAGTGCTGCGCGGCCCGCAAGGCACGCTCTATGGCAAGAACACTACCGCCGGCGCGATCAATATCACGACTAACCAGCCGACCTTCGATTTCGAGGGCCGCGCCGAACTGACCGTCGGTAATCTCAACTACAAGCAGGCCAAGGCCGCCATCTCCGGCCCCCTGTCGGACACCATCGCCGCGCGCATCGCCGTGGCCTCGACCAGTCGGCGCGGCACGCTTTACAACACGACCACCGACCGCTGGGTCAACGAGCAGGACAATCTGGGCATTCGCGGCCAGTTGCTGTTCAAGCCCAACGAGGATCTCAGCATCACGCTGTCGGGCGACTATAGCAAGCAGAACCCGGAATGCTGCGGCACCGTCTATGTCCGCGTCGGCAAGACCCAGCGCGCGCCCAACCGGCAATATGACGAACTCGTCAACGCGATCAACGCCGCCAGTCCCGGCCGCAACTATGCCGTGCCCAGCACCAATCCCTATGACCGCCTGACCGACACCGACGCCAGCCTGAATGCGGGCAACAAGATCGGCGGCGCGTCGCTCCGGGTGAAGTGGGATGTCGGCGCCGGCACCTTCACCTCCGTCACCGCCTGGCGCTTCTGGGACTGGAAGCCGGAGAATGATCGCGATTTCACCGGCCTGTCGATCGTGTCCAAGTCGCAAAACCCTTCGCAGCAGGACCAGTACAGCCAGGAATTCCGCTATAATTATGAAAGCCAGAAGATCGACTTCGTGGTCGGACTGTTCGGCTTCAAGCAGCGGATCGACACGCAGGGCACCGAGCAGCAAGGCTCCGACGCCAGCCGGTGGAGCCTGTCCGGCGCACTGGCGAGCGATCCCAGCGTCCTCGAAGGCCTGACCGCCACCAACACGCAATATCTCAAGAGCACCAGCGCGGCGCTGTTCGGTCAGCTCAGCTGGAAGGTGACGGACGCCCTGACGATCCAGCCGGGCGCGCGCCTCAACTATGACAAGAAGTCCGGCTATTATCAGCGCGTCGTCACCGACGGCGCCGGCCAGACCCTCAATTGCACCCCGGCGCCGGGCACGGCCCTGCCCGCCGTGCTCGCCGCGCAATGCGGCGTTTACCAGCCGCAGGTCAGCGCGCCGTCCGACAGCGCGTGGAACTTCACCTACGACTTCAACGTCAATTACAAGATCGCCCGCGACATCCTGGCCTATGCGACCTATGCCAAGAGCTTCAAGACGCTGGGCATCAACCAGAACGGCCTGCCGCTCAATGCCGACAATACGGTGAATTACGACGCGGGCACGGTGAAGCCGGAATCGGTCAACCATTTCGAAGTGGGCCTCAAGACCCAGTTCTGGGATCGCCGGGCCACCTTCAACCTTTCCGCCTTCCGCACCGACATCAAGAATTTCCAGGCGACGGTGAACGGCGGACAGTTCGGCACCGTGCGCGGATATCTGGCCAATGCGGAAAAGGTCCGGTCGCAGGGTATCGAGGCGGACTTCAAGGTCGTCGCCAGCGAACGCTTCACCGCTTACGCCAACGGCGCCTATACCGACGCCAAGTACAAGAAGTTCACCAACGCCCCCTGCCCGCCCGAACTGTCCGGCGGCACGTTGCAGCCCGCCGACGCCACGCCCGATTATTCGCAGCCCGGCGTCCCTGGCGCGCTCAGCCCGCGGCAGTGCGACATTTCCGGTCAGGGCCTGCCCGGCGTGTCGAAATGGGCCTTCTCCTACGGCGCGGAGGTCAACGCCCCGGTCACGCTGCTGGCGAAGGAAGGCCAGGTCTATCTGGGTGTCGACGGCAATTACCGCTCGCGCTGGAATTCGAACGCCTCGCCGTCAATCTATACGGAGGTGAAGGGCTATGCGCTGACCAACTTCCGCGCCGGTTTCCGCGGCGAGGGTTTCGACATCTTCGGTTGGGTGCGGAATGCCTTCGATGTGAACTATATCGAAAATCTTCAGGTCGCGCCCGGCAACACCGGCCTGATCGCCGGTCAGCCCGGCGACCCCCGGACGTGGGGCGGAACGATCAAATTCTCGTTCTGATACGATCCGGGCCAGTCGGGGCGGCACATAATGCCGATCCGGCTGGCCCGGCATTTGCGCCGGGGAAGCGGCTGGGGTAGAGCACAGCCCATGTCCACGACCTTCACGCTCGACACGTCGACCAGCCGCGCCAATCCTACCCCAGCGCCGATGAAGCGCCTGACCGTGCCCGCCATCCAGCGGCGCAAGTTCGAGGGGAAAACGGACGAGCCGCTGGTGATGCTGACCGCCTATACCGCGCGGCAGGCCCAGATCCTCGATCCCCATTGCGACATATTGCTGGTGGGCGATTCGCTGGCGCAGGTGATTTACGGCCTGCCTTCCACCCTGCCGGTGACGCTCGACATGATGATCGCCCATGGCGCGGCGGTAGTGCGCGGCAGCTATCACAGCGTCGTCATCGTCGACATGCCCTTCGGCGCCTATGAAGCTTCCCCGCAGCAGGCCTTTGCCGCCGCCAGCCGCATCCTTGCCGAAACGGGCTGCGCCGCCGTCAAGCTGGAAGGCGGGCAGGCGATGGCCGAAACCATCGCTTTCCTGAGCCAGCGGGGCATCCCCGTCATGGCGCATATCGGCCTTACCCCGCAGGCGGTGAACGCGCTGGGCGGCTATGGCGCGCGGGGCAAGAGCCAGCAGGAACATGCCAAGATCATGGCCGACGCCCGCGCTGTGGCGGATGCCGGGGCCTTCGCCGTCGTGCTGGAAGGCGTGATGGAGGAACTGGCCGACGCCATCACGGGCAGCATCGACATTCCGGTCATCGGCATTGGCGCATCGGCCCGGTGCGACGGGCAGGTGCTGGTGATCGACGACATGCTGGGCATGTTCGATCGGGTGCCGCGTTTCGTGAAACGCTATGAAAATCTGGCCGAAACGATCGAAGGGGCGGTCAAAAACTATGCCGCCGACGTGCGCGCCCGCGTCTTTCCGACCGAAGATCAGGTCTATCGGCCCAAAAAGTGATTTGCGCCTTGCCCCGCGACCGCTAATGATCGCGCCTTTCGACATAATGACCATCATATTTCCCGGAGACAAGCGTGGCCCTGACGCCGCAAAATAGCGAAGCCTTCATGCGCGAGGTGGACGATGCCGTCCGTCAGGACCGGCTGCTGACCTTCTGGCAGCGGTTCGGGCGCTGGATCGCCGTTGCGGTGGTCGTCGGCCTCGCGGCTTTCGGGGGCTGGCTCTATTGGCAGCATCACAGCAAGACCCAATCGGAAGCCGTGTCCGAACAGATGGACAAGGTGCTGAGCACCGCCATGGGCGGCGGCGCGCCGGACGCAAAGGAGCTGGATGCGCTGGCGCAGGCAAGCCAGCCGGGTTATCGCGCTTCGGCCCAGCTCATCAAGGCGGGCACCGCTTCGGGCAAGGGCGATGCAAAGACCGCGATCGCCATCTATCAGGCGATGGCGCAGGACAGCTCGCTGGACCAGCCCTATCGCGACCTCGCCCTGATCCGGCAGACGGCGCTGGAATATGAAAGCCTTAAGCCCCAGCAGATCGTCGATCGGCTGAAGCCGCTGGCCGTCGAAGGCGCGCCGTGGTTCGGCAGCACCGGAGAAATGGTCGCCATCGCCTATATGAAGATGGGCAAACGCGATCTCGCCGGGCCGCTTTTCGCGGCCATGGCCAAGGACAAGAATGTGCCGCAGTCCATCCGTTCACGCGCGCGACAGATGGCCGGGCTATTGGGGGTGGACGCGGTCGAAACGCCGACCGAAGGCTCTGAGGGATAAGCGAGCGCATGGGGATGCAGGAAATGACCAAGTTTTCGGCCATGGGCCGTGCCCTGACCGTTGCCGCCATGGTAGCGATGCTGGCCAGTTGCGGCATCGTCGGCGGCAAGAAGGGCGGGCCAAAGACACCCGTGGTCGGCAAGCGGACATCGATCCTGACCGCCGAACAGGGGGTGGAGGTCGATCCGACGCTGGCCGACGTGCCGGTCACGCTGCCCGAACCCTATGCCAACGATCAATGGTCGCAGCCGGGCGGCGCACCGTCCAAGACCATGGGACATCTCGCGCTGGGCGCTTCGCCGCGGCAAATCTGGTCCGCGTCCATCGAGGGCAGCACCCCCAAGGCGCGGCTGGCGGCAGCGCCGGTCATCGTGGGCGGCAAGCTCTACGTCATCGACGCGGGCGCCCATGTCATCGCCTATGACGCCAATAGCGGCGCGAAGCTGTGGCAGACCCCCCTGCCTTCCGAAGGCAATGGCCGCGCCCTGTTCGGCGGCGGCGTCAGCGTCGTGGACGACCGAGTCTTCGCCAGCACCGGCATCGGCGACGTGGCCGCGCTCAATGCCAGCAACGGCGCCATCATCTGGAAGAAGCGGCCCGGCGGCCCGCTGCGCGGCGCGCCGACACTCGCCAACGGCCATGCCTATGTGATGGGGCAGGACAACCAGATTTTCGCGCTCAATCAGACCGATGGCGCGGTCCAGTGGACCGACAGCGGGACGCTTCAGGTGACGGGCGTGTTCGGCGTCGCCGCCCCCGCCGCCGCGCAAGGCACGGTGATCGCGGGATACAGCTCCGGCGAACTCACCGCCTATCGTTATGAAAATGGCCGCTCGCTCTGGGGCGATGCTCTTTCGCGCACCAGCATTTCCACGGCGGTCGCATCGCTGACGGACATCGACGCCGACCCGGTGATCGATCGTGGCCGCGTGTTCGCCATCGGACAGGCGGGCCGCATGGCCTCCTATGAACTCGTCACCGGCCAGCGCCTGTGGGAAATCAATATCGGCGGCATTTCGACGCCGTGGGTGGTGGGCGAATGGGTGTTCGTCGTCACCAGCGACGCCAAGCTGCTCTGCGTCGCGCGCGCCACCGGCAAGATCCGCTGGATCAGCCAGCTCCGCCGCTGGCAGAAGGAAAAGAAGAAGGACAAGGCGATTCGCTGGACCGGCCCGGTTCTGGCGGGCAATCGCCTGGTTCTGGTATCGACGCACGGCGATCTGGTCTATGCCGATCCCGCGACCGGCGCGGTGCAGGCCGATATCGAAATGGACAAGCGCATGTCGCTGCCCCCGGTGGTGGCCAACAACACGCTCTATATTCTTGCCGATGACGGCAAGCTGACGGCGCTACGGTAAGGCGCTACGGAAAGAAGGAAACGGGCCCTCATCATGCTGCCCACAGTTGCTATTGTCGGGCGGCCCAATGTGGGCAAGTCCACCCTCTTCAACCGGCTCGTCGGAAAGAAACTGGCGCTGGTCGACGACCAGCCCGGCGTCACGCGCGACCGGCGGGAGGGGGAGGCGCATCTCCTCGGCCTCGACTTCACGATCATCGACACGGCGGGGTATGAGGAAGAAGATCCCCAGACCCTGCCCGGCCGGATGCGGATGCAAACGCAGGCGGCGGTCCAGAATTGCGATGTCGCCCTGTTCCTGATCGACGCGCGCGCGGGCATTACCCCGCTGGACGAGGAAATCGCCCGCTGGCTGCGCGAAAGTCCTGCGCCCGTCGTGCTGGTGGCCAACAAGGCGGAAGGCAAGGCGGCCGATCCGGGCGTCATGGAAGCCTTCAGCCTGGGCCTGGGCGAACCCATTCCTTTCTCCGCCGAACATGGGCAGGGCCTTGCGGACCTGTTCCAGGCTCTCCTCCCCCATCTCGAACGCGAGGATGGCGATGAGCATGAGAAGGAATTTTACGAGGACGATGAAAGCGCACCGCTCAAACTCGCCATCGTCGGCCGTCCCAATGCGGGCAAGTCCACGCTCATCAACCGGCTGCTGGGCGAAAACCGCCTGCTGACCGGCCCGGAAGCAGGGATCACCCGTGACAGTATCGCCGTAGATTGGGCGTGGACCAACGCCGATGGTGAAGAGCGACCCGTCCGCCTGATCGACACCGCCGGGATGCGGAAACGCGCCAAGGTGCAGGACAAGCTGGAAAAGCTCGCCGTGTCGGACGGCCTCAACGCCGTCAACTTCGCGGAGGTCGTCGTGCTGCTGCTCGACGCCACGCGAGGGCTGGAAGCGCAGGATCTTCGCATCGCCGACAAGGTGCTGGAGGAAGGGCGCGCGCTCGTCATCGCGCTCAATAAATGGGACACGGTGGAACATGGCTCGGCGCTCTATCAGGGCATCAAGCAGGCGCTGTCCGATGGCCTGGCGCAGGTGCGCGGCGTGCCGATCATGACCGTATCCGCCGCGACCGGCAAAGGACTGGACGACCTCATCCGCGTCGCCTTCGAAACGCGCACCTCATGGTCGCAGCGCGTGTCGACCGGCATCCTCAACCGCTGGTTCGAACGGGCGCTGGAAGCCAACCCGCCCCCTGCCCCCGGCGGCAAGCGGATCAAGCTGCGCTACATCACCCAGAACAAGACGCGGCCACCGACCTTCGTGCTGTTCGGAACGCGGCTGGATGAACTGCCGGAAAGCTATCGCCGCTATCTGGTGAACGGCATCCGCAAGGAACTGGGCTTCGGTGCGGTGCCGGTGCGTTTGACGCTGCGGAGCGCCAAGAACCCTTATGCCAGCAAATAGCGCCGCGCCGACCCATGTGAACGCGCGGGGCATGAAATGCCCATGGCCCGCGTTGCGCGCCGCCCGCGCCATGCGGGACGCCGATGCGATCATCATCGAAGCCGACGACCCCATCGCGCCGGGCGAACTGGAAGCGTTGGCGCGGGAACAGGGCTGGGCCTTCGCGACGATGGATGGCGGATGCTTTTCGATCGTCCGGCACCGGGAGACAGGTTCGCGCCCTTAACCTGCTATTTACGCGGCCTCCCTATGCCGTTCCGCTTGAGCAAGGAGTGGCGAGGGTGCCCCACGGCAATGCCGAATTGGTGAACTGGCAGGAATTTAAGCGGACCCGAGCCGAACTGGCCACGGCGTTCATGCGGATTCTGGGCTATTTTCGCGAGGATGGCGAAAAGGCGATCGGCCTGATCGAACAAGCCTTTCGCGACCGCAACGCCGCCGCCCTGGTGGCTCCCGCCCACAAGCTGAAAGGGGAAGCCGCCCAATTCGGCGCCCATCGGTTGAGCTTCATGGCGGAACAGATCGAAATGGTCGCCCGCCGCTGCGTCGAATGTCATGAAAGCCCGGAAGAACTGATCGAGATCGTGGTCGCCCTGCGTCCATGTTTCGCCGAAACGCTCGCACTGCTGGACCGGGAAGCCAATCCGCTGGCCATGCGGAAACCAGCCGCTTTCGGCCGCCGCGCGGCAAGCGCGACAGCCGGATTTGGCCGGGCGGTGTGAAACCGCCCAGATTTCGTGTTGAAACAAAACGGGGCTTGTCCCCATATGCGGGTCATGACCCTTCTTTCCCTGCTCGATCTCGTCCCTGTCACTGAAGGCAGTGACGCTTCCACCGCCCTCTCCCACGCTGCCGCACTAGCCGCCCATGCAGAGGAGCTGGGCTATCACCGTTATTGGGTGGCTGAACATCATGGCATGGTGGGCATCGCTTCGGCGGCCACAGCCGTTGTGCTGGCCCATGCCGGTCATGCGACATCGACCATCCGCATCGGCGCGGGCGGCATCATGCTGCCCAATCATGCGCCGCTCCTGATCGCCGAGCAATTTGGCACATTGGCCGCCCTGTTTCCCGGACGGGTGGATTTGGGCCTTGGCCGCGCGCCGGGATCGGACCAGCGTGTCGCGCAGGCGATGCGGCGGACATTGACGGGCGGGCCGGACCAGTTCCCTCGCGACGTCATGGAACTTCAGGCCTTTTTCGCGGACGATCCGCGCCTGGGCATTCAGGCGACGCCAGGCGCGGGCGCGGATGTGCCGCTCTGGATATTGGGGTCGAGCCTGTTCGGGGCACAATTGGCTGCCGCGTTGGGTTTGCCCTATGCCTTTGCCTCCCATTTCGCACCCGCCGCGCTGGATGAGGCGATCGCCCTCTACCGCAGCGAATTTCGTCCCTCGGTGCAGCTTGACCGGCCTTATGTCATGGCCGGATTCAATGTCTTTGCGGCGGACACGATGGACGAAGCCCAGTGGATCGCCACGTCGATGCAGCAGAGTTTCGTCAGCCTCCGCTTCGGCCAGCCCGGCAAGTTGCAGCCGCCCGTGCGCGATTATTATGAAACGCTGCCCATTCAGGCCCGCAAGATGCTGGACAAGGTGCTCAGCGCTTCCAGCATCGGCACGCAGGCCGATGTGGAGCGCGACCTGGCCGCCTTCATCGACCGCACCGGCGCCGATGAAATCATCGTCAGCGGACAGATTTTCGACGCGGCAGCCCGCCAGCACAGCTTCGCCATCGCCATGGCCGCCGCACAGGCGATCAACGCCCGCGAGCCGGCCTGATCCTTACGCCTCGCGCAACCGTCCGCCGCTCAGGAACGCGGCAACGCCCGGCGCCATCCGGCTGAGCAGCGTGCCCAGCAAGACCACCGCCGCAAGGACGAGGAACGGCTGCGCGATCAGGTAGACCGGATAGAGGGGCGAACCCAGCTTCCCGAACAACATGCCCAGCAACGGGCCGCCCAGCCAAATCAGGATCAGGTGCACGCAAAACAGCAGAAAGGCATAGGGCTCGATCTTCAGCAGCAAGCCCCGCGCCGGACTGTCGGCCAGTGCCCAGGACAGCCGCCAGAAGAACAGGGCCGCGGCGATCCGCACCGCCATGTCGAGCGTCGCGCCCGGCACCCCGGACGGATCGGGACCGGGGGGCAGGATCAGCAGGAGCTGAAACGACATGAGCAGGAGGAAGGGCGCGGCGGCCACCGCAAAAGGCAGCGCCGCCGTCCGGTCCGCCAGCGTTCCGCGCCGCGCCAGCATGCCGATGACGAAAAAGAACAGGATCGACGGCCGCATCAGCACGGGCGGCCCCAGCCCGCTGATCTGGCAGGCGAGCGCCATGCCCGCCACCGTCACCAGCAACCAGCCCGGCAATCGCACCAGCAGGGGTGCCGCCAGCATGCACAGGAAGAGATCGCGCAGGAAAGGCATCTGCACATTGATGTCGGGATTGCGGCTGACGATGAAGAGTTCCTGCACGATCCATTCCGCCGAATGCGGCACGGGCGCGAGCATGTGGAACAGGAATGCCGCGCCGGACACCAATAGGATGCCCAGCGCATTCCATGTCAGCATGGGCAGCAATATGGTTTGCGCCTTGCGGCCGATATGGCTGCTCCAGTCCCGCGTACGGGACGAACCGCTCACCAGCCAGCCGGAAATCAGCCCGAGCAAGGGTACGGCGCTATGGCCGAAAATCTCCATAAGCACCCAGCGGAGGCTTTCCTGCGGCGTGCCGCGAAGCTGCGCCAGATCAGCGCCGCTCAGCCCCGTCCAGGCATGCACATAGACCACACCCAATATGCACAGGACGCGGGCAATGGAGATGGCATCCGACTGGCGCGCGGGGTTCATCGTCAATCTTGTCTGCACGCAAGCTCCGGATCGTTACGCATGTTCAATGCCCCGACTTGATTCATGTTCCTCCGCCCGTCCCGCTTCCAATCCGATCCAAAACGGACCTTCGACAAGCCGCGCTTAACCTATTGCGCGTCATCATGCGCCCATTTCCGCACATTCTGCGCTGCATAAGCCTATTTTTACCAATCGGCGCTAGCGTCCTCCTGTTTGCCGGAAGATGAACCGGCCATGGGGGGATGGGAAATAATCATGAACTACATGTCAGACGCAGTTCATTTCAAACCGGCCGCCGCGCCTGTGCCCCTCTCCCTCGTCGGACCGATCGGAATCGTGTTCGAAACGGCCGGATCAAGCTCCAAAATCATCCTCGACGCCGTTCGCCTGGAACAGTTGGGCGAACATGACGATCCCTGCATCGCAACTGCGGGGCAGGTCGGCAGCCAGGTGAAGATGCGCGTCGGCCAGAGCTGGCTGATCGCCAGCATCCGCGCCATGGCGCTGGATCGCGCCAATGATGGCACCATCATCGCCGACATCGACTTTCTGGGCGAGGGCGAGGAAGAACCGGTCACCCGCTGCATCCACCATTTCCGTCGCGGCGTGACCCGCTACCCCCGGCCTGGCGCAGAAATCCATCCGGTTTCCAGCGAAGATATGCGGCAAATCTACGCCGCCGACGACAAGCCGCATGTGCAGATCGGCACGGTCTATCCCACCGCAGACACGCGCGCCGCGCTATATGTCGATTCGATGCTGGGCAAGCATTTCGCGCTGCTGGGTTCCACCGGCACCGGCAAGTCGACCAGCGCCGCACTGATCCTTCACCGTATCTGCGACCTTTCGCCGCAGGGCCATATCGTCATGATCGATCCCCATGGCGAATATGGCGCCGCCTTTGCCCGCAACGGCGCCGTGTTCGATGTCAACAATCTGGCGCTGCCCTATTGGCTCATGAATTTCGAAGAGCATTGCGAGGTGTTCGTGACGTCGCAGGGGTCCGAGCGGACGGTGGACAGCGACATCCTCGCCAAATGCCTGCTCGCCGCGCGCTCGAAGAACCGGCTTGCCGAAAGCATCGGTCGCCTGACGGTCGATTCCCCCATCCCCTATCTGCTGTCGGACCTCACCAACATCCTGCAGAATGAAATGGGCAAGCTGGAAAAGGGCACCGGCACCCTGCCCTATATGCGGCTCAAGACCAAGATCGACGAAATCCGGTCGGACCCGCGCTATTCCTTCATGTTCTCGGGCATGCTGGTGGCGGACACCATGCAGGACTTCCTCGCGAAGATTTTCCGCCTGCCTTCCGGCGGCAAGCCGATCTCCATCATCGACGTGTCGGCCATGCCCTCCGACATCACATCCGTCGTCGTGTCGGTGTTGTCGCGACTGGTGTTCGACTATGCGCTCTGGGCGCGGGATGAGCCCCAGCGGCCCATCCTCCTCGTCTGCGAGGAAGCGCATCGATACATCCCCAGCACCACGGCGGGATCGGGTCAGGCCGTCCGCCGCATACTGGAGCGGATCGCCAAGGAAGGCCGCAAATATGGCGTGTCGCTGGGCCTTATCACGCAGCGCCCATCAGACCTGGCCGAAGGCGTGCTTTCGCAGTGCGGCACGATCATTTCGATGCGCCTCAACAATGATCGCGACCAGGCATTCGTGAAGGCCGCCATGCCGGAGGGCGCGCGCGGTTTCCTCGATTCGATCCCTGCGCTCCGCAATCGCGAGGCGATCATCTGTGGCGAAGGCGTCGCCGTACCGATCCGCGTCGCGCTCGACACGCTGGAGGAGGAGCGGCGGCCCGCTTCAGGCGACCCCAGTTTCACGGAACAATGGCGCGAAACGGGCGGCGAGGCCGACATTCTCGACCGCACCATCACACGCTGGCGCTCTCAGGGACGCTGACCAGCCTTATCCGGCTGGCGCGATGCGTCCGGCCGGTTCACTTTCGGCATGGACGGATTCGCGGCATTCCTCTTCGTGCAGCGGCACGATCAGCTTGGCCTTGCGCCATCCCCCGTGCAGGTAGACGGCGGCCGCCAGCGCCAGCGCCACGCTCGATCCCACCGGGAAACTGTACCACAGCGCATTCGCGCCGATATGCGGATAGGCCCAATAATAGAAGCCCAGCCGAACACCGAACAGGGTGAAGATCAGGATCAGCAGCGGACGCACCACCACGCCATTGGCGCGCATCACGCCGAACAGGATCATGACCAGC
Source organism: Sphingobium sp. CFD-1 (assembly GCF_024611115.1). NCBI lineage: Bacteria > Pseudomonadati > Pseudomonadota > Alphaproteobacteria > Sphingomonadales > Sphingobiaceae > Sphingobium > Sphingobium sp. CFD-1. Next base: position 521,915 of record NZ_CP084398.1, on the reverse strand, counting down.
CCGAACAGCATGAAGCTCCAGCTCGCGCGAAGCTGCATCTCCCATGCGGCAGCGCTGGCAGCTTCGTTACTGCCGAGGAACAGGGCCAGCAAGGGTTCGTGGAACAGCAGAATCACGGCAATCATCGCGCCGGTGATCGCAAGCAGATAGAGTATGCCGTAACCGGCGATCCGGCCGATCCTGTCCCACCGTCCCGCGCCGATATTCTGCGCCGCCATGGCGCTGACCGCCGCGCCTATGGCCATGGCGGGCATCTGGAGATAGGTCCAGATCTGCTGGGCCGCGCCATAGGCCGCGGTGATGAGGAACCCTTCGCGATTGACGAGACCGATCATCACGAGGCCGGAGGCGGACATGACGATCATCTGCAATCCCATGGGCAGCCCCTTGCCCAGCATCACCCGCACTTCCGCCCACGCCGGACGCAGATAGGCGATTTCGCGCCCCTTCAGACACAACGGCAAGTCCTTGGCATAGCTATAGCAGACAAGACCGATCAGGCTGGCAAAGCCCGCAATCGCCGTGGCCGCAGCCGATCCGCCGATGCCCAGCGCCGGAATCGGCCCCAGCCCCAGAATCAGCACGGGATTGAGCACCAGGTCGATAGCCACGCTGACGATCATGAAGATCAGCGGCGTGCGCGCATCACCCGTGCCCCGCAAGCCCATCATCATCATGACGCTGAGCAATGTCGCCGGCATCGCCACGAAGATGACGCGAAGATAGATGAGGGCGAGGTCAAACGCCTCCGGCGGCGTTGCGAGCAGGCGCAGCAAGGCGGGGCCGCCAAGCCACCCGCCGACCGCAACCACCATCGCCAGCACGAAGCAGAAGCCGATCGCCGATCCGAAGGCTCGCCGCGCCGCGTCCATATTGCCCGCACCCATGGCCTGCGCGACCATCACCGTGGAGGCCATGCCAAAGCCAAACACCACGGAGAACATCAGGAACATGATGATGTTCGCATTGGCCGTCGCCGCCAGCGCCTGCGCGCCCAGGAAGCGGCCGACCCAGATAGCGTTGATCGATCCGTTCAGCGACTGGAGCACGTTGGAGGCGAGCGTCGGAATGGCGAACAACAACAGGGTCGATGCTATCGGTCCCCGAATCAGGTCTTTGCCGCCCTTGCCCGCGGTTGCTGCCGCCATCCTGTCATCCCCTCTTTTATAACGGCGGGCCAGCTCGGTCAGCCGAGCCGTTCCAGTGCCGCTTTCAGCTTTTCCGCTTCGGCGCTTTTTTCCGCATGATCTTCGCGCGCCTTGGCGACGGCTTCGGGCTTTGCCTTTTCGACGAAACTCGCATTGCCAAGCCGCCCTGCCAGCGAGTTGCGCTCTTTTTCCACTGCCTCAAGCGCCTTGGCAAGGCGCGCCTTTTCCGCCGCAATGTCGATCACGCCTTCCAGCGGAAGGATGAAGGTCGCCTCGTCGACCACGATCTGCGCCGCGCCGCCCTCGACGGCATCGCCGAAGGACAGGCTTTCCACCCGTGCCAGCCGCGCCAATGCCGCGCCCTGCCGGTCGAGCCGCCGCCGCGTTTCTTCCGAAGCATCGCGCACCAGCGCTTTCATCTTCGCGCCGGGTGGCACGTTGAGTTCGGTCCGCGCCGCACGAATGGCGCTCACCAACCGGATCAGCCAGTCGATCTCCGCCTGCGCCTCGCCGTCCACGGCGTGAAGCGCCTGCGGCCATTGGGCGACGATCAGGTCATTCTGACGGGCGCCCATCGCATGCCATAACTCTTCGGTAATGAAGGGCATGAAGGGGTGCAGCATGACGAGGATCTGGTCGAAAGCCCAGCCCGCGACGGCGCGGGTTTCCTCATCCATCTGGCCTTTGGAAAGTTCGATATACCAGTCACAGAACTGGTCCCAGATGAAGTGGTAGATGGCGTTTGCCGCCGCGTCGAAGCGCAGTTCCTTCATCGCGGTGTCGATCGCCTGCACCGTCGCAACCGTCTCCGCGACAATCCAGCGATTGACCGGCGCCTGCGCCGACGGCGCTTCATGGCTGGCGGATGCGACCACGCCATTGGCTTGCAGGAAGCGGGCGGCGTTCCACAGCTTCGTCGCGAAGTTGCGATAACCCTCAACGCGCTTCTCATCCATTTTCACGTCGCGGCCCTGGCTTTCCATCGCCGCCATGAAGAAGCGCAGCGCGTCCGCGCCGAACGTGTCGATCAAACCGAGCGGATCGACGACATTGCCCTTGGACTTGGACATTTTCTGCCCGTCCGCGGCGCGCACCAGTCCATGCAGATAAAGCTTGCGCCATGGCACGTCGCCCATGAACTCCAGCCCCTGCATCGCCATGCGCGCATCCCAGAAGAAGAGGATGTCGAAGCCCGAAATCAGCAGGTCGTTGGGATAATGCCTGGCGAGCGTTTCGGTCTGTTCAGGCCAGCCCAGCGTGCCGAAAGGCCAGAGCGCGGAGGAAAACCATGTGTCGAGCACGTCGGGATCGCGGGCCAGTTTCTTGTTGCCCGCAAGAGTTTGCGCCTCTTCCTCCGTCTCGGCGACGTAGGGATTGCCGTCCCCGTCATACCATGCCGGAATCTGGTGCCCCCACCAGAGCTGGCGGGAGACGCACCAGGGCTGGATGTTTTCCATCCAGTTGAAGAAGGTTTTTTCCCACGTCCTGGGAACGATCTCGATCCGCCCGTCGCGCACCGCCTGCATCGGCGCGACGGCGAGCTTTTCGGCGTCGACATACCATTGGTCAGTCAGCCACGGTTCGATCACCACGCCCGAACGGTCGCCATAGGGCGTCTGGATCGTGCGCGGTTCGAAGTCGGCCTCTTGCGGTTCGCCGTCCTTGTTCTTCGTGACATGCGGCACCAGCAGGCCCAGCCCCTTCATCTCCGCGACCACCAGTTCGCGCGCGCCGTCGACGCCATCCCTGCGGAAACGGTGCAGGCCAAGGAAGCGATCCGGGATCAGGCCGTCCGCCGTCTGGATCACATTGGCGTCGGCATCGAACATGTTGAGCATGTCGGCGGCCTTCATCCCCGCGCGCTTGCCAACCTCGAAATCGTTGAAGTCATGGCCGGGCGTGATCTTGACCGCACCAGATCCCAGTTCCGGGTCGGCATGGTCGTCCGCCACCACCCTGAAGCGGCGGCCGGTGATGGGTTGGAGAATGTCCTTGCCGATCACATCCTTGTAGCGCGGATCGTCGGGATGCACGGCCACCGCCATGTCGGCCAGCATCGTTTCCGGGCGGGTGGTGGCGACAACGATATGATCCGACCCATCGGCCAGCGTCACTCCGTCCGCCAGCGGGTATCTGAACCGCCAGAAGCCGCCATTCGTCTCCTTCGTCTCGACCTCGAGGTCGGAGATGGCGGAGCGGAAATGCGGGTCCCAGTTCACCAGCCGCTTGTCGCGATAGAGCAGGCCCCGCTTGTGCAGTTCCACGAACGTCTTGATGACGGCCCGCGAAAAGCCCTCATCCATGGTGAAGCGCTCATTCGCCCAATCCATCGAGCAGCCCAGCCGCCGAAGCTGGCCGGTGATCGCGCCGCCGCTCTCCGCCTTCCACTCCCACACCTTCGCGACGAAATCCTCGCGGGTGAAGTCGGTGCGCTTGCTCCCGGCGGCGTTCAATTGCCGCTCCACCACCATCTGCGTCGCAATGCCCGCATGGTCGGTCCCCACGACCCACAGCGCATCCTTGCCGCGCAGCCGCTCGTAACGGATCACGATGTCCTGCAACGTATTGTCGAGCGCATGGCCGATATGCAGGCTGCCGGTCACGTTCGGCGGCGGATTCACGATGGTGAAGGGTTCTGCGTCGGGCCGTTCCGGGCGGAACAGGCCATTGCTCTCCCAATGGGCATACCAGCGGGATTCGATTGCGGCGGGGTCGAAGGTCTTAGGCAGTTCAGTCATGGGAAGGCGCCTTAGAGCATCACGCGAAAAAGTGGGAACCGGTTTTTCGCTTTACGCGATGCGGCAATCAAAAAAACGCCCTCCCTTTACCATTCAAGCCTTCTTTACTTGCGCGTCCACTTGTCCAGCCAGGACAGCGCCTCGTCATACCATTGCAGTGAATTGCGGGGCTTGAGCACCCAGTGATTTTCGTCCGGGAACACCAGCAGCTTCGACGGCACACCGCGCCGCTGGAGCGCGGTGAAGGCCGCCAGTCCCTGCGTATAGGGGATGCGGAAGTCCTTTTCGCCGGTCACGACCAGCATCGGCGTTTTCCATGCGGCCACATGATTGACCGGGTTCCACTTCTCGAACTCTTCGGGCTTTTCATAATAGGGGCCGCCATGTTCCCATTCATCGAACCACAGCTCCTCGGTTTCATAGGCCATGGCGCGGGCGTCGAACACGCCGTCATGCTGGACGAGGCATTTGAAGCCGTCCGGCCAGATGCCCGCGATCCAGTTCATCATATAGCCGCCATAGCTGGCCCCCAGCGCGCAGGCATTGCCCGCATCGACATGGGCATCCTTTGCCGCTGCCGCCGCCAGCCCCAGCTTCAGGTCTTCCAGCGGCTTTCCGCCCCAATCCTTGTTGATGCTGTCGGTGAAGGCCTGGCCATAACCCGTGCTCCCATGGAAATCGACGATGACGGCGGCATAGCCATGAGCCGCGAAAGCCTTGGGATTCCAGCGATAGGACCAGCTATCGTTGAAGCTCCCCTGCGGCCCGCCATGGACCAGGAAAGCGACCGGCAGCTTGCCCGCAGCCCCCTTGGGCTTCACGATCTGGCCCCAGACGGTATCGCCATTCGCGCCCTTGAAGTTGAACCGCTGGACCGACACATCATCGACGCCCGCCAGCTTGCCGGCGTTGACGCTGGTCAGGCGCACAGCCTTGCCCTTGGCCGGCATCTTCCAGAAATCGGCCGGCGACTGGATGCTGTCGAGCGCATAAACGAAGCCGCCATCGGGCAGCGGCGTCACGCTGCCGACATGGCCCGCCTGCGTCAGGCGCGCAACCTTTCCGGAGGCGACATCGACGCGAAAGACGGGATGATCCAGCACATCGTCAGCGGTGACGAGGATGCCCTTGCCATCCGCCTCCCACGCGATCGTCGCCACGGAGCGATCCCATGCTTCGGTCAGCGCCTTCGTCTCGCCGGTCGCAATGTTGCGGAGCATCAGCACCAGCCGGTCAGCCTCATAGCCCGGACGCTTCATCGCCGCATAGGCCAGCCACTGACCGTCGGGCGACACCGCAGGCATGGTGTCGGTCGCGTCATTGGCGTCGGTCAGGTTGATCGGAACGGCGCTGCCATCCGCCGGGGCGGCGAAAATATCGAGGTTGGTGGAAAGCGGTTCGATCCGCCCTGCTTCCCGCAGGGTGAAGAACAACGTCTTGCCATCCCTGCTCCACGCAATTTCTTCCGCTCCGCCAAAGGGCTTGGACGGGCTATCCCCGACAAGGCCACCCATCACAGACACTGCCTTGCCGCCCGGCTGCCCGCCCGACAGGGGCATGACGAAGATCCGTGACCGCTGGCCGTCCGCCCATGTGTCCCAATGGCGCACGAACAGTTGCTCATAGACGCGGCCCGTTCCCGCGCTCGGCGGACTGGCGGGCTTTACATCGTCCAGCACCTTCGCGCCCACCGGCCGGTCGGCCCAAAGCGCCACTTTCTGCCCATCGGGGCTGAGCAGATAGCCGGAAACACCGCCTGGCGCCCGGCTGACCTGCTCCGGCTGTCCGCCAGCAAGGGCCACGCGCCAGAGTTGATCGTCACCGCTGGCGTTCGAAACGAAATAGAGCGATGCGCCATCCGCCGAGAAGGCAGGTGAAGCCTCATTTTTGTCCGGGTTCGACGCGATCATTTTCGGCGCCTGCCCCTTGCGGCTGATGTCCAGCAGATACAGGTCCGTGCGTCCCCGATTACCCGACAAATCAGTGACGCGAAGCTGATAGGCCAGCCATTTGCCGTCGGGCGACGCCACCGGCGCGGAAATGCGGTTGAGACCGACCATGTCGCTCGGCGTAAAGGGCCGCGCGACCGCTGGAGCCTGCGACAATAGCAGGACAGCCAGTCCGGCAAGCAATATATGTTTCATGAATGGTCCCTTGCTATCGGACGGCGCGGGCTTTCATCCGTGCCGCCATGATGGAAGGGTATTAGGCCGACAATACAGCGTCGGCAAGAACCGGAGAGCCGCCTGCTCAGCGTCCGGTGATGCGCTGGATTTCCTTCGCCACCATATCCTCGACCAGCGCGGGCAGGCGGGCATCCAGCCAGTCCTTCAGCATGGGCCGCAACATAGTCCGGACCAGCCCCTCCAGCGTATTGTCGCCGCCATCCTTGGGCGTCACCAGCATGGAGGACAGCGCCGAGAGCGAATGGCGTGCGGCAACCTCGCTTTCAACCGACAGGATGCCGTCGCTTCCCGCCGCTTCCGGCCCGGCAGCGGCGGCAGATTTGGAAACGGGCATGGGTTCATCCTCCATCCCGACCTCATCGGTCAGTTCCAGCACTTCCTCTATAGCGGGCTCTATAGCGGATTCAACCGCCGGAGCGGGCACGCCCAACTCCACCGGGGCCTTCGCCGATTCGCCACGACCGCGGCGCGGCGCGGCCTGCTGCACGGCCTCCTCGCCTTCCTCGGCGATGATGCGCTTGATGGATGAGAGGATCTCTTCCATCGAGGGTTCCTTGCTCATGTCACCCATGGACGTTCCCTAACGGCTTGTTTCAGCCCTGCCCGTTCTCAAGACCGCGCAAATAATCCCGCCAGCTCAAGGCTGTGCGGCTCCAGCCTCCACATTGGCGTTTTGTGCGGGCGTGTCAACGGTGCGCGTCGCCTGCGGGGTGGGCGCGCGATCATAGTCCCAATCGAACCATTTGCCCTTCACACGGTCATAATTGACCATGGGATCATAGAGCGTCCCGCCTTCCAGCCCCAGGTCGCGCGCTTCGGCATGACCCATAGCGGCCAGCAGGCTGAAGCCCGCGACATAGGCATTGCGGCGCGCGGACACCAGTTCCACGCGGGCGTTCAGCGATTCCTGCTCGGCATTGAGGATGTCGAGGATCGTCCGGCTGCCGACCGAATTTTCCGCCCGCACGCCTTCCAGCGACAGGCTGGCGGCGTCCACCGCTTTCTGGCTGGATGCGATGGTCTGGAGCGACGCCTGCCAGCTGGCGTAAGAAGCACGCGTCTGCGCGATAACGCCGCGTTCGACCTCGATCTGCTGCTCCATCGCCTGCGATTCGAATGCCTGGCTCTGCCGCACCCGCGCACCCGGCCCGCCGCCCTGATAAAGTGGGATGTTGAGTTGAACGCCCGCAGCGGCCTGCTTGTTGATCTGCGGCCCGGCACCGATCTCGCCATTCGCCCCCCCATTGGGCAGCGTGTCCAGATAATTGGTGTAACCCGCCTGCGTGAAGGCCGACAGGCGCGGCGATGTGCCCGCCTTGGCCACCTTCACATCATAGCGCGCGGCGTCGCTGGCCTTTTTCGCGGCAAGAATGTCGGGATTATCGTTGAGCGCCACCTGCACCGCCGCGGCAGGCGAATCCGGCAGCCCCGGCAAGGCAGGCGGCGGCTCCAGATTGTCCGGGGCTTCCCCCACCAGCGCGACATAATTTTCCCGGCTGGTGATCAGATTCGCTTCGGCCGTCTGCAAATCGGATCGGGCCAGCGCCAGACGCGATTCGGACTGCGCGACATCGGTGCGCGTTACGTCCCCGACCTCGAACCGGTCGTTCGTCGCCTGAAGATTGACTTCCAGCACATTCACATTGGCGCGGTTCAGCGACACGATCGCGCCGTCGCGGATCACGTCCATATAAGCGGCGACCACCTGGGAAAAGATGCTGGCTTCCGTACCTCGCAGGTTCGCCTGCCCGGCCTCGACCCGGACCTTCGCAGCCTTGACGCCGTTGCGGACGGCGCCGCCCGAATAGATCGGCACGCTCAGTTGCGCGTTGGCGTCAATCGTCCGCTGGGGCGAGGTGAAGCTGATCGTCGGCTTCAATATGCTTTCGGAATAGCTGCCTGTCGCATCCAGCGCGGGCCGCCCGGCCGCCTTCTGGATCGGCACATTCTCATCTGTCGCCCGCTGCCCCGCTCGCGCGCCGGTCAGCGTCGGGTTGGAGCGATAGGCCTTGACGAGCGCGCCCTGCAGCGTCTCGCCCCAGGCCTGACCCGTCATTGCGGAAGAAACCAGCAAGGCCGTGGCGGCGCAGAGCCGGAGGGAATGTCGCCTTGCCGTCATCTATTCCCGTCTTTCAGAAGGTGAAACGCTCCGGCGCAGCAAAGCCCGGCAGCACCACCATTTCGATATCCGCCAGCCGCGAAAGCCCCAGCGTACCCGCCACGACGCGACCGCTACACAAACGCGTGACGCCGCGCTCGACAAGGCCGGTCACGACTCTCCCGCTTTCGGCAAGCTGGGCAACAAGCGCCGCCGGCACATCCTGCACCGCCCCGTCGATGAACAGCACGTCATAGGGCGCACCCCGCGCCGCTCCCGCATGGAGGGGACCGCGCACGACAGTCACGCCCTGCACCGTGATCTCCGGCCCGCCTTCTTCCTCGACGGCGGTGACGAGAGCGCCCAATCCGGCCAGCAGCGCCGCGCTATAGCCCGTGGCCGCACCGATCAGCAGCACCTTATCACCCGGCTCGACCTGGGCTTCCTTGAGCAGCCGGCCCGTCACCAGCGGAGGATTGAGCGCGCGGCCACCCGACAGCGGCACGGGCCGGTCGATATAGGCCATGGCGCGACGCTCCACAGGCAGAAAATCTTCCCGCGGCACCCGGGCCATCACGGCGATCACGCGCTGGTCATCCACATCGCTGGTGCGAAGCTGGCTTTCGACCATGGCGGCCCGCATTGATGAAAAATTCTGCTCGGTCACGACAGTTCCTCGCTTGGCACAACTGTATTGACAATGCAATACAGCAAGACGTTCACCGGACCTCTAAATCAGCACAGAGCCCACGCCAAGCAGCTTTACGCGATGCCAGGCCAGATTCTTGCATCCCATGACCGCGAGCGCGCTTGACTTTGCTCCCAAAGCCGCACATTTGCGGCCTCCACCACTTGGGATGGCCCGATGGCGGAGTGGTTACGCAGAGGACTGCAAATCCTTGCACGCCGGTTCGATTCCGGCTCGGGCCTCCATAAACCTGTCAGCCCACGCATGCTGATGGTAAAAAATTCTTTATTTCCATTATCATAATGTCATCCTCTGGTTGTCAGTGATGGCCTCTGTTTGCTTATAGCCGCGGATGATGGAGGCCTTTTTTGGGGGCCTCGCGAGGCCCCTGTAGAAGCGAGGCTCCCGAATGGTGCTGACCGACATCGCAATCCAAAACGCCAAGCCCAAGGAAAAGCCCTACAAGGCCACGGACGCGCAGGGGCTTTTCTTCTGGCTTTTAGTGATGGCATGAAGGCGTAGCTCGTGCATGACGTCCTCTCTCTGTGATGGGAAGTTATCGCCTTCCCCGCCCGAATATCTGAAAAATATACCAAATCTCACTACGCCCTGATGATCGGAACCTCGACGCGCTGAAAGCATGCTTTCCCTTGCCGCCTGTCTCAAAAGCTCCGCCAAACAGTCGCAAATCGGCAATTGATCCGTCGCGCAGCCGAAACATCGCTTCCCTAAGGGACACGGCAAGACCCGCCGAAACAGGCAGGTTCGATCCAAGGGGAAATCATGATCAGCATACGCGCACGGATGGCCGCCACGGCCTCCAGCTTCATTTTCGCTGCCTTGAGCACAATGCCCGCATTGGCGGCCGAACCCGTCGCACCCGATGCGGCTCTGGATGGCGGCGGTCTTCGGGAGATCGTCGTCACGGCCCAGAAACGTCCCGAAAATCTCCAGGCCACGCCGATCTCGATCTCGGTGATGGGAAGCGACGACCTCACCAATCGCCATGTCACATCGCTCGTCGACCTGGGCGACGGCGCCATTCCGTCCTTGAAGATCGCACCCTTTTACTCGCGTAATTCGGCGCTGATCGTGAACATTCGCGGTATCGGCGTTCTGTCGGACGGCAACCAGCCCGCCCGCGATCAGGGCGTGGGCGTCTATATCGATGGCGTCTATCTGGGCCGCGCTCAGGGTCTGGGCACCGCCCTGTTCGACATCGAGAATATCGAAGTCCTGAAAGGACCGCAGGGCACCCTGTTCGGCCGCAATACCGAAGGCGGCGCCGTCAATATCGTCACGAAAAAGCCGACCGGCGAATTGCACATGAACGCCACCGGCGGCATCGGCAATTTCGGCATGTACAAGGGCGAGGTGCATCTGGACCTGCCGTCGTTCAACAATATCGCGCTCAAGATCGACGGCGTGGTGGCCCATCGCAACCCGCTGGTGAAAAACCCGCTCGCGGGCGCCGAAGGCTTCAACCAGTATGACAAGCGCGGTCTGCATGTCGAAGCCCTTTGGAAGCCGTCGTCCGACTTCAGCGCCGACTACAGCTTCGACATTTCAAAGGACGAGTCGACCTCGCTCTATCTGAATATGATCCGGCCCGGCACCAACGTACTGGCCGACGCCGCCACGGTCCAGCCGGATCGCGTCCGCACCGCCAATGTGGGTGTGACGCAATTGCCGAGCGTCGGCCGGGTGCATGGCCATCGCCTGACGCTGGAATGGGACACCGCGCCCGAACTCACGCTCAAGTCGATCACCTCCTACCGCAAGCTTGAGCAGAGCCAGTTCGACAACGGCTCCGCCGCGACGGCGATGTCGACCCCTGCGTCCGCGCTGAACCCCGCCACCGGCTTTACCGGTTTCCAGTTCGCCCGCGCCAGCCTCGCCGGTTTCTGGCAAAACCAGTGGAGCCAGGAAATCCAGGCCATCGGCGATATCGGCCGCGTGAAATTCGTCGCAGGCGCGCTCTATTATCGCGAGCGCGTGCGTGACAATGCACAGGCCTACAACACCAACATGTTCACCAATGCCGAAGGATCGGCCTATACCATCCTCTCGCTCGATCCGGCTGCCCAGCGGATCGACCGGTCCAGCCATGTCACGACAAAGAGCATCGGCGCCTTCGGTCAGGCGACATGGACGCCCGACATTCTCGACGACGCCGTGCATCTCACCGGCGGCCTGCGCTGGACCAAGGACAGCAAGCACGGCGCGCTGGAGATTGTGAACGGCGCGCTGCCGGTCGACCGGAACGGCGTGGCGGGCGAAATCGGGCTGGACGCCAGCTGGTCGCGCGTCGATCCGATGGTCAATCTTTCGATCGACCTGACGAAGGATGTTCATGTCTACGGCAAATGGTCCACCGGCTATAAGTCTGGCGGCGCCAACTCCCGATCACAGGAATATGATCCGTTCAACCCGGAGTCGGTTTCGATCTTCGAAATCGGCGCGAAGACCGAGTTTTTTGACAATCATGCGCGCTTCAACATCGCTGCCTATGCCGGCACCTACAAGAATATCCAGGTAGACTTCAGCCGCCCCTATGAAACGGGCGGCGTGCGACAGACGCGCACGACGCTGTCCACGGTGAACGCACCGGGCAAGGGCGGCCTGCACGGCGTGGAAGCGGAACTGACCGTCAACCCGCTGGAGGGTCTGACGCTGTCCGCCGCCTATTCCTATCAATATGTCCGCATCCCCGCGACCGTGAACCCCTACCCCAATGCGCTGGGCGTCATCAGCACCGTCGCGGTGCCGATCTACCAGACCTACACGCCCAAGCATTCGGCGAGCGGCTCGATCGACTATGAATTGCCATTCAATGGCTTCACCATCCGGGCGCATCTGGACGGCAATTATGATGGCGGCTTCTATTCCAACGCGACCGATCCCGTCTATGTCGGCCCGGATAATGCAGCGAACATCTACCAGCCGCGCACCGAAAAAGCGTTCATCGTCAACGGTCGCCTCGCCATCGCGGATGTGGACATGGGCAGCATGGACGCCAGGATGAGCTTCGCGCTGTGGGCCCGCAACCTCTTCAACGAACAGCATCTGTTCTACAAATCGCTTAGCCCTACTTCCGGCCTGAGTGGCTTCTTCAATGAGCCGCGCACTTTCGGCGGCGAAATCAATCTGCGTTTCTGACCGGATGGGAACGATGGCGGCGACGCGCCGACATCGTTCCTTTCGACATCAAAATTCAATAAAAGTCTTGCACGGCCGTCGCACAGGCCAGGATACAGGAACGATCCCATGAAACATCAGATCATCTTGCCGTTGATAGCGCTGCTCTATGCCGGTTCCGCTTATGCAGCGTCAGTCGACGCGCCGCTGGTGACGCGAACGGCGCCCGACACGCTGACGGTCACCTGGACCGACAAAAACCCCGTCGACGTCTTCCTGTCCAACGATCCGGCCGCGACGCCCGGCACGGCAAGGCTGGTGTCGAAAGCGGATCGCGACGGGACGGAAACCGTGACGATCCCCGCAGGAGAACGCGCCTATTTTCTGCTGAAAGATCGCCAGTCCGGCGACTTGGCGCGCGTCGCCGAACGGGTGCTGCCGCTGCGGCAGGGATCGAACTTTCGGGACATTGGCGGCTATCCGGCGGCAGGCGGCAAGCATGTGCGCTGGGGCCTCATCTATCGTTCGGGCGGCCAACCGCTTCTCTCGGATGCCGACGTGAAGGAAATCCAGTCGCTCAAGCTGGCCAATCTGGTCGATCTGCGTTCGAACGAGGAACGCGTGATCGCGCCCACGCGCGTCGATGGCGTGCCCTATCAGGCTGTCGGCTATTCGATGATGGCGCTGGCCGGCAATGGCGTGCCGAAAAATGGCGCCGCCGTCTACCAGGCCATGCCGACCATGATGGCGCCGCAACTGCGGCTGATTTTCCAGGATCTGAAGGCGAACAAGGGCGCCATCGCCTATAATTGCACGGCGGGGCAGGATCGCACCGGCTTCGTAACCGGCATGATCCTGTCCGCACTGGGCGTCCCGCGCGATACGATCATCGCCGATTATCATCTGTCGACCACCTACAGGCGTCCCGAGTGGGAAATGCCGAAGATCGACACCGTCGCCCAGGCGAACAATCCAGTGGCGATGTATTTCGCCAAATTTCAGCAAGACCCGGCCGTCGCGAAACCGCAACCGCTCAAAGACCCTGATGGCACCGCCTTTCTGAGCCACGCCTTTGACGAAATCGATAAGCGCTGGGGTTCGGTCGACGCCTATCTGGAACAGGAAATCGGCGTGACGAAGGTGGACCTGGCGGCACTGCGCGCCAATTACCTGGAATGAATGATGCCTTGGCGTTCGGCCGGGGATAGTCTGGCCGAACGCTTCAGGACCCGTTCGCTTTTTCGGGCTTTCCATCGGTCGGCCGATAATGGCTGGGCGCCACACCGATCAGGCGCTTGAACATCGTCGTAAAGGCGGCAGGGCTTTCGTAGCCGAGGTCCAGCGCGATGGTGGTCACGGCCTCTCCCGCCGCCAGCCTCGGCAAGGCTACGAGCGGGCATGCCTGTTGTCGCCACGCCCGGAAACTAAGGCCGGTCTGCTTGCGGAATGCGCGCGTGAACGCCCGACGCCCCATGCCCAGATCGGCGCTCCACTGGTCGATGGTGTCGTGCGGCGTCGGAGCGTCAAGGAACATCTGGCATTTGCGCGCCATGGCGGCATGTTTAGGAAAGGGAACGGCCAGCGGCACGGTCGGCGCGCAGGCCAGTTCGGCAAGCAGAAGCGCCATCACCATGCCGTCCCGCCCGCCGACCTCATATTCCGGTTCGATATCGCATGCAGCCTCCAGCAGGCTGCGGAGCAGCGGCGAGACCTGAATCACCTTGCTGGCATCGCCCAGCGAGCCGTGGACATCAGGCTCGATCAGGACGCTGCGCGTGCTGACCGCGCCGACCATCCGCACCGAATGGCTGACCCCGCCAGGGGTCCAGATCGCACGCTCGGGGGGAGCCACCCAAGCGCCATAGGGCGTGCTGACGACTACCACGCCGCGCGCGGCATAAAGCAACTGGCCGCGACGATGCCGATGCCAGTCCAACTCGAAAGCCGGCGGATATTCATTGCCGATGCCCACGATCGGACGATCGATATGCTCGACCAGGGCCGGGTCGGACCAAGACACAGAATGTCCCACTCTCAAAAGAAAAAGACCCATACAGGAATGCGGGACAAAATGGGAGCGTTTATGGCGACCGCATTCCATCTGACGAGTGCGAACCATGAACGCCACCAAAGCAGCCCCGCTCCATAGCGATACGAACACCACCATATTCGGCGTGATCGTTGCGATCAGCTTCTGCCATCTGCTTAACGACATGATGCAGTCGCTGCTGCCGGCCATCTATCCCGGCCTGAAAGCGGAACTTGCCCTCTCCTTCAGCCAGATCGGCCTGGTCACACTGGTCTATCAGATGACCGCGTCGATCCTGCAGCCGCTGGTCGGGCTTTATGCCGACAAACGCCCAACGCCCAACGCCTTGCCGGGCGGCACATTATTTTCGCTGGCCGGACTCGTCCTGCTTTCGATCGCGCACAGCTACTGGCTGCTGCTGGTCGCCGCGGCCTTGCTGGGCATGGGATCGTCGATCTTCCATCCCGAATCCTCCCGCGTGGCGCGCATGGCGGCTGGCGACGGGCACGGTCTTGCCCAGTCGATGTTCCAGGTCGGCGGCAATGCGGGATCGGCGCTCGGCCCCCTTGCCGCGGCGGTGGTGGTGGTGCGCTGGGGCCAGTCGAGCCTGGCCTTCTTCGCGATGCTCGCCCTGCTAGCCTGCGCGATCCTGTGGAATGTCGGCCAGTGGTACAAGCACCATGGCCTTGCCCGCCTCTCGCGCGGCCATGCAAGCGGGCATGTCATGCCAACCTTGCCCCGAGGCAAGATGCTGGGCGGCATCGCGATCCTGCTCGCCCTGATCTTCTCGAAATATGTCTATCTGGCCAGCCTCACCAGCTACTTCACCTTCTATCTGATCCATCGCTTCGGGGTGAGCGTCGAAGTGGCCCAGTTGCACCTGTTCGCTTTCCTGGGCGCGGTTGCCGTGGGCACGATAGCGGGTGGTCCGCTGGGTGACCGGTTCGGGCGGAAATATGTGATCTGGTTTTCGATTCTCGGCGCACTGCCTTTCACGCTGCTGCTGCCGCATGTCAGCCTGTTCTGGACCGGACCGCTGACCGTCGTCATCGGCCTGATCCTTGCCTCGGCCTTCCCGGCTATCGTGGTATTCGCGCAGGAGCTGGTGCCGGGAAAGATCGGCATGATCTCGGGCCTGTTCTTCGGATTTTCCTTCGGCATGGGCGGGGTCGGCGCGGCCGTGCTGGGCGAAGTGGCGGACCGGACGGGCATTGAAATGGTCTATGCCATCTGTGCTTTCCTGCCCGCCATCGGCCTGCTCGCCATCTTCCTGCCCAATCCCACCACGCGCGCGGGGGCATAACGCCGCCCCGCGCGCCGGATCGAAACGCGTGAATTTTTGTTCATGTTCGGAACACAAGCAAGGCATGTCTCTTTTACCGGAAGCGTCCCGAACGCCGCCTTCCCTTCGCGAGAGACTTCCAGCATGACGAATTCCTCCGAACAGCGCTCCCTCCCGGCTTCCATTCTGGGGATCCTCCTCGCTCTCATCGGCCTCATTCTCGCCATAGGAGGCGCATGGCTGCTGATCGAAGGCGGATCGGCCTATTATCTTCCAACCGGCCTTGCGATGATCGTTTCAGGCGTCCTGCTGCTGCGCGGGCGCATGGCGGGCGCATGGCTCTACATCGCGATTTTCGTCGTCACCCTGCTATGGGCGCTGTGGGAAGTGGGGTTGCAACCGTGGGCGCTTGTGCCGCGTGTGGTCGCGCCGCTGGTGCTGCTGATCGCGCTCCTGCTCATCATGCCGACCATGACGCGCGCGCGTCACCGGTGGCGCAACGCCGGGATCAGTGTCGCGGTGGTGCTTGTGGCTGCTTTGATCTTCGGCTGGGGTATTGCAGGCAACTATATTCCGGCCATGCAGGGCCAACTGCCCGGCAGTCGTTATGCGATGGCCGATCCGTCGCTCGGCGCGACCGGCGCCGACTGGCCCGCCTATGGCGGCACCAACAGCGCAAGGCGCTATTCGCCGCTGAACCAGATCACGCCCGCCAATGTGGCCGGTCTCCAGCGCGCATGGACGATCCACACCGGCGACCTCCCGCAGTCGGCGCAGATCCGCAGCACCTATGGCGCGGAGAACACGCCGCTCAAGATCGGCGACACGCTCTATGTCTGCACGCCCAAAAGCATGGTGATCGCGCTGAACCCTGCAACGGGGCAGCAGAAGTGGCGCTTCGATCCCAAGGTTTCGGACGATGCCATTCCCTATACGGCCGCGTGCCGGGGCGTCAGCTATTTCGCGGTGCCGGACGCGGCAGCGAATACAGCCTGCGCGCGGCGCATCATCCTGGGCACGCTGGACGCCCGCATCATCGCGCTCGACGCCCGCTCGGGCCAACTATGCCGGGACTTCGGCCAGAACGGGCAAGTGCGGATCACCGACGGCATGGGTCAGGTGCCTCCGGGCTATGTGTCGATCAATTCGCCGCCAACGATCGTGCGCGGCACCATCGTCACTGGCCATCAGGTGCTCGACGGGCAGGATCGCTGGGCGCCTTCCGGCGTGATCCAAGCCTATGACGCCGTCACCGGCCAGATGCGCTGGGCCTGGGACATGATGCACCCGGAACGCAGCGGCCCGCCGCCCGCCGGACAGAGCTATACGCGCGGCACGCCCAATATGTGGACCATCGCATCGGGAGACGAGCAACTGGGCCTCGTCTATCTGCCGATGGGCAATGCCGCAGCGGATTATTACAGCAGCCTGCGCCGGCCGGAGGAAAACCGCTACGCTACCTCCCTCGTCGCCATCGACGTGGCGACGGGCAAGCCGCGCTGGTCGTTCCAGGCCGTTCGCAAGGATGTGTGGGATTATGATTTCGGCGCGCAGGCGACGCTGATCGACTTTCCGACTGCCCGAGGCGCGGTGCCTGCCATGGTGCTGCCCAGCAAGCAGGGCGACATCTACATCCTCGACCGGCGCACCGGGCAGCCTCTCACGCCCATCGGAACGATCCGCGCACCGGGCGGCGGGGTCGAACCGGAACAGCGCGCGCCCACGCAAATCGTCTCCCTCTATCATACATTGCGTCAGCCCGACCTGACCGAACGGAGCATGTGGGGCATGTCGCCCATCGACCAGATGATCTGCCGCATCCAGTTCCGCCGGGCGAGCTACAAGGGCTTCTTCACGCCGCCGGAGACGGATCGCCGTTCGATCGAATATCCCGGCTATAATGGCGGCACGGACTGGGGCGGGGTCGCAGTCGATCCCGCGCGCGGTGTGATCGTCGCCAATTATAACGACATGCCCAACTATGTTCGCCTTGTCCCGCGCGCGGAAGCGAACAAGAAGGGGTGGGCGCCGCGCGATCAGGCGCGCGGGCGGATCGGCGGGGCGGAAGGCGCGGGCGATCCGCAGGCGCACACGCCCTATGCGGTCGACGTCAACGCCGGATGGCGCCTGCCCTTCACGGGCATGCTGTGCAAGCAGCCCCCTTATGGCGGTATCCGGGCCATCGACATGGCGACGGGGAAGACGATCTGGGACCGGCCCTTCGGCACGGCGCGGACCAACGGGCCATTCGGCATACCGTCCATGTTGCCGCTGACCATCGGCACGCCCAACAATGGCGGATCGGTCGTGACGGCGAGCGGCCTGATCTTCATCGCGGCCGCAACCGACAATCTGATCCGAGCCATCGACTTGCGGTCCGGGAGGACTTTGTGGACGGATACGCTGCCCGCTGGCGGCCAGGCAACGCCCATGACCTACAGCCAGAATGGTAAGCAATATCTGGTCATCATGGCCGGCGGGCATCATTTCATGGAAACGCCCATCGGTGACGAAGTGATCGCCTACGCCCTGCCCTGACATCGCTCCTGCCGTCATATTGACGCCTTCACGCTCTCGACTTTCTGTCCCCGCCGACTAAAGCTGGGGCCATGATGAAGCTGTTCATTGGCAACAAAGCCTATTCGAGCTGGTCGCTGCGCGGCTGGCTGGCGTGCAAACTATCGGGCCTCCCGTTCGAGGAAGTGGTCGTCCCCCTCTATGACGAAGCCTGGGAAAAGCGGCGCGAAGGCGATGAGTTCGCGCCTTCCTCCGGCAAGGTGCCGATCCTCTGGGACGGCGACGACATCGTCGTGTGGGACAGCCTGGCGATCATCGAATATCTGAATGAAAAGTCGGGCGGCGACCAGTTCTGGCCCGCCGATCCCGCTGCCCGCGCCATGGCTCGTTCCATGGCGGCGGAAATGCACAGCAGCTTCGCCGCGCTCCGCCGCGAGCACAGCATGAATATCCGCCAGATCTATGATGCCGTCCCGCCATCCGAAGCCGTGACGCAGGACATTGCGCGCATCATGCAACTCTGGGCACAGGCGCGCGCCCGCTATGGCGGCGAAGGCGATTTCCTGTTCGGCGCATTCGGCGCAGCCGACGTGATGTTCGCGCCGATCGTCACGCGCTTCATCACCTATCAACTCCCCGTCGCCCGCTTTGCCCAGGCCTATATGCACGCGGTCATCGCCCATCCGTGGATGCAGGAATGGATCGGCGGCGCGCAGGCGGAAGAATGGGTGATTGATCGCTTCGAGGCGCCTCCTCACAGCAGCGGCCCCGCCTGACTTTTCCTACCGCCAGACCGCCCAGCCGATCGCCGCGCCCGATGCGACGATGGCGGGCGTCACCCATTTGCCCTTGAGCCGCCAAGCGGCGAACAGGCTCGCCCCGACCAGCAGGATGGCGAACGCCCAATCCTCCGTACGGGCGAAGGTCGAAGCGCCCAACTGCAACAAAGTCGCCACGATCGTGCCGACCACCGCAGCCCCCACCCCGTCCAGAAAGCGGTGCAGCAGCGCATTTTCGACCACCGCCTCCAGTCTTTCGAAGAAGATCATGGAAAAGGCGAAGGCGGGCAGGAAAATGCCTGCCGTCACCGCGATCGCTCCGGCCCAGCCACCCGCGACATAGCCAACGAACGTTCCGAATATCACCAGCGGCGCGGGCAATGTTCCGGCCAGCGCCACGCCATCCAGAAAGGCCCCGTCGGAAATCCAGCCCCGACCCACCGTGTCGTGGCGCACGTAAGGGATGGCGGTATAGGCCCCGCCAAAGGTCAGCAATCCACCCTTCAGCCCGGTCAGGAACAACGCGACCGCTCCCGCCGCCGTCGCGCGCACCGCTTCGGCTGGCAAAGGCATACCGCCATGAGGCAGGATGAGCCATCCGCCCACGCACAGCCCGATGACCAAGACGCCAGCGAGCGGGAGGCTTCGCACACATGCATAGACCAGCCCCGTCGCCAGCAAGGGCCCCCAGAACGGCAGCCCCGCCAGCGTGGCGGTGGCGGAAATCGCCGCCAGCAAGATCAGCATCCGGTCCACCAATATATGCACCGCGATCCGCTGCACGGCGCGGGCGATCACGCCTAGCACAGCCAGTTGCACGCCCAGCAATGCGCCGTCGAACGCGCCAACACCCGCCACGAACCGCACATAGGCGAAGGCGCACAGCAGCATGAGCACGAACCCGGGCAACATGAAGCCCAGCCCCGCGAGGAAACCGCCCAGCCGACCGCGCGCCATCATGCCCATATGGACGCACAACTCGTGCGCTTCGGGCCCCGGCAATATCTGCATGACGGCCAGCAGACGGTTGAACCGCTGGCTGCTCAGCCAATGCTCCTCCTCGACCAGCGCCTGCCGGATCATCGCGATCTGCGCGACCGGGCCGCCAAAGGCCAGGCAGCCGAAGCGCAGGAACCTGATGAAAAGACCGGGAAGAGAAAGCGGCGGCGGCGAACAGGCTTTGTCTTCAGTCATGAACAGCTCCCAACCGCAAATACGCGGTTTTCAGGAGCGGACTTGGACGGCCATCGTCTGGACGGGCGCCCGCATAAGGCCCGTGGAGCCATGATAGCATCGCCATGCGAAATGAAAAGGAGCGTTCCAAGGAAAGGTGGGGAAGACGCGCAGCGCATAATAACCAAAGAAAAAGGGCCGGGCTATCGCCCGACCCTTCCTTTTTTGCGATGCTGCGCGGATCAGCCGACGATTTCTTCCGGCTTGAAGAAATAGGCGATCTCGATCGCGGCATTTTCCTCGCTGTCCGAACCATGGACCGAATTGGCTTCGATCGATTCGGCATATTCCTTGCGGATGGTGCCTTCGTCGGCATTGGCCGGGTTGGTGGCGCCCATGATGTCGCGATTGCGTTTCACGGCGTCTTCGCCTTCCAGCACCTGCACGACGACCGGGCCGGAAATCATGAAAGCGACCAGATCGGCGAAGAAGGGCCGTTCCTTATGCACGGCGTAGAAGCCTTCAGCCTGCTCGCGGCTCATGCGGATGCGCCGCGAGGCGACGACCCGCAGGCCCGCTTCTTCCAGCTTCTTGGTGACGGCGCCCGTCAGGTTGCGACGGGTCGCATCGGGCTTGATGATCGAAAAGGTGCGCGTGACGGCCATGAGACCCGGAAACTCCGAATTGTTGGGATAAGATCGCGCGCCCTTTAGACCGGGCGGCTTTCCGCTGCAAGGGGCCTGTGTTCGCCGCGCATCAGGCGACGCGGACCCATTTTCGCCCTTCCTGGCGCCAGAAGCGGGGCTCCACCCCCTCGCGCTTCGCCAGCGCCCGCCAGCTTTCCCTTGCCGACTCGATCGTGTCAGCATCGAAGAAATGAAAGGCCCGCTCGAACATCAGCGCCTCGTCCCGCCACCGCCCGTCGGCCAGCGCCACATGCCGCGCCCCATTGCCCGCCGCGCATGTTTGCGACAGCAGGATCGGCTGCATGTCCTCCTGCCCATCGCCGGCGCGGCCATGGGCGAGGAAGCTGTCGGGCGGCCCGCCCCAAAGTCCCGCGGAAATCCGGTCCAGCCTTTCCGGCTCAGCCGCCACCACCAGCAGCCGCTCCCCCAGACCCAGCACGCGCGCCGCGATGGCGGGCAGCACCTGGTCCACGGGATCACGGCTGAGCTGGTAGAAATCGACCTGCATCAGCCTTCGAACTTGTCCGCCACGAAGCGGTCGATCAAACGCACGCCATAACCGGTCGCGCCCTTGTCCCACACCGGGCCGGGTTTGTCCGCCCAGACCATGCCGGCGATGTCCAGATGCGCCCATTTGACGCCATCGTCGACGAAGCGCTGGATGAACTGCGCCGCCGTGATCGAGCCGGCGTAGCGCGACCCGATATTCTTCATGTCGGCAATCGGGCTGTCGATCAGCTTGTTATAAGCGTCCGATAACGGGAAACGCCACAGCGGATCGCCCGCAGCCTTGCCCGCGGCGATCAGGCCGTCGGCCAACCCATCGTCATTGGCGAAGATGCCCGCATATTCGCTGCCCAGCGACACGATCATCGCCCCGGTCAGCGTGGCAAGGTCCACCAATATTTCGGGATCATAGGTTTTTTGCGCCCATGTCAGCGCGTCGCACAGGACCAGGCGTCCTTCCGCATCGGTGTTGAGCACCTCGATCGTCTGTCCGGACATGGATGTCACGATGTCGCCCGGACGCTGCGCGGCGCCATCGGGCATATTTTCGACAAGGCCGCAAATGCCGACGACATGGGCCTTCGCCTTGCGCCCGGCCAGCGCCTTGATCGCG
Source organism: Sphingobium sp. CFD-1 (assembly GCF_024611115.1). Lineage (NCBI taxonomy): Bacteria > Pseudomonadati > Pseudomonadota > Alphaproteobacteria > Sphingomonadales > Sphingobiaceae > Sphingobium > Sphingobium sp. CFD-1. Next base: position 500,333 of record NZ_CP084398.1, on the reverse strand, counting down.
CCCGCGACCGCGCCCGCGCCGCCCATGTCCCACTTCATATCCTCCATGCCCGCGGCGGGCTTGATGGAAATGCCTCCGGTGTCGAAGGTGACGCCCTTGCCGACAAAGACCGCCGGCTTTTTCTGCGCGCCGTCCGTGCCGTCCCATTCCAGAGCCAGCAGGCGCGGCTCACGCACCGAACCCTGCGCCACGCCCAACAGCGCGCCCATGCCCAGTTCCGTCATCGCCGCCTTGTCCAGCACGGTGATCTTGACGCCCAGTTCCTTCAGATGTTGGCAACGTTCGACGAAGCTCTCCGGATAGAGGATGTTCGCCGGTTCGGACACCAGTTCGCGGGTAAAGGCAACGCCCGCCGCGAGCGCGGACAGCTTATCCCACTCCGACCCGGCATCAGCGGAAACGATCGTCACCATCTTGAGCGTCGGCTTGGCCTTTTCCGGCTGGCGCGTGCGATAGGTCTCGATCCGCCAGCCGCGCAGCAGCGCACCAAAGGCCAGCCGCGCCGCATCCTTGCCCGTAACGCCGCCGGGAAATTCAACGGCGGCATGAACCGCGCCGCTGGTCGCCAGCTTCGCGGTGAGCGCGCCGCCCGCGCGTTCCAGATCGGCTTCGCTTCCCCCGCCAATGCCCAGCAGGACGACGCGCAGCACCTTGCCGCCTTCCTCCGCGAAGCTCTCGAAACTGGTCCCTGCCTCGCCCGTGAAGCGGGCCGCGGAAGCGCCCGCGATCAATGTCGGCGATGCCGTCAGCGGCAATGTTTCAACGGCGCCTTTCGATACAGCGAACACCAGCGTATCGGCGTCGGGGCGGGAGGGGTTGAACCTGATATCCATCCTGGAACCTTTTCTTCATCTCATGTGGCCTGCGCGGACCTATGCCTGCCAGATAGGCGGCTTTCTTCGTCTGGCAAAGGCCGTTCGACCGATTTAGAGCAAAAGAGCCGCCACGACCGATTGCGGCGCGGGCAAAGCAATGCGATAGGCGACTGCAAAGAAGCGCCCGCGAAAAGGCCCCATCCTTTGCAGACGAACCGTTCTTCCTCTTTTCTCCGTGCTGCCCTGCTTGTTGGCGCCGCGCTGCCCATGCCGGTTTTTTCCGCTCATGCTCTGGCGCAGCAACTCAACGAACCGCAGACGCCGATCAGCGCGCCCGATGCCCCAGTGCCGGAAACGGACGACCAGATAGGCTTTGCCGCCGATGCGCTGGTCTATGACAGCCAGAGCGAAATCGTCACGGCCAATGGCAATGTCCAACTCCTGCGGGAAGGCAACCGGCTGCGCGCGGACAAGGTGGTGTGGAACCGCAACACGGGACAGGTGGAAGCGCAGGGCAATGTCTCCGTCACCGACCCGGAAGGCAATACCGCCTATGGCGACCGTTTCGACGTGACCGACACGCTAAAGGACGGCGCGGTCGACAATATGCTGATGGTGCTGGAATCGGGCGGACGGCTGGCCGCCGTCAAGGGCGAGCGGGTCAATGGCATCTACACGCTGCACAAGGCGGCCTATACCGGCTGTTCGGTCGAAGACAGCGATGGCTGCCCCAAGGAACCCACCTGGCAGATCAACGCCGTCAAGGTCATCTACGACCCCAATCGCCAGCGCGTGACATACAGCCGCGCAACGGTCGAACTGTTCGGTCTCCCCCTGATCCCCCTGCCGGGCTTTTCGCATCCGGTGGGCGACAATGGGGGCACGGGCCTGCTCGTCCCCAATATCCGCTATGACCGGACCAACGGCTTTGAAGTCGCGCTGCCCTATTATTTCAAACTTGCGCCCAATCGCGACCTGACCGTCACGCCGCACATCTATTCCGACACGCTGCCCATGTTGGAAACGACGTTCCGGCACCTGTGGGATCGGGGCGCCTATCAGATCACCGGCTATGTCACCCATGGGCGGCGCGTCGGCATCGCCGATACATTCCCCACCGGCATGCCCGGGTCGGAACGCGATATTCGTGGCTATATCGACGCGAGCGGCGGGTTGCAGATCACGCCGGAATGGAGCGTCAACGGATCAATCCGCGTGGCCACCGACCGCACCTTCCTGCGCCGCTACGACATCAGCCGGGACGACCGCCTGCGTTCCACCCTGGGCGTGCAGAAAATTGGGACCAACAGCTATTTCTCGCTCGCGGGCTGGGCGGTGCAGACGTTGCGCGCCGGCGATTCGCAGGGAGAAACGCCGATCGCGCTGCCCGTGATGGATTATCGCCTGCGGATGGCCGACCCCCTGCTGGGCGGACGCATTCAGTTGCAGGCCAACACGCTCGCCATCACCCGCACCCATGGACAGGACACGCAGCGCGCCTTTGCCGCCTTTGAATGGAACCTCCGCAAGCTGACGGGCATGGGGCAGGAAGTCAGCTTCACCACCTATCTGCGCGGCGACGTCTATCACAGCAGCGACAATCTGCTGACCGACACGATCAGCTATCGCGGCGATCCGGGCTGGAAGGCGCGCGGCATCGCGGCGGCGGCGATCGACGTGCGCTGGCCCTTCATGGGCGAAGCCTTCGGCGGCGTGCAGCGCATCACGCCCCGCATCCAGATCGTCGCCGCGCCGCATCTGGCAAATCTGTCCGTGCCCAATGAAGACGCCCGCGCCGTCGACCTGGAGGACAGCAACCTCTTCGCGCTCAACCGTTTCGCGGGCTATGACCGGTTCGAGGATTCGACCCGCATCACCTATGGCCTGGAATATAGTCTGACTTTGCCTGATTTCACGCTGGAAAGCATCGTGGGCCAGAGCTACCGCCTCGACAGTCGGGAAAGCATTTTACCCGATGGGACCGGCCTGTCGGACCGCACCTCCGACATCGTGGGACGCACGACCGTCCGCTTCAAGGATTTCATCAGCCTTACCCATCGCTTCCGATTGGACAAGGACGGCCTGTCCATCCGCCGCAATGAAATCGACGCCACTGTCGGCAGCAGGAAAACCTATGCGATGGTCGGCTATCTGCGGCTTAATCGCAATGCAGGGCTGGCATTGGAGGATTTGCAGGATCGCGAGGAACTGCGTCTGGGCGGCCGCGTCCAATTCGCTCGCTTCTGGTCCGTGTTCGGATCGACCGTCATAGACCTTACCGACAAGAAGGAAGATCCGCTCAGTCTTGCGGACGGTTATGAACCTGTACGTCACCGCCTCGGCATCGCTTATGAGGATGATTGCCTGACGCTGGGCCTTACCTGGCGGCGCGATTATCAGACCACCGGCGATGCGCGAAAGGGCAATGCTTTCCAACTGCGGCTGGCTTTTCGCAATATTGGCATATAAGGATCGGCGTTCCCGCCAGCGCTCAGCAGGGGTTAAGGCGGACCCGCGCATTACGCGCCGGACCGTATTGGAGAGTTTTGCCGACGATGCAGCCTGTCGTTTCCAAGTCAAATCGCATTTCCCGGGCCATTATTTCTGGCCTGCGCGCTGTTTTGCTGTCCACCGCCTCGTTGGGACTGGGCGTGTCTGGCGCAACCGCTCAGACGGTGAATGACGATGACAATGTCGCAAGCCAGCAGCTGAACCTGCCCCAGGACGTCACCGTCTTCGGCAAGAGCGACCCCAATGTCCGCAAGGCGACGGCCATCGTGAACGGCCGGATCATCACGGGCACGGACGTGGACCAGCGCCTCGCCCTGATCATCGCGGCCAATGGCGGCAAGGTGTCGGACGAGGAAAAGGACAGGCTGCGCGTCCAGGTGCTTCGCAACCTGATCGACGAAACGCTTCAGATTCAGGAAGCCGCCGCCAACGACATTCGCGTAGCGCCCGAGGAAATCGAGGAAAGCTATCAGCGGGTTGCGGGCAATTTCCGTCAGTCCCCCGCCCAGTTCGACCAGTATCTGCGCGCGCAGGGCAGTGCGGCCGCCAGCATCAAGCGCCAGATCGAAGGCGAAATGGCGTGGAGCCGTCTGCTCCGCCGCAACATTCAGCCCTTCGTCAATGTGAGCGAGGAAGAGGTGAAGTCGGTCGTCGATCGCCTCAACGCCGCGAAGGGCAGCGACGAATTTCGGATCGGCGAAATTTATCTGTCCTCCACGCCCGAAAACCTGACGCAAATTCAGGCCAACGCCCGCAACATCATCGAACAGATCAAGAAGGGCGGCAGCTTCCAGGCTTATGCCCGCCAGTTTTCCGAAGCCTCCACGGCGGCGGTCGGCGGCGATCTGGGCTGGGTCCGTCCGGCACAGTTGCCCGATGCACTGGCGCAGGCCGCCAATGAAATGCAGATCGGCCAGCTTGCCGGTCCCATCGAGGTGCCCGGCGGCGTGTCGATCCTTTACGTGATGGACAAGCGCAAGGTCCTGACCGCCGATCCGCGCGATTCGCTGCTCAGCCTGAAACAGCTTTCCATCTCTTTCCCGGCAGGCACGACGAAAGAGCAGGCAAGCCAGAAGGCCGGCACTTTCGCCGAGGCCGTCAAGGGCATCAAGGGCTGTGGCCAGGCCAATGAACTGGGTGCGAAGATCGGCGCGGACGTCATCGACAATGACAATGTGAAGGTCCGTGATCTGCCGCCGCAATTGCAGGACATTCTCCTCGGCCTGCAGGTCGGCGAATCGACGCCTCCGTTCGGTTCCATCAATGACGGCGTGCGCGTGCTGATATTGTGCGGCCGTGACGATGCCGCCGCTGGCGGCGCGCCCAGCGCCGATCAGATCATGGCGCAGATGGAAGAGGAACGGGTCAACAAGCGCGCCCGCATCTACCTGCGCGATCTGCGACGCGATGCCATTATCGAATATAACTGATCCCGCCGACCTTCCGCCCTTCGCCGTTTCACTCGGCGATCCGGCGGGGATCGGGCCGGAAATCGTCGCCAAAAGCTGGGTCATGCGCGAAGCGCGCGGCCTGCCGCCCTTTTTCGCGGTAGGCGACGCGGCGTCCCTGCGCGCGGTGTGGCTCGGCCCCATCGCAACCATCAGCACGCCGCAGGAAGCGGCCGAAGCCTTCGGTTCCGCCCTGCCGTGCCTTCAGGTCGTCGAAGCGGGCGAGATCGCGCCCGGCAGTCCCAGCATCGACGGCGCGCGCACCGCGCTCCAAGCACTGGAAGTCGCCGTTGGCCTCGCCCGCAGTGGATCGGCGGCGGGCATAGTGACCGCGCCGGTGGGCAAGGAACAGCTTTACGGCGTCGGCTTCGCTCATCCGGGACAGACCGAATTTGTCGCCGAACGATGCGGCGTGGCGCCGCATAATGCCGTCATGATGCTGGCCGGACCGTCGCTGAAGGTGGTGCCCATCACCATCCACATCCCTTTGGCGGAGGTGCCTGCCGCCCTCACCATCGACCTGATCCGCGCCCGCGCGCTGACCACGGCCAAAGGGTTGCACCGCAATTTCGGCATCGCCCGCCCGCGCCTTGTGGTCGCTGGCCTCAACCCCCATGCGGGCGAAGGCGGCGCGCTTGGCCGTGAGGAAATCGACATCATCGGCCCCGCCGTCGAATCGCTGCGGGCGGAAGGGCTGGATATTCGCGGCCCCTTCGCAGCCGATGGCCTGTTTCATTCCCGCGCCCGCGAAAGCTATGACGCGGCGCTTTGCATGTATCATGATCAGGCGCTGATCCCGCTCAAGACGCTGCATTTCGATGATGGGGTCAACATGACGCTGGGCTTGCCGATCGTCCGCACATCGCCCGATCATGGCACCGCCTTTGGCATTGCGGGCACCGACAGCGCCAATCCGGGGGCGATGATGGCCGCTCTCAAAATGGCCGCTGAAGCTGCTCGCGCCCGCCTGACGCATGACGGCTGATCTCTGTCCGCCCCTCCCCCCCCTGCGCGAAGTCATCGCCGCGCACGGGCTTCAGGCGAGCAAGGCGCTCGGCCAGAATTTCCTGCTGGACGAGCAGCTTCTGGACCGCATCGCTGCCATTCCCGGCCCGCTGAAAGGACAGGCCGCGTTCGAAGTCGGCCCCGGTCCCGGCGGTCTCACCCGCGCCATCCTGCGCGCGGGCGCGCATCTGGTCGCGGTGGAACGGGACGCCCGCTGCCTTCCCGCGCTGGCCGAGTTGGAGGCGGCCTTTCCCGGACAGCTTCGCGTGATCTCCGGCGACGCCATGGAGGTCGACGCGCACGCCGAGGCGGGCAAGAACCCCCATATCATCGCCAACCTGCCCTATAATGTCGGCACCGCGCTGCTGGTCGGCTGGTTATCGGCGGGCTGGAGCCCGGCGCCCTGGTGGACATCTCTCACGCTCATGTTCCAGATGGAGGTCGCCGAACGCATCGTCGCAAAGCCGGGCGGCAATCATTATGGCCGCCTTGCCGTGCTGGCCCAGTGGCGCTCGGACGCGCGCATCGCGATGAAGGTGCACCGCAGCGCCTTCACTCCGCCGCCCAAGGTCATGTCGGCGGTGGTTCACATCACGCCCAAGGCTGCGCCGGAAGGGGTATCGCTCAAGCATCTCGAACGGCTGACCGCCGCCGCCTTCGGGCAACGCCGCAAGATGCTGCGCCAGAGCCTAAAAGGGTTACCCGGCGGGCTGGATGCGCTGGCGGCCGTCGGCATCGATCCCCAACGCCGCGCCGAAACGGTCAGTGTCGAGGAATTTGTCGAGATCGCCCGCCATCTGGGCCAGATGCAGGCATAAGCGACGGCGGCTCCTGCAAGCCGCCTCCACCGCCCATCAATGCACCGCAGACGTATCGACCACCTCACCGGTTGGCTTGGGCGCCAGCCAGACGAGGGCGGCGGCGATAAACAGCAATATCATCGCCAGGAAGAACACATAGTTCATGGAGATGACCATCGATTGCTGATCGACCAGATTGGAGATGTATTGCCGCGTCTCTTCCAGGGAAAAGCCGCTTGCGCCCAGTTGCGCCTGCACATCGCCCGCCTGGAGCGTGGACGCCATTTCATTGCGCGCCACCCGCTGCCCGTCGCCCCATATCGTCAGCACGAGAGAGGTGGAAATCGCGATCGCCATGGTCCGCAGGAAATTCTGCATGCCCGCGGCCGATGCCGTTTCCGATGGTTCCACCGAACTCAAAGTCAGCGTCGTCAGCGGGATCATGAAGAAGGGCATGGCGAACCCCTGAAAGATCTGCGGCATGGACAAAGTCCAGAAATCGGCGCCTGTGGTCCAGTGCGCGCGCCAGAACGCCGCCAAACCCAACCACGCCGCCCCACCGGATATCATGATCCGCACGTCCACGCTTCCGATCATGCGGCCCGCAATGGGCGCGGTTATCAGCGCCGTCATCGCGGTAAAGGCCGTGACGATACCCGCCGAGGTCGCGGTATAGCCCATGGAAAGCTGGAGCCATTGCGGCACCACGACGATGCTGGCGAAATAGGCGCCGAAACACAGCGCTAGCGTAAACACACCGGACGAAAAGCCGGCATGGCGGAACACGCGCAGATCGACTATGGGATGTTCCTCCGTCAGTTCCCATATGATGAAGACGAGGAAACCGACTCCCGCCATTATCGCCAGGATGACGATCAGCGGATCGCCAAACCAGTCCCGGTCCCGCCCAATGTCCAGCATGATCTGAAGGCACCCGATCCAGAAGATCAGCAAAGCCAGACCGGCAAAGTCGATCGGCAGCTTTTGTGTTTCGGTTTCCACCGGCTTCAGCAGCGCGGCGGCCGCCATGATGCACAACGCCGCGATCGGCAGGTTGATGAAGAAGATCCAGTGCCAGCTCCAATTGTCGCTGATATAACCGCCAACGATCGGACCCATGGCAGGCCCTAGCAGCGTCGTCATGGCCCATATGCTCATGATCCCGCCACGCTGTTCGGGTGGGAATATCCGCATCAGCAGCGTCTGCGACATCGGCATGATCGGTCCGCCGCACAGGCCCTGCCCGATCCGGCACATGACGATCATGCCCAGCGACATCGACAGACCGCACAGCAGGGAAAACAGGCCGAAACCCATCATGCTTACCATAAAGACGCGCACGACGCCGAAGCGCTGCGCCAGCCATCCGGTCAGCGGCACACAGATCGCTTCCGCCACGGCATAGGATGTGATGATCCACGTCCCCTGATCGGGCGTGATGCCAAGATTGCCGGCAATATGCGGCACCGACACATTGGCGATGGTCAGGTCCAGCACGACCATGAAGTTGCTCAGCGCCAGCACCAGCCCCGCCAACAGGCGTTTGCGCGGTGACAGGAGCGAGAATGTATCTTCAGAGCCGCTCACGGGCCTTCTCCTCAATCGCCCGAAATGTCGACGTCAACTTCCATGGACAGCCCTACCCGCAGGGGATGTTCAGCCAGTTCCTTGGGATCAAGGGCAATGCGGATCGGCAGGCGTTGAACCACCTTGATCCAGTTGCCGGTCGCATTCTGGGCCGGGATCAGCGACATGGACGATCCGGTCCCGCCCGCAAAACCGATGATCCGCCCGTGATAGACGACGCCGCTGCCGTAAATGTCCGCCGTCAGTTCAGCTGGCATGCCCACCTTCACATAGCGTAGCTGACGTTCCTTGAAATTGGCGTCGACATAGACCTGCGTAATCGGAACGATGGTCATGATCGGGCTGCCCTGCGTCACCCGCTGGCCGACCTGCACCTGCCGCTTTGTCACGACGCCATCGACCGGCGCGCGAATGATAGTGCGATCAAGGTCCAGTTGCGCGCTGTCGAGCTTCGCCTTGGCCGCGAGCACGGCGGGATCGGTGTCCTCCGTCGATCCTTTCACCAGCGCGTCATTGGCGGCCAGCTCTCCGGCAGCCGCTACACGAGTCGCCTGCGCCTGCGCCACACCCGCACGAGCCAGGTCGAGCGCCGCTTTCGCCGCCGCATAACCCTTGCGCGCGCTGGTCAGTTCATCGCCCGACACCGCGCCATCCGGCGCCAGCGCCTCACGCCGCTGCAAATCCACCCGCGCCTTCTCGAAATCCGCTTGCGCGGTGGCAAGCTGCGCCTGCGCCTGCGCGATGTCGGCGCCTCTCGCCGTTACCTGCGCCGACAACGCGCCGCTTGTGGCCGACGTCTGCCGGAACCGGCGGCGCGCTTCGGCCAGATCGGCCTGTGCCTGCTCCACCGCGATGCGCGCATTGGTGGGGTCCAGCTTCACCAATATGTCGCCCTTCTTCACGGCCTGCGTGTCGGTGACATTGACCTCTATCGCCTGCGCGGAGATCAGCGGCGTCACCTGTGCGACCTCGGCGTTCACATAGGCATTGTCGGTGCTGACATGATTGCGCCCAACCAGCACATACCACATGCCATAGAGCGCCCCCAGCACCAGCACGGCGATCAGCAGGCGAAGCAGCCATTTCCGGCGCGTCGCCATCCGCTTTTCCTGATCGACGTCGGGGGTCTGATCCGTCTCGGCAGTGAATTCCTGGGTGGCGTCAGCCATTGGGTCGGTCCTTGGGAATAGCGTCGCTTACGGCAAAACCGCCGCCCAGCGCACGAATAAGGGCGATGTCGAGCGAAAAGGCGCTCGCTTCCAGTTCCGCGACGGACTGGCGCGCGGACAATAACTGGTCCTCCACGTTCAGCACGTCAAGATAGGTGGAAAGCCCACCGTCATAGCGTTTGCGCGCGATGGCATAGGCTTCCTCCGATGCGATCATCGCGGCACGGGCATCTCCCAACCGCTGGTCGAGCGCCCGGCGGCTGGTGACTGCATCGGCCACCTGCTGATAGGCGGCCAGCACCGTCTTGTCATAGGCTGCAACGGCCTCGTCATAGGCGCCCCGCGCCCCGCGATACTGCCCCTGCAACGCGCCGCCGTGGAATATCGGCAAGCTGATGGCGGGGCCGACATTGCCGAACAGGGAATCCTTGTCGAACAAGGTGTTGGCAAAGGGTTTTGCATTGCCAGACGGCTGCGTGCCGCTGAATATCGTCTCATATCCCAGCGATTGCACGCCCACCAGCGCGCTCAGCCGGATCGCGGGGAAGAAGTCGGCCCGCGCTACCTTGATCCGCTTGGCGGCGGCCTCCGTGCGGGCGAGCGCAGCGGCAATGTCGGGACGGCGCGCCACCAGATTGGTCGTGACATCGGCGGGAAGGCCCAACGGCTCCAGGCCGTCCACCTGCGGCCGGACAATCTCCAGCCCGCGATCCGGTCCCGCGCCGATCAGCGCCGCAATTTGATGCTGGCGCAATTCTATCGCCATTTTCGCGGCGGCCAGTTGCGCCTTGGCCGTCGATACTGTCGCGTCGGCCTGCCGCGCGCTGCCCCGGGTTTCCAGACCATTGCTCAGGCGGTCGGCCACCAGCTTGCGGCTCGCCAGCCGGATGTCCAGCGCCCGCTGTTGAATATCGGCTTCATCATAGAGCCGGGCGAGATCGGCATAGGCGTCCGCAATGCCCGTCGTCAGCGCCAGCCGGGCCTGCTGCGCGTCGATTTCCGCTGCCCGCGCTTCCGACGTCGCGGCGGCCAGCGCAGCGCGATTCCTGCCCCACAGATCGAGGTCCAGCCCGAAATTCAGCCCGACCTGCCCTGTACTTAGCCAACCCCTGGGCACAAATTCCTTGGGCATGCCCATATTATAACTTTGCTTGGTCGCGCCCGCCTTTGCATCCAGATCGATTGAAGGCAGCAGCGGCGCGCCCGCCTGCTGCGCCATGGCCTGCGCCTGCCGGAAACGCGCGGCGGCGGCCGCCATGTCGGGTGCGTTACGCAACCCTTCTTCGATCAGGGCGGTTAGTTGCGGGTCGCCATAAGCCGTCCACCAACCCTCGCCCGGCCATGCGCGCGCATCGGCTGCCAGACTGCGTGTAGCGGCCACGCTTTGCGCCGAACGAACTTCCGGTTTCTGCCCCAGATCGGGCACCGCCGCACACGCCGTCAGCGCGGCCGCCACAAATGTGGCCAGCGCGCCGCGAACCGGGAAAGGACGACGACTCATGGGCATATCAAACCGTACCATCTAGTATGAAAATGGCCCTTGCCCCCGCTGCATGCCCTTGTCAACGAAAATATCATACTCTATGGTACGGTTATGTCGACCGGTTCGCTGTCATCCGTACTGACCCGCCGAGAGGCCCGCCGCCGGGACCGGCGCGACGCCATTTTGAACGTGGCCGCGCAATATTTTCTGGAAAATGGTTATGCCGGCACCACAATGTCGGGGATAGCGGCCACGCTGGGAGGGTCAAAGGGGACGCTCTGGAATCACTTCCCTTCCAAGGAAGAACTGTTCGCCTCCGTGCTGGAACAGGTAACGACGGCCTATCGCGCTCATCTTTCCAAAATCCTCGATGCATGCGGCGATCTGGAAACGACGTTGCGCCGGGTGTCCCTCAGCCTGCTGGAAAAGGTAACATCGCCCCAGGCCATTGCGCTGCACAGGCTGGTTTCGTCCGAAGCAGGGCGTTTCCCCGAAATGGGCAGGATCTTCTATGAACGCGCACCGCGCCTGAGCCGGGCATTGATCGCCGACTTTCTGTCGGGCGCCATGGAACGAGGACATTTGCGGAAAGCCGATCCGCAGGCCGCTGCGCGCGCCCTTACGGCGCTGGTGATGTGCAGATGCCATCAGGAATTGCTGGTGGGTCAGATTGCGACCGCAACGCCGGAAATGATAGCGGCCGATGCCGATTTCGCGGTCGACATCTTCCTGCGCGCCTATGCACCCGTTAAACCGAAGTCGGACTGATCGCGCACGCCGCTGCATTAACCATTTCTTTGCGCGCCGCTCCTATCCTTCCTTCAGGCTAAGGATGGGATGCCATGCAGATTTTCAGACGCAGTCAGCGCAACGGCACGCGCAATCCGATGGATGAAGGCGCTCCGCGTATCGACCGGCGGCTGCGTATCCTCATCGTTGACGAAAATCCCATGGCGCGCGCGGTCATAGCCCGTCGTCTTTCCCATCTGGGCTATGATGTGGGACTGGCGGAGAATGGACTGACAGCGCTCAGCCTGCTCATCACGCGGCCGGTCGACATCATTCTGCTCGACATGGGTTTGACGATGCTGCCCGCCGTCGCGACGATGGACAAGATTCGCGCGTCGGCGCTGTCCCCCCATGCCTGTTTCGTGACCATGGCAGGTCGCCTCGAACGACCGCTGGCGGTAGAGGCATTGGCAGCCGGAGCGGACGACCATATCGCCAAACCGCTGGATTTTGACCTCCTCGACGCCCGCCTGCGGCATCTATGCGTCCGGGCGGAAGAGGTGGGCGCGCTTAACCGCCACAATGCGGAACTCGATGCCCGCATCGCCCGCCGCGCGGTGGAACTGGGGGAAACGCGCGAAGCCCTGAATGAATTGCAGGCCGACCGCGCTCGCCTCGTCTCCTCGATACAGGCTCTGCATGACGAGATCGCAAGGCTGAACGCGGCGCGCCACTAACAACGCCGCTCTGCCATCTCCAGCCAGAGAGTCAGCCCTTGCTCCTGCCCATGGGGCTTCGCATCCGCGATGATCCGCGCTGCGTCAGCGCGGGCGCGATCCAATATCGCTACCGGGACATCCGGCTTATGGTAGATTCGGTCCGCCGCGCCCAGCAGCCGCGCCGTCCGCAGCGTCAGATCATCGGGATCGGTGGAAGCAAGGCGGATCGCCACCAGCCCGCGTGCGTCCCGGTCAATGTCTCCCGCCAGCCAGGTCGCCACGCTCTTGTCCGCATCGCCCTGCAACGGGTCGATCGGCCCGCCCTCGGCCAGGCCAGCATCAATGGCGTGCCGCCGCGCCGCCGCATCGGGCCATCGCATCCGAATCGCTTCCCGCGCTTCAAATAATGCCGTCGCCAAAGCCCCCAGCCGCGCGGGCAGCAGCGTCTCGATCCGTTGCCGCAAGGCTTTCGCCAGCCCTGCCGAAGCGCCACCCGTCCCGACGGCGATCAGCACCGGGTCGCGATCCACAATGGCAGGCAAGGTGAAGTCGCACAGTTCCGGCCGATCAGTCGCGTTCACCAGCACGCCCCGTCCCTTGAGCCGCGCCACGGCCGCTTCATCCCCATTCGCGACGATGGCAAGGGCAGCCTCCGCCTCTTCCCCCACGACACGCGCCCCGGCCCGCTCCAGCAGCCGTCTCTTGGCGTCCGCCGCCTCGCCGTCGCCGATCAGGATCACGGCCCGTCCGCGTAATCGCAGAAAGACGGGCAGGCTGTGCATCAGTCTCTGACCCAATCGGGGATGCTGTCCCCGGCAATCAACGTCTCGATCGGCGGACGCGCGCGCACCACGGCCCATTTGTCGCCCGACACCAGCACTTCGGGCGTCAGCGCGCGGCTGTTATAGGTGCTCGCCATGGTCGCGCCATAGGCCCCCGCCGTCATGAAGGCGACCAGATCGTCCGCCTGCACCACATCCATGTCGCGATGCATCGCAAAGGTATCGCCCGTCTCGCACACCGGCCCCACCACATTGGCAGCCCCCCTGCTGCCGGCGGGCTGCACGGCGCGAATATCATGCCATGCATCATAGAGGCTGGGCCGCAACAGGTCGTTCATCGCCGCATCGACGATCACGAAAGGCGCTTGCGCGCCCTGCTTCACCCGCACCACGCGCGACAGCAGAGCACCCGCATTGCCGACGATCACGCGTCCCGGCTCGAACATCAGGCGGACGTTCCATCCCTGCGTCACCTCAGTCACCATCGCGCCATAGTCGGCGGGGCTGGGCGGCACGGGCTTGGACGGATCATAGGGCACGCCAAGCCCGCCGCCCAGATCGGCGGTGCGAATGTCATGCCCTGCCTCCCGCAGCTTGCCGATCAGCGCGCCGACCTTGACGAAGGCCGCCTCCAACGGCGCGAGATCGGTCAGTTGGCTGCCGATGTGCACCGCCACGCCCTGCACGTCCAAACCGGGCAGATCACGCGCCGCCGCATAGGAATCCAGCGCCCGGTCATAGGGGATGCCGAACTTGTTCTCCGACTTGCCGGTCGAAATCTTGGCATGGGTGCCTGCATCCACGTCCGGGTTGATGCGATAGGCCACCGGCGCGCGCTTGCCCATGGAAAGGGCCACGTCGGAGAGCATCTCCGCTTCCGGTTCGCTTTCCAGATTGAACTGGAAAATACCATGCTCCAGCGCCAGCCGCATTTCATCGGCCGTCTTGCCCACGCCCGAAAAGACGATGCGGTCGGCGGGTATCCCCGCCGCGATGGCGCGCAGCAATTCTCCGCCCGAAACCACGTCCGCGCCCAGCCCCAATTTCGCGAGCGTCGCCAGCACCGCCGCATTGGGATTGGCCTTCACCGCAAAGGCGATCAACGGATTGTCGAGCGCGCTCAGCGCATCGCGAAACACGCCGACATGGCGCGTCAGCGTCGCGGTCGAATAGACATAGACCGGCGTGCCCACGGCATCGGCAATCGCGGCCATGGGCACCTGCTCCACATGCATGGCGCCGTCCAGATAATCGAAATGGTCCAAGGTGTCTTTGTCCTGTCGGGGCTTATTGCGGGTCGCGTTCGGGCGGCAGGTCGAACTCGTCGTCGCTGCGCTGGCGCGATTGCGTCAGCAGTTCGACATTGCGTTCGGGCCGCGCCTGTGTCGAAGGTGTGGTCAGATCCTGCGCGGTCGGGGCCGTCGCCGCGCCCACCGGCACGGCGGGCAGCCTCTGCCCCTCAATGGGCTTGAGCGGCTGACGTCCGCCGCAGGACGCCAGCACCAGAGCCAGAGCCGCCAGAGCCAGCCCTCTGTGCAACCTGATCGTCATGCTTCCTTCTCCCGCCTGGCTTGCGCGATCCGCGCCCGCACCTGATCCGGCGCGGTGCCGCCGTGGCTTTTCCGGCTGGCGACCGATGCGTCGACCGTCAGCACCGCATAAATGCGCTCATCTATGCGCGGATCAATGGCTTTCAGCGTCTCGATGGGCAGGTCGGCCAATGACGCCCCCGCATCCTCCGCCGCCGCCACAGCGCGCCCGGTAATATGATGCGCCTCACGGAAGGGCACGTCCGCCTCCCGCACCAGCCAGTCGGCCAAGTCCGTCGCCGTCGCAAAACCGCTTTCCGCCAGTGCGCGCATCCGATCCGTGCGGAACGTGACGGTTTCGATCATCCCGGTCATCGCCGCGATGGAAAGGCCCAGCAGGTCATGCGCCTCGAACACCGGCGGCTTGTCGTCCTGCATATCCTTGGAATAGGCGAGCGGCAGACCCTTCATCGTGACGCAGAGCGCATTCATGCAGCCCATGATCCGCCCCGCATGGCCGCGCACCAGTTCGGCTGCGTCGGGATTGCGCTTCTGCGGCATGATGGAGCTGCCCGTCGAATAGGCGTCAGGCAGCTTCACGAAACCAAAGGGCTGGCTCGCCCAGATGATGAACTCCTCGGCCAGGCGCGAAAGATGCAACGCTACTTGCGTCGCCGCCATCAGATAGTCGAGCGCAAAGTCCCGATCCGAAACGCTGTCGAGGCTGTTGTCGGTCGGCTTAGCGAAACCCAGCGCCGCCGCCGTCGCATGGCGGTCGATGGGAAAGCCCGTCCCGGCAAGCGCCGCCGCACCCAGCGGACATTCGTTCATTCGCGCGCGCGCATCGGCAAAACGGCTGCGGTCGCGGCGGATCATTTCATGATAGGCCATCAGATGATGCCCCAGCGTCACTGGCTGCGCGGATTGCAGATGCGTGAAACCCGGCATCACCGCACCGGCATACTCCTCGGCCCGCGCCAGCAAGACAAGCTGAAGCGCCGCCAGCCCCGCGCCCACCTCATCCATCGCATCGCGCACCCACAGGCGGAAATCGGTCGCCACCTGATCATTGCGCGACCGCGCCGTGTGCAGCCGTCCCGCCACCGGGCCGATCAATTCGGCCAACCGCGACTCCGTGACCATGTGAATGTCTTCCAGGTCGAGGTCGACCGGCACGCCGTTCGCTTCATATTCCGCCGCGATGCGGTTCAGTCCCTCAGTGATCGCTTGCGCGTCATCGCCATCGACGATGCCCTGCTTCGCCAGCATCGCGACATGCGCTTTGGACCCGGCGATGTCCTGCTTCCACAATCGCTTGTCGAATGGGATGGAGGCATTTATCTCCCGCATGATCGAAGCCGGACCCGCCGCGAAGCGTCCGCCCCACATGCTGTTGGAGCCTTCTCCCGTGCGAACTTCCTTACCCTGCGTAATGACACTGCTCCTGCTGGCCAGCCTTGCCGCGTGCGATAGGCAATCACCGCCCGCGGGGCAAGCGGCAGCGAACGGCGAAGCGCCCGCGCCGATCACCAGCGGCGAAGCAACCGGCTCCTCGGCAAGCGGCAAGGGCGAATTCAGCTATACACTGGATCGCTCCAAGGCCGGAACCCCCGCGCCGGACCTGACTTTCCAGACGCTGGACGGCAATGACACGACCTTGCCGGATTTCGCCGGAAAACCGTTGCTGGTCAATCTCTGGGCAACATGGTGCGCGCCCTGCGTCGCGGAAATGCCGACGCTGGATGCGGTCGCCGCCGCCTATGGGCCCAAGGGGCTGAGCGTCGTTGCCGTTTCGCAAGACAGCCAGGGCGGAAAAATCGTGCAGCCCTTCTTCGCGAAACAAGGCTTCAAGCACCTGAAAAGCTGGATAGACCCTGAAAACCAGCTTGGCTTCCACTATGCCACCGGCATGTTGCCCACCACCATCCTCTACGACGCGCAGGGCAAGGAGGTCGCCCGCGTCATCGGCGCAATGGACTGGAACGGCAAGGAAGCCCACGCCCTGATCGCCGAGGCCATGCAATCCTGACCTGATCCGCCGCGAGGCATATGCGGCGTCAAGCCCACCTCTGCAACTTTCGCATGGCGAGCCTCGCAGCGACTCGCGGACGAAGCTTCACCGCCGTGAATGGATGCCTCGCACGTCCCGATCCGTCCCCAGTGCGATGGTCAGGTCGGCCCGGTCCGGCATTTCGGTCAGGATATGCCGGGTCAGCCGCTCATAATGCTGGATGAAGCGCGCGATCCCGGCATCGTCCATCACGCCCGCGATGCCAGACCCTGCCCGCGCGCGCAATTCCTCTTCCTGCTGCGCCCGCCACCGCCGCACGACCCCGAACCCCGGCGCGGCGAGCAGCACCAGCCGGTCGAGCCGGGCGAACAATGGTTGATACGTCCCCGCCAGCGCGTCATTGGCGAAGCGCCGCCAGACGCCGCCCGCATCCTCCACCCGCTCCAGCGCGTTAACAGGCTCCGCGAGCGCCGCATCCGTCTCCGGCCGCGCACCCACGCACCAGCCCTCCAGCACAAGCAACCGCGTCCCCGCCGCCGCCCGTTCCCAATCGGCCTCGTCCGCCCTGTCGTCCGTCGCCTTGTCGAAGCGCGGCAAAGCCACCGCCTCGCCCCGCTCCAGCGCAGCGATCACCTCCAGCCCCAGCGCGACGTCATGCGTCCCCGGCACCCCCCGCGTCCGCAGTAGCGGATGAACCGTCTGCGCCAGTTCCTCCCGTTCCGCCCGGCGCAGATAGAGGTCGTCGATGGACAAGATCGCGCTCGCCACGCCCGCTTTCTCCATCCGTGCCTTGAGCGCCCCGGCCAACGTGGATTTGCCGCTTCCCTGCGCGCCGCAGATGCCCAACACGAACAGACGATCCGGCGCCTGGGCCATATCGCGCGCCAGCATACCCGCCACGGCATCCAGCGCGCGATCGCCGCCTTGCGTCATCGCTCCGCTATGAGCAGCTTGTCGATCTTGCGCCCGTCCATATCGACGATTTCGAAGCGCCAGCCCTGATCGTCGACATAATCGCCCACCTCGGGCAGCCGCTTGAGCAGCCACAACGCATGGCCCGCGACCGTCGCATAGTCGCGGTCCTCCGGCAGGTCGATGCCGATCCGCTCCGCCAGCTGGTCCACCGGCATCTGCCCCGATACCAGCAGGCTGCCGTCCTCGCGCTCGACCAGATCCGGCTCCTCGTCCGTGTCCCGGTCCGACGCGAAATGCCCGGCAATGGCGGACAGCAGATCGGCGGGCGTCACGATTCCCTCGAAATGCCCATATTCGTCATGCACCATCACCATCGGGACATCGGACCGGCGCAGCACTTCCAGCGCGTCCATCGCATCGACCTGATCCGGCACGACCTCCGCCTTACGAATGAGCGTGCCCAGATCCAGCGCCTCGCCCCGGAACAGCGCCGCCATGATGTCGCGCGCCTGCACGATGCCGACCAGATCCTCGACCGACCCGCGCCCCACCGGCAGGCGCGTATGCGGCGTTTCCAGCAAGCGCGCGCGAATCGTCGCTTCGTCCGCGCCGATGTCGATCCAGTCGACATCCATGCGCTGCGTCATCACCTCGCGCACTGGACGGTCGGCAAGCCGCACCACGCCGGAGATGATCGCCCGCTCGCTTTCCTCGATCACGCCCGACCGGCTGGCTTCCGCGACGATCAGATGCAGTTCCTCCGCCGTCACATGATCCTCGGACTCGCGGGTCATGCCCAGCAGACGGAAGATCAGCGCGCTCGACCCGTCCAGCACCCACACCACCGGCGCGGTCAGCTTCGCCAGCCACATCATCGGCGTGGCGACCAGCGCGGCGATGACTTCAGGGCGGCGCAGCGCGAACTGCTTGGGCACCAGTTCCCCCACGATCAGCGAAGCATAGGTGGTCAGGCCGATCACCAACGCAAAGCCCAGCTTCTCCGCCACATTGGAAGACAGTCCCAGCGCCTGCAACCGCTCGCCCACCGGCCCGCCCAGGCTCGCCCCCGAATAGGCGCCCGCGATGATACCGATCAGGGTGATGCCGATCTGCACGGTGGACAGGAACTTGCCCGGATCGGCCGCCAGCGCCAGCGCCGATCGCGCGCCGCGACGCCCGGCCTTCTCCATCGCCTGCAAGCGCGGCTTGCGCGCCGACACGATGGCCAGTTCCGACATGGCGAACACGCCATTAAGCGCCACCAGCGCCAGGATGATGAAAAGATCGACCCAGGGAAAGGGCGACAGTGAATGAGGGGAAAGCGTGGCCATGGCGGTCGATATCCACCCTATAACGCCTATTCTTTCAATTTCACAACAGTCCCATCATCGTCGGTTCAGTTCGATAGTGGAACAAAGTTCACCGCTCGACCATTTCAAGCGGCATCGTCACCAGAGACGCATAAGACAAGGGACCAGGACCGATGAAACTTTCCTATCGTATCATGAGCGCGGCGGGCCTTGCCGCCATGCTGGCGACCACGGCATGCACGACCGACCCGCAAACCGGAAACCGCCAGATTTCAAAGGCCGCGATCGGCGGCATCGGCGGCGCGCTCGGCGGCTATCTGCTGGGCGATCTGGTCGGTGGACGCCATGATCGCACGGAAAAGATCCTGGGCGCCGGCATCGGCGCCATCGCGGGCGCGGGCATTGGCAGCTATATGGACGCGCAGGAACGCAAGCTGCGGGAAGAAACCGCCGGCACCGGCGTGGACGTGATCCGCGATGGCGACAATCTGCTGTTGCGGATGCCGTCAGGCATCACCTTCGGCTTCGACAGCGCCGCCGTGCAGCCGCAGTTCCAGCCGACGCTGAACGATGTGTCATCGGTGCTGGCGCAATATCCCAAAACCTATATCGACGTGTACGGCCACACCGACAGTGACGGCAGCGACAGCTATAATCAGGGCCTGTCCGAACGGCGCGCCCAGTCGGTCGCCGATTATCTGACATCCCACGGCGTCCAATCCGCCCGCATCGCAACGCGCGGCTTCGGCGAGACGCAGCCCATTGCGTCGAACACGACCGAGGAAGGCAAGGCCGCCAACCGCCGCGTGGAAATCAAGATCGCGCCCGTCACCGAAGCCGACGTGCGGTCCTGATCCTGTCAAAGGCCCCTCCATGGAGCGAGGGGCCTTTTTCCCCACATGCTTATGGAATGGGGATCCATGGCCTCAAAGACATTCGATCATAATCATGTTGCCCGGGATTTCATGGCAGCCGTCAATATGAGCGCCAAAGAGCTGGAAGAATGGCTCGACACGCCGGAAAGCAAGGCGGTCGGGTGGAAAGGCGCAGACGGCAAAGCGCGGGAAAGCATTGGTCACGCCAGCGGCCGTCGCATCGTGGCCTTGCTGGACACACCCTTTGAGGAACTGACCAACGACGACTTCGCGCATATGCGAAAGGTTATAAATTACGTGAAGCGCCACACGGCGCAGCAGCCGACGAACATCTTCACGTCACGCTGGCGCTATTCCCTCATGAACTGGGGGCATGATCCGCTAAAAAGTCTTTGACGCTTCAAAAACTCGACTTCAGCCCATCGATCACGAACTGCGCCGCCAGCGCCGCCAGCAGCACGCCCAGCAGGCGGGTAATCACCGCCTCGATCTTCTGCCCCAGCAGCGCCATGATCGGCCCCGCCGCCAGCAGCGATCCCAGCATCAACGCCAGCGTCAGCCCGACCGCGCCCAGAACCACCAGCCGCTCCGTCATGCCCTCGGCGCGCGACATCATCAGCATCACCGTCGCGATGGAACCCGGCCCCGCGATCATCGGCATCGCCATGGGAAAGACGGAAACATCCTCCACCTGCGGCGTTTCGGCGACCTTCTGTGCCCGGCTTTCCCGCCGTTCGGTCCGCTTTTCGAACACCATGTCCATGGCGATCATGAACAGCATGATCCCGCCCGCAATGCGGAAGCTGTCCAGTTCGATGCCAAGGATATGGAGCAACTGCTTGCCCCACAGGGCGAAGATCAACAGGATCGCCGCGGCGATGCCCACCGCGCGAATCGCCATACTCCGCCGCTGCGCCGCGCTCGCGCCGGTGGTGAGGCTCGCATAGATCGGCGCGCAACCCGGCGGGTCGATCACCACGAACAGCGTCACGAAGGCGGAAAGGAAAAGCTCGCTCATGATGCAGGCGCTCCCACTCTGTCATCGATCACCGTCTCATAATCGGCCCCGGTCCACATTCGCACGGTGACATGGCGGCTGCCATCGCCCGCCACATCGGCGGACCAGAGCAGGCTTTCGTCCTTCGGCGCGGGAGGCGCTTCGCCCTTGCGCCCCGGTGGCGGAGCGGCAGTAACGGCCGGCCCCTCACCTGGCCCGCGCCGCTTGCAGGTCGCGACCTTGCCGGTCAGATATTCCGGCGCTTCGCGCGGACTGGCCAGCGTGTCGCCATGATCCATGATCCACTTCCACGCGCCCTTCTTGTCGCGCTGCCAGATGGTCGTGAAATAGCCGACCGATCCGTCCGGGCGCTTCCAGTTACCTGTGCTCGCCGCCAGCCGCCCGTCGCACGACACATAGACGATAGACGGCGACCATTGCACCGAAGCGGGCGGATCGGCCTGTTTCTTCAGCCACTCCTTCGCCAGCACGCGCTGCGGCACGAACAACACCGCCTCCTCCGCTGAGGTTTCGCGAAAGGCAGTCCATTGCCCTTTCGCCTGCGCCAGCCGGTTGAAGGCGATCTCCGCTGCGATCACGGAACTCGGATCGGGCTGGAATCGCATTGGCGGGCTCGCGCCGACCAGCGCGAACGCACTGACCAGCAGGAGCGCCGCGGGTGCTTTCACAGCCCCTCCGGCTTGGGCAACCCCGCCCGCGCATGAGCCGCGACCAGCGTGTTTCGCAGCAGCACCGCGATCGTCATCGGCCCTACCCCGCCAGGCACCGGCGTTATGGCGCGCACATGGGCCAGTGCTTCGGCAGTGGCGACGTCGCCCACGATCCGGCTCTTGCCGTCTTCGGTATCGACGATCCGGTTGATGCCCACGTCGATCACGGTCGCGCCGGGCTTGATCCATTCGCCCTTCACCATCTCCGCGCGCCCGACAGCCGCGACCACGATGTCGGCGCGATGCACCACGCTCGCGATGTCGCGGGTGCGGCTGTGTGCGACGGTGACGGTGCAGTTTTCCGCGAGCAGCAACTGCGCCATCGGCTTGCCCACGATATTGGAGCGCCCGACCACCACGGCCTCCAGTCCGCTGAGGTCGCCCAGCTCGTCCTTCAGCAACATGATGCAACCCAGCGGCGTACACGGCACCAGCGCCTCCTGCCCGGTCGCGAGCCGCCCCGCATTGACGACATGGAAGCCGTCCACATCCTTGTCCGGGCTGATCGCGGCGATCACGGCGGCCTCGTCGATATGCTTCGGCAGCGGCAACTGGCACAATATGCCGTCGACCCGTTCGTCCGCGTTCAGTTCCTCGATCAGGTCGAGCAGTTCTTCCTCGCCAATGGTCGCGGGCAGCTTGAACTCGAAGCTCTCCATGCCCGTCGCGACCGTCATCTTGCCCTTGTTGCGGACGTAGACGGAACTGGCCGGATCCTCGCCCACCAGCACCACAGCCAGCCCGGGCTTGCGACCGGTCTGCTCCGCAAAGGCAGCCACGCCGTCCGCCACCTGCGCCCGCAGCGTGGCAGCAAAGGCCTTACCGTCGATGATCTTGCCGATGGTCATGCTTGTCCCTGTTCCTCGATCATGGCGGAAAGACGCTGGAGCGCCGCCCCTTCGCCGCCACCCTTCATCCGCAGCCGCTTTAGCCGGTTGGTGTCACCCGATTCCACTAAAATCGCGCTTTTGGGCCAATCCAGTCGCTTGCCCAGCAAAGCGATCAACGCGGCATTGGCCTTGCCCTTTTCCGGCACGGCCCGCACGCGGGCGCTGAGCCAAAGCGCGCCCTTTTCATCCGCCCAGACGCCGCCAATCTCTTCCCGCGCCGCGCCCGGCGTCAACCTGACGCGCAGCAGCAGGTCATCACCGTCGCGACTCCAGGCGGTCACACCAGCCCGAACAGGGGCGGCAATATCGCCTGCCGGATGATGAGAATCGCCAACAGCACGACCATCGGCGACAGATCGAGCGCGCCCAGATCCGGCATCACCTTTCGGATTGGATTATAGATCGGCGCGGTGATCCGGTCGAGCGCGACCATGATGGTGCGGACCACGTCGCTATAGGTGTTGATGACGTTGAAGGCGATCAACCAGCTCATTATGGCCTGGATGATGATGACCCACCACAACACGTCGAGCAGGATGACGATGATCTGATAGAGCGCGTAGGCCATGAAGTCTCCAATATGCTGGATGTTTCCTCTAGCCGAGGCAGGCGCCCCGTCACAAGCCGCCAGCACGGCCTATTCCACCAACGGTCGGCAATTTTCGCCGGAAAACCTGCCTTAGCGCCGGACCAGCGTGCCCGCGCCCCGATCCGTGAATATTTCGAGCAGCATCGCGTGCGGCACCCGCCCGTCCAGAATGACGGCGGCGTCCACGCCCCCTTCGACCGCCTTCACGCAGGTTTCCAGCTTCGGGATCATCCCGCCTGTAATCGTGCCGTCCTGCTGCAATCCCTTGATCGCCTGCGGATCGAGGTCGGTGAGAAGATGCCCCTCTTTATCCAGCACCCCAGCCACATCGGTCAGCAGGAAAAAGCGCGATGCGCCCAGCTCGGCCGCGATCGCGCCCGCCATGGTGTCGGCGTTGACATTATAGGTGTGGCCGTCCGCACCGATGCCCACAGGCGCCACCACCGGAATGATGCCGTCCCCCGACAGCGTGTCGAGGATACGCCGGTCCACCCGCACGGGATCGCCGACGAAGCCCAGGTCCACATGCCGCTCGATCCCGCTATTGGGATCGGGCGCACGGCTGCCACCCACCTTCTCGCACAGCACCAGCCCGCCATCCTTGCCGGAAATGCCGACCGCACGGCCCCCCGCGCCGGAAATCCAGCCGACGATTTCCTTGTTGATCGACCCCGCCAGCACCATTTCGGCAATCTGCGCCGTTTCCGCATCGGTCACGCGCAGACCGTTGACGAAATGCGATTCGACGCCCAGCTTCTTGAGCATCGCGCCGATCTGCGGCCCGCCGCCATGAACGACCACGACATTGATGCCGACGGCCTTCATCAGCACCACATCTTCCGCGAAATCGCGCGCCGCTTCAGGATCGCCCATGGCATGACCGCCATATTTCACGACAAAGGTCTTGCCCGCATAACGCTGCATATAGGGCAGCGCTTCGACGAGGGTTTCGGCCTTCGCGAGGATCGCGGGTTCGGGAGCATGCTTATTGGTCATGCGCGCGCGCATAAGGCCAATGACCCGCCGCCGCAAGTTTGCGCGGTCTTTCCTCCATTTCATCAGGCGCCCGGATTTTCATCTGGCGATCATACAATGTGCCAAATCCAGGGCCGATATGGCTGTTGAGCTTCATGTCCAAACGATACTGATCCGCCTAGGATCTCAGTCGATCGTTGGCAGCAGGCAGCTCTGCCACCAAATCGCGCGCCAGGCCGTTGAGCATTGCCCTGACATCCTCATGCTCATCAGGCGACCACCGGTCGAGAATTTGGGCCAGCCTGTCACGATAGCTCGTTATGATCCGCTCAAACGTCCGGCGGCCAGATTCAGACACAATAAAATCGCCTTCTCCATGACGCAGCAACAAGCCTGCATTCTCCAGGCGACTGGCGATCGGCCGCAACTCCGGTTCCGTGATGTGCCCGGACAACCGGCCCTCTTCCCGACTGAGTTGCACCAGCAGCCACATTTCGTCCGGCTTGAGCGAGACACCGGACCGTTCGGCAATACCACGATAGGTTTCCCAGCGATGTTCGCGCTGGCCCAGACGAGTCACGATCAGTTGGAGCTCCTCCAGCGACGTCGCATCATGCGGCATCGCGAAGCTCTCGCCGATTGTTTCCGACCGCTCGCCGTCCTGCAACGGCACCTCCTTGAGAAACCAGGTCAGCAGAAAGGCAAACGCCCCGATGACCGCCGCTGACAGGAAGACCGGATGCAGGGCGGCCGTGAACACTTCCAGATAGATGTTGCGGACGCCAAGCGGGAGCGCAGCGATTCCTGCCGCGTCGCTCGCGGTTGGAAGCGCCATCCCTACCGGCATTCGGCTGGCTAGGCCGCTGGCAAGATTCGCGGCGAAGATTGCGCCGAACAGCGACACCCCGATGGAACCGCCTATCGAACGGAACAAGGTTGTGCCCGAGGTAGCCACGCCAAGATTGCGGTAGTCGACAGCATTCTGAACGGCAAGCACCAGCACCTGCATGACCATGCCCAGGCCAAGTCCCAGCACCAACATGTACGCCGGCGCCGCCCAGATACTGCTCGCTATGCCGAGAGTAGAAAGCAAGGCAAGGCCGATCGTCATCACTGCGGTGCCAATGATGGGAAACAACCGGTAGCGCCCGATCCGGCTGATGATCTGTCCGCTGACGATCGAGGTGACGAGTACACCGCCCATCATCGGCGTCAATTGCAACCCGGCGGTGGATGGGCTCACACCCTGCACCACCTGCAGATAGATCGGCATATATGTCACCGAACCGAACATCGCGAGGCCAACGATGAACCCGACCGCGCAGGCGACGAGGAAGGTCGGATTGCGGAAAAGCGGCAACGGCAGGATCGGTTCGGCGGTGCGGGACTCAACCATGATGAAACCAGCGAGCGTGATCAGTGTCAGCGCGGCCAGACCCAGGATCGTAGGTGAACTCCAGGGATTGATATTGCCGCCAAAGCTGGTGAAAAGGACAAGTGACGTCAACATGACCGCCATCAGCGCGGCGCCGGCGACATCGATCGCGGGCCGCTGCCGCTTGGCTGGCGAGGTGAATGCGATGGCTATCACGCCCAAAGCGGCAAGACCCAGCGGCAGGTTGATATAGAAAATCCAGCGCCAGTTCAGATGCTCGACGAAGAACCCGCCAATCAATGGCCCAAGCACGGTCGACAGCCCAAAGACGCCGCCAAAGAAGCCCTGATAACGACCCCGATCCCGGGGCGGAATAATGTCGCCGATTGCCGCCATGCTCGTCACCATCAGCCCGCCGCCGCCCAGACCTTGCAGCGCCCGGAACGCAATCAGTGCGCCCATTGAACGGCTTAAGCCACACAGCGCCGATCCGAGAAGAAACAGCAGGATCGCACCCTGCAGCACGATTTTGCGTCCGAAGAGATCGCCAAGCTTGCCGTAGAGCGGCGTGACGATGGTCGTCGCCAGCATGTAGGCGGTGACGATCCACGAAAGGTGCGCCAACCCGCCAAACTCACCCACAATCGTTGGCAGCGCCGTGGAAACGATCGTCTGGTCGAGCGATGCCAGCAGCATCACCAACATAAGCGCCCAAAAAATCAGTTGGACCGATTGCGGTGGGGGAGTCGCGGACGCCGGCATGATTGATGTGCTTTGTGGCATGGGGGGCGTTTCCTTCTCCGTCTTGCTTCGCTCATCCTATGTCTGGCGCCTGATCCACAAGCACTAATTCATGGACTGTCGAACATTGGGGGGCCTGCCGTTGCGGTAGCGAAAGCGGGCATTACCCAGTTGGAGACGGATGCACTGGCACCGCGCAAAAGTTCGGTGTCGGTCACGATCTTGCTTCGATCACCATATTTGCCGCGAGTTACCAGAAACGCGATGTGGGGCTTGCCTCCGGAGAACATGGTGATCGCCGCGAAGTAAATTTCCGTATCACCCGATTTCAGCACCGAGTAAAAGGCCAGATCCTCCCACGAGGTTGGATCGACATTCATCCGGTCACTCTCGTGCGAAACCTCGTCCTGGAGGAATATTCCAAATGGCCCGCTCTCCTTCCAGACTTCATCTGACAGGCGATCAAGTTCCCCCAAGTCGAAGATGTTGCTAGGCCGCGTTGATGGGGGCGCCGTCCCTGCGGCCTCGGTTGGACCGGCGCCCACCGACGCGCCTCAGAGCATCGCAGCGATAATGACAGCCGCCGGACTTCGTACCATCCAATTTGCTGAAATCGGCATGTTCGACTTCTCATATGTCGTGTCCCCGCTTGTGATATCGCGGGTTGCCTCGGTTTAGCGCTGGAGCGCTGCCAATCGAATGCAATGTGGTCACCAAGTCGTGGTACTTTTACATGGACGCTGAAGGATTGCTTCCCGGTCGATGTCTTGCGCTCCCGTCCTCAACGAGGCGGATGTGGCGCTGGTGGTTGGGCCTGGCTAAAAGACCGTAACGGCCAGACAAACCAGGGCCGCAGAAGAAGAAAGATCATCATGATGCTGAAAGACATGCTCGCGCCTACCTACGTCCAGATGCTGGGAGCGCTTGCGGCTTGGCTCCGCAAAGTCGACGAGAAGGGGCAGGAAGTGGCGCAGACGCTGCTCACGGCTCGCCTTGCGCCCGACATGTTCCCACTTTCAACCCAGATCTGCTTCGCTTGCGTGCAAGCACAGGAGGGCGTGTTTCGGCTGCGGCAAGAAGCTTTCCCGCCATCAATCGAAGTATTGCTGGATGAGGGACGCAACGCAGCCGAGCACCCCGGCTCCATCGCCGACGCGCTTGCAAGGATCGCCGCAACCATCAGCATCGTGGAGGTGGCGGCAGCAGATGCGCCCGAGATCGATCCAGCGACGCCCATTGCTCATACGCTGCCGCAGGGCATGGTGTTCGATCTCACTGCCGAGCAATATGTCCGCGACTGGGCGCTACCGCAATTCTATTTCCACGTCATGACCGCTTACGCGATCCTGCGCGCCCGAGGCGTTGACCTAGGGAAGGCCGACTATGTCGCGCACATGTTCGCATATCTGCGCCCAGGCACCTTGCCCGAGCAATAGAGAGCGAGCGAGCTGATCGTGGTTTCTAAGTTGCCGATCGCTTCGCCGCATGATCACCACGTTGAAGTAAAATCGCTCATGTTCGCTCCATTCTCGCGAGGTCGAGCGTGGAACCAGACTGCTATCAAACAATTGCGTGAATCCAGCGATGACAGCAATGACGCAGCACGGGACATTGCCGAAACTTTGTAATGGCAGGAAGCAGCCGTTGACCGAAATCGGTCGGTCAACCCAAATTGCTACTCCTCCCCGATGTCCAACGGGCACATCTCGATCCGGACAGAGCCAATTCCACACGTTCGTGATCTGGCCATCAAATCGCGTTTCCGAACCAGAGCCAATGTACCGAGATATGCATATGCGATTCGGAGGAGAAGCGTGTTTTTGCACTCCCTGCTCCACTCGCGACGTTGGGCATCAGCAATGGCACCCCACGCATAATCGTGCATGATATACCATTTGTGCATAATTTCCTTGCATTTCCCGAAAAAAGGGTAAAACGTCCCTCTCGAAATGACATCAGGAGAGGCAGATGAAGCTATCATATCTTTGCATGACCGGATATGATGGGCCGGCGCCCGGGATAGAGATTTGGCCCGCATCTCCGGAGTTCTGCAGGCCGGATGTGGCGCAGAGATCCTATGCACGATATCTCGACATGGTCGAACTTGCTGAACGTCTCGGCTTCGATTGGATCAGCGTCTCTGAGCATCATTACGCGCCTTACCAGATGACGCCGAATCCGATGATCATGGCATCTGCGATCATTCAGCGCACCAAGCATGCGCGTGTCGCCCTGCTTGGCCCGCTCGTGCCGCTGAACAATCCGATCCGGCTCGCTGAAGAAGTCGCCATGCTCGACGCCTTGAGTGGTGGGCGCATGGAAGTCCTGTTCCTGCGGGGCACACCGAACGAGCATAAAACCTACGATACGCCGGCCGAACTGACCAAGAAGATGACGCAGGAAGGCATTGATCTCATTTTGAAGGCCTGGACTTCCGAAAAGCCATTTTCCTGGAAGGGCGATCAGTATAAATTCGATACCGTGTCGATCTGGCCGCGTATTACGCAGCAGCCGCATCCTCCAGTATTCGGATCGGGGAATAGTGAGGATTCGGTAGTATTTGCTGCAAAGCGCCGGATCGGTATCGGTTTTTCCTTCGCGCCGCCAGAAGTCGTGAAGAAGTGGATCGACCTCTATCGCGCCGAATGCGCCAAGGAAGGTTGGGAGCCTACGCCCAATCACGTAATCTATCGCGGAATCATTTATTGCGCGCCCAGCGATCAGCAGGCCTATGCCGATCTGGAGAGCTTCTTCGGCCAGCAGGCCGAGGAGCAGGGCAAATTGCAGTCGGCCACGCTGGGCGGTCCTCCGGTCCTCGATCTCGTTGCCAAGCCCTATTTCGTGGGATCGCCCGACACGCTCATCGAAAAGTTCCAGACCTTGCGCGACATTGGCGTCGGCGTCTGCGATTTGCCGTTCGTGGTCGGCTCACCCGAACAACAGCGCGCATCCCTCGAGTTGTTCGGCAAGGAAGTGCTGCCGAAGGTTCAGGCATGGGACACCGGGAGCTTTGCAAAGAGGCTTACGGAAGCTGCCGAGTGAGGACAGCTCCGGTGGCCCTGATACACAACCTCAACAGCAATCGCCTCGCATCTCCTCCGGCGCTCAGATCAGCCGGCCGAGCGACGTCGCGGTCGGAGGAGCGGCAAGTGCAGCCATGATAGGCGCGAACGCCTCCTTGCCGAGGACCTTGCCGGCAGCCTCCTGTGCCTCAGGCGAGGTCCAGCGCTCCAGGAAAGTCAGGTGCTCGGGATGATCGAGGTCCTGATACAATTCGGTTCCTTCAGTGCCATCGCAGGCCGATATCTTCGCCGCAAGTTCTCGCAAGGCTTGCTCGAGAATGTCAATCTGCCCTGGTGCGGCGATCATTACATAGGAACGCATCATGGCCATATTCTTCTCCTGAGAACGGCTCACCGGAAACCTCCCCTTTCAAGCTGAGGAAGGCGTATCCAATGCCTAATGAGCCACGGCATTTGCAGCCGCAACGACATATTGTTGACGATACGTTACATGCGATAACTCCTGGAGGCGAAATGAACCAGTCAGGATCAGAGACGAGTAAGGGCGCCCGCTGCTTAAGCGGGATCGACATATGCTGTGTGGCGGCTCAATTTCTTATCGTTGAAACCTTATGAATGACATCGCCATACAAGCATTTCACGCAAGCTTGTCAGAGAACGAGGTTGCGGATTTGCGTAACCGCCTGGCGCAGACACGCTGGCCGGACTGGCTACCGGGTTCGGACTGGAGTTATGGCGTCGACGGGGCATATCTCAAAAAACTGTGCGACTATTGGCAGCATGATTTCGACTTCGACGGCCATGTCACCCGCCTTAATGCCTGGCCACAATATGTGTCTGAAATAGAGGGCGAGCGCCTCCATTTCTATCATGTGCCATCCAGGGTGCCGACAGCGCGGCCACTGATACTCGTTCACGGCTGGCCGGGTTCAGTGGTCGAATTTCTCGATCTGATCGGGCCGCTGTCGGACCCGGAGGCGCATGGCGGCGATCCGGCCGACGCCTTCCACGTCGTGGTGCCTTCGCTGCCGGGATATGGTTTCTCGGGGCCTACGCGCAATCATGGTGTGAACATCGCCAAGGCAGCCTCCATGATGAACGCCATCATGCGCGCGCTCGGGTATGAACGCTATTTCGCGCAAGGTGGGGACTGGGGATCTCTGACAACCAGTCGCATGGCGCAGGATTTCCCGCAAAATGTCGCGGCTTTGCATATAAACATGGCGCCAGGCGGCAATGCCAATCCCATGCTCCCGGTCGAGGGGTTGAGTATAGCGGATCAGGACGAATTGGATCAATTGCGTCATCACCTGATGATCGATGGCGCCTATGCACAGATCCAGACAACCCGCCCACAAACGCTCGCCGTCGCCATGAACGATTCCCCTGCCGGGCTGGCTGGTTGGATCATCGACAAATTCTGGTCGTGGACCGATCATGGCGGGAATCTAGAGGATGCGTTCGACATCGACCATCTTCTCGACAATTTAAGCGTCTATTGGTTTACCGGCACCGCAGGGTCCAGTTTCCGGCTCTATCACGAGAATAATTATCGCACCCAATATACCCATTCCCGCGTCGAGATCCCCACCGGGGTTGCACGATTTGCAGGCGAACCATTCCGCTGGCCGCGGGCGCTGGTCGAATGGAACTACCCCAATATCCACCTATGGGAGGACTTGCCCGCAGGGGGCCATTTCGCAGCTTTTCAGCGTAAGGAAGATTTTCTGCGCGTGGTGCGCGCTTTCTTTCGCAATCAATCGACCCGGGGCGCCAAAACCAGACTGACCGAGGAACTGCCCAAACCAACGCGCGACCGCTGTGGATCAATCCGCTGAAAGGTATGAGACAATGGCCAATATAGTTTTTCTTCATGGCGGCGGCATGGGCGGATGGGTGTGGAATGAGATCGCCACCACACTGCGCGGCGAAGGTCACCATATATTGACGCCAACCTTCACCGGTTTCGGCGAACGTTCACACCTGATCAGCCGTGACGTGACCCATGAGGTGCACGTGACGGATATAGTGAACATGCTGACCTTTGAAGACGTCCGCGATGTCGTGCTTGTCCCCTTCAGCTATGGCGGGTCCGTAGCTCCGGGCGTGATCGCTCGCGCCGGCGATCGCATCCGCCGCGTCGTATATTTTGACGGGATCGTACCCGAAGCGGGCAAGAGCGTTGGCGAGGCCATGGGCTATATGTCGAACGAAGAGGCCATGGGGCTCAACGCCTTGCTTGCATCAGGCAAAGGCGCCATCGGAACCGGCGTTGCGGAGATGCAGCGGACGGCCGCTCAAGACAAGCCGATGAAAATGACAACCGAGCGGCAAGAATGGATGTTGGCCCACCTGAGCGACATGCCCTTGCGCTGTATGGTCAGCCCAGTGACCAGCGGTGGTGACGCTATTGACAAGCCTGTCGATTATCTGGGTATTGTCGGCGATGTTATGGAACCGCAGCATGAAAAAGCCCGCAAGCTTGGCTGGAATGTCGAAACGATGGGGCCGGAAATCGACCACGCCTTCATCGTCGGCGCACCCGAACGTGCGGTGGAATTTCTGCGACCGAGGCTCTGATTGAATGTACGAAAATTCGGTAGCGCACAGTTCTGCGGGTGATGCGGCGGTGGATCGAAGCGTCACGCATCGCGCCTATGTCGAGATGCGCGCGGCGTTGATATCGTGCCAGTTGCCGCCGGGTTCACGACTCAACATCTCGCAACTGCAACGCGATCTGGGTGTCAGCCAAGCCGCGGTGCGGGAAGGATTGTCGCGGCTGGCCGCCGAGGAACTGGTTACGATAGAACGCAATAGCGGCTTCCGCGCCGCCCCCGTTTCGGCGGAGGGCTATCGCGAGTTAGCGAATGCATGCCTGACGATCGAGCTGACATTGCTCGATTCTTCGGTGAAAAATGGCGATTATGCGTGGGAAGGTGCCCTGCTGTCCTCTTATCACATCGCTTCCCGCATACTGAGCGAGGCATGCGACGTACCGGCCAGCATGAATTCCTATGTCCAGCATCGCGAGCAGTTCCACCGCACTCTATTCTCCTGCTGCGACAACAAATGGCTGCTCTGGTCGTGGTCGCTGCTTTACGCCCAACAACTCCGCTACCGGCAGACATTTCTCCAGCTCGCGATGTTCGAACGTGGCCTGCATGAAGACTACCGGAAATTCATCGATGCCATCATTGAACGCGATGTCGTCAAAGCCGCCACGCTCTGGAGCGAAACCCATCACAAAGTGGTGGATTTCATTGAATCGAACCTTGAAGCGCCCCTTCCCGGCAAGGATGGCGCAGCCCCGCGGCGGCGACGGCGACGAACAACGTAGCTGTCGGAAAGAAACGTCGTTGGAGCCTGAACGCTCGCGCAAGCCGCTGGAATTTCGCTGGACGATGCAACATATCGTGCATAATGTGATGGCAATACTGGAATGATGCTCCTCCGGCGGTGATCTGGAAGTCGCAATGTCAGCGTGCTGGCCACGAACGCGAATGAATAGCGATAACCTGCCGGGACAAGCAGGCAACGCAGAGCATGAGGACCAGAACGAGGGTGTCAACATGGCATTCGACGCCAGGTTGCTCGCCGCCGGAGAGGAGAAGGAATGAACACGCTTGTGGATAAAGCCGACGCGACAGCCGCGGTAGAGGGGTTCACCTCATCATGGTTGGCGCATGACATTGATCGCAAGGCCACTTTTCTGACCGGCGACTTCGTCTTGTGGAACAATTGCGACCATATCGAAGTCCCCCATGCAGCAGCGATCAAATCTTTCCATTGGTTGACGACAGTAACGCGTAACAACCAATATTATGATGTGCGCCGAAATCTGACATCTTTTGGCGTGGTTCAGCAGCATCTGGCATCATTCGATACGGATCAGGGCAATTTCCGCGGCATTCCGATGCTGCTCGTCTTTCACACGCGCGGTCGTCGGGTTTCGCGATGCGAGACATATCTCGACAGCACCGGCTTGCCGAAGCTGGAATGGCCGAAAGGGGTCCGCTTCTTCTAAACTCGTTCCATAATATTAGTTTGAAGGATCTTCTTCATGAACGACGCATCAGGCAGGTCCGAAGCGATTGCAGCCGTAGAAAAGTGGAATCATTATTGGGGAGAGCGCGACCTCGACGGCATGAAGTCGGTCGCGGCGGACGACTTCATCCAATGGCATGCCACAGTGCGGAAGGAACTGAACAAGGACGAAGAATTCGACATGCTCGTCGAAGCACTCAAGGTCATGCGGATACGCTTCAAGGATATCGAGCTTACGCCCATGAACGATAACAGGGTGTTACAGCGGTGCAAGGCGGACATCACAGTTAACGGAGTCACCCGCAACGACGTACCCTTTGCCATGGTCTTCCACACAAGAGGCCAGCAGATCACGCGATGTGACGAATATATGGATGGCCTGTCGCTTCCACCGATTGATTTCACTCCTTCCTGAACGCCAATCTTTCAGTTTTATCCGGCGGACGATAGTTCAACTCCGGCTGTCAATCGCTCGGCGCGCCTCGATTTCAGAACGGATTTCTGCATGGCGCTGCGGCGTCAGCCGCATCATCCGCGCGGTCAACCCCGCCAGCAGATAGAGACACATGGGGACGAAGCCATAGAGGATCGTCACGCCGGAAAGCGCGGCCGTACTATTGTCCGCACTGCCGGGCCTGAAGCCGATCAAATCCAGCGCGAAATAGACGATGCCGATCGACAGCGCCTGCCCGAACTTGTGCGTTACGGTGAGCAGGGCAAAGAGGAGACCTGTTCGGTCCTGACCGCTTACCAACTGATCTTCGTCGGAGACATCCGCCATGATCGAGCGGGGCAACATGTCCGCAGCGCAGGCGGCCGCTCCACCGAGGATTGCCATGCCGCCAAAATACCACAGATTGCCGGGCGGCATCGCAGTCATGAGCACCATATATGCAGCAAATCCTACCGATCCCACCATAAGCGCACGGTGCTTGCCAATGCGGTTGGCGAGCATCGACCAACCTGGGGCCGCGACAATGCTGACCAGATAGAACCCTACGAATTGCAGTCCGACATATTCGAAAGGCACCTTCTTCAGCATGGTGAAGAAGAAGAGGAAAACCGAAGCACTGATGCCCAGCCCCAGGCCAAGAAGAAGTTGCGTCGTGAGTATGAGGCGAGCAGACCCCAAAGTGAACAGGCCAGTATAATCGCGCAGCTTCGCAGCATGGGCCAGCGGCGGAGCCTTCTCCTCGCGCACATAAAACAGCGTGACGCCTATGGTGACGGGAACGGCGCCCAACACGAACCAGCCCATCGTACGAACGGTAAAGCTGCTGTCATCAGAGATCCGTTCCGCAAAGAGGATGGGCATCAGCATGACGAGGATAAGCCCGAGGGTGTTGAAGATCTGCCACCATGCGAACACGCGCGACCGCTCCCGATAATCCGGCGTGATGGCCGCCCCCATCCCCATCTGCGCGAGAATGACGATCGAATATCCTGCATAGGCCAGGACGAGACCCAACGACAGATAGAGCGGCCCCACGCCCTCGTCCGCCATGAACAGCACCCAAGCGCCCAGCATCACCAGCGGGCCACCCAGAAGCAGCCATGGCCGGAATCGCCCGAAGCGGGTCCGCGTCCTGTCCATCAGATTACCGGCAAATGGATCGAAAAGCAGGTCTGCCAGACGTACAACGGTAAAGATCAGGCCGACTATCGACAGGTTCAACCCGAGCCGATGGGCGTAATATTCGGGAAGGTAGATGATCAGCGGCAAGGTGAGTGCGGCCATTGGAAGCGCCGGAGCCGCCAAGGCGGCAAGAGTGCCGTTAGAAAGATGTCTGGCCATTCACGCATCCACTATTCTGTTTGTTCGGGAAATCTATCCGGTATCGTACGCCCTCCTCCTGTCATTCGACGGGGTCAGCTACTCATGGATCAATCATGGTTGATCTGCCCCTCGCGACTGGATGGTCAAAGGATATGGGTGATCGGCTTTTTCAATGACCATCATGAATGCCCTTGATCCGCCTTCCCCGATATTCCAGAATAGTACATGGATTATGCTATCATATAATGATTTTGGAAGCGATGACGGGGGCGTCCGCCGTCCGTTGCCAGCCTGAGCACGAAAACCCGGAGGAGGTCTCATGAAGAGAATGGAGGGCAAGGTCGCCATCATCAGCGGCAGCAATGGCGGCATCGGAGCGGCGGCCGCGCAACGGCTTGCAGGCGAAGGCGGCAAGATCGTCCTCGCCGATATCGATGTCGATGGCGCCGAGCGCACGGCCGAGCAGGTGCGCGCCACAGGTGGCATATGCTTTGCGCTCCATCTTGACCTTAACGAAGAGAGCAGCATCGAACACGCCATCGAACACACCGCTAATGTATACGGACGTATCGACGTGCTGCTCAACAACGCCGCCGATACACGCGGCGAAATCATGTCGCAGGACGCTGCCATGGAGTTTATGGACGCGAACATTTGGGACAGCGTCTTCCGGGTCAACGCGCGCGGCACAATGTTGATGATCAAGCATGTGCTGCCGCATATGGTGAAGCAGGGTGCTGGGTCCATCATCAACACGAGTTCAGGCGCCTCACTGCGTGCCGATTTGTTCCGCCCGGCCTATGCGGCCTCCAAGGCCGCGATCAACATGCTGACCGAGTATGTCGCGGCGCAATATGGGAAAAAGGGTGTCCGCTGCAACGCCGTGTCGCCTGGACTCGTGGTGACGGAAACTACGCGCCAGAACCAAGGCCACAATATGGATCTTTATCTTGCCCACCACCTTACCGAACGCCTGGGCGATCCGGACGATATCGCGGCTATGATTGCATTGCTGGCATCGGACGACGGCCGGTTTATTACCGGACAGATTATCCCAGTCGATGGCGGCATTTCCGCGCATTTCCCCCATGTCGCGGATACGCGCGGCGGGATCGACGCCTACAAGAACTGAGGAGTAGCGAGATGGGTAGACTGACGGACAGAACCGCCATCGTCACAGGCGCCGGGGTCGGCATCGGCGCCGCCACCGCGCGGCGGCTCGCCTCGGAAGGCGCGCAGGTCGTGCTGGCGGACATCGATCTTGCCGGTGCGGACAAAGTCGCGGCGGATATCCGGGAACAAGGCGGAGACGCCATCGCGCTACCGTTCGATCTGGCCGACGAGGTCAGCATAAAGAAGCTGATCGACGATACGCTGGCGCATTATGGCAAGGTAGAGGTGCTGTTCAACAACGCCGCCGACACCCGCCCCGCTGTGCTGGAGAATGACGGCCCCGCTATGGACCTTCCCATAGAGATTTGGGACCGCACTTTCCTGTGCAACGCGCGGGGAACGTTTCTGGCGATCAAATATGCTCTGCCGGCGCTGATAGCATCAGGCCGCGGAGCGATCATCAATACAAGTTCGGGCGCAGCGCTTCTCGGCGATGTCGCCCGCACCGCCTACGCTTCGGCCAAGGCAGCGGTCAACACGCTGACGCTCTATGTCGCTACCCAATATGGCAAACAGGGGATCACCTGCAACGTCGTCTCGCCAGGCATGGTTCCGACCGAAAACAGCCGGGCCAACCAGCCGGAGATGATCAAGGCCGTGGTGCGCCATCACCTGACGCCGGAACTTGGATATTCCGAGGATATAGCCGCCATGGTCGCGCTTCTGGCATCGGACGAAGGGCGTTTCGTAACGGGCCAGATCCTGCGGATCGACGGCGGCGTGACCAAGGCCTTTGCCCATGTTGCAGACAATCGCGAACAGTTCGAGGCGCATTGTAGCGCGAATTGGGGGACCATATAAGGGCAGGCGACGGCGACGCGCCGCCTGCTTTCCCGTCAGCAGATCATGGCCCCGTCGATCAGGAATTCGGCACCCGAAACATAGCTGGCATCGTCCGACGCCATGAACACGACGACGCGGGCGAACTCATCAGCCCCACCTACCCGGCCAAGCGGGATTATCGATTTGGCGTTTTCCCGCACGGAGGGCACCAAAGATGGCGTTTCGACCGCACCCGGTGTCAGCGTCACGACGCGGATATTGTCGGGCGCCAGTTCCTTGGCTCCCAGCCGGGTCATGCCGCGCACGCCCCATTTGGACACGCCATAGGCAAAGTAGCCAGGGAGGCTGGTGAAGGCGAGACCCGACGCGATGTTGATGATCGCGCCACCACCATTGGTCTTCATCGGGCCGCGCACGGCCTTCATGCCGAGGAAGGAGCCGACGATATTGACGTCCAGCATCCTGCGGAGAAACGCGGCGTCGGTGTTGTCGAAGGTGTCAGCCTTTGTGATGCCGGCATTGTTCACCAAAATGTCGATCTTGCCGAACGTGTCGAGGGTGCTTGCGACCACTCCCGCCCACCCCTCTTCGTCCGCGACGTCATGCTCTATCGCGATGGCGCTTTCTCCAATTTGCCCGGCGATCTCGCGCGACGCATCGCCGACGATGTCGGTGATCACGACCTTCGCGCCTTCGGCTGCAAACATTCGCGCTTCTTCGGCGCCCATGCCGCTGCCAGCGCCCGTAATGATCGCTACCTTGCCCTCAAGTCTCATTCCACTCTCCCCTATGTCCAGACGCTCGACCGCCGACTTGCCATCAGTTCAGCGTGGCGTGCGAACCGCCGTCGATCCGATAGTTAGTGCCGGTGATGTATGATGAATGGACACTCGCAACAAAACAGATGAGCGCGGCAATCTCATCGACCCGCCCTGTCCGGTTGACCAGGCTGCGCCATTGCCGGGCGAACCGCCGCTCTAGGCCATCGAGGTCCTTCTCCTCCCAGCCGTTCGCCTCTCCAATAGCCGGCAGATAACCCTTCAGGGTTTCGGTCAGTACATTGCCGGGGCTGATCGTATTTACCGTAATGCCGGTGTTCGCCAATGCCTTCGCGAGTCCCACCGACATGTTGACGAGAGCCGCTTTAGACGGGCCATAGGTCGGGAAATCCGGTGGTGGTTCGGTATAGGCGCCACTCGCAATATTGATGATGCGCCCCCAACCCTCCGCCTTCATCCCACCGACGCAGGCGCGCACCGTCCGGACCGCTGCAATGACATTCGATTGGTAGGTTTCGGCCCATTGATCAGGTGTCGCGTCCGTCCAGGTATGCGCGAACGGCTCATAATGGCCCAGATTGTTAACAAGAATATCGATGCCGCCATAGGCCGATAGCGCCATCCGCATCACCATTTCGGCTGATCGATCGTTACTGAGATCGCCCAAGGCAATCGCCACATCGCCGCCATTTCCTTCGATTTCGAAGCGAATGGCCTCCGCCCGCTCGGCGTTACGACCATGGATGACGACCTTTACCCCTTCGCTTGCAAGCATCCTGACTGTCGCCGCGCCGATGCCGGACGTACTGCCAGTCACCAACGCCCTTTTTCCTGCGATTCCGAGATCCATGTTCGCCCTTTGGTAGGAGTGCACCGCATAAGAACAGCCGCCACATTTCCAGCAGACGCGGAATCCGATCTGTACCGGTGCAGTCGAAAAGCAGCGCACTCGCTTGACGACGCGGCTTTTTTCGATAGCCAGTCTATTCCGCTGCGATCCTCGCGGCTGCAATATCGTTCGCGGCAGCTTCCGAAACTGCGGCCAGATGCTTGCAGAGGCCCTCTTGCTCACCGAACTGCACGATTTTCTTCGCGCCGCTTTCCATCACCATCTGCTGTTGCACAAGTGCGAGATTGTCTTCCATCAACGTATCGCGATTCAGCGCCAGTGAATATTGCACAGCGAACTGGTTCCGCAGGCTCTGGGGCCGTTCAAAGTGATAGACCGCCTCCCAGTAGCACTTGTTCGGAGCAATCGGCCAGAAACGATGCAGCCACCAGCCGCCAAGTGAGAGGTGAAAGATAAAGTGAGGGTAAAGCACGAATTGATCGTTACCCCAGAAGTTAGAGCGCGTGGGGTTTATATCCTCATGACCGGCAAATGTTTCCTCCGGCTTATCCTGAGCGCCGGTGTCGGCGATCACCATTTGCTGCGCGTTCATGAAGGAAAATGCCTGTACGAGCTTGGCTGGTGATAATTCGAAGTCGGGATTGCGCGGTACGGAATTCATCCGATGCGCGCCGAGATATTCGACGTGGAGCGGATGAACAAAGGGGTTGTCCGTCGACGACAGCATCTTGCTGACGGTACGGGCGTGGAGTGCCCGGACGTGATAAGCCTCGCATTGCGCCTCAATCGCGAGCTTCCAATTGGCGTCAATCATCGAGCCGACACGAGCCGTGTAAGGATAGCTGGCAAAGGGGACGTTCTTGAGCCGTTCGGTCAGCGGCCCCAGATAGTCGGCCAGCGACTGCGTACCTTCCAGGTCAAGGTTGATAAAGATCAGACCTTCCCAAGTCTCGCAGCGGATGGGGGTGAGGCCGCTCTCTTTCTTGTCGACATAGCTGAAGCAGGCTTCGTCAGGGATATTGATGAGATCCCCTGCCCAGTCGAACATCCAGGCGTGATAGGGACAGGAAAACTTGCCCCCGCGGCCTTTCTCGTCCCAGACGAGCTTCATCCCGCGATGCGAACATATATTGTGAAAGGCGCGGATCTCACCATCCTTGCCACGCACGATGATCACCGAAACCGACCGCACCTTGACCTCGCGGACAATCCAATCGCCGGGATTGACCAGTTCGGCCGTCTCCGCGACGTTCAACCAAACGCGGCCGAAAATTTCCTTTTCCGCCTCGAACCGCTCCTGCTTGTAGTACACGCCGAGATCGACCTTGCCGGTTTCCATGATGAAGGGGTCAGGCCGCAGTTCACCAGTACCCAGGTCAAAAGGCGTCAAGACTGGCTGCTGCATACCCATATCAGGTCTCCTCCACGCAGTCGCCAATTGAGTGGCGCGCGATTCCTATGATGAGCGGTCGGCGCCGCTCATCTTGTTCGAGAGCGATATAGCAGAGACGCGAGGGACATCCAAAGTTCACCGCTTTACACACCGTCAACATTCGGCCCGGCGCCAGCCCCCTTCAGACCATGCCTTCTCCCGGTCGGCCCGCCTTTTTGGTGAGTTGCGCCGTGTCGAAATATTCCTCCCCCCGATAAACCTTGCCTTCGCGAACCTCGGCGACGAAACAATAGGGTGAGGAGATGTTCTCTCCGGCCAGAACGCCGGTCATCGTCGCCTGCAAGATGAAGCCTCGCTCGGTTATCGTGATCTTGAGGTCTTCGTTCTTCTGATTCTCGAACATCGCATGCGCCGCCTTCAACGTCTCGACGAATTCCGCGCGCGAGCGATATTGCGGATCGAAGTTATACCACATGGTGAAATCATCATGCAGAACAGTCTGGAACTTGTCCGTATTATGCTCTTCCGAAACACTTGCCCAAAACTGGGCCAGGCGCATCGCTTCATCGCGATCAATCGTCACCGACATCCTCCATCCGAAAACTTGTTATCGACTATGGCTATCCATAAGCATCGACTAGTCGACACCTGTCTGTGGGCAGGCCGATATTACGCAACGATCGCTCGCGATGCCAACTTGGCCAACTGCTGCCCTCTGCACGAATGAGAAGTCGGCTGATTCCGCCTTATGCCCTCAACGCGCGCAGGATGAATTCAACTGAGTGGGCACGCCAATAATTTGCATCGGTTTCTGCGGATCGACCCACAAACCGCTCGAACATTCCGCGTGAAGACACGCACCCCGAAACGATGATCGTCGTCATGAATTCCAGCATGTCCGACCCGATGAAATCACTGAAAATGCCATCTGCCTGGCCTCTTTTCAGCACGCGATCGATGCGCTGGTAGAGGTCGAGTTGCATGCGCCGCGTCTCGCCTCCCGGCAATCTGATGTGAGCGCCCCCATGCAGGCTCTGGTCGACCGTGAGCAATCCGATGGCCGGATCGTCAAGAAAGTGGTCATAGACCCCTTCTATATAGGCGCGAATTGCCACCTGCGGTTCCATGGCGTCGAAGTCGATGACAAGCAGCCGCCTGTACGCCTCCCGCGAAATCTCCTTGGAGAGTTCGGCATAGAGTTCCTCCTTCCCGTTGAAGTAGGAATAAACGAGCTGCTTGCTGACCTGGGCCCGACGCGCGATATGCTCCATTTTGGTGCCATCGAAGCCATTCGTGATGAATTCCTGTCGCGCAGCGGCAAGAATTTGCCCGATCGTGCGGGAAGAATCGCGCGCAACGCGTGCCTTGCCTGTCAGGTCAGGGTCGGTCATACACATGGACGCCCGGACAGCGGGCAGCAAAAAAGGGTCCCGATCATGGCGCCAATATAATGCGCCACGGGAGAAATCACATCCCTGCCGCAAGCCAAGAGCAGTTTTCCCAATGGGGAGGGTCAAGATCTGACATGAAGGGCCTGTCGGGTTTCGCAGCAGAAAGAGCGGAGCGAAGCGCTTCGCCTTATGTCGCCATGGGCACATCGCTCGTCGCAAAAGCAACCGCCCCGAGCGGGGCTCTGCATATGAGAGGAAGATGAAATGCGCGCTGCAGTTTTCCGCACCGACAGGCGACGACTCGGAATCGAACTGGTAGCCGATCCGACGCCTGCGGCCGGGCAAGTAGTTGTAAAAGTGCATCGTTGCGGCATCTGCGGCAGCGACTTGCACATGGCGGAAGGGCACAGCTACGCTTTCGACGATGGCGCGGTTCCCGGTCATGAGGTTGCGGGCGAAGTGGTGGCGACGGGCACCGGTGTCGAGAACCTTGCCATTGGCGATCATGTCGCGGTCTTGCCTTTCCTGACCTGTGGCGAATGCGTGGCCTGCAAGACGGGCGACGCTGTCGGTTGCACGGCATTCGGCATGTTCGGCGCATTTGGAGTGACGGGCGGCTATGCCGAATATTTACTGAC
Source organism: Sphingobium sp. CFD-1 (assembly GCF_024611115.1). NCBI lineage: Bacteria > Pseudomonadati > Pseudomonadota > Alphaproteobacteria > Sphingomonadales > Sphingobiaceae > Sphingobium > Sphingobium sp. CFD-1. Next base: position 458,496 of record NZ_CP084398.1, on the reverse strand, counting down.
TAACGCGCTCTGGTGCGTGAACCTGCCACGTTCGCTGAGTTTCGACGATGGAGCGTTGGTGGAGCCGCTGGCAGTGTCATTGCGTGCCGTGCGCGCTTCGGGAATCCAGAGCGGCGATCGCGTGCTCGTCATGGGCGCAGGGGCGATCGGGCTGGCCGCCGCTTATTGGGCGCGACTTTCCGGCGCTGAACGAGTCGTGATGTCCGCCACCTCTGACCGCCGAGAGGAGATCGCGCGGGCAATTGGCGTCGACGCATTCATCCTGCCCGAGGAAGGGCGCACCTTTGCGGAACAAAGCGCGGAAGCGCTCGGGAGGCCCGCCGACATTGTATTCGAATGTGCTGGCGTCGCCGGTTCGCTCGATCAGGCGGTCTCCGCGGTTCGTCGCCGGGGCATGATCGCCGCACCCGGCTTCTGCTGGATGCCAGACACCTTCTCGGCCATGCCAGCCATGATGAAAGAGGCGACGATCCGCTATACCAACATGTACGACACACGCGAGTTCGAGATCGCCATCGGCGCGCTCGACAACGGGCATGTGGAACCGCGAGCCATGATTACCGACACCGTCCCGCTCGACAATGCGCCTGCCATGTTCGAGGAACTGCGCGGCCGCAACAATCACTGCAAGGTGATGATCAAGCCTTGGTGACCTGATGTTCCGGGCTGTCGATGCGCCGCAACCCGATATACCGATCGCTCGCGCACCTCTCTTTGGATGCAGTGGACGCGGCGTCAATATCGAAGCCTCGCCAATACAGACCGGATTGTGCATAGTCTCAGTATCACATGGCGCCGGCACCCAGACCAGCGACCGGGGCTGCTCGGAAAGAACGATTTCAGCGCCAGCCATAGAGAATGGCGCGAAATTGGGGAGAGATGATTTATGATTGAGGCAGTTTCCCTTCCAGCAGGGTTCGAAGCGCTTGCGCCCTATGCCGGAACGTGGGGCAAGCTTGAGGATCAGGCGGAACGCTACCTCTTCCGCCAGCAGAGCAGCATGAAGGACCTGAAGGCTTTCTACGACGCCACTGCGCCGCGCCTGAAAGAGATTTTCGACCATCTGGACAAGTTCCCGATGGACCGCCTGCCAGCTTCAGAGGCTCTCCTCTACCGTACCGCCTTGGGCCTGACCGAGGCAGCGATGGCGATCGAGGTGTTCGATCAACCGGGCGTGCCCTATGCCCCCTTCCCGCATCACATGGCCATCGAATGGAACGAGTATAAATAGGTTTGCAGCGTCCGGGGGCATCCCTCAAAGTTCGCCGCCAGCCATCTTATTCCAGACCTGATCGAGCATCATCATGACGACATTGCAGCTTCCAGAGCAATTTGCCTTCCTACAGCCTTTCGTGGCTACCTGGGGCAATCTGCACACGCAGGATGAACGGTACAGGAAACGGCAGGAACTGGCCTATTCCGATTTGAAAGCGTTCCACGCCGCGCTCGCTCCTCGTCTGGAGGAGATATTTTCCTATCTCGATGGGTTCGATCCGATTGCGCTGCCGGAGCAGGAGGCATTGCTGCTGCGCGTGATATTGGGCCTGACTGAGACCGCGCAGGCGGTGGAAATCTTCGAACAGCCGCATGTGCCCTATGCTCCATTCCCGCACAGCGTCAAAATGGAATGGGTAGGCTACCGGCCACATTGAAGCGGCAAACCGCTTGGCGGAAGAGGATAACATATGGTCGACATCAGCCAATATATGACCAAGGCCCACGACATGGGCCTCGTCGATGGCACAGTGCCGGTGGAATATTATACCTCGCCGGAATATTTCCAGCGCGAGCAGGCGATGATCTTTCGACGCGCATGGCTCATGGTCGGACGGGTCGAGGAGGTTGGAAATCCCGGCGATTTCGTGGTGCGTAAAATACCGACCCTCAGCGCGAATGTCATCATCGCACACGGAAAGGACGGGCAGGTCCGCGCCTTCCACAACAGTTGCTCGCATCGGGGAGTGGCGCTTGTCTGCGAGGAGCGGGGCAATGCGCTGACGTTCCGCTGTCCCTATCACGCATGGCTGTATCGCATCGACGGCTCCCTAAACGCGGTGCCATCTGCACAGGACTTCCCACATGTGGACAAGGCCAAGAACGGACTTGCGCCGATCCATCTCGACACATGGAACGGGTTTATCTTCCTGAATTTCGCCGACACGCCGGAAGTTTCGCTCCGCGAATTCCTCGCAGGCCTGGACGTGATGCTGGATGGAGCGCCGTTCGACCAGTTCCCCTTCTACGTGCAAGTGACCGATGAGATCGACTGCAATTGGAAGAACCTCGTCAATGCCTTCAACGAGGGTTACCATGTCGCCATATTGCATCAAAAGACGCTGCGTCCGGCTGTGGTTCCTCAAGAGAACCCACATCTCAACTATCTCGACATCAAACAGTTCGGGCCGCACAGCGCGGGAACGGTGCAGCGCAATTTCGACTATAACCCGGACGCGCCGGTCCTGAGCTGGGTCTATTCCCAGATGCTGCCGACATCCGCCCCCGACCAACAGGCCATCGCCGAGGGCCGGGCGGGCTTCTACGAGCATCCGGGGATCAATCGGCTCAATATCCCGAACTTCGGAACCGAGACCATCACGATCTTTCCAAATATTTCGCTTCAGCCGTTGGCAAACGGATATCTATTCTATCAGTTCTGGCCGCTGAGCCACAACCGCATGCGGATGGAAGTACGAATCTATAGCCGTCATGCGCCGAAGAACCTGCGCGAGGAATTCGCGATGGCCCACACGCTGGCGGCGACGCGCGATGTCGTTGTCGAGGATATGGCGATGTCACGCCTCCAGCAGATCGGGCTGGAAACCGGCGGCAAAAAGGTACAGAATTTCGGCGAGAACGAACCATTGCTCCGCATGTTCACGCGTGACTACGAAGCCTATCTGGCGGGCGGCGGGATGCTTCCCGGACAAGATAGCGCGGAAGCTGCGGAATAAAGCAGGCTCGAGGGTATATTCGGCGTCTTGCGATGGCTCCCAGGGTGCATAAAGGCAATAAGATGAAAGTCAGGTTCCCCAAGTTCGACTTCTCGAACATTCGCGCGCGTTGGGCTCCCAATGGGGAGTTTGCACAGCGTGCCAACGCGGCCTCGCTGATTCCCGCCTATATCGAACCCTATCTCTTGAAGGTGATGATAAAGGCGAAGCCCCTTATCGAGCCCTCCAAGACGCGCCTGGTAGAAGAGCTGGATATCTTCATCAAGCAGGAGATGCAGCATTGCAAGCAACACATCGCCTTCAACAGGCGTATGCACGAACTGGGCTATGCCTGGCTGAAGCCGATTGAGAGAGACTATGAGGCGACATATAAGCGATTTCTTGAAACGAAATCACTGCGCTTCAATCTCGCCTATTGCGAAGGCTTCGAGTCGCTGAGCGCGACGGCCTGCCAGCTCTATTTCGAGGATTATAATGAACTGCTGGAGGGCGCCGATGCGGAGCCCACGGACATGTGGCGATGGCATTTGGCCGAAGAGTTCGAGCATCGTACCGTATGCTCGGATGTCTATCATGAACTCAGCGGCCTAAATCCGATCTTCGCCTATTTCTATCGAATATATGGTTACTTCTATGCGTTGGTCCATCTCGGTCGATTTCAGATGATGGTTTCAAAGAAACTGCTGGAGCATGATCGCGCGAAGATGACGCCAGCCGAATTGAAAGAATCACTCGTGCGCGACAAATATGCCCGGAAAGTGATGGGCCGCCACTTCGTGAGTTTCTTCTTCCAGATTTGCTCACCCTTCTACGACCCCGCCAAGCGACGGGAACCTCAAGGCTATCGTGCCTATCTGGAGCAGTTCGAAAAGAAATATGACGCCGATAGGGAAGTCGTCGCAGCCTGAATTTCGTCCCTGCCATCCTGACCTGCATCTTTTGCAAACGGGCGTCCAATTTTCAGAGGGATACACAGAAACGTGAAAAGGCTCGACGGTAAAGTCATCCTCATCAACGGCGCGGGATCAGGAATCGGTAAAGCCTGTGCCGAGGCATATGCCCGGGAAGGCGCCAAAGTCATTGTCGCAAGCCAGAGCAAATCATCGGAGAAGGTTGCGGCCGATATCGTTGCCGCGGGTGGCAATGCACATCCCTTTGCAGCCGATATTTCGGATGAAACCGCCGTAAAGGGCCTGGTCGATTATGCGATCCAGACCTATAGTCGAATCGACGTCTTGCACAACAATGCTGCGATGACTGGCGACATCATGATGCAGGATCGTGATGTGGTAAACATGGACGTCGATCTATGGGACCGCACCATGGCCGTGAATCTTCGCGGCCCCATGCTTTGCGCCAAGCATGTGATCCCCCATATGCTGAGACAGGGTGGTGGCAACGTCATCACGACTGGTTCCACCAAAGCGCTGCAAGGCGATATCGGCCAGACCGCTTATGGCGCATCCAAAGCCGGTGTGCACAACCTCACCTACAATATTGCGGCGCAATATGGAAAATTCGGCATTCGCGCCAATGTGTTGATGGTAGGTTTGGTGCTCTCAGGCGCATTGGAGGACAATATGCCCGAACCGATCCGCCAGCTCATGCTGCGTCACAAGCTGACGCCATTCATCGGCGCGCCGGAAGACTGCGCGAAGGCTGCCATATTTCTGGCGTCGGATGAGTCCCGCTATACGACCGGTCAGAATTTGCATGTCGATGGAGGCTATTCCAATCACGCCCCTTCACTGGCGGAGTTCCGCGATCTGTTTGCCCATATGGCAGCACAGGATGGAGATGGTAAGAACTGATCGCCTTCCTCATCGATACGCGCTTGCCACGCAAATATCATGCGTCGGTCATGCCGCCTTTCGCACATGGACGCTACCGGCACAGCGCCATGGATCAGCAGGAACTGTTCGACCGCCACCCCGCTGAGCGTTGAGCATGATCTATATAGATGATGCCCCGGGAAATTGGTGCGGGATACAGAAATAATGACCGCCCGGCCAAAGCCAGAGCGATCCCGGACTGCGAACTAAAGCTTCACCGTCACACGCCTTATTCAATGTATTTCTGGATAGCTAATTTGCTCCCCTTCCGGTTCCAGCCGGACTGCTTGATAGCAACGCAGTCTACAGGTTGACGAGCGACCTTCACGGCAGCGTCGACATCGCCCTGTTGGGCGGCCATCTGCGGCCCCGAATGACAATCCGCCACGTCGTGCATTATTCGACACGCCATATATGATATGCCCAACCCATTCGATGCAAGGCGTTGCCGCAGTGATGAAGCCAGATCGCATCGAGCCTTTTAGCCCATATATATCTTTACGCATTAGGAGCGACACGCCCTCCTCTGCGCCGTGCAATGCCTGCCGCCATAATCCTAGAAAAGGGAAGATCAAAGCCTTGATTTCCGCTCCACCTTGACTTCTCAATCAAACTTTGAATTTTCGTGCATGATTTTTACGTTGCATTACGCCGCGCGGTTGTGCAGGATTGATAACAATCAAGAAGATCAGACCGGCTGCCCTTCCACTCACATTGCAGGCGCGGCGACAAGTCACGAGAAATGATTCGATCATGGGGAGGACGATGATGAGGGAAATTCCCAAAAAGGCTCTGCTTGCCGGTATCAGTGCAATATTCGCAGCGTCTCCGGGTGCTTATGCACAAAGCAATACCTCCACTCAATCTGTAAGCGATAACGAAATATCGGATATCGTCGTCACCGCGCGCCGGCGGGCTGAAAGCCTTCAGTCCGTTCCTGTAGCGATCACTGCGATTACGGCCGATGTCCTGCGTGAAAAGGCGATTACCACGCCATATGATCTCGGCAATTCGACGCCCGGCATTGTCGCCGCCACCGGCAGTTCGCAACGTAACGACGTGCTTTACTTCATCCGTGGCCAGGGCGCGACCTTCGGGAGCTCGCCATCGGTGGTCACTTATTTCGCCGATGTGCCGCAGCAAACCAACTCCGCCTCCGGGGGGTCCAACATCACTTTCTACGATCTGGAGTCAGTCCAGGTTCTGAAGGGCCCGCAGGGTACTCTGTTCGGCCGCTCAACGACTGGCGGCGCGGTGTTGCTGACCCCCAAGGCGCCTTCGGGCGAGTTTGATGGGTTCTTCGAGGCAGCCTTGGGCAACTACAGTTCCCGGGAGTTTACCGGCGCGGTGAACGTGCCGATCTTTGAGGACCGGCTCGCGATCCGCGTGGCCGGCAACTACAGCTATCATGACGGCTTCTCGAAAAGTCTTACAACCGGACAGGATCTGGATGACCGCGACCGTTCGTCCTACCGGATCAGCGTGCTGGCGCGACCGACCGACTGGCTGACGAGCACCACCATCTTCTCGGATGTGAACATCAAGGAGAATGGAACGGCGAGCGTTCTTGGCACCTACGAACCCAATGGCGTGGCACGCCGCGTTGTGGATCCGCGCCTGCCCGGCGGATCGGTCATAACCGGATCGCTGCTCGACACGCGGGTGGGAGCCGGCATCCTGGGCGTTACGCCTGGAGTAACCGAGGCGACCGCCAGCGGTTATGGTTATATATCGGTGGCTGGCCTTTGCACCAATCCCGGCATCACGGCGCTCTATGCAGCCAGCGGCAAGTCGGTCGCGAACTGCATTAACGAGCGAATTGCCCTCATCAACGGTGTCCGCGCCAGCCTTGACGGAGAAGCAGCGCGCATCGCGGCGGGCGGAAGCGTCCGGCGGCTTGCGACCACAAGGCCGAACTTTCTTCGTTCACAGGTCCAACAGCTGATCAACACTACCGAGCTGAATTTCGGCGAGCTTGGATTCCTGGGCGACACCAGCTTCAAGAACATCTTTTCCACGACACGCAATCTTCACTCCGAAGTTGTCCGGGAGATTCAGGGCGGCGTCGGCTCAGGCGTGGTCTATAACGACCTCGATGTCAGCAACCCGAACTGCACGCCCACGCTTTGCACCGGACAGGTCAATGTCAGGGATTATGGCGCCGGCAAGAATGACTGGTTCGACGTATGGTCGGAAGAAGCACAGGTGTCCGGCCAGATCGGCGGCAGCCATGACTGGATGATCGGCTACTTCACGGAACATTCCAACGTGAACGCCTATCTCAACTATCCGGCCATCTTCCAGACGCTGAACGGCGCCTTCACGGTTCCGGCGGGACTTCCGGGCATATCGACTGGCTACAATCGCGACTATAAATCTTCGCAAACCGGTTATTTCGGGCAGGCGACCATCGATTTTGCCGCCTTCGGCTTCGAAGGCCTGCGTTTGACCGGCGGCTATCGGTACAGCGTTGTCAAACAATCGCTTCTGGCGGTGAACGCGCTTCTCCCCTCCACGGGCGTGATCGTCGCACCGGACAACCCGGCCATCACGACGGACGATCCGATCCCCGCTTCCCTCAAGCAAACGGCGGACAGCTATACCTTTTCGCTCGACTATAAATTCTCGCCGGATGTCATGGTTTATGGCACCACGCGCAAGGGCTTCAAGCAGGGAGGCATCAACATCCAGTCGATCCTGCCGGCCCAGAACGGGGTGGCGGCGGCTTTGCCGACGTTCAAGCCTGAAACAGTCACTGACTATGAATTGGGCATCAAGGCAGATTATAATCTGGGCGGCATCCGCATGCGGACCAATCTGGCGCTGTTCCAGGCCGATTTCTCCGGCCTGCATCGCGCCACTTCCTTCTTCAACGGCCAGACCGCATCGAACCAGATCGAGAATGCCGCAAAATTGCGATCGCGCGGCCTTGAACTCGAACAAGTCATCCGTTTCACCCCCGCCTTCACGGTCAATGTCAATTACGCCTATCTCGATGCCAAGTTCAGGAGTTTTCCGGGCGTGATCGTCCGTCCGTCAGACGGAGCGATCATAGAACGATCTCGCACCCCCATAACGGGTGCGCCAAAGCACAAGTTGGACGTCGCGGCGCGATATCAATATGATGCAGGTGACACGGGTGACTTCATATTGGCTGGCAATGTGTCGTATCAGTCTCGTACGAGCGTCTCGGACGATGCTCTTTTCTCGCTCACGCCAGAGGAGCAATCTCCCTACGCCATCGTCAATCTGCGTCTCGACTGGAACAATATCATGGACAATGCAGTCGACCTCAGCATTTTCGTGAAGAACTTGTTCAACGAGACATACAGGACTGGCGCGGGCAACCTCGTCAGCTCCCAACTCGGTACGACACCTTATGTCTATGGCGATCCGCGCGTGTACGGTGTGCAGCTTCGGGCACGGTTCGGTCGCTCGGCGGAACGCTGAAGTCTTTCGTCAGCGATGGCGAGGGAAGGACGCCGTTGCCGCGCCCTTCCCTCGCAACTCAAGCCACGCATGATTATTCAAGACGAACAATCGCGATAGCTCGTCCAGCGCCACGCAAGACGGACGGTGCGTCAATCTTCGGCGCTGTTACCCTATCGCCCCCACTGGTAAGGTGCCGGAAAGCACGCAGGGATAGCGCCGTTGAATTCGGGAGTGGAGTGACATGGACAGCCAAGCGGCCGCAACGCTTATTGAGCGCGTCGAACGGGAAGCAAAGCGCATCACTTATCCGGCGGATTTCCCCGCGCTGCCCGATCTGCCAACCGCCCGCTACTGCGATCCGGCCTTCTTTGCTCTGGAAATGCAGTATGTTTTCAACAAGACATGGCTCTATGCCGGTCATGAAAGCGAATTGCTTGAGCCCGGCGCTTATAAGCTGTTCACCGAGATGGATCGCTCTGTCATTCTCAGCCGAGGCAAGGACCGGACCATCCGCGCATTCAAGAACACCTGTCGCCATCGCGGCGCGGCGTTGGTGACTGAACCGGCGGGCATCGCAAAGCGCTTCATCTGCCCCTATCATGCCTGGGGTTATGCCAGCGACGGCGAACTCAGGTCCGTACCGGAAGCACATAACTTCACCTGTTTGAACAAGGCGGAAAAGCCGCTGCTCCAGGTGCGCTGCGAGCTATGGCGCGGTTTCATCTTCATCAATTTCGACGAAGCGGCGGAGCCTTTGGCCGACTTCATCGCCCCGCTCGCCGCACAAGCGGAGAGCTTCCCGTTCGAGCGCATGGTGGTCAAGCGCACATTGCGGACGGAGATCGCGTGCAACTGGAAGACAGCTTATGACAATTTTCTGGAAATCTATCATGTCGCGACTGTCCATCAGAAAACCATAGCGCCGTTCCTCGATTCAAAGAGCTTCGTCGTCACACCGCTGGAAAACGGGCACGCCCGTTTCACAACCCGTAAACGCATAGAAAATCTCTACGGCGCCAGCGACATCAAGGGATTGGATGAGAGGTTCAGAAGCCTGACCGTCGCCCTGCCCCGCTTTCCTAACGGCTTCACGGCACTGGACCCATCAGGCTTCAACTGGATGAACTTCTGGCCGATAGGACATGACCGGATGGCTGTCGTTTCCACTATATTCGGCGAGACATTGAAAGATTCCGATGCCGACCGCGCATATTGGGATGAATTCAGCGCCTATCAAGTAAAGATCCTTGACGAAGATCTTGGCCTGTTCACCACAATTCAGCGCTCCATGCGTGAAGGTGATCTTTCCACTCTGACCCTGAGCTATCAAGAGCAGTATTTGCAGTGGTATAATGAGCATATCGACCAGAAAATCGGACGCGATAACATACCCTCTCACTTGCGTGTAGTGCCGGTAATGACGGCAGCATTCGGCGATGAAGATCACCCGGCGGAGTGAGCGATGCTGGAGTGGGGCATTTCTGCCCCAGCTCATCCGTAAATGACAGAAATCTTGCCGCAATCACCCATATAGTCTCATTATCGCTAGTCCGCCGATAGCAACGATCGATCCGCAACGACGAGCAGAATCAACCCTTGATGCGGGCGCGCAGGCTAAGCGGGCTACGGACAAGATTCGAAAAGGCGTAGGTCGGCGGCCCGAGAATCTCGATGTCGAGATCGCGTATAAGGGCCTCCTCCCAAAGGATACGCAATTGCATCTCGGCAAGCCGCGCGCCGAGACAGCGATGAGGCCCCATTCCGAAGGCGGTATGCTGCCGGGCATTGGGGCGATCGACCTGGAGTCTGTCGGCGTCTTTAAAGACGCTCTCATCGCGATTGCCGGAAATGTACCACATCACGACCTTGTCACCTGCGGCAATCGTCTGATCACCCAATTCAACATCGCATGTCGCCGTGCGACGCTGATAGATGACCGGGGTCTGGTAACGGATTATTTCCGCTGCAGCATTTCCGGCCAACCCTGGATTGGCCTTCAATTTCCGCCATTCATCAGGAAACTCGCTGAAGCCCCATGCTCCGCCTGACATCGAGTTGCGGGTTGTGTCATTTCCTCCCACGAGAAACAAACCGAACAACGCGCAGATTTCGTCGAAGGAGGCGGAGCGCACACCCTCATCATGTGCGAGAAGCGAAATGATATCGTAGCTCTGTTCCTCTTTCTGGCGCTGCTGCCAAAGCTCCATCATCGTCATGTAGAAGTCCTGGAGGCCAGCCTGGCGCTCCGCCTCGGTCCGGATGGGGCTTTCGGGATCGTCAAGATCGGCGGTCAGCACATCGGACCAGTGCACCAACTTGTGCCGCTGTTCGACGGGATAGGCGAACAACGTAGCCAACATCATCGATGTCAACTCGATCGAAACCCGCTGAACCCAATCAAACTCTTCGTTGCGCGGCAACGCATCCAGCACCCTGCCGGCGCGCTCACGGATCAGACTCTCCATTTGCGCGAGGCTCCTGGGCGCAACCACCGCCGTTACATTCTTTCGCTTTTCCGTATGTACTGGTGGGTCCATTTGCATGAATGAAGCTGCGACGCGATCTTCTATCGTGACCCCCCCATGAAGATAAGAAGAAGAAAATGACAGTGGATCGGTATCGACGCGAACAATATCGGCAAAACGCGTGATCGACCAATAGGGCCCACTACGGCTCCGTGGGCAGTAATATACCGGATGCTCCGCGCGAAGCTGAGCGAATAGCGGGCGCCAGCTATCGTCGCGATAAATCTGCGGATGACTGACATCCAGCGCATCTGCGGCTTCCATGATCTGTTGCAAGATACCCTCCTCGTCGTTTTTTTATAATTTTGTCTATTGGCCTTCCGGGATTTCCACAATCAACCCGTCGTGAATTGCAATCAGATTAACCTGGCATGCGAGCCGCGAGTTCGGGCGGGCATCGACAGGCGCTCCAAAGATCATGGTTTCCTCCGTCGAGCCGGGTTCGACGCGGCCAACTCGCTCAACCCATGCCGGATCTACATAGACATGGCATGTGCCGCAGGCGCATTGGCCGCCGCAGTCTCCTGGGATACCGATTATATCGTTGGCCAGCGCGACATGCATCAGCGTGTCGCCCTCACTCGCCATTACAATGCGCTCGCCGGCTTCGGCGTTTCGAAAGATGATCTGCATTCCTCTCCCGCTCTATTCGTATCGAACTTTAACGACCAGCCGCCTATTTCATTGTCGACAGCTGGGGGATAACTATCTTACCACAGAATACCGCTGACAAAAGCGGGAAAGGATGAGGATAGCCGATGAATCAGGACATTGAGAAGAATCGCGACGTCGCGCTCCGGCTGGTGAAAGCTGTTGGATCTGGCGACATGGCAACCGTAAAAAAACTGATCCACCCAGATCTCGACTGGTGGCTGAACGGCATGGGCCATCTCGATCATGATGCATTCCTTGCCTCGTTGCACATGTTGCACAGTGCAAAAACGGGCGGGTTCACCGTCATCACCTCGACTGCCGATGCGGATCGCGTCGCCGTCGAGATGGTGGGACATTTCGAATATGAAGATGGGCGCATCTATGACAATAATTATTGCGAATTGATGACGCTGAAAGACGGGCTGGTCTATAAAGTTCATGCCTTTTTCGACACTGGAGCGGCAGAAAAGGCGTTCGGAGCGACGCCTAGTTAGAAGTCCTCCGCACAATTCGCGTCCGCCTTTATTAAAGAGAGAAGATCAAACAAGGAGAGCCTAGGTGAATATGGCAATATCATCCGACGTTCCCGTTTTCGCCGAGCTGGACCCGCTCGATCCTGATCAGGTCGCTGATCCTCATTTCTTGCTGGCGCAGGCACGCCGTAACCATCCCGTTTTCTTCATGCCTAAATATGGCTGGTATGTCGTGACCCGACTGGATGACATTACGCGTATCGCGAATGATCCAGAAACCTTCTCGAACCGGATGTTCGTTACCGTTCCCGAAGTCCCTGCGGGATTCCGCACGCGTCTGCCGCTGGGGTTTCCGATGAAGGTTCAGCTCGCAGCCGCCGATCCGCCGGCCCACGGGCGATTGAAGCGCTACATGCAAGCCGCCCTTTCGCCCCGCATCATAGCTGCACACGCCGATCAGATTCGCCAGATTGCGCGTCAACTCGTCGATGAGATGCTACGCAGTCCAGATCGCCAGGCAAATCTCGTGACCAGCTACGCCGATCGCATTCCGATGATGGCGATTGCCGCGTTGCTCGACGCTCCTGTAGAAGATTATGATCGCTATCGGCTATGGGTCGATGCCTCGCTCGAACTCATCACCACCAACCCCTCGCCAGAACGGCTAGAGTGCCTTGCCGAGACGCTTCAGGATTTCGACAGCTTCATCCGCAAGCTGATCCATGACCGGCGCGAACGGCCCGGCGAGGATGCGATCTCGAAGATGCTGGCCGCAGCCGATGAAGGGGATGCGCTGGGCGAGGAAGAGATTCTCGGCCTTGTCAGCTCGATGCTTCTCGGCGGGACGGATACAACCAGCACGGCCATAGGCAATATGGTGTGGAATCTTCTCCACCATCGTGATCAGTGGGAGGCCGTTCGAGCCGACCGTAGCCTGCTCGCCAAAGCTTTCGAAGAAAGCGTACGCTTCAGGGATCCCGGACGCGGGCCGATCAGGGTTGCGACACAGGATGTAGAAATCCGGGGAATACCAATCCCTAAGGGGTCATTAATTCAGCTCTGCACGATGGCGGCAGATCATGACGAAACCGTGTTTGATCACGCCGACAGATTTGATATTTTTCGTAACGACCTGAAAATTGCACCGGCCTGGGGGCGAGGTATTCATATGTGCGTCGGTCGCCTGCTTGCCCATCTTGAAGGGGAGATCGCCCTCGACATACTGCTGGATCATGTTCCAGACCTCGAACTCGTCGGCGACGGCGGCCGTTTGTACACGCCGCAGTTAATGATGCCCACGCTACGCTGCCTGAATGTCAGCTGGTGACCGACATCCTTAGCGGGCCAATCTAGGGTCTGTACTCAATAAGGTTGCGCGAGACCGTTTCGGCGGGTTCAATGCTTTCTGTGAGAAGCAGGAGGCATTGATGGCGCGGCAGTTGAGGTGGTTGAGCGATACGGAGTGGGCTAAGATCGAGCCTTTGCTGACGCAGGGGCGCAAGGGTGCGCGGCGTGTCGATGACCGGCGGGTGATCTCGGACATCATTCACATGCTCAAGATCGGTGCGCGGTGGCGCGGGACACGGACCTTGCACAATGATCTACAACCGCTTCCACCGCTGGAGCGGGCAAGGCGTCTGGTTCACCGTCTTCGAGGCGTTGACCGGATATAGCGGGATGTGGGGCTCGGCCGCGATCGATTCCACCAGCATCAAGGTTCATCGTTCGGCGGCCGGCGCAAAAGGGGAGATTCGCTCAAGGCATCGGAACCTCGCGCGGCGGACGCACCAGTAAAATCCACGGACTGACCGATGCTGCCGGACGGCCACGTGTCCTGCTGATCTCGCCCGGCAGCTTCTCCGACATGACCATCGCGCCCGCCCTGATCGAAGCTGCACATGGCCGCTTCGACCGGCTCATTGCCGACCGTGGCTATGACAGCAATACCATCCGCACCTCTATCCAGGCCCAGGGTGCCGAGGTCGTCATCCCCGCTACCCGCAGCCGCAAAGAACCGATCCCCTATGATCGTGACGCCTATCGAACCCGCAACCTCGTCGAACGCCTCTGGTGCCGCCTGAAGGACTGGCGATGCATCGCCGCCCGCTACGACAAGCTCGCAGCCAACTATATGGCAGGCGTCTTCCTCGCTGCCATACTTACTTTCTGGTGACGCCAGCATCATCAGGATGAAGGCGCCCAGGAAAGATTGGCTACCGTAGACGGGTGTCAACGGCGGAGCAAAAGTCGGCCATGGGGCGGCGTAAAACCAGGCCATCGTGTTACACGCCGGGGGGAGTGGCGTGAGGGCGTAGCCCGAGGGCCACTCCCCCCGGCATTGGCTTGCTTTTCAGGGTCTGATTTTGGCCTTGCGGGCCCGGCTGTGAGCGAGGCGATAGCTTTCGCCGTTCATCTCGAGGATGCTGACGTGATGGGTCAGGCGATCGAGGAGCGCGCCTGTGAGACGCTCGGATCCGAAGGTTTCGGTCCATTCGTCGAAGGGCAGGTTGCTGGTGATCAAGGTGGAGCCGCGTTCGTAACGCTGGGAGATCAGCTCGAACAGCAGTTCGGCGCCGGTCTTGGAGAGCGGTACGAAGCCCAGTTCGTCGATGATGAGCAGTTTGTATCCGACCATCTGCTTCTGGAAGCGCAGGAGACGCCGCTCGTCGCGCGCCTCCATCATTTCGCTGACCAGCGCCGCCGCAGTGGTGAAGCCCACCGACAGCCCTTTCTGGCATGCTGCCAGTCCGAGCCCCAACGCTACGTGCGTCTTTCCGGTGCCCGATGGCCCCAGAGCGATGGCGTTCTCACGCCGCTCGATCCACTCGCAGCGCGCCATCTCGAGCACCTGCATCTTGTTGAGCCTGGGGATGACGGTGAAGTCGAAGCTGTCGAGGCTTTTGACGGCGGGGAAGCGCGCGGCCTTGATGCGCCGCTCGACCATACGACGCTCCCTGTCGATCATCTCCATCTCGACAAGGCGGGCGAGGAAGCGGATATGATCGACGCCTTCAGCGGCACATTGCCGGGCGAGCTTGTGGTGCTCTCGCAGGCACGTAGGCAGCTTGAGTGCCTTGAGATTGTGAGCGAGAAGAAGCTCCGGGGTCTGATCGCTCATGCGGCCTCCTGCTGGTCGGAGAGCAGGCTCAGATAGGCTCTGGCAAAGGTCTTCTCGACCGTTGTGCGTGGCAGGAAGGGATAGACGTCCAGGTCCAGCCTGGGCGGTACGCGTTCGACCCGGCACAGGGCGAGGTGCTTGACGGCATCGAAGCCGATGGCGCCAAGATCAATGGCCTGTTCCACCGCCGCCTGGAGATCGGCGAGGGTGAACGTTTCCAACAGGCGCAGCACCTGTACATATTCACGCCTGCCATGCTTGTGCATGCGGCCTTCCATCAACCGCTGCAGTGTCGTGAACGCTTCGGGCAAATCCCAGCCCTGCAAAGGCGCGGCCTGGTCGAATGCGTTGATCTTCTGCTCGATCAGCGGGAGATAGTGGAGCGGGGCGAAGATAACCTCCTCGCGGGCATAGCAACGAGAATGACGGGCGATAACTTCGCTGCGGCATCCGATCACCACTTCATCGACATAGGCCCTGATCCAGACCTCCTGATGGCCCCAGACTACCGGAACCGAATAATCGTTGGTCCTGTAGCGCACCAGAGATTGCGAGGAGACCCGCCCGCTCGTCTGATCGCAGGCCTCGAAGGGTGTAGCGGGCAGAGGCTGCATGGCCGCCAGATCGCGCTGCAAGCGCTCATCGATCGTCTCGCTCTCCCCGCGCACCTTCTCCTGCTGGCGCTTGCGACATTGCTCCTCCAGCCATAGGTTGAAGGCCTCCCAGGTCGGGAACTTCGGGATCGGCACCATGAAATTGCGGCGGCAGTAACCTACCAGCCCTTCCACATTGCCTTTCTCGTTCCCCTTGCCCGGACGGGCATAGCGGTCGCGGATCACATAATGCGACAGGAAAGCGCTGAACAGCGTGGCACGCTTGCGCGTGCCGTCTGGCAGGATTTTCGCCACAAGGCAGCGATCGTTGTCGTAAACGATGGAACGCGGCACCGCGCCGAAGAACGCGAAGGCATGAACGTGTCCGTCAACCCAAGCCTCCGCCACCGCCGCCGGATAGGCCCGCACATAGCAGGCATCACTGTGCGGCAGATCGAGTGCGAAGAAGTAGGCCTTCTGCTGCACCCCGCCGATCTCCACCAGCGCTTCCCCGAAATCGGCCTGCGCATCCCCCGCCGGGTGGGCCAGCGGCACGAACATCTCCCGGCTGCGTTGCTCACGCTCGCGGATGTAATCCTTGATGATCGTATAGCCGCCGGTGAAACCATGCTCGGCGCGCAAGCGGTCGAATACCCGCTTCGCCGTATGGCGCTGTTTGCGCGGGACGCAGCGGTCCCCTTCAAGCCATCCATCAATGATCGCCACAAACCCGTCCAGCTTCGGGCGCTGCGGGACAGATTGACGCCGGTAACCCGGTGGCGATGAAAACGACAGCATCTTGCGCACCGTGTCGCGCGACACATTGAAACGCTTCGCCGCCGCCCGCTGGCTCATGCCATCCGCGCAAGCCAAACGGACCTGAAGATAAAGTTCCACGCTGTAGATCCCCACACCTCCCTGACTTGGCAGAAAGGCTTCAAGGTGGACGACTTTTACGCCGCCCGCAGCAGGACTATCCCGCCGCTAGCGTGGTCGAATATTGCTCCGCCGTTCTCAGACGGGTACTGCTGCCTTTGTATCCGATCATGGGATTGATCGGCGGGATAGCTGGTGGGATGCGGGGGGGGTGTAGGCGAAGCGGGATGTCGCGCTCGCGCAATTCTTGTTTCAGGCGGGGCCAGGCACGGCTTTGCGGGGTTTTGTCGAGGCGATGGTGCTGGTGCTGGGTGGCGCACGGGAGATCGACGTGCGCGGCGATCTGGCTGGCATTCTGTCGATGGCCTTGGCCTTTGAACGCAAAAAGCCCGCCTTGCGGGCGGGTTTGGGGGTGATGGTTTTTATGTGGTTGCGGGAGTAGGATTTGAACCTACGACCTTCAGGTTATGAGCCTGACGAGCTACCGGGCTGCTCCATCCCGCGTCAACCATGGTGTTGGATCAGGTAGCGGTGTCCTTTTCCTGTGCGAGGCCGATGGACCGCTGAGGCCAACGAACATGTGAATGGGTTTTAAGTTCGAAGCGCGTGCTGCAATGCCTGGCGACGCCCTACTCTTCCGGGGCTTGAGCCACAGTACCATCGGCGCAGTCAGGTTTCACGTCCGAGTTCGGGATGGGATCGGGTGGGTCACTGACGCTATGGTCACCAAGCAATGAAGCAGGCGCTTCGGGTTATAATCGATACCGTGCACAGGGGCATTTTTTGTAAAAATGCGTTTACGAACAAATTTATATATCTGGCTGGTCATCACCACGGATCGATGAAGCGCTGTTGCCAGTGCTGTCATTGATGGTGGGACTCTCAGGCGCGAACAGAGCAATTAGGACCGGTTAGCTCCATATGTTACCACACTTCTACATCCGGCCTATCAACGTCGTGGTCTACGACGGCTCGATGAAATCTTATCTTGAGGGAGGCTTCCCGCTTAGATGCTTTCAGCGGTTATCCCGTCCATACATAGCTACCCTGCTGCGCTCCTGGCGGAACGACAGGTACACCAGAGGTATGTTCAACCCGGTCCTCTCGTACTAGGGTCAACTCCTCTCAAATTTCGACGCCCACGGCAGATAGGGACCAAACTGTCTCGCGACGTTCTGAACCCAGCTCACGTACCACTTTAATTGGCGAACAGCCAAACCCTTGGGACCTGCTCCAGCCCCAGGATGTGATGAGCCGACATCGAGGTGCCAAACGATTCCGTCGATATGAGCTCTTGGGAATCATCAGCCTGTTATCCCCGGCGTACCTTTTATCCGTTGAGCGATGGCCCTTCCACGAGGGACCACCGGATCACTATGACCGACTTTCGTCTCTGCTCGACTTGTCAGTCTCGCAGTCAGGCGGGCTTATGCCATTGCACTCTAACAGACGGTTTCCAACCGTCCTGAGCCCACCATCGCGCGCCTCCGTTACTCTTTAGGAGGCGACCGCCCCAGTCAAACTACCCGCCACAGAGGGTCCCTGCACCGGATAACGGTGCGAGGTTAGACATCAGAAAACAACAGGGTGGTATTTCACCTATGGCTCCACATCAACTGGCGTCAATGCTTCAAAGCCTCCCACCTATGCTACACAGTTCTTTCCTAATGCCACTCTGAAGCTGCAGTAAAGGTGCACGGGGTCTTTCCGTCTAACCGCGGGTACTCCGCATCTTCACGGAGAATTCAATTTCGCTGAGCATATCCTGGAGACAGTGGGGAAGTCGTTACGCCATTCGTGCAGGTCGGAACTTACCCGACAAGGAATTTCGCTACCTTAGGACCGTTATAGTTACGGCCGCCGTTTACCTGGGCTTCAATTCAGTGCTTGCACACCTCCTCTTAACCTTCAGGCACCGGGCAGGCGTCAGGCCCTATACGTCGTCTTGAAGCCGACTTAGCAGAGCCCTGTGTTTTTGCTAAACAGTCGCTACCCCCTGGCCTGTGCCCCCCACAAAAAGTTGCCTTAATGTGGGGCCTCCT
>NZ_CP084398.1:0-435000 GCF_024611115.1 Sphingobium sp. CFD-1 | reverse complement strand
CACAGCTGGCGGCTATGGCTTTTCGAACCTGTTTGCCGACGACATCGCCCGGATCGAGATATTGCGCGGGCCGCAATCGATCCTGTGGGGCAGCGACGCCATCGGCGGCGTGGTCAATGTCCAGACGGCGCGCGCCACCAAGGCGCTGGAGGGCAGCTTTTCCTTCGAAGGCGGATCGCGCGACACGATCAATGCCCGCGCGGCAGTGGGCGGCACCAGCGACCTGATCGACTGGCGCGTGTCGGGATCGACTTTCTCCACCGACGGCATATCCGCCCGGTCCAGCGGCACCGAGGATGACGGCTATCGCCGCCGCGCGGCAAGCGGCACGGCCACCGTGCGGCTGTCATCCGAAATCTCGGTGGACCTGCGCGGCTATTGGGTGAAAGGGCGCAATGATTTCGACGGCTTCGCGGGCGACACGCCTGAATATGGCGCAACGGAGGAATGGACGCTTTATGCCGGATTGAATGCGGTGCTGCTCGATGGACGCTTCACCAACCGCCTCGCCATTCTGCAAAGCGAAACGGATCGCGAGAATTTCAATCCCGCCCGCGCAATACGGCCCATGAATTTCGACGCGCATGGTCGCGTGCGCCGCTATGAATATCAGGGCACTTTGAAGCCGTCCGACATGGTCCAGATCGTCTTCGGCGCGGAACGGGACGAACAGCGGATGACCACCGCTTCCCCGAATGACAGCGCCGCGCCCTATGTGCTGACGCCTTACCGCACCGATACCAACAGCCTCTATGGCGAAATCCGCCTCACGCCCATTGCGGGCGTAACGCTGAACGGAGGCGTGCGCCGGGACCATAACAGCCGTTTCGGCAACAACACGGTTTTCAGCGGCGGGGCGGTCTGGTCCCTACATGAAGGAAATACCGTGCTGCGGGCCAGCTATGACGAAGGGTTCAAGGCTCCTTCGCTCTATCAGCTTTTCAGCGACTATGGATCGGCCGGTCTGCGCCCCGAAAAGGCGAAGGGCTGGGAAGTCGGATTTGAACAGGCGATGGGTAAGATTGCGCGTCTGTCCGCCACCTGGTTCGAGCGCGATACCGACAATCTGATCGACTTCTCTTACTGCCCGAGCGACGTGCCCTCCAATTGCTATATTCCCGGCACGACGGTCGAACGCTTCGGCTATTATGCCAATGTGAAGAAGAGCCACGCCAAGGGGATCGAACTGTCCGGCTCGCTGGAATGGCGGGGCCTGTTCGCGAACACCAATTATAGCTGGATCAAGGCCGAGGACCGGACGATCGGCAGCACCTATGGCCGCCAGCTTCAGCGTGTTCCCCGGCATATGGTGAACGGCGAGCTAGGCTATCTCTTCCCCTTCAATCTGAAGGCCAGCGTGGCGGTCCGCTATTCGGGTGAGACTTATGATCGGGCTACGGGCACATTCAAGCTGGACGATTACTGGCTGACCGATCTGCGCGCCGACTGGCAGGTGCTGTCGGGCTTGGCGCTCTATGGCCGGGTCGAGAATCTGTCGGACAAGCATTATGAAACGGCAAGCGGCTATGGCAGCCTGGGCCGCAGTTTCTATGCCGGCATCCGAAGCCGCTTCTGATGCTGAAGCCGGTCGAAACGGGCGCGGCCGTGGTCGTATGCAATACCTGCCGCCTCTCGCCCGACCGGCGCGAGGATGAAGACGGGCGGCGCGGTGGCGCGCTGCTCGTCGACGCATTACGGCGCGTGCAGGAAAAGGAGCCTGCCCTCGCCGGGGTCGCGGTGCAGGAAATGCCCTGCCTCTTCGCCTGCCAGCGCCACTGTGCCGTCCATATCCGCGCGCCGGGCAAGGTCGGCTATGTGCTGGGCGACTTCGCGGCGGATGAAACGGCGGCGCGGGCGATCCTCACCTATGCGGCGCTTCACGCCCAAAGCGCGGAAGGCGTCGTGCGCTATGCCGACTGGCCCGAAGGCGTGAAGGGCCATTTCATTACTCGTATGCCGCCGGAAGGATTTGTCTGCTCATGATCCATTTTCCTGAACGGGCCGCGTTCGAAGCCGCGCTCCACACACTGCCTTCACCCGATCATCTGGCGATCGAAGCGGCGGCGGCGCGGCAGGGCCAGCTTACCAAACCGCCCGGATCGCTAGGACGGCTGGAGGAGATCGCGTTGTTCATGGCCGGATGGCAGCGCACGGCCCGACCTCGAATCGATACCATTCGGGCAGCCGTCTTCGCGGGCAATCACGGCGTGGCGGCGCAAGGGGTCAGCGCTTTTCCGCCCGCCGTCACGGCGCAGATGGTCGCCAATTTTCATGCAGGCGGCGCGGCCATCAATGCGCTGGCGCGTGCCTGCGGAGCCGCGCTTTGCGTGGTGCCGCTGGATCTGGACCGCCCCACCGGCGACATCAGCATCAAAGCGGCGATGAGCGAGGCCGAGTGCCTTGAGGCGTTGAACGCCGGAGCGGCGGTGGTGCGCGCCAACATCGACCTCTTGTTCGTCGGCGAAATGGGGATCGGCAATACGACCCCGGCAACGGCGCTGTGCGCGCAGGCTTTCGGTGGCAGGGCAAGCGATTGGGTCGGACGCGGCTCGGGCGTCAACGATGCCGGGATCGCCCGTAAGGAGCAGGCCGTCACCCGTGCCCTTGCTCTCCACGGCGCAGCTTGCGACGGGCCTTTCGAAATGCTGCGACGCCTGGGCGGGCGGGAAATCGCGGCCATCGCCGGGGCGATATTGGCGGCCCGCATGGAGGGTGTTCCGGTGTTGCTGGACGGCTTTATCTGCTGCGCCGCCATCGCGCCGCTTGCGGCGACGGCGCCTGCCTTCACCGATCATTGCCTGGCCGCGCATTGCTCGGCGGAAGGGGGCCATGCCCGCCTGCTGGAACATCTGCGCCTTCGCCCCCTGCTCCACCTCGACATGCGGTTGGGGGAAGGATCGGGCGCGGCGGTCGCGGCGCAGATCGTGCGATGCGCGCTGGCGACGCATAACGAAATGGCTACCTTCGCCGAAGCCTCCGTGTCAGGCGCATTGTGAACGGCATAGCCTCCGCCGCACGCAGCCTGCTGGTGCTGGGCGGCGCCCGGTCGGGGAAAAGTCGCTACGCGCAGGCGCGGATGGAGCGGATGGGCGGCACATTTGCCTTCATCGCGACGGCGCAGGCCCATGACGCGGAAATGGAGGAGCGCATCGCACGCCACCGCGCCGACCGGGACAGTCGCTGGATCACCATCGAAGCGCCGGTCGATCTGGCAAGCGCCATTGCCGCCGCCGCGCGCAAGGCGGACGCCGTGCTCGTCGATTGCCTGACCCTCTGGCTTTCCAATCTGCTGCTGGCGGGAAAAGACATAAGGAGCGCCAGCGCGGCGCTGGAAGAGGCTATCATCGCCTCGCCCCTACCCGTCGTGCTGGTCGCCAATGAAGTGGGTCTTGGCATCGTCCCCGATAATGCGCTCGCTCGGCGGTTCCGGGATGAAGCGGGATGGCTCAATCAGAAGTTGGCGCGCCTCTGCGATGAGGTCGCGCTCGTCACTGCGGGCCTTCCGATAGTTCTGAAGTCGCCGCTTTCTCCATGATGCTGCTCGAAAGAAGGCGGATCAGGTCCGCCTGTCCACGCACGTCCATCTTGCCGTAGATGCGTTTGGAATAGTTGCGGGCCGTTTCGATCGTGAGGCCCAGAAGCCTGGCGACCTCCGCTATGCTTGCGCTGTCCGCCATCCGCGCGGCAAACCTTGCCTCGCTGGGCGTCAAGGAAAACAGATCGGAAAGGATCGACGCGCTCACGCCTCTTCCTTCCCCATGCGGCAGAGCGCGAATGCGGATGAGGCAGCGGACGGTTGCGAAAGCCCGTTCCACGCCATCGGGCGGCGGCATCACCAGCATCTGCATGGGCGGATCATGCCACAACCATTCGGCGCGATGCGAAACCGGCCCGGCATTCCCTATCGCCTGCTCCAGCAGCTTGGCCGCTTCAGGAAGAAGCAGGCGCAACCGCCCGTCCGGCGCCCGGCCCATGATTTTTCCCTGGGCGATCAGCATCGCGGTCTCGCTGTCGCAATCCAGCAGATGCGCCTGTGCATCGACCAAAATCCAGCCACCGCCAAGCAGCGCCAATTCCCCTTCGGTCACGGCGATGTGGCCGCCTTCCCGTTCCAGCCGGCCCCATGTCCTCCCGGCGATGGCAAGATGGGGGGCAAGGCTCGCCAGCAGTGCCGAATCGCTCGCGCTGAAATCACCGTCCTCGCGAAAGACGGAAAGACACAGGTCGCCCACATCCGTCAGCCCGAGCCGCATATGCCGTGCTGCAGGGGAATGGGCATCTTCCAGTTCCGTGCCCGAATAGACGCGCCCCGGCCGCATCCGATCCCAGGGCGGCTCGGGCGGCACGAATCCCGGCGACACATGCCGGTCACGCATTTGCGCCGCGAGCATCCAAGCCTCTCCACCAACTGGGCGCAGCATGAGTTGGGCGACGTCCGCCTCAGCACGCGCGAGCAGGCGAAGCAAGAAAAGCCGCCATGGCTCCTCCCCCAAAACACCACCGTAAAGCGCCGTCAGAAGCTCATTTTCATCCGTCCGCGTCAGAACCACGGAAAATACCTCCCATATGGGAGGTGTGTTCGCATCACGGACGTTTATGTCAAGCGTCACCTTATCTTGAAGGAAAGATGCCGGCCCCATGACGACAGCTACCGGACAACTGGACGCCACTCGCCTGACACATTTGGAACGCCTGGAGGCAGAGAGCATACATATATTGCGGGAGGTGGTGGCAGAAGCCGAACGCCCCGTGATGCTCTATTCTGTGGGCAAGGACAGCGCAGTGATGCTGCATCTGGCGAAGAAGGCTTTTTACCCTTCGCCCCCGCCCTTTCCGCTGCTGCATGTCGACACGACCTGGAAGTTCCGGGCGATGTACGATTTGCGCGACAAGGCCGCGAAAGATGCGGGCATGGAACTGCTCGTCTATCATAATCCGGAGGCGAAGGAGCGCGGGATCAACCCGTTCGACCATGGCCCGCTGCATACCGACATGTGGAAGACCGAAGGGCTGAAGCAGGCGCTTGACCTTTATGGCTTCGACGCGGCTTTTGGCGGCGCGCGACGCGACGAGGAGAAGAGCCGGGCGAAGGAACGCATCTTCTCCTTCCGCACCGCCAGCCACCGCTGGGATCCCAAGGCTCAGCGCCCGGAACTCTGGCATCTCTACAACGCCCGCAAGAGCAAGGGCGAATCGATGCGGGTGTTCCCGATCTCCAACTGGACCGAACTGGATATCTGGCAATATATCCACCTCAACAATATCGAGATCGTGCCGCTCTATTTCTCCGCGCCGCGCCCGACCGTGGAGCGCGACGGCATGCTCATCATGGTGGATGACGACCGATTCCCGCTCCGGCAGGGCGAAGAACCGGTGATGCGCTCGATCCGCTTTCGTACGCTGGGCTGCTACCCGCTGACTGGCGCTGTGGAAAGCGAAGCGGCGACGCTTCCGGAAATCATCCAGGAAATGCTGCTCACCACCACCAGCGAACGGCAGGGCCGCGTCATCGACAAGGATGGCGGTGACGCTTCCATGGAGAAGAAGAAGCAGGAAGGGTATTTCTGACGCGAACCCCGTTCGCCTGATCCCGGCGCTGGCCGGAATCGGATAGCCCAAGCCGCACCCCTACCCCAAAACCAACGAGATGCCGGCCTTGGTCCGGCTGACGGGACAGACATCATGACCGACACCGTTGCAGACCCCATTTACCGCACCGACGCCCTGATCGCCGAGGATATCGACAAATATCTGGACGTGCATCAGCACAAGACGATGCTGCGCTTCATCACCTGCGGGTCGGTGGATGACGGCAAATCGACCCTGATCGGGCGGCTGCTCTACGATTCGAAGATGATCTTCGAGGATCAGCTCGCCGCACTGGAAGCCGACAGCAAACGCGTCGGCACACAGGGGCAGGAAATCGACTTCGCGTTGCTGGTCGACGGCCTCGCCGCGGAGCGGGAACAAGGCATCACCATCGACGTCGCCTATCGCTTCTTCGCGACGGAAAAGCGCAAGTTCATCGTCGCCGACACGCCCGGCCACGAACAATATACGCGCAACATGGTGACAGGGGCATCGACCGCCGACCTTGCCGTCATCCTGATCGACGCGCGCAAGGGCGTGCTGGTGCAGACCCGGCGGCACAGCTACCTTGCCCACCTGATCGGCATCCGCAACATCGTGCTGGCAGTCAACAAGATGGATCTGGTCGATTACGACCAGGCCGTGTTCGACGCCATCGTGAAGGATTATGCGGAGTTCGCGCAATCGATCGGCATCGACAATTTCGTCGCCATGCCGATCTCGGGCTTCAAGGGCGACAATATCACCGGTCCCAGCGCCAACACGCCCTGGTATACCGGCCCTGCACTGATGGAGCATCTGGAGACGGTGGAAGTCGACGCCACCGTCGACATCGCCAAGCCCTTCCGCATGGCGGTGCAATGGGTGAACCGGCCCAATCTCGACTTCCGGGGTTTCTCCGGCCTCATCTCCGCCGGGACGATCCGGCCGGGCGATGTCGTCCGCGTTCTGCCTTCGGGCAAGACCAGCACGGTCACGCGAATCGTGACGCTGGACGGCGATCTGGAGCAAGCGGTGGCGGGCCAGTCGGTGACGCTCTGCTTTGCCGATGAAATCGACTGTTCGCGCGGAGACGTGATCGCCATTGCCGATGATCCGGTGCAGACCGCCGACCAGTTCGAGGCGACCGTCGTCTGGATGGATGAGAATGAACTGCTTCCCAGCCGTCCCTATTGGCTGAAAATCGGCACGCAGACTGTCACCGCGACCATTCAGCAGCCCAAATATCAGGTCAACGTCAACACGATGGAGCATCTGGCGGCCAAGACGCTGGACCTTAATGCCATCGGTGTCGCCAATCTGTCGACCGACCGCCCTATTCCGTTCGAACCCTATACGCAGAACCGCGATCTGGGCGGGTTCATCCTGATCGACAAGATGACCAACGCCACCGTGGCGGCTGGCATGATCCACTTCTCGCTGCGCCGCGCGGACAATGTCCATTGGCAGGCGACGGACGTGACCCGCGAGCATCATGCCCAGGTTAAGAACCAGAAGCCCGCTGTGCTGTGGCTAACGGGTCTGTCGGGCGCGGGCAAATCGACCATCGCCAATCTGGTGGAAAAGAAGCTGGCGCGGATGAATCGCCACACCTTCCTGCTGGACGGTGACAATGTGCGTCACGGCCTCAACAAGGATCTGGGTTTCACCGACGCCGACCGGGTGGAAAATATCCGCCGCGTGGGCGAGGTCGCGAAACTGATGACGGACGCGGGCCTCATCGTCATCACCGCCTTCATCTCGCCCTTCCGCGCCGAGCGCGACATGGTGCGCCAGATGATGCAGCCCGGCGAATTTGTCGAAGTCCACATCGACACGCCGCTGGCGGAAGCAGAGAAGCGCGACGTCAAGGGCCTCTACAAGAAGGCGCGGTCAGGCCAGCTCAAGAACTTCACCGGCATCGACAGCCCCTATGAGCCGCCTGCCAACCCCGAAATCCACGTCGACACCACCAGCATGACCGCGGAAGAGGCTGCGGAAGAAATCATTCGGAAACTCATCCCTTAAAATCATGTGCCGGCATGACGATGCGCTGCCTGGAGCAAAACCAGGTGGCGCATCGTCATGAAAGCGGTTCCTACTTCTCGGCCGAAGCGGAGAATCTGTGATGCCATGTTGTGAGACGATCGCGAATCGGCGCGTGCTGTTCGTGATGGCGGCAGAGCAGGAATATGGCCCTCATCTGCGCCGCCGCTTCACGCCGCTGATGACCGGCGTTGGCCCGGTGGAGGCCGCGATGGCAACCGGCATTGCCCTTCATACGCTCGATCAACGGCACGGCCTGCCGGACCTCGTCATATCGCTGGGGTCAGCGGGATCGCGGATTTGCCGGCTGGGTGAAGTCTATCAGGTTCTCAGCGTTTCGTGGCGCGACATGGATGCGTCGCGCATCGGCATTGCCAAGGGCGTGACGCCTTTTCTCGATCATCCGGTCGACATGCCGTTGACGACCCCTTTGTCCTTGCAAACTGCGCGCCTTTCCACGGGAGCCAATATCGTGGGTGGGGAGGGCTATGCCGCGATCGACGCGGACATGGTCGACATGGAAACCTTTGCGATCGCCCGGGCCTGTCAGCGTTTTGAAGTGCCCTTGATGGGACTGCGCGGCATTTCCGATGGCCCGGGAGAACTCAGCGGCATATCGGGCTGGACGCAGTTGCTCTCCTTGTTGGACGAACGTCTTGCCGAAGCAGTCGATCTGCTGGCCGAGACGCTTAGTGGCCCGCGAAAGCCATGATGGCCGCCGTGGCGACGCCATCTGCCTCCAACGCCAGCCTGCCGCCCAGATCGGGAAGATCGATGGCGAAGATGGCCATCAGCACGTTTGCGCCCTGTTCCCGGAGCAGTTGCGCCGCTGCCTGAGCCGTCCCACCGGTCGCGATCAGATCGTCGACCAACAATACGCGCGCGCCCCGCGGCACCTGTCCTTCGTGCAATTCCAGTCGATCGGCGCCATATTCAAGCACATAATCGATGCCGACCGTGCGTCCCGGCAGCTTTCCCGCCTTACGCACGGGCACTAATCCCTTGCCCAGCGCGTGAGCCAGCGCCGCCGCGAGAATGAAGCCACGCGCTTCCACCCCAACCACCAGATCCGGGTCGAGCGGTTCCACAATCCGCGCCATATGATCGACCAGTTCCCGAAAACCCGCTCCGTCCGCCAGCAGGGTGGTGATGTCGCGGAACTGGATGCCCGGCTTGGGGAAATCCGCAATGGTGCGAACCAGGGCGGTCAGGCTGTCGATGCTCATCTGTTCCTCACATGAAAAAGGGCGCGGCCCCTGCGGACCGCGCCCCTGAACATTCAAACGCCCTGGCGTTCCGCCATCAGGCCGCCTTCTTCTTGTCCGCCCAGATGTTCTGATAGGACATATAGGCGAGGCCGGTGGCGATCAGCAGGAAGATGATCGTCGCCAGGCCCGCGCGGCGGCGGTTTTCGAGCTTCGGTTCCGCCGTCCAGCTCAGGAAAGCCGCAACGTCCTGCGACATCTGGTCCACCGTCGACTTGGTGCCGTCGCCATAGGTTACCTGGCCCTCAGCCGTCAGCGGCGGCGCCATGGCAAGGTTCAGGTTGGCGAAATAGGGGTTGTAATGCAGCCCTTCCGGCGTCTTGGCATCCGGGAACTCCTTGAGCAGTTCGGCCGGTTGCGACTGGAAACCCGTCAGCAGCGAATAAACATAGGCGGAACCATGATGGCGGGCCTTGGTCATCAGCGACAGATCCGGCGGGATCGCATTGTTGTTCGCCGCGGCCGCTGCGACATTATTCGCGAAGGGCTTGGGGAAATAATCCGCCGGGATCGGATCGCGGGTCGACATTTCACCCGTCTTGGGATCGACGTCGGGGGTCTTGATCGCCCACTGCTTGGCGATCGCCTTGATCTCCGCCTCGTTATAGCCAATGCCCTTCAGATCGCGGAAAGCGACATAGTGCAGGCTGTGGCAGGCCGAGCAGACTTCCTTGAAGACCTGGAAACCACGCTGAAGCTGCGCCTGGTCGTACTTGCCGAAAGGCCCGTCGAACGAAAAAGACACATGCTTGGGACTCCGGTGGAATTCATGCTCCACCGTCTTGGCCGGCGGGTCGGTGACAAAGGCCACCGCGCCCACCAGAAAAGAGATCAGCAGCCAGCCAGCGAAAAAGAGGCCGACGAGAAATGCGCCGATGCGAACCATGGTTGTATCTACCCCTTATTCGGCCGGGACCGCGGCGGTTTCGCCGTCGGCATGGCCATATTTCGCAAGGACCGCCTCGGTGATCGAGTTCGGCAGCGGCAGCGGCTTTTCAAAGCGCGAGATCAGCGGAAGGATGATCAAGAAGTGGGCGAAATAATAAGCCGCCGCGACCTGAGAGATCATCACATAGGGTTCCGCCGCCGGAGCACCGCCGCAATAGCCCAGGATCAGCACGTCGATGACGAGTATCCAGAAGAACTTCTTGAAGGTCGGACGATAGCTGCCCGAACGCACCGGCGAGGTATCCAGCCAGGGCAGGAAGAACAGCAGCAGGATCGACGCGAACATCGCGAGCACACCCAGCAGCTTCGCCGGAATGAAGAAGAAGTCCACGGTGAAGGCGCGCAGGATCGCATAGAAGGGCCAGAAATACCATTCCGGCACGATATGCGCGGGCGTCGAAAGCGGGTTTGCTTCGATATAATTGTCCGGGTGGCCGAGATAGTTCGGCGCATAGAACAGCAGGACCGCGAAAAGGATCAGGAACACGCCCGCCCCGAAACCGTCCTTCGCCGTATAATAGGGGTGGAAAGGAACGGTGTCCTGCGGCCCCTTCACTTCCACGCCGGTCGGATTCGAGGAACCCGGAATGTGCAGCGCCCAGATATGCAGGATCACGACCGCCGCGATCACGAAGGGCAGCAGGAAGTGCAGCGAGAAGAAGCGGTTGAGCGACGCGTTACCGGGCGCAAAACCACCCAGCAGCCAGGTCTGGATCGGCTCGCCCACGACGGGGATCGCACCGAACAGGCCAGTGATGACCTTCGCGCCCCAATAGCTCATCTGCCCCCAGGGAAGCACATAGCCCATGAAAGCGGTCGCCATCATGAGCAGGAAGATGACGAGGCCGAGCAGCCACACCATTTCGCGGGGCGCCTTGTAGGAACCGAAATAGAGGCCGCGGAAGATGTGGAGATAGACCACGATGAAGAAGAAGCTCGCGCCGTTCGCGTGGGCATAGCGCATCAGCCAGCCCGCGTTCACGTCACGCATCGTCTGTTCGACGGTGCTGAAAGCGACCAGCGTGTTCGCGCCATAGTGCATGGCCATGACAACGCCGGTGACGATCTGAATCACCAGCGCGAGGCCGGCGAGGACACCGAAGTTCCAGAAATAGTTGAGGTTGCGCGGGACCGGATAACCGGCGCCCACCGCGTTGTAGACGAGGCGCGGAAGCGGCAGCTTCTCGTCGACCCACTGCATCAGCGGATGCTTGGGAGTGTAATGCTCAGCCCAGGGAAAGCTCATCGTTTCTTACCTCAGCCTACAAGAATGGCAGTGTCGGAAGTGAAGCTGAACTTCGGCACTTCCAGGTTCTTGGGCGCGGGGCCCTTACGAATGCGGGCCGCGGTGTCATAGGACGAACCGTGGCAGGGGCAGAAATAGCCGCCATATTCGCCGCGATTCTCACCCTCGCCCGCGCCCAGCGGCACACAGCCCAGATGGGTGCACACGCCCATGGTGATAAGCCACTGCTTCTTGCCGTCGACGGTGCGTTCTTCCAGCGTCTGCGGATCGCGCAGGGTGGAAATATCGACCTTGTCGGCTTCAGCTATTTCCTTGTCCGTCAACTGACGCACGAACAGGGGCTGCGACCGGAAGGTCGTCTTGATCGCCTGTCCCGGCTGAATCGCCGAAAGATCGACTTCCGTCGATGCCAGCGCGAGCACGTCGGCGCTGGGATTCATCTGATCGATCAGCGGCAGGACGACGACAACCGCGCCGACCCCCGCAAAGCTCACCGCGGCGATGTTGATAAAATCGCGGCGGCGCACTCCGTCTCCGCCGGCTTGTATTTCGCCGTCCGTATGTTCAACGCTCGCCATGCACCTCAACCCTTGCAAGAACGTCCCTGATCCCGCCGCATTGCCGTCTCCGGCCCTGATTATCAAGGAATTTGGGTGCCTATAAAGCGACGGCCCCCGCTTTCCCCCTAGCGTGTTCGCGGGCCTGATAACCTCAGGGAGCGCATTTTGCCAACAGCAATTTGGACATGGCTATGACAATTTGCCCTGCTGCTTTATGCGCGCGGCATGCGTATCGCCCTTTATCAGCCCGAGATTGCGGGAAATGTCGGCGCCATTTTACGGCTTGCCGCCTGTTTTTCCGTGCCAGTGGACATCATCATGCCGACCGGATTCGCCTTTTCCGATTCTCGCCTGAAGCGCGCCGCGATGGATTACGGCGCGGCGGCGGAGGTCACGCGCCATGCGAATTTCGAAGCCTTCGACGCCCTGCGCCGCTCTGAAGGCCGCCGCCTGATCCTCATGAGCAGCCACGCATCGCAGCGCCTGCCCGACGTCGCCTTTCAGGAGGGCGACGTCCTGCTGATGGGATCGGAAAGCGCGGGCGTGCCGGTTGCGGTGCGCGACATGGCCGATATTCGCGTGCGTATTCCGATGGCGCCGGGATTTCGATCCTTGAACATCGCCGTTTCGACGGGCATCGCGGTGGCCGAAGCCCTACGCCAGACTGGAAAGTTTCCGCAATGACATTGACGCTCGATCCCAAACAGCAATCCGCCCGCGACTGGTTCGAATCGCTGCGAACCCGCATCTGCGAGCAGTTCGAGGCCATCGAGCGGGAAGCGGGAAGCGATGCGCGCTTCGTTTTCACCCCTTGGGATCGC
Organism: Sphingobium sp. CFD-1; assembly: GCF_024611115.1. Taxonomy (NCBI): domain Bacteria; kingdom Pseudomonadati; phylum Pseudomonadota; class Alphaproteobacteria; order Sphingomonadales; family Sphingobiaceae; genus Sphingobium; species Sphingobium sp. CFD-1. Next base: position 422,546 of record NZ_CP084398.1, on the reverse strand, counting down.
GAAGCACCGGGCCTTGTTGCGGGCGAGGGCGGCGGCGGCGTGCGCGGCGTGATGAAAGGCAAGGTGTTCGAGAAGGTCGGCGTCAACGTATCCACTGTCAGCGGCGCTTTTGCTCCCGAATTCGCAAAGACGATCCATGGGGCAGACGACGATCCCGCCTTTTTCGCGACGGGCATCAGTCTGGTTGCTCATATGGCCAACCCGCATGTGCCCGCCGTTCATATGAACACGCGCTATCTGGTGACGGCCAAAAGCTGGTTCGGCGGCGGCGCGGACCTCAACCCGCCCTTGCCGCGCGAGGAGGATACGGCCCATTTCCATAATGTGCTCAAGGCCGCCTGCGATGCCCATGACCCGGACTATCACCCACGGTTCAAGGCATGGGCGGACGATTATTTCTTCATCCCGCATCGCGGCGTGCACCGGGGCGTTGGCGGTATCTTCTACGATCATCTGGAGGGCGATTTCGATGCCAATTTCGCCTTCACCCGTTCTGTGGGAGAGGCTTTTCTGGAAGCCTTCGCGCCCATCGTGCGGCGGCGGATGCACGAAAGCTGGTCGGAAGAAGAATATCGCACGATGCTGGAATGGCGGGGACGCTATGCCGAATTCAACCTCGTCCACGATCGCGGCACGCTGTTCGGCCTCAAGACCGGCGGCAACATCGACGCGATTCTGATGAGCCTGCCGCCCATGGCAAGCTGGAGCTGAAGCCCATGAGCCTGACGCCCGTGGCGAAAGGACAGGTCGCGGCCATCGTCACCCATCTGGAAATGCGCGAACGGCCAATGCCCGCCCCCATCCCGCCCGCTCCGCTGCGGCTGGCGCCGTGGAAAGAGCCTGGACTGGATGCCTATCGGACGCTGTTCCGCCGGATTGGCACGCCCTGGCTCTGGTTTTCGCGGCTGGTGATGGATGACGCCGCGCTGGCCGCCATCATCCACGATCCGGCCGTGTCCATTTATGCGGTGACGGACCCGCGCGGCGTGGAAGTGGGCCTGCTGGAACTGGATTTTCGGTCGCTGCCCGATTGCGAACTCGCCTTTCTAGGCCTCATACCCGGCCTCAACGGCAAGGGGTTTGGCCAATGGCTGATGATGCAGGCCAAGGCGCTGGCATGGCGCAAGGATGTGGAGCGTTTATGGGTGCACACCTGCACGCTCGACAGCCCCGCGGCGTTGGGCTTCTACCAGAAACACGGCTTCCGCCCCTTCGCACGGGAGGTGGAGATTTTCGCCGATCCGCGCCTGGCCGGCATATTGCCTCGCGATGCAGCGCCGCAGGTGCCGCTGCTGGACTGACGCGGAGGGGCGCTTATGCCCCCTCCAGCTGGCGATAGATGCGCGCGGTGAACACCATCAGATAGACGTTCGCAGCCCCCGCCGCGAGGGCGACGGCGATGTCGCTGACCGATCTTCCGCCTTCCTGCCCCAGAATCAGCGTGCCGACGATGCCGAATATCGACTGCACGGCGATCTGGACCACCAGAATCAGCATCATCGAAACGAGGATGAAGGCCCCCAGTCGCCCGGCCTGCCCCCGCGTCAACGACAGCGTCTGCCTGAGCGCGGCCATCACTCCCTGCCGATGATCGATGACAAGGGCGCTGAGCGGCAACATTCGTGCGCTGACATAGAGCATCGCCGCCAGCATCAGCGCGGCGGCAAGGATCAGCCCGCCCACCTTGCCGATCGCGACCGACAGCAGACCGCCGATCATCGCCGCGCCGAACAGGACGAACATGAGCGCAATACCGACAAGCACAGACGCGCCCAATATCACCGGCAGCCGCTTGATGGCGAGGCGGATCGCCTCCGCCACGCTGATGCCCGGTCGCAACGCCAGCGCATAGACCGCGAGCGATCCAATCAACATGACGATCCCAGCCACGATCATCGCAATCTTCACCGTCCCGGGCAGCGGCGGCAGCGAAGCCAGCGTCTGGCCCGGCGCCATCCGCATATAGTCTGGCGGGATCATCAGTTGCAGGATGGCCATCGGCACAGACAGGAACAACAGGGCGACGGGAAACAACAGGCTCCCTTCGCGCTTGATGAAAGCCAGGCTGTCTTCCCATGCCTTGCCGATCGACAATGCCGCCATATCTTTATGCCTTCATCCCTTGCGCGAAAATGCGCTGGAGACTTGATCGCTCGCTTCGCGCAAGTCAAGGAAACGCCATGACCGCCCCCTCTCCTTTTCCGTCCGTGTCCGAAGCAGCCGGCCGCGTCGAATGGCGCGCCGAAACCGCACAGGTGGATTATCCCGAAGCCTTGGCGGACATGGAGGCGCGCGCCGCCGCGATCTTCGCCGGGGAAGCGAAGGAGCGCATATGGCTGCTTCAACATCCCCCGCTCTATACGGCGGGAACGAGCGCCGATCCGGCCGAACTGATCGATCCGCGGTTTCCCGTTCACGCTGCGGGCCGCGGAGGCCGCTACACCTATCACGGGCCGGGCCAGCGTATCGGCTACCTCAACATCGACCTGCGCGACCGTGGGCGGGACGTGCGAAATTTCGTCCATCATCTTGAAGGATGGATGATCGCGGCGCTCGCTGATCTGGGTATCTCCGCGCGGCGGGCGGAAGGCCGCATCGGCATCTGGACGAACGATGAGCACGGCCGGGAAGCAAAGATCGGCGCTCTGGGCATCCGTGTGCGCCGCTGGATCACGCTCCATGGCTTTTCCATCAACGTCGATCCCGACCTGTCGCATTTTGGCGGCATCGTGCCGTGCGGGATCAGCGAATATCCGGTCACAAGCATGGCCGCGCTGGGCTGCAAGGCTGGAATGGCGGAACTGGATGCTGCGCTAAGGGCTCATTTCCCTGCATTTCTCGGTCATCTGGGCCGGTGCGGCACGGGGGGTTGAGCAATATTGAACGGGCCGTTAGGGTCGCCGCTTTGCCGGGCGGGGGGCTGCCGGGCTTAGCCATTGAACAAGGAGACCCGGATGCATGCCACGGCAAAAATCCTCATTAAAGCCGTCCTTTTGAGCGGCTGCGCCACCCTCATAGGATGCGGCGGCGGGGATAAGGGCGGCAACGCCGTGCAGATGAAGGATATGGAAGTGATCGACGGCACCGCGACCGACGCGATGACCGATCTGGATGGCGTCCAGAGCGAGGGCACCGCCACCGTCATGCCGGCCGGAAATGCGAGCAATGAAAGCGTCGCTACGGCCAGGCCCGACAGGAAAAAGGAAGAGACCGGCGAATCAGCCGATCAGGGCGCCGAAGTGGTCGCCGACCAATAAGGGCGTGGCAAACGGACACAAGATGCAGGCGAACCTCGCAAAGCTAGTGACCAGTGCCATGCGGGGTGATATTCCGCCCTTCTTCGGAGAAGGATTTTAGATGACGTTCCGCTTTGCCACACGCCACCTGCTTTCAGGCCTCGCCATGGCCGCCGCCATGGCGGTCCAGCCCGCCGCCGCCCAGTTCTACTGGTCGCCCCCGGACCTGAGCGCGCCACCCCTGACCGACGATCAGGCCGCTACCGCCTTGGGCCTGCCAGGCGCCACGGCTGCGGAAATCCGCGCGGGTCTGGTGTGGAATCTGCGCGCGGCGCTGAATGTCGCCGCCCTGCAATGCCAGTTCGAGCCGACGCTCCTCGCGATCAGCAATTATAATGCGATGATCGCCCATCATGACGCGGAACTCGACGCGGCGATGGCGACGGTGCTGGGCTATTTCCAGCGGACCGTAGGCAAGGGCAAGCCGGGCCAGTCGGCCGCCGACCAATATGGCACCCGCATCTATTCCGGTTATTCGACGGTTCAGGCGCAGCGCGGATTCTGTCAGGCTGCCGGTGAAGTCGGGCGGCAGGCAATCTTCGCGGATCGCGGCAAGCTGCATGAAGTGGCGCGCAGCGGCCTGCCATCCATCAAGAAATCCCTGATCCTGGCAAGCGATCAATATTATGGCGATCCGGGCCGCAGCTATTCGCTATCGCTGCCCTCGCTCGATGCCAAGTGCTGGAAAAAGGGCAAGCTGACGCCCGCCTGCCAGCAGCAATGGGAAGCCGGGACGAACGCACGGCCCTGACGAAACGGTCTCAACGCAGGCCCAGATATTTGTGGGACTGGAGCGTCAGCCGCCAGCGCGGGCGCTCCATCACAAAGGCGATGGCGGCTTTGACATTGTCCGCCGCCGCCGCATCGTCGAGCGGCTGGACCAGCAGATGACCGAACGCCCATTGCTCCATGGCGTCGACCTCTTCCACGGAATGGCCCGCGCCCGGCTGCGGCCATACAAGCTTTAGCTCATCGCCACTTTTCTGGACGACATCACTGCCGGCCTTGGGGCTGATGCAGACCCAGTCGATTCCCGGATGGACCGGCAAGGTTCCATTGCTTTCTATCGCAATGGTGAAGCCACGATCGTGCAGCGCATCGACCAGGGCATCGTCGATCTGCAACATCGGCTCGCCCCCGGTCAGGACGATGTAACGCAGCGCCCGGTCCTGCCCCCAAAAATCCTGCGCGGCATCGGCGAGCGCGGCGGCGTCCGGGAATTTGCCGCCGCCTTCGCCATCGGTGCCGACGAAATCGGTATCGCAAAAGCGGCAGACGGCGTCGGCCCGGTCACGTTCGCGGCCGGTCCAGAGGTTGCATCCGGCAAAACGCAGGAACACGGCCCGGCGTCCGGCATGCACCCCCTCTCCCTGGAGGGTCAGGAACATTTCCTTGACCGCATAGCTCATCGCATGAAGCCTTCAGGGCCGCATCGCATAATGGGTGGGGTCGGCCAGACCCGCTTCCTGAAAACCCTTGGCCCGCAACCGGCAGCTATCGCACAGGCCACAGTGCTGGCCGTTGGGCGCGGGATCATAGCATGACCAGCTCATCCCCGCATCCAGCCCCAGCCGATGGGCTTCCCGCACGATGTCCGCCTTGCTCATATGCTGAAGCGGTGTGTTGATGCGAACGGGTTTGCCTTCCACGCCCGCTTTGGTGGCCAGCGTCGCCATCTTCTGGAACGCATCGATAAATTCCGGGCGGCAGTCGGGATAACCGGAATAATCCAGCGCGTTCACGCCGATGAATACATCGTTCGCGCCCGCTGCCTCGGCCAGTCCCAGTGTCAGCGAAAGAAATATGGCGTTGCGGGCCGGAACATAGGTGACGGGAATATCGGCCCCCACGCCTCCTTTGGGCACCGCGATGTCGGCTGTCAGCGCCGACCCGCCAAAAGCGGTCAGGTCCAGCGGCAGGACGATGTGGGACATCGCATTCAACGCCTTTGCGATACGCGCCGCCGCGCGCAGTTCCACGCGATGCCGCTGATTATAATCAATCGTCAGCGCCAGCACATGATAACCCGCCTCGCGAGCCAGCCCGCCGGCAACCATTGAATCCAGTCCTCCCGAAAGCAGGACGACGGCGAATTTTCCTTTATTTGCGACCATGGCGTGATGCGCTAACGCCCCATCCCCGCACGCGCAAGCCCGGCTTCCTAGCGGCAGGCGCCAATGCGACGAGCTTCCATGACCCGTGCAAAAGGCGCGCCGTTCGCCACGCCTTGCGATCGAATCTGCACCAGCCGCGGCGTTTCGACGCGCACGTCGGTGCGTCCTCCGCCGCCCGCCGCGCAGTCATAAGTGACCGATGCTGCGGCAGGTTCATCTTTCACGGTGAAGAAGCGGCATTGGTGGCGGGCATGTTCCGTCTGGAGGAGCTGACGCGGATCGCGCACGCAGATCCGGCGCTTTCCTTCATCCTTCTCCAGCGCGCGCAATTCCCATTCGCCCGGCTGCACCGTATCGAGCGCGACCAGCCGTTGCGGCTTTGCCGCGGCCGTTCCTGCCGCCATCATCAACGTTCCCACAATGATCGCACGCAACCACATCGTCACCATAGATCCTCAATAGCCCCGCTACGCATCGTCGGCAAACAGCCGGCCGCCTTCCCACTTCTCCAGATAAGCGGAATAGTGCCCAATTGCGGCAATTTGATAGCGCAGGAAGGATGGCCCTGCCCCAATGTGGGACATGGTCCTGCCCTGATCGAGCGGATCAGTGCCGGGTGAAACTATCGAGCGCGAGCGGGAACAGGCGCGAGCAAAAGGCGCAATCGACGCCGATCACCCCGCATTCGTCCGCCATTTCCGCGCGCTCCTGCTCGGAAAAACGGCCAATGACGTCGCGGATATGGTCCAGGTCGCAACGGCATCCCTTGGCCAGGACAGAGCTTTCCGTCACGCGCACCTCCTGCTCCTCATGGAACAGCCGCCAGAGCATATCCGTCAGCGGAAGCATGTCGTCCGTCAGTTCTTCGTCCTTCAACGTTATCGCCAGCGCCTGCACATGCTCCCATTCGGGATGATCGTGCCGCACATGCAGCCGCTCGCGGCCGACTTCGCCTTCGGGCAGGTGCTGGAGCAGCATGCCCGCCGCGAAGCATCCGTCCGCCTCATGACGGGTTGCGATCTGGATGATGCTGGGAATTTGTTCGGACTGGAAGAAATAATGCTCCGCCGCCTGCGCGATCGATTCGCCATCCAGCGGCACGATGCCCTGATAACGCTCACCGGTCACCGCCTGATCGAAGGTGATGGCAAGATAGCCCTTGCCAAACAGCCCGAACAGCGTGGGGTCGGCGCCAAGTTCCGCCAGACGGTCGGCATCGAATTTGGCATAGCCTCTCAGTTCGCCCGCCTTGTAATCGGCCACCAGCAGGCTCACCACGCCATTTTCCGTCTGCGCCTGCAGCGTGAGCTGCCCCCCGGCATCCTTGAGCGTGCTGCCGAGCAGCGCCGCGAGCACCAGACCGGAGGCCAGCAGGCGCTCGATCTGCGGCGGATAGTCATGCGCGGCAAGCACATCGTTCAGCACAGGCCCGAGGCGCACGATCCGTCCGCGCACATGGCGCGAGGGAATGGTGAAACCCAGAGCTTGGTCGACATTGGCGGAAAAGGTCAAAAACGGGCTCCGATTATCGCCGCACGAACGGCGGGAGAGAAGGACGGCATCCCCGAGGGCGGGGATGAACCCCGGCTAGATAGGAATGCCGCCGCGAAACTCAACCGAGCAGGCCGAACGCCCACAGCAGGACGGATTTCTGGGCATGGATGCGGTTTTCCGCTTCATCCCAGATCAACGACTGCGGTCCGTCGATGACCTCCGCCACCACTTCCTCGCCGCGATGCGCGGGCAGGCAATGGAGGAACTTCGCGTCCGCCTTCGCCCCGGCCATCAGCGCGGGCGTCACCTGATAGGGCATCATCGCCTTCAGCTTTTCGTCCGCATGGGCCTGTCCCATGGAAATCCATGTGTCGGTGACGACGACATCGGCATCCGCCACCGCCGCCTGCGGATCGCGGGTCAGGGTGATGCGCGATCCCAGCGCCTGTGCCGCCTCCGCGAAGGACGGGTCGGGATCATAGCCTTCGGGTACGCCGATGCGGACGTCGAACTTGAGCAGGCCCGCCGCCTCCACGATCGAATGGAGCACATTATTGCCGTCGCCCAGCCACGCCCATTGGCTGCCCGGCAGGGCCAGCCCATGCTCCACCACCGTCAGCAGGTCGGCGACGATCTGGCAGGGGTGCGACAGGTCGGTCAGGCCGTTGACGACCGGAACGCTGGCATAGTGCGCCATTTCCTCGATCTTCGCATGGTCGTCCGTGCGGATCATGATCGCATCGCACATGCGGCTGAGCACGCGGGCCGTATCCGCCACTGTTTCACCGCGCCCAAGCTGGCTGGTCGCGCCGTCCAGGATCAGCGAATTGCCGCCCAGTTGCCGGATCGCCATGTCGAAGGAGACGCGCGTGCGGGTCGAATTTTTCTCGAAGATCATCGCCAGCGTCCGTCCGGCGAGCGGCGCATCCGCATCGGTCGCGCCCTTGGGCAGGGCCTTGCGTGCCGCCTTGCGGTCGATGGCGTCGGCAATCATCGCGGCGATGGCGTCGCCGCCCGCGTCGGTCAGGTTGAGAAAATGTCTGGTCATGAATAACCTCCATTCCCGTATTCCGTTCGTTTCGCGCTGGTCGGGAAACGCCGTGCAAGGCTCCTCGACGTCACGCGAAGCGAACGGATAGGGAAGATGATGTCAGGCGGCCGCCGTTTCCCCGGCAAAGCTGCGCGCACCGGCTGAAATCCGCTCGATGCATTCGGCGACGTGGCTGTCCTCGATCACCAGCGGCGGCAGGATACGCACGACATTCTGCCCCGCCGACACCGTCAGCAACCCGTGATGATCGCGCAGATGCGCCACAAAAGCGCGCGCATCATAGGCGTCCTTCATCTTGACGCCCAGCATCAGCCCCATGCCGCGCACATCCTCGAACATGCCGTCATGATTGGGGATAAGCTGCTCCAGCGCGGAACGCAGCCGCGCGCCCATCGCCTTGACGCGATCGAGGAAACCGTCCGCCAGCACTTCGTCCAGCACGGCCAGGCCCGTCGCCATCGCCAGCGGATTGCCGCCATAGGTCGAACCATGGGTGCCGAACACCATGCCCTTGGCCGCGTCCTCGGTCGCAAGGCACGCGCCCAGCGGGAAACCAGCGCCGATCCCCTTGGCCACGGCCATGATGTCGGGCCTGACGCCATATTGCTCATGCGCGAAGAAGGTGCCGGTGCGCGCATAGCCGCATTGCACTTCGTCCAGAATCAGCAGCAGCCCCTTCTCGTCGCACAGCTTACGCAGACCAGTCAGAAATTCCTGCGTCGCGGGCGTGACGCCACCTTCGCCCTGCACCGGCTCCAGCAGGAAACCGGCGGTATCGTCGTCAACGGCAGCCGTCGCGGCTTCCAGATCGTTGAACGGCACGACCGTGAAGCCCGGCAACAGCGGCTCGAACCCGTCGCGCATCTTGGGCTGGCTGGTGGCCGAAATGGTGCCCAGCGTCCGCCCATGAAAGGCATTGTCGAAGCTGACGATCTTATGCCGGTGCGCCGCGCCGTTCACATAATGATAGCGCCGCGCCGTCTTGATCGCGCATTCCACCGCTTCCGCGCCGGAATTGGTGAAGAACACCGTATCGGCAAAGGTCGCGTCGACCAGGCGCTGCGCGAATTTTTCGCCCAGCGGCATGCCGTAGAGGTTCGACGTGTGCATCAGCGTGGCGGCCTGATCCGCGATCGCCTTCACGATCCGGGGATGGCCATGACCCAACAGGTTCACGGCAATGCCGCTGGCGAAATCGAGATAGCGTTCGCCGCGTTCGCCGATCAGGTAACAGCCTTCGCCTCGCACCGGACGGACATCGCACCGGGGGTAGACGGGCATGAGCGGCGGTATCGACATGATGCTTCCCTTTCTGGGCTGATAAATATTCGTCCGGTAGACATTTGGCGAAACGCAAAAAGGCGGCCCCCGCCGGGCCGCCCTTTGCGAGAGCCGCCTATACAAGGGCGCCTGTAAAGGCGCAACCCCGCACAGGCGGACCGGATGACGGCTTCAGCCGATCTGGCCCCACGCATCCGCGATTTCATCGATCATGACGCGGGCCTGTTCGACGGCCTCGGCGTTGCGTTCCTTCGCGCCCACGAGCAACAACCGCCGCGCTTCGCGATAGATTTGGGCAAGGCCGATGGCGATGTCGCCGCCCTTGTCGAAATCGAGACTGGATTCGAGCGCGAAGAGGATGGACATGGCGCGCGCCTGCTTGTCCGACACCTTCAGCCGGTCGTTCTGCCGCTCGGCCAGCACGGTGGCTTCCAGCGCGATCAGCAGTTCGTCGAACAGGATCTTCACCAGCGCATGGGGCGTCGCGCCTTGCGTCCGCGCACCCGAATGGACGGCCGCATAGCGCCGCGCCGCCATATTGCCCGCATATCCCTGATTATAGAACATTGCCCTTGCGTCCCTGCTTAATTGTCGCTGTTGTTCCAGGAGTCGATCTGCTGTTGCAGATAGCTCTGGGTGGCCTTGAGCGCGGTCAACCGCGTTTCCATGGCCGTGTAGATTTTCGTGAGCTGCGCCTGATAATCCGTCATCTGGTCGCTCAGTTTCTCAAGCTGCGCGGATAGGTTCTTTGCCAGCGCATCATATTTGCTCTGCGCGCTGGCGAGGGGACCGTCCTTCTGCTGGATATTGTCGCGCACATTGTCCATCAGACCGGCCAGACCGGGATTGCTGCCGGATTTGACCGCCGGATTGAGCAATTGCGTGATCGCGGACGGATCGGCCGCCATCGCCTTGTCCAATGTCTTGGTGTCCAGCGTCAACGTGCCGTCGCGATTGGTCGTGACGCCCAGATCCGCCAGCGTCTTGTATGCACCGGTGGGAGACAGCGCCGCCGACGTCATCTGCGAAAGCTGGCGCTTCATGTCGCGGATGGAGGATTCGCCGTTCAGCACGCCCGCGCTGGAGGAATCGGCGCCCTTCGACGTCGCGGTGTTCAGCGCCTTCATCAGCGTGTTGTAGGCATCGACGAATTCCACCATCAGGTCGCGCATCGACGTGGTCGGCTCGGTCGTGGCCAGCGTGACGGACGTGCCCGGCGACGCCTTGTTGAGGTCGATCCGCAGATAGGGAATGGCCGTATCGACGGTGTTGGCGGCATAATGCTGCTCCACGCCGTCCAGCAGGATGATCGCATCCTGGGCCGTCGACGCGGAAGTGAAGGAAGAATTGGCGTTCGGACCCGCCTTCGACCAGGCGAATTTTTCCAGTTCGGCGGAATCGGCGCTCAGCGAGAAGTCGTTGGCCTCTCCGCTCGCGCCTTTCATCACCAGCCGCGTTCCCTGCGTATCGGTGACGAGCGAGGCGGTGACGCCGGTTCCGCTGCTATTGATGGCGCTCACCAGGTCGGCATAGGTGCTCGATGCGGTGAGGACGATATTCTTGGGCGCGCCATTGCCCACCGTCAGGGTCAGCGTGCCCGCCCCGACGAGGGCCGTGGCCGACACATTGGGGTCCGGCGCCGTCGCAAGCGTGCGACCGGAGGCAAGCTGCTGCACCTGAAGCTGCGCGGGCAGGCCCTGCGGCGTGCCGCCCGGCAGAGCGCTGACCGTCGCGACGCTGGGATCGTTGGAGGCGGGCACGCCGGAATAACCCGTGCCCGAAAGCAGGCTGTTCAGCGCATCGGCAAACGCATCGAGCGAACTGGACGCTGAAGCGAGCGCCGAAATACGCGCACTGTTCAGGCTCTGGCGGTCGGTGATGACCTTTTGCTTGGGATCGCGGGCGGCGCTCACCAGGCTGGAAACCAGCGCATTGGTGTCAATGCCCGACCCGACGCCCAGCGCTGTTGAGATACTGCTGCTAACCGAGGTCATGTGCCCGTCCTTTCAGAATGGAAGAACGGCCCTAGCGCCAAGACCTTTAGGAAAGATTTTCGTCAAGCGCCGCCCATCGGCGGCAATGGATTTTCAAACCACCGCGGACAGGATCTGATCCACCGTGCCGCGTTTCATATGCGCCTGCGCCGCATGGGCGTAGCGCGATTGATCGGCCATCCGCCGCGCGAGCATCACGGTGCTTTCCACCGCTTCCTTGCTGGCGGGCGGCAACGGCACGATGATGATCGGCGTCGGCAGCATGGCTTCGATCCGCGAGGTCGCCGCGGCCACCGAGGCGGCCGGGTCGGTCCGCATATCGGCCATGATGTCCGCGATTTCCGCATGGATGCGCGCATATTCCGCGGCGCCCGCAATCTCTTCCTCGAAGGCCGCCGGATCGCGGGCCGGCAGCGCGGGAGCGCGCCCGCGAGAGGCTGCGGCATCGCCATTGTCCGGCTTCACGGTCACGGACTGGGCGGCCGAAACGGCGGGCACGGCATTGGGCCGGGCCGATGCCCGATCCGCAGAGGATATCTCGCTCTTCGACAGATAGTCGCTCATGACGCACATCCTAATGCGTCCCCATGAAGGGAATACGGATGATCGCGGCTAAACTTTAATTCACCATATCGCGTTTTTTTGCCGGCCTGTCACATCTTCTGCCCGTCTGCGTCGAAACGCAGGTCGTCGGGCACGGTGATGAAGGGCCGGTCCATTTCGCTCGCCATGCGGTTTTCCACGCGGAAAACGAAGGCCAATACGGTCGCGACCGCCATATATAGCCCTTCATTGATGACCTGCCCGGCCCGCGACGTGAAGTAGACAGCGCGCGCCAGTTCGGGAAATTGCATGACGGGCACGCCATTTTGATCGGCCAGTTCGCGGATGGCGGCCGCGATGGCGTCACAGCCGCGCGCCACGACGATGGGCGCTGGGTCTTCGCCCGGCTTGTAGCGCAGCGCGACGGCGAAATGGGTCGGGTTGGTGATGATGACGCTGGCTTCGGCCACGGCCTGACGAGTCGACCCGTTCAGCACCTCATATTGCTTGCGGCGGATATGCCCCTTGAGTTCGGGCGATCCTTCGCTTTCCTTGTTCTCGTCCTTCAAGTCCTGCTTCGACATGGCGAGACGCTTGCCCCGCTGGAAGATCTGCGCGGGCACGTCGATCCCCGCGATCAGAAACAGCCCGCCCGCCATGATGAGGCAGGTCATGATAAACATGTCGCCCAGGCTCGACATGGCGGGCGCGACGCCAGCCTTGCCCAGCCCGACTATAGCCGTCAGCCGGTCCCAGATCACCCACGCGCCGATCGCGCCGAGCAAGCCGACCTTCGCCATGGATTTCATCAATTCGATAAGCCCGTTGACGCCGAACATGCGCTTGAGGCCCGATGCCGGATTGAGCTTCGACGCCTTGGGCGCGAACGCTCCCGGCCGAAACCCCAGCGATCCCAGCAGCGCGGGCGCGGCGATGGCGGCGATCAGCGTCGCCAGCAATATGCCGCCCACCGGGAGCGCGATCCCCGACAGCAGCGCCATACCCCGGTCGGCGGGCGCGAAGTCGACAATATCCTCCCGCCGGAAACGCAGCGCTTCGATCAGCATGTGCGACAAAGCCTCGACAAGCGAAGGCCCCATCACCGCCAGCCAGCCGATTCCCGCCATCACCACCAGCGCGGTTCCCAGCTCGCGGGACTGGAGGATGTCGCCCTTCTTGGCGGCGTCCTGCAATTTCTTCTGTGTCGGCTTTTCGGTCTTTTCGCCGCTATTGCCCTCCGCCATGGCTCAGCGTCCTTCCGCAATTGACTGGGCCTGCTCAAGGCCCGCCTTGAGCGCGGCGGCAATGCCCTCGCCCATCACCGGCGTGGCGATGGCGAGCAGCACCAGCCCCGCCATCAGTGCAACCGGCATACCCACAGCGAACAGGTTGAGCGAAGGCGCGGTCCGCGCCAGCATTCCCATCACGATCTGCACCAGCACCAGCGCGAAGCCCACCGGCAGCGCGATGGTCACGCCCGCCCCCAGCAGCGCCCCGCCAAATTCGATCAGGTGCCACACCGCATCGTTGCTCAGCATCGCCGCGCCCGGCGGCAGCGCCTGATAGCTCTGCACCACGAAGCTCGCGAGCATCAGATGCCCGTCCATCGCCAGCAGCAGGAAGGTTGCGAGGATGGACAGAAACTGCCCCACCACCTGCGTCGACTGGCCCGATTGCGGATCGACCATCGCGGCAAAGCCCAGGCCCATGCTGTTGCCGATCGCCTCCCCCGCGACGAAGGCGGCGGCATAGCCGATCTGCACGGCGAACCCCATGGCAAGCCCGGCCAGCACTTCCCCCGCGACCAGCATCACGCCTTCGAAGCTCGCCACGCCGTCCTGCGGCAGATGGATCGGCACGGCGTTGAGCGCGGCCAGCCCCAGCGCCAGCGACAGGATCAGCCGCAACTGCAACGGCACCGCGGGCGCACCGAATACCGGCGCGGCGATAAAGGCCGCTCCGGGCCGGATCATCGCGATCAGCCAGATCCAGAGCTGTGTTTCCACGCCCGCAAAGCCGGGCGCCATCATTGCAGCAGGTCCGGTATCCGCTCAAATATTTCGCGAGTGAAGTCCGCGACCAGCACCATGATCGACCCGCCGAACAGCGCCAGCATGGCGCACACCACGATGATCTTGGGAATGAAGCTCAACGTCTGTTCGTTGATGGAGGTCGCGGCCTGCACCATGCCGATCAGCACGCCCGCGATCAGGGCCGGAATCAGGATCGGCGCCGCCGCCAGCGCCGTAATCCACAGCGCCTGCTGCGCCAGCCCCATGAAGAAATCGGCGTTCTCCATCGGTCCGGCCCTATGTCGCGAAGGAGCCGGCGAGCGACCCCATGGTCAGCGCCCAGCCATCGACCAGCACGAACAGCAGCAGCTTGAACGGCATGGATATGATCGTGGGCGACAGCATCATCATGCCCAGCGCCATCAAGGTGGACGCCACGACAAGGTCGATGATGAGGAACGGCAGGAAGATCATGAAGCCGATCTGGAAGGCGGTCTTGAGTTCGCTCGTCACGAAGGCGGGCAGCAGGATCGAAAAGGGAATGTCGGCGGACGACCGGAAAGCGGGCGCTTCGGCCATGTTGGCGAACAGCTTAAGGTCGGTCTCCCGCGTCTGCTTCACCATGAAGCCGTGCAGCACCTTGCCAGAGCGGCCCACCGCTTCCTCGATGGAAATCTGGCCCTTGCCATAGGGATCGAACGCCTGCGCGTTGATCTGGTCGATGGAAGGGCGCATCACGAACAGCGAGAGGAACAGCGCGAGGCCCACCAGCACCTGATTGGGCGGCGTCTGTTGCAATCCCAGCGCCTGCCGCAGCAGCGACAGCACGATGATGATGCGCGTGAAGCTGGTCATCATGAGCACGAGCGACGGCAGCACCGTCAGCAGGCTCATCAGCACCAGTATCTGCAAACTCAGCGACAATGGGCGGCCATCACCAGAAATCTGCCCCATGGCCCGGCTCAGCGCGCCGCCATTGTCGACGGGTGCCGCCGGAACCGCCTGCGCCAGCGCCGGATGGGCGAGCAGCAACCCGGCCCCCAGCAGCGCAAAACCGATCAGAAGCGTCTTAACGCGCACGGAACGGATCGCCTTCCGCGATCTTCTCGATCCGCCCGCGCGTGACGGATAGCAGGATTTTCTTCCCCTCGAACTCCACCACCGCCAGCTTGCCGAACGTCCCCATCGGCAATGCCTCAAGCAGTTTGAGCGACCGGCCGTCCTGACCCGCCATCATGCCGGGCTGATATTTGCGCCACAGCCACAGCGCGCCGAAGGCCATGCCGCCGACCAGCGGCAGCAGGATCAGCAGTTTGACGAAGTACCAGAACATGAAGCGGCCCCGCGACTATGGTTAATGCGCCATCCGATCCGCAAGAACGGCCCGCAACGCAAGCGAAAAGACTTGCGCCTGCGATCAGCCGCGCCGCTCGACGCCCGCCAGACGGGTTTCGGTGGCGGCAATATCGACGATGCGGATGCCATATCGGCCATTGACCGTCACCACCTCGCCCTTGGCGATCAGCGCGCCGTTCACCATGATGTCGAGCAGATCATCGGCCTGACGGTCCAGTTCCACGATGGAGCCTTCGGCCAGGTCCATGACCTCCGCCAGGCGCAGGGACGTCGATCCCACTTCCACCGACATGCGGACGGGAATGTCCGCCAGCAGCTTGAACTGGCGGTTGGAGGCCATGCCGACCGCGGCATCCTCATGCCGGTCCATGCGCGGCGCTTCTGTCATGTCACTCATTGATCCGGTCCTTGTGCAAGCTTTTCGATCTGGAAGGCGGCGCGGCCATCCTGTTCACCGATGGTTCCGTGCGCCACGATACGGTCGCCGACGATCAGCGGCAGGCTGCGTCCGATGGTCACGGGGATGACGTCGCCCGCCTTGAGCTGCATCAGATCGGCGAGCGAAAGATTGGGCCGCGCCAGCACGGTGCGCGCTGGCAGGCGGATGTCCTGCATCTGGCGGGCGATACGCGCCTGCCAGACGGGATCGACATGTTCTTCGTCCGTGGGCATCCGAACGCCCATCAGCGCCTCGACGCCCCGCAGGGCGGAAAGCGGAAACAGCAGGTCGATCGGCCATGACTGATCGCGGCTGAGGCTGATCGTGAAGCGTTGCAGCACCATCTGGTCGCTCGGCTGTGCGGCGGCGGCGAAACCTAGCCCGGTCTCACGCGCGACCAAGCCGGCGTCGAGAGCGATCACCTCGCCCCAACATTCCATCAGCCGCGTCACGAGCGCTTCGGCGATCCGCGCGATCAACCGGTCTTCGGTAGGCGTGAATTCCCCCTTGGACGGCATGGGGCGATTGCCGACGCCGCCATAAAAGCAGTCGACCAGCACCGAAATCATCGCCGCGTCCATCCGCAGCAGCATCTGCCCCTTGAGCGGGGTCAGGCGATAGAAGGAAATGCTGGAGAAGTCGGGCAGTTCGCCCGACCACATGCCGAATTCCAGCACGCGGGTCGCTTCAGCGGTCACATGCGGGCGGATGCCGGAAATCGGCTCGATCAGTGTGCGGATGCGCCGGCCGAGCTTTTCGCCCAGCCGGTCGAGTCCGGACAGCATGACCGGAGCCTGCGATTCCCCGCGTCCCAATGCATAGGATTGAACGTCGCTCATGAAAGTCCCCAGCCCGTTCGTCGGGGGACTTCCCGACGTTCAGGCAGCCCTATTGAATAACGAAATTGGTAAAATAAACGTTATCGACGCCGCCATAACCCGTCTTTTGCTTCAAAACATCGTTGATAACGGCCTTGATCTTGACCTGAAGCTCTTTCTTACCGTCAGGCGTCGCCAGCATGGTTTCGGGCTGTTGCGCCAACAGCATCAGCACCTGGCTGCGAATCGCCATCTCATGCGTCTTGATCGCCTCGATCACGCGCATGTCGTAATAGGTCGACACGGCGAGCGCGATCTGCGCGAAGGCGTCGCTATCCGACATGTTGGACGTGAAGGGCGCCTGCAGCTGGAAATAGGTCGCCTGATAGGCAGTCGGATTGGTCGGCGTCGGCAGGTCGATGCCCTTGCCCGGCGCATGGCCCGCGATAGCCGCGCCGCCGCCATGTCCTGCACCGCCCATGCCGTGGGCCTTGGCGACTTCCTCGGCATTTTCGCCCGCCAGCACCAGCACCGGCTTGTTCGGATCTTCCTTGGGGCCTTCTTCCTTGTGCGAGAAGAAACCGGCCGCATAGAGCCCGCCGGCGGCTCCCGCGCCCCCGACAAGCGTGGCGATGACAAGCATGATGATCATTTTCATGCTCCCGCCTTTTTTCTTCTTGGCCTTCGCCTCATCGCTCATGGTTCATGTCCCCTGGAACTGGTCGGTCACGCATAGCGCGCGCGGCGGGCATCGCCTGCGCCGTCACCTGCGTCCTTTTGGTTAATAACGGCCCTGTCGGCGCTTCCTTTATGGCCGGAGGCGATATTTTCCCGCGCTTGCCATTGGCCCTGGCGTTCCGACTGGGCCATGCCTTGCCCGGCGCCCTGCCAGCCTGACGCAGACCCTTGCGAAGAGGATTGCTGCCCCGGCTGCTGCTGCCCCGATTGCTGGTTGCCGGATTGTCCCGCGCCGTCCGGGCGGGCGGCTTCCGCCACATGCGGCGCGCGCTCGATCTTCACGTCGGCGATACGAACGGCCGCCAGTCCCGCATCCAGCCGAAGGCGATCGCTGTCCTGCTTGAGGGCGATCTCCGCCGCCTCATTGGCGACCGTCAGGCTGACGGCAGCGCCATCGGCGCCCTGCCGGATATCGACCTGGACCGGCCCCAGCTGACTGGCGTTGATCTGGAAGCGTCCATGCGCGCCATTCTGCGCCAAACCGGCAATGTCGCGCGCCAGACCGTCGATCCACTGCCCGGACACGCCCATATCGACCACCTGCGCGCCCAGCGATGCACCGACATCGACGGTCGGCATCACGGCGGCGACCGCAGGAGCCGGAACACCGGTGGCCACAGGCTGCGGCTGGGCGGAAGCCGTTGCGCCCGCAGGATCGGCATCACTGACGGCTATCGCGGGCGGCATGGTGGGTTCCGCGATCGTCGGCTTACCATCCCGTCCGCCTTTATGCGCCGCCGCCGCCATCGCTTCAGGCACGCGCGCGGTTTCAGGAGAAGTCCGCGCAAACTGTTCGCGCACCATCTGGAGCAGCGAAAGGGCTTCCGACCGCGCCAATTTACCGGCGGGCGCGGCGGACGGCGAAACTGTTCCCACCACGGGAGAGGCCGCCGCCTCATCATCGGGCGATAACAGCGCATCCTTGCTGGTGACTTTGCCAGGAGCAATCGACGGCTTCTTGTCCGTCAAAACGGTATTTTGGGTTCCGTCATTCGGCACGGCGGGTTCTGCCTGCGGTTGAGCAGCAACCTCCGGCTTGCTCGACGAGCGTACCGTCCCCGCCGGTGCAGGAACGGACGGCGTGGAAACCGCCACCTTGACCTTTTCCGCAGCCATCACAGGCTGATCGACAGGAGCGGGGCGCACCATTTCAGGCACAGGCGCGACGATCACTGGCTGGGCAGGGACAGTCGGCGGAGCGACCGCTGCCACATCCTCGCCCGTTTCCTTCACCTCATTTTCGTCAGCCGGTTCTCCGCCCTCCACAGGTTCGGCCTCATCGATCTTGTCGTCCGGTACGGGACGGGCAATCGCGGGCTGCTCCGGCAAATGATCCACGGCGGTCCTGGGCTTGTAATCCGCGATGATCCCGGCGCCGGAAACAGCGGTCTGGTCCGTGGCTTCGCCCTTCTCCGCGTCGTCCACCGGCGTTCCCACAGGCGGCACGGCTGTGACCGGTCGCTCTACAGCCGCGGAAATATCCGGAACGATGGATGGGATAGCCGGAAGGACCGGCTCTTCCAGCATCTCAGGCGCAATGGATGGGGCGTCAGTCGCGGGCGGCGCGGCGGGAGGGGGCACGGCAACATCCGCCCCTGCGTCCACGACCCCCTCCTTCGCAGTCGCTCCGGCGGAAAACGCCGGGGTATCGGAAACCGCGACATGCCCCTTCATGGAACCGTTCAGCAATGCCGCGAAATCAACCTCTCCCGCCGGAAGGGTCGCGCCGGACCCGTCACCGGCCAGAGGCATCTTCATCGCGACGGAGGAAAACAAAAGCGTCTTGAGACTGGTCAACATGTTCATGTCACGCATCTCCCCTGCGTTGCATCCGGCGATAGCTTGGCAGCGCCGCCAGCCGGCTTTCACGCCATTCATCCAGGTCCGCCCGAGCGCGGTCCTTCAATCGTGTCGCGATTTCCTTGTCGCGGTTCGCCGCGAGGCTGAGATTCTCTTTCACCTCCACCTTGCGCCGCGCATCATAAAGCGCGCCGTCAAGCTGGCGTCCCGCCTGCTCCAGCCGCCCCGCCAACTCCTGCATCGCGGCGAAGGACGCGCCACTCGCCGCGCCCTCGGCCTGGAACAGGTCGCTCCGCACTCGGCGCAGGCGTTCGGCATTATGGGCGATGCCCTCCGCCTCGTCCCGCGCGCGCGCCGTCTCCGCCGCCGCCATGGCATGTTGCACATGGCGCACGCGCAGCACGCGCTGGCGGCGAGCGACAAGGCCCTTCACGCGCCGAACTCCGCCATCAGCGCGTCAGCACTGGTGGAAAGGTCGACGCGGCTTTTCTGGTCCTGCTGGATGAAGTCCAGGATTTCCTGCCGCCGCTGCACCGCTTCGTCGATCACCGGATCATTGCCGGGGCGATAGGCGCCCATCAGGATCAGGTCGCGATTTTCCTCATAAGCGGCCCAAAGCCGCCGATAGGCCGCCGCCGCCATGCGATGCTCGTCCGGCACCACATCGGCCATGACGCGCGAGAGGGACTTGCCGATGTCGATGGCGGGAAAGATCGCCTGCTCCGACAGATGGCGGGAAAGCACGAAATGGCCGTCCACAATGGCCCGCGCCGCATCCACGATGGGATCGTCGGTGTCGTCGCCATCGGCCAGCACCGTATACAGCGCCGTAATAGATCCACCCGTGCGCGAATCCACGCCCGCCCGCTCCACCAGGCGCGGGATCAGCGCCAGCGCCGAAGGGGGATAGCCCTTCATCGCGGGCGGTTCGCCCAGCGCCAGCCCGATTTCCCGCTGGGCATGGGCGCAGCGCGTGAGGCTGTCGATCAGCAGCAGCACCTTCTTGCCGCGCGCCCGGAAATATTCGGCGATGGCGGTCGCCCGCGCCGCCGCGCGCAGGCGCAGGATCGGCGGATGATCGGCCGGAACCGCGACGACGATGCTCTTGTGCATCGTGCCCTTGAGCTTGGTTTCGAGAAAGTCACTGACTTCGCGTCCACGCTCGCCGATCAGGCCCGCGATCACGATATCCGCTTCCGCGCCCGCGATCATCTGGCCCATCAGCACGGATTTGCCGACGCCCGAACCCGCGATGATGGCGATGCGCTGCCCCCGCCCGGCGGTCAGCAGCGCATTGACGGCGCGCACGCCGAGGTCAAAAGGCTCAGTCACGCGCCCGCGATCCAGCACATTGCCCTGAACGCCGTTCAGCGGCCAGCTTCCGCCCGCGATGATCGGTCCCTTGCGGTCGAGCGGCTGCCCCATGGCGTCGATGACGCGCCCGATCAGCCCTTCGCCGACCTGCACCATGTTCGCCTGACTGTCCGGTTCGACCCGCGCACCATTTTCCAGCGGCGCGCCATTGTCGAGCGGCACCAGCAGCGTGCGTTCCCCCCGGAAACCCACGACCTCCGCCCGCGCGATCGTTCCATCGGAAGCGATCACCCGCGCGCCCGCGCCGATGGGGCGGCGGAAACCCGTCACTTCCAGCATACCGGCATCGTGGCTCATCAGCCGTCCCACATGGCGGGGCTGGCGGTTCTGCACCTGCAAATGATCGAACAGCGTCTCCGCCTGGGCGATGGCGGCCCGGATCATGCCTTGCCCTCCATATCGTCGAGCAAAGCGCGCAGCCGGGCGAGCCGCACGTCCGGCCCATCCTCGACCCAGCCGTCAGCCGTATCGAGCCGCACGCAGCCCCGGCTCATCGACGCGTCCGCGACCAGCTTCACGCCGACCTGCCCGCCATCGACCAGCGGCATGTCGTCGGGGTGCAGGTGCAGGGCGCTCTTGCCCTCATTCTCGTCGATGAAGGCCGCAATGGTTTCGCACCGCTGTTGCAGCAGTTCCGCGTCGATCGCCACTTCGCCCACAATCTGCGAGACGAGCCGGATGACCGTGGCCGACAGCATCGTGGCCAGGGTTCCGCTGGGCGCGGGCGTCAGCATCTCCAACGCCTCGGCCAGCCGGTTGCGCGCATCCGCATCGCTGGCCATGCCCTCTTCGGTCACGCGGCAGCCTTCATCGAACCCCTGCGCGAAGGCTTCGATCCGCGCCTGCTCCAGCGGATCGCCTTCCGGTTCCGCATCGGCATAGGCCGCCATCCGCATCGCCTGCGTCTGCGCGCCCGGCGGCGCGGTGTAGAGGCTGCGGAAACCGCTGCTTTCGATCCGCGCTACGCCCGCGACGGGGATGCTGGCGATGTCGCTGCCGCTCTCGGCCGCCCAGAAATTAGACAAAGTCGTTCCCCTTGCCGCCCAGCATGATCGTGCCCGCGTCGGCCATGCGGCGCGCGGTGCCGATGATGAGCTTCTGCGCGTCGATGACTTCGGCCAGGCGGATCGGCCCGCGCTCCTCGATCTCGTCGGCGATGGCCTGCGCCGCGCGGGCGGACATGCAGGCGAAGATCTTCGCCTTCAGCACCTCGTTCGCGCCCTTGAGCGCAACCACCAGCACCTGACTGTCCACCGTCCGCATCAGCGTGCCCAGATTCTTGTCGTCCATGTCGATGAGGTTGTCGAAGACGAACATCTCCTCCTCGATGGTCTGGGCGATCATCTTGTCCCGCTTGGCCAACGCCTTGATGATGCGCTGCTCATTATCCTTGCGGACATTGTTCATGATCGCGGCCGCTTCGATGGTGCCGCCCCGCTGCGACGCCGCGCCCTGCTTCTTGGTCGCCGGGCCGCGCATCAGAAGCTGTTCAAGATCGTCCAAGGCCTCGTTGGAAACCGGTCCCAGCGTGGCGATGCGATAGACGATCTCTTCCTGATATTCCGCCGGCAGCAATTGCAGCACATCGGCCGCGACGGGCGCTTCCAGATGGGCAAGCACAATCGCCATGATCTGCGGATGCTCCGCCTCGATCAGGGACGCGATCTCCTTCGCATCCATCCATTTCAGCATCTCAAGCTGGGTCGAGCGGGTCGGCGGCGTGATCCGCGCCAATATGGTTTCGGCGCGCTCCTCGCCCAGCGCCTTGGTCATCGCGCCCCGGATATGCTGGGTCGCGCCATAGCCGATGGTGGTGCGCTTCTTCGCCTTGGAAACGAAATGGTCGAGCGCCTGATTGACCTCGTCCACCTCGACATCCGCGACGTCATACATGGCGTTGCCGAGCTGGCGCACTTCGTCGGGCTCCAGCCGCGAGAGGATCTGTGCGGCCTCATCCTCGTTGAACAGCATCAGCAGGACGGCGGCGGCGGCGCTGCCTTTCAGCGCCGCGGGAGTTGCGGAAGCGGCCTCAGGCATTTTCCTTCTTCCCCTCCTTCAGCAGGTCGCGCACGACCAGCGCGGCCCGGTCCGGGTCCTGCTTCACGAAATTGCGGATCAGATCGGCGCGCTGGCTATAGTCCGGCGCTGAAGAGATCATGTCGAGCGTGATCGGCTGCCCCTCGCCGGGATGCTCGGCGGCATGGCGCGTCAGTTCGCCGGAAATCTCGCGGCCGATGCGCTGGCCGTTTGCAGCGGCGTCAGCGGCGGCGGCCTCCTGCGCGGCGGCCCGGCGCTTGAGCAGCGGGCGGCCGATGCCGAAGATCAGCAGCAGAGCGACCAGCAGCGCCGACACATTGCGGACCAGCGGCGACATCCAGTCGGCTTCATACCAGGGAGCCTTCACCTCTTCCGCCTTGACGAAACCGCGTGAGGACAGGGCCACCACGTCGCCCCGGCTCTGGTCGAAACCGATCGCGCCCTTCACCAAGGCTTCCAGCGCGGCGATTTCCTGCGCGCTGCGGGGCTTGCCGTCCGCGCCATTGTCGAGCGCCACGGCGACCGACAGGCGCTTGACCGTGCCCACCGCGTCGCGGGTGACGGACACTTCGCGGCCCAGCTCGAAATTGCGGTTGAAGGTTTCCTCGGTCTTCAGGACCGGATTGGGCGGCGTGCCCGGCTGAGCGGCGGCGTTCGCGCCATTTCCGGTCTGCCCCTGCTGCACAGCCTGGCCGTTGGGATTGGTCTGCGTCACGGTCGGATTGACCGGAGCCTGATTGCTGAGCGCGCCCGGGATGCCGCCGGCCTCGCCATTGCCCTGACCGCGCGGGTCGGACTGCCAACTTCCCTGCTCGCTGCGAAGGCGCGCCTCATCCTGCGGATAGGTTTCCCGCGTCGCCTGACGCTCGGCAAAATTGAGTTCGGCATGAACCTCGGTCGAAAAATTGCCCGCGCCCAGGATCGGCGTCAGCAGCGCGACGACCGACTGGCGATAGCGATCCTCCACCCGGTCCTGCACCGCAAGCTGGCGGTCGTCGGCGGAATTGGCGTCATTATTGCTGAGCAACCGGCCATTTTGATCGACCACCGAAATATCCTGCGGATTAAGCTCCGGGATGGACGATGCGACCAGATGCACGATGGCGCTGACCTGCTGGTCGGTCAGCGTCCGTCCCTGCGCCAGACGCAGCATGACGGAGGCGGTGGGCTTGGCCCGGTCGCGCAGGAACACGCTGGGCGGCTCGACCGCCAGATGCACCTTCGCGCTTTCCACGGAATCGATCGCCTCGATCGTGCGGGCAAGGTCCATTTCCCGCGCCGACCGCAGCTTTTCGCCTTCCACCGCGCGGCTTGCGCCCATGGGCAGGCTGTCGATCATGCTGTTGCCGTCGGGCGCGCTCTTGGGCAGGCCCTGCGCGGCGAGCATCATCTTCGCCTTGAAATAATCGTCCTGCGCGACGGTCATCCCGCCCGCATTGTCGAAGCTGTAGCGCACGCCGTTCTGGTCCAGCACCTGCGCCACCGCCGATTTGTCCCCATCGGGCAAGGCGCGGAACAGGTCGCGCTGCGGCGGTTCGCGCAGCGCCAGCCAGGCAAGACCCGCCATGGCTACCACGCCCAGCAGGCCCAGCAGCGGCAGGCTCTTCGCCACCGCAGGCTGCTTCATGAAGCCGGTGAAGCGCGCCTTCAGCGCATCGACGCCTTTCGCGCCGCCGCCCAGCGAGGACGCCGGGAGGGCGGGAGCAGCGGCCGCGCCGCTATCGAGGGTAAGTGCGTTCTCGCTCATATTACACCGGCATGCTCATGATGTCCTTGTAAGCGGACAGCAATTTGTTGCGGACCTGAAGGGTGGCTTCGAAACTGACCGACGCCTGCTGCTTTGCCAGCATGACGGCGGCGATGTCCGTCGTTTCCCCCCGTTCGAAGGCGGCGGCGGCTTCACCCGCCTGACTTTGCAGGCCATTGACCTGATCCAGCGCGGACTTGAGCGCCTGCGTGAAATTGCCGGGCGCCGTCGCATCGGCGCCGCCCGTTCCGGCCACGCCGCCGGCATTGCCGGTCGAAGCGACGTCGCGCAGCGCGGCGTTCTTCTGAAGGATGGCGTTGCGGATCGCCATCACGCTGTCAGTGGGAGAGATGCTGCTCATCCTCTAACTCCTTACGCGGCGGCCAGTTCGCGCATCTCGGCCAGCCGATAGCGCAGGGTGCGTTCCGAAATGCCGAGCTTGCGGGCGGCGGCGGCGCGGTGGCCGTCTGTCTCGCGCAGCGCAAGGCGGATGGCTTCCAGCTTGGACATGCGCGCCACGTCGCGCAGGCGGACCGGCTCGTCCGGCACCAGGATCGGCGCGGAACGGCGAACCGGCTGCGGCGCGGCGGCCAGATGCAGGTCGTCGGCGTCGATCCGCGCGCCGTCGCGCAACACCAGCGCGCGCTGGAGCACATTGCCCAGTTCGCGGGCATTGCCCGGCCAGGCATGATCCTCCAGCTTCGCCAGCGCTTGCGGAGTCGGCCAGACAAAGGCGTCCTTCGCCAGATCCTGATGACGCAGCAGCATGGCGGCGGCGATGGCGGCGATGTCGCCGGGACGCTCGGCCAGCGGACGCAATTCCAGCGGCATGACGTTCAAACGCCAGTAAAGGTCTTCACGGAACCGTCCGGCGGCGCATTCGTCGGCCAGATTGCGGTTGCACGCGGCGATCACGCGGACATTGACGGGCACCGGATGGGTCGCGCCGACGGGAAGGACTTCGCCCTCCTGCAACGCGCGCAGCAGCTTCGCCTGAAGCGCCAGCGGCAGTTCGGCGATCTCGTCGAGGAACAGCGTGCCGCCGTCCGCCGCCAGGAACAGCCCTTCGGACGCATTGGCCGCGCCGGTGAAGCTGCCCTTCTTGTGGCCGAACAGCATCGCTTCCATCATGGTTTCGGGCAAAGCGGCGCAATTGACCGCGATGAAGTCCCGCGAAATACGGCCCGACTGGGCGTGAAGGAAGCGCGCCATGCCTTCCTTGCCGGTGCCGGTGTCGCCTTGAATGAGCACGGTGGCGTCGCTGCGCGCGACCCGCCCTGCCAGCGTCATCAGCCGGGCGCTGGCGCTGTCGCCGACCGCCGGGATGACATCGGGCCGCGCCAGTTCCGCGATCAGCGCGAAGGCGAAACCCATATCCTCCAGGCCGAAAGCCACGCGGGCGGGCAGGCCATTGGCGGCGGGCACCAGCGAAGGCGCGCCATCGATCAGGTTGATGAGGATATCGCGATGGGTCGCATGGGCGATCTCGCTCGCCAGCAGCACGCGCCGGTCATCCCGGTCGCGCGGCGCGGCGGCATCCACCGCACGCACGGCGAAAAAGGCATTTTCAAGCCAATGCTGCAACCCTGGAACCAGCGCGCAGACCCTTTGGCTCACGTCGAGAGACGACATGCACATTCCCCATCATTTCGGCTGTCTGGTGCCCCCGCACTTTTCAGCCCCCTTTCGATAGGGTCTTTTTGCGCCTTGCATGGTTATCATATGGTTAACTCTGCCTGCCCCTTGCCGCCGACCGGCAATTTTTTTCCGCCCCGGCAAGGGAATTTGCCGCGCTTCTTATATGGACGCGCGCGTAAGAGGCGGTTTTTTCAGTTATTTTCGAAAAAATCGCATCTGCCCCTAAAAGCTTTTTTCGCGCCGCCGTTATCCCCTTTCGAGGCCGCAAGCAGCCTGATGGCAGCGACCTGATGTTAAACGAAAGGGAACACCATGACTGTTATCGGAACCAATTCTTCGGCCCTGCGCGCCACCAACGCTTCGGCCCAGTCGAGCAAGGCGCTCAGCACCGCGATGGAACGCCTGTCCACCGGCAAGCGCATCAACAGCGCGAAGGACGACGCCGCCGGCCTCGCCATCGCTTCGACGATGACCGCCCAGATCCGCGGCATGACCCAGGGCATCCGCAACGCCAATGACGGCATCTCGCTGGCGCAGACGGCGGAAGGCGCGCTGGGCGAAGTCAGCAACATGCTGCAGCGGATGCGCGAACTGACCGTTCAGGCGTCCAACGGCACCAACGATGCAACCTCGAAGAAGAACATCCAGACGGAAATCGAGCAGCTCAGCACTCAGATCGCATCGACCATCAACAATACGAAATTCAACGGCATCCCGCTCTTCAACGGAGCAGATGCGGATTTCAGCTCAACCGTCTCGATCCAGGCCGGCGCAAGCGCGTCGGATGCGATCTCGATCAACATGGCGGACATGACCGATGCAACAGACGGCATCGTCGGAATCGTGGATTTTGCTCCCGCCGCCGCCGGCGATCCCTATGCTGCGGTGGATGTCACGGACGCGGCGTTCGATGCTGATACGGCACTGCAGGCGTTCGATGCCGCTCTGAAGGTTGTCGACACGACCCGCGCCAATCTCGGTGCCGTGCAGAACCGCCTGGAATCGACGATCAACAATCTGACCGCGAACGTCACCAACCTGACCGACGCTCGCAGCCGGATCGAAGACGCCGACTTCTCGACGGAAACGACCTCGCTCGCCAAGGCGCAGATCCTGAGCCAGGCTTCGACCGCGATGCTGGCGCAGGCCAATCAGAGCCAGCAGAACGTCCTGAAGCTGATCCAGTAATCCGCTTGCATAAGAATGCACGGTGAGGTCTGGTCGCCTCACCGGACATGGAGCCTCCGGCACATCAACAGTCCCCACCGTGCCGGAGGCGACACCTTTCGATCAAAGACCAGCTTTCCGAAGCCTCCGTCCCCCCGGACGGAGGCTTCATCGCATTTGCGCGGGCCATGGCTTGCAAAGCGCGCCGTCCTTCCCATGATGGGGCCATGACCATGATCGACCGGCGCGCGATGATCGCCGCCTCCAGCGCCGCCCTCCTCCTCCCTCGTCCGCTTATGGCCCAGAGCAAGGGTGAAGCCTTTTCCTGGGATGCGCTGGTCGCCATGGCCCAGCGGCTGGCCCGCGCGCCCTTTCAGGAAACGCCCCTTCATACCGGAGCGGCGAAGGTCGATTACGACGCCCTGCATCAGGCCCGCTTCCGCGAGGAGCGCACGCTCTGGGGCGATCTTCCCGGCCATACCGGCATCCGTTTCTTTCCCCTGAGCGCCAACGCCGCCCAGCCAGTCTCCATCGCTATCGTGGAAAATGGCCGCACGACGCCGCTGCGCTATGATCCCTCCATGTTCGACACGCCGCCGGGCAATGCCGTGGCCGCGCTTGGCCCCGATGCGGGCTTTGCGGGTTTTCGCATCATGAACGCGGCGCGGGACGGGGACTGGCTCTCCTTCCTGGGCGCCAGCTATTTTCGTGCCCCCAGCCCGCAAAAGCAGTTCGGCCTGTCCGCCCGCGCCGTGGCGATCAACACCAGCATTGCGGGGAAAGAGGAATTTCCCCGCTTCACCCATTTCTGGCTGGAACGCACCAGCGCGGACAGCGTCACCGTCCACGCGCTGCTGGACGGCGCATCGATCACCGGCGCGTTCCGCTTCGTCAGCCAGCTTGGGCCGCAGGGCGTCCGGCAGGACGTGACCGCCGCCCTCTTCCCCCGCAGGCCCATCGAGGAACTGGGCCTGATGCCGATGACCAGCATGTTCTGGTACGATCAGGCGAACCGGACGCAGGGCACCGACTGGCGGCCGGAAATCCACGATAGCGACATGCTCGCCATCGCCAGCGCGAACGGCACGGCGCATTGCCGCCCCCTCACCAACCCTGCCGCACCGCGCGTCGATGTCTTTGCCGAGCGTGATCCAGCCGGTTTCGGCCTGCTACAGCGCGACCGCGATTTCAGTCATTATCAGGACGACGGCGTATTCTACGACCGCCGCCCCTCGCTCTGGGCCACCCCGTCGAAGCGGCTGGGGCCGGGCGAGGTGCGCCTCTATGCCTTTCCCACCGACAGCGAATATACCGACAATATCGCCGCCTACTGGACCCCTTCCGCCTCCGTCCGCCCCGGCAGGCGGATCGACGCCAGTTATCGGCTCGACTGGTCGGCGGCGCAAAGGCCCGCATCCGCCGCGACGGCATGGGTCAAGGATGTCTGGCGCGGGCGCGGCGATCAGGCGGGTCAGGGCCGGCTGGTCATCGACTTCGCGGATGTGACAGAGGCAAAACCCGAAATCTGGGCCGATGTGGCGCATGGCGCGCTTCTCAAAAAGGCCGGTTATCCGGTGCTTGGTCAACGTAATCTCTTCCGTGTCGTGCTGGATGTGGCGCGTCAGGGCGGCGGGACGACGGATATTCGGGTCCAGCTCCGCTCCGGCAATCGCGCCATCAGCGAATATGTGCATTATCCGCTGGGCGCATGATCGGAACCCTTGGCTTGCGCGAAGGGTTGAGCGTGCGGAACAAATGGATACGGGTCTGGAATGAAGGGCACGGACGGCATAAGGCCGCTGCATGAACAATCGCAAGACGCATCCGTGACGCGGGCATTCGAACAGGTTCCCGCCGAAATGCCGCTTGCCATGCCGGTGCAGGATTTTTCCTCTGCCCCGGACGATGTGCCGGTGCGCGCGCGCAATATCGACCTGTGGGCGCGGCGGCTTCTGGTGGTGCTGCTCGCTGTCCTCCCGGCGTCCATGGCCGCGCATGAAATGCGCCTTTCCATCGGCCTCGACGGCATTTCCCTTTGGGAAGGCATCTATCTCGCGCTGTTCATTCCCCTCTTCGCCTGGATCGCCTTCGGCTTCGCGACCAGCTTCATCGGCTTCCTGTTGCTGACCATCGGGCGCGGCCGCGGCGTCCAGCCTCGCGCCCTGCGCCCTGGCGATCCGCTGCGCGGCCAGACGGCCATATTGCTGCCGGTCTGCAACGAGGATTTCCTGGGCGTGCTGGGCCGCCTTTCCATCATGGAGCGGTCCCTGACGCAGGTGATGGGCGGCGAACGCTTCGAATTTTTCATCCTCAGCGATTCCAATGCCGAAAATGGCGAGATCGAACGGGAAGCCTATCAGGCGATCCGCCACAGCTTTTCCCGCGCCGTGCATTATCGCCGCCGCGCGCTCAATATCGGGCGCAAACCCGGCAATATCGCCGAATGGGTGCAGCGTTTCGGCGGTGGCTATGACTATATGATCGTGCTGGACGCCGACAGCGTCATGAGCGGGCAGACCATGGCGCGGCTGGCGTCGGACATGGAACGCCACCCTTATCTCGGCCTGATCCAGACCGTGCCGACGGTGGTGGGCGCATCCACGCTCTTCGCCCGCTGGCAGCAATTCGCCAGCCGCCTGTTCGGCCCGATCTCCGCCGCCGGCATGATCTGGTGGGCGGGGTCCGAAGGCATGTTCTGGGGCCACAACGCCATATTGCGCGTGCGCGCCTTCGCGCAAAGCTGCGGCCTGCCCGAACTGCCGGGCCGCGCCCCCTTCGGCGGCCATATCATGAGCCATGACATGATCGAGGCTGCCTTGCTGCGACGGCGTAGCTGGGACGTGCACATGGTGACGGCCGACGACAGTTTCGAAGAATTCCCGCCCTCCCTCCCGGATCTCGCCACGCGCGACCGGCGCTGGTGCCAGGGCAACATCCAGCACGTCCCCCTGATCGCGAAGATCAAGGGGCTGCATCCGGTCAGCCGCTTCCAGTTGCTGGTCGGCGCTTCGGCCTATTGCACTTCGCCCTTATGGCTTGCGCTGATCCTGGTCGTGCTGGGCGGCGCGGTCGCGGGCCTGTGGCCGGCCAGCGCCGTATTGCCCTCGGGCGGGCTGCTGGCGCTGACGGCGGTGCTGCTGTTCGGTCCCAAGCTGCTGTCGATGATCTGGGCGCTGGCAGACCCGGCCCACCGCATCGGTTTCGGCGGCGCGGCGCGGATGAGCCGGGGCGTGCTGGCCGACATCATCCTGTCGATCCTGATGGCGCCGGTCAGCATGTTGACCCAGACGATCAACCTTTTCGGCATATTGATGGGCCGCAAGAGCAGCTGGAACGGCCAGACCCGCGACCGCGACGGCATGGCGCTTATCGGCGCCGTCTGGCTGTTCAAATGGCATATTCTGCTGGGCCTTGGCCTCACATTGCTGGCCGTGCGGGGCGATACGCCGCTGGGTTGGGTGACGCCGGTGGTCGCGGGACTGCTCCTCGCCCCTGTCCTCGCCGCCATCACGGCGCGCAAGGGATTGGGCCGCTGGGCCGACGAACATGGCCTGTTCCAAGTGCCCGAACCCTGGTGGCGCACGCAAAGCTATCGCCCGCTGCGCTATCGCCTCTCGGTCAATGGAAAGACCATCACGCCGACCTGGCCAGCGAACGACGGTTAGGGGTGGGAGGCGGACGGTCTGCTATCCCCATCTCCGTTCGCCCTTCGACAAGCTCAGCCCGAACGGAGGTGGGTCGTGCGAAAACGGCCGAAACCCGCTATCGCAGGATCAGATTTTCTAATCCCAATCCCTCAACTTCTCGCGGAGCTTGTCCAGCGCCGCTTTCTTGATCTGGCACACGCGGGCCGCGCCGATGTCCAGCACCTGCCCGATTTCCTCCAGATTGAGTTCCTCGACGAAATAAAGTTGCAGCACCAGCGCCTCGCGCTGCGGCAGTTCTCCGATATGTTGCGCCATGGCCGCCTTCAGCGACTCCCGCTCCATCACATCGTCGGCGCGGTCCTCGACATCGGCGAACCACATGGACTGATCGGAATAGACCTCGTCCATGCTCATATGCTGGACCATCTCGGCCCCGTCAGCCATCTCGCGATAGGCCGCCGCGTCCAGCCCCATCTCGTCGGACATTTCCGCTTCGGTCGGCATCCGGCCCAGCCGCTGCTCCAGCTTGCGCCGGACGCCCGCCAGTTCCTTGCGCCGCGCCATGGCGGACCGGCAAAGCGTCGCCTGCCGCCGCAAATGGTCGATCATCGCCCCCCGCACGCGCATCTGGGCATAGGAGGCGAAACCCAGTCCGCGATCCTCGAAGCCATTGGCCGCCTCGACCAGCGCGACCATGCCGATCTGGAGCAAGTCCTCGATCTCGATGGCGCTCGATACGCGGCCATGGACATGCCAGGCGATCTTGCGGACCAGCGGCATATATTGCCGCGCCAGTTGCTCGGGCGAATTGACGGTTCCCCGCCGTCCGTAGGTATGGACGTCCGATCCGGCGGCGACTTTGCTCATATACATGGATCAAGTCTCCTCAAGCGACCCGCTCGCGCGCGGGTGCGGGATCATGGCGCGGAATGGGCCGCTGCTCGCCGCCGACCACGGCGACGACCTCGACCCCCTTGCCGTCGGGAATTTCCAGGAAGGACAGCACCGGCGTTTCCGGCAGATGCGGCTTGAACAGCCGCGCCAGCGCCCGCCGCGCGATCGGCGACGTCACGATGGCGAAGTTGCGCGCCTGCCCCAGCAGGGGCCGCGCCGCCTGCACCACCGCTTCGATGATGCGGTTGGCGAGCGCAGGCTCGATGGGATGCTTGGCGTCGCCCGCCACCCGCATCGCCTGCGCCAGCAGCGCCTCCAGATCGCCGTCCAGCGTGATGACGGGCAGCGGCATCTTCACCGGCACAAGGCCCTGGATGATGAGCGCGCCGATCCGCTGCCGCACCGCTTCGACAAGCTGTTCGTGCGACATGTCGGGCCGCGCGGCGTCGACCATCGCCTCGCAGATGCGGCGGAAGTCCTTGAGCGCGATCCCTTCGGACAGCAGCGCCCGGCACAGCGCGGAAATCTGCGTGAGGCTGAGCAGTCCCGGCGTCAGCCCATCGACCAGTTGCGGCGCGGCGTCCTTGAGGTTGTCGAGCAGCTTGCGCGCTTCGTCCAGCCCGAACATCTCGCTCGCATTCATGGCGATAAGCTGGTTGAGATGGGTCGCCACCACCGTCGGCGGATCGACCACGGTATAGCCTGCAATCACCGCTTCGCTGCGCCTGGCGGGCGAAATCCACACCGCTTCCAGCCCGAAAGTGGGATCTTTCGTCTCGCGCCCCGAAACCGTGCCTTCCAGCGCGCCGCTGTCCAGCGCCAGCAGATCCTCCGGCCAGATCTCATCCTCGCCCACGACCACGCCCGCGATGGTGATGCGATATTGATTGGGTTCCAGCGACAGATTGTCCTTCACCCGCACCATCGGCACGACAAAGCCCAGTTCCTTGGACAATTGCCGCCGGATGCCCGTGATCCGCGCCATCAAAGGCGCGCCCTTGCGCTCATCGACCAGCGAAATCAGGCCATAGCCGATCTCCAGCCCCAATATCGCGCCGTCCGACACGTCATCCCATTCGATCAGCGCCGGATTGGCGGGCGGCGGCGCGGGGGCGGGTTCCGCCGCCTTGCGCTGGCCTGCCTTGCGGAGCTGCCATGCGATCCCTCCCGCCACGGCGGCGGCGGTCAGGATGATGAAGTGCGGCATCCCCGGCAGCACGCCCAGGAAAGCCAGGATCGCCGCGACCGGCACCCAGGCGCGACCCGAACCGAACTGGCTGGTGATCTGGCCGCCCAGGTCCTGCTCGCTGCCGACGCGGGTGACGATGGCCGCCGCCGCGATGGACAGCAGCAGCGCGGGCACCTGCGCCACCAGCGCATCGCCGATGGCCAGCACGATATAGGTCTGCGCGGCCTCGCCCATCGACAGGCCATGGCTTACCACGCCCAATATGATGCCGCCCACGATGTTGATGGCCAGGATCAGTATGCCCGCGACCGCATCGCCCTTCACGAACTTGCTGGCGCCGTCCATGGAGCCGTAGAAATCCGCTTCCGTCGCGACTTCGCGGCGGCGCACCTTGGCTTCTTCCGGCGTCAGCAGGCCCGCGTTCAGGTCCGCGTCGATCGCCATCTGCTTGCCCGGCAAGGCGTCGAGGGTGAAGCGCGCCGACACTTCCGACACGCGCCCCGCGCCCTTGGTGATGACGACGAGGTTGATGATCATCAGAATCGCAAAGACGAAGATGCCGACGACATAATCGCCGCCGATCAGGAAATGGCCAAAGGCTTCGATCACATGCCCCGCCGCGTCCGATCCTTCATGCCCCTGCACCAGCACCACGCGCGTCGACGCGACGTTCAGCGCCAGCCGCAGCAGCGTCGCGAACAGCAGCACCGTCGGGAAGCTCGAAAAATCCAGCGGCTTGGCGGCGTTGAGCGCCACCATCAGCACCGCCAGCGAAATCATGATGTTGGTGATGAACCCGATGTCCAGCATCACCGCCGGCACGGGCACCATCATGAACAGCACGACCATCAATGTCGCAAGGGGCAGCACCGCCCCCTTGGCGGCGTTCGTCCAGATCTTCGCTTTGACTTGGGCAGGAGTCATGAGAAGCCGTTACCTTCCGAGGGTGGCG
The DNA here is from genome assembly GCF_024611115.1 of Sphingobium sp. CFD-1. Classification (NCBI taxonomy): domain Bacteria; kingdom Pseudomonadati; phylum Pseudomonadota; class Alphaproteobacteria; order Sphingomonadales; family Sphingobiaceae; genus Sphingobium; species Sphingobium sp. CFD-1. Next base: position 388,965 of record NZ_CP084398.1, on the reverse strand, counting down.
AGCATGAGATAGGCGAGGCGCGCCGTCTGCGGCTGGGGCGTCACGGTGACGTCCGCCGCGCTGGCAAGGCGCTGGGTTTCGATCCGCACATAATCGGCGGGCTGAATGGTCTTGGCATTGGCGGGCAGGGACGCGGAGGCATCGGCATAGCGGACATCGCCGCCGATCGAATCCATGCCTTTTTGCAGCTTGCCCGCGAAACGGTCGCGAATCTCGGCGAAGCTGCGGGCATGGCCCTGCCTGTCGTAGAAGATCGACCGATTGGCCCGCGCCGCCGCCGGGAACAGCGAAGCCGCCGTCGCCTGCGGCGCGCGATCATGCGTGGACAGGAACTTGGCGGCCCCGCCCACGCCCAGGAAGTGCGCGAGATAGAGGTCGACCGGCTGCGCTTCACGGCCCAGCCGCTGCTCCAGATAGGCTTTGTTGTCCGCGGCATGTTCCGCCGCCATGACCGAAGCCGTCTCCGGGTGGCTCCGCAGATCCAGTATCTGCTGCCGCAAATTCGGGTCCGACACATAATAGCGGCCATTGCTACCCCGGCTGACCGCATCGGCGGCCCAGCCAAGCCCATATTCGCTGCCATGCTTGTCGATGACGGCGAGCCAGCTCTGGTCGATGAATTGATAAAGGCCCCGCGCGGACGACGTCGACGCGCGCGCATTGGGATTGAGGCTGCTTTCGATCTTCGCCTGCCCCAGCAGGTAGCCGAAATCGACGCCCGTCCTGCGGCTGGCCATGGCGATCGCGTTGGTGACGCGATTGCCGGCCGAAGCCCCCGTTACCGTGATGTCCGCGAATGCCGACACTGTGAACAATCCCCTTTGCTAGCGGGGATCATTAGAGCAAGCCTTATGCCAATATTTGGTTAACGCGCCCGCAAGAAAATGCAGCGCCTTTTCGGAAAGGCGGATGATGGAGTGTGCTGGCGCATGGTTTTGGGGGAAAGCGAACGCTCCGCCAATCCCGACTCCGTTGGGCTATGTCCGCTCACGCCCGAAACCCATCAGCCACAAAAAAAGCGCCCAAAGGCGCCCTTTCCCATCATTGCGAGGAAGAAAAATCTAACGCCCGTAGACCAGCGGCGCATTTTCCGCGCCACGGACCGCCAGGACATTCAGCTTCTGATTCGTGCGATCGGACAGCACCCGCGTCCGCACCCGCGCCATTTCCAGCAGAGTCGCGATGGCCTTCAGCCGTTCCGTCACATCCGGTTCGGAACGCCACGCCCCGATGGCGCGCACCGACGCCGCCGCCTGCCCGACCTTCGCGCTCGCCGCGTCGATCGCGGCGGCATCATATCCGTCGAGCACCGCACGCAAATCCTCGCAGGCGGTCCGCAGATGATCGAGGGCGGCAAGGCCGAGCGGCATGAACTAACCCGCGACCGGCAGGTCGAGCGCCAGCATCCGGTCGGCAATCGCCGCCGGATCGACGGGATAATTGCCCGATGCGATGGCCGCCTTGATCGCCGCGACGCGATCCATGTCGACCGGCGCGCCTTGCGCCGCCATGCGGGCCGCCGGGCTTGCCGAAGCCGCCGATGAAGCGGGCGCGCCAGCCGTGCCCACGGAGGATGCGCGCACCTTGCCGCCATCCCGGATGCGGGAAGCCTCGACTGCGGCGCTCAGGCTCTGGCCAACTGACTTGATCATGGGTTCAATCCTTCACTCGTCCCTACCGTCTATAACGGACAAGTTCAAAAATCATTAAATCCCGGAACGCGCACAATTCCCATTTCCATGACCTGCGCCAAAATGGGCGACGATTTCCTGTCCTCACGCACGCGGATCGTCTCTCCGACCGCGCCATCTTCGTCCGCGATCATCATGCGCGATACGCTGAACACCGCGTTGCCCGCCATCAATTGCACGGGGTCGCCGCGCTTGACCGCGTTTTCCTTCGGCGCCGGCCTGCTCGCCATGCCATAGCGCGCCACCGGCCCGGACGCCGCCGCCGCGCCGCCGGGGACCAAAGGCACCCGGATACGCCAGCCCAGCGCATCGCACTTCACCATCGCGGCGCCGAAAACCGGCCCCTCGACATTGGGCGTGGTGGGACAGGCCGCCAGTTTCAGCCGCCGGTCGACCGGCGCGGCGGGTCCGCCCGGCTCGCCCAGATTGGCGCCCACGGTCATCGCCACCAGACTGTCGATCCGATCCAGATTCTCGAATTTCTGCTGCGCCAGCGCCGGTCCGGCGCTCATCATGACGAAGGCGGCAAGGCAGAATGTGGACAGTTTCAACACGATCAGTCTCCGAATGCGGATGTCTTTCGTGTATTTCAGCAATTTTCGTGCCAGTTTTCCGAAACAGAACGCAACGATCCCGCGCTCCTGCAAAGGCAGGAGCCCAGATCACAGCACGGGCCCAAGCGGCGTGGACAAAATCGGATGGGCTGAAAACGGCCAATGGCGAACAACCCACATCCAGGCGGCGTCGAAGGGCCTTCCACTGAGCGAAGCGAAGTGGCCTCCCTACGGTCAGCCTTGCCCCCTTCGACACCGCCTGCGGCGTCGCTCAGGACAGGCTTCGACTTCGCTCAGGGCGAACGGAGATGGGAATAGCAGACAGTCCGCCTCCCACCCATTTTAGCCGTTCCCCGATACACGGAATTTGTCCAAGCGCCCTAGGCTCCTGCCTTCGCAGGAGCATGATTTCCCTGGCGCCTCATTTAACATCAGGCGCGATGCGGATGACCTGTCCCTGCCCCGCCTTCCCTTCGGCCTGATCCAGCCCGCGGATCGCCAGACGGCTGCCCGCAATCCCTTCGGCCCGCAAGGCCCGCGCCACCGCGCCCAGCCGCGCCGCCGCCAGATCCCAGTCGTCGAACCGCTGCCGCGCCGGGTCCGTGCCATGGCTGCGGACCTCGATCCCGCCGCTTTCGCGCGAAAATTCGCGGGCAATGGCCGTCAACCGCGCCTTGCCCGCACCAGTCAGCAGCGCCTCGCCCGGCACGAACAGCTCCGCCGCGCGCAGTTCGATCCCCTGCCGCATCGGCCGCCCGCCAAATTGCTGGCTCAGGCCCGCCAGCATGACGTCGCGCCGCTGCCCGCTCGCCTGCAACAGCACGAAGAAGGCCAGCAACAGCAGGAGAAGATCGGCAAAGCTGACGGCCCATCGGTTCCGCCGAACCATGGCTGGAGCAGGAGGCGCGCTCATGCGACCTCACGGATCGAAGCGCGCCGCACCGGCGCATTTTCGCGCCGCGCAATGGCCAGCATCCGCGCCACGGCTTCCTGCTGCCAGGCCAGTTCCCGCTCGGACAGGTCCGCCAGCCGCGCGGCAATCGGCGCGGCGACGATATTCGCGATCACCACGCCATAGAGCGTCGTCAGCAGCGCGAGCGCCATGGACGGCCCCAGCCTGGCGGGATCGTCCATCGCCGCGAACATGCCGACAAGGCCGATGATCGTCCCCGCCATGCCCAGCGCGGGCGCGGCGTCGGCGACCGACAGCCACACATTGCGGACCGCCGCGTGCCTTTGCCCGCGATCCGCCAGCGCCTGCGCGGCCCACAGCTCGAACTGCTCCACCTTCTCGCAATTGGCGAGGCGGCGCGCGGCCTCCCCCAGGAAGGGATCGGCGGTCTTGACCCGGTCCGTGCAGGAAAGCCCGCGCAACTGCGCCACCTGGTCGATCCTGAGCATCGCCGCCCGCGCCGCATCGCGATCCCGCGCGGGGCGGGCCGTGACGAGCGGCCTCAGCGCCGCGAAGGCGCGCGCGAAATGCGCCCCGCCATTCTGCAACAGCGCCACCAGCCCGATGCCCGCGACCATCGCCGTCAAGGTCAGCGGATCGAACAGATGCCCCAATATTCCCACCATGACTCGCCGCTCCATCCAGGCCCGGCAAAGCCTTGCCGCCGCCCGGCAAAAAATTGCCGCCCTTGCCGCCTGCTTGAGGCAATCCCCCGGATTTCCGCCACTTTCGCCTTTGCCGATGCGTCACCCACGCAAATTGGCACGGCTCTTGCGAATATCAGGCTGGATCGCCCGCACTGCACGCCATCAGGCTTCAGAACGGCGCGGCGAACCGAAGTTTTAGGCCCATCGGGGCAAAAAGGGACGGAAGACGAAAATGTCGCTGGAAGACGGTTTGTTCGGGATACATGGAAAGGCGCTGGCGCTTCGCTCGCAGCGCCTGTCCCTGCTCGCGTCCAACATCGCCAACGCCTCGACGCCGGGCTACAAGGCGCGCGACATCGACTTCGACGCCGCGCTCAAGGAAGCGACCACGCAGGCGGCCAAATCCGCCGCCGACGTATCGAAAGCGGCCGACGATTCCATGGGCTACCGCGTGCCCCTGCAACCCAGCCTCGACGGCAACACGGTGGAACTCAGCACCGAACAGACGCTGTTCGCGGAGAACGCCGTCAAATATCGCACGACCCTCTCCTTCCTGGAGGGCCGCATCAACACCATCACCCGCGCCCTGAAGGGAGAATGAGCATGAGCGGCTCCGGTCCCATGAACGTCTTCGACATCGCCGGCCGCGCCATGAGCGCGCAGCTCGTCCGCCTCAACACCACCGCGTCCAACATGGCCAATGCGGGCAATGTGTCGGGCAGCGCGGCGGACGCCTATCGCGCGATCAAGCCGGTTTTCCGCTCCGTCACCGACAGCCCCGGCGTGTCGACCGTGAAGGTGGAGCAGGTCGTCACCACCAACGCCCAGCCCACCAAGCGCCACGATCCCAATCACCCGCTGGCCGACGCCAATGGCGATGTCTGGGAAGCGGCCGTGGATAGCAATGCGGAGCTGGTCGACATGATCGAGACCGCCCGCATGTACCAGAACAACGTGCAGGTGCTGAACACCGCCAAATCGCTGATGATGGAAACCATAAGGATCGGCAAATGAGCACGACCTCGAACGTAACCGACAGCGCGGGCATTCCCGCCTATAGCCCTTCCACCGTCAAGGCGACCGGCAAGTCGGAAATGGGGCAGGCGGATTTCCTGCGCCTGCTCACCGCCCAGATGCAGACGCAGGACCCGTTCGAGCCGATGGACAATGCCCAGATGGTTGCCCAGATGGCGACGATCACCAACTCCAGCGGCATCGCGGAAATGAACGCGACGATGAAAAGCCTCGCCTCGCAGCTTACCGGCTCGCGCCTGGGCGACGCGGCAAGCTGGATCGGCAAGTCGATGCTGGTCGAAAGCAATATCGCCGCCCCCGACGCCGCGGGCCAGTATATCGGCCAGCTCACGCTTGGCAGCGACGCCGAAAACGTCTCGGTCGATCTGGTCGACGGCAACGGCAACACGGTCAAAACCATCGACCTGGGCGCCCAGTCCAAGGGCGACGTCAATTTCTATTGGGACGGCAAGGATGAGGCGGGCGAAACCATCGCCGACGGCCCGCTCCAGATCAAGGTCAACGGCGCGAACCCCAATCGGGTCGCAAGCTGGGCCGCCATCGCCGCCGTCCAGTCGCCCGCCGACGGCAGCGCGTCCAAACTCATCACCGCGCTGGGCACCTACAGCCCCGCCGACGCCATCAGTCTCGCTTAACCTCATCCTTTTCACCCAGGGAGCAACGCCATGTCCTTCTACATCTCGCTTTCCGGCCTCAAGGCGGCCCAGACCGACCTTGCGACCATCTCCAACAACGTCGCCAACGTGAACTCCACCGCGTTCAAGCGCAGCCAGGCCAATTTCGGCGACATCTTCGCCGCCGCGCCGATGCAGACCACGACGCAGGTGTCCGGCCAGGGCGTCCGCGTCCAGAGCATCACCCAGCAGTTCACGCAGGGCACGACGCAGGGCACCGACAAGACGCTGGACCTCGCCATCACTGGCGAAGGCTTCTTCACCGTCAAGCGCACCGCCGACGATCAGGTCAGCTACACCCGCAACGGCGCTTTTTCGGTGACGAACGACCGTTATGTCGTCGACACCACCGGCGCGCGGCTTCAGGTGATCCCGGTCGATCCCGTGACCGGCGCGCCCACCGCGACCGGCACGCTGGGCACCGGCGACCTCGTCGATCTCAAGGTTCCGACCAACTGGCCCGACGGCGGCACCGGCAACCAGCTTTCCAGCGTCGGCGTGGCGGAAAATGGCGACATCACCGGCGTCTATGCCGATGGCACCACCGTCCATCTGGGCACGGCCGCCATGGCCGCCTTCAACAGCCAGGACGGCCTGCGCCAGCGCGGCGACGCGCACTGGTATTCGACCGCGGCCAGCGGCGACCCGATGTTCGGCACCGCCAATAGCGGCCTTTTCGGATCGATCCAGTCCGGCACGCTGGAACGCTCCAACGTGGACATCACGGAGGAACTGGTCAGCCTGATCTCCGCCCAGCGCAACTTCCAGGCGAACGCCAAGGCGATCGAGGCGGCGAACACGCTGTCCACCACCATCGTCAACATGCGGTCATAAACCAGCCGGAAATTAAAGCTCTTTCCCGTTCGGGCTGAGCGAAGTCGAAGCCTTCCGCTGAGCGAAGCGAAGTGCTTCGGCTTCGCCTCAGCAGAGCCTTCGACATTTTGGACGAGACAAGCGGCTCGTTCAAACAGAGCGAACGGGTCGGACAAGACAGGAAACAGGACAAACCCATGGACCGGCTCGTCAACACGGCACTCACCGCAATGCGCGGCGCGATGGCGCGGCAGGCGGCGATTTCCAACAATCTCGCGAACGTCAACACCGTTGGCTTCCGCGCGGAGATCGCCAATGCCGAGACGCGCTGGATCAAGGGCGATACCTTCGACACGCGGGCGCAGGCGTCCGAACAGGTGATCGCCGCCGACATGGCGCAGGGGGCAGTCACCGCGACCGGCAATCCGCTGGACGTGGCGATGAACGGCGACGCCTTGCTCGCCGTTCAGGCCGCGGACGGCAGCGAAGCCTATACGCGCCGGGGCGACCTTAAACTCACCGACAGCGGCCTGCTGACCACCGGCGACGGCCTGCCCGTGCTGGGCGAAGGCGGTCCCATCACCCTGCCGCAGATGGACAGCCTCTCCATCGCGCAGGACGGCAGCATCTGGGGCGTGCCGCAGGGGGGCGACGCCGCCAACCCGCAGCGCGTCGATGGCCTGAAACTCGTCAACGCCACCGGCTCCTCCATCGCCAAGGGCACGGACGGCCTGTTCCGCGAGACGAATGGCGGCGCGTTGCCGCAGGATCCGCTCGCCACCGTCACCGCCGGATCGGTCGAAGGCTCCAACGTCAATGCGACAGCGGCCCTCGTCCAGATGATCGAGGCGAGCCGGGCGTGGGAAACGCAGGTCAAGATGATCGACACCGCGAAACAGCTCGATGATGGCGGCGCATCGCTCATGCGCCTTGATGGTTAATTTGGCACGAACCTTGCTTTTCAACAGGCAGGACTGAGCCGATACGGCTCCACGGAGACAAGAGACGATGACCAACGCAGCCCTTCATGTCGCCCGCACCGGCCTTGACGCGCAGAACACGAAGATGCGCGTGATCGCCAACAACCTGGCGAACGTCAACACGACCGGCTTCAAGCGCGACCGCGCCGATTTCGAAACCCTCGCCTATCAGCAAATGGTGGCGGCGGGCGCGAACTCCGACACGGAAAACAAGTTCGCGACCGGCCTCAATCTCGGCTCCGGCGTCTCGATGCAGGGGACCAGCAAGATCAACACCCAGGGCACGTTGCAGGAAACCGGCAACGCGCTCGACATGGCGATCGAGGGCGCGGGCTTCTTTCAGGTCCAGCGGCCCGACGGCTCCATCGCCTATACCCGCGCGGGCAATTTCACGACCACGGCCGAAGGCGTCGTCGTCACCAGCGACGGCCTGCCGCTGATCCCGCAGATCACCGTGCCCGAAGGCACGACCGGCCTCACCATCGGCAATGACGGCACCGTCTCCGCGACCTTGCAGGGCCAGACGGAAGCGACCCAGCTCGGCCAGATCGAACTCGCCAATTTCATGAACGCGTCCGGCCTCCAGCCGATCGGCGGCAACATGCTGCTCGAAACCGCGGCCAGCGGCACGCCGCAGGTCGGCGTCGCGGGCCTGGATGGGCGCGGCGCGATCCGCTCCGGCAATCTCGAAACCTCGAACGTCAATGTGGTCGAGGAGCTGGTCGACATGATCGAAACCCAGCGCGCCTATGAGGTCAATTCCAAGATGATCAAGGCGACCGACGAGATGCTCCAATATGTAAACCAGCAGTTGTGAGCCGGTTGATGCGCGCCCTTTCCGCCTCCATCGCCGCCCTGTCGCTGATCGCTTCCCCCGCCATCGCGGGCAAGAAGCAGCGCGAGGAGGAACGGCAATATTACGCCCCCACGGTCGTGGCGCAGCCCGCCGCGCCCGCCGCCAACGGCTCGATCTTTCAGGCGTCGATGGGCTACACGCCGCTCACCAGCGGGGCGCGCGCGACCAGCGTGGGCGACATCATCACCATCGTCCTGGTCGAACGCACGCAGGCGACCAAGAGCAACAGCGCCGACACCAGCCGCAACGGCAATATCGGCCTGACCCCGCCCACCACCGGCGTGCTCTCCAAGCTCTTCTCCGCCAGCGACGTCGCCATGGGCGGCCAGAGCGGCTTCACCGGCAAGGGCAACGCGACCCAGTCCAATGCCCTCAATGGCGAGATCACCGTGACCATCGCGGCGGTCTATCCCAACGGCACGATGCTGGTGAAGGGCGAAAAGGCCCTGACCCTCAATCGCGGCGACGAATTCATCCAGATCAGCGGCCTTGTCCGTCAGGCGGACATCAGCCCGGACAACCGCATCGCCTCCACCCGCGTGGCCGACGCGAAGATCATCTATACCGGCAAGGGCGAAATCGCCCGCGCCAGCCGTCAGGGCTGGCTGCAACGCTTCTTCTCGATGATCAGCCCCTTCTGATGGAGATTTCCAACATGTCCAATCTCCTACAGCCGCTGCGAACAATCGTTCTCTTCGCCATCTCATTCATGACTTTGCTCGCCGTCCCCGCCCATGCGGAACGGATCAAGGACCTCGGCACCTTCCAGGGCGTGCGCCCTAACCAGCTCACCGGCTACGGCATCGTGGTGGGCCTCGCGGGCACCGGCGACGACAGCCTCGACTATGCGACGCAGGGCATGAAGGGCGTCGTCTCGCGCTTCGGCCTCACACTGCCGCAGGGCGTCAACCCGGCGCTCAAGAACGCGGCGGCCGTGCTCGTCACCGCCGACCTCCCTGCCTTCGCCAAGCCCGGCCAGCGCCTCGACGTCACCGTCTCCGCGCTCGGCAAGGCCAAGTCGCTGCGCGGCGGCACGCTCATCATGACGCCCCTGCGCGGCGCGGACAATGAAATCTACGCCATGGCGCAAGGCAACCTCGCCGTCGGCGGCCTCGGCGTTTCCGGCGCGGACGGCAGCCAGGTGTCGGTCAACGTCCCCTCCGCCGGGCGCATCCCGAGCGGCGCGACCGTCGAGCGCGCGGTCGCGACCGGCTTCGACACCGCGCCCACGCTCACCTTCAATCTGGCGGAAGCCGACCTCACCACAGCGCTGCGCGTGGCGGACGGCATCAACCGCACCTTCGGCGACCAGCGCGCCCGCGCCATGGACGCCGTCTCGGTCGCCATCAGCGCCGCGCCCGGCGCGGAAGACCGCATCATGATGATGGGCATGATCGAGAATATCGAAGTCTCGCCCGCCGACGCGCCCGCCCGCGTCATCGTCAACGCCCGCACCGGCACCGTGGTCATCAACGGCGCGGTCAAGATCCATCCCGCCGCCGTGGCGCACGGAAAACTGACCGTCTCCGTCAACGAAGCGCCCCGTGTCGTCCAACCCGCCCCCTTTTCGCGCGGGCAGACTGCGGTGGAGCAATCCAGTTCGATCCAGATCGACGAACAGAAAAAACCGATGGTCAATTTTAAAGGTGGCGCGTCTCTGGCCGATATAGTGAAGGCGGTCAACGCCATCGGGGCTTCTCCCGCCGACATGGTCGCGATCCTCGAAGCCTTGAAACAGGCGGGCGCCATGAAAGCTGATCTGGTGGTGTTGTGATGCAGATTTCGACCGTTACAGGAACCTCCGCCTCCAATGGCGGGAACGCGGACAAAACCGCGCTGCAAAAGGCGGCGCAGCAGTTCGAGGCGATCTTCCTGCGCCAGATGATTGGCGCGATGCGCTCCTCCAGCATGGGGGATAGCCTGCTCGACACCAGCGCGTCGGAACAGTTCCGCGACATGGCCGACGCCCGTACCGCCGACAGCATGGCGCAAAAGGGCAGCCTTGGCATTGCCGAGCTGCTGCTGAGCCAGTTCGGCGGCAAGGCGCAGCCGCCCGCCACTCCCACACAGGATAAGAGCCCATGAGCGACCTCTTCGTCATCGGCGCGTCTGGCACGCGGGCCTATCGCGCCGCGATGGGGGCCGTGTCGGAAAATATCGCCAACGCCAACACCGACGGCTATTCGCGCCGCTCGGTGACGACTATTGAATCCGGCGCTTCGACCGCCACCATGGCCTTGTACATTTCAAGGGCCAATTTCGGCGGCACGCAGATCGCCGGCGTCAATCGCGCCACCGATCCCTATCTGGACACCGCGGTGCGCCTGACCGGCATGGCGCTGGGCAGTTCGACCGCGCGGATGCGCTGGCTGACCGATACCGAAACCGCGCTCAACGATACCGACACCGGCATCGGCAAGCTGATGACCGGCATGTTCCAGAATATGGACAAGCTGGCCGCCAGCCCCAGCGACACATCGCTGCGCGTAACGACGCTGGACAGCATCAGCCGCGTGGCCGAAGCCTTTCGCCAGACCGCCGCCGACCTCGGCAACGCGTCCAGCGGTATCGCCACCGAAGCCCAGGCGTCGGTGGCGAACATCAACATCGCCCTCGACCAGCTCGCCAATATCAACGGCAGTCTGCTGCGGGCGCAACCCGGCACCTCTGCTTATGCCCAGTTGCTCGACAGCCGGGACGCGGCGTTGCAGCAGCTTTCGGAAAACCTGAACGTCGACATCAGCTTCGGCGCGCATGATTCGGTGCAGATCAGCTTCAACGGGCAAACGCTCGTGCAGGGCGATGCCGCGACGAAGGTGGCGGTCAGCGCTAACCCCAATGGCACGCTCTCCTTCGCGACCAGCGGCGGCACCGCGCTCGCCGCGCCCGCTAACGGAACGTTGGGCGGCCTGTTCTCCGCCGCGCAGACCGTCACCGACCGGCGCGCAAGTCTCGACACTCTCGCCCAGCAGTTCGTGACCGACATGAACGCCTGGCACGCGCAGGGCCAGACCGACGCGCTTGCAGCGGGCGGCGCGCTCCTGTCCTATGGCGGTGGCGCGGCCAATATGGCGGCCCTCATCACTGATCCGGCGGCTCTGGCAACACGGTCGACCGACGGTACGCTCAACGGCAATCTGCTGACCGTGCAATCGGCTCTGCGCGGCAATGGCAGCGTGGAGCAGAACTGGACCGCGTTGATCGCGACCCATGCCAATCTGCTGACCGCTACCAAGGCGGAGCAGACCACCGCGCAGGGCCGCGCCGATCAGGCCGTCGCCGCGCGCGAAGCGGTGAGCGGCGTGGACCTCGATATGGAAGCGGCCGATCTGCTGCGCCTTCAGCAGGCCTTTTCGGGCTGCGCGAAGATATTGCAGGTCGCCAAGGAAACCGTCGACTCCATCCTGCAACTTATCTGAACGGGAAAGGCCTGACCGATGGTTGGCATCACCAACAAGACCCTTACCGCCGAAATCCGCCGTCAGCAGCAGCTGTCGCAAAGCATCATCGCGGGCCAGACCGCCATTTCCTCCGGCGTGACGCTGACCAGGCCGTCCGACAATGCCCTTGCATGGGTGCAGGTTTCGGACATCGGCCGCGCACAGGCGCAGCAGGCGGCCTGGCAAGCCAATGTCAGCTATGGCACGACCCGCGCCTCCAATGCCGAATCCAATCTGGACGAAATCAACAACCTGCTGGTGCGGGCGCAGGATCTCGTGATCTCGGCCCGCAATGGTTCGCTCAACGACACGAGCCGTGGCGCCATCGTCGAGGAACTCAAGACCATCCGCACCACCGTGGGCGAATTGCTGAACCAGAAGGATTATCAAGGCGTGTCGGTGTTCGATGACGGACAAAGCGTTCTGGTGCCGGTCAGTCGAGGCCTCAACCTGGCAGTGGTCGGGACACGCCAGCAGGTTTCGGAAGGGATCGACGTGGACGGCACGGCAATGTCGATCGACGACATATTGAATCAGAGCATCACGGCCGTTTCAAGCGGCAGTGACAGCGACATCGGAACGGCGCTGGAAAGCATCCAGGCGGGCCAGAGCCATATCATCGTCGAGCTGGCGAAACAGGGCGTCAGATCCGATCGCCTCGACGTGGTCGGTGCGCGGCTGACCGATGTTGATCTGGACCTGACCGAACGCCGCTCCACACTGGAATCGACCGATCTCGCGCAGGTCATATCTTCGGTTCAGGCCAAGCTGCTTCAGCTCAACGCCGCCCAGTCCGCATTCGCGCGCATCAACAAGCAGACGCTGTTCGACCTTATCGGCTGATCGGAAAAAAGGGCGCGCGCTCCTAAACCGAACGCTAACCAAACCGTATTAACCAATGAAACGGCATTGCACGGGATGCTGACGGGGTTGGCCCCTTCGGGCAAAATTTTCGGGGATTTTCATGTTCGCTATTATCGGCCTCGTCGTCCTGCTCGTCATGGTGTTTGGTGGGTTCATCTTCACCGGCGGCGACATCGGCCCGGTTCTGCACGCCCTTCCTCACGAAATGCTGATCATCGGCGGCGCAGCCGTCGGCGCGCTTATCATCGGTAATAGCGGCGCGGACCTCAAGGCGCTGGGCGGCGGCGTTGGGAAGGTATTCAAAGGCCCCAAATACAAGAAGCAGGATTTCCTAGACTGCATCTTCCTCGTCAGCCGCCTGATGAAGACCCTCCGCGTCGAAGGGCCGGTGGCGCTGGAACCGCATATCGAAGATCCGGGCAGTTCCACCATCTTCACCGAATATCCGCGCCTGATGGGCGACAAGACGCTGATCCACCTTATCAGCGACACGCTGCGGCTGGTTGTCGTGTCGTCCGGCACGCTCGATCCCCATGCGGTCGAGGAGGTTATGGATAATGCGCTCAAGACCCATCATCATGAGGCACTGAAACCCGCCGACAATCTTCAGGGCCTGGCCGACGCCCTGCCTGCTCTGGGCATCGTCGCGGCGGTCCTCGGCGTGGTCAAGACCATGGGCGCTATCGACCAGCCGCCCGCCATCCTTGGCGCGATGATCGGTTCGGCGCTGGTGGGCACCTTCCTGGGCGTCTTGCTCGCCTATGGCATGGTCAATCCCTTCGCCAACCGCTGCCGCAGCGTGATCGAGGCGGACGGCTCCATGTATCATGTCGTGAAGCAGATCATCATCGCCTCGCTCCACGGCCATCCCCAGCCGCTCGTCATCGAAGCGGCGCGCTCCAGCCTCACTCATGCGAACCAGCCAGCCTTCGCCGAAGTGTTCGACGGCATGCGGGGCAAATAAGTCATGGCCGAAAAGAAGCGCGGCGCGAACGAGCCTGAACCAAGACCGATCATCGTCAAGAAGATCATCGTCGAAGGACATGGTGGCCATCATGGCGGCGCATGGAAGGTCGCCTATGCCGACTTCGTGACGGCAATGATGGCGTTCTTCCTACTGATGTGGCTGCTCGGCGCGACCACCGAAAAACAGCGCAAGGCGCTGGCCGACTATTTCACTCCGACCCTTATCGAAATGAAGATGGCATCGGCGGGCGCGAATGGCCTGCTCGGCGGCGACAGCATCAAGGGGAAGGAAAATTACCCGACCACCGGCGGTCAGGGCACCATGTCTATGACCATCCCTCGCGATGCGAGCGGAACGGCGGATCAGGGCGGCAAGGGGTTGCGGGCGGCCGACCGCGCCAAGTTCGAATCGATCAAGAAAGACCTTGAAGCACGCATGACGCGCCGGGGCATGCAGAATCTCCGCAAGAATGTGCGCTTCACCGAAACGCGCGAAGGGCTTCGCATCGACCTGATCGACGAAGCGGATTTCGCCATGTTCTCGATGGGCACCGACCGACTACTGCCGCAGGCGCGCGCGCTGGTGGGTGAAGTCGCCAACGTGCTCGAAACCATGCCCAATCCGCTGATCGTGCGCGGCCATACCGACGGCCTGCCCTATGCGGCAGGGCGGACGATGAACAACTGGATGCTGTCCTCCGCCCGCGCCGAAGCAACACGCAAGGCGCTGTCGGACGAAGGAATCGGCAATGCCCGCTTCGCCCGGATCGAAGGCGTGGCCGACCGCGAACCCTTCGTGAAGGACGATGCCTATGACCCGCGCAACCGGCGCATGTCGATCGTCCTGGGCTGGACGCGCGGCGCGGAAACGCCCGATGCCAATGCAGAGATGGATGCGGAAACCAGAGCTGAGATCAAGGAACGGGATAACCCCCTCCGCGTGGCCCGCGAACAGGCCCTGCGCCTCAACATGGGTGGCACGGGCCTTCCGGCGGGCGCGGAATTGATAAACCCGGCCGCGCCGGGCGCGTCCGGCAAACCTGGTAAGCATTGACGGGAAATACCGCACTTTTGCAGTGTTGCGCCGTGTACCGGTTCGGGGGGGCGGAACGGCAGCGCGCCGTTCGTCCTGAGCAGCTCCTGAGCCTATCGAAGAGGCATATCGAAGGACATGTGGCGCGTCGGCCCCATACGGGTCTTCGACTTCGCTCAGCCCCTACTCAGGACGAACGGGGGTGAGGAGCGACAACCCGCCCATTCCTCAATCGCGCCAATCGCCCGCAAATACCTATGCAGGCAAAATCAAGCTCGCCTCCAACCCGCCTTCTGCGCGGTTGGCGAGGTGCAACGATCCGCCATGCTCGGCCATGATCGCTCGTACCAGCGCCAGACCCAAGCCCGCGCCGCCGGTATCGCGATTGCGCGATCCCTCCAACCGGGTGAACGGCTCCATCATCTCTTCCATGCGATCTTCAGCGATACCGGGGCCGTCATCTTCCACGATCAGGTGAATGGCGCCATCCCGGCGCGCCACCGAAACATGCGCCCGCTCGCCATAGACCGTGGCGTTTTCGATAAGGTTGCGGAGGGCCCGGCGAATCTGCTGCGGGCGCACATTGGCCACGGCGCGAGCGCTCTCGGCCATGTCGACCGGCGATCCCAGTTCCAGGAAATCCTCCACCACAGCATCCGCCAAAGCCGAAAGATCGACCTTCTGCGCGGACTCGCTGCTCCGCCCGGCCCGCGCGAGCGACAATATGTCCTCCAGCATCCGGTTCATCTCATCAATGGTTTCGGACATGCGGGCGCGCTCGCCTTCATCCTCCACCGATTCGGTGCGGACCCGCAGCGAGGCAAGCGGCGTACGCAGATCATGACCGATCGCACCCAGCATCCGGTCCTTTTCATTCAGCATCAGGAAAATGCGCGCGCGCATCGCGTTGAAAGCGGTCGTGAGTTGGCGCACATCGCCCGGCCCGCGCTCATCCACCGGATCGGCGGCGCCGGTTCGCGCGAACTGCTCGGCGGACTCCGTCAATTGCCGCAACGGACGCGCCAGCCGGCGCCCTACCCACAATAACGGCAACAGCACGATGACATAAAGGATAGCAGTCTGTCCGATCAGCCAGCCGCCAAAACGTTGCGGCCGCTCACCCGTGCGCGTCTGCGTCACGACCCATTTGCCCGGCTCATATTCGGCCGCCATAACCAATCGGCCTACATTGTGCATAACCGGTTCTGCACCCGACGCCCGGGCTCGAAGGCGTTCCCAGCGACGCATGGGCAGGCTTTCGCTGTCCTGCACCGCCCGAATGGACCGCATCTGCAACCCGATATCCTCGAACATCGCCGCCGCCCGGCTTTCGACATCGGGACGCCGTTGTCCTTCGACACGCGGTGGCGCATCGGTAAAGCGCGCCCGCACCCGCCGGTCGTCGGCTCGCCGGTCGCCGCGACTGTCGAGCGCGTCCACGATGCGATAAACGGCAGGGGCGGTTTGCCCGGTCAGTTCCAGCCGGTTCCGTTCCCGCAGCAAGAGCGCAAAATTGATCGCCTGCGCCACGAACAGCGCGATGGCGACCAGCAGGATGACCTGCCCGACAAGGCTCTGGGGCCACAGTCGCAACCGCTTCACAGCCTGCGTACCTCCGCCGACAAGGTATAGCCGCCGCCCCAAACCGTCTTGATAAGCGTCGGGTTCTTGGGGTCCGGTTCGATCTTCTTGCGTAGGCGGCTGATCTGGTTGTCGATGGCGCGATCGAAGGCGTTGGCTTCGCGCCCTTGCGTGATGTCGAGCAACTGGTCGCGGCTCAACACCTGGTTGGGCCGGGTGGCGAAGGCCATCATCAGATTATACTCCGCCGTCGACAGCGGCAGCGCCACCCCCTCGGCGTCCACCAGCGTGCGTTCCTGCGTCTTGAGCAACCATCCGGCAAAAGCATAGGTCGCGCCGTCGGGAGCCGTCACCCGCTGGCCACCGGTGGCGACGCGGCGGAAGATCACCTTGATCCGCGCCACCAGTTCGCGCGGGGAGAAGGGCTTCAGCACATAGTCGTCCGCGCCCATTTCCAGCCCTACGATGCGATCCGTCTCCTCCGACCTGGCGGTCAGGAGGATCACGGGAATCTCGCTCGTCTCGCGGATATGGCGGCACAGCGACAGGCCGTCCTCGCCCGGCATCATGATGTCGAGCACCACCAGGTCGATCGCGTTGGCATTGAGCCGCACCCGCGCTTCCGCCGCGCTTTCGACGGCGGTGACGCGAAAACCGTTGCGCGTCAGATATTGCGCCAGCGGCTCGCGGATCGAACGCTCGTCATCGACGAGCAGCAAATGGGGTCGTTCGCTCATGTTTCAGGCTTCTGTCACGGCTGGGAAGAGAGGGGAAGGGTGAAGGCAAACTGCCCCCGCCCTTCCCATATTGTGCGTGTCAGTCGGCGGGCGTGTCTGCGGCAGGCGCAGAATCCGATCCCTTGCGGTCCTGCCACGCCTTCCGCATGGCCTGATGCGCGGCCTTCATCTCCTCGGCGGTGACAGTGCCGTCCTTGTTCGCGTCGGCCCGGTCGAACATCGCCACGCCGCGCGCCACGAACTGCTCACGCGTGACGGGACCAGCCTGCGCGCCGTCCGGTCCAGCTTTCATGCCCTTGCCGAAGCCGCGATGATGGCGGCCGCCCCAATGACGTCCATCCGGCCCGCCGGGCTTGCCCGCCTCGGCGCTGCGATCAGGCTTGGCGGTGAATTCGGCCTTGCTGATCTGGCCGTTCTTGTCGGTGTCAAGCTGCGCGAAGCGGGCTTCCTGCCGCTGCTGGCGGCGCAGTTCCCAGTCCTCCTTGCTCAGCTTGCCATCCTTGTTGGCGTCCATCTTCGCAAAGCGCGCTTCGAGAGAGGCGGTCAGTTCCGCCTTGGTGAGATTGCCGTCCTTATTGGCATCGGCCATCATCATCATGCCGCCGCGCGGACCGCCGCGACCGGGGCCGTCCTGCGCCGCAGCGATGTGCGAAGCGGCAAGGCCCCCTGTCAACAAAGCGCCAGCGGCCACCGTCATCATGAACTTGCGGATCATGTCAGTCTTCCTTCCAAATGTCTGTCACGAACGGCGAAGGCCGTCCCTGGAAACGCTTATCGGCAAGACTTGTCCCGCAACTGTGTCATGTCACGGAATAAAATGTCGCAATGTGTAACGGCGAGACGCCGAAATCTCAGCGATCCCGGCCGCCCAGCAGCCGCAGCCGCAGCGCATTGAGCTTGATGAAGCCCGCCGCGTCGCGCTGGTCATAGGCGCCCGCATCGTCCTCGAACGTCACGACCTTTTCGCTGTAGAGCGAATAAGGCGACTTGCGGCCCACGACATAGACCCCGCCCTTGTAGAGCTTGAGGCGGACGGTGCCCGTCACCTTCTCCTGGCTGTGGTCGATGGCGGCCTGCAGCATCTCCCGCTCCGGCGAGAACCAGAAGCCGTTATAGATCAGCTCGGCATATTTGGGCGCGAGTTCGTCCTTCAGATGCGCCGCGCCGCGATCCAGCGTCACCTGTTCGATGCCGCGATGGGCAAGGTGATAGATGGTGCCGCCCGGCGTTTCATACATGCCACGCGACTTCATACCGACGAAGCGGTTCTCGACCAGGTCGAGCCGCCCGATGCCATGCTTGCGGCCATATTCGTTAAGCGTTTCGAGCAAAGTCGCGGGCGTCATGCCCACGCCATTGATCGCCACGCCGTCGCCGCGCTCGAAATCAATGGTGATATATTCCGGCGCGTCGGGCGCGTCCTCCGGGTTCACCGTGCGCGAGTAGACATAATCGGGCGTTTCGTCCCACGGGTCTTCCAGAACCTTCCCTTCGGACGAGGTATGGAGCATGTTCGCGTCGGTCGAAAACGGGCTTTCCCCCCGCTTGTCGCGCGGGATTGGGATCTGGTGCTTTTCCGCGAACTCGATCAGCTTCGTGCGGCTGGTCAAATCCCATTCGCGCCACGGCGCGATCACTTTGATGTCCGGCTGCAACGCATAATAGCCCAGCTCGAAACGCACCTGATCATTGCCCTTGCCGGTCGCGCCGTGGGATACGGCGTCGGCGCCGACCTGCTTCGCGATCTCGATCTGCCGCTTGGCGATCAGCGGACGGGCGATGGAGGTGCCGAGCAGGTACAGCCCCTCATAAAGCGCATTGGCGCGCATCATCGGGAACACATAGTCCTTCACGAATTCTTCGCGCAGGTCGTCGATGAAGATATGCTCTTCCTTGACGCCCATCAGCCGAGCCTTGGCGCGCGCAGGCTCCAGTTCCTCGCCCTGCCCCAGATCGGCCGTGAAGGTCACGACTTCGCACTGATAGGTCTGTTGCAGCCATTTCAGGATCACGCTCGTATCCAGCCCGCCGGAAAAGGCGAGGACGATGCGATTAATCTTGTCGGGATTGGAAGCGGACATGGGCGAAGCAACCTTCCTTCGGAACTGGCGCGGATATTGGGCGCGCCGGTATCAGGCACGGACCTTGAGCGCAACCGCATCCATGCTGCATGGGCAGATTCGGCACGGCACTATCCGATCAAGGCAAGTCTAGGATGCGTCCGGCCCCTCCTTCTCCCGCCGCGCCCCATCCAGAGCGCGAACCCGGCGGGCTTCCCCGGCTTCCGTTTCCAGCCGCTCCGCCTTGCTGCGGCCGAATTTCGCGCGATTAGCCTGCGCGAGCCGTTCCTTCTCGTCCCGCATCTTGGCTTTGCGCGCCTGCCGCAGGTTAATGACGTTATCCATTGCATCGCTCTCCCTTCCCCGCGTCGAATCGTCTGATTTTCAGGCGGCGGCCACTTCCGGCAAGGCCCAGTCGATCGCGCCGCGCCCCTTCTCCTCTAGAAACGCATTGGCGCGCGAGAAATGGCGGCAGCCCAGAAAGCCATTATGCGCCGACAGTGGCGAGGGATGCGCGGCCTTCAACACCAGATGTTTCGATGGATCGACGAATCCGGCCTTGCGCTGGGCATAGGCGCCCCACAACAGGAACACGACGGGCTCCTCCTTTTGATTGACCAGCCGGATGATGGCGTCGGTGAACTGTTCCCATCCCTTGCCCTGATGCGAAGCGGCGCGGCCCATTTCGACGGTCAGCACGCTGTTGAGCAGTAGCACCCCCTGCCGTGCCCAATGCTCCAGGAATCCGTGGCGCGGCGGCGCGATGCCCAGATCGCTATTCAATTCCTTGTAGATATTGACCAGCGAAGGCGGCGTCCGCACGCCCGGTCTCACGCTGAAGCACAGCCCATGCGCCTGCCCCTCGCCATGATAGGGGTCCTGCCCCAGAATCACGACCTTCACCCTGTCCAGCGGCGTCAGGTCGAGCGCGCGAAAATATTCGCTGCCCTTGGGAAACACCCGCTTCCCGCTGACCTTTTCCCCTTCCAGGAAGCGCTTGAGCGCCTGCATATAGGGACTCTGAAACTCGCCCAGCATCGGCTCCCGCCAACTTTCGTCCAGCTTGATGGTGTCACTCATGTTTCGGGTGATGAACCGGACGGCAAACCCCTGTCAACCGGGCGACCCCAAAGCCTCTTGCCTCCTACGGCGGGATAGAGGAGAGAACGGCCATGCCGCTTTCTCGCACTTTTGGCGCTATCATTGCCGCCCTTGGCCTGTTCCTCGCCCCGCTACCCGCGGCGGATGCTTTCGGCCCTGTCAAAAGCCTCCCGCAGCAAACCGCCGAAGCGCGGCTCCTTGCTCAGTTCCAGAGCTTCGCGGTGCTGACCGACGGCACCGTCGGCATCGCCGTGCAGGATCTGTCGACCGGGGAGGAGCAATCGCTGAACGGCGATACGCTGTTCCCCATGGCCAGCACATATAAGGTCGCTGTGGCGGGCAAGATTCTCTCGATGGTGGATGCGGGAACGCTCAACCTTCAAGACTTGATCGATCCGCCGTTGCCCGCGAAATCGCGGTCGGTCCATGACCTCATCGATCTGATGCTGACCCATAGCGACAATGATGCGACCGATGCTCTGGTGGCGCGCGCGGGCGGCCCCGCCGCGATAGACGAATGGGTCGGCGCGCTGGGCGTCAAGGGGCTGCGCGTCGACAGCGACACCGCCCATCTGCTCTATCGCGCCATGGGCATCAGCCCGGCCGCGGGCAGCTTTCGTCGCAATGTCGCTGCGGCGCTGGAGGCGGATTCGTCACTACGCGAGCGCGACGCGCGCGACATGCCCAACATCGCCTTCACGCGCGATCCCCGCGACACCTCGACGCCGCGCGCGATGAACGCACTGCTCGCCAATATCCAGCTGGGCAAAGCGCTCAAGCCTGCCAGCACCGCTTATCTGCTGGACATGATGGAACGTTGTCACACGGGCAAGGCGCGCCTGAAGGCCATGCTGCCGCCTGGCACCCGGATCGCACACAAGACCGGGTCGCTGAACGGCTATGGGGGCGATGTCGGCATTGTCACTCTGCCCGACGGGCGAATGTTCACGATATCCGTTTTCGTGATGAAGGATTATAAGGGCCGGGAAACGCGGGACAGCATCATGGCCCATGCCGCCCGCGCCGCCTATGATTATTTCCTCTTCGCTCTCGCCAGGCGCACAGCCTGACGCATCCGGCTTAACAGGCTCCCTTACAGCGGTTATTCTCCCGTGCTGAGAGAGGAGCGACGTGGACAGGTTCACCTGCTTTCGGGAATTCTGGCCCTATTATCTTCAGGAACATGCGCGCCCAGGCACGCGTGCGCTGCATTATGTCGGCACGACGCTGGTAGTCGCATTGGCGATGGCAGCGCTACTGCTGGTTGAGGGCTGGTGGCTGCTGGCCGCCATTCCTTTTGCCGGTTACGGCTTCGCATGGGTCGGTCATAGCCTGATTGAACATAATAAGCCGGCGACCTTCCATTATCCCTTCTGGTCCCTGCGCGCCGATTTCCGTATGTGGTATCGCTTCCTTACGGGCCAGATGGGCCATGAGCTGGCGGTGGCCGGTGTGCGGCCGGATGGCTCGATCGATCCGGTTCGGCGACTCCGCCCCTGATGTCGTCCTATCCGCTTGACCAGGGCCACGCCTTTGCCACAAGGGGACATGGCCCTTCGCGCGCATTTCTCTCCCCTTCCCGACAGGACAACGCTCGAAGCCCGCTGGCGAACGATGGAGGCGCAGTCGGACGCTTCCTTCTTTCTCGGCTGGACATGGATCGGCGCTTGGCTTGATGCCTATGACGTGCGGCCCGAACTCCTGGCCGTTACCAACGATGAGGGGCATGACATCGCACTCGCGCTTGTCGGCCATGCGATGATGCCACGTCTGCTGGGCAGGGCCGCCACGCTCTGTCTCAATCAGGCGGGCGATGATGGCGCGGACCGCCCATTCATCGAATATAACGGCCTGCTCATCCTGACGGATCAGGAATTGCCGGTTGCCCGCACCGTTCTATCGGCAATCGGCGCGCGCAAGGATTGGCGCGTACTGCACCTTGCGGGCGTCGCGCCGGAATCGCCGCTGCTGGACTTCCCTGCCCACCGCAGGGCGAAGCTCGATGAATCCCCGGTATATCAGATCGATCTTGATGCCGTGCGCGCTGCCAAAGGGGATTATCTCTCGCTGCTGAGCGCCAACACGCGCAGTCAGATTCGTCGCGCGATGAAGGAACGTGGCGGCGCGCTTCCCACCGTCGCCCGGGCCAGCCGCGCCGATCTCGAACCATGGCTGGAGGAGATGCGGATGCTCAATCAGGGGCGTCATGCGGACAATGCCTGGGACAATGCCGCCTTCCGCAGGTTCGTCGCCATCATCGCCGAACGCGGACTGGAGGAGGGAAATGTCGAACTGCTGCGGTTCACAGACGGCGGCGATGGCGATGCCGATCCAGTCGGACTGCTTCTCAACTTCATCCATCGCGGCGTGGCGATGAACTATCAGTCCGCCTTCACCGCGCCGCGCTCTGCCAAGGACAAGCCGGGCCTCCTGTGCCATGCGGCGGCTGTCGGCGATTATGCGGCGCACGACCTCAACCTCTATTCGCTGCTGGCGGGCAAGGATCGATACAAGCAGAGTCTGGCCACTTGCGAGGACCGTCTGCAATGGTGGGCGCTGGAACGCTTCTCTCCCCGTCTGGAGGCCGAAGCCACGCTCCGACGGCTGCTCAGGCGCCCAATTTCCGCATGATGCGATAGACGAACCGGCGCCCGATCTGCTTTTCGGGCCATCGGGTGACTTTCCCGATCGGCATTTTCCAGCGCCGAAGCAGCCCGTTGAAGCTGTGCAACTCTCCCTCGGCCACGCTGCGTTCGGACCGCCATGTGATAGACAGGCTGATCGAAACGGCAGATCCATTCTGGACGAAATGCGGCGCCTTCACCGGCACATGTATCGCATCGCCCGGCTCCAGCAGAACAGGAATCCCGCGCGACAGGAATGCATCCCGCCATTCCAGATTGCGATGGCCGCCATTGTGGAAATCCTCGCTCTTGCATGGCGGCACCAGTTCTTCGTCGCGCGCCGGAAAGACTGTCATTGTCTTGGTTCCGCGAATCTGGAGCAGGATATTATGCTCGGGGTCCATGTGAAAGGGCGTGACGCTGCCGGGAGAGGACAGGAAGATGAACGCTTCCCGATGCAACATCGGCCCTGTCCTGCGCGCCACCATGGGTTCCAATTCCGCCAACGCCTGATCCAGTAACGCGCCATAGATCGCGTCCCGCTCCACATTCTTCAGTACGGCCCAACTGCCGTTGGTTTCTATGGTCCGGATCGTCTCGCCCAGCGTCAGGCCGTTGGAGGGCGTTTCGTCCGGGCGAACGCCCAGCGGCAATGCTCCCAGATTATATTCGACGCTCCCCGCCGGCATACGCTCCGCCAAATCGGCCAGAGCCGCCAGCGTCAGCAGCGGATGATCGACAAGATCATGGGTAAGCGGCGCCGCCTGATCGGGATAGGCAGCGGTGAAAGCCACGCGCGCGCTATCGGAGAATATCCGGGTGGTCGTTTCCTTCCCCGGCGTGATCGAACCATGGGCGGTCATGCCTGTCCTTTCATGATCTGGCTTATCCGTTCGACGCCGTTGGCGAGCGTGAAGGCCGCTCCGCGAGCCAGGCGCCTGACGCCGCGCCCGTGCAAGGCGATGCGATATTGCACGATGGTCCGTCGCTCCGCCCACAGGCTGTCGATCATGGGATGATCGGCGGCGGCGCAGCTATCCATCCACGTCATGCCCGGGTCGCCCTGCACGGCATGGAGATTGGCGATCTCGATCAATACGCCGGGCGAAAAACGCCCCAACGCCTCGTCAAAGGCGATCTTGAAGGAAAAGGCGCCTTCGCCATGACGGAAATTGACGAGCATGGCGATGGCGCGACCGTCCAGATCCATCCGCAGGAAATGCAGCCGTCCGGCTTCAAGGGCCGCAGCGCAGGCCGTGCGGAAAAAGGCTTCGTCGCCCTTTTTGCACGCCAGTGCGGTTCCGTGCTGCCCCTTCCACCCGGATGCTTCCAGCGTCAGGAAATCCTGACACCATAGCGGCAGGTCCGCCGCGCTGGCCAAAAGCCGGGTCTCCATATGGCCCAATTCCGCCAGCCGCTTTTGCAGACGACGCAATTCCTTGCGTTTCTTGGCGCGGACGTGGGTTTCCCAATAATCATCGGCTGACAGGTCGGATCGCAGCATGGCGCGGTCATAGCGATGGATTTCCCGCCGCCCGCGCCATTGCTCGACACAAAGCGCCTCCAGAGCTGCTGCATTGGCGCCCGCCGCATCCAGAGATTCCAGATGCAGGAAACCCGACGCCCAATCGGCATCGTCAAGCTGCGCCAGAAAACTGCGCCACGCGGCTAGCTCATGCCCCTGCCGGACAAGAGGCGCGCCGAAAAAGCAATGGTCGTGCATCCAGTTGACTACGCAGGGAACGGGCAGGCGCCCATGGTTCGGCGCCATGATGACCGGTAGAAGGCCTATGGAACGGCCTTCCTCCTGCGCCTCGATCAACCGCACGCCCTTATGGACTGCGAGATGGTCCAGAGCCGCCTCCAGCATGTCCGGCGCATAAAATGCGTTCGCCTCCGCCGCCGCGCTGGCCAGATCGGCCCAGCGAGCACGGCGCAAGCGCGCATGCGGATGACCCGCCGACGCGGAAGGATGCGTTGCCATATCCATATCATGCCCATAGGCAGGAAAGATTAGAGAATAGCTAAGCTTTGATCGTCATGGGGCTTTTCCCTGGACGACACCGGGTGCAGAACCCTTTACATCGTGCGCGGAGTGGGCTGGGAAAGTGGAAGGAACGTCGTCTTGACGGGCAAGCAGGGAGACAGCGTCGTGCAGCATGATTACGGCCTATTGCAGCATCGGATATCCGCATGACCATTCTTGTCACCGGCGTGGCCGGCTTTATCGGCATGCAGGTCGCCGACCGTCTGCTGGAAGACGGACGCGCGGTAATCGGCATCGATAATATGAACGATTATTATGCGGTATCACTCAAACAGGATCGCATAGCAGCCCTTTCCGAACGTCATGGCAAGCTATTCACCTTTGCCGAACTGGATTTTGCCGACATGCCCGCCCTGCAAGGCGCCCTGGCCGATCATCCAGTGGAGGCGATCGTCCATTTGGGCGCGCAGGCGGGTGTTCGCTATTCGCTCGTCAATCCGCACGCCTATGTGCGTTCCAATCTGACGGGGCATGTCAACATGCTGGAACTGGCGCGGGAACGGCGCGTGCGCCATCTGGTCTATGCATCGTCCTCATCCGTCTATGGCGGCAATGACACATTGCCGTTCCGAGTGGAGGATCGCGCCGATCATCCCGTATCGCTCTATGCCGCCACCAAGCGCGCCGACGAACTGATGAGCGAAACCTATGCCCATCTTTTCCGGGTGCCGATGACCGGACTGCGGTTCTTCACAGTCTACGGCCCGTGGGGCAGGCCCGACATGGCCATGTGGATCTTCACCTCAAAGATCCTGGCCGGTGAGCCGATTCCCGTTTTCAACCATGGCAGGATGCAGCGCGACTTCACCTATATCGACGATATCGTCGCCGGCGTCATAGCCTGTCTCGACAATGCGCCCCCCGACGACGGCGCTGTAAAGGCGGGTGGCAGCCGGACTCCCCACCGTCTGTACAATATCGGCAATAATCGGCCGGAAGAATTGATGCACCTGATCGCCGTGCTGGAGGATGCCTGCGGACGAAAGGCGGAAATGGATTTCCAACCCATGCAGCCCGGCGACGTGCCCGCCACCTACGCCGATATCAGCGCGATTGCGCGTGACGTGGGCTTCGCGCCAACCACCGGGATCGAAGTGGGTGTGCCGCGATTCGTGTCCTGGTATCGCGATTATCACGCTATCGGATAATAAGCTGCACGCTCAATCAAGCAAAAAGTTCCTCGATCAATCGTGCATTTACGGCATTTGACCGTATTCTAACGCTGCATGATCCAGAACGGCGATATTTCTCAACAGCATAATAGATTGCAACAAGTCACAAAAATATCGTAAGTCATATCCCATCCGGATAAAATGAGATCCGGCTCAGAACAAGATAACAGGCGATCCGCCTAAAGGTGGTCGTCGGCGTGTTCGTCAACCGGATGGGGCCGGGACGTTACGCGAAAAAGGGCGAATGCGTGTCTACAGTATCCAATATTGTGCCATTCAAATCAGGTGGCCACATCGTTGAAACCGCCTGTCGCAGTCTTGCCGTCGCCGCCAGCGGGCTCAATGCGCTGGAAGCGCAGTTTGCGGAACGCGACTTTGCCGGCGCATTTCTTCGGCTCATCGGCCTTATCATGAATGTGCGTGGCCGGTTGATCGTCACCGGTATAGGCAAAAGCGGCATAGTGGCGCGGAAGATGACGGCCACGCTGACCTCCACGGGCACGCCCGCGATTTTCCTGCACCCCGCCGATGCCGGTCATGGCGATCTGGGCATGGTCACCCCGGCGGATCTGGTGCTGATGCTCTCGCATTCGGGCGAATCCACCGAACTCGGTCCGATCATCCAATATTGCAAGCGTTTTGCCATTCCCCTCGCCGCCATGACAGCCCAGTCCAACAGCACGATCGCGCAGGCAGCGGACATTAGCATCTTGATGCCTCCCGTCCAGGAAGCCTGCCCTAATTCGCTGGCCCCTACCACATCGACTACGGTCCAGATGGCATTTGGCGATGCACTCGCTGTTTCGCTCATGGAAATGCGCGGCTTTTCCGCCGATGATTTTCATAAATTCCATCCCAATGGCCGCTTGGGCGCGCAACTTGTCAAAGTGCGCGAATTGATGGCCTCGGGCGACGACATCCCCAAAGTCCGGGGAGACGCCACGCTTCTGGAAGCCACGATCGAAATGACGCGAGGAAGGTTGGGCGGCACCGCAATCGTCGACAACCACGAACGGCTGATTGGCGCCTTTACCGATGGCGACCTGCGCCGGACGCTGACTGCCAAGCAGAATCTGACAGAATCCATAGGACAGTTCATGACGGTCACGCCGCTTTCCGTCGGACCGGATGAACTGGCATCGGAAGCCCTGCGCCGGATGCACGACAGCAGCGTCATGCTCTTCTTCGTCTGCGAAGATGAACGTTTGATAGGCGCAGTCCATATGCACGATCTGCTCGAAGCCGGGGTTGCCTGAACATATTGATCGTCATTCCAGCGCGGGCAGGATCGTCCCGCCTTCCACGCAAGCCTCTGCACATGATCGCGGGGCGCACATTGCTGCATCGTACCATCGCCATGGCGCGCAATGCCATTCGGGGCCTGCCCGACATGGAACTCGTGGTAGCGACGGACGATGGCGAGATCGCCGATCACGCCCGGGCAGCGGGCTGCGAAGCCGTGATGACGGACAGCGCCATCGCCACAGGGTCCGGACGCGCTCTTGCGGCGGCTATCGCCCGACCAGCGTCACCCCAGTTGATCGTCAATCTACAGGGCGATTCCCCTTTTCAGCCTGAAGGCGCACTGGCAGCCGTCATCTCCTCACTGCGGGAAGGCGCTCGGGTCGCAACGCCAGTGATCGCGCTCGATTGGGCAGCGCTCGATTCGCTGCGGGATCACAAGATGCGATCTCCGTTCAGCGGCACCACCTGCGCGCGCGCTTCGGATGGCCGCGCGCTCTGGTTTTCCAAGGCGATCATTCCCGCCATTCGCGATGAAGCGGCCTTGCGCCGGACGGAACCGCTCTCTCCGATCTGGCGCCATGTCGGCCTCTATGGCTATTCAATCGAGGCGCTACAACTCTTTGAGCGGACGGCGCCGACGGCATTGGAAACGCTGGAGGGACTGGAGCAATTACGGCTGCTGGAATTGGGAATCCCCGTCACGACCATTCCTGTGCCGCCGCCCCTTTTCGACAGTTCGGGCATCGATACGGAAGAGGACATCGCCCGTGTGGAGGCGCTGATCGCTATGCATGGCGATCCGACGCCTCTCCTGCCTTAATCTCGCGCCCATGACACGCCGCATTTTCATCATCCGGCATGGGAACACCTTCGAAAGCGATGCACAGCCACGCCGCATCGGCGCTGCAACGGACATTCCTCTTGTGACCAGCGGCCAAATACAGGCCGATCGCGTGGGCGCATGGTTTGCGGAGCAGGATTTTTCTGTCCGGCATATTTTTTCCGGGCCACTTCTGCGCGCAAGGGAAACGGCGGAAAGGATCGGCGCAGCCTTGGTTAAGACAATCGACGGTGTCCTGCCCTGGCTCAATGAGATTGACCATGGCCCAGACGAAGGACTTCCAGAACAGGAGGTATGGGCGCGGGTCGGCGCGGAGGCCATCGCGGCCTGGGACGAACAGGCCATCGCTCCTCCGGGCTGGCGGGTCGATGCCGAAACCCGCCTCGCGGCCTGGCGAGCCTATCTCGCCAACGGTGAGGAAGGCACGGACATCCTTGTGACCAGCAACGGCGCGGCGCGCTTTGCATTATTGGCCCTTAATCTTCCTCTGGCTTCCTTGAAATTGCGGACGGGTGCCCTGGGCGAACTGGTGATCGCTGCTGATGGCCAGATTCAGTTGCAGCGCTGGGACTATCGCCCCTGACACCGCCTCCAAACCGCGGGGCGCCACAGGACAGCTATAGCCTCCGCAAGTATAAGTTGATTTGCTCCTTTCAATCTATTGATTAGGTAGAGATTGCTCAAGCGGCGCGGATGGTCATCGCGCCGGATGGAAACATCGGCATTCGACCCGCGGCTTTTGATCGGGATGCAGCTTGCTCCGCGTTACTAACGGCTAAAGCGCACGATGCCAGGGCGATAACGCCAGTGTCGTGTTCCCCCACCACAGACTGGGGATGATATGATGCGCGATACCATGACAAACAGATAGAGAAGCTGCCCCTTTGGGCACTATCCAAATCGTTCGGCTGCGATGATGTGCACATGTAGCGCAAGCCATTTGGGCGATATCTTCGCAGCCCACCATTCACATCATTCCGGTTAGATAATTATCGCCGTGAAAGGATGTATTATGCACGATAAATCTCGTTCAGGCTCTCAGGGTCAATCTTGCTATTCTGCCTCTCTACTTCAAGCAGCCGCCGCTATTTATGGCATTGAGGCGGCGGAACTTGCCGAAGCGGCCAACAAAGCCACCAAGATCAGCAGGAAATACAGAAGCTAGCTCATCATAGCCTGCCCGGAACGGCGCCAATCGGCCCCATTCCGGGTAGGCTTTTCAGCTATCACGCGCGACCTGAAAACCGCCAAAGGACTGGCTGACAGGCATGAGTTCGATAGTGTTGAAATTGAGATGTGCGGGCTGTGTTGCGACCCAAAAAAGCGTTTCGGCTATATCCTCTGCCGTCATGGGTGCGGCACCCTGATACAGACTGTCGGACGCCACCTTGCTTCCAGTACGGATCAGGGTGAATTCGGTTTCCACCATGCCCGGCTCGATGGATGTCACGCGGACGCCCGTACCATGCAGATCGGAGCGAAGGCCCAGGCTGAATTGATGGACAAATGCCTTAGTCCCACCATAGACGTTCCCGCCGGCATAAGGATAGGTCGCGGCGACTGAACTCAGGTTGATGATCCCACCCTTGCGCGCAATGAGGGTTGGCAGCAATTTGTGCGTGATGGTCACCAGTCCCGTCACATTAGTGTCGATCATCTGCCGCCATTGGGCAAGATCGGCGCTTTGGGCTGGCGCGGTTCCCAATGCCAGACCGGCATTGTTGATGAGCAAGTCAATGTCGGCAAAGGCAGGCGGCAAAGTTGCAATGGCATGATCAATCGCGGCATCATCGCGCATGTCGAAGCTAACCGCATGAACCTTGTCCGCCCCAAGCTGCTCCACCAATGCCGCGAGGCGTTCTGCGCGACGGCCTGTGACAATCACCTTCCAGCCTGCATCAACGAAACGCCGCGCCGAAGCGGCTCCGATCCCCGCCGTCGCTCCAGTAATGAATGCGGCTCCCGCCATCTGTCCAAAATCCTCCACCACCTCGCATGACCTCTATCGGAGGCGCGAAGGTTTCATGACGCCGTTCATCGAAGCTCGCCACCGAAAATTTTTGGAGACCCGCAAAATTTGGGGAATGGAGCGACCCGCTTCATTCCCCGCTTCGCGCGTAAAAGCTATTCAGCCTTGCGTTCGATGGATTTTCCAACCGACTTGGCCCTTGGCGTCGTGGCCTTCCTGCCTTTCGCCTTCCTGTCAGCCGATATACTCGCCTTGGGCGCCGTTGCAACCGAAGCGGCGCTGTCAGCGACAGCGGCGCGCGGCTTGCGCGGGGCAGCCTTCCTGGCAGTTGCGGCTTTTGCCTTTTCTTTCGGAGCTTCATTCACCGGAATGTTTTGCACAGTCCCTTCGGACCGCTTCCGGCCCAGACCCACTTCCTTGGCAACCGCCCGTCGACGTTCCGAATAGCTTGGCGCGACCATGGGATAGGTTTTGGGCAAGCCAAATTTTTCCCTATATTCATCGGGGGTCATACCATGGGTCGCAAGATGACGCTTCAATGTCTTATATGGTTTTCCATCAATCATACTAAGAATATGATCGGCGGAAGCGAGACTCTTGCGGACAGAGACAGCGGCGATAGGTGCCTCTTCGACCGGAGCGGGGGCCTCCCTCACCGGCTCATCCAATGCTGCTCGCGTCGAACGGATAAGTTCCACCAAATCTTCTCGGGGAACTATATTGTTGGCAACATAAGCGCTCAGAAGTTGAACCGCCAGCATGTTGAGATCTGGATGAACGCTGTCAGTCATAATATGCCGCCTTCTCTATCGAATCGGATAATGCCATTTATTGGAGTTTTCTTCAGCAGAAGTAAATCAATGCTGTTGATGCATCTATTATCGGGTGTGGCATCTCACCCCAATATGGCTAAAAAAGCACCGGCAAGCGGCGATTTCAATCCGCCTTCTCGATCAATTCCATGAAATTGCGCGCCGCATCGCGATCGGCGAAATCCGCAAACGCCACGTCGATGTCCGGCGCATCCCCAAGCAGGAACAACAGCGACCAAAGAGCGAAACGTCGACTTCGGTCTGTTTCCAGTCCGAAGTCGACGCGCATTTTCTCGACGCCAGCCGCAATGACTTCAGGTGCCAGACCGTCCAGTCCAGTGCTCCCGAAATAACGGTAGAGCTGATCGTCGAAGTTCATTTACCGGATCAGCCGTTCAGCTTGTCCTTCACGGCCTTGGCCGGTGCGAAGGCGAGCTTCTTGGAAGCGGCGATCTGAATGGTGGCGCCGGTCGCAGGATTGCGTCCTTCACGAGCAGGCGTATCCTTCACTTTGAACTTGCCGAAGCCATTGAGCGATACTTCCTCCCCCTTGGCCGCCGCGTCGGCGATCGCGGCGAACACGCCGTCGACAACCTTGCGCGCATCCGCTTTCGACAAGCCATTTGCGGCTGCAATGCTGTCGGCCAGATCGCTGTTATTCATTACGATTCCTTTCATGTGCGATTGATGCCTCCTCCGCATAGCCAGCCGAAAAGCCCCGGTCCATATCTCTACGCAGATCCATGATCTTTCTTGTCCCTGTTATTTCCGTCCGCTGTGCGGCATGCCGACGGGATTCAATCCCTCAGCCGGACAATTCATCGGCCTTGCGCCCCACATGATCCAGAATATCGCATAACCGCGCAAGATCATCGCCGGACAGGGAAGAGAATACATATTGCTCCAGTTCAAGGGCTTTGGGAGCAATCTGGCGATAGAGATCGCGTCCCTCCCCGGTCAGGAAAAGCATATGGGACCGCCCATCGCGAGGATTTGGCGAGCGCTCGATCAATCCCCGTTTCGTCAGGGAAATGGCGGCGCGGCTGACTGTCACCTTGTCCATGACGGTTTTCTGGCCGATCTCATTCTGCGTGGCCTCTTCGCTTTCCGCCAGAACGGCAATCAAACGCCATTCCGGGATGCTTAGCGCGAAAAGCCTGTCATAGGCGCTGGCAATCGCGTTGCTAACGCGATTGGCCGCGACCGACAGGCGATAGGGCAGAAACTGATCGAGCCGCAGCGTCTTTCGGGACATTGCAAACTGGTATCAGTTGACACTATATTTCGCAAAGCGTAAAATAGTGTCAACTGATACCAGTTTGCCGGTCGCAAGGACGGCGGAGCGCGCAGCAGCCAGGAGAGGATCATGCCTCCATTCAGGATCAGCCGCATCCATCATGTCGCTTATCGCTGCCGTGATGCGAAAGAGACGGTGGAATGGTATCAGCGGGTGTTGGGCATGACCTACACCTCGGCCTTTGCCGAGGATCATGTGCCTTCGACCGGAACTTATGACCCCTATATGCATGTGTTCCTGAATTGCGGGGGCGGCAATATACTGGCCTTTTTCGAACTGCCTAATCAGCCCGAAATGGGGCGTGATCCCAATACGCCGGCCTGGGTCCAGCATCTTGCCTTCGAAGTGCCCGACATGGATGCCCTGCACGCCGCCAAGGCGCATATCGAGGGAGAGGGCGTCGAAGTGCTCGGCCCCACCTATCACGGCATTTTCAAATCCATCTATTTCTTCGATCCGAGCGGCCATCGCATCGAACTGGCCTGCAATATCGGGACGCAGGAACAATATGCCGAACTAACGCGCCTCGCGCCATTGATGCTGGAGGAATGGGCACAAACCAAGAAAGCGCCCCGCCATGCGGACTGGCTGCACAAGGAGGATGAGATTTGATGGCCCGGGTCGATTTCACGCACGATCCCGCCGCCCGAAGCTGGGTTGAGAGCGCAAACGGACATAGCGATTTTCCGGTCCAGAATCTCCCCTTGGGATTATTCTCGCCATCATCAGAAAGGCCGCGCGGCGGTGTCGCGATCGGCACGGAAATTCTCGACCTAGGGGCGGTCGCTCCCCTCCTGCCGCAAGACGCAGGCGACGCGGCGCGGCTGGCGGACAGTTCCACCCTCAACAATCTGTTGGCCGCAGGCAATGATGCATTGCGCGCGCTGCGCCATGGCCTGTTCCGTCTGCTGACCGATCCGGCCGCAGAAAAATCCGCTCGTCCAGCGCTTTATCCCGTGGATCAGTGCAAGCTGCACCTGCCCGTTCATATCGGCGACTATACGGATTTTTATACCGGCATCCATCATGCCGTGAACGTTGGGAAGCTGTTCCGGCCCGACAATCCACTGCTACCCAACTATAAATATGTTCCTATCGGCTATCATGGCCGCGCATCCTCCGTTCGACTTTCAGGCGAGGATGTCGTTCGTCCCAATGGGCAGACCATGCCGCCGGGAGCGGAGACGCCCTTGTTCGGCCCTTGCAAAAGGCTGGATCACGAACTGGAAATGGCGATCTGGGTCGGGCGCGGCAATGCGCTGGGCCATCCCATCCCGATTAAGCAGGCGGCGGATCATATGGCCGGGCTTTCCATCCTGAATGACTGGTCGGCGCGGGATATACAGGCATGGGAATATCAGCCGCTCGGCCCCTTCCTCGCCAAGAGTTTTCACAGCAGCGTGTCGCCCTGGATCGTCACCATGGATGCGCTGGGGCCTTATCGCATTGCCCAGCCCGCGCGGCCGGAAAGCGACCCAGCGCCGCTTCCCTATTTGTTCGACTCCGACGACCAGCAGAGCGGAGCATTGAACGTGACGATGGAAGTCTATCTGTCCACTGCGCGGATGCAGGCCGACGGGCAGCCGCTCCATCGCCTCAGCCAAGGTTCGATGACGGCCATGTATTGGACCGTTGCCCAGCTTTTCACCCATCACAGCGTCAATGGCTGCAATCTCTCCACCGGCGACCTGCTGGGCACGGGTACGCTGTCGGGTGCGGCAGACGAGAGCAAGGGCAGCCTGCTCGAACTCACCAGTGGCGGCAAAGTGCCCATCCGCCTGCCCAATGGAGAAAGCCGCACCTTCCTGGAGGATGGAGACGAAATCGTCATCACCGCCTTTGCAGAGGCATCAGGCTTCGTGCGGATCGGCTTTGGCGAATGCCGTGCCCGCATCGCACCGTCCCCACAATGGGAGTTGTGATATGATGGACCTCATATTGCATGGCTATTGGCGGTCTGGAACCAGCTATCGCACGCGCATTGCCCTGAACGTCAAGGGACTGGATTATCGGCAGGTGCCCGTCAATCTGCTGAGCGGCGAACAGCACGCCGCCAATTATCGGGCGCTCAACCCGCAAGGCCTGGTGCCCACACTGGAGGCAGACGGTCGAATATTCATGCAGAGCAGCGCCATCATAGAATGGCTGGAAGAACGCTATCCCGATCCTCCTCTGCTCCCGCGAGAGGCCGATGACCGCGCGATCGTGCGCGCCATGGCGATGACGGTGGCCTGTGATATCCATCCGCTCAACAATGCGCGGGTGCTGAACGCGCTAAGGGACGATCTCGGCGCAGATGGAAATGCGCGAAAGGCATGGACCGGCCGGTGGATCGCGGACGGCTTTGTCGCGCTGGAGGAGATGGTCGTCCGTCATGGCGGCCTCTACGCTTTTGGCGACAGCCTCACCATGGCCGACTGCCATCTCGTCCCTCAGGTTTATTCGGCGGAACGCTTCGCAGTGCCCCTCAAGGCCTATCCCGCCCTGATGGCAGCCGTGAGCCATGCCCGCAAACATCCAGCCATCAAGGCCGCGCATCCCGACCTTGCGCCGGGCCATCCATAAAAGCAGAGCCGTAACCCTGGGCTAGGTATTTCCCGAATCCTGACGCATCGCGAAAAGCGCTGGCGGCACTGGACAGGAAGCGCGTGATTGGACAATGGGCGGCGGATTATCGACACGCCTTTCGCGCGCCATGCGCCAGCGGCAACATCAAGGAGATGTAAGACATGACTATCCAACGGATCGAATGCGGTCCACGCATGAGTCAGGCCGTCGTGCATGGCAACACCGTCCATCTAGCCGGGCAGGTGGGTGCGCCGGGCGAAAGCGTCACCGCGCAGACCACCGCCGTGCTGGCACAGGTGGACCAACTTTTGAAGGAAACCGGCAGTTCCAGGGATCACCTCTTGACCGCGACGATCTGGCTGGCGGACATGGCCGACTTCGCCGAAATGAACGGCGTGTGGGATGCATGGATCGCGGGACACCCCGCGCCCGCCCGCGCCACCGGCGAAGTAAAGCTCGCCGCCCCGGAATATAAGGTGGAAATCATCATCGTCGCAGCCAGGGCCTGACGCTTTTTCGCGGCTTTCGGATATCCGGCCCGAAAGCCGCGACAGCATAGCAGCACGCGGGCAACAGGGTGGCAAAGCAGCACCGTGCACCATCCTCCTGCGGATCGCGAAGATATCGCGACTATGCACACCTGGCTGGCATCGGCGGCCACCTGAACGGGGCAATGTAATACTGGAGCGGGTAGCGGGGATCGAACCCGCATCACAAGCTTGGAAGGCTAGTGCTCTACCATTGAGCTATACCCGCCCGTCAGGAAAAGCGCCCTGCCATCATTTTATGGGCTTCGTCAATATCGCATCGAAGTTCATGGCCAAGTTCCTGCTTAACCCGGGACATGCTTTGCTCTATCACCCGGTTCATGGCCAAGCCTTCCCTGCGCCAACTTGACCTTTTCGCGCAGATGGTGGCGGCGGGCAGCATTGCGCGCTGCGCCAGCGATCTGGGCATCGGCATCGATGAGATCGCGCGCAATATCGCCGCGCTGGAAATGCGGCTTGGCTACAGATTGTTCGACGACCTGCATGGCGCGGCGCGACTGACGCGCGCCGGACATCAGACGGCGCAGGCCATGACATTGCTGGGGCAGCACAATCCGGAACAGGCGATCATGGGGACTGAACCGCCGGCCCAACCGACCTCGCCGTCGCCTGCCGAGGCGACACGCAAGCTGATCACGCTAGGCGCACCGCCGCCTGTCTTCGGGCATTTCCAGGAGGCGCTGGCCGCGTTCGAAGAAGCCAATGACGATGTGGCAATCACGCTGGACCTACATATCCTGCTTGCGGAGCAAGCGCGCGAGGCCTTGGACCGGGGAAAGGTCGACATCGCCTATTTCTATGCGCTGGGGGAACCAGCTGGACTGCACTCACGCTATGGCTGGTCGGAGCCGCTCAGCCTCTATGCGGGCAGCGCGCATCCGCTGGCGCAGCAGGAAATCGTGTCGTTCTGGGAGGTCGAGGCCGCGCCTATGCTAACGATGGAGCCGGGCAACGGGCTGCGCGCGATAACGGAGGATGCCCTGCGGCATGGCGGCATCACGCCGGGGCCACCCGCGCTGGAGTCGGACAATCTGTTCGATATCATGACGGCATTGCGGAAGGGCATGGGCTGGTTCCCGGCCTTCGGCCCTATGGCGCGCGACATGGGACGGATCGACGGGATCAAAAGGCTGGCGCTGGAGGCCCCTCTGCCTGCCATCGAGATACGACAGGCGATCAGCGCCAGCGCAACAGAAACCCCTGCGGTCGAGGCGCTAGCGGATTATCTTTTCATGTGAGGCGCGGCGAAGGGCGGCGGCCATGTCCCCGCCCTTCGCCCTAGCTGGAGCGCGCTGCGTTAAATCGACTGCAGGTCGCGCGCGCTCCTTCTTTGCTGTCGCATCGCTTCAGCGGAAACCGGTCCCCGATTTTCCGCAGGATGCCCTAGCGGCAGTTCAGATTGCCGCGGTCGATTTCCCGACCCAGCAGCGCGCCAGCGCCGCCACCGATCAAGATGCCCGCCGTGTTGGAATAGCCGCGATCCAGCTGGCTACCGAGCAGGCCGCCCAAAGCCGCGCCGACGATCAGGCCCGTGGTGCCATCAGAACGGCGGCAATAATAGCGGTCGTCATAACCGCGATAAATACGCGTGTTGCGCGTCACGCGAATGGGCTGATAGCCGCCGCGATAATAACGATCCGGCCGATAACGCTTGCCATAGCGCGGGTCGGGTCGGTTCCAATCATAATTGTAGACGCTCTTGCCTGGACGCCGCCAGCCTTGGTGGCGACCATTGTCGTGCCGGTTGCCCTTCCAGTTGTCACGGTGTCCCTTATCATGGCTCGACCAGCGCGGCGGATCGGCATGGGCCGGGGTTACGGCCACACCGATCAACGTCATCGCGCCCAGCGAAAAAGCGGCAAGCAGCTGTTTGAAATGCATTTTCATGGGATATCCT
Source organism: Sphingobium sp. CFD-1 (assembly GCF_024611115.1). Taxonomy (NCBI): domain Bacteria; kingdom Pseudomonadati; phylum Pseudomonadota; class Alphaproteobacteria; order Sphingomonadales; family Sphingobiaceae; genus Sphingobium; species Sphingobium sp. CFD-1. The sequence continues at coordinate 351,961 of NZ_CP084398.1, read as the reverse complement.
TCCCTTCTCAACTCGGTTCTGGCCATAGAACCCGCGCTCAGGGGAAATGTTGCATGAACGGAATAAAACAGATCGTTCAGCCAAGCATCAGGATAATCGGATAATCACTGTGCAGACATCGGGCGGCATCAATCGCGCGAGATCCGGCGAATAACCCTGAGGCGAAGGCCCGTTCCTAGCGGAAACCAGCCACCACCTGGGAAAGTGCAATGCTCGAAAAAGCCAAGGGTGGCTCTGCCATCGGACCGCCCTTGCATTTGCCGTTTTACTCCGCCGCGATGCCCGCCGCCTTGAACATATCCGGGTCGCTTGCCTCGTCGCTGTTGGCGGGGTCGCTGCCCTTGAGCTTCTTGCGGCGGTCGAAGGCGTCCCATACTTCGGTCCACTGGCCGCGGGTCGCGCCCTTCGAATATTCGGTCGCGCGGGTTTCGAAGAAGTTCGCGTGCTCCACGCCGTTGAGCAGCGGGGTCAGCCACGGCAGCGGATGCTCGTCGATCATATAGATGGGCTTCAAACCCAACTGCCCCAGCCGCCAGTCGGCAATGTAACGGACGTAACGCTTGATGTCCTTGGGCGTCATGCCCGGCACCGGCCCCATTTCGAATACCAGGTCGATAAACGCATCCTCGATCCGCACCGTCTTGTGGCACATATCGACGATGTCGTCCTTAACCGAGGGGGTCAGGCAGTCGCGTTCCTTCACGAAGGTATGGAACAGCTTGATGATGCCTTCGCAGTGCAGCGTCTCGTCGCGGACGGACCAAGTGACGATCTGTCCCATGCCCTTCATCTTGTTGAAGCGCGGGAAGTTCATCAGCATCGCGAAGCTCGCGAAAAGCTGCAACCCTTCGGTAAAGCCGCCGAACATAGCCAGTGTGCGGGCAATATCCTCGTCGCTGTCGACCCCAAACTGCTGCAGATAATCGTGTTTGTCCTTCATTTCCTTATATTGCATGAAGGCGCTATATTCGCTTTCGGGCATGCCGATGGTGTCAAGCAGATGGCTGTAGGCGGCGATGTGGACCGTCTCCATATTACTGAACGCGGTCAGCATCATCTTGACTTCGGTCGGCTTGAACACGCGGCCATATTTTTCGTGGTAGCAATCCTGCACTTCCACGTCCGCCTGAGTAAAAAAGCGGAAGATCTGCGTCAGCAGGTTGCGTTCATGGTCGGAAAGCTTCTGCGCCCAGTCGCGGCAATCCTCACCCAGCGGCACTTCCTCCGGCAACCAATGCAGCTGCTGCTGGCGCTTCCAGAACTCATAGGCCCAGGGATATTCGAAGGGCTTGTAGACCTTGCTGGCTTGAAGAAGAGGCATGGCTGTTATCCTTGGGCCTTAAAGAGCGAACTGTGGGACGGGCGGCGGGCAGAGCCTGCGACCGGATGGCGTTTCATGCGTTGGGACCGGACCAACCAAGGAGAATGGCGATGACCGATCTGTCCCAAATAAAGGAACATATGAATATCGTCGGCGCGGACGGCGTGCATCTGGGCACCGTCGATCATGTCGACGGCAACCGGATCAAGCTGACCAAGGCCGATAGCCCGCAGGGGCCGGACGGCAAAGGGGCGAAGCATCATTATTTCGACGGTGGGCTGATTGCCGAGGTCGAAGGCGACACCGTGCGCCTGTCCGCGACGGCGGCCAATGCGGCGGACCTGTTCGAAACGACGGAATAGACGCTTGCCATGAAGGGACAGCTCCCTCTCCCCACCCTCTTCCCAAGAGAAGAGGGCTGCGGGATGCGTCTTACTGGCAGGCAAGGCACTCGTCATAGTCAGTGCTCCCGCCGGCCAGTTCGAATTTCGGCGCGTCGATGGTGTTGTCCGCTTCCACCCCACCCGCGAAACCGGCGCGCTGCACGGATTTGGAACGGAGATAATAAAGCGACTTGATGCCCAGTTCCCACGCGCGGAAATGGAGCATCAGCAGATCCCACTTTTCCACATCGGCCGGGATAAACAGGTTCAGCGACTGCGCCTGATCGATATAGGGCGTGCGGTCGGCGGCGAGTTCGAGCAGCCAGCGCTGGTCGATCTCGAAGCTGGTCTTGAACGTGTCCTTTTCCTCCTGGGAGAGGAAGTCGAGATGCTGAACCGATCCGCCGCGTTCGAGGATCGTGTTCCAGACATTCGTGCTGTCCTTCGATTTCTCCTGCAATATCTTTTCCAGATACGGGTTCTTGACCACGAAGCTGCCGGACAGCGTCTTGTGGGTGTAGATGTTCGCTGGGATCGGCTCGATGCAGGCCGACGTGCCGCCGCAGATGATGCTGATCGACGCGGTGGGCGCGATCGCCATCTTGCAGGAGAAGCGCTCCATCACGCCCATGTCGGCGGCATCCGGGCACGGACCGCGCTCGACCGCGAGTTGCATCGAGGCTTCGTTCACCTTCTCGTTGATATGCTTGAAGATGCGAAGGTTCCATGACTTCGCCATCGCGCCTTCGAAGGGCAGATTGCGCGCCTGCAGGAAGCTGTGGAAGCCCATGACACCCAGCCCCACCGAACGTTCGCGCGACGCACTATATTTGGCGCGGGCCATCTCGTCCGGCGCACGGTCGATATAGTCCTGCAGCACATTGTCGAGGAAGCGCATGACATCCTCGATAAATTGTCTGTCTTCCTTCCACTCATCCCATGTTTCGAGATTGAGGGAAGAAAGACAGCAGACCGCCGTGCGGTCATTGCCGAGATGGTCGCGACCCGTCGGCAAGGTGATTTCCGAACACAGGTTGGAGGTGGAGACCTTGAGGCCCAGATCGCGATGATGCTTGGGCATCGTCCCGTTCACCGTGTCGGAAAAGACGATATAGGGTTCGCCGGTCGCAAGGCGGGTTTCGACCAGCTTCTGGAACAGGGCGCGAGCGTCCACCTTGCCCCGGACCGAGCCGTCCTTGGGCGATTTGAGATTGAATTCCGCGCCGTCGCGCACCGCTTCCATGAACTCGTCGGTCAGCAGCACGCCATGATGGAGGTTGAGCGCCTTGCGGTTGAAGTCGCCGCTGGGCTTGCGGATTTCGAGGAACTCCTCGATCTCAGGATGGGAAACGTCGAGATAGCAGGCTGCGGACCCACGGCGCAGCGAACCCTGCGAAATGGCGAGCGTCAAGCTGTCCATCACCCGGACGAAGGGGATGATGCCGCTGGTCTTGCCGTTGAGGCCGACCGGCTCGCCGATGCCGCGCACGCTGCCCCAATAGGTGCCGATGCCGCCGCCCCGCGAGGCCAGCCAGACATTCTCGTTCCAGGTGTTGACGATGCCTTCCAGGCTGTCGTCCACTGAATTGAGGTAGCAACTGATGGGCAGGCCGCGTCCGGTGCCGCCGTTCGACAGCACGGGCGTCGCGGGCATGAACCACAGGCGCGAGATATAGTCATAGACGCGTTGGGCATGGTCCTGGTCGTCGGCATAGGCGGCCGCGACACGGGCGAAGAGATCCTGATAGCTTTCGTCGGGCAGCAGATAGCGGTCCTTGAGCGTATCCTTGCCGAATTCGGTCAGCAGCGCGTCTCGCGACGGATCGGTCACAACATCGAAGCGCCGGTCCAATATCTTGGACGATGAAATCGCCTCCTTCGCCGGAACGGGCTTGGGCGCCTGCTCCACCGCTTGCGTTTCCACCAAATCTTCCATCACGGTTGCCACGTCGCCAATACCTTGTGCGCTATCTCGAAAATCCATGCGAGCCCCCGAATGCTCCTGTTCCGTTCGATTCGGTCAAGCTAAAACCCGGCAGACCGGGGAGCATAGCATGATCCAAACCGCGCCGGGACGGAAATGGGCCCAATCGACCGGATCGCAAGGGCAAAAACGCCCCCGCGCTGGAAACCCGTCCAGCGAAGCAATCACAATCTATTGGGTGCCCCCAGTTATCCCGATACAAGGGATAGTGCCACACCCTCCGCCACGCGCAAGAGGGTAAATGACAGGTTGAAGACTCGGTTCACCGCTGCCTTGAGTCGGCTCACCGTACATTCGAGGCGCTTCATCGGCGCGACGCACGGACTTCCCTCGGGTCCAAAAAAGGCAAGAGGGTTCATGCATCTGCAAAAATAAATTTGGCTTGCCACGAAAATGTGCGTGTCAGGAAAATAGTCTCTCTCAACGGCTTGGATCGGCCAAGCGCCAGATTGTGATAATAAGAGACCGCTGGAGAGGTCGCCAAGGTTGGAAAGGCTGTCCCATGATTCTCTATTACCACCCCTTGTCCTCCTATTGCTGGAAGGTGCTGATCCCGCTTTACGAGAATGCGACCCCCTTCACGCCGCGCCTGCTGGGCGAATCCGAAGCGGCTGCGGAAGAGTGGATGGCGCTCTGGCCGATCGGCCGCTTTCCGGTGCTACATGACAAGGCGCGGGCCCGTACCGTGGCCGAAGCCAGCATCATCATTGAATATCTGGACCACCATGCGCCCGGTCCCTTCCGCGCGATTCCGGGAGATGCCAACGCAGCGCTGGAGGTCAGGCTGATGGATCGGCTGTTCGACAATTATGTGATGGGGCCGATGCAGGCCATCGTCGCCGACCGCCTCCGCCCGGAAGACGCGCGCGACCCGCAGGGCGTCGCCCAGTCCCGCCAGATGCTGCTCAAGGCCTATGCGCTGCTGGAGGAACGGATGACGGGCCAGTCATGGGCGGCGGGCGATGATTTCACCCTCGCGGATTGCGCGGCCGCCCCCGCCCTCTTTTATGCGGACAGGGTGGAGCCGATGCGGCGAAACTTCCCTATCCTCGCTGCCTATCTCGACCGGCTGGAGGCGCGGGAAAGCTTTGCCCGCGTGCTGGCGGAGAAGGAGCCTTATTGGGCCATGTTCCCCTACGCCAACGGATAGCCGCTCTATCTGGACTCAGCACGCCAAAGTCCTATAGCCGCCCTGCGAATGCATCCGCCGTGCAAGGGCGGGGCGTCAGAAGGGACATGGGTAATGACTGTCATCAAGACCGCCGATCTGATCGAGAGCGTCGCGGACGCGCTCCAGTTCATCAGCTATTATCATCCGATGGATTACATCCGCGCGCTGGGCAAAGCCTATGACGCCGAAGCCAATCCGGCGGCCAAGGACGCCATCGCCCAGATCCTGACCAACAGCCGCATGTGCGCCGAAGGGCACCGCCCGATCTGCCAGGACACCGGCATCGTCAACGTCTTCGTCAAATGGGGCATGGACTGCCGCCTCGACGACAATAGCCGCTCCATGCAGGAGGTCGTCGATGAAGGTGTGCGCCGCGCTTATCTCAACCCTGAAAACCGCCTGCGCGCCTCGATCCTGCGCGATCCGGCGTTCAGCCGCCAGAACTCGAAGGACAACACGCCCTGCGTCCTCAACGTCGAGATGGTGCCGGGGAACAAGGTGACGGTGGATGTCGCGGCCAAGGGCGGCGGCAGCGAGAACAAGACCAAGTTCAAGATGATGAACCCCAGCGACAATATCGTCGACTGGGTGCTGGAGATGATCCCGCAGATGGGCGCGGGCTGGTGCCCGCCGGGGATGCTGGGCATCGGCATCGGCGGCACGGCGGAAAAGGCCGTCGCGCTCGCCAAGGAAAGCCTGATGGAGCCGATCGACATGGGCGAGTTGAAAGCTCGTGGCCCGCAGAACGACATCGAGCGGATGCGGATCGAGATTTTCGACAAGGTGAACGCGCTCGGGATCGGCGCGCAAGGGCTGGGCGGCTTGTCCACCATCCTCGATGTGAAGATCTACGACTATCCCTGCCATGCGGCGGGCAAGCCCGTGGCGATGATCCCCAATTGCGCCGCCACCCGTCACGCCCATTTCACGCTGGACGGCTCCGGCCCCGCCTATCTGGAGGCGCCCAAGATTTCCGAATGGCCGCAGGTCGACTGGAAGCCCAGCAAGGAAGCGATCCGCGTCGACCTCGACACGCTGACGCCGGAAGTCGTGCAAAGCTGGAAGCATGGCGACCGCCTGCTCCTCAATGGCAAGATGCTGACCGGCCGCGACGCCGCGCACAAGCGGATCAAGGACATGCTGGCGAAGGGCGAACAACTGCCCGTCGATTTCAAGGGCCGTGTCATCTATTATGTCGGCCCGGTCGATCCGGTGCGCGACGAAGTGGTGGGTCCCGCCGGTCCCACCACCGCGACCCGCATGGACAGCTTCATGGACATGATGCTGGAGCAGGGCCTGCTCGGCTGCGTCGGCAAGGCGGAGCGCGGCCCGGCGGCGACCGACAGCATCGCGAAGCACAAGAGCGCCTATCTGATGGCGGTCGGCGGCGCGGCTTACCTTGTCGCGCGCGCGATCAAGGGCGCGAAGGTCGTGGGCTTCGAGGATCTGGGCATGGAAGCGATCTACGAATTCGAGGTGCAGGACATGCCCGTCACCGTCGCGGTCGATAGCGAGGGGCAGAATGTCCATCGCCTCGCCCCACTGGTGTGGCAGGAGAAAATCCGCAAGGAACGTCTGCTCGAAGGCGTGTGAACTTCCCGCAGGACAAATCCTCCTGATCGAAATCAAGGTGGCGGCAATGGGCGGAACCCTGTGGCCGCCGCCGCATTGTTTCCGGCATCTTGCGCCGGAGTTTCTTCATGTCCTTTATTCAGCTCAATCCACCGCTTCCCATCGATATCCAAGACAAGGGAAAAGGTTATGCCTTCGCGGTCATCGACTATGGACCAGAACATAATCTGATCTGGGTTACGGGTCTCAACGACAGCGGCGAGATATGGTGCGCGCCCAATCCGCTGGTGCGGCTCCAGACAAACTGGACCATGGGTCGCCTTCCGCTGGCGGATGCCCCCGCGCCTCCCATCGGCTGGCATCATGGCGGAGCCTCGGCGAACGGCGTCAAGCCAAGCTGAACGCTTCCCCAGACGGCGTGCAAAGCAGAGCAAGCTAAAGGTGACGCCCCGCGCTTTTCGGCTATAGGCCGGGCATGATTTCTTCTCCCATCTGGTTGCCCGCCACGTTGATGGCAGGCGGAATGCAGGCATGGCGGACCGCTGTGCAACGCCGAGTCGGCAAAAGCCTGTCGATCAACGGTGCGGGGCTGGTCCGCTATCTTTACGGCCTTCCCTTCGCACTGTTGATGCTGGCGGCTTACCGGCTGACTTTTCCAGCGCCATTTCCTTCTGTCGGTGGGCTATTCCTGCTTTTCTGCCTTGCGGGCGGGTTGGCACAGATCATCGCCACCAACCTGTTGCTGATGGCCTTTCATCACCGCAATTTCGTGGTCGGCACTGCCTATTCGAAAACGGAGGCGGTGCAGAGCGCCATCCTCTCCTTCCTGTTGATGGGCGAAAGGCTGAGCGCGCCCAGCCTCTGCGGCATCGGTTGCGGCGTCGGGGGCATCATGTTGTTATCCACGGGCGGACGGCGCATGGGTCCGCTGGATTTCCTGAAGGCCCTGGGCCAGCCCGCCGCGCTCTATGGCATAGCATCCGGCTTTTTCTTCGCCCTGACCGCCATCGGCATCCGCCGCGCCGCGCAGGAAGTGGGCGGCAGCGACCCAATCCATGCCGCGCTCATCGTTCTAGCGGTGACGGTGGCGCTTCAGACGGTGATGCAGGGCGGTTATCTGCTGCTGCGTGAATCGGGCGAAATGCGGCGGGTGCTGGCGAGTTGGCGGGTCTCGGGACAGGTCGGATTTCTGTCTGCGGCCGGATCGGCCTGCTGGTTCACCGGCTTCGCCACCGCACCGGTGGCGCTGGTCCGCATCGTCGGGCAAGTCGAAGTCGCCTTCACGCTCGTCTTCGGGCATTTCTACCTTGGCGAACGCATGAAACGCAGCGAGGCGGTGGGCCTCATGCTAGTGGCGCTGGGCGTCATCCTGGCGTTGGCCGGCGCTCTCTGACTCCATTGGTCGCGCACCTAACCTTTCATTTACCCGCGGCCCGCGAGCAGCAGGAAAAGGCGCGCGGCTTAAAAGGGTTCTTTGGCATGACCTTCACCGATCGCAACGCCTTTGGCGCGGTGGCCATGCCTGAACGCGCCCAGCCGCAGCGGCCGGGGCAGGACAAGTGGAACCTTGAACATTCGCGTCAGGGCGTGATCTTCGATTTCCCCGACACCCGCGAGCAAAGCAAAATCACCCAGCCCTTCTATATCAAGGCCTATCGCCGCCTGACGGCCGATATGGAGGTCGTGCTGCTCAAACAGGTGATTGCTTCCATCCATGTGAATGGGCGGCATTGGGGCATATTGCAGCTTGCCTATGAGAACCCCTGCTGAGCGGCATTGACGCCATGCCCCTTGCCGCGCCGCCAATCCGCGTTATGTCGCTGATGGCAAAAGGTTCGGAGAGCGCATGGGTCGCCTGTTCAGGAAAATCGCCGGTGTCGTGGGCATCGCATCGCTGTTTGCGGTCATCGCCCTATGCCTGGCGGTCACCGTCATCCCGCCTTTCCTTGACCGCATCTATTATCAAGGCCCTGCCAGCCGCCATTTCGACGGCGCACACTTCTTCAATCCCGATGGCACGGACGATTTCATCTCACGCGGCCCCAATATGCACAATGCCATCGCCCGCTATCTGCTGGGGCGGGACGACCGGCCCGAATGGCCGGACGCGATAGCGGTAAGACCGGCGCGCCCCGCGCCCTTCGCCGCTCCGCGCGGCATGACGGCGACATGGGTGGGTCATGCGACGGTGCTGGTGCAGGCGGCCGGCATCAACATCCTGACCGATCCGATCTGGTCGGATCGTGCCGGGCCGTTCAATCTGGTCGGGCCAAAGCGCGTCGCACAGCCGGGCGTCCGCTTCGACGACCTGCCAAAGATCGACCTGATCGTCATCAGCCACAATCATTACGATCATCTCGACATCCCCACCCTTAAAAAGCTCTGGGAACGCGACCGGCCCAGGATCGTCACCGGCCTTGGCAATGACACGATCCTGAAAGCGTCCGGCATTCCCGCCACCGCGCTGGATTGGGGCCAGTCAATCAGCGGCGCGGCACTGGGCGGTCTTGGTGCCGATACGGTGATCCAGTGCGAAAATTATGAGCATTGCCCCGATTACCGCGTCCATGTGATGCGAAACCATCACTGGAGTTCGCGCTGGGCCACGGACCGGAACCGCGCGCTATGGTCCAGCTTCGTGATCGAAACGCGGGCCGGGAACATCTTCTTTGCGGGCGATACCGGTGCGGGCGATATGGCCTGGCCAGCCGAAGCCGCGCGACTGGGTCCGGTCCGCCTCGCCATCCTCCCCATCGGCGCCTTCCGCTTTCAGAAAGGGCAGATGGCTTCGGGCACGCATATCGGCCCGGAACAGGCCGTGCAGATCTTTGAGCGGCTGGGGGCATCGACTGCGATCCCCGTCCATTGGGGCACGTTCCGCCTGTCTTATGAGAAATGGGACACCCCGCCCCGGATGCTGGAAATGTTCCTGCAATGCGAGGGGATAGAGCGCAAGCGCTTCGCGCCACTCAGGATCGGCCAGTCGATTCTGGTGCCCAATTATGCGCCTGTCCCGCGAGGGCCAAAACGCTGCGACCGACGGGCCATCGCGGCACTGGAATAGACCGCGCAATCAGGACGGCGGGCAAACCCCCATCATGGCGCGATAATTGTCCACCGTCACTGCGGCGAGATATTCGGCCTGCATCTCCGCGGTCAGCAGTTCGATCATCTGACGCCTTCAATCCATAGCTCGCTGACGCCGAAGCCGCCGTCACGCTTACGATATTTTGCGGGCCAGCCTTCTCGCCTGGCAATCGCCATCACATCATCCTGGCTGAGGCGCGTGGCGATGGCGGCATGGGTGGCGGCAAATCCGGTTTCACCGGCGCGCTCGCCCTCGCCGTCGGCACCGCCCTCCGCCTCATACAGCATGATGCCTAGGGATAGACCTCCATCGCGGTGCCATGTTCGTCATTGGCGAGCGTGATCCAGCTTCCCTCAGCAACCGGCGGAAAGGGAAAGGCGGCACCATCTCAAAATTGCGCGATGACCTCCGCCAGATGGCGCGGATCGTGCGCTGCGATCGAAAGATGAAACAGCGTGGCCGATTCCCTTTTCCATGGAATGATGCCGTGCACGATTGCGGATTGGAGATTCCGGCCCGGAGCTGCCGGGCCGCCATGCCCGGCAGACCGTCCAGGCAAGTTCAGGCCTTGGGGCAGTCGCCGACGCGCTTGCCGCTCAAATCATGCGTTGTCCGCAATGTGGGCTGGCCGCCCACCGTCTTCGTCATCGTCGTGCCCAGCGTCAGCGTATCAGCTGTGTAATTGCCTTCCACCGTGATTTCCGATGTGCCGCTTCCCGACTTGCAGGACAGGGTCGCGATAAGCCTCCCCTTGCGGACCAGCTTGTCCTTGTAAGTGCAATCCTTGCCTTCCGTGCCTGCCAAGGCATCGGCATTGGGCACTCCGGCGGCATCGACCACGATGCACGTCTTGTCTTCGCTCACTTCCTTGAGCGCGGCCTGATATTCGGCGGGCGTCACCGTAGGCGTGTTATAACCGGTGGTCTTGCGGGTCAGCGCCCATTCGCCCGCCTGCATCAGAATCGGCACTTCTTCTGCTTCGGGTTCGGGCGCGGAACTGCTGCCGCACCCTGTCAGGCCAAGAGTCATCACAAGCGGCATCGCCGCCAGAACAGTGTATCGCATCATCTCTCCCCTGTTCTCTTACGGAACAGAGGGCAGGCTCACCCCTCTGGCAGTAAAGTGCAAGCGAAAACGCGATCCTGTTCAATGCCTTCGGCGGGTGGGCGCATGGAAATCCGGCGGCTTGTCCGCAATCCAGTCGAGGAAGCGGGTCATGGCAGGATGCGCGCGCAGGCGGTCGGCATCCCGATAAACGCGCACCAGTTCGGCATTGGTGGCGACGGCATGAATGGTCCGGTGGCAAATCGGATGCAGCGGGACCACATCCCGCCCGCCCCTGCTTTTAGGCAGCGGATGATGCCATTCCACCCGCCGCCCAAGCGAACGACCACACAGCCAGCAACACGCCGCCCGCGCTTCATCCATGCCGGTGCAGGCGCGAGGAGGCGGTCAGGAACAGGTGGCTCCGACCCACTTTCCGGTCGTCCGCGCCTTCATCGCCATGGTCATACCCTGGGGGCCGCCCTCCATCTTCATGTTCATCTGCATCTCATAGTTTTCCGGCGCATAATTGCCCGTCATCACCGCACTCATCGTACCATTCTCCCCCTTGCACGATACCTGCCCCTTCACCGCGCCACCACGCGCGTCGAAGCCGCTATAGGTGCAATCCTTGTTCTCCTGACCGGAGAACATCTTGCCGCTGGGATTGGCGGCCTCTTCGGGCGTGACGCAATATTTGATCGAGGGCTGCGTCATCATCTGCTTCATCCGGTCCTTCATCTGCGGCGATGCGCCGGGCATGTTCGACAGGTCGATATCCTCCAGCGTGAAGCTGCCTTCCCACTGGCCAGGCTTAAGCTGCACCTTGTCGACCTGCGCCTTCACCTCTCCCCGGCTCATGCCGTCGGTCGCGGCAATGTCTCCCGCGCCTTCCGCTTTCTCCCCCGCCTTCTCGCCACAGGCAGCGAGCAACAGGGTGACGGAGGCAAGGGCGGCGGTCACGGCGGCTTTGTTCATGGCATGGGTTCCCTGTTTGATCTTGGCGGTTGCGACCCGTCCTTGGGAGGACCATATCAAGCAGCGATGACAATTCAAATCCGCACATCCCTCGCAGAACCGGAGACAGGCGAAGACTTCGTCCCCCACCGCCCCGCGCGCCCGGAAAAAAGCGAAGGCGGCAAACCCTTCAAACTCGTGTCCGACTATGAGCCGTCGGGCGACCAACCGACCGCCATCGCCGAACTGGTCGCCGCCGCGCACGAAGGGGAACGCGATCAGGTGCTGCTGGGCGTCACCGGCTCCGGCAAGACTTTCACCATGGCCAAGGTGATCGAGGCACTGCAGCGCCCGGCTTTGGTGCTGGCCCCCAACAAGATCCTCGCCGCCCAGCTTTATGGCGAGTTTAAGAGCTTCTTTCCGGAGAACGCCGTCGAATATTTCGTCAGCTATTACGACTATTACCAGCCCGAAGCCTATGTCGCCCGGTCGGACACCTATATCGAGAAGGAAAGCTCGGTAAACGAGAGCATCGACCGGATGCGCCATTCGGCCACCCGCGCGCTGCTGGAGCGGGACGACGTCATCATCGTCGCGTCCGTCTCCTGCCTTTACGGCATCGGCTCGGTCGAAACCTATTCCGCCATGACCTTCGCGATGAAGAAAGGCGGGATCGAGGACCAGCGGGAGATCATCCGCAAGCTCGTCGCGTTGCAATATAAGCGCAACGACGCCGCCTTCGCGCGCGGGAATTTTCGGGTGAAGGGCGACAATCTGGAAATCTTTCCCTCGCACTATGAGGATACGGCCTGGCGCATCAGCTTCTTCGGCAATGAGATCGAGGAGATCGTCGAGTTCGATCCGCTGACCGGCAAGAAGGTCGCGTCGCTGGACTATGTGAAGGTCTTTCCCAACAGCCACCACGTCACGCCCGGCCCGACGCTCAAGCAGGCGATGGAGGCGATCCGACATGAACTGGCCGAGCGGCTCAAGGAATTGCAGGCGGAGGGCAAGCTGCTGGAGGCGCAGCGGCTGGAGCAGCGCACCAATTTCGACCTGGAGATGATCGCGGCCACCGGCTCCTGCGCGGGGATCGAGAATTATTCGCGCTTCCTTACCGGCCGCCTGCCTGGGGAACCGCCGCCGACCCTGTTCGAATATCTGCCGGAAAACGCGCTGCTGTTCGTGGACGAAAGCCACCAGACCGTGCCGCAGATCGGCGCGATGTCGCGGGGCGACCACCGACGCAAGATCACGCTCGCCGAATATGGCTTCCGCCTGCCGAGCTGCATCGACAACCGCCCGCTGCGCTTCAACGAATGGGACGCGATGCGCCCGCAGACCGTCAGCGTCTCCGCTACCCCCGGTCCGTGGGAAATGGAGCAGACCGGCGGCGTGTTCTCCGAACAGGTGATCCGCCCTACCGGCCTCATCGACCCGCCGGTCGAGATCAAGCCAGTGGAGGATCAGGTGGACGACCTGATCCACGAAGCGCGGGAAACGGCGAAGAAGGGATACCGCACCCTCGTCACCACGCTCACCAAGCGCATGGCCGAAGACCTTACGGAGTTCATGCATGAGGCGGGCATCAAGGTCCGCTACATGCACAGCGACGTCGAAACGCTGGAGCGTATCGAGCTGATCCGCGACCTCAGGCTCGGCGTCTATGACGTGCTGGTTGGCATCAACCTGTTGCGCGAGGGATTGGACATTCCCGAATGTGGGCTCGTCGCGATCCTCGACGCGGACAAGGAAGGCTTCCTGCGTTCCGAAACATCGCTGATCCAGACCATCGGCCGCGCGGCGCGCAATGTGGACGGGCGCGTCATCCTCTATGCCGACCGAATCACCGGCTCCATGGAGCGGGCGCTCAATGAAACGTCCCGCCGCCGCGAGAAGCAGCAGGCCTATAATGTCGAGCATGGCATCACGCCGACCACGATCAAGCGTCACATCGGCGACATCATCGCCCATGTCGCGAGCAAGGATCAGGTCACGATCGACACGGGGATCGACGATCGCCCGCACCTGGTCGGCCACAACCTGCGCGCCTATATCGAGGATCTGGAAAAGAAGATGCGCGCCGCCGCCGCCGATCTGGAGTTCGAGGAAGCCGGCCGCATCCGCGACGAGATCCGCAAGCTGGAGGCCGAGGAACTGGGCCTGCCCGCCGAGCAGCAGGTCGCCGCCCCCAGAGGCCGCGCGAACGAAGGCAAGCCGGGAACGCGGAAACTACGCTACGGCAGGACGCAGCGGAAGTTCGGACGATAGGACCGTTGAGTGGAATGGCAGTTATAGGTGGATTGCGGACTGTGCGCTTCTTCATTCTCCGTTGCGGGCTATGTCCGCTCACGGTCGAAACCCGCCTGGCCCCGCCCTGCCACCATCACGCGAAGCTCGCCCGTCCGCGCATCCATTCGCGCCCAGCCCCGCGCGGCGGGCGGGCCATGATCCGTTTCCACGCGCGTTCGTGGAAGAAGAACGCGACGGCATTCACCATCGGCTCGATCAGTGCGATGCCGCCCGCCAAGGCGGCCGATCCGGTCAGCACATAAGCCACGGAAAAGCCGATGGTCAGGTGAATGGACAAATAGGTGGCGGTCTTGATGAGGTCGAGCGGCATGGCGAAATCTCCTGCCGCAACAGTTAAGAATCAATCGCAATAAAGACCAACATCTTTTCCCGCTGGCTCTGATCGCTTCGACCGATCAATATGCCGCGCAGGAGGAATGAGTCATGCGCGGACGGATCAGGGTCGGGATCGGTGGCTGGAACTTTGAACCATGGCGCGGTGCCTTCTATCCTGCCGGGCTACGGCAAAAGGACGAACTGGCCTATGTTGGACAGCATCTGACCGCAACCGAGATCAACGCAACCTATTACAGCACGCAGAAGCCCGCGACCTTCGCGAACTGGGCCAAGTCGGTGCCAGATGGCTTCCATTTCGCGGTCAAAGCGTCGCGTTTCTGCACCAATCGGCGCGTATTGGCAGAGGCAGGCGAATCCGTCGCGAAGTTCGTGAACCAGGGATTGGTCGAACTAGGCGACCGGCTGGGCCCGATACTCTGGCAGTTCATGCCGACCAAGACATTCGATCCGGGTGATTTCAGCGCCTTCCTGAAACTGCTCCCGGCGAGCGTCGAAGGCGTCCCGCTGCATCATGCGCTGGAAGTGCGGCATGAAAGCTTCGGCGATCCCGCCTTTCTGGCTATGGCGCGGGATGCGGGCGCGGCGGTCGTGCTGTCCGATCACCCGGAATATCCCGCGATCCATGGCCATGATGTCGACTTTTCCTATGTGCGCCTGATGCGGAGCCGGGAGGAGGAAGTGACCGGCTATAGCGTGGCGGAAATAGCGCGATGGGCCGATATCCTGCGCGAAAGAGCACGGGGCGGCGACGTGTTCGCCTTCTTCATCAGCGGCGCTAAAGCAAGGAATCCGGCGGCTGCAATGGCCATGATCGCGCATTTGGACAGCTAGATGAGGAAATAGCGTTCCTCCCTCTCCTTTTCGGCGAACCAGCATCCTGTCACTCTCGCGCAACAGGCTGTTGCATTTGCTGCAACTGCGAAGGCGCGCTTTGCGATTGTTGCAGCGCAATGACACGCGCATAGCGGTGACATCAGCCCACAGGGCGATCAATGAACCTGTTGATGGAGTTAAATATGCGTCACGCTTTTCAGGGCGTCGTGCTGGTAGTTGCGGTCAGTGCACAGGTGCTGACCTTCTATTCGGTGCTTTTTGCCTGAGTTCTTCTGCGCTTTTCCCTCTCCCGATTATCGTCGGGACTCAAAAGGCCGCCCCGGGTATCAGCCAAGGGCGGCTCTTTTATTATCTGCTGTTTTACCCAGTCCAGACGATAGTGCGGAACTGACCCGTCAGCCTTCCGCCATCCAGCCTGCAAGCAGATAGGCAACGACGCCCACCGGCCCAAGCGCACAGAGTGTCAGCAGCAGCACAGCGACGCGGATCAGCGTTACATCCATGCCGGTGCGGTTGGAAAGACCCGCGCACACGCCCATGATCTTTCCGTTGCGGCGGTCGAGAGTGAAGCTGTTGTTCATGATTCTGGCCTTCTGATGCAAATATTCTGGTCTATGCGGAACAGTTCGGTGCTGGTTCAGGCGATCGAAACGACTGGACCTACAGCCGCGCCAACAAAGATGCTGGCGAACAGCAAAGCTCCAGCGAGGGCAAAAGCGACGTTCTGAATCTTGGCGATGGACATGTTAATGACTCCCTTGACTTGTGGCGGCCGAACCATCCGGCCTTGATGCCCACTTGATTGCAGGAGCCGTGCCATTTGCCTTTTTCAGCGGAAATGCAGGGTTTCGGACATGCTTTCAGCGAAAGTGCAACGTGTAAAATTCCGTAAATTAGAATAATTCACCGTTTATCGGGATAATTTTCAAGAAGGATGCCATGCCTGCACAACTTCTCTTCGTCTATGGAACATTGCGCCCGGCTTTTGGCAGGCCGATGGCGCTCTGGTTCGGCACGGTCGCGCGGCACAAGGGAAAAGGAAGCGCGAAAGGAGCGCTCTATCGCATTGCCGATTATCCGGGCTTCGTTCCCGGACCGAATGACGTGGTGGCAGGCGATGTGTTCGGACTGCCCGATCCCACGCCGGTCCTTGCGAAACTGGACATCTATGAGGAATGTTCGCCGGACTTCCCGCCACCCCATGAATATCGCCGCGAAATGCTGGCGGTGGATATGCCGGACGGGCCGGTGCAGGCCTGGGTTTATGTCTATGCTCGCCCGACCGACGGGCTGGAGCGCCTGGGAAACGGCGACCTGTCCGCCTGACATGCTTGCGCCGGGACGCTCCCTCGCTAGTCTGCGATCCGGGGCGGGAACAGAGGAGAGCATGCCATGAGCCAGCACCCCCATGATCATAGCGAGCGCCTGCCCGAAGACCGCAACTGGATCAGTTCCACGGGCCTGAACCGGCGGCGGCTGCTGATCGGCGGCACCTTTGCCGCGGGTTTCGCCGCGGCCTGCCGCCCCGTGTCCAGCAGCGCGATCCAGACCTCCGCGCAAGGGCTGGCCGAAGAAAGCGTGTCGATCCCTACCGATGACGACTTTGCCATGCCCGCCTTCGTCGCGCGCCCTGCCGACACGGAAAACGCCCCCGTCATCTGTGTCATTCATGAGATTTTCGGCGTCCACGAATGGGTCCGCGACATATGCCGCCGCTTCGCAAAGGCCGGCTATTATGCGATCGCCCCCGACCTCTTCGCCCGCCACGGCGATGCGACGAAGATTCCCGAGATCAAGCAACTGGTGGACACCATCGTTTCCAAAGCCCCCGATACGCAGGTGCTGGCCGACATCGATGCGGCATATGCCTGGGCCGGTAGCCACGGCGCGAACGGAACGCGGCGCGGCATCACCGGCTTTTGTTGGGGTGGGCGGATCGTCTGGCTCTATGCAGCCCATAGCCCCAATCTGGATGCGGGAGTCGCTTTCTACGGCCGCCTCGTCAGCCAGAAAACAGCACTTCAGCCGCTAAGTGTGATCGAGGAAGTGACGAAACTGAAAGCCCCGGTGCTCGGTCAATATGGCGCGCTCGACAAGGGGATACCGTTGGCCGACGTGGATGCCATGCGCGCCGCGCTCAAGCAGGCGGGCAAGTCCCCGCCCGACGAAATCACCGTCCATCCCGGCGCGGACCATGGCTTCATGGCGGACTATCGTCCCAGCTATGACGAAGCCGCCGCCACAGCGGCATGGCAGGCAACGCTGGGCTGGTTCGACCGCTATGTGAAAAAGGGCAAGTGACTATTTCCCCGTTATCGCCTTCACCGCTGCCAGCGTGCTTTGCACATGGCCGCTATAATTCATCTCGCTATGGACAAAGGCGATGCGGCCCGACGGCGCGATAACATAAGATGTGCGGTCGGTCATGCCCGGCCGCATCTTGAGCGCCACATCATAACCCTGCACGATCCCCGGCCCGGCGGAAGCCACAGCGAATTTGCCAGCGCACTCCTTGGTGGAAAAGGCGACCAGATCATCGACCGGATCGGTCGACATGCCAATGACTGTGGCGCCGGCCTTCTTGAAGTCCTCGATATGCTCGGCAAACTCGCGGGCTTCGGCGGAGCAGCCAGGGGTGAACGCCTTGGGGAAGAAATAGAGCACCACCGGCCCGCGCTTCAACTGGTGCGATAGAGTGAGCGTGAAGGTCTTGCCCGCCATCGCGCCGCGCGTGGTGAAATCAGGCGCTTTCGCACCAACGGCCAGTGCCGCCGTTGCGCCAGTCGCGCTCATCATTGCGGCTGCGACAAGGGAAAGCCCCGCGATCCGTGCGATCGATCTGCTTGACATGGTTCAATTGTCCTTATCTGACGATGCGGGCGGCTCCCACAATTCGATGGCATTACCTTCCGGATCATGGATTCGTGCGAAACGGCCGACCGCGGGATCGTCCCACTCATCCTTGGTGATGATCTCTATCCGCGCGGCGCGCAAGTGCGCGAGCAGGCCGTCGAGATCGCTCACACGGAAATTCATCATGAAATTCTTGTCGGCGGCGAAATAGTCGCTGTCCAGATTGAACGGCGAAAAGACCATCGGTCCCCCCAGCGTCTGCCACACCCATTCATTAGGCGGTGCCGCAGGATCGCTCGTGCAACCAGCGCCAACGCCCAGATGCTGTCGATACCATGAGGCCAGCGCGTCGGGATCACGCGATCGGAAGAACAATCCGCCCATTCCCAATACAGGCATGAAAAAGCACTCCTGACACAATCAAGGCAAGTGTCATCCTTCTTCCCCAGCGGAACTCTTGCCCGCGTCGCCAGTTCCTTCCGGATGCGTTTCTATCTTCCTTTCGCCCTGCCGCTTCTGCTTGTCGCCTGCGATGGCGGCCATGATCAGCAATCCGGCATGATCACCGATATCGAAAATGCGACGTCTTCCGGCCCACAGGAGAAGATAGTCACGAACAATGCCAACCCACCGCCCGAAAATGCCACAGCGCCACGCGCGCAGGAGACCGGATCACTAATCCCCACGGCATTACAGGGGCGCTGGACGGGAATAGGCGACGATTGCACCGACAAAACCGCCGAGCAGGAACTGTCCATCACGCCGAAGGAACTGATCTTCCATGAAAGCGTCGGCACCGTGACCAGTATCGAACAGCAGGCGGATGGGCGGATGAAGGTAAACGCGTCCTTTACAGGCGAGGGCCAAAGCTGGACCCGTAGCTTGACGCTCAAACCCTCCGCCAAGGGGCAGGAACTGACTATGGTAAACGACGGCGTAGCTGTCACGCGCAAGCGTTGCGGTTGAGCTGCGCGGCGTACGCTTCCTAAACCGCTTCCGCACCGCTAGAGCGGCCTGATGATCGGCCGACTGACCCTAAGCGATTTCCGCAATCATGCGGACGCGCTGATCGTACCCGATCATGCATTCATCCTGCTGACCGGCGAAAATGGCGCGGGCAAGACGAACATCCTGGAAGCAGTGTCGATGCTGGCTCCGGGGCGCGGGCTGCGCGGGGCGGCTCTGCGCGACATGGCAAAACAGGACGGCATGGGGGGCTTCGGCATAGCGGCGGAGGTCGATGGCGTGATGCTGGGCACAGGAATCGTGGCCGACACGCCCGATCGACGACAGGTGAGGATCGGCGGGGTTGCCTCTTCCGCCAATGCGCTGGCAGATCATTTGTCAATCATGTGGCTAACGCCCGCAATGGATCGCCTGTTCATGGATAGCCCGGGCGGGCGGCGGCGGTTTCTGGACCGGCTGACCCTAGCGCTGCACCCCAGTCATGCCGCCCATAGCGCTCGCTATGAAGCGGCGATGCGGGCGCGTAACCGGCTGCTGGGCGATCTTAGAAACGCCGATCCGCTCTGGCTCGACGCGCTGGAAGCGCAGATGGAGGAGCATGGCGCCGCGCTGGCCGCCGGGCGCACCGATCTGATCACGCGGCTGAACACCTTGCTGGTGGATCAGTCCGACGCCCCCTTTGCCCGGCCATCACTCGCGCTCCAGACGGAAGAAGAAAGCCACGATTCGCTTGCCCGCCGCCTTAGCCGAGAGCGGCGGCGGGATGCCGCCGCTGGGCGCACATTGTCGGGGCCACACCGGCAGGATCTTGCCGTCACGCACGTCGCCAAGGGCCAGGCGGCAGCACTCTGCTCGACGGGTGAACAAAAAGCCTTGCTGCTCTCTATTCTGCTTGTCCACGCCGCTTTGGTGGCGGCTTCGCGCGGGCAGCCGCCGGTGCTGCTGCTCGACGAAGTGGCAGCCCATCTCGATCCGTTGCGTCGGAGCGCCTTGTTCGACCGGCTGCGCGGCATGGGCGCGCAGGTGTGGATGACCGGGACGGAAAGTGCGCTTTTCCAAGATATTGACGCAGCCACACGGCTGTCCATCACGGCTGGTCAGCTCTTTCGTTCCGCCAGCTAACGCGCGGTAGCAACGACTCGTCGCCCCGCACTTTTCAATTCGTCCGGCCTCTGCCCTAAGGCCGTGACGGGGATGAAACACCTTTAATATATTCGGGGGTCGCAACGCATGATCGGTGGTTTTCGCGCTCTGTTCGCAGCAGTGATGCTTGCGCTCGGCGCCCTGACCGTTACGCCTGCTACTGCCGGCGTACTTCAGTGCGTTCCCTATGCCCGTCAGATTTCCGGTATCCAACTTTATGGCAATGCCAACACCTGGTGGTCCCAAGCGCAGGGCCGCTATGATCGCGGACATGAACCACGCGTAGGCGCGGTTCTGGCCTTTTCATCCAGCCGCGCCATGCCTGTCGGCCATGTTGCGATGGTGAGCAAGGTCATCAGTGATCGGGAAGTGCTGCTGACCCACGCCAATTGGTCCTATCGTGGCGGGATCGAACGCAATGTCCGGGCCATCGACGTGTCGCCGAACAATGACTGGTCCGACGTGCGCGTATGGTACGGCCCCATCGGCAAGCTGGGCCTGCGTTCCAATCCGGCGCGCGGTTTCATCTATGCCAGCCCCGCGCGCGACGATACGACGGGCGTGCAGTTCGCTTCAGCCGATCGCGCCACTGCGGGCTCCGAATCCGCGCACGGTGCCTACTGAACGTTTAACCACTTCCTAAATGTCGCGACCTAGGATCGTCCCCGGTGGGGCGATTCTCTGTTTGAGGTCGCATGATGTTTCGATGGATTCGTTGGGCGGTGGCGATGCTCCTGTCCGGCGCGATGGCTGCGCCCGCTCTGGGGACAACGCCTCTTCAATGCGTTCCCTATGCGCGCATCGTCTCCGGCGTGGAGATTTACGGCGACGCGCTGACATGGTGGGCACAGGCGGAAAACCAATATCAACGCGGGCATAGGCCGCGCAAAGGCGCAGTTCTCGCCTTC
This sequence comes from Sphingobium sp. CFD-1, assembly GCF_024611115.1. Lineage (NCBI taxonomy): Bacteria > Pseudomonadati > Pseudomonadota > Alphaproteobacteria > Sphingomonadales > Sphingobiaceae > Sphingobium > Sphingobium sp. CFD-1. The sequence continues at coordinate 331,088 of NZ_CP084398.1, read as the reverse complement.
CGTCCGGCGGGGCCGATGGCGCTGGGGCATGTGGCGGTGGTCAGCCATGTGATGGACGCGCGACGTATCTTGATCCGCCATGCCAACTGGTCCGCTCCCGGAGCGATCGAGGAAGACGTGATGGCGGTGGACGTTTCCCCCGCCGGGGATTGGAGCGAGGTGCGCGTATGGCACAGTCCGACCCGCCGGATGGGTGCGCGGATCAATCCGACCTATGGTTTCATCTATGGCGACAGGGAAAAGCTGCATCCCTTCACGCCCAATCCGGCCATGGGGAGCAGCATCCGTTTGGCCAGCATGGATCAGGACGCATGGCGGGATGTTCAGGTGCCGGCGCGCGCGGTTTTCCGTCCTGCGTCGAATGAGGCGCGATTGCAGAGGACGGCATCGAACGATATGCGAGATCGGCGCAAATCCGCCCATGAGCCATGGCTTGAGAGCGATCCGCGCGTGATGGAATATGCCGATGCGACGCCCGCCTCGCGTTCGCTGGGCGACATTATCGCCGACGTGAAGCAGGAAGCGCGGATGCGCTGAGGATTATTCCCCGCTTGTCTCAGATGTGTCTTCAGCAGCGGTTTCAAACCAGGCTTCGACCGGCCCGGACAGTTTGATGGTCAACGGATTGCCATGACGATCGCGGGTCTTGCCCGCCGCGACGCGAATCCAGCCTTCGGAAATGCAGTATTCCTCGACATCCTTCCGTTCACGCTCTTTGAAGCGGATGCCGATACCGCGCTGCAGGACTTCCATGTTGAAATGGGGGCTGCGCGGGTTGGTCGAAAGACGATCCGGGGGCGTGTCGCTCATATCTCTGCTTCCTGTGACGTGTGCGGCGCGCCTACCCCGTCACCCTGCCGCGCGTCAACCATGGCGCGGCGGAGAAAGAGGAGGAATGGACGCGAGCCGCGCCTGTTCGCCCCTCCCCTTTCATCCGGCTTCAGCGGCAGATTCGGACGCGAACGCGCCGGTCGGCATAATAGCTGTAGCGCCATTCGGTCCAGCAACGCTGACGATAGCCGCGCCAGTTCGCCCGATAGTGACGGTCACGGCGCCAGTCACGGCGATCGCCTCTCCAGTGACGCCGGTCATTCCAGCGATGATCGCGGTCGCCGCGCCAGCCGTCGCGATAACTATGGTCGCGCGCCTGTGCGGGAACCGACGTCGCGCCCAGGCTGGCGATCGCCAGTCCCAGCGCAGCAGCGCCTTTCCACAAAAGGGTCATGATACTTCTCCTCACGCAGTCCCGCCGCTCCAGCCGACGGGACTTGATGAGGAAGATGGGCGTTAGCGACTGAACCGTCGGGGAACGCGCCTGTCAGTTTGGGTTCAGGCTTATCCTACCGCCCGCGCAGACCTGCTTCGGCCTGCGCCATATAATCGCGGGTGATCGGCAGGGTGCGCCGGTTACGCGCATATTGGACCTGAAAATTCACCATGCTGCCATGCTCGAACACCGTCGCGGCGCCCGCCAGATAGAAAGTCCACAGGCGGAAAAACCGCTCGTCATACAGGGCGACGATCTCTTCCTTGTGCTCCATTGCCCGCTTATACCATTCGCGGATCGTAAGGCCGTAATGCAGGCGCAGAACCTCCACGTCCGTCACCATCAGGCGCGTGCCCTCACTGCCTTTCAACATTTCAGACAAAGCTGGGATATATCCGCCAGGGAAGATATATTTTTGCGTGAAGGCGTCGGTGATGCCAGGACCGTCCACCCGCCCGATGGTGTGGATCAGCATCACCCCTTCAGGCGTCAGCAGGTCACGGCATTTGTTGAAGAAGGTGCGGTAATGCGCTGTGCCCACATGTTCGAACATGCCGACGGACACAATCCGATCGAACGGCCCCTCCATATCGCGATAGTCGATCAGTTCGAAACGGACATGGTCCGATACGCCAGCATCCTGTGCTCGCTGGCGCGCAACCTTGAGCTGTTCTTCCGACAGGGTGATGCCTGTCACATCGACGCCGCAGGTGCGGTGGAGATAGAGCGCCATGCCACCCCAACCACAGCCGATGTCCAGCACCTTCATGCCCGGTTCCAGCAGCAGCTTGGCAGCGATATGCGCTTTCTTGTCTTCCTGCGCCTCTTCCAGGCTGATCCCCGCCTGATTGTCGGCATCGGGCCAGTAAGCGCAGCTATATTGCCGGTCCTTGTCGAGGAAGAGCGCATAAAGCGCGCCCGACAAATCATAATGATGGGCGACATTGGCTTTGGCGCGGGAACGATGGTTGGCGCGCCAAAGCGTCTGTCGAAGCGCCTTGAAACCGCGTTTCAAGGGCCCTTTGGCGCTGATCGATTTGCCGTTTTCCCAAGCGTTATTGACGCGAATTAGGGAGATCAGTTCCATGATCCCGCCACCTTCGATGATGACCCGCCCGTCAATATAGGCTTCCGCCATGCCGAGCCGCGGATCCTTCAATATATCGATGGGAACGCGCGAATCGAGGAATTGAAGGGTCAACGCGGGAAAGGCTGGATCGGCCGTTCCCACCGTGCTGCGAGAGCCGTCATGATAGATGACCGTAAGCTGACCTTGCGAAACCAGTCGTTTGAGAACCCGATCGAATATTTTCATGCGCCGCACCCTGCCCTGTCATGACGCGGGCGTCAAATGCCTGCATACCAGTCATAACCAGCCCGATCTTCCCAGTAGCCGCCCTTACCCGCGCCGATACCGGAGAGACTTTCCACCACCTCTATTCCCGTCAGATATTTGGCGTGCTTGTAGCCAAGCTGCCGCTCCACCCGCAGTCGCAGCGGCGCCCCGTTCGCCACCCGCAAAGGTTGATCGCCCAGTGCGAAAGCCAGAATGGTCTGGGGATGGAACGCGTCGATCAGGTCGATGCTTTCATAATAGGCATTACCGTTCCCCATATCGTCGGCGCAGCGAAAAACGATGTAGCGCGCGCGGCTGCTCATCCGCGCCGCATTCAGAATCAGCGATAGCGGCACGCCGCGCCATTTGCCGATCGCACTCCATCCTTCCACGCAATCGTGGCGCGTAATCTGCTCGCGATGGGGCATGGCATGAAGTTGCACGAGGGAAAGCGACAGGGGCCGGGCCACCATTCCGCTTACGCGCAGCCGCCAGTCGGCAAAGCCGTTGCGCCACAGTGTCTTATATTCGGGCGTGTTGGGATTAGCGGTGCCGTTCGCGCGAAAAAAGGGGGAAATCTGGTCGGGCCGGAATTCATGGGCGAGGGCATCGCGGCGCATCAGACTGCGTTGCGCCCATTTATGGAAATTCTCGGCTGAAAACAGCGTGTCGCGCACCCTTTCATTGCTCGCCAGCCGATCGCATCCGGCCAGCGTGACCGCTCCGCCCAGCACCAGTGCGCGGCGGGATAACAAAAGCGTCATCTCCCTTCCTCCGGCAGACGATATTTGCCGGTGAGCATCGACCGGATTTCATTCAACGGCCCCGCCAGCAGAACCATGAGAATGTGAACGAGAAAAAAGGCCATCAGGGCGAACGCCGCCAGGAAATGAAGCGACCGGGCCGATTGGCGACCGCCAAACAGATCGATCAGCCAGGGCCAGGCCGCGTTCATGCCCGGTGACATGGTAAGCCCGGTCAGAATGACCAGCGGCAGCAATAGAAAGATCACGGCCATGTAACTGGCCTTTTGCAACACATTATAATGCAGCGCCGCTTCCCCCCTTGGGAAACGCAACCGGACATGATCCTTGACGTCTCGCCAGAGATGAGCAGGCGCCAACTCACCCCGGCGGAAAAGCAAATCCTTACCAATATGCCCATTGCCAAGGCTCCAGAGCATATAAGCGAGGAGCGAGACGATCAGGATCGGCGCGGCGGTCAGGTGCCAATGCCGCGATATGGCGAGATTATAGAGTGCCGGCAGGGTGATCCAGCCCGGAAAACGATCCAGTTCCAGCCACGCATGATCGAAATTGGCGCCATACTGGCCCCAATAGAGCCGGGGGTGGGCATTGAAGATGCCAAGGCCACTGGTGAACAGCGTGTAGAGCAGCAGCACGTTCGCCCAATGCCACAGACGGGTGGACAGCCGATGGCGTTGCACCATACGCGCCGCAGTAGCGGGGACCAAGCCTTCTTTCATGGCAGGCACTGTTACTCTTTTGCATCAGTCAGGTCAAAATGGATGTTCCCTGACGGAAATGACAGAAGCCGTTCATGTGGCAGCCATCTGGCGAGAGCATAAGCGCGCTCCCGTCGCAAGTAAGATCGTCGGATATATAAGCGACTACGGAACGATACCTGCATGTTTCAAGGGGGGCTTGATCAAAATAAATAATAGATCAGTCCCTTTTCAAAACTGATTGAGTACCTAGATAGAGTTCATCCCGGTTCAGGGTGTCAAAGAATAAATGAGGAATATCATGAAGACTGCGATTCTCGCGGCCATTGCTGCTGCCTCCGTTGCCGTTCCAGCTTTTGCTCAGGACGCAACTCCCTTTACTGGCCCGCGTGCAGGCGCGATCCTGGGTTATGACAATATCCAGGGCAGCGATGGTTTCACCTATGGCGCCTCCGCCGGTTACGACATCGCGGTGGCCCCGCGCATCACGGCCGGCCCGGAAGTGTCGTTCAGCGACTCCACCACCAAGGACAGCGGCGTCCACGCCAGCCGCGACCTCGCCGCCTCGCTGCGTCTCGGTTATGCCGTGACGCCGAAGGTTCTGGCGTTCGGCAAGGTCGGCTATGCCAACACCCGCTTCGAATTTGCCGGCGCGCATCAATCGCTGGAAGGCGTGCGTTTCGGCGGCGGCCTGGAATATTCGGTGACTCCGCGCACCTATATTTCCGCCGAATATCAGCGCACCGAATATGAAGATGATTTCGGCGGCCGCAATGCGGGCGTCGTCGGTATCGGCTTCCGCTTCTAAGCACGGAACCAGTGTATGGAGAAGGGCGGCTCCTCTTGTGAGCCGCCCTTTTTTTGCATCTACGCTTGCGCCGCCCAAACTGTTGCGAAAAAACATCAATCCTCAATAATGTTTATGACGATGTTGCAACTCGATCCATGGCGACGCATATGCGCGTCACCGCAGGTGAACATTGCGGTTCATGAGAAGGCTGAAGGCTGCTTACCGCAGTCTTTTTGCAAGGTGATAAAGAAAACAATCGAAACACCAAATCATGAATACATGACGGCTATTGTCATTCCGACAATGTTGCCGCTTCCATAATATGAGGGTTTTATGAAGACTGTGATTTTCGCAGCCGCTGCTGCTGCCGCTTTTGCCGTGTCCGCGCCTGCTTTCGCTCAGGAAGCCGCGTCCTTCACGGGTCCGCGCGCCGGCGTGACCATGGGCTATGACAAGTTCGACGGTGAAGATGGCTTCAGCTATGGCGTGACCGCCGGCTATGACCTGGCGCTCGCTCCCCGCGTGACCTTCGGCCCCGAAGTGTCCTTCGGCGACACCACCACCGGTGAAGGCGGCGTCGAAATCAGCCGCGACCTCGCTGCTTCGGTGCGTCTGGGTTATATTGTCACCCCGCAGATCCTCGCCTTCGCCAAGGTCGGCTACGCAGACACCCGCGTCGACGTCGGTGGTGCGGGCTTCGCGGTGGAAGGTGTGCGTTATGGCGGCGGTCTGGAATTTGCAGCCCGTCCGAACATCTACATTTCGGCTGAGTATCAGCGCACCGAATATGAAGCCAATTTCGGTGGCCGTGATGCGGGCGTCGTCGGCATCGGCTTCCGTTTCTGATCCTTCCTGGACAGCAAATAGGAAAGGGCGGTCCCATGGGGCCGCCCTTTTTCGTTGCGCCATATTAGGTTGGTGAACGATCAGCCCAGCGCCGCCTGTTTCTCCTCGGCCAGCCGGTTGAGTTCGGCGCGGCTCTTCTTCTCGCTCGCGGATTTGAGCTGCCCACACGCCGCCATGATGTCCCGCCCGCGCGGCGTGCGGACCGGAGCGGAAATACCGCCTTCGAACACTATGTCGGAAAAGCGCCTGATCCGCTCCGGCGTCGAACATTCATAGTCGGTGCCCGGCCATGGATTGAAGGGGATCAGGTTCACCTTCGCAGGCAATTTGAACTGGCGGAGCAGGCGGACAAGCTCATGCGCGTCGGCGTCGCTGTCATTCTTGTCCTTTATCATCACATATTCGAAGGTGATGCGCCGCGCATTGTTCGCGCCGGGATAGTCGGCGCAGGCCTGCAACAGCTCCTCGATCCCATATTTCCGGTTGAGCGGCACCAGTTCGTCGCGCACGTCCTTGGTCACGGCATGGAGCGACACGGCAAGATTGACGCCGATCTCCTCACCTGCCCGCGCCATCATCGGCACTACACCAGACGTGGAGAGAGTGATGCGCCGCTTCGACAAAGCCAGCCCGTCGCCGTCCATCACGACCTTCAGCGCGTCGCGCACATGGTCGAAATTATAGAGCGGCTCGCCCATGCCCATCATAACGATGTTGGTCAGCATCCGGCCGTCGGGCGCATATTGCGGAGCGTCATCATCCTCATCCTCGATGGTCGAGGACATACTCCCCTTGGGCCATTCGCCCAGCGCGTCGCGCGCCAGCATCACTTGCCCCACGATCTCGCCCGGCGTCAGGTTGCGGACAAGGCGCATCGTGCCGGTATGACAGAAGCGGCAGTTGAGCGTGCAGCCGACTTGGCTCGACACGCAGAGCGTCCCCCGATCCGCGTCGGGGATGAACACCATTTCATAATCCTGCCCGTCGTCGGAGCGCAGCAACCATTTCCGCGTGCCGTCGCTCGACACCTGCGCCTCCACCACCTGCGGACGGCCGACGATGAAGCGCGCCGCCATCCAGCCGCGCATCGGCTTGGCGAGGTCGGTCATCTTCTCGAAATCGGTCTCGCCGCGATGGTAGAGCCAGTGGAAAAGCTGCTTGGCGCGCAGCTTCGCCTGCTTGGGCTCCAGCCCCGCGCTTTCCAGAACAGCACGGATCCGATCGCGCGCCAGGCCTAGCAGGTCGACGCGGCCATCCTCGCGCGGTGTTACGGCGCGCGGCACGGGCACAGGATCGATAGCGCCGGGAATCGGCATGAGCGGGTTGGCGGCTGTCTGCATAGGGCGCGCACATAGTCGATTTGCCTGGATTTTGAAAGGGTGCGGCTTGCCAGAGCATTTTGGAGTCAGCTGGCACGGCTGACGGCTCACAAAAATGCGGCAAAAAGATCTAGCGCAGTTTCGCGCATCCCAGCGCCGCCGCGTCGATCGCCGTCGCCGCCCCGCGCAAAGCGTAGGTGTCGGCAAAAGCCCGCCCGCGCATGTCGGCGGACTGCACGCTCATGCTGGTAGCCGACCGCATCGCCGCGACGATGGCGGCGTCTCCGCGCGCATCGGGGGCCCAGGCATCGACCTGCCCCGCGACAAGGGGAAAGCGCCTATCGCCAATGCTCAGGATCACGGGCGCCTTGTCGCCGCGCATCCGACTCAGGCGAAAATGAACCTGCCCCCGCAGCTTCTCGCGCGGCCAACTCGCAACCGAGGCGAATCCATTGAGCGCAGCGCTGGAACGGATGCTAACGGGCTGCGCGATGGCGTAGCAGCGCGGCGTCGCCGGATCGCGGAAAGCGCCCCAACCTTCGAATATCCCCAGCGAATCGCGCGCCTGCGCTGGCGCGGCAGCCAGCATCAGGATGGGGATCAGGGCAAGGGCGCATCGCATTCCCCCGGCAAAGCCCAAGCCGATTCCTTTTGCAAGCCTTGGCTTTGCACGGAAAGGATGAGCGAGTGCTTGCCGCCGCCGTCATAGCGGCTATGAAGGACCATCCATCATTGTCACCCGGATTCGACCGAAGCCGGGTCATCGGCGAAAAAGAAACGGACAGAACAGGGACATGAAGGCCACCATCGAACGCGCAACGCTCCTGAAAAGTCTGAGCCACGTCCAGTCGGTGGTCGAACGGCGCAACACCATACCGATCCTGTCGAACGTGCTGATCGAAGCATCGGCGGACGGCGCGATCAAGCTGATGGCGACCGACCTCGATCTCCAGATCGTGGAGAGCATCTCCGCGCAGGTCGAACAGGCCGGGGCCACCACCATTTCGGCGCACACGCTGTTCGACATCGCGCGCAAGCTGCCCGAAGGCAGCCAGGTGCTGCTCCACGCTGCCGAGGGCAAGATGCTGATCCAGGCGGGCCGTGCGCGCTTCAACCTGTCGACCCTGCCGCGCGACGACTTCCCGGTGATCGCGGAAGGCGACCTACCGACCAGCTTCGAACTGCCCGCCGAAACGCTCAAGCAGATCATCGACAAGACGCGCTTCGCGATTTCGACCGAAGAGACGCGCTATTATCTCAACGGCATCTATTTCCATGTGTCGGATGAAGGCCAGCCGGTGCTCAAGGCCGCGGCGACCGATGGCCACCGCCTCGCCCGCGTGACGGTTCCCCGGCCCGATGGCGCGGATGGGATGCCGGGCATCATCATCCCGCGCAAATGCATTGGCGAGCTTCGCAAGCTGCTGGACGAGGTCGAAGGATCAGTCGCAGTTTCGCTGTCCGCCAGCAAGATCCGTTTCGGCCTTGGCAGCGCGATCCTGACCAGCAAGTTGATCGACGGCACTTTCCCCGATTACAGCCGCGTCATTCCGACGGGGAACGACAAGTTGCTCAAGATCGACCCGCGCAGCTTCGAGGAAGGCGTGGACCGTGTCGCCACCATCGCCACGGAAAAGACCCGCGCGGTCAAGATGGCACTCGATCGCGACAAGATCACACTATCCGTCACCAGCCCCGAAAACGGCACGGCTGCGGAAGAAGTCTCCGGCGCGTTCCAGGGCGAAGGCTTCGAAATCGGCTTCAACGCCCGCTATCTGCTCGACATATTGGGGCAGATCGACAGCGACCTCGTCGAACTGCATCTGGCTGATGCGGCGGCGCCCACGCTGATTCGCGAGAATGATCGCAGCCCGGCGCTCTATGTGCTGATGCCGATGCGAGTGTGATTGCCGATCTTCGCGAATGAAGTGATTAAATTCCGTCGTTTTTGAGCCTTCTAGGTAAGCTTCTTTCAAGAAGTTTGGGTTAGGCACAGGGCATGAACCCCGTGCGTCCAGCTTTTCCGGAGTCCACAGCGCCCAGTCCCGGCCTCATGACGTCGCTGGGACTGGCAGAAAGCGGTGGAGATGTATCTGCGACCTGGGTTTCACGGGCCTTCCTTCTCATTGCCGCGCTTTGGCCGCTGGTTCTGCTGGCGAAGATTTGCATTTCCGCCCTCTACGGCGCGCCTTTCCATCATATAGCCAGCCCATGGCAATCGATCCTGCTGGCGGCGATGCTGTTGGCGGACGGCGCGCTGATGATCGCGCCGCGCCAGAGCCGATTCCGCGCGCTCATGCCACATGTACAGATGTGGCTTATGCTGCCCATGGCTTTCCTTTCGGGACTTACATTCAGCCTCTGGTGCAATGTCACCGCCCCGTCCCTGCATTTCATCGTGCCCGAATTTGCCGTCGCGCTGCTGGCGGTGTGCATCTTCGGCGACCGTAGGCTGCTGGGCCTGTCCTATTTCCTGGGCGTCCTGCTGGTGTCGGTCATGCAGCAAGGCGGCTGGATGCAGGCCGGGCTGGCGGTGAGCTGCGTGTCGGTCATGCTGATCGCCACGGTGCGGCAGGCCAGGGTGGACCGCGATCAGGCCATGCTACGCTACCGGCAGGAATTGCGGGCCCAGCGTTCCGACCGACTGCTTCATGAATATGAACGCTCCGGTCGGGGCTGGTTCTGGGAAACGGACCGGCAGGGATTGCTAGTCTATCTTTCCAAAACGCTGGCCACGACGTTGGGCAGGCCCGTCGAACAACTCATCGGACAACCTTTCACCGATCTTGTCGGCCCCGGCAACCGCCCTCATGGCGACGGTGAACGTACATTGGGATTCCATCTGTCGGCGCGTTCGGGTTTTACCGAGGTCGCCGTTCAGGCCGCGATGATGAACGAGGAGCGCTGGTGGTCGATTTCCGGCCAACCGGTATTCAATGAATATGGTCAGTTCCAGGGCTTTCGCGGCAGCGGCACCGATCTTACCGAAATAAAGCGCAGTCAAGCCGAAGTGGCGCGACTGGCCCAGTTCGATTCTCTCACAGGCCTCGCCAATCGGGTCCAGATAATGCAGGCGCTGGAGCACTCCATCAAGAGCATCAATGGCCAGATGGGCGAATGCACCCTGATGATGCTGGACCTGGACCGTTTCAAGAGCGTCAATGACACGCTGGGACATCCGGCCGGAGACGCGCTGTTGCGACAGGTCAGCGAGCGACTGCTCCGAGTGGTCGGCAATCAGGGGCTGGTCGGCCGCCAAGGCGGCGACGAGTTCAAGATCCTTCTGGTCGGGCGTCAGGACCCAGCGGTGCTGGGCCATCTCGCCCAGGCTATCATCAGCACCATATCTCAGCCCTACAAGATCGAGGATACGTCCGTCGTCATCGGCGTTTCGATCGGCATTTCCCACTGCCCGCACGACGGCGTGACCACCGACGCTCTGATCCGCAACGCCGATCTGGCGCTTTATGCGGCAAAGGGCAACGGCCGAGGCGTCTATCGCTTTTATTCATCCGACATGCACGCCGATGCGGAAGATCGCCGCCGACTGGAGGAGGATTTGCGCGACGCGCTGGCGACCGACGCGCTGCATCTGGTCTATCAGCCGGTCGTATCGTCCGTCACCGAACAGATCACTGGCTATGAAGCGCTGCTTCGCTGGCAGCATCCCCGGCGGGGGCTGATTGGCCCCGATATCTTCATTCCCATCGCGGAGGATACAGGCCTGATCGCGCAGATCGGGGACTGGGTGATCCGCACAGCCTGCAAGGACGCGGCGCAATGGGTGGGAAGCACGCGCGTGGCGGTCAACGTCTCCCCAATCCAGTTCGCCAATCCCAGCTTTCCCTCCACAATCATGAACGCGCTGGCGTCGACGCAATTGTCGCCCGAACGCCTGGAGCTGGAAATCACCGAGAGCGTGTTCCTGAACGACAATGCGGACACCGATTCGATGTTCGCGCGACTGAAGGCCCTGGGCGTACGTCTGGCGCTGGACGATTTCGGGACAGGTTATTCCTCGCTCGGCTACTTGAAGAAAGCGCCGTTCGACAAGATCAAGATCGACCAGAGCTTCGTGCGCGGCGCGGCGATCAAGGGCAATCGCAACAGCGCAATCATCAAGGCCATCGTAAGCCTGGCCGAAGCACTGGGCATGGACACGACGGCGGAGGGCGCGGAAACCCATGACGAGCTGGACCTGATCCGCCAACTGGGGTGCAGTCATGTGCAGGGCTATGTCTACGGACGGCCGATGGGCGCCGCTGAGGTGCTCGAACGTCAGTTGAGCGCGGGCACTGCTGCCAAGGTCGAAGGTTTCAAATCCAGTCGGCCCGAACGCAAATCCATGCTGCGGACCGTGGCCGTGCATAATGACGGAGACATATATTCCGCGCGCATCCGCAACATTTCCGCCACCGGCGCGCTGGTCGAAGGACTGTGGGACGTGCCGGAAGGGACGACCTTCATCATCGAGCTGGCGGACAATTATTTCGCCGACGCCGTCGCACACTGGTCGAAGGATGACCGCATGGGCGTGGAATTCCGGGAGGCGGTCGATCTCAGCCGCCTGAAAACCACCACTCGCCGCCTACTCGCATCCTGACCTCTCGGGATTGTCTCCGTTCTCGGCCATTCCTCCCAACACCCGTTCGCCCGGAGTAGGGGTGAGCGAAGCCGAAGTGGCTACTCAGGACGAACGGATGGAATATGTCCAAAATCCACCTAATAACCGCCGCTTTGCAAGATCACGCGGCAGCATGGCCGGTCAGAAGAACAGCTTGCGGAAACTGATCGTCACCGTGCGGCCCAGCGGGTCCAGATAGTCCGGCTGATAACGCAGCGGCGTCGCCCCGGTCGCGTCCGTCACATCCCGCCGCGCATTGAAGATATTGTCGATGCCGATGGAAACCCGCGCGCCTCGCAGGAAAGGATGGTCGCGCACCAGTCCGGGCATCTGCCCCAGATTGGCGAAGAGGCGCAGATTGGCGGTGGCGAGGCTGCCGAAGTTCAGGCGCGACGTGCCGCCCAGCGCGCCGTCGACATGCGTCCCGCTTTCCCAGTTGACGCTCAGCCGCCCGCCGATGCCGTTGTTGGAATAGCCCAGCCGCGCTTCGACCTCATGGCGTGGTTGCCCGCCCGATGAACCGGTCGCGTCGCCGCTCAGCAGGTTGAGTTCCGGCACGCCCGGCGCGATCAGGATGCTCTCGGTCAAATGCCATGTGTGATACAGGCTGAAGCTGAGGCGTCCGCCACCGCCGCCGCCACGCCGCCCGCCAAAACCACCCCGCCCGCCGAAGCCGGTGCCCGGCCTTCCGCTCGGTCCCGCGTTGCTGCCGCCAGTCTCACCCGGTCCGCCCGGACCAGCATCGCGTCTGGGTTGGCCGTCGCCGCCTCCCTCGCCGTCGCCTCCACCAGCGGGACGGCGATTGCCGAACAGCGATTGCAGCTCGACCGGCCGGTTTTCGGGCTTTCCACCCGCCGCGCGCCAAGCTTCCATCAGCTTCTGCACATGCGATTTGAGCGGGATCGACAGGTTGAAGCCCCAGTGCAGTTCCTTGCTTTGCGACCGCAGGAAATTGATCGGCCTCGCGTCGATCTGCGTCAGCGCGCCGTCCGCATCGCGCAGGAAACGATCCTGAAAGGCCGCCTCTATGGCGGGTGTGGGCGTGGGGAAGGCCGCGATGGGATTACGGGTGCGGCTGTTGAGGTAGGTCGCCGTCAGCGTCAGATTGGGCTTGTCGAAGGGCTTCACCGTTGCGCTCAGGCGGAACTGGTCGCGCACGCTTTCCTTCAGCCCGGCATTGCCACCCGACAACGTCGTCACGAACACCGTCTGCCCGGTGGCATAATCGAAGACAGGCATATTGGGCGTGGAGATCAACGGATCAGTGATCTGCGATCCGGTTGGCGCGGCCCGGTCCTGATTGGCGGACATCAGGACCTGAACCGCCTTCACTGGCTTCCAGCGCAGACCGTAGCCCAGCGTCGAAAGCGTGCCGAAATCCGACAGGCGCTGCGCGGCGGCGTTTATGTTGACGCCGATGTCGCCCAGCATCCCCAGCACGTCCCGCGACCGGCTGGTGAGCGGCACGTCCAGGCTGATCTGCCCGCTCGCGATTTCCCGGCTATAATCCGCATTGCGCTCGACCCCCGACCGGATCGACCAGCTTTCAAAGCCATTGGCCGACCCGCCCAGACTGAGCGATGTCGTGACCTCCCCCGCAGGCAGGTCGAATAGCGGGCCGCTCAGCAGCAGATCGCCCGAAATCGCCTGCGATTTCGCCCGCGCACGGTCGGTGAGGCGTGTGGCCAGCAGATTGCCGGACATGTCGCCATAGGGGTTCACCGACGCGTCGCCCGCTTCCAGCGCCGCCTGTATCGCGCCGGTGGAAATGCCGCGATCCGTCCGCGTGCGGGTGTCGGAAATGTCGCCATTGCCGGTAAAGGACCATTGCCATCCGCCCCCCAGCGCGCCGTTCAGCGTGATCCCGATATGGCCCGTGGTGCCCCTTATCCCCTGCCCCAGCGCACCCGTCTGCGCGAGATAGCGGTAAAGCCGCGCATCGCCCGCGAAGGGCGAGAAGGGATTGCCTGCAGGCAATGTCAGCGCCGCCGCCGACAGCCCCTGAAACGAATCGTTGTCCGAAAGCTCCAGCCGCCCGTTGATGGTGGCCGACACCCCGCCCAGCGCGCGAGCCAGCGTGGCGTTGGCGGCAAAATTCTCTGTGGCGGGGCTGAGCGTGCGATAGCGGCCAAGGTCGCTGACGCTCTGCTGTCCCGCGCCCGCCACGAAATCGCTAAGCGCAGGCACGGAGGCAGCCGCACTTTTCGGCACGGCAGCCACCGTCACGGTCTGCCCGGCAAGGGCAGAAAGCGCCGGATCGATTTCCCCGTCCTGCGTCGGGGCGGTGATATTGCCGCCCAGCGAATAGGGCCGGGACGGCGCGGTCGGAATGATATCCCGCTGGCTTTCCAGCAGTTGCGCGGCGCGGCTATATTTGAGGTTCAACGTGAAGCGGTTGTCGCCCCGGATACGCATGATGCCTGCTTCGGCCGATCCATTCTCACGCCCGCCATCTGTCGTCACGCCCCCGCGCACATCGGCGGATTCCGCGCGAAAACGCTGGCGCAGCACAATGTTCATGACCTTCTGCGTCGGCGCATAGCCATAGGACAGCGCAACCTGTTCGGGCAGCACGTCGACCCGCGCCACCGCTTCGGAAGGGAGATCCTGAATCTCCGAAAAGCTGGAGATGCGCTTGCCGTTGAGGAGGATGATGGGCGTGCCGTTGGTTTCGGCCGACAGTTCAGACACCATTTCGGAAATCGACGCGACGCCCAGCGCGCGGATGTCGGCGGCGCGGAACTGCTGTTCGGGCTGGACATCTCCGAACACCGCCCCACGTTCCGGCTGGCCGGTGACGACTATTTCCTCCCCTTCGTCCATCTCCACGGGCGGGCGGCGCTCGGCCTCCTGCGCCATCAGCGCGCCGGGCGCCGCGCCGGACAATAAGGTGAAAATGGCAAAGGACATGGAACGCCGCACGGAAACCCCCAAAACAGACCTGAACATGGCCTGCCTAGCAGCCAGTTGTCGCAAAATTCTCGCGGAGCAAAGGGAGATTTGTCGCAAATTGTATTTCCGACATGGGAGATTGTAATGTCGGACCATGCGAACACTTTATCCCCCGATCGAACCTTTCACCTCCGGCCATCTCGATACCGGGGACGGCCACAGCGTCTACTGGGAACGCGCCGGAACGCCGGGCGCGAAGCCCGCCATCTTCCTTCATGGCGGGCCAGGCGGGGGCTGCGCGCCCGATCATCGGCGTCTATTCGATCCGGCGCGTTATGACGTGCTGCTGTTCGACCAGCGCGGCTGCGGCCGCTCGACGCCCCATGCCGACCTCAACGCCAACACGACATGGCATCTGGTGGCCGACATCGAACGGCTGCGGACCATGATGGGCGTCGAAAAATGGCTGGTTTTCGGCGGGTCATGGGGATCGACGCTAGCGCTCGCTTATGCTCAGGCCCATGCGGATCGCGTCAGCGAACTGGTGCTGCGCGGCATCTTCACCGTCCGCAAGCGCGAGATCGACTGGTATTATCAGGAGGGCGCGAGCCGCATCTATCCGGACAAATGGGAACGCTTCCTCGCGCCTATAGCGCAAAGCGAGCGCGGCGATCTGCTCCATGCCTATCGCCGCATCCTGACGGGAGAGGATCATACGGCGCAGATCGCAGCGGCCAAGGCATGGAGCGTCTGGGAAGGCGAAACCATCCGCCTGCTGCCCGACCCCGATCTGTCGGCGACCCACGAAGCCGACGATTTTGCGCTCGCCTTCGCCCGAATCGAAAATCATTATTTCGTCCATGGCGGCTGGCTGGAGGACGACCAGCTCATCCGCGACGCGGGCAAGCTACGCGACACTCCCGGCGTCATCGTGCAGGGCCGCTATGACATGGCCTGCCCGGCGGAGACCGCCTGGGCGCTGCACCGCGCTTGGCCGCGGGCGCGCTTCGAGATGATCGAGGGCGCGGGCCACGCCTATAACGAGCCGGGCATATTGGACGCCCTGATCCGGGCAACGGATGGGTTCGCAAGGTGAGAGATTGGTGGCGACCCGGCATCCTTCCCCGACACCGCGGACTTGTTCAGCTTCGCAGGCTCGGCTCAGGGTTCAATTGCCGGATCAAGCAGGGTTCTTGGGACATGATGATTACTGAACCAAGTTCAGCATGATGTCGCGGGCAACGCCCGCTCTCGACCCATTCACGGCAACCTTAAAAGAAAAAGGGCCGCCGGGCAGGCGACCCTTTCTTGCTCTGTATCCTGACGGCAGGATAGCAGGGCGTCAGTCGGCCTTCGACTGGAGATTCACCGCCGCATATTTGCCGCGGCGATCGACTTCCAGTTCGAAGTCCAAACGGTCGCCTTCGTTGAGGGCGGGCATGCCCGCACGCTCAACCGCACTGATGTGCACGAATGCGTCCGGCTGGCCATCATCGCGCTGAATGAAGCCGAAGCCCTTCATCGCGTTGAAGAACTTGACCGTGCCGCTGGCGCGCTCGCCGGTAAGCTGACGCTGAGGACCGCGATCGCCACCACGCTCAGCGCCGCCGAAACCGCCTGCGCGCGGCTCACGCGGCGCACGTTCCTCGACCGGAAGCGGCTCGCCCTCGATCTTCAGGTCGGTCGCCGACACCTTACCCCCGCGATCGACGAGGGTGAAGCCAAGCGGCTGCCCTTCCGCCAGGCCGGTCAGGCCTGCCTGTTCGACCGCACTGATGTGCACGAATACGTCTTCGCCGCCATCATCACGCACGATGAAGCCGAAACCCTTCTGTCCATTGAAGAACTTTACGACGCCAGTGCCTTCGCCGACGACCTGTGCGGGCATTCCGCCGCGACCGCCGCCAAAACCACCAGCGCCGCCGCCGCCAAAGCCGCCGCCACCGCCGCTGCGGAAACCACCGCCGCCGCCAGCGCCACCGCCGCCGAAGCCACCTCGGTCACCACCGCCGAAGCCGCCGCGATCACCGCCGAAACCACCACGATCACCAAAGCCGCCACCGCCGAAAGTGCGGCCACCTTCGTAGAAACTGTCTTCGCCGAAACCGTCGCGCTTGTCCTTGCCGCGCCCGCCGCGGCGACCTCTATCAAAACTCATGCCCTGTTGGTCACTTTCGCTTCGCCCAAATGTAAAATCGGACAAACATGCCGGGCGAAATGACATGCAGAATCCACCGCAGCACAGCGGTTTGAGAATCACTATATCAACTTTTCGGGGGAGCGCGAATGATTTTAGCCTGCAACCCGTCAGATTCCGCTGGCCCGCATTTCCATAGAGACAGGATGCGATAGAGACAGGATGAAAGCCTCGATTGCGATATGACCGCTTTCACCATAGAGGGGAGCCATGACCGTCTATTTCCATGAAGAGGATCTGCCCGAGGGCGTCCTTGCACCCGGCCCGATCGCCGTCGATACTGAAACCATGGGCCTCATCACCCCGCGCGACCGACTGTGCGTCGTCCAGATCAGCGACGGCAAGGGCGATGAGCACCTGGTGCGCTTCAGTCCGGGAAGTGATTATGCCGCGCCAAACCTGAAGGCGGTTCTGGCTGATCCGGAGCGGCTGAAACTCTATCATTTCGGGCGTTTCGATATTGCCGCCATCAAACATTATCTGGGTGTGATCGCCGCGCCCGCCTATTGCACCAAGATCGCCTCGCGTCTGGTACGGACCTATACCGACCGTCATGGCCTGAAGGAACTGGTGCGCGAACTGCTGGGGCAGGAAATCAGCAAGCAGCAGCAAAGTTCCGACTGGGGCGCGCCGCTGCTGTCCGACGCGCAAAAGGATTATGCGGCGTCGGACGTGCGTTATCTGCATCTGCTGAAAGAACAGCTCGACAAGCGGCTGATCCGCGAAGGGCGCATGGAACTGGCGCAGGCTTGTTTCGATTTCCTCCCTCATCGGGCTGACCTAGATCTGGCGGGGTGGCCGGAGATCGATATCTTCGCCCACATGTAAGGATATAAAGGGAAGCGCGCCATCCATGTCGATCCAGGCTGAACAGCAACGCCATGCGCGCCGCCACTGGGCGCGGCCGGGCGGCAGCCATGACCGGCTGGTCAGGACGCTTAAGAACTGGCTGCCGGTCGCGGTGGGCGTTCTGGCGGCGCTGTTGGCGACCGCGCCCTTCACCGGCGGGGACAAGGTCAGCTTCCTGCTCGACAAGAACCGGGTCGAGATCGCGCATGAGAGGATGCGCCTGACAGAGGCGCTCTACCGAGGGGAGGACAGCAAGGGGCAGCCCTTCTCCCTGCGCGCGGGATCGGCGGTGCAGAAAAGCTCACGCGAGCCCGTCGTGGACTTGAGCGACCTGTCAGCGCGCATATTGCTGTCCGACGGCCCCGCGGTGCTGAGTGCACAAAAGGGCCAGTATAATATGGATAGCGAACGGGTCGGCATCATCGGCCCGGTGCAGTTCGAGTCGGCGGGCGGATACCGCATGACGACCCGCGATGTCGGCGTCGACCTTCAGTCCCGCAGGCTCAAGAGCGCAGGCCGGGTCGACGGGCGCATCCCCATCGGCACCTTCAGCGGCGATCATCTGGAAGCGGATCTCAATGCCCGCACGGTGACGCTGAACGGCAGGGCACGCTTGCGCATCGAACAAAATGGCCTCAAAGGGCGGAACTGATGAAACGCACCGTCACCCTCTTTTCACTAGGCGCGATCGGCACCGCGAGCGCCATTTTCGCGGGGGCAGGCGCGCAGGTGATGAAGAATCACGATAGCAATGCGCCGGTCAACTTCTCCGCCGATCGGATCGAAGTGCAGGACCGCGCCGACCGGGTGGTCGTGTCGGGCAATGTCGTCGTAACACAGGCGGGCATGACGCTGAATGCGGCGCGCATGACCGTTGCCTATCGCCAGACGCCGGGCAACAGCACTGGCAATACCGGCAGTGGCGTGGAAGTCGATCGGATCGATGCTTCGGGCAATGTCGTTGTGACAAAGGCGGACCAGACGGCGCGTGGCAATGTCGCCATTTACGACCTCAACAAGCGGCTCATCACCATGTTGGGCAATGTGGCGCTGACGCAAGGCGCGAATCGTCTGACGGGCGGGCGGCTCGTGATGGACCTCAACAGCGGGCTTTCCACTGTCGACGGGCGGGCGAGCGGCGGGACGCCAGGCGTTTCGGGCGGGTCCAGCGGGCGCGTATCAGGCACCTTTTCCGTGCCGCAGCGCAAGAATTAGCTGGAAGGAAAGCGCGTCGCCATTCTGGATAGGAACCTAGGAACGCGGCCTGCCTTCCAATATAGGCACGGTCGTTTCTTCACTTCGCTTTCGGACGGTTAATCCCGATCAGCCAGGGCTTCACCTTGCCGGTCGGGAGTGGCGTTCCGTCGAGCCTTTTGGCGCGGATGATGCGGATCGGCTTCACGATCATCTGCCCGCGCATAGGACCTGAGCCACAACAAGTCGGCATGGCGAGGATGCGCTTTACCACGTCCATCCCCGCGACGACATGACCGAAGGCGGCATAGCCGATATAACTGCCCTGCGCGTCCATGTTCGGCGTCGGCCCCACCGTGATGAAAAAATTACCCATCGCCGAATCGGGACGGTTGGGCCGCGCCATCGACAGCGTGGCGTTGAGATGGCGGATGCCCGTCTTGCTCGTCGACTCATGCTGGATGGGGGGCAACGCACGACGCGCATCCGTGTCGATGCCGCCCTGGATCAGGCCGAGTTCCGGTGCGCTTTTGCGTCGCGCCGCCCGATAGAAAGTGACGCCATCGAACCGCCCATCATCCACATAGGCCAGGAAATTGGCTGCTGTGTGCGGGGCATGGCGATTGTCGGTAGCAACGATGATCGTCCCGACAGAGGTTTCGATGGCGACCCGGGTATAGCCCGGCGTCGGGCGATTGGCAGGAAGAGCGGCGGCCATGCCGGGAAGAAAGGCGAAGATCAGCAACAGGAAACGTGGGACAGTGGAAAAGGACTTCAACGGACAGGCACTCATATCTGGATCGGAAGGAAGCGGGACAAGGCTAAAGACGCCGCGGACCAATCGCAACCAGCGACCGCCTAGAGCCAGTTGGCCCGCTTGAAACGCAGGTAAAGCAGTCCGCAGATGCTCGCCATCACCGCCAGAACGACGAAATAGCCATAATGCGTCCGCAGTTCAGGCATATTGTGGAAATTCATGCCATAAATTCCCGCAATCGCGGTGGGCACGGCAAGGATGGCGGCCCAGCTTGCCAATTGCCGCGTGGTAGCGCCCTGCCGCTGGGATTCGAGCAGATGGCTGACCTCGAACACCGAAGTCAGCACTTCGCGCAAATTCTCGACCATGACTTCAACCCGCCGCACATGATCATACACGTCCTTGAAATAGGGCTGCACCTGCGCGTCGAGACAAGGCAGATCGAGATGCACGAGCCGGCTCGCCATTTCCGACATGGGGCCAAGAATACGGCGAAAACGGATCAGTTCCCGGCGCAGGTGAAAGATACGCATGATGTCGTCCCGCTCAAGAAAAGTGTCGAGCGCCCGATCCTCCATCGCGAGCACTTCCTCCTCAATGGTTTCAACAATGGGCAGATAACCGTCGACGATGAAATCGAGGATCGCGTGGAGCACATAGTCGACGCCATGGCTGAGCAGCGAAGGCGCCGCCTCCAGATGCGATCGCAATTCCGTGTGAGCGCGGGCAGAACCGTGCCGCACGGAGATGATATGGTTCGGCCCCAGAAAAACCGCCGTTTCCCCGTAGAGGATCTTGTCCCCATCCAGATGGGCCGTGCGCGCGACCACGAAAAGTTGATCGCCATATACGTCCACCTTCGGAAGCTGGTGCGCCTTGAGCGCGTCCTCGACCGCCAAGGGGTGCAGGCCATAATGCACCTGCAACGTCCGTAATTCCTGCTCCGACGGTTCCACCAGCCCGATCCATACGAAATCGGACGGATTCCCCATCACCGGTGCATGATCGAGCGAAACACTTTCGACTGGTTTCCCCGCGCTGTAGAGATAGGCGGCAACGACGCTCATGATGTCTCCAGATCATATGGACGCATCAGCGGTAGCAGATCGCCGCTTCGCCCGGAACACGCGAACGTCGACGAAAAGGCCGATGCCCATCATGACCAAGATTTCATCATCGGATCATCACCGTTGCGGACGGCGATCTCTATGTACCCGGAATAATAGCGACAGGCGCTCGAGCGACGACGACATGACAAGCCCGATTTTCTTCGACCCCACCGGGCGGCGGGGCATATGGGCGCGACGCGCCTTGGCGACGTTACTGGCGGCCATCGTTGCGGCGGCCATCGCCTTTGCCTCCACGCTGATCGCCGTGCCGTCCGAAGGCGACCTGGCCCTGCCGCTGCCCCAACCCCATGCGGCGCGCCTTTCCGGCCTGTCTCGCCTGCATCACGACATCACGAAATGGCTGCCCGACTGGCCCGCCACCCGCAGGGCCGTCAAGCCGCTGAACGTCGGCTTCTACGTTCCCGATGACGAAACGAGCATCGCCTCGCTGCGGCGGCATGTAGGGCAACTTGATTGGATCGTGCCCGCGCTGGTAACAGTTTCGACTCATTCCCCCATGCCGCATTTCGTCAGTGACCCGCGCCTGTCCCAGATGATTGCCGCCATGCCGCATACGCCCAAGCTATTGCCGATGGTCCAGAATATCAGTGATAATGGCTGGGACGGCGCGGGCATGGCGCGGCTGCTCGGCCATGCGGAAACGAGCCGCCTGCTCGCCCGGCACCTGGGCGACTATGTGGCGCGGCATCGGATGGGCGGGCTCGTCATAGACTTCGAATCCCTGCCGGACGGGGCGATGGGCGATTATCTGCGCTTCCTCCACATGCTTCGTGCTGCCATGCCGCCCCATGCGACGCTGGCGCTCACCGTTCCGGCGGGCGACGGATGGCCGATGGAGCAACTCGCGCGCGCTGCTGATCGACTGATCTTCATGGCCTATGACCAGCATTGGCAAGGCGGCGAGGCCGGTCCCATCGCCGCGCAGCCCTGGTTCGTGCGGCAGGTTGAAGAGGCGATACGCCGCATCGGTCCTGACAAACTGGTCGTCGCTCTCGGCAGCTATGGCTATGACTGGCACGGCGGGGCCGCCGATGCACTATCGCTGGACGAGGCATGGCTCGCCGCGCATGACAGCGATGCGCCCGTCACCTTCGATCCAGCCAGCGGCAATACCGGTTTCGCCTATGACGAAAGCGGACAGCGGCACCAAGTCTGGATGCTGGACGCCGCCGCGACATGGAACCAGATGCTAGCGCTCAAACGACTCGGCGTGGGCAGCGTGGCGCTGTGGCGGCTGGGCAGCGAAGACCCCGGCTTCTGGCCCGACCTCACCGCCTTCCGCCGCGGCGGCCGACCGGACCTGACCCGCATCGCCAGTATGCTCAACACCGATGTCGAGGGCACGGGCGAAATCCTGCGGATCACCGCGACGCCGACCGAAGGCAGCCGCGCCATCGCCTTTGGGCCGCAGGGCATGATCGCGCGGGAAAGCTACCGCGCCCTTCCCACGCCCTATCAGGTGCAGCGGACCGGCGGGCAGCGGGCGAAGATGCTCGCGCTGACCTTCGACGACGGGCCGGACGCGACATGGACGCCGAAGATCCTCTCCATCCTCGAAAGGATGCACACGCCCGCGACCTTCTTCGTCATCGGGGAAAATGCGCTGGAGCATCCGGCCCTGCTGCGCCGCATCGTCGCGGACGGCAGCGAGATCGGCAATCACACCTATGCCCATCCCAACCTTGCGACATGGCCGGAGGAAGGGACGCGACTCCAGCTCAACGCCACGCAGCGACTGGTGCAAGCCTATACCGGGCGTAGCATGAAGCTGTTCCGCGCACCCTATTTCGGGGATGCGGAACCCACCACGGCAGACGAACTCGGCCCCGCACTCGCCGCACAGAAAGCGGGATATACGGTTGTCGGTCTCCATGTCGATCCCAATGACTGGCAGCGCCCCGGCACCGATGCAATCGTCAGGCAGGTGATCGATCAAGTCCATGCCGTGACGCCCGACCGTTCCGAAAATATCGTCCTGCTGCATGACGGCGGCGGCGAGCGGTCGGAAACGGTCGCGGCCTTGCCCCGCATCATCGCGACGCTGCGGGCGGAGGGATACAGCTTCGTGCCCGTCTCGCGCCTTGCGGGCCTGTCTCAACAAACCGCCATGCCGCCGGTCCAGCCCGCTGACCTGACGGCAGTGCGGATCGACGTCGCCGCCTTCGTCACGCTGGCGGCGCTCAGCACATTGCTCGGCTGGATCTTCACCCTGGCAATTTCGCTGGGGATAGCACGGGCGGTGCTGATGGCGGGGCTCGCTACTTTCCAGTCGCGCCGTCCCCGCATGCAGCCGCCGGTCCATCAACCCAGCGTGTCGGTCATCATCCCCGCCTATAATGAAGCCCGCGTGATCGAAGCATCCATCCGCCGGGTGCTTGCGAGCCAATATCCCGGCCTCCAACTGATCGTGGCGGATGACGGGTCGAAGGATGCAACCAGCGCCACCGTCGCCAGCGCATTTGCCGGCGATCCGCGCGTCACGCTGCTGACGCTGGAAAATGGCGGCAAAGCGTCGGCGCTGAACCGCGCCCTCGCCCAAGCGATGGGCGAGATCGTCATCGCGCTCGACGCCGATACCCAGTTCGAGCCGACGACCATCGCTCGCCTTGCCCGCTGGTTCGTCGACCCCGCCATCGGCGCCGTGGCGGGCGAGGCGCGTGTGGGGAACCGGGTGAACCTCGTCACGCGCTGGCAGGCGCTGGAATATATCACGGCGCAGAATCTGGAACGGCGCGCGCTGGCGGGATTCGATGCGATAACGGTGGTGCCGGGCGCGGTCGGCGCGTGGCGGCGGGCAGCGCTGGATGCGGTCGGCGGCTATCCCGAGGACACGCTGGCGGAGGATCAGGATTTGACCATCGCGATCCAGCGCGCGGGCTGGCGCGTCACCTACGACCCTGAAGCGGTCGCCTGGACGGAAGCGCCCGAAGACTTTCGCGCCCTTGCCAAGCAACGTTATCGCTGGGCGTTCGGCACGCTGCAATGCCTGTGGAAACATGCCAGCGTGCTGCGGGCGCGCAAGCCCACTGGCCTCGCGCTGGTCGGGATGCCGCAGGCGTGGCTATTCCAGATCGTCTTTGCGGCGATCTCTCCGCTGATCGACCTTGCCCTCATCCTCTCCATCGCCGCCACCGTGGTCCGGGTGCAGGAACATGGCTGGGCGCAGACCAGCGGTGACGTCTGGACCATGGGCGTCTATTGGCTGACCTTCATTGCCATCGACGTCGCCTGCGGCTGGGTTGCCTATCGGCTCGACGGGGGCACGCTCCGCTATCCCCCGCATCTGCTGATCGCGCAGCGCTTTGTCTACCGCCAGATCATGTATTGGGTGGTGGTGCGCGCCATTGCTTCGGCCGTCGGCGGCTGGGTCGTGGGCTGGGGCAAGCTCGAGCGATCAGGCCGCGTCGCCATGGCTTCGGGCGAAGCCCTTCCTTCCCCCAGCCATTCCCGACGATTGCGCGCCGCATGAAAGCGCTCCGGCGCGATAACCGGAAAAGCAGAACCGCGACCGGCGCGATGCTGGGGTGCCTCGCCATCGGCGCGCTGGGAATGAGCTTTGCCTTCTTCCTCCATGTCCATCGGGCAACCGGCAGCCATGCGGGGCAAGCTGCTGCACAGGGGCATATCTTGCCTGGCTTGACGCTGGTGAATGGACAGCCTGCGGGATCAGGCCTGATCGTCACCAGCCTGGCGTCGGATGGGCAAGCGCGACGGCTGGGACTCGCGGTGGGAGACAATATCGTGCAAATCGACGGGCAAGCCTCGCGATCGCTGGATCAGGCGACCGCCTATCTGTTACATCATTCGCGGAGTAGCGTCCGGCTGGCGCTGCGTCATGAGGGAACGATGCGGAAAGTGACCTTCGATCTGTCGGATGACGGCAAATGAGCCAGAAAATCCTCATCGTCGAAGATGATGCCGTCACCGCCGACTATATCGCCAAAGGGATGACGGAGGCGGGCTTCACCGTCGATCGGGCAGACAATGGTCGCGACGGCCTGTTCCTGGCGAGCGACAGCGGCTATGGCGCGATCATCCTCGACCGGATGATGCCCGCTATGGACGGGATGTCCGTGCTGAAAGCCCTGCGCGCGGCAGGTATCGAAACGCCTGCGATCATCCTTTCCGCGCTCGGCACGCCCGAAGACCGGGTAGAAGGGTTGACCGGCGGCGCGGACGATTATCTGACCAAGCCTTTCGCCTTCGCCGAGTTGCTTGCCCGCGTGCAATTACTGCTACGCCGTGCGCGGAACGGACAGAGCGGCGGTGCTGTGGTGACGGCGCTGCGCCACGACGATCTGGAGATGGATCTCCTCTCCCGCAGGGTGAAACGCGGCGGCAAGGCGGTGGATCTGCAACCGCGGGAATTTCGCCTGCTGGAATTTTTCTTGCGCCACCCCGATCAGGTCGTAACCCGCACCATGCTGCTGGAAGGCGTGTGGGATTATCATTTCGATCCCGGCACCAACGTCATCGACGTGCATGTCAGCCGCCTGCGCCGCAAACTGGACGACGGGTCCGACCGTCCGTTGCTGCACACCGTGCGTGGCATGGGATACCGCCTTGGCATCGAAAAATAGCATCGCGGCCCGCCTGCGGGGCTTTGCGCGGTCAACCATCGGGCGCTTCGTGGGACTGGCTTTCCTCTGCCAATTCATCGTCAGCGGCGGAGTGCTGCTCTTTGTGCAGCAGGCAAGCCAGCGCTCGATCGTCGCGGCGGACCGGCAGACCGTCGAAAGCCTGCGCGACGAACTGCTACGGGTAGAGCGCGTGCGCGGACTTTCGGCGCTACAACGCGCGATCAAGGGGCGGCTTTCCACGGTAAGGGGCGAAAGGATCGTCCTCCTCCTCACCGACGCGCAAGGGCGGGTGCTGATCGGCAATCTGGGCGCATGGCCTGCCACCATTGCCTATGACAGCCCATGGCAGACCATCGACCTTTATCGCATAGGCAATGACCGCCCCGAACCCATAGGCGTGACGGCAGACACCCTGTCCAGCGGCGGCCATCTGTTAACTGGCATCGCGACCACCAACAGCCTGCAACTCTCTCGCATCTATGAAGAAGCGCTCAGCATCGCCTTCGTCATGACGCTGATGCTGACACTAGGAATCGCCATCCTGCTGGGCCGGGTGCTGGCGCGGCAAGTTTCGGCGATAGCCGACACCGCCAACGCCGTCGCGGTGGGCGCCCTGGACCGGCGGGTCGAAACGGATGGCAGCGCTGATGCCTTCGATCAGCTCGGCCAGTCGATCAACGCCATGCTGGAGCGGATTGACGCGCTGGTGACGCAGCTTCGCATGATGACCGACGGGCTTGCCCACGACCTTAAATCCCCGGTCACGCGCCTGATCTCCGTCGTCGAGCAGGCAAGCGCGCAGACACGGGACGACATGGCGCTCGACGCCTTGGAAAAAGTGCATCGCGAAGCCCGCGCGCTGCAATCCATGTTGTCGACGGCGCTGCTCATCAGCCGGACGGAGGCAGGCTTCGGCGGAGACCGGCTGCTGGACACCGATATCCGAACGCTACTGCGCGACCTAGAGGAGGTTTATGGGCCGTTGGTCGAGGATAGCGGATTTGCCCTCGCCATCGAAGCGCCGGATATGCCGCCCTTCCCGCTGCACCGCGAATTGGTGAGCCAGGCGCTCGCCAACCTCATCGACAATGCGCTGAGCCATGCGGAGAGCGGCGATCACATCACTCTGTCGGCGGAACAGCGTGAGGTCGGATCATGGCTGGCAATCAGCGTCGCGGACAATGGCCCCGGCATCCCGGAGGATCTGCGCGCCGCCGCGCTCAAGCGGTTCGGGCGGCTAGATCCATCGCGCAGCAAGCCAGGTTCGGGATTGGGCCTATCGCTGGCCGAAGCGGTCGCGCGGTTGCACCATGGCCGTATCGAACTGGCTGAAAACGGGCCGGGGCTGCGCGCCACGCTGCTGCTTCAGGGGCATGGATAGTTCCCTTATCCGTGACCCGAATGGCTGGCATCCTGCATCCTTTTGATTTAGCTTCCTCTTTGGATCAGTCATTGCCGGGCCATTTCGGTGTTGCTCGACCTGTTCGAAGAAATGCCCGTCATTGTGAAAAAGGGGAACCGACATGACGAATGGAACCGCTCTCGGACGCTTTTCTGAAATCACGTGGCTGATCGATAATTGGTGGCTCATCCTGCTGCGGGGGATCGCGGCCATATTGTTCGGCGTTCTCACCTTTCTGTGGCCGTCGCTATCGCTGTTGTCGATCGTGCTGTTGTGGGGCGCATTCGCCTTTGTCGACGGAATTTTAGCCATTGCAACCGCCTTCATGACGAAACAGCCGGGCGGAGGGTCGCGATGGTGGATGGGATTGGTCGGCCTGCTGGGCGTGGCGGCGGGGCTGCTCACCTTTTTCGCGCCGGCCGTCACCGCCTTTGGCCTGCTTCTCTATTTCTCGGCGTGGCTGATCGCGATGGGCCTGCTTCAGATCATCGGCGCGATCCGTCTCCGCAAAGCGATCGACAATGAATGGATGCTGGCGTTGAGCGGCCTTGCCTCCGTCATTCTCGGAGCGCTGCTGATCGGCTATCCGCTTACCGGCTTGCTGTCCGTCGCCTGGATGATCGGCATCTTCGCGCTGATAGTCGGGATCTTCTACATCGGCCTGTCGCTGCGTCTCAGGAAAGTGAAGGACGCCGCCGCCTGATTACTCCTCCAGGGGGATGACTGGACGCGTAGCGAACAGTCCGAACAACAGGATAAGGCCATAGGCGATGGCGGGCACGATCAGCGCCGTGCGGAGCGTCGCAATGTCAGATACCCATCCGGCGATGGGCGGCAGGATCGCGCCGCCCACGATCGCCATGCAGATGACCCCCGACCCATCCGCCGCGCGCTGGCCCAGCCCTTCGCACGCGAGGCTGAAGATCGTCGGGAACATGATCGCATTCATGAGGCCGATAGCGATCAGCGACCAACCCGACACCGCGCCCGTCGTGGAAGCCGAAATCCCCAACAGCAACACCGCGCCTGTCGCGACGCAGGCCAACACTCGCCCCGGCGAGAAGAAGCGCAGCACCGCCGATCCGATGAAGCGGCCCACCATCGCGCCGCCCCAATAATAAGCGACCAGCTTGCCCGCACTTTCCATGTCGAGGCTCAGCGTGCTGGGTTGCACCAGATAGAGCACCATCAGGCTGCCGATCGTCACTTCCGCGCCGACATAGAGGAAGATGCCCATTGTCCCGAAAGCAAAGCGAGGCCGCGACAACAGCCCGAAGGCGGCGGTGACGTTCATCTTCGCCGCGCGTGTTTCCTTGAGCTTCGTGCGCCGGAACCAGACCGCCAACGCGACAATGACCAGCGCAACTGCCAGACCGATATAGGTATGGACGACCACCCGCGCCTCCTGCGCGCGAAAGGCAGTCAACGCCTCCCCCGTCAGGGTGGACGGATCGATTTTTGCAATGCTGCCCAGGATCAGTATCGACCCGACATAGGGAAAGACGGTCGTGCCCAGCGCATTGAATGCCTGCGCGAAGGTCAAGCGACTGGACGCGGTTTCGGGCGTGCCCAGCATGGAGATCAAAGGATTGGCGACCACTTGCACGATGGTGATTCCGCTCGCCAGCACGAATAGTGCGAACAGGAACGCACCGAACAGGCCTGATCCTGCCGCCGGAATGAACAGCAGGCACCCCGCCGTCATCGACAGCAGCCCGATCACCGCCGTCCGCATGTAACCGAAGCGATGCACCAGCGCGGAGGCGGGAATGGAAATCAGGAAATAGGCCGCAAAGAAGGCCGACTGGACCAGCAATACCTGCGCGTTGGTGAGGGTGAAGAGATCCTTGAGCTTGGGGATCAGTACATCGTTGAGACTGGTGATTCCACCGAACACGAAGAACAGAGCAAAGACGAAACCGGCCAACCCCCGCGCCGCCGTCCTTGTTCCGACCTGAGAACCGGCATTCGCGCCCGCTGTCATCGTCATATCCGGCCTTCCCTCTTCCTTGCCGGCATCATTGCCGCTTTTCCGCATCCTATCATCAGCAAAGGGTGGGAAGGCAATGACCTAAGTGCGGAGTCGTGCAGGGACGCGGTCGCTGGCGGCGAAGAATTTTCAAGCCCCGCCCGATCCTGCACGGCTCTCTCATTTCTCTTTACTGGATGCCCGCCATGGCGAGATATTTGATCTCCACATAATCGTCGATGCCATAACGCGACCCTTCGCGGCCAATGCCTGATTCCTTCACGCCGCCGAAGGGTGCGACTTCGGTGGAGATGATGCCGGTGTTAATGCCAACAATGCCATATTCCAGTGCTTCGGCGACACGCCACACTCGTCCCAGATCGCGGGCGTAGAAATAGGCGGCAAGACCAAAGCGCGTCGCATTGGCCTGCGCGATGGCGTCCGCCTCGTCCGAAAAGCGGAAGATGGGCGCGAGGGGGCCAAAGGTTTCCTCAGTGGCAATCCGCATGTCGGGCGTCATTCCCGCGATCACCGTGGGCTGGAAAAAGTGGCCTCCCAATTCATGCCGCGCACCGCCGGTAGTGACTTTCGCACCATGTTCCAGCGCATCGGCCAGATGCGCCTCTACCTTTGAGAGGGCGTCATCGTCGATCAGCGGCCCGATATCGACACCCGGCTCCGTGCCGATACCGACATGCAGTGCCGCCACCGCCTGCGTCAGCCGTTCGACGAAACGCTCGTAAATGGCATCCTGCACATAGAGCCGGTTGGCGCAGACGCAGGTTTGACCCGCATTTCGGAACTTGGACGCGATTGCGCCTTTCACCGCTTCGTCGAGATCAGCATCGTCGAACACAATGAAGGGCGCATTGCCTCCCAGTTCCAGGCTGACCTTCTTCACGGTGCCCGCGCTTTGCCTCATCAGCAGCTTGCCGACCTCCGTAGAACCCGTAAAACTGATCTTCGCGATCCTGGGGTTGGAGGTTATTTCGCCGCCGATAGCCTTGGCGTCACTGGTGGTGACGACGCTCAGCAGTCCCGCGGGCAGCCCCGCTTCCTCCGCCAACACGGCCAGCGCCAGCGCGGAGAGCGGCGTCTGCTCTGCGGGCTTGAGCACCATCGCGCAGCCCGCCGCCAACGCCGGACCGGCCTTGCGCGTAATCATTGCCACCGGGAAGTTCCACGGTGTGATTGCACCACATACGCCGATGGGCTGTTTCAGCGTCAGGATGCGGCGATCGGCGGCATGGGTAGGAACGACGTCGCCATAGACACGCTTCCCTTCTTCCGCGAACCATTCGATGAAGCTTGCGCCATAGACTATCTCGCCTTTCGCTTCTGCCAGCGGCTTGCCCTGTTCGGCGGTCATGATCGCCGCCAGATCATCCTGGTGAGCCAGCATCAGGTCAAACCAGCGGCGCAACACCAGCGCACGCTCTTTCGCTGTCTTGGCCGCCCATCCTTTCATCGCTACGTCCGCGGCATCGATGGCGCGCCTCATATCCTGCGCGGTGAGGTCCGGCACATTTGCGATGGGCGCGCCGGTTGCAGGATCGTGAATGGCGAATGTGCGGTCGGCGCCAACCCACTCCCCCCCAACATAGGCTTGTTCGCGCAGCAGGTCTGGGCGGTTGAGCAAAATCACGAGATTGTTCTCCATTCCAACGGACGGGCATTATGGCGCCTCAATCCAACGCCACGTCGTCCCTAAGCGTTCCGCTCTATAAGCTGTGCGAAAAAGGCTGCGTCCCTGCAACATGGTAAATGGATTCGACCACCCGCCCTCCCAACCGAAACCCGCGCCTTGCAGCGCAGCTCTCCCTACCCTATTCTGGCACCAGCAATCGCAAGGGAGAAGGCGATCATGGATTTCCACCTGACAGCAAAGCCATCCAGCCCCGCCGCCAGGAAAGTCCTTGCCCATGCCCTCCATTTCCGTTTCCCATATCAGTTGGTCCACGCCTGAAGGACAGCCTGTTCTTGCCGGCATCGACCTCCAATTCAAACAGGAACGCACCGGTATCGTCGGCCGCAATGGGGTGGGTAAATCCACGTTGCTGCATCTGCTAGATGGCACGTTGAAGCCGCTCAATGGGCATACCATCCTCAATGGTACGCTGAGCGGGCTGCGCCAGGTCGTCCGCGCCGAATCGGACGAGACGGTCGCCGATCTGTTCGGCGTCACGCAGGATCTGGCGCTGCTGCAAAAGGCCGAAACCGGTGAAGCCAGCATGGCAGAACTGGAACATGCCGACTGGACGCTGGAGTCCCGCATCCTGTCCGCGCTTGGCCGACTTGCGCTCGACGCCACTCCGGCTACCTCCCTTGCCCTTTTTTCCGGTGGTCAGCGCACGCGCCTTGCCCTTGCTGCGGCTGTCTTCGCCCAGCCCGATTTTCTGTTGCTGGACGAGCCAACCAACAACCTCGATCATGATGGACGGCGCGCCGTGCTCAACCTACTGCGTGATTGGCGTGGCGGCGCGATTATAGTCAGCCACGACCGCGAACTGCTGGAGGAAATGGACGCGATCGTCGAACTTACGAGCATCGGCGCCACTCGCCATGGCGGCAACTGGAGCCATTATCGCGAGCGCAAGGCCGTTGAACTCGCCGCCGCACAACAGGATCTCGCTACCGCTGAGCGCCGCGTTAAAGCTGCAAGCCGCGATGCCCAGATCGCGGTCGAGCGCAAACAGCGACGCGACGCCGCAGGCCGCCGCAAGGGCGCACGCGGCGACATGCCCCGCATAGTTTTGGGCATGCGGCGTGAACGCGCGGAAAAGAGTGGCGGCGACAATGCTCATCTGGCCGACCGCCTGCGTGCCGATGCCGAGCAGGCTGCTCGTCAGGCAAAAGCGCGTGTCGAAGTGGTCGAACCCATCTCCATCGCTCTCACGCCAACGGGCCTCGCTGCGTCCCAACGCGTGCTCGATGTGGAGAGTCTGACAGTTGGTCACGAACGGGAACGTGCCATCATCACCAGCCTCGGCTTTTCCATAGTCGGGCCGGAACGGATCGCGCTGGCCGGTCCCAATGGTTCGGGTAAATCCACCCTGCTCGCCACCATCACAGGTCATCTACGGCCCTGGGCCGGAGACGTGAAATTGCATGTGCCCTTCACCCTTCTCGATCAGCAAGTCACGCTGCTCGATCCCGCGCGGACCATCGCGGAGAATTTCCTGCGCTTCCATCCTGGCGTCGGAAATCATGCCTGCCGAGCCGCGCTGGCCCATTTTCGTTTCCGCGCCGGCGCCGCCGATCAGCGGGTCGCTACACTGAGCGGCGGTCAGATGCTGCGTGCGGGGCTTGCATGCGTGCTGGGCGGAGCATCGCCCCCACCCTTACTGATCCTCGATGAACCAACCAATCATCTGGATCTGGAAGCGATGGAAGCCGTCGAAGCAGGCCTTAACGGCTATGATGGCGCACTGCTGGTGGTCAGCCATGATGGCGCCTTCCTCCGCGCCATCGGCATCGAACGGACTATCGATCTGGCTGGCGGGACTGGAAAAGCGCCATTTCCATCCCATGTCACGGGCGGGCAGTGATTTTCCCCTTGCTCCGGCGATCCCGACATGCACAAAGCTTGCCAATTGCCGCATTTCGGATCGATCTATACGCGTGATTAACCAAAGCGGCTGCAAGGACAGACGAATGGACGATGTGACGATCATGGAAAACAAGACTGCCGAAACCTATCCTGTGCCACAGGAAGTGGGCGACGGCCTGTCAGTGATCTCCATTGCCAAAAGCTATGACAAGCGCGCTGTCTTGACCGACGTCTCGCTGACCGTGGGCAAAGGCGAAGTCGTCGGCCTGCTCGGCCCCAATGGCGCGGGCAAGACGACCTGCTTCTATTCAGTCATGGGCCTCGTCCGCCCCGATCATGGCCGCATCATCCTCGACGGGCAGGACATTACAGGGCTTCCCATGTATCGCCGCGCGATATTGGGCCTTGGCTATCTGCCGCAAGAAACCTCGATCTTTCGCGGCCTTACCGTCGCGCAGAATATCGGCGCGGTGCTGGAACTGGCCGAGCCGGACAAGAGTTCCCGCGCGGCCCGCCTTGAACAGCTGCTGGAAGAATTCGGCCTTACCCGCCTGCGCGATTCCGCCGCCATGGCACTGTCGGGCGGTGAACGCCGCCGCTGCGAAATCGCCCGCGCGCTGGCGGCCAATCCTTCCATCGTGCTGCTGGACGAACCTTTCGCGGGCATCGACCCGCTGTCCATCGCCGACATTCGCGATCTGGTGAAACAGCTCAAGACACGGGGGATAGGTGTCCTCATCACCGACCATAACGTGCGCGAAACGCTGGAAATCGTGGATCGCGCCTGCATCATCTATAGCGGACAGGTGCTCTTTACCGGCAGCCCCACCGAATTGGTCGCCAATGCCGACGTCCGGCGGCTCTATCTGGGCGAGAATTTCTCGCTGTGACATGATCGGGCGCACTTTCCTCCCCCGCCCTTCAGGCATCGGGACAGACTGATGGCGCTCGGTCCCCGCCTTGACCTGCGGCAGAGCCAGTCGCTCATCATGACGCCGCAGCTTCAGCAGGCAATCAAGCTGCTGACGCTGTCGAATCTCGAAATCGAAGCCTTTGTCGCGGGAGAGCTGGAAAAGAACCCACTGCTTGAATCCAGCGGCGCAGAGGATGACCGGTTCATCTCCGCTGACGGCGTGGACCGCGATGTCGAGCAACCAACCCTCTCCGCCGACATAGGCGAAGCCGACACGCTGATCGGACAGGGGTTGGGCGAGGCCGACTGTCCCCTCGATGTCGACCACAGCGCCGAAACCTTTATCGATGACGGCCCCGGCGACCGCCTGGCCGCCCAAGCAGTAGGATCAGCAGGCGGCGGCGACATAATGCCGGGCTATAGCGGCGAAGCGCCCGATTTGGACAGTTTCGCCAAGATGGAACCCGGCCTTCAGGAACATCTGATGGAGCAGGCCGGGTCGCATCTGTCGGGCATGGATATCCTCATCGCGACGCAACTGATCGGCCAGATCGACGAAGCCGGCTATCTGGAGGCCAATCTCCTTGAAACCGCTCATGGGCTGAGCGTGCCGCTCTATGATGTGGAGCGCGTGCTGGGCGTGATCCAGGGCTTCGACCCCACAGGCGTCGGCGCGCGCTCGCTTGCCGAATGTCTCGCCCTGCAAGCGAAGGAAGTTGACCGCTACGATCCCTGCATGGCGAAGCTGCTCGCTAATCTCGACCTGCTCGCCAGGGGCGCGCTGCCCCAACTGCGCCGTATCTGCGGCGTGGATGAGGAGGATATGACCGACATGATCCGCGAACTGCGTGGATATGATCCCAAACCCGGCCTGCGCTTTGGCGGAGAACGCGCCGCTCCGGTCACGCCCGACCTGTTCGTCAACCCGACCAAGGAAGGCTGGGCGATCGAGGTGAACGCGACGACCCTGCCTCGCATCCTCATCAACCGCAGCTATTATGTCGAATTGTCCAGTGGGACACAGGGCAAAGCGGCCAAAAGCTGGCTCGCAGACTGTCTTGCCAGCGCCAACTGGCTGGTGAAGGCGCTCGACCAGCGGCAGAAAACCATCATCAAGGTAGCAAGCGAGATCGTGCGCCAGCAGGAGGATTTCTTCCACAAGGGCGTCGCGCATCTGAAACCCCTGACGCTCAAAGCGGTAGCCGAAGCGATAGAGATGCATGAATCAACAGTCAGTCGCGTCACGTCGAACAAATATCTCTCCTGCCCGCGCGGCCTCTACGAACTCAAATATTTCTTCACCAGCGGCGTGGCTGCGGCGGGCGGCGATGGCGCAGTCTCCGCCGAAGCGGTGAAAAGCCACATTAAGGCGTTGATCTCCAAAGAAGATCCGCAGGCCATCCTGTCCGACGACACGCTGGTCGACCTGCTGCGCGCCAAGGGCATGGATCTAGCCCGCCGCACCGTTGCCAAATATCGCGAATCCATGGGCATAGGCTCCTCCGTCCAGCGACGGCGGCAAAAGGCGTTGCAAGGCAAGGCCGCCTGAACGCACGCTGCGGCTGGATAGTGAGCAGCCGCGCAAAATGCATTCCAGACACCTCTTGACCGGCGGCAGCGAAGCGGCAACATCACTACCTTTCCATGCATCCGAAGGGTGATCGCGTCGCCATGTCCGTCGCTTATCTGAACGGTCGGTTCCTTCCCTTGGAACAGGCCCATGTCTCCGTGCTCGATCGGGGCTTCCTCTTTGCCGACGGCATCTATGAAGTCGCTGCCGTGATCGACGGCCATCTGGTCGACAGTGCAGCGCATCTGGCCCGATTGGAACGATCGGCCGGAGAAATCGGCATTCCCCTCCCTATTCCCCCGGCAGAGATTGAGGCGGTGCAAAAGAATCTCGTCGCCCGCAACGGCCTTGGCGAAGGTCTCGTCTATCTCCAACTGACCCGTGGCGCGGATGGCACCCGCGATTTCCAGCCCTCCGCCGCAATCCAGCCTACTCTGGTCATGTTCGTGCAGGACAAGCCTTTTCTCGACGTGGCCGCCGTCCGCACGGGGATCAGCGTGGCAACCACGCCCGATCTGCGTTGGAAGCGCCGCGACATCAAAAGCGTCATGCTGCTGGCGCAGGCTATGGCGAAACAGGCCGCCAAAGTCTCAGGCGCGCAGGAAGCGTGGATGATAGAAGATGGCTTCGTGACCGAAGGCGCATCCTCCACCGCCTTCATCCTGACCGACGAAGGCATTATCACCCGCCCTTATTCCCATGCGGTGCTGGCGGGCTGCACTGGCGCGGCGTTAACGGCGCTGGCAGAGGAAAGCGGCCTCAAGGTCATCCGCCGTCCCTTCACCGTGATCGAAGCGCTCGCCGCCCGCGAAGCCTTCATCACAAGCGCCTCCACGCTTTGCCAGTCGGTGGTGCGGATCGACGGACAGGCCATCGGTTCCGGGCTTCCCGGCCCGGTCGCGATACGGCTGCGCGAACTCTATATCGACTTCGCCCGCCGCACTGCTTCCTGAAAAGATCGAAAATGCGTCCAATATGGAGGAATGCCTCCTCATGCGTTCCTTCCCTTCATCTGGTGAAATGAGGCAGCCGAATCGCATCGGGAACGGTACGTTCGTTGCGAGCCCGTTTCCTTTTTCCTACACAACCCCGAGGGCGGCCGCCATTGTCTCCGCTTTGGAGAAAAGATCGGGCTGCGCTGTTACGATATTTCAGTAGGATGAAGAACAGAACAAGCACGGGAGCCGCTCATGACTTATGATTTCCCCTACGGCACGAAAGGGGGATCGGCCGATCTGCCCTACGGCAGAAAGGATGATCGCGCCGGCCTGCTGGTTCTGACCGATATGGCGGCAACAGACGACATGGCGGCTGTCGCTTCGGCGGCCGGGCTGCGCCTTCTGGAGGCGGTGGCGATAGAGGAAGCGCCCTCCCGGCTTGACATTCAGCTCGGCTGTGACGTCGTTCTCCTGCTATGCGACCGGCAACATCCGATATTGGAACGCCTGTTCGTACAGGTGGAAACCTTTGCCATCCAGCATGATATTCCGGTGATCCTCGCGGCTGGCCTGGAAACGATCGATCTGGCCTATGCCTGCACCCGTAATGA
Source organism: Sphingobium sp. CFD-1 (assembly GCF_024611115.1). Lineage (NCBI taxonomy): Bacteria > Pseudomonadati > Pseudomonadota > Alphaproteobacteria > Sphingomonadales > Sphingobiaceae > Sphingobium > Sphingobium sp. CFD-1. Next base: position 294,889 of record NZ_CP084398.1, on the reverse strand, counting down.
ACGGACGCAGTTGCTGTGTCGACCTGATGAAACCGATCTCGCTGCCGCGCTACTTGTCGCCGTCGAGACGATAGGCAACGGGCAGACCCTTCATGACCTCAGCGGCGATAGCGACGGCATCCGCCTGCAAAAGCTGAGCGATGAAGTCAGCCGCCTTGCCCGCACTCTGGAAACACTGACCCAAAGACGGCATCAGGCCGCACCGTCCTTCGAACTTGGCCCCCGCATTTCCGATCGACCAAGCGATTATATAGGCATGCCTGCCATTGCCCCCCTGGGCGAGGAGCAGGCAGACGTGGATGGACGGAATGACATCACACCTCAACAGGTGCGGGACTGGTTGCGCGTCCGCCGCCTGCGTGACGAGTTTCTGCCGGGGGACCTGTTTGCCGATCCGGCATGGGACATGCTGCTCGACCTGTTTGCCGCGCGGCTGGAACAGGAACGCGTATCGGTGTCCAGCCTATGCATCGCATCGGCCGTGCCGCCCACCACCGCGCTCCGTTGGATTCGCACATTGACGGAAAAAGGGCTATTGCAACGACAGGCCGATCCGCACGACGGGCGCCGCGTCTTCATCACCTTGGCCGATAGTGCCGCCGCCGCCCTGACCCGTTGGTTTGGAGCGAGCCGACGCTTTCTTGGCCATGATGGAAGAACGGGGATACATGCGTGACCTGCAGGCAATGCTCCTCTCGCCCAAGAGCCATGTGGGACTTCCCTGCCGCTTCCTTCGGGAATAGTTCGGGACTCTCATATCCATTCCAGTCCGTTCGCTGCTGCTCTGTTCCGCGAACATACTCTTGACCGTTGGCCAAAAGACCCTAGAAGCGCGGGGAAATCCCCACGGGGGCGATTAGCTCAGTTGGTAGAGCGTCTCGTTTACACCGAGAATGTCGGCGGTTCGAGCCCGTCATCGCCCACCATAAATTCATGATCGGTGACTTGTCGTTCGTCGTATCGATGCGGATGAATGATATTCATCCGCCAGCAATCTCTGGTCAGGCACTCGTCTAGCCCATGCCGGTCTCAATCCTTTTCAGCGGTGTCATAGCCCCCATCCTGTTTCTGCTCTCTCCTTCGGCGGCGGCGAGCATGAGGGACTGCCTCGATTGGTATCCACCCGCCAAGGCCATAGCCTCCTCGGACAAGCCCTGCCCGCCTCCGCTGCTGATGTAATGCATGCCCGCCAGCATATTGCGGCCCGGCTCGACCGCTGCTAATCGACCGCTCCATGATCCAGCCGCCTGAAATCATCCGAGTCTCCCGGTCGCGCGTTTCCTGCGACGGTTCGGGCGACATTCCCGCCGCCCTCGGCCATCCGCGCGTCTTTCTGGAAATCGACGAGCATGGCTATGTCGACTGCGGCTATTGCGACCGGCGCTTCGTGCTGATCGGCGGGCCGGGTGACACGCCTGAAGTAGGCAATTTGCCCGATATAGCCTCAGGCGCCAGCATCTGACGAAATTTCGCCGGGCTTAAGGGCGACTTCGGCATCTAATTTGACGTGATTCCCGAGGCGGTGGGCTTCACCTGCCTCGAAATCATTCTATATCGGACGCATGACCGATCTTGCTTCCCAATTCACCGATGCTCGTGGCCTGCTCTATCGTCCGGGTCTGCTCGATCCAGATGGCGCGTGCCGCCTGACCGCCGAGGCACTGAAAGCCTGCGACGATGGCGAACTTTATCTGCAATATCGGGCGAGCGAAAGCTTCGGCTTCGATGATGGGCGACTGAAGACCGCCGACTATTCGACCGATGCGGGCTTTGGCCTGCGCGGCGTGTCGGGCGAAATGACGGGCTTTGCCCACGCCAACGACATAAGCGAAGCCGCTATTCGCCGCGCCGCCGAAACATTGACGCTGCTTGACCCGGCCGAGGGCAGGCCAGCCCCGCCCCCGCAGCGGACCAACCGCCACCTTTATACCGACGCCAATCCCCTGGAGATCGTCCCCTTCGCCGAGAAGGTGAGGCTGTGCGCCGAGATCGATGCAGCCGCCCGCGCCCGCGATCCCCGCGTCGCGCAAGTATCTGTGAGCCTGTCGGGAAGCTGGTCCGTGGTGGAGATCCTCCGCGCCGACGGTTTCACCGCAACGGATATTCGCCCGCTAGTGCGCCTCAACGTGTCGGTTATCCTGGAGGAGAATGGCCGCCGCGAAACCGGCGTGTTCGGGGTGGGCGGGCGTTATCTTTACGATCAGGTCATGGATGCGGCGATCTGGAACCGCGCCATAGACGAAGCGCTGGCGCAGGCACGTGTCAACCTGCGGTCTGTCGCCGCCCCCGCCGGGGAGATGACAGTGCTATTGGGGCCGGGCTGGCCCGGCGTGCTGGTGCATGAAGCCATCGGTCATGGGCTGGAGGGCGATTTCAATCGCAAGGGCACCAGCGCTTTTTCCGGCCGCATTGGTCAACGCGTTGCCGCACCCGGCGTGACGGTGGTGGATGACGGCTCCATTCTGAACCGTCGCGGCTCCCTCTCCATCGACGATGAGGGCACGCCAACCCGCGAAAATGTCCTGATCGACGACGGTATCCTCAAGGGCTATATGCAGGATCGGCTGAACGCCCGGCTGATGGGCGTCGAGCCGACCGGTAACGGCCGCCGCGAAAGCTACGCCCACGCGCCGATGCCACGCATGACCAACACATTCATCAAAGGCGGCAATGATGACCCGCAAGAGTTGCTGAGCCGCATGAAATCCGGCATCTTCGCCAAGAGTTTCGGCGGCGGACAGGTCGACATCGTATCGGGCAAGTTCGTCTTTTCCTGCACCGAAGCCTACAAGGTCGAGAATGGCAAGCTGGGCGAGCCGATCAAGGGTGCCACGCTAATCGGCGATGGCCCGACCGCGCTGACCAAGGTCGCAGGCATCGGCAATGACTGGGCACTGGACGAAGGCATCGGCATGTGCGGCAAGTGCGGGCAGAGCGTGCCTGCTGGCGTCGGCCAGCCAACCCTGCTGATCGAGGGGCTGACGGTCGGCGGCACGGCGACCTGACGCGAAGCCGCCATGGGCTGAGGAACCCGGCTGCGAGCCGCTCATTCATCTGGTATGAACATGTTGACCGATAGTCCCGATGCCGTGACCGCCGATTGGGCGGCGGCGCTGCTTGACTTCTGGTTCAATCAGGTCGGCGAAAAAGGCTGGTGGGGCCATGATCCGCTATTGGATCGACTCTGCAAAGCGCGTTTCATGAAGACTTGGGAAGAAAAGCGGAGATTGCCTGCCGAAGACTTCCTCGAACGCGCGGACGAAGCGCTGGCCGCGGTGCTGCTGTTCGACCAATTGCCCCGCAATATGTTCCGGCAAAGCGCCACGGCCTTTGCCACCGATCCCCTCGCCCGCGACATTGCCCGCGGCGCTATCGCCCATGGCTATGATATCCAGATTGGCGGGGCTGGCCGTCTCTTCTTCTACATGCCTTTCCAGCACAGCGAGGCGCTTGAGGATCAGGAGCTTTCGCTCACGCTGTTCGAAGCTGCGGGCGATCAGCAATCACTGGACTTCGCGCGCGAGCATCACGCCGTTGTCAAGCAATTCGGTCGTTTTCCACATCGCAATGCCGTTCTGGGCCGTTCAGACCGGCCCGGCGAGGCAGAAGCGGCAACGCAAGGCGCGATCTGGTAAAACAGCATCGGCCGCTGCCCAAATTTTAATCACATTCCGGCCGCTGCCCATTTTTTTGGCGCTGCATCATAAGCAGCGCACCTGAAAACCCCTGTTAATCCCCGTTTAACGAATTGGCACAGCTCTTGCTGAGTAGTGTTCGCACACCAGTTAAAGGGGGCGACATGAAACTTGTCATGGCTATCATCAAGCCGTTCAAGCTTGACGAAGTCCGCGAGGCACTTTCCTCGCTTGGCATCGCCGGCATGACGGTCAGCGAAGTGAAGGGCTTTGGTCGTCAGAAAGGACAGACCGAAATCTATCGCGGGGCCGAATATTCAACCAACATGGTTCCGAAGATCAAGATCGAGGTTGTCTGCGACGACGACCTCGCGCCACGCGTCGTCGAGGCAACACAGTCCGCCGCCAATTCCGGCGCCATCGGCGATGGCAAGATTTTCGTCCTCGATGTCGGCCAGGCGGTTCGCATCCGCACCGGCGAAACCGGCGAAACCGCTCTGTAAAATTGGGGGGAATAATGAGCTTTTCCAAAAAACTTTGCAGCATGGCGGGCGCTGCGGCGTTATCGCTGTTCACCGCGCTGCCTGCTTGGGCGCAGGACGCCGCCGCTGCGGCCCCCGTGCCGAATAAGGGCGACACCGCCTGGATGATGGTTTCCACCATCCTCGTTCTCGCCATGATCCTCCCTGGCCTTGCGCTGTTCTATGGCGGCTTGGTCCGCACCAAGAACATGCTGTCCGTCATGACGCAGATCGGCGCGGTCGCGTGTCTCGCGATGCTCGTCTGGGTCACCTATGGCTATAGCCTGGCATTCGGTCCCGATGCGTCGGAAGGGCTCAAGCCCTTCGTCGCCAGCCTTGGCAAAATGTTCTTGGCCGGCATCACGCCGGATTCGACGGCGGCGACCTTCACCGACGGGGTAGTCATTCCCGAATATGTGTTCGTCAGCTTCCAGATGACCTTCGCCGCGATCACCGTGGCGCTGGTGCTGGGTTCGGTGGTCGAGCGCATCAAGTTTTCGGCCGTGATGATCTTCGCCCTCGTCTGGCTCACCATTGTCTATTTCCCGATTGCCCATATGGTCTGGGCGGCAGGCGGCCTGTTCTTCGAAATGGGCGCGTTGGACTTTGCGGGTGGCACGGTGGTGCACATCAACGCCGGCGTCTCCGCGCTGGTGGCGTGCATCATCCTGGGCAAGCGCATGGGCTTCCCCAAGGAACCGATGGCGCCCCATTCGCTGACGCTGACGGCCGTCGGCACCGGCCTGCTGTGGGTCGGCTGGTTCGGGTTCAACGCCGGTTCGGCGCTGGAAGCCAATGGTTCGGCTGCTCTCGCGATGATCAACACCTTCGTCGCCACTGCCTCGGCCGCGCTGGCCTGGATGGTTGCGGAGCGTGTCGCCGGGCACAAGGCTTCGGCTCTGGGCTTCTGTTCGGGCGTGATCGCCGGTCTCGTCGCCGTGACTCCGGCGGCGGGTAACAGCGGCCCGTTCGGCGCGATCGTCCTTGGTGCTGTCGCCTCGGTCATCTGCTTCTTCGCGGTCACAGTGCTCAAGCCCAAGCTGGGTTATGACGACTCGCTCGACGCCTTCGGCATCCATGGTATCGGCGGCATGATCGGCGCGATCGGTACCGGCATCGTCTACTCGCCTTCGCTGGGCGGACCGGGCGGCGCGGACTATGCGATCGGCAGCCAGCTCGTGACGCAGATCCTTGCCACGGTGACCACCATCGTCTGGGCGTCGATCGGCACCACCATCGCCATATTCATCGCCAAGGCAGTGACCGGCCTGCGGGTCAGTCCCGAAGTCGAACAGGAAGGCCTCGACCTCGGCGAGCATGGCGAACGCGCCTACAACTACTGAGATTGGCAGGGCGGCCGCGAAGCCGCCCGCCTCACCTTGTTCCTCCTGCGAACATACCTCGGGGCCGGTGCGAAAGCATCGGTCCCATTTTTATGCGGGACACGCCGGTGAGGGCAATTAAAGCTGGGTCGATTTCATCGCGAAGATGGGTTCGTGCGGCTGGTAGCTCGCCATCCTGTCCAGCAATATATCCAGCTCGCTGGCATGAATGAGAATGTCCGCATGGCCATGGCGGATGAATCCCACCTCCACCATCTGGCGATAGAAGGCGATCAACGGATCGTAAAAGCCGTTCATGTTGAACAGCCCGACCGGCTTGGCATGATAGCCAAGCTGCGCCCAACTGATCGCCTCCCATAGTTCATCCATCGTGCCAACGCCGCCGGGCAGCGTCACGAAGCCATCGGACAGATCGGTGAACATCGCCTTGCGCTGATGCATCGTCTGGACGATGTGCAATTGTGTGCAACCGCGATGAGCGACTTCAGCGCTGACCAGCGCCTCGGGGATCACCCCGATCACTTCGCCGCCCGCTTCGAGCGCGGCATCCGCCACGGCGCCCATCAGGCCCAATCGCCCACCTCCGTAGACAATGCCGATTCCCCGCTTTGCCAGGTCGTGCCCGACCTGCCGTGCCGCTTCGACAAAAGCCGGGTCGGCGGGCGTAGCCGAGCCGCAATAGATGGCCAATCTCTTCACGCCAGGTCTTTCAACATTAGGGCAGCGGTCGCCTTTGCTCCGGTCACCACGCCGGGGATGCCCGCGCCCGGATGTGTGCCCGCGCCCACCAGATAGAGGTTGGGAATGACATCATCGTGATTGTGCGGCCGGAACCAGGCATTCTGCGTCAACAGCGGTTCCAGGCTGAAAGCGCTGCCGCAATGGGTGGAAAGATCGCGCGCGAAATCGGCTGGCGTATAATGGAACTGCGTGACGATACGGGAACGGATGTCCGGTATCAACCGATGCTGGACTTCATCCAATATCCGATCTGCATAAGCAGGCGCGAAGCGATCCCAGTCGATCGGCAGTTTGCCCATATGGGGCACCGGCGTCATGACGGAGAAAGTCGAATAGCCCTCTGGCGCCAGCGACGGATCGGTGACGGTGGCATGTTGCAGATATAGGGCGAAATCCTGCGGCAGGATGCCATAATCGAAAATGTCCTTGAGCCACGCTTCATAACGCGGACCGAACAACATCATATGATGCGGAATGCCCGGCCAGCTTCCCCTGATCCCGAAATGCAGCACGAACATTCCGGGCGACCAGCGCTTGCGGGCGATCCTGTCAGCCTGCTTCGCGCCACGCGGATGATGGCCCAGCAGATCGCGATAGCTGTGCACCAGATCGGCATTGCTGGCGACGGCCTCCGCCTCACCATGCCAGTCCGAGGCGGTCCGCACGCCGACCGCCCGGTCGCCATGCACCTCGATCTGCACAACCCTGTCGCCCAGACGCAGCACACCGCCCAGACGCTCGAAATGTGTCGCCATGCCCTGCACGAGCCGGTTGGTTCCGCCCTGGGCGAACCAGACGCCGCCCTGCTTCTCCAGCTTGTGGATCAGGCTGTTGATTCCGCTGGCCGTCGTCGGATTGCCGCCGATCATCAGCACGCGCCATGATAGCGCCTGCCGCAACCGTTCATCCTTCACATAAGACGAAACGACGGAAGAGACGGAGCGCCACGCCTGATTGCGGGCCAGCATGGGTGCGGCCCGGACCATTGAGGCGAAGTCGGGAAAGGTTTCGCAGCCTAGCCGCCGCCATGCTTCTTCATATATATCGTCGGCATGGTCGAGGAATCGCTCATAGCCCGCGACATCGGGCGGGCTGAGTTTCGCGATCTGGGTACGCAGCGCGCCCTCCCCGCCCGCGCAGTCGAACTGGGTGCCGTCCGGCCAGTTCAGGCGGTAAAAGGGATCGACGGGGAGCAGCGTCACATCTTCGGCCATGTCATGCCCGGACAGGCGCCACAGTTCCGCCAGCGAGGCCGGGTCGGTGATGGCGGTCGGACCGGCGTCGAAGGTGAAGCCGTCCCTTTCCCACATATAGGCGCAGCCGCCGGGGCGGTCGCGAGCTTCCACCAGCGTGGTTTCGATCCCCGCGGACTGGAGGCGGATGGCGAGCGCCAGACCGCCAAAGCCCGCGCCTATGACAATGGCCTTCCTGTTCATCAGGCGATGGGGCTGGGCAAGGGAAGCATGGCGCCTCTTATGGGCATGGGGGAGGGAGGGCACAAGATGCCGATGAGGGGTGGAGGCAAAAGCAAGAGAGAGGTGGCGAAGGGAAAGGGGTTGGCACGATCTCCTATATAGTATAGGGGGGTATCCTATGCATATTGTTGCCGATCAGGAAAAGCTGCTGGCGCGGGTCCGGCGGATCGCGGGGCAGGTTCAGGCCGTGGAGCGCCAGCTCATGGGCGATGCGGGCTGTTCGGAGACGTTGCAGCTTGTCGCATCCGTGCGCGGCGCGGTGGGCAGCCTGATGGAAGAACTGATCGAACAGCATATGCGCGAGCATGTGGCGCGCCCCGGCCTGACCGATATGGAGAGGCAGGCAGCAGCCGAAGAAATGCTCGCGCTGATCCGGCGATACGGGAAATGACGATGCACGACGATCACGGCCCCTCTCACCATGGCCACCCTCATCATGGGCATGACCATCGCCATGGACAGGGCCATGGGGACACGCACAAGCAGGCACATGGTCAGGCACTGGGGCAGGCACGGGTGCAGGCCGGGGCGGCGGACGATTTCCCGCCGCCGCCCGACGATCTGGAGGAACTGCATTATTTCGATCATATCTACCTGAGCGCGGGGCATGACCGCAATGCGAAGCGGACGCTGTGGGTGGTCTGGCTCACCGCCGCGACCATGGTGGTGGAAATCGTCTTTGGATGGATCACCGGGTCCATGGCGCTGCTGGCGGACGGGTTCCACATGGCGACGCATGCGGGCGCGCTGGCGGTGGCGGCGGCGGCCTATGCCTACGCCCGCAAACATGCGCGCAATCCGCGCTTCACCTTCGGCACGGGGAAGGTCGGCGACCTGTCGGGCTTTGCCTCCGCGCTGCTGCTGGGCGTGACGGCGCTGTTCATCGCGGTCGAATCGGGGATGCGCCTGTTCGAGCCGGTGAACGTCCGGTTCGGGGAGGCGACGCTGGTCGCGGTGATCGGCCTTGCCATCAACCTGCTGAGCGCCCTGCTGCTGGGCCACGACCATAGCCATGACGGGCAGGAACATGGTGGCCATGACCACAAGCACGGCCATGCCGACAATAATCTGCGCGCCGCCTATGTGCATGTGCTGACCGATGCGCTGACGTCGGTGCTGGCGATCATGGCGCTGCTGGCGGGGCGCTATCTTGGCTGGTGGTGGATGGACCCGGCGGTCGGCCTGCTGGGCGCGGTGGTGATCGCGCGCTGGGCCTGGGGCCTCATGAAGGACACGTCGGCGATCCTGCTGGACACGGCCGAACCGGCGCTGATGGCGCGGGTGCGGAGCCTTGCCGAAGCGGAAGGCGCGACGATCCGCGACCTGCATGTCTGGCGCGTCGGCCCCCATGCCCATGCGGCGATCATCAGCCTGACGCCCGGCGCGAACATCGCGGCGGTGCGCGCGAAGGTCGGCGCGCTGCCGGGGATGGAGCATGTGACGGTGGAGACGGTGTGAGGTTTATGGCCGAGAGGCGGTGACGGCTACGCTGCTTTGGATCAGGCGGCTGTGGGGTTTGCGGAAGGCCGGCTTTCAGTGGCAGATATAGCTGAATCGGACATACGCCCGTTTATTTCGGAGCCTTGCCACAGTGAGATACGCTATCTTTTTTGCAGGCATTTTCGCGACCTTCTTTTTCATGCTGCATCCCACCAAGGAAACAGACGAGGCTAAGTATCGCCATGCTCAGCAGGCATATGATGCGGCCCTCCATGGTTCGGTGAATACACTTTCCAATGTCAATTTTTATCGGAGGTGGAGGCGCCGCGGCGGACCAACTTCTATCTTTTATCGGCCAGGAGGGCGCGACGCCGATATCCGCTGCATCAGGTGCCCGCTATATGGGCGAAAATCCCTCTCCCAAATTGGTGAACTAGATTTCGTTACCTTGCCAAGTGGCGGTAAGATCGCGGTTGAGATGCGATCCGTATCAGGCGAAATTCTTATGTCCCGGAAGGCATCATTGCAGGCGATACGTTCCGTTAGAGACATATATGGCGATACTTTAAAATCATCCACTTCGCGAAACCGGCGAAATATCTCACTCCTGGCTCTTGAGTTTTTTTTCGCTCTCGTTCTCACAGGCATATATGCCCTCTATAGGTTATCAAACCGCGCTTCCACGCGTTCGAATACTTAAATGGCTAGCTGGGCATCATGACACTAAAGCCGTCACATCCGGGCGTCTGCAAACGGTGAGTTGATCTCAGATTGGCGGCAAGAAATGACCGCAAACAAACGCGCATGTCCGTATCAAGCGATACGCCATTTTCCGCCGCGAACCGATTCTACACCGCCTGCCCCGCCGCCCAGCCGCTGGCCCAGGCCCATTGGAAATTATAGCCGCCCAGCCAGCCGGTGACGTCCACCGCCTCTCCGATCGCGTAGAGGCCGGGCATCTTGCGCGCCTCCATGGTGCGGGAGGACAGGCCGTCGGTGGCGATGCCGCCGGAGGTGACTTCGGCCTTGGCATAGCCTTCGGTGCCGTTGGGGGTGAAGGACCAGCGGGCGAGGCGGCGCTCCGCCTCCGCCAGCTTGCGGTCGGGGAGGTTGGCGAGGTCGCCGGAGAGAGCAAGGCGTTCGCCCAGCGCATCGGCAAGGCGGTCGGGCAGATGGGCGCGCAGGCTCTGGGCGAGCGTGGCGCGGGGCTTGTGGCGCTTGGCTTCGATCAGCCAGCCGTCCGGCCGATCGGGCAGGAAATCGAGCGCGATGGCCTCCCCGTGCCGCCAATAGGAGGAAATCTGGAGGATCGCCGGGCCGGACAGGCCCCGATGGGTGAGCAGGGCGGCCTCGCGAAAGGCGGTCTTGCCGCTGTGGGCGATCACCTCGGTCGAGACGCCGGAGAGGGAGCGGAACAGCACATCCTCGCCGCCCAGCGTGAGGGGGACGAGCGCGGGGCGCGGCTCCACGACCTTGAGGCCGAAGCGGCGGGCAAGGTCATAGGCGAAGCCGGTCGCGCCCATTTTCGGGATGGAGGGGCCGCCGGTCGCGATCACCAGCGCGGGGGCGGCGGCCGTTCGGGCGCCATGGGTGACGCGATATCGGGCGTCGGCATGGTCTATGGCGGTGATGGGGTGGTCGACGCGGATGTCGACGCCGCCCGCCGCGCATTCGTCCAGCAGCATCGCCACCACCTGCCGCGCGGAGCCGTCGCAGAATAGCTGGCCCAGCGTCTTTTCGTGCCAGGCGATCCTGTGGCGTTCGATGAGGGCGAGGAAATCGGACGGGGTGTAGCGGCCCAGCGCCGACTTGGCGAAATGGGGATTGGCGGAGATATAGCGGTCCGGCGCGGTGTGGATGTTGGTGAAGTTGCAGCGGCCGCCGCCGGAGATGACGATCTTCCTGCCCGCTTCGGGCGCGTGATCGATCAGCAGCACGCGCCTGCCCCGCTGGCCCGCGGTGGCGGCGCATAGCAGCCCGGCCCCGCCCGCGCCGAGGACGATCACGTCATAATGGGTGTCGCTTTGGGGCAATCGGCGGGTCAGTTCGCGGCGAGCGCGTCCATGATCTGGAGCACCGGCGTCACGTCATAGCCCGCATTGGCGGCCTGTTCGGTGAGGGCGGCGGGGTGGTCGCCCGCGCGGGCGCGGGTCAGCGCCCAAAGCAGCGTGCTGCGCGTGCCGGAGCGGCAATAAGCGAGGATCTTGCCTTCGCCCGCCTGCGCGAGGGCGGCGGCCATACCGTCAAGCTGCCACGGGGCGAAGCCGCCATGGGCGACGGGGACGGCGGCGTAGGCGATGCCGGCGGCCTTGGCGGCGGCTTCGATCTCCGCGCCGTTCACCTGGCCCGGCTCCTCGTCATCGGGGCGGTTGTTGATGATGACGGTCACGCCCTGCGCCCTGGCCTGTTCGACATCCGCCACGCTGATCTGCGGCGAAACGAGAATGCTGGGGGTAAGCTGGCGGAACATCGGCGGGACTCCTTTGCGGCCTTCCTTGCGCTTTGGGGCTGCGGGATTCAAGAGGGAAGGATCAGGCGAAGGGTCGGATGGCGGCCAGGAAGGCGTCGCCATAGGCGTCGAGCTTGCGCTGGCCGACGCCGCTGATGTGGCCAAGTTCGGCCAGGGTGGTGGGGCGCTGCTCCGCCATTTCGCGCAGGGTGGAATCGTGGAAGATGACATAGGGCGGCACGCCCGCTTCCTGCGCCAGTTCGCGGCGGCAGGCGCGCAGGGCGTCGAACAGCGGATCGCCCACCGGGTTGGCTTCGCTGCCGTTGCGGGCGTTGCGCTTGCGGCGTTCGCGGCGCGGGGGGAGGATGATGCGGACTTCTTCCTCGCCGCGCAGGATGGGGCGGGCGTTGGGGCCGAGCATCAGGCCGCCATGCTCGGTGGTTTCGAGCGCGTCGCGGACCAGCAAGGCGCGGGAGACGGGGCGGAGGAGCGCCGTCTCATCCCCCTCGACGATGCCGTAGACGGAAATCCTGTCATGGCCGCGCTCGCGGATTTTGTCCGTCGCCGCGCCCGTCAGGACCGATTCGATATGGCCCGCGCCGAAGCTCTGGCCGGTGCGGTAGACGGCGGAGAGGAATTTCTGCGCGGTCTGGGTCGCGTCGATGCTGGCGGGCGGGCTCATGCAATTGTCGCAATTGCCGCAGGTCGCGGGTGGGCTTTCGCCGAAATGGCGGAGCAGGATGGCGCGGCGGCAGGTGCCGGTTTCGACCAGCGCGCCCAGCGCCGCGATGCGGGCGCGCTCGCCCTGCTGGCGGGTGGGATCGAGTTCGGCGATGCGCTGGCGGGCGCGGGCGAAATCCTCCGCGCCCCAATAGAGATGCGCCTGCGCCGGTTCGCCGTCGCGGCCTGCGCGGCCCGATTCCTGATAATAGCCCTCGATCGATTTAGGCAGGCCTGCATGGGCGACGAAGCGCACGTCGGGCTTGTCGATGCCCATGCCGAAGGCGATGGTGGCGACCATCACCATGTCCTCGCTGGCGATGAAGGCGGCCTGGTTGGCGGCGCGGACCTGCGGGTCGAGGCCAGCGTGATAGACGCGGACGGCGCGCCCGGTCCTGGCGAGGCCGTCGGCCAGCTTCTCCGTCGCCGCGCGGGTGGGGGCGTAGACGATGCCGGGGCCGGGATTGGCGGCGGCGAGATCGGCCAACTGGCGCGGCAGGCCGTCGCGGGCGTGGACGGCGTATCGGATATTGGGACGGTCGAAACCCGCGATGATCATGCCTTCGCGCGGGATGCCGAGTTGGACGAGGATGTCTTCCCGCGTGTGCGCGTCGGCGGTGGCGGTGAGCGCGAGGCGGGGAACCGCGGCGAACTCGTCCAGCAGCGGGCGCAGCAGGCGATAGTCGGGGCGGAAATCATGGCCCCATTCGGAGACGCAATGCGCTTCGTCTATGGCGAAGAGGGCGATCTTCGCCAAACGGAGCAGGCTGCGGAAGCCTTCGCCGCTGGCGCGTTCGGGGGCGACGTAGAGCAGGTCGAGATCGCCGCCCCGAAGCCGCTCCTGCGTCTCGCGCCAGTCCGTATCGACGCTGGTGAGGCTGGCGGCGCGGATGCCGACCGCCTGCGCGGCGCGAAGCTGGTCGTGCATGAGGGCGATCAGCGGGGATATGACGACGCAGCAGCCCTCCAGCGCGACGGAGGGCAATTGATAGCAGAGCGACTTGCCCGCGCCGGTCGGCATGATGGCGAGCGTAGCCTGCCCGTCCATGACACGGCCCACCACCTGTTCCTGCACCCCGCGAAAGCCGGGAAAGCCGAATATGTCGTGCAGCAGCGTGGGGATGTCGGGACGCATGGAGACGCCTTAGCGGACGGGGTCGAGCAGGCAACCCCAGCCGGGACGATAGCGGGCGGTGCGCGTCGCGATGAGCGGCACGCTGGCGCTGACGGCGCGCGCATCGGGATGGTCGGTGAGCGCCACCATGCCCGTGCCCGGTTCCTTGTCGCCCTGACAGCTTGGCATGTCGCGCCGCTCAACATAGCGGCAGGAGCAGGCGACGCGCGCGCCATAGGCCGCGCCCAGCGCCGCGCGGGCGTTCAGGGACCGCCAATTCCACGCCAGCAGGGCGAGCAGGACCGCGATGAGGCCCCCCAACCCGTAAATCCATTTGCGGCGCGCGGACATGCTCCCCTTTCCCAAAAACCGTGCAGAGCATTTTCGAGCCACCCATTCATGGGCGGCGACCCGGAAAATGCGGCAAACAAAAATCAGAGCGTTTTCACCGGAAGGGAAAACGCTCTATGCGCGGCTTATGAAGCTCCGTGGGATAAGCGTAAAGCGCCTTGGCGCAGGGGTGGCCTTTTTGTCGCTGATCGGCGTGGCGGGGGCGTGGGCCGTGCGCGCGCAGAACGCCGTCGCGCCGGTCTATAGCGTCGCCAGCGACGACGATGTGAGCGAGGCCATGATCCGATCCGCCGTCGATCCGCTGTTCGAGGATGGCGCGATGGGCGAGACGCGGGCGCTGGTGGTGATGCACCGGGGGCGGATCGTCGCGGAACGCTATGCGCCCGGGTTCGGGCCGGAGACGAAGCTGCTGTCCTGGTCCATCGCCAAGAGCGTGACGGCGGTGCTGGTCGGCCTGATGGTGTCGGACGGACGGCTGGGCATCGATTCGCCGGTGCCGGTCGAGGCATGGGGCCAGCCGGGCGATCCGCGCGGACGAATCACGCTGCGCCAGTTGCTGACCATGACGTCGGGCCTTGACCATGTGGAGGAAATGAAGCCGATCGAGCGCGGCGACACGCCCCGGATGCTGTTCACCGACGGGGCGCAGGACATGGCCGCCTATGCCGAGGCGAAGCCGCTGGCCCATGCGCCCGGTTCGGCCTTTTCCTACAGCACCGGCAGCACGACGATATTGTCGGAACTGATGGCGCAGATGCTGACCAACAGCCGCGATCCCGACGCGCGGCGGCGGGCGATGCAGACATTCATCGACGGCAGGCTGAAGGCGCCCGCGCGGCTGAAGAGCCTGACCGTCGAATATGACCCGGCGGGAACGATGATCGGCGGCAGCTTCCTGCACATGACGGCGCGGGATTATGCGCGCTTCGGGGAATTGCTCCGCAACCATGGCCGGGGCGTGGGCGGGCACCAGATCGTGCCGGAAAAATGGATCGACTTCATGCGCCGCCCTTCGCCGCGCAATCCGGCCTATGGCGCGCATCTGTGGATCAACCGGGCGAGCGAGGAAAGCCCGCTGATGCCGGGGATCGCGCCCGACAGCCTGTTCGGCTGCGTCGGGCATAACGGACAATATATCCTCGTGTCGCCGGGGCAGAAGCTGACCGTGGTGCGGATCGGCATGTCGCCGCGCACGCAGCAGCGGGAGGCGTTGAAGGCGGGGCTGGCCAGGCTGATCGGCCTGTTTCCGGGTTAGAGGGAAAAGCGGCCCTCTATCACCGTGCGGCACGCGCCGGTCAGGATCACGCGGTCGCCCTCCAGCGCGCAGCCGATGCGACCGCCACGCGCCGACGCCTGATGAGCGCTGATCCGATTTCGGCCCAGCCGATTTGCCCAGAAGGGGGTGAGCAGGCCATGCGCCGATCCGGTGACGGGATCTTCATCGACGCCGCCGCCGGGGACGAATACGCGGCTGACGATGTCGCTTTCCTCACCCGCTGCCGTGGCGATCAGCATGATGTCGCCCAATGCCCTGAGGCGCGCGAAATCGGGGGAGAGCGCCCGAACGGCGGCGGCATCGGGGAAGAGGAACAGGCTGTAGCCACCCTCGCGCCAGTGACTTTCGAGCGGCGCGCCGCCAAGGCCCGCCGCCAGATCAGGCAGCGGGCGCGGCTCCATGGTCCATGCCGGCAGCGACAGCGCATAGCCCTGCTCCGTCCGCGACACGGTGAGTATGCCGGCATGGCGCGTGCGGAAGCGGACGCTGTCCCGCTCCATCAGCACATGGCCGCTCGCCAGCGTGGCATGGCCGCATAGCTTCACCTCGACCGCCGGGGTGAACCAGCGCAGGGCATAATCGGCATCCGGATCGTCGGGCGTCGGCACGGTGAAGGCGGTTTCAGACAGGTTGTTTTCCGCGGCGATAGCTTGCAGCACATCGTGGGCAAGCCATTGGCCGAGCGGCATCACCGCGGCGGGATTGCCGGTGAAGGGCGCATCGGCAAAGGCATCGACCTGAACGAAAGGCAGGCTGGTCATGGGTTTCTCCTTGTCGCGCCCGTTTGCCCGGTTGGCGCGCGAGGGGACAGGGCCGGCCGTCAGGGATTGGCTTTTCCCGAGCGGGCGCGGAGAGAATCTATGGTTGAGATGGGCGGGGAACGGAGGGTCTGCTATTCCCATCTCCGTTCGCCCTGAGGTGGGGTGGCGGCTATTGGCCGCTTTCGGTCATCGCCAAGCCTGGTGTTTACAAGCGGCGTGATGCCCGATTCTCTCGGCGATCAGGCCAGTTGCGTTGTAATGGCATGGCCGGGGCGCTTGCCCTGACGCGGCGGAAGGGCCATTTGACGGCCATGCTCAACATTCTGTCAGCCCTGATCGGCCTTGTCACCCTGATCCTGATGATCCCCGCCGTGCTGCCCCTGCTGGGCGCGCTGAACTGGATATTGGTGCCGATGGCGCTGGTCGGTGCGTTCATCGGCATGCTTTCGTCCAAAAATGGTGGACGCAATTTCTGCCTGATCGTCGCGGCCTTCGGCGCTCTGCGGCTATTCATGGGCGGCGGGTTGCTTTGAACGCCGGCCAGCAGCCGGCCGATGAGATACGCAGCGGCCTGCTGGCGGCGCTGGCGGCTTATGGCCTGTGGGGCCTGCTTCCCATCTTCTTCAAGCTGCTTCACCATGTCGGCCCGTTCGAACTGGTGGCGCAGCGGGTCATCTGGTCGCTGGTCCTGATTCTGATATTGCTGGCGGCGCGCCGGGCGCTCGGTCCGCTGTGGGCGGCGCTTTCGACGCCGCGCCTGCTGCTGCCGCTCACGGCCAGTTCGCTCTTCATCGCGATCAACTGGACGACCTATATCTGGGCGGTCAACGACGATCATGTGATCGCCGCGAGCCTGGGCTATTTCCTCAACCCGCTTGTCAATGTCGCGCTGGGCGTGCTGGTGCTCAAGGAAAGGCTGCGGCGGGGGCAGATGCTGGCGATCGGCGTGGCCGCCATCGGCGTCGCGATCATGGCGGCGGCGGCGCTGACGACGCTCTGGATCAGCATCATGCTGGCGCTTTCCTTCGCCTTTTATGGGCTGGTCCGCAAGCTGACGCCGGTTGCGCCGATGGCGGGCCTTGGCGCGGAAACGCTGATCCTGACGCCCGTTGCGCTCGCCTATCTCGGCTGGCTTTCGGGGCATGGTGGGCTGGCGTTCGGTCAGGACAACTTCACCACCGTCATGCTGGTGGTGAGCGGCGCGATGACGACGGTGCCGCTGGTGCTGTTCGCCGTGGCCGCGCATCGCCTGCCCATGGCGACGCTGGGCCTGCTGCAATTCGTCGCGCCGTTATTGCAGTTCCTGTGCGGCGTGCTGCTGTTCGGCGAGACGCTGAGCCATGGCCAGATAGTGAGCTTCGCGCTGATCTGGCTGGGCCTCATCCTGTTCGCCAGCGACAGCATGGCCGCCGCCCGCCGTAACCGGCCGGCGACGGCTTAGGAAAATTCCGTCGCTTCGAAACGGACCGGCTCGCCCACGGCTTCGTTGGCGAGGGCGTCTTCCCACATCACGCGATGGCCGCGAATGATCGTCCCGACCGCCTTGCCGGTGAGGTCCATGCCCTCGAAAGGCGACCAGTCGCAGCGCGAGGCGAGCCAGTCGCTCCCGACCGTCCACCGTTTCTTGAGGTCGACCACGGTGAAGTCGGCGTCATAGCCGAGCGCGATCCGGCCCTTGCCCACCAGCCCGAACACGCGCTGCGGTCCGGAAGAAGTGAGTTCGATGAAGCGACGCAGCGTGAGCCGCCCCTCCGCCACATGGTTGAGCAGCAGCGGCACGAGCGTCTGAACGCCCGGCATCCCGCTGGGCGAGGCGGGATAGACCTTCGCTTTTTCCTCAATGGTATGGGGCGCATGGTCGCTGCCCAGCACATCGGGCACGCCCTGATTGAGCCAGCGCCAGAGACCCTCGCGGTGCGCGCCGGACCGGATCGGCGGGTTCATCTGGGCATGGGTGCCAAGGCGCGGATAGGCATCCTCCGCCGCCAGCGTCAGATGCTGCGGCGTCACCTCGCAGGTCGCGATGTCCTTGTTCTGGCCGATATATTCCAGTTCGGCGGGCGTCGTCACATGCAATATGTGGATGCGCCGCCGCGCCTTGCGGGCAAGGGCGATGATGCGCTTCGTGGCGATCATCGCGCTTTCATCGTCGCGCCAGACGGGATGGGAGGACGGATCGCCCTCGACGCGCAGATCCTTGCGGGCATTCATCCGCGCCTCGTCCTCGGCATGGATGGCGACGCGGCGCCAGCCGCTCGCCAGCACGCGGGAAAGCGCATCGTCGTCGTCCACCAGCAGGCTGCCGGTCGATGCGCCCATGAAGATCTTCACCCCCGCCGTGCCGGGGATGCGCTCCAGTTCCTTCAATTGCTCGGCATTGTCCGCCGTCGCGCCGACATAGAAGGCATGGTCGCACCACATGCGATGATGGGCGCGAGCCAGCTTGTCGCGCACCCGGTCCTCGCTGTCGGTATTGGGATTGGTGTTGGGCATTTCGAACACGGCCGTGACGCCGCCCAACACCGCCGCGCGGCTGCCCGATTCGAGGTCTTCCTTATATTCCAGGCCCGGCTCGCGGAAATGCACCTGGCTGTCGATGCAGCCGGGCAGCACGTCCAGCCCCGCGCAGTCGATCACCTCGCCCGCGTCGCCCAGCGACGTGCCGATGGCGGCGATCCGCCCGCCCCGCACGCCCACATCCACGCTTTCCGCGCCGCCCGGCGTATGCACGGTGCCGTTCTTGAGGATCAGGTCGAAAGTCTGGGGCATGGCGTGATTCCGTTCCATGAAGTCCATGAGGTCGGGCCTTCGCCAAGTTCAGGCGCTGGCTTCGACAAGCTCAGCCCGAACGGGTTGGTAATCGGGCGGAACTGTCCTACCTAAAGCCGATGACCGGCACCACCCTTCGCGACCGCGCGATCTTGAGAATTTCGGGCGAGGACGCCCGCTCCTTCCTTCAGGGGCTGCTGACCCGCGACGTTCTGGGCCTGAAAGAGGGCGAGCCGCGCTGGACCGGCCTGCTGACGCCGCAGGGGAAGGCGCTGTTCGACTTCATCCTGTGGGCGGACGGCGATGATGTGCTGATCGACTGCGAAGGAAGCCAGGCCGACGCGCTGGCGAAACGCCTCACCCTCTACCGCCTGCGCCGCAAGGTGACGATCGCGCGGGAGGAGGGCCTTGCCGTGCATTGGTCGCTCGATGCCGCCGACAGGCCGCTCGATCCGCGCCTGCCCGCGCTCGGCCATCGCTGGCTGGCCGCGCCGGAGGAAGGCGACGCCTCCCCCGCCTTCCGCGCCCATCGGCTGTCGCTGGGCGTGTTCGAGGGCGCGGCGGAACTGGGGCAGGACCAGACGCTCTGGCTGGAAACCAATGCGGAGGACCTGCGCGGCGTCGACTATGACAAGGGCTGCTATGTCGGGCAGGAAAACACCGCGCGGATGCATTACCGCAACAAGGTGAACCGCCGCCTCGTCGCCGTGCCGCTGGGGGAGGCCGACGAAAAGCGCCAGCGCGCCGCCCTGCCGGACCTGGGCCTTTCCATCGAACTGCGGCGGGTGGAGGATCTGGACCCCGCCGCGCTCCCCGACTGGCTTGCCGCCGCCATCGCTGAGCAGGCGGCCGAATGAGCGATGCCATATTCGCTGCCATCCGTTCGTTTCGAGCGCAGTCGATAAACGGATATGTCGCGCCAGCGTGGCTCGACATAGTTTATCCTGAGCACCTGCCGCAGGCGGACAGTCGAAGGGCTCGACACGAACGGAGCCTGTCATGGCTACTGGCTGCGATTCTTTTCCTGCTCGCGTCCCCCGCCCATGCCGATACGCCGTGGAAGCTGGTCAAAAGCTACCCCCATGACCCCACCGCTTTTACGGAGGGCCTCTTCTTCCACGATGGCGCGCTCTATGAGAGCACAGGCCTGGCCGGCCAGTCGGAAATCCGCAAGCTGCGCCTGAAGGACGGCAAGGTTCTCCAACGCCGCGTCATTGAGCGGCCCTATTTCGGCGAAGGCATCGTCAATTGGAAGGACCGGCTCATCAGCCTGACCTGGCAGCATGAACGCGGGTTCGTGTGGAAGCTCGACGATTTTTCGCCCGTTTCCAGCTTCGACTATAAAGGCGAAGGCTGGGGGCTGACGCAGGATGACCGCCACCTCATCATGAGCGACGGGAGCGCGCAGTTACGTTTCCTCGATCCCGATACGCTGGCGGAGGAGCGGCGCATCACCGTCACCTGGAACGGCCGTCCGGTCGAACGGCTCAACGAACTGGAATGGGTGAAGGGGGAGATCTGGGCGAACATCTGGTATGACACCCATATCGCCCGCATCGATCCGCGCACCGGCAGCGTCATCGACTGGATCGACATCGCGCCCTTGCGGAAGGCGGCGGGCGTGCGCGACAGCGAAGCGGTGGCGAACGGCATCGCCTATGACGCGGCGGGCGACCGGCTGTTCGTGACGGGCAAGAACTGGCCGAAACTGTTCGAGATCCGGGTGGAACGATAAGAGCGCGCAACGGGATGGGGCCGGGCGCGTTCTTCCCCCATCGGCACAGGGAGGATGACAGATGCGCGAAGACAGAAGCCGCTATTCCACGGTCTCGATCCTGCTCCACTGGACGATTTTCGTCCTGATCCTTGCCAATGCGACCTTTGGCGGGTGGATGGAGGATGCGACGACGCCTGCCGATGGACTGCGCTATTTCGCCCTTCATAAATCGGTCGGCATCACGATCCTGCTGCTCAGCCTCATCCGGCTCGGCTGGCGTTTCGCGCATCCCTGGCCGCCTTTTCCCGGTGGGATGGCCCAGTGGGAACGCATATTGGCGCGGGGCACGCATATCCTGTTCTATGTGCTGATGATCGGCGCGCCCTTGCTGGGCTGGGCCGCAGCCTCAGCCGGAGGCGCGCCGGAAGTGCCGCTCTATGGCGCGGTGCCTGCACCCAACCTGCCCATCGCGCAGGGCAAGGAACTGTCCGAAGCGCTGGGCGGCGTGCACAAATTGATGGTGAAGGCGATCTATGTCGTGCTGGCCCTGCATGTGCTGGGGGGGCTCAAGCATCATTTTCTGGACCGGGACGAGGTGCTGAGCCGGATGCTGCCGCTTTTCCGCCCGCGCCGCTGAGGCTGTATCAGCGGCTCCAGCGCGCCCAGATGGCCGTCGGCAGCAGCAGGCCGCGCGTTTCCTCCCGCACGGCCAGTTCGCCCGCTTCGACCGTGCCGGGCAGATCGGCAAAGGCCTGTTTCAGGAGTTCCCCGATCGCCAGCGCCGACATCCGCACGGCATAAACGGTCAGGAACAGAAAGCGGCTGTCGGCATCCAGCAACTGCCGGCAATGGGCGATCAGACCGGGCAGATCTTCCTCCAGCCGCCACACTTCGCCATCGGGCCCACGCCCATATTTGGGCGGGTCGAGCAATATGCCGTCATAGCGCCGCCCACGCCGCACCTCGCGCGCCACGAATTTGGCGGCATCGTCCACGATCCAGCGGACGGGACGGTCATCCAGCCCGGAAAGCGCTGCATTGGACCGCGCCTGCGCCACGGATTTCTTGGAAGCGTCGACATGCACCATCTTCGCACCCGCCGCCGCCATCGCCAGCGTGCCCACGCCAGTATAGCCGAACAGGTTCATGACATCGGCTTCGGCCTTGTCCGCCGTCCGCTCGCGCATCCAGTCCCACACCGGCGCCATGTCGGGAAAGAAGCCCAGGTGGCGAAAGGGCGTGCAACTGGACTGGAACGTCACCTCATTCCATGTGAGCGGCCACCCTTCGGCAGGCACCGGACGCTCATAATACCAGCGTCCGCCGCCTTCCTCGTCAGAGCCGGGAACGAACTCCCCATCGGCGCGCCAGTCGTCGGTCGCGGGCGCCCACATCGCCTGCGGTTCAGGACGGATGAAGCGAAAACGGCCATAGCGTTCGAGCTTGCGGCCATGGCCGGAATCGATCAGCCTATAATCGGCCCACGGCTCGCCAACGAGTGTGTGGAGTTCCAAGCCAGCCTCCGCGCTTATTCTATCCCCGGGGCGTCGCACGTTCCGCGACATAGGCGGTCACGGCCTCGAACGTGCCGGGCAGCTTGGCATAGCTTTCCTCGCGCGCGAACAGGTCGCCCACCCGCGCTGGCAAGGGCGGTCGCGTGCCCGTCGCCCGCTCCACCGCGTCGCGAAACTTGGCGGCATGGGCCGTCGCCAGCGTGACCACCGGAATCGACGGATCAAGCTCCATCGTTCGCGCCGCAGCCAGACCGACCGCGCTGTGCGGATCAATCACCTGCCCCGCCGCGTCCAGCGCCCAGCGCATCGCCATGGTCATGCTGTCGGCATCCACGCGCGCCGAGGTGAACAGCTTCGATGCGCCATCCCGCTGGGCGTTGGTGAGGCGCATTGCCCTGCTCGCTTCGAAACCGCGCATCTGATCGGCCAGCGCCTTGCCATCGCGCCCGCCCGCGTCGAACAGCAGCCGCTCGAAATTGGAGCTGACCTGAATGTCCATGCTGGGCGTCACGGTCGGCACCACCTGTCCCTGGCTGTAGTCGCCCTCCGACAGAGCGCGGTGCAGAATGTCGTTGACGTTGGTCGCAACCATCAGCTTCGCGACGGGCAACCCCATCTGCGCCGCTACATAGCCCGCGAACACGTCGCCGAAATTGCCGGTGGGGACGGAGAAGGCGACTTCCCGGTCCGGTGCGCCCAGACGGACGGCGGCGTAGAAATAATAAACCACCTGCGCCATCAGCCGCGCCCAGTTGATGCTGTTGACGGCGGACAGGTTGAAGCGGCGCGAGAAATCCGCGTCGTTGAACATCGCCTTCACCAGCGCCTGCGCGTCATCGAAGCTGCCTTCAATGGCGATATTATAGACATTGGGCGCGCGCACCGTCGTCATCTGCCGCCGCTGAACGTCCGATACGCGGCCATCGGGATGCAGCATGAAGATGTCGATCTTTTCCCGGCCAGCGACCGCATCGATCGCCGCCGACCCGGTGTCGCCCGAGGTCGCGCCGACGATGGTGAGATGATCGTCGCGGCGCGACAGGAAGCGCTCGAACAATTGACCGAGCAATTGCAGCGCCACATCCTTGAACGCCAGCGTGGGACCGTGGAACAGCTCCAGCAGCCAGTTGCGATGATCGAGCTGCACCAGCGGAGTCACGGCATCATGGCTGAACCGGCCATAGGCGGCTTCGCACAGTTCGCGCAGTTCCTCTTCGGAGAGCGATCCGGCCACGAAGGGGGCCATGACGCGCACCGCCGTTTCCACATAGGACAGGCCAGCGAGGGCGCGAATCTGGTCGGGCGAGAAGCTGGGCCAGCTTTCCGGGACATATAGTCCCCCATCGGACGCCAGCCCCGCCAGCGTCACATCTTCAAAACCCAGCGCAGGCGCGCTCCCTCTGGTGCTCACATATTGCATGATGGAGAAGCGCGGTAACGGCGCGCGGCCTTTGGAGCAAGCCTTTACGACGGATCGGCGGGCGGCCTGGCCCGACGCCGAAGCGCAAGAAGGTAGATCGCCACCGCCACCGCCGCGAAGAAGAACCATTGCACCGCATAGGCCAGATGGTTGTTGGGCACGTCCGCGACATTGGGCGGCGCAACCGGTTTCAGGCCTGCCGGTGCTGCGCGGGCGATCAGCATGGGACGAAGCGGCGATACGCGGCGGTCGAGTCGCGACAGGAGCGAGCGATGATCCGGCTCCTCGGAAATCCAGCCCGCGATCTGGCCCCCGTTCCATTGCGGCTTGACGTCGGGACGCTGGCCCACGCCCAGCGCCACTAGGACGCCCGGCCCTTCGGCTCCGGTCGCGCATTGGGCGATATGGCGGTAGCCGGTGGAACCGTCCGCCGCGCGCCCGGCTTCGGTTTGCCAGCCGACGACCCGCAGGCAGTGGACGGAAGATGGGCGAAAGAGGATTTCCGGCGGCACCGGCGGCAGGACAGGAAAGGCGACCGCGGCCCTGGCGGGATTGGCGGCCGCCAGCGCCAGCATCGCCTCCTTTTCATGCCGCCGCTCAAGTTGCCACATGCCAAGGGCGATCATCGCCAGCACGGCGAGGGCGACGATGATCGTTGGGACCAGCGGCAAGGGACGCCGATCGCTCATGCGTCGGACTTGTCCATGATGCGCCCCTCACGCGCCTTGTTGCGATATTCGAGGATCAGCAGCGCCCCCTTCGCAAGGCGCAGGCTTCCCATGACCGCCAGCACAATGAGCGGCGTCCACAGCAGGACATGCAGCCAGAGCGGTGGGTGAACCTTCAGCTCCAGCACCAGCGCAAGCGTGACAATGACCGCGCCCACGATCAGGGTGAGGAAGGCCGCCGGTCCGTCGCCGACGTTGAACTGTTCATAATCCAGCCCGCACTGCCGACAGGAAGACGCAAAACGGACCGGGCCGGCAAAGATGGTGGACGCAGAGCAGCGCGGACACGCTCCTTTGGCCGCCGCTTGCAGGAGCGGCATGGGCAGCGCGGAAGGGGGATCGTTCTGCGTCGTCATGAGCAACCGGCATAGCGCCCGGCGCGGCAAAAGAAAACGGCCGGGAAATGATCCCCGGCCGTTTATTTCGCTGGAAAGGATCGGAACCCTCAGCCGCCGTGAATCGGCGCGCCCCAGCCGCCCCACACATAGATGGCGACGAAGAGGAACAGCCAGACGACGTCTACGAAGTGCCAATACCATGCGGCCGCTTCGAAACCGAAATGCTGCCGGGGCGTGAAGTCGCCCTTATAGGAACGCACCAGATTGACGATCAGGAAGATCGTGCCGACCAGAACGTGGAAGCCGTGGAAGCCGGTCGCCATGTAGAAGGCCGAGCTATAGGGGCTGCCGCCGAACGGGAACGGCGCATGGGCATATTCATAGGCCTGGATCGACGAGAAGAGCAGGCCCAGGATCACGGTGCACCACAGACCCTTCTTGAGGCCCTCGCGGTCGCCGTGGATCAGCGCGTGGTGCGCCCAGGTGACGGTGGTGCCCGAGCAGAGCAGGATCAGCGTGTTGAGCAGCGGAAGCTCGAACGCGTTCATCACCTCAATACCCTTGGACGGGAACAGGCCATCGATCGGGGCAAGCTGGCTGGGGAAAAGCGAGAAGTCGAAAAAGGCCCAGAACCAGCCGACGAAGAACATCACTTCCGACGCGATGAACAGGATCATGCCGTAACGCAGGTGCAATTGCACAACCGGCGTGTGATCCCCCGCATGGGCTTCCCGAATCACGTCGCTCCACCAGCTGAACATGGTGAAGAGAACGCCCGCGACGCCGATGAGGAATACCCAGCCACCGCCCGCGGGCAGCGCATCGGGATGCATCCACATGATCGCCCCGAACGCCATGACCAGCGCCGACAGCGAGCCGAACATCGGCCAGATGCTGGGCGGGAGAATGTGATAATCGTGATTCTTGGCGCCTGCCATGACCTACTCTTCCCTGTTCGCGTTATTGCCTGTTGCCTTAGCTTGGCTTCTTGTCCTGCTCAACAGGATAGAAGGTGTAGCTCAGCGTTATTTCCTGCGTGTCCTTGTTGTCGGGGTCCGACAGGATTTTCGGATCGACATAATAAAGAACCGGCATCCGCACTTCTTCGCCGGGTTTCAGCGTCTGCTGCGTGAAGCAGAAGCATTGGATCTTCGTGAAATAGGCGCCCGCCTGGGTTGGCGTGACGTTGAAACTGGCCGTGCCCGTGACCGGCTTGTCCGACATGTTCTTGGCAATGAAGATCGCCATGTCGCGCGCGCCCACCGTCACGGTGTCGGTCGGATGCTCGGGATAGAATTTCCAGGGCATGCCGGGCTGCACGTTGGAATCGAAGCGGATGGACAGGGTATGACCGACAGCCGCTTTCACCTGGACGTCGGCGGATGCGCGCTGCGTCGTGCCGCCAAAGCCCGTCTGCTGACAGAAAATGCGGTATAGGGGAACCGATGCGAAGCCCAGCCCCAGCATCGCCAGCCCGACGATGGCCATCGTGATGAGCGTCCGCTGGTTACGGCGATCACGATCGAAGGGGGAGGGAGGAAGGCTTGCCATCAATTGCCTCCGCCGATCTTTACGATAGTGATCGCGTAAAAGAGCACCACCAGCGCAGCCAGCAGCACGCCGGTGACAAGGGCGCGGGATTTCTGCCGCGCGCGAATCTGACGGTCTTCCTCGGGCGTCATGCCATCAACCAGCGGTCGACCACGACCGCTCCGAACAGCAGGAACAGATAGAGGATGGAATATTTGAAAAGGCGGCGTTCCGGCCCCATCCGGCTCGGATCGCTTTCCCGGCGGCGGAACACCTGAAAGGCAAAAAACGCGAAGAGCGCCGTCCCCAGCAGCGCCGTGGTGCCGTAAACGGGGCCCGTCAGGCCAAGCAGCACCGGCGCCATGGCGGCCGCCGCCATGATCGCGGTATAGAACCAGATCTGGCGCCGGGTCGCGACCTCGCCCGACACCACGGGCAGCATCGGAATACCGGCGGCGGCATAGTCCGTCTTCACGAACAGGGCCAAGGCCCAGAAATGCGGGGGCGTCCAGAAGAAGATCAGCATGAAGAGCGCAACGGGCAAGGCCGAAATATCGCCCGTGACCGCCGCCCAGCCGATGACGGGCGGAAAAGCGCCGGCCGCCCCACCAATGACGATATTCTGCGCCGTGCGGGGCTTCAGCCAAATAGTGTAGATAAAGACATAGAACAGGATCGATACCGCCAGCACGCCTGCCGCAAGCCAGTTGGTCGCAATCCCCATCAGCAGGACCGAAAAGACGGACAGGCCGACACCGAAATGCAAAGCGGACTGCGGGTCCATGCGGCCTGCGGGAAGCGGGCGATTGGCCGTCCGCTTCATCAGGCCGTCAATATCCTTCTCATACCATTGGTTGAGCGTGGCGGCAGCCCCCGCCCCCAAGGCGATGCACAGGATCGCCGTGAAGGCGAGAACCGGATGAATATGCCCCGGCGCGGCCAACAGTCCGCACAGGCCCGTAAAGACAACGAGCGTCATCACTCTGGGCTTGGTCAACGCCACAAAGTCCCGCCAATGGGCTGGCAAGGTGGGCGAGATGGCCCCGGACATGATCGGCGAACTTGCCATAAACTCCTCATGCGTCAGCCCGGCGCCGATGCAGCGCCGGGACTGAACCCAAGGCCAGGGCTCCAAAGCCCTGCCCATCAGCGCCCCGCCAATTCGGAGCGCTACTTCATCAAGCGTCAGTCGACGACTGGCAGCGTTTCGAACTGGTGGTAGGGCGGCGGGCTGGACAGCGTCCATTCCAGCGTCGTCGCGCCTTCACCCCAAGGATTGTCCGCCGCCTTCTTGCCGGCAGCGAGCGACCAGATCAGGTTGATGAAGAAGATCACCATGCCCGCCGCCATGATTTCATAGCCGTGGCTGGCAACCTGGTTCCAGTAGGCGAAGGCTTCCGGATAATCGGGGTAGCGGCGCGGCATGCCCGACAATCCCAGGAAGTGCATCGGGAAGAACAGCATGTTCACGCCGATGAAGAACACCCAGAAGTGCAGATGGCCGAGGAACTCGTTGTACATCTTCCCCGACATCTTCGGGAACCAGTAATAGAAACCGGCGAACAAGCCGAACACCGCTCCCAGCGAAAGCACATAGTGGAAGTGCGCGACCACATAATAAGTGTCGTGCAGCACGTCGTCCACGCCGCCATTCGCCAGCACGACGCCGGTGACGCCGCCCACGGTGAACAGGAAGATGAAACCCAGCGCCCAGACCATCGGGGTCTTGAAGCTGATCGAACCGCCCCAGATCGTCGCGATCCACGAGAAGATCTTGATACCGGTGGGAACGGCGATGACCATCGTCGCGGCGGTGAAATACATCTTCACGTTGACCGACATGCCCGTGGTGAACATGTGGTGCGCCCAGACGACGAAGCCGACGACGCCGATCGCGACCATGGCATAGGCCATGCCGAGATAGCCGAAGACGGGCTTGCGGCTGAAGGTCGAGACGATCTGACTGATCATACCGAAACCCGGCAGGATCATGATGTAGACTTCAGGGTGGCCGAAGAACCAGAAGAGGTGCTGATACAGCTCGGGATCACCGCCACCAGCGGCGTCATAGAAGGTCGTGCCGAAATTGCGGTCCGTGAGCAGCATGGTGATCGCCGCGGCCAGAACCGGCAAAGCGAGCAGCAGCAGGAAGGCCGTGACCAGCACCGACCAGACGAACAGCGGCATCTTGTGCAGGGTCATGCCCGGCGCGCGCATGTTCAGGATGGTGGTGATGAAGTTGATCGCACCCAGGATCGAGCTGGCGCCCGCGATGTGGAGCGACAGGATCGCCATATCCACCGCCGGGCCCGCCGAACCGCTGGTCGACAGCGGCGCATAGACCGTCCAGCCCGTGCCCGCGCCGTTGCCGGTGCCGCCGGGGACGAAGGTCGACCCGAGCAGCAACGCGAAGGCGGGGATCAACAGCCAGAAGCTGATGTTGTTCATGCGCGGGAAGGCCATGTCCGGCGCGCCGATCATGATCGGCACGAACCAGTTGCCAAAGCCGCCGATCATCGCGGGCATCACCATGAAGAAAACCATGATGAGGCCGTGGGCGGTGATGAGCACGTTCCACAGGTGATAGGCCTGATCCAGCGTAGCCGAGGGACCGTCGCTATACTGCGCCCATGCATGAAGATACTGAATGCCCGGCTGCGCCAGTTCGGCGCGCATCAGACCGGAAATCGCGCCGCCGATGATGCCGGCGATGATGGCGAAGATCAGGTAGAGAGTGCCGATGTCCTTGTGGTTCGTGGACATGAACCAACGCTGGAAAAAGGCCGGTTTGTGATCGGCGTCGTGATGCTCGTGAGCATGATCGCCGTGATGGTCTGCGGTAATGGTGGTCATGGCGTATCTGCCCTTACATCAAATCTTGGCCGGAGCGGCGGCGGGCGCGGGGGCCTCCGCCGTCGCCGGGGCGCCTGCGGCCTTGAGCTTGCCGCCTTGCGATTGCACCCACTGGTCGAACTGCGCGGGAGGCAGCGCCTCGATCGCGATCGGCATGAAGCCGTGACGCGCGCCGCAAAGTTCCGAACACTGGCCGTAATAGACGCCCGGCTTCTCGATGGTGAAGCTCTTCTCATTGAGACGGCCCGGCACGGCGTCCATCTTCACCCAGAGCGAAGGAACCGCAAAGCTGTGGATCACGTCAGCGCCGGTGATGATGAGCTTGATCGGACGGCCCACGGGCAGGACCAGGCGATTGTCGGGCGCCAGCAGATAAGGCTCGCCATTTTCGGCCGCCTTTTCCTTGGTCAGCATGTTCGACACGAATTCGGGGATTTCGTTGTCGGGATATTCATAGCCCCAATACCACTGATAGCCGGTCACCTTGACGGTGATCGCATCCTTGGGCGCGGGCTTATACTGGTCGGCGAGCAAGCCGATCGACGGCACCGCGATCACCAGCAGGATCACGACCGGCACCACCGTCCAGACCACTTCGATCAGGGTATGGTGCGAGGTCTTGGACGGATTCGGGTTCGCGCTGCGGCGGAACCGGAACATCACATAAAGCATGAGGATCAGTACGAAGATCGAAATGATCGTGATGATCGGCAGAAGCATCTTGTCATGCAACCAGCGGGCGGAGTGTCCGGTGGACGTAAACTGCTCCTGAAGGGTGATTTCGCCCGGACGGGGCATGCCGATGCCTTCGGTCGGCTTCATGCGCGGCGGCGCCGCGACCTTGGCGGCGGGCGCCGCTTCGGCGGCATTGGCAACCGATTCGACCGGCGCGGCGGCATTTGCAGCGGCCGGCGCCGCGACGGCATTATCCTGCGCCAGCGCCGGACTGCCCATCGCCAAAGCTGGCGCAAAGGCCAGCATCCCGGCGAGAATGAGCGATTTCACCTTGTTCATAGCGTCTTCTTACCCCGTAACCCCTTCGCGCCCCTGCGGCAAAGACGCACGCGCACATGCTTCGTCCTCGCCCGGTCGGTCTGCGGCGGCTTATAGGCATGGTTTTTTTCAGCCTCAAGCATCCAGGAGCAGATTTTCTTCTCTGTTGCAACGCCTCCCTTGCCCGCCTATTCCGCTCCCGCGCATAGGGGCGCTGTTTCATGGGGCGCGACATGCCCTTTAATAAAGGAGTGTGACGGGCGGGCTTGCCCCGCATTCGCCACGCGAATGGATCTGTATCGAATGACCGACGAGGAAGTATTGGCGGAGTTTCGGGCGGCGGGAGCGCTGCTCGAAGGACATTTCATCCTGTCATCGGGACGCCGCAGCGGCAATTATCTGCAATGCGCGCGCGTGCTGATGAATGCGGAGCGGGCCGGACGGCTCGCCCGGGCGATAGTGCAGCAACTTCCGCGCGAATTGCGGCAGGAAATCGATCTGGTGGTTTCCCCGGCAATGGGAGGCCTTATCATCGGCCATGAGGTCGGCCGGGCGCTCGACAAGGACGCCATCTTCCTGGAACGGCCCGAAGGGACGTTCGAACTGCGGCGCGGCTTTGCCATTGCGCCGGGGCAGAAAGTGCTGATGGTGGAGGATGTGGTCACGACGGGCCTGTCTTCGCGCCAGGCGATCGAGGCCGTGGCGGCGGAAGGCGGCATCGTGATCGCGGAAGCGGCGCTGGTGGACCGTTCGGCGGGCGAGGTCGATCTGGGCGTGCCCTTCTATCCCCTCGTCAGTATCAATTTCCCCGTTTATGAAGCAAATGAGGTGCCGCCCGAACTGGCGGCCATCCCCGCCGAAAAGCCGGGCAGCCGGAAACAGTAGCCAATGACGTCCCCTCCCGCGCATCTTCGCCTTGGCGTCAACATCGACCATGTGGCGACCATCCGCAACGCGCGCGGAGGCGAGCATCCCGACCCGGTGAAAGCCGCCCTTCTGGCGGTCAAGGCCGGGGCGGACGGCATCACGGCGCATCTGCGCGAGGATCGCCGCCATATCCGGGATGAGGATATAGCGACGCTGATCGGCGCGCTCTCCGTGCCGCTGAATCTGGAAATGGCGGCGACGCGGGAAATGCTCGACATTGCGCTCAGGCATCGGCCGCACGCCGCCTGCATCGTGCCCGAAAAGCGCGAGGAACGGACGACCGAGGGCGGGCTGGATGCAGCGGGGCAGATCGAAGCCCTGCGCCCCATCGTTGACACGTTGGGCGAAGCGGGCGTGCGCGTCAGTCTGTTCATCGAACCCGACCCCGCCCAGATCGAAGCAGCCATCCGCCTCGGCGCGCCAGTGGTCGAATTCCATACCGGCCGCTACGCCCATCTGGCCGGCGCGGAACGGACGCAGGAATTGCGGCGCCTGTCGGACGCGGCGGCGCTCGCTGCGAAAAACGGCATAGAACCCCATGCGGGCCACGGCCTGACCTTCGACAATGTGGGGCCGATTGCCGCCATTCCTCAGGTCGCGGAACTCAATATCGGCCATTTCCTGATCGGCGAGGCGATCTTCGGAGGCCTGGAAAACGCCATTCGCGAAATGCGGCGGCAGATGGACCTCGTGCGTTGATCATCGGCCTCGGTTCCGACCTGTGCAATATCGAACGAATCGAAAATTCGCTCAACCGCTTCGGCGACCGTTTCGAACAGCGGGTCTTCACCGATGTTGAACGCGCCAAGGCCAATCGCCGCCCCTTCACCAAGGCCGGGACGCTCGCCAAGCGGTTCGCCGCCAAGGAAGCCTTTTCCAAGGCCGTGGGCACGGGCTTCAAGCGCGGCGTGTTCATGAAGGACATCGGCGTCGTCAACGCGCCCAGCGGAGCGCCGACGCTGGCGCTGACGGGCGGCGCGCTCGCCCGGCTTCAATCGCTGGTTCCGACAGGCTACAAGCCGGTCATTCACCTGACGCTCACGGACGATCATCCATGGGCGCAGGCGTTCGTCATCATCGAAATCCTGCCGCAGGACGTTGCGGCGCCAGAGGCCCGCCCCCACCCATGACGGCACCCGACATGACCGAAAACAGCCCGCCCCCCGCAGACCAGAACCCTGCGCCGCCGGAAGCCGACGCCCGCTCCGGCCCGGTCAACTGGTGGCATGAAGTGCGGAGCATCGCGCTGCTCATTCTGGCGGTGCTGGCCTTTCACAGCTTCGTCGCGAAGCCTTTTTACATTCCGTCGGAGTCGATGATGCCGGTATTGCTGAAAGGCGACCGGCTGGTGGTCAGCAAATTTCCCTATGGCTGGTCCTATGTCTCGCCCAGCTTCCACCCGCTGCCCTTTCTGAAAGGGCGTGTGTTCGGCCATATGCCCCAGCGCGGCGACATCGTGATCGTATCCCCGCAGAACCGGCGGGAGGACTATATCAAGCGCGTGATCGGCCTGCCCGGCGACATATTGGAAGTGCGCGGCGGGCAGATCATCCTGAACGACAGGCCAGTGCCCCAAAAGACACTGAAGCCCGTTCGCGTCCCCATCGACGGCAACGCGCCCTGCCCACCGCTGCAATTCCCCGGCGCGCGGCGGACAGGCCCAGACGGCAAGAGCTATTGCGAACTGCCCGTGAAGCAGGAAGTACTGCCAAACGGCAAAACCTATGTCACCATCGACATGGGGCCGAGCGCGCTGGACTGGTATGGTCCCGTCCGCATACCGCCGCACCATGTCTTCCTGATGGGCGACAATCGCGACAACAGCGCCGACAGCCGCGCACCGCTGGAGGAAAACGGTCTGGGCGGACCGGTGCCATGGGAAGCGATCGGCGGGCGGGCCGAGTTCATCACCTTCTCGCTGGACGGCGACGCCACCTGGAACCCCGTGAGCTGGCTCCATGCCCTGCGGAGCGGGCGCGCCGGGAACAGCCTGCGCCCCCGGAGCGTTACCGTGCCACAATAGACGATTTATCAGGGAGCCGGGTTTGAGCGACAAGCAGATCCATATCGAAGAGCCCGGCCCCAGCGAATATCGCAGTCTTCTTGTCCAGCATGAAATGAAACGCGCCAGCGTGTGGATCGCGATGGGCATCGCGGTTGCGCTGGTCGTGCTGCTGGCCCAGCCCATCATGCTGATCCTGGGCGCGCTGGTCCTGACGACGATGATGGATGGGGGAACCCGCCTGCTGGGCCGCGTGCTGCCCATTGGGCGGGGCTGGCGGCTCGCCATCGTGCTGCTCGCCGCGCTGGCCTTCCTGATCTACACCTTCTTTCTCACCGGATCGAGCCTCGCCGCGCAGGCGCAGGCCATGCGGGTCATCGTCGAGACGCAGGTGACGCGGATCGGCGGATGGATGCAGCAACTCGGGATCACGACGACGCCCGAGGACTTCAAGAACCTGGCGAGCCAGGCGATGAGTTCGCTGGGCCGCGTCACGGCGGCGGTCGGAACGATGGTGGGCGCGCTGACCAGCGGGGTCATGATGCTGGTGCTGGCGATCTTCATCGCCGTCGAGCCGAAGCTCTACGAGCGCGGCGTCGCCTGGATGCTGCCAATGGAAAAGCGCGCGCGTTTCTACAGGATCGCGGACAAGATGGGCTGGACGCTGCGCCGGCTGATGTTCGGGCGGCTGATCGGCATGGCGGTGGAGGGCGTGGGCACATGGCTGCTGCTATGGGCGGGCGGCGTGCCGATGGCGGGTCTGCTCGGCATCTTGACCGGCCTGTTCGCCTTTCTGCCCAATATCGGGTCGATCATATCGGGCATATTGATCGTTCTGGTCGGTTTTTCGGCAGGAGTGGACGCCGGGCTCTATGCTTTTGGCGTTTATCTGGTCGTGCAGATCGTGGACGGCTATCTGATCGTGCCGATGGTCGCCAAGCGCGCGACGGACCTCGCTCCTGCGCTGGTGCTGGCGGCGCAGATCCTGTTCGGCGCGCTGTTCGGCATATTGGGCCTGTTCCTGGCCGACCCGATCGTCGCCATGCTCAAAGTCTATCTGGAGGAACGGTCGAAGGCGCTGGAGGCCGAACGGACGGAAGGCCCCGCCATCCTTCAGGACGCTTCATAAGCAAAGAGGCCCGCAATGGGGCCTCTTCCTTGATCCTGCGATGAGCGCGGCGATCAGTTGCCGGGCAAGGCCTGCGGGGCGCCGCCCTGCTGCTGCATCATCTGCTGCATCTGCATGATTTCCGCGCGTGACTTGAAGTCATGGAGCTGGACGTCGAACACCAGGACCGAATTGGCCGGGATCGGGCCGGCGGCCTGCTCGCCATAGCCAAGCTGCGGCGGAATCCACAGGCGGTATTTGCCGCCCTTCTTCATCTTCTGCAGGCCTTCGGAAAAGCCCGGCACGACGCCATCCACCGGCATTGCCGTCTGCGGGTTCTCATCGAACACCGTGCCATCGAGCAGCGCGCCCTTGTAGCCGACCAGCGCCACATCCTGCCCGGTCGGGCTGGGGCCGGCGCCTTCTTCCAGCACCTTGAACTGCAAGCCCGATTGCGTCGTCTCCACGCCGTCCGCGTTCGCATTCTGCGTCAGGAAGGTCGCGGGCGACGGTTCCAGATTGCGCTGCCCGGCCCAGGCGAGCCCTCCCGCCGCCAGCGCAATCGCGGCGACGCCGATCCAGAGCCGCGTCAGCGACCCCTTGGCGATGGGATGAAGGGGAACAGCCGTCGTGGACATGGGCGCGCGCCTTGCAGTTGGATAAAGACTTTGAAGGAAAAGGCGGCCCTTCGACCGCCCCGTCAGATATGTTTACCGGACGCCGTCACGCTCGGCGCGCTTGCGCTCCAGCTTGCGCGCACGGCGGACCGCCGCAGCCTTTTCACGGGCGCGCTTTTCCGACGGCTTTTCATAATGACGGCGCAGCTTCATCTCGCGATAAACGCCTTCACGCTGGAGCTTCTTCTTGAGCGCGCGAAGAGCCTGATCCACATTGTTATCGCGAACGATGATTTGCATAAGCCAGTCAATCTCCAATCGAAAACGGGCGGTTCGCCAGGAATGAAAAACCCATTCCCGGCGGGCCTCCCGAATATAAATCCATGAGTCGCCGCAAGTCACCCTGCGCCGTGTGGGGCGCGCCCTACCAGCAGAGTCGCGCAAATTCAACCCTAAAGCCGCCCTGTCCCGGCCATTCACCGCATGAATCGCCGTCATCCGGCGAAGCGGAGGGCACACCACCGCTGACCTCCAGCCACGCGGCGGACGATTTTCCGCCCTTTCCCTGCTCTTTGCGGTTGATCGGCGTGGCACTTCATGGTTTTCTTACCCCGGCCGAACGCAAGGGAGGGATGAGGTTGGCAACAATATGGAACAATCACGCCGCGAAGAATGGCCGGGATGCCTCCTTTGCCAAGCGGATCAGTTCGCACCTTGCCGCCGCCCTTGTCGTCTTTTGCCTGCTTCAGATCTTCATCGTCGCAAAAATGGGCGGATCGCTGGTCCTGCATCTGGGCGTGATCATCGCCATTGGCGGCTTTGCGGTGGCCGCGCGAGGGTTGGAACGGCGCTGGCAGATGATCGAACATGCGGGGCTGTCGCATAGCGGGCTGGCGCTGCGGTTCCGACGCGATGTGCTGCAATTGTGGGCGGCCAGCCTGATCGGCGCCCTGCTGTGGATTCCGGTAGCGATCGTCTATCACGCCCTGTTCGGCTGATCCGGGCGGAGCCAAAGCGATCCCTACTTCGTTTCTTCCCGATTGCAGGAGGAACGACCCATGGCCGACGCCACGATTTTCAACCGATTGAAACAGGATCACGACGCCCACCGCCAGTTGCTGGACAAGATCAGCGACGCCAAGAGCGAACCGGACCGGCTGGACAAGCTGTTCGAGCAATTCAAGATCGAGGTGACCGCCCATGCGGCGGCCGAAGAGGAAACGCTCTACGCCACGATGCTGGCGCGACCGGATCTGCGGGAAGACGCCCAGCACAGCGTGTCGGAACATAAGGAAATCGACGATTATCTGGAGGAATTGAGCGAACTTAAGTTCAATGGTGAAGCGTGGAAACGCAAGTTCGCCGAGATGCGAAAACGCTATCTCCACCATATCGACGAGGAGGAAGAGGAGATGTTCCCCGACGCCGCCAAGGAACTGACCGCAGACGAGGAAGAACGGCTCGCGGCCCTTTTCGCCCACCGCAAACCTGCGGAACTCAAGCGGGCCGAAGCGGAGAATTAAAGCAGGGCGATCATATATTATCTGGCGGTGTCAGGCTGCCTGACCTGAACGCGGCGATGTGAAAGAGCCGGATGGTTGCAAACAGCATCCCCAAAAAAAAGGCGCCCCTTCCAATGGAAGGCGCGCCTTTTTTTTGGGTTCTGACCCTGTGCCGCTTAGCGGGCCAGCGTCTTCACCTTGTCGGTGACGATCGATACGCGCGCCGCGAGCGGCTGGGCCACGTCGCCTGCCAGCTTCAGCAGGGTTTCGCTGCCCTTGGCGGCTTCCTTGGCGAAGTCGTCGAAGCTGGTCGCGAAAAGCTGGCTCTGGAGCTGGAAGAACTCGGTCGGGGTCTTCACGGTCGAGAAGCTCTTGAAAGAGGCAGTCGCCTTTTCAAAGCTCTTGCGGCTGTAGTCGACGGCTTCCTGGCCCAAGGTTTCGACACCCTTGGCCGCGATCTTGCCCGATTCGACCAGCGCTTCGACATTGCCCTTGGCAAGGTCGCTGATCTCTTCCATCGCCTTGGTCGACTTTTCAACGCCGGCCTTCGCCTTCTCGTTGAAATCGGCATAGGCGGTTTCGATCTTCGCCTTGGCGTCTTCGGCGAACTTCTTTCCGTTTTCGATAATCTCGTTCATCGTCGCATTTCCTTCCGTAACAGGCAGCAGCTTAGGCGTTTTTTTCACACCGGCAGTCGAAGACGCATCCCTTAGCTTGCCAAAGGTTTCGGCCCCTTCGCTGTTCGGTTCGGGCGCGGCGTCCACTGCCATGACGGCAGCGGCCACAACGGCCGGAGCGGCGTCAGACGCCGGAGTTGCCGGCCTGGTCACGGGCTTCCGCGACGGGGCAGGCTTTGCGGCGGCGGGCTTTGCCGCCGCAGTTGTGGGAGCGGCAGCCTTGGGCGTGGCGCTCCGGGGTTTTTCGCCGATCGCGGTTTCCGCCGCTTTCAGCACGTCCGCGGCGGAAAGGGTCTTGTCGCCGCTTTTCTTGGCGCGCGGCGCGGCACGCCTTGTCCTTGGGGTAACGGCCATCGCCTCTGCCTCCATTTGCTGCATTGCACAATAAGCATTTCCGGGACGCATTGCAAGAGAATTTGTGCACTGCAACAAAAGTGACATGGAGGCGGCCGGGGCACCCGCCCCGCCGGAGA
This sequence comes from Sphingobium sp. CFD-1, assembly GCF_024611115.1. Lineage (NCBI taxonomy): Bacteria > Pseudomonadati > Pseudomonadota > Alphaproteobacteria > Sphingomonadales > Sphingobiaceae > Sphingobium > Sphingobium sp. CFD-1. The sequence continues at coordinate 257,895 of NZ_CP084398.1, read as the reverse complement.
AAATTGCCTTTTACTATCGGGACTTTACATAGGCTCCGGGTGCGTTTTCGATGGCCTTGAGCTTGCCCCCGCCGGGCTTGCGCGCGCCACGCACGGTCACATTTTTTTCGCCATGGCCGCGAATCCATTCGATCCAGTCCGGCCACCAGCTTCCCTTGGTTTCCGTAGCGGCGGCGATGAAATCGTCCAGCGTCGGCTGTGGCGTGTCACAGGACCAATATTGATATTTACCGGCGGCCGGCGGATTGATGACGCCCGCAATATGACCCGAACCCGCGAGCAGGAAGCGCACGGGGCCGGACAGATGCCCCACTATCTTCCACACGCTTTCCACCGGCGCGATATGATCTTCGCGCCCCGCCTGAACATAAGCGGGCGTTTCGATCCGGCTAAGATCGATCGGCGTGCCGTCGATGCTGATCGCGCCGGGCTGGATCAGCAGATTGTCGCGATAGAGCCGCGTCAGATATTCCTTGTGCCAGCGTGCGGGCAGGTTGGTGGTGTCGCCATTCCAGTAGAGCAGGTCGAAGGGCGGATAATCCTGTCCCAGCAGGTAATTGTTGACGACATAGTTCCAGATGAGGTCGCGCCCGCGCAGAAAATTGAAGGTCGCGGCCATGTAGCGCCCGTCCAGATAGCCGCCCGCCGAAAGCTGATCCACCAGCTTCAATTGCTCATCGTCGATGAAGAGGCAGAGGTCGCCCGCCTTGCTGAAATCGACCTGCGCGGTGAAGAAGGTGGCGCTGGCGACCTTGTCCGCTTCGCCGCGCGCGGTGAGCAGGGCCAGCGTGGCCGCCAGCGTCGTGCCCGCGACGCAATAGCCGATGGCGTGGACATGCTTCACGCCGAGAAGGTCGCGCACCGTGTCGATCGCGTCGACCTGCCCTTGCAGGATATAATCGTCCCAGACGAGATCCTTCATGGAAGCGTCAGCGGATTTCCACGAGACCAGAAACACGCTGAGCCCCTGCTCCACCGCCCATTTGACGAAGCTTTTTTCCGGCGCGAGGTCGAGGATGTAGAAACGATTGATCCACGGCGGGAAGATGATGAGGGGCGTTTCCAGCACCTTGTCCGTCGTCGGCTCATAATGGATGAGCTGGTAAAGGGGCGTTTCCTTGATGACCTTGCCGGGCGTGGCGGCGATGTTGCGGCCGACCTCGAACGCGGTGCCGTCGGTGTGGGTGAGCTGGCCCTTTTCCATGTCCGCCAGCATGTGCTGGAGGCCTTTCACCAGATTCTCACCGCCGCTCTGCAACGTCTTTTCCACCACGGTCGGGTTGGTCAGGGGGAAATTGCTGGGCGCAAGGGCGTCAAGGATGCCGCTGGCGGCGAAACGCAGCCTGGCCTTCTGCTTTGGGTCAACGCCGTCCACCGCATCGGTCAGCCGCATCAGATAGTCCGACACCAGGAGATAGCTCTGGCGGATGAGGTCGTAAAAGGGGTGGCTGGTCCAGGCCGGATCGGCGAAGCGGCGATCCTTGCGGGCGGCGGGGCTACCCTCCGGCGCGGGGACAGGCTGGTTACGCAGCATCCCGCCGGTGTCGAGGAAACGCTGCCACAGCGCCATCCCTTCCTTGGCGAAGCTGCTCTGGACATCAGCGACGGTTTGCGGATCGAAGGGCAGATGGCGGCCGGTCGCGCCCGCCGCCTGCTCCAGCATCAATTGCTGTGCGCGGCCGATCACCTGTGTCCATTGCTGCATGTCCTCCAGGCTGGGCATATGAGGTTCGATATTTTCGAGTCTATCCATAGCCATTCTCCTCATCCTGGCCTTGCCGTTCCGCTGCGCTTTTTGTGGCGCGGCGCCGTAGGCCGGTATATAGCCGGGACGGCTCCGCGACGAAGCGCGGCGGCCACTATCCTCCACGGAGCGATTTCAGGAAAGTCTATAATGTCCGAAGAATTCTATCGCATGAAGCGCCTGCCCCCCTATGTCATCGCCGAAGTCAACGCGATGCGGGCCGCGGCGCGCGCGGCAGGAGAGGACATTATCGACCTTGGCATGGGCAATCCCGACCTGCCGCCACCCGACCATGTCATCGCCAAGCTGTGCGAAGTGGCTCAGAAGCCGAGCGCGCACGGCTATTCGCAGTCCATGGGGATTCCCGGCCTCCGCAAAGCGCAGGCGAATTATTATGGCCGCCGCTTCGGGGTCGACCTCGACCCGGAGAGCGAAGTCGTCGTGACCATGGGGTCGAAGGAGGGCCTCGCCAGCCTCGCCACCGCGATCACCGCGCCGGGCGACGTCGTGCTGGCGCCCAATCCAAGCTATCCGATCCACATGTTCGGCTTCATCATCGCGGGAGCGACGATTCGTTCCGTGCCGACGACGCCGGACGAGCATTATTGGCAGGCGCTGGACCGGGCGATGGCCTTCACCGTGCCGCGCCCGTCGATTCTCGTCGTGGGCTATCCCAGCAATCCGACGGCGGAGACGGTGGACCTCGCCTTTTATGAGCGGCTGGTCGCCTGGGCGAAGGAGAACAAGGTCTGGGTGCTGAGCGACCTTGCCTATTCCGAACTCTATTATGACGGAAACCCCACGCCCTCCATCCTTCAGGTGCCCGGCGCCAAGGATGTGGCGGTGGAGTTCACGTCGCTTTCCAAGACCTATAGCATGGCTGGCTGGCGCATCGGCTTCGCGGTCGGCAACCGGCAGTTGATCACGGCGTTGAAGCGCGTCAAAAGCTATCTCGACTATGGCGCGTTCACGCCGATCCAGGCGGCCGCCTGCGCGGCATTGAACGGGCCGCAGGACATCGTGCAGAAGAATCGCGAACTGTATCACAAGCGCCGCGACGTGATGGTGGAAGCCTTCGGCCGCGCCGGGTGGGACATTCCCGCGCCCAAGGCGTCGATGTTCGCCTGGGCGCCCCTGCCCCCCGCGCTCAAGGACATGGGGAGCCTGGAATTTTCCAAGCAGCTCCTGACCCATGCCAAGGTCGCGGTCGCGCCGGGCGTCGGCTATGGCGAGGACGGCGAAGGCTATGTCCGCATCGCCATGGTGGAAAATGAACAGCGGCTGCGGCAGGCGGCACGCAACATCAAGCAATATCTCAAGTCCATGGGCGTCAATACGCCCGCCAAGGGCGCGGCCTGATCCGCCCTTTTCCGCGACGGGGCTGGCATCGGCACGATGGCTGGCCCTTGCCCGCGCGGCAATGATGGTGGATATGCGGGCGCAGCGTCCGGGGGCTGGCGCAGGTTTCGAGGGGATGTGACCGGAATATGCTGTTGTTTCGCGGCAAGGAGTCCAATCCCCGATCGCTGATGAAAGCGATAAGCTGGCGCACACTGGGCAGCATCGACACTTTTGTGCTGGGCCTTCTCTTCACGCACGACGTGAAGGCGGCTGGCGCGATCGCGTCGACCGAGGTGGTCACCAAGATCCTGCTTTATTATTTCCACGAACGCGCATGGGCCCAGGTTGGCTGGGGCCTGCCAAAGGCGGAGCCGGAGGAAGATAAGGGGGACGTGCTGCCCCAACAGGACAGCATACCCACATGATCCCCCTGCCGCAGGTTTCGCAGGTCGCGCAGACGATCCAGCTCGCGCTGGCGCCGGTGTTCCTGCTGGCGGGCATCGGCGCGTTCCTGAACGTGTGCGTGGGACGGCTGGCGCGCATCATCGACCGGGCGCGGATGGTGGAAAAGCTGGTGCTGTCCACGCGCGGCCAGGAACATGACCGGATGGTGAGCGAAATCCGGGTGCTCGACCGGCGGATGAGCGTCGTCAACATCGCGATTTTCCTATCGGTCGCCAGTGCCTGCGCCATCTGCCTGGTCGTCATCCTGCTGTTCGCGGCGGAACTGTTCGACGCGCATCTGGGCAGGATCATCGCGATCCTGTTCAGCCTGGCGATGGTCTTGCTGGCGGCTGCCTTCGCCACTTTCATCCAGGAAATCCGGCTGGCGTCGCGCACCATCCATATTCGCAACGAAGTGCTTTATCACAAGGCCGAGGATGAAGAGGCGGCGGAGGGACAATGACGCGCTTCACAGTGAATGACCGGCCAGTGCAATATCGCATGGACCCCGCCACGCCGCTGCTCTGGGCGCTGCGCGACGCGTCGAACCTGACAGGCACCAAATATGGATGCGGCACCGGCGATTGCGGGGCCTGCACGGTCGACATAGATGGGGAAGCCGTGCGGTCCTGCCAGGTCAGCATCGCCCAAACCGAAGGCCGATTTGTCACCACCATCGAAGCACTTTCGCCCGATCGGGGGCATCCGGTGCAACAGGCTTTCGCGGCGGAGAATGTATCGCAATGCGGATATTGCATTCCCGGCATGGTGATGGCGGCGTCCGTGCTGCTGCGGCGGAACAGCGATCCGAGCGACGAGGAGATCGACGCGGCGATCACCAACCTCTGCCGCTGCGGCATCTATCCCCGGCTGCGCGGCGCGATCCAGCGCGCGGGGCGGATCATGCGCGGCGAAGAACAGGTCGCCGCTGCGCCGCCGCCGGGCATCACGCCGGAAGAAGCCGCGCGCACCGTGCCTGCCCTGCGGAAACCTTGATTCGGCGAAATGGACTTCAAGTTGACGAGGTCATCGCGTCACGTCCACAAAAGCAGAAACCAGCTCTACCGCGCCTCCAGCACCATGTTGAATGGCCCTTCCGCCGCGCGCCGGACATTTTCGAAACCGCCCTCGCGGACGATCTGCGACAACCGGGCTTCCCCGGCCTGCGCGCCCAATGCTTCACCCACTTCCTGATCGAGCGACGTCGGCACGCAGATCATCGTGGACGCATTATAATATAAGCGCCCGACCGGATTGAGATTTTCCTCCGGCCGGTCCCCGGCCACCGGCTCGACGATCATCCAGCTTCCCCCCGGCGCCAATATCCGCCGCATATGAGCCGCGCAGCCGCGCGGGTCGCCCATGTCGTGCAAACAGTCATACATGGTGACAAGGTCGAAATCCCGCCCCGCCACATCCTTCGCGGTCGACACCTCGAAACGCACCCGGTCGCCCAAGCCATGCGCCTGTGCATGACGCCGCGCTTCCTCAATGGACGGTTCGTGGAAATCATAGCCGGTGAAGCGGCTTTGTGGATAAGCCTGCGCCATCAGCAGCGTCGAAAAGCCCACGCCGCACCCGACATCAGCGACCTTCGCGCCTTCCCGCAGCCTCGCTTCCACGCCATCGAGCGCGGGAATCCACGTCTGGACGATATTATTGAGGTAACCGGGCCGGAAGAAAGCGCCCGTCGCGCAGAACAGGCATCCCGCATGATCGCCCCAGCGCACGCCGGTTCCGTGACGGAAACATTCCTCCACCTTAGGCTCCGCCTCGATCATCGCGGCCACCATCTCGAACGCCGCGATCAGATAGACGGGGCTATCGGGATCATGGAACACCATCGCCTGTTCGGGCGACAGGCTAAACTGTTCCGTGGCCGGGTCATAATCGACATAGCCGTTCGCCGCCTGCGCCAGCGCCCATTCTCGCACATAGCGCTCATGCAGGCCGCCCGCTCGCCGCGCCAGTTCAGCAGCGGTGGCGGGTGCCTGCGCCAGCGCATCGAACAGCCCCAGCCGCGCACCCAGCCGCACCGTCGGCACGCTCATCGCGCCACCCAGATCGCCCAGCATCTTTCCGACAAAGGCGTGAAGTTTCGTTTCGTCGATCGGTGCGGACATGGCTGCGCTCCTCTCGTCACGTCCGACTCTGGCGGCCGGGCGATGGCGGCGGGAAAATAGCATATCGCGCGCGCACCCGCGATGGCCGCATTCCTACAGCGGTAGCGTCATGCCCGTATCCGTCCGGCTCTTTGGTATAGTCGGCCCTCGCGTCTCATCCGAAAGTCGCATAGAATCGGGGCCACGCGAATTATACGAAATGAACCGCTGCTGCTCAGGCCAGTTCCACCTGAAGCACGGAGGCGTCCGCGCCGACGATCCTTACCCGCGCTCCCGCTGGCGCTTCCGGGCCACGGCACGACCATACGCCGTCCCCCACCTTCACGCGCCCTCGCCCGTTGTCGATCGCTTCGACCACGATCACGACCTCTCCGATCAGCCGGGCGGTGCGGTCATTGAGCAACGGGTCTTCCGACGACACTGGATTGGCCGCATACCATCGCCGTCCGCCCCACACCGCAATCAGGCAAAGCAGCGCGAAAATCAGGAACTGCAACGGCACCCCGATCGGCAGTGCCAGCGCCGCCAGCCCCGTGATCGCCGCCGCGATTGCGATCCAGATCAGGAACACGCCGGGCAACAACACCTCGCCGATACCCAGCAGCGCGGCGAAGATCAGCCACCACCAATGGTCCTCCAGCATCGCCAACATATCCATCGGCTCCGCTCCTTATTCGAACGGCCCGCGGCGCGGCGCGGGCGGAGGCGGCGGAGGGGGCGTCCTGTCACCGCCCAGCGCGTCGCGCGCCAGTTCGCCGATTCCGCCCAGCGTTCCGATCAACTGCGTGGCTTCGACCGGGAACAGGATCGTCTTGGCATTGGGTGACGTGGCGAACTGGCCGACCGCTTCCACATATTTCTGGGCGATGAAATAGTTGATTGCCTGTGCGTTGCCATTGGCGATGGCGTCGGACACCATCTGCGTCGCCTTGGCCTCCGCTTCAGCCTCGCGCTCGCGGGCCTCGGCATCGCGGAAAGCGGCTTCGCGGCGGCCTTCGGCCTCAAGGATCTGGCTTTGCTTCTGTCCCTCCGCTTTCAGGATCTCCGACGCGCGCAAGCCTTCCGATTCCAGGATGAGGGCGCGCTTCTCGCGCTCGGCCTTCATCTGCCGGCCCATGGCGTTGACGATATCGGCGGGGGGGCGAATGTCCTTGAGTTCCACTCGGGTGATCTTGATGCCCCAGGCGTTAGTCGCATGATCGACCACGGACAGCAGCCGCGCATTGATCTCGTCACGTTTGGAGAGGGTCTCATCCAGGTCCATCGACCCCATGACGGTCCGCAAATTGGTCGTCGCAAGCTGCATGATCGCGACATAGAGTTCGGACACTTCATAGGCTGCCTTGGCCGCGTCCAGCACCTGAAAGAACACCACCCCGTCAACCGACACCATGGCGTTATCCTTGGTGATGATCTCCTGCCCTGGAATGTCGACGACCTGCTCCATCATGTTGATCTTGCGACCGACAGCGTAAAAGAAGGCGGGATAGAAATTAAGACCGGGCTTCGCCACCTCGGTGAAACGGCCAAAGCGTTCGATCGTATATTGATAGCCCTGCCGCACTACCTTGATACTGGCCGCCAGATAGAACAGCACCAGCAAGGTTACCGTGAGCGCGAATGTCGTCACCATAGGTCCTCCCCTCAAACCCGAACAAAATTGACTATGACGTGAAAAGATTAACGGGGGAAGCCAATCCGGCTAAACCCGCCGCAAGAACCGTTCTTCCATGGAGTCGATTGCCGCCATGTTGCTTCGCCACGCCCGCTCGCTGCTGTTTCTGCCTGCGTCCAATGCTCGCGCCATTGCCAAGGTCCGGACCTTGCCCTGCGATCTCGTGATCCTGGACCTGGAGGACGCAGTGCCCGGCGACAGAAAGGCAGAGGCGCGCGCCGGCGCTCTGGAAGCCTTGGCGGAGGGGTTCGGAAATCGGCTGACGGCGCTGCGGATCAATGTCGAGGGCACGCCCTGGCACGGCATGGAAATGATCGCCGCCAAGCAGTCCGGCGTCGACTATGTCGTGCTGCCCAAGGTGGAAAATTCCAAACAGGTGAAGGACGTATTCAGCGTCACGCAAAAGCCGGTCATCGCCATGATCGAAAGCGCCAAGGGCGTACTGGCCGCGTCCCAAATCGCGGCGGGGGAAGGCACGGCAGCACTGTTCATGGGCACCAACGACCTGCGGCAAGACATCGGCATCCCCGCATCGGCGAACCGCGAGGGGCTCGCGCTGGCCCTGCAATCCGTAATTCTCGCTGCCCGCGCGGCCGGGATCGCCGTGTTCGATGGCGTGTTCAACCGACTGGACGACGAAGCGGGGTTCGAGGCGGAATGCGTCGCGGGTCATACCCTGGGGTTCGACGGCAAGACGCTGATCCATCCCAGCCAGGTGCCAGTCGCCAATCAGGTGTTCGGCCCGGACGCACAGGCCGTCGCAGACGCCCGCCGCCTGATCGAAGCGGCGACCGGCGGCGCCGAACGCTTCGAAGGGCGCATGATCGAATCCATGCATGTGGCGGAGGCGAAGGCCTTGGTCGCCCGCGCCGAAGCGGTAGGGTTGTAGCCCCTCCCGTTTCTCAGCCGTTCTCCTGACGGTGACGGGCGGTCAGCAGATAGTTGATCGCCTTGTTCTCCGTCAGCACAAAGCCCTTACGCGGATCGAAGCTGAGGCCGCTCGAATCGATCACCTCCAGCCCGACATCTTCCAGCAGCGCGGTCAGCTCGTCGGGCGTGAGGAACCTGTTCCAGTCATGCGTGCCCTTGGGAATGCCGCCAACGCTTTCGCCGATGGTAATCATGGCGACGCGGGAAAGGGGCGTGCGATTGGGCGTCGAAAGGATCATCAGGCCATCGGGCGCCAGCTTGTCCGCCACCGCTTCCACAAACACGGCGGGATCGGCCACATGTTCGATCACTTCCATGGAGGTGACGAGATCGAATCCGCCCTCCGCCAATTGCTCCACCGGAGTCGCGCGATAGTCGATGGAAAGACCCTGCGGCTGTGCATGGGCTATTGCCGCGGCGATATTTTCCTCGGCCGCATCCAGCGCCGTCACCGCCCCGCCCATGCGTGCCAACGGCTCCGCCAGCAGACCCGCACCGCACCCCACATCCAGCACCCGTTTGCCAGCAAGCGGCTGAAAAGAATGATCCTTTCCCGGCCAATGCCGGTCGATGGCTTCCCGGATATAGCGCAACCGCACCGGGTTCAGCTTGTGCAGCATGGCGCTACTGCCATTCGGATCCCACCACTCGGCAGCCATCGCGCCGAAATGCGCGGCCTCCTTCGGATCGATTGTCCCGTTGATCGCTGTGTCTGGGCTGCTTGCCATATCCGTATCCGCTGCTAAGAGAAGCGCCGTTTCGCCCTTTTGGGACATTTTCTTTCTTACCAGCAGGCAGGCTCGACAAGCAAATGGCGCGCATCGTGATGAAGTTCGGCGGCACCTCCATGGCGGGGATGGAGCGGATTCGCAATGTGGCCGCCCGCGTCAAGCATGTGGTCGAGCAGGGAAATGAAGTCGCGGTCGTCGTTTCCGCCATGGCGGGCGAGACTGACCGGCTGGTCGGCTTCTGCAAGGAAGCCTCGGCGCTTTACGATCCGGCAGAATATGACGTGGTCGTCGCCAGCGGCGAGCAGGTGACGAGCGGCCTGCTGGCCATGACGCTCAAAGCCATGGGCGTGAACGCGCGCAGTTGGCTCGGCTGGCAGCTTCCGATCCGCACGAACGAAGCGCATAGCAAGGCGCGGATCGGGGAAATCGACACCAGCGATCTCCTGGCGTCCATGGGTTCGGGCACGGTCGCGGTGATCCCCGGCTTTCAGGGCATGATGGAAGATGGCCGCATCTCCACGCTGGGCCGTGGCGGGTCCGACACCTCGGCGGTCGCGGTGGCCGCGGCGCTCAAGGCCGATCGCTGCGACATCTACACCGATGTGGACGGCGTCTACACCACCGACCCCCGCATCGTGGCGCGGGCGCGCAAGCTCGATCTCGTCACCTATGAGGAAATGCTGGAACTGGCGTCGGTCGGCGCCAAGGTGCTCCAGACCCGCTCAGTCGGCCTCGCCATGAAGGAAGGCGTGGTCGTGCAGGTGCTTTCCTCCTTCGATGATCCCACCCAGGAAGACCTCCCCGGCACGCTGATCGTCAGCGAGGAGGAACTGGAAGCCAAGCTCAAGGAAAACCAGATGGAACGTCAGCTCATCACCGGCATCGCCCATGACAAGAATGAGGCGAAGGTCACCATCACCCGCGTGCCCGATCGTCCCGGCGCGGTGGCCCATATCTTCGGCCCGCTGGCCGAAGCGGCGATCAATGTAGACATGATCATCCAGAATGTCGGCCGCGACAAGGGGGAGACGGATGTGACCTTCACCGTGCCGGGCGCTGACCTTGCGCGGGCGCTGGACGTACTGGAAAGCCAGAAGGAAACCATCGGTTTCAATCGCATCATTCCCGATACGAAGGTTACGAAGATCAGTGTCGTGGGCGTTGGCATGAAGAGCCACGCTGGTGTGGCTTCCACCATGTTCCAGTCGCTGGCAGATCGCGGCATCAACATCCTCGCCATCTCCACCAGCGAGATCAAGGTCAGCGTGCTGATCGACGAGGACGAGACGGAGCTGGCAGTGCGCGTGCTGCACACGGCCTACGGTCTTGATGCGCCGGTAGCTTGACCGGAGGATTTCTCCGCTTCAGAGAATATCAACCGGTGACGGCTTTGGGTCGTTGCCATCCCAAACCCCTCCCTTCACACGGGAGGGGCTTTTGATTCGATGGAACACGATATGACGAACGCCAAGCTCCAGTCCCTCATGGCACGCGGCACCGAATTTCTGGGCTGTGAAACCGCAATCCTTTGCGGAGCGATGAGCTGGGTGTCCGAACGCCATCTCGTTTCGGCCATTTCCAATGCAGGCGGCTTTGGCGTGATCGCCTGTGGCGCGATGACGCCCGACCTGCTCGACAAGGAAATCGCGGCGACCAAGGCGCTGACGGACAAGCCTTTCGGCGTGAACCTCATAACCATGCATCCCCAGCTTTTCGAACTGATCGAGGTTTGTTCGAAGTATGATGTGGGGCATGTCGTGCTGGCCGGCGGCCTGCCACCCAAAGGCAGCATCGAGGCGATCAAGGCCAAGGGCGCGAAGCTGCTCTGCTTTGCCCCCGCCTTGTCGCTGGCGAAGAAGCTGGCGCGCTCGGGCGTCGATGCGCTCATCATCGAGGGGATGGAGGCGGGTGGCCATATCGGCCCGGTCGCGACCAGCGTGCTGGCACAGGAGATATTGCCGGAAATGTCGCCGCAACTTCCCGTGTTCGTCGCTGGCGGCATCGGCCGGGGCGAAGCGATTGCGGGCTATCTGGAAATGGGCGCGGCTGGCGTGCAGCTTGGCACCCGCTTCGCCTGCGCGAGCGAGAGCATCGCCCATCCCGCGTTCAAGAAGGCTTTCTTCCGCGCCTCCGCCCGCGACGCCATCGCCAGCGTCCAGATCGACGCGCGCCTGCCGGTCATCCCGGTGCGCGCGCTCAAAAATGCGGGCACCGAAGCCTTCACCGCCAAGCAGCGGGAAGTCGCCAACCTGCTGGATAGCGGCGCGGTCGATATGAATGAGGCGCAGTTGCAGATCGAGCATTACTGGGCCGGTGCGCTCCGCCGCGCCGTGATCGATGGCGATGTGGAGGGCGGATCGCTAATGGCCGGTCAGTCGGTCGGCATGGTCAGCAAGGAAGAACCGGTCGCCGCCATTATCGCGCAATTGATGGAAGAAGCGGCCTTCGCGCTCGAACGTCGGGCGGCCTGACACCGCCTGCCAATCCAAACGGGACGAACCGAATCCCTTTCTGGACGAAGCGAGTCCGGCGCAGTCGTCAGGAACTCCAGCATTTGGCATGAGTTTCTGCTGTCTGGATAATATAGGGAAAAAGGGGATACGGGTGCCGCCGCGTACCGCATTTCGTCGCTTCTGTTCAGTGGCGTCCCTGACGACGCTCGCGCTGATCGCGGGCTGTGCCACCCCGAAGAAGGAGGTCGTGACCCCGCCTCCGGTCATTGAAACCATAAGGCCCGTTCCGCCGATGGGCGCGGTGGCTGGCATGAGCGTGCCGGATGTCGGGCCAGACGGGAAGCGGCTGACGCCCAATCGCGGCGTCACGTCCAACACGGCTTTGTGGCATGTTCGCATGGCGCTGAATGTCGCGGCTCTTTCCTGTCATGGGGCGGGCGATCTGGCGCGGATGCAATATAATCAGATGCTGCATGTCCATAAAGCGGCATTGGGCGCGGCGAACGCCGCTGTCGACCGCAACTACCAGTTCGAATATGGCAGCACCGGGATCGCCCGGCGCGAACAGCTCAACACCGTCGTCTATAATTTCTTCTCGCTGCCGCCAGTGCAACCCACCTTCTGCAAAGCAGCCGTCGAAGTCGGGGCGAAGATGCTGTCCATGCCTTCCGCTTCGCTGCTGACCTATGCGCCAGAGGCATTGGCGGCGTTGGAAAAGCCGTTCCAGGATTTTTACGAAGCCTATGCCGACTATCTGCGGCGACTGGCGGAATGGCAGGCCCGTTTTGGCGCGAGCGTGACGGTGGTCGTGTCGCCCACTCCCCTGCCGCCTCCGCCGGTGCCGCCGGGCGAAGCGCCGCCACCGGGTTTCAAGCCGACCCTGCCCGCTGTGGCGGCTCCGGCACCTCGCATCGCGACGCCACCCGCGCCGTCGGCATCGCCCGTGCCCGTCGTGCCGACCCTGCCTTCCGGACAACGCTGACCTTGCCCATCCGGAGCGGCGGGCCTATCTGAGCGGCAAGCGAGGCCAGGTCCTCCCCCGCCTGACGCGGGCATAAGTCCGGGACGGCCCGGCTCTCTTTGCGAAAGGAGGGCCTTTATGGCCTGGGTATATTTGGTCGCCGCCGGTCTGCTGGAAATCGTCTGGGCTTTTGCGATGAAGCAGTCCCAGGGCTTTTCGCGCCTCACGCCCACCATCATCACTCTGGTCGCGATGATCGGCAGTTTCGCCCTGCTGTCCGTATCGATGAAAAGCCTGCCACTCGGCACGGCCTATACGATCTGGACCGGGATCGGTGCGGTCGGCGCGTTTCTGGTCGGCATCGCCGTTCTGGGAGAAGCCGCGTCGGCCATGCGTCTGGTCGCAGCCGCGCTGATCCTTGGCGGCCTCCTCCTCATGAAGCTGTCGTCTCCGGCGTAACGGTCGAGGGGGCCTTGGGTGGCAGGGGAAACAGCCGGATGAAGCGTTCGGCAAGTTCCCTGTCGCCCTCCACCGTCAGGACGTCCGCCACATCCTCGAACCGCGCACCGCCGTAAACCACCGCGACGAGCGCATTCTGGTCGCCGGAGAAGATGACGTCGGCATCCTCCGTTTCGCCCCGATGGATGATGAAATCCCCGCTCTTCAAGGTGGCGCGGAACACCTCCTCGCCGAAGCGCATACCGATGGCGGCATCCATGTCGCCGATCCGGCCGCGGTCGATCATGGTCCGCATCGACAGGATCACCGACACATTGCTCATCGGCTGACCCGGCTGCATCGTGGGAGAGCGGCACGCCCAGCGGCCCAGCACCTGAAACAGGATTTCCGACTCGCGGCCCCAATCGGTCAACTCATAGATCTGGCTGGCGGCGGGCGGGGGCAGGCGGCGGCGGATCAATATGCTGGCCGCTTCCAGTTCCTCCAGCCGCTGCGTCAGCACATTGGCGCTGATTCCGGGCAGGCTGGCGCGCAGATCGGTAAAGCGCTTCGGTCCCAGCATCAATTCCCGCATGATCGGCATGGCCCAGCGATCTCCGATGATGTCGAGCGCATGGGCAACCGCGCATCCGTCCAGATAGGCTCGTTTTTTCACGTTTGAGAATCCATAGTTATATTTTATAACTTGTCTGTTGCATAACATAAGCTATGAGTGCAAAAAGTTCAAGTCGGCGATTCGCCTGTTCAGGTCAGATGCGATGCCGGACCAGATAATCCCGAGGAGATATGTGATGTCGAATGCCCCTGCTCCCAAGATGATATTCGTGAACCTGCCGGTGAAGAATCTTTCCGCCTCGATAGCCTTTTATGAGGCGGTCGGCGCGGTCCGGAACAATGATTTTGCCGATGATAACGCGCAGATGATGAGCTTTTCCGACACGATCCACGCCATGCTGCTGACGCATGAGCGGTTTAGCAGCTTTACACCGCGCAAAATTCCCGATGCCCATGAAACCGCGCAGATGCTGCTGGCGCTCAGCGAAGCGAACCGCCCGGATGTCGATGCGACTGTGGAAAGGGCGCTTGCCGCGGGCGGAACGGAGCCTAATCCAAAGCAAGATCATGGTTTCATGTATGGCCGCAATTTTGCGGATCTGGACGGCCATATCTGGGAGGTGACGTGGATGGATATGGAGGCCGCCCTGGCGACCGGACAGGGCGAGCCTGCGGCTGCCTGAGACCCGCACAGGGCAATTAGGAGAGAGACGATGAGCTATATGGACGGTTTCGTGGTGCCTGTGCCAAAAGAGAACAAGCAGGCCTACAAGGACGCGGCGGCCTATGCCGCGCCGATCTTCATCGAACATGGCGCGACCCGCGTGGTCGAATGCTGGGGCGATGACATCAAGGAAGGGAAGATCAACGATTTCCGAACCTGCGTCATTGCGGAGCAGAATGAGGAAGTCGTCTTTTCCTGGATCGAATGGCCTTCGAAGGAGGCTCGCGTCGCGGGCATGGCGAAAGTGATGGCCGATGAGCGCATGAAGCCACAGGAGGGACAGGACATGCCCTTTTCTGGCGCCCGGATGGTCTATGGCGGCTTTTCGGTGCTGCTGGACGAGCGCGCCTGACGGCCCGCAATCAGGAGACGGACGATGACCAATCTGACTGGCCAATTCTTCTGGTATGAACTGATGACCAGCGATCCGCAGGCAGCCCTTGCCTTTTACGGCGACGTGGTTGGGTGGAGCGCGCAGGCATTCGAAGGCGGCGATCACAGCTATCATGTGATTTCGGGCAGCACCGGGCCGCTGGGCGGGATCATGGCGATCCCGGCGGAAGCAGGGGCGTGCGGCATGAGTCCCTGGTGGGGCGGCTATATCGGGTCGGCGGACGTCGATGCCGATGCGAGGCGCCTTTCGGAAGCGGGCGCCAAGGTGCAGCGCGCGCCGGAGGATATTCCGGGCGTGGGACGCTTTGCGGTGATGGGCGATCCCGGCGGCGCGACCTTCCTGCTGCTCAAAGGCTCCAGCCCTGAAGGGATGGATGCCTCCTCATCCATGGCAAAAGGTCATGTCGGCTGGCATGAACTCTATTCCGGCGATTTCGACGCGGACCTTGCCTTCTACACATCCCAGTTCGGATGGGGAAAGGGCGACGCCATGGATATGGGCGAGATGGGCAGCTATCAGCTTTTTTCCCTGTCCGGCGGCACGGATTTCAACAACATGTCCGGCGGCATGATGAAGAAGCCCGCGGAAATGCCGCAGCCGCTCTGGCTGTTCTACTTCGTGGTAGGCGACATCGACGAGGCAGTGGACAAGGTGAAGGCGGGCGGCGGAACCCTGCTCAACGGCCCGATGGAGGTGCCCGGCGGCGCGTGGATCATCCAGGCGACAGACCCGCAGGGCGCGATGTTCGCGCTGGTCGGCATGCGCGCAAGCTGAGGGAGGTGGATCATCATGTCGAAGATTTCCCCATGCCTGTGGTTCGACGGACAGGCCGAGGAAGCCGCGCGCTTCTATGTTTCCGTTTTCGGCGGATCGGTGGACGGCATCAGCTATTATCCGCCCGGCACATCATCACCCTCCCCCTTCAAGGAAGGGGATGTTCTGGTGGCGGAGTTCACTGTGTTCGGCCAGAGCTATCAGGCGCTGAACGGCGGGCCGCATTTCCGCTTCAACGAAGCGGTTTCGCTGTCCGTATCCTGCAAGGATCAGGCGGAAGTAGACCGCTGGCATGAAGCGCTGACGGCGGACGGCGGGGAGCCGGGGCCATGCGGCTGGCTCAAAGACAAATATGGTCTTTCCTGGCAGATCGTGCCGGAGGAGATACTTGCCCTGCAAAAGAGCGACGACACGCAGGCGGTC
Organism: Sphingobium sp. CFD-1; assembly: GCF_024611115.1. Classification (NCBI taxonomy): domain Bacteria; kingdom Pseudomonadati; phylum Pseudomonadota; class Alphaproteobacteria; order Sphingomonadales; family Sphingobiaceae; genus Sphingobium; species Sphingobium sp. CFD-1. The sequence goes on along the minus strand of NZ_CP084398.1, from coordinate 242,164 downwards.
GGTCGCATGATGGGCGCGCTCATGACCATGGGCAAGCTGGACATCGCTGCGCTGAAAGCCGCTTTCAAGGGAGAAACCGTATGAGCGGCGCGGAACATGAGCTTTCAGTGACGCGGCATGTGAATGCGCCGCGCGGAATTGCCTGGAAAGTGTGGGTCGACCTCAAGGACGAATGGTTCTGTCCCAAGCCCTGGCGCGCCGAGGTGGTGGAGGAAGATCTGCGCCCCGGCGGCCGCAGCGCCGTCCGCATGTATGGCCCGGACGGAGAGGATACCGGCCCGATGGAGGGCATATTCCTGGAAGTCGTGCCGCATGAGCGGATCGTCACCACCGATGCCTATGCCGTTGGCTGGGTGCCGCAAACCCCCTTCATGACCGCGATCTGGAGCTTTGCCGACGAAGGAGAAGGCACGCGCTTTACTGCGACGGCGCGCCACTGGGACGCGGAAACGCTCAACAAACATCTGGAAATGGGCTTCCATCCCGGCTGGGACCAGATGGCGGATCAGTTCAAGGCGCTTTGCGAAACCTCCGCCGCGAGCGCCTGACGACAGTGCGCGGCGGCGGCGAAAACGGCTTTGTCGGTTTCAATACGAAATCGCATTGGACGTGGCCTGTCTATCTGATAGCGCATAGCTTATGTCCAGCACGCCCGCCGCCGCCGCCCGCATGATCCTCACCAGTTTGCAAGAGGTCATGGCAGCGCGTTCGAGCGCACAGGCCAAGCTGAACAAGGTGGTCGACATCATCGGCCAGTCCCTGTCGAGCGAAGTTTGCTCCATCTATCTGGTGCGCGAAGGCGTGCTCGAACTTTTCGCGACGCGCGGCCTCAAGCAGGACGCGGTCCATGTCACCCGCATGGCGATGGGGGAAGGACTGGTCGGCCTTATCGCCACCAATGTCGAAACGCTGAACCTGGATGAGGCGGCATCGCATCCCGACTATGCCTATCGCCCCGAAACCGGCGAAGAATTGTTCCACAGCTTCGCGGGCGTGCCCATTGTCCGGCGTGAGCGCGCCATCGGCGTGCTGTGCGTCCAGCATGTCGAACCGCGCCGGTATGAAGAGGTGGAGATAGAGGCGCTTCAGACCGTCGCCATGGTGCTGGCGGAACTGATCGCCAATGCGGAACTGGCTGATGATGGCCCCGTCGACCAGCGCGAGCAGGAAACCGGCACGGTCGTCCTGCACGGCCTGCAACTGGTGATGGGCATGGCACGCGGCCATGCGGTATTCCACCAGCCCCGCGTCCATATCGAACATACCGTCGCGGAAGATGTGGAGGCCGAGCGCCAGCGCCTTCTTTCCGCCTTCGCGAAGATGCGCGAGCAGGTCGACCGCATGACCGGGGCAATCGATTTCGGCATGGAGGGCGAGCATCAGGAGGTTCTCGAAACCTACAAGATGTTCGCCTATGACGAAGGCTGGATTCGCCGGATCAACGAAGCGATCGACAGCGGCCTCACCGCCGAAGCCGCTATCGAGCGGGTGCAGCAGCGCACCCGGATGCGGATGCGCCAGATCGACGATCCGTTGTTGCAGGACCGGATGCACGATCTGGAGGACCTGTCCAACCGCCTGTTGCGGATCGTGTCGGGTCAGCTTGGCACGGCGGCGCAACTGGGCCTGCGGCAGGACGCCATCCTGATCGCCCGCAATCTCGGCCCGGCCGAACTGCTAGAATATGACCGGCGACGGCTGAAAGGGGTGATCCTGGAGGAAGGATCGCTGACCGCCCATGTCACCATTGTCGCGCGCGCCATGGGCGTGCCGGTGCTGGGCCGGGTGCGCGACATCCGGCATCAGGTGAACGAAGGCGACCTGTTGCTCATGGACGTGGCCGCCAACGCGCTGCTCATCCGCCCGACGCCCGACATGGACGAGGGGTTCGAGAACAAGCTGCATATCACGCAGAAACGCCGCGCCGAATTTGCCGCCATGCGCGATCTGCCTTCCGTCACGCAGGACGGGGCGCGGATCGAATTGATGGTCAATGCCGGCTTGCGCGACGACGCGCAGGCGCTCGATGTGGTGGGGGCGGACGGCATCGGCCTGTTCCGCACGGAATTCCAGTTTCTCGTGTCCTCCACCCTGCCGCAGCGGGAAAAGCAGCAGCGGCTCTATAAGGATGTGCTGGACGCGGCGGGTGATCGCCCCGTCATTTTCCGCACCGTCGACATCGGTGGGGACAAGGCGCTGCCTTATATGCAGCGGGCCGATGAGGAGTTGGAGGATAATCCGGCGATGGGCTGGCGCGCCCTGCGATTGGCTCTGGACCGCGATGGGCTGATGAAGGCGCAGGCCCGCGCCCTGCTGGAGGCGGCGGCTGGCAAGGTGCTGCACATCATGTTCCCGATGGTGTCGGAGCCCTGGGAATATGAACAGGCCCGCATTCTGGTCGAACATCAGCGCGAATGGCTGGTGAAGCAGCGCAAGAAGATGCCGATCGCCGTTCGCTACGGCGCGATGCTGGAGGTTCCCGCGCTTGCCGAAGTGCTGGACCTGCTGCTGCCGCGCATCGACTTCCTGTCCATAGGCACCAATGACCTGACGCAATTCCTGTTCGCGGCGGACCGGGCCCATCCTCGGCTGGCGGAACGCTATGACTGGCTCAGCATCGCCATCGTCCGCTTCCTCGACCGGGTCGTGCGCGCCTGCGACGCGCATAAAGTGCCCGTCGGCGTATGTGGTGAGATGGGCGGGCGCACGCTGGAGGCCATGGCCCTGATCGGCCTTGGCGTGCGGCGTCTGTCGATCACCCCGGCGTCCGTTGGTCCGGTGAAAGCGATGATCCGATCCGTCGATGTCGGCGAATTGCAGGCGTTCATGCGGAACGTGCTGGAACGCGCCGTCGTCGACATTCGCGGCAGCCTCAGCCAGTGGGCAGCGGACAAGGGCGTGGAACTGAGCTGAACTATTCGTCCCGGCGTTGACAATCCCCGTCCCACAATGAGACAAGGCCGACCCATCCTAGGTCGCGGAGCAGCATGGCAGAAGAACCGGAAATCGAAACCGGCGCGGTCGACGCGCAGGAGAGCCAATCCGCCACACCCGGCGCGAAGCTGCGTGCTGCACGAGAAGCGCAGGGGCTTTCGATACAGGATGTGGCGACTCGCACGCGTATCGCCCAACGCCAGCTCGAAGCCATTGAAAAGGATGATTATACCGCGCTTCCGGGCATTCCCTACGCCGTGGGGTTCGCCCGCGCCTATGCCCGCGCGATTGACATGGACGAGGTGGCTATTGCCGCCGAGGTACGCCACGCCGTCCATAATTCCGATCTGGGCTCAAACCGCTATGAAGTGTTCGAGCCGGTCGATCCAACCCGCGTGCCATCCCGGGCGCTGGCCTGGACAGCCGCAGTCATCGCCATTTTGGTGGTGGTCGGTTTCGCGCTGTGGCGTTCGCAGCTCCTAACGCCGCCCACGACCGAGGAAATCGCGCAGCAAGAGGGTGCCGCTCTCACCGCGCCGCAGCAACCGGCGAGCGCAGCGCCCGCCGCGCCGGTCAATCAGACCGTGGTCTTCACGGCGAATGACGATGTCTGGCTGCGTATCTATGACGAAGCGGGCGAGCGTTTGAAGGATGGCCTGATGAAGAAGGGTGAAAGCTTCACCCTGCCCGCCGACGCGCATAATCCGATGATCCTGACCGGGCGTCCACAGGCGCTGACCGTGACGGTGGGCGGCAAGCCCGTTCCGCCCCTTGGCGCCGCCGACCGCACCATCGCGGACGTGCCCGTCAGCGCAGAAGCGCTGTTGTCGCGCGCCGCGCCTTCGTCCGTTTCCACAATTCCGGTGCCGGCCGCCGCTCCGCCCTCCGCTCAAGGGGGAGGCGGCGTTGCTCCGGCCCCTGTCCCCGCACCGTCGCCGGCAGAGGCGCCCGGTACATAGAGCGAGTTCGAACCGGACGGCATCATCCGGGTCGCCCGAAAATCGCTGGAGGCAAACAGGAGTAGGCCATGATCCGATTCCAACCGGTCGGATGATGCTCCAGCCTGGGACACACGGCTCAGGCCGATGAAAGTCGCGCTTTACGGCGCGGAATATCGCCTTATGGTTAAGGCGAAGGATTTAGTCGGGGATAATCATGCGTAACGCCTTTTTTGCGACCTCCGCATTGGCTTTGGGGGCGTCGGCATCGATGCTCTTTGCCATGCCCGCGGCCGCCCAATCCGTGTCGCTCGACACGCGAGTGGACCGCATCGAAAAGGAACTGCGCGCCGTCCAGCGCAAGGTGTTCCCTGCCGGCACGCCCGTCGAGCCGGAAATCACCCGGCCCGCCACCACGACGCCGCCGCCGGGAACCCCGTCCTCCGCACCCATCGCGGACCTGACCGCGCGGGTGGGAGCATTGGAATCGCAGCTTGCGTCCATCACGGGGCAGGTGGAGGAGAACAGCTACAAGCTGAAGCAGCTTGAGGAAGCGTTCAACAAATATAAAGCGGAGCAGACGAACGTCGCCGCCCCCGCCGCTCCACCGGCCGCCAGATCCACGGTATCCGCGCCCGCCGCCGGAACCCGGCCCGCGGCACCGGCGGCTGAGGCGAGCGACACGCGCAAGGCGGCTGTCGCGGCGATCGAACGGCCCGAGACGGGAGATGCCGCCGGGGATGCCTATACATATGGCTTCCGCCTGTGGGACGCGAAATTCTACCCGGAGGCGCAGGCACAGCTTAAAGCCACGGTGGACAAATATAGCGACACGTCCGTCGCCAGCCGCGCGCAGAACCTGCTGGGCCGCGCCTATCTGGACGACGGCAAACCCGCATTGGCATCGGTCGCCCTGTATGAAAATTACCAGAAGCGGCCGCGCGGGGACCGGGCGCCCGACAGCCTGGCCTATCTGGGTGAAGCTTTGATCCAGCTCAAGAAGCCTGCCGACGCTTGCAAGGTCTATGCGGAACTGGAACAGGTCTATGGCGCGACCCTGTCCGCCGGCCTGCGCGGCATGATGGAAAAGGGCCGGACCAAAGCCAAATGTAGCTGATCGGCGATGGCTGAACCCTTGACGGATGCGACCGCGCTGGAGACGTCTCTGCGCGAGGCGGTCAAGGGGCTGGCGGTGGACATCGACCAGGCCCGCTTCGGGATTGCCGTATCGGGCGGACCGGACAGCATGGCGCTGCTGCATGTGTCGGCCTGCGCCTTTCCGGGGCGGGTGGAGGCGGCTACGGTTGATCACGGCCTGCGCCCCGAATCCGCCGATGAAGCGGCCATGGTCGCACGGTGGTGCGCGGCGCACGGTATCGCGCATGCCATCCTGCACCCGGTCGCGCCAAGGACGGGCAACCTGCATGATTGGGGCCGCACCCAACGCTACACGCTATTGGAAGCATGGCGTGTGGAGCGGAAGCTGGATTGGCTGTTTACCGCGCATCATGCCGACGATCAGCTTGAAACGATGCTGATGCGGCTCAACCGGGGAGCGGGCATTGGCGGGCTGGCAGGCGTCCGGCCCCAGATGGGCCATGTGCTGCGCCCGCTGCTGGGCGTGCGGAAGTCCGTGCTTCAAGCATTGGTCGACACGGAAGGATTGCCACATGTGCAAGACCCATCCAATGCCGACCCCCGTTTCGACCGATCGCTGATGCGGTCGGCTCTGGCAGATGCAAATTGGCTTGATCCGCTGGCGGCGGCGCGGAGCGCGGCGGCGTTGGGGGAGGCCGAGGAAGCGCTGGGCTGGACAGTCGATTCGCTGGCGGATCGCCATCTGCGGCGCGAAGGGAATGGCTGGCGGCTGGAGAAAAGCGACTTTCCCCATGAATTGCAGCGTCGCCTTCTGCTGCGGATGCTCGCGCAGGCAGCGCCCGCTGCGTCGCCGCCGCGGGGCGATTCGGTCGATCGTGCCATCGCCGCTGCCATGACAGGGCAAAAGGCGAGTTTGGGAGACTGGCTGCTGATCGGCGGTGCGGAATGGATACTGATTCCGGCACCTCCGCGCCGATAGGGCTGGCAAGGTTCCACAGATTGGCCCGTCCCTTCCACGGCCTGTCGCTTTGGTGCGATGCAATGACCTTTTCTTAACGGCCATCATGGTTAATCCCCGCCTCTTCATGGCAGGATTATCGAGATATGATGGAATTTGCGGCGCTGACCTACGGCTTGCTGGCCAGCGTCATTCTTTCGGCGGCGCAGCGTAACCGCAAGCTGGCGCGCCCCCATCCGCCGTTGCTGCTGTATGTCGGTTATCTGCTCTGCGGCGTGTCGACGGGCATCGCGCTGGTGCTTGCCTATATGGCACTCACCCTCCTCACTGGAGGCTGAGCGGTCGAGGCCGCTTGCGATTTTACCCGCGCACCTTATCTTGCAGGGGGAAAGTGAGTATCGATGAACGACGAGAAAGACCCGCAGGGCAATCCCTGGATCAAAAGCGCCATGATTTGGGCGGGGGTGATTATCGCCCTGCTGCTTTTCGTCTCCATGTTCGACAGCCGCACGGCATCGACCGCGGGCACTGGCATCGCCTATTCCGAATTCCGTTCCAAGGTGCAGGAAGGCCAGGTGAAGGATGTCGCCATCGCCCCTGACCGCATCAGCGGCACCTTGTCGAGCGGACAGAAGTTCAACACTGTCCCGGTCAACGATCCGGGTCTTACCGGCTTGCTGGACGACTATAACGTCAAATATTCCGGTCAGCCGGAGGAGCAACCGAGCTTCTGGCTGATCCTCGTCTACCAGTCGCTCCCGTTCCTGCTGATCCTGGGCATCGCCTTCTTCGTGCTGCGCCAGATGCAGAAGGGCGGCGGCGCGGGCGGCGCCATGGGCTTTGGCAAGTCCAAGGCGAAGCTGCTCACCGAAAAACATGGCAAGGTGACGTTCGATGATGTCGCCGGCATCGACGAAGCGCGCGAGGAATTGCAGGAAATCGTCGAATTCCTGAAAGACCCGACCAAGTTCGCGCGTCTGGGCGGCAAGATTCCCAAGGGCGCGCTGCTGGTCGGTTCGCCCGGCACCGGCAAGACGCTGCTCGCCCGCGCCATCGCGGGGGAGGCGGGCGTGCCCTTCTTCACCATTTCCGGTTCGGACTTCGTGGAAATGTTTGTCGGCGTCGGCGCGAGCCGCGTGCGCGACATGTTCGAGCAGGCGAAGAAGAACGCCCCCTGCATCGTCTTTATCGACGAAATCGATGCGGTCGGCCGCCATCGCGGCGCGGGCCTGGGCAACGGCAATGACGAGCGCGAACAGACGCTGAACCAGCTTCTGGTCGAAATGGACGGCTTCGAATCGAACGAGGGCATCATCATCGTTGCGGCCACCAACCGTCCCGACGTGCTCGATCCCGCGCTGCTGCGTCCGGGCCGCTTCGATCGGCAGGTCGTGGTGCCGCGCCCCGACATTGAGGGCCGCGAGAAGATCCTGGCCGTGCACATGAAGAAGGTGCCGCTGGCCCCCGATGTAAACCCGCGCACCATCGCGCGCGGCACACCGGGTTTCTCAGGCGCGGATCTCGCCAACCTCGTCAACGAAGCCGCGCTGATGGCGGCGCGCCGGGGCAAGCGCCTGGTCGCCATGGACGAGTTCGAAGCGGCGAAGGACAAGGTCATGATGGGCAGCGAGCGCCGCTCCATGGTCATGACCGAGGACGAGAAGAAGATGACCGCCTATCATGAGGCGGGCCATGCCATCGTCGCGGTCCATGAACCCGCGTCCGATCCGATCCACAAGGCGACGATCATCCCGCGCGGCCGTGCGCTAGGCATGGTGATGCGCTTGCCGGAACGGGACAGCTACAGCTATCACCGCGACAAGATGCACGCGAACATGGCCGTCGCCATGGGCGGCCGCGTCGCTGAGGAGATCATCTTCGGCTATGACAAGGTGTCGTCGGGCGCTTCGGGCGACATCCAGTACGCCACCAAGCTGGCGCGCGACATGGTCACCCAGTGGGGCATGTCGGACAAGTTGGGGCCACTGCAATATGAGGAGCAGCAGGGCGAAACCTTCCTCGGCTATTCGCAGAGCCAGCGCGTCCATATGTCGGACGAGACGGCAAAGCTGATCGACAAGGAAATTCGCGGGCTGGTCGAGCAGGGCTATGCCCGGGCGCAGGAAGTGCTGCAAACCCATGAGGACCAGCTGCACCTGCTCGCCAATGCGATGCTGGAATATGAGACGCTCTCCGGCGAGGAAATCAAGACGCTGCTCGACAAGGGCGAGATCACCCGCGACGACGGGACGACGATCAAGCCATCCGTCATTCCGGCGGCAGGATCGTCGATTCCTAAGACGCGCAAGCGCAAGGGCCCCTTCGGCGACCCTGCTCCCGCAGGCGCCTGACCGGGATCAACAAGATGATGAGAAGGAGAGGCGCGGTATCTTCCGCGCCTTTCTTTTATCGATGCGAGTTTGGTAGATTGGCGGTCAAAGGATGGCCGCAATGCCGCCGTCATCCATTTTCTGGGCAATATTATCGCCACAAAAAAGGGCCGCGCGAGCGACCCTTTCCTTGAACGGATGCGTATTCGATCAACCCACGAAGGCGCGTTCGATCACATAGGCGCCAGGCGCGGCGTTGGAGCCTTCGGCAAAGCCGTTCTCCTCGAACCAGGCACCGAATTGCTTGATCATCTCCATGCTGCCACACATCATGATCCGGTCAGTCTCCGGGTCGAACTTCGGCGCGCCGGCAATGCCCTCGAACAGCTTGCCATTCTCAATCAGCGCATCGATGCGGACATTGTTACGGAAAGCCTCGCGCGTGACGGTCGGCACATAATGGAACTGCTTGGCCGCTTGCTCGGCGACCAGCGGGTCATCAGCCAGCTTGCCCGTCAGTTCGTCATGGAACGCAAGATCGCTGACTCGTCGAACCGAATGGACGATCACCACTTCCTCATAGAATTCGTAGACGTCCGGATCGCGCGACAGGCTGAGAAAGGGCGCAAGGCCCGTGCCGGTGGACAACATGAAAAGGCGCTTGCCCGGCAACAACGCATCGGTGACGAGCGTGCCGGTCGGTTTGCGGCCAAGATAGATCTGGTCGCCCGGCTGGATCAGCTGGAGCCTGGACGTGAGCGGGCCGTCCTGCACTTTGATCGACAGGAATTCCAGTTCCTCGTCCCAGGACGGGCTGGCGACCGAATAGGCCCGCAGCAGCGGCTTGCCATTGTCGCCCTGAAGCCCGATCATCACGAATTCGCCGGAGCGGAAGCGGAAGCTGGCGGGCCGCGTGATACGGAAGCTGAAAAGATGTTCGTTCCAGTGCCGCACCGACAGCACCGTTTCCACGCTCAGCGCGCCCGTCGGTTCCAACACCGGCTTTTCGATCGTCACTTCGCTCAAGACCTTTATCCTTGCCAATCCATGCCAAAAGCCAGCGCACAATGACGCCAGTTGCATATCGTTCGCAATAAATGATGCGTCTGCGAAATGGCGCGTGCGGGCCGCGATGGCAAGGCCAAAAAAACTTTTGGCGGGGAAAGCTGGTGCAGGGGATGCCAAACGCCTGACCAGCTTTTTTGCCTGCCCTAGCCGAACAGCCCCTTGGCGATGCTGCCCAGTTCACCGAGTGGATTGCCATCACCGTCACGATCGAAGAGGCCACCCAGCTTGCCGAGAATCGCTTCGGGGCCGCCGAACTGTCCAAGCAGTTCCTGCAGCTTGTCGGCCGATACGCCATGTTCCGCCGCCGTTTCCGCGAGCGCGGACACGCTGGTTTCGCCTCCGCCTATCTTACCGCCAATCTCGGTCATCAGGGCCTGCATCTGTTCAGGCGAGACGCCGATTTTTGCGGCAATGGCTTCCAGCCCGCCCACACTGCCTAGAAGTTCATCAAACATGCCCATGTACGACTCCCGCTATAAATCAAATCCAGATTAGCATCTCTATGAGGCCGCAGAAAGCAAAAGAGCCGGGAAAGGTCTCCCCTTCCCGGCTCTTTCGCGAATCTGTCGCGGGCGCCTGTCAGACGGCGGCGGTCAGCGCCGCGCCGCGCACGGATTCATCGACATGATCCTCGAACTGCGCGAAGTTGTCGACGAACTGCTTGACCAGCTTGCCAGCCGTTTCGTCATAGGCTGCCTTGTCGGCCCAGGTCGCACGCGGATCGAGGATCGCGGTTTCCACACCTGGTACGGCGACCGGCACTTCAAAGCCGAAATTCGGATCGGTGCGGAATTCGGCATTGTTGAGGCTGCCGTCGAGCGCGGCGTTGAGCAGCGCCCGCGTGACCTTGATCGGCATACGCTTGCCCACGCCATATTTACCGCCGGTCCAGCCGGTGTTGACCAGCCAGCAGGTGACGCCGCCCTTGTTGATCCGTTCCTTCAGCAGATTGCCGTAGACCGACGGATGACGGGGCATGAAAGGCGCGCCGAAGCAGGTGGAGAAGGTGGCGGAAGGCTCCGTCACGCCGATTTCCGTGCCCGCAACGCGCGCGGTGTAGCCGGACAGGAAGTGATACATCGCCTGATCCGGGGTCAGCCGCGCGATCGGAGGCAGCACGCCATAGGCGTCGGCGGTCAGGAAGATGATGTTCTTGGGCACCGGCCCCAGATTGTCCTTCGACGCATTGGGGATGAAGTCGATGGGATAGGAACCGCGGCTGTTTTCCGCGAGACTGTTGTCGTCCAGGTCGATGACGCGGGTTTCCTCGTCGATCACGACATTTTCCAGCACCGTGCCGAATCGCTTGGTGGTGGCGAAGATCTCCGGCTCCGCCTCGGCCGACAGGTTGATCATCTTGGCGTAGCAGCCGCCCTCGAAATTGAAGACAGCGGTGTCCGACCAGCCATGCTCGTCATCGCCGATCAACGTGCGGCTGGCGTCGGCTGACAGGGTGGTCTTGCCGGTCCCCGACAGGCCGAAGAACACAGCAGTGTCGCCGTTCGGGCCGATATTGGCCGAACAATGCATCGGCATCACGCCCTTGGTCGGAAGCAGATAGTTGAGGATGCCGAAAACCGACTTCTTCATCTCGCCGGCATAGGCGGTGCCGCCGATCAGGATCAGCTTTTCGGTGAAGTTGACCGCGATCACGGTTTCGCTGCGGCTGCCGTGACGGGCCGGATCGGCGCGGAAGGTCGGCAGATCGATGATGGTGTATTCGGGCGCAAAGCCGGCCAGTTCCTCCGCCGTCGGGCGGACCAGCAGGGTGCGGATGAACAGGTTGTGCCAGGCGCGTTCGTTGATGACGCGGACATTGACGCGATGTTCAGCCTGCGAGCCGCCATAGAGGTCAGCGACGTAAAGCGTCGCCTTTTCGCCCAGCGCCTTGAAGAAATCAGCCTTTAATGCGGCAAAATGTTCCGGCGTCATGGGGACATTGGTCTTGCCCCACCAAACGGTGTTTTCCGTTTCCGCATCCTTGACGATGAACTTGTCGTTCGCACTGCGGCCAGTGTGCTTGCCGGTCTTGACGACCAAAGGGCCGTCCTTTGACAGGACGCCTTCGCCATTGCGGATGGCGGCTTCCACCAGCGGCGCGGTGCCGAGATTCCAGAATTGCGTTGCGTTTGTTGAAATACCTTGTTTTTCCAAGGTGATAGCGGATTTGGCCTGCACGCCTTTGCTCCTGAATATAAGTCCATGCCACCGTCATCATGTGGAGGCGGCCGATCCTCTCCGCTCAGGCGCACCGATCACTGCCGGCAGACGTCCCTCGTGGTGGATGGAGTCGGCATTAGGCGGTCGGATAGAAACCGTCAAACCCCCGAAAGGCTGAGTTTGTCCCGAAAATCGACGGTCATGCCGCATAATGATGGGATATGGCGACTTCCTTGCAGCCGGGGCAGGCATCGTCTAACGATTGCGCCCATTGCCCTTTGCGCCATTACCGGGATGATGCATGACCGCCACCATCGCCCTTGTGGATGATGACAAGAATATTCTGACCTCCGTGTCGATCGCGCTTCAGGCCGAAGGCTTCGTGACGCGCATCTATTCGGACCCGGACGCCGCGTTGAAGGCCCTGCTCGACAATCCGGCGGACCTGGCGGTGTTCGATATCAAGATGCCGCAGATGGACGGGCTGGAACTGCTGCGGCGGCTGCGGGAAAGGAACCAGATGCCCGTCATCTTCCTGACGTCCAAGGTGGATGAGCTGGACGAGGCACTGGGTCTTGCGATGGGGGCGGACGACTATATCGCCAAGCCCTTTTCCCAGCGGCTGCTGATCGCGCGCATCCGCGCCATATTGCGCCGCGCGGAAGTCAGCCGCACGCCCCCTGCCGCCGACGAGCCAGCGATCGACCCGATCGTGCGCGGGCGGCTGGAGATGGACCCGGCCCGCCATCGCGTCAAATGGGACGGGAAGGATGTGACGCTGACCGTCACCGAATTCCTGATCCTGGAAACGCTGGCCGCGCGCCCCGGCGTGGTCAAGAACCGCAATCAGTTGATGGACGCTGCCTATCAGGACGATGTCTATGTCGACGACCGAACGATCGACAGCCATATCAAGAGGCTGCGTCGCAAATTCCGCGAGGTGGATTCCGATTTCAACGCAATCGATACGCTCTATGGCGCCGGATACCGATTCTCGGAAGAATGACGCACCGCTGGCGGTGCGCTGGTCGGGCCGCATCAGCCTGACGCTGCGTATCCTGGCGGTGAATGTCTTTGCGCTGGCGCTGCTGGCGGGGGGATTCTTCTATCTCGACAGCTATCGCACACGGATCGTCGACGACCGGCTGGAACAGTCCGCGCGCGAGTTGAAATTGCTTGCCATCGGCCTCGAAAACGCGCCGCCCGAGCTGCATGACAGGCTGATCGCGGCCTATGCGCGACAGACCGATGATCGGGTGCGCCGCTATGCGCCCGACGGGCGGCTGGTCGCCGACAGCTTCACCATGGATGCGCCGCGCTATCGCCTGCGCCTGCCGTCCGAAGAGGAATTGAAGCGGCATGTCGCCCGCTTCCTCGACAAGATGATGGACCGCATCGTGTTCGCCGACCGGCCGCCCAATTTCGAGGAACCGGCGGTCGACCGGGCGCAGGCATGGCCCGAAATCATATTGGCCGACCGGACCGGCAAGCCGCAGGCAACCAACCGCTACGCGCCCGACCGCACTTTCATGATTTCCGCCGCCGTGAAGATGAAGGACGGCACCAGCCTGCTGTCCACAGAGAACGCTCGCGACATCACGCGCATCGTCCGCGCCGAGCGTTTGCGGCTGGGCATCGTGCTGGCCGCCGCGGTGCTGGCTTCGGTGCTGCTGTCGCTGTTTCTGGCGCGCACGATCGTGCAGCCCATCCAGAGCCTTGCCCGCGCCGCCGTGCGCGTGCGCCTGGGCCGGGCGCGGGAGGTGATGGTGCCTCGCCTGCCCGAACGGCGGGACGAGATCGGGATGTTGGCCCGCGCCCTTTCCGACATGAGCCATGCGCTGCGTCAGCGGATCGACGCCACCGACGCCTTCGCGGCCGATGTGAGTCATGAGCTGAAAAACCCCATCGCTTCGCTCCGCTCCGCGCTGGACGCGCTGGACCGGGTGGAGCAGCCCAACCTGCGCGAACAGCTCATGGACATCTGCAGGGAGGATGTGCGGCGGCTGGACCGGCTTGTCACCGACATCGCCGAAGCTTCCCGCATCGACGCCCAGCTTTCGCGCACACGCTTCGAGCCGATTGACCTGGGGCTGCTGATCGAGAGGATGGTGATCGCCCGCGAGGCGCGCGGCGTGCCGCGTGGCGTGCGCCTCGCCTTCGCCCGCCCGCGCAAGGACGTGGCCGTAGTGCTGGGCGAGGAACAGCGGCTGATCCGCGTGCTCGACAATCTGATCGACAATGCCGTGTCTTTTTCACCCGAAGGCGGGCTGGTCCAGATCATCGCGACCGTGGCCGACAATGAAGTGCTGGTCAGCGTCGAGGATGAAGGGCCGGGCGTGCCGGAATCGGAGCGCGAGCATGTGTTCCGCCGCTTCCATAGCGTGCGGCCCGAAAACGAAGCCTTCGGAAAACATTCCGGTCTTGGCCTCGCCATCGCCCGATCCATCGTGGAAGGGCATCAGGGCAAGGTCAGCATCGCCGACCGCGAGGACGCGCAGACCGGCGCGCGCTTCATCGTCCGCCTGCCCATGGCGGTGGAGCGCGATCCCGGCCTCGTATCGGAATAGCGCCTCTACGTCCCCTCTCGGGACAGTTTTTGGGCGCGCGGGCCTTTCCTTCGTATCTTCCCTTCGCGACTGGGGTTAGAAGGGTGACAGGATCATGACGGGCGCGACTTCACATCAGACACTTCATGCAACGAGCGTCGCCATCGGCGGGCGCGCCGTCCTGCTCCATGGGCCGAGCGGTGCGGGGAAATCCGACCTTGCTCTGCGCCTGATCGACCGGGGGGCTGTGCTGGTGAGCGATGATTATACGATCCTGACGGCAGAGGGCGGCCAGTTGATCGCCACCGCACCCGCCACCATCGCAGACAAGATGGAAGTGCGCGGCATCGGGGTCGTCGACATGCCTCACGCCGATAGCGTGCCGGTCGCGCTGATCGCGCATCTGGGCGATGTAACGGAACGGCTGCCCGCCGAAGGAGCAAGCCGCCGGATCGCCGGCATCGATATTCCGCTGGTCCGCATCGCGCCGCTGGAAGCCTCCGCCCCGATCAAGGTCGAACTCGCGCTCAGGGAACTGGGCCGGACATGACATCCACTCCTGCGCCCAAGACGATCCTGCTGGTGTCGGGCCTCTCCGGCGCTGGCAAGACGACCGCGCTCAAGACGCTGGAGGATATGGGCTGGGAAGTGGTGGACAACCTGCCGCTGGTCCTGCTCGACCGGCTGCTCGACACGCCTTTGCCCGCCGGGCACAGCGATGCGGACGAACGCCCGCTCGCCATTGGCATCGACGCGCGCACGCGGGGTTTCGACGCCAACGCCATCGTCCGCCGGATCAAGGCTTTGCGCGAAAAGCATGGCCATGATGTCGAAACGCTGTTCCTCGATTGTTCGGGCAGCGAGTTGGAGCGGCGTTTTGCCGAGACGCGGCGGCGGCATCCGCTGGCGCTCGACCGCCCCGCCGCCGACGGCATATCGCGGGAACGGGAATTGACCGAGCCACTGCGCCGCTGGGCCAGCCAGGTCATCGACACGACAGCGTTCAGCAGCAATGCGCTGCAACAGGAAATCCGCAATCGCTACACGCGCGAACGGTTGTCCGACCCGGTGCTGACGATCCTGTCCTTCGGCTTTTCGCGCGGCATGCCCCGCAATGCCGACCTGATGTTCGACATGCGCTATCTGCGTAACCCGCATTGGGACGACGCGCTGCGGCCCAAGACCGGCCTTGATCCCGATGTCGCCGCCTATATCGCGCAAGACCCGGCCTATGAGGATACGGTGAGCCGGATCGAGGCGCTGCTCACCACCCTGCTGCCGCGCTATGCGGAGGGCGGGAAAACATACATCACCGTGGCGTTCGGCTGCACCGGCGGGCGGCACAGATCAGTGCATGTGGCCGAGCGTGTCGCCAGATACTTGCAAGATGCGGGCTTTTCGCCCACGGTCAGCCACAGAAACATGGAATCAGCGCCCCAGGACGCCCTGGAGAAGCGCAGACCGGGAGGCCCGAAAGCACAATCATGAAACAGGTGGGCCGTTAGCGCAGATGATTGGACTCGTACTCGTCACTCATGGGTCGCTGGCGACGGAATTCGTCGTCGCGATGGAGCATGTCGTGGGGCCGCAGCAGCAGATCGAAACGATCTGCATCGGGCCGGAAGATGACATGGAATTGCGCCGCGCGGACATCTCCGCCGCGGTCGAGCGCGTGAACGACGGGTCGGGCGTGATCCTGCTGACGGACCTGTTCGGGGGCACCCCGTCTAACCTGGCCATATCTCTGCTGCGTGCGGGTGAAATCGAAGTGATCGCAGGCATCAACCTGCCCATGCTCATCCGCCTGGAAAGCGCCCGCAAGGTGATGGACGTGCGGTCCGCCGTCGCCGCCGCGCGCGAGGCAGGCCAGAAATATATCAGCGTAGCGTCGGAACTGTTGGGTAGCACTCCATGAACGAAATCAGCCAGGAAGTCCGGATCAGCAACAAGCGCGGCCTCCACGCCCGCGCCAGCGCCAAGTTCGTCACCCTGGCCAGCGGTCTTCCTTCGCAGATCACCGTCAGGAAAGACGGCAATGAAGTCACCGGCACGTCGATCATGGGCCTGATGATGCTGGGCGCGGCAATGGGCGATTCGATCGTCATCAGCGCAGCAGGGCCGGAAGCGCAGGATTCGCTGATCCAGCTGGTGACGCTGGTGGAGGACAAGTTCGGGGAGGATTAGGGCAAAATACAGCCCTACCCTTTTCCGCATTGCCCCTATAGAGAAGCCGCTTCATTCGCTTTCGAAGAACAGGCACGGGCGTGGCACGCGAGATCACCGGATTTTCCAACCCTCTGGTCAAGCGCGTCCGGTCCCTGCGTGAGAAGAAATTCCGCAAGGCCGAAGGACTGTTCCTTGCCGAAGGGCTTCGTATCCTGACCGAAGCGCGTGAGGAAGGCGTGCTGCCCGAAATGCTGTTCCATGCCGGGTCCACACATCCGCTGGCCATGGACCTGATCGCGGCGATGGAGGCGGCGGGCGGCGACGTTATCGAGACTACGCCGGACATTCTTTCCAAGATTTCGGGCAAGGACAATCCGCAGGCCGTGGTCGGCGTCTATCGCGACCGGCTGGTGCCGCTGGCGAAACTCGACAGGACGAAGGCCGACATCTGGATCGTCGCGCAGTCGCTGCGCGATCCGGGCAATCTGGGGACGATCCTGCGGACGGGCGACGCGGTCGGCGCAGGCGGATTGATCCTGATCGACGATTGCGTGGACCCTTTTTCCGTCGAAGCGGTGCGGGCGAGCATGGGGGCGCTCTTCACCCAGTCGATCACGCAGGCGCGCTGGGGCGAGTTCATGACATGGTTGCGCGCCGGTCCCGGCGAACTGATCGGCACCAGCCTGAAAGCCACGCAGGATTATCAGGAACCGCGCTACCACAGCCCGTCCTTCCTCCTCGTCGGAAACGAGGCGCAGGGATTGCCGGAAGCCTATGAAGCCGAGTGCGACTTGCTGGTGAAGATGCCGATGCTGGGCAAGGCGGACAGCCTGAACGCCGCCGTCGCCTGCGCGGTGATGGCCTATGAATTGCTGAACCAGAAGCGGAAAAGATAAACGGGGGGAGCGGAAATGGGGAATGAAAACGGCATCGGCGCGATCTGGCGCAATCGGCGGGTGCTAGGGGCCAGCCTGGTCGGCACGGCGGTCGAATTTTACGACTTCTACATTTATGCGACGGCGGCGAGCCTGATCTTTCCCGCGCTGTTCTTCCCGGCATCCTCTCCCACGGCGCAGCTTATGGCGTCCTATGGCAGCCTATCGCTCGCCTTCTTCGCGCGCCCCCTGGGCGCGGCGGTGTTCGGCCATTATGGCGACCGCATCGGGCGCAAGGTGACGCTGGTCATATCGCTGATGCTGATGGGCGGATCGACGCTCGCCATCGGGTTCCTGCCGACTTACCAGATGATCGGCTGGTGGGCGCCGCTGATCCTGTGCATCCTGCGGTTCGGCCAAGGCCTGGGCCTTGGCGGGGAATGGGGCGGCGCGGCCTTGCTGGCGGTGGAGAATGCGCCGCCGGGATGGCGTGCCCGCTTCGGCATGTTCCCACAGCTGGGCGCACCGGTCGGTTTCCTCGCCGCCAACGGCATGTTCCTGCTGCTGGGGTTGTGGCTGAGCGACGAGGAGTTTTTCGCCTGGGGCTGGCGCCTGCCGTTCCTGGGCAGCGCGGTGCTGGTGTTCGTTGGCCTGTGGGTTCGTCTTAAGCTCACCGAAACGCCGGAATTTGCCGCCGCGCAGGCGGAAGCGCCACCGCCCGCCGTACCGCTCGCCACGCTATTTCAAAGCCATTTGGGCGCGGCAATTGCGGGCACCTTCGCCGTGGTTGCCTGCTTTGCCATTTATTATATCGCGACCGCCTTTGCGCTGGGCTATGGCACGACGATATTGAAGATCGACCGTGAGATATTCCTCTCGGTCCAGTTGGGCGCGATCATCTTCATGGCGATCAGCATCGTCCTGGCCGGATGGTGGGCTGACAAGACCAGCCCGACGCGCGTGCTGGTCGTGGGGTGCATCGGCACCGTGCTGATGGGCGTCGCCTTCGGGCCCGCTATGGGCACGGGCGCATTGCTGCCGATCTTCCTGATCCTGAGCCTTGCCCTCTTCATGATGGGTTTTGTCTACGGGCCGCTGGGCGCCTATCTGCCCGCCCTGTTCCCGGTCCAGCTACGCTATACCGGCGCGTCCTTCTCCTTCAATCTGGGCGGGATCATTGGCGGCGCGCTGGCCCCCATCGTCGCGACATGGCTGATCGCGGCGCAGGGCGTGGAACTGGTCGGCCTCTACATGGCGGCAGCGGCGGCGATCAGCCTGCTAGGCCTGTGGTGGACCAGCCGCCACGGATACTGATGCCGCCAAGGCCGGCAGAGAGGTTGGTTCGCCTGCCGGGCAAACAGGATCACACCAGTCCCAGTTTCGACAATTCCCCCAGCAGCGCGGGCGGCATGGCGTCGAGATCGTCCGCTTCCCCCGATCCGAGGTCGGGCGGAGCATCCTTTGCTTCCAGATAGCGCCAGCCCTGATGGGGGCGCTTGGGCATAGCGCGCACGGGGATGAGACGCGGTTCCAGACGTATCCAGAAACGACCCTGCCCTGTTTCCTCAAAACCCAATATCGCGCTGCGCCCTACAAGCTGGCTGCTGTGTATCCAGTAAAGGGAGCCGCCCGCCAGTTCCTCGAAACGCTTGGGCATGTAACGGGTGCTGGTCCGCGCTTCGTCTGCCTGGCTTTCCAGCCAGGCGCGCAGGGTGGCGGGACTTTCAGCGCCAAAGGCGATCTTGGTGAGGTGAAGGGACATATCGTCAAGATGGGCGCGAAACTCAGCCCGTCAATCCCGCTGCCGTCGCCAGGCCCAGGAAAGCGAGAAAGCCCATCGAATCAGTAATCATGGTGACAAAGATGGAGGATGCCACCGCCGGATCGAGGTTCATCCGGTCGAAGGCCAAAGGCACCGCAGCCCCAGCAAAACCCGCCGTCAATATGTTGGTCATCATCGCCGCCGCGATCACGCCCCCCAGATGGACGTTTTGGAACACCAGCGCGACGCCGATGCCCAGCACGACCGCCACGGTCGCGCCATTGAGCAGCGCCACGCGGATCTCGCGCAATATGGTGCGGCGCGTGTTGGTCCCGGTGATCTGGTTGGTGGCGAGCGCGCGGACGGTAACGGCCATGGTCTGGCTGCCCGCATTGCCGCCCACGCCCGCGACGATCGGCATCAGCGTGGCGAGCGCCACCATCTTTTCGATCGTGCCTTCGAAAATGCCGATGATGGTGGAGGCGACCAGCGCGGTCAGCAGATTGGTGAGCAGCCAGCGCACTCTAGCGCGATAGCTGTCCATCACGGGCTCGTTGATGTCGCCTTCGCCCGCGCCCGACAGGCGCAGGATGTCCTCGCCCGCTTCCTCGGAAATGATGTGGACGATGTCATCGACCGTTATCATGCCCACCAGCCGTCCGCTGCCATCCACCACCGCGGCGGAGATCAGCGCATATTTCTGGAAGCGCAGGGCGACTTCCTCCTGATCCATGTCGACCGGGATCAGCGTCTGTTCCCGCTTCATGAGGTCGGCCATGGCGACGGAACGCGGGCAGGTGAGAATCCACGAAAGCTGGCAAGTGCCGATAGGCTTGTGCTGCTCGTCCACCACGAAGATTTCCCAGAAATCGGTGGTGAGGTCGCTATTGTCGCGGAGGTAGTCGATCACCTGCCCGACCGTCATATGCTCGGGCACCGCGATCAGGTCGCGCTGCATCAGGCGACCGGCTGATTCCTCCGGATAGGAAAGCGCGTTTTCGATGGCGGCGCGATCTTCGGGATCGAGCGCGTCGAGGACGGCCTGCTGATCGGCGTCGTCCATGTCCTCGATGATGGCGACGGCGTCGTCGGTATCCAGTTCGGACGCAAATTCGGCGACCTGTTCGGGCGCGAGCGAATCGAGCAGATCGTCGCGCACATAGTCGTTGAGCTCGGAAAGCACCTCCGCGCCGACAAGGTCGCCCAGCGCTGCGGCGACTTCCCCGCGCCGTTCGGAGGGGGTGAGTTCCAGAAGGTCGGCAATATCGGCCGGGTGCAGCGGCGAAACGAGTTCGCGCGCGCGTTCGCTCTCGCCCTCCTCCACCGCGTCGAGCACGGCGGATACGAAGTCGGTTTTCAGCCGGTCATCCTCGTCATGACGGGAATCCGCCTGATCGACGGTCGTTTCGTCAATAGGCTGCTCGTCCGGCCGGGGTTCGGCCACGTCGCCGTGCTCGCTCATCGCGTCCCCTACTGTCCGGTTCCTGTAACATCCGGCCGCTTTCGCTCATGCGGAATCGAATTGCAATGGGGTTCGGGGGAGGAACGGAGCGTCATGTCCCTAAATGCTTCCATCCCGGTCCCAAGCCTTTATATGACGGCCATCGACCCTTCCCTACAAAGAGGACATCATGGCCGACGAAACGCTTACCCTCACCCTCGACAGCGGCGGCGACGTCGTCATCAAGCTGCGCCCCGATCTGGCCCCGGGCCATGTGGAGCGCATCACGTCGCTCGCCAAGGACGGCTTTTACGACGGCGTGGTGTTCCACCGCGTCATCCCCGGCTTCATGGCGCAGGGCGGCGATCCGACCGGCACCGGCATGGGCGGGTCCAAGCTGCCCGACATCAAGGCCGAGTTCAGCCGTGAACCGCATGTTCGCGGCGTTTGCTCCATGGCCCGCGCGACGAACCCGAACAGCGCCAACAGCCAGTTCTTCATCTGCTTCGACGACGCGACCTTCCTCGACGGGCAATATACCGTCTGGGGCGAAGTCACGTCCGGCATGGAGCATGTCGACGCCCTGCCCAAGGGCGAACCGCCGGCAACCCCCGGCAAGATCGTGAAGGCTACGGTTTCCTGACCATGCCGTCGGTGGGGGAGATGGCGTTGGCCGCCGCTTCCCCCGCCGGTTCTTCGGGCGCAGTATAAGGCCCGATCGATTCGATGTGCCAGCGGCGGTCGGCTTCCGACGATCCGGGCACGTCGTTGACGCGGCGCAGCGTCACCTGCCGCAAGGTATACCAGGGCTTGCCGGTGGCGGCGACGCGGCCATAGACCTGCACCGGGACCGTCACATAGAGGGAGCCTGCCGCGCCCTCCGCTTCGCCGGGCGCGCCGACATTGGCATGAATTTCGCTAAATCCCCGGAAGCGGGCAGCGAAAAGAACATCTTCCTCCGATCCGATCGCGCCGTTCTCGTTCCAGAGATCCTGCGCGTCATTATACCGCTTTTCCTCCAGCAGGCCGTAATAGCCCTGCACGACCTGCGCTGCGCCCTGCGCGCTGTCGGGATCGATGGCGTCCTCGTCGATCGGCGGTTCCGAGAGGACGGGAAGGCCGCCGGGTGATCCGGGCAGCGGCGGGGCCAGCGGTTCCATCAGCGCCTGCGCTTCAGCCCTTACATTATTCTGCACCTGCGCCGCATTGGCGCCGTTCGCCAGATTGTCGATCGCGCTTTCCTCACGCCCGTCACAGGCGGCCAGCGCCATAACTCCCAGAAAAAGAACCGTTCCCTTTTGCCATCCCATCAGTCCGTCGCTCTCCATATTATTCAGTTCGGATTCTGCCTTCTTCCGGCACGCGGCTGGCGTTGGCCTCCATCGGAGCGGGGCACCCGCGCTTCCGGACGCGCTTGCGGCCGGGGCGAGGTTACGGCATCCCGGCCGCCGCGCCAACGGCCTCGATCGCCGTCATTCGTTTGCGGGCGCGTGGTCTGCGGGCGTTGGGGCCGATTGTTCCAGTTACCATCCCGACGCCCGTCATGGTCGCGATTCTGCCAACGATCCCGGTTGCCCCCCTGCCAGCGATCGCGATCCTGGCCACGCCACCGGTCATCGTTGCGATGCTCAGCATGGCGCTTTTCCCAATAGCGGCGCTGTCCGTCATTCCAGCGGTGGCGCTTGCCGCCGCGATCATAGACATAATAGCCGCTGCCCGGATAATAATAGCCGTCATTCCAGCCATATCCATAGCCTGAGCCATAATAACCGGAATCCCAATAGTCGCCGCCATAATAGCCACTGCCGACACCGACGCCGCCATAATAGCCATCATCATAGGCACAGCCAGCCACCATGAGGGCTCCGGCAAGGCTCATCGCCGCGAGCAAAGGCCGTTTAAACAAGGCCATCGCCTTTCTCCTTAAACAATATTGCCAACACCCTAACGCGCGTTGGTTGAATTGGTTGTGAATGGGCCGGCAGATCGAAGAGTTATTTATCGGAGGTTCAGAAAAACCGCACTCCGTTCACCGGGCTGACAGAAACCGTTGTATTTGTGCCGCAATTTCGGTGGATCGACCGGATTTTGCGTTTGTTCAGGAAACTTTCAAGGCCTCTGGCGGATTTCCTTATGTGCCCTTGGCCGCTTTGAGCGCACCGGGCACGACGGGGGTCCAAACCCCGGACGCGATTTTTTCACCAACAACAAAAAGGGTCACCCATGAACAAACTGCTTTTCGCGGCGGTCGCCGCTGCGTCCTTCATTCCCGCTGCCGCCATGGCGCAGGACGAGGCAGGCTCCACCCGCCGCATCGAACCCTATGTCGGCGTAATGGGCGGCGTGGATAACTATGACAGCGAAACCGGCAAAGAGGGCATTCCGCCCGTCGGCTATAAGGGCCGGATGGTCGAAGGCGTCGCGGGCGTGAACTATAATGTCGCCGGGCCGATCGTCATCGGCGTCGAAGGCACGGCGTCCAAGGGCGTCAGCGGCGATGTCGACTGGGAATATGGCGTGGCCGGCCGCGCAGGCGTGAAGGCGGGCAAGGACAGTCTGATCTTCGGCAAGGTCGGCTATCGCTGGGTCAATTTCGACGCACTGGGTTCCGACAGCCCGGACTTCCACGGCACCACCTATGGCGCGGGCGTGGAGTTGTCGGCCGCCGACCTTGGCAGCACGGCGGCGAGCAGCCCCATCCGCCTGCGTTTTCAGGCCGACACTCTGGGGAATTTCCGTTCCATCCGTCCGATGGCGGGCGTGGTCGCCAAATTCTGACCTGAACAGCGCATAAGGTTTGGGCGGACATTCCCTTGCGTCCGCCCACCCCCTTCCTCTCCGGAGGAGTTGAGGACGGGTCAGCCATTTGGACTGCAGGCTGGCTCGTCCTCTTCATATCAACCGCTGTTGCGGAGCGCGGTCGCGATGGCGTTGATCGACAATTCGATGCCTTCCCTGATGCGGGGATCTTCTTCGCCGGCGCGATGGCGTTTCAGCAGTTCTACCTGAAGCAGGTTCAGCGGCTCGATATAAGGCAGGCGTAGACGGATGGATTCGTCAAGCTTCGGATTCTTTTCCAGCAGACGCGACTGACCGGTGGCAGCGAGCAGGCCGTCATGGGTCATAGCCCAGCCATCGCGGATGCGGGCGAAAATCGCCTCGGCCCTTGCCTGATCCTCGACCAGCGGCAGATAGCGCGCGGCGATGCCGAGATCGGATTTCGCCAGCACCATCTCCAGATTGTCGAAAGCGGAATCGAGGAAAGACCAGCTTTGCGCCATATCGGCGAGCAGCGCCTTGTCCTCGAACGCGGCAAGCGCGTGACCGACGCCATACCAGCCCGGCAGCATCACCCGCGCCTGCGACCAGCTGAACACCCAGGGGATGGCGCGCAGATCCTCGATCCGCGTGCTCTGGGTGCGGCTGGCAGGGCGGGAGCCGATCTTGAGCCCGGAGATTTCCTGAATGGGCGTCAGCTCGCGGAAAAATTCCTTGAACCCCTCTGTTTTGTAAACAAGGTCACGATAGGCGGTGAAAGCCATCTGCGACAGTTCGTCCATCGCGGCAGCGAAGCGGGCTGCATCGCGCCGGGAAATGCCCTCCGGCTCCAGGCTGGCAAGCAGGGTCGCGCTGGTCATCGCCTCCAGATTGGCCATGGCGACGTCGCGCGTGCCATATTTGGCGGCAATCACCTCGCCTTGTTCGGTGATGCGGATGCGGCCCTGCACCGTGCCCCTGGGCTGGGCCTGAATGGCGGCGAAGGAGGAGCCGCCACCGCGCCCGACCGCGCCGCCCCGGCCATGGAATAGCTGCATCGCCGCGCCTGCCTCGGCAAAGACCGGCTCCAGCGCCTTGCTCGCCTTGAACAGGCCCCAGGTGGAGGTGATGTAGCCGCCGTCCTTGTTGCTGTCCGAATAGCCGATCATCACTTCCTGATGGCCGCGCGCCTGCACCACGCCGGAAATCTCCGGCAGACCGAAATAGGCGGACATGATCTTAGGCGCGGCTTCAAGGTCGGCGATGGTTTCGAACAACGGCACCGCCATGATGGCGGCCTGTGGGGGATCACCGTCCGCGCCCACGCGCCAGAGGCCCGCCTCCTTCAGGAGGATATTGACCTCCAGCAGGTCCGAAACGCTTTCCGCCTTGGAAATGATATAGTGGGTGATGCATTGCGGGCCGTAGATGCGGTGCGCCTCCGCCGCCGCCTCCACGATGGCGAGTTCGGAAGCGGTTTCCTCCGAATAGTCGGAAAAGCGGGTGCCGAGCGGACGGTTGCTCGCCAGTTCCCGGCGCAAGAGGGCGATGCGCGCAAATTCGTCGAGATTTCCATAGTCGTCCTCGACGCCCGCCTTCTTCAACAATTCCGCGACGACGCGCTGATGCACGTCGCTATTCTGCCGCATGTCGAGCGTGGCGAGGTGGAAGCCGAACGTCTCGACCGCCCGGATCAGGCGGCCCAGCGCACCGCCGGTCGCCAGCGCGCCATCGCCTTCGCTCGCAAGGCCCTGCGCGACGGTGACGAGATCGCGGCGCAGTTCGGCAGGACTGGCATAGGGATCGCCGCTCAGCGTCGAAGGGCGCGGCGGCGCATGACCCATATGCGCGGCATAGGTCGCGGCAAGACGAGCATAGATGCCGGAAATAGCGCGGCGATAGGGTTCATCTTGCCGGCTGGGGGAATCGTCGCCGCTCGCTTGCGCCAGGTCCAGCACCGGCTGGGGCACATGGGCGAGTTCAGTGGAGAGCGAGAGTTCCGCGCCCAACGCATGCATGGCTTCCAGATAATAGCCCAGCGCCGCCTGGCAGGCGCGCGACAGGGCGAAGCGAAGCTGCGGCGCCTGAACGAAGGGATTACCGTCGCGGTCGCCGCCGATCCACGATCCCACGCGCAGGAAACTGTGCGGACGCCCCTCCAGCACCCGCTCCCACCGGGCGTAGAGCGCTGGCAAGGTGGGAAGGAAGATGTCGCGCAGATAGGTCAGGACATTTTCGATCTCGTCCGCGACGAACAGCTTTTCCCGGCGCAGCGGACGCGTCTGCCACAGCAGGGCGATCTGGCGGAAGATCGCCTCATCCAGATTTTCGCCCTCGTCGGTTTCGGCGCGCCCCGCGTCGCGCAGGCGCATGAGGTCGGCGATGCGGTTGCGATGGTCGATCATGCTCTTGCGCCGCACCTCGGTCGGATGCGCGGTCAGCACCGGCACGACCAGCGCATGATCCAGCAGCTTCATCACGGCATCATGGCCGATGCCCTCGCTTTCCAGCCGCTTGAGGGCGGAGGCGACATCCGCGCCCGGCTCTGCGGCGACGCCCTGCCTGTCCTCTGCCAGATTGGCGAGCATCGAAAACAGCATGAAACCGCGCACGAAGGAGAGCGTATCGTCCAGGCTCAAGGCATCGAGGCCGGTGTCGGTGACATCCGCGCCCTGAATCCCCCGCGCCCGGTCCACCGAGGCGGAGCGGATATATTCGGTCTGCTTGTAAAGCTTGTCCCCGCCATAAGCGCGGATGACATCGCCCAGCAAACGGCCAAGATAGCGGATATCGGGGTTTTGCGTGATCGCCGGAGCGCCCGTCGAAGATACAGGAGTCGCCATGGAAGGGATGCTGCATCGCACCATGGGGCGGGTCAAGGGAAACATCCCTTTATGTCCCTTCGATGCGGCAGGGCTTGCGCCGGGGACGCAGGCTGGGCCAAAGGACATGCGTGACCGCCAGTATCAGCATAGGAACAGACGGCTCGGGAAACCCCGTGCTGGTCGATGTGGAAGAATTGCTCGCCACCCGCCTGCTCGTGCAAGGCAATTCGGGGTCGGGCAAGTCGCATCTGCTGCGTCGGCTGCTGGAGGAAAGCGCCCCGCTGGTGCAGCAGGTGGTGATCGATCCGGAGGGCGATTTCGTCACGCTGGCCGATGAATATGGCCATGTGGTGATCGATGCGGGCGACTATAATGAGCGCGAGATCGTCACGATGGCGACCCGGATTCGCGAACATCGCGCTTCCGTCGTGCTCAGTCTCGAATCGCTGGAACTGGAAGCGCAGATGAAATGCGCCGCGACATTCCTGTCCACCCTGTTCGACGCGCCGCGCGATCACTGGTATCCCGCGCTCGTCGTGGTCGATGAAGCGCAGATGTTCGCGCCGGTGGCCGCAGGCGACGTATCGGACGAGGCGCGGCGACTGTCGCTGGCGGCGATGACAAACCTCATGTGCCGGGGGCGCAAGCGCGGGCTGGCTGGCGTGATCGCGACGCAGCGGCTGGCGAAGCTCGCCAAGAATGTGGCGGCCGAAGCGTCGAACTTCCTGATGGGGCGCACCTTCCTCGACATCGACATGGCGCGCGCCGCCGACCTGCTCGGCATGGAGCGGCGGCAGGCGGAGCAGATTCGTGATCTGGAACGCGGACGGTTTCTCGCGCTGGGTCCGGCGATCTGCCGCCGTCCGGTCGCAGTCAAGATCGGTTCGGTCAAGACCAGCACGCGCGGCGGCACGCACAAGCTGATGCCGCCGCCCGCCGCCGCGACCGGCGACATGCAGGAATTGTTGTTCGCACAGGTGGAGGAGGAGAGCGCGCTACCCCCGCCGCCGTCCCGGCCCGAACCCGTGCCGCTGCCCGCCGAAGAGGTGATGCGCGCCCTTGCCGCCGCGCCTTCCGCCAAGCCGGTGGAGCCGGAGTTCGACATGGGCGAATCCGACGGCGTCATCGTCGCGGTGCTGGAGGATATCGTCGCCGACCTTGGGGAAGCGCAGCCAAGCGTGTCGACGCTCTATCAGGACTTCACCGTGCGCTGCCGGATGAAGGGACTGAAGCGCGCGCCCATCGATCTGCCCGCCTTCCGCAAGCGCTTCGCCATGGCGCAGGCGGGGATGGCCGATGCCGCCGACCCACGCTGGGAGGATGCGCTGCGGGCGGCCGACCCTCTGCCGGAGGATATGCTGGCCCCCTTCCTGCTGATCGCGCGTGCGGCGATGCAGGGGCTACCCTGCCCCGATGACGCGGAGCTGGCGCGAGCCTATGGCACCAGTTCGCCGGGTCGGGTGCGGCGGCTGATCGACTATATGGAGAAGCTGGGCGTGATCGTGGCGCGGACGGATTTTGGCGGGCGGCGGTCCATCGGCGTGCCGCAACTCGGACTTTCGACAGCGGCGGCGGAAGGATGAGCAAGCCTTCCGTCCTGTTCGTGTGCCTTGGCAATATCTGCCGTTCGCCGCTTGCCGAAGCCGCGTTCCGCGAACAGGCAGCACTGGCGCGGCTGGCGGCGGAGGCGGATTCGGCTGGGACAGGCGACTGGCATATTGGGTCGCCCCCTGATCCGCGCGCGCAGGCGGTGGCGCTGCGTCATGGGATCGACATCAGCACCTATCGCGGGCGGCAGGTGCAGGCAGAGGATTTCCATCGCTTCGAGCATATTTTCGCGCTCGACGGAGAAAATCTACGCGACCTGCGCCGCATTCGCCCGGCGGACGGAACGGCGCATCTAGCGCTGTTGATGGACCTTGTGCCGGGGCGGGAGGGGACGAACGTAACCGATCCCTATTTCGGCGATGCGGAGGGGTTCGATGTGACGTGGAGCGATGTGACGATAGCAGCGGCCAACTTGGTGGAAAAGCTGCTGGAACGTCAAGATTGACGTACCCTGTTCCCGCGAAAGCAGGAGCACAGGAAAATGTTATGCCCGAAAATGTGCAACCAGCGCATAGCGTTCGCCTGGATAAACCTGTCGCGCATAGGTAATCCGTTCATCCCCGCGCCACGTCCAGCGTTCGAGCGAGATGCAGGCGTGGCCCGTGGCGACACCCAGTTGCGCGGCAGCGGCGGCATCCACGTTGATCGCGGTGATGCGATGTTCGGCCTCCGTCCACGGGACATGGCCCAGCAGCCACGAACCGGGCGGTTCAGTGGAAAAATCGACTCCAGCCGCCTCGGGCACGGCATCAAGGTTGATGAGGCGATGTTCCAACGCATAGGGTTGGTCATCCGCGAAATGGCGACATTTTATGGCGAGGATGTCGCCGCCTGAAACCTGAAGCAGCGCCTTGTCCCCGTCATCGGCATGACGGCGCTCGCAGCGGATGAGTTCGATGCGATAGGCCAATCCCTGCTCAGCCACTTCAGCGCGGATGTCGGGAATTTCGAGCGCGGCGCGGTGGAAGCGGGGCGCCGCGACAAAAGTGCCCGCGCGTCTGCGGCTTTCCAGCAGCCCCGCCTGGACCAGCGAGCGCAGCGCCTTGTTCACCGTCATACGGGAACAACCGTAAAGCGCCATCCACTCATGTTCATAAGGAATGCGGTGGCCCGGGCGCCATTCACCCGACATGATGCGCGTTTCGATATCCTGCCGGATACGGCTGTGGATCGCTTGCGCGCTTTTGTTCTTCTGCTCCGTCAATCCAGATAGGCCCCCAATGTCCGGCGATAGCGTGCCTCGATCGCGGAGCGCGCCAGGTGGCGGCCTTCGCTAACGCGCCTGCGGCCATGACGCCAGACGCTATCGACCAGCGCCTTCCCGCCCGCAAAAATCCAGCTGTCGAGGATCGCATCCTCGCGGCGTTCCACCAACACACTATGGTCCGGCCGGAAGGCGACGATGTCGGCGGGCGCGCCCACCGCCAGTCCATGCGGCTGTTGCCCGCTGGCCTGTGCTCCGCCGCCTTGAACGGCGCGAAAGAGGCTGCCGCCGGTGGACTGGCCCGGCCCTCCCGCCAGAAGGTTGCGGCCCCGATGCTGGAGGCGCTGGCCATATTCGAGCAGGCGTAGTTCCGCTGCCGCATCGATCTCCACATTGGAATCGGAGCCAACGCCGATCCGCCCGCCCTTGTTTAGGAAGGCGCGTGCGGGAAAGATGCCATCGCCCAGATTGGCCTCGGTAATGGGACACAGACCGACGACCGCTTGCCTATCGGCGATCCGGCCCAGTTCTTCGGGCGTAACATGGGTTGCGTGGACAAGGCACCAGCGCCTGTCCACCGATGCATGGTCGAACAGCCATTCCACCGGACGCTGGCCGCTCCACGCAAGGCAGTCGTCCACCTCCGCCATCTGCTCGGCGATGTGGATGTGGACCGGGCCTTGCAGAAGCAGCGCCGTAATCTGGGAGAGTTCCTCCGGCAGGACGGCGCGCAGGCTATGCGGCGCGACGCCCAGCACCGCGCCTTCAAGGTCAGCGATCACCTTACCCGCCGCCTCCAGCAGGGTGGCATAGCCGTCGAGGTCGTGGACGAAGCGCCTCTGCCCCTGCGTGGGCGGCGTCCCGCCAAACCCTGCATGCGCGTAGAATACGGGGAGCAGCGTCAGCGCAATGCCGCTTTCGCGCGCCGCCTCGGCGATGGCGCAGGACATGGCTGCACGGTCGGCATAGCGTTGGCCGTCGCGATCATGGTGCAGATAATGGAACTCGCCAACACGGGTGAAGCCGCTTTCCAGCATCTCGACATAGGCAAGAGCAGCGATGGCGCGCAGCCCTTCCGGATCGAGCCGGTCGACGAAGCGATACATGGCCTCCCGCCATGTCCAGAAACTGTCGGAGCCGCTTCCCGCCCGCTCGGTCAGACCCGCGATGCCGCGCTGGAAAGCATGGCTGTGCAGATTGGCAAGGCCAGGAATCGCTGGGCCATGGCGTTCGTCATCTGGAGCCGGGAGCGTGTCCGGCAAAACCTGCACGATCAGGCCGTCCGCCACCGTGACCCGGACATGATCCCGCCACCCTTCAGGCAACAGGGCCGCTTCGAACCAAAGCCGCATTCTTTCCCTTCCGTCTGGACAAGCGCCGACTTGTCCAATTAAGTATATACATTATTGAGTCGGCGCCAGAGGCAAAAGGACCGGGCCGTGCTATGTGACAGGATCTGGACCAACATGCGGATCGCGACATTGCGCGCGGACGCACCGGGCCTGGGCTGCATCGAGCGCGGCGCGGTGGGCGCGGTCGAAGGAAACATCGACTTTGTAGGGCCTGCCGCCGACGCGCCGGACGCAAAGGAGATCATCGACTGCCACGGCCGCTGGGCCACGCCGGGATTGATCGACTGCCACACGCACCTGATCCACGGCGGCAATCGCGCGCGTGAGTTCGAAATGCGGCTGGAAGGCGCGTCTTATGAGGAGATCGCGCGGGCAGGCGGCGGCATTATCTCCACCATGAAGGCGACGCGGGCGGCAAGCGAGGCGGAGTTGGTGGCGTCCGCCCTCCCCCGGCTGGATGCGCTGATAGCCGAGGGCGTGACCACGATCGAGGTGAAGTCGGGATATGGTCTCGACCCCGGAACGGAGATCCGGATGCTGCGCGCGGCGCGGCGACTGGGTGCGGAAAGGCTGGTCCGGGTCGAGACGAGCTTTCTGGGCGCTCATGCGCTGCCGCCGGAATTTGCAGGCGATGCGGACGGCTATATCGCCATGCTGTGCGAGGAAGTGATACCGCAAGTGGCTGCGAGTGGACTGGCCGACGCGGTGGACGCCTTTTGCGAGAGCATCGGTTTCACGCCGGAGCAGACGCGGCGGCTGTTCGAGGCGGCCACGCGGTTCGAACTGCCGGTGAAGCTTCATGCCGAGCAGCTTTCCAACCTGCACGGCGCGGCGCTGGCGGCGGCGTTCGGCGCGCTGTCCGCCGATCATCTGGAATATCTGGATGAGAATGGAATCGCGGCGATGGCGCAGGCCGGAACGGTCGCCACTCTACTGCCCGGCGCTTATTATTTCATGCGGGAGACGAAGCTGCCGCCGATTGAAGGACTGCGCCGGGCGGGCGTACCGATCGCGCTGGCGACGGACTGCAATCCGGGCACCTCGCCACTCACCTCGCTGCTGCTGGTCATGAATATGGGGGCGACGCTGTTCCGGCTGACGGTCGCGGAATGTCTGGCGGGCGTCACCCGCAACGCCGCCCGGGCATTGGGGCTGGGCGACCGGATCGGCACCATCGAGGTCGGCAAGAGTTGCGACCTTGCCATCTGGGACATCGAAAGCCCCGCCGAACTTGTCTATCGCATGGGGTTCAACCCCCTCCATGCCCGCATCTGGAGTGGCCAATGATCGACGTCCTGCTTTGCCCCGGCGACGTAGCCCTGGCGGAATGGCGCGCAATCTATCGCGGCGCGGCGGTGCGGCTCGACCCGGCCCATGCCGAGCGCGTGGCAGAAAGCGCGGCGGCGGTGGCGCGCATATTGGCGAAGGGCGATCCCGTCTACGGCATCAACACCGGCTTTGGAAAGCTCGCCAGCGTCCGCATCGGCGACGACGATCTGGCGAGGTTACAGCGTAATATCGTGCTGAGCCATGCGGCGGGCGTGGGCGCGCCCGCGCCTGTGCCGGTGGTGCGGCTGATGATGGCGCTGAAGCTCGCCAGTCTGGCGCAGGGCGCTTCGGGCGTGCGACCGGAAACGGTCGCGCTGCTGGAGGCTATGCTGGCCCAGGGACTGACGCCGGTAATTCCCGCGCAGGGTTCGGTGGGGGCAAGCGGCGACCTTGCGCCGCTGGCGCATATGGCCGCGACGATGATCGGCGTGGGCGAGATTTTCGCCGATGGCGTTCGGATGCCTGCTTCCGACGCCTTGAGGCAGGCAGGGCTCTCACCAGTCGAACTGGGGCCGAAGGAGGGGCTGGCGCTGCTCAATGGGACGCAGTTTTCGTGCAGCCTTGCGCTGGCCGGACTGTTCGAGGCGGAACGGCTGTTCCAGTCCGCGCTGGTGACAGGCGCGCTTTCGACCGAGGCGGCCAGGGGTTCCGACACGCCTTTCGACCCGCGCATCCATGATCTTCGTCGACACAGGGGACAGATTGAGGTCGCCGCGACCCTGCGTGCGCTGATGGCCGGATCGCCGATCCGCGCGAGCCATCTGGAAGGCGATGCGCGGGTGCAGGACCCCTATTGCCTGCGCTGCCAGCCGCAGGTGATGGGCGCGGCACTGGATATGCTGCGGCAGGCGGCGGCCACGCTGGAGATCGAAGCGAACGGCGTTTCGGACAATCCGCTGATCTTCCCCGATACCGATGAGGCGCTATCGGGCGGCAATTTCCATGCCGAGCCGGTCGCTTTCGCCGCCGACATGATCGCGCTGGCGATCTGCGAGATCGGCTCCATCGCGGAGCGGCGCATCGCCATGCTGGTGGACCCGGCACTGTCGGGCCTGCCTGCTTTCCTGACGCCCAGACCCGGCCTCAATTCGGGTTTCATGATCCCGCAGGTGACGGCGGCTGCCCTCGTTTCCGAGAACAAGCAGCGCGCCACTCCTGCCAGCGTCGATTCCATCCCGACATCGGCCAATCAGGAGGATCATGTATCCATGGCCGCCCATGGCGCGCGCCGCCTGCTGGACATGACGGAGAATGCGATGGCGGTGATCGGGATCGAATGGCTCGCCGCCGCGCAGGGCGTGGATTTCCATGCGCCGCTGGCATCAAGCGAACCGTTGGAAGCCGCTCGCGCCTGCTTGCGAAACGAGGTGCCGCCGCTGACCGACGACCGGCATTTCCATCCGGACATGGAGCGGGCCAACGCGCTGATCCGATCAGGCGCGCTGCTTGCCGTCGTCCATGATTTGCCGGGGGTTGCATGACTGACTGGCTGGAAATCACGCGGGGCGACGCGCCGCTGATCGTCGCCTTTCCCCATACAGGTATGGAATTGGCCGATGTGGAGGGAGCTTTCCGGTCGCCATGGCTGGCGCGGCGGGATGCCGACTGGTGGGTGGACCGGCTTTACGGCTTTGCGCGGGGATTGGGCGCGACGACCGTTCGCAGCCGCATTTCCCGCAGCGTGATCGACCTCAATCGCGACCCTTCCGGCGTCTCGCTTTATCCGGGACAGACGACGACAGAGCTTTGCCCGACCTCGACCTTCGACGGCGATCCGCTTTATACCGGCACGACGCCCGGCGATGCGGAGATCGCGCGGCGCAGGGCCATCTGGTTCGCCCCCTATCATGCGGCACTGGAAGGAGAAATCGTTCGGCTGCGAACGCTGCATCCGCGCATCGTCCTCTATGACGCCCATTCGGTCCGCAGCCATGTCCCGCGCCTGTTCGACGGCGAATTGCCACAATTCAATATCGGCACCAATGGCGGCGTCACCTGCGATCCGGCGCTGGAGGCAGCGGTGACGGGCATTTGCGCGGAAGGCCCCTTCAGCCATGTGCTGAACGGGCGTTTCCGGGGCGGGTGGACGACGCGCCATTATGGCCGCCCCGAAAACAGCGTCCACGCGATCCAGATGGAACTGGCCATGCGCGGCTACATGGATGAGCCGGATATTCTCGATGAGGGCAATTGGCCGCCCCCTTTCAATCCGGCGCGCGCCGCCGCTATCGTCCCGATCCTCACCCGCATATTGCAGGCCTGCATCACCTTCGCCCGGCAGGAATCCAGATCATGACCCGCATCGACAACAGCCGCATCATCAAGGCTCCGACCGGTATGGCGCTTTCCGCCAAAAGCTGGCTGACCGAAGCACCGCTGCGGATGCTGATGAACAACCTCCATCCCGACGTGGCGGAACGGCCGGAGGAACTGGTCGTCTATGGCGGCATCGGCCGGGCCGCACGCGACTGGGAGAGTTATGACCGGATTATCGAGACTCTGAAGCGGCTGGAGGACGACCAGACCCTGCTCATCCAGTCAGGCAAGCCCGTGGGCGTGTTCCGCACGCATGAAGATGCGCCCCGCGTCCTCATCGCCAACTCCAACCTCGTCCCGCACTGGGCGAATTGGGAGCATTTCAACGAACTCGATAAGCGCGGCCTCGCCATGTACGGACAGATGACGGCAGGCTCATGGATTTATATCGGCACGCAGGGCATCGTGCAGGGCACCTATGAAACTTTCGTCGAGATGGGCCGCCAGCATTATGGCGGCGACCTTGGCGGCAAATGGTTGCTGACGGCGGGTCTGGGCGGCATGGGCGGCGCACAACCGCTCGCCGCCGTGATGGCCGGTGCATCCTGCCTGGCCATCGAATGCCAGCCGAGCCGGATCGATATGCGCCTGCGGACGGGCTATCTGGATGTCGCCGCCTCCACCATTGAGGAAGCGATGGCGATCATCGGGAAAAGCTGCGCCGACAGGAAGCCGGTGTCGGTCGGCCTGCTAGGCAATGCAGCGGAAATCCTGCCGGAGCTTTACCGGCGCGGTATCCGGCCGGACCTGCTCACCGACCAGACCAGCGCGCATGATCCGGTGAACGGCTACCTCCCTATCGGCTGGACCGTCGCGCAATGGATCGAGCGGCGCGAGCGCGAGCCCGCAGCCGTGGCGAAGGCGGCGAAAGCCTCCATGGCCGTTCATGTCCGCGCCATGCTCGACTTCCAGGCGGCGGGCGTGCCGACCACCGACTATGGCAACAACATCCGGCAGATGGCGAAGGATGAGGGGGTGGAGAATGCCTTCGACTTTCCCGGCTTCGTGCCCGCCTATATCCGGCCGCTATTCTGCCGGGGCATAGGGCCTTTTCGCTGGGCGGCCCTGTCAGGCGATCCGGAGGATATCTATCGAACCGACGCCAGGGTGAAGGAATTGCTGCCCGACAATACCCATCTCCACAACTGGCTCGACATGGCGCGAGAGAAAATCCGGTTTCAGGGCCTACCCGCGCGCATTTGCTGGGTGGGGCTGGGCGACCGGCACCGGCTGGGCCTCGCCTTCAACGAGATGGTGGCGAAGGGGGAGTTGAAGGCGCCGGTGGTCATCGGACGCGACCATCTGGACAGCGGATCGGTCGCTTCCCCCAATCGCGAAACGGAAGCGATGAAGGACGGTAGCGACGCCGTCAGCGACTGGCCGCTACTCAACGCATTGCTCAACACCGCTTCGGGCGCGACCTGGGTATCGGTGCACCATGGCGGAGGCGTGGGGATGGGTTTTTCCCAACATAGCGGCATGGTCATCGTTGCCGACGGCACGGCGAAAACGGCAGAGCGGCTGGAGCGGGTGTTGTGGAACGATCCGGCGACGGGCGTGATGCGGCACGCTGATGCGGGGTATGAAATCGCACGCGATTGTGCGGTGGACAAGGGACTGGACCTGCCGGCCATCCTGTAGGAACGGGAAAGGCGGACTATTCGCGCTCAATATCCATCCACGGCGGCGCACGCCGTGGATTTATTCATACAAGGATGGAAAAGTCCCTGTATATCGTTACAAAAAGGGGCTTCCCCTCCTCTTCCCGGTAACGTGGACATGCCTGACAAATCACTTCCTTCCATCGGCCCGTCATTTCGCGCGCCCTTCCCAGCCGTCACGACGGGCACTCGGCCATGAGGGTCACGCGCCCTTCGGCACTGCGGAATTTCCTTCAGAGCGAAGCTGCCGGAGGCATCATCCTGATGGCGGCGGCGGCATTGGCGATGATCGTGGCCAACAGCCCGCTTGCCGACGGCTATTTCCATGTCCTGCATGTCAAGATCGGCCCGATGTCCGTGCTGCACTGGATCAATGACGGGCTGATGATGCTTTTTTTCCTGCTCGTCGGGCTGGAGATCAAGCGGGAATTTGTCGACGGGCATCTGGCAAGCTGGTCGGACCGGGCGCTTCCCGCCATCGCGGCTGCGGGCGGCATGGCGGTACCGGCTCTGGTCTATCTAGCCTTTGCCGGGTCGACGCCGGGCCTGGCGAGAGGCTGGGCCATACCGGCGGCCACAGATATAGCCTTCGCCATCGGTGTCATGGCCCTGCTGGGATCACGGGTTCCCACCTCGCTCAAGCTGTTCCTGACCACCGTCGCCATAGTGGACGACATGGGCGCCGTGGCGATCATAGCGCTCGCCTATACAAATGAGATCCGGGGCCTTGCCCTGCTTTCGGCCGCTCTCGTCATGGGGGCCATGTTCATTCTCAACCGGGTGGGGGTAAAACAGCTCTGGCCCTATCTGATACTGGCTTTCCTGTTGTGGCTAGCGGTGCTGCTGTCCGGCGTTCATGCCACCATCGCCGGGGTGCTGGCCGCCGCCCTCATCCCGATCCGCGCCACGCCTGGCGCCCCGGACGCCGCCGATTCCCCGCTTCACCGGCTGGAACACGGGCTGCATCCTTATGTCGCTTATGGCATCATTCCCTTGTTCGGCTTTGCCAATGCGGGCGTTGCGTTCGCGGGTCTTGGCATGGGCGACCTGATAGCGCCCTTGCCTCTCGGCGTTGCCGCAGGACTGTTCTTGGGCAAGCAGGCAGGGGTCTTTGCCGCCCTCTGGCTATGCGTTCGTTCCGGGCTGGCTGGCAAGCCAAGCGGCGCGAACTGGACGCAGATCTATGGCGTATGCGTCCTGTGCGGCATCGGTTTCACCATGAGCCTGTTCATTGGCGGACTGGCCTTTCCCGATCCCATATTGATGGATGAAGTGAAAATCGGCGTGCTCGGTGGATCGCTCCTGTCCGCACTGGCAGGCTATGCGCTGCTACTGAGCGCGGGAAAGCGCAAGGAGCGCGAACAGCTATCCGGGATGGCCGCCGGGAACTAGACGGTCCATCGCGGTCGTTCGGGCCTGTCATGCCATCGCTGCGCCCCGCACGCCTACATGAATGTTCCGGTAACAATCGCGGGGCATTGACGGGGGGAGGACTGTCGGCAATGGCGTGACAGGGGCGACAGGGTGTGGCTGGATGAGAATCGTCATCATCGATGACAGCGGGTTGCGGGCCACGGTCCTGGAGGAAGGACTGCGCGAAGCGGGCTATGACGACATTCACATCGTCCCACCGCGCGGCGCTTTTGTCGCGCGTCTTGAACGCATGGCGCCCGATGTTGTCCTGATGGATCTTGGCAGCCCGAGCCGCGATACGCTGGAGGAGATGTTGACGGTCAGCCGCGCGCTCGCCCGTCCTATCGCCATGTTCGTGGACCAATCGGACGAAGCAATGATCGGCGCGGCCATCGATGCTGGCATATCCGCCTATGTGGTCGACGGGCTTCGGAAGGAACGGGTGAAGCCGGTGTTGGAACTGGCGGTCCGGCGCTTCAACGCCTTTGCTCGCATACAGACCGAGTTGGAGGAAGCACGCACCGCCCTGTCCGACCGCAAGATCATCGACCGGGCCAAATCCATATTGATGCACCAACGCGGCCTCAGCGAACCGGATGCCTATGCACTGCTGCGGACCAGCGCGATGAATCAGGGGAAGAAGATCGTGGATGTCGCCCAGGCTCTCGTCACCGCCAGCGACCTGCTCGGGGGACCGGCATGATGACGACGCTGCGTATCGCATTCCTGCCCCTGACCGATGTCGCCGTGCTGGCGGTCGCGCGGGAACGGGGCTTTGCCGAAGAAGAAGGCATTTCGCTCGACCTCGTCCGCACGACCAGCTGGGCAACATTGCGCGACCGGCTGATCTTCGGCCAGGTGCAGGCGGCGCATATGCTGGCTCCGCTGGCCGTGGCGGTGACATTGGGCCTCAGCCAGCAGGGCGCATCTCTGGCCGCGCCCTATAAACTCAGCGTCAACGGCAACATGCTGGTGATGGCACGCGATTTCGCGCAGGCGCTGGACCCGGACATCGCCCGGCGTCTCCACGATCCGCTGGGCACCGCCCATGATTTTGCCGCCGCCATCGGCCTTTGGCGGCGCAAACCGGTGATCGGCGTCGTCCACCGCTTTTCCAGTCATGCGATCATGCTCCGCTATTGGCTGGCGAGCGCGGGCGTGGACCCGGATCGCGATGTCATATTGCGGGTGCTGCCGCCGTCGCTGACGACTGAAGCGATGAGAGCCGGGGAAATTGACGGCTTTATCGCCGGTGAGCCATGGGGCAGCGCGGCGGTCGAGGTTGGTCTGGCTGAAGCGGTGGCCGTGGGCGAACGTATCTGGCAGCGGGGCGTGGAGAAAGTGCTGACCTTCCGCACGGATTGGCTGGAGGCAAATCCCTCCATCGCGGATCGGCTGCTGCGTGCGCTCGCAAGGTCGGCCGCCTGGTGCGACGACGCCTCCAATCACGCGGCGCTGGCGCATCTGCTGTCCGATCCGCGCTATGTCGATCAGCCTGCGGAGCTGATCCAGCGCGCCATGTCCGGGCAAATTGTCGCCCGGATGGGCATGGCGCCGCTTTCCATGCCCGATTTCATGCTCTTTTCGCGGGAAGCGACTGCCTTTCCATGGCGCAGTCAGGCGCTGTGGATCTATTCCCAGCTGGTGCGCTGGAAGATGGTCGACCACAGCCCCGCCAACATGGCGAACGCGGCGGGCGTTTTCCGCCCGGACGTCTTCCGCCGTGCGCTGGCGGACAGCGACGTCGCCTTGCCCGGCGCCAGCATGAAGGTCGAAGGGGCGGTCAATACGCCGTTAGCGGTGGGATCGAAGCGCGGGGAACTGACTCTGGGGCCGGACCGCTTCTTTGATGGGCGCGTCTTCGACCCGGAACGAATCGACGATTTTCTCGCCGGTTTTGATGCGGCGCGGCAAGATTTCGCCCCGTAAATTGTGCCTTGCAACATGGTTGCAATCGCGAGATAAGATAAGAGTCGCGCGACGAAGCGCGTTTTTACAGGACGAGCCCTCCCAACGCCGGGACTAAGCTCTCCCCCTAATATTTTGCAGCAAAGCCGCTGGCCGGACTTCGGAAAAAACGAGGTTCGGAGAGCGGCTTTTTTCGTGTCCATTTCACAAGATTGAAGGACGTCATCATGGCAACTGCTTATTGGGATCGCCCGTCCGACGGCGAAGGGGAAGCCAGCCCGACCAGCTTCTGGAAAGCTGGTCATACGCCGACCTTGATCGCCGCCTTTCTCTATTTCGACCTGGCTTTCATGGTCTGGGTGCTGCTGGGACCGCTTGCTCCCTCCATCGCCAGTGCGCTGGCGCTGACCCCCGCCGAAAAGGGGCTGATGGTCGCGACGCCCACGCTGATGGGCGCGCTTCTGCGTGTCGTGAACGGCCTGCTGGTCGATCGGATCGGGCCGAAACGGTCGGGCGCGATCAGC
The DNA here is from genome assembly GCF_024611115.1 of Sphingobium sp. CFD-1. Lineage (NCBI taxonomy): Bacteria > Pseudomonadati > Pseudomonadota > Alphaproteobacteria > Sphingomonadales > Sphingobiaceae > Sphingobium > Sphingobium sp. CFD-1. Next base: position 202,991 of record NZ_CP084398.1, on the reverse strand, counting down.
CAGATCATCGTCATCGCCGGACTGTTTACCGCCTGGATGATGGGCGTCAACAGCTTCGGCGGCACGCTGGCGCTGGGTGTGATCCTTGGCTTTGCGGGAGCAAGCTTCGCCATCGCGCTGCCGCTGGCGAGCCGCTGGTATCCGCCCGAACATCAGGGCAAGGCGATGGGCCTTGCCGGCATGGGCAATTCGGGCACGGTGCTCGCCTCGCTCTTCGCGCCGGGGCTGGCCAAGCTGTTCGGCTGGAACGCGGTGCTGGGGCTTGCCTGCATCCCGCTTTCGATCGTGTTCGTGGTGTATATGCTGATGGCGAAAGACGCGCCCAACGCACCGCCGCCCAAGCGGCTGGCCGATTATTTCCATCCCCTCAAAACCGCCGACGCCTGGTGGCTGATGGCCTTCTATGCCGTCACATTCGGCGGTTTCGTGGGTTTGGCCGCATCGCTGCCGATCTATTTCACCGACCAGTTCGGATTGAGCCCCGTCACCGCTGGATATTGCACCGCAGCATGCGTTTTCGCGGGATCGCTGGTGCGGCCCATGGGCGGCGCGCTGGCCGACCGGATCGGCGGAGTGCGGGCTTTGATGATCGTCTATCTGGTCGCGGCGCTGGCGCTGTCCGCCGTCGCTTATGCTTCGACATTGGCGGCCGCGCTTTGCTTCTTCGTGGCGGCGATGCTGGCGCTGGGCGTGGGCAACGGCGCGGTGTTCCAGCTCGTCCCGCAGCGGTTCCAGGAGGAAATCGGCGTCATGACCGGCCTTGTCGGCATGGCGGGCGGGATAGGCGGTTTCTATCTTGCTTCGTCGCTCGGCATCGCCAAGCAGATGACGGGCAGTTTCGCGGCGGGTTTTCTGATCTTCGCAGCGTTGGCCGTGCTGGCTTTCCTCGGCATCGCCATGGTGCGCGGCCGCTGGCGCGCGACCTGGAGCAGCGGCGCGCGAATCTGAAATGGGAGAGGGAAAGGCGGCGGCCCATGAGGGCAGCCGCCCTTCCCATGCATCACATCGTCCGAAGGGGGACAATCTTCCATGAAACTGTTTCTTGCATCGGCGGCCGCGCTGGCCGTCGCAGGCCCCGCTTGCGCCCAGCAACTGACGCTGAGGCCCATCGCCGAAGCCCGGCTGCGTTATGAGCATGTCGATCAGGACGACCTTGCCAGACAAGCAGACGCGCTCACTATCCGCGCGCGGGCAGGACTGGCCGCCCGCAGCGGCGCGATCAGCGCGACAATAGTCGGGCAGGGAACGCTGGCCATGATCGACCATTATTATGACGGGTTGAACGGCGCTCCAACCCGGCCGCTGGTGGCCGATCCGCAGAATGTTGCGCTCGTCATCGCGCAGCTTCAATATGCGACGAAAGACCTGACATTGACCGCCGGACGGCAGAAGATCGCTCTGGATGATGAACGCTTCGTCGGCAATGTTCCCTTCCGCGACAATGCCCAGACCTTCGATGCCATCCGAGTCGAACTCATGCCTCTGCCGAAACTGAAGCTGGATGTCGCCTATGCCTGGAGCGTGCGGTCGATCTGGGGCATTGACGGCAATGGGGCGCGGCAACAGGCGGTGAGCGGCGATAATATCCTTGCCAACCTGTCCTATGTCACGCCGGTCGGCACGCTGACGGGCTTTGCCTATCTGATCGATCAGGATGAAGCGGCGGTGCAGGGTTTTCGCCTGTCCAGCCAGACTTACGGCGCGCGGCTGGCGGGAAGCCGCGCCCTCTCAAGCATCGCAAAGATCGGCTATCAGTTCAGCTATGCGCGGCAATCCGACTATCGCGCCAATCCCAGTCGCTATGCGGCGGATTATTGGCTGGCCGACGCGACGCTGGACGTAAAGGGATGGAAACTCAACGTCGGATATGAGGTGCTGGGCGCCGACAGGGGCGCGGCGCTCACCAGTTTCCAGACGCCGCTCGGCAGCAACTTCAAATTTCAGGGCTGGGCGGACAAGTTGCTGACGACTCCGCCTAACGGCGTGCGCGATTTCCATGTTGGCGGCGGCTATGGCTGGAAACAGCTGGGGCCGCTTTCCGCCGTGGCGCTGCAAGCAACATGGCATCGGTTCGACAGTGACCGGCTAAGCCTGCATTATGGCGATGAGATCAATCTTCTCGCATCCGCGAAGATCGAAAAGACCGCGTTTTCGATCCGCTACGCACATTATGAGGCCGATGATCTGGCTAGCGATACCGACAAATTCTGGTTCCAGGTCGACTGGAGTCTCTAAGGCGCAGGAATCGCTTGACCGCAAAGCGATTCGGCATATGCTGCGATGCAAAGGACAGGGTAGTCCTCTTATTTCATAGCCAAAGCGGTCCATCGGCGGGCCGTCCAGGCGCGAATGATGGCAAGGCCGCCATCCAGACTTCGGGTTTCAAATCCCGGGGTCCGGATGGCGGCCTTTTTCTTTTCTGGAGAAACCGGGGATGGAATTTCAGGACGGGATCAGTCCGGCGGCGGAGAATGAAGAAAACATCTTCATGCCGCCGCATGATGATCGGGAACATCTGGTCGTCGTGGGCAACGGCATGGCCGGTTGCCGCGCGGTCGAGGAACTGCTGGCGCGGGATGCGGGGCGTTATCGCGTCACCATCTTCGGCGCAGAGCCTTATGTGAACTATAACCGGATCATGCTTTCGCCGGTTCTGGCGGGCGAAAAGACGTTCGACGACATCATTATCAACAGCCGCCAATGGTATGATGACAATGGCATCGAACTGATCGCGGGCGATCCGGTGATGGCCATCGACCGCACCGGCAGGACCGTCACCAGCCAGTCGGGCCGCGCCGTCGGCTATGACAAGCTGCTGATCGCTACCGGATCGGACCCCTTCATCATCCCGGTGCCGGGGAAGGATCTGCCCGGCGTCATCAGCTTCCGCGACATGAAGGATGTCGACACCATGCTGGAAGCCGCTGCGAATGGCGGCGGCGCGGTGGTGATCGGCGGCGGCCTGCTCGGCCTTGAAGCGGCGCACGGCCTGACGCTGCGCGGCATGAAGGTGACGGTCATCCATTTGATGCCCACGCTGATGGAGCGCCAGTTGGACGAGGCGGCGGGCTGGTTGCTCAAGACCGCGCTGGAAGAACGCGGCCAGACCATCCTGACCGGCGCGGATACCGCTGAAATCTATGGCGACGGCAAGGTCGAGGGCGTTCGCCTGAAGGACGGCCGCGAAATCCCGGCAAATCTGGTGGTGATGGCGGTGGGCATCCGTCCCTCGGTCGCTCTGGCGCGTGAGGCGGGGCTCGATATCGGGCGCGGCATCAAGGTCGACGATCATATGGTGACGAGCGACCCCGACATCCTCGCCGTCGGCGAATGCGTTGAACATGACGGCAATGTCTACGGCCTTGTCGCGCCGCTGTGGGACATGTGCCGCAGCCTCGCCGACGGCCTGACCGATCAGCACACGGGCTATAAGGGTTCGGTCACGTCGACCAAGCTGAAGGTCGCAGGCCTCGACGTTTTCTCCGCTGGCGACTTCTCCGGCGGGGAAGGCTGCGAGGATATCGTCCTGCGCGACGCTTCGCGCGGGGTCTATAAGCGGGTCATCGTCAGGGACGACCGGATCGTGGGGGCGGTGCTCTATGGCGACACGGCGGACGGCGGTTGGTATTTCGACCTGCTCAGGAAAGGCGATGACGTCTCCGAAATTCGCGACCTGCTGATCTTCGGTCAGGCTTTCGCCTCCGGGGGTGGGCAGGCGGACCCTAAGGCGGCCGTTGCGGCGCTCTCGGATGATGCCGAGATCTGCGGCTGCAACGGCGTCAGCAAGGGGCAAGTCGTCGCCTGCGTCGAGGCGGGCAATGGCACGCTGGACGCGGTGCGCGCAACCTGCAAGGCATCTGCAAGCTGCGGCTCCTGCACCGGCCTTGTCGAAACCCTGCTCGCGGTGACGCTGGGCGACGATTATTCGGGGGAGCGCGCCACCAGGACGGTCTGTAAATGCACCAGCTTCGGCCATGACGATGTCCGCCGCGAAATCGTCGCGCAGGGCATGAAGTCGATCCCGGAAATCATGCAGAAGCTGCATTGGTCGACGCCCGATGGCTGCTCCTCCTGCCGTCCAGCGCTCAATTACTATCTGCTCTGCGCGCTGCCCGGCGATTATGAGGACGACCAGCAGAGCCGCTTCGTCAATGAACGGATGCACGCCAATATCCAAAAGGATGGCACCTATTCGGTCGTGCCGCGCATGTGGGGCGGTCTCACCAACCCTCGCGAGTTGCGCGCGATCGCCGATGTAGTTGAGAAATATAACGCCCCCATGGTGAAAGTGACCGGCGGCCAGCGGCTCGACATTTTCGGCATCAGGAAGGAAGACCTGCCCGCCGTCTGGGCCGATCTCAATGCCGCGGGCATGGTGTCGGGCCATGCCTATGGCAAGTCGCTCCGCACGGTGAAGACGTGCGTGGGCAGTGAATGGTGCCGCTTCGGCACGCAGGATTCGACCGGCCTTGGCGTCAAGATCGAGCGGATGACCTGGGGTTCGTGGATGCCCCACAAGTTCAAGATCGCGGCATCGGGCTGCCCTCGCAACTGCGCGGAGGCGACGATCAAGGACTTCGGCGTGGTCTGCGTGGATAGCGGCTATGAACTGCATGTCGGCGGCAATGGCGGCATCCATGTCCGCGCCACCGACCTGCTCTGCAAGGTCGCGACCGAGCAGGAGGCGCTCGATTACTGCGCCGCCTTCATCCAGCTCTACCGCGAGGAAGCGCGTTACCTCGAACGCACCGCGCCGTGGATCGAACGCGTCGGCGTCGACTATGTAAAGAGCCGCATCGTCGATGACGAGGAAGGCCGCGAGGCGCTTCGTGCCCGCTTCCTCTTCTCCCAAAGCTTCAGTCAGGAAGACCCCTGGGCGCGCCGCGCCGCGGGCGAAGACGCCGAACTGCATCAACACCTCGCCGAAGTGCGCCCCATGGAGTTTGCCGCATGACCGTCTCGAACAATGTCGGAGATTGGCTGGATATCGGCCCGGTGAGCCAGATTTCGCCCGGCAACGCCCGGACCCTGCCGGTGCGCGGCGGGGAGGAGATCGCGATATTCCACACGCTGGACAACCAATTTTATGCGCTGGTCAACAAATGCCCGCACAAACAGGGACCGCTGAGCCAGGGCATCGTCCATGGCAATGTCGTCGCCTGTCCGCTGCACAACTGGAACATCTCGCTCAAAACCGGCGAGGCGCTGGGCAGCGACGAAGGGTGCGTGCCGACCATCCCGCTCAAGGTCGACGCTGGCCGCATCTACCTGCTGCGCGATGCGGTGATACCGGCCCGGACGACGAGGAAGGCGGCCTGAAGACGATGGGGCAACCGATCCGCACCACTTGCGCCTATTGCGGTGTCGGCTGCGGCATATCGGCCACGCCGACCGGCCCGCGGTCCGTGCAGATCAAGGGGGATGAAGCGCATCCGGCCAATGCCGGGCGGCTATGTTCCAAGGGCACGCATCTGGGCGAAACGGTGAGCCTGCAAGGCCGCCTGCTCCATCCGATGATCGGCCAAAGGCGGGCAAGCTGGGACAAGGCGCTGGACCTTGTGGCTAAACGCTTTCGCGAAACGATCGACCGCCACGGCCCCGACAGCGTGGCCTTCTATGTCTCCGGCCAGTTGCTGACCGAGGATTATTATGTCGCCAACAAGCTGATGAAGGGCTTCATCGGCTCGGCTAATATCGACACCAATTCGCGCTTGTGCATGTCGAGCGCAGTCGCGGGCCATACCCGCGCTTTCGGCGAGGATGTCGTGCCCGCCAGCTATGGCGATCTGGCGGAAGCGGACCTGATCGTCCTGGTCGGCTCCAACACCGCATGGTGCCATCCGATCGTCTATCAGCGCATCCAGGCCGCCCGCGCCGCGCGTGGCACGAAACTGGTGGTGATCGACCCGCGCCGTACCGAAACCTGCGAAGGCGCGGACCTGCATCTGCCCGTGAAGCCCGGCACCGATGTGGCGCTGATGAACGGGCTGCTCGCCTGGGTGGATCAGGCGGGCGTCACCGACCCCGCTTTCCTGGCCGGGCATGTCAACGCGCCGGAGGGCTTCTGGGAACATATCCGCACCGGCCACGATCTGTGGACCGTCGCGAAAACCTGCGACATCGCCCCTGCTCTGCTCCAGCAGTTTTTCGAGCTGTTCGCCGCGACCCCGCGCACCGTCACCCTGTTCAGCCAGGGCATCAACCAGTCGATCCGCGGCACCGATCAGGTCAATGCGATCATCAACGTCCACCTCGCCACGGGACGCATCGGCAAGCCTGGCGCGGCGCCATTTTCGATCACCGGACAGCCCAACGCCATGGGCGGGCGCGAAGTCGGGGGCCTCGCATCGACATTGGCGGCGCATATGGACTTCGCGCCGGAGAATGTGGAACGGGTGGGCCGTTTCTGGGCCGCGCCCGCCATGGCGGCCAAGCCGGGCCTGAAAGCCGTCGACCTGTTCCGTGCGATGGGCGAGGGCCGGATCAAGGCGCTCTGGGTGATGGCGACCAATCCCGCCGTCTCGCTTCCCGATGCAGGTCGCGTGCGCGATGCGATGGAAGCGTGCCCCTTCGTCGTCGTTTCGGATGTGATCGCCGACACGGACAGCGCCGCTTATGCCCATGTTCGCCTGCCCGCCGCCGCATGGGGGGAAAAGGACGGGACCGTCACCAATTCGGATCGCACCGTCAGCCGCCAGCGTGCGCTCCTCCCGCTCCCCGGCGAAACCAGACCCGACTGGTGGATCATCAAGGAGGTCGCCCGCCGCATGGGTTGGCGCAATGCTTTCGCCTATGACCGGCCAGCCGAAATCTGGCGCGAACATGCGCGCCTGACCGCTTATCAGAATGACGGCGCGCGCGTGCTGAACCTGCGATCCCATGCCACCATCGGCAATGATGCCTATGAAGCGATGGAACCGTTCCGCTGGGGCGGCGCAGCTTTCGCCGATGGCCTCTTTCCCACGGCCGACGGCAAGGCGCGGCTGGTGCCGGTCAGGCAGATGGAGGTGCAGGCGCCGCTCAAGGACTGGCCGATGACGCTCAACACCGGGCGCTATCGCGATCAATGGCACACGATGACCCGCACCGGCCTTTCCCCCAAATTGGCCCGGCATCGGGAAGAACCGCTGGTCGAAATCCATCCGCGGGACGCACGGGCGCTCGAACTGGAGGAAGGCGACCTCGCTCGTGTTTCCACGCCGCAAGGCGACAGCCTGTTTCGCGTGATGTTCAACGAAGGCCAGCGACCCGGAGAGATATTCACGCCGATCCACTGGACCGATCAGACATCGACCGGCGGCCGCACCGGCCTGTTGCCGCGCCCACTCACCGACCCTCATTCCGGCCAGCCCGGCTTCAAGTCGACGCCTGCCCGCGTCGAACGGCAAGCGGTGGAATGGAAAGGCTTCCTCATCCTTCGCGGCACAGACCCGGTGCGCCTCCCCTGCCTCTGGGCGACGCGCGTCACCGTGCCATCCGGTGCGCTATACGAGGTCGCGGGCAATGGCGATCCCTCGCGGTTGGAGGCATGCCTGCCCAAAGGCGACAGGGTGGAGGCCATCGACGTTACGCGCGGCACCCGCCGTGTGGCCATTATCAGCGATGGCCAACTGGCTGGCGTGCTGTTCGTCACGCGCAGCGGCATCCTCCCTTCGCGCGACTGGCTGATCGACCAGCTTCAGGCGCCCGCCGTCGGCGCTTCGGTCCTCGCCGCGCGGGGGCCGGGGAACCAGCCGGACAAGGGCGCAACCATCTGCGTCTGTTTCGACATCGGCCTTAATCAGATCGTGGCGGCCATCCGCGAACAGCAGCTGGTCGATGTGCCCGCGATCGGCAAAGCGTTGGGCGCGGGGACCAATTGCGGCTCCTGCCGTCCGGCGCTCGCCAGCATCCTCGCCCAGAGCAAGCAGGAGACGCTCCATGCAGCAGAATGAGCTTATCGCCCCCGGTGAGGTCTGGCTGGTCGGCGCCGGACCGGGCGACCCGGACCTGCTCACCCGAAAAGCCGAAAAGCTGATCGTGGCGGCGGAGATTGTCTTTTACGACGCGCTGGTGGGACCGGGTGTGCTGGACCTCGTACCGGACGGCACGGAAGTGGTGAGCGTCGGCAAGCGCTCCGGCCGCCACAGCAAGGCACAGGAAAGCATCAATGACCTGCTGCTCGTCGCGGCGAAAGCGGGCAAGCGCGTCGTGCGCCTCAAGGGCGGCGATCCATCGGTCTTCGGACGATCGGCGGAAGAAATGGCATATTTGGCAGAGGAAGGGATTCCAGTCCGCATCTGTCCCGGCATCACCACCGCCAGCGCGGCGGCGGCAAGCGGCAACGCCTCGCTTACCTTGCGGGGTGTGGCGCGCGGACTGACGCTGGTGACGGCGCATCTCAAGGCGGGCCAACCGCTGCAACTCGACTGGGACGTGCTGGCGCGCGCCGGCGGCACGCTGGGCATCTATATGGGCCGCGCGGCCGCGAGCGAGATCAGCCGTTCCCTGATCGCCGCCGGACGCGATCCCGAAACGCCAGTGATGGTGGCAGTCAATGTGTCGCTACCCAATGAACGGCTTATCCGGGGCAAGCTCTCGGCGCTTGCCTTCCTCGTCGCGACGATCAGCGATGAAGATCCAACGCTGCTTCTGATCGGCGAAGCCGTTGCGGGCTTCGCGCAGGAGCATGAGGTGGGCAAGCACCTATATTGCACAACCGAATGAGAGCTGCGGCCAAGAACCGCTGAAACCACGAAATGCCGGGGAATCCGCTAACTCAAGGGGCTCCCAGCGCGGCGGCGGCCATGCGTACCGCATCCATGAATTTCGCTTCAAAGGCGCGGGCGTCGCATCCATCCTCGTCGGCCAGATATATGGCTTGCAGCATCAATATATTCACGAGCTGGAGCCGGAAAACGAGCTTTTCCTTGCTCAGCGCCGGGCAAAGCCGGGCTTGTTCCTGGGTGATTTCCGCCACGGAAGGCACGAGCGAGCGCACCTCCGTCCAGTGATGGGCCGACCGCTTGTCGTTGACGATCTGCGCCAGGAAACGCGCATAGCTGCGACGCCCATTTTCGTCGACTTCTTCGATGATGGGCCGAAAGGTCGCCTCGATCAGCTTTTCCAGATCAAAACCAGCAGGCCGGGCTTCTTCCAGCATGCGCCGGCGACGGTTTTCCACAAAGGGAAGGCGCCGTTCGAATATCGCCCGGATCAGCCCGTCCTTGTCGCCGAAATGATATTGGACGGCGAAATTGTTCACCTGGCTGGCGGCGGTCGCGATGTGACGCAACGATATGGAGGACACCCCCTCCTCACCGAAGAGGCGTTCCGCCGCGCGGATGATATCATCCGCCGCGCTGCCGCTTTTTTTCTTAAGGGGCAAACGGGCCATATGTCTCTCAGCGCCTATCCAGCAATGCTTGACTCTTCCTGATCCCAATATTAGCAGACTGTCAATTAATAAGGCATGTGCCTGAAAAAATAGACGGTCGATTGATTTGCTGATCAGATGAAAAATCGCCGTCATAAGGGAGGATAGCAATGATGCGAACGTCGATGCTGGCGATGGCAATGACCCTGGCGAGCGCGCCGGGCATGGTAGGCACGGCCCATGCCACCTCATCAGATACGGCGTCGCGCGATATCCTGCCTGTTCCCGTCCCGTCCTTCAGCGGGACCATGGAACCTTCGCTCAGGGAATCGAAACCGGTCTGGGCGGAAAAGGTCAAGGCGCCCGCAGGCGCGCCCAATATCCTGTTGGTGCTGACCGACGATGTCGGTTTCGGCGCGTCCAGTACCTTCGGCGGGCCGATTCCGACCCCCAATCTCGACCGGCTGGCGAAACAAGGCGCGCGTTATAATAATTTCCATACCACCGCCATGTGCTCGCCGACGCGCGCGGCGTTGCTGACGGGACGCAATCATCATGGCGTGGGCACTGGCGCGTTGACCGACATCGCCATGGGCTTTCCGGGTTATAATGGCGAACTGCCTGCGACCTCCGCCACGATTGGCCGCATATTGCAAGGCAATGGTTACAGCACGGCCTGGTTTGGCAAGCACCACAATGTGCCGGGCGACGAATCGGGCGAAACCGGCCCCTTCACGCGCTGGCCGACGGGCCTGGGTTTCGAGGAGTTTTATGGCTTCGTGGGACCAGAGACGGACCAATTCCGCCCGACGCTCTATCACGGAACCCAACCGGTCAGCCTGGAAGGCCGCGATCCGACGATGCTGCTGGACCGGGATTTGATCGACCATGCGATCGGCTGGCTGCACAGCCAACAGGCCGCCACGCCCGACAAGCCCTTCTTTCTCTATTATGCACCCGGTTCCGCCCACGCGCCTCATCAGGCGCCTCCCGAATGGATGGCCCGGTTCAAGGGCAAGTTCAACGATGGCTGGGATGCAGAACGCGCCAGAACGGTCGCGCGGCAGCAAGAGATGGGCATCATTCCCAAGGGGACGGCGGTGTCACCCCGCCCTCAGGCGCTGCCAGCATGGGACAGTCTCGACGCCGATCATCAGCGCCTCTATGGCCGCTATATGGAAGCCTATGCGGCCATGCTGGCCTATCAGGACCATGAATTTGGGCGATTGCTGGACGAATTGGAGCGCACCGGCACGCTTGCCAATACATTGATCATCTTCATCGAGGGCGACAATGGAGCCAGCGGCGAAGGCGGCCCCGAAGGCAGCGTCAACGAACTCGCCAAGCTGACCGGACAGCCGGACCAGAGCTTCGAGGAACAGCTCCGCAATATCGACAAGCTTGGAGGCCCCGACAGCTATCAGGTCTATCCGGCCGGCTGGGCTTGGGCCATGAACGCCCCCTTCCCCCTGTTCAAGCAGATCGCTTCCCATCTGGGCGGCACGCGCAATGGACTGGTCGTTGCATGGCCCAATCATATCGGCCAGCCGCAGCAAATGCGCGAGCAGTTCCATCACGTCAACGACATCCTGCCGACCGTGCTGGAGGCTACCGGCATACCGGCGCCGAAATTCGTCGACGGCGCCCCTCAGCATAGCCTGGACGGGGTAAGCATGGCCTACAGCTTTACGGGCCCCTCCCTCCCCAGCCGCCATGCCGTCCAATATTTCGAACTATTGGGCAATCGCGCAATCTATCGTGACGGATGGCTGGCTGCGACCAATCCGGGCCGGATGCCTTGGCAGCAGAAATCGGCAACCGAACCGCAAGACTTCACATGGTCGCTCTATAATCTCAAAAGCGATTTCGCGCAGGCAAAGGACCTGGCGGCAACCGAACCGAAGCGGCTGGCCGAGATGCAGGCGCTGTTCGATGCGGAAGCGCGTCGCAACAATGTCTATCCCTTGCGCGCCAATCTGGACCCGGTCGAATCCGCGCGCATGCGGCGGCCGGAAACCCCAAGATTGAACTATGTCTTCTGGGGAGAGCTGAGTCTGCCCTGGGCAAAGCAACCGATGCTGGCCCGCGGCTTCACGATCGACTGCGATGTCACGCTGTCCAACGCTTCCAATGGCGCGCTTGTCGCCACCGGCAGCAACCTGGGCGGTTGGTCCTTTGGCCTGGACAAGGGCATCCCCTTCGCCATCCACGCCGCATCCAGCGCGGAAGCGGACCAGTATCATATCACTGCCACCTCTCCTCTCCCGGCCGGAAAGCAGACCCTGACATTCTCTTTCGTGCCGGATGCGCCCAGGCCGGGAGCCCCCGGCCTTCTCACCATCGCCGCCAATGGCCGCACTATCGGCCAGGGCCGGATCGACCGGGTCGGCATGATGCCCGCTGGCCCCGGTGAAACCTTCGATGTGGGTGACGATCGTGGCCGCCCGGTAACCGATTATGCAGGAACACCGCATTTTGACGGACGCATTGAACGCATCGGCATCACTCTGGGCATGAAGCAGTGAATCGGGAGCGGCGTCCAAGAACAGGGTCAGCCTTTGGGATGGGTGGCGGCGCCTGTTCCAGGATAGATTGCCCAATGCGGCGGTTCTGACCTACGGTTGCATCAGCCCCACTTATGCGAAAGCCTGTGACGGAATGAATAATGCCTGTTCAAATTGAGCCGCAAGCCAACGACAGGCCCGGCATGACCTTCATTGCGGGGGACGCCTTTTGGATGGGCTCGGACGAACATTATCCTGAAGAGGCGCCCGCCCGTCAGGTTCGCGTCGATGATTTCTGGATCGACACCCTGCCTGTGACCAATCGGCAGTTCAAGCAATTCGTGGCGACCACAGGCTATGTAACGCTCGCGGAAATGGCCCCCGACCCAGCGGATTATCCTGATGCCCCACCCCATATGCTGCGGGCCGGCTCATCGCTATTCGTTCCTCCTGAAAAAAAGGTAAGCTTATCCAACAGCCTGCAATGGTGGACCTTTTGCTTTGGCGCGGATTGGCGGCATCCCGCTGGACCGGACAGTTCGATCGACGCATTGCTCGACCATCCGGTCGTCCATATCGCCTATGCCGATGCCAGCGCCTATGCGACATGGGTGGGTAAGGATCTGCCAACTGAGGCCGAATGGGAATTTGCCGCCCGTGGCGGGCTGGATCGCGCGGCTTTTGCCTGGGGCGACGCACTGACGCCGGACGGAAAGATGATGGCCAATTATTGGCAAGGGGCCTTTCCAACGGAAAATCTCATGACCGATGGCTATGCCGGGACATCTCCGGTGGGCGCCTTTCCACCCAATGGCTATGGGCTTTACGACATGATCGGCAATGTCTGGGAATGGACAGCCGACTGGTACAGCGCCGGCGCCAAGGGAAAGGATTCGCCATCCTGTTGCATTCCCAGCAACCCGCGCGGTGGGGATGAAAGGGGCAGCCATGATCCTTCCGATCCCGGAGCAGCCTTTCCCCGCAAAACCCTCAAGGGCGGGTCGCATCTCTGCGCGGAAAATTATTGCCAGCGTTATCGCCCTGCGGCGCGCTATCCCCAGACAATCGACACGTCTACGTCTCATATCGGATTCCGATGCGTAGTGCGTTGAGAAAGCTGGAAAATATCTGGTCTTGAAATCGGGAAGGAACAGGCCGCGCCGCGCGCCCTGGCAGTTCTGGTCGCCCCCCGGGAAAGCGATAGATTTTTGACAGCGGACGCCTATGGGCGCATGGGCGAGGCATGCAAATTGCCGATTTCGACGTCGACCTGTTCCTGCGCGACCATTGGCAGAAACGCCCGCTGCTGATCCGCAACCCATGGAAAGAGTGGCGTAATCCGCTCGACCCGGACGAATTGGCGGGCCTCGCCTGCGAAGAGGGCGTGGAATCACGCCTCATCACACGCGACGCAGGCCGTCTGGCGGCGGAAAGCGGTCCGCTGGCCGAAACCCGCTTCGGCGAACTCGACAGCAACCCCTGGACGCTGCTGGTGCAGGCCGTGGACCATCATGCGCCCGAGGTAGCCGAACTGGTCGAACCGTTCCGTTTCGTGCCTGACTGGCGCATCGACGATGTGATGGTCAGCTATGCCACGGACGGAGGCGGGGTCGGGCCGCATTACGACCAATATGACGTGTTTCTGGTGCAGGGACTGGGCAAGCGGCGATGGCGCGTAGGACCGCGATGCGATTCCGCGACGCCGCTGCTGCCGCACGACGACCTGCGCCTGATTGCCGATTTCGAAGCGACGGGCGACTGGATACTCGAACCCGGCGATATTCTCTATGTCCCGCCCTGTTTCGCACATGAAGGGGTGGCGGTCAGCGACGATTGCATGACCTATTCAATCGGTTTTCGCGCACCGTCGCGCGCCGAGCTGATCGAAAGCTGGTGCGAGCATCAGGCCGACGGATTGCCGGATGAGGATCGCTATACCGATCCCGACCTGACGCTACAGGCCAATCCCGGCGAAATCGCCACGTCGGCCATCGACCGTCTGCACGAAATGGTGATGGAGGCTCTGTCCGATCGCGATGCCTTCGCCCGTTGGTTCGGGCTTTACAACAGCCTGCCCAAATATGCCGAAACGGACTGGCGGCCGGAAGAGGCGATCGGGCAGCAGGCCGTGCGCGCGCTGCTGGCCGAAAGCGTACCGCTCAGCCGCAACCCGGCCAGCCGCTTTTCCTTCATCCGGCAGAAGGAAGAAACGCTCCTGCTATTCGTGGACGGCCATTGCTTCGACTGCGCGGGCGATACGGCCTTGCTGGCCGAACGGTTATGCGCGGGATCGACCATAATGGACCCGGCCCTTGCCGCATCGGCTCCTGCCGCTGTGCTGATTGCGGCCCTGATCGACCAGGGCAGCCTGGCGTTTGATGACGAGGACTGAGGCGCGATGACGCTCATCCTGTTCAACAAGCCCTATGGCGTGTTGTGCCAGTTCACCGACGAAAGCACCGGCCCGCCCCGTCCGACGCTGGCCGCGTTCATCGACATGCCGGGCGTCTATCCCGCCGGGCGGCTGGACCTCGACAGCGAAGGGTTGTTGCTGCTGACCGACGATGGCCGGTTACAGGCGCGGATCGCCGATCCCCGCTTCAAGGTGCCGAAAACCTATCTGGTGCAGGTTGAAGGTGATCCCGACAAGGCTGCGCTGGAATCATTGCGGGGCGGCCTGCGCCTCAAGGATGGCCCGACTTTGCCAGCTCAGGTCGAACGCATCGAAGAACCGGCGCTCTGGCCGCGCGATCCACCGGTTCGGTTTCGCAAGACCGTGCCGGATTGCTGGCTGCGACTGACGATCCGCGAAGGGCGCAACCGGCAAGTGCGGCGCATGACGGCAGCAGTCGGGCATCCGACGCTGCGGCTGGTGCGCTGGCGTATCGGCGACTGGACGCTCGATGGAATTGGACAGGGCCAATGGCGCGAAGCGGAAAAGATCGGCTAGGCGCGCGAACGATGCCTGTCATGATGGCATCGAGGCCGCGGCAGCTCAGCTACCGTTAGGGCCACCGCCCGGACTGGTCGCGCCACCGCCGCCGCCCATGCCGCCAGCGCCCACCGCCCCGATATTGCCGAAGATTTCCTGGAACAGGCTGCGATGACGGCCCAGCGTCGGGGTCTTTTCACCCCAGGGCTTCACCTTCGCCACATCTTCAAGGCCCATGCGGTCGACCGCCACGACGTTGCCGGCCGGGTCGAATCGCACATGCAGGACGGTCTGCGCCACAGGCTTGGGGTTGGAAAAGGCCAGCGACCGCATGTCGCGGGACACATAATACCAGTCCTGATCGCCGAACTGTGCCGCGAAACTGGGGCGGCCCAACGTGCCTTCCACCGATGCGCGGTTGTCGATGCCCGGCTGCACCGAATCGACCAGCAGTTTGTCAACCTGATACCCCTGATGCGTACGAATCCGCGTGCAGCCCGACGTGCCCAGAAGCAGCGCGCAAAGGCCGACCGCGAGCATGATCCGCCCGCTGCGGGATTGGCGGCTGAACTGGCGCATGAACTTCTCCTGCGGGGATCGGCCCCCAAACCCAAGAAACATCAAGCCGCCATTGCATCGGGCGGCGCGCCGATCAATATGGAAATGCATGGGCCTCGGCAAGGGGCCGCAGCACGGGCGGCTAAAAACCGCCTTTCAACCGATCGTGAAAAGCAGGCAGATCATGTCCATACCCGCCCCGTCCTTCCTCCAGCGCCTGTTCGGGCGGCGCGATCCCAAAGAAGGGCTGATGCCGCTTTATCACGCCGTCGTGGCGGAGGGCCGCCAGCCGCACTGGTATGCGAAAGGCGCGGTTCCCGATACGCTGGACGGACGTTTCGATATGATCGTCGCCATATTGGCGCAGGTGCTGATCCGGCTGGAGCAGCAGGGGGCCAAGCAGGAAAGCGTGTGGCTGACCGAATTGTTCGTGGACGACATGGACGGCCAGCTCCGGCAGGAAGGGATAGGCGACGTCGTCGTCGGCAAGCATATCGGTCGCATGGTGAGCGCGCTGGGTGGGCGCCTGGCGGCCTATCGCGCCGCGTTGGAAGGGGACGGCGACCTTGGCGAAGCGTTGCGCCGCAACCTCTATCGCGGGGCCGAGCCTTCGACCGATGCCCTCGCCCATGTCGAGGGCACATTGCGCGAACGCTGGATACGGCTGGGCTGCCTGTCCCGCGATGCGCTGCTAACGGGAGACCTTGGATGAACGACAACACGGCACCTGAATTTTCGCGGCCCGTGCGGCTCGATCAGCTTGGCCGCCACGCCGATCCCACGGCCATCGTCGCGAACGAGGCGGAACGCGAAGCATTGGCGCGCCGTTTCAACCTGCTCGCGCTCGACCGGCTGCAAGCGGATTATGCGCTGGCGCAAGAGGATGGCGCGATCATCGCGCGGGGCCATGTGAAGGCCGATCTGGCCCAGCCCTGCGTCGCCACTGGCGTGCCCGTGCCAGAGACGATCGACAGCGATTTCCTGCTGCGCTTCGTGGCCGAGGACCAGATGCAGCCCGAAGGCGAGGAACTGGAACTCGATGCGGAGGATTGCGACACCATCGGCTATACCGGCAACGTCATCGACATGGGCGAAGCAGTCGCGGAAACGGTGGCGCTGGCGATGACGCCCTATCCCCGCTCACCGCAGGCAGACATCCATCTGCGCGAAGCGGGTGTCATGTCGGAGGAGCAGGCCAGTCCCTTCGCGGCCCTTCTTTCGATCAAGGGCGCCAAGGAATGAAGGCGTTCCTTTCTGCGGCCCTGTTCCTGCCCGGCTTCACGCTGCCCGCTCTGGCCGCCGAACCGTCCACCTTGATCGGCGAAAGGCGCGCGCGCGTCGAATGGGCGAAAGCGGAAAACCGCAAGGACTGCGCCCCGCTGGCGCTGGCGGCATCGAGCCAGCCGGAAGGCGCTCCACGCTCCGCTTATTTCGGTGGGGGCTGGGGTGTCGCCTTCGACCTGCCAGACCAGCGTAGCGCCTATGGCTTCGCCGGTACGGGCCTTTTGCCGGACGATGACGCGGACGTGGCTGTCCAGCGGGACAGGCTCTATCGCCAGTGGCCCTATTTCCGCGACCTCGCGCAATTTCCCGGCGCTTCCTTCGCGGGCTATGGACAGGAAGGGGCGGAACCTTATCCCGCCGCAAACCGCGAAGGCGTGGCCCTGCAATCGCTTGCCTATGTGCGGATCGCGGGGCAGCGGTGCACCTATAATGTGTGGAGCCGGATCAGCCGCGCTCATCTCGAATGGATGCTCGACAATTTGCGGGTCGTGACCGACTGACTCTGTTTCCCTTTCGTTCCCGGCATGGCATAAGGTCGCGCCATGGAATCCTCGCCGCCACAGCCGCGCAAGATCATCCATATCGACATGGATGCCTTTTACGCGTCGGTTGAACAGCGCGACGATCCCACGCTCCGGGGAAAGCCGATCGCGGTCGGCGGAGGCGGGCCGCGCGGCGTGGTGGCAACCGCCAGCTATGAAGCGCGAACCTTCGGCGTGCGCTCCGCCATGCCTGGCGCGCGGGCGCGGCGGCTATGCCCCGGTCTCATTTTCGTGCCGCCCCGTTTCGAAGCCTATCGCGCCGTTTCCGCGCAGGTGCGGGACATATTTTTCCGCTTCACCGACGTCGTCCAGCCGCTTTCGCTGGACGAAGCCTATCTGGACGTCACCGCGAACAAGCCGGGCATCACCTCCGCCACCCGCGTTGCGGAGGAAATCCGCCGCATCATCCGCGAGGAAACCGGCCTTACCGCTTCGGCGGGCGTGTCCTACAACAAGTTGATCGCCAAGCTCGCGTCGGATCAGAACAAGCCCGATGGCCTGTGCGTGGTCCGTCCGCAGGAGGGCGCGGCCTTTATCGCGAAGATGCCGGTCCGGCGAATACACGGCATCGGCCCGGTCACGGCCCGGCGGATGCAGGCGCTGGGCATCGAAACCGGCGCGGACCTGCGGGCGCGCGACCTTGCTTTCCTTCAGGCGCATTTCGGCAGCGCGGCGCTGTTCTATTATCGGGCGGCGCGCGGTCAGGACGACCGTCCAGTCCATGAACGGCAGGGACGCAAGTCCATCAGCGTCGAGGACACCTTCTTCGACGATCTGACAGAGGAAGCGCGGCTGATCGAGGAGATGGATCGGATCGCGGTCAATCTCTGGAGCCGGGTCGAGAAATCCGGCGGTTATGGCCGGACCGTGGTGCTCAAGATCAAATTCGCCGATTTCCGCATCATCACCCGGTCCCGCAGCTTTCCGTCTGCCCTGCGCTCGGCGGACCTGCTGGCGGAAACGGGGCGCATGTTGCTGCGCGCCCAGCTCCCGCTACGAATGGGCGCGCGTTTGCTGGGGCTGGGCGTGCATAATCTGGAAGGCGATGCGGAAGAGGGCGATCAGCTCGCCCTCGCCCTTTGAAACCCGTTCAGAAGGGCAGCCAATTCCGCTTTTCCGTGAACTTCATATAGCCCGCGTTGATGCCCAGCCGGTATCCCACGCCCATGCGGATCGGGATCAGCACGACGCTGCCCCAGCGCAGATAGCTGGCATTGAAACCCCCGACCAGATAGGCCGTACCTTCGGCCGCGGGGAAGCGGTGGTAAAGGTCCTGCGTGTCGTAGAGATTATAGACCAGCACGAAGGTGTTACCCGCATTGCCGCCGACATCGAAGCCGATCGACGGCCCGGTCCAGTAAACTTCCCGCTTGCCCTCGATCTTGTGATTGAGCGTGCCTGATCCATAGCGCAGCCCGACCACCAGCGCGCCCGACGCTTCGCGCCCTGCGATATAGGCATTGGGGCGGCCCTGATCCTTCAGGATTTTTTCGATGAGTCCAGCCAACCCTTCGGCGCCCTTGCCGAAAACGCCCTCGGCCGCGCCGATCAGGTCATCCTCCTGATAGGAATCGCTGGGCGAAGGCGCGGGTGGAGGAGAATTGGCCGTGACAGGGGCGCCCGTCGCGGTGGCGGCGGTGGTGGAGGCGTTGCCGCCGGTCTGGTCGTTATAGACGCCGCTGTCGGGGGCGACCGTGGTGTCCACGCCCGGATCGGTCGGCGCGTTGCTGGCCGGGGGCGGCGGGGCGAGATCGGCATCGATCGCCGTGTTGGGGTCCACAGTGCGGATCTGTGCCTGCGCGGCAAGCGGCGTCAGCGCCATACCCGCCATTGCCGCGACAAGCGTGCCGCCGCGCGCAAAGCGGGTCACGACCCGCGCCAAAGTCCCGATCATGCCTTAAGGCTCCCCGCATTCCCGCATTTATCCATTCCGCAGATTATCAGCATCGAAGCTGAAACGGCAATGAACGAACGCCCACCTGAGTCGATTCTGCGCCGGAACGAATCCGGCCCGTTTTTCTGATCGCGGGGATCGCAAATATGGCCGTTGCCACAAGGCTGGAGCATCGCTATAGGCCGGTTCCAGCCAAGCCACTGCCCGCCTTTTTGCGGTGGGCATGATTGCGGAGACGTGGGTGAGTGGCTGAAACCAGCGGTTTGCTAAACCGTCGTGCCCTGAATGGGGCACCCCGGGTTCGAATCCCGGCGTCTCCGCCAAGCTCTTCGAAAAGAGCCGTAATCCTCCCTATCTCTAGACTGGCCCAATGCCGGGCTAAGGCCACGACGGCACGGACAAAGGCGTCTGCCGCGAACTTTGATGCCCCCGCTAGATCGGAAGAGAAGAAATCGCGGGAGAACGGAAATAGCTTTTTCGTACTGCTGGAAGGCAGAAATTTTCTTGTGACGACCTACAGGCACGAATTCCTTGCCAGCAAAGGCAGATCTTCCCGCCTGCAAGCCTGCCCTCGCAAAGCATTATGGTTGCGTCCTCAATTCGCGTGAACGGGTTAGATCCATATTTCCCGTTCTCATACCGAGCGCCACATGGAGTTGACCGCGACATCAATGGACTTGGCACGTACAGGAAATGGCAGCATGACGTTCTCATGCTCAAAAGTCTCGAAACCTATAGCAAGGGTGGACAGCGCCTGCTCGTCACTGCCGAAAAGCTCTTTGGGCAACATGGCTTGGATGGAGTTTCGCTTCGCCAGATTTCGGTTGCCGCAAGACATGCAAACAGTTCGGCGGTGCATCATCATTTCGGATCTAAGGCTGGTTTGATACAGGCTGTCTACGAAATGCGTCTGCCCATGATCGAAGCGGCCCGGAAGGCGCATCTGGACCGCCTCCTGATACAGCCTCAAATCAGCTTTGAAGATCTGATAGGCGCCCTGTTATTGCCCATCATCCTCATGCCTGAACTGGAGCGCGAAACCTATTCGCGGTTCATGCTGGCCCTGATGCCGCTACCTCTCGCCGAACAGCCCTTCTTTATCACCCAGTTCAACTCGCCGGCATCGGCCGAGATAAACCGCCGCATTATGAATTTCTGGCCCGACATGCCTGCGGATGTCATCGAACGGCGCTTTCGGCTAGCCGCGAATATATTTCTGATAGCGGTGGCCTATCCGGAACCGCCCAAAGTTCGCCAGCACCCGCCCTATGATGCCGGATCCATTTATTGGCAGGATATATTGCAGGCGGTTGTCGCCATCTTCCTCATGCCCTACCCTCCCCGGCAAATCGCATTGAATCCTTGAAGTTGCTGGCCCGCAACCATGCCGACCTCACGCTCATCGGAATCGCTAGATGGCCGCGCACGCGATTTTGCGCGCCAGATGAGAGACATGCCGCCGCTATCGGCTTTTCCTCACACCCCTTGGGTCAAGCGTCCCCCGGGCACAGAACTGTCACAAACACCCATAAGCGCGACGAACCACGACCTGCCGGGATTTTCATATGTGAACTGTATCAGGCCGCAACGCCTTGGAGCAAAGCTTGACATTGCCTGGGTTGCACCATATCGCCGACCTAGATAATTCATATGAATTACATGCGTTGGGGAATGCCGTGAGATCCTTCGACGAACCCTTGCTATCTCCTTTCGACATCGGCTTCGGCCCAACCTTACCAAAGCGCGAGACGGTGGAGAACGGCATCGCGCCGGCTGACGTCTATTTCTCCCCCGAACGCTTCGATGCAGAGCGCGAAATTTTCAGCAAGGTGTGGCTATTTGCGGGTCGGGTGGAAGAGGTCGCCCAGCCGGGGGACTGGTTCGTCAAGGATGTGGAAATTTGCGATGCATCCGTGATCATCGTCAATGATCGAAGCGAAGGCATCAAAGCATTTCACAATGTCTGCCTGCATCGCGGAATGAAGCTCCTGTGGGAACCGCGCGGCCATAACGGACTGTTCACCTGCCCTTATCACGCCTGGAGTTTTGCCACCGATGGCACCCTCAAGGCACTGCCCGATGAGGAGAATTTCCCGCAAGTCTGCAAACGCGAACAAAAGCTGAAACCGGTCAGCGTCGACAGTTGGGCCGGTTTTCTCTTCATCAACCTGGATCCGCACCCGCAGCAGACGCTGGAGCAGTTTCTCGGCCCTATTTCGAACAAGCTGATCGATGCGCCATTCGACGCATATCCGCGCTCGGCATCCCTCACTTCACCAATGGACGCGAACTGGAAGCTCGGCAATGAAGCTTCGGGCGAAGGTTATCATGTCTCGTCCCTCCACCGGAAATCCGCCAAGGGTTGGGCATTGCCGGAGGACAATCCCCATTCGCATTCCCTCGGTTGGGAACAGGTGGGCCCGCACCTCATCACGACGCTGCCGTCCAACCCCGATTTCACGGTCGATCTGACCGCGCGTCCGGTCCAGGCATTCGCATTCATGAATCAGGCGCAGATCACGTCCAATTCGGACGATGCGCCGGATCAGGAAGCGCAACCCAGCTTTAGCGACCACCCCGATCTCAATCGGCCAAAGGCGAAGAATTGGGGCGGCGACGGCTTTTTTCTTTTCCCTACGGGCCAGATTGGCGTGTTCCCCAATGGCTGGTGGTTTAACAGCTACTGGCCAGTGGCAGTCGACAAATCCCGCTGGTACGCACGATGGTATTTCTGTGCGCCGAAAACGCGTCGTCAGCGCTTCGCCCAGGAATGCATGATGGCGATGTACCGCGATGTACTGACGGAAGATAATTTCAGTATTAACGGCCAGCATCAGGGACTGGCATCCGGCGCGCTGGAGCAGGTTTATTTCGGCTATCCGGAAATTCTTCTGCGGCACATGTCGGGCATCATGCAGGCGGCGGTGGATGACCGACTGGGCGGAGAGCCGGAGCGTCTCGCCGCTGAATAACGATATGATAGGTCGATGGGGGTGGAAAGATGAGTATTACGAAGCTTCCCGACCAGTTTTCAGCGCTTGAGCCATTTGCAGAGAAATGGGGTCAATTGGAAACGGCCTCTGAGCGATATCTGCTGCGCCAGTCGCTAACGATGGACGAGCTACGCACATTTCACGATGCTGCGGCCAACCGGCTGGACGAGATTTTCACCTATCTCGACAGTTTCCCGGACGGCGACCTGCCGGAAGCCGAAGCGCGCTTGTACCGCACTGTCATGGGGCTCAGCGAAGTGATGCAGGCTGTCGAAATTTTCGGCGCGCCGCGCGTCAAGAATGCACCCTATCCGCACCATATCGATACAATCTGGACGCAATCTGGTAGCAAATAGCCTGTTACCACCAAGAAATGACTGATACAATTTACTATACAAAATTATATTTTTCAATTAAAATGATAAAGTATTCGACCAATTTATAATAAAAAAATACAATATCATAGAGTTAAATATATAAATTGAGGGGATAGTCATGCGCGGATCGCAAAAATTATATCTATTGCTGGGAACCGGCTTGCTTGTCATGGCCACGACTGGCGCGGCACTTGCTCAATCCAGCGGGGAAAGCCAGTCACGGGCTCAAGAACCGGATCATGCCCTGGCCTCAACCGGATCGCTCGACGAGATTGTGGTGACCGCGCGTCGCTCGGCGGAAAGCATCCAGTCGACACCCGTTAGCGTCACCGCCTTTAACGCTGACATGCTCCGCCAGGCATCCATTCAGAACACCCAGGATTTGATCGTGAAAACGCCAGGCATCTTCCTGGCCGGGTCCGGCGGACGTGAAAACACGATCTACGCTATTCGCGGGCAATCCAAGGCGCTCTCGGGCAATAGCGCCCCCGGCGTGATCCCCTATTTCGCCGAGGTTCCTTCACCCGTTGTCGGTGCCGGCATTCCTACCTACGACCTGTCCTCGGTTCAGGTATTGAAAGGGCCGCAAGGAACCCTGTTTGGCCGCAACACCACGGGCGGCGCGATTTTATATTATCCAACGGCCCCCAACTATGAACTGGGTGGTTACATCCAGGGCGCATACGGAAATTATGACGATCGGCAGTTCGAAGGCGTGCTCAATCTTCCGATCGTTGCAAACAAGGTCGCGTTGCGCCTCAGCGGACAATATCAGAAGCGTGACGGCTATACCCGAACGATCGGCGTTGGACGCGACCCCGATAACGTCAACTCCCGCGGTTACAGGGCTTCGCTTCTGCTTGAGCCGGTGGAGGGGTTTACCAACACAACGATCTACGATTATTCGAGAAACCGAACGGCGGGCGATGCATCGGTGCTGGTCGATGTTGACAGAAACTCACCGCTGCTCGCCACACTCGGCCTCCTACAACCGATCGTGGATGTTCTGGAAGCCCAGCAGCGCCGTGGCCCGCGCGTTGTCGATACCGATATCGGGCAGTTCCAGAATGTATCACGCCGCGGCCTTACCAATCGCACGGAGATCGATCTGGCGGACGACATTCATCTCATCAACATCTTTGGCTATCGCCGTAACAAGCTCGATTATTTCGCGAGTTCCGATGGCCTGCCTACCATTGTGGCGGATGGCACAGGCGTTTTTCCAGTCGGCACGCCAGTCACCGTGGTCAATGGCCGCCAGACGCAGAATGTCCAGCAGCTAAGTGACGAGGTCCAATTGCGTGGTGAGGCGATGGACGGCAATCTCGACTGGCTGGTCGGAGGCTTCTACCTGAAGAGCAAGCCCAAAGGACCGAGCGGCACCTATGTCCCGATCTTCACCATTCCCGGCATCACGGACGTCCCTTTCTCCTATAATTTCTACGACGAGACCAGCAAGGCCCTGTTCGCCAATATCGGGCTCAAGCTCGACTCGGTGGTCGAAGGCCTCCGTTTCAACGCTGGTTTTCGTTATACCTGGGACAAGATCGAGGCATGCGTCGGCAGCGGCGTCACCAGCAGGCCAGACGTCAGACCCGCGGACTGCGCGCGCGGCGCTTCAAACATCGTGAACGCAAGCGTCCAGAGAACATCATCCAAGGCGCCGACCTGGACGATCGGCCTCGATTGGCAGGCGACGAAGGACGTGTTCTTGTATGCCGTCACGCGGCGTGGCTATCGAACCGGCGGCGTCAACAGCCCAACGCTGGCAGGCCGTCTCACGCCTTATCAATCGTTCGCGCCGGAAAAGGTCACTGATGTGGAAATCGGCGCCAGGACCGAATGGCGCGCCGGTGAGGTCCGGGGACGGGTGAACGTGTCTGCCTTCTCCGGTTGGTACAATGGCGTGCAAATCCCGCTGTCAGGACTGGCGACGCCTGCGGCTGGCTGCAGCACCACAACGCCGGGGGGCACCGCGCCGGGGCTGTCACCAGACGGGGATTGCGATCCTGGCAACGATCCCACCGGCGGAACCCTGCTGGTCAATGCCGGTAAGACTCGAGTGAGCGGGATTGATTTCGATACGCTTGTTTCGCCGATACAGGGATTGTCGTTCACTGCGGCCGGAACGTTGTTGGACACCAAAACGCGGGAATTGACGCTTCCGGCCGTATTGCAGCCCTACCTCGCATCCCCTGAGGTGCCGTTCAACCTGACGGCGAAGTTTACCTTCTCGGGCGGCGCTCGATATGCCGTAGAATTGGGCAGCGCCGGTGAACTGGCGGCGAGCCTGGACTATTACCATACCAGCAAAGTCCCTATTACCGACGTTAAACTGCCGGGCTACGACCTTTTCAACGGTCGGATTGATCTGAACAATGTTGGCGGCCTTCCCATGGATATTGGGGTTTTCATGCGTAATCTGTTCAACAAGAAATATTATGCCAGCGGCACTGTGACATCGGCACTGCTGGGCATCACCAGTGCGATATATGGTGAACCTCGCATGTATGGCGTGCAGCTTCGCTACCGCTTCGGAAGCTGATCGCCGAAACAGGCCAAGGACAATCGCGGTCGAAACCGTGTCCATATATCAACAGGCTTAACGTCGAGGCATTTTGGACCTGACGAATATGGGAGAGGGATAATATGATTGATGCCGAAAAGATTGTGCGCGATTTCTGCGCTGCCTGGGGTGAGGGCAAGATCGAGAAGCCCGACCCGGATATCATCGCCAGCTATTTTGCGACGGAAGGGGAATGGCACATGTGGGTGCCCGGCCAGGTCGTGCGGGGCCAAAAGGCAATCCATGCTGAAGTCAAACGCCAGCGTGAGTTCTCGACCTTCATGGAATGCGGGATCGTTAAACTAGTTTCTGCCGGATTGACCGTGATGACCGAACGCCTGGATTATTTCACGATGCACGGGGTCCGCGTCTCTCATGCCCTCGTCGCCGTTTATGATCTCGATGCAGAGGGCAAGATTGTGAGCTGGAGAGAATATTTCGATACAGCCGATCTGGGCAAGCAACTCGGCATGAAGCCCGAAGCCGTCATAGCCGGCTAGCCTTGCCATGCGGGGCCGGGCGCCTTTCTATTGACGGAAGACCATCTCCCTTTCCTGCACATCGCAGCGTCGCGGACCCTGACCCATCAAAGGAGCCAGCATGAGCATCCCATCATCCAGGACCATTCACAGCTTCCTCGACGAGCAGACCCGGATCTTCAACGACAAGAGCCGCAAAGACGATTTCATGGCCCTTTACCGCCAGATCGCACCTGGCGGCTACTCGCTCGAATGGCCGGCAAATGGAGAGGTTTTCAAGGGTTGGGACCATCTCGAGCGCATGTGGGAGGACGGCATCAACGTGCAATCCCGCCTTGTGTCCGCGATGGTCGCCAATGGCGAAGCCGCGACCTATTTCACGCACAAGCTGGTTCAGGACGGAAAGACCATCGAACTCGAGTCGATTGAAACATATTTGTTTCGGGAGGACGGCTCGCTGCATTCGCGCTTCTGGCCTCAGACACCTGATCTTTGAGCGGCTCGCTTCTTTGCTGACCGGGAATGGCAGCTCACTCGATGAAGACGCGCCCTTCATCCGGGGACGGGGATGAACATGAACCATGCTATAGTTAAGGACGACATGACCGAACGGCTGGCACGGCAGATCGAGCGGCTGGTGGGTGGACGCGTGACGATGCTGGATCGGCAACCGCGATGGCGTACGAGCTGGTATGCGGAGGTCAGTCGCGACGATCGCACGATCCCGCTCTATGTCCGCGGCGACAAGGGAATCGACGCGGAGACATTTCCTGGCCTGGCGCGCGAGGCCGGGATTCTCCGGCTGCTTGAGCAAGGAGGCATTCCGGTGCCTCACGTCTATGGCATGAGCCACGATCCAGAGGGGATCATCATGGATCGCGTCCCGGGAACACGGGATGTCACCGAAGCAGCCAACGCCGCAGAGGCGCAGCGGATAGCCGAGGAAAGCGTCGAGATCCTAGCGCGCATCCACAGCCTGGACACCGCGCCTTTTGTCGCGGCAGGCATGGTTCAGCCCCAGTCTCCAAGGGAGATCGCATTCTCCTATCTCACCCCGAACATAGCAATCTTCCGCCGGCTCAAGAAAACGCCGCAGCCGATGATGGAATGGGCTCTGCGTTGGGTAGAGCGAAACGTTCCGCAGCATCGCACCCGAACATGCGTTTTGCATGGCGATCCGGGGCAGTTCCTTTTCCAGAATGGCAAGATCACTACCCTGTATGATTTCGAGGCCACGCACATTGGCGATCCCATGCATGATCTGGCAGCGCTTAGGCTGCGACATCCGACCGAGCCTCTGGGCGCTGATCCTAATCATCTGGTTCGCCACTATGCCCGCACGACTGGAATGGAGATTGATCAGAAGGCGTTCAGCTATCACACCGCGACTTTCATGCTCGCTTCGTCCATGACGCTGGCTGCTCCCATGGCGAACCCGGGGCCGGTGGACATGCAATATGAATATATTGTGTGGGATATTCTATGCCGTCGGGCGCTGCTCTGGGCCATTGCCGAGCACATGGACGTCACTATTCCCACGTCTGCCCCCTCCGAACCTGCGGACAGCCGCTCTCGGATCGTGTGGGAGATTCTGGAAGCAACGGTCGCCAGGATCGATACGGGAAACTCCGAGCTTGGCGAGAACGATAGGCGCTCAGCAGAGAAGCTGGTCCAATGGGCGCGAGCGGAAGCCGCGATGCGGCAAGAGCATGGCGCGGCCGATCTCGATCGTGCTGCCGCGTTCCTGGGCTATCGTCCTGCGGACTGGCGAGAGGCTGATGCCGCGGTTGAGAACTTCGTCCAGACAGCGGGGCCGGACCATGATGCGATCTTGCTCGACTATTTTGCGAGGCAGGTCGATGACCGCATGGCAGAGGCATTGCCGGCGCGGGAACGTCTCACGCAATATGCCTTGCAACCATTCGTGCCTTGACGGTGGTTCTGCTCTCACTCGTCATGCTGACAATATCCGAAATGATGGGTTAAGTTGTTTCAATGTTCATTTTGACATCGGGATATAATCTCACTGGATGATGCAGATGTCGAAGGCACGAAAAAATCCCAATCCTGACAAAGAGAGCGCAAATGATCGAAATTCCCACCGTCAGCGAC
Source organism: Sphingobium sp. CFD-1 (assembly GCF_024611115.1). Taxonomy (NCBI): domain Bacteria; kingdom Pseudomonadati; phylum Pseudomonadota; class Alphaproteobacteria; order Sphingomonadales; family Sphingobiaceae; genus Sphingobium; species Sphingobium sp. CFD-1. The sequence goes on along the minus strand of NZ_CP084398.1, from coordinate 175,395 downwards.
GCGATGCGCCGTATCAATGCAAATATTGGCAATCTGGAGAATCCACGCGACCGTATCATGCTGGAAGTGTACCGCGATCACTGGATCGCCGAGGTTCGGAACGACCTTGCGGCAATCATGACAACATTGCCGGAGAAGGAAGTAACATACCGCTTTGACGGAATCGGACTTCTCATTCCCCATTACTGGGAATTCAAGACCACCGAAGAGGCCCGTTCCCTTTATCAGGGCGCAGCCGAAGGTGATCTGCCTATGGCAGGACCATTTATAGAAGAGCGCTGGGCGTTTGCCGACTGGGGCATGATGTTCGAGGGCATCAACACGGCGATCATCCGCGGAAAATCTCTTCACATTCAACCCTATCCGCTTGATCCGGAGGGGTATTATTTTATCCGATGGCGCTCGATGAGCAGCCATCCCATCGATGTGGAGCGCCGGCTGATGCTGGGCGAACATGTTTTCGGCGGCAAGCTGATGGATGTGACAGTGGTCGAACGCGATGCCGTAGACCGGATGCTCGCTTGACCTCACGCCCCAACTGCCTCGACAATATAGCTGCTTCAAGGCAGGTGCCCCGCGCCGTCCCTGAACATGATCTGGCGGCCTGAAAAAGGAAAGCGGTGATGCGTGCAGTGCGCTTTCATGATTATAGCGGTTTGACCGGAGTCCGGATCGACCATATCCCAACCCCTCCGGTCGATCCGGGAGCGCTGCTCGTCCGCGTTCACGCCGCCGGCGTCAATCCGTTCGATCGCTACGCGGTCGAAGGATATGTCAACGCCTTCGTCTCCTTCACTCTTCCTGCGGTTCTGGGCCGTGATTTTTCAGGAGTCGTCGAAGCGGTCGGCAAGGAAGTCGCAGGGTTCCGGACAGGGGACGCCGTTTTTGGGCAGGCGGCGGCAGACGCGGAAGGGACATTCGCGGATTATGTGACGATCCCTTGCGACCGCGCCGCCCGGAAACCGGAAAAGCTATCACACATCGAGGCCGCATCTCTCCCCAATGTGCTGATGGCGGCGTGGGACGGACTGTTCTCGACAGCACGTGGCCTCGATGTTCAACCTGGGCAGACGATCCTTATCAACGGAGCAGCGGGCGGCATCGGCAGCGTCGCGGTACAACTCGCGCGATGGCGCGGAGCGCGGGTGATCGGAACGGCATCGGCGGGCAATCTCGATCTCGTCCGTCAGCTCGGCGCTGAACCGCGAGACTATGCGGCGTCCGACTGGCTGGACGATCTTGGCCAGATCGATGGCGTTCTGGATAGCGCGGACGGCAGCAACGCGGATACTCTCTGTGAAAAGGTGCGTTCCGGCGGCCGCTATGTCGCGCTCCGCGGCTTACCCTCTGCCGGTTTTGCGGAACGCTGGGCTGCCAAGGATATCGCCTGCCGTGTCGCGAGCGGCCCGGACAGTGCCGGCGCGTGGCCGGACATGGCGAAGGTGGTCGCTGAGGGAACCATCCGGCCGGTGGTGACGGAGATCTATCCGCTCGAACAATTCGGCGATGCGCTGGCTGCGCTCGGAAGTGGTCATGCGCGCGGCAAAACGGTGCTGGTCGTCCGGGACTGACAGCTTTTCAAGACTGGCTATTTGCGCTGAGCGCGGGCTGGAAGGGCATAGGCAATGACATAGTCGCCGCCTTTCGTGCCCAGTCCGGGATGGCCACCCGCGGCGATGACCACGAACTCCCGCCCGGTACGCGGCGAGCGAAACATCATCGGCGTCGCCTGTCCTCCAGCGGGCAGCCGCCCACGCCACAGTTCGCGCCCGGTTCGCGTCTCGATGGAGCGAAGATATCGATCGTGCGTCGCGCCGATAAAAGTCAGTCCCGATGCGGTGGCGATCGATCCGCCGGTATTGGGAACGCCCATCGTGAACGGCAGTTGCGATCCTATCCCGAAGGGACCGCTGTCCCGCCCGGTGCCGAGCGGGCGGTTCCAGAGCAGCCGTCGGGATTGCAGGTCGACCGCCGCGATCATCCCCCAGGGCGGCCTCTGGCATGGTACGCCGATCGGTGAGATCAGGGGTTTCAGATCCGCTGCATAGGGGAGCCCTTCCTGCGCGACGGCCCCCGCCGCGCCGCCATGACTGTTCACCGAAAGCGGGACAATCCCGCGCCGCCGGGCGGCATCGCGCGTGATCAGTTGCACCAGATTGCCGACGCGGTTGCTGTTCACGATCATGATCCCGCGCGCGACGTCTATCGAAACCCCGCCCCAATTGATGCCGCCGCCATAGCCTGGATAGATCAGGCTCGGCCGGTCCAGTCCCGGTGGCGTCAATGGCCCGTCATATCGGGCGCGGCGGAAAGCGGCGCGGCACAGCGCCTGGTCGATCGGCGTCAGGCCCCACATGTCCGCCTCGGTCAGCGTCTCTCCGGCAAAGCTCGGCATTCCGCTGGAAAAGGGCTGCGTGGGCGCTGCCCGCTCACCGGGCACGGTGCTCCGCGGAACCGCGCGCTCCTCCACCGGGGCGATCGGTCGTCCCGTGCGTCGATCGAGCACGAAAATCTCGCCGCGCTTGGTCGGCTGGATCAGGGCGGGCACGCCATTGATGTCCGTCAGCGTGGGCTGGCTGGCGACGTCATAATCCCATAGATCGTGATGCACCGTCTGGAATACCCAGCGCACGGCTCCGGTCGCGGCATCCAGCGCCACCACAGCGCTCGAAAAACGATCATCGAACGGTCGCCGGCTGGCGCCATAATAATCGGGCGTCGCGTTGCCGGTCGGTACGTAGACCATGCCCAGGCCCTCGTCGGCGCTCATCGGTGCCCAGCTATTGGGCGTCCCCGGCGTATATTGCTCTCCGGGTGGAGGCGGACCGCGGCGGTCCGGGCGTCCTGCATCGAAGGCCCAGGCAAGAGCGCCGGAATGCACATCGAAGGCACGGACCACGCCCGACGGTTCACCCACATATTGGCCGTCGACCACCCATCCGCCCACGACCGCGCGATTGCCGATGATCTGCGGCGGGGAGGTGACGAAATAATAGCCCTTGTCGACCCTGCCCAGCCCGGCGCGGAGGTCGACCGCACCGTCGATACCGAACCCGGCGCAAGGCCGGCCATTGCTGGCATCCAATGCGATCAATCGGGCATCCATCGTCGCGGTCAATATCCGCTCGGCGCATGGACCTGCGGCATTTGGCTGGCGATGGTAGGCGACGCCGCGGCAGGATGCGATCGGCACACCCCGGCCATCGGCGCGCGCGCGAAAGCGCCACAATTGACGGCCACTGTCACCGTCGAGCGCGATCACGTCATTGTCGCCGGTGCACAGGAACAATCGCCCCGCCACCGCAAGCGGCGTGGTTTCCAGCGTGACGGGCGCCGCCACTGCCGAAGGACCGAAACGAAACGTCCATGCCGGCTCCAGCGCGGCGACATTCATGGGGCCGATTTGCCCCAGCGGTGAAAAGCGGGTGCCGCCAGCGTCGTTACCATAATGCCGCCAGTCGCCGGAGACCGCGGCACTGGCTCCCATCCCGTCCGGAACGCTTGGCTCTGCGCGCCACGCGCTCGCCTCAACCCAGACGACGCCCAGCAGCAAAACTCCGACCCCGGCGAGAACGGCGCCCCGGCGGCCGCGTGGCCAGACCCCTGCGAGAAACGGCAGGCCGAGCATGATCGGCACGCCCAGACGCGGCAACAGCGCCCAGGGTTCGAACCCCACTTCCCAAACTGACCAGATCAAGGTCGCCAGCAGAAAGATACCATAGACGACAGGCGCGCGGCCACTACGCCGCCACACCAGCACGGCAGTGACGAGCGACACGAGCGCCGCCAGCATATACCAGGGCGATCCGCCCACTCGCGCCAGAGCTGTCGCTGGCCCGGCGAGCGCCAACCCGAATATGGCCAGCAACAGCGCATGAATCCGGCTTATTCCGATGCTCGCCCACCGCGAAGCCGCCGCCGCGCCACCAGCGGTCACTTGCAACATCCACCATTGGCGGACGCGTCGCTATGATCCCTTCGACGGCGCGCAGCACCTCGACAGAAGGGCGAAGTATATCCACTCGGTTCGGTTCTGGACATACCCCTCCCCCATTGTCGCGCCTATCGGCCCGGCTTTATCTCCGGGGCACCGGTTTAAGCGGGTTGACTTCCGAACCACCTACCATGGGTCAGGTTGCTCATCTCCGGCGCGGACGGGCCGTGGGAACGGACGGTCGAGCGAGGATCATCCATGCGTGCCGGGAGCAGAACTCCAGCAAGGGATGCAAATTTCTCCGCCCTGCAATCATCAGCCCGGCAATGTCTTGATCCTGTTCTGGCCATCGACCGGCATCCGATGAACCGCCGAAAGATAGGTGGGGCGCCCGATGTGCCGGATTAAGCTGAACGCGCGAATATCAAAAAGACGGCGGATCATGGGAGATGGCATGGGCCTCGCTGAACAAGGTTGCGATCATGAGCGAAGCCGATGCCGCATCGTCAATTCATGGGGCGAGAGCGAGAGCCGGGCGGCTCTGTTCAACGGCGTGACCCGCAAGATACGCACAAGTGCTGAAACCGGCAGCTTTTAGGAGGAGAATGACGATGGGCCTGAAACAGGAAAATTATATCCGCGAATTCCACGCTGCCTGGGGCGATGGCACGGCCGAAACCAAGCCGGATGTCGAGAAAATCCTCTCCATGATGGCGGACGATGCCGAATGGCAGCTCTGGGTGCCCGGCGGCCCGGTCATCAAAGGCAAGGAGGCTCTCCGAAAGGAAATCGAGCATCAAAGCGTGATCGCCACCCATAACAAGTGCAACGAGGTGAATATCCTCTCCAGCGACACCATGGTCATGCAGGAACGCTCGGACACCGCCTACATCATGGGCAAATTCTGCCCGCATCAAATGGTCGCGGTCTATGAGCTGGACGGTGACGGGCGCATCCTCAAATGGCGCGAATATCTCGACATGGCCGATCTCACCAAAAAAATGGGCGTCACACAGGACTTCGCCGGAACAGAGGAACTCGGCGGCGCGTAACGGAAGGCGAGGCCGCCGGATGAGTCCGGCGGCCGCCAGTGCGGTGGATCAGCTAGACCGCGACGACCCGAACCGGGATCGACTTGGCAGCCGGGGTGCCGCTCATCCGATCATAATAATCGAGCGGCAGGAGTGGGTTGAGTTCCGGATAATAGCCCGCAACCGCACCGCGCGGCATCGGGTAATCGATGATGGTCAGCGCATCCACGCGCCGTCTCATCCCCTCGCCGCCGATCGTTTCGAGCGCGATTCTTGCCCCTGTTTCCAGTCCGCGAGCGATCCGATCCTCCTTGTTCATGAATAGGATCATCCGGTCGTTATATACGCCGCGATAGCGATCGTTATAGCTGTAGATCGTCGTATTGAACTGGTCGTGCGAGCGTACGGTCGCAAGTCGCAGCATCGCCGGATCATCGACCCGGTCATTCACGTCGAGGCCAGGCAGAGGCAGGAAATTGGCCTTGCCGTTTGGGGTCAGCCAGACCAGCCGCCGCGGCGCAACGTCGAGATGGAAACCTCTGGGCTCCTTGATCCGTTCGGAGAAGTCCGCATAGATCTCGGGATAGACGGCAGCGATCTTGTCGCGAATGAGGTCGTAGTCGTCGATGTAGCTCTCCCAGGGAATCTGGCTGTCCGGGAGCGCGGCCATCGCCATGCGGCAGACAATCTCGACCTCGGGTTTCAGGTCCGGGCTTGCCGGAGCAAGCACCCCGCGGGAAGCCGTGACGTTGGACATGGAATCCTCGATCGTCACGAACTGCTCGCCGCGCGCAGTCTCGATCCGTTCCGAGCGCGCGATGACGGGCAGAATGAGGGCGTCCCGCCCATGAACCAGATGGCCCCGGTTGAGCTTGGTGGCGATGCCGACGGAGAGCGAAAGCTTACGCATCGCTGCATAGGCGATATCCGTATCGGGCACGGCGCGCACGAAATTGCCGCCCATGCCGATGAAGACTTTGGCGGTGCCGTCGAGCATCGCCTCGACCGATTCCACGGTGTGATGACCATATCCGCGCGGCGGTTCGAAGCCGAACACGTCACGCACCCGGTCGAGATAGGCCTGGGTGGGCCTCTCGTCGATCCCGACGGTGCGGTCGCCCTGCACATTGGAATGGCCCCGGATCGGCGAGATGCCTGCGCCGGGCTTGCCGTAATTGCCCTTGAGCAGAAGCAGCCCCGCGACCTGCTGGAGAAGGCGCGATCCCTGCTGATGCTGGGTGAGGCCCATGCCATAGCAGATGATGGTCGCCTTCGAGCGGATGTAGATCTCCGCGCAGCGCCGGATCTGCACTTCCTCGATGCCGGACGCTGCGACGATGTCGCCCCAGTCGAGCGCCATGGCCTCGTCGCGCACCGCTTCCATGCCGGCCGTATGCTGACGGAGGAAGTCGTGATCGAGGATCGTCTCGCCCTTCTCCTCGCGCTCGAACATGACCTTCATCATGCCCTTGAGGAGCGCAAGGTCGCCGCCGATCCTGATGTGCACGAACTCGCTGGCGATCGGCGTCGATCCGAAAGTCGCCATCTGCACCAAATCCTGCGGCTCGGTGAAGCGGATCAGCGCGCGTTCCGGCATCGGATTGACCGCCACTATCGGCACGCCGCGTTTGCGGGCTTCCACCAGATTGGTCATCATGCGCGGCGCATTGGTGCCCGTATTATGGCCAATGACGAAGATCGCCTCGGCATGCTCGAAGTCCTCGAGCACGACAGTACCCTTGCCGACCCCGATCGCAGGCGGCAGGCCGCGGCTCGTGGGTTCGTGGCACATGTTCGAGCAATCCGGGAAGTTGTTGGTCCCGAACTGGCGGACGAAGATCGAATAGAGGAAGGCCGCTTCATTCGGCGTGCGGCCCGACGTATAGAACTCCGCCTCGTGCGGGGTGTCGAGCGCGCGCAGATGCTTACCGATGAGCGCGAAAGCCTCGTCCCAGGAGCAGGGAACATATGTGTCGCTCGCGGCGTCGTAGCGCATCGGCTCGGTCAGGCGCCCCTGCATTTCAAGCCAATAATCCGATTTCTCCATAAGCTCGGCAACGGTATGCCGGGCGAAGAATTCACGCGTGACGCGGAACTTGGTGGCTTCATGCGCGAGCGCCTTTGCACCATTCTCGCAGAATTCGAGGGTCTTTTTGCAGTCCGCATCCGGAAAGGCGCAACTCGGGCATTTGAAGCCGCCTGGCTGGTTCATCGCGAGGAGCGCGCGCGATCCCTTGGTGACGACGCTCTGTTCCAGAAGAACCTTCGCAGTGGCCGCAGCCGCGCCCCAGCCACCGGCCGGGTGATCATATGCCTTATAGCGGGGCTGTTTTTCGACCATTCCGGTATGCTCCAGGGGCTGGGACAGAGCGTGAAAGGCTACACCTTCCAAACCCGCTGTTCCACGGATTTTGCGGCTCGGACTCCCGTTGAAGATCGGCAATCATGGCGCGCCACCTCGCTTCGAGCGCCGTGATCATCGACCAGACGAACTGCCCAACATCCAACCGCCGGTCGACATGCTCCGCTATCGCCAGGGCTACGCACCTGGAATGAGTTGCCCCGCCTCTATCATTCGGGGGGCAAATGAGAGGCGGGACAAAAGGCTTACGCCCCATGCTGGGGATTGTTCCTCCTGGAAGCGACGCAAGCGCCCTATCTGGCGGCGGGTTCAATCCAGCGCGATATGTCGAGCAATAGACCAGCTTTCTATTTGGCGGATTTTTTGCCTTGCTATTATATGCGCCATCAGGCCGCACAGCGTTCGTATGGAAGAGGGGGGATACAGGAAATGCAATCGCAAATGGGGGAACCGGTTGACCGGTGGGTCATGGAAAGTGGCAGCATCTGGTTGTGGGGCATATTGGTTCTGGCCGCTGTGGCATTGACCCTGAAAAATCGACGCTTGCCGTTGTTCGGTCTGGTCCTGATCGCCGCGACAAGCGCCTTTTGGCAGGAATTTTTCGGTGACTGGGGTGCCTATCTGGCCTGGAACCCCGCTTTTTCCCGTCTGCCCTTCTGGGGGGACATGGCATTTACCACCCCGGTAAAACCGCTGTTCATACCGTTCAGTTGGGGTTGGTGGTTTGCGGTATCGCTGCCTCTGCTGACGTCGCTGGTTATGGTGCTGGGCCGCAGGCTCCGGTTTCTGCCCGTGCAAGCCTGGGCGATGCTCGTCGCCTTTCCCCTCTTCTTTGCCTATCAAATCTATGTCGAGGGTAGTTCCGTCGCCAACGGCTGGTGGACATATGATGCGATTGTCGGCCCGACGCTGGAAAGCGATAAAGGGCAATTGCCGCTCGTGTTCCCTGCGCTGATCGCTTTGTGGGCAGGCTGGTTCGTCGGCATATTGGCAAATCGTGGCATTGACGGTTTTATGTCGGTGGAGCGTCGCTTCGGCGTGCATGGCGTTCCCGCGGGTTGGAGGCGCGAAGCAAGGCGATTGTGGATAATGATCGGGCTTTTCCAGATCACCTTCTTTGTCGTCAATATCGCACCTGCCATGATCGGTCGCGCTCTGTTTGGGGGGCCGAGCTTACTCGTTCCGTGAACCTGCTGAGCGCGGGCCCATAGGCCCCGTCCGGCAGGGCATGCAGCAATCCTGCGGCTGGCAGAAAGCAGCGCGGGCGCGACGCGGACGCAATTTTGCCCGAATGGCTCCCAACACTCATAAGGGGGGCCATTCGCTGCTCCATATTGGCCGCCGACGGGTTTCCATGCGTCGACAATCCCATGGGAATGGCGATGCATGGAGCGGCTTTGCGGGAAAGACCTTGATCCTGCCGATGTCCTGCCGCCCTGCACTGGACAATCCGATCCCGACAAAGCATGGATGTTTTTCCAGCAGCTTTGCCAGCAACTTTGGATGCCGATTGCGATACTGACCATGCAGGCCGTGAATATTTCCGCAATCTATCCGCTGATCGTCGGGACAAGGGCCGACGATGCCCATGGGTTGCCGCGGCTCTGAAGCCGGGCAACCCCTGAAAATCATCTAACGCGAAATTTGAAGCGCGCCGGCTGCCGTCAGCCGCGTCGCGATCGTTAGGGATGGGCATGCATATCTGGACCGAAGTGGCACGAACCGGCCTTTCCGCCGGTGACGAAATCCTATTGCTGAGAAGAAATGATCTCTATGAAATCCGGTATAACGGCATGGAACTGATGAGCAGTTCCTGCCATCAATCGGAAGATTTCCTCGCGGAAAAGGCCCTGCGCCTGCTGGGCCGGCCGGCCAGGAAGGTTCTGATCGGCGGTCTGGGCCTGGGCTATACGTTGAGGATGGTGCTGAACTTCCTTGATGATGGCGCCGAAGTGGTCGTTTCGGAAATCGTGCCAGAGATCGTGCATTGGAACAGACGCTATCTCGGCCATCTTGCGGGCAATCCGCTTGACGATCCGCGCGTCGAGGTCCGCGTGGAAGATGTAAGGCATACGCTGGAAAACGGGCACGGGACTTATGATGTCGTGCTCATGGACACCGACAATGGGCCTGATCATCTGGTCCGCACGGAAAATGGCGACATCTATCGGGAATGCGGGATCAGGGCCGTCGAGCGCGCCCTCACTGCGGAAGGGATCGCCGCCTTCTGGTCCTCGAAACCGTCCCCTCCGTTCGAGAAGCGGCTGGATGCTCTGCCATGGACCTGGCGTTGCGATACGGTGGCTCTTACCGGCGGCAGGGTGGACGCTTTCCACCATGTCTATCTGGCAAGCCGGGATGCGGCGAGCCTCCAATATCCGCGCGTGGTCGGCGCCGCACCGGCTATGACGGTGATCCCGGGAAGGAACGCAACCGCACCACATCGGCTAGAGTCAGCTTCGTCTTTTCAACTTCTCTGCTGAAGCCGATCACCGCCGCGAAACGACGCAGGCTCTCGCAATCAAGCAAATTTCACTTGCCGCGATCCGATCGATCGCGCCGCGCAAACCCGGAAATTGTTTCTCTTGCAAAGGAAATGGGCAGCCCGTATAATCGAAAATATATAATATATTCAGTATATTACAGAAAATTCTAGCAGGCCGGAGACGTGAGTGAGTGGCTGAAACCAGCGGTTTGCTAAACCATCGTGCCCTGAATGGGGCACGATGGGTTCGAATCCCGGCGTCTCCGCCATCTTTCCGGCTTTGGATATGATTCGATCGCGTTTCGGCACATTTCGCGGACTGGTCCGGCTGGCGCTTTCCTATCCGCAGGCGCTGTTCCACCTCGCCGAGGAAAGACGGCCCGACCCGGCGGAGGTGCGGCGTCTGGTCTTCGTGTGTCAGGGCAATATCTGCCGCAGCGCCTTTGCCGAGGTCGCCGCCCGTTCGGCAGGCCTGCGAGCCGCGTCCTTCGGCCTTTCCGCGGCCAGCGGGCGGGGCGCGCACGGTCCGGCCATCGCCGCCGCCGCCGCCTTGGGCTATGATCTGTCGGCGCACCGGGCGCTGGACGCCGGCGATTATGTGCCGGAAAGCGGCGACCTGCTGCTTGCCATGGAAGTGCGCCAGCTTCACCGGCTGGCGGCCGACCCGCGCCTTGCGGACCGGCCACGCCTGTTGCTGGGCCGGTGGACGCGCCCGGCTTTACCGCATCTGCATGATCCCTATGGGCTGGATGATCGCTATATGGCGCAATGCCTTTGCCGCATCGAAGGCGCGGTCGATGCGCTGGTCAAGGGGTTTCCCGGCGCACGGCTTTCCTGAATATCTGCGCCATATCCCGCATCCATGGCCGCGGATCGGAGAGGGTGAAGATATAATAGCGCGTCCGCGGATCGAAAAAGGCCAGGACATAGCCGATCAGTTCCCGCACCGGGCGAATGGCGAAGAAGGGATCGCTGATCCGGCGCGGCGCCAGCAGCAGCCGGGCGAGCCGTTTCGTCTCCGGCACCATGTAGCGCGCCCGCAAATGCCCGCGCGCCGGGCTGGCCGCATCCTTTTGCCCCAACACCGTCCGGCGATAGGCTTCCCACGCGAAATGCGCGCCGCAATGCCAGGCCAGCGGCATGCTGCCCCAGAAGCGCCCGTTCACTTCCATCAGCCAGTAATGCGTGCCGTCATAGCGATATTCGACCATCGCCGGCCCTTGCCAATCGAGCGCGCGCAGCAGCTTTTCGGAGAGCGCCATCTGCGCCGCATGACGATCCATCGGCTCCGCGCGGCACAGCGTCGACACCCCGCCTTCAGGCGGCCATTCGTGCAACCGCCGGTGCTGGAAGCGCAGCGTGGCGCGCGCGCCTTCCATATGGAGCATCTGGCCAAGGCCCACCCCACCGCAATATTCCTGGATCAGCGGCCAGCGCCCCACCGGACGATAACGTTCGAGCAGCCGTCGCAATTCATCGGCGGAGCGGACATATTCCGCCTTGATCCATTCCAGTCCACATTCGCTCAGGAACGCCATCGCCTCGGGCGGATTGGCCCATTTCACGACCACCGGATAGCGAAGCGCCGCAATGCGGTCCGCGAAATCCTCCGCCGCCATAGGTTGCCATGTCCGGGGCACGCGCAGCCCCGCCGCCATCGCCGCTTCCAGCGTGCAATTCTTGTCGATCACCTTCCGCAACCGGTCGATCCGGGGAACGAGCAGATGACAATCCCCCATGCGCGCGGGCAGTTCGGCCAGTTCCAGAAGATCGGATTCCGATGTCGCCAGCAGCGCCCCTGCCCCGGTGCGCGCGATCAGGTCGGGGAGCCATGCGGCAATCGGCCCCTGCGGCCGGTCGAACGCGGCCGTGCAATAACGCGACGCGGCGGCCGTGCCGGACGCCGCCCGCCCGACGCCATATACCGGGACGCCATGGCTTCCCAATTCCCGCATGATGGTAAGGCCGATTGCGCTGTCGAGGCCCAGCACGATGGCACCGGCATGGCGCGTCACGCAGGGGCCAGCTTTCTTTCATAGCGCCAATTGGCCCAAAGCTGCTGCATCATGCGCGATGCCGTGCGCGCGCGATTGGGCCGCGCCAGCGTGAAGGCGGAGGCCCTATGGTCGGCCAGCAGGGGAGGAAGGCCGTCAAATCCTCCTGCCTCGATGCCGGGAAGCCGCTGCGCCTCCCTGCATAACCGCTCGAACCGGCGCATCACAGCGCGGTTGGGCCGCGTCCGATCGCGCGAAAGCATTTCGAAACTGTGCGTGACGACGACGAAGGCGTCATGCCGTTCATGCGCGGCATGGCGCAGGCCCGCGCGCATTTCCGCGGCGGACATGGCGCAAATCTGGGCGGGGCGGAATCGGCCCGGCCGATCCGCTATGCCCGAAACCGGCACCTCGGTAATGCCCAGCCGGTGATGCGGCCCGGCAAGGCCGCGCATGGAAATGGCGCAATCCCCGCCCAGATAGGCGGGGTTGACGCTGCTGTCCCACCGGATGCCGATTTGGGCCAGGGCGCGTAGCGTATCGTCGTTCGCACCGAAATTCCCGGCGCGAAAAGCGGTGACGGCGGGCGCCCCCGCCTCTTCCAGCAATCGCTTGCCAAGGCTCAGCAGCAACGTCTGGTCGGCAAGGGAGAAATCACCGATATTCCGGCCCTGCCGTCCGTCGACCGGCGATGTTTTCGCCCATTGCAGCCATTCGCTATGGATATGGAGCTGAATGTCATGGCCTCGCCCGACAACCGCATCGACAATGGGCCTCAGAAAATCGGGGCCGTAAAGCAGCGCGGGCAGGGGATCGAGGAAAAAGACGCCCTTGATGCCGTGCCGCTCCATCAGCGTCATCTGCCACCCTATGCCATAGGGCTGACCGTCCACCTCGCCCCAGATGGAGCGGCGCAGATTCTCCTCCAACCCCGCCCCGCGCTGGTAAAGCGCGGCGGACAATTCCGTATCGACGGTGATGAGCAGCATGGTCATGGGCAGTCCGGTCCGGGGCGTGACGCAGGATTTTAGCAGCCAGATATTAAGGACATGTAATATTGCGGCCCGATGTCTGTTTTCCTACGGATTGGTCAGGCGGGTCGGCGGAAGGGCATCCCTTAATCCGTCAGCGCGATCATGGAAATCTGGCGGCCATAATCCGCTTCGCCGCGATGGCAGGAACGGCGATAGCTGAAAAAGCGGTCGGGCTGGCCATAGGTGTCCTCATCCAGCATCCCGATCATGCGAATGCCCGAATCGGCAAGCCGCGACGCCACATAGGCGGCGATGTCGAACTGGCAGTGCCCCTCGCGCCCCGGCGTAAAGAATCGCGCATTGGCCCGCTCTTCCTGTTCGAACCGCGCGGCGAAATCCGCCGTCACTTCATAGGACGCTCGGCCGATGCAGGGACCGATGGCGCAGGCTATATTGGCCCGCGTCGCGCCCAGCGCCTCCATCGCGCTGATGGCATTGTCCGTGACGCCCGCAATGGCGCCCTTCCATCCGGCATGGGCCGCGCCGATCACGCGGGCCTTCCTGTCCGCGAACAGAACCGGCACGCAATCGGCCGTCAATATTCCCAATATGATGCCGGGCCTGTCCGTCACCATGGCGTCGGCGGATGGGCGCGCCTCTTCCGCAATCGGGCCGGTGACCGTCACGACGTCGGGCGAATGAACCTGCCGCACCGTGACCAGCGTTCCTCCCGGCAACAGCGCGTCGCGCGCCAGATCGCGGTTTTGCAACACCGCTTCCCGCTCGTCTTCGGACCCCAGCCCCACATTCAGGCCGCTATGCACCCCCGTCGAAACGCCACCCTTTCTGCCCGCGAAACCATGCGTCACGCCTGCCAGGCTCTGTGCCCGCAGCAATTCTATCATCCTGTTTTCCCTCGCGGCCCGTTGAAAATCCGTGTCCCGGATACGCAACATACTTGCGCGGGACAGATTAGGCGATAGTTTCCGTGTCAATGCCACTTCGGCAAAAGTGGCCTTGCGCCGCTTCTGGGGACAAGATGATCAAGGGGCTTCAACCATGATTTTCGGGCGTATCAAGCCTCTGGACGCCATATTGGCCACGGCGGAGAAAAAATCTCTCGCCCGGACCTTGGGACCGATCCAACTGACGCTTCTGGGTGTCGGGGCCATCATCGGCACCGGCATTTTCGTTTTAACCGCCGCCGCCGCGCAAAAAGCCGGGCCGGGCATGATGTGGAGCTTCGTGATCGCGGGGCTGGTCTGCGCCTTCGCGGCGCTCTGCTATTCCGAACTGGCTTCGATGGTGCCGGTTTCAGGGTCCGCTTATACCTACACCTATGCGGTGGTGGGCGAATTGCTCGCCTGGATGGTGGGCTGGGCGCTCATCCTGGAATATGCGGTCGCGGCCAGCGCCGTTTCGGTGGGCTGGTCGGGCTATTTCATGGGTCTTTTGAAAAGCGTGACGGGGCTGGAACTGCCACAGGCCTTATCCGCCGGTCCCGTATGGACCATGAACGGCCTGATCCCGCATGCAGACTTCACCCATGGCTTCATCAACATTCCGGCTATCGTGATCGCATTGGCGGTGACGGCGCTGCTGGTGATCGGCACGACCGAAAGCGCGCGCGTCAACGCCGTGCTCGTCGCGATCAAGGTGGCGGCGCTCACCGCCTTCGTCGCCCTGACGTTGCCGGTAATCGACACCGGCAATTTCTCGCCCTTCGCGCCCAATGGCTGGTTCGGGCCTCCCGGAACCAGCGGCATGGGCATCGTCGGCGCGGCCGCCTCCATCTTCTTCGCCTATGTCGGCTTCGACGCGGTTTCGACCGCGGCTGAGGAAACCAAGAATCCGCAGCGCAACGTGCCCATCGGCCTGATCGGCAGCCTCGCGATCTGCACCGTCTTCTACCTCTTCGTCGCCGCTGGCGCGATCGGCGCGATCGGCGCGCAGCCGGTGCTCGGCCCTGACGGCCTTGCCGTGGCCCCCGGCTCGCACGGTTTTGCGGCCACCTGCGCCACCGCCGCCCATGCGGGCGATCTGGTCTGCTCCAACGAAGCGCTGGCCCATGTGCTGCGCGCGATCAACTGGACCGTTGTAGGAAATGCGCTGGGCCTCGCCGCCAACCTGGCTTTGCCCTCCGTCATCCTGATGATGATGTTCGGCCAGACCCGCATCTTCTTCGTCATGGCCCGCGACGGCCTGCTGCCGGAAAAACTCGCCAGCATCCATCCGCGCTTTCGGACGCCCCATGTCGTGACCATGGTCACCGGCGTCTTCGTCGCGATAGGAGCCGCGCTGCTCCCGGTCGGCCAGCTTGCCGACATTTCAAACTCCGGAACATTGTTTGCTTTCTTCATGGTTTCGATCGCCGTACTCGTGCTCCGCGTAAAAGACGCAGGCCGCCACCGGCCTTTCCGCACGCCGCTAGTCTGGGTGATCGCGCCGGCCGCCGCCATCGGCTGCGTGTTCCTCTTCCTCAATCTGCCCTTCGACGCGCAACTGGTGCTGCCTGTCTGGGGCGGTCTCGGTCTGGTGCTCTATTTCCTCTATGGCTATCGCAAGAGCCATGTCGGGCGCGGCATTATAGACATCCATGAAGATGACGCCGACGCGCCGCCTCTGCCGGTGCCGCCTATGCCCGGCGCACATACGCCCGGCGGCAAGGACGCCTGATCCAGAAGGGCGGGATAGCATTAGCGGCCCGCCCTTTTTCCCGTCAGCCCGTCCGGCGCCAACTGGCGCTCTGCGCGTCCTTGACGAAGGGCAGGACATTGGCGATGGCCCGCTCGACATAGGCCGCCTTCTCTCCCACCGGCGCGACATAGTGCAGCGCCGCTTCCGCCTCCGCGCGTCCCGCCAGACGCAGAATCAGCCACGCCGCCAGATACTGACTGGCGAGGCAGCCGCCCGCCGTCGCCACATTGCCATGTGCAATGAAGGGCGCGTCGATCACTTCCACACCCGCTTCCTCGACCCAGGGCCTGCTGGTGAGGTCAGTGCAGGCAGGGAGTTTTCCGATGAGGCCGAGCTTGGCGAGCAGCAGCGCCCCGGAACATTGCGCGCCAATCAACTGGCGCGCCGGGTCCAGCCGGATGCGGCGCAACATGTCGACGTCCGTCGCGATCCGGCGTGTGTTGACGCCACTGCCGATAAGGACCGCATCGGCCTCCGCCGCATAGTCCAGTGACTGTTGCCGGACGATCGTGACGCCATTCATGGATGTCACCCGTTCGGTGGGAGAGGTGATGCCGATCTCCCACCTTTGCGGGCGCATCCGGCCTAGAATCCCGGCCGCTATGAAGGAATCGAGTTCATTGAACCCCTCGAACGTCAATATCGCTATCCGCATTGCCAGCCCGCCTGTCTGAATCCCCGGCTTTCGGGGCAGCAGCCTGCCATCCGCCGCCCAGCGCCTTGAACAGGTCTATGCGGGCCGATCCCAGCGCCTGCATAGAGCCAGTCAGCGCAATGCGGCCCTGAACCAACTGCCGTTGCGCGTCGAGCAGGTCGAGGAACGAAATCGCCCCCGCCCTGTAGCGCCTTTCAGCTAGGCGATGCGCCGTTTCCGCCCTTGTCACGGATTCGGCAAGCGCATCGCGACGCCCCTGCTGCGCGGCATAAGCGGCCAGCGCCTGCTCTACCTCCTTGAACGCGCCGAGCACGACTCCGTCAAATGTCGCCAACGACGCCTGCGCGCCCGCTTCGGCCTGCGCCACCCGTGCCCGGGCCGCAGCGATATTGGGGAAACTCCACGAAAGCAGCGGACCTACTGAAAAGCTGAAGGCATCGCTCCCCCTGACTTGATCGTTGCGGAAGAAATTGCCCGAAGCGCCCAGCGAAATGCGGGGATAGAGATCCGCTGTCGCTATGCCGATACGCGCCGTGTCAGCGGCAAGGCGCCTCTCCGCTTCCCGCACATCCGGCCGCCGCGCCAGCAGGCCAACGCCATCGCCAACGGGAATGGAAGCAACCGGCGCGGGCGAACGAATGCAATCCCGCGCTTCCACCGGGATGTCGGCAGGCATGCCTCCGACAAGGGCGGCCAGTTCGAACAGGCGCGCCTGCCGCTGGCCGACCAGCGGAGGCAACGCAGCCCGTGCATCCGCCAATGCTCCAGCCGCACGCTCGACGTCGAAGGTCGCGGCCGAACCTGCCGCAAACCTTGCCTGGGTCAGCGCCAGTCCCTGCTGGGCAATGCGGATCGACTGACGCACAATAGCTTCGCTTTCGCCCAGGGTGCAGGCGTCGGCATAGGCCCGCGCCGTTTCCGCCACCACGACGACAACGACGCGATCCCGGGCGGCAGCAATAGTCGCGGCGTCGGCGCGCGCAGCTTCGATCGAGCGGCGCACGCGACCAAACAGGTCGGCTTCCCATGCGACGGCCAAGCTGCCGGATTGTGACCATTGCTGCTCGCTGCCCGCGAACTGCGCGCCCGCATTGGGACCGAAGCCATCGCCATAGCTGACACCACCGTTCAAGTCGGTGGACGGCAGGCGCGCCATTCGGGATTCCTGCAAAACGGCCTGCGCCCGGCGAAGATTCGCGGCCGCCACACGCAGGTCGGTATTGGTGACCAGTGCCTGTTCGATCAGGTGATCGAGGACAGGATCGTCATAGAGGCGCCACCATCTGTCCTGGCCCTCCCCCGATTGCGTCCCCGGCGCAGACGTGATGAAGGCCCCCGCAACGGTGGGCAGCGGCGCGGGCGGCTGATAGTCCCGCCCGGCGGCGCAACCGCTCGCGAACAGCGTCAATGCGAGCGTCGCGGCCTTGGCGCTATGCATGGGTCGCCTCCATCTCCGCGATCTGCCGGGCACGAGGACCGCCCGCCGCCGCGCGATGATCGCGCGCCACGAAGCTGTAGATGGTCGGCAGCACGAACAGGGTGAAGAGCGTTCCGATCAACATGCCCATGACGACGACGATGCCGATCGCGAAGCGGCTTGCCGCCCCCGCCCCGCTGGCGAAGAGCAGCGGGACAAGACCCGCCACCATCGCCGCTGTCGTCATCAGCACCGGCCGCATGCGGATTGCCGCGGCTTTGCGGATCGCGGCGATACGGTCCAGCCCTTCGTTTTGCTGTATCTCATTGGCGAAGGACACCATTAATATGCCATGCTTGGAAATAAGGCCGATCAGCGTAACCAGCCCGATCTGCGTGTATATGTTGAGCGTGGTGAAGCCGAGGTAGAGCGGCACCAGCGCCCCGCACACCGCCAGCGGCACCGTCACCAGAATCACCAGCGGATCGCGGAAGCTCTCGAACTGCGCCGCCAGCACCAGAAAGATCACCACCAACGCAAAACCGAAGGAGAAGGTCAGCCTGTCCCCTTCCGTCACATATTGGCGGCTGTCCGACAGCCAGTCCACGGTCATGCCTGCCGGCAAGGGTTGCCCCTTCAGGAAATCGACCGCCTGCCCCATGGTGACACCAGGGGCCAGCACGGCGGACAGGGTGGCTGCGTTCATCTGGTTGAATTGGGGTAGGCGGTTCGCCTGCGGATGCATGTCGATCCGCACGACCGTGGAGAGCGGCACCAATATTCCCGATGCTGCCTTTACATAAAATTGTCCCAGCTTGTCCGGCGTTAGCCGCCGTTCGCGCGGCACCTGGACGATCACATCATAGGACCGCTCATGCCAGTTGAAGCGATTGATGTAATTCTCTCCCACCAGCGTCGCCAACGTAGAAGCGATGGCATCCATGCTCACCCCCATCTCGCCTGCCTTGGCCCTGTCGATCACCATGCGGGCTTCCGGGCTGTCAAAAGCCAGATCGCTGTCGACAAAAGCGAAAAGCCCACTCGACCATGCCGCGCCCTTCAGCTTTTCCATGCTGGTGAACAGGGCTGGAAAATCCTCGGACGAGCGAATCACCATCTGCACGGGCAACCCACCGCTGCCCGCAGGCAAGGGCGGCGGCTGAAAGGCCGTGGCGAAAACGCCGGTGATCGCGCTGCCCTTGGCGTTGAGTTCCGCCTGGATCGCATCGGCGCCCCGTGGTCGTTCGTTCCATTCCTTGAGGATGATGCCGCTGAAGCTGCTGTTCATCCCATCCATACCCATCGTGATGAAGGTGGAGACATATTCGGGGAATTGGCGAAACATCCGCTCCACATCCTGCGCGAAGCGGGCCGTGTAGTCGATGTTCGCATATTGCGGTCCCTTCGTCTGGACGAGGACGAAGCCCTGATCCTCCTGCGGCGCGAGTTCGCGCTGCGCGCCGCTGAACAGGATCACAATGCCCACCAGCATAGCGACACCCATCGCCAGCACAGCACTCCGCGCGGCGAGCGTGCGGCCCAGCAACCGGTCATAGCCTGCGATCAGCCGCGCCATGCCATGTTCGATCCGCTGGGCGAATTTTCCTTCCGCGACCTTGTCGTTCAGCAGATAGCTGCTCATCATCGGCGACAGGGTGAGCGCGATCACGCCTGAAACGATGACGGACGATGCCAGCGTGAAGGCGAACTCCCTGAACAACGCGCCGGTAAGACCACCCATCAGGCCGATAGGCGTATAAACCGCCGCTAGCGTAATCGTCATCGCGATTACGGGGTTGACGATCTCCCGCGCGCCGATCAGCGCGGCCCGCACGGGGGTCAGACCTTCCTCGATATGGCGATGGATATTCTCCACGACCACGATGGCGTCATCCACGACTAACCCGATCGCCAGCACCATCGCCAGCAAAGTCAGCAGATTGATCGAAAAGCCGAAGGCCAGCATCAAGGCGGCCGTGCCAACCAGCGAAAGCGGAATGGTGAGCACGGGAATCAGCACCGCCCGCAGCGATCCCAGGAACAGGAAGATCACGATCACGACGATCAGAATCGCCTCCACCAAGGTGCGGAGCACTTCGTCGATAGAGGCATGGACGAAATGCGCCACGTCGAACTGGTTGAAGACTTCAAGGCCCGGCGGCGTCACGCGCTGTATACCGGGCAGGAGATCCTGCACGCCTTTGACGATATCCAGCGGATTACCGTCGGGGGTAGGAGAAATCGCAATGAATATGGCCCTGCTGCCATTGGCCAGCGCCATCGTGTCGTAATTCTGCCCGCCGATCTCCACAGTCGCGATATCACGCAAGCGGACAACGCCGTCCGCTCCGGACTTCACCACCATGTCTCGGAAATCGTCCAGCCCGCGCAGGTCTGTCAGAGCCGTGATGTTGATGGCAGTGTCCGCGCCTTTGAGCTGGCCCGGCGCGGCCTGCACATTATTGGCCCGGAGCGCCGCAGCGATATCGCCCGCAGACAATCCCCTCGCAGCCAGTTTGTCGGGATCGACCCATATCCGCATCGCCAAGGTCTGCCCGCCATAGATATCCGCCGCCGCTACACCAGGCACCGCAGTGATGAGCGGTTGCGCGACCCGCGTGGCGAAGTCCGTGATCTGCGGGACGGTCAGCGTATCACTGACGAAGGAGATATACTGGATGGCAGAAGCGCCATCGGTGATCTTGGTGATGACGGGATCGGTCGCGCCGGGAGGCAGGCGATATTTCACCTGCTGCACTTTCGCGAGCACCTCGGTCATCGAACGATCAGCGTTGGCGTTGAGCACAAGCTTCGCCTTCACCTGGCTCTTGCCCTGGGTGGAGGTCGATGTGAGATATTCGATGCCGTTCGCCGTCGCGATCGCCTGCGCGATCGGCGTGGTGACGAAACCCTGCATCACATCCTGCGTCGCGCCCGGATAACTGGTATCGACCACGATGGTCGCGCTTTCCATCTTCGGATATTCCCGCAGCTGCAGCAGGAAGAAGGATATGCCCCCCACCAGCAGGATCAGCAGGCTAACGACGATGGAAAGTATCGGGCGGCGTATGAAGATATCCGTGAACCGCATGGCCTTCAGCGCTCCGTCGCGGGAACAAGGCGCGTGACGCGCACGTCAGCGCCCGGTTGGATGCGAAGCTGTCCTTCGCTCACCACAACATCGCCGGCCTTAAGTCCCCGGGTCACCACCACATTGTTGCCGATACGGCGCCCGGTGATAACGGATACGGCCTCGGCCTTACCCTGTCGCCGCGCATTGCTTCCCCGAATGACGATGACGCTGTCGCCCGACGCCGATGTTTGGATCGCCGTTGTCGGAACGATCAGCGCCCCTCTTTGCACCGGCAATTCCAGCGCAGCGTTCACATACATTCCGGGACGAAGCGCACGGTCGAGATTGGCAACCATAGCCTGTACCATGATGTTACGACTGTCCGTGCCGATCCGTGGCTCTATGGTGGTGATCCGGCCGGCAAAGCTGCGTCCGGGCCAGGCGTCCGACGTCAGGCGCACCGGTCCGCCGACCTTGATGCGCGACAGATCCTGCTGCGGCACCGTGAAATCGGCATAGAGCCGGTCCAGCGCCGTCAGGCTGACGATCGGGTCGCCCGGATTAAGATATTGGCCAAGGTTGATGCGGCGCACACCCAGTTCGCCGGGGAAAGGCGCAACGATCCGTTTCTGGGTGATGCGGGCGTCCAGCTGCCGGACCGAAGCCAGCGCCTGATCGTGCTCGGCTCGCCTTTGGTCGAGCATTTCGCGCGACTCCGCGCCGCCCGGCACCAATTCGCGAGAGCGTGCCAGTTGTGCGTCCGCAAATCGCGCCTTCGCTGCGGCCGCCGCACGATCCGCCCGCTCTGGCGCATCATATAGCTGCACCAGCGGCGCGCCCGCCTTCACCCGCGCGCCGGGCTGGAACAGGATGGCGGTGACGCGTCCCGCCACTTCGGGCGCCAGCATCACTTCCTCTACGGCGCGTAACGACCCTACCGCTTCCAGCGAAACCGGCGCGTCCACCGGCCGTATCAGCGTGGCGGCAACGGCGGTGGGTGGCGGACCGGCAGCGGCAGGAGCCGCATTGCGCCAGCTTCTCCAGGCGAAAAGCAACAGGAAGATGAGGGCTATAATACCCACGGCTATTGCCATGTTGCGCCATGACGCGATCGCTCGCTGGTCCGTCTGGCGTTCTGCCGTTTCCAAAATCTGCCCCCATGTTTGAACTCAGGAGCGCCTCCATAGAACATCAACTATTATTGAGGTAAAGCGGTTTTTCGCTCCACCTGAAAAAAGGCGCCATGGCAAGCCTATGAGTTTGAAGGAACAGGGTCCAGAACTTAGCGTCGGTGAGGTAGCCCGGCGAGCGGGCGTTCCGGTCTCCACCCTGCATTTTTATGAGGCGCAGGGTCTGATCGAAAGCTGGCGGACGCGCGGCAATCAGCGCCGTTATCCGCGTTCCGTCCTGCGGTTGATCGCCATCATCAGGATCGCGCAACGCGTCGGCATTCCGCTTGCGGTCATCAGGGAGCGGCTCGCGGCCTTGCCCGCCGGGCGGCCCGTGACGGCTCAGGATTGGTCTGCGCTGTCCGCGAACTGGAGGAGCGATCTCGATCGGCGCATCGCCTTGCTGACCCGTTTGCGCGACCAACTCGACGGTTGCATCGGATGCGGCTGCCTTTCGATAGCCGACTGCCCCTTACGCAATCCAGATGATCGGGCCGCGACGATAGGACCCGGAGCGCGAATCGCGGATATATGAGCTTCAGTGAAACTCTGTCGGCAGGATTATGGGCCATTGCTCGACCAGCGGAGACCGCTCTTGGGCTGGAGCTGCTTCCACAATGGAAGGCGCTTCGGGCTTCCACGTGAAACCCTGCTGCACGGCCCAGATGGCGGCCTGCGTCCGGTTCGTCAGGTGCAGTTTTCGCAGAATAGCCTTCACATGCACCTTCACGGTCGCTTCGGCGATGTTGAGTACGCGAGCGATGCGTTTGTTCGCGTGACCATGAGCCAGACAGGACAGGATTTCGATCTCCCGCATCGACAGCGGATTTTGGCTGGGCGGTTCCTGGCCGATGGAGTTTTCCGCGATATTCGTCAGCTTTTCATCACCGAGACAATCGAGCAGGGATTTCAAGGAAGCAGGGAGCGCCGAAGGAGCAGGAAGGCAATCGGACGTCTCAGGCGATTCTTGCGGATAATCATATATCAATAATAACCGGGGGCCTGAGAGACGCTGCATCAATAATCGGCAGGCCATAAGGGCGGACCGTTCGTCGGTCATGATCAAGATGACAATCTGGTCGGGATTGTCCTCGACATCCATCAATAGTTCCAAAAGCTGCGGAAAGGTCCAGACCCGGATCTGAAATGCGCTGCCTGTCAGACATGACTGAAGGCTTTTACATCCTTTTTCCGGCCCGATTACCGAAAGCTTGAAGTGACTGCCGCAACGCATATTGCTCCCTTCAGCATCACGTCGCTTTGATAAAGCAATATCGAATGGAAACAATAAAGAAACAAATAAAATTATTTGTTCCAATTGTTAATATCGGGACCGATTGCCAGATTCATTGACAATTTCCCAGGACATTCATCCGGTTAGCATCGACTCCTTGTAGCGGACGAGTCTGGCATCGAGATGCGTGGCGATATAATCGTCGAGAAAGGCGCAGTCCCGGGAAGAAAGGACTTCCCGATAGCCGCCGATCTTACCGCTCCGCACTTTGTAGGACTGAGGATCGTCGACATTGGCGGGACGCAGGCGGACATGCTGAACGGCGCCCGCGCGTTCCATCCGGCGCATGGCTTCGAAGGAAGACAGGCGGATCGCCTCCGCGATATTTTCATCGCTGACATCATGGGCACCTATGAAATCCAGCGCGGTGCGGACTGCGGTATGAGGCTGCCTGTGCAAATCTTCGTAGGTCAGAAGGAGCGAGGCACGGACGCGGTGTAAATTGCGTATCCAGCTGTTGAGGAATGCCACGAGAGAGGCAATTCCTCCCGCGTCCTGTCGGATGAACGCATCGATCGGACCGTCATAGGCCCCCACCCTCTTCGTCATCTCGAAATAGAGTGACACGATGGTGTCGCGGGGATCACGCACCAGAAGAATGGTCTTCTTGCTGCGGTATCTGTGTCCGTCCCAGCTTATGCTATCCACATGGTTGAGATGGGCGTTCACGTCATGCGTGAACAATAGCCTCGGCACATTGGGATCGAACATCCACATCAGGTGGACGGACGTCGGATCGACCGTCCGCGTTCCGAACTGAAGCTGCAATGCAGTGCCCAGCATCGTGCGGAACCAGGTCCGCCCGCTTTTGGGAAAGGAAACGACATAGGCATCGGTCGTCCAGTGCCTGTATCTTTCCACGACCCATTCGGGCGCAAGCCGGCCAATGCTTTTGCCGAATGATCGGTGGAGCGATCGGATGCTGTTTGCCGGCACCTGCTGGTCTCCCTGTCCGCCTGGCATTTCAATGATATTGCACTGTTGCCTTTGCAGGCTAGCCAAGGGTTCTCCCCATCGCGAGCGCGCCGACGGGCTACCTCCTTTGCACAAATGGGTTTCGTACGGGCGGGATCATTTGGCTCCAAGCAGCAGCGTCATGTTGGAAGGACCCGGATCGTCGATCGGCAACGATGCGTCATCGGCCTGAATGACGCGATGCAAGGTCGGCGCGATGCCATAGGCGCTCTTCGCCGCCGAACCGGGAAAGACCACGATGTCATCCTGGTTGATGGGCAGCAGCACCCATTGTCCGTCGACGAAAACCTCCGTTCGAAGGTTGTGGCGAGACCCGCACAGGGCGGAAAAATAGCGCGTGTCCACATGGGGTTTGACGATCAGCCTGTATCCCTCCGGCACCATGCTGCGCTTGTCCAGATGTGCCGCCGCGCCATTCAATCCGTCGATCGGAAACCGCAGCAGAGGGATCAGCGAAAAAAGCGCCAGGGCATCGCATATCCCCCGCCGACCCAGCGGTCCGCGCATTTCCTCCCTACGCTGGTCGAGCCGATATCCGATGCGCCCCCATGACCCCAGCGAATTGTGCATCATCTGGAACAGCGCGTCATGCCCGGCGACTGATTCATGATATTTTAGCTGCTGCACGACCGCGCGAAAGGGACCATGGCTTCCCCTGGCAGGGGCGATCGCTTCCATGATCGCAGCGGAAAACCGCCAACATTCTTCCCGAAGCTCCGCGCCCATGGTCCAGTTGCCGTGACGACCATGAAATGTCGTGGGACGGGCGACCAGTTCCTGCCCTTCCACGCAGATCTCGATCTTGCGGGCGATATAGGCATGGCGGCCAGGCTTGAAATAGAAGACGTCGCCCAGCGTTTCGGTCAGATCGTCATGGGCCTGCAGATTGACCGACAATTCATACAGAGGCGCCGTCCAGGGCATGTCGGCATTCTGCGTCGTAAGCCCATGCCAGAGAGAGGCCACGGCCGCGCTGCCCTCTATCACCACGGCCACCGCGCCGTCGTGAAAACACTGGCCCAAGGTTCCGGGCGCAAGGTCCGCAACCTTCACATGTGCGATGGGCGGCATTTTCGCCGGAACCCGATCCGCAAGATGCATATAGCCTAGCCTTCCGCTGCGCTGGGCGCTCTTCTATCTGTATCCGCTTCCCTCGCGACCTGCGTATCGGAAGCGCGCCCTCGATAGATTTTCTGCCCGAACGCCCAGCGATAAGGCATCATCTCCACCGTCTTGTGCACGAAGTGCGTCGCGATCAGTGTGACCGGCGTGGTCACCGCGAAGAAAAGCGTCATGGAAGCAAGTTGATGTTCGGTGAAAAGGCCCAGCCGATCGAACGCCATCCGGCAAAGATAATAGGTATAGGGATGCACCAGATAGAGGCTGTAGCTGACCGTTCCTATATAGAGCGTCTGGCTTGAACGCAGGCATAGCGTGGTCAGGCTCGTCGGCAGAACCGCCAGATAGAAATAGATCAGGCTAGACGAAAGGATCATCAGCGCGATCGGGTTGGCGAAGTCGGCCGGGACATAGGCGAACCAGGACATGGACGCGTAAAGCGCGAAGCAGATGAGCGCGATCACCTCGAGGAAGGGCGCCATCCCGGCTGGTGGCGTGATCCCCCGGTCATGGAGCAGCCGAACCGCGATACCGCCTAAAAAGAAGCAGGCGATGGGAAATACCAGCAGGAAACAGAGGCAGACCGCGCCGCTGACGATCATGCCCGCGCGGCTGGGCCGATGAAGGGTAAAAAAAACCGTAGCGCATGTCAGCGCGTAGAACATGACTTCGAAACTGAGGCTCCAGGCATTGGGCGTCAGTTGCTCTGTCCCCACGAAGATATTAGTGAAGCTGAGTGCCGCCGCTATCGTCTTCGCGTCGTTCAGATGAGGGTATGCGTTGGTGGCAAGGTTCAGGCCCATGAACAGCAGCGTCAGGGCGAGAAACAGCGGATAGAGCCGCATGAACCGGCGCAAGGCGAACTGGCCGGGCGAATAACGGACCACGCTGGGCCATATCACAAAGCCGCTGATGACGAAGAACAGGACGACACCGGCCGTTCCCAGATGCCACATAGCTTCCACGGTCCGCGCATAGGATGGGTCGCTGTCGTAGATATGCCGCGCGGTCCCGCCCAGCAAATGGCCCCAGAACACCATCAGCGCCGCGATCCCGCGCAGGCCATGCGCGGCGATATTGAAGTCGGAACGACCAGCCTTCGCGCGGGATGCGTTCCCGGTGGCACGCGTCAGATCGCCCGTATTTTCCGACGCCCACGCGGCTGCGTTTCCTTCGGCCATGATTGATCCTCCCGCCAGGGATGCCCGCGCAAGCGCATAGCTGGCCGCTTTCGTCTAGAACATTACTCCGCTGGCGCGAGCTTGCAGGCGCTATTTCGGTGGAAGCCATCGGTGCGTTCGGTGGGCGCGGCCTGCAACCGAGTGGGTAATCCCAACGGAGGAACGCACAGTTCGCGATAGAGTTGGATCATGCGTTCGACGCAGGCGCTCCATTCATATTGCCGCTGCACCCGTTGCCGTCCCGCTTCGCCCATGCGCTGACGCAAAGGCGCGTCGAGCGCGAGACGGACGATCGCCCGTGCCAGATCGGACGGGGAGTCGCGGGGAATCACCAGCCCGGTCGATTCATGATCGACAACCTCGGGCAGCCCACCAGCGTCGGATACGATGACGGGTAATCCACAAGCGCTCGCTTCTATAATGGCGACGCCAAAGCTTTCGCTGTCGTCGCGACTCACCGCCACATAAATGTGGAACTGGCGCAGCATATCGGGGACATTGCCATGGTCGATATGGCCTTCGAAGCGAACCCGGTTCTGGCCTATGGCGCGCGCAAGGCTTTCATATTCGGCGCGCGCTTCTCCCTCCCCCGCGATGCGAAGAATAGGGTTCAGCGCCGCAAAGGCCGGATCGGCCAGGGCGGCCGTGAAACCGCGGATCAGCGTATCTATGCCATATTTGCGTTGAAGCGATTTTACCGTGCCGATGACGAAGGGATCGTCTCCCTGCGCTTCCGGTCGGGTCCGGAATGCGCTGGTATCCACGCCGAACGGAATGACATCGATCTGTTCAGTGATGCCCAGCCGACGGACTTCATCGGCCATGACATGACTTGTCGAGGATATTCTGAGCGCGCCCCGCAGGGCGCCGAGCACCAGCCTGCGATGCAGAAAGCTGCGATGGGGAACATCATAGACGTCGCCGCCCCAAACGGAAACGAGCCTTCGCCTGATCCCGGAAAGCCAGGCCATCGCTCCATAGCCGCCCGCATAATGGACATGGAGCAGGTCCGCGCCCGAACGATCAAAGGCATATCGCAGGATCGGGGCGTTGAGCGCGTAGGCAAGAGCACCCCGGAAGGGTAATATCCGAAAGACGACGGCCGGATGATAATCGCTTGACCGCGGAGGCTGCTGGGTGATGAGGAGCACATCGACGCCCCGTTCCGCCAGCGCATTGGCCCATCGGATCGTATGGATATTCGTCGCAACGGCCAGCACCGCGATTTTCATCAATCCATCCTCCAAGCCGCCCACGCAGAATGGATGACGAATGGGAAGGATGGCAATGAAACAGGCCGCTATACCCCTAAATAGTGAGCCCGTTGCGCGGCCTGGGGACCTGCGACGATTGATTTGGATCAGGAGGGGATATTTGCCATTACCGTCGCCCTGAACCGGGGCGTATCCGGATCGCGGCCTCCGCCGGACCGGGAGATGCCGCTGCCGCCATTCGGCCGCGCGTCATTCAGAGATAGGACTGCCCCAGCACTCTTTGATATTGCGGGCGGGCGGGGATGCCGAAGCTCACCCAATTGTCACCCACATCGCGGTCTACATAGGCCTTTCCGCCGATGACACAGTTCCGGCCGATCCGTATGCCATGCCGGACGCTCGCGCCGATCCCGATATGGCTAAGGCTGCCGATCTGGACGTCGCCGCCTGTAGACACGCCCGGACCGGTCGAGGCGAAATCATCCATGCTGTTGTCATGGTCGATGATGGTGCCTGTATTGATCAGCACATGCCGACCCAGGCTACTGCCGCAATTGACGATCGATCCGGCGACAATGACCGTACCCGGCCCGATTTCTATATGGACGGAAAGAATCGCCGTGGGATGGACGATGCGTGCCCATGTCACCCCCGGCGCAAGGCTTTGCGCCCGTTCCGCCACGCGGCGGCGGGACATATTGTCTCCGATCGCGATGACCGCCGCCGCGTGCGGATAATCGCGCAGAAGAACGGGAAGATCGTCCAATCCTCCCAGCACGGGTTCGCCTTTGCCCGAAGGCCGGTCGGACGGCCGATCGTCCAGATATCCCATGAACTGAAAATGGCGATCGTCCACGCAGTCGCGCACTACGCCGCCATGTGCGCCCGCGCCGAGAATCAGCAGAGGTTGCCTTTCCCCCATGTCATCAGGCGCGGGACAGGCCGATAGTGCGAAGCCCCTGTTGGACCAGCGCCGGATTGACCAGCTTCAGCCCGTCGGAAAATTTCAGGCATCGGCCGGTATTGTTGAGTTCCAGAACGGAAAAGAGGGCGATCATCCGTTTCTTGTCGCGGATGGACCCTTCGAACCGCGCATTCACATTGACCGTGTCTATGCCGAAGTCATTGTCGAAGATGAAAGCTAGCGATTCTGAATGAATCTCGATCGCGTGGAGGGATGGAGCGCCCAGCAATTGCAGCCCTCCGATCCAGTCGAACGACACCGCCTGACCGCTGTCCGTCAGATGAAATTCAAGGCGGCGGGTGATGCCCAGCCGCTGCAAGGCCGTGACGATCGCATAATTGTTGCGCTGCCTGACGCGGCGCATGGCACCGTCAGCTTTCAGGCACAGGTCCATGAACGGCACGCTTTTGCCCGGCATGGTCTTTTCACGCGACAGCGCCTGCGAATATTGTTTCGCCCACCATTCCAGCGCCGGCCCGTTGTCCTTGGGCGTGAGGCCGTCCCACCGCTCGTCGGGAATGAGCAGCACCGGGTCCGCATCGCAATGGTCGGCGACGAAGTTGACCACATCGACCGGCATGTTGATGTCGGCGTTCATGAACTCATTTTCGACATGGCTGAAATAGCAGAAGCTGGCGAAGGGAACGATGAAGCGAGGATGGAACATTTCGCTTTGCAATGCGATCCGGCGCAGCTTTTCCTGAGCCAGGTCCTGCCGGGCCTTGCGATTGTCGCGGCTGTCCTGCCAGTTGGCGTAGGAAAATTGCGTGAACAATATATCGCATCGGTCGACATGCGGTTGAATCAGTTTGAGGCGCGCCGGGCTTTCCAGGATGCAGTCATTGGTGTTGAGTATCCGATAGTCGGGCGTTTCGATGTAGAGCCAGCTATCGTAAAAGGGTATCTTGCCGCAGACGATCCGAATGCCGCCGCCCAGATCCTCTTCCCTGGCATGGGTCAGTTCCTTCACAGCGAAGCCCATTTGACGGCAGAAGGACGCCACGCGCCCGTCAGGCATCGTCTGATAGAGAATGGTGATCTGCGGACGGCGATGTTCCGGAATGGAGCGCAGGAACGAGATCGAGAAATGGTCGGGATGTTCGTGGCTGAACCAGATATAGTCCACCTCATCCAGTCCCGCATGGTCCTGTTCGGCGATCAGGCTCCAGCCCTGGTGAAATACCGTTCCCGATATCCATGGATCGCACAGCAGCGACACGCCGCCCGATTCCACGACAAAAGATGCATGGTTGACAAAACGGATCATGATGTCGCCTCGCTCTTCAAGCCCAGGGGCTTGATGGATGGGGATGAGGGGCCGGATCGGTCGGCGGCGTTGGGAAGCGGGATGCGTAGCATTTCGTCGTAGACGGCCATGATCCGCTCGGCGTGGCTTCTGTCCCCGAAGCGCGACTTGGCGCTGGCCATGGCGGCGGAGGCGAGGGCCTGCGCCGTTTCAGGGCGTTTGATGAGAGCCTGTGCGCCATTGGCCAGCGCCGCGGCATCTTCGGGCGGAACCAGAATCCCGGTCGCTCCTTCGCACAGCGCCTCGATATTGCCACCGGAGGCCGTGGCAACCACCGGCGTTCCCACCAGCATCGCCTCTATCAGCGTACGTCCGAAGGGTTCGCCATGCGCCGAAACCAACAGCATGTCGCAAGCCGCCAGCCAGTGCGGACCGGGTGTGCGGAATCCCATCTGCCGCACGATGTTCCCCATACCGCGTTGCCGGCCATGATCTTTCAGTTCCCGCTCTGTCCGGCCTCCATCATAGGCTTCCCCGAACATCAGGCCCATCACGGGGCGCGGCAGATCGCGTCCGGCCAGTTCGGCAATCGCATCCATGAACAATTTAGGCCGCTTGCGCGGAATGAAGGCGCCGAAGAAGCCGATGAACACGGTCCGGGGATCGCATCCCAGTTCGTGGATAAGCTGCGTGCGCGCGCTGGCGCGATCCTCCTGCACATCGGTCGCGAAGGCGCTGTGGACGACCTGAGCCTTGCGCGCGGCGGACCAGAGGCCCGGTCTTGGCGACGCGAATTGCGACACGGCCACGACCTGATTGGCCAACAATGGCGCGGCCAGCCGCAGGCCCAGGGCGCCGGGGTCGCCACGCTGGTGCCAGAGCAATCTTGCACCCGAAAGGCGGGCCGCCAGCGCCCAGGTGGCGTGGGTCCGCCCGTCATTGGTATGGACGACAGGATAGCGGCGGGAGCGCAGATACCGGATCTGGGACGGTATGTCCTTGGCGACCTGCGCGATCTTCCATGGACTGACGTTGCGATCATAGGGCAGTTCGGTCCAGTGCATGGGCGTTTCCGTCCTGATGCCATGGTCGCGGAACAGCTTCGCCACGGCGCCATCGGGGAACTGCGGCACGATCACCGGGACATAGCGGGACGGATCGAGATTTTCGACAAGGCCCAGCACGGAAAAATGGCTGCCACCAACGACATCGCCGGTGAACGGGAAGCAGACGGGCCGCGCCGTCAGATTGGCGGGCCGATCGTTCGCCATTCCTTTCATGCCGCCCTCCTGAGCGTATTGGCGGCTTTTTCCGCCGCTATGCGCCGGCCAATGTCATAGCTCACGGGCGCGATGACCAGCGTCGAGGAAGAAAGATAGCGCCCGATCATGAAGCCGAGCCAATCCACCCCCGGAAGACGCGAACGCCGGTAACGGCCAAGCGGACGCAGCTTCAGCATGCCGCGAAGCTTGGCGATGAACAGGCCCTTGGTAAGGCCGCTCGATGCCGCCAGACTGGTCCGGCTGCATTGATCTGCGATGGCATTGAAGGTGCGGTAATGCGTCCAGCACTGGATATATTTCGCGGTTTCCACCGCATGTTGCCTGGGCGTGTCATGCCCCAGCACCTTGCGATGACGCCTATAGGCGCCGACGCCCATGCGGCTGAGCAGGGCAATCCAGTTCACCCGCCGATCGAAATCGCGAATCCAATGGGCGAAGGGCGTCTGGCAATGCGCTTCCACGATGCTTTGCGCGAGGGGGAAAAGGTGCAGGGACATGCCCGCCGGGGCGAGGCAGCGATGCAATTCGGCCAAGAAGGCCGCCAAATCCGCGACATGTTCCAACACCTGATTGGAAAGCGCTATGTCGAAATAGCCGGACGGATAGCGCCATGCTTCCGCATCGGAAATCATGCTGATGCGATCCGCCCATGCGATGCCGGGGTGGCGCGCGGCCAGCATCTGCGTGGCGGTATGGAACTGGCCGCCGTCATTATATCCCTGTTCCCCGATGTCGAAACCGTGCAGCTCGATCGCCAGATCAGGAAATGTTCGAGTCAGGCGATCATGCAGAAAATCGATGAGCTGGCCATCGCCGCAGCCAATATCCAATATACGCAGCCGCCCCTGCGACGGCCGAACGCGGCCATCGGCCAACAATGTGCCGATAGCCGTCAGCAAATGCTGATGGGTAACCGATACGGGACCCTTTCGATCTGTGGGAACGACCTGCATCGGCTCCTCCGGGCAAGAATATGCGCCATGCAGGCTAGAAGAAGAGGCCTGCCGCCAAAATACACCAGAAGGACGAGACATGTGGGCTTATGGACAGCATTGGCGCGAGCAGGGGCCACCCACCTATCCTAAGGTATCAACCTTAAAGAACCGGCGGCACTCCCCAGGGCGACGATGTAGCATCGCCTTATGCATGGATTTGCCGATCGCGCGGGGCGACCGCCTGCTGCCCGCCGGGTCTGCTTCGTGACCGAGGCGCTGGGGCCGGGCGGGGCGGAGCGCGTCATCAGCCTGCTGGCGTCGCGATGGGCGAAAGCGGGCTGGGATGTCGCGATCTGCACTTTCGACGATCCGGGGGACAGAATCTATCATGCGCTCGATCCCCGCGTCCGGCTGTCGCGGCTTGGCGAGGGAAAGTCGGAGCAAGGCCGACTGTCACGGTTCGCGGCCCTGATCCGCCGCGTGATCCGGCTGCGGGGAGTGCTGCGACGGGAACAGCCCGACGCGGTTCTGAGCTTTTTGACCAAGATCAATGCGCTGACGCTGGCGGCGGGCATCGGAATGCATCTTAAGATCGCGGTGAGCGAACGGAACAATCCGGTCCAGCAGCAGGCCAATCCGCTGTGGAATCTGCTGCTGAAAATGCTGATCCGGCGCGCCGACGCCATCGTCCTCCAGACGAAGCGCGTTGCCGGCCACGTCCCGCCGTCCGTCCGTGGCCGGACGCGCGTGATTCCCAACCCTATCGAGCTACCGCCCGGACGGCCTGCACCCTACGACGTGGAAGGGCCGCTCCAATGCGTGGCGGTCGGCCGCCTGACCCGGCAAAAAGGATTCGATCTGCTGATCGACGCCTTCGCAAGGGTAGCACCCGGCAATCCCCGCTGGTCGCTTAGCATCTGGGGGGAAGGTGCGGACCATGCCGCGCTGGCCGAAAGGATTGGGGCTTTGGCCATGGCCGACCGCATCTTCCTTCGAGGCGTGAGCGGGATTCAGGGCGCATGGACGGAAGGCGCCTCCGCCTTCGTGCTGTCGTCGCGCTACGAAGGATTCCCCAACGCATTGGGCGAGGCGATGGCGTGCGGCCTGCCCGTCCTTGCCTTCGATTGTCCCTATGGCCCGCGCGAGATGATCCAGACCGGCCATGACGGCCTCCTTGTCGCCAATGGCAATGTCGTCGCCCTTGCACGAGCGCTCGATCATTTGATGAAGGACGCCGCGACCCGCCGCGCGCTGGGGGAAAATGCCGCCATATCGGCCCGCCGCTTCAGACTGGACGAAATCGCCCGGCAATGGGAGACGATGATAGGGGCGCTGGCATGTCGCGCTCCTCTTCATGAGGCACCTACGGCAAAGGCCGCCGCGCGATGAGCGTGAAGGATATTTCCTCCATCCCAAGCGAGGGGTTGCTGCCGCGCTTCGAGGAGGAAAGCACCGCGCCGCCGTCCGCCGGGCAGGCTCCTGGCCTATCCGCGACCGGGACGCAATATCGACCGGAGATCGATGGGCTACGCGCCGTCGCGGTCGTGCTCGTCCTGTTCTATCATGCGCGGTTCCGGATCGGCGGGACCGATCCTTTCGCCGGCGGCTTCATCGGCGTCGACATCTTTCTCGTCATCAGCGGCTATCTGATCGGATCGATCCTGCTACGGGAAATGGGCGAAGGACGGTTCAGCCTGCTACGCTTTTATGAGCGTCGCGCGCGCCGGATACTGCCCGCGCTCTATGCCGTGCTGCTAGCCACGATACCGGCCGCCTGGTTTTTTATGCTGCCCGAAGCCATGAAGAATTACGGCGCGGCGCTGACGAGCGCGGTGGTTTCCGCGTCCAACATCTTCTTCTGGCATGAGGTCAGCTATGACGCGAGCGACAACCTCACCAACCCGCTGATCCATACATGGAGCCTTGGGCTGGAAGAACAATTCTATCTGCTGTTTCCCGCGATCCTGTGGGCGGCGCACCGCTATGCTCCGCGATGGCTGCCGCATCTGCTCTGCGGTCTTTGCGTCCTTTCCCTTCTTCTGGCGGAAGTCCTGACCGCTAAGGCGCCCGATGCGTCCTTCTTCCTGCTGCCCTCGCGCATGTGGGAACTGGGCGCTGGCGCCTTGCTGGCCCTGGACGAATTGAGGGGCAGGGGCGCGGCCAGGCCGTCGTCCATTTTCATGCCATTCATGGGTATGGGCGCGATCCTCTGTTCCGTTCCCTTCATGGCGGTCCATCTGCATCACCCCGGTCTGGCGACGGCCATCCCGGTGCTGGGGACAGCCATCGTCATCCGCTATTCGGGACGGGGTGATCCTGTCGGACGCTGGCTTTCTTCCCGGCCGATGGCGGCGATCGGGCTGATCTCCTATTCGCTTTATCTGTGGCATCAGCCGGTGTTCGCCTTCGGCCGCCTCATCCGCGCCGATGAGCCGACTCTGTCGGTCAAGATAGGATGGATCGCGCTTTCGATCCTGTTGGCCATTGGCACGTTCCTGCTAGTCGAGCGGCCGACGCGCAACCGGCGGCAGGTGTCCAGCGGCACCATCTGGATGATCGCCCTGAGCGGAGCTGTGCTTCTGGCAGGCGCGGGTATCGCAATTTTTATGGGCAAGGGCATGCCGGGGCGCTTCCCCCCACCGCTCGATGCCATCGCAAAGGCGGAGCGCATAGAGGAAGCCTCCATTTTTCAGAGCGGGAAAGGATGTCTCAACTATGTTCCCGAAATAGGACCATGCCGGTTCCAAGGCGTGAACCCGGCTGGCTATAACCTTATAGTCGCAGGCGATTCCCATGCCCGCACGCTGAGCAACGCGCTAATCGACCGATTGCCCAGCGCCGCGGATCTGGCCAGCCTCACCCTGCTCAACCGGGGCGGATGCCTGTTGCTGCCCGGCCTTACCCGTGTCGACGCCATGCAACCCAGTTGCCCTGACAGCTATAATGCGATCCGGATGCGTTATCTGACGCGGCAGCCCCGCGCCATCGCCGTCCTGATGATGCGCCTGCCCGTAGTGGTGGAAAGAAGTCGGTTCGACAATGGCGTCGGCGGCGTCGAATCGGGCGAGCCTCCGCATATTTCCAGAACCACCGGCCCCTATGACCGGGCCGTCGATGACGCGACCGTCCAGTCAGCACTGACGGCCATGATACATCGCCTGCTCGACAGCGGTGTGAAGGTCGTGCTGGTCTATCCCGTGCCGGAGATGGGCTGGAACATTCCGCGCAAACTGCTGGAAATTGCCCGCGCGCAGCCTTCTGACGTCTGGCAGCTATCCGATCAGGCGTCCGTGTCCCGGCAGCAGTTCCGCGATCGCAGCCGCCGGACTTATGCCCTGCTCGATTCCCTCGGCGAGAATCCCGGCCTTGCCCGCATCTATCCGGAACAAAGCCTATGCCGGAGCGAACGCTGCCTCAGCCATGACGGCACGGCCATTTTCTATCGCGACGACAATCATCTGACGCGCGAAGGCGCCGCGCATATAGCGGAGGCGATCGACAGGACGATCGCGGCGCGCTGGGGCGGGCGCTGAGGGAAAGGATCAATCGGTCGACGCGACCAACCGTCTGTGGGCATCGTCCAGATACTCATCCAGATTGAGCACCCCGTCGCGATCGGCATCCTGCCAGGGATCGCTGACCCCCGCCTGCGTGCCATGGGCGCGTTCCCATGTATCGGGCATACCATCGCCATCGCTGTCCGCTTCCGTCTCGCCCAGCGCTATGGACGGAATGGCGCCCGGCTGCTTGCGGATATGACCGGTGCGATCGCGGATTTCCGCCACGATCCGTCGATCGATGGCGTCGCGGGGAAAAGCGCCTGCCTGTTGCAGGATGGCGCCATAAGCGGCCTGTGGCGTCATGGGCTTGATCGACAGGGGACAGACCGGGCTGTCGACGACGATCTCGGAGAGGGATGGAGCCAATTGGATAAAAGTCCCTTCGAACAGGTTGTCCTGAAGAAACAGGCGCCCGGCGCCGCGGCTGCCGATCTGCTGGCGGTCTATGCCGATAGCCTGGGGTGACGTGCTTGGCCCGGCGCGAAAGATATTGCCCACAATATTCGCCCAAGTGCCGCCATAGCTTTCCCATAGTTCGGCGAACTGGGAGCCGGCATCATAGAATATGTTGTTGATGATATCGATGCAGGATTTCGGCGTGAAGTTCATGTCCGGGTTGCGATCACCATTATGCGCGCAGACATTGTAAATGAAGCTCATGCGTTGCGGTTTGGTCGGGTCGCTGCCCAGCAGCGCGCATTTGTCGTGCTTTGGTATACCCTCGGCAAAGATCGACCAGCTTATCGTCACATTGTCATTGTCGCCCTGCCCATTGATATTCTCATCCAGCGCCCAGCTGCCGCTCACATGGTCGAGAATGATGTTGCGGCTGTTTTCGAAGGTGATGGCATCGTTCCCGCCGCGCACGTCGCCTCGCATGTCCGGCCTGACCCGGATGTCCCGGATCACCACGTCGTTGGTATCCTTGATAAGCAGCGGCGTGACGCCCCAGGGTCCGCCGCCATGTGCCAAGGTGATGCCGCCGCCCGGCGCGGTCTGGCCCGCGATCGTGATGAAGGGGTTGGTGATGATGGGCGGGCGCTGCGTGAAGCGGATGACGCCCGCCACGCGGAACACGCAGACGCGAGGGCCTTGATGATCGATGCAAGCCCGCAGCGATCCGGAGCCACTGTCGGCAAGGGTCGTGACGGCGATGACCCGTCCGCCGCGCCCGCCCACCGCCATCGCGCCATAGCCTTCCGCGCCGGGGAATGCCGTTTTCAGCGTGTCGGACTTTTGGCTCATGCGCTCCACACCCGCCGTCGACAAAAGCGCAGCTACCGGGAGAGCGCCTCCGGCGATCAGGGTCAGCAGGGTGGCCTTGCCCATCATCGCCCTTTCAATACCGCATCCGCAGGGCGATGCCGATGCGGCTCCGCTCGAACCGATCCATGTCGTTTCCGCCCGTCCGTTTCACCAATTGCCCCGTCAGTGCGAGCGACAGGTGCCGATTGAGGAGATATTCGATATCCACATCGCCGCCGATCGTGTTCAGCCTGCTGTCGATGCCGCGATAGCGGGTCTGGCGATAGCGAAAAGCCGCGCTGGCGATCAGGTTATGGCGGATTTCCTGCTGCACGGTCAGGCGCGCGCTACGGTCGATGCGGCCGCTGGCGCCGTTACGCACGGTGGCGACGTCGCCGCTGAAGACATCGAGGATCAACGCCGTGCGCTGCCGCGGCGAATAGATCAGCGATCCTTCGAGCGCAAAGCCGGAAAAGCTTTCGAAAAAAGCGGATTCAGGTTTGTAGCGAAAAACGCCCGCACCGATGTCGCCGCGCAGCTTGCCACTGGGATTGACCTGCACGCCAACCAGGCCGCCGATGGTGCGCCCATCGCGGCTCGCGCCCGATCCGATATCCGCGCGCCGGAAATTACGCTGGTTGACATAGCCTTGCACATAGCCGTCGAACATCGGCGACAATCGGTAGAACAGCCTTGCCGTGCCGCGGTAGCTGGTGAAATCCCGATCGTCATTGGCGCGGGCGACGAAATCATATTTTTCCGCCTGCCCCTTCAGGGAAAATCCCAGTCGGCTGCCTTCGACGCGCATCTGAAGCTCGCCGTTCAGCACGTCGAACAGCGGCGGCCCCAGCGTGGGGTTCTGTCGCACTTCGGGGTCCGCACGATTTTCGACCGCCCGCCGATAACCCGCCGTTCCTGTAACCGTCAATTGCTGGCTGAGAAGCGCCGCAAACGTCCCGACAGCGCCATAGCTTTCGCTATTTTCACGGCCGTTCGAAGCATAGCGGCGCAGTTCGCCAGACAGTTCGCCATGCCATTGGAACCGGCCCTCGTCCTCTTCGATGGTCAACCGCGGCTGGATGCGCGTGACGAAATCGTCCCGCCGGTCTACATGCGCGGCATAGATATTGCTGTTGTAGGTCACGCCGACATCCAGCTCCGGCGACAGTAGGACATTGCCCAGTTTTATTCGGCGCGGTTCATATCCGGGGCGTTCCAGATCGAGCACGGACTGATGCTGCTGGGCGTCTTCCTCTATGGTCTGCGCCTGGACGCCCTGCGCCATGCCCAGCACCAGCAGGGCGGCGCCATAATAAGGACGGCGCCGCCCCTTTCCAGGCGGCTGTGTCGACCGGCGCACGGCTTAGAACCAGCTTTCATAAACCCGGATCGTATCACCGGGCTGGATATATGCCTTTTCCGTGGCGGCGGCGGTGATGCTCCCGTTACCGTCGCGCCTTGTTATGGAGAATTTGGACGTGTTCGCCCGGAAGGTATAGCCGCCAGCCATGGCGATCGCGGTCAGCACGGACGTGCCCGGCCGGAACGCATATTCGCCTGGCTTCTTGACCTCTCCGATGATGAAGAAGGGGCGATATTGATTGACCTGAACATTGACGATCGGATTGTTAACGATCTGCTTGGCGACCAACGCCTCGACAATGGATTGCTTTATCTGGTCGGCGGTCTTGTCGCTTGCCGCCACGTCACCGATGAAGGGAAGCGAGATCACGCCCGCATCGGTAATCACGTAATTGTTCGCCAACCCGTCCAGTCCATAGACGCTCACCCGCAATTCATCTCCCGCGCCCAGCGCATATTCGCTGGATGGCGCCGGCGGCAGATCCGTCAGGCCCGATGTGGGGGAGCAGGCCGCCAACGCCATGCAGGCGAGAAGCCCCAG
The DNA here is from genome assembly GCF_024611115.1 of Sphingobium sp. CFD-1. NCBI lineage: Bacteria > Pseudomonadati > Pseudomonadota > Alphaproteobacteria > Sphingomonadales > Sphingobiaceae > Sphingobium > Sphingobium sp. CFD-1. The sequence continues at coordinate 136,685 of NZ_CP084398.1, read as the reverse complement.
TCCGTGATGCCGCTTGTCTTTAGTCATCATCGCCTCCGCGGAACTTGATTGCGCTGGATTTTATTCCATGCAGCGCGCGGAGGGGTTACGCTTTGGGAGGAACGACCTGCCCAAAAGGGGGATGCGTCCGCCGCTTTCAGGACAGTGCCCAGGGACAGCAGCACAGGAACCATCCACAGGCGGGCATACATGTGCGGACTGGCCATGGTGAACACCTGGAACACGACGATGACCGCCAGTGAAAGCGAAGCTTCGAGTCGATGCTGCCGCAACCTGGTAAACGGGATCAAAGTCAGGCTGAGGACGACGCCGAACCAGCCCATCAGCGCGACGATGCCGCCTTCCGCCAATTCAAGCATATACATGTTGTGGACTGGCTGCCCCGAAGGGCTGAATTCCCGGAACTGGTCGACGCCCATCCCGATAATCACGGTATTTTCGGCATTACCCCATGCTTCCGCAATCAGTTCGGCGCGGTCGTCATAGGTGCCGGCTTCCTCTATGTCGCCGCTCTGGAAAGCGGGAGCCACCCGCTTGGCGAAGATGTCGGGCATCTGATAGCCCGACGCAAAGAGGCCCACGGCCAATATTCCGGCCAGCAGCAATATCTTCGGCGAAGGGCGCAAACGGCCGAGGAAGGCCATCACACCTACAGCCAGCAGCGCGGCGGAAAAGCCCGTGAAGGACGCCGCGAGCATCAATGCCCACATCAGCATCGTGGCGCAGGCCAGCGCGGCTGCAGCAGGGATCAACCGCCTGACGCCCGCATAGATCACGAAGGGAAGGGTCATGGCGATGACGGCGGAATTCCAGTTCGCATCCCCCACCATCGCGCCCAGCCGCCTGCCGCCGGTGATGAAATCCGGGCCGAATATCGCATTGACCTGCGTGAACCCGTCCATCGTGTAGTAAACGAGCACGCCCAGACTTTCCATGGCGGTCATGCCGATGATGAGCGTGACGATCAGCCTGTTTATCGTGCCGATGTCCCGGATCAGCACCATGGGCAGCAGCATGTAGCTGAACAGATATTGCCCCGCGACGATGATCCAGCGCTGCAAGTCGCCGTTGACATAGCTTCCGACGAAAAGACCCGAAAGCATGAGGACGAGACTGGCCAGCCAAATCGGCGTCAGCGTCCCGAACGGCGTTCCGTTAAGGCGCCCCAGCCCCAATTCGATCAGGACGACGCCCATGAACAGCGCGTCGCTCAGCGTGATGTTCACATTGCCGATGCGCCAGAGGTGAAAGCAAAAGAAGAGCACAGCGATAGTCAGGAGAGGCGTGACCATGGCCTTGCCCGCGTCGCGGACGCCGCCATCCTGATCCGGCGGGACGAAACCTTCGGGAAAGGTTTCGCGCGGGCCGATGCCTGCCAGAGGCGGTCTCATCCTTCTTGATGCATCGCGCATGTTCTGATCCGGTCCGCGATGCACCGCATGTCCTCAGCGGTCAGTGATGGATCGACCGGCAACATGATGCTGCTGGCGCCGACCAGCCGCGCCATGGGCAAGCGTCGCGCCGAGATGGCGGCAAAGGCCTGTTCCCGATAGATTTCCGGGCAGGAGCCCGTTCCGCACGGAATGCCCTTTTTCTGAAGAGCGCGCACCAATGCGTCCCGCGCAGCGCCCTCGTCGGACGTACCGGTTCGCAGGAAACAATAATATTTATAATAAGCATGGCGGATATGGGACGGCGGACGCGCCAGTCGCAGGGATGGAATGTCGCCTAGCGTGTCATCGAGAATGGCCGCGTTACGCTGCCGCGCCGCCAGCCACGCGGGCAGTTTTCCAAGCTGTATGGACCCGATCGCCGCCTGCATTTCGGTAAGGCGATAATTGCTTCCGAACCCGTCGTGCAGCCAGCGGAAACATCCGTCGGATGTCGCTGCTGCCGTCATCAACCGGGTTCGGCTCTTTCCGTGATCCTTGTAGGACCATGCCCGCTCCCAGACTTCAGAGTCCCGCAAGAGCAGCATCCCGCCTTCCCCGCCGGTGGACATGATTTTGTCGGTACAGAAGGAAAAGGCCGCGGCGTCTCCAAAAGACCCGGTCTTGCGGCCATGATAGGCGGCTCCCAGCGCCTGCGCGCAATCCTCGACCAGCTTCAATCCGTACCGATCGCAGATCGCCATGATCGGGTCCATATCGCAGGGCCATCCGGCAAGGTGGACGCAAAGCACGGCACGGGTCCGAGAAGTCACGGCATGGGCTATACTGTCGGGGTCGATATTCTGGCTGATAGGATCGATATCCGCGAACACCGGCTTTGCGCCCACGGCCACGATCGCGCTCGCCGAGGCGAAGTAGCTGCGGGGGCTGACGATCACTTCGTCGTCAGCTCCTATGCTCAGCGCCCGCAGAGCGAGTTCGAGCGCAAGCGTGCCATTGGCCACCGCCAGGGCATGAGGCGCCCCGATATATTCGGCGAAGCGTTGCTCGAAGCGTTGCCGATGGTCACCATGCACCAGCGCATTGACCCGCCCCGACCGCAATATGTCCGCGACGGCCGCAATCTCATCCTCACCATGGAAAGGCCAGCGCGATCGTATCGCGTCCTCCTCCGGTGGCAGCGCGATACGGTGGGCCAGTGGCGCCACCTGCGTTGCGGAGCCAGTCACAGCCGCGCCGTCCGCAGGTTCGGCGATACGGCGGCAACTGGCCCGGCGACATTCGCGAGCGACTGCACGGGTTGCGGATCATCGCCATACATATGGATGACGCTGTGCATGATGAGCCTGATCGATTCGGCGTCGCCCTGATGCGCCAGCTTTTCCAGACGCTGGAAAACGGCCTGCAATTCCGGCAGCGGGATGGAAAGGGGTTCGGCTTCGAATATGCCGGGCAATGTGGAAGGCAGACGTTCCTCGCTTTCGTCGAACAGTTCTTCGAACAGTTTTTCTCCCGGACGAAGGCCGACAAAGTCGATCTTCACGTCGATGTCGGGCACCAGTCCGGCGGCGCGGATCATGCGGCGGGCGATATCGACGATCTTGATGGGATCGCCCATATCGAGCACGAAAACCCTGCCGCGCTGGATACCGCCGCGCAAAGTGGCCGCCGTGCTGTGGAGGATGAGCTGGACGGCTTCATGCACCGTCATGAAATAGCGTTCGATGTCCGGATGGGTAACAGTCAACGGCCCGCGCCGGCTGAGCTGGCGCAGGAAAAGCGGGATCAGCGATCCGCTGGACCCCAGCACATTGCCGAAGCGCACGGTCAGGAAACGGCATGTGTCGCTATCGCCCGGCACGGCAAGATCAAGCGCCTGGCAATAAAGTTCGCCCAGTCTTTTGGTCGCACCCATCATGCCCACCGGATTGACCGCCTTGTCAGTGGACACCTGGATCATGGCCTTGGCGCCGCAAGCCTGGACGGCGTCGGCCACGTTGCGCGTGCCGATGACATTGGTGAGCACGCCTGCCGACAGATTGGCCTCGACAAGGGGCACATGCTTGAGCGCGGCGGCATGGAAGACGAGGTCCGGCCGATAATGAACGAACAGCTTGATAAGCGCGTCGCGCTGGCGAACGGAACAGAGCAGCGGGGTGCCCCGGACATGGGGGAATTGCTCCCGCAGCTCCATGTCGATGGCATAGAGATTATATTCCCCATGATCGAGCAGCAGTATTTCCTCCGCTTCGAAGGAGGCGATCTGCCGGACCAGTTCGCTGCCTATGGTGCCGCCCGCGCCGGTGACGAGGATGCGCCGTCCCTTGATGGCATTGCGGACGACCGTGCCGTCCAGCCTCAGTTCAGGCCGGCCGAGCAGATCGGTAAGGTTGACGAAGCGCAGGTCCAGATTGCCATCGCCTGATCGTTGAAGGCGGCCGGGCTCCTGCGCGCGCGCGACTTCAAGGCCGAGCTGCGCCGCTCTCGTGGCGAGCTTCGCCATGCGGGGCCCGGTCAGGCAGGCGTCGCCCTGATTGACGATAATGTAGCTGGGCCGGTGCCGTCCGCGCGCCAGTTCGCCGACGATATTTTCCAGCTCGTCCATCGTACCCAATATGGGAACGCCGCGGATGCTGAGGTTGCGCTCACCATCATCGTCGTGGGTCAGGATGCCTACGGGATGAACATGGCGATTGCCGGGGCTCTGCAATGTCCTCAAAACGGATTCGGCCCAGTCCGGATCGCCCAACAGCAGGACATCCTCGCGTTCCGCGTTCCGCTCCGACGACGCACGCAATATGGGTCTGGAAGCCGGAGCGGGGCGCAGCAGTTCGCGCGCCATGCGCCGGAACACGCGCAGGCTGCCCACCATCACCAGCAGGACGAACCACTGGATGACGGGCACCGACCGGGGCAGCCATGGGGGATCGGAAAAGAACATCCATATCGCCGTGGTCGACAGGAGGACCGTGATGGTCGTCGCCTGCGCCAGGAACAGCAGTTCCTTTACCGATACGTAGCGCCATGCATGGCGATAGATGCCAAGCCCATGGAAAACCACGACGGTGATGAAGGCCGTGCAGATCGCGCTGCCAGAAGCGGCTGAGACGATCGCATCGGACAATGCGGTTTGAAGCCGAAGCTCTAGCGCCAGGAACAGGGACAATGCGGCAACGCTGGCGTCCACCAGAATGGCGGCGAGATAACGCAGCCGGATTCGGCCTGCGGACCGATGAACATAGCTCATTTCGCCTCCTGTTGAACGGGCCAAGACCGGCACGGGCGCAGTGCGCGCGCCGGATCACTGCCGCGGCGAAGCCTGCCATCGGAGGGGACGGCTTGGTAAGCTGATCGGTGGGAGACTATCCCTTAAGACCGCCAGCACTTCGAATGGGGCAGCGCCCTATCCTTTAGGGCCACGAGCGGTCCACATTGCGCCCATCCAGACGGACAGGATCGCCGTAGGATGGGCGACGGCCGCCAGGGCATCCATCTGCCGGAGCCGTGACGCGGTCACCTGCGCCCAAAGGCTATCAACCCTTTTCGTCACTCCGCATGCAGCGCGCAGTGATTAATCTGAAGCCATCGATTGAACGCATCCACCTCTCTTCCTCTTGAGGTGATCCCTCCGACAAGGGTGAGCGCACTATGTTCTTGATGGCTCCCGTTGAAGGCGTCGCCAACCGGGCGGCGGAACATCCATGAAAGTGCTGCACGTCATAACCGCCCTGAATTATGGAGGGGCCGAAGCGATGCTCGCCAAGCTGGTCGGGCAGCATGGGGCGCATTCCGCGCATCCCGACTCCATTGTCCTGTCGCTTCTGCCGCCGGGACGAGTGGGCCAGGAAATGGCCGCCAACGGCATCTGCGTCGAAACGCTGGGCCTCACGAATCTCCGCCGCCTGCCCGAAGCGATGGCGCGCCTGACGCGAATCGTGAGGCGTTATGAGCCCGATCTGATCCAGGGCTGGATGTATCATGGCAATATCGCTGCCGCCTGGGCTGCCAGATCGGGGCGGCGGAACCTGCCGATGCTCTGGAACATTCGCCATTCGCTGCACGATATTCGCGCCGAAAAGCGGACCAGCCGCCTTGTCATACGATTGGGCGCGCTGCTTTCCCGGCGCCCCAAGGCGATCATCTATAATGCCGCCGCGTCCGTACGGCAGCATGTGGCCAATGGCTACGCGCCCGAAGGGGCCATCGTCATTCCCAATGGGTTCGACCCGCAATGTTTCAGGCCCGACGAAGCCGATGGCCATGGCCGCGTCAGGCTGCGGGAGCGGTTCGGGATCGAGCCTGATCCAATTTTGGTGGCGGTGATCGCGCGGCGTCATCCCATGAAGGATCATGCCACCGCGATCGAAGCGGCGGGGAGGGCTCGGCGGATGGGGCATGACGTGCATCTGCTGCTGGCGGGTGCCGGGACTGACGTGCTTCCTACCGATCTGCAAGGCGCCTGCGAGCATTGGCTGCCCCGGAACCGGCTCAGCCTTCTGGGGGACCGGCCCGACGTGGCGGAATGGCTGCCGGGATGCGACATCGTGGCGCTCTCCTCCGCTTGGGGGGAAAGCTTCCCCAACATATTGGGCGAGGCAATGGCGTGCGGCGTGTCCTGCATCGCCACCGATGTGGGCGACAGCCGCATCATCATGGGAGAAGGCGGCGTTTGCGTGCCGCCCGGCGATCCGGCGGCGATAGCGAACGCCATCGCGCTGCTCAGCGGGATGGGCGCGCAGGGACGCCGCCGGAAAGGTGAATTGGGACGCGCGCGCGTCATCAAGGAGTTTTCGTTGGCTGCCGTCGCGGCCCGCTATGCCGAGCTTTACGAGACGGTCCTTCGTCAGCCGCCCACCATAGCGAATAACGCGGGGATGCCACGATGTGTGGGATAAGCGGCCTGATCGCCCACCGTTCGTCCGATGCGCTGCTAACCACGGCCCGCCGGATGAACGACAGCCTGCGCCATCGCGGGCCGGACATGGCGGATGAATGGATCGACGCGGACGCAGGAATCGCGCTGGCGCACCGGCGCCTGTCGATCCTCGACCTGTCGCCGCAGGGGCGTCAGCCGATGATCTCGGCGAGCGAGCGCTATGTCATCTGCTTCAATGGGGAAATCTACAATTACCGCGCCCTGCGCGAGGATATGATCGCGCGCGGCTACCACTTCGCGGGCGGCAGCGATACCGAAGTGCTGCTGGCCACGATCGAGCAATATGGCATAGTGAGAGCAGCGCAGGGCTGTGCGGGCATGTTCGCTTTCGCCTTGTGGGACCGGACCAAGCGCGTGCTTCACCTGGTTCGCGACAGGATCGGCAAAAAGCCGCTTTATTATGGTTGGAACGGCAAGGCTTTCCTGTTCGCATCCGAACTGAAGGCGATCATGGCCGTTTGCGAGACGGGAGTGGAGGTCGACCGCGAAGCGCTGACCGCCTATCTGCGGCATCAATATGTCCCCGCGCCGCACTCCATCATGCGCGGCATTTCAAAACTTCCGGCGGGCACCCATGTCATGGTCACGGCAGATGGCGCGACCGATCCGTGCCCTTATTGGTCGATCGAGGAAACGGCGGTTGCAGGTCAGGATGATCCCTTTGTCGCGAATGATGGAGCCATGCTTGACCGGGTGGAGGATGTGCTGCGCCGGGCAGTACGGGAACGGATGGTGGCGGATGTGCCGGTGGGCGCTTTCCTGTCGGGAGGCATCGATTCGTCACTGACCAGTGCGATCATGCAACAGGAATCGCGTGAACCCATCAGCACGTTCACCATTGGCTTCGAGGAGCCGGAATATGATGAATCGCCCCATGCCGAACAGGTGGCGAAGGCGATCGGCTCCCATCATCACATGATCCGGATGAGCGCGGCGGCGTTTCTGGACACGGTGCCGCAACTGCCCGAAATCTATGACGAACCTTTCGCGGACCCATCCGCCATTCCGATGTTCCACATTGCCCGTTTCGCGCGGGAAAAAGTGATCGTGTGCCTTTCGGGCGACGGAGGCGACGAAAGCTTCGGCGGCTATGGCCGGTATCAGATCGCGGGCAAGCTGGGCCGCGGCATCACTGTTCTTCCGCCATGGCTGCGCGGATCGATAGCCGGCGGCATCGACGCGCTGTCCCCGGCGGCATGGGACAGGATATTCCGCTACATGCCGGTCAGCGCGGGCAGCGCGCTGCGCGGCGACATGTCCGGCGACCGTCTGCATAAGCTGGCGACGCTGTTTCGAAGCGAAAATGTGGAGGCGCTCTACAGCAACCTCACCAGCGTCCATCCCGATCCCGAAGCCTTGGTGATCGAGGGGGCTGAACCGCAAATGTCGATTCAGGCGGCGCTGAACGATCCGTTGCGCCAGATGATGCTGATCGACAGCGCCCGCTATCTGCCCGACGACATATTGGTGAAGGTCGACCGCGCGACCATGGCCGTGGGGCTGGAGGCGCGCGCGCCCTTGCTGGATCACAGGCTGATCGAACTGGCATGGCGCCTTCCCACCGGCGCGCTGCTACGGGATGGAAAGGGAAAATGGCCGCTCCACGCACTGTTTCAGCGGCATCTTCCCCCCGCTCTGGCCGACCGGCCCAAGCGCGGCTTTTCCGTGCCGATCGAGCAATGGCTGCGCGGGCCGCTCCGCCGCTGGGCGGGGGCGTTGCTGGACCCCGATCTTATCCGTTCGCAGGGGCTGATCGCGCCCGAGCCGGTCAGCCGTATGTGGGCAGAGCATCTGTCGGGCAACCGGAACTGGTCGTTCCAGCTCTGGACGCTGCTGATGTTCCAGAACTGGCTGCGGCACTGGCAGCCCGCCTTTTCTTCCAGCGATGCGAGTCTGGTCGAATGAAAATTCTTATCCTGTCGAGTTTCGCCTTTTCGCTGGTCAATTTTCGTGGCCGGTTGATCGAAGCGATGGTGCGCGAAGGGCATCAGGTCATCACTTGCGCGCCGGACGACGATCCCGCTGTCCAAAGGCAGCTTACGGCACTAGGCGCGGGCTATCGTCGGATCGCCATGGCGCGCACGGGCAGCAATCCGCTGGCAGACCTGCTGTTGCTGTTGCGTTATGTCCGGCTGATCGCGCGAGAGCGACCGGATGTCGTGCTGGCCTATACGCAAAAGCCGATCATCTATGGCGGCATGGCCGCCCGCCTGTTCCCCAAGGCGCGCTTTTATGCGCTGATGAGCGGGCTTGGCTATGTCTTCAGTCCGGCGGCGGAACATCGCCGCCTGTTGCGCGCCATTGTGGGATGGCTTTACCGTCTGGGAGTCGCCAGGGCGCGGGCCATATTCGTGTTCAATCGCGACGATCGCGACGAACTGATCGCGCAGGACATCGTCGATGCGGCCGCGCTGGTGGTCGAGGTGCCTGGTTCGGGCGTAGACCTTGCCCATTTCGCACCCATGCCCCTGCCGGAAGGGCCGCCGCGTTTCCTGATGATCTCCCGCCTGATGCGCGACAAGGGCGTGTTCGAATATGCCGAGGCCGCCCGCCACCTGAAGGCGCGCTATCCCGAGGCGCGATTCCAGCTTCTGGGGCGGCTGGACAAGGATAATCCCACCGGCTTGTCGGAAGCGGAACTGGATCTGTGGGTCCGGCACGGGATCATTGATTATGTGCCGGAGACGCGGGATGTGCGTCCTTTGCTGGCGCAATCGAGCGTGTTCGTCCTGCCCTCCTATTACCGGGAAGGATTGCCGCGCACCCTACTGGAGGCGATGTCGGTGGGACGTCCGCTCATCACCACCGATCTGCCGGGATGCCGGGAGCCGGTCCTGTCGGGCGTCAACGGCTTCCTGGTGCCGCCCCGCGATGTCGAGGCGCTGGGCGTGGCGATGGAACGGTTCCTGACTGACCCCGCCCTCGCCGCCGCCATGGGCGCGCGGTCGCGTGCTTATGCCGAGGATCGGTTCGACGTGAACAAAGTCAACCGACAACTGATGCGCGTGATGCATATCGGTGGCGTAGAGCCCCAGGATGCTCTCGACATGCCAGCGGCGATGTCGTGGAGCGCGGGCTGATGGGGCGGGGCGTCAATTGCGCGGTCGCCTTTGCCGCCCTCATGCTGATGGCCTTGCCCATGATGCTGATCGGGTTGGCCGTACTCGCCTTTCTGGGACGACCGGTGCTGTTCCGGCAAAGACGCATCGGCCTTGGCGGACGAGCGTTCGAGTTGGTCAAGTTCCGCTCCATGCGCGATGCGCGCGACGCGGCAGGCCAGCCGCTGCCCGATGAGGCCCGCACGCCCCCGATGGGCCGCCTGCTCCGCCAGTCGCGATTGGATGAACTCCCCGAACTGTGGAACATCCTGCGCGGAGACATGGCGCTTGTCGGGCCAAGGCCCCTGCTTCCGCCAACCATAGCCGCGCTTGGCCGGGCGGGCGCCACCCGGTCATCCGTGCGGCCGGGCATCACCGGCCTTGCTCAGGTCAGCGGCAATACCTTGCTCAGCATGGAGGAGAAGCTGGCGCTGGACCTGCTTTACGTCCAGCAGCGCGGGATGGGCCTCGACCTGTGGATCATGGTCCAGACGCCACTGATGATGATCCGGGGCGAGAAGATCGATTCCGTTCTGCTGGAGAAAGCCCATGCGGGCGGTCATAATCGGTAGCGTCGACAGCAGCAGGGTCGCGATCGAAGCCGTGGCGCGCGCGCCGGGCTGGTCTCTCCCCCTTGTCGTCACGCTGCCCGCCAGCTTGTCGCATCGTCATTCCGACTATGTCGACCTGCGCCCCGCCGCCGACGCCGCCGGCGCCCGGTTGATCGAAGCACGCGACGTGAACGCGCCCGAAATCTGCGCGGCGATCACGGCGGCGTCCCCGGACAATGTATTCGTCATCGGCTGGTCGCAAATCTGCCGGGAACCGTTCATGCGGGCGGCGGGAGACGGGCTGATCGGCTATCATCCGGCCCCGCTGCCCCGGATGCGGGGCCGGGCGGTGATACCCTGGACGATCCTCAATCAGGAACCGATCACCGGCGGCACGCTATTCTGGATCGACGCGGGGGTGGACAGCGGCCCCATCCTTGAACAGCGCTTCATCCATGTCGCGCCCGATGAAACGGCCGGTTCGCTCTACCACCGCCACATGCAATTGCTTGAGCGGATGCTGGACGATGCCTTGCAGGCGCTCGTAGCCGGAACTGCGCGGCGCGAGCCGCAGGACGAACGCTTCGCGACATGGGCGGCGGGGCGGACGGTGGAGAGCGGGCGAATCGATTGGTCGGCCTCCGCGCGGGACGTGGAGCGGCTGATCCGCGCGGCAGGCCGTCCCTATCCAGGAGCCCGCACCCTGGCTCCCTCCTCCGACGATGATCTCATCTTGTGGCAGGCCCGACTTGCGTCCGAATTGGGCCATCACCTCGCCATGCCGGGACAGATAGTCGGCCGATCCGAACGAGGCTTTACCGTCTTTTGCGGGGACGGTGCGGCGATCGAAGTCACCGAATGGGAAGGTGGCGGCGGAACCATCCCGAAAATGCACGCCCGCCTCGGAGGATAAACCATGGGTTCGATGCTGGACTGCATCTCGCGCGCGCTGATCATTGCGCCGCATCCAGACGACGAGGTGCTGGGATGCGGCGGCACGATGATGCGGCTGGCGCAGCAAGGCACACAGGTGCATGTCGCCATCGTGACCAAGGCGGGCACGAACCGTTTTGGGCCCGACGTCGCCCGCATCGGACGGAGCGAGGCCCACGAGGCTCATGCCCTGCTACAGGTCGCGCGCACGCATTTCATCGACCTCCCCGCCGCCGAACTTGACCGCGTGGCCCATGCGGACATGAATGCCGCGCTGGGCGCGCTGGTGACGGAAGTGGCACCCGACACGCTGTTCGTGCCTTTCATCGGCGACGTGCATCTGGATCACCAATTGACATTCCTGTCGGCGATGGTCGCCGCCCGCCCCCGAGGCGGAAAAGGGCCACAGCGGATCTACTGCTATGAAACATTGTCGGAAACGAACTGGTATGCGCCGGGCATCACGCCCGCTTTCGTACCCAATGTCTATGTCGATATAAGCGACGCTCTGGAAGCCAAGGTTCAGGCATTCAACTGCTATCGGTCGCAAGTGAAGCAGGCGCCTGACGAAAGATCACCGGAAGTGATCAGGGCATTGGCGTGTTTCCGGGGCGCTACCGTTCATCGCCCAGCCGCCGAAACCTTCATGCTGATTCGCCAGATCGAATGAGATTTATGGGCATGGCATTAACCTAGATTGATAAACGGATCGAAAGGATTGCCGAATCCGTTCTTTCTACCACTTATTTGCTATAGCCAAATGCCTACTCTGCGCGCACATTGACCGCCCTAAAGAGCTAACTCCTGCTTGAAAAGAATTGGGTCGCACCGGTCTTGGATCGCACATAATGATCCATGAAACCCAAGTCCTGACGAAAGGGAGATACAATGATTCAAAGTATCAAAGTGGTTCTTCTGAGTAAGAATGGGATACTCCGGGAGGGACTCAATCACATATTACTGGATCACGGGTTTACAGTAACCTGCGCGGTAAGTGACCCCTGCCAGATAAAATCAACCCTATCAGATGACGAAATAAACGACATTGTAATGATTGATGATGGTCATGCGGGCGAAGGGATAGCCTTTTGCGAGCAGGTCAAGATGATGTATCCTCACGCCAAGATCGTCCTGCTCGCCGATCATTTCGACTTCGACACAGTCGTTCAGGCATTTCGCTGGGGTGTCGATGGCTATATGATCAAGGAAATATCGACGGAACCGCTGGTTGGCGCGTTGCGACTGGTCGCATCGGGCGAAAAAGTTCTGCCTTCGGAAATGGCCACCAGCCTGGGGCAACGCCCCTATCCGATGGGATGGTCGGTCAATCTTTCGGACGTCAATCTCTCGGACCGGGAAGTGGAGGTTCTTCAGCTCCTCATTTCCGGCGCCGCCAACAAGGTCATCGGCCGCCGCCTTGGCATATGCGAGGCCACTGTGAAGGTGCATGTGAAAGCCGCGTTGCGGAAGCTGCGCGTATCCAATCGCACACAGGCCGCGATCTGGGCGGTGCAACGCGGACTGGTCGCCTATGATGACGACAAGATGTTGTCCATGCCCCGTGACACTTCTCAAGCCATTGCTCGCGCCGCTCCGCCTCTGCCGCGCATCGCGGCTTGTGCCTGAAAATCAGGCCAGGCGGTAATTTTCAGCGTCACTGGGGGAATCTCCCAAGATGGACGACGAAACGCGTGTGCAATCCGCCAACCATATCGGAAGCCGGAAGCGGGGCCGGCTTCAGCTATGGAAAGATGCCACGCTCCTGCGACGTTTCATTAATATCGGACATCTGCTTTCGGGCAACGGCGTCAACGGCGCGATCGCCCTTGTCGGCGTTGCGCTAACGGCGCGATCGCTGGGGCCGATCGAATATGGTATCCTGGCCCTTGTCATCAGCTATGTCCGCGTTTTCGACCGCCTGATGCGGTTTGAAAGCTGGCAGCCCCTCATCAAATATGCCGCGCAGGTGGCAAAGGACGGTCAGGAACGGCTGACGCATTTGCGGGCGCTGTTCGCATTCGGGCTGTGGCTGGATGTTGGAGCCTGTCTGGCCGCCGCGCTGCTGGCCAGTCTGGTCGCGATCCTCTTCGCGCCCCTCCTCGGCATGAATCACACCCATGTCCTGCTGGTGTGCATCAACGCCGTCACATTGCTGTTCAATATTAGCGGGATGCCGACCGCCGTGCTGCGTCTGGCCGGACGTTTCCGAACCATCGCCTATGTGCAGGTGACCGGCAGCATCGTCCGCATCCTATTGTGCGCCATCGGATTGTGGATGCATGGCGGACTGATCTTCTTCATCTGCGCCTGGACGATCAGCCAGATCGTCAGCTCGCTGCTTTTCCTTGCCTTTAGCCTGTTCGAATTGAAGCGGCAGGGCGTGATTGCGCTGCATCGTATGCCGATGCGCGGAATAACGCAGCGTTTTCCCGGCATCATGGGCTTTGCATGGTCGTCCAGCCTGTCGACCAGCATCCGCACAAGCTCAATGGAGTTGGACGTGCTGATTGTCGGCGCGCTTTCAGACCCACGTTCCGCCGGACTTTACTTCGTGGCGAAGCAGGTGGCGAAGGTGGTGCAGCAGGTCTGCGCCCAGGTGCAGGCGGTGCTCTATCCCGATGTAGCGCGACTATGGGCGGAAGGAGCAAGGAGCCTGTTCCGCCGCGCCATAGTGCAGGTGCAGATCATTCTCGATGTCTTCGCGCTCGGCGCCATCGCCGTGCTGGTGATGGGCGGACGGTGGCTGATCGAACTGACCGTCGGCCATGCCTTCGCCGAAACCTATCCTTTGCTGCTCGTCCAGATGGTGGCGCTGGCTTTCACCATGCACGCCGCGCCCCTGCGTTCCGCACTGCTGGCCATGGGCGAGCAACGGTCCGTTCTCCACATCGTCCTGTGGTCGACCCTTGTCTTTCAGGTCATTGCGCTGCTGCTCGTGCCGCGCATCGGGGCGATGGGCGCGAATGTGGCGCATGTCGTGCTGGCGGTCAGCAGCGCGATCGCGATGGAGCGGACGTTACGCCGCCGCTTCGGCCGCGCCGTTTCCGACGAACGTCCCGCCGCTTCGGCCTGAACAGAATGTCAGGCGGCGCGGGGCCGGCGGATCTTTTCCTTCAGCTTGTCGAGGAAGCTGGCCTGAATCAGTTCGTCGTCGCGTTCATAATAAGCACCCGCGCGATTGAAATACTGCACCAGATCACCATAGTGCCCGCGCGCATGGCGAGGATAGTCGACCGCATTCAGCACGACACCATCCACCGGAGAACGTAGCGCCACCAAGCTGTCGGCCGCCTCCTCCACGGTGGTATGGCCCCAGCGCACCACGAGCAGGTTCACATCCGCGAAACAGGCCATGTTGGACGCGTCGCGCACCCCCAGAACGGGGGGCGCATCGATCACGACCAGATCCATGCGCGCGCGCAGATCCTCGAACAGGGAAGCAAGCTGGGACGAGGAAATAACGGTACTGGGATCGCGCGTCTGTTCATGGGACGCAAAGACCGTGAGGGCATTTTGCGTCGGGCTGGAAGCCTGGGTGAGCAGTCCGCGCACGCGCGATTCACCCTGCAGATAAGCGATGAGGTCGATGGTCTCATGCTCGTCATTCGCAGCGGGCGCGCGTTGCCACAGGTCCAATTCCACGACGGCCGCCCGGCTACCCGCCGCGATGGCGGCCGCGCCCAGACTATAGGCGACCGAGGTTTTGCCATCCCCTGGCAGCGGCGACGTGACCAGCACCACCTGTGCGCCATTGCCCCGGCGTTGCCGCATCACTTCGGTCAGCATCATCCTGGCGGATTCGACGAACAGGGAGCTTGGCCGTTCGGCTATGAGTTTTGCCGCCGTGTCCTTTTCCACGCCGGATCGCAGCATCGGGATCATGGCAAAGCTTTCCAGACCGAACAGCCGCCAGATTTGCTCCGCACTGCGTAGCCGCCTGTCGGTCAGTTCCAGCACGAACGCGCAGCCAAAGGCCAATATGGTCGATCCCATCAATGCGGCCATCATCGTCTTGCGCGGGGTCGGGCTGATCGGGTTTTGGGGAATGGGCGCGGTCGATTGCAGAACCAGGCCGGTTCCCGACACCAGCGCCGCCCCCAATTGCTTGAGACGCCCGGACAACCCCAGATAGAGGCCGCGTTGGGTTTCCGCGGCGCGCTCCAGTTCAGCGAGCTTAACGCCCGCCTCATTATTCTGATAGGCCTTGGTGGTAAGCGCGGCCAGATTGCTCTGAAGCACCGATTCACGGGCCGCCGCGCCCTGCGCGTCGCTGCGCGCGAGCGTGCTTTCATGAGAGGCTTCGATCGCCGCGTCGGCGGCTGCCCGTTGCCGGACCCGCACCCGTTCAGCCTCCATCGTGCGCTTCACCTCGTCGATCTGTGCCAGCACATTGGCAAGGGCGGGATGGCCCGATCCGTAAAAGCCGGACAGTTCCGCCTTGCGCTGCATCAGATCGGCATAGCGCTGTTGTTGCGCGGACAGCAGGGGAGAGGTGGCGCTTTCCGGCCCCGGTCGCATCGCGGCCGCGGCACTGACGCCAGCCGCCTTTGCCGCGGCTGCGGCGCGCGCACTGGCGGCGGACACTGTTTCGGCCGCCAACTGGGTGATGCCGGCCAGCGCGTTCGTGCTGTCGCCTCCACCCAGCATGCGATGCTCATTGCGATAGTCCGCAACGGCCTGTTCCGCGTGACGCAGTTCCTCACCTGCCTTGTTCGTCCGCTCTGCCAGCGCCGCGACGATGCCTTCCTGTCTCTGCAGACGATCCACCATGCTGTTCATCTGACGCACATGCACATAGCGGTTGGCGATCATGGCGGCGAATTTGGGATGGGGCGACCGGACGGTCACGGTGATGAGCTGGGTATGGGGAATCCGCTGGACGGTCACCATCGACAGAAGCTGTTCCGCGGCATTGTCTATGCGGAACTGGGACGCACGGGCGGTGCGTCTCTTGCTCATCTTCCGGCCGGAAAAGGCAGGATTGTCGAGCAGTTCCAGATCCCGGACCATGGCGGCCGCCAGATCATGCGACGACAAGGCGCGGATTTCCGTTTCGATCTGCATTTCGCTTTCCGCGCTCTGCTGGACGCGGTCGCTGCCGTCGGCCGCGACCGGAACGTCCATCCGCAGCGTGGCTTTCGCTTCATATATCGGCGTTTGCGTGAAGACGATAAGCGCCGTGGACGCCAGCACGACCGCGACGATACCCAATATCAGGATGCGTCTTCGGCGGAAGACATTGGCGATTTGCTCCAGCCCCATAAGCGGTCCGCCAGAGGGTATACGTGCGCCCGGATGGACATCGGGCGAAGGCAAGGCAAGCGTCATGTCTGCTCTGGAGTTCACGATGGTCTATCCCTGGTCTGACGGATGGGGCGCAATGATTGCGGTGCATATTGTGGGCCGGGACAGGAGCGGCTTCAAAAGCAATTGGGGCCGACGTCCGGGCGCATAGGGGCTACGTCCTTGGCATTATGATGCTGCATGCAAAGGGACATATGCTGCGGGGTGGAGGACGCGGGCGGCCGCTGCCGCTCTTTGCGGCTCTCGGCAAATTGTCTGTCATTCGGGGTAATGCCGAAGTCTGCTCACGACGAACCGATGCGTGGGCTAGTCTTTTGGCACCATCAACCCAGAGCGGTCCTGATATATAAAGATGCCAATCCAGCCACCAGACGCTGTTTCCCGACGACGTTCGTCATGAACGGCGCGCTTCACATTTCCATTTGGGGTCGCAACGAAATCGACAGTTTCGGTTTGCGTCATATCCTGATGGAGGCGGATTTCGTTATCGAGCGCGTTCTGTCCGGCCATGTGGAAACGCATTTCCCGGACTGGAGGGACGGCCCCGATCAGATGGTCCTTATCGACAGTCCCTCCGTGCCCCCCATCCTGCCCCGTTGCGGCGCGCTGCGAGCCGCTTTGCCGACCGCGCGCATTGTCCTGTTGTGCGATGCTTGTGACATCGACACTGCAAAGCAGGCATTTGCCATTGGCATAGACGGCCTGCTGTCCACCCATATGGCGGCGGAACCTTTATTGTGCGCGGTCCGGCTGATCGCGACAGGGATGAAGGTCATGCCCTCCGAAATCATCCAGCATCTGGCCGCTGACGCCCCACCATCGACTCTTCAGGACATGCATGCCCGCGACGCGAGGCCCGACCTGTCCGAACGGGAAATCCAGATTCTCCATTGCCTTGCCGCAGGGGAAGCCAACAAGGATATCGCAAGCAGGCTGGCCGTGGCGGAAGCGACGGTGAAAGCGCATGTCAAGGCCATCCTGCGTAAGCTTCAGGTCGACAACCGTACGCAGGCGGCGATCTGGGCCATCAATCAGGGCAAGCTTCCCGAACGCGAGGAGTCCTCCGCGCCAACACCCGATTAGCCGAAGCATGGCATTGCCGCAGAACTGCCGTCATGGCGGAATTAGGCGATCCGTAGATCCATCCTCAAACGCCCTCAGTGATAGGCCTGCATATAGCCACCATCGACAACGATATACTGGCCGGTAATATAGCCCGCATCCTGAGAACACAGGAAAGCGACCAGCGCACCCACTTCTTCCGGCCGGCCGAAGCGATTGGCGGGAATGCGGCGCATGAAATCCTTCATGAACACATCATATTCCATACCCGCATCGGCGGCGCATTTCTGGAAGAACGCCTCATAGGCATCGCCGGTGTCGATAAAGCCGGGGGGCACCGTGTTGACCGTGATCCCATAGGGACCAAGCTCGTCCGCCAGACTGCGGCTCAGGCCGAGACCGGCAGGACGCACGACATTGGCAAGGATATAGTCGAAGTTGAGGATCGAGGCGCGCGCAGGCGACTTTGCTGCTCCCGAGCCGATCGTGACAATGCGGCCCCAGCGCTTTTCCTTCATCGCAGGCGTCACCGCGCGCGCGAAATGCGCGAAAGCCTTCACGATATTGGCATAGGCCGCATCGAAATCCTCATCGCCAAAGGCGTCGAAACCACCCGACGGAGGCGCAACAGGCGTGAAGATGGCAATGTCGGGAGCGCCAAAGGCCTTTTTGGCTTTTTCCACCATATAGTCGAAGGACGCCAAATCGGTAAGATCGGCGGAAACGCCGATGGCCGCACCGCCGCGCGACTGAATGGTCGCGACCGTATCGTCCAGTCCTGCCTGGCCCCGCGCCACCACAACGACCTGCGCGCCATTTTCACCGAGCCGTTCGGCGACAACGCGGCCCATGCCATGCGTGCCGCCGGTCACCAGCGCAACTTTTCCGGTTATGCCAAGATCCATTTCATTCCTCCCGGTGACGGCAATGTGCCGCGATACGATGTGGGCAACAAGTGTCATAGGCAGCGGAGGCGGACCACGCGGAGCAAGTGCCCCCGACTGCTTCCCGACCGCCTGACCCTCTATCAATCCTTGCGATCGATTGTTTCGGCGAAAAGGTCGAGCATGGCTTGCCAGGATCGCTGTGCATTGGCGGGGTGATAGGCGATGCCGGGCATATCGATCTTGTCGGCATTTTCAATGGTAAAGGCGTGCTGGGTTCCGCCGTACAGGATCATGCGCCAGTCGATACCAGCAGCATCCATGACCTTTTCAAAGGCGATACGGGAGTCAATTGAGACATAGGGGTCCATGGTCGCGTTGCAGACGAGCACATGGCCCTTGATGTTCGCCGCATCCTCGTCCCGTTGTGACGGCAGCAGCGCGTGAAACCCCACGGTGCTCGCCAACCTGGCTCCGCCACGCGCCAGTTCCAGCGCGCCGAATCCGCCGAAACAATAGCCGATGGCGGCGACACGATCCGCCATGACATCCGGCTCGCTCACCAGACGAGCCAGCGCCGCCCCCAATATCCTTCGCATGGGAGCCGGATCGGCAGTGAACATCTCCATGCGGGCGCCCAATGCCTCGCCCCCCAGGATTGCGCCGTCACCATGATAGTCCGCCGCCAACGCGACATAGCCCAAGCCCGCAAGACGGTCGGCGATATCGCGCTCATGATCATCCAGGCCCGGCGCATTGTGCGCGATCAGGACTCCTGCGCCATTGGGTTTGGCCGGCCGCGCCAGATAGCCCGTAAACGCCACACCTTCGCTGTCAGTATAGCTGACCGAAGTTCCGCTCATGGATGCATCCTCCTGTTATTGATGGCGCACATCAGATCGACGCCGATAAAGGGTCACACCTGTATTTGGACAGGCGGGGCCGCTTGCGGCTTTGGCACATGCATCGGCCGTATCATGGCATGACATCCTAGTTGACGAGTATCCGCCCGGTCCGTCCGATCAACGCGCCGATAGCCCCGGCCGCCAGCAGCGCGGCGATCGCGACGAAGCTGCCCGGCAGCCCGAATTGAAACGACAATGCGCCAAAGGGGAGCGGGAAGAGAAATCCACCCAGGAACAGGGCGGACGACAGGAGCGCCAGCCCGCGCGCACGCAGTTCCGGCGGCGCGACCATCGCAACGGCAAACCAAAAATAGGCCGTAAACAGCCCGACGCTCACGCCCGCCACGAACATGCCGGCCCCGATGACGAGCGATGTTGAACCGATACCGATGAGCAGGCATCCGGCAGCCCCCACCGCTAATCCCAGCGCAAAGGTACGGCGCGCGCCGATAGCGGCCTGAAGCCGCCCGAAAGCGGCGCCCGATGTCATGCTGCCAACGCTCGTCATGGCCACCACGATGGATACGACCAGCGGGTCGACGATCGTGCGGATCTTGAGCAGGAACGGCAGTTCCGCGCCGATACCGATCGGCACCATGAAGATTAGTGCAGCCACCAGATAGATAGGCCATAGCAGCGCGATCGTCGCACCCGCGCCCGGGCCGCCATCCGGCTGCCGTTCGGTGCGGATAGCGGGCACGGTTACGATCGCAATCAGCAGAAAAGGCAATATCGAGAGCGGATAGAGCAGGAAGCTCAGATGCCAGTCGGCATGCGCCACCACGGCGCCCGCCGCGATCAGGGCGGTCAGTCCCACGGCGGAACCTGTCGACACCTGATAACCGATAAGGCGGCTGCGCGCCGGCCCGAAATAGACCGTGGTCAACAGCAGCGTCGCGGTGGTTGACATGATCCCGGTCGCGAAACCGAGCAGCAGCCGGGAAGCAAGCAATGGCACCGGCGCAACGGTAAGGACCGGCAGAGCGCCGGTTATGGCGAAACATGCCAACGCCGCAACGATAGTCAGGCGCGGGCCGAAACGATCGATGATGATGCCAGCGGCAAAGCCGGACAATATCAGGCCCAGCGACGCCAGCGCGAAGGTGAACTGGGCAATGGAGGGGCCGCTCGGTCCCAATTCGGCCGCGAGCGGCGGCAGGGCTGGAACCAGCACTGAAAAAAGCAGGGATTGTCCCGCCATGCCGCACATCAGAACCAGCGGAAAGCCTGCGCGAGGGGTGGGGCCGGTATAGATGCCGTCCTGCACCGAATTTGCACCTGAATGGATAAGCCCCTCCTGAAGGTTATTGTTTTTGCATCAACTGGCCTAAAGGGCTCGCGACATTTGAGCATTCGGCGCGAACGCCTCGCGCCAACCCTGCCAAAGGAGGGGGCCGCCCCCTTTCTTCCCCATATGACCTCAAATTCGCCTATGCGCCCTAGTCAGAAACAATCCGACCCGATAAGCATTGCCGGAATGTAACAAGGCAAAAGGGTCGCTTTTGAACGATAGGGCGGAATCATCTGAATATCAGTTCGCGCCGCACGAGCGGCCAATGATGCCTGGTTCGCCGGCGACGCCGGACCATCCCACATCCCGGCGCATAGGTTATTTCCTGATAGGCGCGTTGCTGGGGCTGACGGGCGGCTTCGTCAATGGCCTGCTGACCGCCAACCTGCCGCAGATCCAGGGCGCCCTGGGGCTTACGACTGTAGAGGGGGGCTGGCTGACCGCCGTCTATTCAATGACGAACGTGTGCATGAGCCTGCTGCTCATCAAGTTTCGCCAGCAGTTCGGCATCCAGCGCTTCACCCGCATCGTTCTCATTGCCTTCCTTGTTCTCAATTTTTCTCAGATTTTCGTGCACAGCTACGGCTTTGAGCTGGTGGTGCGCGGCGCCGGTGGCATTGTGGCCAGCGGGCTTTCCACCCTCGCCCTGTTCTATATCATGCAATCCATGCCCGCCTCGGCGCGGCTGGGCGGCCTGGTGCTGGGCGTGGGCATTTCACAGATCGCGCTGCCGCTGGCCCGCGTGATCTCGCCAGCGCTTCTGATCCATGGCAACGTGCAGAACCTCTTCATCTTCGAACTGGGGCTGACGCTGCTGTGCCTGGCCTGCGTCTCGATCCTGCGCCTGCCGCCCAGCGAGCGGATCGAAGCGTTCGAGCCGCTCGATTTTCTGACTTTCTTCCTGTTCGCCCCCGGCATCGCGCTACTGTGCGCCGTATTGGCGCAAGGACGCATCCAGTGGTGGACGACGCCTTGGCTCGGCTATGCGCTGGCCGGCTCCATCGTGCTGGTGGGTCTGGCGGTGATCGTTGAGCATAACCGCGCCAATCCCCTACTCAACACCCGGTGGATGGGCAGCGCCGCGATCATCCGCTTTGCCGTCGTCGCCGCATCGATGCGCGTGCTGCTGTCGGAACAGAATTTCGGCGCAAGCGGGCTGCTCAACGTTGTCGGCATGGGGCAGGACCAACTTGTCGGCTTCTATATGATGGTCACGGCGGCCACGATTGCCGGACTGATCGTCAGCCTGGTGACGCTCAATCCCAAGGATCTGTTGCTTCCGATCATGATAAGCTGTGCGCTGATCGCGGCAGCAGCCTTCCTCGACATTGATGCGAGCAACCTGACACGCCCGCGCCAGCTGTATCTGACACAGGCAATGATCGCATTTGCCGCGATCTATTTCATGGGGCCGACGATGATGGGCGGCGTCCTTCAGGCGCTGGCCAAGGGACCGAGCCATATCGTCAGCTTCTCCGCCACTTTCGGCATATCCCAGCAATTGGGCGGCATCGGCGGCGCGGCGCTGCTGGGTAGCTTCCAGCTCGTGCGCGAGCGCTTCCACTCCGAAGTTCTCGTCCAGAATATGCAGGCGATCGATCCGCAGGTCGCGCTACGGCTCCAACAATTGGGCGGGGCATATGCCCGGACGCTCGGCGATCCCGCGCTCCTTCAGGCCGAAGGCGGCATTCTGCTCGCCCAGCAGGTCTCGCGCGAGGCGAACATCATGGCATTCAACGACGTCTTCCTGCTGATCGGTGTGCTGGCTTCGATGGCCTTTGCTTATCTGCTGGCGCGCTGGTGCTATTATAAATGGACGGGGACATCTCCCCTCGCCAATGAACTGGCCGCCATGGCCGCCATGAGGAACAAGGCCGCACAATGACCGAGACGCCACGCCCGAACGAAGGGCAGGATCGCCTGCAAGACCCGGTCGAAGTCCAGGATCAAACGTCCGCCGGACCGGAGCCAAAGCGCGGATGGGCGCCTCCCAAGGCTGGGCGCACGGTGACGATCCTGACCGTCCTCTTCATCGTCGCCGGGGTGGCACTGGTGCTCTACGCCTGGGGTCTCGGGCCTTTTTCCTCCGTCGTGCAGACGACCGACAACGCCTATGTCCGCGGCCAGACTACAGTGATCGCACCACAGGTGAACGGTTACGTCGTCGCAGTGACGGTTCAGGACTACGAGCAGGTGCGTCGGGGCCAGATACTCGCTCGCATCGACGATCGAATCTATCGCCAGCGGGTCGATCAGGCCAAGGCCCAATTGGCCGCCCAGATCGCCAATCTCGACAACAGTGAGCAGAGCCAGCGCTCAAGCGAAGCCCAGCTCGGCGGACAGGTCGCCAGCGTGGCCAGCGCCCGAGCGCAGCTCGCCCGAGCGGAGGCGGACATGCGGCGAGTCGATGAACTTGTCGGCGAAGGCTCGGTTTCGGTGCGCGAGCGCGACCAGACGCTGGCTGCGCTCAAACAGGCACAGGCAGCCGTCCTGCAGGCCGAGGCGCAGCGCAGCGTCGCGCGCGAACAGGTCCGCACCGTCACTGTCAACCGAGGCGGCCTGCGCGCTGGCGTCGAAGCCGCAAAGGCAGCACTCGAACTCGCTGAGATCGATCTGGCCAACACAGTGATCCGCGCCCCGCAGGACGGACGGCTCGGCGAAGTCGGCGTGCGGCTCGGTCAATATGTCACGGCCGGCTCGCAGCTGACTTTCCTCGTCCCGCCGGTGGTGTGGGTCGCGGCGAACTTCAAGGAAGCGCAAATCGCGCGAATGACGCCCGGCCAGCCCGCGCGAATGAGCGTCGACGCCCTCGGTCACGCCGAAATCAAAGGCCGGATCGAGCGGCTCGCTCCTGCGGCGGGCAACGAATTCCAGGTCATCAAGTCGGATAATGCCACCGGCAATTTCGTAAAGGTGCCCCAGCGCATTACCGTGCGGATTGCAGTAGATCGCAGCGACCCCCTTTATGCGCGGCTGCGGCCGGGCATGTCAGTCGAGGCCAGTGTCGACACCTCCGCCGGCCCGAGGGCTCGGCCGCAATGACACGCGCGTGCACTTTCGTTCTTCTGACCGTCGCCACCCTGAGCGCTTGCGCCGGGCCGGATCGTCCCGTGCCGCCCGAAGCCGCCGTCAGCACGCCAGAGGGGTGGCGCAGCAAACTGACAGCGCCTTCGGACCACAGCCAGCCGGTCAATGCCGACTGGTGGCGCAACTTCGGCGATCCGGCGCTCAGCCGCGTGGTCGAGGCTGCCCTGACCCACAATGTCGACGTCGCCATTGCCATCGCCCGCGTTCGCGAGGCGCGGGCACAGATGGATCTTGCGCGCGCGCAATTATTTCCGACCCTGGACGCCAGTGCATCGGGAACGCACAGCCGTTCCGTCAGCCCCTTTGGAACCCCGGCGGAAGGCACCTCCGGCCAACCCACGGCGCAGGCCGCATATGAGATAGATCTGTTCGGCCGGATAGACGATCAGGTTTCGGCCGCCCGCGATTCCTGGCTGGCGAGCGCGGCAGCACGCGATGCGACGCGCCTCACCGTAGCAAGTACCGCAGCATCAGCTTATCTGACGCTCGTCGGCCTCGATGCGCGGCGCGAGGTCGTGATGCAGACGATCCAGTCACGATCCGAAGCGTTGCGCCTGGCACGTTCAAGAGCGCAGGCGGGCTATACTTCGCAACTCGAACTGCGGCAGGCCGAGGCCGAATATCAGGCGGCCGCGCTGATACTGCCGCAAGTCCACCTTGCCATCCAGCAAGCGGAAAACGGACTTCGCCTGTTGACCGGCGACGTGCCCGGTCCAATCGAACGGGGCCTGCCTCTTGCAAGACTGGCGGCGCCGCCCATCCCGGACGCGGGCCTGCCTTCGCAGCTGCTGCGCCGTCGCCCGGATATCGCGCAAGCCGAATTATCCCTGGCCGCATCCGATGCGTCGCTGTCGGTCGCACGCAAGCAGTTCCTGCCGAGCCTGCGGCTATCCGCTTCGGCCAGCGCTGTCTTCAACAGCCAGTTAGCCGACCCCATCACCATCTGGTCCCTGGGCGGCAGCATCCTTGCGCCACTATTCGAAGGAGGGCGGCTAAGGGCCAATGTCGATGCCTCCGCCGCGCGCCGCGACCAGGCCGCGTTCGCCTATCGCAAGTCGGTCCTTACCGCCTTTCGCGAAGTGGAAGATGCGCTGGCCAGGGTGGCCAGCCTCGCACGGCAAAGGGACGCTGCCGAGGCGCAACGCGCCGCCGTGGCGGAAGCGCTGCGTCACGCCATCAATCGCTATCAGGCCGGCTATAGTGGGTATCTGGAACAGCTCGATGCCCAGCGCACCCTGCTCTCGGCCGATCTCGGGCTGGTCCAGTTGCAGGCCGACCAACTGAGCGCTTTCGTGACGCTGTATCAAGTCCTGGGCGGCGGTTGGGACAGCCCAAAGAATGAATGATTATCTTCCATATTAATAACTTATCTAGGGTTATGCTTCTTGCAGGCATTCATGCCGCAGGCCATGGACAATTTCCACGACGTGGAATAACCTGCCTCAGAATATCGAGAGGGAGGGTGCCGTGCGATGGAAACCCGCTGCGCGTACCAAAAAGGACGCCGTTCGAAAGATTGGGTTGGCCGCATCTGCTGCCATGCGCTGCCGTCGATCCTGCTTGCTGTCGCGGTCGCTGCCGCAACGATGACCAGTTCGCCCGCTCCCGCCAATCCGCTGGCCACCCCCGCGCAGATCGCAGCCGAAAAGAGGATGTTGCAGATCGAAACGGCACCGCCCATCCAGGCGGCGCGCGAAAAACTGCGGCAGCTTTTGCTGACCGACCCCGGCGCGCAGACGGCAGACGGCCGAGCGGCGCTCGATCGCGTACTCGATCAATGGATTCGCCATTTCATCCTGACGACGCTGACAGGCGAACAAAGGGAACCGGCCTTGCTGTGGGTGGCGGATAACACGCCGCGCACATGGTTCGGCCACCTGTTTCCCGGCGATGTGATCGCGGGCGACAATCCCGACAACAGCAACCGCATATCCTATCTGGACGGCGACAGCAGCTATTTGCTCGTCGGACGCTATGGATCGCCCAAAGCCGGTCAATTCAGCCTCAACATATCGGTCTCCCGCCTTGATGGGGGCATGGGAAAACATCTCACGACGCTGACCGACCAGAAGATCGTGCTGGAACAAGATGGCACCTTCCGGGTAACTATCGACAGCAAGCCCGCCAATGGTCGCCGCAACCATCTGCGGGTCGAGCCGGGCCGCCTGCTGCTGGCAGCGCGCGACAGCCGGTCGGACTGGAAACAGCAGGCGACAACCTTGTCGCTGCGGCTGGTATCGGGACCGGGAATGAGGCCTGCGGCAAACGACATCGCACTGATCGCCCGCATCGCCGACGAACTGCCAGCCTTCGTCGACTATTGGCGTAAGTTCAAGGATGGTTTCCTCGGCTTTCCCGAACCCAATATATTGGTGATGCCCAAGCGTCGCGACAGCGAGGGCGGGTGGGGCTATATCGGTGGCGGCCGGTTCAGGATCGCCGATGACGAGGCTATCGTCATCACGATGTGGGACGGTGGCTCCGACTATATCGGGTTCCAGGTGACCGATCCCTGGACCTTGCGCCCCGAAACCGTGTTGCGGACCTCCAGCCTCAACAAAACCCAGGCAAAGCGCAATCCGGATGGCAGCTATACCTACATCGTCGCATTGCAGGATCCCGGCGTCGCGAACTGGATCGACACGGCCGGCCTGCACGAAGGATGGATGCAATTACGCTGGCAGAATGTGCCCTCCGGCGGCAACCCGACGGCTCATTTGGTCAAGGTCGTGAAACTGAAGGACATCGACGCGATTATCGGACCAGGAGTGCCGCGGGCTGACCTCAGCTACCGGCAGGAACAGATCAGGAAGCGCGTGGAGGAATTTGCCTTGCGTACCTCGGAAACGCCCCCCGATCCTCTGCCGCACTGACCATTTCCTCGACGCTCATGTGACAGGTTGCCGGCGAAGAGGTACCGATTGACGGTCATCTGCCGATCTCATCCATCTCCACTGTGCAGCAATTTTTCTCCGACAATATCCGCAAATACTATACACCGTGGAATTTTGGATCATAATAAGCAGCAGCGTCGGCACAGTAACAAAAAGTCGGCGTCGATAGTCTTGTAGGGAGGATATCATGAAAGTAAGTTGGCTGTGGCGGTCCGCCGCGTTAGTATCGCCGTGCCTTATGGCTGCCACTGGGGCAATCGCCCAGGATACGAGCGCCCAGGAAGAGACCGCCGTTCAGCAGGGGCTTCGCGACATCGTCGTGACGGCTCGCAAAACCACGGAAAACCTGCAAACCACGCCTGTCGCGGTGACCGCACTGGATAATGTCGCGCTGGAACAACGCCAGATTGCATCCGTAAACCAGATTGCTGAAGCCACGCCCAGTCTTTCGGTGCAATCAGGCGGCACGGGCAATGCTGCGCTCATCTATCTCGCGATCCGGGGCAACGCCCAGAACAGCCCGAACTCCGCATCCGATTCCGCCGTCGGTATCTATGTGGACGGGGTCTATTATGGCCGTCCCATGGTCGGCAATCTCGGGCTGCTGGATCTGGCAACCGCCGAAGTGCTGCGCGGGACGCAGGGCACGCTGTTCGGCCGCAACACCACGGGCGGGGCGCTCAACCTGACGACTGTCCAGCCTGATGGCGAATTGTCGGGATATGTCCGGGCTTCACTCGGCAACTACAAGTTCCGATCGATCGAAGGAGCCGCGACGCTGCCGATTCAGGGGGACCAGCTTTCCCTGCGAGTGGCCGCCCGTTATGGCGAGCGCGATGGTTTCGGCAAGAATTCGGTTCGCGGGGTGAGAGCGGCCAAGCTCGATCATGACTTCACCGCGCGCGCCACCCTGAAATGGGAACCGGATGCCATGCCGCTCACCGTCACGATCGGTGCGGACATCATGCGGGTGAAGGACACCTATAATAATTTCGCGCTTGTTGGCGTCGATCCCACCGGAGCGGCAGCCAACCTTTATGGCGCCGCCAATCTCGCGCAATATATCGGGAAGAACAGCGATTTTTACCGGACATATGGCAACCCTCACGGCAATCCCAATGTCGAGGACCCACAAAATTATAATCGCGGCGGCGGCATCTATGGCACGATAAACTATCAATTTGGCGATGTGGCGTTGAAATCCATCACCGCTTACCGGGAATCGAAGACCGGTGACGGCAGCGATCTCGACGGAACGCCTTACGATGCATTTGCTTATGCATCCGACTATACGCAAAATCAGTTCAGCGAGGAACTTCAGCTTTCCGGCACTTCGGGCAAGTTGGACTGGATCGTCGGCGCCTTCTATTTCAAGGAAAAAGGCACGGAAAGCTCCGAATCGTTCACTTTCCAGAATGTCGATCTGACCCCATTCGGGATGCCGGGCGCCACGGCGAATTTCGCTCCTTCCGCGCGCGACTTTTCCGATTTCCGCTCGACATCGAAGGCGGTTTTCGCACAGGGAAACTATCACGTCACCGATGCTCTGCGGGTTACCGCGGGTTTGCGTTATACCTGGGACAAGCGCAGCATCAATCGCCATGGCGGGTCAGGGATTACCGGTGCGCCGGAAACCTTCTTCGATCCATCCTTCACGCCCATCACACTGCCTGCTGGTGGCGTTTGCGGCGTTGGTCCCAATGCCGGAATGGTTCCATTGGGGCCGGATTGCAACAATCCCGTCGGACGCAGCTTCAAATATCCCGCCTGGACTCTGGGCGTGGACTATGAATTTGGCGACAATAAATTTGTATATGCCAAGACCGGCGGCGCGGCGATGGCTGGCGGATTCAACACCCGTCCGACATTGCCTGGCTTCGATTCCTATTTGCCGGAGAAGGTCAAGGACGCGGAAGTCGGCTTTAAAGGGGATTTTCTTGATCGCCGCGTCCGCACCAATTTGGCGGGCTTCTATGTCTGGCGCAATGGCGCGCAGAACATCGTCAACATCTTCGATTCGGCCACCCAACGCATTTCGCAATTCGCCCAGAATGCCGGGGACGTGCGTTCATATGGTTTCGAATTTGAAGGAACCGTCCTGCCATGGGAAAATATGGAGATAACGACCGCCGTGTCGCGGCTGTGGTCGAAATACAAGGCTGGGTCATTCCTGGGCGTCGGCCGGAACGGCATCATCGACCGCAGCGGCGAGGCCGTGCCGCAGGCTCCGAAATGGACGTTCAATATTGCGGGCACTCAGAAAATACCGTTCACTGGAGGAACGGTGATCGCCAATCTCAGCTACGCCTATACCTCGTCACGGAACATGGGGCAGGATACGCCGGATCTCACCTATGGCACCGATCCGCTGAATCCTCTCGACACGCAGGCACATCGGATCGAAATCTATAAAGCCTATAATCGTTTCGCCACCCTCAAAGGCTATGGCCTCGTCAACGGCAGGCTGGGCGTCGAGCTGGACAATGGGCTGGAAATCTCGATCTGGGCCAAGAATCTGACCAAAAGCCATTATTATTCAAGCCTGTTCAACCTCTATACGGCAGTCGGCTTGGCCGGGCGATATCAGGCCGCGCCACGCACATTTGGGGGAACCGTCGGGTTCAAATGGTAATATGAGGCTGGCGGCCGGTCCTTTATCCACCCAGGACCGGCCCCTGCTCATGCATAGCTGTCAGACTAACGCGAACGCACCCCAGCACAGCCGCTCTTTCCATGTGCCATCACGAACCGCTGCGCTGCGAAGGCCGGGCAAACAGCGAAGCTCGCTATTCAGACGATCCCTTCAAGGATAACAATTTCTGATCGAAGCGCGCCAAAACGGCCCATTCCATTCAGGGGAGAACCGACATGACGACAATACCACGCAGGACGGCAGTCGTTACGGGCGCGAGCGCTGGCATAGGTCTTGTCGTCGCCCGCGAATTGGCAAAAAGCGGGTGGCGGGTGATCGGCGTCGGGCGGGATGCCGGCCGGGCTGCTGCAGCACAACATGCCATCAACGCCGCCGCGCCCGGCAGCAGCTTCACGATGCTGCGCGCCGACCTGTCGCTCATTGGAGATGTACGCCAACTGGCCAGGGATATTGCGGAAGAAACCGACGCCATCCACCTGCTGGTCAATAATGCCGGTGGCACGCCCGCGCGCCGCATCGTCACGCAGGACGGTTTCGAGCAATGTTTTGCCGGCAACCATCTCGGCCCGTTTCTGCTCACCCAAGAGCTGCTGCCCCTCATCGAGCGAGCCGGCGAAGGCGCGCAGATCATCAATGTGGCATCGGTAGCGCACCGTTTCATCAAGGACATTCAGTGGGACGACCTTCAGATGGAGCGCAAGTTCGACCCGGGCAAAGCCTATTCTCAATCCAAGCTGGCGAACATCCTGTTCACACGGGCGTTGGCCCGACGCCTTGCCGATATCGGAATCCGCGTGAATGCCGTCCACCCCGGTTTCGTGCAGAGTAACTTCGCCAGTCACGGCAATGCGATCGTCAGGCTCATCTATCGCCTTGGAACACCCTTTGCCCTGACACCCGAACAAGGTGCGGACACGATCCTATGGCTTGCAGCGGAGCGCAATCCAGGCACCGGGGGCTATTTCTCGAAACGCCGACTTGCTCCGCTCACGCCTGCGGCGAGCGACGAGGCGGGCGCAGAACGCCTGTGGCGCATCAGCGAAGATCTGCTCCGTGCCACCAGATAGGACATGGCATGATATAACCCATGCTGACCGTTGGGTGATCGCACCCAGTTGGCGGAATTCAGGCGTGCCACACCGCCATGCATGAAGAATGACGCTTTGCGTGGAATAGGACGCGGAAACGCTCCCATCTTGACGGTAATCAGACTGCGTTACATCTAATATAACTCAGGGAGTTGCGCGGGATCGGCATCAGCATCGGAACCCGTGGTCCAGGATGTCGATGAGTTCCATCAGACCCAGCATCCGCCCAGCGGCCGCGCCCGGCAAATTGCGTTTCAACAACATCTGGAAAAATTCAAAAAAGAGGACAGAGGCGCAGTTTTGATCCGACGCGGTAAGAAGAAGGGATCATTCCTGCGTCGTATCTTTCAGCTCTTTCTTTCCCGAGCGAGCCGGAGTTTGATCTTTCCATCGAATCCTAGCTGCATCGCGGGCAATTTCCCGCCTCCGCTCACCACTTAATGTCGCGGCCCTCGCCCGTCCGCCCTTGCTACCTAGTTCAGCAGAGGCTGATTTGACCGGCTCGCGATCATCCTTTTCCTCGTCCGTAGCGATACGGGCGATTTTAATGGCGTCGCCGATCACGTCGGCAGGGCGCTTCTCTCCGTGAGGGCCTTTAGGCAAGGGCGATCTCCACTGTCGCGGCTTGGCGGCGCATATGATCGCTGAACTTCTCGCCCTCATAGGCATCGGTCCGAACCCCATTGACCTTCCATCGCTTGCAGAACTTACACCCTGCCCGTTGATTGCGGGATCGTCCGCGCTTGTGATGCACTACCTCCTCCTTGCTTTCCGCCAAGCATGTAGAAGCGCGATCCGGATGCGACAGGTGATCCGTCAAATTTCAAACTGAGACACTACCGGCCGTCGCGGGCGCTGGCGCGGACGGGTGCGAGGCTGTGGTGCCCAGATCAAAGAATGGGGTGGCGCGCCCGAGGCTTCGATCGGGTCCTATGGCGGCAGGGTTCCAGTTCATGCCGCGGTGCTGGCGAACAGCACTATGGCGCGCACTCGATATTTGTGATTTTGCAGTGCCGGGGCAACGGCTCGGCACCGTCTATATCGACCTTTATTTCATGCACTGGTGGGATTTCACGACGCCGGTGGAGGAAGTCCAGCGCGCCCTGACCGATGCCGGTCTAGCTCCACCCACGGGCGATATCGTCAAAAAACCTTTGGGGCAGCTTAATTGCCGCCCTTTCTTTTAGGCTGGGAACTAGCTGAAACCGTCATCTTTATGTTGGCCGGGAAGCATTGAACTAAAAATTATCTAGTAAAATCAATATGGCATTGAGGTAAATGGCGGTGGGAACGAGACCGATATTCGACCTTATCCATCAGCCCTGCCAGCAGGGCCGTGTTTCCCAGTTGTCAGGGAAACCCATGGCGCGTTGATTGGCTGCCGACCGCGTTTTGATCAAATCAGCCACGCGCCCCGGGAATGTCGTGTCCGCACTTTGATGCCGCAGCATATGGATCAGCGCGACCAGCGCATTGTATATCTGGTTTGCAGGCTGGTTTTGAATACCACTTTCTGTCTTCACCTGCCCGATAACCAGATCGTCCCGGAAACGCTTGATGTACGGCAGCCGCTTCACGGTATGGCGGTTCCAAAGCCTGCCATGATGCGCGCAGATGTTCCGGATGTAGGCGAGCAGCTGCAGTGTGCCCTCAAGCACCTCGCGGGAGGGCAAGCCAAGATCTCTGGCTACCGCGCCCCTGATTTTCGGGTCTCTGGTGGCAGCAAACCATCGCGAGAGTTCGCCGAATGTCATCAGTTCGGTGACAATCCAGATCGGCGGCATGAACGGCGCGGAATATTTCCGGCGGTAATGTTCGACAAACACCTCGTTGCTGTCCTTGGCCCTGTTCGCGAGAGCAGAGAGCAACCCGATATGGTCGTAGCCGGATTGGAAGACCGAGACATCAAGGTGCGCATGAGAGCCGTGCGCCAGCGCCAACCGGTTTGTCCAACGCGAACGTAATGCGATTTCGATGCGCTCGATCGCTTCCATGACCAGCAATCGCAGCTTGCGGTCGAAAACGTAGATGTCGACAATCGTGTCAAACTGCAGGCCAGGAGCAAACTGTTTTGAACGAGTCTGGCCGTCCGCAGGCGGAACCTCGAAGGGCAACCAGTAGGCACTCAACCGGTAATAGCCGACGGTCTCCAACCAGCGACGCATCAGGGCGTCGTCACCCTGCATGCCTCGCTCTATCAGCAGGGCAATCTGTTCGTCGATTGTGGTTGGAGGCTTGTTGAAATGCATGGGGCCCCATCGAATACTCGACGAGGCCCCAAAAAGTAACCCCCCGGTATTGGGCAAGCCGAAGCTCTAGGCCTGGGGGGTGTTGTTGCCCTCCATGTATGCTCCCGGATCCTAACCGTCAATGAATGAATGGGAGGCAGCTGACATCGGCAATGCAGACCGCGATGATCCGTCATGATGCATGCCGGCCGCCTGCCCGCAGCTTCTCTCAGGATTTCGTCTTTTCCCGTAGGTTGCGAGAGGCTTCCGCGAGCTTGCTGGAAAGAGCACTACCCAGCGAGCGAGCGGTGCCGCCGATCACGCTGGCAGCTTCGCCAGCGACCAAGCCTGCCGCCTTGGTCATGTCGGCCAGACCTTCCCCAGCCTTGGCCAGAGTCAGCCGGTTTTGTTCCTGCCACATGCGCTCAATGGCCTCGATCGCCAGTTCCTCCCGTTCATCGATGACGCCGTCGGAAGCGATAAGATCACGCAAGAACTTCAACAGTTCAGCCTGCATGGCAGGCGCGTTGCAATCAGGGTTGGCAGCCTGGAATTGCGCAAGGTCTGCCGCAAGTGCTTTGACCCGCGTATCCGTGGCACGCGGAGCCAGGACATCGAGTGAACGGCTGACGTAGACTGGATCGAACCCCCAGTCCTCGACGAAGTGGTCGCGGATGCAGTCCAGTTCAGCTTGAGCGATTTGGCCGTCAATAGCGGCAACCCGTAGGGCCAAGCTCCCGAGCAGATCGATTAGCGCAGCCCCCAGCACATCTATCGGGGTATTGATGTACTTGGGGATCGTGTCGACGAACGCGCCGGTTTTGTCAGAAAACCAGCGAGAAACTCCGTAGTAGCCTCCACCTGCGACAACAGCTGCCGCCACGACCCAGCCGACAGGGGTCGCCGCCGTGGCCAAGCCAAGCCAGGCCGCCAGTCCAGTCGGTGCAAAGAACGTACCGGCTACCACCGAGGAACCCGCGATGCCGGCACCTGTGGCGGCAGCACCGGCAGTTTCCCACACAGTATAAAGCTGCTTCTTCGCGCGAAGCAGGGCGAATGCCTCCTCTCCAATCTGCAGTTGCTGCTTGAACCGCAGTGGATCGGATACAACCTGATCGATGCCAGTATCATCGATGCCCGGTTCGGGCGCATCAGCTGAATCAGGCACGGGCCATGGCCGCATCAAGCTTGGCGCCGAACAATTCAATCTGTTTGTCGATGCTGCTGTTGCGCATGTCTGCCAGCGCACCACTGGTAATCATGAATGCAGCGAGCAACGGACCGACCAAAGGGCCAAGGATGACGCCCAGGAGCGGGATTGAACTGATAAGCACCGTGACCGTGAGCCCGACGATAGCGCCGAGAGTGGTCGCCGGATACCGTTTGAACAGGTCAAGCACGAACGCGAGGATCTGACGCCCCACCTCAATAACCCGGCCGGCGACCTCAGCAGTCGTGTCGAGCAGCTTGCCCATCAAGACCTTGGCATCAGCTGGAAGGGCCAGGCGATCGAGCCTTTGGTGGAGTTCTCGTCGGCTCGGCAGATTTACCAAGTTTATCTCGATCGGCAGTTGGTTATTCATGGCTAGCACCCGGTGCGAAAATGGGGGCCATCGTGCTTGGTTGGGGCTGAAACATCAAGGGCAGACACAATGACGATGTTTAAGGTGCGCAATTCAACGGATCGGAAGGCAGAGGTGCAGCGATGCAGTTCAGACAATGCTTGCATCCAATGCATCGGCGACTCGCCGCACTGCCTTTCCACTGATTTTAGTGAAACCTTCCGACCAGTTGAGAAAATAGTCCGCGCCAGCGCTGGTAGATTGCCATTGCTTAAGCCGGATGTGGCGGTCTTCGATAACTGCGCTGGGATTCAGCGAGGCGAGCAAGAATAGGTTCTTCGACCGGTAAGGCAAAACGCGCGGAAAAACATTCGGATCGCGAAATGCATCGATAATCGATTTTATGCTCTTATTTGCTGAAAGCGCCGGCTCCAACCGGCAGATCTGTTGATTCAACCTAAAGTCAGCTTTCTCGCGGCGATAATCCTTGGTCCAAGACGCGAGTGGAGTTTGTGTGTTGATCTCCGTCACTAGGACAGCACCAACGGTGGAGCGAAACGCCAAGGCAGGTTGTTCGCGGATTGTGAAGACAGATCCTCGTTCTCGCAACTCTTCTGCCCGGGCCTTTGCTGTCGCGAGGGTGTCGTGCATGCACCTGTCGAAGTAGTGAGTTACCCAAGTGGAATGCCAAGCATTTCGTCCCCGTATGAGGTAGAAAATTTTGGTTTCAATCACATGGTCGATTATTGAAGAGACCAATCGATGATGTGAGCCGTGATGAAATTTTGCCAATGCAGTCATCAGTCGCAGTCTTAAGCCTAAAGGGGCAAGGCTACAGGGCTTCTCATCTAAATCTAGACCAATTCAGCACTCAGGTTTCCGTCTACAGCTCCCGGTTTGGGAGCCTGCTGCGCGCCTACGGCCTGGTCGGGTTCACCCCGGACCGGGATTACCGCTACATTGCCATCAACCGGGCCCTGCGCAGACTGCACCCCGATATACTGCGGCAGGTGCTTGAAGGCCTGCGCGAACAGGGCAGCGATGCCTGGCAGGACCATGCCACCGACCGCGTCGTCGTGAACAACGAGTTCAGCCTGTCGATCGTCATTGCCCGCTGCACGCCGACACCGACCGGCCTGCTGCGCTGGAAGCTGCGCTTTGATACCTCGCTCATGCCCGACATCACGATCGTGGTGCGCATGGACGCGGACAACCGCGCGCCGCTCGATTTCTACCTGTTCCCCCGGCTGGATGTGGCGTCAGATCGCGTGCGCTTGGCCGAGGAAAACGGTCTCAGTCTCGACGCCTACCGTTTTGACACGCTCGACTATCTCTTCGACATCGCCGCGCCGGTCAGCATCGTGGAGGCAGCCTGATGCCGGACATGCATGCCCAGCAGATCGAGATGATCCCAATTTCGCGGATCACGGTGCTCAATCCGCGGGCCCGCAACAAGCGGCAGCACCGCGAGATCGTCAACAACATCGAGGCGATCGGCCTCAAACGCCCGATCACGGTCAGCCGGCGTCCCGGCGATCCTTCGCAGCGGAATGCCCCGTGAGGCTTAGGATCTCCAAGGCCCCATTAAGAGCTGCCCGGCCCCAGTCGGCAATTACGATCGTCAGTTAGCCGACGCGGTCAGCCGGTCAGGTCGCCTGCAATTTCAAAATGCGTCACAAAGCCGGTCAGGTAGGGTAGACCTTTGGGGATGCCAGTTTCGCCCGAGGTGGCTGGGCTGATGGTCCAGGCCATCCAGCGGGTGATGGCGGCGTCGATCGCCGCTTCGAGACCGAGGCCTGCGTGGAGCCCGTTGTGAACGTCATCGGCGAAGTGACGACCGTGTCGGCTGTCGAGAAAATCCCGAACCCCTTCGGCGGTGGCTCCCGTCGCCTTGGCGACCGCCGGAAAGGCAATCGACCAGGCAGCGTCCGCATCGGTGAACCCGGCAGTCGAGCCGTAGAAACCCCAGGCTCCGTTCCGGGTCGGCAGGGTCGAGGCGGTCATTTCAGTCTCCGTACTTTGCGGAAATCAGTAATGCTCTGTTCGCAGGCACTATCCACTCAAATCGGCGGACTTCTGCCATTTTTCCGCTTTGACCCCCGGTCGCTAACTCGCGGGTGTAAAAACTTTGGATCGGGGGCGGTTTCCTTTGCGAACCGTCTCAAGTTTCACCCTCCCCCCCCGGGGGGCATCGATCACGCAGCCAGTTCCGGGGCCGTCACCACCTCGCAACTGGCCAGTTCACCCAAGTGATCCACAAGCCACGATCTCGGGTCCGGGATCAGGTCGAGATCGAAGGTAGCGGTCCGCGGCTTCTGACCTGCACCGACCGGTCGATAGGTTACCACGGCCGAGGACGGGGACATTCTGCTATTATAAGAGCTTCTATAATAGCAATTTGGCCTATCTGGCACCCGCCGTGCTGGATAAGCTGCTCATTGCGCGCGTACCGCCCGCGGTGTCGGTGAAGGGCCTGGCGGCGGCGGCCGAACTATCATGGGCAGTGCAGGAGGCGGTGGTATATGATCAGGGATAAAGGTCCGCTTCGCGCCCCAATGGTCTTCGTTCACGGTGCCGCGCGCAAATCCCGCAATCGGCCGTTCCTCCAAACCTACGTTGCGTGCCGCTGATCTGCGGCAGCTGGGACTTTGCTGCCGTTCCCACGCGACGCTTTGAGCCGAGGACCCGTCCGAACGGTTTGAGTTGGCGAAGCAGCTATTTTTGATTAACGAACTGCCAAACTAATTGTGCGATCATCGGACCTCGATCGCCGGGCGGGACATGGACGAGCAGAAGCACGATATTCAGCTAAAATTCGACGGTGATCCCATCAAGAAGTTGAAGGGTGCGCCGGCTGAAGCCGTGATTGCGTCGCTCAACGCGCTTCAGCGAATGGTCCATATTATTGGGATGCGAGCCGAGGGGCGCGGATTAGGCCAGCGGCTAAAGCCCACGGCGAAGGTGAAGCGGGAATACGCCGTAATCTGCCGCGCTCCACAGTTCGGTAGTCACGTCCAGCCCATAGACATTGCTTCCCAATCCGGGGCGCACACTTCGGCGACAGCCGTGGCCCGGGGCAAGTTGCTGGCGGCGCTGAAGGCTTTTGACAGTGGCGAGGACGACAAGATTGTTGCTGCGCTGCCCGACGCTCGGGAGCGTTGGTTTCTGGCTGATGCCGCCAAGGGCCTTATCCCTGATCCGAGCAGCGGCCTTCGCGTTACCTTGCGGGACGGCAAAATGGGGCGATTCGCGTTCAGTGCCGATCGTGCTCGCGATGCGATCGAACGCTTCCGCGCCGGGCCGGTGCCCGAAGCTGACGAAGAGGAAATCGTCGGCAGGGTTCAATCGATCAATTTTACTCAAACGCTCCTCGTCATAAAGCCGAGTACGAGCCGAGCGGTTCGGATGGACTATCCGCTTCAGCTTGAGCCGATGCTCGAGCACAACAAGCGTGAGCGGTTGCGGCTGCATGGTCGGCCGAAGCTCAACAATGCCGGCGATATCACCTCATTCACCGAGTTGACCTCGATCGGTGAAGTTGAGAGCCGCCTCGATCCGATCGTAGAGTTTACCTCTGGGGGGCAGCGGGTCGGCTCGAATCGTCCGCTCTCGATCCCGGCGACGTTCGATTACGAATCCCGCCTCTTCATCTTCAGCGATCCCGCGCTTGGTATCGATGCATATAGCGACCAATATGAAGCCTTGCGCGACGTTGTGCTCGAAGAGCTTGACGTGGTTTGGCGCAACTATGCCATGGCTCCTGCCTCTGAACTCGCGCCGGACGCTTTGCTCCTGAAAAAGGCTCTGCTTACGCGCTTCCGGGTGATCGAAGAATGACGCGCGAGCGAAGCGATATCGACAAGGCACTAACCCGCAAGGGTTTCGTGAAAGACGAGACGCACCATCACCAATACATCTACCATAACCTGTCCGGACAAAGAACAGCTAAGCGCACGCGAATGAGCCATGGCTCGTCGCACAAGACGATTGGCGACAATCTGTTGGGCCAGATGGCAAAGCAGCTCGGCATCCCGAAAAAGAGCTTCCTCGAACTCGTGGACTGCACGCTCGATCAGACCGGATATGAGAAGCTGATTTCCTGAAAAATCCCTGTCGGCCGTCAGCAGGTCTGAGCCCCAAGTCAGACGATTACAACCATCAGCTGCGGACGCTGCAAAACGCCCACCTCGGGTTCTCTGATTGCAACGCTAACGCGATTGCGCAGAGAACTGGGCGGCAAGGCATAAAGTGCACCTTATTGATAAAAGGCGATATTTCAAATCCGAACCTTTTCCGGCGAGGTTCGGGTGAAAAGAGACAAGAGCCGATCAGAGACTGAATTTGGCGTTTCCCGCAGTCTCTGAGGTTCGGTCGGTATCGGCAAAACCGCGCGGAAGCTGGAGATTTTTCGGCCCGGTGAGGTCCATCTCATTGATTCGCATTGAGATGTTGGCGGGCCGCGACCGATAGTGATGAGCACTACGTTTACGCCATAGCACTATAAATCAATGAGGTGCGCGTGTTTTCACAACACAATGGTCGTATGGTCACAGACCCAGCGACCCCGCCTCAGGAGACCAATCTCGTTTGTGACGACACACCTCACTCAACCAATTCTTATCTCGTATCGATCTGTGCTTATGCGACATTCGGGGCGCGTCATTCATCTCAATGAGGTTTCATTCGCTAGAAAACACGTTACACTCCGATCTCTTACGACGTTGCGAGGGAGAGTGAGGATGTTCTGCCCGGAATGTGGAACAGTGATCGGACCGGGGCCGCTGGACATGCGGCATGCCTGTCACGATAGGAGACACGGCATTGTGCAAGCCGCAAGCCGATGGTTCCGCGCTATTATCCTTCGCGCCCGGCCTCGGAAGAACTAAGCATGGCGCTGCATCATTGCCAATCCGGCGAAGTGACCCATCTCGACACCATCGGCGATGCCGCGACCGTGACGCGCGCGCTGGCGCGGACCTCATCGTTTGAGGCAATCCATCTCGTGGTGCGGGCGGGCCATTCCATACCGGCGCACCATGTCTCTGGCTCGATGACTCTCTATTGCATCTCTGGCCATGCCCGGCTCGAAGGTGACGTTGCGAGCGAATTACGGGCCGGCGACTGGCTGTTCCTGGAACCCGGAACACCGCATGCGGTCGAAGCGATGGCAGACACATCGCTGTTGCTGACAATAATGTTCGACGATGGCGACGAAAGACAAACTTAGCCCATGCGGGGCGACTGACAGGTTTTTTGGAAACGACGGGGACCGTAATGGGGGAATATCGCAAGCTTTGGTGGACGCTGATCGCCGTCCTCGTCGTTACGTTCAGCATATTGGGGTTCTACGGCACCGAGTTCTATAAAAAGCCGCCCCCGATTCCGGCGCAGGTCGTATCGGCCAGCGGCACGGTCCTAATGACCCGCGACGATATTCTTGACGGGCAAACAGCCTGGCAGAGCACTGGCGGAATGCAGGTGGGTTCCATCTGGGGGCATGGCGCTTATCAGGCACCTGACTGGTCGGCGGACTGGCTGCACCGTGAGTTGACCACCTGGCTGGACCTTACCGCGCAGGAAACCGAGGGCAAGCCATTCGACGCGCTCCTGCCGGGAGAGCAGGCCAAGCTCAGATATTGGCTGGAGCAGGAATATCGCAAGAACAGCTATAACCCCGACACCGGCACCCTGACGGTTTCCGACCGGCGGGCGCGCGCCATGGCCATGGTCGCGGACTATTATCAGCGCCTCTATGGCGATGACCCGGCGCTGCGGGAACGACGCGACAATTATGCGATGAAGGAAAACACGCTGCCCAGTCTGGAGCGGCGCGAGGACCTGACCCATTTCTTTTTCTGGACCGCCTGGGCGACCGCCACGGAGCGGCCCGGAACGAATGCCACCTATACCAACAACTGGCCGCCTGAACCGCTGATCAGCAATCATCCCACCCCTGAAAACATCATGTGGTCATTGGCCTGCGTGATGATCCTGATCGCTGGTGTCGGCGGCCTGATCTGGGGCTGGGCGTTCCTGCGCAGCCATGAACCAGAACCACAAGCGCCCGCGAACGATCCGGTGCTGTCCGTCGGGGTGACTGCATCGCAGAAGGCGGTCGGCAAATATCTGTTCGTGGTGATGGCCCTGTTCGTGGCTCAGGTGTTCCTCGGCGGCCTGACCGCCCATTACACGATCGAGGGGCAAGGTTTTTATGGCCTCGACCTCTCATGGCTCCCCTATTCGCTCAGCCGCACCTGGCACGTGCAGAGCGCCATTTTCTGGATCGCCACCGCGTTCCTGGCGGCAGGGTTGTTCCTCGCGCCGCTCATCAACGGAGGCAAGGATCCCAAATATCAGGCGCTGGGCGTCCATATCCTGTTCGCTGCGCTGCTGATCGTGGTGGTCGGCTCCTATGCCGGCACGTTCTTCGCCATCGCGCAGGTGATTCCGCCAAACTTGAACTTCTGGCTCGGCCATCAGGGCTATGAGTATCTCGACCTCGGCCGGCTGTGGCAGATTGCGCTGTTCATCGGCATCCTGTTCTGGCTGCTGCTGATGCTGCGCGCCATGATCCCGGCGATGCGCGGCGGCGGTGACAAGAACCTCATCGCCCTGCTGTGCGTATCGGTGGTCGCCATCGGATTGTTCTACGGCTCCGGCCTGTTTTACGGCGAGCGCACCCACATCACCATCATGGAATATTGGCGCTGGTGGGTGGTGCATCTGTGGGTTGAGGGCATCTTCGAAGTCTTCGCCACCACCGCCCTCGCTTTCATCTTCGCATCCATGGGCCTGGTGTCACGCCGCATGGCCACCGCAGCGGCGCTGGCGTCGGCGTCGCTGTTCATGGTCGGCGGCGTGCCGGGCACGTTCCACCACCTCTATTTTTCGGGCACCACCACGCCGGTCATGGCCGTCGGCGCGGCGTTCAGCGCGCTCGAAGTGGTGCCGCTCATCGTGCTTGGCTACGAAGCGTGGGAACATTGGAGCTACAAGGACCGTGCCCCGTGGATGCAGCGGGTGAAGTGGCCGCTGATGTGTTTCGTGGCGGTCGCCTTCTGGAACATGCTGGGTGCCGGTGTCTTCGGCTTCATGATCAATACGCCGGTGGCGCTGTTCTATCTCCAGGGCCTCAACACCACGGCGGTCCACGCCCATGCCGCCCTGTTCGGTGTCTATGGCTTCCTCTCGCTGGGCTTTGTGCTGTTGATCCTGCGTTATCTGCGCCCCGACATGGCGTTCAACGAAAAGCTGATGAAAACCGGCTTCTGGCTGCTGAACGCCGGTCTGGTGCTGATGATCTTCACCAGCCTGCTGCCGGTCGGGCTATTCCAGTTCCAGGCCAGCACCAGCGTCGGCATGTGGTATGCCCGCAGTGATGAATTTCTCCAGCAGCCGTTCCTCGAAACCTTGCGCTGGATACGGACCTTTGGTGACGTGGTGTTCATTCTGGGTGCGGTGGCCATTGCCTGGCAAGTCGTGATCCTCGGTCTCTGGCGGAAGGGCGCACGGGCGTAGTCATGAGCGCGGACAGTGCCGCCGGCGCGACCGCAGAAACCGGCTCGCCGCTCTGGCTTCGCGGCGGCTATCGCCTGCTCTTTGGCTGCGCCGGATTTTGGGCAGCACTTGTCGTCATTTTATGGGTCGGCGTGCTCGACGGTCGTTGGACACTGCCGACCGCCATGGCGCCGCTCGTCTGGCACCAACATGAGATGCTGTTCGGCTATCTTGGTGCAGTGATCGGCGGATTCGTCAGCGCGGCCATACCCAACTGGACCGGGCGCCCGACGGTGACGGGCTGGCGGGTCGCTGCGGTCGTTGGCGTGTGGTTGGCGGCGCGGCTGGCGATCCTCTTTTCCGCAAGCGTGCCGCCGCTGGTCGGTGCGGGGCTGGACGTGTTCTACCTGCTCATCCTGCTCGCCTATGCAGCACGGGAAATCTTCGCGTCGGGCAATCGTAACAAGCCGATCCTGATTATCCTCTTCCTGTTTGCCGCCGCTTGTGCACTGGATCATGCGGCAGCGATGGGCGCGAACTTCGATGCTGCGCTCGGATGGCGCCTAGGCTTTGCTCTGGTCCTGCTGCTGATCTCGCTGATCGGCGGGCGCATTATCCCTGCCTTTACCCGCAACTGGCTGGTGCAGCAGGGGCAGTCCGAAGCTTTACCGACGATGCCAAACCGCTTTGATATGATCGTCATTGGCACCACAGCTATCGCGCTCGCTGCATGGGTTGCAGATTCCGGCAGTCCTGCCGTCGCTTGGCTGCTGATCGGTGCTGGCGCCCTTCAGGCGGTTCGCCTCGCGCGGTGGGCCGGGCTGAGGGCCTTGCGTGACCCGCTGGTCTTCGTCCTCCACTTTTCCTATGCTTGGTTGCCGGTGGGGCTGATCCTGCTTGGATGCGCGATGCTGGGCCATCTCCTCCCGATGTCGAGTGCCGTGCACGCGCTTGGTGCCGGTGCGATGGGCGCGATGACGCTGGCGGTAATGACACGCGCAACGCGGGGCCATACCGGCAGGCCGCTTGAGGCCAGCCGCGGGACCGTCGTCATCTATCTTTTGGTTCACCTTGGCGCATTGCTGCGCGTGTTGGCCCCGCTCTTACCAATGGATTACATGGTGGTAATCGCGCTGGCAGGCGGATCGTGGGGCGGTGCGTTTCTGCTGTTCCTGTTCCTCTATGTTCCGATGGTGCTTCGACCAGCGACCGAAGCCAATGCCTGATATTTTCGGAACTGCTCATAGAGCCATTCAAGTTCGACGCTGGACTCTACTGATGCAAGAGGAGGCTCCAGTCTCCGGTTTGGCGGGCAGTTCGTCCGCTGCGAACGCCTGCTTCCCCTTTTCGGCCCATAGCGCCAGCGCGCGTTCGCCGTCGTCGCTCTGGAGCTTTTCCGCAGCCCAGATCAACGCGCCGAGGATGGTGGCCCGGTCATCGCCGGTCAGGTCCACGATGCCTGCCTTGACGACGAGGCCGCCGAGTTCGATCAGGTGCCGCGTGCGCTTGCGGCGTTCGACCTGCCATGTCCGCATGTCATGCCGCGCCCGTGCCGCCTGATGCCGGTTGCGCGCCGCCCGATTGCGTTGGAGCGCCGCCGTGGTCGCGGTCAGGCGCTGGTGCAGATCGCCGTGACTTCCCTTGAAAGAACGCCGCGCCGCGCGTGGCCCATGCCTCCCGCTTTCCGGCATCGGTGGTTTCCGCCAGCACGATCAGCGCCCCCGCCAGCTCGTCGGCAGTGAGGTTGTCTGCACCCGTGGCGATCACCAGTTCGCCGAGCCCGAGCACCTTGCGGGTTTTGAGTTCCTTCGCCTTGTCTTCGAGCGCCTTCAGGTCGGCATCATAGTCGCGTGGCTTGCGCATCATCATCTCCATAAGCTGTTGATGCAGCGATGATAGTTGCGCGCGTCCCGGAACGCAGTATTGTTGCCGGAACGGTCTGGGACACGCCGGTCCATCCCGAGATTTTTTCGAGGGAGGGCGCGCTTATACGTCGTTCCGACGTGCGCTTCGCCGTGCCAATGCTTGATCGCGATGGCGATCTATCATCTTCACGTCAAGGTCATTGGCCGCAAGGCCGGAAGCAGCGCGGTGGCCTCCGCCGCCTACCGCTCGGCTTCGCGGATGCGCGACGAACGCATC
Source organism: Sphingobium sp. CFD-1 (assembly GCF_024611115.1). Lineage (NCBI taxonomy): Bacteria > Pseudomonadati > Pseudomonadota > Alphaproteobacteria > Sphingomonadales > Sphingobiaceae > Sphingobium > Sphingobium sp. CFD-1. The sequence goes on along the minus strand of NZ_CP084398.1, from coordinate 93,179 downwards.
GACCGCGTGCAGGATTTTTCCAACAAGCGCGGGGTCGTCCATTCCGAGGTGATGTTGCCGGAACACGCGCCCGAGCAATGGAGCGACCGCGAACGGCTCTGGAACGATGTGGAGGCGTTCGAGGTCAGGAAAGATGCGCAGCTTGCCCGCGAGGTGGAGTTCGCCATTCCGCGCGAGATGACGGAGCGCCAAGGCATCGAACTTGCCCGCGATTTCGCGCAAGCCGAATTTGTCGATCAGGGCATGATCGCCGACGTGAACGTGCATTGGGACATGGCCGAAGACGGAAGCCCCAAACCTCATGCCCATGTCATGCTGACCATGCGCAGCGTGGACGAGAACGGCTTCGGCCCGAAGGTGCGCGACTGGAACCGCACGGAGATGGTGGAACGGTGGCGCGAACGCTGGGCAGAGCATGTCAATGAGCGGTTGGCGGACCTAGATATTGACGCGCGCATCGACCATCGCAGCCTTGAAGCGCAGGGTATCGGGCTGGAGCCGCAAAGCCAGATCGGCGCGCCCGCACAGCGGATCGAGACACATAGTGTCGAGGGCGACGGGATCGAGGCTGCCAATGTTGCGGATCGGGCCGAATTGCACCGCGAGATCGCGCGGAACAACGGCGCACGGATCATCGCCGATCCTTCGGTGGCGCTGGACGCGATCACGCAGCAGCAATCAACCTTCACGCGGCGCGACATGGCGATGTTCGCGCACCGGCACAGCGATGGCATCGAGCAGTTCAACGAAGTCATGGGCGCGATGCGCGGTTCGCCCGATCTGGTCGAGCTTGGGCAGGACGGGCGCGGCGAGGATCGCTTCACCACCCGCGACATGATCGAGGCCGAACAGCGCCTGCACCGCGCCGCCGAACTTATGGCCGAAAAGGAATTGCACGAGGTCAGCGACCGCGACAGGGAGGCCGCGCTTGCGCGTGCAGGGGAACGCGGCCTTGTGCTGTCCGGCGAGCAGGCCGACGCGCTGGCGCATGTCACGGACGGACGCGATCTTGGCATCGTCGTCGGCTATGCCGGAACGGGAAAGAGCGCGATGCTGGGCGTCGCCCGCGAGGCGTGGGAAGTGGCGGGCTATGAGGTTCGCGGCGCAGCCCTTTCCGGCATCGCGGCGGAAAATCTCGAAGGCGGATCGGGCATTTCTTCGCGCACCATCGCCAGCATGGAACATGGCTGGAAACAGGGCCGTGACATGCTCACTTCCCGCGATGTGCTTGTCATCGATGAGGCGGGCATGGTCGGCACACGTCAGTTGGAGCGCGTGCTGTCCCATGCGGCGGAAGCAGGCGCAAAGGTGGTTCTGGTTGGCGATCCGCAGCAGCTCCAATCCATCGAGGCAGGCGCGGCCTTCCGCTCGATCCATGAGCGTCATGGCGGCGCGGAAATCGGCGAGGTGCGCCGCCAGCGCGAGGACTGGCAGCGCGCCGCCACGCGCGATCTGGCGACCGGCAGAACCGGCGCGGCGATTCATGCCTATGACGCGCACGACATGGTGCATGAGGCGCAGACCCGCGAGCAGGCGCGCGGCGATCTGATCGACAGATGGGACCGCGACCGGCAGGCGGCACCGGACGTGAGCCGGATCATCCTCACCCACACCAATGCCGAGGTGCGCGAACTCAACGAGGCTGCCCGCGACCGGATGCGGGCGGCTGGCGACCTGGGCGAGGACGTGCGCGTCACGGTCGAGCGCGGCGAGCGCAGCTTCGCCACCGGGGATCGCGTCATGTTTCTGCAAAACGAACGCGGACTTGGCGTGAAGAACGGCACGCTCGGCACTATCGAGCAGGTCAGCACGCAGAGCATGACCGTGCAGGCCGACGATGGCCGGTCCATTGCCTTCGATCTCAAGGATTACGACCGCATCGACCACGGCTATGCCGCGACCATCCACAAGGCGCAGGGCATGACGGTGGACCGCACGCATGTCCTGGCGACGCCGGGCATGGACGCCCACGGCAGCTATGTCGCCCTGTCGCGGCATCGCGACGGTATGGACCTGCATTATGGCGGCGACGACTTCGCCGGTCAGGATAGATTGGTGAACACCCTGTCGCGCGACCGGGCCAAGGATATGGCGACGGATTACGACCAGATCGACCCGGCGCAGGACTATGCCGAGCGGCGCGGCATCACTTTCCGCGCCCGTGTCGCCCAGATCATGCGCAGGCTGATGCCGGAGCGCGTGCGCGATGCCGTCGATGATATGCTCGACAGATTGCACGCGCCCGGTGGCGGCGTGCCTGGCGGAAGTGTTGTGCAGCCGCCGGAAAGGGCGAAGGCCGGAAGGACGGAACCGGAGCGGCAAGCCGATACCGAGCCGGAAGCCGTCTTGCGCCGCGCCCGCACCAGAGCGCTTGTCCGCCATGCGCGTGCTTGCGATGCGATCATGGAGGCCAAACGCGAGGGCCATACGCCGTCCAGTGAGCAGCGGCGCGAGCTTGGCGCGGCGCGCAACGCGTTCGAGGAGGTCCGGCCCCACGGCTGGCAGGACGCGGAAGCCGCCTACAGCAAGGACAACAGCCTTGCCCGCGAAGCAGGAACCGGCAGGATCGACCGGACTGTCCGCGCGCTCTATCAGGAAACCGAACTGCGGCATGATACGCAGCGGGCCGATGATTTTGTGGAGCGCTGGCACAAACTCGACCGGGCCAGCGAGCGCCAATATGCGGCGGGCGATTATTCCGGCTACAAGGCAGCCCGCGCCGAGATGGGCAATATGGCGAAGGCTCTCGAACGCGATCCGCAGATGGAATCCCTGCTCGAAATCCGCAAGAAGCAACTCGGCATCGACATGGATTTCGACTCAGGCATGAGGCTTGGTCGGCAACTTGCCCTCAGTCACGGTCTCGGCAGAGGTCGGGGCATCGGGTTGTAGAGTGAAGAACTTTCCTATTTACCGCCGTTTCTACGCCACGGCCCTACAGCGGCTAAATATTTCTTGCACAATGATAAATCGCTGCTCTGTCTGGTCTCTGCAATCGTCAGAAACGACCAGCAGGAAGCAGCAGAACCATGCGCCAACCAGACCGCATCATCCGCTTTAACACCGTTCGCGCCCGCACCGGCCTGTCACGATCCACCATCTACCGCAAGATCGCCGAGGGCACGTTCCCCGCCCAACTCAGGATCAGCACCAATGGCGCGGGATGGCGGGAATCCGACATCAATCGCTGGATCGCCAACCCTGCAGGATGGCTGCCACGCGGCGAGATCGATTTTGATGACGTCCTCTGATCGTGCCGATGATGACGGCGCAGGCGGCGCGCGCGGTTCCCGGCGAGGCAGGCCCCCCACGGCCTCGCAGCAGCTTGAGGCATTGCTGGGCTGTCCCTGGCCGTTCCCCGGCAGACCGCCCAAGCATGACCTCAGCACATGGACCGTGACCGACGATTGGCCCGATCCCGTGCCGGTCACACAAGCCGAAATCGAGGTGTTCGAGCGATGGTTCGGCGACCTGTTCGATGAATTGTTCGGCTCATCCGACCCTTGATAAATCCGGCAATATGCCGTATGTAACGAGGGAAAGGAGTTCAGCCATGCCCAGACCCGCAAGTGAAATGGAAACCGCCCGCCTTGAGGCGCGCGTCCCTGTCAACGTCTATGAGCAGATGCAGCGCGCCGCACGGCTGCGCGGCATGACGCTGACCGGCTATCTCATCGCCACGGCAGGCGAGGACGCACGCCGCACGGTCGAGGAAGCCGACGTGCTGCGTCTGGCGGCCGAAGATCAGGTGCGCTTCGCCAAGGCGCTGATCGACCCGCCCGCGCCCAACGCCCGTCTGGCCCGCGCCGCGAAGCGTCATGCTGACCTGATCGCGCCCCGGTGAGTGCAAGGTTTGCGATAGAGCCGCTGACCAAAGGTCACCAGCGCAAAACGTTCTTATGTGGCAACGAGCGGATTGATCACTATTTCCGCGAGACGGTTACGCAGGACATCAAGCGCCGATACGCGACCTGTTTTGTCGCCCATGACCTTGAGACCGACCGGATAGCGGGCTTCTACACGCTGTCATCGAACAACGTCCCGCTGACCGCCGTGCCCAAGCCGATGGCAAGCCGGTTGCCCCGCTATCCGACTGTCCCGGCGGTGTTGATCGGCTGGCTTGGACGCGACCAGTCCTATTCCGGGCTTGGACTTGGCGAGGCGCTGCTGTTCGACGCGATCAAGACGGTCGCCGAAGCGCCGATAGGCGCTCACGCCATATTCGCCGACGCCATCGACGGGAAGGCCGCAGCCTTCTACACGGCCTTCGGATTCACGCCGCTGACTGATCGGCCCAATACCCTGTATCTGCCTGTTGCGACCGCACAGCGCCTTTTATCGGGAGAAGCGCTATGACAACTTCGAGCAATGGCGAATCCCAGCATCGGGTGATGCTACGCGCGGCCCTTTACCTGCGCGTTTCGACGGCGCGGCAGGCCGAGCATGATGTCTCCATTCCCGACCAGAAGCGGCAGGGTGAAGCCTATTGCGAATCCCGTGGTCTGCAACTGGTCGAGACTTTTGTAGAACCCGGTGCATCGGCCACCAATGACCGCCGCCCCGAGTTCCAGCGCATGATCGAGGCTGGCACCAGCAAACCCGCGCCCTTCGATGTCGTCGTGGTCCATTCGTTCAGCCGCTTCTTCCGCGATCACTTCGAGCTTGAGTTCTATGTGCGCAAGCTCGCCAAGAACGGCGTGAAGCTGGTTTCGATCACACAGGAAATGGGCGACGATCCCATGCACGTCATGATGCGGCAGATCATGGCGCTGTTCGATGAATACCAGTCCAAGGAAAACGCCAAGCACGTCATCCGGGCCTTGAAGGAGAATGCGCGGCAAGGCTTCTGGAACGGCTCGCTTCCCCCTATCGGCTATCGCACCGTCGCCGCCGAACAGCGCGGCGCGAAGATCAAGAAGAAGCTGGAGATCGACCCGCTGCACGCCGACACGGTGCGGCTGATCTATCGCCTCGCCCTGGAAGGCGATGGCGTCACCGGCCAGATGGGCGTCAAGAACATCGTCTCCTATCTTAACAGCCGCCGCATCTTCACCCGTGACGGTGGACGCTGGGGCATCGGGCAGGTTCACCGCATCCTGACCCGTCGAACCTATATGGGCGAGCACGAGTTCAACAAGCGCAGCAAGACCAAGAAACTGAAGCCGGTCAGCGAGATCGTGATGGTTCCGGTTCCGCCGATTATCGACAAAGAGACGTTCGAGGCGGTGCAGAAGCTGCTCAAGGCCCGCAATCCCAAGGTCATGCCCGCCCGCGTCATTAGCGGCCCGACCATGCTCACCGGGCTGATTCATTGCGCCAAGTGCGGTGGAGCCATGACCATCCGCACCGGCAAGGGCGGACGTTATCGCTATTACGTCTGCTCGATGAAAGCACGGCAGGGACCGACCGCGTGCAGCGGCATGGCGGTGCCGATGGAGAAGCTGGATGATCTTGTCGTCAATCACCTTGAGAAACAGCTACTCCAGCCCGAGCGGCTGGAAACCGTGCTTGCCGCTGCGCTCGACCGCAGGGAAGAACATGCCGGGCGCCGCCGCGAGCATATCGCCGAACTCAACAAGCGCTCCACCGAATCGGAACTGCGCCTCAAACGGCTCTATGACGCCATCGAGGCAGGCGTTACCGATCTGGACGACCCGGCGTTGAAAGACCGCATCGACGGCCTCAAGGCCATTCGTGATCAGGCCAAGGCCGATGCCGACCGGGCGCAGGCCATGCTCCAGAACTCAGGGCAAAAGGCCGTCACGCCGCAGATGCTGCGAAAGTTCGCCACGACAGCGCGTCAACGCATCCGGCTGGAAGGTGGAGGCTATCGTCGCGACCATCTGCGCGCGCTGGCGCAGCGCGTCGAGGTCGATACCGGCGAAGTTCGCATCATGGGATCGAAGTCCCGGCTGCTACAGGCGCTTGTGGCGGGAAGTGGCGTAAACTCAGTGCCCACTCAGGGACTGAAGTGGCGGAGCGGGAGGGATTCGAACCCTCGATACGCTTTTGACGTATACTCACTTTCCAGGCGAGCGCCTTCGACCACTCGGCCACCGCTCCGCATGCGCTGGAAGGCGGCTCCCTATCGCGAGCCAGAGCAAGAGGCAAGGCGTCACCTTTACTTTAATTCACATCCTGCGATTTTCACAAGGTCGGCCATATCCTTGCCTCCGTTCATAACCGTGGCCTTTTCACATTCAACCCTACCCATTCACGATGGTTCCGCCATTGGGATGCAGCACCTGACCCGACATATAGCTGGCATCGTCGCAAGCCAGGAAAAGGAAACTGGGCGCCACTTCATTGGGCTGGCCCGGACGGCCCATCGGCGTGGATTCGCCAAAATGCTCCAGCTTTTCCGGACTCGCGCCGCCGCAGGGGTTGAGCGGGGTCCAGATGGGGCCGGGCGCTACGGCGTTTGCCCGAATGCCATCCCCGATCAGGCTTTCGGACAGGGAGCGGGTGAAAGCGGTAATAGCGCCCTTGGTGCTTGAATAATCCAGCAGTTCGCCCGAACCCTGATACATTGTAACGGACGTGCAATTGATGACCGCGGCCCCTCGCCTCAGATGCGGGCGCGCCGCCTGGGTGAGAAAGAACATGCTGAAGATATTCGTCTGGAACGTGCGGCGCAGCTGTTCCTCGCTAATGTCGGTTATGTCTTCGTCCGGATGCTGCTCGCCCGCATTGTTGACGAGAATGTCTATGCTTCCCAATTCCTTCATGACCTGATCGACTGCCCGGCCGCAAAAGGCTTTGCTTCCCAGATCCCCGGCGATCGCGATGGCGCGGGCGCCTTCGCTTTCGACGATCTCCACGGTCTTTTTCGCGTCGTCATGCTCGCACAGATAGAGGATAGCCACGTCTGCGCCTTCGCGCGCATAAAGCGCGGCGACCGCCCGGCCTATGCCGCTGTCGCCGCCGGTGACGATCGCCACCTTGCCGGCAAGACGGCCCGAGCCGGGATAGCGTGGCTCCCATTCGGGCTGCGGCTCCAGCCTGCTTTCATGGCCGGGAAGCAGGTCTTCATGAATCATGTCGGTCATCTCGGACATCGGGATTCTCCTTCGCTTTCCAACAAACGAATCTCGCTGGCCTGAGTTCAAACGGCGTCTCGACGCCCTGCCTCACCCACGGCACGGCAGGCCTGATGATATCGTCCGCCGCGAAATGAACCTCGCGGCACGGTCGGCGTTTCTGGTCGGCATCAACCCTATGGGCATGAGGATCTGGGCCATGAATAAGTTCTTCACCAGGATCGCCGGACGCATCGCCTTCCTTGCGGGAAAGCCAGCGACGTTCATTCTGGCCGCCGCTCTTGTCCTGTTGTGGGCGGCGACCGGGCCGCTATTCGCCTTTTCGGAGGTATGGCAGCTGGTGATCAACACAGGCACGACCATCATAACCTTCCTCATGGTGTTCCTGGTCCAGAACACGCAGAACCGGGATGCCTGCGCGATGCAGGCCAAACTCGACGAACTGCTTCGGGCGATGGTGGATGCGCGCGTGGAGTTCATCGGCATCGAGCATCTGACCGATACCGAAATCGAAGCGATCCGGTCCCAGCTCGAAAAGGATCAAGAGGAAATGACGAACCGGCCACCGCCCCATGCGTCCGTCGGCCGGCTCCTTGCCCGCCGGTAGGAAAGGTCATGGAACCGCTTGTCGACCGCCTGCCTGAAGATATTGACGTCCTGGCGCGTCGCCTGCTCGAAAAGGCGTGCAGGCGGCACCTGACACTGGCGACGGCCGAAAGTTGCCCCGGCGGGCTGATCGGCGCCGTCCTCACCGATGTAGAAGGGACCAGCCACGCCTTCGAACGCGGCTTCATCGTTTATAGCGACGAAGCCAAGGCCGGCCTTCTGGGCATTCCCCGCAAGTCGATCGATGCGGAGGGCGCGGTAAGCCAGCCTATCGCGCTGGCGATGGCGAAATGCCCTCCGAAGGCATGTTCGCCCAGTGCCGCAAGACCCCAATGCCGCAGACCCCAGAGCCGCAAGACCGATGTCGATCTTGTCGCATTGCGGGACCAGTTGCTCGCGCGGAAAGAGGAACTGCTGGCGCAGGCAAAGGCCGGCGGCCCGCCCCTCGCAAAGCCCTATGCGGTGCATCTGATCGCGGCCTGAATGCGAAGGGGGGTCATGCGGGGGGCTCCCGCCCCGAATCGGCTGAAATTCATATTTCAGGAAGCCTCTGCGTGGCAAAGCCCCAACCTTTGAGGCTGTCCGCGCGGTCGATCAGTCTTTCCGCATCGCCGATGCCGAACGGATGGGCGTCTTTCATCTCCTCCAGCTCGTCCCACCCGATCGGCACCGCCACGGGCGCACCGGCACGCGCACGCGCCGAATAGGGCAGGATCGCCGTGCTGCCCCGCTGGTTGCGGAGCCAGTCGATGAAGATGCGTCCCTTGCGCTTCGCCTTGCTCATGGTCGCGACGAAGCGTTCCGGCTCGGTCACGCTCAGGGCCTGAGCGAAGCGGCTGGCAAAATCCTTGTGGCTGTCCCAGTCATGGCCCGGCGTCAGCGGCACTACCACATGCACGCCCTTTCCGCCCGACAGCATCGCGAAGGAGACGAGGCCGATGTCGCTCAGCCGGTCGTGAATATCCCGCGCGGCGCGCTTCACCGCGCCAAAATCCAGCCCCTCATCGGGATCGAGATCGAAGATCATCCGGTCGGGCTTTTCCACGGCATCGGCCCGGCTCTCCCAGCCATGAAACTCGATCGTCCCCATCTGCACGCAGGCGAGCAAGCCGTCCGCATCCTCGACATAGATATAATCTTCTGACCCGCCGTCCTTCTCCTGAATGGCGACCTGCCGGACATGCTCGCCAAAAGCGCCGCTGTCATGCTTCTGGAAGAAGCATTTCTTGGCGCGCCCCTGCGGACAGCGGACGAGGCTGATCGGACGATTGGCCGCGAAAGGCAGCATCAGGGGTGCGATGCGGGAATAATAATCGGCCAGCTCCCCCTTGGTCTGTCCGCTTTCGGGAAAGATGACTCGGTCCCGGTTGCTGATCTTGACATCGCTTCGGGGAGCGGGAGCGGTTTGGCTCTTTTCCGGTTTCACATCCTTCGCCTTCTTGTCGGCGCGCAGGCCGAGGAAACTGCCATGGCGGACCCGGCCGTCGCCCGTAAATTCGGAAAAAGCGACTTCCGCGAGGAGTTTCGGCGCTATCCAGCGTGCGCCCCTTGCGTCCTCGCGCGGGACATCGGCCGGGGGCTTCTCCACTTCCAGCGGTTCCATCGCCTCGGCCAGCTGCGCCATGCCTTGAGCGTCGAAGCCGGTTCCGACCTTCCCCTTGTAGACCAGTTTGCGGCCCTCCTGCTGCGCCAGGAGGAGCGAGCGGAAACCCCGCCCTTTCGCGTTGCTCTTAGTCCAGCCGATGATGATGAATTCCTGCCGTCGCGTGCATTTCACCTTCACCCAGCTTCTGGTCCGCTCGCCGCGATAGGGCGCGTCGACGCGTTTCGAGATGATGCCTTCCTGTCCCGCCTCGCACATCGACCGGTAAAGTGTCTCACCCGCGCCGATGACATGATCGGCGACATGAATGGGTGGCTGTGCCTGATGAAGCAGCGCCTCCAGCCGTTCCTTGCGTTCGATGGTGGACAATGGCTTCAGATCCGCACCGTCCAATGACAACAGATCGAACGCGAAGAAGCTCAAGGGCGCATCCTCCCGTTCCGCTCCGCGGCCGCGCTTGAGCACCGCCTGCAATGCGGAGAAGCTGGGATTGCCATCCGGGCCGAAGGCGACGATCTCCCCGTCGATCAGCGCGGGCGGCAGGGCGAGCGCGGCCATCGCCCGCACCAGCGGCCCGAACTTTTCGGTCCAGTCCAGTCCGCTGCGAGTAAAGACCGTCACCTTTTCGCCCGCCACTGCGATCAGGGCGCGATAGCCATCGAACTTGATTTCATGCAGCCAGTCATTGCCGGCCGGCACGCTGTCCACAAGCGTGGCCAGTTGCGGCTTGACGAAACGAGGCAGGGTCGCGGCGCCTTTGCGCGCCTTTGGCTTCAGTTTCGCATTATGATCCCGCGCGGCCTGCATCTTCTGCGCGAAGGCCTTGCCCTTTGCGCCCGCAAGCGACTGCGCGCCCTTCTTGTCGGCGGCGATTTGCGCCATCGACCGGCCGGTCAGAACGCTGGTCAACGCCCGGTCGACCAGAACCGTTTGCGTGTCCGCCTGATCGTCGTCGATCTTGCGAAGCAGCCAGTTTTCGCGCTTCTCGCCGGATCGTCCCTTCATCTTCACCAGCAGCCATTCCCCCTTCATCCGCTCGCCATGCAGGATAAAATGGAGGTGGCCCTTGTCGATGTCGGCGGCGCTCTTGCCCTCGACCGGCTCCCATGTGCCTCGGTCCCATAGCATCACCGTGCCGCCGCCATATTCGCCCTTGGGAATGATCCCCTCGAAATCGCCATAGCTCAAGGGGTGGTCCTCCGTCCGTACCGCCAGCCGCCGGTCGGCGGGATCGAGGCTTGGCCCCTTGGTCACAGCCCAGCTTTTGAGCACGCCGTCCACTTCCAGCCGGAAATCCCAGTGGAGCCGCGTCGCTTCATGCTTCTGCACGACGAAGCTGTTGCCGCCCTTTTTCGCGAGCACACCCTTGGGCTCGCGCGTGCGGGCAAAATCGCGCTTGGCGTTATAGGGGGCCAGGGCGTCCCGGTCCGCCATCAATCGTTTCGCTTCCCAGGATCTATCCAGCGGTCCTCCACCACGCGCAGCAGAGTGAGCATGACGACCGCGACGATCGCCGCGCTCACGACCAGCGGCCATTGCCCGGCGCCGCTGGCGATGCCGATCATGCCTGCCAGCCAGATATGGGCAGCGGTGGTGAGATTCCTGATCTCGCCCTTGTTGAACATGATGAGGCCGGCCGCGATGATGCCGGTAAAGGCGGCGGACGCCTCGAACACGCGCAAGGGGTCGATATTGCCCTCGCCATGAAGCTGTTTATGCAGGGCTATGGCGCTGATCGTCATCAGCGCGCAGGTGAAGCAGATGATGCCATGCGTCCGCATCCCGGCCGCATGGCCCCGCAATTCCCGGTCAAGGCCCAGCAGCAATCCCAAAAACGCCGCCGTCCCCAACCGCCCGAGAATCGGCCAGTCAATGAAATGCAGCGGCGTCGCGGGGTTCAGTTCCATTCATGCCTTCTTGCGTTTCGGCGGAGCAGCCCGCTTCGTCGAAGTCTTCGCCTTGGTCGCAGGCTTGCTGGCTGGTGGACTGCGCTTGCCGCCGTCCACCGACTTTTTGAGCGCCGCCATCAGATCGATGACATTGCCGCCCCGATGGGTGGCGGGTTCCTCCACATCCTCGATGATGCGCTTGCCTTTTGCCTTTTTCTTCTTGTCGATCAGCCTGCGGAGCGCATCGACATAGCGGTCGTGAAATTCTTCGGGTTTGAAGGGCGCGGTCTTCTTTTCGATGATCGTGGTGGCAAGGTCGAGCATGTCCGCATCGGCCTTCGCATCGGGGAGGCCGCGGAAATAGCTTTGCGCCTTCGTCACCTCATCGGCATAGCGCAGCAGTTCGAGCACCAGTCCGCGTCCGCAGGGCTTGAGCGACACGAGCTGCTCCCGGCCGCGCACGGACAATTGGCCCAGGCCGACCTTCTTCGTCTGCCGCAGGGCATCGCGCAGCACCGCATAGGCCTCCTCCGCCAGATCGTCGGCAGGCAGCACGAAATAGGGTTTTTCATAATAGAGGACGTCGATGGCGTCCGCCTCGACGAACTGCACCAGTTCGAGCGTCTTGCGGCTTTCGATCTTTACCGCTTCGATCTCTTCCTCTTCCAACAGGACATAATTGCCCTTCGAGACCTCATAGCCTTTCAATATCTCGTCGCGGTCCACCGGGCCGATGCCCGCCACGACCTTTTCATATCGGATGGGCTTGCCGGAAGGCTCATGAATCTGGCGAAAGGACACAGCCGCGCCCGATCGGGTGGCCGGATAGATTTCAACGGGTATCGACACCAGCGCCAGCCTGATCTGGCCCTGCCAATATGCGCGCGCAGCCATAGGCAACCTCCGCTGCATCAGCGTGCGGCGGCGCAGGAAGTTCCCGTTCGATCGCATGAAGATTGGCTGGCGGTGATCGGGATGGGCAAACGCCGGGCGGCGTGCGGAAAGGACAGCCGCAATCCGATCGGCGCGCGCCGCTTTTCAGGGCCGCTCTTCGAACAATGTGTCCAGAAATGCCTGCCCCGTAGGCGAAATATCCTCATTATAGATCAACCAGAGCGAACTGGGGACAGGGGGATGGAAAGGGCGATTGACGACATTGTCCATGTGCAGCCTGACCATGGACTGAGCCATAATCGTCGGGCCGAAACCCGCGGCTACCAGACCCAATAATGTCGCGAGGCTGCGGGCCTCATGCGCGATCTGCGGCACAAAGCCCGCCTGTTCGCACCGCGCGAAGAAATACTCGGTAAAGCCGGTGCCGTTGGCCGCGCCGAAAAGAACCAGCGGTTCGTTGGCCAGGTCCTGGATGCGCGGCGGTTCGGGACGTACCGCCAGCCGATGATCCGCCCGCAACGCCAGCACCATGTCTTCCTGGAGCAGGCATTGCGTGACCAGCCCATCGGGCAGGATCGGCCTTTGATAGTCGCGCACCATGCCGATATCGAGCTGGCGATTGCGGACATTTTCGATCTGCTCGCCCCGTTCCTGTTCCTGGAGGATCAATTCGACATCGGGGTAGAACTGGCGGAACCGATACAACGCCCGCGCCACCGACGGCACGAAAGGCCCCGATACGGTGAAGCCCAGCACAAGCCGCCCGATCTCCGCGCGATGCGCCATGCGGGCGATCTGCACTGCCCGTTCCGCCTGCATCAGGGTCTGGCGCGCTTCCGGCTCGAACAGCCGGCCCACTTCGGTAAGGCGTACGCGGCGGCTGGTCCGGTCGAAGAGGCGTACGCCCAGTTCGTCTTCCAGCGCCCGAATCTGCTGGCTGAGGGGCGGCTGCGAAATGCCGAGCCTGAGCGCCGCGCGGCCGAAATGCATTTCTTCCGCGACACAGAGGAAATAGCGCAAATGCCTCAGCTCCATAATTAAGTCGTCCTGAATATCAATCAAGCCATATTATATATTAGACGCAGATAATACAAACCGCCATGGACGATGCGAATGTGGCGTCGTGACGGGAATGTCCTACCGCATGCCGAGCGCGGGCTTTGCCCCCTAAAACCGCGCGCGCTTCTGGGCTTCCCGAGCGATGTCACATTCAAGTATCCAACCTGTTGGCCCCGCCTTTTGGACGCCAGGCATCACCATGTTTCCGCCTCCAGCAGCTCTCGCCATGAAAGAAACAGAAAGCGTCCTGGCCTTCGTCCGCGATGCTTTCGGGGAGTCGTGAATGATCGGTATCGTCAAGATTGCGCTCAACAGGCCGCTGACCTTCATCGTCATGGCGATCCTGATCGCGGTCATCGGCGTCCTGACGGCGATACGGACGCCGGTCGACATCTTCCCGAACATCCGTATCCCGGTGATCGCGGTGGCGTGGCAATATGCCGGATTGCCGCCGGAAGACATGGCGAACCGCATCACCGATCCCTATGAACGGGTGCTGACGACGACCGTCAACGATATCGAGCATATCGAAAGCCAGTCCTTCCAGGGCGTCGGCATCGTCAAAATCTATTTCCAGCCGGGCGCGGACATCCGCACGGCAACGGCGCAGGTGACATCCATATCGCAGACCGTCCTGCGTCAGATGCCGCCGGGCATCGCCCCGCCCCTCATCCTGAACTACAACGCATCGACCGTCCCGATCCTGCAACTCGCGCTGTCGGGCAAGGGCATGTCCGAACAGCAGCTTTTCGACATGGGGCAGAACCAGATTCGCCCGCAGTTGGTGACCATTCCCGGCCTTGCCATGCCTTATCCTTCCGGCGGGCGGCAGCGTCAGGTCCAGATCGACCTCAATCCGCTGGCGCTGCAATCCAAGGGGCTGTCGGCGCAGGATGTGGGCAACGCGATCGCGGCGCAGAACCAGATCAACCCGGCCGGTTTCGTCAAGATCGGCGACACGCAATATAGCGTGCGGCTGAACAATGCGCCCGCTTCCATCGAAGCGCTCAACGACCTGCCCGTGAAGGTGGTGAACGGCGCGACCATCACCATGCGCGACGTGGCCCATGTCCGGGACGGCAGCGGTCCGCAGCAGAATATCGTGCATGTCGAAGGCAGCCGGTCCGTGCTGCTGACGATATTGAAGAATGGCGCGACGTCCACCCTGTCCATCGTCGCCGGCGTCAAGGATGCCCTGCCCAACATCGCCGCCACCCTGCCTGACACGCTCAAGATCCTGCCCTTGGGCGATCAGTCGCTGTTCGTGAAGGCGGCGGTGCAAGGCGTCATCCATGAAGGCGTGATCGCCGCCGCGCTGACGTCGCTGATGATCCTCCTGTTCCTTGGCTCCTGGCGTTCGACGGTCATCATCGCCCTGTCTATTCCCCTAGCGATCCTGGCGGCTGTCGCGGCTTTGGCGGCATTCGGACAGACGCTGAACGTCATGACGCTGGGCGGGCTGGCGCTGGCGGTCGGCATCCTGGTCGATGACGCGACCGTGACGATCGAGAATATCAACTGGCATCTGGAGCAGGGCAAGGGCGTGCTGGACGCCATTCTCGACGGCGCGGCGCAGATCGTGACGCCCGCCTTCGTGTCGCTGCTATGCATCTGCATCGTGTTCGTGCCGATGTTCCTGCTGCCGGGCGTCGCGGGTTTCCTGTTCGTGCCGATGGCCCTGTCGGTCGTCTTTGCGATGGTCGCTTCGTTCGTCCTGTCGCGCACATTGGTGCCTACAATGGCGATGTATCTGCTGAAGCCGCATCATGCGGGCGAAGGCCATCTGGCGGGCAGGCCGGACTCCCGCAATCCGCTGGTCCGTTTCCAGCGCGGCTTCGAAGCGCGTTTCGAGAGGGTGAGGACCGGCTATACCGGCCTGCTCCATCGGGCGCTGGCTGCGCGCAAGCCGTTTCTGCTGGGCTTCCTTGCGGTCGTGATTCTGTCCTTCGGCCTGTTGCCGATATTGGGCAGCAATTTCTTCCCGGCCGTCGATTCCGGCCAGATCGCCATGCACGTCCGCGTGCCGGTGGGATCGCGCATCGAGGATACGGCCGTCCGCTTCGAACATATCAGCCGCGAGGTGCGTAAGATCATCCCGGCGGCCGAACTGGCATCCCTCACCGATAATATCGGCCTGCCCGTCAGTTCGATCAACACCGTCTACAACAATAGCGGCACCATCGGCCCGCAGGACGGCGACATGCTGATCGCCCTGAAGGAAGGGCATCGTCCGACCAGCGAGATCGTCTCCATCCTGCGGCGCGAGCTGCCCCGCCGCTTTCCCGGAACGAGCTTTGCCTTTCTGCCCGCCGACATCACCAGCCAGATCCTGAACTTCGGCGCGCCCGCGCCGATCGACATCCAGATCGCGGGCAAGAACGGGCAAGCGAACCGCGCCTATGCCCAGAAACTGCTGGCGAAGATTTCGACCATTCCCGGCCTGGCCGACGCGCGCATCCAGCAGCCCGCCCGCGCGCCGCAGATCAACGTCGACGTCGACCGTTCCCGCGCCAGCCAATATGGTTTGAACGAACGGGATGTCACCACCAGCCTCGCCGCGCAGCTTGCCGGCACGTCGCAAACCGCGCCCGTCTTTTTCGTGAACCCGGAAAATGGCGTGCAGTATCCGGTCGTGGCGCAGGCGCCCGAATATCTGGTGCAGTCGATGAGCGACCTGTCCAACGTGCCGGTATCCAGCGCGGCGGGCGCGGGCGTGACGCAGCCGCTGGGCGGCGTCGCCACCATAACGCGGTCGAACACCGTGCCGGTCGTATCCCATTATAATATCGCGCCGGTGCTCGACATTTACGCCAATACCCAGAACCGTGACCTGGGCGCGGTCGCGGGCGACATCCAGCGCGCGATCCGGTCGCTGGAAAAGGAATTGCCCAAGGGCGCTACCGTCACCATCCGCGGGCAATACGCCACCATGAACACGGCCTTTTCCGGCCTCGGCTTCGGCCTTCTGGGCGCAATCGTGCTGATCTATCTGCTCATCGTCGTGAATTTCCAGAGCTGGGTCGATCCCTTCGTCATCATCACGGCGCTGCCTGCGGCATTGGCCGGCATCGTGTGGATGCTGTTCGTCACCGGCACCACATTGTCGGTTCCCGCATTGACGGGGGCCATCATGTGCATGGGCGTTGCGACCGCCAATTCGATCCTGGTCGTCAGTTTCGCGCGGGAAAGGCTCGCCGAACTGGGCGATGCGACGAAAGCCGCGATCGAGGCGGGCACGGTACGTTTCCGTCCGGTGCTGATGACCGCGCTGGCCATGATTATCGGCATGGCGCCCATGGCGCTGGGGCTGGGCGATGGCGGCGAACAGAACGCCCCGCTTGGCCGCGCCGTCATCGGCGGCCTGTTCTGCGCCACTATCGCCACCCTTTTCTTCGTCCCAACCGTCTTTGCGCTGGTCCATCGCAGGCATGGACAAGAAGCCACTCTTCCGGAAATGCAGCCAAGCCATGTCTGATCCCCATAGCCCTTCAATCGAAAATGACATTCCCCCCGCGGGGCCTGACAACCGCACGCTGAAGCGTGTGGGCATCGGTGCGGCCGTAGTGGCGATCATCATCGTCGCGCTGGGCGTGGCGTCACGGATCAACGCGACGAACGAACTGAAACAGGTGGCGGCCGATACCGCCATCCCCACCGTCGCGGTCATCGCGCCCACCGCCAATGGCGATGCCGGCGCGCTGGTCCTGCCGGGCAGTCTGCAAGCCTATAACAGCGCCGCCATCTATGCCCGCACCAATGGCTATGTGCGCCGCTGGCTGGCCGACATCGGCGATCATGTGCGCGCGGGGCAATCGCTGGCCATTCTCGATGCGCCGGAAGTCGATCAGCAACTGGCGCAGGCACAGGCCGATTATCAGACCGCGCTCGCCAATCAGCGGCTTGCCGCGATCACGGCCAGGCGATGGAGTTCGATGCTGGCGCAGGACGCCGTGTCGCGACAGGAGGCGGATGAAAAGGCCGGCGATCTGGCGGCCCGCACCGCGCTCGCCAATGCCGCGCTCGCCAATGTGAAGCGTCTTCAGGCGCTTCAGGGCTTCACCCGTCTGTCCGCGCCGTTCGACGGCATCGTCACCAGCCGATCGGCCCAGATCGGCGCGTTGGTCGTGTCCGGCAATGCTGCTGCCCAGCCCCTTTTCACCGTCTCCGACATCCATCGGATGCGTGTCTATGTGCGCGTGCCTCAGGCCTATTCGGCGTCGCTGCGTTCCGGCATGGCCGCAACTCTCGCGCTGCCCGAATTTCCCGGCCGGACCTTTACCGCCGCACTGACCCGCAGTGCCGACGCGGTCGATACGCAGTCGGGCGCCGTGCTGGTGGAGTTGCAGGCGGACAATGCCGATGGCGCGCTCAAGCCCGGCGCTTTCACGCAAGTCAGTTTCAAGGTCGTCCCCGGTCACGGCAACGGCCTGACCCTGCCGGGGAGCGCCATACTCTATGGCGGTAACGGACCTTCCGTCGCTGTGGTGGGCAAGGACGGGCGCGTCACCGTGAAGCCCGTGACCATCGCGCGCGACGAAGGCAATGTGGTCCAGCTTTCGGGGGGCATCAGCCCTGCCGACCGCGTCATCGACAATCCTCCCGATGCGATCCACAATGGCGATCGCGTCCATGTGCAGAAGCCCGCCGGTGGAAAGGGGGATCGCGCATGATCGCCCGCCGCCGGATCGCGGCGGTTGCGCTGGCGCTGCTGACGGGCTGTTCGATGGCGCCGGCCTACCAACCCCCGAATATAGGTGTCCCCCAGAATTTCAGCGAAGCCGAGGGCTGGACCGCCGCCCAGCCGATGGACGGCCTGCCGCGCGGCAATTGGTGGGAAGTCTTCAACGATCCCATACTCAACGATCTGGAAGCGCGCAGCGCCGCGGCCAGTCCCACCCTGGCGGCCGCCCTCGCGCGATACGATCAGGCACGGGCCGCCGCGCGGGCGGAGACAGCGGACCTGTTTCCCGAAATCGCCGCGGGCGCCGACGCCAGCCGCCAGCGTCTGTCCGGCAATCGTGTCGGCGGAAACGGCAACGCATCGACCTACGATGATTTCACGGTCGGCGGTTCGCTGGACTATGAACTGGATCTCTGGGGTCGTATTCGCAACAGCGTGAGGGCGGCGCGCGCCGACGCGCAGGCGAGCGGAGAGGATCTGGCCTCCGCGCGCCTCAGCCTGCAAGCCGCCGTC
Source organism: Sphingobium sp. CFD-1 (assembly GCF_024611115.1). Taxonomy (NCBI): domain Bacteria; kingdom Pseudomonadati; phylum Pseudomonadota; class Alphaproteobacteria; order Sphingomonadales; family Sphingobiaceae; genus Sphingobium; species Sphingobium sp. CFD-1. The sequence goes on along the minus strand of NZ_CP084398.1, from coordinate 74,894 downwards.
GCGGATGCCTATGCGCGGTTGCGGGGTCTGGATGCGGAGGCGGAATTGCTGCGCGCGACGGTCGATGCCTATGACAAGGCTCATGCGCTGACGGTCCGGCGACATGACGGCGGCATCGCTTCGGGCATCGACGTCAATCGCGCCCGGACCGTGCTGGACAATGCCCGCGCGCAGATTTCCGCCGTCGCCAATGAACGCGCCGCTACCGAGCATGAAATCGCCGCGCTGGTGGGCGCTGTCGCATCGGATTTTCGCATTGAGCGGCAAACGCAATCCCTTGCCGCGCCCCTCATGCCCACGGGCGCGCCGTCGCAACTGCTTCAACGGCGCCCCGACATCGCCGCTGCCGAGCGGCGCATGTTTGCGGCCAATGCGCGTATCGGGGTCGCCAAGGCAGCCTTTTTCCCCACGGTCACGCTGGGCCTTGGCGGTGGATATGAAACCACCCATGGCGATCTGTTCAAGACGCCCAACAGCTTCTGGGGCCTCGGTCCCGCATCGGCGATCCTGTCGCTGTTCGACGGCGGACGCCGCAAGGCGCAGCTTCGCATCTCCCGCGCCGAATATGAAGAACTGGCCGCCGGTTATCGCGACACGGTGCTGACGGCATTCCGCCAGGTGGAGGATGCGATCGCCGCCAACCGCTATCTGGCCGATCAGGCGATCAGTCAGGAAAGCGCGGCCAATGCCGCCGAACGGACCAGCGAACTGGCGCTCACCCGCTATCGCGACGGCGCATCGGATTATCTGGAGGTGGTGACGGCACAGACGGACGCTCTTTCCGCGCAACGCGCCCTGCTTCTGGTCCAGACGCAAAGGATGCGCGCCGCCATTTCATTGGTGAAGTCGCTGGGTGGTCCTGTCTGAAGGGATCGCCGCACCGGCCCTGTCCACCCGGCGACGGATATGCAAAGCGGCCCTCCATTGCGTGAAGGGCCGCTTTTTCCACATGCAGCTTTTCTGAAGGCCCCGCCCGCCACGGACGGACGAGCCCTTCTCCCGCTTCAATCGCGCAGCAGGTCGTTGATGCCCGTCTTGGACCGGGTCTGCGCGTCCACGCGCTTGACGATCACCGCGCAATACAGGCTCGGCCCCGGTGTGCCGTCGGGCAGCGGCTTGCCGGGCAGCGATCCGGGCACGACCACCGAATAGGGCGGGACCTGCCCCATGAAGATTTCGCCGGTGGTGCGGTCGACGATCTTGGTCGACTGGCCGATGAAGACGCCCATCGACAGCACCGATCCCTTGCCGATCCGCACGCCTTCCACCACTTCGGATCGCGCGCCGATGAAACAGTCGTCTTCGATGATGACCGGGTCGGCCTGCAACGGCTCCAGCACGCCGCCAATGCCGACGCCGCCCGACAGATGGACATTCTTGCCAATCTGGGCGCAGCTTCCCACCGTCACCCAGGTATCGACCATCGTGCCTTCATCCACGAACGCGCCGATATTGACGAAGCTGGGCATCAGGATGACATTCTTCGCGATATGCGAGCCCGCCCGCGCGAAGGAGCCGGGAACGGCGCGGAACTCGGCGGCGCGGAAAGCGGCTTCGTCCCAGCCCGCGAACTTGCTGGGCACCTTGTCCCACCAATGGCCCGCGCCCGGACCATTGTCGATCATCGCATTGTCGTTGAGGCGGAAGGACAGCAGCACCGCCTTCTTCAGCCACTGATTGATCTGCCAGCCGTCGCCCTTCGGTTCGGCGACCCGCGCTTCGCCACTGTCCAGCAGGCTGAGCGCCTTGTCCACCGCCTGCCGCACCGGGCCTTGCGTGGACAGGGTCACATTAGCCCGGTCCTCCCAGGCGGCGTCGATGGTGGCGATCAGGTCGGTCATTATGTTTCCCCAATGATGTCGGCCAGAAATGGCGTCAGATGATCGGTTTCGAAATCGATGAAATCGGGATGGTGATCGTGGCTGCCGCCTTCCGATCCGTTATTGACCCAGACGGTCGTCATGCCGATCGCCTTGGCGGGCTTCAGGTTGCGGGCCATATCCTCGAAAAAGGCCGCGCGCACCGGATCGACCCCATGGGTGGAGCAAAGCGCGGCATAGCCGGACGGATCGGGCTTGGGCACATATTGGCAGGCATGGATGTCGTGGATCAGCTCGAACGCTTGCCCCAGCCCCAGCCGGTCGAGCACGCGCCCCGCATAGTCCGCATCGCCATTGGTGAAGATCAGCCGCCGCCCCGGCAGCGCCGCGATGCGGGCGTTGAGCGCCGCGTCCACCTCCAGCCGCTCCATTGAAATATCGTGGACATAGTCGAGGAAGGCGCGCGGCTCGATGCCGTGATGCCGCATCAGGCCCGAAAGCGTCGTGCCATGCTCCATGAAATAGCGTTTCTGCACGGCCTTCGCCTCGACCGGATCGCAACCCAGCAGCCCCTGAATGAACTCGCCCATCTTCACGTCGATCAGGGCGAACAGGTCCGCCTTCGCCGGATAGAGGGTATTGTCCAGATCGAAGATCCAGCAATCGATATGGGCAAGGTCCGCGCGCATGACCGCGCCCTATCCCCGCCGGTGGGCAAGGGCAAGGCGAGTTGCGCTTTTCAGTCGCAACCCGGCGCGTCCATATCCTCGTAAAAGGCTTCGACCGCCGCCCATGCTTCCTCCGCCGTTTCGACCCAGGTGATGAGGTTGAGGTCGGACGGCGCGATCACCCCTTCGTCGGCCAGCGCCTCGAAATTCACCACGCGGTTCCAGAAATCCCGACCGAACAGCAGGATGGGGATAGGCTTCATCTTGCCGGTCTGCACCAGTGTCAGCAGCTCGAAAAACTCGTCGAACGTGCCGAAGCCGCCCGGAAAGACCGCGAGCGCCCGCGCGCGCAGCAGGAAATGCATTTTGCGGAGCGCGAAATAGTGGAACTGGAAGGACAGCTCCGGCGTCACGAACCGATTGGGCGCCTGTTCATGCGGCAGCACGATGTTCATGCCGATGGTCTGCGCCCCGATGTCCGCCGCGCCCCGGTTGGCCGCTTCCATGATGGACGGGCCACCGCCCGAACAGACGACGAAATGGCGGCATCCGGCGGGATTGGGCGGATAGGCGGCGGCGATGCGCGCCAGTTTGCGCGCTTCGTCATAATAGCGCGCCTTCCGGCCCAGATTCTCCGCGATCCGCCGCTGTTCCGGCGTGGTCGCGGCGTCAATTCGCGCCTGCACCTCTTCGGGTTCGGGGATGCGGGCCGATCCGTAAAAGACGAAGGTCGATTCGATCTGCGCTTCGGTCATCAACAGTTCCGGCTTGAGCAGTTCCAGCTGGAACCGGACGGGCCGCAAATCTTCCCGCAACAGGAATTCATTATCCTGAAAGGCCAGACGATAGGCCGCGCTGGTGGTCTGCGGCGTTTCGATCGCCTTGCGGGCGTCATCGGCTTCCTGCTTTGCCGGACGGAATTTACGTTCGGCGATTTCTTTCTTGGTCATGCCGACCCACTAGGCAGCAAAGGCGGGCATGCCAAGGGGGCTTGTCAGCGGCAGAAGCCGCCCTTGCCGCCCATGTCGAAATGAAAATGGTCGTGATGCGCGGCATTATAATTGGGACTGAGCACCGTGCGGAACCGCTTGCAGGCGCTGGCGTGGATGACTTCCAGGAACTGTCGCGTGCGCCGGTCGCCGCTCCAGTCTTTCTCAATCGAAATGCGCCGCCCGTCCGACAGGACGAAGGCCGATACGTCGATTGCATTGCTGTGGGCATGTTCGGAAAGCTTGCCGCTGCCCGCGATGGGGCGGCAATTATAGGTGCCGAATGTTTCGATCCGCACGATCTCCGCGCCCAGGATCAACCGGGCGGCGGGCTGCACGCCAAAACGCGCCCATGCCGCGAAATTGGCGGCGAGATTGCACGTCATCGCGCCCAGATTGGTCGCGGGCACGCCGATGTCGAGCAGCTTGACGCTGCCCAGGGCGCTGCATCCGCCGCCGAAATTCTGATCGGGCAGTGGCGTGAAGGCGACGGATTGCGATTGCAGCTTCGCCATGCACTGCCGCACTTCCATCGTCGGCGGAGCGGCGGGACGGGCCGTTTTGGCTTTATGCGGTTTGGACGCGCTGCTCACCCGGCCGCGCGGCACCAGGTCGCCGCCGCATGCCGCCAACGCCAAAGTCATTGTCAACAGCGCGGCAAGGCCCGCGCCGCGTCGAAACAGATTGTCCCACGCCCGCTCTTCCATGAATCAAGCATTTAGCACGTTCTTTTCAGACGGTGGTTAACGCGGGCCTCGATTCGTCGCATTTTGTTCTGCTCTTGACTCTCCCGCCGATCTCTTTAGGGCGACCGGCGGGCCACGCGGTCCCAACGCCGCGCGTGCTCTCTGTAAGGAGAAGCATTACATGACTGATACGACTGCCGCAGACGCCACTCTTGCGCCTGCCGCCAAGCCCGCCACCAAGCCGGCTCGCCCCTTTTTCTCTTCCGGTCCCTGCGCCAAGCCTCCGGGCTGGAGTGCCGCTGCGCTCGCCACGGATTCGCTGGGCCGCTCGCACCGCTCGAAGATCGGCAAGAACCGCCTCGCTTATTGCATCGACCTGATGCGCGAGCTTCTGAACCTGCCCGAAACCCACCGCATCGGCATCGTGCCGGGTTCCGACACCGGCGCCTTTGAAATGGCGATGTGGACGATGCTGGGCGCGAAGCCCGTCACGACGCTGGCGTGGGAAAGCTTCGGCGAAGGCTGGGTGACGGACGCCGCCAAGCAATTGAACCTCAACCCCACGATCATCCGCGCCGACTATGGCCAGTTGCCCGATCTGTCGGCAGTGGATTTCAGCAACGACGTGCTGTTCACCTGGAACGGCACGACCTCGGGCGTGCGCGTGCCGAACGCCGACTGGATTCCGGCGGACCGCGAAGGGCTGACCTTTGCCGACGCGACCAGCGCGGTGTTCGCCTATGACATCGACTGGGCGAAGATCGACGTCGCCACCTTCTCCTGGCAGAAGGTGCTGGGCGGCGAGGGCGCGCATGGCGTGCTGATCCTCGGTCCCCGCGCGGTCGAGCGCCTCGAAACCCACACCCCCGCCTGGCCGTTGCCCAAGGTGTTCCGCCTGATGAGCAAGGGCAAGCTGGCCGAGGGCGTGTTCAAGGGCGAGACGATCAACACCCCCTCCATGCTGGCGGTCGAGGACGCGATCTTCGCGCTGGAATGGGGCAAGTCGGTCGGCGGCGCGAAGGGCCTGATCACCCGCAGCGACGCCAACGCGGCGGCTCTGGACAAGATCGTGGCGGACCGCGACTGGCTCGGCCATCTCGCCGCCGACACCCCCTCGCGCTCGAAGACCAGCGTGTGCCTCACCGTCGCGGGCGCCGACGAAGCCTTCATCAAGAGCTTTGCGGCCCTCCTCGAAAAGGAAGGCGCGGCCTATGACGTCGCGGGCTATCGCGACGCCCCGGCCGGTCTTCGCATCTGGTGCGGCGCGACTGTCGACACCGCCGACATCGAAGCGCTCGGCCCCTGGCTCGACTGGGCCTACGCCCAGACCAAGGCCGCTTGATCCAACCTGTCATCGTTCGGGCTGAGTCTGTCGAAGCCCTTCATTGTCCGGCTCTTCCGACCGGCTCAACCGAACGGACCATATTCAAGGAGCATTCCCATGCCCAAGGTACTCATTTCCGACAAGATGGACCCCAATGCCGCCGCGATCTTCCGCGAACGCGGCGTGGAGGTCGACGAAATCACCGGCAAGACCCCGGAAGAACTGAAGGCGATCATCGGCCAGTATGACGGCCTCGCCATCCGCAGTTCGACCAAGGTGACGAAGGAGATCCTCGACGCCGCCACCAACCTCAAGGTCGTGGGCCGCGCAGGCATCGGCGTCGACAATGTCGACATTCCGGCGGCGTCGGCCAAGGGCGTCGTCGTCATGAACACGCCCTTCGGCAATTCCATCACCACCGCCGAACATGCCATCGCGCTGATGTTCGCGCTCGCCCGCCAGCTTCCCGAAGCCGACGTCTCGACCCAGCAGGGCAAGTGGGAAAAGAACCGCTTCATGGGCGTCGAAGTCACCGGCAAGACGCTGGGCCTGATCGGCGCGGGCAATATCGGCTCCATCGTCGCCAGCCGCGCCTTGGGCCTCAAGATGAAGGTCGTCGCCTTCGACCCCTTCCTCACCCCGGAACGCGCCGTCGAAATGGGCGTGGAGAAGGCCGATCTCGACACGCTGCTGGCGAAGGCGGATTTCATCACCCTGCACACGCCGCTCACCGACCAGACCCGCAATATCCTGAGCCGCGAAAACCTTGCCAAGACGAAGAAGGGCGTCCGCATCGTCAACTGCGCGCGCGGCGGCCTGATCGACGAGGCGGCGCTCAAGGATGCGCTCGACAGCGGCCAGGTCGCGGGCGCGGCGCTGGACGTGTTCGAAACCGAACCGGCCAAGGATTCGCCGCTGTTCGGCACGCCCGGTTTCGTCTGCACCCCGCATCTGGGCGCGTCGACCACCGAAGCGCAGGTCAATGTCGCGCTTCAGGTGGCTGAGCAGATGGCCGATTTCCTCGTATCGGGCGGCGTCACCAACGCGCTCAACATGCCCAGCCTGTCGGCCGAGGAAGCGCCCAAGCTCAAGCCCTATATGGCGATCGCCGAAAAGCTCGGCTCGCTGGTCGGCCAGCTTGAAGGCGACGCTATCACCGGCGTTGCGGTAGAGGTTGAAGGCCATGCCGCCGAACTCAACCAGAAGCCGATCACCGCGGCGGTGCTCGCGGGTCTGATGCGCGTCTATTCCGACACGGTGAACATGGTGAACGCGCCCTTCCTGGCCAAGGAACGCGGCCTTGACGTGCGCGAAGTCCGCCACGACCGCGAAGGCGATTACCAGACCCTCGTGCGCGTCACCGTCACCACCGAATCGGGCGACAAGTCGGTTGCGGGCACGCTGTTCGGCCATGCCCAGCCGCGCCTTGTCGAACTGTTCGGCATCAAGGTGGAGGCCGACCTCACCGGCACCATGCTCTATATCGTCAATCAGGACGCGCCCGGCTTTATCGGCCGTCTGGGTTCGACGCTGGGCGAGGCGGGCGTCAATATCGGCACCTTCCATCTGGGCCGCCGCAACCAGGGCGGCGAAGCCGTGCTGCTGCTGTCGGTCGACGGTGCGGTGACGGACGGCCTGCGTGAGGAGATCGGCAAGCTGACCGGCGTCAAGACGGTGAAGCCGCTGCACTTCGCATAAGCCCGGCAAAGCCCTCTCCCTTTGGGGAGAGGGTCGGGAGAGGGGGAGCGCCGATGCGTCTGGATGCAACCTTGAAGGAACGCGCAAAATCCATGCGCTCCACCTCCACACCCGCCGAACAAAAACTCTGGCTCGCTTGGCGGGCCAACCGCTTCGAAAATCGCCAATTCACCCGCCAGACGATCATCGCGCCCTATATCGTGGATCTCGCCTCCAAAGCGGCCAGACTCATCCTGGAGATCGACGGGGATACACATTCCGCCGAAGATCGCTATGACACGCGGCGAACAGAGTTTCTGGAATCGCTGGGGTATCATGTGATCCGTTTTTCGAATCCTGACGTGATGGGGAATATTGAGGGAGTGTTGAGTGTGATTGCTCAAGCGTTGCGCGATGCCCCCTCTTCCCAGCCCTCCTGCCAAGGGGTGAGGGGGCTATGAGCTTTCCCCCCGGCCTCCTGCCTGAAGGATTGTCCGACCGCCTGCCACCGCAGGCGGAAGCCTCCGCGCGGCTTGCGCGCCGCGTGCTCGATACCGTGGCCACCCACGGCTATGAACGGGTCATGCCGCCCCTCGCGGAGTTTGAGGACACGCTGGTCGGCCGCCTCAAATCCATGCGCGCACAGGATCTGGTGCGCGCCATCGACCCGGTATCGCAGCGCAGCCTGGCTCTTCGCCCGGACATGACCGCGCAGGTGGGCCGCATCGCCGCCACCCGCCTTGCCAGCGCGCCGCGCCCCTTGCGTCTTTCTTATTCCGGCCCGGTCCTGCGCCTGCGCGCCAACCAGCTTCGCCCGGAGCGCGAACGCCTTCAGGTCGGCGCGGAGCTGATCGGCAGCGATAGCGTCGCCGCCGCCGTCGAGATCGTGAATGTCGCGATAGAGGCATTGCAGGCGGCGGGCGTCACCGGCCTCACCATCGACTTCACCCTGCCGGACCTGATCGACACGCTGGCTGCAGGCCCCCTGCCGCTTGCCCCGGAAGAGATCGAAGCCGTCCGCAACGAACTCGACGCCAAGGATGCGGGCGCGCTCGCCGCGATCAGTCCCGCCGCCGCCGCCTATCTCCCGCTGATCGAGGCGACCGGCCCCTTCCACGCCGCGATGGAGCGCCTCGAAGCCCTGAACGCGCAGCTTGGCGGCGCCATCGACAGCCGCATCGCGGGCCTGCGCGCCATCGCCAAACCGATTGGCTGGGACATCACCCTGACGCTCGATCCGACCGAGCGCCACGGCTTTGAATATCAGAACTGGTTCGGCTTCTCGGCCTTCGCGGACGGTTTCATCGGTGAAATCGGGCGGGGCGGCAGCTACGCCATCACCCGCGCCGATGGCGCGGACGAACCGGCCATGGGCTTTTCGCTCTATCCCGATCCGCTGATCGACGCCGGTTTCGGCAGCCAGCCGGTGCGGCGCCTGTTCCTCCCCATCGGCCATGATGCGGACCGCGCCGCCGCGCTGCGCGGCGAAGGCTGGCATACGATCGCCGCCCTGACCGGCGATGAGAATGGGGAGCGCCTGCGCTGCTCGCACTGGCTCGACGGCATGGAGCCGCGCGCTTACTGACTTGACTTTACGGGGCTGGCGCGGCTAACCGCCGCCCCGCACAGGGCGACACGCGCCCACCCTATTCCGCCCGCTTGCCGAGTCCCGTCGAAGGGCAAGCCGGGTCCGCGCGGCGGGGCGAAGGACTATATCCATGGCAAATGTTACGGTGATCGGCGCCCAGTGGGGCGATGAAGGCAAAGGCAAGATCGTCGACTGGCTGTCGGAACGCGCCGACGTCGTCGCGCGCTTTCAGGGCGGCCATAATGCGGGCCATACGCTGGTCGTGGGAGAGAAGGTCTACAAGCTCTCGCTGCTCCCCTCGGGCATCGTGCGCGGCACGCTGAGCGTCATTGGCAACGGCGTCGTTCTGGACCCGTGGCACTTTCGCGAAGAAGTCGCCAAGCTCAGGGGGCAGGGCGTCGCCATCACGCCGGAAAATCTCCAGATCGCGGAAACCTGCCCGCTGATCCTGCCCTTCCACCGCGACCTTGACGGCCTGCGGGAGGATGCATCGGGCGCGGGCAAGATCGGCACCACCCGCCGGGGCATCGGCCCGGCCTATGAGGACAAGGTGGGCCGCCGCGCCATTCGCGTGTGCGACCTTGCCCATCTCGACGATCTCGGCCCGCAGCTTGACCGCCTCACCGCGCATCACGACGCGCTGCGCGCCGGGTTCAACGAAGCGCCTATCGACCGCGACGCGCTGATGGCGGAATTGCGCGACATTGCGGACTTCATCCTGCCCTTCGTCAAGCCCGTCTGGCTGACGCTCAATCAGGCGAAGGCGCAGGGCAAGCGCATCCTGTTCGAAGGCGCGCAGGGCACGCTGCTCGACATCGACCATGGCACCTATCCCTTCGTCACCTCCTCCAACACGGTGGCGGGCACGGCGGCGAGCGGCACCGGCCTTGGTCCTTCGGGCGCGGGCTTTGTGCTCGCCATCGTCAAGGCCTACACCACCCGCGTTGGTTCCGGTCCCTTCCCGACCGAGCAGGAAAACGAAACCGGCCAGCGCCTGGGCGAACGCGGTCATGAATTCGGCACCGTCACGGGCCGTAAGCGCCGCTGCGGCTGGTTCGACGCGGTTCTGGTGCGCCAGTCGGTCGCCGTGTCGGGCGTCACCGGCATCGCCCTCACCAAGCTCGACGTGCTCGACGGGTTCGAGGAACTGCAAATCTGCGTCGGCTACAAGATCGGCGAGACGACCTACGATTATCTTCCCGCCCACGCGCAGGATCAGGCGAAGGCGCAGCCGATCTACGAAAGCATCGAAGGCTGGCAGGACACCACCGCGGGCGCGCGGAGCTGGGCCGAACTTCCCGCGCAGGCGATCAAATATATCCGCCGGATCGAGGAACTGATCGGCTGTCCGGTCACGCTGGTTTCAACGTCCCCGGAACGCGAGGACACCATCCTCGTCCGCGACCCCTTCGCGGACTGATCCGATGGCTGGAGATCGCTTCGAGCGCCACAAGCAACCTTGGACGGCGGACGAGCTGCAAAAGCTCCACACGCTCGCGAAGAAGGGCATGGCGCTCAAGGCGATCGCCAAGGCCCTCACCCGCAGCGAGGAATCGGTGAAGGCCCGCGCCAAGCAGGACGGGCTTTCCATCGCGAAGCTGCGCTGATCGCTGCCAATCGTTTCGCGCAAAGTTGAGAAACGCACAGGCCGTCCGTTCCGGTCTGGACGCCGCCACGCGCCAATGCGACACTTTCTACAGACAAGGGAGGCTCGCATGGCGCTCGACATACTCATCCTATACGGTTCCTACAGGCGCGGCCGCCTGGGAATCCGTTTAGTTGACTATTTGCTTCATGGTTTTGCGGAACTGGGCCATCGCGCCGAACTGATCGACGCAAAGGAAATCGGTCTCCCGATGCTGGACCTGCGCCATAGCGACTATCCACCGGGACAAGCGCCCGCCGCCATGTCCGCTCTTGCCCAGCGCCTCTCCGCTGCGGACGCCTTCGTCTTTGTCGCGGGCGAATATAATCGCGGCGTCCAGCCGGGCCTCAAGAATCTGGTCGATCATTATCTCAAGGAATTCGACCGCCGCCCCGCCGCCATCGCCAGCTATTCGGCAGGCCGTTTCGCTGGCGTCAACAGCCATGCCGACTGGACGGTGACGCTGTCCGCCATGGGCATGACGGTGATCCCCGAACGCCTCAGCGTCGGCCAGATTGGCGATGCGCTGGATGAAGCGGGACGGCCGCAGGGCGATGGTGGCGCGGCGCTGGACCGGGGCTTCCCGAAATTCGCCGATACGCTGATCTGGTGGACGCGGGCAGCGCAGGCTGCCCGCTGACGCTCACCGAAACCGCCGGTCGATCCATATAAGCAGGTGCCCGGCCATCAAAAAACCGATGGCGATCAAGACCGCATTCAACAGCACCTGTCCAAGGCCCAGCTTCGCCACATCAATGAAGGGATAAGCGTAAGTTTCCTCCAGCGCGCCACGCACCAGCGCGTAGGGCAGATAAGCAGCGGGGAAGGCCGCCCATAACCATGGATCACGCCATGAAAGGCCCCTGGGCGCCCATCCGGTCCACCACAGCGCCGTCAGTATCGGCGTCGCCTTGTGCAGAAGCGTGTCGGCCAGCAGCGCCCCACCGCTCAGGCTGAGAAGGCCACGCAGCAACAGGCCATAAATCACCCCCACCAGCAGGATCGCCAGCGTCACGCCGCCGATCAGGCGAGGTGTCACTCGCACTCCGCACGCGATCTTTCCGAAAACGAGCAGCACAGCCATATTGGTGAGGACGGTGAAGAAACGGACAAGTATCCAGAGCGTTGCTCCGACCGATCCCATCTGTTCCAAAGTCGTGCTGAACTGGATCGCGAGCCCCGCTCCGGCGGTCAATGCGATGACAGCCGCCCCGATCCGCTGCGCGCCCTTCATCATTTGCCGTCTTCAGCCCGGTCGATCATCGTCTACCATATCCTCCGCCAGTTCCAGCCCTGCGCGGCCATGCGACGGAGTATGAGCAGGTGCCTTGGGCGGGATTCCGTATTCGGGCTCCTCCACTTCCAGCATACCTTCCCATTTGGTGACGACCGATGTGGCGATGGCATTGCCCAGCACATTGGTGGCGGTGCGGCCCATGTCCATGAAATGATCGACGGCCAGAATGAAGGCAATGCCCTCGACTGGCAGGTTGAACTGCCCCAGCGTCGCGGCGATGACGACCAGCGATGCGCGCGGCACAGCGGCGATGCCCTTGCTCGTCACCATCAGCACCAGCAGGATGGTAATCTGCGTCGCGATCGGCAGGTCGATATTATAGGCCTGCGCGATGAAGATGGTGGCGAAGGACGCATACATCATCGACCCATCAAGGTTGAAGCTGTAGCCCAGCGGCAGCACGAAGCTGTATATTCGGCGCGGGACGCCGAAGCGGTCAAGCTGCTCCAGCATCTTGGGATAGGCCGCTTCGGACGAAGCTGTTGAAAAGGCGATCAGGACCGGTTCGCGCACATAGCGCAGCAAAGTAAATATCCGTCTGCCCAGGAAGATCGCACCCGCCCCGCAGAGCAGCAGCCACAGCGCAAGCAGCGACAAATAGAATTCGCCGACCAATTCGCCGAACGTCTTGAGCACGCCCAATCCCTCGGTCGTGATGGCCGACGCCAACGCGCCGAACACGGCGACGGGCGCCACGCGCATCACATAGCCCGTCACCTGCAGCATCAACTCAACCATCGCCTCGATCACGGTAACGATGGGCTTGCCCCTGTCGCCGATGGCGGTCAGCGCCACGCCCACGAACAGGGAGAAGACGACGATCTGGAGGATGGAATTTTCCGCCATCGCCCCCACCATGGACGTAGGAAAGACGTGCAGCACGAAATCACGGAAATTGAGCGCCTCGGCATTGACGCTGGAAGCCGCGCCCGACCGCACCAGGTTCAATCCCTCGCCCGGCGCGAAGAAATTGACGAGGATCAGGCCCAGCGCCAGCGAGATGAGGCTGGCGATGATGAACCATCCCAGCGCTCGTCCGCCGATCCGTCCCAGCGCGGCGCTGTCGCCCATATGGGCGATGCCCGCGACCAGCGTGGAAAATACCAGCGGCGCGATAATCATTTTGATGAGATGCAGGAAAATGTCGGCCAGAAGATGAAAGTAGCCTGCCACCTCCTTGGCCAGCGCCTTGTCGCCGCCGACCCACAGATTGGCGGTGAATCCCGTGGCAATGCCCAGGATCATGCCCACCAGAATGAAGGTCGTCAGTCGATTTCGCATGCATGTCCTTTGTCAGTGGGCTCAGGCTGTGTTTGTCCGCTATCCTGCCAAGGAAAGACACCTAACAGTCGCAGCGCAAGCCTGCAATTGCACGACAATTCCTTCCCGCGTCCGACCGCCTGCCTTGACCGGCGAACCGAAACAGCCGATGCCGCTTTGCATCAAGGCGCGTGACCGTCCCGGCTGCGCCGTTCATGACGTGTCGGAGTCTGAACCAGATGACATTTTCGAAGATGCTGCCCTTGCTGCTCGCCGCTGCCCCCCTCGCCATTGCCGTCCCCGCCCTCGCGCAGGGACAGCCCGGTCCGGCCGCGACGGTGACAACGCAATTGCCGCGCGGCGCGGCTCCCAGCCACTATGCGATCACGGTCACGCCGGATGCCCCGAACCTCAAGTTCACGGGCAGGGTGGCGATCGACCTCAACGTGACGCAGGCCATGCCCGTTCTGGTGCTGAACGCGGCCGACCTCAATTTCGGGGCGGTGACACTGACCCCCGTCAAGGGCAAGCCGGTGAAGGGCATCGCCAAAGTGGACGCCGCCGCACAAACGGTGACGCTGAACTTCGGCAAGGCGCTTGCGCCGGGCGGCTATCGGCTCGACATCGCCTATGATGGCGTTATCGCCACGCAGGCGAACGGGCTTTTCGCGCTCGACTATACGGACAATGCGGGACAGGCGAAGCGCGCTCTCTTTACCCAGTTCGAAGCGCCCGACGCGCGGCGCTTCGTACCGAGTTGGGACGAACCCAGCTATAAGGCGACTTTCGATCTGTCGGCTATCGTCCCCACGGGCGAGATGGCCGTCGGCAACATGCCGGTAAAGGACAGCAAGGATCTGGGCGGAGGCAGGACGCAGGTGACCTTCGGCACCACGCCCAAAATGTCCTCCTACCTGCTGTTCTTCGGCCTTGGCGAACTGGACCGCGCCACCAAGATGGCCGGCGCCACCGAAGTCGGCGTCATCACGGGCAAGGGCAACACCGGCAAGGCGCAGTTGGCGCTGGATGCCTCCGCCGCCATCTTGCCTTGGTTCAACGACTATTTCGGCGTCCCCTATCCACTGCCCAAATTGGACAATGTCGCGGGGCCGGGTCAGAGCCAATTCTTTTCCGCCATGGAAAATTGGGGCGCGATCTTCACTTTCGAGCGCGCCTTGCTGGTCGACCCGCGCTTCACCACCGAAGCACAGAAGCGCCGCATCTACGAAACGGTCGCGCATGAAATGGCGCATCAATGGTTCGGCGACCTCGTGACGATGGCTTGGTGGGACGACCTCTGGTTGAACGAAGGCTTTGCGAGCTGGATGGCGACCAAGGTGACGGACAAGCTGCAACCGGAATGGGAAATGCTGCTGAACCGGGTCGGTGGCCGCGAAAGCGCCATGGGGCTGGATGCGTTGGCGACCACCCACCCCGTCGTCCAAAAGATTGCGACGGTCGATCAGGTCAATCAGGCGTTCGACGCGATCACCTATGAAAAAGGCGAAGCCGTCATCACCATGCTAGAGGGCTATGCCGGGGAGGATGTGTGGCGCAGCGGCATCCGCGCCTATATGCAGCAACATGCCTATGGCAACACGGTAACCGACAACCTGTGGCAGGCGGTCGAAGGTGCGGGGGCCAAGGGACTGGTGTCCATTGCCCACGACTTCACCAGCCAGCCGGGCATCCCGCTGGTCACGGTGGAAAGCGCGCAGTGCAAGGGCGGCAACACCATATTGTTCCTGACGCAGGGCGAATTCAGCCGCGACCGGAAGGGCGGGACGCCACTGCACTGGAACGTACCTGTCATGGCGCAGACGCTAGGCGGTGCGACGCAGCGCATGATCCTGAGCGGCAAGGGGCAAATCACCCTGCCAGGCTGCGGTGCCTATGTCGTCAATGCGGGGCAGTCGGGCTATTATCGCTCGCTCTATCCGGCCGCCAATGTGCAGGCGCTGGCGAAAAACTTCACGAAATTCCCCTCCATCGACCAGATCGGCCTGCTGGCGGACAATTGGCAGCTTGGCCTTGGCGGCTATCAGCCGATGGACCTCGCGCTCGATCTTGTCGATGCGGTGCCCGGCAGCGCTAGTCCCGCCGTGCTGGCGCAAGTGCCGGATTATCTGGAAAGCGCCCATGAGATGCTGGATGGCGACGCCGCCGCGCAGGCCAGGATCGCGGCCTATGCCTCGGCAAAGCTGACGCCGCTTCTGGCCGCCATCGGTTATGATGCGAAGCAGGGCGAAGGCGCGCAGATCCCTGTGTTGCGCTCCAGCCTCGTTTCGACGCTGGGCGCGGTCGGCGACAAGACGGTGGCGGTTGAGGCCAATCGCCGTTTCGCTGCGCTAGGTTCCAACCCGGCGGCTTTGGATGGCCCCCTCCGCAATGTCTGGCTGGGTATCATCGCCAAAAATGCCGATCAGGCGACATGGAACAAGCTGCGCGCCATGGCGAACGGCGCAAAGACCGATCTCGACAAGAGCCAGCTCTTTGCGCTGCTGGGGAGTACGAAGGATGAGATGCTCGCTGGCCAGGCGCTCGACCTCGCGCTGACGGACGAGCCGGGCAAGACCACCAGCGCAGCCATCATCGCGCAGGTGGGTTATGAGCATCCGATGCTCGCTGTCGACTATGTGCTGGCCCATCGCCAGCAATATGAGGCGCTGATCGATGTTTCGGCCCGTTCGCAGGCGTTGGCGCGGCTGGGCGGCGGTTCTGCGGACCCGGCCATGGCGCAGAAGCTGGACGGTTATGCGGCCCAATATCTGACGCCCGAATCGCGCAAGGTGGTGGATCGCGCCATTGCGGGCATCAAGACGCGGATTGAAACCCGTGCGCGGCTGAAACCAGCGTTGCAACGCTGGTTCGCAACGAAGAAATAAAAAAGGAAAGGGCGGTGGATGCCCACCGCCCTGTTTTCATGTGTGAAAATAGGGGCTTATTTCGTCAGCCCCAATGCGCGGGCGATATCGTCCCAGGCCACCAGCTTGAAATTTTGCGCGACGGTCGCGTTGTGGCCATCCTGCGCGATGAAGAGTCCGCCAGGATAATCGGGACCGAAATCGCCCAGCATCAGGTCGATGCCATCGGTTTCCTCTGCCCCACCGATGACGCCATTGGCGATACGGAAGCGCCCGGCATAGCTGTCATCGCTGATCCGGTAGGCCACATAAGCGTTGTCGCCCTGACTGGAAACAAGGACATAGCCATCCTTTTCCCCGATCGGTGCGATGGCGACGCCCTCGGCATCGGCAACCAGATTCCGACCATCGGCGGCGGCGATCTTTGTCGGGGTGGTTGATCCGTCGGGACGGGCATCGAAACGCCAAAGGCCGACATCTTCCTCCGCGACATAGAGAATGCCCGTGCGGTCATCTACGGCGCAGCCTTCCGACTGAGTGCCAAGCTTCATGGTGCGGACGATCCGGCCGGCGGGTGTCGCCGCAGAGGTGTCGAGCGCGACCTGATTCACCGTGCCATCCTTCAGGACGATGAAGGCGTAGGTAGTTCCCCCCTGGCGGGACATACAAATGCCATAGGCCTCACCCGTGCCCGCTTCGACTTTCCCCAAAGCCGTCAGCCTGGCGGTCGTGGGATCAAGGCGGAAAAGGGCAAGCCTGGCATTGGCGATATCGTTGCGGTCACTCGCGACCACGAGGATGCCGTTACTGCCGTTGATCGGCACATCGTCGCGCAAATCGACGTTATTGACCCGGCCCGCGTCGAGAAAGTCACGAGCCTTGCCGTCCAACCCATAGACATAAAGACCGGCCTTCTTGTCGGTGCCGACAATCAGGCTTTGCGCCGGATCGGCGGCGTTGCGCCAGATTGCCGGATCGTCCGCCGCGTCCGCATTGGCGGTTCCCACCGGAACGGTTTCACCACGCGCCGTAACGTTTACGGCCGGCGCGGCGTTGGCGATGCGCCGGGCCATGAGGATTTCCGTCTCGCCAGTTGTGCACGCTGTCATCGTAATAAAACTGACGCATAATATCATAAAACTGCAATGATTCCTACACGATCCGGTCATTGTTGCCTCATATCCGCTAAATCAGATGCGCTAGATACAACAGTAATTCCGTGCGTCAATTTATCTCGATAAACAGGGGGTGATAATGGTCACGAATAAGTGGGTCATGTTTGGCTGCGCGTCTGTCGCGCTTCTTTCTGCTTCTGCTATGGCGCAATCCATACCCGCTCCGGCCGACGAAGGAACACGCGCAGACGGACCGATTACTTCGGCCAATGAGATCGTCGTCATCGCAGGGATCGGCTACCGCGACCGTACCGATACGCCAGAGCCGGTGCTGAAATATGGCACAGACTATTTCCAGCGCTTTGAACCGCTGACCGCCGGCGACGCGCTGAAGCGCGTGCCTTCCGTCACCTTTCTGTCGGACGTGATCGAAAGCGATGCTCCGCGTCTGCGCGGTTTGCCCCCGGGCTATACCCAGATCTTGATAAACGGTGAGCGTGTGCCGGGTTCGGCCGCCGACCGCAGCTTTTTCCTCGACCGTATTCCCGCTGAACTGATCGACAGCGTGGAAATCATCCGCTCCTCCTCCGCCCGGCGCACCGGGGACGCGGTGGCGGGGTCGCTCAACATCAATTTGCGCGACGGTTATGAACTGGACGGTGGCTATGTCCGCGCGGGCGGCTTGCTGTTCAACGACGACGAGCTGGAGCCGAGCCTGGGTCTGGTCTGGGGCGGCAAGGCCGGACCAGGCCGCCTGCTGCTGGGTGCGAACCTGCAGGGCCGCCATAACCCCAAACGCAAGAAAAGCCTGCGCTATGGTGATTCGCCGGAAAATAATCCTGACTATGCGACCGACGATTTCGACAATCGCGAGGATCAGACGGACACCCGCGATGGCAAGGATTACAGCTTCAACGGCACCTATGAGATTGACGGCGAAACCACCGATTTCAAGCTGAATGGTTTCTATGTCCGCACCGACCGCAAGGAAACGGAGCGTAGCTTCGAATATGACGATGCGACTGCGGTGATTGGGCCGGTGCCAGTGGGCAATCTGCTGACCGACAATAGCAATATCGCCGATATCGATCAGGAAAACTACACTATCGACGGCAAGCTGAGCCATGAATGGTCGGCGGGTAAGAGTTCCGTCCGCGTTGGCTATGCGCGCTTCACCGAAGATCGCATCGAAACCGAAAATGAGATCGATTTCGAGGATCTGGAATTTTCGGGCCAGCGAACCCGGACCGATATTCGCGACACCGAATTTTCCGTGAAACTGGAGCATGAAGTGCCGCTGGGCGAGCAGGCGAAATTCGTTTTCGGCGGCTATTATCAGGATAAAAGGCGCCGCACCGGCATGTTCGAAAGCGAGCAGGAGAGCGACGCCAGCGCAACCTGGGATCAGTTCAAACAGAACCCGGACAATCTGGCGGCGGCGTTCGACGATTTCGAGCCGGTTGACGGCGGTGACAACCGCATCCGCGAAAAGCGCCGTGATGTCTTCGCACTGGTCGAAGGTGACACCGGCAGGCTGAAGTGGGAAGCGGGCCTGCGTTACGAAACGACGAAGGTACGCTTCACCGACTATACGGTAGCGGCCGCGCTCGCCGATCAAAGGGCCGATTATGAAAAGCTGCTGCCCTCCGCCTCGTTCAAACTGTCATTGAGCGAGAGCGACCGCATCATCGGATCGGTCGCGCGGACGCTGCGCCGTCCCGATTTCAACTATATCTCCCCGGCGCTGCTGGAGGAAGAAGTGGGCGACAGCGACCTGCTAGGCAATCCGCAGTTGCGGCCCGAAAGCGCCTGGGGCTTTGACCTGGGTTATGAGCATCGGATGGGCACGGGCGGCATTTTCGGTGCCAATATCTTCTATCGCAAGGTCAAGGACCTGATCGAATTGACCAACACCGGGGTCGAAGGTTCAGAAGGCGAAGGCACCTTCGTCTATCAGCCGCGCAATGTCGGCGACGGCAAGGTATGGGGCGTCGAATTCGACCTGTCGACCGACCTCGGCTTTGTAGGGTTGCCCAATACTGGCGTGTTCGGCAACCTGTCCTGGCTGGACAGCGAAGTGCGGGATTTTATCGGCAAGCGCAGGTTCAACGATCAGTCCAAATATGTCTATAATTTCGGCTTCATTCAGGATTTCCCCGACTTTGGCGCGGCTTTCGGCGCGACATACCGCAAGCAGGGCAGCGCCTTTGGCCGGGTGATCGCGGAGGAAGTGACCACCACCTATGGTGCGGAACTGGAAATCTTCGTCGAAAAGCGGTTCGGCAAGACTTTCACCATCCGTGCGGTCGGCTCCAACCTCCTGAACGGCAGGAAAAGAGAAGCTTTCAACAAGTTCGACAATATCGCGGACCAGATCGACCGCGACTTCGACGAATATGAGCTGGAAAGCGAAAAAGCCGGACCGGTGTTTCAGATCATGGCGCGCTACGCCTTCTGATCCGCGGACGGGTTCGGGAAGAAGGAAGGGGGTCGCGTGAAACGCGGCCCTCTTTTGTTAGGTGGGGAACGACGGCGGCCAATCCTTATCCCAGCGACGCACTCGCCCAACGCCGCAGCCTCGCATAAAGCGCCGCGATCACGCCGAAGAAGGCGATAACCGAAAGCGGCACGGCCCAGCCATTTTCCGCCACCAGCGCCAGCGGCGCGTCACTGTTAGTCGCTGCGACTATGCCCGCGAAGGCTACCCCGAACAGGCTCTCCCCGACGATGAAGCCCGTCGCCATCAGCACGCCCATGCGCTCGGCAAAGTCGGGATTGGACTGCCGCATGGCCCAGCGGTTATAGAAATGGCCGATGACCGCGCCCACCGGGATCAGCAGCGTCAGCGCCATGGGCAGATAAATGCCCATGCCCACCGCGAGCGGCGGCAGGCGCAGCTTGCCCGCTTTGCCCAGCAGTTCGTCGATGGCCACCACGATCGCGCCGATCAGCGCACCGAAACCAATCAACCCCCAGTCCAGATTGCCGCCCAGAACGCCCTGCGCCAGCGCGGAAATCAGCGCCGCTTGTGGAGCGGGCAACGCGTTCGGCCCCGCGCCCGGTGCGCCCGCGAAGCCGAAGGCGCTGTTAAGCAGATCGAGGATTGGCGGAATGACAATGGCTCCGAAGATCACGCCTAGCACCAACGCAATCTGCTGCTTCCATGGCGTTGCGCCGACAAGCTGGCCTGTTTTCAGGTCCTGAAGATTATCGTTGGAAATAGTGGCGATGCCGAAAACGATGGCAGTCACGAACAGGGCATAGGCGATCAGCGCCTGAGTCTGCGTCATATCTCTGCCTGAACCGTAGATCCCCGCGAGGATCAACGAAGCGCCTAGCACGGCCAAGATGCCGACGCCCGATATCGGACTGTTGGACGCGCCGATCAGACCCGCCATATAGCCGCAGACCGACGCGATGACGATGCCCGCGACCAACACATAGGCCAGCGTCAGCGCAATGACGGGAAGCGGATTGGCAGCGATCGGCCCGCCCTGCGCGAAGACCCACAGCAATATACCGATGGGGATCAGCGAGGCAATGATCGTGCCCCCAACGATGCTGATGGGCAAGTCCCGCTCGGTCAGCTCCAGCAATCCCGCATTGCCGTCCTTCCGCATCCGGTTGGCGGCAAGGGCGGAACGGATGCCGCTGATGATCGGGCCAAGGATCTTGAGCAGAGTCCAGATTGCGGCGATGCCGATGGTGCCCGCGCCGATGAAGCGCGCCTTCATGCGAAAGGTCGTGCCGACTACCTCCGCTAGGTCCGCGCCAGCAGCCAAGGGTGCTGTCAGATAAGGAACGATGGCTGTCCAGCTTATCAGCAGGCCGACAAACATCGCCAGACCGACCGACAGGCCGACCAGATGTCCCACGCCGATCAGGGCCATGGAAAAGCTGGTCGACATGGATGTCGCACCCGAACCGAACTTGAAGAAGGTGGCGGCTTCCTCCGCGATCAGGCGGGTCTTGGCGATGATGGAGAAACTGGCGGCGGCAAACGCGCTCATGACGATGGCGGCAAGGCCTCGCTTGTTTTCCTCCAGCCCTTCGCGGGAACCCGCGCCGACCTTCAGCACCTCGGCGGCAGCGACGCCCTCGGGATAGGGGAGGTCGGAGCCGGTGACGAGTGCGCGGCGCAGCGGCACGGAATACATGACGCCCAGTATGCCGCCCAACGCGATGGTGCAGGCCGACAGCCAATAAGGGAAGCCCTGCCACCAGCCAATGATGACGAGGCCAGGCAGCACGAAGATGATCGCCGAGAGCGTCCCTGCGGCCGAGGCGATGGTCTGGACGATGTTGTTCTCCAGAATCGTGCCGGTAGCGAACAGCCGCAGCACCGCCATGGAAATGACAGCCGCCGGGATCGAAGTCGCGAAGGTCAGGCCGATCTTTAGGCCCAGATACACATTGGCTGCGGTAAAAAGCAGCGTGATGAGCGCCCCCAGGATGACTCCGCGGATCGTCAGTTCCGCCATGGGTGCGGCCTTCGCCGGATCGCTTGTCACCTGATGTTCCCCCGCAGTGGTTATATCCTTAGTGGATATCGTAATAATATTGCTTTTCGTTGGATCAATAGGAAAGTGCCCAGACTGGATCCCTCTCGCCAACTTTGCGATAAAATGGGCGGATCAGGACGCTGCCGTGCCACGGCTATCGTCGATCCCCACATGGTCGAGATAAGCATCAACCATATGGGTCCAGCGGTCGTAGCCACGCGCGTTCATATGCAATCCATCCTTCCGGAACAGGGAAGCATCGGGCAGGCCATCAAGCGCAAGCAGCGTCTTGCTCACATCGATATAATCGAAGCCCTGAACGCGCGCGCGCGCCGCGATCGTCATGTTGACGGCGGCCATTTTGGGCCAGAGCGTCCAACGAATCGGGCTGGGCTTCAAGGAAAGATAGGCGATATGGGCCTTGGGATAATCGGCGCGAAGCCGCTTGAGCAATACCAGCACGTCGCGCGCTACATCCTGTGGATGGGCGCCGGCCGCCAAATCATTTTCCCCGACATAAACGATCACGGACCGGGGTTTGGCAGGCGGGAGCAGCCGCGGATAATAATGCAGCACGTCACGGGTGGTGGCGCCGCCGAACCCGCGATTTACCGTGCCGACATCTGGAAAGCTGGTTTGGATATCCCAGAGACGGATGCTGGAGCTGCCCAGGAAGAGCGTGGCGTTCGAAACGGCCGCGCCCTTCTCGTTCGCTTGGGCGAATGCTTCAATCTCGCGAGAAAAAGGGAATGTGGGATCGGCGTTGACCCGGACCTGAGAGGAATCCTGCTCCGCCGCCTGAGAAAGCGCAAAGGCGGGGAAGACCAGCGCGACAAGGGCCGCAACCAGCAGCCTTCGCCCCCATGGCTTCCCACCATTTCTAGTGGCGGTGAAGCGGGCGCAGCTTGTATTTGCCGTTTGCATAGGCTCCAAACATGCCGGCGATCGCCGGATGGTCCACAGGTTCCTCACTATCGTCGGTTATCAGATTCTGCTGGCTTACATAAGCGACATAGCTGGCTTCGCCATTTTCAGCGAGAAGATGATAAAAGGGCTGCTCCTTGTCGGGGCGCAATTCCGCAGGAATCGATTCATACCACTCCTCGCTGTTGGCGAAGACTGGATCAACGTCGAAAATCACGCCGCGAAATCCGAACATGCAGTGCTTCACCACATCGCCGATACTGAAGCGTGCATGGGCGATGGACGGAGCGGTAACGCCTGCGCCAAAAATCTGAATCGCGTCTGTCATATTTCCAATTTAGGATTCTATTGCGCCCGCACAAGAAAAATAGCCCCCAGGCTGCTTGGCAAGGCGGCAATCATTCGCTAATGGCCGCCCCTCGACTAGGCGTGGCTGGTTCGGTTCCCGCGTGGAACGACTTGTCCCGGCATCTGCGGAGAGGTGGCAGAGTGGTCGAATGCACCGCACTCGAAATGCGGCGTGCCGGCAACGGTACCGAGGGTTCGAATCCCTCCCTCTCCGCCATCTAGTCCTATCTATTGATATTTCTTGGTAATTTCCCAATTCTAGGCGCAATTCCGCGCCTTTTCCGGATGAGAGCCGCACTGCGGAGAGCGGGATGGGACCTCTCAGGAGGGAATTTATCGGCGTTTTCTCTGTGCCGCTTCCATGCAGTACGGTTTGGCCCGCTCGCGGGCGAAACGAACGGGCCCCCGATCTTGCCCATTCAAATTGGCGGTTCATGTGGATTGAAGCGCGTCACATTCCCTGCCTGCAGCGAAATCTACAGGGAATTCATCCGTTCACCCGAAGATATGCTCCGATGCTCCCCGCTGGAGGTCGCAGAATTCTGCCAGCGCAGCGCAAATTCCCTGAGTTGGCTTGCAGGGAATTTTCCGCCGGGGCGCAGGGAAGGCGACCTGCCGTCATGACGCTGGCCTGACCCACTCCCACATTGCAACCCATATGAGGTCGGCAAGCCATAGCGGTGTATGTGGCTGTCGAGTTTGCGGGTGAAAGCGTAATCAACACCCGTGCCAGCGTGCTTGATTTTGGCGTGACGGAGAATCGCGCCGAACGCCAGTTCATCAAGCTGCCGTTCTATCTCGGCGGGATCGACGGCGATTGCCTTGATCTCAGCCTCGACGTCCTTTTCCTCATTGGTGAGGAATTCATAGACCTCACCGTTGCGCTGGATGAGCGTCTGGCGTTCCAGAAGGGAGAGAGCCTCCTCGATATTGCGGCGCTGCTCAGTCTGGTCCGCCTCGAACCGGGACAGCAGGAGGATCGATATGTTGCGGGCAGTCGGCTTGAATTCCTTGACGTATTTCACAAGGAACAGAACTTTCAGAACCCGAACGGCAAATTCATCACCAAGGTTTTTCTCGGCCAGTTGGATAGACTGCTGAACCGATGATTTCAGGGCGGTGCGAATCCCCTCGAACATCAGGTCGAAGGTCGCCAGCCCCCCAACCGGCGTATCTGCCAGCTTTTTGGCCACCTCCTGAAACACTCCCAGCATGGAGCGCTCGCCGACCGAACTGTGCTTGCCCTCAAACGCGTTATGCTGCGAAAGCGGGATGATACGCGCGCGCAGCTTGATGAGGGGAAAGATCACTCCGTGGTCAAGAAGCTGCGGATCGAAGCCAATCTGGAGGCATCGCGCAACACGTTCGAGCGCGTGGCGCGCGAATGGCATGAGAAGGTGAAAGGGCAATGGGCGGCGATCCATTCCAACGATGTGCTGCGTAACCTGGAGCGAGACGTGTTCCCGATCATCGGAGAGTTGCTGCACGGCTGGCCGCAGCCGTTAAACCTCATCATCCATAGCCTTGACGATGTGAACTATCAGCTTCGGCGCGGCCGTTACTTCTGGGTCGACATCGTCAAGGAAGGGATTGCGCTATTCGAGGAACCGGGATTTCCTTTCGAGAAGCCCGGCGAACTCACCGAGGAAGAGGCGCACGAAGAAGCCCAGCGTTACTATGATAGCGAGTTCAGCGGAGTGGAACGCTTTCTGAGGACAGCCGAATTACAGCATGTCGAAGTTCGAAGGTCAAATGATCCCAAAGAACAGGCAAAATGGCGTAACCAAGCAGCGTTCAATCTCCATCAGGCGATGGAGCGGGCCTATTATTGCATCATGCTGGCCCTGCTGCTCTACCAACCGAAATCGCACGATCTCAATTTTCTGTCGAAGCGTGCGGAGCATCTGGACGAAAGGCTGATCGATATCTGGAAGACCGACACCAAGTTCGGCAAGTGCTGCTACGAATTGTTGCGCGCCGCCTATGTGAAAGCGCGCTATTCGCCGCACTGCAAGATCGGCGACGTTGAACTGGATTGGCTGACCGAACGCATCGCCGAATTGCAGGCAGTGACCAAGACCGTTTGCGAGGAACGTCTGGCGAGGTAAGTGACAGCTCGCCTTGGACAGAGCGTCATGGCCGTTGCAAATATTTTGCTTTTCCCGGCTTGGATGCGATAGCCGCTGATATGCCGAGGCGTAAGGATATCTGGAGATGTGGCCTGGCCGCCAAGCCAGTGGAAGCCATCCTTGCCGATGGCCGTATCGGCGAGTCCGTGACCTGGTTCGCCGAAGAACCCGCCTTCCAGTTTCTGGCCGATCCCTTCGGATGGCGCGATCAAGGCGGAAGGCTTCATGTCTTCACGGAGCAGTATGACTATCGCACGCGGCATGGGACGATCGAAGCGCTGATCTTTGACACCGCCATGCAATTGCTTGATCGCCGACCTTGCCTGAGGGAATCATGGCATTTGTCCTATCCCCAGATATTCGCCGGAGAAGGCGCTGTCTGGATGCTACCCGAAGCGCATCGGTCCGGAGGCCTGACACTCTACCGCGACCATGGAAATCTGACCGACTGGCGCACCGAATGCCGCATCTTTCTCGATTGCGTGCCAGTGGACGCCAGCATCATGCGGCATGAGGGTCGGTGGTGGCTTTTCTATGCGCCTGCCACCAGCAAGCTCACGAAGATTTCCCATTTGCATGTGGCCTGGGCCGACAGTCTGTGCGGCCCCTGGACCCCGCATGAGGGTAATCCCGTGCGTATCGATCGCCGTTCCGCGCGCCCCGGGGGCATGCCGCTCCGCATCGGTGAGAGGATCATGCTGCCCGTGCAGGATTGCACGGCAACCTATGGCGGCGCACTGCGGCCCCTGTGGATCAGCCGGCTGGACGAAGGGCATTTCGATGCGGAAGCGGGCGAGGCGATTGCGCGGCCGGATAGTGCGGGCGTCTACAGTGAAGGAATGCACACGCTGTCAGCATGTGGGGATGTGACACTGTTTGACGTAAAGCGTATCGATACATCGCTCCATGGACTGGCGCTTGATGTCAGGCGGATGCTTGGCGGAGATGATTGACGATCGCCGCGCCGGTTGTGGCAAAGCGGTCCCAGGAGAAACGCTCCAGCATGTCGGCCCTTGCTGCTGCGCCCATGACTTGCAACCTTTCGGGATCATGGAGCACCGCCCGTAGGGCGAGGGTAAGCGCTTCGGCGTCTCCGGCCGCTACGGTCATGCCCGTGATGTTCTGCCGGATGCTATGGGGGAGTTCGCCCACGGCGGATGCAATCACGGGCAGGCCCGTGGTGAGCGCTTCATGCGCCGCGATACAAAAGCCTTCGGATCGGGATGGCTGTACATAGAGATGTAGCGCTGAGAGAAATGCCTGCGGATCGCCGGTATAGCCGGTAAACCGGATGTCGGTCAGCCCGGCATCGCGGACAAGGGCCGCAAGCCGGCCGCGTTCCGCACCATCGCCTGCGATCTCGACCGACACAGGAACGGGCATCGCGAAACCGTCCGCCTGCAACCGCGCAAGCGCGGCGATCAGCACATCATAGCCCTTGACCGGGTGCAGCCTGCCCAGACTACCGATACGCAGCATTTGTCCCGGTCGCCAAGGCGTGGCGCGGGGCGTTTCCGGGTTGGCGGCGAAGATTGGCCAGCATGCCAGACGGTCGGTTGGCACCGCCAGCCGCTCGGCCGTCAGTTTCGTGACTGATTGCGAATCCCCGACCCACATCAATGCGCGCGATTGCAGGGCGCGCATCAGGCGTCTGTTCCACGGCTTCAGGAAGGCGGCATGTTGCCAGCAGATGACCGGAAGGCCGAGCATCGGTCCGAGGACAAGCCCCAATATGGTCGCGCGGCTGAGCGAGGTCCACATATGCGTCGCGCCCCATTGGATGAGTGCGCGCCGCAGCCAGAGCGCCGCAGCCAGATGATCGGCAGGGCCGCCTTCGCGCACCATCGGATCAAGGCCAGCCTCGATCATGGCAGGTAGTCCGCGCCGGTCTCGCGGCGTCAGGGCAAAGACGCGCACCTGCGCGCCTGCATCCTGCAGCACGCGGGCGATAGCGGGAACGGGCTGCGCCGCGCCTCCCCCCTCGACGGAATTGATGACATAGGCGATCCGCATCGATTTCAATGGTCGAGGCTCCGTCGCCAGACCAGCCCGACCAGCAGGGCGCTGGCCAATATCGCCTGCCCGACAGCCTGCACACCTGCGCCCATGAGGCCCGCCTGATGCAGCAGCCAGGGGAGGACCGGCAGAAAGATCAGGCTGGCGAAAAGATTTGCAGTCATCGACAGGGCGGGATGGCCCATAGCCGAGAGGGCGGAGCTGCATGGCGGGCCGATCACGGCGATCATGCGCGCGATGACCAGCACGACCATCAATCCACCCGCAGCCTTGAACGCCGGTCCTGCCAGCAGCGTGACGATGGGCGTTGGGAACAGGGCAACAAGGATCACGACCGGCATGGCGGCGAGCAGGGCAATGCCGATCACCCGGCGCAGGGTGCGGCGGAGCGGCGCTCCGCCTTGTCCGGCAGCGACCATGCGCGCCAGTTCGGCATAGGCTGTATTGCCCAATATCTGCGCGGGCTGGGCGATGATGACGGTGGCGCGCTGCGCGACCGCGAAAAGCCCCGCCATGGCCGGTCCCAATATCCATCCCACGATCAGAGGTGCGATGCGCCCGGCCAGCTCGCTCAAGGTGACGTCGGCATTGCTGGCGACCAGGAAACGCCAGATGCCGGGATTGTCGGCCTTCGCGCTGCCCCGTTCGGGGTGCAGTAATATGGAACCCAGCCGGCGGTGGGCGCACCACAGGCCCATTCCCCAGAGCACCGCGAATTCAGCAAGAGCGGCGATCAGCCAGGCGACAAGAAAGCCCTTCAGTCCCCAGCCCATCAACAAAGCCAATGTGGCCCCGATCAGTCGGACCATGGGTTGCACGATATTGTGCAGGCCGATGAGATCGAAGCGGTCGATCAACTGAAGATAGCCAGCAGGCGCGGACCGAACCGATCCCAGCACAGCGAAACTGTAGGGGATGGCGAAAGCCACTGTTTCCGGCGGCCAGCCCAGATGCGGCCCGACAAACGGCGCGAGTAGCATGGCCGCGAGAATCGCAGCTGCTCCGCCTGCCAGTTCCACGACCGTCCCGAAGCGGAGCAGGCGCGCCAGCCGGTGCGGCATGTCCGCTTCGGCCGCTTCGGCGCCATAGCGGACGATGGCCTGCCATGCGGGAAATTCGACGATGCCGCAAACCGCCGTCACATAGCCATGGACCAGCACCAATATGCCATAGTCCCGCGGGCCAAGCGCGCGCGCTGCGATGATGAGATAGACAAGGCTGATGAGGCCAGCGCCGGCCTTTCCGCTCAGCACCAGTCCCAGTCCCTTGAAGATGCGCCTCGTAATGCCCGCGCGGTCCGTCATGCCTGTGCCGAAGACCAGTCTTTCTGCCGTAATGCAATGCCCAAACTCTTGCGCGCGGCGAGGCGGGGGCCAAGGAAGCGATAGAAATACCAGTCCAGCGCGGTGGCCGGCGTGTAACGATAGAGCAGGCGTTCGGCGCGCGTCCAGCTCACCGCGTTGCGAGACGCCCGCCGGTCCGATGGAAAGCAGACATGATCGGCATGATAGCGCGCCCGGCCATGGTGCATGACCCGGTGGACGATCTCATGATCTTCCAGCACATAGGGCCATCGCCCGGTGTCGAAGCCCCCGGCGGCAAGAAGCGCATCGGTGCGGAACGCCTGGGCATAGCCTCCTGCATGGCATTTGCGTTGAAAGCGCCGGCTCTTGTGCATGATCCATGCAGCGCGTTTTCGGGATTGGGGATCGTCCTGCGCCGCATAGAGATCGATTGCCATCACCGCGGCCGCCGATGGGTCGGTGTCGAACAGGGCGATAACATGCCGCACATAATCGGGCGGATAATGGGTGTCGGCGTCGCATGTGGCCACCAGATCGGTTTCGACATGCGAAAGACCGGCGGCCAATGCTTCGATTTTCCCTGGTGTCGGGCAGAAAAGGATTGTTGCCCGTTCGCCAAGCGGCGCGGTGTTGAGGGCGGCTTCCTCCGCGCCCCGGTCAGTCGATCCATTGTCCACCAGGAGCAGCCGGAACCGTTGGTCCTTCTGCGCTGTGAGGCTGGCGACGGTGCGACCGATCCAGCCTTCCTCATTGAAGAAGGGCAGGATGATGGTGAGGCGTGGCATCATGCCGCGACCCCGGTTCGCTGGCGTTTGATGCGGTGCCCTTCCCCAAGTTTCGCAATGATGTCGGCCGCGCGTTCGGAGGACGGGCGACCATCGAGATCGAAACTCTCGGCGAACATCCTTTCCTGCACGGCTCGATAATGATCCTGGTGCAGCTTGTCGGCCCGGTCGAGCGCGCCTTGCAATTGGGCGGGACCGGAAATGACTTCGCCCGCATGCCAATGGGCGAAATTGGGATCACCCTGCCAGTCGATGCCATGGCTGTTGAAGAAGATGCATGGGCGGGGGCGAAGCAGGAATTCATAGACCTGGCTGCTCGCGTCGCCCAGATAGAGATCCGCTGCCATGGTATAGCTCATGTCGGTGGAAGCGCGGCTGCCTAGATCGATATGGATGTTGTCGCCATGGAGGTAGCGGTTCTGGATGGTCCCCGCGCGCCGGACCGTGAGCTTGTCGATAGTCAGCACGAAAGGCCGCTCGAACAGCATGACATGCGGTGCGAAGATCAGTTCGCGTTCGGGATGGCGGCCGAAGAAATCGAGCACCTTGCGGCCATGTCTGTACCAGGAGGACAGATGCGGGGACGGGTGTGGGTTATAAAGTATGACGGGCCTATCGCGTTCGATATGATGGCTCCGGCCTGACGCGCGCACCAGATCGAACTTCGGATAGCCCACGATGCTGATGATATCGGGATCGACGCCGGCATCCACGATCAGGCGGCGGCGGATTTTTTCACCCGAACAGAGTATATGATCGAAGCCCGCGCTGGCCTTGTCAAAACCGATCGCCCGATCCCCGGCGCCATGGCGGGTGTGGACCATGAAAAGGTTGGACAGTCCGTATCGGGACTTCAGCAGCAGCGATGTCTTTTCCGCAACCACGAGCATGTCGAGGCTTCGGAAGAAATCCAGATTGTCCCGATAGACAAGCAGCTTGGCAGCCGGGACCACGCTGCCCAGCATCTTCACAATCCTGCGTGATCGCGGGGACAGTGACAAAGGGATATGCCGGATTCTGGAATGGAGCAGGTTTCCCGCGATCCGCCGCACTTCGCTCGCCAGGCGTTCGTTGGTCGTTGCGACCAGGATGTCTCCATCAAAGCCGTTCCTTCCAAGGGCGAGGGCGATTGGCAGGCTATGGCCAACCTGATGAATTTGATCGTGGTTGAACAGGAATCCTACGCGCATCTCTGCCTGACGGCACGCTGTGAACCGCACCTCAGTCGAAAAAATCGTCAGATAAAAAATTCTCTGATTCCAGCCGGGAGCCGACTATCAGGCTTTGTGACCGACAATCTCTGGTCACCGCATGCGGGCCTGATCTTCAAGCCGGTGGAAAGTGCTTCCATCTATGCCAGCTATTCGCGCACCTATCAGCCGCGTGGTGGCGACCAGCTGACTGGCCTGTCGCTTTCCAATGCGAGCCTCGCGCCCGAGAAGTTCCAGAATTACGAAATCGGCGCCAAATGGGACATTGTGCCCAGTTTCAACGTCTCGGCCGCCATATTCCAGCTCGATCGCGACAATGTGCTGGCGTTGCAGGATCCCAACAATGCCAGTTCACCCACGGTGCCGATCGGCCGTCAACGGACCAAGGGCGTGGAATTGAGCCTTGCTGGCAGCATCACAAAGCAGTTGAGCATGGTCGATGCCTATACCTATTCGGACGGAACCTTCCTCGACAATATTTCCGGTAATGGCGGGACCGTAACCGTGCGCGCTGGCAACCAGCTTCCGAATATACCCAAGCACGCTGCCTCGCTCTGGACGCGCTTCGATCCGATCGAACAGCTCGGCATTGGCGCGGGTGTGATCTACCAGGGCAAACGCTACGCGGCGACCGACAATCAGGTGGCTATGCCTGGCTATACCCGGGTTGATGGGGCGCTCTATTACACCGTTGCGCCCGAATTCAGCCTGCAGGTCAATGTCGAGAATATCTTCGGCAAGCCAGCCCGACGAAAGATGCCACCAGTTGAGCCGGTATGCCTGCTTCCCATCCATAGCGGTTCTGCAGCGTCGCTGCGGCGGAAAAGGCTAATGACGTGTGCATGGATGGAAAGCTTCTGCGGTCGCTGCCATCGGGGCGGGTTTCCGGGAAGGCTTTCTTGAGGCCGGTTGAAACGAGCGCGGCGGCAGTCATGCTGCCGCCTGCCTGAATGCTCCCGTTCCAGTCACTCTGGATGGCCGGTGCGACCAACGCGGTCGCCAGCAGTGCGTCCAGGCCGACAGTGCTCGCCTGACTCCAACTCCTGTCACTTGCCATTGCGGCGGAGGGCGCAAAGGCGCAACAGGACATCGCGACCCAATATGTTCTGCCCAATTTCATGCCATCTCCCCGAGCTTCGGCACAGACGGCAGGCAGAGATCTGGACCTCAGTTCGTCATCCGGAATTATTTTTACTTTCGCTGGGCCATGACACTCTGCAAACAGGCGCAATGAGTCCGATTGACCAAGATGAGCTGGAGGTTGCCTATGGTGTGCACCGTTCGGATCTGATGCGATTGTTGCTGGCAAGGACCGGCAATCGGGAAGAGGCTGAGGACCTGTTGCAGGAGCTTTGGCTCAGGGTGAAGCAAAATCCTGCCGGCCCGGTGCTGAATGGCCGGGCCTATCTGTTCCGCATGGCGCAAAATCTGGTGATTGACCGCCTGCGTGAACAGCAGCGCCGTATGCAGCGGGAGCGCCGCTGGTCCGATACGACCACGGATTTCGCCGCAGCCGGTGTCGAACCGGTCGATCAGCGGCGGTCCGCCGAAGAAGCCATATTGGACCGCGAGGAGATCGCAGCTCTCACTTCCGCAATCGCCAATTTGCCGGAAGGTGCGCGCCGCGCCTTCGAACTACACAAGATTCAGGGGCTCAGTCACGTCGAGGTCGCTTCCATTCTGGGGATCAGCCGGAGTGGCGTGGAAAAGCATATGGCGGTGGCCATGAAATATCTCAGACGCGCTTTGATGGACTGAGGTATGACAGGATGATGACGTCTGAATTGCACAGGGACAATGGGAAGGGCTGGCCATGACGGCGCGGTCGGAGAGTGACGAGACGATGCTGGAACAGGCTCTGGCCTGGCAGGCGGCGCTTGAACGGGATGATGCTGATTGGGACGGCTATATGGCATGGCTGGAGGCTGATCCACGCCACCGCGAAGCGTTCGATTCCGTCGCGCTGGTCGCTGCGGCGGTGGCCGATCATAGCGGTGAAATCGGAAACCTCCTTGCGGCACAGACGTCTGCGGAACAGCCGCGCAAGCGCCTTTCGCGCGCCTTCGCTTATGTTGGTGGCGGTCTGGCGGCCGCGATCGCACTCATGGTAGCCGTGCCGGTTCTTCAGCCGCCACCCATTCAAACCTATCGTGCGGATGACGGCAGCAGCCGGTCCATCGCATTGACGAACGGCATTCATGTCGTCCTGTCGCCCGCGAGCGCCATTGATGTCCATGGGGGGGATGCAAGCCGGATCGAACTGGTCCATGGAGAGGCCTTTTTCGATGTCAGGCATGATCCTGCCCGATCCCTTACTGTATCGGCGGGGGCCTACAGCATATCCGACATAGGTACGCGTTTTTCGGTCAATCGCGCCGGTGACGACTTCCGTGTGGGTGTATCGGAGGGCCGGATTTCCGTAGGTTCTGACCATGTCGAACGGGATGTAGAGGTTTCAGCGGGTCACCAGCTCATCGCAAGCGGCGATGGCCTTACCCTTTCCCCCATAGCGGCAGCTGACGTAGGCAGTTGGCGCGGAGGGCGTTTATCCTACAGCAATGCTCCGCTTGGCCTCGTCATTGCGGATATTTCCCGTTATTCGGGCAAGCTCGTCCTGATAGATCCATCGCTGGAGAAAACGCATTTTTCGGGGACTTTGGTCATTGGTGACGGATCGAAGCTGCTGCCCGACCTTGCCACGGTCATGGGATTGGAGGTTCGCGCGGAAGGGCGTGGGGTTCGCGTCGGCGCTGCTCCTTCTCGCTGAAGCCGGGGGGCACAGCCCTCCCGCGCAGGGCCGCGATACCGTCTATCGGATCGACATAGCGGCAGGGCCGCTCAGCGTCAGTCTGGCGCGTTTTTCGGAGATCACAGGGATTTCGGTGGGTTTGCCGGGCGACATGCCCCGGATAAGTACGCGGCGCGTGGCGGGCATCATGTCCCCCGATGCGGCGTTGCGCCATTTGCTGGAAGGCAGTGGATGGCGCGCGCGGCGCATGGGAGACATTTATCGTATAGTAGCAGAGGCACCTGA
Organism: Sphingobium sp. CFD-1; assembly: GCF_024611115.1. Taxonomy (NCBI): domain Bacteria; kingdom Pseudomonadati; phylum Pseudomonadota; class Alphaproteobacteria; order Sphingomonadales; family Sphingobiaceae; genus Sphingobium; species Sphingobium sp. CFD-1. The sequence continues at coordinate 41,708 of NZ_CP084398.1, read as the reverse complement.
AAAGCGGGCGCCCCGTCCCGCGTCTGCACCAGTCCCGCCATCCTCGGTGGGCCCACTGCCGGACATCATCGTAACGGCCCAGAAACGCCCGCAAATTCTGACATCGGTTCCCCTGTCAGTCTCGATCATATCGCTTGGTCCGCTGGCCAGCGGTTCAAGAACGCTCTCGAGCCGCGATATCAGTTTCGGCACCGAAGGGCTGGCGATGACCAATCTGGGACCGGGGCGCAACCGGCAGTTCATACGCGGTGTGGCCGACAGTCCGTTCAATGGGCAAAGCCAATCCACCGTGGCCGTTCAGGTCGATGAAGCGCGTGTGACGTTCGACGCGCCCGATCCCGATCTCCGGCTAATAGATGTGGACCGTGTCGAGATACTGAAGGGGCCGCAGGGACCGCTTTATGGGTCGGGCGCTCTGGGCGGCATCTATCATATTGTCACCCGCCGCCCGGAACTGGATCGCACCTCGTTGTCCGTCCGACTTTCCACTGAGGGCGTCCAGCATGGCGGGATCGGTACAGGTCTGGAGGGGGTCATCAATGTCCCACTCGTCGAAGATCGTCTGGCCTTTCGTGCCGTGGGTTATCGCCTCATCAATGCAGGCTGGATCGATAACAGGGACGGCCGTACGGACAGTAATTCGGTCGAGACGGTAGGGCTGCGGCTGGGGCTGCGCGGGCGTCCTGCGGATGGCTGGACGGTCGACGGGGGAATCGCGCTTCAGGACATCAACGCGCGCGATAGCCAATATGTCGTGGCCGGCGCCAAAATGCTTGAGCGCACCAATCGCATTGCCGAACCGACGGACAATGATTTCAAGATGGCGCATCTGGCTGTCGAGGGTAATCTTCGCGGGATGCGACTTGTTTCCGCGACAAGTTATGTGGATCATGGTTTTGACTATACGCTCGATGCCAGCAGCGCGGCGGCCAGTTTTGGCCTGACCGGAGCCGCGCGTTTCAACGACAGCCGGGCCTATACGCTCTTCAACCAGGAACTGCGCCTATCGTCCGACGGCGTCAATCACTGGCTGGCCGGGGCATCCTTCCTGCGGGCGACCACGCAGGGCATTTCCACGATCACGGGAGAGGACGACGCTCCGCAGGTCGTCGAGGCTCTGGACCGCAGGACGACGGAATATGCCATTTTCGGCGAAGGCACATGGCGGCTCTTCGCGACGGTCGATGCGACCCTCGGCGTCCGGCTGTCCCATTCGGTTTCCGAAGATGAGGCGTCCCAGCAATCCGGGCAACGTGCCCTCAAGCGAGGCAAGACGATCCTGTCGCCCAGCGCCGCCCTGTCCCTTCCTCTGCACGGCCAAGGCATCCTCTATCTGCGTTATGCGCGGGCGATGCGGCCCGGGGGCCTCGCACCTTCCGGGATGACATTGTCCGGCCGGTTCGATGCCGATGAACTAAGCACGGTCGATCTGGGCTTCCGTCAAGCTTCGGCGGACGGGCACGTGTCGCTATCGGCCAGCACCTATTATACCCGGTGGAACGAGATTCAGTCGGACTATCTGCTGCCCAATGGGCTGGTTTCCACGCGTAACGCCGGACGCGGCCGGATATATGGGGTCGAGGCCTCGCTGGACTGGAACCTGGGCGCGGGTTTCAGCCTTTCCGCAGGCGGCACGGCCCAAAGCGCGCGACTGACCCATATGTCCGATGGCACGGAACTGGATGACCGGCGGCTGCCTGTCACACCGGGCCTGAACGGCAGGCTCTCGTTGGCCAAGACTATCGCGGTGGCGCGATGGCGCGGGCAGGCCAGCATACAGGCCAATTATATCGGCGGTGCCCGGCTGAGTTTCGACAGCGATCTGGACCAGAAGATGGGAGAATATACGGTGCTGGGCACCCACGCGGAACTGGCGCGGGGCGCCTGGACCGTCGGCGCGCGGCTCGACAACCTGCTGGATATCAAGGGTGACAGCTTTGCTTTCGGCAACCCCTTTTCGATCCGGAAAGGGCAACAGTTCACGCCCGTGCGTCCGCGAACGCTGACGCTTTCGATCGCGCGAAGCTGGTGACGGTCGGGGAACGGTGGGATAGCCTGAATATGGCGGTATAGCCCACATGATCGGACAACATGCTGCCGTTGGCGGCATGGCCGAATGGCACGTCAATCTTCAGCAGGTTCATGTCGGTCGCCTGTCCGGGAGCATAAAAGACCCAATCCTTTGCCCGGTTGCGGGAAAAAAGCGCGTCGGACGACAGCACGATGCGGGCCTTGTCCGCCGCGCCATAGGCATCGCGCAGGACATCGCCGTTAGCCAACCACCGGGTTCCGGCATCCGTCAGAAGGGCGGTGCGGCGCGCCATCACCCTGCCGACGTTGAAATCCCCCGCGACGATCAGGGTGCGCTCGGGGCTATGCCTTTTGCGGATGAAGTCGGTGAGGCAGGCTATCTGGAGACGAAAGGCTCTAAACGAACGGCCATCGGATACTTTCGAGGCATGCCTGCTGTTGAGATGCGTCGTCACAACATCGATGGGAACGGGATAGCCGGGCAGCCGAATCGCAGCCATCAGCGCGCCTTTGTTGGCAAGACAGTCATAACCGGCGCAGGCGGACGCCGGGTAGGCGACGCGGTGGACCTCCATGACGGGATAATCCGACAGGATCTGAAGCCCGCTTCCAACATATTTGCCTATTCCTTCGCCTTTCATCCAGAAATCGCTGCTCGACGGCGCAAGATGCGCGTCGCCAGGGATCGCGGCCCCCGCCATGTCGGCGGACGGCCCATCGGCGATGTAGCGATAACCCGCTGCCCGGCCGACGGATTGCGCTTCCTGCGTGAAGGCTTCCTGCAGGACGACGATATGCGGATTGCGTCCTTCGCGGCGCAGGACGCGTAATGTAGTCGCGATGCTCGCTAGCTTGGCGGGTCGGTCCCATGCCACCGGCCAAGGCGCTCCATGGATATTATAGGTCATGACAGACAGTTCGCCGGTGAAGGGCGGCGGTGTCGCCGGTGGTGGGGATGGGGGTAATGTCTGCGGCCGGGATGCGCCCATGGGTAACGCGACCGTCAGCGCCAGCAAAGCCAGTTGGACCTTCCGCAACCTCTGTCTCCCGCTTTGGATGGCATGAAGACGGCGGGCTGGTAGCGCGACCTCAGTTGCAGAACGAAATTTTGCCGCCGGGCCGGGCTGCGGTTGCGGCGGGCGAGGCCGTCTTGCTGGAACACAGGTACGCCATTTCACATCCGGTCACTGTTTTATGCGAAGACTTCTGCTTGCCATCCACGATGTCGGTCCCCGCTTTGAGAGGGAGACGGATCTGCTGCTCGAACGGCTTGCCCGCCATGCTCCGCCCGATTGCCTCGCGATGCTGGTCGTGCCTGACCATTGGGGCGAAAATCCCATCCATCCCGGCATGCCCTTTGCACGCCGTCTACGCGCATGGTCGGACATGGGCATCGGTATGTTCACCCATGGCTGGTTTCACAAGGACATGACCGACCACCGCGGCGCCATGGCACGGTTCAAGGCGCGGCATATGACGGCGGGAGAAGGCGAATTTCTGGGAATCGACCGGGAAATCGCCGCTATTCGCATGGCGGCCGGACGCGATCTGGTGGAAGGGATCACGGGACGTCCCGTGTCGGGCTTCGTCGCCCCCGCTTGGCTTTATGGCAGGGGAACGCTGGCCGCACTGGCGGTTTCGGACTTCGCTCTGGCTGAAGATCATCTGAAGGTCTGGCAACCGGCAACGGGCCGGGTCGTGGCGCGCGGTCCCGTCATTACTTGGGCCAGCCGCAGCCGTGCGCGGATCGCATCCTCTCTGCTTGCGGCCCGAATGCTGCCGCCGATCCTGCGTTTCGCCTCTACCGTGCGCGTGGCGGTCCATCCGGGCGACGCACATGTGCCGTCCCTGCTTTCCAGCATCGACGACGCGCTGCGCCGCCTGTCCCGGACCCATCGGCCCGCGGCTTATTCCGACCTCCTCCCCGATGTGGAGATGGCCCGTGCGCGTTCTCACCTTCCTGCACAGCTTTGAACCGGGCGGCGTGGAGCGCATCGCTCTGCGTCTGGTGCACTATTGGCGCGAGAAAGGCATCGACGCCCCCTTGTTCATGGGGCGTGCGTCAGGCGCGATGCGGGCAGAGCTTGCCACCGGCCTCACTTGTCATGTCCCGCGCCAGCCGCCTTTTCCCATCGGGCGGTATGAGACATTATGGATGATCGCGACCCTCCCTGCTTTCATCCGGCGCAACCGGCCCGACATCCTGTTCTGCGCGGGCAACAGCTATGCCGTAGTGGCTGTGGCGATGAAGTTGATCCTGGGGCGCCGCTGCCCACCCGTGCTGGCAAAGATCAGCAACGACCTCGACCGTGAGGACATGATCTGGCCCGCCCGCCGGATTTATCGGATATGGCTACGCATCCAGGGCCGCTTCATGGATCATTTCATCGGTATGGAGCAGCCGATGGAAGAAGAGATCGCCGCCGCCATAAGACCGCGATCCGGGCGGATCACGATCATTCCCGACCCCGCTTTGTCCTGTGTGCAGATTGACCGTCTGCGGGCCTTGCCTCGAAGCAGGAACGGCCTGTCGGCGGGACGCCGTTTCGTGGCTGTGGGGCGTTTGGCGGCTCAGAAGAATTTCGCGCTGATGATCCGTGCCTTTGCACGCGGGGCCGCGCCTGCCGACACGTTGGTCATCTTCGGCGACGGACCGGAGCGCGCGGCCCTCGCATCCCTGGCCGACAGGCTTTCCCTGGGGGAGCGCATCCGGTTCGCCGGTCATGTTCCTGATCCGGCAAGCCGCCTCGCCGATTTCGACATCTTCCTTCTTTCCTCGCATTATGAAGGCGTCCCCGCTGTTCTTCTGGAGGCGCTGGCGGTCGGCCTTCCCATCATCACGACGCGGTGCAGCCGCAGCATATGCGCGATGATGGGCGGCGGCCCGCTAGCCCGGATCGTGCCGCCCGGCGACGAAGCCGCTTTCGCTCGCGCCATCGGCGATACAGGCGCATGGCCGCAGGATGGCGAGGCCAGCCTGATGCAGGCCCGCCGTTTCACGATAGAGATCGCTTCGGACGCCTACCTCGCGGCCTTTGCCACCACGGCACGAGGGGAAACTGCCAGCGAGAAAATTCTCGCCTCCGACTGAGGCGCGATGGGGAACATGCCGTCTCAGCGGTCGAGGCAACAGCAAAGAGCAGTTTATGACCGGCATCCATTCTTCCGGCGCCCTCCTCCCCGTTCCTGCCAGCCATCTCGACAATGCTTCCATCGCTCAGGTCATCGACCCCGAACCGCTTATCCGTTCCGGGCGCAACTGGACCCGGTGGGCAGGCCCCGCGATCTCCGTGCTCATTCTCGTCGTGGCTCTTCACCAGTTCGGGGGGCTGAAGCTGGGCAGGCTCTGGTCGCTCATGCCGACGGGCATCGCCTTCTGGATCGCATTCCTGCTCTATTATGCCGCCGGGCCGATCTCCGAATGGGTTATTTTCCGTCGCCTGTGGAATATTCCGCTCAGCGGTTTCGGCGCTTTGCTGCGCAAGCTGGTCAGCAACGAAATCCTGCTCGGCTATCTTGGCGAAGTCTACTTCTATGCCTGGGCGCGGCGAAGCGCACAGATCACCACCGCGCCCTTCGGAGCGCTCAAGGACGTGACAATCCTTTCGGCGCTGGTCGGCAATATCATCACGCTGCTCATGGTCGCCTTGGCAATCCCGCTCTTCCATGCGCTGGACATCGGGACGGGGCATGGGGACATCATCCTGTCCGTGCTGTTCGTGCTCGGCACCTCGCTGGCGGCGATGCTGCTGCGAAAGCGGCTCTTCACGCTGCCGCGGTTCGAATTGTGGCGCGTGTCCGCCATCCATTTGATCCGGATCATTGCCACGACCTTCCTGGCTGCGGCCATGTGGCACATGCTGTTGCCGACCGTGGAGCTGAGCTGGTGGCTGCTGCTGGGAACCCTGCGTCAACTGATTTCGCGCCTGCCGTTCCTGCCCAACAAGGATGTCGTGTTCGCGGGCATGACGGCGTTCCTGATCGGTTCGAGGAATGAAATCGCATCGGCCATGGCGCTGATGGCGACCCTCATCCTGTCGGCGCATCTGATGGTCGGCATTGTTTTGGGCGCAAACGGATTGCTCAGGGAGGGGCGAATCTGATGATGGATCTGTTGCTGATAGGCGCTGCGCTTGCATCGTCGCCGGACCTTGGAAAGGCCGAAGGCCAATGCCGCGCCCTGGAACATGGATCGGCATTTCTTGTGGAAGTACATGGCCTCAAGGATCGGCAGGGCCAGTTGAAGCTGGAACTCTATCCGGCGAATGATCAGGATTTCCTCGCCGACGACAATATCCTTCTCTCCGCCGGCAAGGCCTTTCGCAGGGTGGAAGTCCCTGTGCCCAGATCGGGGCCGGTCATGCTCTGTATCCGTGCGCCGGGACCGGGCAGCTACGCGCTCAGCCTGCTCCACGACCGCAATTCCAATCGCAGATTCACGCTGTCGACCGATGGCATCGGCTTTGCCGGTAATCCAAAGCTCGGCCTGTCCAAACCTTCGGCTTCGGCCGCAAGCACCATCGTTGGCGCGGCGCCTGCCCGCATAGCCATCATCCTGAACTATCGAAGGGGCCTGTTCTCCGTCGCCCCGCTGGAGCATTGAATCATGCGTATCGTCGATGTCTGCCCCTTCTATGCGCCGCAGGGAGGGGGCGTTAAGACCTATGTCGAGCGTAAGCTCAGCGCCGGGGCGGCGGCCGGGCATGAAATCATCATCCTGGCCCCGGGAAGCGCGGAGGCGGTCACCGACCGGGCCGGGGGGCAAATCATAACCCTGCCTGCGCGCCGCTTTCCGCTGGATCGGCGTTACCATTATTTCGATGACGAAGCCTCGCTCCATAGCATGCTCTGCCGATTGCAGCCCGATCTGGTGGAAGCCTCCTCGCCCTGGTCGAGTGCGGCGATGGTCGGGCGATGGCCGGGCAGAACGCCGCGAGCCCTTATCATGCATGCTGACCCGCTGTCTGCTTATGCCTATCGCTGGTTCGGGACGGTGGCTTCGCGGGAGGCGATAGATCGCGGCTTCGACTGGTATTGGCGGCACCTGCTCCGCCTCGACGCGGCTTTTGATCTAGTCGTGAGCGCCAGCGACAGTCTTTCACGGCGATTGCGTGAAGGCGGTCTGGCGCGGGTCGAAACCATGCCCATGGGCGTGGAGCCGGGGATATTCTCCCCCAGCCGGCGCAGTGAGGTGTTACGTGCGCGATTGCTTGAACGATGCGGATTGCCTCCCGAAGCGAACCTGCTGATCGGCGTGGGACGGCACGCGCCGGAAAAGCGATGGCCTCAGGTGATAGAGGCGGTCACATCCGTCGGTTACAGGCAGCCCGTTGGGCTGGTGATCGTGGGCGACGGTCGCGACCGTGGGCGGGTCAAGCGCGCCGCTGCCCATAATCCGCATATCCAGTTGCTCGCTCCGGTGCGGGATCGGGCGGCTCTGGCCGATCTGCTGGCCAGCGCGGATGCTCTGGTGCATGGTTGTGAGGCAGAGACATTCTGCATGGTCGCGGCGGAAGCGCGCGCCAGCGGCCTTCCCCTGATCGTGCCGGATGAAGGCGGAGCCTCCGATCAGGTCGGACCGACCAACGGCCTGCATTACCGCGCCGGCCAGTCGGATAGCTTGGCGCATGTCATCAGCCGCTTTCTATCGGCAGGCGCCGACATCTATCGGGCGCGTGCCGCGCGGGCGGCAGGATCGGTCATGACGATGGACGATCACTTCCAATCCCTGTTCAAGGCCTATGCCCGCTTTGGCGGAGCGCATCGCCATGCCGCATGATCTGTCTTTCGTCGAAGATGGAGTATCGCTCGCTCCAGTGGCTATGCGTTCGCGGAAAAGCACTACAGCGCCGATCGAACGCAGCGTGCGGAAGGCCCATCCCGACCAGCCAGGATTTCAGCGGCAATTCAGTTGCCGATGTTGGCCTCTCATGGTTCGAATCATCTGGTGGGCACTTAGAAACGACAGGTAAAACACGGGAGCGATCACGGCCCGGCCTAGCTCCCCATCATTGGGTAAATATGATTAGCTAATGTCCTTATCATTTCATAAGCCTGTCGGATCGCCATACAGGGCAATGCTTTTGTGACGGACCTTCATTCCATCATTCTTGCCGGACTGATGTCATTGGCCCTTACGGGGTGCGCGCATTACGCTTCCGATCCCTTGCCTTCCTCGCTGGAGGCCGCTGGTTTGGACAATGCCGATTTCGTCCAGGCCTACCCCGCCGGCGAGAATATGGAGAGTCGCCGGTTTGCGATTGACCTCTCCGCGCCTCTCGGCGCGCAGGCCGTCGCATCGCTGGCCGTAATGGCCAATCCCGATCTTAAGGCGCTTCGCGCGCGGGCGGGCGTGAATGATGCACAGGTGTATGCTGCGGGCCTGATGCCCGATCCGACCATCTCGATGGGGATCGACCATTTGCTATCGGGAAGCGACCCGGTCGATGCCCTTGCCGGGGCGTTGGGAATGGACATCCTTGCACTTCGCGCGCGCAGCGCGGTTCGGCAGAAGGCGGAAGCGGAAAGGCGTCAGGTCCGCACCGACCTGCTGTGGGCGGAATGGCAGACGGCGGGTCAGGCCCGCTTGCAGGCCGTTCGCATCACCGCACTGGAAGAAAGACGCGCACTCGCCGTGCAGAGCCGCCAGTCGGCTGATGCCCTGCTGGCGCGCTATGCCGCCGCGGCGGGGCGGGGCGACATGGCCGCCGATCCGCTGCAAACCGCCCGGATCGCCGCGTCCGACGCAACCGATGCGGCGCAACAGGCGGAGAAGGACCTGGCGACGGCACGCCTGGAACTCAACAGAGTGCTGGGCTTGCCGCCCAAGACCATGCTGGTGATTGCCCCGCTTGCGTCCGCCGATGCGCTGCCGGATGCCGACCACCTGTTTGCGATCGCGCGGCTGCAGCGCGCCGATCTTCGGGCATTGCGGGAAGGCTATGCAGCGCAAGAAGCGGCTCTGCGCAAGGCAGTGCTGGATCAGTTTCCAACGCTTGATCTGACGATCAATGCAGGCCGGGATACCGCGCGGAACGTAACGCTGGGACCGGCGATCGGCTTTACCCTGCCGTTGTGGAACCGGAACAGGGGCGGGATCGCCGTCGAAAAGGCGACGCGCGATGCACTCAAGGTGGAATATGAAGCGCGCCTGTTCCAGACGCGGGCGGATATCGCCGCGGCTGTATCGGCGCTCACGATCGCACGCACGCGCTATGCCGCCCAGCAGTCCGTTCTTTCCGGCGCGCTCCGCCTTGCGGCCGCGAGCCGCCGGGCCGCTTCGCACGGCGACTTGGCGGATGCGGTGGCGCAGGTGGCCGAACAGGTGGCGCGGGACCGGCAGATGCAGAGCGCGCAGGCCGCGCAGGATATCGCCGAACAGATGATCGCACTGGAGCTATTGACCGGTCTGCCGAGGGAGCAATGGATGTGAGGGCCCTGAGCTTCATGGTCGTTCTGGGTCTGCTCAGCGCGTGTTCCTCACCCATCGAAGAAGAAGCGCCAGCGCCTGAGGCATTGGTGACGACAGCCCCGGTCACCAGACAAAATGTCGATGAAACGGTGCAACTCTACGGGGTGGCGGATAGCGGTCCGGGCGGCAAGGCCAGTCTGGTAGCGCCCATCGAGGCGCGGCTTGTGGCGATCGACGCGCCCGTGGGGACAGCGGTCATGCAAGGGCAGGCCGTCCTGCACCTGTCGCCGGGGCCGACCGCCGCGCTCGACATCGCCAAGGCGCGCACCGAGGCGCAGACGGCCAACGCCGCCTATGCCAGGGCACTGCGATTGCGGAGCGATGGACTTGTCAGCGATGCAGATGTCGAAACGGCGCGATCCGCGCAGGCCAATGCGAATGCGGCGGTGCGGAGCATGACCGGCAAGAGCCTGGTCCTTCGCGCACCCTTGGCGGGACATGTCGAAGCGATCAGCGCGGCGCCGGGCGACGTCATTGCCGCCGGAACGACCATGGCATTTGTGAGCGGCAATGGCGCGGCGCGCGCGCGCTTCGGTATGGAGCCAGGGCTGATCGGCCAGGTGAAGGTCGGCGCGCGCATATCCATTGCCCGGGCTGGCGAAACAAAAGGTGGGTTGGTCTCTGTCGTCAGTTCGGTCGATCCGGCAGTCGATAGCCAGACGCGGCTTTCGTCCCTCTATGCCGATCTGCCAACCGGATCGATCCGGCCGGGCGAGTCATTGACGGGCGCGGTAGCAACAGGCGGAGGCGCGGCTTCGCTCGTCATCCCCTATGGCGCGCTGCTGGACGATGCGGGCCAGCCTTATGTCTATGTGGTGGCAAGGGGCATTGCCTATCGGCGCGACATCGTGACAGGCGCAAGCGACGGCAGGCACGTTGCTGTCCTTCACGGTCTTGGCGTCGGGGACAATGTCGTCCTCGAGGGCGCCGCAGCGCTGGAAGACGGCATGAAGGTCCGCCTGAAATGACAGGCCTGCTGGAACGGCACGCCCGTTCAATCTGCCTGGCGGTCATCCTGTTGACGCTGGGCGGACTGCTGGCTGCGCGATCCATGCCGATCAGCCTGTTTCCGCATATCGACTATCCCCGCATCGTCGTCACCATCGACGCGGGAGATCGCGACGCGGCCCAGATGGCGGCAGAGATCAGCCGCCCGGCCGAAATCGCCCTCCGCTCCGTGTCGGGCGTCACCCGGATACGGTCCACCACCAGCCGGGGAACCGCCGAAATCGCCCTGAATTTCGGCTGGGGGCAGGACATGGTGTCTGCGACACTGGCGACGCAGGGTGCTTTGGCGACCCTGCAGCCCGACCTGCCCGCCGGCACGCGCTTCGAGGTTCGGCGCTCCGATCCAACGATTTTCCCAGTCCTGGGTGTCGCGCTTACCTCCCGGACGCTGGATCAACAGGCGTTGAGGCAAATCGCCGAACTGAAGGTTCGGCCCGCACTGACCGCGGTTCAAGGCGTCGCGGCGGTGGATATACTGGGCGGCGCGCCGCACGAGCTGGCGGTCGATATCGATCCGGCCCGCTTGCAGGCATATGGCATCGGCATTTCGGATGTGTCCGCCGCCCTGGCGCGATCCAACACCATACGCGGCGCAGGCAGGCTTGAGGACAGGCACCGGCTCTATCTGGTGCTGGTCCAGAGCCAGCCAGCCTCGGCAGCGGATCTGCTGGCCACACCGATCCGCGCCACGGCAGGCAATGGTGCGGCGGTGGTGACTTTGCGGCAGGTCGCGACGGTGCGTCCTGCCGCGCAGCCGGAGTATGTGCGTATATCGTCCAATGGTCGCAGCGCCGTCCTCGTCAACGTGCGTCAGGCGCTGTCGGGCGACACGGTAGCCATCGTGGCGGCCGTCGACGCGCGGTTGAAGATGCTGGGCCTGCCCGTCACAGTGGCGGTCACACCCTTTTACGATCAGTCCGAACTCGTGACAGGGGCCGCCGACGCGGTGCGCGACGCGATCCTGCTGGGCGCGCTGCTGGCCGGCTTGATACTGTTCCTCTTCCTGCGTTCAGGGAGGTTGATGCTCATCACCGGGCTGATGCTCCCCGCCGTGCTCGCGGGCACATGCCTGCTGCTCTATGCGTTCGGTCTCAGCTTCGACATGATGACGCTGGGGGGCATGGCCGCAGCGGTGGGCCTGATCGTGGACGATGCCGTGGTCATGCTCGAACATATGATGCGGCGGATGCAGGAAGGGACAGCACCCGATGTACAGGGCCGGCTGGCGGCGGCAGCGGAAATGGGCCGCCCGCTTGTCGGATCGACATTGGCGACGATGATCGTCTTCCTGCCGCTCAGTTTTATCAGCGGCGTGAGCGGCGGTTTCTTCAAGGCGCTCGCCATCACCATTGTAACGGCTCTGGGTCTTTCGCTACTCTATTCGCGACTTGTCATTCCGCTCCTCGCAGCCCGTTGGCTGCGTGACAGGGACAGAGAAGCGGCAGAGCAAGCGGGCGGGTTCATGGCTTGGATCGACCATGTCCATGCCCGGATCGGTGATCGGGTCTTCGCCCGGCCCGGTCTTGCGGCAGCGATCATGGCGCTGCTTTTCGGCGCGGTCGGTATACTGTCCTGGTATCAACTGCCATCGGGATTCATGCCTGCCATGGACGAAGGCGGTTTCGTGCTCGACTTCAAGGCGCGGCCTGGGGCGGCGCTGGCCGATACCGACCGGCTGGTGCTGCAGGTGGAAGGGATCATTTCCGCGACGCCCGAAGTCGCCAGCTATTCGCGCCGATTGGGCGCGCAGCTTGGCGGTGGGCTGACCGAAGCGGACGAAGGTGATTTCTTCATCCGGCTGAAGAATGGACCGCGTCGCCCGATTGACGCGGTGATGAGCGACATACGCCAGCGGATCGAAGCCAGAGTGCCAGGCCTTCAGGTGGAGCTGATCCAGTTGATGGAAGACCTGATCGGAGATCTCACGGCCGTTCCCCAGCCGATCGAGGTCAAGCTTTTTGGCGATGATCCTGCTGCATTGGGGGAAGCCGCATCGAGAGTCGGCAAAGCGCTGGGCGAGGTGCAAGGCGTGGTTGAGATCGTGGATGGCCTTCGCGTTGCAGGTGATGCGGTTGCTGTGAGGGTGGATAGCGGTCTTGCGGCGCAGCAAGGGTTGGATCCCGATATGGTCGCTGACCAGGTCGAGGCTTTGGTAGGTGGCAATGTCGCCACCAGCCTTCGCATGGGCGATCAACTCGTCGGGGTTCGCGTACGCGGGAGCGAGGGGAAGCGCCAACGGGTCGATCAGATTGCCAGCCTTTCGATCATGACGCCCGATGGCCGTCCCGTGCGCCTGGGCTCTATTGCTCGGGTAGAAATTGCAGGCGGACAGCAACAGATTACGCGTGAGGATCTGTCCTCGCTTGTCGCTGTGACGGCACGTCTTGAAGGGCGCGATCTGGGTTCGGCGATGCAGGACGTGAAGTCCGTGGTCGCGGCGCTCCATCTGCCCGCCTCCATCCGCATCGATTATGGCGGACTCTATGCGGAGCAGCAGAAAAGCTTTGCCGACATGACGATCGTCTTTGTCACCGCGCTACTGTTGAGCGCATTGCTGCTGACTTTTCTCTTCGAAAATGTCGCTTGGACCCTATCTGCCATCGCCGCCGTGTTGCTGGTTGTGGGGGGCGCTTTGTTCGGGCTGTGGTTGACCGGGACGGAACTCAATGTTTCTGCACTGATGGGTCTTACCATGGTGGTAGGAATGGTGACGGAACTGGTCGTTTTCTTCCTCGCGGAGATTGACCGGAGCAAAAAGACAAGCCTAGCGGAATTTCGCGATGCTGCTTCCAAACGCCTCCGCCCTATTCTTATGTCTGCTTTTATCGCGATGTTGACTTTGGCTCCTTTGGCGCTGGGTCTTAGTCGAGGCGCCGGTCTTCAACAGCCGCTCGCGATCGCAATCATCTTCGGACTGATGGCAGCCATGCCCATCATAATGCTATTCATGCCCGCCGCGCTCCATTTGGTGCAGGACAAGCCAGATTGAGGCGCGCATTTCAAGGTGCGCCTAGCGACGCCTCGCCGATCGCTAGAGACGTAAGCGTCATCTGCAGGTTTGCACAAGCCGATTCTGGAACAGCCCAGTGGAGATGACGTTGCAATGACATGACCACGCACCGGCTGCATGGTCATGTTTTCACAGCCAAAAGATTACAAGCGTATTGAGATGGAAATCTTCACCGCCATCGGCAAATCCTGCGCCAGAAGGCTCGAAACGGTCGAGGTCCAGTAACGCTTGCCGGTGATATTCTCGGCATATACCCGCAGCGTCGTATCGCTGCCGAGTATATCGAAATTATAGCTCGCACCCAGATCGAAGGTTTCATAGCCGGGCACGAACGCCTGATTGAGCGCGTTTACGGCTCGGCGTCCGGCGTGGAAAATGCCGCCCTACACACGCAGGCCTTCGATCGTGGGGACACGGTATTCGAGAAACAAGGAGCCTGAGAATTTAGAAACATTCTCGATCCGTTTACCCACGACCGTCGCATTGCCGGACCGCTGTTCCGCATCCAACCACATGGCGCTGGCGGCAATTGACAGGTTGTGCGCCAACTCGCCAACGATACTGAATTCCACGCCTTTGTAGGCGGCCTTGGCGTCCTGCACGAAGAAATTGGCGCTGTTGAGATAAGCACGTTATCACCATGGCCTGGGCCATGCTGCACAGCTATGAGCGCTCATAAGGTCTCCTTACGAGCGCAGCTTCCCGGCGACCTCCTTACTTATCAAGGCGGCCCCTGCCGGAAGCTTACGGATAGCTTTTCGGGTGTCTGAAAACATGTGATATCCGACGGGCGGGCGCATTTGAGTTATTCGACCATATCGAGGACCAACGCGAATGATCAGCCTTTCAGGAGTTTCCCTTCAAATGTTGCCGCAAAGTTCACAACCATCGGCCAAACAACTGGCGAATAGCGCGCGCTGCAGCGGCCTGATCCTGAGCAGCGAGATGCGCCCTCAGTTGTTTGACAGCTCCCACATCTATCTGCTGCGGCCCTTCGCTTCCTTGATTCATCGCGAACATCGAGAGGAAGGTTGCCAGAGTGCGATTGCCGGATAGCACGGCGACGACGTTCGCCAACGACTTGAGTAGCCGACCGAGATCAGAGCCATCGCACAGCTCCTCGAGCCTATTGAAGGAGGCAGTGGTCGCCTGACAGAGGAGGTCTATATGAGTAAGGGAGCTTTTGGCGACTATGTGGGCGTAATTGTCGAACGACGCGCCTTGCCCGTTCAACCAGGACGCGATCATCTGCTCAGCGCGGATCCCATCGGGGCTGGCGACATAGATACCACCACCAGAGCCACGCCGCGATGTCACGGCGGGATGTTCCTCGAGCAATCGGAGCGCTTGGCGCCATGTGCCCCGCGCTACGCCGAACCTACTCAGCAATTCAGGTTCGGTGCCGAGGAAGGTACCCGAGGGCAGGCTGCGCGTGCGGATTTCGTCAATGATCTGGCGGGCGAGCCATACCGGCCGGCTGGTGACGAAAGCGCCGTCGTCCGGCTTTCGGGGTGCCGATCGCCATTCTTCAAGCCTCTGGAACATTGCTGCTACATATGCATCGGCTATGCGGTTGGCTTCACCGCTATCGCCGGCAACTAACGCCTCCACCCATTGATCGGTCTTATCAGGCCGGTCGCTAGGGGACAGGTCCAAATATTCGAATGGGACCATGTTGCGAATGAAGCGCGTTGAGATTGCGTGGCTCAGAACGAGTAACGGATTTCCGGATAGTGACGCGATGTAATCCTCGCGTCGGATCGCAGCTTGGCTCCGTGCCAGTTGATCGGGTGCTGCGTGGCAATCCTGCTGCAGGTGTCGCAGGTGATAGGCTTCCTCGAGCGTCATTCTTTTGCTGGCGGCATTGAAGGTCATTGTCCGGAACAGCGCCTGCGTGGTGGCCAGATCGTTCAGTTGGATCCCATCGAGCTCCCATAAGGTCGCAACGTAGCCAGCAACAGTTTCGAGTGAGGTCTTCCGCACGTAAATGCCACCGGAGGTACCGCGTTTCGTGCTCACGATGTCGCGGGCTTCGAGTATCCGAGTCGCCTGGCGCAATACCGCCGGCGTCACCAAGAAACGTGTGCACAGCTCCCGCTCGGTGCCAAGCAGCGCGCCGTTCGCCAGCGAATGCTCGGCGATCTCCTTCTCGATACGTGCCGCCAGCGCGCTGCCCGCCGTCATCCGCCTTTCCCTTCCAGCTTTCATGTCCGGAATCCCTAGCTCAATAGCACCCCGGCTGCCATCAACTCACCGCAATAGGACCATATATTTTCAACGGGATCATATTTGGGTGGCTTCACCCATTGACTCCGGGGTCAGTTTGGCAAATAACCGGGCAAATAGGATCATATATAAAAGGTGGGCAATGCAGGTTGATCGACGGACCCTGTTGCAGGGCGCCTGTGTGGCCGCTGTGGCGGGAGCGGTGAGCGTACGGGCTGCCGCGGGAGAAATCGCAGAACTGACGTGGACCCCGGCATGGAAGCTGGTGGACATGATCAAGAGGAAGACCATCTCGCCCGTCGAACTCACCAAACATTATCTTGCGAGGATCGATCGCATCAATCCGAAGATCAACGCCTATGTCACGGTGGATCATGAGGGCGCTCTCGTGCAGGCGAAGGTGGCCGAACAAGCCGTCATGCGCGGCGATGCTCTTGGTGCTTTGCATGGCATCCCGATCTCGATCAAGGATCTGGCCCTCACCAAAGGACTGTGCAGCACCGACGGCTCTCTGATCTTCAAGGATCGCATTCCCGACCATGACGACATCTTCGTCGCTCGGCTCCGTAAGGCCGGCGTCGTCATTCTCGGCAAGAACAACACGCCCGAATTCGGCAAGTTCGCGCGCTCGATGAACCGGGTCATAGGCGAGACTCGCAATCCCTGGGATACACGCCGTATCACAGGTGCATCGAGCGGCGGTGCCGGTGCCGCATCGGCAGCAGGCATCTCGCCCTTTGCCATTGCAAGCGACGGCGGCGGCTCGACAAGGATCCCGGCCCATTTCAACGGCGTATTCGGTCTTCAACCAAGCCCAGGCCGGCTGCCGCTGCTGGAGCCGATTCTGGCCGGCCCCCAACAAGCATCGTTCGGGCCGATGACGCTCGATGTGATGGATGCCGCAATCATAATGAATGCAATGGCTGGCCCTGATCCGCGCGACCCGAGCGCCATCCAGACGCCTACGCCCGATTTTACCGCTGGGCTTAACGACGGCATCAAGGGCTTCAAGATCGCCTGGAGCGACGATTTCGGGCATATCCCGATCCTCGATCTGCGCGTGTTGAAGACGCAAAAATCGTCCGCCTACCTGCTGGAGCGCGCGGGTGCGACGGTCGAGGATCCGGCCATCAAGCTGTATGATTTCTTCGAGCCTTGGGCAATCAGCAATGCGGCGCTGGGCAGCGTCGCCAAAATTCGGGGTTTCTCCGAGGAACAGAAGGCACTGATATCGCCGCCGGTCGCCCAAACCATGCTGCGCGACCGCCCCATTCCGACAGCGGACGACATCGCCAAGGCCGAGCGAGTCCGCGCGGATATCAGAACCCGTTTCGAAGCATTGTTCGACCGCTACGACGTCATTTGCACTCCGATATCGACGACCATCGCACCGATCGCGCCCGCTGGATGGGAGCAGCCCTATGCCGATCCGACCTATGGCGCGCAATTCGGCACACCCTATACGCATGTCGTGAATTTCCTCGGGCTCACCGCTGCTTCGGTTCCCTGCGGCTTCGTCGACGGTTTGCCCGTGGGTTTACAGGTGATCGCGCGCCGGATGAACGAGACCAAGGCATTCCGTGTCGCGCAGGCGCTTGCCCTCCTGCAGCCGTGGGACAGTAAGCATCCCGCGCTAGCGATCTGACTAATTCACCCGCCGGAAACCGTAGGCTCGAATTTCATCAGACGGAACAGTTAAGTTCCGTCAGCAATCACGCCTGTCCGCAATGGCTGAGAACAAGGACCAGTTTCGACACTCAAAAAAACAGGGGGCGTATATGCAAAAATCGGATCTTCGCCTTATTGTTTCCCGCACCGCAGTGCTTGTCGCGATGATAGAAGCACCATCGGCGGTGCTTGCCCAATCCCAGCCGCGGCCCTCAAGTCTGTCGTCTCCGTCGGAAACCGCCGCCGAAAACGTTTCGAGAGACGAGATCATCGTCACGGCCCGTAAACGCAACGAATCTTTTCAATCCGTGCCGGTGGCCGTAGCGGGCTTTAGCGCCGAGGCGCTGCGGCAGAAGACGAAAGGCGGCTGGGACGGCGACATCGATACGCTCCCCGTACAAAAACGCCGAATCAGGCTGGTGCCGAACGACAACCGCGAGAGCGATGAAACCCCTGCGTTTCGCGTGATGCCGGGATGGAACCCCATAGGCGATGCGTGGGAGAAGAAATCCCGCAGCGATCCCGCGCGCGATTATGTGCGCGTTGAGATCGACGATCCGTTTTATCCGCTCAAGGCTATATTGCTCCCCGACGCGGAAGGTATGACCGCGCAGATGGTATTGCCCTTTACCTATCCGCCAGCCGTTCGCTCGAACATGGCGGGGTAGGATGGATGACATGGCAGAGTTTACCGATCCCCCCGAACGGCTCTTGAAACTTGCCGAGGTCACTCGGCGCGTCGGCCTCGGAAAGTCTATGATCTATCGGCTGATCGTCCAGGGGCGTTTTTCGGCCCCCCTATAAATATCATCCTATGCCTCCCGTTGGAGCGAGCATGAGATTGTCGCGTGGATCGACACAGTGAAAGACGGATTTGAAGGGAAGCGCCGCAAGTTCTGGTAGCTGGTTCGGATGCTATCGAGATTGGATGAGCGCCGTGTGATGCTTCGCGGCAGGAATCATCCGTTCGTTGAGCTTGAGAAGCTTGGTCAACGCTTCGGCAAAGCGAATTTGGTCAGCACCAGAAAGGCGCAAAACACTGTCTTTTGGCGGCGTGACTTTGATCTTGCCGCACTGCAAAGCGTGTCCCGATTTCACTTGCGGGTATATCGTGGGTTCGATTACCATGCCCCCCGCCGAAGCCTGACGGCAAGTATCGGTTTTATGATAAAAAAACACCACGTGGTCTTTTTCGTGGTCTGGCCGGTGAGGGGCTGATCGAAATAGGTTGAAAATCAACCGATTATTGGTTCAGCTCGAATCCCTCCCGCTCCGCCAACCAACAGGCAATGCTTATCTTCCCCATGCAGTCGGATGCTGAATATTCTTTCCTCCGACCGGAAGTTTGTTGCAGCGCGGTCCTGCATGGCATCCCCCATCCATAGGATCGCCGATCTCGATTTTCGCGATATCGCAAGAGGCTTGGTCCCGTTTTCATCGGAGGTTGTTAACTATTGGACGATAGGCTTTTCAAAGCAGTAATATGAGCTTGGATTGGGATGCATTTGCGACGGTTACCTGTTAACAGGTTGACGGCATGGCTTTTGGGTTCACGGTTGGTCGTTCCCGAATCCGTCGCGGTTCAGCTGAGGAACGGCCTGTTTGCGTCGGTTCCCATCTTTCTAGGCGGCATCATGAACATCGCAGCGGTTGCCACCGTCGCGGTATGGCGTCATCCCTCACCTGCGTTCATCGGCTGGCTGCTGTTTGAGATCATGCTTGGCGCGATTCGCCTGGCTGTCCTCGTTCACGGTCGGCGCGTCATCCGGACCGGACGGACACCACCACTGTTGCTGCTGTCCGCTCTATTGTCCTGTGCCTGGGCCAGCTCGGTAGGATTCGGCACATATCTTTGCCTCACAAGTGGCGACTGGGTCTTGGCGACGATAGCATGCCTGTCGGCCGCGGCGATGGTGTGCGGCATATGTTTGAGGAATTTCGGCACGCCAAGGCTGGCGGCGATGATGGTCTTCATGGCGTTGCTGCCCTGTGTCGTTGCGGGATTTCTGACAGCCGAACCGGTCATGCCGATCATTAGCGTGCAGCTGCCGATATTCTTCCTGACGATCTTTTCAGCATCATTCTCGTTGCACCAGATGATGGTGTCACGAATGATCGCATTGAACGATCTTCAGCGCAGCGAGTCCTTGAATCAGACCATCCTGCAAGCCAGTCCCGATTACACGCTCATCCTTGACGCGACGAATAGGATCATCTTCTGCAACCAGCCCAATTCGGTCGATTACGATCAAGATACGCTGATCGGCCGGGAATGGTTGAGCCTGCTGCCCGAAGAAGATCAGGCATTGGGCGTCCGCGCCCTTGAACGCGCCAAGACTGGTAAATCGGCAAATCTGGTCACCCACCACTTCGATGCAAGTGGCGGGAAGCATTGGCTCGACATCATCATCAACCAGATTTGCGACGGCTCCGGACGCCTGATCATGGTGGCGCGAGACATCACGCATCAGAAGAAATCCGAGGAGGAGGCCATCTGGATGGCGCAGCATGATGCGCTGACAGGCCTGCCGAACAGGGCCGTGCTCCAGGATCGTCTGGACAGGATGCTCAATAACGCCGATCACGCGATGGTAGGCGCCCTGCTCATCGTCGATGTCGACAATTTCAAATCGGTCAACGACACGCTGGGTCACGACGCAGGCGACGCACTGCTCTGCGCTTTCGCCGATCATCTCCGCGCGGCGGTAGCCGGCGATGAGATTGTCGCGAGGACCGGCGGAGATGAATTCGCGCTCATCCTGACTGCCCGATCGGCGACGGCGGTCGATCGCACGGCGCAGATGATATTCGACCGGTTGCGCCAACCGTTCGTTCATGGCGGCCGCTTGATCGATTGCAGCGCCAGCATCGGCGCAAGCTTCATCCCGCGAGACGGCAGACTGCGTTCGGAAATCATGAAGGCAGCCGATATCGCGCTTTATGCCGCGAAAGCCGGCGGCAGAGCGCAACTGCGGATTTTCGAACCTGCGATGATGGTCGAGGTCGACAGGCACCAGGCCATGATCGCGTCAGCGCGCTATGCGCTCCAGTGCGATACCATCATTCCCCACTATCAACCCAAGGTTTCGCTCCGCACGTCGCAGGTCGTCGGCTTCGAAGCCCTCCTGCGGTGGAGGGATCGCGACGGCGAACTACAGCATCCGGGTCTTATTCAGGCCGCATTCGACGACTCCGCCCTGAGCGGTCCCCTGAGCGAACGGATGCTGGAAAGAATTCTGGACGATGTCGAGCGTTGGGTGCAGGCCGGAATCGCATTTGGCCATGTCGCAATCAACGTTACCGCCGCAGACTTCCGAAGGGGTGGCTTTGTCGAAACCATCCTGCTTCGGCTGGACGCAAGAGGCGTTCCGCCATCATGCATTCAGATCGAAGTAACGGAAACCGTGTTCCTGGGCCAAAGCGCCGACGGCGTCAAAGACGCGCTGCGGCAGCTTAGCGATCACGGCATCCGTATCGCCCTCGATGATTTCGGCACAGGTTATGCCTCGCTGTCTCATCTCAACCAGTTTCCCGTCGATCTGCTCAAAATCGACCGTTCCTTTATCGAGAAAATCGGATCGAATCCGGATGCTGAAGCCATTTCGGCAACGGTCATCAACCTTGGGCATTGCCTTGGCCTCGAAGTCGTGGCGGAGGGCGTCGAAACTGTGGATCAGGAAGCGCACCTTATGGGCATGGGCTGCGATACCGCGCAGGGCTTCCTTTATTCCAAAGCCATGCCGATGGAAGATGTCGCGACATTTCTGGCGTTCAGGAATACGCCTCCCCGCCAGATGCACAGAGCCTGACCGACAGGATCGGATGCGCGTATCGGCCGCAAATGATGACGAAGATGAGAACTGGCTGATTATCGTCTGAAATAGCGAAGGGGCATATTGCCTCTGCGCGACTAGCCTCTGGCCGATAAACGATAGCCTACGGCCAGCTCATTGACGATCAAACGCGGGCGGGATGGGTCGGGTTCCAGCTTCTGGCGCAGGCCGCGTACCGCGATACGGAGATAATCGACGCGATCCTCCTGTGCAGCTCCCCAAACCGCGCGGAGCAATTGTGCATGACTCACCACCCGATCGGGGCGTCGGCTTAGTTCGGCAAGCACGCCGTATTCCTTGGGCGTAAGGTGAACGTCCTGGCCGTCGCGCTCGACCCGGCGATGCGCGAGGTCGATCCGCACGTCGCCCGTTTCGATCACCCGCTCCGTCTCCTGGTCGGGAGTGCGATGACGCATGGCCGTGCGGATGCGGGCCAGCAGTTCCTCGGTATCGAAAGGCTTGGTCAGATAGTCGTCCGCGCCAAGATCGAGGGCCGCCACTTTCTCCGCCGTGTCCTCCCGCGCTGAAACGACAATCAGCGTCGCATTCGACCGGCTGCGCATCGCTGGATCAATTCCAGCCCATCACGATCGGGAAGGCCAAGATCGAGCAGCACCACATCGGGCTTCTCGATGTCCAGCAATGAAAGCCCCTCGCGCGCGCTCGTCGCCTCCACGACGCCGTGACCGGCGCGCTGAACAGCCGCGCGCAATAGTCGCCGAATATGGGCGTCATCTTCGACAATCAGGATTTTCGCGACCGATGCCATAGCCCGAGATTAGTTGCCCTTCGTCTCCCCGTCGAGCGCGCGATTGAGCGCGAGAACATTGACGCGAGGCTCGCCGATGAATCCTAGAAGGGGGTATTCGATCTGCGCCTGGACCAACGCGCGCACTTGTTCGGCCGGCAAGCCCCGCACCTTGGCGACGCGATCGACCTGATACAAGGCCGCCTCGGGACTGATATGGGGGTCGAGTCCCGAGGCGGAGGTCGTCACCAGATCGGGCGGGACGGGGCGACCCGGTGCGATGGCGGCAAGCGCTTGCGCTTCATTGCGAACACGCTCGGCCAGCACCTTGCTGGCGGGGCCAAGATTGGAACCTGCGGAGGCGGCGGCATCATAGCCCCTCGCACCGGCGGCGGAGGGTCGTCCGTGGAAATAGCGGTCACTGGCAAATGCCTGTCCGATGAGCGCAGAGCCGATAACTCGGTCGTCTTCGCGGACCAGGCTGCCGTTTGCCTGATAGGGGAAGAGCGCCTGACCTATGCCGGTGAGCGCCATTGGATAGGCAAGGCCCAGCAGCAGTGCGAAGAGCAAGGTGAGCACCAGCGCGGGGCGCAATGCGGAACGAAGGTCGGAAAGCATTGGAACGATCCTCAAGCGAGATGGAGGCCGGACACGGCTAGGTCGATCAGCTTGATGCCGACAAAGGGCGCGACCAGGCCGCCGAGGCCATAGATGGACAGATTGCGAGCGAGCAACGGTCCCGCTGCCATCGGCCGGTAGCGCACGCCTTTCAGCGCCAGCGGCACCAGCAGCGGTATAATGAGCGCGTTGAAGATGATCGCGGACAACACCGCGCTCTGCGGCGTCTCCAACCCGCACATCGACCGGGAGAGCTATCGCCGGCAGCTCCTCGCCTCGACGGGGAGCGACCGGGCGCTGGCGGACGCATGGCTGGCGGGCAAGTGGGACGTGCTGGGTGGCGTCATGTTCGACGTGTTCGACCCCGCCGTGCATATCATCAAGCGTCCCACCTATGCCGAGTATCGGATGATTATCGGCGCGGACTGGGGCACCGCCGCGCCCGCGACCGGCATCCTCTTGGGCAGGTTGAGGGAGCCGCTGGGCCACTTGCGGCAGGGCGACATCATCGCGCTGGACGAGACGGACACGGCGGACCCCGCCGACCTCTCGCTGGGCACCGGGGCCAGCGTCCATACATGGGCGGAGCAGCTCCCCGAGATGATGGCCCGCAACGGGCGGCGCGGCGTGGTCGTCGTCACCGACGACGCGCGCGGGCTTAACGGCGACACGGTCGTCCGCGAGCTGGTCAACTGCCAGATCAGCGCACATCGCCCGCACCGCAAGGATCGCGTCGGCACGTGGACGCTCATTCGCTCCATGCTCCAGGCGGCGGCGGACGGCTCCGACCGACCGGCGCTGTGGATCACCGACCGCTGCCCGCACCTCATTGACACCCTGCCGGAGGCCCCGCGCGGCACACTCCGGCCCGAGGACATCGACCCCAAGTGGCCGCGCGACCACTGGCTGGACGGCCTCGGCTACGGCCTGCGGGAGCTGCACCAGCACCGCGTCGGCCATGGCCGGGCCATCGGCCTGTTCTAGGAGGAAGCACATGACAGAGAAGGCACCCATCGACGCCGCGCTGGCAGTCCGCGGACGCCCCCCGGCGCGCCCGGTCCCGGCGCGGAGCAACCGCGACATCACCGTGCCCATCGACCACCACCCCGGCACCATTCAGGGCGAGGGCGCGAGCGCTCAGTCCGCCCGCGCGGCGATGACGGCGATGCACGACGCATGGACGCGGATCGCAGAGGCGGCGGACAGCAACATCGATCCACCCCGGCTCGCAAATATGCCTCGGCTTTCTTGACCAGCCGACCAGTGTTTGGGTCAGCCTCATCCAGCTTCTTGATCGTAAGTGCGTGGTCGCCCTTTAGGTCGTATGCCTTGTTCACGATTTGCACAAACAGCGCCGGGTCAAAGAAGTCCTCAATGTCGGCCTCTTCCTTGTTCGCGATCTCTGTGGCGAGAATGATTCGCTCTTTCCCCGAAAAGATCGCGTATTGGTACTGGCTGTTCACCATTGACCACGACCTCGAGCCCGAGCCGTTCATCGAGTTCCTCGCCCGGCGGGAACGCGGTTTGAAGCGGGAGCCGGGAGAACGGGAGAAGGAACGGGGCCTGAAATCACGCCGGGGGCATACCTCTCAATGGCAGGGTCTCCGGGCGGCCGCGTTCGTTCTGCTCGACTGGCACGATGCCCAAGAGGGGGAGGACGTGCGCGACATGGCCGTGCTGCACGTGGACATTGATCCTAGGAAAGGCGAGGACCCGGCCGCCGCCCGCGCCGCTGCGATCGCTCGACTGGACGCCTTCTCGCCCCCACCCTCCATCGTGATCGACAGCGGCGGCGGGGTGCAGGCGCTGTGGCTGCTGGATGAGCCGTTATTCATCGGCGGCCACGTTCCACGGGCCGAGGAAGCGGAATGTTACAATCGGCACCTTGAAATCGCGTTCGAGGCCGATAGCTGCCACAATGTTGATCGTATCCTCCGCCTCCCCGGCACAATAAACTGGAAGCGTAAGCCCGGGCGGGAGCCCCGGCTGGCGAACCTGCTCCAATTTCATAATGAGCGGGTCTATTCGCTGGCAGAATTCACCGCCGCGCAGCCTAGGAATGTCGCTCCGACAACCGGACAGGCTACGGTCCAGCTAGATGGCATCCCGGCCCCTCTCGCCAGCCTAGACGAGCTTCCCCCGGCCGTGACGCCGCGCACCCGAATGCTGATCGTGCAGGGGTGCGACCCGGACGATGAGCTTCGGTATGATTCCCGGTCTGAGGTGACGTTCGCTGTTGTCTGCGAGATGGTGCGCGCGGGCTGCAAGGATGAGCAAATCGCCGCCGTGCTTCTCGACCCGGACATGGGCATCTCTGCCCACACGATGGCGCAGAAGCGGCCACTGGACTATGCCGCCCGGCAGATCGCGCGGGCGCGGGCCGAGGTTGATGAGCCGATGCTCGCTCGGCTGAATGCCGACCATGCGGTGATCGAGCTGTATGGTGGCAAGACCAAGGTGGTGTCGTGGGAGCCCAGCGAGATTGACCCCAGCCGTAAGGAGATCATGGCGCAATCGTTTGACGACTTCCGCAATCGCTACATGAATGTCCCCGTCCAGACCGGCACGGATAAGGACGGCAACCCGAAATACACGCCCGCCGGGAAGTAGTGGCTGGAGCACCGAATGCGGCGGCAGTATCGCAGTGTCGTGTTCCGGCCGAATGGTCCCGTGGACGAACGCGAGTGGAACATCTGGCAGGGACTGGCGGTGAAGCCGGAGCCGGGCGAATGGCCGCTGCTGCGCCGCCTGATAGTCGAGGGCTTGGCCGGGGGTGACGAACATCTGGCGGACTATATCATCCGATGGTCCGCATACGGGGTCCAGCACCCTGAGAAGCCTGCCGAGGTGGCCCTGACATTCATCGGCGGCAAGGGAACCGGAAAGAGCACGTTCGGTCGCATCATGTGCCGGATATTCGGCCAGCACGGCATTGCCGTGGCCGGAGAGAAGAGCCTGACGGGCAACTTCAACAAGCATCTGCACGGCTGCGCCAGGCGCAACGCTCGTGTCATGCTCGGTGAGGTCGCCAAAGGCGCGGACCCGATCGAAGAGATCAAACAGCAACCAGTTGGCCATACCATCGGCGAGATATGCGACTGGTATCTGGAGCGCGCCGAGGCCGGTAAGATCATTGGTCGCAGTCGCAAGGCGATTAAGCCATCGACCTTGGCGATGGACCGCAGCCGCATTGAATCCCATATTCGACCGTTGCTTGGTCATCGCATCATCGAGACACTCAAGTTGGGGGATATCGAAGCGGCCCAGGCCGACATCGCGGCAGGTGCGACTTCAAAACCCCGGGTTGGAAGCCGTGGCGGCGCGACAAAAGGCGGCGATGGCGTGGCTGCCCGGACGATGTCCACCCTGCATTCTATCCTGGAGCATGCCGTTCGACTTGGGGAAATTGAGAAGAATCCTGCCCGGGGCATCCGCCGGATTGCTAGCGCACCGCGGATGAGATGGCTCTCCCAGGCGGAAATCCGCAAGCTCGGCGCCGCACTCCGGGAGGCGGAGGATGACCTGGAGCATCCCAAGGGGATCGCGGTCATCCGGCTGTTGCTACTGACGGGGTTTCGGCGCCTTGAGGCGTTGGGGCTTGAACGGAAATGGCTGCTGGAAGAGGAGAACGCAGTTCACTTCGCGACAACGAAAACAGGTGCACAGCGCAGGGTTATTGGCGCAGCGGCCGTCAACCTCCTTCTGACCCAACCTGACACCGGGTCGAAGTTCTTTTTTCCGGCTGATTGGGGTGACGGTCATTTCATCGGAGTGGTCCGCGTACTCGATCGTGTCTGCTACAAGGCAGGCCTTGAGGATGTGACCCCACATGTGCTCAGGCACACGTTTGCCAGTATAGCGGGCGGTCTCGGCTACTCGGAACTGACGATCGCCGCACTGCTCGGCCATGCCTCGCGCGGCATTACTCAGCGCTACATCCACATAGATGAGCCGCTTCGAGCAGCAGCGACAGCCGTTTCCGATCACATCAGCCGCCTGCTTGATGGCAAGGGCTAATTGCGCGCCTTGTCGATCGCGGCGACCACATCCACCAATTGTTCCCTGAGCCCCAGGATTCCGACGGCTAACACCAGATCGGGACGGTCTGCCATTTCCAGCACAGCCTTGAGGACGATGTTGGAATGCCGCATCAGAACGACCAGATTGTCGGAACTGGGGCCGTTCTTGCCATCGAACCAGTTACGCACCGCCCGCTCATTTGAATGCGTCAGGCGGGCAACTGTCTTGACCGCCGATGGCGTTGCACCAAATTCTGCCCGTAGTGCCGCCGCAATCACTTGAGCCAGTGAATCTGGCGTTATCGCAGGAAAAGTTTTTCCTGATTCTGACTGAATCTTTCGGTCCTTCTTGGTGAACGACATTCGCCCCTCCTCCCGATAAATTTCGGAGGAATTTAGCGTGTCCCCTGGGAGCGAACTGAAAGCATCGGCCGTGACGAACACTTCGGGCAATAGCGAAGAGATGCCTGAGCGCCTGATCCGGGCGGCGCAATATATGCGCATGTCGACCGAGCATCAGAAATATTCGACCGAGAACCAGGCTGAGATCATTGCGGACTACGCTGCGCGTCGGGGCTTTGAAATCGTCCGGACTTACGAAGATTCGGGGAAGAGCGGCCTCAAGTTGGATGGCCGCCTTTCCCTTCAGAGGCTTATCGCCGATGTCCGTTCGGGGAACACCGACTTCGAGGTGGTGCTCGTCTACGATGTCAGCCGATGGGGCCGCTTTCAGGACGCCGACGAAAGCGCTTACTACGAGTTCATCTGCCGCGAGGGCGGGGTCAAGGTCCATTACTGCGCAGAGCAATTCGAGAACGATGGCAGCCTGAGCGCGACGATCATCAAGAGCATGAAACGGGCGATGGCCGGCGAATACAGCCGGGAGTTGTCCGCCAAGGTCTTCACGGGACAGTGCCGCCTCATCCGGCTTGGATTCCGGCAGGGAGGACCAGCGGGCTTCGGCCTGCGACGGGTTCTTGTTGATGAGCATTGCAATCCGAAAGCCACGCTCCAACGCGGAGAGCAGAAGAGCCTGCAAACCGACCGCGTCGTTCTACAGCCCGGCCCACCCGAGGAGGTCGAGATCATCCGGCGCCTCTACCGGATGTTCGTCGTCCAGCAGCGAAGCGAGAGCGAAATCGCCGGGATACTCAATGCCGAAGGGCTTGTGACCGATCTCGGTCGCCCGTGGACCCGAGGTACGGTCCATCAGATCCTGACCAACGAAAAATACATCGGCAATAATGTCTACAACCGGCGCTCGTTCAAGCTGAAGGCCAAGCGGGTTAACAATCCACCTGACATGTGGGTCCGCCATGACGGCGCATTCGAGCCGATAGTCGAGCGCGACTTCTATGAGGCGGCACAGCGCATCATCGATGCCCGCAGCAAACGCTACACCGACCAGGAACTGCTCGACAGGCTCTCTGCCTTGTTGGCCGAGAAGGGATGGCTTTCCGGGCTGGTCATCGACGAAGTCGAGGACATGCCGTCGAGCATGACGTTTCGTCACCGGTTCGGCAGCCTGGTGCGAGCCTATGAGCTGGTCGGCTATTCACCAGCGCGCGACTATCGCTACATCGAAACCAACAGGGCCTTGCGAGCGCTCCATCCAGACGTTGTCCAAGAGGTCATTGGGGGAATCGAGAGCGCGGGCGGTTCGGTCCGACGAGACCCCGTGTCCGATCTGCTGCACATCAACGAGGAGTTCACGGCGGCGCTGGTCATCGCCCGTTGCCAGGTTAGCCCGGCAGGCAGCCTGCGCTGGAAAATCCGGTTCGATCAGGGTCTGCGACCAGGAATTACCATCGCGGTCCGGATGGAGGCCGATAACCGCTCGATCCGGGACTACTACCTTCTGCCCTGGCTCGATCTCGGCAAGAAGCCTGACCTTAGGCTGGCGCCCGAGAATGGCATCCTGCTCGATGCCTACAGGTATGAGACACTGGATGCTTTCATGGATCTGACGCGCCGCACAGCATTGAGTGCTGCGGCATGAGCGATTCTGCCCCCGAAATCCGCTTGGTGCCGGTCGACCTCATCACGATCCTCAATCCGCGCGTGCGGAACAAGCGGATCTTCCAGGAACTGGTCGACAGCATTGCCCATCTCGGACTGAAGAAGCCGATCACGGTTAGCCAGCGCCCAGGCAAGGCGCGCTACGATCTCGTTTGCGGACAGGGGCGTCTCGAGGCGTTCATCGCGCTGGGGCAGTCCGAAATTCCAGCCATCGTCGTCGAGGCCTCGGAAGAGGACTGCTACGTGATGAGCCTGGTCGAGAATCTCGCCCGGCGGCAACACAGCCCTCTGGAACTCGTTCATGCCATCGGGGCGCTTGCCGCCAGAGGCTATTCCCACAATGAAATCGCGACGAGAGTCGATTTCTCGCCCGAGTACGTTTCGGCCATTTGCGTGCTCCTCGAAAATGGCGAGGAGAAGCTGATTTCTGCGGTCGAGCGCGGCGTCATCCCGCACACCATCGCGATGGAGATCGCCCGCGCCAAGGACGGTGAGGTCCAGCAAGCCCTAGCGCAAGCCTATGAGGAAAAGGCGATCCCCGGCAATCAGGTCCTGGCAATCCGCCAGATCATCGAGCAGCGCAACAACAGCGGCAAACAGATGCACAAGCGCGGACGTGGTCCGTGGCCATCGCGACCGGTGACATCCGAAGGCCTGATCCGTTCGTATCAGCGAGAAACGGAGCGGCAGAAGCTGTTGATCAAGCGCGCCTCCCTGGCCCGGAGCCGCCTCCTGTTCGTGACCAATGCGATGCGGCGCCTTTTGGCCGACGAACACTTCGTCACGCTTCTGCGCGCCGAGGGCCTCAACAGTATCCCGCAGGCTCTGGCCGAACGGATCGGACCGGTGGAGCGAGCATGAACAGCCCCGTCAAAATCGCGTTCGAGCAGCAGGTGCATCAAATTCCGATCAGCAAACTGCTCCCGACACGATCCCTCCCCAAAGGTGTGCATGAAAGCGTGAAATATCGCCGTATCGCAGCCTCGGTCGCAGAAGTCGGGCTGATCGAGCCGATTTCGGTCGCACGCCAGCGCGACGGGAACTTTCTGATCCTCGATGGGCATGTTCGTCTCGATGCTTTGGTCGCGCAAGGCGCGTCGGTCGCTGCCTGTGTCGTTGCCAGTGACGATGAATCCTTCACCTACAACAAGCGCGTGAACCGGCTCGCGACGATCCAGGAACACTACATGATCGTGCGAGCGCTCGAGCGCGGGGTCTCGGAAGAGAAACTGGCCCGCGCGCTCAACGTCGATGTGAAGGTCATCCGACAGCGGCGGCATCTCCTTTCAGGGATCAGCCAGGACGTCGCTGAACTTCTCAAGGACAAGCCTGTCGGACATAACGCATTCCAGAAGCTGCGAAAGATGAAGCCTATCCGCCAGCTCGAAGTCGCCGAACTCATGGTGTCGGCCAACAATTACACATCCTCCTATGCAAAGGCGCTGCTGGCGACGTCAAAACCCGCCGATCTCCACAAGCCAGACGATCTCAGGAAATCGACAGGTCTTTCCACCGAACAGATGGCTCGGCTGGAACGGGAAATGGCTTCGCTAAACGCGGATTACAAAGAGCTGGAGGTCTCCTACGGGGATGACATGCTGGTTCTTGTCGTCGCGTCCGGTTTCCTCGAGCGATTGATGGCAAAGCCCGAGATCGAGCGATTTCTGGAGACGCGGCACCCTGAGTTTTCCGAGAACTTTCGTTCAATCGTGCAGGCAACGTCGCTTGATCACGCGTCCACCGTTTGAAGGCTGGCAGCGTTTAGGGGACCGGGACCCACAAGCGCCGGGACCGTCGGAGAAGCCGCCGAGAGGGGCGGATCGAGGGCGGCGGCGGGAATGGCGGCGAACCCGCAGGAAGCCCGCTAGGTCAGTCGTCATAGGACTGGCTGCATGCCGAACCCTCGGCATGTCATCAGAAGGAAGGGCGCGCCGGTACAGGGGCTAACGGCCACCGGCGCGCCCGCTCACGTCTTGGCGTGCAGACGATCGTCTTCATCCACTCCGTCCACTTGGCACGCATAACGCTGCCATTGAGGAAAAACGCCGGTAGAGTTTCGCCGCCACGCTTTCCACGGTGACGTCTGCGACTGCCCGGTGCGGATTAAAACATCGCCGATTTCCAAACCGGTAAGACGGCACGATGGAAGCTCGCTTTGCTGTGCCTGACTGCACCCGCCGACGCCTTGCGCCTCCTCTGGCAGTCTTTTCAACAATTCGCCCCGTTCGAAGACATTGAAGGCAATCCGCATCATGCAAAGCAATCAGAGTTCAAGTTTTCCACCTATCGCTACATGGCGAATTCATTGCATTCGCTTGGTATTCCTACTGATGGCTGGTTTCATGGGATACTTTGTCTGGTATAACCTGCTCTTTGCATCTGCTGACGTGCCGGTTCCGCAAACGCTTTCCCGCTCGATGCTTGCTGCTCTTGCGCTGCTGAGTTTGCTCGGGGTCCGCTATCCCATCCAGATGTTGCCTCTCATGATCTACGAAGTCGCCTGGAAAACCATCTGGCTCCTGTTGATCGCACTTCGCGCCTGGCTCGCGGGAAGATGGACGCAGGATATCGAGAACCTCTTCCAGGATTGCATCGGGATCGTGTTGGCCTACGTCTTCATGCCGTGGCGCTATGTCTGGGCCCGCTATGTGGCACAGCCCATGGAGCCGCTACGCCAGACGAAGTAGGTGCGTGCGCAGGAACTCGCCGAGTTCCTGCCGGCTCGATAGCCCCAGAATCAACAGGATCTGCGACAGGTGATTGCGGACAGTGAAATGCGAGATGCCGAGTTCGCGACCAATGTCCTTGTTCGAGAGACCGCGGGCCACGCCGAGGGCAATCTCCAGCTTCCGCTGGGTCAGGTGGTCTCGCCAGGTGGCGTCCATCGGGGCGGCAACGAACGATAACCCAACCGGGTCATGCTCGCCGGCAAGGCTCTCGATTTCGATGCAGGTGGAAGCGAGTTCCTTGATGCGTGCAATCGTGTGCTCATCATCGGCTACAAGAACGAAGAGCCTGGCCTTCCCCTTGGCCTGGCATCCGGGCTGGTCAGGATGGGATTTGGGCTGTCCTACCCTCTGGAATTCCCCCCGCCTGCCGATAGCGCTCATGAAGCAGGCTCATGGGAGCTGGATGTGAACCCCATCGCCATTGGCGGAAGTGTCCTTAAATCCAGGCTGGCATGAGCGCGCGCCGAGCATGGTCCTGAAGAGGCAAATCTCCGCATCGGCAACCTACGCCTCGCTCTCACGAATCCCGAAAACCAGCAGCCAGAGCGCCAGGGCCAGTTCGCCCAGCAGGGTCGGCATTGTGAAATATTGCGGAAGGCGTGCAGCCCATTCCGGCGCTCCAAGCCAGGCAAGGCTGTTGACGACGTTGCACGCGCCGGCAGCAGCGACTGCGAAGCTCACGGCCTTCGGCAACAGGCGCCCAGACCAGATCAACCAGCTGAGCAGCAGGCAATATGCGCCAAAAAACACGAGGCTGATCTTGTAGCCATCGCCATGGACGCGAAGCATCAGATAGGCGGCGTCGGTCAGAGATTGTTGAGATTGCGTCAGGTCACGCATTCGCAAGATCATCGTCAGAAGCAGGGTGTCGCATGTGAGAACCGCGATTCCGATCATGCTGAACGCTGCGGCTATCGCAGAAACCCTGGGTGAAGCTCTGCCGAAAAGACCGAAGAGGAGAATGGTGACAACGATGTAGCAGGCAAGCATCGCAAGATCCGCGATGAGGCCGACGCGGAACAGCGGTTCGGATGCGAATATGGCCTGCGCCGTCGCGGCGGCATCGCCGCGCACGGCCAGGGCGCCCCGCACGAACACTTCTGCGTAGACGCCGCAGACGATCGTGCCCAAATAGGTTACTCCTGCCAGCCGGGCATATTTGGCGTCTGCCGTCACATCCCATCTCCTTTGGCGACTGGCCATGTCCAGGCCACCAGCATGACCGAAGCGGTCAGGAACATCTCGATGATGGCCAAGGCGATGTAGAACGGCTCCGCGCCGGACATGCTGATCGCTACGATCGCAGTGTAGAGAGCCCCGAATGTGATATTGCTCCACCGGCATGCGGCTTCCGGGACAAGCAATGTGGACGCGATGAGCAGGCTGGGAATCGCCATCATCAGGGACACCGCGACGAGTGTTCCGGGCGTGGCTGCTCCAAGCGGCCCCATGGTTCCCTGAGCGACCGACGCCAGCTTGTTCGGAACGTAAAGCCCGAAGTAGTCGCCATAGACATAGCAGAACATTGTCGCCGTCCACATGGCCGACAATTTGAGCCGTGTCGGAACGGGGTTTTCTTGAAGTCTTCTCATCCAATGGACCATATTGCGTTGGGCGGGGCGACTCATGCCTCAAACGTCACGACGTGAGTTTCGTTTGAGACTGTGGGCTGCCGTTCGTTCGGTACGGTTTGTCTGCTCAGCAGGTGCCGCCGTCGATGGCAGTCTTGACAGATCGGGTCCGTCCGATTTGGAAATCGGCCATAGTTTTTTCAGGAATTTTCGGGGCAGCGCCTTCATGGGATCGATTTTGCAGCTTGGCATCAGCCCACGGAATCCAAACCCGGCCAAAGTCGACCCGTCAGTCGTCTACGGCGCTGTGTTCATGTGTGCGTCGCTCGCGTTTTGCCTGAAGTCGCTCCTTGCCATCCAACTGGGGGCGACCATCGACTTTTTCGCCATCATCGGAAATGCAACTTGCGGATGGTCATGGCTAGCGACCCGGTCGCTATTCCGGCGCGAGGTCGGGCCTCATAGTTTGTGGCCGCTTGGGGCCGTACTGCTGGTCATGGCATCGTCCGCGGTGACGTCCTTCGTGCCGGTGGACGATGTCCCGCTTCGCATTCTCGATAACCTGGCGAGACTGGGCAGTTCTGCCATGTTGCTGCTGGCCATCGCCGAGCCATTGCTGGATCTGCGCGCGCAGGGTGACAAGACGGAGCGGCAGTTCCGCATCTTGTATGCGGCAGGTTACGTCGCGATCCTGGGGGTTGCGGTCCTGGCGGTGGACGGTGCCCCTCGGGACTCACTCGCCTCCCAGTTGAGCATCCCCATCAAGGCGATTTGTGCGATCGCAGCGGTTTTCGGGTACGGGTGGGCACTGAGCCACCGCAGGCAGCATCCCCTCGAATGTGCTACGGCCCGACCTAAGCGCAAGGCGGTCGCCCCTGACCTCCAGCTTGGCGAGCAACTGGTCAGTCTCATGCGTGAGAACCATTTGTACGTG
Organism: Sphingobium sp. CFD-1; assembly: GCF_024611115.1. Lineage (NCBI taxonomy): Bacteria > Pseudomonadati > Pseudomonadota > Alphaproteobacteria > Sphingomonadales > Sphingobiaceae > Sphingobium > Sphingobium sp. CFD-1. The sequence continues at coordinate 7,823 of NZ_CP084398.1, read as the reverse complement.
GAAGCGGACCTGCGCGTTGCAGACCTGGCAAGGCTCACGGGAGAGCCGGAATACAAGGTCACCCAATGCATCACGGGGATGCTGGGATTTCCCAATTTCAATCAGATGGTGAACAGCTATCGTATTGCAGAGGCAAAGCACCGCCTGATTGATCCGGCGCTTGCCCATCTGCCGATCCTGACAATTGCGCTGGACTGCGGATTTGGGTCGATCGGCCCGTTCAACAGAGCCTTCAAGACCGACACTGGGATGACGCCTCAGGAATATCGTCGGCGGTGACAAGGTCATGTAGCCAGCGGTGATACGGCCCTGCATTGCCAGATTGATGGCTGGTCCGGATTTGTCCATTCCGTCCACTTGGCCGGCGGTCGCCGCTTACATTGCAGGCAAGGTTGAAACCGATACGGCTTCCGCCCGGCCATTCCTGAACCAGACGCTGATGGTGTAAGATTTGGTCCGGCTGCAGTTGACCTCAGTCGATTGCAGATAGCCAGCGCCCGCATCCTCGGCATCATCCCAGTAGCGTGTCGCAAGCCCCGTACTCGCCCGAACCTTGCCGGCGGTATTGGCGCGACTTTCGCCCCTGAGCAATCCGAAGGGGTTGGCCGAGCGCGGGCCAGCGCGAAGGCTTACCCGCTTTTCGAGCACGATCCCGTTCTCGATCAGATATTCCGTTCGCATGCCTTTGGCTGTCAGGAAGAACCGGCATTCTCCGCTGAGAGGCGAACGGCTGTTGCACTCGCTCGGCCGATAGCCACGAGGCATCGCGTTCAACCTCGAACAAATCGGCAGTCCGCCAAAATCTCCGCTACGCGCGGCCATGGCTGGCTCAGCAAGGATACATGACATGATCCCAGCTACTGCGACACGCGAAAACGGCATGACTGAACTCCGACAATCTGCCTGGGCGACGCCCAATGCGCAGGCCCACATCCTTGAATAGATAGCTTGCGGCGGCAGATCAGCTTTGGCGAGGTACCGGTACGCCAGTCTCGCCGCTGCTTCGCTTTATCGCAGCGGATGACCCGCCCGATGGTTGGTTGACCCAAGATGTACCGGTATCGCGGTACTGTCGCCCCAGCACCTGCCGGGATGTTAGCTTTGACCGATGAATGCATCCCGACAGGAAATAGCCCGAAAACGCAGGGCACATGTTGGCTGGGTCTTTGCCGTTTTCCTGACGTCGGCCTGCACTGGCATTCCTTCGGGTCGCGAAGGAAGCGTTGACGCGGGTGCGGGGCATCGTCACGCCGTTACCCGCGTCAGCGATCCCGATGCGCGAGAACCGGAGACAGCGCGAACGCCCTTGAGGACAGCGATTCTGGCTGGCCGCCGCGATCAGGTTGTGGTGCTGTTAACGGCAGGCGCCGATCCGAACCAGCCGGATAGCGTGGGCAATACCGCCCTGCACATAGCAGCCCAGACAAACCAGCCCTGGGTCGCGCTGGACCTGCTGGCGGCCGGCGCCTGCCCGGACATCCGCAATGCGCAAAACAAGACCTTCCTGCCTTACCTTAACCTGATGAAGGATGACCTGCTTTCGCCAGATGCGCGCAAGGGAAAACAGGCGGTAATCGACTGGATCGCACAGCACGACATCCCGAACGCGCCATGCCGTTGATTCCGGTAGCCTGACTACGGCTCACGTGCACTTCAGGTCCTTGCTCCACCGCCGTTGATAGGCCCCGCATCGCCATTTGCAGATTAAGCTGATGCCTGCCGGTCCGACGTCGCGTTCTGCAAGATGACGGATAGTCGCGCGGGGCAACCACGTTACCATTTTCCGGCCAGCTGATGGTTCGCCAAGGACATCGCGAATTACAGGCGGCAGACCCATGACGTGAACAAGGAAAAAACCATGCGAAAAATGGCTATCGCCGCCACCGTATGCAGCGCTGCCTTACTGGCCTCTGCTCCCGTTTCTGCTGCGATTAGCGCGGCAAATCCGAATGTGGCGGCCATGAAGCTTCAGCAACAGCCCATAACGGCGGCAAGCTTGGTCAATCGGCCGGTGTATCAACCGGCGGCGGCGAACCTGGCGAAGACGTGCTCTGATCCTTGGTGGCAAATGAGCGGGATCCAGGCTCTCACCTGCCTCTACATGGCGGCGCGCTAGAAGCACCTCAAGGCTATCGGAAACGCGCATTTTACTTCGATGCATCGACATCGAAGATTCAGTGTCGCGTTTCCGGTCCCGCCTGCAGAGGTTCGAAACTTTCGTTGGTAAAGCCGCGCGACGTCCTCGAGACCAACTTTCGTCCCCGGCATTCGTAAATGTGCTCTTCCCAGTTCGCGCGATATTCCAATTGCCCCAGATCCGGTCGGGGCCATCCGTTCACATACCAGACGCGGGCCGCATAACGCGCGCGACCATGACCGATGCGTTCAACGCCCTTGCTTTTCGCCTCGACGGTCACCGTCTGCCGGCTGCCGTCGGCGGCCACAGTCTCGGGCTTAGGCAATTGCGCGTCCTCCGCCGCGCGATCCCGAAGAAAGGCCAGGCACGCTTTCTGGCTCGCCATCCTTTCTTCCAGTGGGGGCATTTCGATCATCCCGCTAGCACCTGCGAGCGAAGGCCAAAGCAGGAGCGCGGGGCCAAGCGTTTGAGCAATCCATTTCAACCGTCCTGACTCCCGGCAGCGTTAGCGTAAGGGTTTAGCCTTGCGGCTGTGGCGCGTCACGGCGCAGTGGCGTACTGGTGCATTCAGCGGCGCGGCGCGCGCACGGCCGTTTCGCGGCGGTAGACGGTGATATAATCGATGCTGCGCCGGCACTCGCCCATGTCGGCCTCTTCAACCAGGACGAACTGATCGCCATCCCAGACGAACGCATGCTCCTGGCCGCAATCGGCGAAGGCCCGCCCGCGTCCGAAGCTGTGCAGACGCCGCGTCTTTTTGTCCCAGTAGGAGGAGATAACCTGCGGTAGTTCCAATTCGAGATCCTGGGCCGTCAGCCGCACCGGCGCGGGGCGGATTTCCCGATCCTCGCCAATCAGGAATACATAGCCTTCGCCATTGTAGGATGAACAGTTAGCGAAAAGCAGCAGCATGGTGGTGCGTTCGTCCAGGCGTTCGAACGTCACCTCGGGCAGACCTCTGTCCGTGCCTTGGCAGCGATACTGGATTTGCAGCGCGTTCAGCTTTTCATCCGATATCCGGACAGGCGGCAAATCGGACGGCGGCGGCACATAGATGAAGGGTTCGGGCGGCCTTGGGGGCACCAGATAGGCTGCGGCCGTGCCTCGCGCGACGAGTGCCGTGACATTGCCGAGCCGGTGTTGATCCTCATCCATATGGCGCATGGCGCCGTTCAGCCCCCGCAACGAAATCGCCGTCATGGAACCGCTCTTGCCGTCCAGAACCTCGACCGTTTCGCCCTGGGCCAGTGCTGCGATCAGAGCGGGATCGTTGGGCAGCAACAGGCCATCGTCCGAGGCAAGGCGGACAGCCTCGTCCCTGGTAAAGTCCTTGCGCGCCAGAAGCCTGCCGTCCTTGTCCTTCACGCGCAATTGCCGGGCCAACGCGGGTTCGCGCCCCTTTTCAGCTTCGCACATATAACAATCCATCAATCGGAGCCGAGGCGCATCGTGCATCCCGCCGCCGCGTCGTAGCGACAGGGCGAAGAAATTGTCGGCAATCGGCTCGTCGCCGGCCTGGATTTCCTCTTCCGTGGGTTCTGGGTACAGGGTCGTGGCATGGCAGGCGTGCAGATTGTCGCAGCCGACGATCCAGTCCCGGAATGTCCGCAGTTCGCCGATCGGACTGGCAGCAGCCGCAGCGGCAAGCAGGGGTATCAGCACGCAAGACCCTCCCGTCAGAACATGTGCATGATATGCGCCGCTGCCATGCTGCACAGTCGTTCCGATGTACCAGTGCTGCATGCCGTGGCCTTGATCAGGCCGTCAGCCCTCGATTCCGCACGCGGACAGGCCGAAGCTGTCATCCCAGTCGGCCAGATCGATGCGTTGTCTGCCGGTTGTGATTTGCTCGCCATTGCGTATCCCCCGCCCGGTCAGGAGATTGAGATCGCAACTGCCAGCCTGATCATGATCGATCGTATCGTTGAAGGTGTAGGTAAAGCCGGCAACGAGCATCCGGGCATTGCGCCAGACGAGCGTATAGGTTCGTTCCCAATGTTCCCGGCCGAACGCCATGTTTTCGGTATGCACGGTGATCGACCGGTTTTCGAGAATGGCGATTTGCGGCTGCTGTCCAGCACTACTGGTTCCCCAGAAACGGGCCGGAAGCAGGATGGTGCGCTTCAAGGTCGGCAGAGTGGGATCACGCAGATAGACTGCTATGCCAACATCGTTACGGCTTTTTCCGGTCGGCAGCGTCAGGATGGCAAGGTCTTGACGGCCATCACCGTCGATATCGCCCATCGCGGCATCGACGATGCTATCCTCCGCACGCGCCGAGGGCACGTAACCAAACAAGATGAGTGTGGCACACAGGAACGGCGCCGCCATCCGCCACTTTGCCAGTGGTTTGGGTATGATCATGGGCTTCTCATTGCCTCTCACGCAGTTCGCCAGGGCAATTCCAGCGACACGCAAAACCGGTCATCCGCGACAGGCCCGGATCGGATCGCGCAATCTTCCCCGAACCGGGCGTGCAGTCGCTCGCCAACATTCTTGAGGCCCACGCCAAACCCGTCCGGGCGCGCCATCGCCATGTGCCTGCCCGGCATTCCGTTCTCGATCGTGATGCACAAATGCTGACCTTGCCTGTATCCCTTCAGACTTATGGCTACCTGGCCGCGCGTCATGCCGACGCCATGCTTGATCGCGTTTTCGATGAGTGGCTGCAGGATCAGGCTTGGCACCAGCACAGCCGCGGCTTCGGCCTCCACGTCGATTGTGAAGCTCATCCGGTCGGAAAAGCGTTCCCGCTCTATGCCCAGATATTCTTCCTGCAGCGCGATCTCGTCGGCAAGCGGCACATCGTGAAACGGATCGAGCGCCAGCGTGGTCCGAAGGAAAGTGGACAGGGAAAGCACCATACGTTCGGCCTGCGTGGCCGCGCCTTCCTCGATCAATCCTGCGATGGAATTGAGTGTATTGAACAAGAAGTGCGGATTGATCTGGTATCGCAAGGCTCGCATCTGCGCCCCCAGCGCCTCTTCACGGATCGCCGCCAGGCGCTGTTTGCGATCGTTGAGTTCAAAGGCAAAGACCAGCGTGACGAACAGGCTCGACCAGCCGAACAGAAACCCCCACGAAATGACGACAAGGCCGCCAAAGTTATCAAGCGAGCCAGGCTCGGGAGGCGGCGTTCCGAGCAGGGCGGGGTAAAACTGATGCGCCCCGGCCCACAGCGCGGCCCCGATAAGCGAGAATACGAATGATGAAATGACTAATATCGGAAGGGAATCTTCCGACGTTCGAATTTTTATCAGCTTTTCATGAAGGCGGAACAGAATATACGATATCACCGACGACAAAATGATAATAGATATGAATTGAATGAAGCGCAGAGCGATAAAATTTGCGGAAATTTCGTCGACCGATGACAGGAATGCAAAAACAATTACCATCAATAGGAATAGGTAAAACGCGCCAAATCGCAAAGTTGCAATTCTTATGCCCCGCGAATTTGTCTGGCCATTCCGGAATTGGCCTTGCGAGATAATGTCATCCAGTGTCATGAACACTCCTTTGAAGCGCCCTGCCTGCCTGGAGCCATGTCAGCGCACGCGTTCAGGGTAACTGCACCCCGAATAGTAGATTTTGCAGCTTGTTGTCCGCTTGGAGCAGTTTTCGACCGCTAGCCGCTCTGCCTGCCCGATGTCCGGCGCCGAGACCGAGTTGCTCCCCTTCTGTCCCCATGCAAGCGCTATGCATTGGTCATAGTAAGACAGACTAAGCGTACAGGTGGCCCCGCCAGCATCACGACTGCATTGTGATAAGGCTTCTTCAATTGCCTGATGTTCCGTGGGCCAGGAGTGCGAATAACCAAATGCGCCATTGGTTACGGCCACTGCTCCCCAGCGCGTTTCCCACTGTGGTTGAGATCTCCCGGCTCCTTGATCCGGATCACCACCCATCGGCGCACAACCTTCCCAGCCAGCCCCACCTCCGCCAATCGGAAAATATCCGTCAGGACATCTGCCCTCTGCCTCGGCGAGGCGCGGCATGAACATCAATACCATGCCGAAAGCGAGCGCAAGAGACACTAACCTCTCTTATTCACGACGCTCGGTTTCGGGCCCGCTCTGGGCATTTGCTGCGGCTGGCTGTATTGCGCGGACGACCGGCATCGCTGGCGTTTGTTTCACCGCATTCGGATTGATGGGCTTTTCGGGTTGAAGGGCTGGGCTCGGAGTTCTGCGGCGCTGCCGCATGGGCTACGTCGGCGCAGGCTTCAGCCGGAGAACGAGGGCGCGGAACAGGTCGGCATCCGGACAGGCGGAAGCGAAGGCAATGCGGATGCGGCTAGCACTTTCTACGACGCGCGCAGCGACCTTGAGCAGCCGCAGGCGCAAGGTGGTAAACTCCGCGCTTGCCAGAGCAGCGGTCCTGGGCATCGCCTGCTGGATGCGCCATAGCAGCCAGTATGCGGCAGTGTGCAGTATCAGGCGCATCTGATTGGCATTGGCCGAGCGGCACGAGGTTCGGTCGCTGGCGAGCTGGGACTTGTGGCGCTTGATCAGGTTCTCGGCCTGACCACGCGCGCAGTAGAGCGTGTCGTAGATGTGCTCGGCCGATCCTGTTGCCAACGAGGTGACGACATAGCGGATGTCCATGCCCAGCGTGCTGGCCTCGATCCGTGCAACGACGCGACGCTGGCACTTCCAGGTCTTTGCCCCATAGCGGGTCTCGGCATAGTTGCGCAGGACGGGACACTGACGCTGGGCGCGCTTGACCGCGCAGGCATCGGCGACCGCAACAATGGCGGGATCGGCGCGCAGCGCTGAATTGGTGGGCAGGCCGAACACGTAATCGACGCGGGCCGCATCGCAGTAGGCCATGACCTCGGGTCGACCATAGTGCCCGTCGCCGCGGATAGTGATGTGGGTATCGGGCCAATTACGGCGCAGGTGACGCACCAGGCGTCGGATGTGCCCCGCCGCCTCCTTTCCAGAAGGCGTCTTGCCTGTGCGCAGCAGCATGGCCACCGGCCTGCCGGTCGCGGTGTCGTAGATATGGATCGGTAGGAAGCAGCGCTCCCCATGATGCCCGTTCCAGAACGAGAGCTGTTGATAGCCATGCACGACGTCGCACGTGTCGTCGATATCCAGCGTGACCGCTGTCGGAGGGGCGGGATAGCTGGCGCAGTAGATGTCGATCATCGCGGCCATCATGCTGGCCAGTTCGCGCGTAGTCGGTGCATTTTCCCACCGGCTCATCGTCGGTTGGCTGGCCAGCCCCGCGCCCGATTCCGGCAGCTTGCCGAGCGCCAGGCGGAAGCCTGGATCGTCGCGCAGAGCATCGAGATCATCGGCATCCTCATAGCCGCACGCAATCGCGAACACACGGGCACGCAGAATGTCATCCAGGCGATGGATCACCCGCGCTGGATCGCGCGGATCGGCAATACAAGCCGCCAGGCGCTGGCAAATCCCCATCGCGCGCTCGGCCTGTGCAAGCAGTAGAACACCGCCATCCGAGGTAAGCCGGCCACCGTCGAACGCAGCTGTGATTTTCTTGCGGCCGACTGCTGGGAATCCAAATGAGCTTGCGATATCATCGTTCATGGCGGGTGTGGCCCGTGGCATTTTCTGCCCTGCGGCAGGTTCGGCTTAGACACCCAGTTCCTAATTCAGATCAGAGGCTTACGCCACTCCCGCCAACCCTTCAGGACACTTTTGGTGAATAAGGCGGG